>NZ_JAAWWK010000009.1 GCF_012272835.1 Spongiibacter thalassae | reverse complement strand
GGCCGCGCCACCAGCGCGCTGCCAGGGCAGGCCGGTGACCAATGCCCGCAATTGTTCTTCATCCAGAGCAACCGCGCTACCTTCGCGCAGGCTGCTCCAGACAAATTTGCCACGATGCAATCGCCGGGCGGCCAGCCAGAGGCCGAAGCCATCATGCACCAGCACCTTCATCCGGTTAGCCCGTTTGTTGGCAAAAAGGTAGGCGCAGTGAGGCCGGGCTTCGCCAAAGCTTTGCACCACGCGGGCCAGAGTGGTATCCGGCCCGGCGCGCATATCCAGAGGTTCTCGGGCTAACCAGATCTCATCAATGCGGATCACGATGAGCGCAGCCAATTTGAGAGGAGATCAAGCTGATCCAGCGGCCAGTGAATGACAACCGGGCCGTGGGTGCAGGTCAGTTCCAGCTTGAGCGCTTGTGGCGACGTTGAGGCTGTCGGCCTGGGTAGCGCGACTTTAACAAAGTCGCCGTTCTCGGGAGGGCGCGTCGCCTCTGTAGCCCGTCGCCATTTATGAATCAGGTTCGCGTTGACATTGAAGTGCTGTGCCACTGCCGCGATGGAAGCGCCTGGCTCAGCACAAGCGGCCAGCACCTGTGTCTTAAATTCCAGAGAGTGTCGGCGACGCCGTGGCTTAACCGGTGGTGGGAGTAATCCTTGCGTATCCATTTTAGGTGTCCACTTAAAAACAGGTGGACACCATCATGTTGGCCTGGGCTCAGGAGTGAAAGGTGTGTTGGCCGGACGGATACGTCTGTTTCGCAGGCGCTAGAGGTTCTCCTCGGCAAACGCGGCTAATCGTGAGCGTTCTATGCCATTCACGTGCATGATCCCTGCATGTGGGAAGTTTTTGCTCTTTTCCACCAGGTAGGTCAGCCCCGAGGTCAGTGGCGAAATATATTTGTTGTCGATTTGGGCGAGATTGCCCAGCACCACAATTTTTGAGTTAGATCCCACCCGGGTAACGATGGATTTCAGCTGGAACTGGGTTAAACCCTGAGCCTCGTCGATAACAATATAAGCGTTGTTAAAGGATCGGCCACGCATGAAATTCAGTGACTTGAACTGAATGTTGGCCTTGTCCTTCACGTATTCAATACTGCTGAAAGGCGATTCATCGGTGCCGTGGAGAACCTCCAGGTTGTCGTCAAAGGCAGCCAACCAGGGCGCCATTTTTTCTTCTTCAGTGCCGGGCAGGAAGCCGATATCTTCGGCAATCGGTGGTGTTGATCGCGCCACAATCAATTTGTCATAGCGCTTTTCTTCAAGGATGGCGTGCAGGCCATAGGCCAGCGCAATGAGGGTTTTTCCTGAGCCCGCCGGGCCGGTGAGCACGGTCATATCTATGTCTTGCTGGGCGATTAGGAAGAAGGCCATGGCCTGCTCCATATTGCGCGGTCGCAATCCCCACATGCTCTGGTGCATGAGTTGGTCGCGGCATAGGTCGAGCAACTCCACACGCTCGCCGTCGATGGCTCGCACCAGGCCGACAAAGCCGCTGTCATCGTAAATAAACTGGTTCACATGCAGTGGCCCCAGCGAGGCTCTGTCGAGCACGTGAATGGTTTGGCTGCCCTCGCGAAGGGTTTCGACTTCGTTGATGCTGTCCCAGAAGCGGCCGGGCAAATACTCATAGCCCTTGGCCATATACTGAATATCTTCAAGCACCCGGTCGCGGCGGTAGTCCTCGACATTTTCCAGCCCGGAGCCCTTGGCCTTCAAGCGCATGTTGATGTCTTTGGTCACCAGGCAGACATAGCTTTCGGGGTTTTTGACCTGCAGATGCAGGGCGGTATTGATAATGCGATTGTCATTGGCCTGCTGTTCGCTGCCGTCCAAAAACGCCGCTGCTGTGTCGTGATTAATCAATTGATCCGGGAATATTGCCAGCGTGCCCGGGCGCTCGCTTTCCCGGCTGGTGGGAATGTTGACCCCCTCCTGTATTTCACGGGGGCTGGCGCTGAAAAGAATTTTATCAATGGCGTTTATGGCGATGCGTGCCTCCCGGCTGACATCCTTGTCGCGGCGGTCTTTGATGTGGTCGAGCTCTTCCAGTACCGTCATTGGCACCACGACGCGATGTTCGTGAAAGGCATTGAGCGACATGGGGTCGTGAAGCAGAACATTGGTATCCAGAACAAAGATTTTTTCCATCAGGGACTCTCTACTGGCAGGGGGGTAAGAAAATCGTCGAGGGTTGTAGCGTTGATGGTGGTATTGAGCGTTAGGACGTTGAGGGTTGAGTTGGCAGGGCAGGTGATAGTGAGAAGCGCATTCTCGGGCAGCGCAGTGGTGTGCCGGCTGGCAGGCGCCGGGCTGAACCGCGTCAGCGTGGGGGCGCTTTGACTTGTCAGGCTTAAGGCCGTTGAGCGATGGGGCAACTGACCGCTCCGTAAAATCCATTCTTAAGCGATTATTGGAATCGCAGGCGGGGGATGTCAACTGTTAATCGCCCCGGGTTAAAAATGTTTGTAAATTCCCGCTGTCCGTGCGCTGCAACCAAGACGCCAGCGCGATAATCCGCTACTCTATGCCCCCCATTTCGTCATCAGTCCACCAAGGTACTTCCCCGCATGCTCGATCAGAATACCCTGCAACAGTTGCGCCAGCTGAAAACCGACATCATTGAAAGTAAGGATCAGGGTGAGGGCGAGGTGCGTGGCAGCCAGCGCCGCTTTGGCTTTGTGCGCATGGATGACGGGCGCGATGTGTTTCTCGCCCCCGACGATATGCAGCGGGTTTTCCCCGGTGACCGGGTCAGAGTCAATGTGCTGACCGATGACAAGGGCAAATTCAAGGCCGAGCTGGAAAAGTTGGTGGACAGCCCATTGAGCACCTTTACCGGCCGGTACGTGGTGCGCGGTCAGGGGCATTTTGTCGAGCCGGACCTGCCCCGCTTCAACAAACTGCTGTTTATACCGCCCTCGGAGCGCAAAAAGGCCCAGCCCGGCGATCTGATCCACTGCAAGGTGCAGCGTCATCCCTGGAAAGATGGCAAGTCCCAGGTGAAGTTGCTGACCAAAATTGGCCGCCCCGACGACGCCTTTGTCGAGGGTAAGTACACCCTGTGCAAATTTGCCCTGCCCTTTGGCTGGCCCCCCGCCAGCGAGCTGCAGGACAGCCGGGCCGACGCGCGCAAAGATGTCCGCGACCTGCCCTTTGTGACCATCGACTCCAGCGACACCCGCGACATCGACGATGCCCTGTACGCCGAGGTCAACGATCAGGGCTGGTTGTTGCAGGTTGCCGTCGCCGACCCCGGAGCCTTTATTGCCCCCGGCAGTGAGCTGGACAAAGCCGCCCGCGCCAGAGCCAGCACCGTTTACCTGCCCGGATTTACCCAGACCATGCTGCCTGAGTCGGTGAGCCAGGACAGCTGCTCTCTGGTGGAGGGTGAAGACCGCGCAGCCCTGCTCTGCACCCTGCAAGTGTTGGCCGACGGCAGCATAGCCAGTACCGAATTCAGCGAAGTATTGCTGCGCTCCCACGCGAAGCTGAGCTATACCGAGGTTGCTGAACAGATGGCGGGCCGCGCTCCCTTTAGCCAGCCGTCATTGGCCGCGTTGCAAGATGCCGCCACTGCGTTGCGTTCGTGGCGCGAGGCCAACAGCCTGATTATGCCCGAGCAGCCGGACTTTCGCTTTACCCTTAACGACAACGGCAAGATTGCCGCCATTGTTCGCGAGGATCGCAACGATGCCCACCGACTGGTGGAGGAGTGCATGCTCGCTGCCAATCGCAGTGCCGCGGAGTGGCTGTTTACCCAGTGTAACGATGGCATCGCCCTGTATAACAGCCATGCGGGTTTCCGCCCCGAGCGGTTGAACAGTGTAAAGGCATTGATCGAGCAGGCCATGCCGGAACTCAGTGGCACCGACGTAACGACCCTTGAGGGCTATCGCGCGGTGCTGCGAGCGGCAACCCACAGCGATTCGGAGCTGCCCCTGCGCAGTATTCTGGCGCGTATGCTCCAGCCCGGCGAGCTGAGCCAGGAGCCAGCACCCCACTTCGGGCTTGGTCTGGAACGCTACTGTACGTTTACCTCGCCGCTGCGCAAATATGGCGACCTGCAAGTGCAGCGCTGTATTCGCGCCTGCTTGACCGGCGACAAACTGCCCCTGCTGTCGGAGGAGGTGCTGACAGGTTTGCGGGAGACCCTGCGCAATGTGCGTCAGGCCAGCCGCCAGATGGAGCAGTGGCTGCAATACCAGTATCTTGCTGAGCAGGACAAGGATCAGGTTTATGAGGGGGTGATTGCCCACCTCAACGGCGGTGGTTTTACCGTGGAGATCAAGGAGACTGGGATCAGCGGCTTTGTCGAGGCGCGCTCCATTCCGGTTAAACTGAGCTTTGACGCTGACACCCTGCGCCTGTACAACGCCGACCAGTGTTATCAACTGGAGCAGACGGTCATGGTCAAGGTCGCCGAGCTGGACCCCTTCCAGCGCGAGCTGAAGTTCACCCTGGCCTGAGGCCGCTGTTGAGCCGGGGCGGCGATGTTTGCGCCCCGGTCACACTCAGAAATCCGCCTGACGCGGAACCCGGGGAAAGGGAATGGCATCGCGGATATTTTCCATGCCAGTGATGTAGTTGAGCAGCCGCTCAAAACCCAGCCCGAAGCCCGCATGGGGCACTGTGCCGTAACGGCGCAGATCCCGATACCATTCCAGACCGTCCAGTCCCTGGGCGGCCATGCGTTGATCCAGTATTTCCAGTCGCTCCTCGCGCTGGCTACCGCCGATGATTTCGCCAATGCCCGGAGCCAGTACATCCATCGCCGCAACGGTGCGTTCATCGTCATTCAGGCGCATGTAGAACGCCTTGATGTCCTTGGGGTAGTTGCTGACGATCAGCGGCCCACCGACATGCTCCTCGCACAAAAAGCGTTCGTGTTCTGACTTCAGGTCTTCGCCCCAGGCCACCGGGAACTCGAACTTGCGGTCGGCGGATTCCAGAATGCGTATCGCCTCGCTGTAGTCCATGCGGGCAAAGGGGCGTGCTACCACACCCTCCAGCCGCTTGATCAAGCCCTTGTCGATAAATTCATTGAAGAATGCCAGGTCGTCTCCGCATTCGTTCAGCACTGCCGTGAGCAGGTAACGCAAAAAGTCTTCCGCCAGTGCTGCATCGTCATTCAGGTCGGCAAAGGCTACCTCGGGCTCGACCATCCAGAATTCGGCGAGATGGCGACTGGTGTTGGAGTTCTCGGCGCGAAAGGTGGGGCCAAAGGTGTAAACCTTGCTCATGGCCAGGCAGTAGGCCTCGGCATTGAGCTGGCCCGAAACGGTCAGAAAGGCTTCACGACCGAAAAAATCCTCGTTGAAATCGACCTGGCCGGCGGCATTGCGGGGCAGGTTGTGCAGGTCGAGGGTGCTGACCCGGAACATCTCTCCGGCCCCTTCACAGTCACTGGCGGTGATGAGCGGGGTGTTGACCCACTGAAAATCCCGCTCGTAAAAATAGCGGTGAACCGCATTGGCCAGCACTGTGCGCACTCGAGTGATGGCGCCAAAGGTGTTGGTGCGGGGTCGCAGGTGTGCAACACTGCGCAGGTATTCAAAGCTGTGGCGTTTTTTTGCGATGGGGTAGCTGTCGGGGTCGTCGACCCAACCGCACACCTCCAGTGCATTGGCCTGTACCTCGACACTTTGGCCCTTGCCCTGTGAGGCGACCAGCTCGCCGCGCACAATGACAGAGCAGCCTGCGGTCAAATGCAGGGCCTCGCTCTGGTAGTTGGGTAATTCGCCGGGCAACACCGCCTGAATAGCGGCGTGGGCAGAGCCGTCGTGCACACTGAGAAAGGAAAAGCCGCCCTTGGAGTCGCGTCGGCTGCGTACCCAGCCGCGAATTTCTACCGGAGTGCCGATCTCAACCTGGCCTCGGATTAAATCCTTTATCGCACTGTATTGCATTGTCTCTCCTGGTGGATGTAAGCGAATGCCGCCGCCGCGACGGGATAATTTAGTTGAGCTATTGTGCATCAAGGTGCTTTTTCCTGTCAGCCACAACCGCTAGAGTGGCAGAGTATTGTCGCGGAATCGTCCCATGCTTGCAGAAAATTTCGTTGCCCACCGGGGGTGGCGTCAGCACTTTCCGGAAAACACCCTCCTCGCCCTGCGCGAAGCCATATTGGCCGGCGCGGTCAATATTGAGCTGGATGTCCAGCTCAGCGCCGACGGTGTGGCACACATCTTCCACGATGCGGCGGTGCATCGTCTGTGTGAGCGGGACCAGTTGATCTGGGATTACACTGCCGAGCAGCTGCGCGGTTTCAGTGCCCATGAGCCCCTGCGCTTTGGCGCGCGATTTGCTGGAACACCTTTAAGCCCGCTCAGTGAGCTGGTGGCGCTACTGGAGGAGTTTCCCCAGGTGACCGCCTTTGTCGAACTGAAGGGTGAAAGCCTCAGCCAGTTTGGTGCCGAGGCGATGGTCGCTGCGGTGATGGCTGACCTGCAAGTGGTGGCGTCGCGCTGCGTGCTGATCAGCTTTGAATTGCCCGCGCTGCTGGAGGCTAGGCAGCGGGGTTGGCAGCGTTGCGGGGCGGTCTTCGATTACTGGCCCGACTGGCAGCTGGGGTCACTGGCGGAGCTGGACCCTGAAGTGGTGTTTATCGACCGCAATTGTGTGCCCGTTGATGCGAGGCTGCGGGAACTGAAGTGGCCTCTGGTCGTCTACGAGGTGGGTAGCGGAATCGAAGCCAGGGACTGGTTTGAGCGTGGTGCCAGTGCGGTAGAAACTTTTTTAATTGGCGAATTATTGCAGGAGTTTGGCCTTGTCTAGACAAGTCAATACGGAAGTGGCCGTGATCGGTGGCGGTGTGCAGGGCGCAGGTATTGCCCAGGCGGCAGCGGCAGCGGGCTATAAGGTGTGCATTTTTGAGCGGGATCAATGGGCCTCGGGCACCTCGCGCCGCTCCAGCAAATTGATTCACGGCGGCCTGCGCTATCTGGAAACCGGCCAGTTTTCGCTGGTCTACCACAGCCTGCGCGAGCGCGCTCAGTTGCTGCGCAATGCCCCCGAGCTGGTGCGCCCGGTACGTTTTTATATTCCCATCTACAGGGATACCGGGCGGCGACCCTGGCAGATTCGCGCGGGCTTGACCCTGTATTTTTTCCTTTCGGGCTGCGGCCCGTTGGGTCGTTTCCGCAAGGTGCCAAAGGCAGAGTGGCAGGGACTGGACGGTTTGAATACCGAAGGCTTGCAGGCGGTGTTCCAGTATTGGGACGGCCAGACCGATGACCAGCTGCTGACCGAAGCGGTGGTGCGTTCGGCCCAGGCCCTGGGTGCAGAAACCTTTACCAACACCGAGCTGATTAAGGGTCGCAAAACCGAGCAAGGCTATCGGCTGGAGTTGCGGGACGCCGAAGGGGTGTTCCACTGTGACTGCCGCAGTGTGGTCAATGCGACCGGCCCCTGGGTAAACGATACTGCCAAGCGCATCGACGGCACCCGCTTTACCGAACAAATAGAACTGGTGCGAGGCAGCCATATTCTGGTCGATAAAGCCCTCACCAAGGGGGTGTTCTATATGGAAGCTCCCGAGGATGGTCGCGCGGTATTCGCCATGCCCTGGGGCGAGCATAGTCTCGTGGGCACCACTGAAATGCTGCACGAAGAGGGGCCGGACAGTGTGTTGCCCACGGAAAAGGAAATTGTCTACCTGCAAAATACCCTCGCCCATTACTTTCCCGGTGAGCAGCCGGTCTTGTTGAACGCCTGGGCGGGGCTGAGGGTGTTGCCCAAGTCGTCGGCGTCGGCCAACAAGCGTCTGCGCGATACCTTTCTATTGTGCGACGACGACAGTCAACCCGCTGCCGTTTCGGTTTATGGTGGCAAACTGACCGCCTATCGTCATACCGCCGAGCGGGTGGTGGCGCAGCTGGTGGCGCGGCTGGGCAAGCGCTCCGGTGCGCTGGACACTCGCAAGTTAAAGCTCGAGGGGGCGTTGCCCAGCGCCACCCGCGGTGCCTCCGAGACGCGAATGTAGGCGAAGGCGGCGCGCAAATGGCGTGAAATTCGGTTTGTTACAAGCATTTAACGAGAGCGACATGGTTGCGGCGGGGTAACAGTCGCATTAACAAATGCTTAGAAATTAGTTAACTGATTGATTTAAATAGAAATATTATGCGAAAATTAGCTTAAATTCGGTTAGATTTGCCGCTTGATGGGCTTCGCGCAGGCCGTTGAGTGTAACCCACGGTAACGCTTTTTCTCCCTATACTGACCCTGTCATTTGGACATTCATGCGGAGAACTACCATGCACACACTTACTGTCGAAGATATCAACAAAGCTGAATCGGTTGCTGAAATTGCTGCGCGCTTTGTATTGCTCGGCATCGTCGTCACCGGCGTCATGGCCTGCATCGCGGTACTGTAACCCCCTCCCGCTATTACGGCTGGCTACTGGCTCTACTGCCACCGGCCAGCCTGTCACCACAGCCATTGTGCGGTGACACTGATCGGTTACCATGTTGGGCTTAAGGATCAACAGGGGAACTCGACAATGCGCAGCCTTGAACAGTGGTTGGACGAATACAACGCGTCCCATCAGAATCCGCGCAACAAGCGTATTCATTATTGGTGCGTGCCGGCTATCGCGGTAACCACCGTCGCTCTGCTCTGGCTGGTTCCGGTGCCGGGTACAGCGGCTAATCTGGGTCAGCTAGTGCTGGTCGGGGCGATGTTCTTTTATGGCTATCTGTCGACCCGGTTGGCGTTGGGCATGTTGCCATTGGTGCTGTTGATTGCCGGAGGCATCATGCTTTATCAGCAGCATGTCGAGCTGGCGATGTGGATTCCCGCGGCGACGATCTGGATTGTGGCCTGGTGGTTGCAATTCGTCGGGCACAAAGCCGAATCGCAAAAGCCCTCCTTCTTCACCGATATCCTCTTTTTGTTGATTGGCCCGCTGTGGATACTCGGCGCCGTCTACGACAAATTCGGCATTCGCTTTCGTGAGGCGTCCACCCAGCGCTAGCGCCTGCACAGCACATGTACGTAGCGACCCAGGGCCCAGAAGGGCTCGCGGTCGCCGTATTGCCAGTCTATCTCCAGCATATCGGTCACGCTGCGCTCCTTGCGCAGGCTGCGTGACATCAGGTCGTGGCTGAGGCGTACGGCGCGCTTGGCAACAATCTCAAAGCCCTGGGCGCGCAGTGCGGTCAATACTGCTTCGGGGTCGCGGGGGTGTGGTGGGGTCAGCCCGCCGGGGTGCCCGGCAAAATCTTCGTCCCGCAGCTTGTACAGATTGCCCTTGACCATATTGTTAATCACCAGGGCGTTGAGGTTGTAAAACATCAGCGACAAATAGCCGCCTGGCCGCAGGCCTCGATGCAAGGCTTGCAATAGTGCCGGGGCGTCGTCAACCCATTCCAGCACAGCGTGGCAGCAGGTGAGGTCGAAGTTTGAGTGCTCGACTGACTGAATCGCGGTGCACTCCAGTTCCAGGCGGTCGCCAAGGTGGGAGTGCAGGCTGTCCTTTGCCAGCGCCAGCATTTCGCTGGACAGGTCGTTGAGATAGACCTGATGGCCCGCTTCGAGAAACCATGCACTCATCTGCCCGATGCCGCCACCGGCGTCCCACACTCGGCGCGGCGCAGAGAGAAAGTCGCCCAGCCGGGCGCTCAGCTCCCGCTGGCACAAGGCCAGACGCAACTGCCCCTTGGGGTTGCCGTAAATATTGTGGTGAAAGCGTGCGGCAATGCCGTCGAAGTTGCGGTCAGGCATGGATAGGCAAGGGCTGTGGGAGTGGGTAGCAGAGTGTAGTCGTCCGGTCCTTGCGCTAGCAAGTCCTGCGCCCAAAGGTCAGGCGAAAAAAAACCGAGGCAACGAGTGCCTCGGTTTTTACGAATTTCGACTTCCTATGTCGCATCCAGTCCATTGAATGCCTGAATCGTCCTGATGGGAAGTATTTAACCAAAACCACTTAGTGGGCGACAGGCGTCAAAGTCATCACCGCGTGTGAGATATATCTCACACGCGCGGAGTCACGCGTCGATGTCGGGCACCATTTCGTTCTTGAGCCATTCGATATTGTCTTTGATACGCAGTTTTTCGCGTTTCAGGCGTTGCAGAAGAAGCTGGTTTTGCCAGGGGTTGACCGATAGCAGTTTGATTTCCTCATCGAGTGCGCGATGGCGGCGTTTTAGCAACAGCAGACGCGCACTGGCGGACAGGCAGTTATCCATAATATCGGTTTAATCCCGGAGCGGTAAGGCGGTGTACAAAACCTATTTTTACTCTCTGCCAGTCCATCTTACAAGCGCCGACCGCCCCCTTCGTTGATCTTTTTCGTCACTGGGCAATGACTGCTTAGGCCATTGTTGCGCCGCGGCCCCTTGGCAATACTGGAGGCATCCTGTGCAACCGTCGCCAACAGCGGCTATTTCTGACGAGGCAAAAACATGCGCACTGAACTCTGTGAAAAACTGGGCATTGAGTATCCGATCTTTGCATTTACCCACTGCCGCGATGTGGTGGTGGCGGTAAGCAAGGCCGGGGGCATCGGTGTGCTGGGGGCGGTGGGTTTCACTCCTGAGCAGCTCAAGGCCGAACTCGACTGGATCGACGAGCAGATCGGCGACTTGCCCTACGGTGTTGATATTGTGATTCCGCAAAAATACGAAGGTATGGGCGATACCAGTCCCGAGGAGCTGGAAAAGCAGTTGTGGAGCATGGTGCCGGAGGAGCATATCGCCTTCGCACAAAAACTGCTGGCCGATCACGGCGTACCGGAGTGGCCCGATGGCACCAAAAGCATGGGCCTGCTGGGCTGGACCGAAGCCACTGCAACGCCGCTGTTAATGGAGGCCCTGACCCGCCCCAAATGTCGCCTCATCGCGAATGCATTGGGCACGCCGCCGGCGGACAAGGTCAAGATGATTCAGGACAGCGGTCGTTTGGTCGGTGCACTGTGTGGCAAGGTAAAACAGGTTAAAGCCCACAAAGAAGCGGGTCTGGACTTTATCGTCGCTCAGGGTGGCGAGGGTGGCGGACATACTGGCGACGTAGGGTCGATTGTTTTCTGGCCCCAGGCGGTTGCCGCCGCAGAGGGTGTGCCAGTGCTGGCTGCCGGGGGTATCGGCACGGGGCAGCAGGTGCTGGCGGCGATGGCGCTGGGTTGTGCGGGAGCGTGGACGGGGTCGCTGTGGCTCACTGTTGAAGAAGCCCATGCCGAGCCGGCACAGAAGGAATCGCTACTCAAGGCGAGCAGTGAAGATACCGTGCGCTCGCGCTCGTGGACGGGCAAACCCTGCCGCATGTTGAAAAATGACTGGACCGAAGCCTGGGCGGCGCCGGGCAACCCTGAGCCACTGGGCATGCCCTTGCAGGGCCTGGTCAGCGGTGACGGTATTCGCCGCACAGCGAAATACGCCAGTGTTGGCGACTGCCAGAAAGTGGCATTCAATCCGGTCGGCCAGGTGGTGGGACAAATCAATCAGGTGGAATCCACCCGCAACGTGGTATTCCGACTGATTACCGAATATGTCGATGCGCTGGAGCGGGTCAACAGCCTGATGCCCGAGGCCTGATGCCCAGGGCGTCAAACCCCGAGATGTTGTTCGGCCAAAACCCGCTCAACAGTATCGACGATCACCTGGGTTTGGCGATCCACCTCGATGTTCACCCGGTCACCCCTGCGCAGTGCGCCAAGATTGGTGGCGCGCAGGGTTTCAGGGATCAGGCACACTGAAAATATTCCGCTGCTGCGATCCATGGTGGCGACCGTCAGGCTGCAACCGTGCAGCCCGATAAAGCCCTTGGTAAAGACATATTTGTTCACGGCGTCCGGCAGCTTGAAGTGCAGGCTGAGGTTGTTTTCGCTCTCCTGGCGCTCTACCACTTCGGCGGTGCCATCGATATGGCCAGAGATCAGGTGGCCGCCGATTTCCGCTCCCTGCCTGGCCGAGCGCTCGACATTCACCAAGTCGCCCACCTTTAGCTGGCCCAGTGTGGTCAGGCGCAGGGTCTCGGCCATGGCGTCGAAGTGCAGGGTGTTGCCGTCGATGCGGGTCACCGTCATACACACGCCGTCGAGGCCGACACTGGCACCGATGGTAATATCTGTGAGCAGCGTGTCGGGCAACTCGACGCTGAGCCGCCGCAGTCCGGGCTCATCGTCACAGCGGGTGATGGTGAAGGCGCCCTGCACTATACCGGTATACATGATTTCTCCAGAGTGATCGCGGCTCGGCAAACTACCGATCCGTCAGACATAGCGCATTATGCGCAGCGGGCGAGGAAGCGCAAGCCCACGGCCATAGCGCCGTCCCCCGTGAGCTGCTAGCATTGGCGCTTTCATACGGCTATTGGCAGGATTTACGAATGAAGCGGGTGATCTTCAATCAGAAAGGCGGCGTCGGCAAAACCAGTATCAGTTGTAATCTGGCGGCGATCAGTGCCTGGAAGGGAAGCAAAACACTGTTGATTGACCTCGATATTCAGGGCAATAGCAGCGAATATCTGATTGGCAGCCAGTTCCGCGACCTCGAAGATAACGCGGCGAGCTTTTTCAAGCAGAAGCTCAGCTTGTTTGGCAAGGCCAAGGACGCCGGTGACTGTGTTTACCAGACCGAATTCGACAACCTGTACCTGATGCCCTCAAGCCCCGAGTTGGCGGTGATCGAGCGGGAGCTGGAAAGTCGTCACAAGATCTACAAGCTGCGCGACGCACTGGAGTCTCTGCAAAAAGAGTACGATTACATTTATATCGACACCCCTCCAGCGCTGAATTTTTACAGCCGTTCGGCGCTGATTGCGGCAGATAGTCTGGTTATCCCCTTTGATTGCGACAGTTTTTCCCAGGGCGCGCTGATTGGCCTGCTGGAGACCGTCGAGGAAATCCGCGAAGACCATAACCCCAAGCTGCGTCTGGAAGGCATTGTGGTAAACCAGTTCCAGGCTCAGGCCAGCCTGCCCACGCAGCTGATTGAAAGCCTGCGGGAAATGAACCTGCCAGTGTTTGACCAGTACCTGAACAGCTCGGTAAAAATGAAAGAATCCCGCAGCCGCCAGGTGCCGCTGGTGCATATGGCACCGTCACACAAGCTCACCCAGCAGTTGATTGCCTTGCACGACAGCCTTGATGCCGAAAGTGCCAAGGCTGCCAAAACGGCCTAGAACGCCTCGATTGGCCCCACTAGCGAGTGGGGCCGTTGATCCCGACAAAGCCCTTCTTGCTCAGGGTCATATCTCCCAGTCCAAAGTTGCCCACATCGGCGGTCATGCGCAGCTCGTATTCCAGGTCGCTGCTGGTATTGCTCAATACGGTTCGCAGTAGCCCAATGCCGCTAAGCAAGTTAATGCCCACAGGCACTTCGATTTGCGTCTGGCCATTGGCGGGTACTGAAATGGCATCGTTGAAGGTGCCCGAGGCCAATTGGCTGCCTGCGAGATCCATCTGATAGCGCAGCTTGCCCAGGTTCAGGGCGAAGCTGTTGGGGTTGCTCACCTGTAGGCCGATCAGCAGCTGCTGTTGCAAGCCGTTGGAGGGGCCGATATTGATACGGGTAATGGCGACTTCAGGCTTGGCCACGGGGTTCAGCGAGGCACAGGCGCTCAGCAGCGCGACAAAGGTTAACAGCAGCAGTTTTTTCACGGTAGGCAGGTTCCCGTTGAGTTAAAACAAAAAGGGGCGCCACAAGGCACCCCATTACACCCGTGAGCCAGACCAATTACTGCATTGGCAGCATTTCGATCTCGACCCGGCGGTTCTGGGCGCGACCTGAGGCCGTGCTATTGTCGGCGATGGGGTCACGTGGGCCGTAGCCAGTGGAACGAATGCGGCTGGAGGGCACACCGTGATTCATAAAGTAGCGGGCCACGCTGCCAGCGCGCTGCTCGGACAGGTTCTGGTTGGTCTGGAAGCTCCCGGTGGAATCGGTATAACCGTTGATTTGCATCAGCGTTTTGTCGAATTCCTTGGCGACCAGTACCACACTGTCGAGGACACTGTTGAAGCTGGGCATAATCGCCGAGCTGCCGGTATCAAAGGTGATATTGCCGGGCATAATCAGCTTGATGGTGTCGCCGATGCGTTCAACGCGAACGCCGGTGCCTTCGAGGCGGGCGCGCAGCTTGGCTTCCTGGCGGTCCATATAGTAGCCGTAGCCACCCCCGGCAGCGGCACCTGCGGCGGCGCCGATCAATGCACCTTTTTTACGATCTTCTTTATCAGACACCGCAGCGCCCAGTACTGCACCACCCAGTGCGCCCCAGCCAGCGCCTTTGGCGGTGTTGCTGGTTTTCTCTTCGCCGGTATATGGGTCGATACTACATGCGGCGACCAATAACACTGCCGATGCGAGCCCGGTTACACGTCCTGTTTTCGCTAAACGAATCATTGCTTCCCCCTGGTTGAAGTCTGTTTTTTGCTGTGGAGCTTCTCGATCATGGCACAAATCAGTGAAATATTTATAGTTTAGCGACGGATTTCCCCGCCGCACTTCAGTGCTATGACAAGCAGTATAGCCTGCTAGTTCAATGGTGCCTGCCACCGGCCATCATTATTGGCGTCGATATAGATGGGATTGCTCAGTGCCAGGGGCTGCAGGTCGGGCAATACCTTGCGATACAGCTCCCCGGCCTTGCCGCGTACTTCCACCACCAGCCAGGAGTCCTTGTCGGCGACAATTTCGACAACCTTGTGATCGCCGGGGAAGGTTCGCAGCTCCCGGTAGATTTCACCGTTGACCCAAATCGTCATCAGGTCGACATCGACCCAGTCGGCGGCGCTGACCCGTACGTGGAGCTGCCCCTCGCGGCCGTGCAAATAGCCACCCAGGCCAATGGTATTTTTCCCCTGGCGCAGGGTCAGCTCGAGGAACGGGCCTGTGGTGGCAAAGCTCTGGCCGCTCGACAAGGCCTTGACTATCGCTTGCTCGCTGAGGGGCAGCGGCCCGGAGTCAGGCAGGTAAATATAATTTCTCGGTGCCGCCACCACCTGGGACAGGTCGTGGGAGTCGCTATTGCCGGTGGCGGCGCGGCGGGCACCCTGATTCAGCAGGGCGAACCAGTCGTTGCGCACCTGCTCGTACACCGCAAACTCGCTGCCGTTGATAACTTCCAATAGGTCGAAATCGATATCCCGAGCACCTGACACCGGGTCTACCGCCAGCAAGGAGCGGTTGTCGGACGCGTCCAGTGGCTGGTCGGCGTTAAAGCGCTTGCCGATGGACAGGTGATCGAAGAAGGCCAGGTCCTGATCGTCCGGAGCCACCGCCCGGGGGTGGTTAAGCTGGAACAGGGCGCCGGGTTCACGGCCCTTCACCTCGGCGATCAGCTCGCGCAGGGCGCGCCCCTCGGTGCGGAAAATGCCCCCCGCGTAATCGTTGGGGCGGGCGCGGAGGGGGAAGGCATTGCTGTGACCGATGGTATAGGGGGCCTCCTCGGTGTGGGCCATGCTGGTCAATTCCGCGCCAACCATCACCTGCACGTCGTTCTCCAGTCCCATGTCGCTGACGACCGGGCGATAATCCACTATGCGATTGTGCTCAGAGGCCAGCAATATTTCAGCGCCCTGGGCGACATAGCTACGCAGCCGCTCGCGAATCGACACCGTTGCGTCGAAGCTGGCACCGCTGTGCACATGGAGGTCGGCACTGCGCCAGTCTTCGCCGAACCACAGCCGCTTGGGGGGCTGAATGGGCAGTAAGCTGCGTTTGCCGGCGATCACCGTGAGCAGGTATTCACGTAGCTCGTATTCCATACCCCGGCCCACCAGAACCTGGTAGTTACCGGGGGCGAGGTCGATCACTTCGGGATCGGAGGGAATGCCGGCGAGATCGATGCGATTGCGCTGGGCGGTGCTGGGCAGTGGGCTGTCGCCGATGCTAAAGCCGAGTAAATCGTCGCCAAAACGGGGGTTAGGGGTGTCGCCCAGACCGAAAAAGTACAGGCTCATGGCCTCGCCCCGGGGCAGAGTTAAACTGCCATTGCGTCGGAACATCCAGCGGCCGCTGTCATTGCGGTTGTCGGCCACTGCAATTTCCCGCGCCAGTTGCTGGCCCCAGGGTGCATTGGCGGTGACCCGCACCCGGCGGGCGCGGTCGGGCAGACGCAGGGTAAAACTGCCATCCTGCTGTGGGCGAACCTGGGTAACCGGACGCTCCTGCTGATCCCATACGGTGAAGGACACATCATTATGGTTGCTGTAACCGCGCAGTACCGGGCCGCGATAAATCTGGTCGGTAATCGATGCGACATCGTTGCGGCGGCCAAGCAGTACCTGAAACTTGGCAATCAGTTTTTCCCGGGGCTCCAGATCCATAAACCGGCTTTGCAGCATCGACAGCCAGTTTAGCCGGTCGCTTTGTATCCACAGAGGTCGCGTCAGCCAACCGTGCAGACTGTAATTCGGCAGTACCGCCAGAAACCGGGGCAGGGTCTGCCGCGCACCCTCACCATTAATCAGCTCGGCGCTCATCAGCTGCAGGCCGTAGCTGATGCTGTCGTGGCCGTTGTCTTCGCCGACCAGAATATTCCAGTCCGCGGGCATCATGCCGCGGATCAGCGACGCGGTGCTGTGGCGGTCGATATCCTTGTGTTGAAAGCCCAGTGTGGCGTTAGGTGCGTAGCTGGAATAGCTGAACGGCGACAATACCCGATTGGAATACAGGGTAAACAGGCCGCTCATTTGCAGCGCAGGGCCCTCGCCGATGCGCACCAGTTCCACATCGATTTCGAGACGGTCGCTGTCTGCCCCCAGGCGAAAGCGCACCGTCTGGCGCAGCCCCTCGCGCTCTCCGGTGGCAATAATTTCAGCGGCGTCGTCACTGAGAGAAGCGTTGATATGGCGCACCGGGATCGCGGTGTCCTTGCTCAGGCCGGTCAGTACATTGGCGTAGGTCCACTGGTCGTCGTCGCGGTTGCAGTGGCCGAGGTCGATCAGGCTGCCACCCCCGGCGACAATTCCTGCGTCGTGATCGACATCGCTGATCGCCGCGCAGACGACGCCATTGGACAGCCACCAGTCGCCGACACCGGCGATGGCATCGGGGCCGCTGCGGGGGTAGCTATCAATGGCCGCCAGGGTGATTCTTTCGGCGCGGAGCAGCGACGGTGGCGCAGCATCCTCCTGACTGGCTTCCTCCAGGTAATGGTCCAGACCATCGGCCACCGGCGCTTCGCGGGCCTCATCCTTGGCGCCAAACGCCAGTGTGCAGCTCAGCGCGAGCAGTGCACTGGCGGCTCCCTTGGCGATGTGGCGGCGTGGGGAGTGTCGCTGTGGCGTGTGCAAGGTGGTGTTGAAGCGGCTCACAGGTTTTGCGATGCCTCCTGTTGGCGAACGGTGATCTGTGGGTGCTCGCTGGGAAACTGGTCGTGGAGAAAGCGTTTCGCCGCAGATTTATCCGCCACACCCAAGGCAAAGTGGGACTCGAAAAAGCTGAATACGGCGAGTGTGGTTAAGCGGTGTTGCAATATGGGGTTCATGGCCGGGCCGAGTTCCGAGCGACACAGCTCGGGTTGCGCCATGTCAACAATGCCGTCGAGCGCGCTGCCAATCTCCTTGGCCCATCGTTCTTCGGCGGTCTTTTCGAGTTTATCAACAACGTGGGCGCAGCCGATGGCGTCGGGGTTGCTCGCCCAGCGAAACAGCGCGCCCAGGCTGGCAAACCCGGTGTGGGAGGCGTCAGCCATGATGACCAGCACCGCACCGGGAACGCGCTCGGGAATCGTCGCAGCGTTGGCCTGGTAGTCAACCATCGGATCGCTCGGCGAAGCGATCATCATAAATGGCAGTGACGTATCCCGGAAAAAGGTGTCGTCAAAGATAACACTGGGGCCGGCAATCGACACCGCCGCAGCGATGCGCGGGTCGCGCTTGCGTGGGTGAAAGGCCGCCAGTGTCGAGGTCATACCGCCGAGGGACAGCCCGGCCACACCGATGCGGTTGTCGTCGATGTGCTGGTAAAACTGATGCCCGGGTTCGTCGTTCCAGCTGAGAAACTGGTCCAGCAAAAAGCGGATGTCGTCGCTCTGATGGGCTACGTCCTTGGCCAATGGCCCGCCGGGGGCGCTGTAGCTGGTGAGGGGGTAGTCCATGGCGGCGACAATATAGCCGTGGCTGGCCAAGTGCTCGGCAAGGTAACTGCCCTCGGTGCGCATCGACATAAAACCGTGGCTGTAAATAATCAGGGGTGCGCGGCCATGCATTGGCGAAGGGTGCCAGATGCGGGTTTTCAGCCGGCGAAAATCGCGCCCCTTGAACTCCCCGTTGGCCTGGGTGCTGCGGGTCTTGTCCGTGAGGGTGACGTCGAAATAGTCAACGTCGGCAGCGCCCCGTTCAAGCCATTTGGCCGAGGCTGAATCGGCGGGAAAGTCGTCGGGCACAGCGCTGTATCGCAGCATCAGTCCGGCGAGGATGACCAGCGTCAGCAGCGAAAGTAAAATCTTCTTTACCATAGGGTCTTATCTGTCGGTAAACGAAACGCATAACTTACCAAGTCGGCTGACATGTCTCCACTAGTCTCTTGGTTCACCAACAAAAAAACCGCCCGAAGGCGGCTGGAAAGTTCTCCTCGACAGCGATTGCCGCGTTAGTGCTCGACAAAGGCGCGCTCGATAACATAGTGGCCGTGTATGCCTTTGCGGGTTTCGCGAAAGCCGAGGCCGTCGAGCAGCGCGCAGCTGTCCTTCAACATGGCCGGGCTGCCGCAGAGCATAAAGCGATCGTGCTCGGGGTTGAGCGGTGGCAGGCCGATATCGCTCATCAGCTTGCCGCTGTCGATCAGGTCGGTGAGGCGTCCCTGATAGTGATGGGCCTCCCGGGTGACCGTCGGGTAGTAAATCAGTTTTTCCCGCACCTGCTCGCCGAAATATTCGTGCTCGGGGAGCTGCTGCTGTATCAACTCCTGATAGGCCAGCTCGCTGGTGTAGCGTACCCCGTGGGTCAGGATAATTTTGTCGAATCTGTCGTAAATGTCGGGGTCCTTGATAATGCTGATAAAGGGCGCAAGGCCGGTGCCGGTGCTCAGTAAATACAGATTGCGACCGGGCAGCACATTGTCGGCAACCAGCGTGCCGGTGGGCTTGCGGCTAATCAGAATCTCGTCGCCGACGCGGATTTTTTGCAGCTCAGAAGTCAGCGGGCCATCGGGAACCTTGATGCTGAAAAATTCCAGCTGGTCTTCATAGTTAGCGCTGACAATGCTGTAGGCGCGCATCAGTGGCCGGCCTTCGCGCTCCAGGCCAATCATGGTGAAGTGGCCGTTGGCGAAGCGAAAGGATGGATCGCGGCTGGTCTTGAAGCTGAACAGGGTGTCGTTCCAGTGGTGTACGCTGGTCACTCGCTCGGAAATAATATTGCTCATCGTCTCGCCGCCCCTTGATCGTCTGTTGGCTTGTGCAGTTGCGGTCACTGTACCTGCGGTCTATTATATTGGTAAAACAACTTATATTAATTTTACTAATCGGTTTAGCTGATATGCACTATACCCTGAGACAGTTGGAAGTCTTTCTTGCCGCTGCCCACACAGAAAACATCACCCGGGCAGCGGAGCTGCTGTCGATGTCCCAGTCGGCGGCGTCCAGTGCGTTGAAGGATCTGGAAAAACAGTTCTCGATTCAGCTGTTTGATCGCATCGGCAAGCGTCTGCAAATCAACGAGTTGGGGCGAGCCTTGCGGCCTCAGGCCGAAGCTCTGCTGGAGCAGGCGCGGGAGCTGGAGCGGGATTTTCGCCAGCATGACCGGGTGGGAGAACTCAAGGTGGGGGCGACGCTCACCATCGGCAACTATCTGGCGGTGGACATTATGGCGGAGTTCATTTCCCGCTACCCCAGCGCCAATGTGAAGCTGGAAGTGGCGAATACCGCATCGATCAGCCGTCAGGTACTCAATTTCGATCTCGATGTCGGGCTGATTGAGGGAGAGCTGCAGCACAGTGACCTTGAGGTTAGTAAATGGCGTGAGGATGAACTTCAGGTTTTTTGCAGCGCCAAACACCCCTTGGCCGGGGCTGGCGAACTGAGCGATCGGGACTTGCTTGAGGCCCAGTGGATACTGCGGGAAACCGGCTCCGGTACCCGCCAAGCTTTTGACCGGGCGATGCATGACCTGTTGCCGGATATGGATATTCGCTTGGAATTACAGCACACCGAGGCAATCAAGCGGGCGGTGGAAAACGGTTTGGGGATCGGTTGTCTGTCGCGGGTATCACTGCAGGCGAGTATCGATTCAGGGCGGCTGGTTGCACTGGACACCCCGGGACGGGATCTGCGGCGCAATTTCTACTTTATTCTGCATCGCAAAAAATATCGCAGCGAAGGCATCCTGCGCTGGCTGGAGCTGTGTCGCAACAGCTAGGGTTCTGTGAACTGGCATTGGGCCTTTACGATGTGCCGGTGCCAAACACCGCGTCGCCCCGCCCCTCGGCCCGCAACTGTTCGGCGTAGCGCTCCGGCCGTGGCACCAGCACCATTGCCAGCAGCGCCGCCGCCGTCATTGTGGCAGACATGGGCCACAGTGAGTCGCTGTGAAACTGGGTGGAGATCGCACTGACAGCGGCGCTGAGCAAATACTGGCCGCTGCCGAGCAGCGACGCGGCAGTGCCTGCACCCACCGGAAAAAACTGCATATAACAGGCCGGGGAATTTCCCATCACGCCGCCGAGGGAGATGTAGCTCAGCGCAATCCACGGCACCACCACATAGAGGGGCGGCTCAAAGTAGGTGGCAACCAGCAGGCCCAGGCAGGCAAAGGACTGCAGGGCAATAGCCCGGTGGACAATCAGCGCGGCGGGCAGTCGATTCAGCAGGTAGCTGTTCAGCCGATTGCCAAACATCAAAAACAGAACATTGGCGGCGAACAAGGCCGAGAAGGTCGTTTCGTTCAGGCCGTAGTGGTCGATGTACACCAGCGACGAATTGACCAGAAAGGTCATCATCACGCCAAAATTAAGCCCTTGGGCAAGCAGGTAACGCGGCGCCAGCGGATGGATAAACACCTGGCGGTAACGGGAAAAGACTGAACCGGTGTCCTCGTTTTGACTGCGCGTTACCGTCACCGGAAATTTGCGCCAAATACCCATCGCCACCACGGCGCTGTAGGCTGCGAGTATGTAGAACACGCTGCGCCAGCCGCTGAGCTTGAACGCCAATGTACCCAGCGCCGGGGCGATCGCCGGAGCGATAATGGTCATCATGGAAATAAATGTGAGCAGCTTGGCGGTGGCCTGGCCTTCGGTGTGGTCGCGAATTACCGCCGGCACGACGACAGCAGCAAACCCGCCGCCGATCGCCTGCACAAAGCGCAGCCACCAAAAGGTATGAAGCGTATCGGCATTGGCCAGCCCAAGGCTCGCAACGAAGAATATCCCCAGCCCGGTCAGCAGTATTGGCAGGCGACCCCAGCTGTCGCTGATCGGGCCGCCGATAAACTGCCCGATGGCCAGGCCGATAATATAAATGCTGATGCTGACCGCGACGTCCTGAATACTGGCGTCAAACACCTGCGCCAGTGCTGGAATGGTGGGCAGATACATGTCGATGGCGAGGGGCGACAGGGCGAATATCGAGGCAAACAGAATGGCGAGGGACAGGCTGAAGGTGGCGGGCATAGGGGCTCCAAGTATCTTGCGGGAAAGATAATAGCTGGAAACTATCTTTCCGGCAAGATATTATTCCCGCCTGCAACCTATTGAAAACAGGATCGACGATGGACGACCGGCGCATCACCATAGCGGAACTGCGTGAGCAACAGCGACACAACTGGCCCAAGGCCTATGATGAATCGCAGCCCGCGATTCTGCGTCTGCTGCGTACCTACGATATGTTCAGTCGCGAGTCCGGCGAGTTGATGTCCAGTCAGGGTTTGCAGAGTGCCGAGTTCGATGTGCTCGCCGCGCTGCGCCGCCAATCTCCGCCCCACTGTGTCAGCCCCACCCAATTGTGCTCGGCACTGTTCATCAGTTCGGGGGGCTTGACCAAGGTATTAAAGCGTCTGGAGACAGCGGGCTGGATCGAGCGACCGGCCAATCCCAACGATGGTCGCAGTCAGCTGGTACAGCTCAGCGAGTCGGGCAAGAAAAAAGCCGAAGATACCATGACGCTGCTCTGCAACCTGCACCGGAAGTGGCTGGCGCCGCTGTCGGAAGACGAGACGGCGCAGTTTGACCGACTGCTGGAAGCCTTGATTACCGGGCGGGACTAAAAGCGCCAGCGCAGCCGCCAGAAAAACTCCGCTTCCTGACGCTCTACCCGCGTCTCATCCTGAACGTCTTCACTCACTGCGGTGGCCAGAGCGAGCTCGGACTCCAGTCCCTGAGCCACGTCAAAGGTCACGCTGACACCAATATCGCTGAGGCTCTGGGCGTCGCCAAGGGCGCTGGAGGTATCCTGGAACCAGGCACTGCCATACTCGGTGAATACCGCAGGGGTTATTGCAACCCCGTTCCAGTCAAAGGATTTTTGCAGCGCGAGGCGGGCATAAAAACCCTCGTCGCCGATCAGTGTGCCAGGCAGCCACGCGGCCAGACGGTGAATGCCCCCCAGTACCCATTGCTGTTGCTGGGGCAGCTGTACACTGTTATTCCATTGGCCCAGAGCGTTCAGTGACAGCTCCGCGCCGTTGGCGAGGCTGGTGCGCAGGGCCACCGCCGGGGTAAACACAAAAAAATCGGCGCTGCGGCGGCCGATGCCGACACCGTTACCGTCGTCCGATTCAAAGCTGCCGCCGCTGCCACTCAGGCCGATTTTGCCGGCCAGCTGCAGCCGGGCAAAACTGGGCTGGCCGAGCACGGTGTCGCGCAGGGAATAGCGACCGCCGATCTCAAGGGTGGCGTAGCGCTCTTCGAGCAGCGGGGTGTCGCTGCTTCGAGCTTCGATTCGGGAGTCGATGTATTCCACACGCTCAAACAGGCTGAGGCGACGCACCGGGTTGCTGTACAACACGTGCTCGCCGCGCAGTGCCGCAGAAGAGATGCGCGCATCGAGGGACAGTTCGGTCTCGCTGATCGCCGCGTCGCAGTTCATCAGCAACGGCAGGCAAGCGGGGTCGGCTGCGCTAGTGGCGCTGACGGTGGGCTCGCGCTCGTAGCGAATATGGCTGGCCTCGACGGTGTACAGGCCGCTGGCCATCGGCTGCTCCAGGGCAATGTTCAGGCGGTGAAAGTCGTCGCCGTCGCTGGCTTCACCGAAATCGGTGAAGGCGGTGCGGTAACCCAGACGAAACTCGGTGCCGGTGCTGAAACGTTGACTGCCGCCCAGTTCGCCGAAGTAGCGGCCGAGAAAGCGACTGCCCTGGTTGTTGATTTCAACATAGGCGTCGTTGGCGTCATAGTCGTCGCTGGGGCTCTCGATAAAGTCCAGAATCACGGCGTTGTCGTAGTGCTGCTCGTAACTGATGCTGTACTCGACCCCCGCCCGCTCGGCATAGACATCAGCCAGTACCCGGGCGCGGTCGAACTCCTCAAGCTGAAGGTCGGGGTCATCCACCAGCCCGTCGAAAAACGCTGTTGCCCGGGGGTTGCCCCGCAGCCCCTTCACCGTATTCTGTTCTACCAGCACGTGCACCGTATCGTCCTGGCGGTAGTAGTGCACCGCGACCAGAAGGTGTCCCAGATTGTAATAGCGCCGGGTGAGTGCGGTGATGGCGGCAGAGGGGGTTTCCGCCGCAGCGAGAATACCGGTGACCTGCTCCGTCGACAGATACTTGTTGCCATAGACCCGCATTAACACGCCGTTTATCTTCTGTTCGATGGCGGCGCTGCGAGGCTGATGGGCTTGTATCTGAACCTGGCTGGCAAGCTGGGGAGGCATGACCGGTGGCAGATCAATTGCCATTGTGGGGCTCCTTAAAATGCCTGCCCGGCATCAGGGATGCGGGGCGGCAGATAGTGGACAAGTGAAATGATGATTCAGTGATCGCGCCGAGGCCTCAGGGCTGGACTACGCGCAGTTCAACCCGGCGATTGCGCTCCAGCGCGAGGGGACTGTCGCCCTCCTCCAGAGGTTGATCTTCTCCGTAACCCTTTGAAATCAAACGCTCAGGGGGAATGCCCTGGCTCACCAGATAGGCCAGCACCGCTGCCGCACGTTGCTGCGACAGGCGCAGATTAAACTGACCGCTGCCGCGGTGGTCGGTGTGGCCGGCGACCTCAACCAGGGCCGCGGGGGACTGGCGCAGCATGACCACCGCTTCGTTGAGGTAGGCTCGGGCATCCTCGCTCAACTGTGCGGTGGCGGTGGCAAAATTTACCCCTTCCAGGCGCAGGCCGCGAGCGCCATCAAGGTGGCAGCCATTGGCCATGACCCTCAACTTGGGCGGGGTGTCACGGCACTGATCCTCACGGTCGCAAACGCCGTCGCGGTCGTTGTCGGGGCAGTTGCGCAAATCTTTCTGAATGTAGGCAATTTGAAAACGGGGGTCTACCTGGGACTGCTCGTCGATGGCGGGTTGATCGCGGGCCTCGCTGAGGGGGCCGCCGGCGGCCAGTGCCAGTGGTGCATTGCCGTCTTCGGCGCTGGTGCTGGCGGGCTCATCCATAGTCAATAGCTGGGTCTGCTGGAGGTCTGACATGCCCAGATCGGCCGGGGCGCTGCTGTCGCCGGTATCGAAATCGGAGTTAGAGTCGGCAAGGGCAATGGCGGGGCTCAAATCGATGACGTTGCCCACCCCCGCCGCTGACAGCACGCTACCCAGTGTATTTCCCAGGTCTTCTATCAGACCAGCCTGCAGGGGGGCGCTCAGCGCCAGGCCGAGGAAGGCCCCCAGGGTGGCGCGGTATGTCGCGGAAGGTATCCGTCCTTTGATCGTGGCGGTATTTCGCACGGCTCGTGTCCCTTAGTGAATGTTCAGCTGTGCCCAGCTGTGAAAGGCTCCAAGGGTACCATTAAACTGTGATCCAGCGGCTTTTGCCAGCGTTGGCAGGGCCTTATTCCGCGCTGGTCTTCGGTGTCAGCGGTGGCGGCTGGCGTTTCAGCAGCTGCTGCTTGGCCAGCTCGAATTCTTCCTCACTGAGGCCCCCCGAGCGGTGCAGGGCGGCAAGCCGCTCCAGTTCGTCGGTTAAATTCTCGCTGCTGTCGTTTTGCGTGGGCGCAGACGTGGCCGAGGCCGCGAGGGGTGCCTGGCGTATTCCCAGCCACTGACCGATTTTGCGAAACAGTGCGGCAATGGCCCGCCACAGCTTCGGCAGCAGCCAGATCAGCAGAAGAATAAATATCACAAAGGCGATCAGGAAAAGCACCGGATGGTTCAGTGCCACCCACAGGCCGCCGAGTACGGCGACATCTTCACTGATTGACGCCACCCAGTTGCTGACCGGCTCCGGTGAGGTATTAATCATTACCCGAGTGCTGGCCTTGGCCGCGTGGGTCACCGAGGTGACCGACCCTCCGGCGATGCCCGCCGCCAGCTGTAAGGCCGGGCTGACATCACCGACGGAATTGGCCGCAAGCAGGGCTCCGGCGGGAATGCGAATAAAGGTGTGGATGGCGTCCCAGCCGGTGTCCACACCGGGAATCTTGTCGGCGAAAAATTCTACGCCGTACATTAAACCGGCGGCCATAATCACTGCGGGATCCTGCACAATTTGCAGGTTTTCCGGCAGTTCGATACCGCCGCTGGCGCCGCCGAGGCCGAGCATCAGTATGGCGGCGTAAAGATTGATGCCACTGGCCCAGGACACCCCCATGGTCAGTGAAAGAATGCTTATCAGCTGTTGGTACTCATCCATCTGGATGCCCTCTAATGGTCGCAATGCGCGGCGATGCCGTTGACCGTTTGCGTCATGTAAAACGACCGCAACGGTCACTTTGTTTTTCTCAATTTGCCCTAGTATGCACAGAGTCAGTGAACGTTAACTGAACAGCAGCCGGGGCGCGCCTCTGGTTTGCCCCTGTTTGCTTCGGAGTGCCGCCATGTCGATTTACGACACTTATCCGTCCAATCCGAATTTCGGCAGTGGCTGCTATCGTCGACGGATTCGACTCTGCGCGCAAGTGGACAGGGTGACCGGCGAGCTGGAGGACGACAACCACGGGTTCAGGGTCGATATTCGCCATCAGCATGGCAAGATCGTCGAGGTGCAGGGCGAGGCCCTGCGCGTGCCCTACACCACCTGCGCGGGTGCGGTGGCGCCACTGCGGCGCTTGCAGGGCCTGTTTATTGGCGAATCTGTGGATGCTGTTCATGCACAGAGCGACCCCCGCAGCCAGTGTACCCATCTTTACGACCTGAGCCTGTGGGCGTTGGCCCGCGCCGCCGAGGGGCCGGGTGAAGATATCTACGATATTACCGTTGATGATGAACACCCCACCGAGGGGGGCTGCGCGGAAATCTGCGTCAATGGCGCGCGGTTGCACCGCTGGCTAGTATGCGACTGGCAATTGGTGACCCCGGAGCCACTGGCGGGCAACACCCTGTACAAGGGCTTTTCTGCCTGGGCGGCCAAGGCTTTCAGTGGTCGTGACCTGCAGGCCGCGCAAATGCTGCAAAAGGGCTGTTTTGTCGGCTCCGCGCGGCGTTTTAACCTGAGTGCCCTAGCGGGTGAGTCGGCCACCACTGCTGAGGATGTGATGGCCGGTGCCTGCTTTACCCATATGTCGCCGCAAATCGAGGTGGCAGTGCGCACCAGCGGGACGATTCGTGATTTTTCCACCGCCCCGGAACAGCTGTTGCAATTCAAGGGGGTGGAGTGATGCGGGGTCTGCGCTATGCCGGTAGGCACTATTACGAATACTTGCCCTTGCACCTGGGCGCTACTATTAACTCATGGTGTTTACCACGAGTGACTTCTCGTCACGTAAAGGCCCAAAGTCTCCATAGTAGCACCCCCGCTTGGCACCCACATTCAGGGTGCTTTTTTTATGCCCGGCATTTTTCCTTCGGGGTATCACTTCAACAGGAATACCGCGTTGACCTGAGCGCGAATCGTTTCACTGCCAAGCATCACCGGCGTAGACGCCACCTTGGCGTCCATCATCATCGCCCGTTCAGGACGGAATACCGGCGTGTCGCCGCTGCTGCTGATGCGGTAGATGCTCCCCAAACGACTGCCAAAACCCTCAGCCAGCGCCGTAGCCTGTCTTGTGGCATCAGCAATCGCCTTTTGCATCGCCTCTTCGGTCAAGCGGTCGCGGCGAGCAATATCAAAGTGCACCTGCCCGAGTTCATCCACCCCGGCCTTGACGAGCTGATCGACCAGCGCACCGTAGCGACTCAGATCGCGCAGGGTGATGTCTACCTGCCGTTCAACCCGCTGTCCCTTGAGAATGCGTTTGCCGTCGCGCCACTCGTAGTCGGGAAATACTCGAATCTGCGAGGCGCGAATATCGGCGCTGGCAATGCCCTGTTGCCGCGCCGCATTCAGCACCGCTTCAACCCGGCCATCGACCTGTTTTTTGGCCGTCGCGGCGCTGTCGCGGGTGTCGTTGATTTGCAATTGCAGGCGGGCGATGTCCGGCGTGGCCTCCACCTCGCCGCTACCCGTGACCACCACATGGGCGTGGTCGGGCACGGTGGCGGCAACCGCAGTGAAAGACAGCAGCAAGCACAAGACGATGCCAAGCGATTTTATGATCTTCATTGATACCTTTCCCTATTGTCCCAAACCTGACGCGTCAGCGCGTCTGCCAATAAACCAGGAGCTGTAATGACTACTGCACAACTACACGACACAGTACAAGACGTTGATGCCCACGCTCAAATCCAGTCGCTGCTGCAACGTCAGCGCAGCGCCCTGCGCGCATCCGGCCCCCTCAGCGCCGAGCAGCGCGCCGATCGGTTGCAGCGCGCCATAGATCTGGTGTTTGATCACCGCGAAGCGCTAGTCGCCGCACTGTCGGCGGACTTTGGCCACCGCAGCAGTCACCAGTCACTTATGTCAGACATCTACGCCACCATTGAGTGCCTGCGCCACAGTAAAAAACATCTGAAAAAATGGATGAAGCCCCAGCGTCGCTCGGCGCCGGTGCCGATGAATATTCTTGGTGGCAAGGCGCGGGTCGAATATCAGGCCAAGGGTGTGGTCGGCATTATCGGCACCTGGAATTTTCCGATCAACACGGTGTTTTCACCGCTGGCGGGGGTGTTCGCCGCCGGAAATAACGCGATGATCAAGTGCTCTGAAGTGACTCCGCAAACCGGTGCCCTGCTCGCCTCGCTGATAGGCAAATATTTCAAGGAAGAAGAGTGTGTCGCCATCAATGGTGGCCCCGAGGTTGGCGCGGCGTTTTCCGCGGCACCCTTCGACCACCTGATCTTTACCGGGGCTGGCGCCATCGCCCACCACATTCTCCGCGCGGCGGCGGATAACCTCACGCCGGTGACGCTGGAACTGGGCGGTAAATCGCCGGTGATCGTCAGTGAGCACTACGATATTACCGCGGCGGCCGAGCGCATAGTGCAGGGCAAGGTGCTCAATGTCGGGCAGGTCTGTTTATCGCCGGATTATGTGCTTGTGCCCGAAGATAAACTCGATATTTTCTGTCACGAAATCATGACGCAGCTGGGCAAGTTGTTCGACAATCTTCTCGACAACCCGGACTACAGTTCGGTGGTCAACGCTCGCCATTATCAGCGGCTGCAAAGCTATATTCAGGACGCCCGCGACCACGGTGCCGATGTGCGTGAATTCAATCCTGCCAATGAGGATTTCAGTCAGCAGCAGGGCACCCACAAAATGCCACTGACACTGATCGTCAACCCTGACGATGAGCTGCGGGTGATGCGCGAGGAGCTGTTTGGCCCGCTGCTGTGTGTGAAAAGCTATCGCCGCCTCGACGACTGTCTGGACTATATTGCTGCCCGCCCTCACCCGCTGGCTCTTTACTACTTTGGCAATGACCGTGCTGAACAGGAGTATGTTATCAGCCGCAGTCTCAGTGGTGCGGTCACCATCAACGACGTGATCTTCCATGTCAGCTGTGAAGACCTGCCATTTGGAGGCATTGGCCCCAGCGGTATGGGTAACTACCACGGCCGCGATGGCTTTGAGACCTTTAGCCATGCCAGAGCCATCTACAAGCAAAGCAAGATCAATTTGCAGAAGCTTGGCGGCATGATTCCTCCCTACGGCGAGAAGGCCGACAAAACTCTCAAGGCGATGATTCGCAAGTAAGACTGTTTCCCCCCGGCGAGTTGTCTTGCCACTCTCCGGGGTCTTCAATTCACGCCCCGCACGCTGATTTCTCCGTCAATGCTTTCTTTCTCTGCGCAGATAGCAAATAATCGCGCCGAAAGCCGCCGCTGCTAAGCCGCGCCGGTATTTCAACGTATCTGAGCTATAGTGAGACGGCGACAACCCTTTTCCATGTCGCGGTATACGCGAGTGACCATTGCGCCGAGCGCCAAGGCCCGGCCATGTGGGCTCATTTCGACGAAACCAACGCAGAGATGACGTGTCTATGACGGCAGCGACACAGACCACGCTGGGGTGGCGAGAGTGGGTAAGTTTACCTGCCCTGGGCATCTACGGTGTGAAAGCCAAGGTCGATACCGGCGCACGCAGTTCCTCGCTGCACGCCTTTGATATACGAAAAATACAAGTCGACGACGAACTCTGGGTCGAGTTCAAGGTCCATCCCCACCAGCACGATCAGGAGCTGGTGGTGGAGTGTCGGGCACCGGTGAAGGACTACCGCCAGGTCACCGATTCTGGCGGTCACCGCAGCATGCGCTATGTTATAGAGACCGAGCTGGCCATGGGCGATGAAAGCGTGCGCGCAGAAATCACCCTGGCGGACCGCTCCGACATGTTGTTCCGCATGTTGATCGGCCGCACGGCCATGAAGGGGCGCTACATCGTTGACCCCGGCCGCTCCTACTGTGTCAGCAAGCCGCCGACCTGACACGCGTCGCCCATATTTCACAGCACTGGCGCTGGGGCGCCATGCTGCACATACAACAAGAGTACTCACTATGAAAATCGCAATTCTGTCGAGAAACAGCCGACTGTACTCCACTAAACGTCTGGTGGAGGCCTGTAAAGAACGCGGCCACGAGGTGCGCGTGCTCGACACCCTGAAATGCTATATGGAACTGAGCTCCCATGAGCCGGGGTTGTGGTACAAAGGTGAAAAACTCTCCGGGTTTGACGCCGTGATTCCCCGCATCGGTGCCTCTATTACCCCCTACGGGCTGGCGGTGATTCGTCAGTTTGAAATGATGGGCACCTACTCGCTCACCGAGTCGGTGGCGCTGGGGCGCTCCCGCGACAAACTGCGGGCCCTGCAGCTGATGTCGCGGAAAAATATCGGTATGCCGGTCACCAGCTTTGCCCACGATGTGCACAACACCAAGGAGCTGATCAAACTGGTGGGGGGAGCTCCGGTGGTGGTGAAATTGCTGGAGGGCACCCAGGGTCGCGGAGTGGTGCTGGCGGAAACCGCCAAGGCGGCAGAAAGTGTTATCGACGCCTTTCGTGAATTAAAGGCTGACTTTCTGGTGCAGGAATTTATCAAGGAAGCCGGTGGCTCCGACGTGCGCTGTCTGGTGATCGGGCGCCGGGTGGTGGCGGCAATGCAGCGTAACGCCGCCAGCGGTGAGTTTCGCTCCAACCTCCATCGTGGCGGCACGGCTGAGCTGACCCGGCTGACCCCCAGTGAGCGGGCGACGGCGGTCAAGGCTGCGCAGATTATGGGATTGAACGTTGCCGGTGTGGATATTTTGCGCTCCTCCCGCGGGCCGCTGGTGATGGAAGTGAACTCCTCGCCGGGGCTGGAAGGCATTGAAAATGCCAGCCGCAAAAATGTTGCCGGAGAAATTGTGAAATTTATTGAAGAAAATGCGGCGCCCAATAAAAATAAAACCCGCGGCAAGGGCTGATAGCCGCGAAAGTGGCGTAAAATCAGTGAATTGACCCTCGCAGGGAGTTTGTTGAGTGACAGAGCAAGACAGTCCGTCTCGCCGTAGAAAACCCCGTTCTACGCTGCGCAGCGTAAGCATTGCAGGGTGTGATATCGCCCCCGGTAGCCGGCAGCAAATTGAGCTGCCGGTGGCCAAACTCTACACCCATACCGAGCTGTCGATGACCATTAAAGCCGTGCGCGGCAAGCGCGACGGCCCCACCCTGTTTGTCAGCGCGGCCATTCACGGCGACGAGATTAACGGTGTCGAAATTGTGCGCCGCCTGTTGCAGCACCGCGCCTTGCGTTCATTGCGGGGAACCCTGGTGGCGATTCCCATCGTCAACGTGCACGGCTTTCTCAACAACAGCCGCTACCTACCCGACGGTCGCGACCTGAACCGCTCGTTTCCCGGCTCGCCCAAAAGCTCGCTGGCGGGACGGGTCGCCCACAGCTTTTTCAACAATGTGGTTGCCCAGTGTGAATACGGCATCGACCTGCACACCGGCGCTCGGCATCGGGGAAACCTGCCGCAGATTCGCGCCGACCTGCAGGATGAGCGCACTCGGGAAATGGCCGAGGCCTTTGGTGCGCCGGTGCTGCTTCACGCCAAAACCCGCGACGGTTCCCTGCGCGAGGTGGCCAGCGACCAGAATATTCCGATATTGCTCTATGAGGCCGGTGAGGCGCTGCGCTTTGACGAGGTGGCGATACGGGTTGGAGTGTCGGGCATTATCAACGTCATGCGCCAGATCGGCATGCTGCCCCCGTCACGGGTGAAGAAGCCTCGGCGCCAACCGATGGTTACCGACCAGTCCTATTGGGTGCGAGCCAGGGTGAGTGGCGTGTTGCGGGCGCTGGTGCCCTTGGGGGCCTTTGTTAAAAAGGGCGCGATACTGGCAGTGGTGTCTGACCCCATTGGTGATACCAGTGGCGACACCGAAATTTGCGCCCAGGACGAGGGCATTGTGATAGGCCGTACCTATTTGCCGCTGGTGTACGAGGGCGACGCCCTCTTTCATATCGCCAAGTACAAGGCGGATATCGACGAGGTGCTGCGTCACTATCACGAGTTTCGTGAGGAGTTCGAGCCGGATGCCTACGACCCGGCGAATCACGATCCCAGCGAGTACGACGAAGACCCGCCGATCGCTAGCTGACCTTGCCGTAAGCCGTGTTCTGGCAGTGGCTGTCCATAAAGCTCAGCATCAGCTTCAGGTAATCCCGGCGACCCAGATGAATCATATGGTTGCCGGGGAACCAGTGCAGGTGGCTCTCGGGCCAGTGGGCATGGAGCAGCCGGACATAGCGGGGCGGCGTGAAGCGATCGCCCGCACCACCAATCACCAGCACCCGCTCCGGGTCCAGCACCGGCTGGTAACTGAGGGGGCTGTGCACCGCCATACCCCGACGCAGCTCCTGGGGGCTCAGCCCGCTGCGTTGTTCAATTTTATCCATCAAACTGCGTGTGGGTTGCCAGCCGCGCATGGTGTCTACCGGTGCCACCAGCGGTGAGTTGGGAATACAAAAGGCCAGGCGCGGCTCCACCACCGCCAGCAGCGAACTGATATACCCCCCCAGACTCAAGCCCGACACCCCTACATGGGGCGCGCCACGTTTGAACAGGTAGTCCACCAGCACTCGCAGGTCGCTGATGGCGTGGAGTATCGACTCGTTCAAATGAGCAAAGCCGCCGGAGAACATGCCCTGACCACTGAACATGGAGCAGGGGTTCGCGCGGCTGCCATGAAACGGCAGGGTAATCATCGCGATATCGTAGCCGCGGTCGTAGAACCAGCGCAGGGAAAAATAGTGGCTGTTGAGGGCGTACCAGCTCTCCACCACACCGTGCACAAAAATCAGTGTGGGGCGCGGCCCGTCCGGGTGAGTCCAATACTGGGCATGGGCGCGCCGATTGCGCTTGTGGCTGAGGTAGCTGTCGGCAATATTCGGGTTGAGCGGCTCAAAGGGGCTGTCAAAGCTCAACTGAAAGGCGGGCAGGCCCGAGGGCCGGTATTCCCGCCAGGTCGGTTGCCGGGCAGAAACCCTGCAGGCCTTTGGTTTGGCGAAGACCTTGGCGGTATCCCGCTGCTGCGCGAGGTGGGCGTAAAAATCCAGGTGCTGGCGCTCTTCGGCCATGTGGTTGCCGCGCAGCAACTTGGGTAGCAGGCTGGCGGCAACCATGCCTGCGAGTGCTGTACGCAGGGCACGATCCGCCGCTGCAGTGCCAAAGACCTTCAATGGATACTCACCGTCGAGTTCAGTGCCATCGGCCTGGGCATAAAAGTCTTCGGGCAGGGTCAGCCACCAGGGAGGTGTTTCAGTGACCGTTTGGCCTTGTGCGCGACTCATTAAAAGATCCTTGGCAGAGTTTTCACTATTTTTACCACATTGAGGCGGCAACAGCGTTAGAGAATTACCGAGATTGACAAATTTGCCCGGCCAATGCCCTTGATCCACGCCTATACGCTGATTAAGCTGCCTGTAGCCGTTTTCGGCCAGCCAGAGCCGTCCCATGACCGTCGCCGAAGAAATTGCTGAATTCCTGACCTATCTGCGCAATGTGCGCCGAGTGTCGCCCCATACCCTGAGTGCCTATGGTCGCGACCTGGAGCACTTTGTGGCTTTCTGCGATGGCCAGCATCTGTCACACAGTGCTGCCGTCGACAGTGGCCATATTCGCCATTTCCTGGCGACTCAGCGCAGCCGCTCGGCCTCTCCCGCGACATTGCAGCGCCTGCTGTCGTCGGTGCGCAGTTTTTTCCACTACCGTATTCAGCAGCACGGGGCGACGAAGAACCCGGCGACGGCGGTGGCAGCGCCGAAGCGGGGCCGACCCCTGCCGAAAACCCTGGATGCGGATCGCATCGGGCAGTTGCTGGAGTTCGACGGCGACGAAGCGCTGGATTATCGCGACCGCGCCGTAATGGAGCTGTTCTATTCCTCGGGTCTGCGTCTGGCGGAATTGGCAGGGCTGAATCGTTGTGATGTTGACCTTGCCGACGCCACAGTTGTCGTGACTGGCAAGGGCGGCAAAACCCGGCAGCTGCCGGTGGGGCGCAAGGCGGTGCAGGCCCTCAATGAGTGGCTGCCCTGGCGCAAGGCCTGGTTGCCGCCAAGTGCCGAAGCGGATAACAGCGCGCCCTTGTTTATCAGCCAACGGGGAAGTCGTCTCGGCCATCGCAGCATTCAGCAGCGGATCAAACGTCGCGCGATTCAACAGGGCATTCCGGAAAACCTTCATCCCCATATGCTGCGCCACTCCTTTGCCAGTCACCTGCTGGAGTCGAGTAGTGATCTGCGCGGGGTTCAGGAATTGCTCGGTCATGCTAATCTGTCCACAACCCAGATATACACCCACCTCGATTTTCAGCACCTGGCCAAGGTATACGACGTGGCCCACCCCCGTGCGAGTCGAAAGGCCAAAAAAGCGGATTAACCATGACGATGTTGCGCGCCCTCAGTTTCGACCTTGACGATACCCTGTGGGCCAGCCTGCCGGTGCTCCAGCGCGCCGAACAATGTTTTTATGACGCCCTGTGCGAGCGGGTGCCGGAATTTGTCGCCAGGGTGTCAAAGCAGGAACTTCGCGACCACCGCCTGGGACTGCTGCGGGCTGAACCCAGGTTGCGCCATCACATCAGTGAGTGGCGGCGGCGCAGCCTCACCGAAATGCTGCGTGCCCACGGTTACGGGGCGCGCAGCGAGCAGATCAGTGACGAGGCCTTTGCCATGTTTATTCAGGCTCGACAGCAGGTGGAATTATTTGCCCATGTCGACACAGTGCTCGCCCAATTGTCCCAGCGCTACACCCTGGTCAGCCTGACCAACGGCAACGCCGATTTTCATCAGCAGGACTGTAGCCGCTATTTCCATGCCTGCCTGAAGGCTGAAGACATCGGTGTCAGCAAGCCCGAGCCAGCAGCCTTTGCTGCGGCGCTGGCGGCGGCGGGCTGTGCACCAGAGGAAATGCTGCATATTGGCGATCACCCCCGTGACGATATCGAGGGTGCCAAGGCGGCGGGCATACGGTGTCTGCAAGCGTGTATTGTGAAGGGGCCGGAGACCGCGACACCATTGGCTGATGGCGTATTCAGCGACTGGCGGCAGCTGCCGGATTTGATAGAGAAACTGGCCGGGGGCCGTTGAACAATGCGAAGCGGGGCACTGATGTGCCCCGCGGGAGATGTGGGATTCCGGGTGTCCGGACGGCGTTTTCGTCGGTCTAGTATGAATCCTGATCTGAGTCGTTATCCAGCAAGCTGCTGCGCATATGGGGTTCGAGGTGCTTGATCTCACCGCCCCTGGCCAGAAAGGCCTCTACGTCATTCGACAATTGCTCGCGCATGCGGTCGTGCATTGTCTGCTGCTGATAAGCAACGTATTTTTCTTTTTTGATGTTGTCGCTGTTGCGTATACGAGATCCCATAAAACCTCCTCGAGCATGTGAGATTCACGCCTTGCAAGTGGCTTTATACTGCTAGCGATAGCGGCCTGACAAGCGCAGGATTAGCTTATTTTGTTATTCGGGAATAGGGGGGAAATAGCGAAAAATTCTAAGCCAGAGCAGCCGTTGGCTAGAGAGTGGTGTTAGATGGGGTTGGAATAAATAGTGGCAGAAATTTAGTGGAAAAATGAGAACTGGGTTCGACAATACGCGGCGGAAAGACGGTGCGGCAGCCCTGCAGCTGCCGCGAAAATTTGCCACTAAATAGCGTCTTCGCCGGTCTCGCCGGTGCGAATACGAATAACCTGCTCAAGGGTGGTGACAAAGATCTTGCCGTCGCCGATTTTGCCAGTGTGGGCAGCCTTGCTCACCGAGTCGATGACCTTCTCCACCAGCTCCTCAGCCACCGCAATTTCCAGCTTCACCTTGGGCAGAAAATCCACCACGTATTCGGCGCCACGATACAGCTCGGTGTGACCTTTCTGACGACCAAAACCCTTAACCTCTGTGACCGTAACACCCTGAACGCCGATCTCCGACAAGGCGGCTCGAACATCGTCCAATTTAAACGGTTTGATGACGGCACTAACCAATTTCATCGCGGAATGCACTCCTGATAATTTTTGTATTGATGGCTAACTTAGCTCAGCCCCGCGACCTTGGCAAGGGATGGCCGCGATTGGCGGCCTTTTAGCGGTAACAGGAGTGTTTTGAGCAGCCTTGAGGCAAATGTGCTCGGGCCTGGTTCAACCTTTAAGGGTTGGCGTACCGGGTTCGGGCACTGTATCGCGGCAGACCCCCAGTTCGGCGGAGCCGGCACCGCAGGAAATAATCGAGCGGAAGGCGCTATCGAGCTTTATGTCGGGGCGCAGCTGCACACAGGACTCCGGCAGGTGGTAGATAAAGCCGGAAGTGGGATTGGGGCCGGTGGGTACAAACACCGTAAACCAGCCATTGTCGTGGCGGCTGGTGACAATGGCGGTGACCCGCACTGGTGACGTGGCGCCATAAAGCTGGGCAATGGCGACCTCTCCCTTGGTGAAGGGCGAGTTGCTGTCCTTGCCGAACAATTGCTGAATGATATCCCTGATGAGCCGATAGCCCGGGGCAAAGCGTGCGAGGTGGGAGTCGATAAAATTCTGCAGGTAGCGGCCCGCACTGGTCGCCACAATTGTGCCGACGATAAAACAGATAAACAGAATAATCGCCACGACGGCGGCGTCGATCAACAGCGGCGGCGCCGAGGTCAGCCTGGTTAATGGGCTGGTGAGCGGCGCGATCAGGCCTTGCACCGCATTAACCGCCCAGCGCAATGCGAACAGCATAATCACAATGGGCGCGATAACCAGAATGCCACCGATAAAGGACTGACTGATAAAGTGTTTGAGTTTACTCATGGAAAAAAGCGAGCCGGAAGTGTGTGCCGTCAATAGTAGCGACTTTAACGCTGAAATGGGATGACAAAAAAGTGGGGTCTGTCCCCGGGGACAGACCCCAGGGACAGACCCCGCTCAGCGGATAAGGTTTAGCAGGTCGTCGAGCAGGCGTTCCAGCTTGCGCAGGGAGCCACATTCCGCCACGTAGTGGCAGGCGGTTTGGTAGCGGCGGATTTCCGAGTCACCGGTGTTCCAGCGGTTGCGGGATTCGGGGTTGAACCACAGCACCAGACGGGCGCGGTGGTATATGTCGCGGAGGGCGTCGATGCCGGTGTTGCCGCCGTTGCCTCGGCCATCGCCGAGGACGATAACCGTGCTGCGGCGATTGAGACGGTCGGCGATCTGGTCGCGGAAGCTGGTCAGGGCCAGGCCGTAGTCGCTGCCGCCCATGCCGTGCTGCCTCTGGATAATCGCCAGAGCTTCCTCTTCGGGATACTGACGGAAGATGTCGCTGACCTCGATGCTTTTACCGCAAAACACAAAGCAGCGGGCGTTGGGCAGCACGTCGGCCAGGGCCTGCACGAACAGCATCAGTACCTCAGACCACTGGCTGACCGAGCCACTGAGGTCGCAAAGCAGGTAAATCTCGCTTTTCTCACGGCGGGTATTGCGAAAATAGCGGTGAAAGGGCACGCCGCCGTAGGCGAGGTTGCGGCGCAGGGTTTTGCCCAGATCGGGTTTGCCGCGCTTGGCGCGATGCAGGCGCTGGCGGTGCCGGGACGCCAGCTTTTTCGCCAGCTTGCGGATCAGAGGGGGCAGGCGCTTGCGATAGTAGCTGTCCATGGCGGCAATGCTGCTGTCGCGCATCAGTTCTTCCTGATAGCTGCGGCCCTTGGCGTTGTTGTTGAGCAGCAGTTGCCGGTCGATCACCTCGGTGACGGCTTCGATACGGGCTTCGCGCAGGCGACTCAGCCATTGGGCCTGCTGCTGGTCGTCGGGGCTGCCATCGGCCAGGCCGGCAATGGCCTGGCGTTGTTCACCATCGCCGAGGGCGTCGAGGATTCGCCGGCGATAGACTCCCCGTTGGGTGGGGTATTCCATCTTTTCCAGGCCGACCTCATTCGCGGCCTGCATCACCTCGGCGCGGAGGGCGTCCATACTCAGGCCACTGCCGCCCCCGCCACCACTGCCCTCGCCTTCGGCACTGTCGCCGGGCATAGGCGGTATGTCCGTATCGTCCGGGGAAGATGACGGGCTATCGCCCTCCTCTGACGCCACGGTCTCATCAACAATCTCACTGCGCTCCCCCAGGGTAAAAAACCGGTTGAAGCACTGGTCGAAGGCAATACGCTCCTCCTCGGACTTGGCCAGACTACAGGCCAGGCCTGCGTGGAGCAGTGAGCGGTCGCTGTAGCCCAGACTCGCAGCAACCCGCATGGCGTCGAGGCTCTCCGCCGGGGAGACCTCCAGGCCGTGATGGCGCAAATGGCGAATAAAGCGCAGCAGGGTGGCTTCCACGTTCAGGCCCTGGTGGCGCTTTTGAGCAAAGCGGTTAATTCCGGGGCGACAATGCCGATATCTTCCTCGTATTTCAGTAGTACATTGAGGCTGTCTTCCACCAGTTGTCGGTCGAGGGTGTTGGCGTGCAGCAATAACAAGCTGCGCGCCCAGTCGATGGTCTCGCTGATGGCAGGCTGCTTCTTCAGATCCAGTTCCCTTACCCCGTGTACGAAGGCGACCAGCTGCTCGCGCAGTTGGTCGGGCACCTCGGGCACCCGGCTTTGTACAATGCGGCTTTCCAGCGCAGCTTCCGGGAAGGGAATATACAGGTGAAGGCAGCGGCGCTTGAGGGCGTCGCTGAGGTCGCGGGTGTTATTGCTGGTCAGTATTACCAGCGGCTTGTGCCGGGCACCCAGGGTGCCGATTTCCGGCAGAGTGACCTTGAAGTCGGCAAGAATTTCCAGCAGCAACGATTCGAATTCGTAGTCGGCCTTGTCGATTTCGTCGATCAATAATACCGCCCCGGCATCGCTTTGCAGGGCTTTGAGGAGTGGTCTCGGTTCGAGAAAGCGCTCCGAGTAGAAAATATCATCGAAGTTATGCAGACGCTCCACCGCACTGGCGAGGCTTTCTGCGCCGCCGAGAATATCCCCCAACTGCTCCTTCAATACCTGTACATAGAGCAGTTGCTTGCTGTATTTCCAGTCGTACAGTGCCTTGCTCTCGTCCAGCCCTTCGTAGCACTGCAAACGAAACAGCGGCAGCTTCAACATTGCCGAGGCGGCATTTGCCAATTCGGTTTTGCCCACCCCTGGCGGGCCTTCGATCAGGATCGGACGCTCCAGCTCACGGGCCAGGTGCAGTGTGGTGGCGATCTGGTCGCTGGCGATATAGCCCTGTTCCGCGAGGTTGGCGATCAGCCCATTAATAGCGTGGCGTGGGGAATTCATGGTGTTCCTTATTATTTAGCGAATGCCATTATTCAGCGAAAGCCGGTGTCGGTCGGATCAACGGCGCGAGCCGTGCCCACTCGGCAGCGGAGACCAGCGGGCGGATGTCCTCGGCACCGGCAAATTGGTGGTCGCGGTAGTCAAAGCCGGGACACACCGCCTCGGAAATCAGGCCGTAATCGGCGGCGCCATCGTCACACAATTCGGAAGCCTTCCAACAGCCCCCCTTTACCAACAGTTGCAACTGTTGTCCGGCCGCGAGTTCTGGCCCCATGACCACACACTCATAGTGCCCGTCGGGGTGTAGCAGATGGTAGCGCAGACTGCGCCCTCCCTGCCAGAAATGCAGAATATCGGCGCGGTTTCGGTGCAAATAGCCGCAAGGACTGGAAGTGGAAAGTAAATAAAATATGCTGCTCATCAGCGCCTGGGAGTCGCCATCGGACCGGGGCAGAGTGTATTCAGAGCAAAAGCTGCGGCGGAAAAAACCACCTTCGCTGTGGGGTTCCAGGGCGAGGTGGCGAATAAGCTCGGCTGCGGTCATCGACCAGCCTCAGCCGCCAGTGGTATTCATAAAGCGTACGATCTGGGGGCTGTCATCGAGATCGAAGTGATGGCGCTCGGGTTTAATGTCCATCGCGCTGACAACGGCATCCTGCAGCCGTTGGGTATCCCCGGGGTGCTCCCGCAGTACCGCGCGCAGATCCACTGAGTGTTCATTGCCCAGACACAGGAGCAGGCGGCCCTCTACCGTCAAGCGCACTCGATTGCACAGGTGGCAGAAATTGTGGCTGTGGGGCGAGATGAAACCAATGCGGCTGTCGCTGTCGGCCATGCGGTAATAGCGCGAGGGGCCACCGCTGGTTTCCGCGCTGGCGGTCAGTGGGTAGTGCTGGTCGATGCGCTGGCGAATCACGTCGCTGCTGCAAAAGCTCAGGGCGCGGTCGTGTTCGCTGATCTGGCCCAGCGGCATTTCTTCGATAAAACTGATATCGATCTGGCGGTTTCGGGCGAATTCCACCAGATCGAGAATTTCGTCGTCGTTGCGGCCGGTCATCATAACGGCGTTGATCTTGATTCGCTGAAACCCGGCCTCGCGGGCGGCGTCGATACCGTCGATGACCTTGTGCAGCTCACCGGTGCGGGTCAACTCCCGAAAACGATCGGCGCGCAGGCTGTCGAGGCTGATATTAATGCCGCTCAGGCCAGCGTCCCGCAAGGGCTGGGCGTATTTACGCAACTGGGCGCCATTGGTGGTGAGGTTGAGCTGCTCGAGGCCGTCCAGTTCGCCGAGACGGCGTACCAGGGTGAGCACATTATTGCGCACCAGCGGCTCGCCACCGGTCAGGCGGATTTTGCGGGTGCCCAGTGCGACAAAGGCCGCGGCGACATCGTAGAGTTGTTCCAGGGTCAGTACATCGCGCCGGGGCAGAAAGGTCATTTCCTCTGCCATGCAATACACGCAGCGAAAATCACAGCGATCGGTTACCGACAAACGCAGGTAATCGACGCGGCGACCGAAGCGGTCTTGCAAAAGTTGACTTTGTGCTGACATGCCGCCGATAGTAGCACAGCTGGAGACGGCGGGCATCGCATGCCGAGGGCGTGTGGGCGGTCGCGGCCACAATAATGAATGAACAGGGGGACAAACCATGAAACAGATTTTTATCGCACTGTGTGCGGGTGCGGTGCTATTGGCCGGGGCAGCAGCCCACGCCAACAAGGACACGGCCCCCGGGCAGAGCAAGAAACACCGGACTGAGGTCCACGGCGAAGTACAGGCCTCGGCCGAGGCCGACTGGCAGGTCTACAACCGCCACGGGCAAACGGTCACTGCCAGACAAATCGCCGATGCCATCAGTGTCGAAGCGGCGGTAAAGAAAGCCGGGGCCGCGCCGGAGTCCCAGGAGGCGGCGATGATTCGCATCAGCATGGGCCAGTCGGCGGAAATCGCCGACAAACCCAATGACGGTGTGTTCGACGGCCACGGTCAGCCCATCACCCAGCGCGAAGCGGCGGAGCGCCTCGCGGCAATCGAAATTATGCAGCGTTCCGGTATCGACCCTAACTCCGAAAAAGCAGCGCAAATCCGCGCCGCCGCTCAGGGGCGGGTAGAAACCGAGAGTGGAGAAGAAGTGAATCAGCAAACCATGGCCGAAGTGGGCAAGGAGATCGCGGTGCAGGAGGCCATTATCTTTACCGGCGCCGCACCCGGTTCGGCGGATGAATCGCTGATTCGCATGGGGGCCGACGTGCTCATGGATAAGTTCAGGAAGTGGACCCAGTAAGCCCCGCTGACTCAGCCTGCTGACAGATTTTGCCAGTAGGCTGTCTTTTTTTGTTATTGCCGACAAATCCTCAGGCGCTAGAGTAGACCTATAACTACGCTATATTGACGAGCCCATTTGCGCTCGCCCTGAGGACACAGCCATGACATCTGCCAACACCATCGCCACCAGTTCCCAGAAACGCTACCCCATGCCGATGCCCTTCGGCTGGTTTGCGGTGTCTTACAGCGATGAATTGCAGGCCGGAGAGTCACGGGCGGTGCACTACTTCGGGCAGGAGCTGGTGTTGTTCCGTACCGAGAATGGTCGCGCCGTATTGATGGAAGCCTATTGCCCCCACCTGGGTGCCCACCTCGGTCACGGCATTCACGAGCGTTCCGGCACCGGTGGCGGCCGTATCGAAGGCAATAATATTGTCTGCCCTTTTCACTCCTGGAAGTTCAACCCGGAGGGTGAGTGTGCAGAAGTCCCCTACGCCAAAAACATGCCCCCAAAAATCAAGGGCAAGAAGTGCCTCAAATCCTTCCCCATTCGGGAAACCAACCAGGTCATCTGGGCCTGGTATCACCCCGAGGGTGACTCCCCCAAGTGGGAGGTGGTTGAGCACGAAGAGGCCAATGGTGACGGCTGGTCACCGCTGGAACGCTATGAGTGGACGATCAACACCCACTCCCAGGAAATGGCGGAAAACGCCGCCGACCCGGCCCACTTCAAATATGTGCACGGCACCGCCTCTTTCCCCGAGTGGGAAACCACCTACGACGGGCCGATGGTGCGCGGTCTGCAGCTGGCCAATATGCCCACTCCTCGGGGTGAGGTAAAAGGGGCTATTCGCACCGGCTCTGCCGGCCCGGGTCAGGGGTTTACCAAGTTTGAAGGCATCGCCGACACCTTTTTGATGGGGCTGACCACACCCATCAACGAGGAAACCGTGCATGTGCGCTTCGCCTTTACCCAGCCCAAGGTCAACGGCGAAGTGGTAAAAGGCGGTGTGAATGCGGCGATCATCGCCAATATCGTTGGCCAGCTTGAGGAAGACCGGCCGATTTGGGAGCACAAAATCTATCGGCCACTGCCGGTGTTGTGCGACGGCGACGGCCCGATTGCGAAATTCCGCAAGTGGTTTGCCCAGTTCTACGCCGGCGGCTTTGACCCGCGGGCGTTGTAATACTCCGCTGGCGGCGCGGTCTGCGCCGCCGCACTGTGAATCAGTTCAGAAAACCTCTGGTGAAAACCGTTCAAAACGCCACAAAGCCAACATTCTATCTATGCTGCGTTATACTTGGCCCCGTCCTGGTATTGCTGCGGAAACGTAATGAAACAAGCGCCACTCCTTTTACTGGTCGCCGCCTGCCTCTGCGCATCACTCAGTGAAGCGTCGTGCTTTCCCGCGCGGGCACCCAGCGTCAAGGTGGACGGAGCCAGCGCCAACTACCGGGAAATGCGCGATCTGCGCGACAAGGTTGAGCGTTATCTCGACGAGCAGGGGCGTTATTTCACCTGCCTGGATGCCATGGAAACCACCGCTCGAGGCACCGGCCACGACAACGAGCGCCGTCGCCGACAGCGTATTGAGCGCTACAACAAGGCTATGGTGGAAATGAGTGAGTTGGTCAGTCGCTTTACAGCGGAAGCCCATCGCTTTAATCAGCGCTAGCGCTTCAGCCGCAACCCCCGTTGCTCCAGACCCGCCAATAAATAGTCCGACGCCTTCTCACTGCCCAGAATCACCACCTCCTGCAGCCCGTCCCCTTTGGGGGCTGTCCCCAACAGACTGGCGACACGCCGGGCAATGGCCTGGCCGGAATCGACCCACTGGCAGTGGCGAATAAACGTCGCCAACTCCTTTTGCACCAGGGGAAAATGGGTGCAAGCCAGCACCAGGGTGTCCATGTCGTGATAGCGGGGATGGGCGCGAAATCGGTCGGCGATGGTGGCCACACAATCTTTGGGTGATGCCCCCTGCCAGAACAGCGCTTCCACCGCGGGTGCCAACTCGCCATTGCCGACAGCAATAACCTCGCAGTCGGCGGCGAAGTCGGCAATCAATTGAGCCGTGTACGGACGGGAAACGGTGCCGGGGGTGGCGAGCAGGCCGATCACCTTGCTGCGACTCAGCGCGGCGGCGGGCTTGATCGCAGGCACCACACCGACCACGGGGATCGACAGTCGCTCTCGCAGAGCGGGCAACACCGCCGTGCTGGCACTGTTGCAGGCCATGACCAGCATGGTCGCGTACTCGCGTTGGAGCACTTCCTCTACCCGCTTGCAGATGTGCTCTACCAGTGGTGCTTCCTGCCACAGCCCATAGGGAAAGCCCCCGCGATCCATCACATACAACAGATCCAGCTCAGGCAGCAGGCGATGAATTTCGGCGCCGATGCTCAGTGAGCCGACGCCGCTGTCGAAGACCAGCACACGGTGAGTGCGCGGTGGTGTTGCCATAATGTCAGCTTAACGGGCCGGGGATTACAGCTGCTCCAGGATTTTTTCCGCTGCGCTCACATCAATGCCACCGGCAGGCTCAACCGCCAGGAAGGACACCACGCCGTCTTCGGCAATCAGGGCGAAACGCTTGCTGCGCTGGCCCAAGCCAAAGCCGCTGCCATCCATTTCCAGACCCATTGCAGCAGTCAACTCGCCGTTGCCGTCGGCCAGCATCAGCAGCTCCTCAGCGTTTTGTGCCTTGCCCCAGGCATCCATTACAAAGGCGTCATTCACCGCCATGCACACAATGGTGTCGACACCCTTCTCTTTGATCTTGTCGGCGTTAACCACGTAACCGGGCAGGTGGGCCATGGAGCACCCGGGGGTAAATGCGCCGGGCACCGCAAACATCACCACCTTTTTACCGTTAAAAATATCGCCGGTGGTGATGTCTACAGGGCCTTTCTCGCCCATCACCTTCAGGGTTACATCAGGAATTTTGTCGCCGGTTTGAATACTCATTTTACTATCCTTATCAGTGTCAAATACGAGGGATAACAATTGTTGTTGTCGATGTTGAGGGTGCAGTGTAGCAGAGCCCTGCGGGGGCGTAATACTCTTGAAAAAAATCCGCCAATCCCCATGTTAAGAATGACAGCACGTGCTGCCAAACTGGTATACAGGCATTTCAGGAGGTATTTACGATGAACAGCTATCTGCCTTTTGCATTGTTTGACGATCTGACACGGGACGTGAACCGCCTGTTCGACGGTCGGGGCGAACCCCGTCGCAGCGCGCAAAACACCTGGCTGCCCGCCGTTGATATAAGCGAAACCGACGACGCCTATTTGCTCACCATGGACGTGCCGGGCGTGGCCAGCGACACCATTGATATCAGCATCGAAAACAAAGTGCTGAGCATCAAAGGCGAACGCAAAATCGACCACGGCGACAAGAAAGTGGCGATCAGTGAGCGCTGGCAGGGCGACTTCTCTCGCCGATTTTCGCTGCCCGACAGCGTCGATATCGAACATATCGCCGCCAAGGTCGAAAACGGCGTGCTGGGCCTGCACATCCCCAAAATCGCCGCCGCGGCCCCGCGCAAAATCACCGTCCAATAGCACTACTACCATAGGGGTCTGTCCCCGGGGACAGACCCCAGGGACAGACCCCGATCAGGTTTGCAGGCGGCGTACGGTGCGCTCGTCCAGGGGCTGCTCGAACAGGCTGCGGTATTGCCGCAGTCGTTGGGCTTTGGAACCAGCCATAGCCTCGTAGGTTGGGTGGGCAACAACCAACCCGCCGCTCTCCCCTTCACCATTGGCGCGGTAGCTGCTCCAGGGATAGTCGCCAGGGTGCTCCACCATTCCCGCCCGCACCGGATTGAGTTCTATGTAGCGATAGCAGGCGAGTACATAACGATCGCCTTCGGTGATTCGGGAGCGAAAGCGTCCTTCCCAAAGACTGCCGCTGCGGTCGTAGTGCCGATTAATATATTGCGCATAGCGTTGGCTTTGCTGCTTCATCAGCGCGGCCAATGAGAAAGACTCCTCGGGAGTGACCAGCAGGTGGACGTGGTTGGTCATCAATACATAGGCGTGAATAGCGCAGCCGGTGCTTGCGGCGTTTTCCTTCAGCCAATCCAGGTAGATGCGATAATTCGCTTCGGAGAAGAAGCAGGGTTGTCGGTTATTGCCGCGTTGAACCACATGATGCGGCATACCCGCCTGTACAATTCGTGCTTGTCTTGGCATGGGGAGCGTCCTTGCTCGCACCACATAGGGGTCTGTCCCCGGGGACAGACCCCTATGTGGGTTATTTCAGTTTTCGGTATTTCATTCGCTTGGGCGCGGCGTTGTTGCCTTTGCGCTGAACGAAGTCTTCGTGATACTCGGTGTAGTTCCCTTCAAAGAACACCACGTCGCTGTCGCCTTCGTAGGCCATGATATGGGTGGCGATACGGTCAAGGAACCAGCGATCGTGGGAGATCACCATCGCGCAGCCGGGGAAGTCCAGCAGTGCATCTTCCAGCGCCCGCAAGGTTTCCACGTCGAGGTCGTTGGAAGGTTCATCGAGCAGCAGCACGTTGCCGCCCTCTTTCAGGGTGCAAGCCAGTTGCAAGCGACCACGCTCACCACCGGAGAGTTCGCCAACCCGCTTCTGCTGGTCGCTGCCCTTGAAGTTGAAGCGCCCCAGATAGGCCCGTGAGGGGATTTCATAGCCGCCAATTTGCAGTATGTCGCGGCCATCGGATACGGCTTCCCACACCGTTTGCTTGTCGTCCAGCGCGTCGCGCATCTGATCGACAGACACCAGCTTCACCGTGTCGCCCATTTCGATGCTGCCGCTATCGGGCTGTTCCTTGCCGGTAAGCATACGGAACAGTGTCGATTTACCCGCGCCGTTGCCGCCGACAATACCCACAATCGCGCCCTTGGGAACACTGAAACTCAGGTCGTTAATCAACAGCCGGTCGCCGTAGCTCTTGCTGATGTTATTGACCTCAATCACCTTGTCACCGAGGCGGGGGCCGGGTGGAATATAAATCTCGTTGGTCTCGCTGCGGCTCTGGAACTCCTGGGATTGCATTTCCTCAAAGCGCGCCAGTCGCGCCTTGCTCTTGCTCTGCCGCCCCTTGGCGTTGCTGCGCACCCACTCCAGTTCCGAGGCGATGGCCTTTTTGCGCGAAGCCTCGGATTTGGCTTCCTGCTGCAGGCGGGCTTCCTTGGCTTCCAGCCAGTCGGAGTAGTTGCCTTCGTAGGGAATGCCGCGGCCCCGATCCAGCTCCAGAATCCAGTTAGCGGCGTTGTCCAGAAAGTAACGGTCGTGGGTAATGGCCACCACAGTGCCGGGGAAGTCACACAAGAAACGCTCCAGCCAGCCGACCGATTCCGCATCCAGGTGGTTGGTCGGCTCGTCGAGCAGCAGCATATCGGGGTTCGACAGCAGCAAGCGACACAGGGCGACCCGGCGGCGTTCACCCCCGGAAATCGTGGAGACATCCGCATCCCATGGCGGCAGGCGCAGGGCGTCGGCAGCGACTTCCAGCTTATGGTCGAGGTTGTGGGCGTCGGACGCCTGAATAATATCTTCCAGCTCCGCCTGGCGCTTGGCCAGCGCATCGAAGTCGGCATCGGGTTCGGCGTAGGCGGCGTAGACCTTGTCGAGCTCTACCAGAGCATTTTTCGCCTCGGCGACACCATCTTCGACATTGCCGCGCACATCCTTGCTTGGGTCCAGCTCCGGTTCCTGCTCCAGATAACCGATTTTGAGTCCCGGCTGGGGGCGGGCCTCGCCGTTAAATTCAGTATCCACCCCGGCCATAATCCGCAGCAGAGTCGATTTACCCGAGCCATTGAGGCCGAGTACACCGATTTTGGCGCCGGGGAAAAACGACAGGGAAATATCACCGAGAATCTCGCGCTTGGGTGGCACCACCTTGCTTACGCGATTCATAGTAAAGACGAACTGCGCCATGCTAACTCCTGAAACTGAGGGGGCTGCGGCTGCGGGACAAGCAGCCGGAAAATGAGCGAAACGGTAGCGAAAACGCGGGGGAAGTGCAAGGCTGGCAGATGGGGTCTGTCCCCGGGGACAGACCCCACTTTGTGAAATCAGGTAGCAGGAAGGCAGTTGCCTCCTGGCAACGCCTTCAATCCCTTGCTGACTCTCATCCTGAGAATGCCTTCCATGCCAAGGCTCATCCTGAGCCCACTGAAAACTATACCTGCCTTCTGTGAAGATTTAAAAACATTATTGGGGCATCGCGTGGGCGGTTTCACAAATACCTTTGGCAAGGTGTTCCCATGCTGGCGTGGGCTTATAGCGGCAATGTCTCGCCAATTTGTTCCTGGCATACAGCATCGAGCTTGGTGGTCAACGAGCAGGTCTCCTTGCGGCTGTACCACTCGCCGTCCTGCCAGACAAAATGAAATCCCCCTGAGCGGGCGGCAAGCCACAGCTCGCGGGTGGCAGACTGCCTGCTGAAGATAATCGCACTGCCGTCGGGGCAGCGCAGCGTCAGCACAGACCCGCTGATCTCGCAGTCTACATCGGCGTCGAGTTCATCGACGGCGTCTTCGATGGTGTCGTAAAGGGCGTCGAGCTGATCGTTAAATTCGGCTTCTGTCATAGTGTTTGGATGCCCGGGTCTTATACTTTCGGCTTTGGTGCAAAGCGCTTGTTCAGTGCTTGCATCACATTGGTGGGAACGAAGCGTGACACATCTCCGCCCATGCTGGCGATTTCCCGCAGCAATGAGGAGGACACATAAGACAGGGACTCGCCGGGAGTGAGAAAAACCGTTTCCAGGCCGGGTGCCAGTGCACGATTCATATTCGCCAGCTGTAATTCGTATTCATAATCGGCAACGGTGCGAACGCCGCGCAGAATAATCTCGCACTTCTGGGCGCGGGCCAGCTCTACGGTCAACCCGGTGAAGCTGCACACTTCAATGTTGGGGAGGTGATTCAGCGCCTCGCGACACAGCTCCATGCGCTCGTCGAGCTTGAACATCGGCTGTTTTTTTTCCGAATTGGCCACGGCGAGGACGACGGTATCGAACAACTTGCTGGCGCGCTCCACCAGGTCGATATGACCAAGGGTAATTGGATCGAAGGTGCCAGGGTAGACGATTCTTTTCATAAAATCTTTCCCATCAAATAGAGTGTTTGGCGTGGCCCCTTTTCGCGAGGAAGCCTCGCTCCCACATAGTCAGGGTTCTCCTGTAGGAGCTTGCCCTGCAAGCGAACCCCGCGGGCTAGGCCAGCCCAATTCGCGAGGAAGCCTCGCTCCCACATTTTCAGGGTGCTCCTGTAGGAGCTTGCCCTGCAAGCGAACCCTGCGGGCTAGACCAGCCCAATTCGCGAGGAAGCCTCGCTCCCACAGTTTCAGGGTTCTCCTGTAGGAGCTTGCCCCGCAAGCAAACCCTGCGGGCTAGATCAGCCCAATTCGCGAGGAAGCCTCGCTCCCACAAAGTCAGGGTGCTCCTGTAGGAGCTTGCCCCGCAAGCGAGCCCTGCGGGCTAGACCATCCCAATTCGCGAGGAAGCCTCACTCCCACATAGTCAGGGTGCTCCTGTAGGAGCTTGCCCTGCAAGCGAACCCCTCGGGCTAGACCAGCCCAATTCGCGAGGAAGCCTCGCTCCCACAGTTTCAGGGTGCCCCTGTAGGAGCTTGCCCTGCAAGCGAACCCTGCGGGCTAGGCCATCCCAATTCGCGAGGAAGCCTCGCTCCCACATAGTCGGGGTTCTCCTGTAGGAGCTTGCCCCGCAAGCGAACCCCTCGGGCTAGACCAGCCCAATTCGCGAGGAGGCCTCGCTCCCACAGTTTCAGGGTGCCCCTGTAGGAGCTTGCCCTGCAAGCGAACCGCCCTATGCCTTGTCAGACTTATACTCGTAATGGTAATTGTAATACCCGTAACCGTAGCCGTACCCATATCCCGATGCGCTTCGGGTTACCGCGTTCAACACCACGCCCTTCACCTGAATGCCATTCTGCTCGAAACGGTGTTTGGTGGCTTCCAGCTCTTTCACCGGATTCAGGCCGAAGCGCGCTACAATCATGGTAACGCCGCACTGGCGACCGACGATCGCGGCATCGGTTACCGCCATAATCGGCGGCGTATCGACGATAATCAAATCGAACTGGTCTTTCACTTCATCCAGCAACTCCGTCAGACCCTTGCTCATCAGCAGCTCTGAAGGATTCGGCGGCACAACCCCACGGGGCATAAAGAACAACTCACCGACACGGGTTTGTTTTATGGCCTCCTGCACTGGCAGGCGCTTGGCCAGCACATCGCTCACGCCATTTTCCGGGCCCAGATCAAACATCTTGTGCATATAGCCTTTGCGCAAGTCCATATCGATCAGCAGCACTTTCTGTCCGGCCTGGGCGACAACCGCCGCCAGGTTGCCCGACACAAAGGACTTACCCACGTTGGGGCTGGGACCGGAGATCATCATAATATTGTTGCTGGACTCCAGCATGGCAAAGTGCAGGCTGGTGCGTAGGCTGCGCAAACTTTCTACCGCGATATCGGTCGGGTTGCGCTGGGCCAGCAGGGCTTGTGGATGCTGGCTCTTGCGCTTGCGCAGCAGCGAGGAATTGCGGCTTTTAACGCCGTCGAGTTTGCGCTGTTCATCCGACAGCGGAATGCTGGCATACACCGGCATGCCAATGGCTTCGATATCGTCGGGGTTTTCCACTCCGCGATTCAGTGCGGCACGCACCAGCACCGCCGCTACGGCTAAAAAGCCGCCAAGCAGTGTGGCAATTACCACAATCAGGGCTTTTTTCGGTTTCACCGGCTCTTCGACATTCACCGCCGCGTCGTCAACAATGCGCACATTCCCCACAGTCCCGGCGCGAACAATATCCAGCTCCTGAATATTGTTCAGCATCTGGGTGTAAATCTCGGTGCCAACTTCCAGGTCGCGTTTCAGCCCCAGCAGTTCCTGTTGGGTTTCCGGCAGATTTTTGATCTTCTCATTCATCTCTGCCTTGCGGGTACGCTGTTCTGCCATTTGCTCGCGCCAGGCCTGATAGGCGGGGTGGTCGCGGGTGTATTTTCGGTCCAGCTCGGCCTGCTGCAGCTGAAGTTCCGCTATCGCCGCTTCGACGTCGACCACTTGCTTAAGGAGTGCGGACGCCTCAGCGCTGATGTTCACAGAGCCAACCTTTACTTGGTAGTCGTTGAATCTCCGTTCTGCCTCTTCTAGGTCTTTCTTTATTATAGGGAGCTGGGCTCGCAAAAACTCGAGGCTTTTAGATGCCTCCGCTGACTGGCGTTCGACATTTTGACGCAAATAGCCTTGTGCGATGACATTCAATACATTTTCAATGTGGGAAGGGTTCGTGCCTTCCAAGGTCAGGGCGATTATTCCAGAATCCTTACCCTTTTGGGTGGCTTCGAGAGTCGCCTGAAGTCCGAGAATTGCACTTAACCGCCGTTTTTTAACTATTGAAAACTTAGTTCCCGAGTTAGCTGTTAATTTACGAACGAAAAGCGAGTAGCCGTCTTTCTCTTCAATTGACCCTACGGTGCCTTCCAGTACCGTGACGCCAGCGGGTGACTGCAAAGCGTAAGAATTGCGTTGTTGAGCTACTATCGTATGTCGAGCACCATACATTTCCTCTGGAACGGTGAACTCCACAACTTGAAGACTTTCCCCTCCCCATGCATAGCCATTCAGTCCTAATCGGCCCCCCGCGCCTCCTGCAATTGATTGTGGGAAGTGTCGGGCAAGTACTTTGCCAAAAACTGGGAAGTAATTTGGTTTTACATCAATGTCTAAATTTAGTTTGTCAACTGCGGTTCCCAAGACTCTTCTGCTCTTTATGAGCTCTATTTCGGTGGTCGAGCCAGATTCACTGCCTAGCATTTCAGACATCTCGCTAAGGCCGGGCAAGCCGGGAGATTTTTCTTCTACTTGTATGACTGCATCTGCTCGATAAACTGGCGTCGCGAGAAGAGCATAAAAAATACCGGAAATAAAAAAAATAAGAGTTACTGCTGCAATAAATACTTTTCGATCCCATAACGTAACAAACAACGCTAGCAGATCAATCTCGTCGTTTTGATGGGCTTGGCGTTGGGGATCGGGTGATGCATTTGGGGTCATAGCAAATCCAGCAAGGCGCGATTAGCGCGATCAGTTGGTAAATAGGATTTTAAATCGGCCTTTAGTTAGAGTTTTCTATATCGCCTATACGATCTGTGGCGACAATGCTTGGCACGAATTGGCTGAGAAACCTATTCCAGCGCGTAATGGGTGCTGCGGACACGTACACCACATCTCTCGGTTTCAGCGGAAATTTGTCGGCATACATGAAACCTAGGGCCGAGGAGGCATTCAGATGGAACACTGTAGCCCTGTATATCAGCTCGCCATTGTGGCCCCGCGTAACACCAGTATTGCGCAGTACATAAATACCCCGACCGTCGGCGCGGCTCTCATTGATACCGTTTGCTGTGGCCAAGGCCTCGGCCAAGCTAGTGCCGTTGCGCGACATCAGCAAGCCCTGGGGGCGATTGACTTCACCCAGAACAAAAATCTTTTCGGCGTCGTTGCGCGGAATATGAATCAAGTCGCCATCGCGCAACAACAGGTTTTCCGTCCAACGGCCCTGTTCATAAAGTTTGCGCAGGGATATCTCGCGGGTAAGGTTGTTGCGGGTTAGCTGTACGGTGCTCCACGCGGCGTCGGAGGCCAGGCCGCCTTGCTGTTCAATAGCATCAATCAGCGTTAGGGGGATTTTGGTAATGGGCACAATGCCGGGCTGGCCGACTGCGCCGCTCACGTACACCTTCTGGCTTTTGAAATCCGCCACGCGCACATCAATTTGTGGCTTTTTAATCACCGAGCTGAGCTTGTTCTGAATCAGCACCTTGATCTGGGCGGTGGTCAGGCCCGATACCGGTAACTCTCCCGCGTAAGGGTAAAACACTGTGCCGTCGGCCTTCACCTCATTCCCCCCTTCAGCTGGGCTTCGAAAAGAGCCAGAAGGGATTGTCAATTCGGGGTGTTCCCACACGGTAATGGTCAGCACGTCGCCTGGGCCAACCTTGTATTCGTACTCTTTTATCTGCTGGCTCAGCTCGCCGTTCAGTTGTGCAGAGGGCGGAGGCCCCGCGTTCAAATTACTCAGCACAGTGGCATTGATGGGTATATAGTCAATATCGACATCGGCGGGGGTGTAATCCTCCGGGGTGTCGTCGTACCAGGCGGAGTTAAAGCGGTACATATGACTGCCGGGTACGATGGTACAGGCGGTCTGGGCCAGGGCCAGAGCCGACAGCAATATTACGTGGGACACTCTCATGCAGTAATTCCTTGTCTGCGTTTAATAAACACTGCTCCGAACAGTTCGCATTCAGTTTGGCCAAGGTGGCTTAAAAAGCGATGGCTTAAAAAATTGTTCGACATCTAAAAGCACTACCCTTGCGCCAAGTTGACTGACCACACAGCGTCTGCCGTGGCCGAGTTGTCGAGAACAGCGGGAGCACAAATCGTGCCCGTGAACCACCTCGCCCGAAAATCAGGGGTGCCAAAGCAATGAAAAGGTGGTCGATTTCCCTCACTGCCGCCGCTCGCGGCCAATAATACGGGCCTTTGGCGCGAATCTCCAGTCATCATAACCCGCGGGCGCTTGGCCCTGTGTGAGCCACTCGGTGTCGCGTAACAGGAGGAATGCGCAATACACTACCTTGCGCCAGAAAAACGAGCGGTGCGGCGGCGCGGAACGGTGGGGCACCCTCGCTGCATGTCAGCAATATTACCGCAAATAAGTTGAGCGGCCGCTGGTAGATGTGCCTGCAATAGGTTCAAAGTGGTGTGGTGCGCCCACTGCGCCCGAAATGCATTCGGCGGAGCAGTCGAGGGTTGGGGAGGAGTAGTGGGCAGTGAACACATCGCCTTGGGTTATCATGCGCGCCCGGTGCCGGTGGCAGGGTCAAAACGCAGGGTTCGTTCACACGACTGTAGCACTCCTCTGCAAGACTGCCTGCGGACCGAATGTAAACAAAGCAATCTACGAGTCGAGTTGGCCCGTAAACTGCTAATGTTCTATGCACTGATGTAGTGATCTGGGGCGGGAGGCCTTAACTGCTGCCAAATTACCGTGCGAAGTTCTTGGAATTCGCACAGATATGGCGCAAAATTACCGGCTTGATTGTGGGGTATGCTGGTTTTCAGTGCAAAGTACAAAACCAGTGCTACATTTATAGATCCCCCCATAATGAATGTCGAAACAGGATTGGGGGGGTGTCAAAGGACTGCCCACTTCCCGAATCGTAGAGTAAACAGCCCGTTGTAAGCGAGGGACCTGCTGTGAGTACCGAACACGCAAGACTGTCTGAAGCCGCCCCACACGGTGGCTTCATTCGTCAGCATCATTCGATGTTGGTTGCAATGCACCAGTTGACCGACGTGCTGGTGACTTGGGGCATACTGGCGGCTTTTGTTGAGCTGTCTGGGCTGGCCTGGAACATCTCTTACCAGCTGGCCGCCTTTCTCGGCTCAATCTGCTTCCATGTCTTTGCCCACAAAAACGGGCTCTATCTTTCCTGGCGGGGTCAATCACTGTTTCAGGAAGTACGCACGGTATTTACTACCTGGCTGATCGTAGTGGGCGCCCTGCTCACTGTTGTTTTCCTGTTTGATCTCAACACCAGCTACGGTGGCGGTGTTATGGTCGCCTGGGCCATCGCGGTGCCGGTTACCATCAGTTTTTACCGTGTGTCTGCCCGCATTATTATGCGGGAGTTTCGTCGTGCGGGGGTCAATACTCGCAAAATCGCTATTGTTGGCGCCAAAGAACCTGGCCTGAGCCTGGCGCGCAGCATATTGGGTAGCCCCTGGATGGGTATGGAAATCGCCGGTTTCTACGATAACCGGGTCACCATTGGTGATCGGCCATTGCAGGGCATTAATAAGCAAGCAGACCAGCTTCAAGTGCTGGGTGATGTCGAATTGCTTAAAAAAGAAGCCCGCGACGGCACCTTTGACGACATCTACATTGCCCTGCCCATGCGCGAAGAAGAAACCATCAAAAGCCTGGTGGAAGAACTCGCCAACAGCTCCTGCTGTGTGCATATCGTGCCAGACATCTTTACCTTCAAAATGCTCAATGCCCGCAGTCGCGAAATTGGCGGTTTGCCGGTAGTGAGTGTGTACGACACCCCCTTCGACTCCATCGACGCTATGGCAAAGCGCGCAGAGGATGTAATCCTTAGCTCTATCATTCTTTGTATCGTTGCGATTCCAATGCTGTGTATTGCGGCGGCGGTCAAATTGACGTCGCGAGGCCCGGTGCTTTTTAGGCAGCGCCGCTATGGGGTAAATGGCGAGGAAATTGAAGTGTGGAAATTCCGCAGTATGACAACTTGCGATAACGGCGATATAGTCGTGCAAGCTACAAAAAATGATAAGCGTGTTACAAAGGTCGGTGCCTTCTTGAGAAAAACCTCTCTCGACGAACTGCCCCAGTTTATTAATGTGTTGCAAGGTCAAATGAGTATTGTTGGCCCAAGGCCCCATGCCGTGGCGCACAATGAGCTCTATCGCGATCAAATTAGTGGATATATGCAGCGACATCTTGTCAAGCCGGGGATTACGGGGTTGGCTCAGGTAAATGGGTGGCGTGGAGAAACGGATACGCTTGAAAAAATGGAAAAACGAGTAGAGTTCGATCTCAAATATATTCGCGACTGGTCGGTACTATTGGATATTAAGATTATATTCCTCACATTTCTCAAAGGTTTCGTAAACTCCAGCGCGTATTAGAAAAGGTCTAGATTCGACTCCTTTTCAGGCGCGCCGCGCTCATTGAAAACTAGCTATAGTGGGCTGCTTTTCAGTTCCGTAATTGGCCTGTGGCCAACAGTATATGCCAGGGTCGCACGCTAGAGTGCGACCCTGAATACTACATCTGAATTAGATAACGTCGTATTGGTAATAGAGGTAGGTATGCCGCCAAAGAAACTCCTGTTTATTGCTTGGGATCTAGATTTTAAGAAAGGCGCTGCTTTAGTCGGTGGCATGGTCAAAAATCCGTACTATTTGCTAAAGGGAATAAGTAAAAATTTTGAAACCAAGTATCTATCAACGAGTAAAAATCGGGATTTTTTCTCTCATAATGTGCGTGAGCGAGTCGATACGAACTATCTCGCGGCATTACCCAAATATTTAATACGATGCTTGATAATATCTCTTAAAATAAGCCGAAGCTATGAAAAGCCAGATATTCTGCATGTGCATACTCCTGCGCTAGTTCCTATATTCTATTCATTCAAAAATACGGCGCTAGTTGTTACGGCGCATGGAACTCATTGGCCAGAATTTAAAGCTAATCATCGGGTAAGAGGCTTAAAGAGTTTGGTTATCTATATTAATGCATACTTACAATTTATGCTCGAAAGAAAAATATATGCAATGGCGGACAGGGTTATTTCTGTTAGCGATTTTCAAGTGAAGGAGTTAGTGGATGACTATCGGGTAAGGCCCGAAAAAATCGAAGTAATTCAAAATGGGATTGACATGTGCTTCTATGCACCACCAGAGTTGAGTGTAGTCAGGGATACAGATGTTCTATTTGTAGGCAGGCCCGTGCCCAAAAAGGGAATCGATGTGCTATTAGAAGCGATTAAAATCGCAAATAAAGAACTTCCTTCTCCCATCGAAAGCACTTGGGTTTTTGGTCAAGGCTGGGTTAGTGAGCCAAATGTTGGCAATCAATATGCTGAGGCTATTCAAAACATTGGTGGGCGAATTTTAAATCACGTTCCCGAAGAAGATTTGCCTTCCCTTTATGGGAAGGCAAAGGTGCTGGTTGTGCCGAGTTTAGGTTATGAATCTCTTCCGACAGTGCTAATGGAAGGGGTGGCGTGTGGAGTAGTACCCTTGGCTTCGAAGAGCTTTGGGAATGTTGAATTGCTACCCGCTGAATTATTGTTTGAAGAAGGAAATGTTAAAGAGCTCGCTAAGCAGATAGTAAGCGTTTTAACAAATATTTCGGTCAGTCAAAAGATGGCCGCTACGGTTGATTTGGAAAAATACAAGCTGGAGCGCTGTGTCGCAGAGCACGAAAAGCTATATATGAGGGTGTGTAATGAGCAGTAAGGCGCTGATAATCGACTATTGGTCGGATTATAATCGAGGTGATGCGATGATGCAGGTCGCGATACTTCAGCTGATAAAACAGTGGCCTGCGGATGTGGTTCTGGATTCGGGATGTAATGAATTCAGAGAGTTTTCAAAGCAGCTTGATGAGACCACTAAAGTTGGCGACGTCTCTTTCTATCCTTCCCCTAAACTGAGTTATTTTTTTCGTGGAGAGGGAAAGTTTCAAATATTGCTTAATAAACTTTGCCTTATTGCCAATGTCTTTGTGTTCCATTTCTTTTATTTATTGAATGCCGTTGGGTTAAAAACCCTGTTGCCAAAAAGTGTTCGTAGCTTTTTTCAACAAGTGAAAAATGCAGACGTAATTATTTGGAATGGAAGAAACTTTAGGAGCAACAAAAAGTTTTTCGAATTTTTCGAGTTTTTCGACCTGTGTTGCGCAGCGATAGCCGCGCTATATATGGGGAAGAAGGTGTATGCTCTGGGGGTATCAATTTGGCTTCCCAAAAGTCGTATTGGTCTGCTATTGCTTAGAGCTGTGTTCTCAAGGTGCGCAACAGTTTACGCGCGAGAAGATATTTCATTGGAAGTGCTGCAGCGAGAAATTATCCCTACCTATAAAAATAAGTGTGCTTACTTACCTGATTTGTCATTCTTTTACATGAAGAATAACTTGGAAGAAAATGAGGACTTGCGGTCCGAGGGGATCTATACGATTGGAATAGTACCCAAAGATCCTGTTCGTAGGAATAGCGTTTCCCTGCAAGAGTACTCAAATTATATTGTTAGGATCGCGGAAGCAGTTATATCCGAACTGGCCGAGGGTAGGGAAATCCAGTTTAAATTTGTGAATCAAGCAGTGCTTGACAATGAACCAAATGAAGAGGCAGTCGCAATCATAAGTGAAGCCCTGTGTCCACTGGGAGTAATCGTCGATCCGATGAGGAGGCCTATGCTATCGGACTTATCTGAAGCGTACCGAAGTTGCGATTTCGTAATTTCATCAAGAATGCATGGTTGTATCATGTCCGCATACCTTGGTCGACCATTCATTGGTATACCGTACGATGCAGGCGCCAAATGGGGGATTCTACAGCGACTTGGTGAATGCGTGTTGGTTCCAATGGAAGACATCGGGGGAAAACGGGAAGATTTCACGCTGCTAATAGAAAGAAGCCAAAAATTCAGTCCTAAGAACAGAATGCTCCAGGAGTCCGACGAAATAGAGTCCATTATTCAAAATGTTATTGGGCTCCGTTAATATGGCTAAAAAGCGCGTAGTTTTTGTGTTGCCATCACTAGGAAAGGGTGGTGCTCAGCGAGCGACTGTAAGTTTGATTAACTATCTATCTGAGAACGATAAGTTAGATATTGCACTCATTGCATTGAAAAACGACGAAGTGGAGTTTGCAGTTCATAGTTCAGTTAGGGTTATAAAGCTTAACAGTTTGTCGTTCAAAGCCTCCTTGCGAAAGCTGATCGCTGTCTTGAAAACTGAACGACCTCATATCGTTTACTCCGCACTTTGGCATATTAACCTTCTTGTGTGTTTGTCCCGATTTTGGCTTCGCTTTACTTCGATTCACCGTTTTTTCCATATTGCCTCAATACATAACAATCCAACGAGGATTATTCAAACTGAAAATAAAGTTTTATCCGTGCTGTACTATTATTTTTTTGCCAGATTTAGCCATTCTATAGTCGCAGTTTCGGAAGGTATAAGAAGGCATTTGGTTAGTAAGTGCCTGATACCGAGTAAAAAAATTGTCTTGGCATATAATCCTGCAATTACAGACAAGCACAGAGCGCAATTAAACGAACCTCTAGGCGCTGAATTTGCGATCCAGAACTCAGGTGAGTACCTCATATGGGTGGGGCGACTTGATTATCAGAAAGATCCGTTAAAATTTCTTGAGTTAGCTAAAATTACTAGTCGGCCGGCGATCATCGTTGGAGATGGCCCGCTCGAAAAAGACGTAAAAGACTTTATAAGTGCGAATAAACTTAATGAAAAGGTGCTTCATCTGCCATTTCAGGAAAACGTTATGTCGTTGATAGCTAATGCGTACCTACTGATAATGACGTCTCGATTTGAGGGCTTTGGATTGGTGCTGGTCGAGGCGCTGGCGGCCGGTACACCTGTTATCTCTACAAACTGTTCTTATGGGCCTTCTGAAATAATTTGCGATGGGAAGAATGGCATATTGCTCAATGACGGCGCTTCTGCGGACGAATTTGCGGTAGCAATAGATTCTATTGGCCAAAACCAAAAGTTGTATCTGTCTATGCGTGCAGAAGCGTCTGAAAGTGTAGAAAAATTTTCGGATCGCGCAGTATTTCAGCAGTATCGGGAGTTGTTTTTTTAAATGAAGCGTATTTTGATGGTTATTCCTGATCATGAATACGGCGGGGAAGAAAACCGTTCGTATCGTATATACAGAGGTCTCGTTGATTGCGGTATGAATGTCGTATTTGCGACAGAGGAGTCAGGCTACCAGTTCGACGACGGAAATATTGTAAAAGTTAAAAACTTGAACAAGGTTTGGATGTTGCCGGTCAATATTGTCAAGTTATATATTCTGATTAAAAAAGTTGATGCGGAAGTCATATTGCTTTTTAAAAGAAAGAGTGCATTTTTGGGGTGGGCGCTCGAGAAATTGATGAGTCGACGAAAATTCGTATTCAATGTCGCTAATGCTTGGAATGATAAAAAGATACTGTGGAAATTTAGCCCGCGATACATTTGTACCCTTTCTGATCGTTTGGTGCCTGAAGAATTGCGTTCAACGAAAGAGATAAAGCAGATTCGCATAGGCGTTCCGATGTCGTATAAGTTAGAGCGTTCAAAGGCTTTGCTCACGAACAGGAAGATTAGGCTTATAGCTGCGGGAAAGTTAAACAGACAAAAAAACTACGTCAGACTGGTAAAGATTGCTGGCTCTTTGAATGAGTTTGGTTACGAGGCCATAGTGGATATTGCTGGTGATGGTCCAATGAGGGGGGAAATAGAAAAGGCTGCAGAGGCGTTGGGGGTTTCAATATGCCTTCGTGGGCACGTAGAGAATATGGAAGATTTCTATAGGGAAGGTGGCGTGTATGTTCAAGCATCAAGCTTTGAAGGCATGCCCAACGCATTGATAGAAGCTGGTCAATGCTGTATTCCAGTTGTTGCTAATAGTGTTGGAGCCACTGCGGACTTAATTGATAGCGAAACTGGCTGGCTGATTAACTCTGATACAACAGAAGAGTATGTTATGGCGTTGCGAGAGATTATCGAAAATCCAGCAGAAGCCGAGCGAAGGGCAAAAAGCCTGCAAGATAGAGTCGTTCATAATTATGACGTTGACACGATGAATCGCGCTTATTTTGAATATGTGTCGAGCTTATAAGGGATAACTGCGATGACGTCAAATGAGAAAGTTTATATTTGTATTGGAGCGCAACGTTCGGCGACCACTTGGATTTATCGGACGCTATCAAAGCAAAGTGGTGTGGTACTACCGAAAACGAAAGAGATAGATTTTTTTAGGTATCTAGGTAACTACTCAAATGGATTGGACTGGTACGAAAATCAGTTTAATAATGCCAATATGTGGCTGGATATTACACCAGAATACGCTGTTGCTGGCGAGACCGTAAGGTTGATAGCGGAGAACCTGGCAGATAATGCCGAAATCCTTCTGGTGATACGCGATCCTATTGAAAGGATGGTTAGTGCGTACCAAAAGCATCTAAGGAATGGCGATCTCCAGTGCGACTTCGAGTTCTTCGTTAAATACAACATAGACCATTGCGTGGACAGATCGTTGTACTTCCCTACAATAAAACGATTTTCCCAATACTACAAACCTACGGTTTTGGTCTATGAGGATATAAAAGTAGATCCAGATCGCTGGTTGGAAGGTGTTAATAAATTTTTCAATGTCAGTGTTGATTTGCAAGAGTCGAAAAGTAAGTTCAATCCCTCGTCAAGCATAGGTGGGGTGAGAGGGCTAATGAATAAGTTCTATCGACTTGCTCCGGGTTGGCTCAAGTTAAGAGAACTAAAGGAGAAGATCGAAGGAATGCCGTGGAGTAATAAATTATTATATGGGGGCACTAAAAAAGAAGATAGCCTTTATGAGGTAGTTAGAAGGAATAGTGAGCTCACTCGCTTGTTTGCAGAGGACAAAGCAGCTTTAGAGAAGTATTTGGAACGAGATTTGTCTCGTGTATGGGGGAGTTAACTTGATAGTTAGTGACACTTCTATTGATTTAGTTGCGCTAAGCAAGGAGTGTAAAGCTACAAAGCTGTCGACGGATAAATCGTGGATAAGACAATGCTGATTCGCCGGATGGCCTCGACGGCCCGTAAACTCAAAGACAAAGACGTGATAGAGGTTTGCCAGAACAAAAAAAATGGTTTTTTAAACCCGTATTCGTATTATGTAAGCCGGGTATTTTCAAAGGAGTTATTGCCGGACAATATATTTGCCGATGGATTACTGCTTGCTCTGTTGCTAAGAGCTATTGGTATTGATATGCCGAGGTTGTCGTTCGATGCAACGTCACTGGCTCCAGTCGTGTTTAAAGATGCGGTCAAGAATCGAAAGCGCGTAGCCATTATCGGAGGGAAACAGGCGGAAATAGAGTTATTCTGTAGCTATATATTAACGTCATATCCCACAATTGATATCACACTCGCTAGAAATGGCTATGATTATACAGTTAATCAATATACTGAAGACCTGTATCAAGTTAAGCCAGACGTTATAATTATTGGCATGGGTGCGCCATTGCAAGACCAAATCATGCGCGATTTATATAAAGTATATCCAGCTACATATTTCACATGCGGTGGATTTATATCCCAGTCGGCCTCTGGGTTAGAGTACTATCCGTCTCTTATTAACAAATTAAATCTTAGGTTTTTGTATAGGGCTTTCAAGGAGCCGCATTATAGAAACCGATTATTGATATATCCGGTTGCTTGTACGCTCTTTCTAAAAGACGCCATTTTGAGGAGATAGGGATGAAAGCATTTCGAGATTGGCACGAAGTCTGTGTGGTTTCAGGATTGCCACGCTCAGGCACGTCTCTAATGATGAATATATTGAATGCTATGGGCGAAGACGTTTTTTTCGATGATGGTCGAGAGTCTGATGAATCGAACCCTGGAGGATATTTCGAAAGTCAATTAGTAAAGGGAATACCTAAGGGAGAGGTAGAGTTTCTAAATAAAATAAGTGGTTGGATAAAAATCACGGCTAATTACATACCCGACATTTGTGACTCTTACAAGCTTAAGATCATATATATGGATCGAAAGTTGGAGGAGGTTGCGATTTCTCAGTCGAAAATGATTGAAGATGGAATTGACGACCTGCAGCGGCAGGTAGACCTTCTTGCAGAGGCTCGCGAGCGTGCGTTTTATTTTTTGCGCTCTAGGCTAAATGTAGAATTTTATACTGTACGGTATGACGAGCTAGTTGCAAATCCGCTAGAAGTAATAGAAAGCCTTTCTGCCTTTGTTGGTTCTCCAAAAACACGAATTGGGCCTGCCATAGAAATAGTAGACAAAAATTTATACCGCAACAAGGGGTGATAAGAATGTTCTCCATACTGGTTTTTAAACTGCTTCGCCTATACGGACGTTTGTTTTCGAGTGAAAGTTACGCGATGAATGAGCCGTGGCACAATTTGTTCATACTTGATTCCTGTCGAGCGGATGTGTTCAGTGAAATTTATCCGGAGTTCGAGCTTTTAAAAAACGCTCGGTACCGCAGCCGACAAAGTAGCTCTTCCTCCAGCCCTGAGTTTGTCGAGAAAAACTTTTGCGGGAACTATTTTGGCGACTGTATTTTAATTAGTGCAAACCCGTACCCGGCGACGATGGCCCCCGACGCATTTTTCTTCAGGTTCGATGCGTGGTCACTTTTATTCGACCAGCATGTAAATAATGTCCGACCAGAAGATTTATATGAGGTATTCCTCGCTTACAGGAACCGATTCCCCGATAAGCGGATTATTGTATGGTTTATGCAGCCGCATATCCCTTTTATCACCGCTCCGGATCTTTTTAGTGATTATGACTTTGAGGAAAGGACGAAGGAAATTGCGAGTGAAGGCCAGGTGGCCTCAGAATACCGGAATATCTGGGAAAAGGTGCTAGACGGAGAGGTCGATTCTAAAGAAGTATGGGATGGGTATCGTGGAGATCTCAGGCTGGTATTGAAGGTTATTGCAGAGGGGCATAGAGACAATCATGGACAGACCGCGATAACAGCTGACCATGGAGAAATATGCAAGCGCTTCTTGGGTGTAAAGTTGTTTGGTCATCCGTCTAGAATCAGGGATAAAGAGCTCGTTACAGTTCCGTGGCTAACAATCCCAGGGAAACTGCCGGAAACTAAGTCGGAAAAAAATTACGGTCTTTCTGCGGCAGATATGAGTGAACTTAACGAGACCTTAAAAAAATTCGGGTATTGGGACTAGTTCATGCTGAAAGTATTGCTTGCATCGAAGGCATCTGTTGTAGCGCAGGTGTTAGCTTTTGCTTGCTTGCTTTTGCTAGAAGGTTCAGTTAATGAAGATATAATAAAAAATCTTTTTATACTGCTCGGATTACAGCGATTTTCCAATTTGTTTTGTGGCTTAAGATTAGAGCTTGTCTCCAAAGTTTCGGCTCCAATATTGCTCACAATCACATTGTTGATGGCCGTTATTTTTGTTGAATGTCTATACCTTGTTGATAAGTACACTACATTTAATCTACTACATGGTTCCGCATCTTCACAATTTGAACTGATTTTTTTCTTTTTTGCGAGTACTCTCTGGAACTTCGTCAATTTCCGCGCGGCATGCCTAGATCATAAAGAGGCGTTGCTAATCAGAGTAGCCAGACCCTTGGCTCTACTCATCTTTATAGTTCTTGTATTATATGTAGGCCTTCCGGAAAATGGTTTGGTCTGGTGGGTCGCGATTAGTTTCCTGGCACCTTCTGTATTCTCATTCTCAAAAGTGCTCAAGTCTCCGGCAATCGGTAACTTGCCTTGGACGAAGAGCTATTTTTTCTCGAACTTTGTGTTCTCATTTTTATATTTAATGCTCGATTTATACTTAATCTCTACAATCGTAGAAAGCGAGAATTTCGTTGAGGTCTTTGTGTTCTACCGAATACTAACAGTCCTTACCACCGCTCTCGCGAGTAATCATCGGGCTATCCACCTTTTTACTGAAGGAGAACAGTTGCAAAAGGGCAGAGTGTTGATCAGTTCAGCCATGATACTAACAATATGCTCCGTGTTGATACTGCTGATTGACGAGGCAGCGATGGGTGTTATTTGGTTCTTGTTTCTAATTGCTTTTATTTGTTTCGGTCGTCTTTATTTTTCAATAGTTTCATCCGGCATAATGAAAAAACAAAATATGCATTATATTTTAGTAAGCGCAGGGATCGCTTGTATATTTAACGTCAGTTTGTTTTTGGGCTATTTAAGCTGGAAAGTCGTAGCGATAGTCCCAGTTTTGTTTTCTCTTGTCGCGATTTTGGTAGATAGAGATTAACTTATGATGAATCGTTGCTGCAATAAAAAATATCGCAAAAAAATCTCTTATCGACATTTAGTTGTTACTGGTCACCCTTGTCGGCCCACGTGTGTTACGAGGCTTGGTAATTGAAATGGCGAGATTATGGCGGATTACATCGGCGGAATTTCTGGTTTTCTTCTCAGTTTGGTTGGTTTTTAACTTCAATGGGTTAATAGATGGCGCAATTATTGGTAGAAACGGAATACCTTCATGGTTAATACTTATTTCGGCTATATGGGTCGTTCTTTATTTTAACGCTAGGCGGCTGGTTCGATTTGATAGGTACAGTGTGCTTTTCTTTATTTTTTTCGTACTGTGCTTGCCCGCGTTTGTATCTTTCTATAATTTCTATTCATTTTCAGTATTATCGATATTGATTTGCATAATGATATCTGCGGGCCTGAAGCGCCAGTGGACCTTAAGTCTCTCGCAGAAGCAGTTGTTCTTTAGTGTCGGAATAGTGATAGCGTTTCTTTCCTTGGTAATGTTTTTTTACTTTACGATTATTGATAGGCCAAGATTCGGTGTTGATCTGATACGGCCAGGTTATGGATATGCTATTGATCGAGGCGTGTTGCTACGACTCGTTGGTTTTGCTGACGATCCTAATTTCTATGTGCTAGGAATGATATTTCCTTTGCTACTTGGCATGTCAGAGAAGCTCAAGTATAGAAAAATTGGTATATTTATTATCGTATTATCTATGATTCTAACGTTTTCTAGAAGTGGGCTTGTTGCGGTTGTAGCTGGTTTGTTCGTTTTCTATTGCAAAAGAATCGATATCAAGCACTTTGTTGTAGCATTGGTGTTTGTAGGTGCTGCTTTCGGTGGGATCGCGGTGTTCGATACTTTGATGGGTGAATTGAAGACTTCTGATAATGTTACAGTCGAAAGGTCATTTTTATCAGGAATGATGAGTAGGAATAATTTACTTAGTCTTGCTCTTAGAGAAGAGGAAATTAAGCTATTTGGCAATGGTATAGGCAGGGCTAAAGAGGTAATCGGGATCCATTCGCACAATAGCTATTTCGATTACATTTTTGACGCAGGTATAATCCCATTTGTATTTCTTTTGCTCATTATGGCGGTTTCAGTTTATGAAGCATTTAAGAGACCGACTTTAGTCTCCGCATACACGATTTCAATTATGGTAGGTGCTGCAGCACTTTCGATATCGTATCAACCAATGCTTTTGCTAATGGTTATGATCTCCGGGCGGTATCGAAGCGAACTAAGCAGTTCACCTTCAGAGTTAGTTGGTTGAAAAGTGTTAGGTTGATCTTTATCAGTATGACCTGCTCCCCGCTAGCCGTACCAGCCTGAACTTAGTAAAGTCCGCAAACGATGGAGAATGCGGACATGAAGAAGCGGTTTACCGACGAGCAGATCGTCACCATTTTGAAGGAAGGCGAAG
>NZ_JAAWWK010000008.1 GCF_012272835.1 Spongiibacter thalassae | reverse complement strand
GAGTCACTTGTTTCTGAATATTGTTGTCGCAATATCCACCAACAAGTACCCACACGAATTATCTAATCTCGTCTTGTTAAATAACTCAAAACCGCCAGGGTTTTGATATCGCCAAAAGGTCAGACCCTTTAGCGAGGAGGCGTATTATAAACACTTCAGCCCCCAGAGCAAGGTGTTTTTTTAAAGTCTTTTTACAAGACCGTAACACCGAACTCCCTCACCCGTATCACCAACTCACCGCACCGCTGCCTCAGCAACCGCACCGGCCTGTCTCCCCGAGCGAGGAGGCGCATTATAGAGACACCCGATGGAGAGTCAACAGGGAAATCACGATAATTCAGGCTTTTTTTGAAACCGCTTATTTAACAACCAATTTAGAACGCAAACTGCCAGCCAGCGGTTATTGTTTGATCAACTTCCATCTGTGGACCATGCAAATGCTGATAGACGGACTGACCAAATTCCGCGGCGAGCCGGTGTCCTTTTAACTGCCCCTTGGTAAACAGGTAGTTCAGCCCCAATGACAAGTCGCTTCTTTCCCCGCCCTGATTCGCCGGGTCTGCCGTCGGCACCATCATCGGGTTCAGCTCAGGGTCGGCGCCATCTATATCTTCCCAAACCTCATGGGCCAGTCTTATCGAGACACTTAAAGCACGGGAATAACTGCGAGCAACCCAGCCACTGAACTTGAGCCTGTTGCCCAGCCGATAATCATTGTCATTGTAGTCGCTACGTACAACCAAACTGACCTGCCCGCCCCAGCTTACACTGTCACCAAAACCCTGATAGGACACGCCTGGCAGTAGATCAACACTGCCGGAACCCAATTGCATCGCGTAAGGTAGCTTCGCATTTGCCATTGCCGGAGTGTCGTCCCGGGCGTCGATATCCCCTGTTGGCAAACTCAGCCCGATATTTGCGTGCACACGATGGCGGCCATCTGCTGAACGGTACAGCGAATACAAGCCCGTCATGGAAATATCTCCAAGACCAGAAGACGAGGTGCTAAACCCCTGCCCCATGCGTGTAAGGTGCTTCATTTCCTTTTCTACTACCGGCAGCATCAGCATTAATGTCAGCTGGTCATTGGGGGCATACATCGCACCCAACATATGCATCGACATGTCCATCGACACCGGCGCGACCATATAGTCGCCGGGACTCATCATAGTGCCCGTAATTTCCGCACTGGTAACGCTATCGCCACCCTCGCGCATACCCTTCATTGTCATGTCCATATAGCGATAGGACAGCATCCACTCACCCGCTGCGTGCTGGTGATCGGCCATCACTCCGATAGGGGCATGGGAACTGGCGCCCAGACTGCTCATTGGCGCGTTGTCATGGGCGTGCGCATTGTGTACAGCAATCAAACCCGCTATCGCTATAATTTGAACTTTCATGAATTGGCACTCTTGATAACTGGAGATAATGACTAAAAACGACGGGCATGGTAACAATTCAAGCCCCACCGGGATTGCGACAAATTGTCGCAGCCACTCAGCCCGCGGGTATCAGCGGCGGTATACTGACAGCATGAAATCATTTACCCATAACTCAGAAGCCAGCAACCTGCGTCGACTATGTTTGATACGGGCCGTGGTTGTTGCCGGACAATGGCTTGCCTTGCTGGTCGCGAAGCACCATCTCGGCTGGCTGCTGCCCTTTGTTACCCTGGAGCAGCTACTCAGCGCAATTTCAATATTTGCACTGTTCTGCTGGTGGCGTAGCTATCAGCGCTGGCCAGTGACCGATGTCGAATTATGCGCTCACCTTTGCGTGGACATAATTGCCTTCAGCGCGGTGTTGTATTTTTCCGGTGGCGGCGGCAATCCTTTCATTTCTTACCTGTTAGTCCCCTTATGCATCGCGGCCACCACACTGCCCCTGGCGTTCACCTGGGGGCTCGCCTTGCTGTCGATGTCCGCTTATGGGTTCCTATTATTTTTCTATATTCCCCTTGAATACCTGTCGCCCCACGCCCAACACGACATGACATCAACCCTGGGCCACACCGCCAACAGCCATATTGTGGGCATGTGGATTAATTTTATGGTGAGCGCACTGCTAATCAGCTATTTCATCTCAGCGATGGCCGACACCCTGCGGCGAAAGGAGAGCGAGCTCGCCCAGGCCCGGGAACGGCAGCTGCAGGACGAACAACTGCTCGCCGTCGCCACCCTCGCTGCCGGCACTGCCCACGAGCTGGCCACCCCATTGGCTACCATGAAAATTATCAGTGAGGATTTGCTCGACGCCGCCGACGGCCTTGCTCAGCAAGACCTTGCGGCGCTCGACCGGCAGATCGATCAGTGCTCCGACATTCTCCAACAGCTCGTTGCAACGGCCCGGGAGCTCAGTGGAACCGCCCCCGCGCCGCAACAGGTAGCGAAATATTTGGCCAGCGTGCTGGATCGCTGGCAATTGCTGCGCCCGGATTGTGCTCCGACGCTTGCTGTCTCGCCGGCAGCCAGCACCTTGTACATTCAGCCTGATGGCACTCTGGGGCAAAGTATCCTCAACCTGCTCAACAACGCAGCAGACGTCAGCCCCGCTGACGTCACTCTTGATGCAGACTGCGACGAAGACTACCTGCGTATTACTATCGCAGACCGAGGCCCAGGCCTGCCCGGCCCGGAGGGGCAGATCAACAAGGCTTACGTCAGCACCAAGGGCAAGGGCCTCGGGCTCGGCCTGATGCTCAGCCACAGCAGCGCGCAACGTTTCGGCGGTTCGCTGCGGTGGCGCAAGAGAAAAGGCGGCGGAAGCACGCTGGAACTCACCCTGCCCCGCAAGAACATCGAGGTACAGCCATGACATCGTTACTCATCGTCGACGACGACATCGCCTTTTGCGAAGCCCTGAGTCGGTCCGTGCAGCGCCGGGGAATCACTGCTCGCCACGCACATTCGATAGACAGCGCCCGCACAATTTGCGAGGAATTCACCCCCCACATGGCGGTGGTCGATCTTAAAATTGACCGGGAATCCGGTTTAGCGGTCATCCCCTTTCTGCGCGAACGCTTCCCTGAAATCCGCATATTGATGCTGACCGGCTACTCCAGCATTGCTACCGCTGTTGATGCCATAAAACTCGGAGCCGACAATTATTTGCAAAAGCCCGCCAGCACCTCTGCGATTCTTGCCGCACTAAAGGAAGACCGGCCGCAGGCCCAGCCCACCCACACGGAGGCTATAGATACGCCCAGCCTGGACAGACTGGCCTGGGAGCATATACAGCAGGCACTCAAGGATAACGGAGGCAATATTTCGGCGACGGCCCGCCAACTGGGAATGCACCGGCGCACTCTGCAACGAAAGCTGCAGAAGCGGCCGGTGAAGTCTTAGCCGACCTGCAATTTAATTGCTGGTGGTACTGGGCAAGCTGATTTCAAAGATCCTGACATTACCACTGGCTTCGTGGCCAACCGCGAGATAAGGCACGTTGTCATAGTAAAAGGCGTGCAACCCTTCGGGGGACTGGTCACCGGTATCCGCAGCCGGGTTGGCCGTGAAATCGCGGTTATTCAGGTACTGTACAAACTGCACGCCATAGGGCGAGGACACGTCATACACTGCAATGCCGCCCGTCGCGGTCAGACCGATAAAGGCATAGACACGACTACCCAGGGCTAACAGCGCCACGCTTTCCGGCTCAGGGCCACGATCATCACTGTTGGCATCGGTGTTATTGAAGTTAGCGCCGAGCGACGCAAAGGTCATTCGCTCCAGCTCTGCTCCCGAGTCATAGACCAGATTGCCCGAGGCGTCCCACACCGCAAAGGAACGGGCACCAAAGGCGGTGATAATGTCTATATCGCCGTCGCCGTCGGTATCACCGGTCTGATCGGTTACCTTCAGACGCCCCAGCTCATTGTTATTCCCGGCATCTGCAAAACTCCGGTTAGCAGCATCGACGGCGGGCGCAGACACACCATCAAGCTCGCTGGCGCGGAACTCTTCGGAGAAGCCGGAATAATTACGCGCCTCACCTTCGTTGGCTGTCAGCACAAAGTTAGCACCGGCGTGGCGGTAGGCGGCAACACCATCAGGCTGATACATTCCGGCCACGTCCAGCCAGTTTTTCAGAATGACATTGCCATCGTCATTGACATCGACCTCATTGCCGACCACACCGTAATCCTTGGTGCCCAAGGCATAGATTGCCTCGATCGTGCCTTCGCTGAGATCCAGCACCGCCATAGCGTTATTTTCCTGCAAGCCGACAAACACGGTGTCGTTGTCCGCGGCAACGCTGATGTGCTCCGGCTCCAGGTCCTGCGCCACACTGGCTCCGGGGCCGTATACCCGCACCGATGCAGGCAGTTCGTTATGACGCGCGCCGCCCACATTAAATTCGGCAAAGGTAATTTGCCTCGCTTCTGCAGTGGCCAAACCATCGGACAGATCGATCAGTGTCACCGAACCCTCGGGGTCAACGCTGTAATCAGCACTGGGCCGGCCCTCATTGGCAACCAACACGCGCTGACCAATAATATCGAAGGTCAGCATTTTCGGCCCGGCACCGACGGTAAAAGTGGCAGCCAGAGTCAGTTCATCCCGGTTATACAGGGCCACAATACCATTCTGCTGTGGGTTGCTGTGCTCGATGGCCACCGCAACATACTCCACACCGACAGTGACCCCGGTAATCGCACCCAAACTCACACCCGCATCGGCCGCGGCTGCAGCAGTGTCAATTTGACCCGCAGCGACCGGCGTCAGCGGTGTGGTGATATCGACAACATCTACGACGTTGCTCTGCCCGTTCACCACAAACATTTGCGCATTTACACTGTCTACCGCCAGGGTTCTTGCTGCCCCTGCGCCAAAGTTTGCATCACTGCGGCGGAAGCTGGCGGACTTGTCGTAACTGAGCACTGGCCACTCCGGCGCTGCAGTAGCAACAATAAACGGCCCCAGCGGCAGTATCGCCACGCGGCTCTGCTCACCGTAGAGTCCGTAACGACTGTCATTGGTCACCGCGGTGAAGTTCGCATTCAACAGCGCCAGTCCTTCAACGTTTTCCCCAAGTGGATCAATGCCCACTGGCAGCGTTTTACTAAGCGTGTCGTAACCCAATTGCTTGGTCACGAATGGCACGTCGTCGACCAGGTACTGCTGCTCAAGTGAGTTATTCGAGCTGAACTGATCCCACTGCGTCCCCAGAATACTGACCGCGTTCTCCAGGTTGACCCGGTAGTATTTGCTCACGCTCTTTGCCTGTTCGACCAGCACGAGATAATCCTCGCCAACGGCGACGGCCTCGTTAATGGTCACCGCGCTCTGGGCCAGGAACTCGCCATTGGCCAGGTCACCCTTGCCATCTGACTTTCGCGCGAACTGGGAGGGCGTATCCAAACGATAGAGGTATTCCCCGACCAGGCTGTTAATCGTGCCATCTTCATTCAGTGATAACTTGCCGATGCGCACAATACGCGACCGCTCGGCCGTGGCCACATCGGGATTCAGCAACGGTGCCTGCACGACAAAATACAAAAAGTCGTTATCGGGCGTCACTGCCAGCGCTTCAATGCCGCGATCCAGTTGCCGCCGCGCAAGTATCGACGGCAGATAGGTGTCCTGCACCGGATAGGTCGCCGCGGCGAAATCACCCGCGGTGCCCGCCGGTACCTGGCGCTGAAGCACTTTACCGTCGACGTCCACCAACAGCAGGCTGGGACCATATTCTTCAGCAACCCAGAACCGTCCATTATCCAGTTTGACCAGTGCCTCGGGGTCGATGCCATTCGCATTCTTTGCCAGCGTCGCTCCGGAGGCGTCATAGGCCTGCTCGCTAACCGCCTGGGTTGTCGGGTTGGGCAAGCCATTGAGTTCATTGCCCACCGTATCTTTCAAGGTCAGCGACTCGGTCATTTCCAGGCGCAGCCCAGTGCCGATGCCGCTCAGCTTCCACGACTGAATGCGGGGAGCAAAATCCGGCAAGGCGAATACACTGCCGCTATTCCCCGCCCCGCAAAAATCCTGAACGCCAATCACCTGCTGACTGTCGCTACAGGGAAACGTCGGGCCGCGATCGGTAATGGTATAGAAGAACCGCCCCTCTTCAGCGGGACTGCGGTACGCGCCACTACCCACCGACAGGTGAAGGCTGGTCGGCTGGGGAGCGCCACTGAACTGCACACTGCCCAGTGATTCATCGATAATAAACTGTCGTGGATTCAACTCGTAGGTCAGCGTCCTCCCAGAGGAGTTGTTGTCGCCACTGCACGCAGTCAATGCGGCAATTGCTGCACCCAACAGGGCGACCTTTTTTCCTGATACTTTGCTACGTTCAATCATCAATGACATTCCGGTTAATGGCGCTGACGCGGCTGGCGTCTTTATTTTATCAAGTCGGTGTAGGCCTTTACCGGCCAGTGACCCGGAGCGAGGTTCGCCCCAGGACACCAAACGGCTCAGAGTTGCGAGCGACCTTTGTTTGCGGCAATACGCAAACGCAGCGCATTGAGCTTGATAAAGCCCTCTGCGTCTTTTTGGTCGTAGGCGCCAGCATCGTCTTCAAAGGTGGCAATCGCTTCGTCGAACAGCGAGTTATCTGACTTGCGGCCAACTACGACAACATTGCCTTTATAGAGTTTCAGACGCACCGTACCGTTGACGAAGCCCTGCGACTCGTCGATGGCGGCCTGCATCATACGGCGCTCGGGGCTGAACCAGTAGCCGTTGTAGATCAGCTTGGCGTAACGCGGCATCAGCTCATCCTTCAAATGAGCGGCTTCGCGATCAAGGGTAATTGACTCGATCGCACGGTGTGCACGCAACATAATGGTGCCGCCAGGGGTTTCGTAGCACCCTCTGGACTTCATTCCCACATAGCGGTTTTCAACCAGGTCAAGACGGCCAATACCATTGTCGCCGCCCAACTTATTCAATGTTGCCAGCATTGTGGCCGGGCTTAATTTCTCGCCGTTGAGGCTGACCGGGTTGCCTTTTTCGTAGCCGAGTTCGATATAGGTCGGGGTGTCCGGCGCGTTCTCGGGGCTGACACTCCAGCGCCACATATCTTCTTCCGGCTCCCAGTAGGGATCCTCCAGATTGCCGCCTTCATAGGAGATATGCAGCAGGTTGGCGTCCATCGAGTAGGGCGATTTCTTCTTCTTGGAGGAAAAGTCCACCGGGATATTGCGCTGCTCGCAATAAGCCATAAGCGTTTCCCGGGAAGTAAGATCCCACTCCCGCCAAGGGGCGATCACCTTGATACCGGGTTTGAGGGAGTAGGCGCCCAGCTCGAAGCGCACCTGATCGTTGCCCTTGCCCGTCGCACCGTGGGAGATGGCATCCGCACCGGTTTCGTTGGCAATTTCAATCAAGCGCTTGGCAATCAGCGGGCGAGCGATAGAGGTGCCCAGCAGGTACTCCCCCTCATAAATCGCATTGGCGCGAAACATCGGAAACACGAAGTCACGTACATACTCTTCGCGCAGGTCGTCGATATAAATTTCTTTCACGCCCAATGCCTTGGCCTTGGCACGCGCGGGTTCGACCTCTTCGCCCTGACCGATATCAGCAGTAAAGGTGACTACCTCGCACTGATAGGTCTCCTGTAACCATTTCACGATAACAGAGGTATCCAGGCCACCTGAGTAGGCCAATACCACCTTGTTGATATCCGACATCACACACTCCAGAAAACGCCAACGCGACCGAATTCGGCCCGTCAGAGGGAAAAAAGACCGCCATTTTAGCTAGGTTTGCCCTTGGGTGCCATGCCGCAGGCCCACGCAGAGCGCGGTTTCGAGCAAAACAGGCCGCAACGTCACGCCGCGCGCAGCTCGCAGCCAATTTTTTAGGAAAAAGTTGCAAAAATTATTGGCCGCTCAGGGATTGACCTGAACCCCCATTAGCCCGACATTAGCGTCGTTTTCAACTTTCGCGGAACTCGCCCAGCGTGTTAGAAATTATCGATGTATCACGTCGTTATGGCGAGTATCTCGCGCTGCGCGATGTCAATCTGCGTGTTCATGCCGGGGAGTTCTTTACACTCCTGGGGCCCTCCGGCTGTGGCAAGACCACTCTGCTGCGCAGCATTGCGGGGTTCGACCACCCCGACAGCGGCGACATTTTGCTCGACGGCAAGTCCCTGCTGCACCTGCCCCCCGAGAAGCGGCCTGTTCACACCGTCTTTCAAAGCTACGCGCTGTTCCCCCATATGACGGTGGCCGACAACATCGCCTTCCCGCTGCGTATGGCCAAACTGGACAAAACCGAGATTGCCCGCCGTGTCGAGGAGGTACTGGAGGATGTCCGCCTGCCCGACAAGGCACGTCATTATCCGCAAGCACTGTCCGGCGGTCAGCGCCAGCGCATCGCGATTGCCCGGGCGCTGGTCAACCGCCCGCGCCTATTGCTGCTGGACGAACCCCTGTCAGCACTGGATGCCAAGCTCCGCGAACAAATGCAGATTGAGTTAATCAACCTGCAAAAGGATATTGGCATCACCTTTGTCTACGTCACCCACGATCAGGGCGAGGCACTGGCCCTGTCCCACCGTATCGCGGTAATGAATCAGGGTGAAATCAGCCAGATCGACGAGCCTGCCCAGCTGTACAACTGCCCGGGCAATCGTTTTGTGGCGGACTTTATCGGCCAGTGCAACATCCTCGACGGCACCGTTATCGAGAGCCACAGCGACCGGGTAGACGTCGAACTTGACGGGCTGGGGCGGATTTCCCTATCCGCCCACATTCCCGCCAATCTACACTCGGGAGAGCGCTGCGCCCTGACTCTGCGCCCAGAAAAAATACGCTTGGCCAAACAATTGGAAGCCAACGACGCCGAACTGCACTTTCGTGGTCAGGTACACGACACTCTGTATATGGGCGATGTCACCATTTACATCGTCGAGCTGGGCGAAGGCGTGAAAGTCGAGGCGCTGCTGGCCAATAGCGCGCCGGGGCGCGCGCGCCTGTTTGATCCCGGCGACACCGTTGAAATCGCCTGGCATGCCGATGCCGGGCATCTGGTACGCTGAGGTGGCCATGCATCATCGTCTCAGCAAGGTGCTGCTGGCATTGCCACCGGCGGCCTATCTGGTGGTATTTTTCGCCGTACCCAGCCTGCTCATGCTGCTGGCCTCGTTCCGCTACCCCGGCGAATACGGCGGTCTCGCGCCCTGGTACTACATCGACGACGGTCAGCTCAGTCTTGATCTGACTACGGAAAACTGGCTGCGGCTGGTCGAGTCCACCATCTACCTGGGCCTGCTGCTCAAGTCCCTTGGCTTCGCCCTGCTGACCACCTTGATTTGTGCGCTGATGGCCTATCCGCTGGCGCTGACCATCGCCCGCAGTCCGAAAAGACACCGGGACCTACTGTTGCTGCTGGTGATTCTGCCCTTCTGGAGCAACTTCCTCGTGCGCATCTACGCCTGGATGATTATTTTCAGTCCCCAGGGCGCGCTGTCGGAAGGGCTGAATGCGGTGACCGGCCTGCTTGGGCTCGAACCGGTGAATCTGATGTTCAGCAGCACCGCGGTCATTGTCTGTCTGGTCTATGTCCATCTGCCATTTATGATTCTGCCGCTGTACGCCAATCTGGAAAAGCACGACCCTGCCCTGCTGGATGCGGCCCAGGATCTTGGCGCCAATGCCCGTCAGCGCTTCTGGAAAATCACCTGGCCGCTCAGTCTGCCCGGCATTTACGCCGGCGGGGTACTGGTCTTTATCCCCTCACTGGGCATATTCGCCATTCCCGATCTGCTCGGAGGCACCAACGGCATCATGATTGGCAACGTGATAAAACAACAATTTGTCGAGGCCCGCGACTGGCCCTTTGGCAGCGTGCTGTCGCTGGTACTCACCGCTATCACTCTAATGCTGGTGGCAATTGCCGGGCGCTTTGGTCGCCCCAAGGGAACCGCTAATGGCTAGACCGCGTAAAACCTTGCTGCTGGCCAGTGCGCTGGTCTACCTGTTCCTTTACATACCGCTGGCGGTTGTGGTGGTGTTTTCGTTCAACGACTCACGGCTGAACGCTGAGTGGGTGGGCTTTACCTGGAAGTGGTACGACCAGCTGTTCAGCAATCCACAAATGCTGCAAGCCGCGCGTAACTCGCTGATTATTGCCCTCGCTGCGGCGCTGCTCTCCGGGGTGCTCGGCTGCCTGGCCGGTATCGCCCTGCACCGCTTTCGGCAGAAATGGCTGTCGGCGCTGGTCCTCGGCCCCGTCGCCATGCCTGACATTCTCATCGGCGTCAGCCTGCTACTGACCTTTATGCTGTTCAATATCGGCCTGGGTAGCATTTCCATTATTCTCGCCCACGTCAGTTTTTGTATCGGCTTTGTTGCGCTGGCGGTGCAGGCGCGGATGAGCGGCATGGATGACAGTCTGCTGGAAGCGGCCCGGGATCTCGGTGCCAGCCCCTGGCAGAGCTTTCGGCTGATTACCCTGCCGCTGCTGTTGCCAGGGGTCATTGCCGGCATGATGATGGCGTTTACCCTATCAATTGACGATTTTGTTGTGACCTTCTTTACCGCCGGTGTGGGCAGTGCCACCTTGCCCCTGGAGATCTACTCCATGGTCAAAATTGCCGTCACCCCGGAAGTAAACGCGGTATCGACCCTGCTGATGCTGTTGACGCTGGTGCTGATTACCGTACTTTCCCGCTTCTCACCACAAAGCCTGAGAAGCTGACCCTTCCCCCTTTGACAGGATACGACCGTGAAAAAGTTTCTGTGCTGTGTAGTGCTGGGCCTTTCGCAAACTGTGTTGGCCGACAAGGCCCTCAACCTCTTTAACTGGAACGACTATATTGCCGATGAAACCGTTGCCCGCTTTGAAAGCGAGTGCGGCTGCAAGGTCGTGCAGGACTATTTTTCTGCCACTGAAGAAATGATGGCGAAACTGCTTGCGGGTAACGGTGACTACGACATCGTGATCCCCACCCAGAACGCTGTTGAAGCGCTGGTCAAACAGGGCTTTTTAACGCCGCTGGACAAGAGCAAGCTGAGCAACATCGGCAATATGGCCGCTGGTTTTATGAACAAAAGCTACGACCCCGGCAATACTTACTCCCTGCCCTATGCGTTCACCACCACGCTGATTGGCTACAACGAAACCAAAATGGCAGAACTTGGCCTGGAGCCCGGTGACTGGTCGATAATTTTCGACCCCAAGGTACTGAGCAAGATCAAAGGCAAGGTGACGGTTATGGACGACTCTGAGGAGCTGTTCGCCGCCGCCCTGAAATACCTTGGCTACTCCGCCAACGACAGCGACGAAAAACACCTGAAGGAAGCCCAGGCAGTGATCCTGAAGGCCAAACCCTACTGGGCCGCCTTCAACTCGTCGAGTTACATCAAGGAATTAACCGTGGGTAATATCTGGGTGGCCCACGGCTACTCCAGCGACATGTTCCAGGCCCGCAGCGACGCCGCCGAAGCCGGACGCAGTTTCACAGTAAACTTTGTGATTCCGAAACAGGGTGCCGTGCTGGCGCTGGACAATATGGTAATTCCCAGGAAAGCCCGCAGCCCCGAACTGGCACACCAGTTTATCAACTTTATGATGCGGCCGGAAAACGCCGCGGAGCTGAGCAATATTGTTGGCACCGGCAACCCCAATGCGGCAGCCAAGCCCTTTATCGAGGAAGAGATTCTGGCGATTTCTGCCATCTTCCCCAGCGAGCAACAACTGAACTCGCTGGAAACTCTGGACGCACGCAACGCCAAAAGCCGGCGCGTGATGAGCCGCCTGTGGACCGAGCTCAAGGTGAAATAAGCCTGACGCGACCAGACACTGCGGGCCGCTTTACCGCTCCCGCGGTGTCTGTGCTACACTTTTTCCGCGCACAACGCGCACCCCATCATCAACAAAAAGGATTTTGCGATGATCAAGCAACCCCTCCGCCGCTGTGCGGCAGTTTTATGTCTTGTTTTTTCATTGGGCAGCCTCATGACATCCACCGCCTACGCGCTGGATATCAATTCCGCCACCGCCACCGAGCTTCAGCAACTCAAGGGAGTCGGGCCCAAACGCGCCGAGGCGATTATTCGCTATCGCGACAGCAATGGCCCATTCAAAACCCGCGAAGAACTGCTGGATGTCCCCGGCATCGGCAGCAAGGTCTTGTCGGACAATACCGATCTGATCGAACTGCCTGCGATTGGTCAGGACCAAGCCCGCTAAGTACCGCCCCTCTCTTCAAGTCGCCTTTTTTGTCCCTATTCAGACACAAAAAAGGCGACAACCGCGCAGGGTTGTCGCCCAGGTCTACACATCTTCATCGGTAAATCAGGACTGGAACATTTCCAGTATCGCCGAGAAATCCCGCTGTGCATTGCCGTCTTTGGCAGAGAACGATGCATACAGGCTTCGGGCAAGTGCACCCATCGGCACAGAACTTTGGGTCAGCAAGCTGTTTTCCATTGCCAGCCCAAGGTCCTTCAACATCAGCTGAACCATAAAGCCGGGCTTGTAGTCATTGCTGGCAGGCACGTTTTCCATCACCCCGGGATAGGGGTTGTAGGTTTCCAGCGACCAGTTCTTACCTGAGCTTTTCAGCATGATTTCAGACAGCACGGCGGGATCCAAGCCGTTGTTGGCGCCCAGTTGCAAGGCCTCTGCGGTGCCAATCATATGCACAGCCAGCAACATATTGTTACAGATTTTGGCGATTTGACCCGCGCCGTGACCACCGGCGAGGAAAATATTCTTGCCCATGGCTTCAAGGATTTTCTTGCCGCGCTCAAAGCCGGCCTCGGTGCCGCCGCACATAAAGGCCAAAGTGCCTGCCTGAGCTGCCTTGACCCCACCGGATACCGGAGAGTCGAGCATTTCCAAACCCTGCTCTGCGGCGGCGGCACCGACCCGGCGCGCGGTGTCGGCATCGATCGTGCTGCAATCCAGGAACAGGGTGTTCGGCGCAGCCTTGGCAATCAGCCCTTCATCGCCCAGATACAGCCCGGCGACATGCTTGCCTGCCGGCAGCATCGTCACCACAGTGTCGGCGCCTTCCAGAGCACCCAGCGCAGAGGAGGACTTCGCCGCCCCCTGTTGCACCAGAGCGTCCATCGCCGCGTCAACCAAATCGAACACTGTGACCTGGTGCCCTGCTTTCAGCAGGTTACCTGCCATCGGGCCGCCCATATTTCCGAGACCAATAAACGCGATCTTTGCCATGTTATTTACCTTATTTCGCCGTTGTTCAGGCGATAGCACTGCCATCGCCTTGTCCTTGTTAAATGGTGTTTAACGGGTTTTCTGCCCAGGGCGCAGCAAAGTGCGCCGCGATGTCGGCGTCGCTGACCGCCGCTGCCGAGTCGTGACTCCACTGGGGGTTTCTGTCCTTGTCAATCAACAAGGCGCGCACACCCTCTGCGAATTCGCGGCCGCGCACAATATTGGTAGACAACACCAGCTCCGCTTTAAAGACCTCATGCAGGCTCAAACCCTTGCAACGGCGCAACTGCTCGATAATCAGCCGAGCGCTGAGGGGTGAACCGGCGGCGAGGCTCGCCCCGGCCTTTTGCAACCACGGGTTATCACTCTGCAGCGTGCTGATCGCTTCGATAATCGCCACGTCGTCATCCTGCTGACACAGTGCTTCAATTTCCGCGGCGGCGGGCTCGACATTCCCCTCGGGCCGCGCACCGGCAGATTTCTCGACAAAGCCGCGCATCAGATCAAACAGCCGCTCCTGGTTGTCACCTACGCTACTGGACCAGGCGTGCCGGGTCAGGGCATCCAGTACCTCTTCAAGGTATTGATGCTCGATAAAGCCCTCTGCCATTCCCAGATACAGGGCATCGCTGGCATTGAACGACGCGCCTGTCAGCGCCAGAAACAAGCCACTGTTGCCCGGTGTGCGATTTAAAAAATAACTGCCGCCAACATCGGGATAAAGGCCGATGGTGATTTCGGGCATGGCCAGCCGCGACTTTTCAGTCACTACGCGGTAACTACCCGCCGCGAACACACCGAGGCCGCCACCCATGACAATGCCGTGGCCCCATACGACCACGGGCTTGGCGAACTGCTGTAGCAGATAATCGACCCGGTACTCTGTTTCAAAAAAGGTCTCGGCGTACTCACAGGGCCCACCGGGCTGCTCGATGGACGAACGGTACAGTGCCTGAACGTCGCCACCGGCACACAGTGCCTTTTCGCCGGCTCCGCGAATAAACACGCAGGCGATATCACTGCGGTCGCGCCAGTCACGCAGTGTAGCGAGCATACGCTCGACCATATTCAGCGTCAGCGAGTTGAGGGTTTTCTCAACATGCAGGGTTATGACACCGAGGTGGAGGCCGCTGGCGGTCTCCCGCTCCTCGAACAATACCTCTTCTATTTGTTCGGCAGTCATCAGGCGTTTTTCCATTCCGGGCTGCGCTTTTCCAGAAAGGCGTTAACACCCTCTTTCTGGTCGGCAGTGTCAAACAGCTGTACGAAACGCTCACGCTCCAGCATCAGGCCTTTGGGCATTACCGCATCACGGGCCTCATGTACCAGCTCCTTGCAGAAGCTGACCGCGACGGGGCTTTGCTGGCCCACCTGCGCGGCAAGCTTCAAAGCCACCTCCTTGGCGGTGCCGGTCTCCACAACCTCTTCGACCAGACCGATGCTGAGGGCCTTATCGGCCTTCAAGCGCTCGCCACAAAGAATCACTCGCTTCGCCCAGCCTGAGCCCACCAGCGCAGTCAGTCGTTGAGTACCGCCAGCGCAGGGTAACAAGCCCACCTTGGCTTCGGGCAGCGCCAGTTGCGCCTGAGTTTCCGCAATACGAATATCACAGGCCAAGGCACACTCAAGTCCACCGCCCATGGCAAAACCGTTGATCGCGGCAATAGACACCCCACGGAAATCCGCCAGGGTTTCAAAGGCCTGACCAAATTTCAGGCCGATGTCATAGGCGACTTCTTTGTCGCCATCGGCAAACATTTTCAGATCGGCGCCGGCAGAGAAGAATTTTTCTCCGGCACCGGTAATCACCAAACTGAAGATATTGCGATCCGCATTGAGGTTTTCTACCAGGGTTTTCAGACCGACCAGGGATTCCGCATCCCAGGTATTGGCACCGGGGTTGTCGATGGTAACCAGTGCCGTGTGATCGATAATTTCTACTTTCAGTTTTTCTGTAGGGCTGTATTGGCTCATTTAATTAACTCCAGTGCGCCTTCCATTAACAGTCGCCGGGCGATAATCACCCGCATGATTTCATTGGTACCTTCCAGAATCTGGTGTACACGAACATCCCGCAAATGTCGCTCCAGGGGATATTCTTTAATATAACCGTAGCCACCATGCAGTTGCAGGGCGTCGTTGCAAATTTCAAAACAGACATCGGTGGCAAAACGCTTGGCCATCGCACAGTAGCTGGTGGCCTCGGCGTGCTTGCTGTCGAGTTTTACCGCCGCCAAACGCACCATTTGTCTGGCCGCGACCAGCTTGGTCGCCATATCCGCCAATTTAAACTGGGTGTTCTGGAAGTCGGCGATCGACTGACCAAACTGTTGCCGTTCGTTGACATAGGCTGTCGCGGTTTCCAGTGCCGCCTGGGCGGTACCGATAGAACAGGTGGCGATATTGATGCGACCGCCGTCCAGTCCCTGCATGGCAATGCGGAAGCCCTGACCCTCTTCGCCAAGCATATTACCGGCGGGTACGCGCACGTCCTCAAAGGTTACCGTCGCAGTGGGCTGGCTGTTCCAGCCCATTTTTTCCTCGGGTTTGCCATAGCTGATACCCGGGGCATCGGCCGGTATCACAAATGCACTGATGCCCTTGGGGCCAGCGGCACCGGTGCGCAACATGGCAACCAACACATCGGTGGACCCCGCACCGGAAATAAACATTTTACTGCCGTTAATAATGTAGTCGTCGCCATCGCGGCGGGCAGTACTGCGCAGGCTGCCCGCATCAGACCCGGCACCGGGTTCGGTCAGGCAGTAGGAGGCCAGTGTTTCACCCGTGACCAGTGCAGGGCAGTAGGTTTCAATCACCTCGGCGGTGCCGTAGTGACCGATCATACTGGTAGCCATGTTGTGAATGGTGAGAAAAGCCGCCGTGGAGGTGCAGCCCTTGGCCAGCTCCTCAACGATAACGCTGGTGTCCAGACGACTCAGCCCCAGTCCGCCCGCATCTTCCGGGGTATACATTCCCATAAAACCCAGTTCGCCGGCCTGGCGCAGTGCGTCCTTGGGGAATATATGCTCGGCGTCCCAGCGGGCCGCGTTGGGCGCAAATACGCCCTCTGCAAACTGGCGTGCACTCTCGGCATACGCGATCTGATCTTCGTTTAACTCAAAATCCATCGGCGGCAACTCATATTATGTAATGTGGTGCAAATAAAAGATTAAGGGCCACCGCGGGCCCTTTGCATGGCAAGGGCGCTGCAGCCCTGGCGTTTACTCGCCCAGCTTGGCAATCGCAGAGGCAAACAACACCTCATCCGCGGGCAGCTCTTTGGTTTTGGCCAAAGGACGCGATACCCAGGTGATATTGACCAGATCCTGCCAGGTAATGTTGTTATTGGTCGCGTTACCACCCCAGCTTCCGCAACCGAGGGAGAAGGTCTGACGCATGCCATTCCACAGGTTGCCACTGTTTGACGGCGCCTGTGGCTGGTTAACCATTACCCGCGAGGTTTTGGTTTCCATCGCGTACTTCATAATATTGTCGTCGTTGTAGGAATAAATTCCACAGGAGTGACCCATACCCTGATAGGCCTGAATGGCATTTACCTGGGCAATGGCTTCGTCGATATCCTTCACGGTGTAAAAGGCCATTACGACCGACATTTTCTCACCGGAGAATGGGTAGTCGGGGCCGGCACCCACCTCGGGCACAATCAGGAAGGACTTGCCATCGGGCAGATTGATGCCCGCCATATCCGCCAACACCGGTGCGGGCTGGGCGACGATGCGCGCAGCGATATGACCGTCTTCCCAGATAATGGCCTGAAGCCTGGCCTTTTCTTCCTCGTTGCACAGATAGCCGCCCTGAGCCTGGAGCTTCTCCAGCAGCGCGTCCTTGATTGACGCAAAGGCCACTACCGCGTTATCCGAAGAACAGGACGCTGCGAGATCGAGGGTTTTGGAGATACGGATTTTCTCCGCTGCTTCGTCCAGATCAGCGGTATCGTCAACGGTGATGACCGCGTTACCTGCACCCACACCCAGAGCCGGTGTGCCACTTGAGTAGGCTGACTTCACCATAGGCGCACCACCGGTGGCCAGAATGCGGTCGCACTGCTTCATTAATTCTGCGGTGCGTTCCATGCTCGGTGTATCGATAGAAATCACCAGATCCTCCGGCGCGCCACAGGCTTTGATGGCCTCGCGCATCAGATCGCAGATCATCTTGTTGGTCAGCTTTGAACGCGGGTGGGGCGCGATGATGATGGAGTTGCGCCCTTTCACCGATGAAATCGCCTTGATAACCGGTGTTGCCTCCGGGTTTGTGCAGGGGGTCAGTGCACCGATAACGCCGACTGGCTTGACGATTTTAACTAAATTGCGCTCGGCGTCCTCCTCGATAACACCCACTGACTTGTCATCAATAATATCGTAGAGCGCAGCGCGGGTTTTGCGGAAGATTTTCAGGAATTTGCCGTCGTAGTTCCCCAGCTGGGTTTCATCCAGGGTGAATTGGGCGATTTTCTCAGCCACACCCGGCTTCGCCACCGCCCACACCATCGCCGTGATCAATTCGTCGATCTGCTCCTGGGTGTAATTTTCAATCTGTTGCTGAGCCGCGCGTGAACGCTCAATCAGCGACTGGATATAAAGCGCATCTTCATTTGCTGCGGGGGTATTTTCGGTAGCCATGATACAAATCCTGATTATAGTAGAAGTCAACACGCCGACGATCGCTACAATGCTCCCCCTGCTTGCGGCGGGGTTGTTGAACGACGCCCAAATTATGTTTCCTAGCCCCCTATAGAAACACAGGCCCAGACCCGCCGCGATTGATTATCTTGGCGACTTGATGGACTATATTGCTATCTAACGGCAATCAATGAGCCAGTCCAGTGGCCAATAGTCCTCAACAATGAGCACCTCTGCACCATGGCGATAACCTCTGAGTGGCCCCTGCCGGCCAACGGTGTGCGCTTTTTGACCCCCCGTTTTATGGTGCAGCTGCTGGCCCAGCACCCTCTGACCGAGGGTCTTTACCCGCTGGCGATGGGCTATTACCCCATCGCACGCAAGCATCATATGCTGCGCCAGACCCATGACAACTACCTGATCATGTATTGCACTGGCGGCCACGGCACTCTGGTGTGTGACGATCGGCAATACGACATTCGCAGTGGCGACCTCGTGCTTCTCCCCCGCGGGCACAGCCACGCCTATCATGCCGACGACCTCGATCCCTGGACGATCTATTGGCTGCACTTCAACGGACGCCTGGCCGACGCGTTTTATCAGCACAGCCGCCTGACCAGTCCCAAACTTTACATTGGCCTGCAACCGCGGGTCGTGCGTATTTTCGACGGCCTGTCGGAGCTGCGCCGCAGCGCCTATCAATTGGCCGAGTTTATTCAGGGCTGCCACCAGATTCAGGCCCTGCTCAGTTACATCGCCTTACTGGAACGCCAGCAGCGGCCGCAGAGTGGCAAAGGGCTGGACTGGGAGCGCTTGCGGGCGATGATGCAGGAACATATCCACGGCCAGCTCAATCTCGACGAATTAGCCGCCAGCGCCAATCTGTCGAAGTTTCACTTCACTAAAAAATTCAAAGCGTGGAGCGGGCAATCACCGATTCAGTATTTTATTAATATGAAGGTTCAGCGGGCCTGCTATTTGCTGGATAGCACCGGCATGTCCATCAAGGAAGTCGCTGCGGCACTCGGCTATGACGACGCCTACTATTTTTCCCGCGTATTCAAAAAGACCATCGGCCTGTCGCCCAGCGAATATCGCCAACACCGGCGGGTGTAAACAGCAAACTACTGCGCCCCGAGCAGCTCGCGACACAGTGCCGGCAGCTCCCGACTGGCCAGGCCCCGGCGCTGCTCTGCAAAGGCACTGGTCCGGGCTGAGTCGTCCAGGTTCACTTCGATCGTGCGCGCTCCCGCCTCGTTGGCGACTTCGACAAAGCCCGCTGCCGGGTAGACCTGACCCGAGGTGCCTACCGCGACAAATACATCGCACCTGGCCAGAGCAGTATAGATGTCATCCATCGCCAGCGGCATTTCGCCAAACCACACCACATGGGGCCGCAACATATTCCTGAGCCCGCAGCAGGGACAGCGTAGCTCGGGGGTAATATCTTCAAGTATTTCAAAAACCTGCTGGCTGCTGATGCAACGCATTTTCAGCAACTCGCCGTGCATATGAATCAAACGGCGGGAGCCGGCGCGCTTATGCAAATCATCGATATTCTGGGTTACTAGTAGCAGTTCGCCGTGAAAATTCTGCTCCAGTTCAGCCAGCGCAATATGCGCCGCATTCGGCTGCACCGCTGCAGAGAGCAAGCCCCGACGGCGCTGATTGTAGAATGACTGAACCAGTTCGGGATTGGCATCAAAGCCCTCCGGGGTCGCAACATCTTCTACCCGGTGGTTCTCCCACAGACCGTCTGCGGCGCGAAAGGTCTGTATGCCAGACTCAGCAGAAATTCCTGCTCCGGTTAACACCACAATCCGCTTTATCATTCCGCCCTACTCTCCTGATAACGAGTAATCACTCGATATTGTCGACCAGCCGGTCCTCTGCCCCCGGCCCCAATGGCTGACCGTAGCTGAATTCGACCACTTTGCCATCAGGGTCGCGAACGCCGCAGTAGTAGCCCGCCGGATAGACGTCATCGCGACAGTCCCAGGCGAGTAGACCTTCTTCATCAGCCTGTCTGGCGATACGCTCTACCTCACTACGGGAGGCCACGGCAAAACCCAGGTGGGAATAATCATGATCAGCTTGGGGACTACCGGCTCCACCGGATAACAGGACGAGAATAAATTCCCGCTCCCGCCCGGGCTCAGCCAACCACACCACCTGCTGACTGCCATCCCGACGGTGATGGACAACCGCCAGCGATGCGTAGCGACGATAGAATTCTACACAGGCATCGACATTATGCACGTGCTGGGCAATATGAGTGAGAGTGATATTCATGGCAACCTCTCCGATTTCGACTGCAGGGTATCAGTCTAGCGACCGTAAAAGGCCGTGGAAAGGCGGGGCATCTGCGTCGGGGCGAACCCCGAAAAGGCAGCTGCGGAATAAAATATACCCTTGTGTTCAGTAAATACCGGTTAGCCGTGCCAAAAGCACACTGCCGATACTCATTGTAGACACCGCGACAATCAGAATTAACAAGAGTTTGAACGGCCTGAAGGGTTTGCGCTCAACATTGTTGTAGCCGACCTTCAGATACTCATCAACCTTGGCCTGGTCTTCGGGGTAAAGCTTGTTATGTTCATTTTCCATTGCAGTTACCGCTGTTTATCCTGGCTGTGGCGCACAAAAAAAGGCGGCCCCCATTATCTCAGGATGCCGCCTTCGGCGCCAGAACTCCGCGCTGACCGGGAAATTAACCTGCCTTAGACAAAGGCGTCCTCGGCAACATCCATCAGGCTGGCACTGCCACTGCGGATCGACTGGCTGAGCGCCGCCGTCTGGGGAAGCAGACGCTGAACAAAGTAACGGGCAGTTTGCAGTTTCGCCGTGGCAAAGGCCTCGCCCTGCTGGCTATCGCCAGACAGCACCGCGCGGCACATCATCGCCCACATATACATGTAGAGGGTGAAGCCCACCACATGCAGGTAGTCGTTGGCCGCCGCGCCAATGGCGTTGGCGTCACTTGCAGCCTCGCCCAGCACGTATTCAGTAAGAGACTCCAGGTTATCGACGGCGTCGCGCAGCGGCGTCAGGAATTCTTCCATACCTGCCACCGAGTCGGCGCTCTGCGCAAAGTCGCGTATCTCGCCCAGCAGAGCCTGCATGTTTTGGGCGCGGTTTGCCGCCACTTTACGTCCCATCAGGTCCATCGCCTGAATACCATTGGTGCCTTCATAGATCTGCGCGATTCGCACATCCCGCACCAACTGCTCCATGCCCCACTCGCGGATATAACCGTGACCACCGTATACCTGCTGCCCCAGTACAGTACCCTCAAACCCTTTATCGGTGAGGAAGGCCTTGGCCACCGGCGTCAGCAACTCAACCATACCCGCAGCTCGGGCTTTTGCCTCGCCGTCACCAAACTTGGATACGTCAAGCTGCTTGCCAACATAGACCGCAAAGGCGCGACCGGCCTCAACCAGAGCCTTCTGGGTGAGCAGCATACGCCGCACATCCGGGTGCACGATAATAGGATCGGCCGCGGCATCCTTGTTCACCGGCCCGGTAGGGGCACGGCTTTGCAAACGCTCGCGGGCGTACTCACAGGACCACTGATAGGCAGTCTGCGCCGCACTCAGCCCCTGAATACCCACCGACAGGCGCTCGTAGTTCATCATGGTGAACATACCCTGGAGACCGCGGTTGATCTCACCCACCAGATACCCTTCGGCGTTGTCGAAATTCATCACACAGGTCGCCGAGGCATTGATTCCCATTTTGTGCTCGATGCTGCCACAGTGAACCCCGTTCGCCTCGCCGAGGCTGCCATCGTCATTCACTTTCACCTTGGGCACCAGGAACAGGCTAATGCCTTTTGAGCCCGCCGGAGCGTCGGGTAATTTGGCCAATACCAGGTGGATCACGTTTTCGGTCAGGTCGTGATCGCCGCCGGTGATAAATATCTTGGTACCGGAAATATCATAACTGCCGTTGGCGTTTGGCACCGCCTTGGTGCGAATCATGCCAAGGTCAGTACCGGCATGGCTTTCGGTCAAGCACATCGCGCCTGTCCATTTGCCAGAGTACATATTGGGAAGATATTTTTGTTTGAGTTCATCCGACGCGTGGCTGTCGATGGCCAATGCCGCACCGGAGGTCAGGGTCAGGTAAAGGCCCATCGCGATATTTGAGGAGTAGAGCATTTCCTCAAATAGCAGCACCAGCATTTTCGGCATGGTCTGGCCACCGTACTCCGGCGCACCGGACAGACCACCCCAGCCGCCTTCAGCGAGCTGACGAAAAGCTTCTGGATAGCCTTTTGGGGTCGTCACCACCCCTTCGTTCCAATGCACACCCTCTTCGTGACCGGACTGGCTCAGCGGCGCAATCAGGCCCTCGTTAATTTTGGCACTTTCTTCGAGAATGGCATCGGCGAGCTCGCGGTTGACCTCTTCAGTAGCTGGCATACCCTGCCACAGGGCCTCGGCCTTGAACACATCGTGCAGGACAAACTGCATATCCCGCAGGGGGGCTTTATACTCGGGCATTTTTCTCTCCTTCGACACTGACGTCGGTCATGCCTGTTGGGGAATTCCTATACACAAACGCCCGCCTCGGGGCGGGCGTCACCTGGCGCGAGACACGCCTCAGAATGCAAAGGCCTCGGCAGGCATGGCCATCAAACTCTCGGCACCGTTAAGCATAGACAGTTTGTGCGATTCAGTACGCGGCAACAGGCGCTGAAAGTAGAAATTCGCGGTTTGCAATTTCGCCTTGAGGAACTCGTCGTCACGATCGCCTTCCAGAGCAACCGCAACCATGCGCGCCCACATATACGCCAACGAGATATAACCCGAATACATCAGGTAATCGACAGAGGCCGCTCCGACTTCGTCCGGGTTTTCCATCGCCTTTTCGCCGATCTTCATCGTCACATCGCCCCACTCTTTATTCAGCTCAGCGAGCTTGCTGATAAAGGGTGCCATTTCTTCCTTGCCTTCGTTGGCCTTGCAGAAATCGTGGATGATTTTGGTGAACACCATCAACTGCTTGCCACCGGAACCCATGACTTTGCGTCCCAGCAGGTCCAGCGCCTGAATGCCGGTAGTACCTTCGTACAGGGTAGAAATACGCAGGTCGCGAACGATCTGTTCCATGCCCCACTCGGAAATATAACCGTGGCCTCCAAACACCTGCATACCGTAGTTCGCAGACTCCAGCCCGGTTTCAGTAACGAAGGCCTTGGCTATCGGGGTCAGCAGTTCAGACAGGTTTTCCGCGTCTTTCCGCGCCTGCTCATCACCACTGAAGTAGGACACATCAATCAACTGCGACACCCAGTAGATAAACGCGCGGCTACCTTCCGCCAGCGCTTTCTGGGTGAGCAACATGCGGCGAACATCCGGGTGAACGATCAGCGGATCGGCAGGGCCGTCGGGGTTTTTTGGCCCGGTCAGCGAGCGCATTTGCAAACGTTCAGTGGCGTAGGCCAGTGCACCCTGAAAGGATGCCTCGCCCGCAGAGAGCCCCTGCAGCGCGGTGCCCAAACGGGCTGAGTTCATCATATGGAACATCGCATTCAGGCCGCGATTTTCTTCGCCCACCAGAAAGCCCGTCGCTCCGTCAAAGTTCATCACACAAGTCGCGGAGGCCTTGATACCCATTTTGTGCTCTATGCTGCCACAGCTCACGCCATTGCGCTCACCGACATTGCCGTCGGCATCGGGCAGGAATTTCGGCACGAGGAACAGTGAAATCCCTTTGGTACCCTCGGGTGCGCCTTCTATCCGCGCCAGCACCAGATGGATGATGTTCTCCATCATGTCGTGCTCGCCACCGGAGATGAAAATTTTAGTACCGGTCACTTTGTAGGAACCATCAGCAGCAGACTCCGCCTTGGTACGCAAAATGCCCAGGTCAGAACCACAATGGGGCTCAGTCAAACACATGGTGCCGCCCCAGGTGCCGTCGGTCATCTTGGGCAAATAGGTTTGCTGCAGGTCTTCAGCGGCATAGTTTTCCAACAGGCGTGCTGCTGACTGGGACAAACCGGTGTACATGCCCCAGGACCAACAGGCAGAACTGGTCATTTCTGAAACCACAAGGCCCAAAGAATTCGGCAAGCCCTGGCCACCAAATTTGGGATCGGCGGTCATCGAAGGCCAGCCGCCCTCGGCGAATTGCTCGTAAGCCTCCTTGAAGCCCGTAGGGGTTTTCACGCCCTCTTCAGACCAAACACAACCTTCCTGATCGCCCACCTGATTCAGCGGCGACAGCACGTTTTCAGCAAATTTTGCACCTTCGGCAATGATAGCGTCGACGAGATCCTCACCGACCTGCTCGCGGCCGGCCAGGCTCGCGAAGTGCTCGTTACAATTGAGCACATTTTTCAATACAAAATTTATGTCACGGAGTGGCGCTTTATATTGCGGCATGGAGAAAACCTCATCAGTAATCGAGTCAGCGAGTCTATCGCTCTAATGTTGACAGTGACAACTATAGTGATTTCTTCCTGTTGTGCAAGACTTTTTGACCTAGCCCGGCCGTCATTTCGGCCAATTACCACGGCGGGAATTGGTACTATTTCCTTTTTTTACAATAAGTTATCTAAAAAAGCGAAGTCGTCGCATACGCATTATCCCCCAGCCTGTAACGGGCTGTTTACGGGGATTTTGATCGATTAAATAGAGAGGCAGGAGAGGATAAGGGCGCTATTACACGCGTAGCGTTGAAAGATTTAAAAAGGCTGAGGCGTCCCTCCCACCCTCAACATCGTCAAGAAAGGGCACAACACCAAGACAGGGAGCGGGAATGAGCTGGGTCAAGGTGTCGATATTTTCAGCGGCATGACTCATATGCGCGTCAATCTGATTCGCAATCCAGCCGGCAAGCACCAGTCCATCCCGCTGTATCGCCTCAACCGTCAGCAGGGCGTGGTTAATACAGCCGAGCTTCAGACCTACAACCAAAATCACCGGTGCTTGCAGGGCCACGGCCAAATCCGCCATCGTTTCTCGCCCCGATAGCGGTACCCGCCAGCCCCCGGCCCCCTCCACCAACACCATATCCGCAGGACGCATCATCACCCCACGGCAGTATCCGGCCAGTTGGCTGGCAGTGATACGGCGATTTTCCTTCGCCGCCGCAATATGGGGAGCAATTGGCGGCGCGAAAACCACCGGATTGAGCTGTTCGTAGCTCAATGGCTGGTTTATTGCCGCTGACAGATTCAGCGCGTCATCATTACGCAGTTTTCCGTCAACCTCAACCGCGCCCGCCGCCACCGGCTTGACCGCCAGGGTACGCAACCCCTCTTTGTCAGCTCGCCGCAACAGGCCACAGGCACTTAAGGTTTTGCCGGCATCTGTGTCAGTGCCAGCAATAAAGTAGGTTTTGGACTTCAGTTTCATCGCCACCCCCAGGACAAGGTACAACATGCAAAAAGGCCGGTACGAACGCACCGGCCTTTTTGCGAACTCACGCTATCAGCAAAGACACATTATTCAGACGCACGCTGCTGAGGAGCACCATACTTCAACCAGGCATCGCGCAACCTCTCCTGGTTTGCCCGCACATAGGCCGGGCTCAAGCGATCCACATTGAAGTAGCCGTTACGCAGATTGAACCCCGCCGTGGGCACAACATTGGGACCAAACACCAGGCGATTGCCCTGCTCGCCCAGAATGGTTGATATATCGTAGCGCCAGCGGGCTGCACCCACGACTTGCAGGCCACCGATACGGGCCATGTCCTGCCGCGGCGTCAGCGGAATGGTAAAGCCAATTCCGGCGAACTTATTTCCCTCAGAGTCCTTATACGTGAGGTGTATTCGGGTATCGCCAATGTGCTGGGTGAAGTCAAAACGATAGCCATTGTCCCCGGCAGAAAAAGAGCCCGCAGTGAGGTTCAATTCAGAGTTGGTGCTCTCGGCAAAATAGCGGTAGGACCACAGCCGCGCCTCACGTTTCAAACCAGGATTATGTTTGAAATCAAAGTCGGTGGCGATCGCGCGGAATCGGTGGCGGCCATCACCTGGCTCCCAGCGGCTTTCCACCATCACCCCGTCGTTGACCCGGAAAAACCGGCCCGCGGAAATCATCGTGGTAAAGCCCTTACCGTGACGAATCGTCTGACTTATGATCCGGTCGCGGAAACCACTGGGCACGGCCTGATTACGGAACACACCGCCAAAGACGCCTTCTTCAGTAAAGTCCTCTGTTTCATAAACAGACCAGTCGCGGGTCATATTCAATGCCGCCCCCTTCCACAAAGGAATCATCAGGTCGGCCCGGGCTGCTACGCTGTAGTCGAGTACACCAAATTCTGTACCCAATGTGGAAGACACCACCGGCTTTATGGCCAGCGTGGGCCTAAACGCCAAGTAATCGAGAGTGCCGCCCAGTACCGCATCGAGCATACCTTGATTACTCCGCCGGCGAATTCGGTTAGAGGGCGCGGCAATCAGTACACTTTCCGGCATGCCTGCGTCGTCATTCAAAAAGCGCCCCCATGCCGACGAGTCGCCACCCATACCGAATATCGGCACGCCGTATTTTTCCATTTGCAGGTAGAAGCGACTGCCTTCCGGAAGTGCCTCAGCGGCAATACCCGCCGCAATACCCAAGGCATCTATGGCATTGGCGTTGTACCGGTAATTCTCAAAGGCGATAACCCACTCGTTGCCATTGCGCTGCACCCGCACCTGCTCAAAATCGGCGTGACGGAAACGACGGCGAAGGCTTTCTACCTTATCCAGGTTCTCGGCGGAGCGCATTTTTGCGCGGTATTCCGCGCGAATATATTCACTTTGCGGCGGTGCAGTCAGATCAACCGCGTCGTTGCTATCCAGACGCTCCTCAACAACCTTGCCGGTATAGGCAACGGCCGGCGGCTGACGGTCGCGGCTTTTGGGAATTTCGCGGTCGTAATCTGCTGACAGAGGTACAGTCAAGGCAAGGCCATACCAATCCTGGCGATCCTTTACCCCCTCTTCCTGTGACAACATATAGGAGCCCGCGAGTTTCCACCCCTCTGGCAACAGCCCCGGCGGGGTCATCAAACGCAGCCCGGTGTTCAGAGTGTGCACATCATCCTCGACAATCAGGCTAAGCCAATCTGTGGCGAGATATTCTACCCCGTAGAACACCCCGTCCAGACGGCCGGTACCTGTTGCCGCCTTGCCATCGGCCTTACCAAAACCAATCGTAGTGCGAAAATCCCCCAACTGGGCGGTAACAACCCCAAACTGGGTATCATATTCATTGACCGAGCCACCGAGATCCATCTCGCCGATGGCGAAGTCCACCCCCTCGATCAATTCCCAGGGCAACTGCAGCTTGATATTAAAAGAAAGGTCCGAGCCCTCGGTTGTCGTCGTGGTCGTCACATTCCGCCCGACTACTTCCACATGGGGAAAGGCCCCCGCCGAAATAGTCATGTCATTGCCCGCGGCATTGCGGGTGCGCGGTCTGGCGAAGCGACCATCCACCTGACGGTCGTGGGCCAGCACCGCAGTGCCATACTCCAACACCGAGGCGTCGGGCACATTAAACAAGCCGCTCATCCCCTGCATATTCATATTGCTTTGCGCCGCAGCGGCCAGTGGGCATAACAGCCACGGCGCCAAGAATGCATTCCTTTTCAATGGAGACCCCTACTCAATGAGTTTCTTTAGACGTAAAAAAGGGCGACTGGCGCCGCCCTTAATGCTTTAGCTTTGCTGTGGGGTATTAACCACCGCCACCTGCGCCACCAGTACCACCGGTGCCGCCAGTGCCACCTGTACCGCCAGTACCACCTGTGGCTTTACAGGTTCTCGTGCCAACCGACAGTGAAACCTGGCCACCCTGCGCGGCAATAAATGCCTTGCTATTCGCGGCACCGCCAGCTTTTTGAGCTACAAAGCGGTAGGACGCACCCTGCAAGAAGCCTGCAACAGTAGCTGTACCCTGAGCATTGTCTGTGGGCACATTCTTGAAGAAGCGACTGCGGTTATCCAGGGTGGTGCCTGCAACGCTAACCGGACGGGTTTCACCTGCAATATCGCTACAGGTTTCAACGACGCTGAAGTTTACATCTACCAGAGTCGGCGCAGCGCCACCCAGGTTCAGGCTACCACCATCCAATTCACAGATGTTGGTCAGTGAAACGAAGCCATTAGCGTCGGCTGTTTTGGTGGTTCCACCTTTAGTGAAGGACACCAACTTGGTATTGGACGATGATCCAACAATTTTCACCTTCAAGGGGAAGTTAGGCGGACGTCTTATCTTAAGCTCATTGCCCCGAATCGGATAGTTATTGAGGTAACCACCGCCGCTACTGGTTACCGCCGTCAGTTTCAGAACCTCTGTATTAGGCTGGCCCTGAGCGTTGACAAGATTCACCGTCGTCACTATACCGCCACCACTGGTAGTACACCCGTTGTAGAAGTAATCCAGGTTGAAGTAGGTCAAGTGATTAGTGTCAAAGGACACATTCAGCAGGCCATCGCCTGGCGTGGTATCAGTTACCGGCGCGATAATTTGCTGGCCATTCGCATCAAGCTGAGCTGTCCACTTACCGGTCAATTCGTCGTAGGACCAGACCGGAACAGTGTCACCGGCGTTAACAACTCCTAGAGGCGGCGTGTCTGAGCCCACAGTTGAGCCAGCAGGAATCGTAGTTCCTTCAGGGATAGTAATATCAATGGTGATACGGTCGCCGTCGAAGTCAGTGATCAGATCACCATCGGCATCGCGCAACTCAATCGCAGTAAAGCCCGCGGTAGAGAAAGAACCGTTGTTCCCACCAGCAGTAACATCCAGACCACCGGGGAACAGAGCCAGAGAGCCACCAGCCGGAGTCACGTCCGCAGCAGTATCGTTTTCAAAGTAGGCCACTGTAAGTTGCATAGGGCCATCTGCCGCTGCAGTCCCGTTGCTTTTACGCAGCTTGGTACCTGCGGGTATTGTTAACGCCGTTGTACCCTTAACTTCCGCAGTTCCGGGAGCCGCTGCACGTGGAGCTGTAGCAGCCGTAATTGGTGTGTTTGGCGCGTTCCCGCCCGCTGCCGGAGCAGTGGTCGTTTTCGAGGTCGAAACTGACGCGGTAGTCGCTGGAGTGTCAGATACCAAAGTAATTTCGATGGTCTCTGTTCCTGATTCAGTAAAAACGCGCTTGGCGCTGCTGGAAATGTAGTTTGGCGCAGAGCCGACAAACACAACATCCAGATCATCCTCAGACACCAGTGGTGAAGAGCTGATCAGGTTCAGCGAAGCGACACCAAAGGGGAACTGACTCACGTCATAAGTCGTCGCCGCAATGTCGTTCTCCAGTGACGAGAAGCGTGTCGCATCTCCGGAGGTGTCCGTACCATCTGCATTTTTAATGCTGATAGTACCGGCGGTCAGAGGAACACCTTCCTCATCAACCATCTGGATATAAAACCGGCTGGGATCGATCGGCTTCGGCGGCGTCGCGCTGCCACTATCACTACACCCTACAAGCGCACCTGCTGAGACGATACCTGCAGCGAGCAGTTTAAGCTTAAACTGCTTATTTTTCGCACAATTCATCGTAAACTCCGTTTTCCATTACATAGATAGATTGTTGCCAGCATCGACTGCACCATCGCGCCAGGCCCTTCACTTCTAACCAAAGCTTGAAGCTTTTTATTATGTGGCAGATATCGCGTCAAACAAAAACCCGCCTTACTGTCTACGCAGCTCAAGGCTGTGGGATTTCGCGGCACTCCCCCGACACAAGTCCACTTCTACATCTTGTTGTTCGCAAAACAATATCAGAGATTGAATAAGTATCAAACCCCAACACTGCAAGCATCATTTATTACCTTCGCGGCCCACCATCCCCGTCGCGGAAAAGAAATTTCCGGCCGACCCGCACAGCGCCGCTGGCGTTCCTCCTTCTTCATGCGGAGGCTCGCGCCTATCCTAACAGTATGCAAGAACGGCATTAATGGATTTTTTGTTAAACAATCACATTTTGCACGATCAAGCACACCAAGCCGGATCTGCTTCCGCTGACCAAGCTCCGAATCCGGGTATTTGACAGCAAGCTTCATACCATCGCTGGCAGCAAAGCTTCAAGCAGGCTAATACCGCGACATTCACCTAAAACATGTACGCTTCGGGCCCAATCTACCCACCCAAGCGAAAGTAAAGATAGCCTACTCCACACTGAATTGCACCAAGAGCAAGCCCCCAAACTGTATTTGTGCCCTGTTTTTGTTTGAGCGACCCAGTATTGTGCGTTTCTCTATAACTCAGGATGCCGGCTAACCCCCCTTTTTCCTCAGGTGCAAGCACCAAACCTGATAACTGGTCGGCAAGCCCTCCGGGGCACGGAACGCCTCATAGGCCTCTCGCAAGGCGTTCAAACTGGCCCGCCCGGTCAGCCCCGCCGCGCGCCCTTTATTAACATTATGCACTCCCAGGTCCTTCAGCTCTCGGGTCAGGTGCCTCAGGTCGGGGTAGTAAAGCACTTCTTCGCTTTCGGCCCACTCAACCAGCTCAAGGCCGGCAGCGTCGATTGCGACGCGCAGCTGGGCCGCCTCTGCGAATTGATTGACATGGACATAGCCATCAACCTGCTGCCAGGCGCCGCGCAGCTCCCTCAGGGTACTTGGCCCCAGGGTGGCGATAAAGGCTGAGCCCGCGGGTGTTAACACGCGATCGAGTTCAAGGTACAGCGCGTGTAAATTTTCGCACCACTGTAACGACAAACTTGAGAACACCCCATCCACACTGGCGTCAGCCAGCGGCAGATCCTCTGCGTCAGCACATATCCAGGCATCGGCATAGTCTGCCCGATATTCCCGAGCGTGGCGCAGCATGCCCTCCGCCAGATCCACCGCCAAAAGCTGTCCATGAGGTGATGCCTGACGAAGCTCCGGCAAACTATAGCCGGTGCCACAGCCAAGATCGAGCCACCGCTCTGCGGCATCAGACGATGGTATGCCACCCTGAAAAGCATCAGTGCGCATCACCATTAACTTGTCCGCCACCCGCCGTTGCAACTCCGCTGCGCCATCGTAGCTGGCCGCCGCTCTGGAAAATGAGCGCGCCACATCGGCTTTTTCAAAGTGGCGATCCACCTCTTCCAGACCCTCGGCAAGGGCGCCGCAGCGACTGACGAAGTCCCGAAGGTCGGCAACAAACTCGCTTTTTTTGGAATAGAACGGCATATGGGCCGCACCGTCATAGCAAACCCAGGACATGCCGGGAAAGCGGTGGCGCAACACCTCGACCGCGGCCACCGGCACCAACACATCGTTGGCGCCAAAACAGTTGAGCACCGGGCAAGTCACGCGCTGCAACGCCGCGACGTTGTCCGCCGCATCAAGCCATGCCAACCCCTGATGTAGCCCCGCGTCGGCGCCATGTCCGATACTGATATCGGCGCCCTGCAACACGCTTAACAGCGCCTTGGCTTGAGCGTCGCCCTTCACTTGCAACAGCTGAAAGCGGCGCAGGGTCTTGTCAGGCGCATCGGCCAGGGAGGCTTGAAAACCGGTAAACACCTCTTTTGCCATCCCTTGCGGCCAGCTGCTATCCGCCACAAACCGCCCGTTGGCGGCAACGCGGACCAGCGCGGCAACCCGCTCCGGGTACGCTGCGGCAAGCTCAGTGGCCACCATGGCACCCAGCGACCAACCGAGATATATCGCTCTATCAGGCAGTACGGGCAGCAACATATCCAGCAGCGCAGGAAGATCAGCGGGGGCATCCACTCCCGCACTGCGACCAAACCCCGGCAGATCAATCAGGCACAGAGTAAAGTCACGACGCAGCTCCGCCACCAGCGATCGCCATATTCCCGAGTGACTACCCCAACCGTGCAACAGCACCAGCTCGGGTGCATCGCCGCGGGCCGATGCCAATCGTTCTTTGTATATCACAGTCATTGATCGTCAACTCGCACATCGCTACTGCTTTGCCGAAACAGCAATTCCGGCGCGACCCGGCGAAATACCTCTACCAGAGTATCGAGCAGGCGATCGACCTGTGAATCGCTGTGCGCTGCCGTCAGCGTCAGCCGCAGCCGCGAGCTACCCGGGGGAACCGTAGGCGGACGAATGGCCGAAATGAGCACGCCCCGCTCTTCCAGCGCCGCACTGATGGACATCGCCAGATCTTCGTCTCCGACCAGCAATGGCTGAATCGGGCTTACCGAGGGCATCAGGGGCAGGCCGGCGGCATCGGCGCGCTCGCGAAAAGACTGGATTAACCTGTGTAGACGCTCGCGCCGCCAGGACTCCGATGCCATTAAATCGAGGGACGCGAGCGTCGCCGCGGCCACCGCTGCCGGCATCGCCGTGGTATAAATATAGGGACGGGCAAACTGAATAAGACTTTCTATCAGAGTTTCGCTACCGGCAACAAAGGCGCCGAAACTACCCACAGCCTTACCCAAGGTACCCATCAAAATCGGCAATTCCTGCTGGCCGAGCTGAAAGTGCTGGGCCGAGCCTCCACCGTGTGCGCCAAGCACACCAAAGCCGTGAGCATCGTCAGCCATCAGCCATGCACTGTGACGCGCGCTGGTCTCTGCCAATTCGACGAGCGGTGCTTGATCGCCATCCATGCTGTATACCGCATCGACCACCACCAAACGCTCGCCCTTGTCCGGCAGTGCCGCCAAACGGCTTTCCAGATCAGCGAGGTCATTGTGGCGAAAGCGCTGAAAGCGCGCTCCGCTAAGCAGGCCACCGTCGAGCAACGATGCGTGATTGAGACGATCCTCCAGCACCTGATCACCACGACCCAGCAGCGCAGCGATAATGCCCAGGTTGGCCATATAGCCGGTAGAGAACAGCAGGGCACGATCGCGACCTGTTAGCTCTGCGAGCCGCAATTCCAGTTGATGGTGAAGGTCACTGTGGCCGCAAACCAGGTGGGAGGCCCCGCTGCCGACCCCATGAGAGGCCGTGGCGGCGCACATTGCCTCGGCCAGTGCGGGATGGGCTGCATGGCCAAGGTAGTCGTTGCTGCAAAACTGCAACAGCAGCTTGCCGCCAACGCGTATTTCCGGCCCCTGTGCGGAGCTGATCAACCGCCGCTGGCGATAGCGGGACTGCCGCTGGCGCTCGGCCAAACGGGCTTGAAGGTTTTTTTCCATTGCATTGAGCCTTGCTGGCTCAGGCAGTGGCGTCGTAAAAGAACTTGTCGTTCTGGGCCTTTTCGACTTCACCGAGGAGTGCCGAAGCGGCAGTTTCATCATCCTCTGCGGTGCAACGCTCCTCGGGCTTGATACCAAGGCGGGCAAACAACTGCAGATCTTTATTGGCTTCGGGGTTGGGTGTGGTCAGCAGCTTCTCACCGTAAAAGATGGAGTTTGCCCCGGCGAAATAGGCCAGCGCGTGCATCTGCTCATTCATTTGTTCGCGCCCTGCCGACAAGCGCACGTGGGACTGCGGCATAAGAATCCGTGCGACCGCAATGGTGCGAATAAAGTCAAAGGGGTCGAGATCTTCATTTTCCGCCAGCGGGGTCCCTTCCACACGCACCAGCATATTGATCGGCACGCTTTCGGGATGAACCGGCAGATTGGCCAACTGCACCAGCAGGCCAGCGCGATCCTTCACCGACTCGCCCATGCCGACAATACCGCCGGCACAGACCTTGATACCCGCATCGCGCACATGGCCCAGGGTAGTCAGACGGTCCTGATAACTGCGGGTGGTAATAATTTCACCGTAGAACTCCGGCGAAGTGTCCAGGTTGTGATTGTAGTAATCCAGGCCGGCCTCAGCCAATTCAGCGGCTTGCTGGTCGGTCAACATTCCCAGTGTCATGCAGGTCTCCAGCCCCATGGCCTTGACCCCTTTAACCATCGCGGTGACGTAGGGCATGTCTTTTTTCTTCGGTGAGCGCCAAGCGGCTCCCATACAGAAACGGGTCGAACCCTGCGCCTTGGCGGCCCGGGCTTCCTCGAGAACCTTCTCAACCTCCATCAACTTTTCTTTTTCAAGCCCGGTATCGTAGCGATTGCTCTGCGGGCAATACTTGCAGTCTTCAGGGCAGGCACCGGTTTTGATCGACAGCAGCGTGCTCACCTGTACAGTATTGGGGTCGAAATTCTGCCGGTGTACGGTTTGCGCCTGAAACAACAAATCATTGAAGGGCAGCTCAAACAAAGCCTGAACTTCCTGCAGATTCCAGTCATTACGTATTGTCGCGCTGCCGTTCATAATCGATACTCAAAAAAGTTGCCGGTTCAGGTTGTCAATCATACCGCCAACACGCTCGCTGTCAACCCGCAAGGATGCGCATGGTTTACAACTCGCTTTTTCAGCGGCTTACCCAAGCCCTTCTCCCGTTCCGCTGCCTACTCTGCCTGGCCCCCTGTGAACACCACGCACAGATATGCCTCCCCTGCCGCGACGATCTGCCGCGCATCTCCTCGCCCTGCGAACAGTGCGCACTGCCTCTGCCCAATCTCACTCAATCCCGGTTCTGCGCCCACTGCCTCCATCGAACACCGGCCTTTAGTCATACCTTCTGCCCCTTCCTCTATGCATTTCCGGTGAGTCGGCTCATCGCAAAGTTCAAACATCAACAGCAATTTGCGCTTGGACATTTACTCGCACAGCTGTGGCTCGAGGACTACCTCCAATCCCCGACGCGAGCGACACCGGCACTACTGATGCCCGTTCCGCTTCACCGGCAACGGCGTTGGACACGGGGCTTCAATCAGTCGCGATTGCTTGCCGAAACCTGGAGCAAAGCGCTGGACATCCGACTGCACGACGACCTGTATCGCCGCCGTGATACACCTTCTCAGCAAGGACTCAGCGCCATACAACGGCGGCGAAACCTGCGCGGCGCATTCGCCATTTCACACCCTGAATTGGTAAGCGGCAAACACATCGCCCTTGTCGACGATGTGATGACAACGGGCACGACAGCCAATGCCCTCGCCGCTATACTGTTGCGCGCTGGCGCAACGCGCGTCGATATCTGGTGTCTGGCGCGCACCCCCGCACCAGCCCGGCGCGACCAGCAGGAGTAAACGGCCATGACTGACATCGACAACTTCGCCCAGCTCGACCCGGACAGCGTGATTGATGCCGTAGAAAGCGTCGGCTTTCGCAGCGATCTCCGAGTCTTTGCGCTGAACTCCTACGAAAACCGCGTCTATCAATTCGGCCTGGAAGAGGCCGAGCCCGTTGTCGTCAAGTTCTACCGCCCACAACGATGGAGTGACGACCAGATTCTGGAAGAACATCGCTTCACCCAGGCACTGGCGGATGCCGACATCGCCGTGATCCCTCCCTGGCGTTCCGCTAGCGGTGACTCCCTGTTCAGCCACAATGGTTTTCGCTTTGCGGTTTACCCCCGTCGGGGTGGCCACGCCCCGGCCCTGGACGACATGGACAACCTGTTTCAACTCGGACGGCTATTTGCCCGGTTACACCTTGTAGGTGAAACACAGCCTTTCCATCATCGTCCCAGCCTGACCCCGGACAGCTTTGGCCACCGCAGCCGCGAGTTCTTACTGGAGAACGACTTCATCCCGCCAAGCCTGCGCGAGTCCTACGACAGCCTGAGCCGAGACCTGCTCGAACGCATCGACGCAGTTTTTGCCCAGACTCGCCCGCAATTGCTGAGTACTCACGGCGACGGCCATGTGGGCAATATTCTCTGGCGCAACGGTGAAACCTGGCTGGTGGACTTCGACGACAGTCGCACCGCGCCCGCCATACAGGATTTGTGGATGTTTCTTTCCGGCGACACCGACCAGCGCCGCCGTGCGATGATGGAGCTGATCGAGGGCTACGAGGAATTCCGCCCCTTCGATAGCCGCGAGTTGGCGCTGATTGAACCCCTGCGGGGCTTGCGCATTATGCATCACGCGGCCTGGCTCGCCCGCCGCTGGCAAGACCCCGCCTTCCCCCGCGCCTTTCCCTGGTTCAACACCGAACGCTACTGGGGCGAGCATATCCTTATGCTGCGCGAACAACTCGCTCTGGTGCAGGAAGCTCCTCTGCAAATTCATTACTAAGCCCTGATCGGAATAAATAATTACCCCGTATTAAACGTACTTACCAAGGTGTGAACGAGGCCCTAGGCAGCGGAATCCTCACACCGTAAAATGTTCTCACCGACAACTTATAATGAGAAATTCCCTGACACGCCCCAAGTCAGGACTGGAGTCTCTATGATCAGCCTGCAAGTCAATGGCGACGAACACACCGTCGATGTTCCCGACACCAAACCCCTGCTTTGGGTATTGAGGGAAGACCTCAAGCTCACCGGCAGTAAATATGGCTGCGGTCAGGCCCTCTGCGGAGCCTGCACGGTACATCTGGACGGCCAACCCACACGCGCCTGCGTGGTACCGGTCAGCGCCGCCGCCGGACATCGCATCGACACCATCGAAGCCGTAGATCAACAGCGGATTGGCGCCCTTGTCCAGCAGGCCTGGCAGGCACTGAACGTGCCCCAATGCGGCTACTGCCAGTCGGGGCAGATAATGGCCGCAACCGCACTACTGACCAGCAATCCCTCCCCCAGCGATCGCGATATCGACGAAGCGATGTCCGGCAATATCTGTCGATGCGGCACCTATCCCCGCATCCGCAAGGCCATTCACAAAATTGCCAGCGAACAGCTGTAACGGAGGCAATATGGACACGATGCTCAAACGTCGGCAGTTTTTGCGCGTCACCGCCCTTGCCGGGGGCGGCTTACTGGTTGCCTGCGGCGGCGGTTCATCATCTTCGCCTTCACCGACGCCACCGGATTCGTCAAATCCCGACTCTGCACCTGGCAATGGCGGCGATCCCGCTGAAACTTTTGCTGTGGGCGAGTTTCTGCGCATCAGCAGCGACAATTCCATACGAGTATTGGTAGGCGCCTCGGAGATCGGACAGGGCGCGCTGACCGCAATCCCGATGATTGTCGCAGAAGAGCTCGACGCCGATTGGTCACGGGTCACCTCCGCCCACTCGCCGGTAGCCGCCCAATTCGACAACCCCTACTTTGGCGCCCTGCAATTTACCGTCGCCAGCGCCGCTACCCGGGGTTATTTCGCCGCCCAGCGCCGCGCCGGCGCCGCAGTGCGACATATGCTGATCGCCGCTGCAGCGGAACGCTGGAACGTTGAACCGTCGACACTGCGCACAGAGAAAAGCTTTGTCATCGACGATGCAAACCAGCGCAGCGCCAGTTACGGCGATCTGGCCGAGGCTGCCGCAGCGCAAAATGTGCCCATCAATCCGCCGCTGAAAGACCCCGCCAACTACACCATTATTGGCAGCACTCGGCAGCGCCTCGACGCCGTGCGTAAAACCAACGGTAGCGAAATTTACGGCATGGACGTCGACATACCGGGTATGCTCACTGCGGTAATTGCCCGCCCACCGCGATTCTTCGGTCAGCCCCAGTCGGTCAACAGCAACGCAGCACTTGCCATTCCCGGAGTGCTTGAGGTATTCACCATACCGTCGGGAGTCGCCGTTATCGCCAATGATTTCTGGTCGGCGGAGCAGGGGCGCAAGGCTCTGGAAGTCAGTTGGAACGAAGCACTGGCCGGGCGTACCGACAGCGCGCAAACCCGCAGCAATTATCAGGCATCGCTGAATCTGCCCGGGGTGCCCGTGCGCAGCGACGGCGCCGTGCTATTAGCCCAGGCCGCCGCCAGCGACGTACTGAGCGCCGATTATTTCTTTCCCTTTATGGCCCACGCGGCAATGGAGCCACTCAACGTCACCGTCGACTACACTGGCTCCGCTGCCGAAATATGGACGGGCAGCCAGTCCCAGACTATCGACCGGCTGTTTGCTGCCAGTATTCTCGGGTTACTCCCCGAACAGATCAACTTTCACACCATGACCTCCGGTGGCGGCTTCGGCCGCCGTGGCAACCCCCTCTCCGACTATGTGCGCGATGCCTGCCACGTGGCCAAAACCCTGCAACAGCCGGTTAAGGTTATCTGGACCCGCGAGGACGATATGAAGGGCGGCTACTACCGTCCTGCCGCCAGCGTTCGGGTCAGCGCCGCCCTCGATAACAACGGCACAATCACTGCGTGGACCCACCGCGCGGTAACCCAGGACGTGACTTCCTCCCTCTATTTCGAGGAGCAGCTGGACACCCTCGCGGAAATGGAGCTACCGCCACTGGGTGAGCTGAACGACCTGGAAACGGGCATGCCCTACGCCATCGACAATGTGCATATGGACGCCCACCTTACCCTGATTCCGCAGATGCCCTCGCTGTGGATGCGCTCGGTAAACAAGTTCAGCGATGTGTTCGCCCAGGAAACCTTTATCGACGAGATTGCCCACCGCTACAGCCGCGACCCTTACCACTATCGCCGCGAAATGCTGGGAAACAACCCACGCCTGCTGGCGGTGCTCGATGGCGTTGCCCAGGCCGCCAATTGGGGCAATCCCCCCGCGGGCAGAAGCCAGGGCATCGCCCTTATCGCTCACTGGCAAAGCTATATTGCCCAGGTAGTGGAGGTCAGCGTGACCGGCGACCGCGAGCTCAAAGTTCATCGCGTGGTGAGCGCTATAGACTGCGGCACCGCGGTGAACCCGGACCTCGTCGTCGCGCAGGTGGAATCCGGGGTTATTTTTGCCCTGTCCAGTGTGCTATTCGGTGAAATTGAATTGCGCGATGGCGTCGTACAACAGAGCAACTTTGACGACTACCCCGTTCTGCGCATGCACCAAACCCCACAGATCGACACGGTGCTGATGCCCAGTGGCGACAACCCCGGCGGCGTCGGCGAGATCGGTGTTCCCGCCGTCGGCCCGGCACTGGCCAACGCCATATTTGCCGCCACCGGTGAGCAAATTCGCGAATTGCCACTGAAAAACCTGAACTTTGTGATCGCCTGAGGGATTTGACCTATGAAACCACTTCGCCAATCCCTGCCGTTGATATTTGGTCTGGCACTGCTGGGGCTATGTCCCAGCAGCTTAGCCCAGTCACCCCTGTTCGCGCCGATCTATGAGGTGTTGACCCATCCCCGCTGCTTGAACTGTCACACCGCCACCGACTTCCCTCGACAGGGAGATGAACGCCGTCGCCACGACCAGTTGGTCGTGCGCGGTGACGACAATCACGGCGCACCGACCCTGCAATGCTCCGCCTGCCATCAGGACCGCAATGTGGCCGACGACGAGGTTCCGGGTGCTCCCCACTGGGCACTGGCGCCGCTGAGCATGGCCTGGGAGGGTCTGTCCCCTCAGGAGCTGTGCGTCGCCCTGAAGGACCTGGACAAGAATGGTAACCGCGATCTCAACGACCTGCTCCACCACATGAGCGAAGACGCTCTGGTGCTGTGGGGTTGGTCACCGGGTCAGAACCGCAGCCGCCCGCCCTATGAGCACGAGGAGTTCGTGCGTCTGCTGTCCCTGTGGGTCAATGCCGGAGGCCCCTGCTAACGGTGCCCCGTGAGCGGCTATCTATTGCTTCAACCGATAGCCGCGCTTGAACATCCAGCTTATCACTACCAGACACAGCAGCAGGAAGCCCAGGGTCATCGCCAGACTCACACCGACATTCACATCGGCGACATCGTAAAAACTCCAGCGAAAGCCGCTAATCAGGTAAACCACAGGATTTGCCAGGGTGATTGTCTGCCACAACGGCGGCAACATACTGATCGAGTAAAAGCTGCCCCCGAGGAAGGCCAGTGGGGTCACTATCAGCATGGGCACAATCTGCAATTTTTCAAATCCATCAGCCCAGATACCGATGATGAATCCAAACAGACTGAAGGTCACCGCCGTCAATACCAGAAAGCCCAACATCCAAAACGGGTGGGCAATGTGGTAATCAACAAACAGGCGGGCGGTGAGGAGAATCGTCAAACCGAGCAGAATCGACTTGCTGGCGGCAGCCCCCACATAGCCCAATAGAATTTCCGGCAGCGCCACCGGCGCCGACAGTAGCTCGTATATCGTGCCATTGTATTTAGGAAAGAAAATGCCGAACGCGGCATTGGAAATACTTTCCGTCAACAGCGCCAGCATGACCAGGCCGGGAATGATAAACGCACCGTAACTGATGCCGTCTATCGCCACCATTTTGGAGCCAATGGCAGAACCAAATACCACGAAATAGAGGGAGGTCGAGATCACCGGCGACGCAATGCTTTGCAGCAAGGTCCGCCACATGCGGTTCATCTCGAACAAATAAATAGCGCGCACCGCGTGTAAATTCATCGGCCAAGCCCCTCCGTCGGCCGCTGATCGCTGACCAACCTGACAAAAATTTCCTCCAGACTACGCTGGGTCGAATGCAGATCCTTGTAATCGATGCCGTGTTGCTGCAAACGCCGAAACAACTCAGCAATGCCGGTGTGCTCACTCTGACTGTCGTAGTGATACGTCAGTTCATGACCATCGGCACTCAGGGTGAGGGGATATGAAGAAAATTCGTCGGGCAATGCCGCCAGAGGCTGTTGCAGTTGCAGACACAGCTGCTTCTGGCCGAGCTTTTCCATCAGCGCCTCCTTGCCCTCGACCAGCAATAACCGGCCGCGACGAATCACGCCGATACGATCGGCCATCTCCTCGGCTTCTTCGATGTAGTGGGTGGTTAAAATAATGGTGACGCCATTGTCCCGCAGCCCCCGCACCATCTCCCACATATCCCGCCGCAGCTCGACGTCCACCCCCGCCGTAGGTTCATCGAGGAACAGAATATCCGGCTCGTGGGACAGGGCTTTGGCAATCATTACCCGCCGTTTCATCCCCCCCGACAACGACATGATACGGGCGTCTTTTTTCTCCCACAGCGACAATTGACGAAGAATTTTCTCGAGATATTCAGGGGCGCTGGGCTTGCCGAACAGACCACGACTGAAGGTGACTGTCGCCCAGACGCTTTCAAAGCCGTCGGTCGATAATTCCTGAGGCACCAGGCCGATACGGCTGCGGGCAATGCGGTAGTCCTTGACGATATCGTGACCGTCGGCCAGCACACTGCCCGAGCTCGCATTGACGATCCCGCAAATAATACTGATCAGCGTGGTTTTTCCTGCACCATTGGGACCGAGCAGGGCAAAAATCTCACCGCGATTGATATCGAGTTCGATGTTATCGAGGGCTTTCAACCCGGAGGGGTACACCTTGGATACGCCGCGCACACTGATAACCGCTGCCACTGCCTCTCCCATCATGATTCGCCATAAAGCCGCTAGTGTTACCCAGCCGCTGAAGCGAGACAAGCCCGACTGTCACAGCCGCGCCTGACGGGCAAACATTTCGGCGGCGGTACGGCACATTTCCTCCACCACCTCCGACTCGAGATATATGCCGTCAATCAATAAGCGACTGATGCCGTGCAGTGTTGACCAACTCAGCTGGGCAAAGCGCAATGGCGCGACTTCCGAGCTGATCTGCCCCTGTTGCTGGTAGCCGCGAATATAGCCGAGGTATTCGCGGAAGGCGCGGTATGCCTCGGTTTTAAGCGACTCGGTGAGCGCCTGGGACTTCCACAATTTTCCGCCAAACATCAGGTCGTAATATTCGGCGTTATTGACCGCAAAATCCACGTAGCGGCGGGAGAAATCCCGCAGACTATCCTCGCGCAGCACACCGTGCAGCCCAAGCTCACTCTCGCTCAACACTCGCCTGAAACGGCGAAACCCCTCTTCGGCCACCCCGCACAACAGGCTGTGCTTGTCAGCAAAGTGATGGTAGGGCGCCGTGCGCGACACCCCCAGCTCCTGGGCCAGGCGCCGCATCGACAGTCCTGCCTCACCCTCCTCACGCAGTAGTCGCGCGGCCGCATCCAGCAGTTCGCTGCGCAGGTCACCGTGGTGGTAACTTCGCGCCGTTGCGGGGACCGATGGCGGTGCTACCGAGGAAGACTTGGTCAATTTACTCATGGAAGCAATCTATCAGAGCATCTTGACACTGTCTACATTGCGCGCTAGCCTGCAAATCTTGACGCCGTCCAGTTTGCTTGTTTCTACTGGAAGCGACCTACTGCAAAACAGCTCGGAGAACCCACCAATGACCGCATACCCCAACCTGCTTAAACCCCTCGACCTAGGCTTTACCCAGCTCCCCAACCGAGTGTTGATGGGCTCGATGCACACAGGACTGGAGGAAGCTGAAAATGGCTTTGAGCGGATGGCCGCGTTTTTCGCCGAGCGGGCACGGGGCGGGGTATCGCTGATTGTGACCGGTGGCTTCGGGCCCAACAAACGCGCCGCCACCCACGAGCACACCAAAATGCTGGAATCCGAGGCAGATTGCGCGGGCCACCGTATTGTCACCGACGCGGTACACGCCGAGGGCGGAAAAATCTGCATGCAGATCCTGCACACCGGCCGCTACGCCTTCAATGAAAACCCCATCGCCCCCTCGGCAATACGTGCCCCCATCAATGTATTCACCCCCGAGGCCGCTTCCGAGGCGCAGATCGAAGAACAAATTAACGATTTTGTACGCACCGCCACCCTCGCCCAAAAGGCCGGTTACGACGGCGTCGAAATTATGGGTTCAGAAGGCTATTTTATTAACCAATTTTTGGCCGCGCGCACCAACCAGCGTGAAGACGACTGGGGTGGCAGCTATGAAAATCGTATGCGCCTTGCCATTGAGGTGGTACGCCGTGTGCGGGAAGCTGTCGGTGAGAACTTCATTATCATCTACCGACTGTCGATGCTCGACCTGGTCGAAGGGGGCAGCAGCTACGACGAAATCCTGCAATTGGGGCTGGCGGTAGAGCAGGCCGGCGCCACACTGATCAACACCGGTATCGGCTGGCACGAGTCGCGCATTCCCACCATTGCAACCAAAGTGCCCCGCGCCGCATTCACTTGGGTCACCGCAAAATTCCGTAAGGCGCTGAATATCCCGGTGATTACCTCAAACCGAATCAACACCCCTGAGGTCGCTGAAGACGTTCTGGCCCGTGGCGATGCCGACATGGTATCCATGGCCCGCCCCTTTCTGGCAGACCCGGACTTTATCGCCAAGGCCGCCGCCGGTCGCAGCGACGAAATCAACACCTGCATCGGCTGTAACCAGGCCTGCCTGGACCATGTCTTTACCGGACGCATGACCAGCTGCCTGGTCAACCCCCGCGCCTGTCACGAAACCGAGCTGAACATCGCAAAAACCGAAGCTCCAAGGAAATTTGCGGTGGTCGGTGCCGGCCCTGCGGGCCTGGCCTTCGCCTGCACAGCCGCAGAGCGCGGTCACACCGTGACACTGTTCGAAGCCAGCGACGCCATTGGCGGTCAATTTAATATCGCCCGCAAGGTACCCGGCAAAGAAGAATTCAACGAAACCCTGCGCTACTTCCGTCGCCGTCTGGAATTGTCGTCGGTAACGGTGAAGCTAGGTCAGCGCGTCGACAGCGCCACACTGAACAACGGCGATTTTGACGAAATCGTTCTCGCCACGGGTGTCAGCCCCCGCACACCGGCAATTCCCGGCATCGACCACCCCAAGGTCATGAGCTACCTGGATGTGCTCCGCGACGACCGCGAAGTGGGCCAGTCCGTGGCGATCATCGGCGCGGGTGGCATCGGCTTCGACGTTGCTGAAGCACTGGTTCACAGCAGCGACAGCAGCACCAATATCGAAACCTTCATGCGCGAGTGGGGGGTCGATATGAGCCTGCAAGCACGTGGTGGTATTGAAGGGGTTGCCGCTAACCCCAGCCCGGCACCGCGCAAGGTCACCCTGCTGCAACGCAAAACCAGTAAAGTCGGCGCTGGTCTGGGTAAAACCACCGGCTGGATTCACCGCACCGGACTAATTCACAAAGGGGTAGAGATGCTCGCCGGCTGTGAATATCTACGTATTGATGACCAAGGCCTGCACATCCGCGTCGGCGATGAAGAACGCTGCCTCGCGGTCGACAATGTCATCTATTGTGCGGGCCAGGATCCCCTGCGCGAGCTACAAGAGGGGCTGACCAAGCCCAGCCATTGCATTGGCGGAGCCGACGTGGCGGCAGAACTCGATGCCAAGCGTGCCATCGACCAGGGCACCCGCCTGGCGGCCAGTCTGTAAGGGTGTATGATGCCGATGAGCATTGGCCGTTATTGCCGCCGCTCATCGGCTCACTCGACAATGCCGTAAGACGTGCTGCAACCAGCCATTCGCCAACGGTAAACAGTCATGCCCCTTTGTCACCTCTCACGCCAGCGCCACACTTCAACACTATTTTCTGGCTTTCTGCTGCTGACCAGCCTGCTACTGGGCAGCCTCCCCAGCGGCGCTGCACCCGCGCCTCCGCCGCCCCATCATGGCGATGAGGGCTTTCAAAACCCGCATCTGGAACACTTCGACAAAAGCCTGTGGGAGCTGCTCCGACTGCGCTTTTTCTCCGACCTGTACATCGCCGACCAACACCGCCAACGGCAGCGGATTACCAGCACAGTTCCGTCACCGGCGCTGACCAGCCCCGATCACCAGCGCTTGCAAATCAGCTGGGTGGGCCATTCCACCTTCGTTATTCAGCACCGTGGTATAACCGTTCTCACCGACCCGATATTCTCCCAGCGCGCCTCACCGCTGTCGTTTCTTGGCCCAAAGCGCCTTGTGCCCATGCCGATCAGCCTCGAGCAATTACCGCCCATTGATCTGGTGCTAATCTCCCACAATCACTACGACCACCTCGACCGGGACAGTATTCGCGCACTGGGCAACCAGCCGCTCTATCTAGTGCCGCTGGGACTGAAACCCTGGTTTACCAAGCTGGGTATCGCCCCGGACAGGGTGATTGAGCGGGATTGGTGGCAGACAGCGCGCATCGGCGAGGCGACAGTGACCGCAACCCCAAGCCAACATTGGTCCGGCCGGGGCATTGGCGATCGCTTCGCCAGCCTATGGGCCTCCTGGCATATACAGATTGACCAACGCAGTATCTGGTTCGGCGGCGACACCGGCTACAATCCCATTCAGTTCAAGGAAATTGGCCGCCGCCTGCCCCGCCCGGATATCGCCTTGATTCCCATCGGGGCCTACCTGCCCCGGGACTTTCTTCGGGAGCAACATGTCGACCCTGGTGAAGCGGTGCAAATCCACCTGGATCTGCGCGCCAGAAAAAGCATTGGTATGCACTGGGCAACCTTCCAACTGTCAGCGGAGGATATCGACGCGCCGCAAAAAGACTTGAAGCAGGCCGCCGACAACGCCAAACTGGCAAAAGATGAATTTACCACCCTCGCAATAGGCGAAACGGTAGTCGTCGATTAGCGCAGCAGCCCATGCCTACCTCTACTTGTCCGGCCCATCCATGCCCTACATGACATTTCGTACCAGACTCGCCGCAGTAGTTCTGCTGCTGACGCACCCGGGGCTTGCCGCCGAACCCAGCGTCACCCTTAACGACCCCCGCCTTGGGGAGCTAAGCGGGCTCGCCGCCAGCCACAGTGCTCCCGGTTTTTATTGGGCGCACAATGACAGCGGGGATATTGCGCAACTGTATCTACTGCAACCGGGCAGCCCACAACTACAGGTTCATCGAATTACCAACGCCAAGGCTTTTGACTGGGAAGATATTACGAGTTTTCGCGACCCCAGCGGCAGCTACCTGCTGGTGGGGGATATCGGCGACAACTTTGCAGTGCGGCCGATGATCGAGGTATATCTACTCAGGGAAAGTCGCCATCAGGGCAGGCCAGCTCTGCGTCTACTGCGGCGTTACAACCTTGTTTTTGACGGTGGCCCGAGGGATATCGAGGCCCTGGCCGTAGACCCCGCCGAGCGCATGGTCTATCTGCTGAGCAAACGGGAGGTGCACCCCCAGCTCTATCGCTTTTCGCTGGATGCCCTGCCGGAACGACCGGTGCTGCTCACCTCGCTGGGCGCTGTCACCAGCTTGCCCTCTCCTGCCAGCCACCGACCCCAGCGCGCAGGCGGTATCAGCCAACACTCGCCAACCGGTCTCGCCTTTGCCCCGGACGGCCGGGGGGCGGCGATCAGCACGCTGCGCGACAGCTATTACTTTCCCCGCCGCCCTGGACAAAGCTGGGTGGAGGCATTGAATGGGAACCCCCAGGCACTGAAATTACCCAAACTGCGCCAGGCAGAGGCCATTACCTTCTCCGCCGACGGCACCAGCATTATCATTGGCAGCGAAGGACTCCCCACCAGGTTGCTTACCGTCAGGCGGCCAACAGCGGCGTCGGCGCAGAAATAGACTCCTCTACGGTGTGATATAGAACAGGGCGATACAAATCGCCAGGCCCACACCCCACACTGCACTGCGTAACCCGCCCCAGTTTTGCAGGTAGCACACGATATACAGCACCCGTACCGCGACAAACGCCAATGCGAGGGTGTTTACCGTCGCCTCAGCGGCACCGCCGAAATGAGCAATAATCACCGCAGCAGCGAACAGGGGAAAACTTTCGAAACTGTTATTCATCGCCGCCACCGCGCGGGCGGAGCGGCCTTCTACCTTGGCCAGCCACTGGCGCGGATGATTGTTGTCGTAACGCTTGCCATCCACTTTTCCGCCCTTGGCCAGTAGCCCGCTCAAGGGACACATCAGGCCAAAGGCGAGAACACACCATAGTGCAATTGTCATTTTATTATCCTCGTTGATGATTGTGTGGAGCCTTCGCTCCTGTTTGCAAAAATCTTGTTTAATTTTTATTAGGGCTGGTTAACAGGACCGAATAGAAGTCCTGTCAGTGGAATACCTTGCTGACCGTTAATCCTTCGGCCCCGGCTTCAGCACACAACGCAGCCAATTCCAGAAGCCGTTTTCCGCCAGCACCATACGATCCAGGCCATCAAAAAATTTCGCTTGCCCCTCGGGGTCGGCGAAGAAATCCGCCCGGGTTTTCCGCTCTCGATCAGGATCAAGTTGCTTGACCACCTTCGCCGGATTTCCCGCCACCACAACATTGGCGGGAACATCCCGAGTCACCACCGCACAGGCCGCCACCACACTATTCTCACCAATGGTCACGCCCTTCAATACGGTACAGCGATCCCCCAACCAAACGTTGTCGGCAATGTGCACCGGCCTGACCTCAGGACTGCGCTCGGTACGGTCATAAATGTCGTGCCAATCACTGTCGGTAATGTACACACCGTTCGCCATCATCACGCTATTGCCGATACGAATTTCATCGCTGGCGGAGATTCGCCCACCCGGACTAATCAGTACATAGTCGCCGATCACAATACGTCCGCAGCCTGGCTCGCGCCCCCACACACCGATTTTGACGGGGTTTTCCCGCTCTCCGATAATCGTCGCACACTGCCCAATCTCAATATTCGGCCCCGAAATCGAAATGTACCAGGGCTTCATAAACGTGGGATAATCTCCCAGAAAATCGCAGGCGGGCCGCAAGAAATGGTTGGTATAGGCTTCGCGCAAGCGAAGATAGCTCTTTTTCACCCAATAGGGACGTCGATCCTGGCGCATACCCGGCCTTATTAATTATTCGGCGGCACAGTGTCGCAAGACTGACCTGTCAGGGCAATCGCACAAGGTTACCGATACATGAAAAAAACCAGCGGCCAGCAACACGCCCGCAGCGTCGTGAGCAGCCAGCAGGGCATCCACGAACGGCTGCACCATCTGGTGGAGAAACATCTACACCACCCCTTCAAAAAACCCTATGCACAGCACAATATCGATGCCTTTAACAAGGCTCAGCAATGGCTTTCAGCCCGGGATCGCCCATTAATCCTGGACAGCTTTTGCGGTGTCGGCGAGAGCACCTGGCGCCTGGCCAAGCGCTTCCCCGACCACCTGGTGATCGGCATCGACAAGTCCGCTGCCCGGCTCGACAAACACCCTGCCCATATCGACGCCGACAGCCCGAACAACTACCTGCTGGTACGCGCCGATATCGACGACTTTTGGCGACTGGCCGCCGCTGCGGACTGGCGCCCTGAATTTCACTTTTTGCTCTACCCCAACCCCTGGCCCAAGCCCGGGCAGCTCAGCCTGCGGGTGCACGGTTCCCCCCTGTTCAGCAGTCTGCTGGAGCTGGGGGGGCACATTGAAGCGCGCAGCAATTGGCCCATTTACATTCAGGAGTTGGCCGCTGCCCTGCGCATCGCCAGGCAAAATCCGCGCTGTGAAACCTTCAGCCCCGGTGAGCCTCTAACCCCCTTTGAGCGTAAATACCTCGCTGCCGGTCAGCCGCTATGGCGCTGCCAGTGCCAGCTCGAGGCGCCGCAGGCGCTGTTTTCGCACCGCGGTTAAGCGGTATACTGCCCTATCAACGACCCGATTGGCCCCATTATGAACACGACCATCGCCGAAGCTCGCATTAATTCCGCCATCAGCGACAAGGTGTGGCTCACCATTCGCGAGGAGACCGCACTGGAAGCCCAGCGGGAACCCGTGCTGGCGAGTTTTCTGCACGCGACCATTCTGAACCACAACACTCTGGAGCACGCGCTCAGCTATCACCTCGCCCACATTCTGGACAGCCCCGAGGCCTCATCACTGCTGGTGCGGGAAGTTATTGAAGACGCCTTCGCTGAAGACAGCGGCATCGCCAGGGCAATTCGCGCCGACATTTGCGCGGTATTCGAACGGGACTCTGCCTGCAAGAATCTGTCGGTGCCCTTCCTCTACTTCAAGGGCTACCACGCCCTGCAATCCTACCGCGTCGCCCATTGGCTCTGGCAGCAGGGCCGCACCTCACTCGCGCTGTTCTTCCAGAATCGCATCAGTTGTGAATTCGGGGTAGATATTCACCCCGCCGCGAGGATAGGTCACGGGGTGATGATGGACCACGCCACCGGCATCGTCATCGGCGAGACCGCGGTAGTCGGCAATAATGTGTCACTCATGCAGGCAGTGACCCTGGGGGGCACCGGCAAGGAACACGGCGACCGTCATCCCAAGGTGGCCGATAATGTGCTGATCAGTGCCGGGGCCAAAATCCTTGGCAATATCCATATTGGCGAGGGTTCCCATGTTGCCGCTGGCAGTGTGGTGCTCAAGGACGTGCCGCCCCACTCCCTTGTCGCCGGTGTACCAGCCAAGGTGATTGGCACCCCGGACTGCGATGCCCCGGCACTGTCAATGAATCACAGCGCCTGCTGCGACGATAACTGAGGACGAGAGCGCCCTCCGTCACCAATTAAATTGCCTTGCAGTTGGGCCTTACGCCATTCGCCTGGGCCTGACGATAGAGAGGCTCGGCAGTGCGCAGCTGCTTTTGCAGATCCTTGATACGGGTCTGATGAGAGGGGTGGGTAGACATAAACTCCGGTGGCTGCCCCTGACTCGCAGCGCTCATATTTTCCCACAGTGAAATACTGGCCGCCGGGTTAAAGCCCGACTTGGCCATCAAATCCAGTCCATAAACATCAGCCTCGGATTCCTGCGCGCGGCCGTAGGGAAGCACCACCCCATACTGGGCACCCAGTCCGAGCAAGCCCATCACTGTGGCCTTCTGCTGGCTTTCTCCCAGCAGGACACCAACCAGCTGGGTGCCGGTACCGGCAACGCTTTGCAGCGACATCCGCTCAGCGCTGTGTTGGGCAATCACGTGAGCCACCTCATGACCAACCACGGTGGCCAATTGGTCAGCATTGGTCGCCACTTTAAAAATACCGGTATGAACGCCGATTTTCTTACCCGGCAGGGCAAAGGCGTTGGCCGAGGGGTCATCGAACACCACCACCTCCCAACTGCCGCGCCACTCACTGGGCAGGCTGCGGGTAATCGCATCAGCCACACAGCTGACATAGGCATTGGTCTTGCCGTCGCGGGTCACGGTCATTTTTTGCTTCATATCGTCGAAGGCCGTTGCCCCCATCTGCGACATTTCACCGTCGGAAAACAGCAGTATTTGACGGCGTCCTGTCGGCGATTCAGCACAGGCGGCGATCAGGGCAATAATGACGCACAACGCGGGAAAACGCAGAGATTTCATAAATCCACCATAGAAATAAGCTTTTAGAGGAGCTGTCTGATAATTTGTTCATTATGGCATAGAGTCAGCGGGTGCAGGCAAGGAGCAAGACGAGATGACGAAAACTGAAGAGCAGGTGTGTGGATGGTGCGGCACAGACCCCCTCTATCGCCGCTACCACGACGAGGAGTGGGGGGTGCCCTGCGCCGACGACCGTATCCTGTTTGAATTTCTGATTCTGGAATCCGCCCAGGCGGGATTGAACTGGCTAACCGTGTTGCGCAAAAGAGAAGGCTACCGCGCGGCCTTCGCCAACTTCAACGCGAAAAAAGTAGCCGGTTTCGATGAGCAAAAAATAGAGGCCTTGTTACTCGACCCCGGCATTGTCCGCAATCGCAAAAAGGTCGAGAGCGCCGTGAGCAACGCCAGGCTGTTCCTCGAAATACAGCGTGAGTACGGCAGCTTCGCCCGCTATATGTGGGGGTTTCTCGACGACACACCACAGCAGAATCAATGGGAGTCACTGGCTCAGGTGCCCGCCACCACGCCCCTGTCTGACGCCATCAGCAAAGACATGAAAAAACGCGGTTTTCGTTTTTTTGGCAGCACGATTTGCTACGCCCACTTGCAGGCCCTCGGCTTTGTTAACGACCATCTGCTTCAATGTTTTCGCCATCGGGAGTGCACTGAGCTGGGACAGGCGTTTATCCCCCCCTGGAAGCAGTAACCCAAAAACCCGCCGCGGGGGAACCCACCGCTACGCCCCGGCTCTATACCCCATTCGCGATTCCTCCTACACTGTTAGCGAATCACTGAATTTGCTGGAGCCAGAATAATGTTACACCGCCAACGCTGCTGCGCGATCGCGCTAATTCTGCTGATGCTGAGCGCCTGCGCAAGCAACGATAGCAAGGTGCATACCGATTATCGTCCAGGCACCAACTTCGACCGCTATCAGCGGTTCAGCTGGGCGGATGACAGTGGCGGTGACAAATCAATCTCGCCATTCATTCTGGAGCATGTCCGCGAAGCCCTGGCCCAGGAACTCAAGACGGGCCTGTATCAACCGGCCCCGCAACAGGCCGATTTCCTGGTGCGGTATTATGTTGCCGAGGCCGCAAATACCATCGACCGCAGCCCGCGAATCGGTATCGGCCTGGGTAGCTTTACCGGGAATATTGGCATGAGCACTTCGGTAGGCGTGCCCATCGGCCAGGACAAGGTGAATCGCAACATTCAGATTCTGATCCATCTGCTTGACGCCAAAACCAGAACTCTCAGCTGGCAGGGCGCAATTTTAATGCCGCTGGACGATGCCGACCCGGAGGCCAACCAACACCGCGTTCATCAGAGCGTGGCCAAAATATGGTCTCACTTTCCGCCGAAATAACCCCGGCTCAATCCTGCGCCAGTACCCAGGGGAATCGATCCCGCAGTTCTTCCGCGGTCAGCCCCCGCAGGCGACCAATATTTCGCTCCGGGATCTCATCGACATCGTCGAAACTGTCTACCGCGGCGGCAACACTGTCTTCCCGCAGAATATGCAAAATAGGTAGTGGCGCGCGGTTGGTATAATTTCCGGGGTCACCTTCCGCGACATCGGCAAAGCAATATCCCGGGTGAAAACTGGCGATCTGGAACACCCCTTCCCAACCGCAACGCTCAATCAAGCCCTCTGCCAGCCCCAGAAAGTCATTGAAGTCGTAGAAATCTGCAAACTGCTTCGTCAATACCAGCAGTGTCGTCTCAACCTTTTCCGGAGGATGATCAAGCAGATAGGTGCACTCCACATACAGGGTTTCCAGTATCTCCTCTGGTTTGTCAGCGTGGCAGACACTGATCCGAATGGTCCCTCGGTCTCTCGGCTGTGAGGCAAAGGGGCACAGTCCCATGCCGACGACAACCTCATCCAGCCATGCGGCAACCCGCTGCTGAACCACCTCGTCATTGTGCTGCTCTGACATCTGTCCTCAACCCTCTTTTAGTTCGGCGCTGTAGAGCAATTATACCCCCGGCAATATCCCGCGATGCTATTTACAACAGAGCTACTAGACGATTTTCTCATATAGCAATCGTCTGGGCAGAAATGGGCGTAATATCAATATAGCGCCACCGAATCATGGGCGAACCTCGCACAATCTCTATGCGGTCTGGCGACTTAAAGGAGCAGAGAATGAAAAGATATTATTTTCTTGCCGACAATCTGGACAAGCTGGCGGCGATTGAGCACGACCTGGAAGAAAACGGTCTGTCACGACCCCAGATTCACGTGCTCAGCAACGACGACTCAGGGGTCACCCGGCGCCACCTCAACGATGTCGAAGCGGTGCTGCGCAGGGACGTGGTGCTGTCGATGCAGCGCGGAGCCCTGATCGGCCTGGGTGTTGCGGCGCTGGTACTGGCAGCGGCCCACTACTCGGGCGTCGCTCTCAGTGTGGGCTGGGCGCCCTTTGTCTTTTTAGCCATTATTATGCTGGGATTTTTTACGTGGGAGGGCGGACTATTCGGTATACAGGAGCCCCACCATGATTTCCGGCGCTTTGAGCAAGCCCTGGACAGTGGTCGTCATCTGCTGATGATTGATGCCAGTGCCGCGGAGCAAAATATCCTTAACCGCGTGACCGCCCACTACCCCGACCTGGAATTCTCCGGCACCGGTGAGGGCTCACCCCGCTGGTTTATCGGCTTCCAGAATCGCTGGCGGCACTTTATCGAAGTGATGCCTTGATCGGCACTTTGACAACCAACCTGCGTACAACACCACTGGGCTCCGAGGGGAGCCCTGACGGTTAGCGGTGATAAGGCTCTGACAGCTCACGCACCGCATTGATAAAGGCGCCAGCGTGTTCGGGGTCGACCTCAGGGGTGATGCCGTGACCGAGGTTGAAAACATGCCCCTCACCGTGACCGAACTCGGCGAGGATGGTGGCAACTTCTTCCCGTATCCGTTTAGGCGACGCGCGCAACATGCTCGGGTCCATATTGCCCTGTAAGGCCACCTTGTGCCCCACCCGGCGGCGAGCGGCTGCAACGTCGGTCGTCCAATCCAGTCCCAGCGCATTCGCACCGGTATCTGCCATCAACTCCAGCCACTGGCCGCCATTTTTGGTGAACAGTATCACCGGCACCTGACGACCGTCATTTTCCTTAATCAAGCCATCCACGATCTGCTTCATGTAGCGCAGACTGAACTCTTGATAAGCACGATGACCCAGCGCCCCGCCCCAGGTATCAAAAATCTGTACCGCTTGCGCACCCGCTTTGATCTGGTCATTGAGGTAGGCAGTAACGCTTTGCGCGAGTTTATCGAGCAGCGCGTGCATGGTTTCGGGTTCATCAAAGGCCAGTGCCTTGCATCGGGCGTGGTCCTTGGAGCCGCCACCCTCGACCATATAGGTCGCCAGAGTCCACGGGCTACCGGAAAAGCCAATCAGCGGCACACGGCCATTCAGCTCCGAGCGAATCGCCCGCACCGCATCGCAAACATAGGTCAGATGCTTTTCACCATCGACCACCGGCAGCGCGTCAACGTCAGCCATACTGCGCACAGTTTTACGGAATTTGGGGCCTTCACCGGTTTCAAAGTACAGACCAAGCCCCATAGCATCGGGAATGGTCAGAATATCGGAAAACAAAATGGCCGCATCAAGGGGGTAGCGAGCCAGCGGCTGCATGGTCACTTCACAAGCCAGCTCGGTATTCTTGCACAGTGACAGAAAGTCCCCGGCTTGTGAGCGCGTAGCGCGGTACTCAGGCAGGTAGCGACCGGCCTGCCGCATCATCCATACCGGCGTATAGTCAACGGGCTGGCGCAACAGTGCGCGCAGAAAGGTATCGTTTTTAAGTGCAGTCATTGGCTCGCTCTACGCTGGACGGGAGACGGGAGACGCTGAATCGGGTTGAAGCGTTGGCGTCTCCCGTCTCCCGTTCAGCGCAATGCGAATCAGACCTTCAGATAATCCAGAATACCTTCAGCCGCCTGGCGACCTTCCCATACAGCAGTCACCACCAGGTCAGAGCCCCGCACCATATCGCCACCGGCAAACACCTTGGGGTTAGTAGTCTGGAACTTGTACTGTTGGTGCTCAGGCGCTTCGACACCGCCCCAGCTGTTGGTTTCAACACTCTGGTCTTTCAGCCACTCCGGCGGGTTGGGCTGGAAGCCGAAGGCCACCAACACCACATCGGCGGGAATCACTTCTTCGCTACCGGGTACCACCTCGGGGCGACGACGGCCGTTCTCGTCGGGCTCACCCAGCTGGGTAGAAACCACCTTGACCCCTTCTACCGCGCCGTTACCCACAATGGCCACCGGCTGACGATTAAACAGGAACTCAACACCTTCCTCCTTGGCGTTTTGTACTTCACGGCGAGAACCTGGCATGTTTTCTTCGTCGCGACGGTAGGCGCAAACAACACTGCTGGCGCCCTGACGAATCGAAGTACGGTTACAGTCCATTGCGGTATCACCACCGCCCAGCACAACAACCCGCTTGCCCATCACGCTGATGTAGTCGGAGGCATTTTCCTCCCAACCCATATTGCGATTGACGTTGGATACCAGGAAGGGCAGTGCATCGTAGACACCGGGGAGGTCTTCACCCTGGAAGCCACCCTTCATGTATTTATAGGTACCCATGCCCATGAACACCGCGTCGTAATCCGCCAGCAATTCGTCCATGGTGATGTCGGTGCCGATATCGGTGTTCAGCCGAAATTCGACGCCCATTTCTTCCAATACCCGGCGACGACGCTGCACCACCGATTTTTCCAGCTTGAACTCGGGAATACCAAAGGTCAGCAGGCCACCAATTTCCGGGTAGCGATCAAATACCACCGGTTTCACACCCGCGCGCACCAGCACATCGGCGCAGCCGATACCGGCGGGGCCGGCACCAATCACGGCAACTTTCTTGTCGGTCCACACCCGCTTGGACATATCCGGGCGCCAACCCAGTTCCAGCGCAGTATCGGTAATGTACTTCTCGGTCGAACCGATGGTCACCGCACCAAAACCGTCGTTAAGGGTACAGGCGCCCTCACACAGGCGATCCTGGGGGCATACCCGGCCACACACTTCCGGCAAGCTGTTGGTCTGGTGGCTTAATTCCGCCGCCTCGAACAGATTGCCTTCACTAACCAGTTTCAGCCAGTTGGGAATATAGTTGTGAACGGGGCATTTCCATTCGCAATAGGGATTACCGCAGGACAAGCAGCGGTGTGCCTGATGCTTAACCTCTTCTTCCTTGTAGGGCTCGTAAATTTCTACAAAGGCCTCGCGGCGCTGCAACATGTCTTTCTTGTTGGGGTCTTGACGCCCAACATCCAGAAACTGGAATGAATTCTGTAAACGTTCAGCCATATGTCTTACCTCATCGCTACGCGGGCTATTTATTCCGGACGCCGTCTGGTGGTTTCCAGCAGGCGGGTAAGGCTTGCTGCTTTTGGCTTAATCATCCAGAACTTGCCAATGTAGTCGTCGAAATTATCGAGAATATGCCGCCCCCAGTCCGACTGGGTTTCTTCAACAAATTCTTCGATATTGCCGCGCAGGTGGGCGCGGTAGGCCTCCAGGGACTCGGAGGTGATACGACAGATTTCGACCAACTCGCTGTTGTAGCGGTCGACGAAACGGTGGTCTTCGTCCAGCACGTAAGCAAATCCACCGGTCATACCTGCACCGAAGTTCACCCCGGTTGCACCAAGCACCGTAATATTGCCGCCAGTCATGTACTCACAGCAGTGGTCACCAGCGCCCTCGATAACCGCATGGGCACCGGAGTTACGCACGCCGAAACGCTCGCCGGCCGTACCTGCAGCAAACAACTTGCCGCCGGTAGCACCATACAGACAGGTATTGCCGATAATCGACGTTTCCTGACTCTTGAAGGCGCTGTTTTTCGGCGGATAGATGACCAGCTTACCGCCAGCCATGCCCTTGCCGACATAGTCGTTGGCATCACCTTCCAGATACATATGCAGGCCGCCAGCGTTCCACACGCCAAAGCTTTGCCCCGCCGTACCCTCAAGGTTCAGCTTGATCGGCGCCTCGCTCATATCCAGGTTGCCATAACGCTTGGCAATTTCACCGGAGAGACGTGCACCGATAGAACGATCGCAGTTGTTAACCTTGAAGCTGAATTCGCCACCGGATTTGGCGTCGATCGCAGGCAGCACCTCAGCCACAATGGCCTCGGCTTTCTCGCCCTTGTCGAAGGGCTCGTTCAGCGCTACCTGACAGAACTGGGGCTGATGCTCTGCCTCAGGGTCCTTGAACAGAATCGGCGACAGGTCGAGCAAGCCCTGCTTGTCGGTCTCGCCGGTTTTCTGTGCGAGCAGCTCTGTGCGACCGATCAGTTCCTCAATGGTGCGAACACCCAGCTCAGCCATCCACTCACGGGTTTCCATCGCCACGAAGGTGAAGAAGTTCATCACCATTTCAACAGTGCCAATGAAGTGCTCGTCACGCAGGCGCTCGTCCTGGGTCGCAACACCGGTGGCACAGTTGTTCAGGTGACAAATTCGCAGGTACTTACAGCCCAGTGCCACCATTGGCGTCGTTCCGAAACCGAAACTTTCTGCGCCGAGAATAGCCGCCTTGACCACGTCGAGGCCGGTTTTCAAACCGCCGTCGGTCTGCACCCGTACTTTGCCACGCAGGCCGTTGCCACGCAGTGTCTGTTGGGCTTCAGCCAGGCCCAGTTCCCAGGGCGAACCGGCATAGCGAATCGAAGTCAGCGGGCTCGCCGCCGTACCACCGTCGTAGCCGGAAATCGTAATCAGGTCAGCATAGGCCTTGGCCACACCGGCGGCAATGGTGCCCACACCGGGCTCAGACACCAGCTTGACCGACACCAACGCCTGGGGATTAACCTGTTTGAGGTCAAAAATCAGCTGGGCCAGATCCTCGATAGAGTAGATATCGTGATGAGGCGGCGGCGAGATCAGGGTCACACCGGGCACTGAGTGACGCAGTCGTGCGATCAGCGCATTGACCTTGCCACCGGGCAACTGGCCACCTTCACCGGGCTTGGCACCTTGGGCAACCTTGATCTGCAACACTTCGGCGTTGACCAGGTAATGGGGGGTTACGCCGAAACGGCCAGAGGCAATCTGTTTGATTTTGGACACGCGCTCTGTACCGAAGCGCGCGGGGTCTTCACCGCCTTCACCGGAGTTGGAACGCGCACCCAGTCGGTTCATGGCCACAGCCAGGGCTTCGTGAGCCTCTGGGCTCAGAGCACCCAGCGACATCCCCGCCGAGTCGAAACGGCTCAGGATATTTTCGATCGGCTCCACCTCATCCAGCGGAATCGGCTTGGCCTGATCGCTGAACCCCAGCAGGTCGCGCAGGGTCGCAACCGGGCGGGTATTTACCAGCTCAGCGTAGCGCTTCCACTGTTGGTAATCGCCGGTTTTGACCGCCTCTTGCAGACGCATCACCACATCGGGATTGAAAGCGTGGTATTCCTTGCCGTGTACATACTTGAGCAAACCACCCTGGTCGAGTGGCTTGCGCGCCAGCCAGGCCACTGTCGCCAGCGCCTCCTGATCCTGTTGCAGCTCAGCAAAACCGACACCGGCAATACGGCTGGCAACACCGCGGAAACAGGTTTCAACCACTTCCTCGGACAGGCCAATGGCCTCAAACAACTGGGCGCCGCGATATGACGAAATGGAGGAGATACCCATCTTCGACATGATTTTCAGCAGACCCTTGTTAATGCCCTTGCAGTAGTTGCTATAGGTCTCCTGCTCGTCGCCAAGCAGTTCGCCGTTTTTCAGCATGTCGCTGAGCACTGCGAAGGCCATATACGGGTAGACTGCTGTCGCACCAAAGCCAAACAGGCAGGCCATCTGGTGTGAGTCCCGAGCACTGCCGCTCTCGACCACCAGGTTTGCGTCGCAGCGCAGCCCCTGTTTGATCAGGTGGTGATGCACCGCACCGGTGGCCAGCAGGCTGTGTACGGCTATCAAACCCGGCTCCAGCTTGCGATCACTGAGTAACAGGATCACCTTGCCGTCGCGCACCGCCTGCTCTGCGGCTTCCGCCACATTCTGCACCGCCTGTTTCAGCGACACCAGCGCAGGGTCATAGCTCAGATCAATATAGGCTTTGGGATAGCGCGGCGAATCCACCGCCATCAACCGGTCGAACTTATCCGGTGACAGTACCGGGCTGGTCAGAATCAGGCGATCAGCGTGGTCAGCAGTCTGCTCAAAGACATTTTGCTCGGCACCCAGCAGGGTTTCGAGGCTCATTACAATTGACTCACGCAGGGGGTCAATCGGCGGATTGGTTACCTGGGCAAATTTCTGCCGGAAGTAGTCGTAAAGCGAACGCTTACCCCGGGACAGCACTGCCATTGGCGTGTCGTCACCCATCGAGCCGACAGCTTCGTTGCCGCTGTCACCCAAGGCAGACAGGACCTGTTCACGCTCTTCAAAACTGACCTGAAAGTATTTCTGCAAGGCGCGCAGATGCTCGGCCTCAGGCAGTTCGGGGCGATTGCCCTGACCGAGCTGATCCTGCAAGCGGTTTGCGTTTTCACGCAACCATTTTTTGTAGGGATGAGCTGATTTGAGGCGCTCGTCGACATCCTTGGTATGCAGCACTTCACCGGTCTGGGTGTCCACCACCAGAATCTGCCCCGGGCCAACACGGCCCTTGGCAACCACCTGGTCGGGCTGATAGCCATAGGTGCCAATTTCCGAGGCTACGGTGATAAAGCCATTCTTGGTGATGACCCAGCGAGACGGGCGCAGGCCGTTGCGGTCAAGCATACATACGGCGTAGCGGCCATCGGTCATTACCAGACCAGCCGGGCCGTCCCAAGGCTCCATGTGCATGGAGTTGTATTCGTAGAACGCCTTCAGGTCGGCATCCATATGTTCGATATTCTGCCATGCAGGGGGAACCAGCATACGCACCGCACGGAACAGGTCCATGCCGCCCGCGACCAGCAGCTCCAGCATATTGTCGAGACTGGAGGAGTCAGAGCCGGTGCGGTTTACCAGTGGTGCCAGTGCTTCAACATTGGGCAGATTCGGGCAGGTAAAATTGCGCGTACGCGCCTCAGCCCAGTTACGGTTACCCTCAATGGTGTTGATCTCACCATTGTGAGCCAGCATGCGGAATGGCTGGGCAAGGGGCCAGCGCGGCATGGTGTTGGTAGAGAAGCGCTGATGGAAGACACAAATGGCCGTTTTCAGGCTTTGATCCGCCAAATCGAGATAGAAACGCGGCAAATCGACGGGCATGACCAGCCCTTTATAGGAAATAACATCCGCCGACAGGCTGCATATATAAAAGTCTTTGTCCGCTGTCAGGGCCTGTTCGGCCTGACGGCGCACCACAAACAGGCGCGTGGTCAATTCCTGAGCACTGAGACCGCTGACATTGATAAACATCTGCTCGATGCGGGGCAGACTGGACAGAGCGATTTCGCCACAGACCGAAGGATCAACCGGCACTTCGCGCCAGCCTGCAAGCTCCAGACCGTTGTCTCGCAGGACCTCAGCCATCACCTCACGCGCAGCCTGTGCGACGGCGGGGTCCTGGCTCAAAAAGATCTGGCCGATGCCGTACAACTCAGTGAGTTCGCCACCAAAAGCCGCCTTTGCTTCCGCCCGCAAAAATTCGTCGGGTTTTTGCAGCAGCAGGCCGCAGCCATCACCCGTTTTTCCGTCGGCGGCAATGCCACCCCGGTGAGTCATGCAGGTCAGTGATTCGATGGCGGTCGCCAGCAATTCGTGACTCGCCGCCCCTTCCATATGGGCGATCAGTCCGAAGCCACAGTTGTCACGCACATCTTCAGGTCTGTACAGGCCTGTACTCATAAAACGACTCTCACAAAATATCTAAGAAAAACAAGCAGATAGTCGAAAAGATAGTTCGGGCACAGTTAGATACCCGAAAAAAGGAGTGACATTCTACACGTAAGCAGCAAGGTGAACAAACGCCACCCCCGCCGCTGTTCATAAAACAACCAGCCCAGCCGTTACGCTAGACCGACACGCCAGCTGAACGAAGCACTTTGGCAATCTGTTCGACTCCCGTGTCACTGCTGACATAGGCCTCACCCAATGACTTTAACAACACCAGACGCAGACGCCCGTCGAGCACCTTTTTATCCCTGCCCATCAGTTGCAAAAATTGATCCACTGACATGTTTGCAGGGGGTAACACAGGCAAACCAGCCGCTTCCAGCAAGCTACGCCCCCGACCCAACACCGATTGCGGAAGATCGCCCAGCTCACAGGACAGCATCATGGCCAGCACCATACCCGCAGCCACCGCCTCGCCATGCAGCCAGTTACCGTAGCCTTCGGCGGTCTCGATAGCGTGACCAAAGGTATGACCAAGATTCAGGATGGCCCTGCGCCCCCCTTCGCGCTCATCCTCGGCAACGACATTGGCCTTGTTCACACAGGAGCGGTAAACCGCTTCGGCCAGCAGTTCTGGGTCACGGGCCATCAGACCATTGATATTTTCTTCCAGCCAATCAAAAAATGGCGCATCGCTGATCAGTCCGTATTTAATCACCTCAGCCATACCTGCGGCGTACTCCCGCTCGGGCAGAGAATCCAGCAAGGCCAGATCAGCCACAACACATACCGGCTGATGAAAAGCGCCGATCATATTCTTGCCCAGCGGGTGATTGACCCCGGTTTTGCCACCGACAGAGGAATCCACCATCGACAGCAGGGTGGTCGGCATTTGCACAAAATCCACCCCGCGCTGATAACTCGCCGCAGCAAAACCGCACATATCGCCGACAACCCCACCGCCCAGCGCAATCAGCGTGGTCGTGCGATTGTGGTTTTCCGCCAACAGATGGTCATAGACGCGCGAAAGCACCTGCAGACTTTTGTTGCTTTCGCCATCGGGCAGAATGCATTCACTGGCCTGCTTACCCGTCAGCGCCTGACGCACTGACTCCAGATAGAGGGGCGCCACGACATCATTACTGACCACACAGGCCTGCCGCCCCTTTATAAACGGCAACCATAAGGCCTGATTTTGCATCAGGCCTCGACCAATAAAAATAGGATAACTGCGCTCGCCAAGCGATACCTGGAGCTGTTTCATTTGAGCTGTTCCGGCTAGTCCCGGCCTAGATCGGCCAAAGCGGCGTATTATAGCAGGCTCAGCTGTTCAGGTCGCCGTCTTCGATTTTCGCAACAAGCTCCTGCACTACGGCCTTCGGGCTGCGATGATCGGTGGCAATACTGTGATCGGCCACCTGCAGGTAGAGGGGTTCGCGCTCAGCCATCAAGCGGCGCAGGGTTTCTTCGGGGTTGCCCTTTTGCAGCAACGGGCGCTTGCGATCCTTGGAGGTCCGCCGCACCTGTTCTTCAATCGAGGTGCACAAATACACCACCGTGCCCTTGGACATCATCAGGCTGCGGTTGTCGTCGCGCAATACCGCGCCGCCACCGGTGGACACCACCGCACCGCCAAGCTCGCTGATTTCCTGCATCATCAGCGACTCCCGATCGCGAAAGCCCTCTTCCCCTTCCATATCGAATATCCAGGGAATATCAACGCCGCTACGCTCTTCGATCTCGCGATCAATATCATAGAACGCCAGCCCGAGGCTGTCGGCAAGCAAGCGCCCGATGGTGCTTTTTCCCGCACCCATCGGACCTACCAAATACACCAAATCCGCTTTACGCATTACAACATCAGTCAACCAGGCTATCCGCGAGGATGCGCGGAGTGATAAAAATCAGAGTTTCCTGCTTCTCTCGGGTGACCGTCGTGGATTTGAACAGGCGACCGATAAAAGGGATATCCCCAAGGAAGGGCACCTTGGTTTCCGACTCCACGTCCAGCTGATCGTAAACCCCACCCAAGACCACCGTCTCACCGTTGCTGACCAGCACTCGGGTTTGCAGCTCAGTCGTATCGATAGTCGGCACCTGGCCACCCAGCCCGGTGGAGATAACCAGATCGCCAACCGTGTCCTGATTGATAATCAAGTCCATGATAATGCGGTCATCAGGGGTGATGATCGGCGTCACATCGAGCTTCAACACCGCCTCTTTGAAGGCGATAGTGGTTTCGCCACTGGCCGAAGACTGGGGGTAGGGAATCTCGGTACCGGACTTGATCACGGCAGGTTCCTTATCGCCGGTGACGATACGGGGCTGCGACACCACCTCACCACGCCCCTTCGATTCCAGCGCCGACAGCTCCAGGTTCAACAATACATCGGAACCGATATAGCCCACCGCAAAGGAGCCCGCTGCCCCCGGCACACCGAGGTCAGTCACCAAACCAGGCACCGCGGTAAAGCTGTTTGCGCCCGTGGTTAACGCATCAACAAAGTTATTGCGGGTCGCCTGATCGCCTTCGAGAGTACCGTTAGCGGAATAGATTTCGTTGCCATCCTGAGTAACGTAAGCACCACCCCAGCGCACACCCAGGGCGCGGTCAAAATCCGACGACGCACGCACCACTCTGGCTTCAATTTGCACCTGACGCACCGGCACGTCAATCAACGACACCAAGCGGCGAAACTCTTCCAGGCGCTCGGCGGTTTCGGTAATCAACAGCGAGTTGGTTCGCTCGTCAACAATGACATTACCGCGAGGTGACAGAATGCTTTTCGAGGCACCACCATCGCCGCCTTCACCACCGGTCGGCTTGAACAACTTGAACAACTCCGCCGCATCGGCATAGCGAATTCGCAAAAACTCGCTCTGCAGGGGAGCAAGCTCTTCCACCTGTTTCTGTGATTCAATTTCCAGGCGCTCCCGCTCGGCGATTTCCGCCGCTGGCGCGACCATCAGTACGTTGCCAATCTGACGTTTATCGAGCCCTTTGGTTTTCAACACCAGCTCAAGAGCTTGATCCCAGGGCACATTTTGCAAGCGCAGGGTGATATTCCCGGCCACAGTGTCACTGGCTACCAGGTTCAGTTCGGTGAAATCAGCAATCAGCTGCAACACTGAACGCACTTCAATATCCTGGAAATTTAGCGACAACTTTTCGCCAACGTAGGCAAATTCCTTGCGCCGCTCCTTAACTTCTTCCTTGGTCAGCGGCTTCACGCTTACCACATATTCGTTGTCGGTCTGATAGGCGAGGTAATCATATTCGCCCTGGGCCTCAAGGGACAGCTTCGCACCCTTTTCTCCCATACGCGCATCAATCAGCTTAACCGGGGTAGAAAAGTCACCAACATCAAACCGCCGCTGCAGGTTGCTCGGCAGCGCGACACCGCTGAAATCAATTTTAATCCGCGGGCCTTCGACAAACACATTGATGTCTGCCTTGTCGTCAGCGAGTTTGATAACCAGGCGCCCCTCACCCTTGTCGCCACGACGAAAATCCAGATCGACAATGCTGTTACCCTTCACCGCCGAATTGGCCGCCGGGGTCGCGGCCGCCACTACGGGGTTGTTGTACTTTTCTTTGAGATAGGAGCGGCTGCCACCTGCGCCGACGGAAACAACCAGCTGATTCCCTTCAATACGGGTTTCGTAGGAGGCCAGGCGCACCAGGTTCAACACTACCCGAGTGCGATCACGCCCTTCCAGCACCACCGCGCTGCTCGCATTATCATAGGCCAAGGGGTATTTTTTCTGGCCGAGCTGGTTGGTGGCCCCAACCAGATCCAGAGCGATTCGGGCCGGTTTCTCTATGGTATAACCCTTCACCTCGGGGGCCGGGCCTTCAAAGGTAAAACGCGCTTCGAAGCTCCCCCCCTGCAACGCATTGAATTGCACATCGGTCAGTGTCGCCGCCGACGCCGCCCAAGGAACAAGCAGTGACATCAGCAACAGCGCGTGTGCGGCCAGCCCTTTTACACTGCCGCGAGGCGCGCTACGCCGCTCTGAAATGCGCTTCTGCGTTGAGCTTTTCATGTATCTCTCCGGATTTCCAATTCTTACTTGCCTGCATTCAGCTCAAGAGAGCGCGGTCTTTCAACCCAGCCATCGCCGCCAGTGGACACAATCTCCACTACCGAAAGATAACCCTCACCGACTTCTACAATTTTGCCGTGATTGCGGCCAATATAGTTTGATTCACGCACGCGATGGACGCCGCCATCGCTGGTTTTAAGCAGGGCCCACAACACACCGCCCAACTTCACTGTTCCCACCATTTTCAGTGAGTCTATCGAAAACGCCTCAAGGTACTCTCGCTCACGCTGCATGTCCGGCTTGATCGACCCGGACGCTTCCAGCCGCGCGATTTCCTTAACATCCACCGGCTTGGTGAACGGGCTGCGCATACCGGAGGCCGTGTAAGAGAAGGCCCGATAGGCCTTGAGTGCAGGTATCGGCGGAATCGCACCGCTGGGCGCTGCGCGCTTGGCCCTTACAAACTCATCAATGTCGCTGTACTGGGAACCGCCACTACAACCGGCCACAACCACAGCAATCGACAGCACCAACAATAACGAGGAGTAGCGACGCATCATGACCCCCCATCCAATTCTTTATAACGGTAGGTTTTTGCCGTAATCGACATCTTCTGCACCGACAAATCCTTGTCCGACTTAATTTCATAGTCGTGAAGGGTCACAATCCGAGGCAGCCCCGCCACACCGCTGACAAATGCTGCAAGGTCGTGGTAGGTGCCGGTCACCTGAATCGCAATCGGCAGTTCGATGTAAAATTCCTTAACCTGTTCAGCTTCCAACTGAATGCTGCCAATTTCCAGACCGTTGGCCACCGCCTTGTCGGTCATATCCTCCAACAGACCCGGCACTTCGGTATCCGCCGGCAGTTGGCTAAGCAAAATCCCGAAGGATTCCTCCATCTCCGCCATTTGCTTCTTTAACGGTTCGAGTTTTGCTGCCTTGAACGCCTTGCGCTCGAATTCGGCCTTGAGCTGTAACTCCTTGGCCTCCGCCGACGCCAACTTAACCCGCAGGTCGGCGATAACATAGAAATAGCCCCCCACCAGGACCACAACAAAGGCCAGCACCCACAGCGCCACCCGCACCAGGAAGGGCCAGGCACCAATATTCCCCTCGTTGATATCATTGATATCAAACTGTTTGACTTCTTCTACCCACTCTTGCCAAGCCACAGTGAAGCCTCCTAGTTATCTTCTTCAGGCGACGGCGCACTGATTTTGAATGAGAGCTTGAAATCGCTCGCCTGGTCACCATAGCTCGGCGCGGCCTTGACCGCAGTCAGATTGGGATCGGAAAACCACGTGGAGGCATCAAGTTTGCGCATCAGACTGGATACCCGGTTGTTTGACTCGGCAATGCCCTCGACACTGATTCGACTATCGACCCTCACCACAGAGGTAAAAAACAAGCCGTCGGGAAGGGTGCGCACCATTTCATCGAACACCCGCACAATCAACGGCCGGGTCCCTTGCAGGCTCTGAATGATATTCATTCTATCCAGCAGCTGTTGACGGCGCGCCTCAAGCTCACTGATTTCAGCAACCTCTTTGTTGATCTGGGTAATTTGCTGTTGCAGGTAGGCGTTGCGCCCCTCCTGGTTGCTGATGGCGCCATTGACGATGCTCATTGCCAGTACCACCAGCAACACAGCCACAACAGCCACCCCGGCAAGCACCACAATAAATTGTTGCTGGATCTGCTGACGGCGCTCTTCACGCCACGGAAGTAGGTTAATATTCGCCATCAGTCGAAGCTCCTCAGCGCCAGGCCACAGGCGATCAGCATCGACGGGGCATCATTGCTCAAGCGTATCGCATCAACATTCGGGGCAATGGCCATATTGGCAAAGGGGTTTGCCACAACCGTTTTCACCGACAGACGCTCCTCCACAAGCTCCGCCAAACCCTGCATGGCTGCAACACCACCGGCCAGTAAAATCGTATCGACCGCACTGTACTGGCTCGCTGAAAAGAAGAATTGCAGGGAGCGGGAAACCTGCTGGATGACCGCCTCTTTAAACGGAAGCAGAACTTCGGTGTCATAGTCGTCCGAGAGTCCACCCTGTTTCTTCGCAAGGCCGGCTTCCTCGGCACTGAGACCGTAGCGCCGCTGAATCTCCTCGGTAAGCTGACGCCCGCCAAACAACTGGTCGCGGGTATACACCGTTTCGCCATCAACGATAACACTGAGCGACATCATGCTGGCGCCAATATCGACAATCGCCACCACCGTGTTTTCGTCGCAGCCCAGTTGTGGCGCAATCAGGGAAAAGCTGCGTTCGACGGCGTAGGCTTCGACATCCATCACCTTCGGTTCCAGGCCGCCGATTTCCAGTGCTTCAACCCGCGTATCCACGTTGTCTCGCCGACAGGCCACCAACAGCACCTCGGCCTGATCCGGGCTGTCTTCGGCGACACCTATTAATTCAAAGTCCAGAGATACTTCGTCGAGGGGATAAGGGATATACTGATCGGCTTCAAGTGAGATCTGTGTTTCAAGGGCGCTTTCCGGCATATCGGCGGGCATCCGCAGCACCTTGGTGATCACCGCAGAACCGGGCACCGCCGCGGCGGCCCGGGTCAGATTCGTCCGCGAGCGGGACAGCACTGCCTTGACGATTTCACCGACCGCTTCCACCTCAGCCACGTTTTTTTCGACCACTGACTGTGGAGGCAGGGACATCGCGGCATAGCTTTCGACGCGATATTTTTCACCATTACGGCTGAGTTCCAGCACTTTGACGGCACTGGAACTGATATCAACACCGAGCAAGCTGCGGGACTTCCGACCGCCAAACAAGCCATCTAGCACTGTAATTTTCCTATTTACATCGTGGACTTAGGGCGAACTTTTATATACAAGATTAAATACCAGTGTATACCATTGCGCAAATAGTAATGAAAAAAATACCCCGATAAATTCACAGATTTGGGTATCCTAGCACCCGAATTCTGATAGGCCGTTGGCAATACAGGAAAATTATGTCCCGCACCGCAACCATTATTCGCTCCCTTGGATTACTGGGCCTGATCGCCGCCTGCGCCGCCGCCATGGTGTTCTGCGCCGCATTCTTATATATAGGCCCTCGCCTGCCCTCTGTCGATGCCCTGCGCGACATACAGCTCCAGACCCCCCTGCGCATCTACAGCCGCGACGGCCAACTTATCGGCGAATTCGGCGAAAAGCGGCGCTCGCCCATCAGCATACAAGAGGTCCCCGAGGTCTTTATTGATGCATTTCTCGCTGCTGAGGACGATCGTTTCTTTCAGCACCGCGGCGTAGACCTGACCAGCCTGTTGCGGGCCGCGTCGCAACTGATTACCAGCGGCAGCATTCAAACCGGGGGCTCAACCATCACCATGCAGGTGGCGAAGAACTACTTCCTCTCCCAGGAGCGCACCTTCACCCGCAAATTCACCGAAATCTTCCTGGCCATCGAAATCGAGCGCAATCTTAGCAAAGGTGACATTCTTGAGCTGTATCTGAACAAGATCTTCCTCGGCAACCACGCCTACGGCATCGAAGCCGCGGCCCAGGTGTACTACGGCAAGTCGATCAAGGAATTGAGCATCGCGCAAATGGCGATGATTGCCGGCCTGCCCAAGGCCCCCTCTATTTACAACCCCGTCGCCGACCCGGAGCGCGCGCGTATTCGCCGCGACTGGATACTTCGCCGCATGCGGACCCTCGACTATATCGACGAAAGCCAATTTACCACGGCGATCAGCACCCCCATCTCCGCCCGGACTCACGGCACCAAACTCGATCTGAACGCGGCCTATGCCGCCGAGCTGGTGCGCCTGGAAATGCTCAAGCGCTACGGCAGAGAAGCTTACGAAAAAGGCTACAGCGTTATCACCTCTGTCGACAGCCGACTCCAGGCTGCGGCCCACGAGGCGATCGTCAACGGCGTGGTGGAGTACGACAAACGTCACGGCTATCGCGGCCCGGAGCAACAGTGGCCGATTGCCACCCCCGTCAGCAACAGTGCCCTTGAAGACTTTGCGAAGAAGCTCAAGGACATCGGTCGCATCGGCCCCTGGCACCCGGCGCTGATTTTGTCGATCGAGGGCAACAGCGCCACCGCACTGCTTGCCACCGGACAGCAAACCACCCTTAAGTGGGAACAGGGCTTCGCCGGCACGGTACGCTATATCAGCGAAGACCGGACCAGCTACGAGGCCGAATCCATCGACGAACTGGTGAAACCCGGCGACGTGATCCGCCTGCGCATGGGCGACACCAAGCCCCGCCGCTGGCAGTTCTCGCAACTCCCCAAGCTCCAGGCCGCACTGGTGTCGCTGGACGCCGACAACGGCGCGATCCTCAGCATAGTTGGCGGCTATGACTACCAACGCAGCAGCTTCAACCGCGCCAGCCAGGCTGAGCGCCAACCCGGCTCCAATTTCAAACCGTTTATTTACACCGCGGCCCTCGACAATGGCTTTACAGCAGCGAGCATCATCAACGACGCCCCGATTGTCTTCGACGACGCAGGATTAGGCAGCACCTGGCGACCCAGCAACGACAACGGCAAATTCAATGGCCCCATGCGCTTGCGCAAAGCACTGTATCTGTCGCGAAATCTGGTTTCCATTCGTCTGCTGCGGGAACTGGGGATCGGCTCCGCCATCAACTACGTTGGCCGCTTCGGTTTCGACACCAGCAAGCTGCCCCACGACCTGTCACTGGCACTGGGCAGTCATTCGATGACGCCACTGGATGTGGTGACTGGCTACGCGGTATTTGCCAACGGCGGTTATAAAATATCGCCCTGGCTCATTGAGCAGATCATCGACAACGACGGCAATACCATTTACCGGGCCGACCCGGTCATTGCCTGTCGGGACTGCGACAAAAACGGAATGAGCGAGCGCGAAGCCAGCTCTCTGGACGAAATACTTGCCGGCGACAGCGAAAACGAGCCCCGTTACGCCGAGCAAGTGGTCAGCGAAGATGTCATCTTCCTGATCGACAGCATTCTCAAGGACGTTATCACCCGCGGCACGGGCCGCCGCGCTCTCGCCCTGGAACGGGGCGATGCTGCCGGTAAAACCGGCACCACCAACGGCCCGACTGACGCGTGGTTCTCAGGCTATAGCGGCGGCATTGTCACCTCAACCTGGGCAGGCTTTGACCAAAACCAGAAACTCGGCCGCCGGGAATACGGTGGTTCAGTGGCACTGCCAATCTGGATTGATTACATGCGCGTGGCGCTAAAGGGGCGTCCCGAGCGCCACCTGAAGCAACCCGACAATATCATTTCCGTGCGCATTGACCCCGACACTGGTGAGCTGGCCATGCCGGGTCAGGAAAATGCCATCTTCGAGTATTTCCGCATCGGCAATGCGCCCACCACCCAAAGCACCGGCGGCGGCTCGATTTACGGCGAGTCTCCCTCAGACGAACCCATCGAATTGTTCTAACCCCCTCGAACCGGGCGCGCACGGCGGGTCAAATCGCCTCCAGCGCCTCGGCGAGATTCGCCGCTGCAATGACCTCCATGCCCACCTCGCCCCGGGGCGCATTGCCGCGGGGCACAATCGCCCGTTTGAAACCGTGTTTGCGGGCCTCCTGCAAGCGCTCCTGGCCACTACTGACAGGGCGAATCTCACCGGACAGGCCCACCTCTCCGAACACCACCAGATCCTCCGGCAGGGGTCTGTCCCTGAAGCTGGAGACAATGGCAAACAACAGAGCGAGATCCGCTCCGGTTTCCAGCACCTTGACCCCACCCACCACATTGACGAAGACATCCTGATCGCCCAGTTGCAGGCCGCCGTGGCGGTGCAGCACCGCCAGCAACATCGCCAGGCGGTTTTGTTCCAGCCCCACGGCCACCCGTCGAGGGTTACCGTAACCGGACTCATCCACCAGCGCCTGGATTTCCACCAGCAATGGCCGAGTGCCCTCCCAGACCACCATCACCGTACTGCCCGAGGCGACCTCCTCTCCCCTGTTCAGAAAAATGGCCGAGGGGTTGCGCACTTCTTTAAGTCCCTGCTCGGTCATCGCAAACACGCCCAGTTCGTTCACTGCACCGAAGCGGTTTTTCTGCCCGCGCAGGGTGCGATAGCGGCTGTCACTGCCGCCCTCGAACATGATCGAGCAGTCGATAATATGCTCCAGCACCTTGGGCCCGGCCAGGCTGCCATCCTTGGTAACGTGACCGACCATAATCAGCACGGTATTGCTCTGTTTGGCAAAGCGGGTCAACGCCGCCGCGCACTCACGCACCTGGGACACGCTGCCCGGTGCCGAGCTGATCTGGTCGCTGTGCAGCACCTGAATGGAATCCACCACCAGCACCGCCGGGCGGTTTTTCACCGCTTGGGCCAATACCGATTCGAGACTGGTTTCTGAATACAACTGCAGGGCATCAGCCTTCAATGCCAGTCGCCGGGCACGCATAGCCACCTGCTGCAAGGACTCCTCGCCGGTGACATACAGGCAATTGTTGGTCTCAGCCAGGCGACACAATACCTGCAACAACAGGGTGCTTTTCCCCGCACCGGGATGTCCGCCCAGAAGCACTGCCGAACCCGGTACAAAACCGCCCCCCAATACTCGGTCCAACTCCTCCATGCCGCTGCTGATCCGCGGCAAGTCTTCAATTTGCACCGTGGCCAGTGTCTGCACCTCGCCGCCACTGGCACCGGCATAGCCCTGCCGCGCGCCGCTGGTCGCAGCGGGCGAAGACGCCGCCCCCAGGCGTATTTCCGACAGGGTATTCCAGGCACCACAGTCCTGGCATTGCCCCTGCCATTTGCGGTGATCCGACCCGCAGTCGTTACAGACATAGGCGGTACGTGTTTTTGCCATAGTGCGCTTATTCTCCGTGGCTTGCTGACAGCCTGGGCGGCTAGCCCGTACAATACGCTGCCAAGCGAGGATTAATATTTGATGTCGGCACCACTGCTCGAAAGACCCCTACTGGTATCGCCGTCTCTGGCTACCACTATTGGCCTGGAGTGCGCGCTGCTGTACCAGCTATTGTGCGACTGGCACAGTTTACTGGAAGCGCGCCCCCGGCAGGGCCGTGATTGGTATATCGTCGATCGTGCGCGCTTGCAGGAGCAACTTCCCTTCTGGGACGCCGCCCATATCGACAGTCTGCTGCAAACCCTGCACGATCAGGGACTGATCATTATCGGCGGCGCGCTGATCAGCAATGCGCGCAATTTTCGCTTTGCCCTGGCGGGCTCGGGCGAAGCCCATTCGCCACAGACTACCACTGACACTTCGGCGCCCCCGGAAAAGGACATCCCTCGCCCTTCATTATCGGCTCCACCAGCGCCCGCCGCTCCCCGGCAAATGCGCACTGCCCACCCACAACAACCGGTTCCCGGGCAGCAGATGATAAGCGCCGACTGGCGGCCCGACCCCGCGTCGGTGGAATACCTGACTCGCTTTAACCGAGTAAGCATCGAGTTTATCGAATCGGTACTACCGGATTTTATCGCCCATTACCGCGAGAGCGGCGAAGCCCGCAGCAGCTGGAGCAGCACTTTCAGCCAGTATGTCAGCCGCCGCTGGAAAAAACACCAGTACGCCGAAATCGAACAGGCCAGCCAGAGCGGCATTGACGGCGGCTGGCGACCCAGCCAGGACGCCCTGGACATACTGCTGCGCGACGGTGTCAGTATGCACTTTATCGAAGATGCCATTCCCGAGTTTATCCTTTACTGGCGCGAGCGGGGCACCGTCGATAGCAACTGGAATTCCCGCTTCCTGCAACATATTCGCCTGCAATGGGCTCGCTACACCAATACCGTGAGCCACGAGCAGGCCTTTGTACCAATCACCAATAACTGGCAACCTAGCCCTGAAGTCTTCGAAATTTTACGCATGGCGCGAATTGATACAAAATTCGCCAGAGAGCAGATTCCTGAGTTTATTCTGTTCTGGCGCGACAGCGGCCAGGCCCAACGCTCGTGGAACACCAAATTTCTGCAACATGTGAAATACCGCTGGGCACACAGCCACCAATTGGACAAATACGATGCGCGACAGCAACGACCTTCTGGAGCAAAGCAAACGGGCTCTGGCTTCATCGAAAAACACACCGACCGGAGCTGGGCGGACGGGCTCTGAACCCTATCCCGACAAGGATGCGGTCATCGATGCTATTAATCGCATGTTCGCGGAATTTGAGCTGGTCTACCACAATCAGTACAACAAGGCCTTTTCCACCAGCGAAAAGCTCTCCTATGCCAAGAAGCTGTGGTTTGCCAATCTCTGCCATATCTCCCCCGAAGCTATTACCGCCGCCAGCCATCGCGCTATCAAGGAATCCGAATTTCTCCCCACCATCAAGGGCATTCTGAAATACTGTGAACCCGACGACAGCGCACTGGGGCTACCCGACCCCCACAGCGCCTATGTTGAAGCCTGCCGCGCGCCGTCGCCCAAGGCGGACCACCCCTGGAGCCACCCCGCGGTGTATCACGCCGGCAAGGCCAGCGACTGGTATTTTCTGGCCACCAATACCGAACCCAAGGCCTTTCCGGTATTTCGCCAGCATTACATGAATCTCTGCGAGCAGGTCAGGCGCGGCGTCCAACTGGAGCCACCCCACCCTGAGGCCCTGCCCAAGCCCGAAGCCAAACCGCTGCCCGCCGAGGAGCAACGCCGGCGGATGCGCGAGCTGAGACGGGAATTGGATATTTAACCCACGCCCAACCGTGCAGGCTCTGCCCTCAACGGCTACAATAGGCGCGCTTTACGGTCGAGCAACGGCCGACGATGACCCTGCGGACACCCACTATGGCAGACGATAAAACACATTTTGGCTTTAAAACCGTCAATCGCAACGACAAGGTCGGGATGGTTGCCGGCGTATTCCACTCGGTTGCGGGCAAATACGACCTGATGAACGACCTGATGTCCGGAGGCATTCACCGCCTCTGGAAAAGATTTACCATAGAATTATCCGGGGTTCGCTACGGCAACAGTGTACTCGACATCGCCGGTGGCACCGGGGATCTGGCGGGAAAATTCAGCCGACTGGTTGGGCCCGACGGTCGCGTCGTATTGGCCGACATCAACGAATCCATGCTGCGGGTGGGGCGCGAAAAGCTCACCAACCAGGGTGTGGCAGGCAATATTGAATACGTTCAGGCCAATGCCGAGTGTCTACCCTTTCCCGACAACAGTTTTGACTGTATCACCATCGCCTTTGGGCTGCGCAACGTCACCGACAAGGATGCCGCACTGCGCTCCATGTTGCGTGTGCTGAAGCCTGGCGGTCGCCTGCTGGTACTGGAATTTTCCAAGCCCACCAATGAGGTCGTCGGCAAGGTCTACGACCGCTACTCCTTCGACATTCTGCCTAAAATGGGCAAGCTGGTTGCCAACGACGAGGAGAGCTACCGCTACCTTGCGGAAAGCATCCGCATGCATCCCGATCAGGAAACCCTGAAAGGAATGATGGAAGAAGCCGGCTTTGCCGAAGTGCGCTACCACAACATGACAGCGGGCGTGGTCGCCGTGCACCGGGGCATCAAGCCTTGATTTCCCCGCTGCTGAGCACGGCGGCCCTGTCAGGCCTGGAGGACGCGGCCAATCGCGCCCTGCGCCTCGACCCAACCACCGCCGCCAAACTTCAGCAGCTCGACGGCGAATGCTTTGCCCTGGACTTGCAGGAACCCGACCTGTCACTCGCCATGGCAGTAAACGGCCAGCGTCTCCGCTTGATGCTGCACGCCCCCGACAAGGTCAGCACCCGTTTGCGCGGCCGCTGGACGGAGTTTGCCGCCGTCGCCACTGCCAAGGACCCCGCAGCCGCGCTGATTAACGGCGACATTCACATTGCGGGCGACACCGCGCCCTTGCTGGCGCTGCGCAAGTTGCTCGCGGAGCTCGAAATGGACTGGGAACAGCCCCTGGCGGACACCTTCGGCGACGTTGTCGCCCACCAGATCGGCAATGGGCTGCGCGCCGGCCAGCGCTGGGCAAAGAGCAGTGGCCGTCAGCTTCAGCGACAATTGAAGGACTTTTTACTGGAAGAAAGCCGCCTGTTTCCCCATCCGCTACAGGCCGAGGCGTTTTACGCCAGCATCGACGAACTCAACAGCCGGAGCGAACGTCTTGAGGCACGCGTTCGACGCCTCCAGCAACGACTGAAAGCCGCAAATCATAAGAATTAAGGAAGGACTATGGGCCTGAGACGGCTTTTCGCCATTCTCATTATCGTCTGCAGGTACCGTGTAGACCTGTTAATTCCCCAGGAACGGCTTCCCCTGCAGGTGCGATTATTCCTCCGCTTTGGCCCATGGCGATTGTTTCCCGCGCCGGATATCAGCCGCGGCGAACGACTGCGCCTCGCACTGGAGGCCCTAGGCCCCATCTTCATCAAGTTCGGCCAAATTCTCTCTACTCGCCGCGACCTCCTTCCCGACGACATTGCCGATGAACTGGCCCACCTGCAAGACCGGGTTCCCCCCTTTCCCAGCGAACAGGCTGTGGCCCAGATCGAAAAGGCCCTGGGCCGCCCGGTGGATGAAATATTTGATAACTTCGACCGGCAGGCACTGGCTTCGGCGTCCATCGCCCAGGTGCATACCGCGACACTCAAATCCGGCGACAAGGTGGTCGTCAAGGTGGTGCGCCCCGGCATCGAGCGCACCATCAGCGACGACGTACGTCTGATGGCCAAAATTGCCGAATTGGTGGAGCGCCACCTGCCCGATGGCCGACGGCTGCGCCCGGTAGAAGTGGTGGAAGACTACCAGCACACCATTTACGACGAACTGGACCTGCAGCGGGAAGGGGCCAACACCTCACAGCTGCGGCGCAATTTCGCCAATTCCGACATTCTCTACGTCCCCGAGGTCTACTGGGACTACACCCGCCGCAATGTATTGGTGATGGAGCGCATACACGGCATTCCCGTGACTGACGTCGAACGCCTGCGCCGGGACGGCACCGATATGAAAAAGCTCGCCGAGCGCGGTGTCGAGATCTTTTTCACCCAGGTGTTTCGCGACAGCTTCTTCCACGCCGACATGCACCCGGGCAATATTTTTATCGCAGAGGAGCGCCCCCTTTCACCGCAATATATCGCCATTGACTGCGCGATTATTGGCAGTTTGAGCGATTTCGACCAGTACTATCTGGCGCGCAATCTGCTGGCCATTTTTCAACGCAATTACCGTGAGGTTGCAGAGCTGCACGTAGAGTGCGGCTGGGTGCCTGCCCACACCAAGGTGCACGAATTTGAAGCGGCAATTCGCAGTGTCAGCGAACCCATTTTCGAAAAACCCCTGGCGGATATTTCCTTCGGCCAACTACTGCTTTACCTGTTTCAGACCGCGCGCCGCTTTGATATGGAGGTTCAACCCTCACTGGTGCTGTTGCAAAAAACCCTGCTGAACATCGAGGGTCTGGGCCGCCAGCTGTACCCGCAACTCGACCTGTGGTCCACCGCAATGCCGTTTCTTGAGCAATGGGTTCGCGACCGCTATTCGCCACAAACCATGCTGCGCCGTGTCAGCCACCGCCTGCCCGGACTGCTGGAGCAACTCCCCCATCTGCCAGAGAGCCTGCTGGAGCGAGGGCAGCTCCCCCAGCGAGGGGAAAGTGAGGCCACTCGGGAGCTGTTTGCTCGCTTTGACGCCGAGAACCGCGCGCGGGAGCGCCGCAGCCGCAACCAGCGCCTTGCCATTCTCGCCCTGATCGCTGCCGCTCTGTTCACCGACCCGGCCATCAGCGCAAGCCTGAATGAGCTGCCGCCGATCAGCATCGGGCTTGGACTGGCGGCGATCTATTTTTTTATTCGCGCCCGCTGAGGTAAAGTAGGCGCCTTTCAAGCAAGCAGTAGTGACTATGAGCAACGACAGCTGGCTAGACCAGATAAAGTGGAACAGCGACGGACTTGTCGCCGCCATCGCCCAGGACCATCGCAGTGGCCGTGTGCTGATGATGGCGTGGATGAATCGCGAGGCCCTCTCGTTGACGGTGACGGAACAACGCGCGATATACTGGTCCCGCTCCCGTCAGGCCATCTGGCGCAAAGGCGAAAGCTCCGGCCACACCCAGATACTCCACGACATTGCACTGGACTGCGACGGCGACGCCTTGCTGCTGCAAGTAGAACAATTGGGCGACATCGCCTGCCACACCGGCAGACAAAGCTGTTTCTACCGGGGCCTGCAAGACACGCAATGGCAGGCCCGCGAAGACGTTATCAAAGACCCGGACACCATTTATGGAAAATAACCCAGGCACACACATACTCCAGCAGCTCGACGCCGTATTGGCCGAACGCAAGTCCGCCAGCGCAGACAGCTCCTATGTGGCCAGCCTGTACCACAAGGGCCTGAACAAAATACTGGAAAAGGTCGGCGAAGAAGCGACAGAAACCATCATCGCCGCCAAGGACGCTCAGCACAGTGAAAATTTGGACGAGCTGATAGGGGAAACGGCCGATTTATGGTTTCATAGCATGATTATGCTTCAGCAGCTTGGCGGCGATCATCAGGCTGTGCTGAACGAACTCGCCCGACGCTTCGGCCTGTCGGGTCACATTGAAAAAGCCCAACGCGGCAGCAACGGAAACAATTGAGGAATATCCCATGGGATTCGGTGGCATCAGTATTTGGCAATTGCTTATTGTTCTGGCAATTGTGGTGTTGTTGTTCGGCACCAAAAAGCTCAAAAACATCGGCAGCGACCTCGGTGGCGCGGTCAAGGGCTTCAAGGATAGCCTCGACGGCGACAAGGACGAGAGCAAAAACCTGGAACAAAAAGAAACCGAAGGCGAAGACGCCAACGCCCAAGCGAAAAGCGACGCCAAAAACGAGTCAAAATAAACTATGTTTGACATCGGTTTTGCCGAACTGCTGGTGATTGCTGTGCTCGGGTTACTGGTGCTTGGGCCGGAACGTCTGCCCTCGGCTATTCGCACCACCAGCCTGTGGCTCGGTCGTCTGCGCCGCAGTTTTAACAACGTGCGTCAGGAAATCGAGCGCGAGGTCGGCGCCGATGAAATCCGTCGGCAACTGCATAACGAGGCGGTGCTGGATTCGCTGAACGAAAGCAAAGCCAAACTGCAAAGCACGCTGAACTCCGCTGGCGATGAACTGAAAAACATCGAAAACAGCATTGCCCCCGCATCGGGGACAGACCCCAATACGGCGGTCGCCAACGACACCCTGCGCACTGCACCCACAGACAAGAAAGAAGCTGAATGAGTACAGATGCCCACAACGACCCCGGCCAGCCGCTGGTTGCACACCTGACCGAGCTGCGCGACCGCTTGCTGCGTATCGTGCTGGCGATACTGGTCTGTGCCATCGCCCTGATGCCCTTTTCTGCCGAGATTTATACCTTCGTTGCCGAGCCTCTGCGTCGCTACCTGCCGGAAGGCAGCAGCATGATTGCCACTGAGGTCGCCTCCACCTTTCTCACCCCTTTCAAGCTGGTGTTGATGAGCGCCTTCTGCCTGGCCATTCCCGTGATTCTTCACCAGGCCTGGGCCTTTATTTCGCCGGGCATGTACCGCCACGAAAAGCGGATTGCTGCCCCCATGCTGGTGTCGAGTGTACTGTTGTTTTATCTGGGACTGGCCTTCGCCTATTATGTTGTGTTTCCGCTGGTATTCGGCTTTTTCAGCGGCATCACCCCTGAGGGTGTCGCTTACACCCCGGATATCGCCCGCTTCCTCGACACCGCGCTAAAGCTATTCTTTGCCTTTGGCATCGCCTTTGAAATTCCTATCGCGACCATTTTGCTGATCAGCGCTGGCGTCATCGACCGCAAAACACTCGGGGAGAAACGCCCCTACATTATCGTCGGCTGCTTTATATTCGGCATGCTGCTCACCCCACCGGATGTGATCTCGCAATTGCTGTTAGCGGTGCCTATGTGGCTGCTGTTCGAGGTGGGGGTATTCTTTGGCCGTTTTGTTGAAGCGCGCCCCAGCCAGGAGAGCGACGGCGCATAGCGCCCGCGCTCAATAGCCGGGATCTTCGTCGTAATTGCCGAAGGCCAGGTTTTCAAAGCGGGTAAACTTGCCGATAAAGCTCAGGCGCGCAGTACCAATTGGACCGTTACGCTGCTTGCCGATAATAATTTCGGCAACGCCCTTATCCTGGCTTTCTTCGTTGTACACCTCGTCGCGGTAGATGAACATTATCACATCGGCATCCTGCTCGATGGCCCCGGATTCCCGCAGATCCGAGTTGACCGGGCGCTTGTTCGGACGCTGCTCCAATGCGCGGTTCAGCTGCGATAGAGCGATGACCGGACACTCAAACTCCTTGGCGATTCCCTTCAACGAGCGGGAAATTTCGGAGATCTCCGCGGTACGCCCCTCACTGCTTCCGGCCACCTGCATCAACTGCAGGTAATCCAGCATAATCATGCCGATGCTGCCGTGCTCCCGCAGCACCTTGCGCGCCCGGGAACGCACCTCGGTCGGCGTCAGCGCCGGGGTATCGTCAATGAACAGCTTCCGGTCCTTCAACTTGCTGACAGCGGCGCTGAGTTTGGGCCAATCCTCTTCTTCGAGGCGACCGCTGCGAACCCTGGTCTGGTCGATTTTGCCCACCGACGACAGCATCCTCATCATCAGCTGGGCCGCGGGCATCTCCATACTGAACACCAGCATCGGCTGGTCGTAGCGCAACAGGGCATTTTCCACCAGATTCATCGCGAAGGTGGTTTTACCCATCGACGGACGGGCGGCGACGATAATCAAGTCGGACTTTTGCAGGCCCGAGGTCATTTCGTCGAGCTTTTCAAAACCGGTACTGAGGCCGGTGATGGCCTCATCGCTGTTAAACAGCTCGTCGATCTTTTCAACGGCCTGCTTCAACAGGGGGTTAATGGGCTCCAGACCGCCGGTCTTGGGCCGCTCTTCGGAGATCTGCATGATGCGGCGCTCGGCCTCATCGAGCACATCGTCGCTGCTGCGCCCCTCCGGGTTAAAGCTGGCATCAACAATGGAGTTTGCTGCCGCGATCAGGGCGCGGAACGTCGCGCGCTCGCGCACCGCCTGAGCGTAGGCGCGGATATTGGCGACCGAGGGCGTTGCATTGGCCACCTCAGCCAGATAACTCGTGCCACCCACCTCATCCAGCTCACCGTTGCGCGCCAGGGTTTCTGCCAGCGTGACCACATCGATGGGCTGCTCCTGCTCCACCAAGCGCTCCATGCAGGCGTAGATGCGACGGTGCTGGGGCTTGAAGAAATCACCCTCGCTGACCAGGTCCGCCACCGAGTCCCAGCTGTTGCCGGAAATCATCAGGCCACCCAATACCGACTGCTCTGCTTCCAGAGAGTAGGGAGGGCGCTTTAACTCGCTCAGCTCACCCATATCGAAATCGGGGGGCGGGGTATCGGAATAGGAATCAGCTTGCACAGGGATACTCTTACCGGAACTATCAGCAGCTCTGAATGGTTGGATCAGCCCGTTGCCGAACACCGGCAATGGAATGACAGCAGTCAGGCATTGTGGCAAAAAAAAAGCGCGCCGACCAGCAAGGTCGCACGCGCTTTTTCAAGCAGGGGCCAGCGCGAACACACTGTCCGCACCCGCCTCTGCGTTCAGCTGGCGTCGGGCCGCTCAGGCTGCCTGACGTCTGGCTGGCTGAGCTTTTTACTCAGCAACTACACTCAACGCGACGGCTTGTACTACGTCGCTGTGCAGCTGAATGTCGATCTCGTAGTTACCGATGTCACGGATCGGACCTTCAGGCATACGCACTTCGCTCTTGTTCACTTCAACACCGGCCGCTGAAATCGCATCAGCGATATCGCGCGTGCCAATAGAACCGAACAGCTTGCCACCTTCACCCGCGTTCGCAGCGATGGTCACCGCCAGCTCAGCCAGTTTGGCTGCGCGTGCATCAGCTTCGGCACGCTTTTCAGCGGCAGCAGCTTCGAGCTCAGCGCGACGTGCTTCGAACGCTGCAACATTGTCGCCAGTGGCAGGCACAGCCTTGCCAAAGGGGATCAGAAAGTTGCGGCCGTAGCCCGACTTAACATTAACCTGATCGCCCAGATTACCCAGCTTGCCGATTTTCTCAAGCAGAATCACTTGCATGGTTCTCACCTCTCCTGCGCGCCTGCACAACACCCTATGCGGTTTTGGACAAACGCCGTCTGATATCAATCCAACTATCTACAATCGCTGCCAGTATCAACAACCCCCACAGAGGTCCCAATAACAACAGCGCGATATAAAACACTACCAACCACACCCGACCCAAGCCGAAACGCCCTACTACCCCGTGTATCAGCGACAGTCCCGCCGCCAAAAAAGGCAGTAAACACATTACGCCCCAGAAGCGAAATTCCTCACCCATGCGGCCAATCAACAGCATGACCGCAACCAGCACCACCGTGGCCACAGCGGGTAAGCGCATGCTCCACATCTCGGTGCGAAAACCACCGGGATTATAGAGCAGCGACTGCCACCACCGCGCCAACATCAGCGCCAGCACACTCCACAGCACGGTGCTACTACCGATCACCGCGGCAATGTCGCCGGTCAGAATCTGGGGCAAGCGCCCCGCTGACTGGCTGCGCAACTGATCCAGCATAGGCTGCACCGTTGCCAGAATTGCCGCCAGGTAGTCCTGGGCAAATTGCTGCAGAAACAGCGCTGTGCACATTCCCCCAAACACTGAAAACACCAGTGCCAAGGGCCAGGACCGAGTATTTCGCAAGACGATCGCCGCGCCAGCTGAAACCAGCAACATGCACAGCGGACCGACATCCTGAGCGAATTTGGCTACCGCAATTGCGGGTAGCAGCGCCCAGAAAACAACATATATGCCTTCAGTCGTTCCCTTTCTCAGGGTGACCAGGGCGGCTGCCGCAGCACCCACCCACGCAAACATCAATGTGGCGATTCCAAGCGCGGCGACTGCCGTGGCCTGGAAGCGCCCTTTCATTACAAACTCTGCGAGGGGGCGCATGGGTCGTTTAACAGCCCAACTTATTTATGGCTGTCGGTGTACGGCAGCAAAGCCAGAAAACGCGCGCGTTTGATCGCGGTAGACAACTGGCGCTGATACTTGGCATTGGTTCCTGTGATGCGGCTGGGAACAATTTTGCCAGTTTCAGAAACATAGGCTTTCAATGTGTCCAGATCTTTGTAATCGATCTGCTTAACACCTTCCGCAGTAAAGCGGCAAAACTTACGACGACGGAAAAAACGTGCCATCTTTATATCCTCACTCTATCCGCTATTATTCGGCGCTGGTCTCAGCCTTTTCGGCTGATTCTTCGCTGCTGCCAGACGACTGCTCAGTGTTGTCGCGACGCTCGGTGCGCTGCTCACTGCGGCTGCGACGCTCGCGGCTCTCTTTCTCTGCCTTCATGATTGGCGACTCTTCAGTCACGGCTTCATCACAGCGGATAACCAGATTACGCAGCACGGCATCGTTGTAGCGGAAGTTGGTTGTCAGCTCGTCGATCGCTTCAGCAGTTGCTTCTGCGTTGATCAGCACATAGTGAGCTTTGTGGATTTTGTTGATGGGGTATGCCAGCTGGCGACGGCCCCAATCTTCCAGACGGTGGACTTTGCCGCCATCCTTCTCGATTGCCTGGGTATAGCGTTCAACCATGCCCGGGACCTGCTCGCTTTGATCTGGATGAACCAGAAACACGATTTCGTAGTGACGCATTGTATGCTCCTTACGGGTTAAGCCACCCATTATGGTGTGGCAAGGAGGGCAACCCCGTTAACTGAACGTGGCTGCCGTTAAATCAAGAGCGCGGATTTTAGGCAAGGGGGCCGGTATATGCAAGGAATTCGTGTATTTTTTAGCCAAATCATAGCGAACGACGCTGTCGTACTGCTTCAAAAAGGCAAATACCCGTGGCTACCGACACATTAAGGCTACTGACCTCTCCTGCCATCGGCAGTTTGGCGAGGTAGTCACAACGCTCCTTGGTCAGCCTGCGCATACCACTGCCCTCGGCCCCCATAACCAGCGCGCGAGGCCCGGTCAGGTCGCAGTCATATAGCGAGTCGTCGGCCTCACCGGCCATCCCCACTATCCACACGCCCAGGTCCTGTAACTGGGTCAGACAACGGGCGAGATTCGTCACCTGCACGAAGGGCACCGCCTCAGCCGCACCGCAGGCCACTTTGCTGACGGTGGCATTCAGGCTGGCGGAATTATCCTTGGGCGCAATCACTAACTGCACCCCGGCAGCATCCGCACTGCGCAGGCAGGCGCCGAGGTTATGGGGGTCGGTAACACCGTCGAGCACCAGAATCAGCGCGTCACGGCCGGCGGCCTCAACAATTCCCGGAATGTCTTTTTCACTCCCCGGGGCCATGGCATCGGCCACCGCGACTACGCCCTGGTGTCGGCCCGAAACCATTTTGTCGAGGGCCTCGCGACTGCGCTCCGTAATGGGCAACTGATGCCGCGCCGCCAGGTCCAACACCTTCTGCAAACGCTTATCGCGGCGCCCCTGCAACACATATATTTCCCGAAGGGCATCGGGGCGGCGCTCCAGCGCTGTTAATACAGCGTGGAGTCCAAATAGGGTTTCACTCACAAACGACTTCCTGCACTTAATTCCTGATCGTCGCCCTAGCGACGGCGACGTTTTTTATTGGCACCACCAGGACCCTTCTTGCCCGGCGGCAGCTTGGCTGCCCCCTTCTTGGCCTTCGCACCGGGCACTTCGCCCTTGGCAAGAGCCTCGCGCACCGAGGGTTTATTTCGCCGCGTATTCGCGCCAGCCACCACAGCGAGATCGATCTTGCGCTCGTCCAGATCGACGCCCATGACCTGCACCCGCAGGCTGTCTCCCAACTGATAAACCCGACGTGTGCGCTCACCGATCAACCGCTGGTGGGCCTGATCAAACTGGTAGTAGTCCTGCGGCAGCGCCGAAATATGCACCAGACCTTCGATATACAAATCCTGCAGTTCAACAAACAAGCCAAACCCGGTGACCGCAGCAATCACGCCCTCGAATTCGTTACCGACGTGATCCTGCAGGAACTCGCACTTCAAAAATGCCATGACATCACGACTGGCATCATCCGCGCGCCGCTCGGCCATCGAGCAGTGGGCACCCAGGGTCAGCAGGGCTTCCAGATCATAGGGATAGATCTTCTTGCGCGGCAAAGCCGGTGCACTCGGCTCGATGCTGAAATGCCTTTCGGCGTCGCCGCCACCGTTGCGCATCAAATAGCGCAAGGCCCGATGCACCAACAGATCGGGGTAGCGCCGAATCGGCGAAGTAAAGTGGGTGTATCCGGTGTAGTTCAGGCCAAAATGGCCTTCGTTATCGGGCTGGTAAACCGCCTGACTCAGTGAGCGCAGCAGCATGGTTTGAATCATCTGGCCATCAGGCCGATCACCAATCGTTGAGAGCAAGGCCTGATAATCTTTGGGAGACGGTTTCTCTCCACCCTTCAAACCCAGACCAATTTCACCGAGAAACTCCCGCAGATTGCCGAGCTTTTGGTCCGACGGGCCATTATGCACGCGATACAGTGCATCCAGCCCCGACTTTTCCAGTGTTTTTGCCGTCGCCACATTGGCGATCAGCATACACTCCTCAATCATTCGGTGAGCGTCGTGGCGATGCACCGGCACAATCGCTTCGATCCGACGCTCATCACTGAAGACAATGCGAGTCTCCACGGTTTCAAAGTCGATGGCACCCCGTTCACTGCGGGCTTCCCGCAGGGCGCGATACAGATTGTGCAACTCTTGCAACTGCGGAATAAACTGGTGGAAGCGACCGCTGTCCTTCTCTGGATCAGCGCCTTTCACCCTCAGCATGGCGCCTACCTCGTTATAGGTAAGACGCGCATGAGAGCGCATGACGGCTTCGTAGAAGGTGTAACCACTCAGCCGACCGCTGGCGCTGATGGTCATTTCACACACCATACACAGGCGATCAACCTCGGGCTTGAGCGAGCACAAGCCGTTGGACAATGCCTCTGGCAGCATGGGCACGACCCGGTCGGGAAAATACACCGACGTTGCCCGACGATGAGCCTCGGCATCCAGCGCTGAACCAATTTTCACATAGTGGGAGACATCGGCAATAGCCACCCAAAGACGCCAACCACCCGACTTTTTCTTTTCGGCGTAGACCGCGTCATCAAAATCCCGGGCATCCTCACCGTCGATGGTCACCAGCGGCAAATCGCGCAGGTCAGCCCGGTGTTTCTTGTCTTTTTCCAGAGGCTCGGAACCGAACTTTCGCGCCTCCTCCTCAACTTCCTCGGGCCAGTCGAAGGGTATCTCATGACTGCGCAGGGCCAGCTCCGTTGCCACACCCACCGTCTGCCGATCGCCCAGCAACTCGACTATCCGCCCCCGGGCCTGCTGGCGCATCCCCGGCTGACGGGTGATTTCCACCATCACGTAGTCACCGTTAGACGCCCCCTGGAAATCCCCGTCTTCCAGGGCGATCCAGTTTTGAATACGGGTATTTTCCGGCACCACCATCGCACGACCGCGATGATCTACCAGCTTGCCTACCAGCTGCTGGGTATTGCGCTCCACCACCTCGACAATAATGCCTTCGCGACGGCCGCGCTGATCGCTGCCGGTCACCTCTACCGACACCACGTCACCATCAAACACCTGCTGCATCTGCCGATTGTGCAAATACACATCGTCATCGCCATCGACAATAACGAAACCATAGCCCTCGCGATGGCCCTGCACACGACCGACAACCGCCTCGCCCGCCACTGGCGCCTGCAAGCGGCCGCGCCGCCCCTCGATCAGCTGACCGTCGCGCAGCATGGCCTTCAACCGTCGGCGCAGGCCCTCCTGCTCGTCTTCACCTTCTATACCCAGCAACTTGCGCAGTGCCGACGCAGACATCCCCTGCTCGGCATCACCTAATTTCTCAAGAATGTACTCCCGGCTGGGCACCGGATTGTCGTAGCGTTCCGCTTCGCGGGCGGCGTGGGGATCATTGTGTTCTTTGCGGCTTTTAGCCATGCAGTAGTAGTTCCTGTGCTCAATGCAAAAAAAAATTTGCCTATAGTGTAACTCAAGCGTTGACAAAAAAGCGGTTAATCAGTAAATTGCGCGCCTCGACTCACTGAGTCACGCTTCATCCCCTATGCCCAGGTGGTGAAATTGGTAGACACGCTAGCTTCAGGTGCTAGTGGCTTCACGGCCGTGGAGGTTCAAGTCCTCTCCTGGGCACCATTTCTTCCCAAAAGTTCCAACTCCTGTCGATTCACCCATAAAGTGGCCGCTTGGCTCTACCCCAGACTCTACCCCATAATCGGGGGATGACACTCACTAAACCCTGTTGATAATCCCGTCCCATCACTTCCAAGTGGCGCAAGGAAGGTCGGCTGCTCGTCAGAAGCGGACAGTCACCAGCGCCCCCTTCGGAGAAAACAGACACTCAGCTTAAAAAAAAGCTGCCCCCAAATCGCCACTTTCCCCTTTTTCAGGAGCCACACGCTCACTATCACCTTTTTGCCAGTGCTAACTAATTGATTTTTATATGAGTGGGTATATGATCAGGGGAAAAGGAGCTAAAGCAGATAGAGGGAACTAGTCTTGCTACCATCAATCACTAACTCGACGAAATTCATCCAAGCCCATGGAATCTGTAGGATTCCTGGTTCCATTGCAATTTTAGCCCCCGAGATAAGGAGCCTCAGTGATATAAGGCCCCGGTCTTCATAATAATAATGTTATAAGGCCAAGGCGAAATTGGAGCGCCCATGATCGAAACGATTAAAAAGGTAAGTAATCCGCTAACCATTATCGCTATATTTGCCGGGCTGGCAGAAGTGAGTGGAACAATAGTCTTGCCCTTTTTAAAGGAAGGGAGTCAGGACTTGTATGTATGGTTTTTGATGATATTTCCTACGATTTTGATTTTTCTGTTCTTCCTAACCTTAAACTTCAATCACAAAGTTCTCTACGCTCCTTCTGATTTTCAGGATGAAGATAATTTTCTTAAGCTCTTTGGGAAGCCGACAGCCGGCGACAGGCTTGAGAAGTTAAGTTCTGAGATAGAAGCTGAATCTGAGGTAGTAGAGGATTCAGTAGGTTCAGATATTAGCAATGTGGATTTGGCATATAGAAATATCATCCGTAGAAGTACAGCATCTACTCACTACCTTGCGGAAGAGCTTGTAATAACCAAGCTGTCACAAGAATTTGATGAAATTGAAAAGGAAGTAATGCTTAGGTCGGGAAAATCCCAATTCTTATTTGATGCAATAGGTAAGAAAAGCAACCAAGTATACGCCATTGAAGTTAAGTATATAAAAGACTCCACATCTCTTAGAAACGTCAGATCTTCATTGGTTAAGATCCAAAGGACATTTCAAGAGCTCCCAGATATTAAAGGCGACAAAATGACGTTGCTACTTGCAATAGCGACCGACTTGGAAGGTGAGGCACTTGAGCAGTTTACGCGTGAGGTTGAGTCGAGCGCAGTGACCTTCATGTTTCCTCAAGAAGTGAGGGTATTTAACTTAAAAAGCCTAGAAAACGAGTTAATCGGTGCAACGGCCTTATAACAAGCGCAAGCACGCGGAACAATTTTCCGCTGCGCTCCAAATTGCCCGGTGTTGCGAGCGTTATGTTTTCGCGAGTACCCAAGTTAACCGCATTGAAAAAATGGTCAGAGAATGAGTGACGATAGCCTCGCTTCAAGGTTGGAAAGAATGCTCCCTCTGCTCATTACTATATGTTTGGCTGGTATTGGGCTACGGTTGTGGTTCCAGGAATGTATCACCACCAATAATGGAGTCGTATGTTTCAATGATTGGCATAGGTTCGTATCCGTTGGGTTGTTCTCAGTATCAGGAATATCCTTTTGGTGGATTTGTAAGACTAAAACGAAAATAAACAAATAATGAAATACGTAATAAAACATAACAAGCGCAAGCATTCGCTCCCGATGGTCGCTGGGACGCCCAAAACGCTGCGCTTATTTGTGCGCCCTTGTTGCGGGCGTTATGCAGTCAGTTGAATTGAACATCAAGTTAGCCGCTGGCGTTCTGGCTGTTTGCCTAGCCATCGGTGCGCTTACATATTTTCAGTTTGAGTCCGGCACTGGCGGAAAAAAATTTATTGAGGCCGAGGTGGTTTCTTACACCAAGCACTCTTCCGGTAAGTCTGCCGCTGATCCTGCATTCTATGTGCGATTACCCAGTGGACTTCAAGTCTTCGTCAGAGATTGGGGCCGACTACCAAACACATACCGGGGCCGAGTAGTTTTGTCAGTACAAGAGGGAAAGGTAAGTGGCAGAAACATTTACAGTATTGATGCAGCTCGCACTAAAGAATTGCATAACAAGTAAAGGCAACCGACGAATAAATGCGCGCGGCTGCTTTAAGCGTTAGGCCGCAAAAGGAGTTCTATGAAGTACCCAGGACAGCCAAAAGATGCTCCAGGCTGGTATAGAGATCGAGGGCCTTCTCATATTGAGGCAGAATTTAGTAAAGAGCTAAATGATCTTGCCAACGCAATAGAAAGTGAGCAATGGTTTGGTGATAAAGAAAAGCATGGTCGTTATAGAGTTGATTTTATCTTAAGAGATGCACGTCTGATAATCGAGCTTGATGGACATGCTTACCACTCTACTCCCGAACAACTAGAGAAAGATGCAGTCAGGCAAAGGTATTTGTCGCGGGCTGGCTATACTGTAATTCGGTTTACTGGTCGAGAGATAAACCGAAATGCCAAAGCGTGTGTAGATGAGGTAAGAACAATATATAAGGAAAGGATGCAGCGGGAACCAGCGAATTATCGTGCCCTGTATATAGACTATAGGTTTTTCTATCAGGAATCCGCTAAAGCACTTCGCTTCTTCAAGACATTACACCCTGGTCGAGAGCTGTCCTTCGAGCCTATTGAAAACGTCATCCCGCATGCGATTGAATGGCTGCATGAAAAATCTTTCGTAACTGCTTTTATATTCCATCTCCCAGAGGATGAGCATGAGGTGCAGCATTTAGATGGCCAATGCTTTGAATATGAAAAAGGCGAAGTACGAATTAATACAATGTCCGAAGAATGGTATAGCTTGGAGTTAGGTGAGCATATGGTCAGTTTTGCGCATCTCTTTGATCAATTTCTAGTTGTCGCAGATGACCCCGTTTACGTAGAGCCTTTACTGACAGTTTTACCGAAAGAAAAGACGGTGGAAAATTTTGGTGGGCATGATTTCAGCTATATCGCTAATGGCAAACTTTTACGAAGGGGTAATGACGAAACCAGATATGTTGGAACTGACTTAGTAAATGTAAAGTGGCAAGATATTTGGTATGTAATTGGCAGTGCAATGGGACTGAGCCTATATGAAATGTAGGCCTAACAAACAGCTGCAGCGGATCAATTTACGCTACGCTTCAATTGCCCGCTGAGCTGGGCGTTATATGGATATGGTTGATATCAACAAGTCAGATTGAAAATTTGGATATGAAATGAAAGAAATACTAGATAAATTCGCCAGAGCACAGGAAAGCCTCGTTACTCAACAATCTGATTTCTCACTTTCGGCAATAGCGGATATGGTTAAGTTAGAGTCAATAGATATAACTCCCCATTATCAAAGAAGGGATCGCTGGCACGTCGAAAAACAGTCCGCATTAATTGAGTCATTTCTCCTAAATATACCCGTCCCACCTGTCTATCTCTCAGAAGATGAATATGGCACTTATACGGTTATCGATGGCAAACAAAGAATAACAGCCATTTACGAGTTTCTATCTGGAAAATTCAAGTTGAAGGATTTGAAAGAAGTTCAAGAGCTAAACGGATTTACATTTGAGCAGCTGCCTTCTCAATTAAAGAGGGCGCTTTCTATTAGACCATTTATGCGTGTAATAACGCTGCTCAAACAATCTGATCCAGAATTAAAATATGAGGTTTTCTTGAGACTTAATACTGGTGGCGAGAATTTGAAAGCTCAAGAGGTAAGAAATGTTGCGTTCGCAGGACCATTAAATGACTTGCTTTTTGAGTTGTCCGAAAATGAGTTTTTAAGAAAAAAGTTAAAGATAACTTCAAATAAATCAGCCGCTTATAGGAGTATGGATGATCTAGAGCTAGTTCTAAGGTTCTTCACAATTCGTAGTAGATGGGAGAATTTTGGTAAAAAGATATCCGTGGCAATGGATGACTTTATGGCAGAAAACCAGCACACAGAAGTCAATGAGCTGAGGGAGATTTTTCTATATTCGATAGAACGTTGCCAGAAGCTTTGGGGGGATTTCTCGTTCCAAAAGCCATTGAATAATGGCTGGAGAGAACAACTTATTGCACCACTCTTTGATGCCCAAATGGTAGCAGTTTCTCTTTTAGATTCGGGTAGGGTTCAGGAGTTAGAAGGCGCGCAAGATGCCGTTCTATCTGCAACTAGAGATTTATATGAAAATGATCCTGAGTTTCATAAAGCTGTGACACAAGCTACAGGCGACACACTAGCGATTAGAAATCGAGTATTAAAGCTAAAAAATATGCTTGAATCTGTTGAGGTTTGATATGCCCTCAGCAAAAACAGATTTTATTGAGCGTATCAGGTGCCTTGACGCTTCAATTGAAACAGATGCTGTTCAGAACAGAGCATTAACTGAGAGAGAGCATAATTCAATTGCGAGAATGCTCAGAAACGGACTTGCGGTAGTGAGCTTTGCATCTTTAGAAGATTATATTAAAAAGCGATCTTCAGAAGCTATGGAAGAAGTCAGCAGGTGTACCATCGCATTTGCCGAGCTGCCAGAGAAACTACAAAGAGCGGCAACGTACGAGGTGCTTTCAGCATTGAATTACCAGTTGAGCCTGTTGGATAAAGACGATAGGCCCGCTTATATTCAAGATCATGCTCTTAAAATTTCCTCCACAGCAACTCCAAACTATGAATTGTCTAGCCATACATTTGCTCATTCTCAAGCCAATATAAGCAATACAATAATAGGAGATATTCTGAAGTCTTTTAACGTTGAAGACCCGTGGCGCCAAATGTCCCAAATTTCATCTAATCTAGGGTTGACTGCAACATTATCGTTGGCTGAAATATTTAAGAGCGCATCGCTGAGAAGGCACAAGGCGGCCCATGTTGCTGGTGCAGATACACCGCCGACAGATATTAAACAATTTGTGAAAGAGGCGTTCGCTATAGCAATTTCATTTGATGCGTTACTCTCAAAAGCAATTCATAAACTACTAGAAAATGATGACGACTTTGTTAGGAATGGCGTAAAGCTAAACGCCAACGATATTGAATTTAGAACTATCAAGTTTGTTGATAATAAGTGGAAAGAGTATAGAGGAAGTAGTGTTCGCGCATTTAGAACTTCTAATGATTTCGATTTGATATCGAGAGAGGCAAGACGGAGAGCTAATTTGTCGAAAGAATTGCTCGTCGAATTTGATGAGACAGGGCTGGTAAGAGGATGGGAGTGCCAATACTGACACCATATAAATGCGCTGCTGTCGGACAAATTCTCAGCTACGCTTCAAATTTGCCGCAGAGCGCGGCGTTGAGGCTGTAGAATTTCTCCTCGGTGACCGTCCGCCTTGCGTATTCTCCGGTCATTATAGGGTCAACTTACAAGTCAAATGCCGTTACAAATAGCCCAAAATGCGACCTGAAATTCGCTCCTTTGGCCATCTTATGGGTGAAATACCTGGTCATGTAATGGGTGAATCGACACGCCTTGTCGATCCACCATTAAATTGCCCGCTTGGTTCCATTTTGTTTTGAAAGCCCTCGGTTATGCCATTGCCTCTCTAGTTTTTTCACAGTGCTTCTGAAACTTTACGCCCGCCACAAGAACATTTCCATCAAGATGCACAGCCCCCGAAGACGCCATTACAAAAATATAGCGAGTCACCAAGCCAAGATGCCCGCGCAATCAAGGCCCACTCTGCTTTTGGGAGAGACCCCGATGCGCGACTTATTCAAACATCGCCGCGCCCAAACGAACTTCTGCTATCTACCCACCTGCACAGCACCTTCGGGAGACGAGGGAAAGGCGTGCCGAAGAATACGCCACACCACCTGCCCAAACTGACTCACCAGCGAGCCGGAGTTGTAGTTCTGGCCGTATCGCTCGCAGATGGCCTGAACCTCTGTGCTCATTTGCGCATATCGCCATGCCGGTACTGTCGGAAAAAGGTGGTGTTCAATTTGGTGGCTCAGGTTACCGGAGAGGATGTGAAACCACTTGCCGCCAGTCAGATTCGATGAGCCGCGCAACTGTCTCAGGTACCAATGCCCCGGCAGTTCATCCTTTATCACTGACTTGGGAAAGACTTCTGCGTCGGCGGTAAAATGACCACAGAAGATAATCATGAAGGTCCACAGATTGCGCAGGATATTGGCGACAAAATTACCCGCCATCACACTGAAAAACAGTGGGCCGGATAACAGCGGAAATATCAGATAATCCTTCAACAGCTGTCGATTCACCTTTTTTAACATGGGCTTCAATTCCTCTTTCAGCTGAGCCCTGGACTTGCGACCTTTAACGACTTTACCCAATTGAAGCTCCTGCACGGCCACGCCCCACTGGAATAACAATGCCAACAGCAAGGCGTATAAAGCCTGGGGTATATATAGGGGCGACCAACGCTGCTCCGGAAAAAGACGCAGCATGCCGTAGCCCACATCGTCGTCGAGACCTTTGATATTCGTGTAGGTATGGTGGCGGTAATTGTGACTATGGCGCCAGTTTTCGCTGGTCCCCACAATGTCCCACTCATAGCTTTCGCCACGCAGGGAAGGCTCGTTCATAAAGTCATACTGGCCATGCATGACGTTATGGCCCAGTTCCATATTCTCCAGAATTTTGGACAGAGCCAGCAGTAATGTACCCAACAACCAAAAGGGCGGAATAAAGCTGAGAAACAGGAAGCCGCGCCCCAGTGCTTCGCTATATCGCACAGCGGCTACGATGCGTTTGATATAGCGGGCATCGACAGCACCCACTTCATTCAGGTGTTTGAGCTTGAGCGCATCAAGTTCAGCGCCGAAATCGGCCAGCTCTTGCGCATTAAGAGACTTGTTAGATAATGAGGTCATGGGAAATTTCTCTGGGTGGATAGAATTCAAGCGGGATTATTTATAGATCGAGTTCAATGTCGCCCACAGCGTGACTGACGCAAATCCTAACAGGCTGCCCCGACACATCGCTTTCCGACCCCGAGGCAATATCTGCGGTTGTTCCGCCTAGTCGGATGCAGCTGCACCGATTACAAACTCCGCGACGGCAGCCAAATTTAGGCGTAATCCCCTCGGCTTCAAGGGCCTCAAGAATGGAAATATTTCGTGGGATGCGCACGCGTCGATCACTGGCGCGCAAGATCACCACAGCGGTATCGTCAGCAGCATTCTCCTGTTCACCATGACAAAGTTCGGACGCGGTAGCAGCGCCCTCGGAAAGCTCAACCACATCACCCACTTTCAAGGTATTCCGTAAATATCGGCTGACAGCATTGTTTGTATTTGCCACAACCCGGATATCAAGCTCTCGCCTATCTGGCTTGATCTCGGCCGCGTACGCCTCGGATCGTTTCCGCCCATCAATTTCGACGCTTACAGCGCAGCGGCCGGTATCGCCAAACTCCCGAAAGTGGCGATTGGGCCGCAGGGTCACCACGACACCACCCTCCTCCTTTTTCACCGCAGCAACACGTGCAAAGCAGCGCTGCCAGGCGGCCACGCTGCCGAACTGACGGGCCCAGAAATCAAACTGATCGGGGTTGACCACTGCATTCAGCAGCCTCGGGAAATACTTTCTGTCTGCGGGCATCGCGTTGCTCATGGCAGGTATCCATAGATGGGATTTCGATGCACTATATACACTTGTATATACGACCGTCAATACACTTGTATATACATACGTATTTACAGCACTCCTCCATTCAGGTAGTTTGCCTCTTATTTCCCAGCCGGATACCCGTATTCATGCCCCTGACGCGCAAACGAAAAGAAGGCGATGGCAGCAAGTCGAGCCGTAAAGCCCCTATTACAGAGCATGAGTTGATGCAGGCCGCCGTGAGCCTTCTCGACGGCAATCGCAGTGTTTCCAGCCTCAGCCTGAGGGAGATAGCGCGGGCAGCCGATATCGCACCCAATAGTTTTTACCGGCATTTCCGTGATGTAGACGAGTTGGCGGTTGCTCTGATAGATCAAGCGGGACGAGGACTGCGGGGCATGATTCGCGAGGCGAGGCAGCGTTTGAAAGACACCCAGGGAGGCGTACGCACTTCGATCGAAGTGTTTATGGAAGCCCTGGATGACGACAGTCGCTACCTGCAGATACTGCTGCGCGAGATGTCGCTGGGTTCGGCGGCCTTTCGGCAGGCAGTAGAGCGCGAACTGACCTACTTCGAGCAAGAGCTTTGTGACGAGCTGGTACGACGGGGTGAGCGCGACGGCGTTCAAATGCACAAACCCGAACTGGTCGCAAAGGCGATTTCACGGCTGGTATTTTCCCTTGGCGCCTCGGCAGACCGCCTGGCTCCGGAGGACCGCGCCCAACTTATCGACGAAGCAACCACCATGGTCAAGATGATTATTCGCGGCGCACTGGCAATACAACAAAGCGCCGGAAAAAAGTAAAAAACTATCCAACGCCCCTGGGCCAATGAACAGTTGCCAAAGGCTCAACTCAACGGCAATCACGGACAGGCGGTTTACAGCGTTTTATTTTATTTACAGGCTCTACAGGCTCGAGCGCAAATCAAAAAAACGGTTTTCTGCGTTTTCAACCCCGCCTGCGACCGCGAAGTCATTGGCAGGCCGCCAGGCTCCTCGCCATTACGAGATTTACATTGACTTCACACCCAGCGGCCTATACTCTGGCTCCAGCTTGAAATTAAGCCTCATTTTTATACTCTCCATTTCGTCGCGTTTTATTCTTCGTCCTGTAGTTTCTAAATATCAGTCTCCTTTTCCCGCTATTCATGCCCCATGAAGGCACTCTTATGCTTTATCTACAGGATATTCTCTTATGTCTAATGCAACGACTGGCACAGTAAAATGGTTCAACGAATCTAAAGGCTTCGGTTTTATTGAGCAAAAATCCGGCCCCGATGTTTTTGCGCATTTCAGCGCCATTGTCAGCTCCGGGTTCAAAACCCTGACTGAAGGCCAGCTGGTTGAGTTCAATGTTACTCAGGGCCAAAAAGGCCCACAGGCGGAAAACATCGTCGCGATCTAATCGCCCGAGGTATACCGCAAAAAGGCAAGCCGTCTCGGCTTGCCTTTTTTTGTTCCTGGCAATGCCAGCCCGTTTTATACCAACAACCACTAGCGCAGCTGTTCAATCACCGCTGAATATTCTTCTATCAACGGCATGATAAGCTCGGGCTTTTCCCAGTTTTCCATGCTCACGCCAACATTGCAGCGGCTAACACCGCAATCGCGGTAGTACTTAAGCAGATCGGCACTGAGTTCTCCCATGATGACCAGGGTGATTTCCACATCCTCCGGCCGGCGACCAAACTCCTCAAGCAAGCGGTGAAATCCGGCAATGCTTTCCTTTACATCGCCCAGCGCGACATCTACCGGCATCCAACCATCGGCCCACTCGGCGGCATGACGCATACCCACCGGCCCCATTGCCCCGAAAATCACCGGCACCTTCGCCAGCGGCTTGGGCTCAAACCAGACTGGATCAAAATTGATATATTCACCGTGAAACTCCGCCGAGGCCTCACGAAACAGGGTGCGAGTCGCCGCCACTGTTTCCCGCAGTGCGCTATATCGGCGCTGCCAGGGCAGATCTGAGACGTTCTCAAATTCCTCCCGATTCCAACCCACTCCCGTGCCGATCAACAGCCGACTGCCCGACAATCGCTCCAGAGTGACTATGGTTTTGGCCTGGGAAATCAGTTCCCTTTCCATTAGCAGCGCAATGCCGGTGCCCAATTTCAGGGTTGTCGTTGCCGCCGCCGCGGCCATCAGCGAGATATAGGGGTCCATCATTTGACGATAGGGGCCGGGCAGCTCTCCTCCCGGTGGGTAGGGGGTAGTGCGACAGCGGGGAATATGGCTGTGTTCGCCAAACCAGAGGGATTCAAAGCCCGCCTGTTCCAGCACTTTGGCCAGCACCGCCGGATCGGGGTCGCTGGCCGTATTCATGGACGTGAAGCCTAAGTGCATGGGGACACCTCAAGTAGATCTTATTCGGTGTCCACCACGGTATGCCGCCACCCGCGATGGCGGAATACCACATACCGACGAGATCAGCTCAGCGGGCGCGGGCGGCGGTGCGGCGATACTCCCGGTACTGCGGCAACCAGAAGTTCTTTTCTATGGCCTGGCGCAACTCTTTTTCCGTTGTTTCCCGGGCGTGCCCCTGCTCCTGGGCAACACGGGCCACAGCAAAGGCAATTTTCTTGCTGAGCTCCGGCAGTAATTTCAGCGGCGGCAGCACCGCATTGAGTCGCTGGCTGTCGATGGGCGAATGCTCCGCCAGGGTACGGCTCGCCGCCATCAACATTTCATCGCTGACGCGACGGGCTTTGGCGGCAATCACCCCCAGCCCAATACCCGGAAAAATATAACTGTTATTACATTGGGATATTTCATAGCGTTTGCCTTTGTAGTCCACAGGGGCAAAGGGGCTACCGGTGGCGATAATCGCATCGCCCTCTGTCCAGGCAATTATATCTTCTGGCCGCGCTTCGACATGTTTGGAGGGGTTGCTCAGCGGCAAGATGATGGGCTTGGCGCAACTGCGATGAAGGGTTCTCACCACTTCTTCGGTAAACAAGCCCGGTTTGCCGGAAACACCGATAAGAATACCCGCCCCCACATTGCTGACCACATCCAACAGGCTTGGGTATTCCGTGTCGTCGATGCGCTGCCAATCGGCGGCGGCCGCTGCGGGCTGTACCAGTTTCTGCTGAAAGTCGACGAGGTTTTCCATACCCTCGGTAAGCAGACCAAATCGATCAACCATAAACACCTGACGGCGAGCCTCTTCATCACTCAGCCCTTCGTCAACCATTGCTCGAATAATCTGTTCAGCAATGCCGCAACCGGCGGACCCCGCCCCCACAAACACCACTTTTTGGTCGCGCAATGCGACGCCTTTGTTTTTACAGGCTGACAAAAGAGTGCCCAGAGTGACCGCTGCCGTACCCTGAATGTCGTCATTAAAGCAGCATACCCGATCGCGGTGACGCTGCAGTATTGGCATGGCGTTGGGTTGGGCAAAGTCTTCGAACTGGATTAACACCCCAGGCCAGCGCTCCTGGGCCGCATCGATGAACTGATCAACAAAGTCGTCGTAGTCGGGTTTGCCGATACGCTCATGGCGCATACCCATGTACATCGGGTCGTCGAGCAGCTTGCGGTTATTGGTGCCCACGTCGAGCACCACCGGCAAAGTGTAGGCCGGACTAATGCCGCCACAGGCGGTATACAGCGACAGTTTACCGATGGGAATACCCATGCCACCGATGCCCTGGTCACCGAGCCCCAGCACCCGCTCACCATCGGTCACCACCAGCACTTTCACGTTGTCTTTGGTGACGCTGCGCAGAATATCGTCCATATAGGCCCGTTCTTCATAGGAGACAAAGATCCCCCGTGCACTGCGGTAGATATCGGAAAAATGCTCGCAGGCCTCACCCACGGTAGGGGTGTATATGATGGGCAGCATTTCGTCGATGTGGTCGTTCAGCAAGCGATAGAACAGGGTCTCATTGTTGTCCTGCACGACCCGCAGATAAATATGCTTGTTGATCGGTTCGTCAAAGCTGCGGTATTGCATGTAGGCGCGTTCTGCCTGTTCGTCGATATTTTCGTAGCGAGGGGGTAGCAGACCCATCAGGTTGAAACTGCGTCGCTCTTTTTCGGTAAAGGCCGAGCCTTTATTCAGCAGCGGGGTCTCCAGCAGTGTGGGACCAGCATAGGAAATATACAGGGGCTTTTGCTTTTTCATAATGATGCCTACAGCCTGGGTATGGCACCGCAATCGCGGCGACAAAAATATTTGCCGCTATTGTAGTGAAGGGCTGTAACGAGGGCTATGCAGGAACCCAATATTGACAAAAAATCCTTGAAAAACAATAAGTAAATTGCAAACAAGCACCAACAACGTGCACACCACCAAGCCACACAGCCCGCAGCGCACCGATTTGGCGCAGCTACTCGGCGAGACTAAACAGATAAACGGCCAGCGCCTCGCGCTCACCCGAGTCCAGGGGGTATTGCGGCATGGGCGGCGTTGGTGTGACAAAGAAATCAGCCAGTTCGGCCAATGAGTAGCGCTGCGGCAGGGCCTTCAACGGCCTGGCGTTGGCGTTATGGCAGGAAGCACAGGGATATTGGCGATAAAGCTGCTCGCCGCGCTCCTTTAACTCAGCGCGCTCCGCCACGGTGTAGGCCGACAACGCCGAGTCAACACTGACCATATTTTCCTCCGCCGACGATATTGCCGAAGCCGGCATATTCGCCCCATCAACGCCAATTCGGTAGATCGTGCCCCGGTAATCGTCGGAAACATACAAACTGCCATCGGGTGCTTCAGCAATATCCACCGGCCGCCCCAGCAGTTTGTCACTCTGCAAAAAGCCCGACAGAAAGTCCCGCTCGACAATGCGGCCCTTGTCATCCCAGCTCAGCGCAACAACCTTGTAGCCATCGGGCTGGCTGCGATTCCACGAGCCGTGCAAAGCAACCAGCGCTGTACGCTGGTAGTCGGTGCTGGGAGGATTGCGCCAGAAGTGAATTCCCAGGGGGGCATTGTGGGCGCGAAATTCATGAACAGGCAGACGGTGGTCGGCAACGCCCTGGGGTAACCTGGCACCGTAATCCGGGTCGCGCTGGTCGGCATTGAAATAGGGCCAGCCGTAGAACCCTCCCCGCTCAACACGGTTTAACTCGCAAGGGGGAAAGTCGTCACCCAACAGGTCGCGACCATTATCCGTCGCATAAAGCTCGTCGTTCCAGGGCGCCCAGTCGAAGCCGACACTATTGCGCAAGCCCGTTGCATAAATTTCCAAACCGCTGCCATCAGGCTGCACCCGCATCATGGTGGCCCGCTGGGGGTCGACTTCCTCGCAAACATTACAGGTCGAACCCGAGGTGAGATAGAGCCAGCCATCTGGTCCAAAGCCGATGGTTTTGGTCCAGTGATTGCCGTTATCGCCCAGGCCGACCACGATTTGGCGATAGTCGCCGGCGAGTTGGCCATTTTTGCTATCAAAAGGCACTTTACCAATTGCATTTGACTCAGCTATGTACAGCCAGCCATCTTTCAACTCCAGCCCGTGGGGGCGATTGAGACCGTCGATCAACACCCTGCGGGCGTCGGCCATGCCGTCGCCATTGCGATCCTGGGTCAGCAGTATTACTTCACCATTTCGGGGCCGGCTCAGCAGCACGTCACCATGCTCACTCACGGCCATAAACCGCGCATTGTTCAACCCCGAGGCAAACACCTGCAACTTCAGCGACCCCGCGAGCGACAAACCCTGACGCAGTTCCGCCTCGGCCACCTCGGCACCGCTGTAGCCAATAGCACTGTGCAGAATCGCCCGCGATGCTGCCGCCATTCCCGGCGATCCCCATTGCAGCAAAACAAATGGGGTCACAATGACCCCTAGCAGGGTCACAAGCACCAGGGCACCGACGATCTTGATGACTTTTTTCAACAAATCGGCCTCCCGCAACACACGCCAAACATAATCATTACACTATAGCCCCCTGCCTCAGGTCGCGCCGCTATCACTTAGCGAGGCATCGACGAGATCCTGAAGCTCGCGCAGCACAACGGTAAATATCGCCAAATCCTGGGTCGCGGCGGCCCGCAGACTGTTGATCGTACTGAGATAACGCCGCAACCGTGGGGCATTATGGTCGCGCCAACGGCCCAGCAAGGCCGCTACCTCTATCTCCCCGACCGCTGAAGACGCCTGTATTAAGCCCACTGCCAACTGCCGCACAATCGCTTCAAGGTTATCCACATAGGACTCCCGCGCAAGGTCCTGCCAGCGCCCGTCCGGCTGCCAGTCAATCAGTTTCTGAATGGCCCAGTCCATCGCCAGTTCACTCATCAGCTCAAACACCAAGGCAGTGAACACTGGAGCCGGGCATTCAACCCTCTGTGCCGAGCTCACACAACCTGGCAATAGAAAGCAGGCATCAAATGAGGCCACCTGTGATGCCAGCCCTTCGGGCACCCCGGTGTCCATCCACTGTTGATGCAGCAGCTGCCAACTGGCACCCCAGTCGCCTTGAGGATATTGCCCCAGCACCGGTAACAGGGTGTCGAAGTCGCCCTTCATCGAGGTAATAAGCTGATCAGGCTCAAGGTCGTGTCGGTTGCGCAAAAACCAGCGGGTGCAGCGTCGCCCCAAACGCATGACCTGGTGGAACAATTCATACTGGGTCTCGCTGGACACCTTGTAGTCCAGGTTCTCGATCTGACGCCACAAGCTGTCCAGGTCGAACAGCTCCATCACCGTTACAAAGGCCTTGGCAGTGCTCTCGGCGGTGGTGCCCACCGAAAGGTCCTGACGCAAATAATAGGAAAACCCCATCACATTGACCATGTCGTTGGCCAATTGGGTAGCGATAATTTCCCTATGCAAACGGTGGTCGAGAATCCCGTCGCGGTACTGCTCCCGCAGACGCTCGGGAAACGCCTCAAACACTCGCCGCTGAATCCACGGGTCAGGCGACTCCGCCACGTCAAGCAATTGTTCCTTCAGCAATACCTTGGCGTAGGAAACCAACAACGACAGCTCCGGTCGTGTCCAACTCAGCCCCTCGCTATGCAGGGCCTTGATCGTTTCGTTGTCGGGCAGAAACTCCAGCTCCCGCGCCAACTTGCCACTGTCTTCAAGGTATTCAATAAAACGCAGATAATCGTGATGATGCTTGTCCCGGCGGTGCCGCGCCAAACTGATCGCCAGGGTCTGGCGGTAGTTGTTATACAGCACCAATTCCGCAACATCGTCGGTCATATCTGCCAGCAGCTGGTTGCGCTGCTTCACCGTCAGGTCTTCCGCTTCCAACCTGGCGTTGAGCAGAATTTTGATATTCACCTCATGATCGGAGCAATCCACCCCCGCCGAATTATCGATAAAGTCGGTGTTACAGATTCCTCCCTGACGACAGTATTCCATTCGGCCAAGCTGGGTCATCCCGAGATTGCCACCCTCGCCAAATACTCGACAGCGCAATTCCTTACCGCTGACCCTCAGCATATCGTTGGCGCGATCGCCCACTTCGGCATGGCTTTCGTCACTGGCCTTTACATAGGTGCCAATGCCGCCGTTCCAGATTAGGTCCACCCGCGCCTGCAACAGCCTGCGCACCAGGGCATTGGGTGCGAGACTGCTGTCTTCGCAATCCAGTAAAGCCTGCATCTGCGGCGACAGGGGAATCTGCTTGGCACTGCGGGAAAACACCCCGCCACCGGCTGAAATCAGTTCCGTGTTGTAGTCCGCCCAACTCGACCGCGGTCGGTCAAACAGGCGCTTGCGCTCCTGCCAGGACCGTTCGGGGTCGGGATCAGGGTCGATAAAGATATGCAAATGATTAAACGCCGCCTGGAGTTTGATATGGCGCGACAGCAACATGCCATTGCCAAAAACATCGCCCCCCATATCGCCAATACCGATAACGCTGAAATCGTCCTCCTGAACATTCACATTCAGCTCTCGAAAATGCCGTTGCACGGCAACCCAGGCGCCCTTTGCAGTGATACCCATCGCCTTGTGATCGTAGCCATTGCTACCACCCGAGGCAAAGGCATCACCCAACCAAAAGCCATAGTCAATGGCGATATCGTTGGCGATATCAGAAAAGCTGGCGGTACCCTTGTCGGCGGCGACCACAAGATATGGGTCATCGTCGTCACGGCACACCACGCCCTTGGGGTGCTTAACGGTATTACCTACGCGGTTGTCGGTAATATCCAGCAGGCTACCGATAAATAACTTGTAGCAAGCCACCCCTTCCGCAAACAACTCTTCGCGCGTATCCATGGCGGCCGCTCGACGCGCGACAAATCCCCCCTTGGCGCCGGTGGGCACGATAACGGCATTTTTTACCTGCTGAGCTTTCACCAGGCCAAGAATTTCAGTGCGGAAATCCTCCAGGCGATCCGACCAACGAATACCGCCACGGGCCACCTTGCCTCCGCGCAGGTGTACCCCCTCAACCCGGGGCGAGAAGACAAACACTTCAAATTCAGGGCGCGGTTCCGGGGCAAAGTCCAGTTGCCGCGTATTGATTTTCAGCGCAATGCATTCGCGGTATTGCCCGCTGCTGTCCTGCTGAAAAAAATTGGTACGCAGTGTAGCTTCCATACTGGCGAGATACTGGCGAATGACCTGGTCTTCGTTCAGGTTCTGCACTTCATCCAGTGCATCGAGGATGCGCTGTCGCAGCTTAAGCACCTTGTCAGTATTTTTTTGCCCGGCCCGCCGTGGATCAAACAAGCAGCGGAACAAGGCCATCAGGTCGCGGGTAATATCCACGTGGGCACAGAGCACCGAGGCGATAAAGTCCATACTGAACAGGGTGCCAAGCTGCTTGAGGTAACGGGCATAGGCGCGGATCAAGGCCACCGACCGCCAGTCGAGGCGGGCGCCAAATACCAGTCGATTAAAGCTGTCGTTTTCGGCCTTGCCCTGCCATACCGCACGCAGCGCGTCCTGATAGGTTTCCCGCACCGCAGCGAGATTAATGCTCTGCCCCTTGCCCACATCGTGCTCCAGGGCGAAGTCATGCATCCAGATGTCGCTTTCCCCCGCCGGGCAGATTTTATAGGGGTGTTCAACGATAACCCGGGAGCCAAGGTTCTCCAGCAGGGGCAATATATCTGACAGGGGCAGTGACACCTCCCGGTGGAACAGTTTCAAGCGCAGTGTCCCCTCGTTCGCGCCAATTTCATGAAACAGGCTGATGCTGATGTCATCCCTGCCATGCAGTTGATTACACAGCTCGACGTCGTTCACCGCCAACCAGGGACTGAAGCGTTCCTTGTACGCCGCCGGAAAGGCCTCCTGGTAGAGGTTGGCCTGCCTGCGCCCCTGTTCCTCTCCCATTCGCTCCATACACACCTCGGCGAATCGGCGTCCCCAGTCGCGGCTGAGTTCCAGTATTTCTGTTTCCAGCGCCTCGACATCCAGCTGGCGAAAATTGCGCGTGCTGACCCGGTACACCAGATGGATGCGGGCCAACACCGATTCCGACAAAAACTGGGTGCTGATCTCGCAGTCGTCGCTGCCGATGGCCTCGGCGAGCAGAGCCTCAATCTGCCGCTCCATCTTCACCGCTTCTCTGGGGAGGTAAACAATGCAACTGACAAATTTTTCAAAACGGTCGATGCGGGTAAACAAACGCACGGCGCGGCGCTCGTAAATCTTCCACACTCCCAGCAGGGTTTGCAGCAGCGCGCGGCTGTCGGCCTGAATCAGTTCGTCCCGGGGATGACGCTCCACCATCAACTGAAAGGTTTTGCCGTTGTGGCTGGCACCGTCAAGCTGGGAGTGTTCCAGCAGCCAGTTGGCCTTGCTACGCAACAGCGGAATGGAATACACACTGCGGTAATACATACCGGCGGTATATAATCCGAGGATTCGCGTTTCCCCCAGCACCTCACCCTCGGCAGAGAAGCGCTTGACGATAATATAGTCGGCGTAGACGTAGCGATGCACCGTACACTTTTGCGAGGTTTTGGTAAAAGCCAGCGCCGGCGACTCGCGGTAGAATTCAGAGAATCCCTCACACAACTCGGCCAACGGCACCCGTTCAAGAGGGGCTCGCCGCTTCATCAAGCCCAGCTGTTTATCGCCCAACTCGACAATGCTGCTATCGTTATCCGCCAGTGCAAAATCCGACATTCCCAGAAAGGTGAAATTGCCTCCCCGCAGCCAGCGCAGAAAGGCGACTTCCTCACTGTCTTCGCCAAGACGTCCTGACAGTTCTTCGATACTGCGATCCATACGCGCCGTCATCGGCTCAAAGTCGTTCACGACCAGGGCCACGTCGCTGAACGCTTGCTGCAGGGTCGCGGTAATACGCGACAGCTGGGCCTTGTCGTTGCATGCATCGACCAAAATGTAGCCCACACTTTCACAGCGCACGGCCCGGGTGCCTCTGCCGGAAACCTGTTGCAAGGCCCCGCTGCGATCCCGCTTCACCCACATCAACGCGCTTTCAAACAGGTGGATATTCAACTGCTGTCGGTTAAGCGCGATACGCAGCGAATCCACCAGAAAGGGCATATCCTGCTGGCAGTAATAAATCACCGTGTGTCGGCACAGCCAGCCATCGGTTTCCAGCTCGGGATTGAATACCTTGAATAGCGATGTATTCGCCTTGCGCTGTCGGGAGAAGCGGTAGAGCCCGTAAAACACTCCAAAATTCGACTCACTGTCCCAGGACAACTGGCCCTCGTCCGGGTGAACGTGAATCACCTGTTCGACAAAGCGGCAAAACAACGCCGCCTCCTCGCCCTCCAATCGCTCGTTGGCGATGCGCAGTACACGCTTCACCAATTGTTGCCGCACGCTCTGCTTGCTCATAGAGAACTCGCCCTTTGCTCAGCATTGAAAATGTTCGCGATGACCTGAGTCTAGCAGGAGATTTCCACCCATGGGGACAGACCCCGGGGTCTGTCCCCATGGGAAACGGTGGGGCGCCGGCCCGAGAATTGATATACTCGAAACCCATGCATTCCACCTTGCATTGACTACCTATAACAAGAGAGCCCTAACAATGAAATCAATGATCAGTGACAGCGAAAACAAGTGCCCGTTTGACCTCAATTTTGAACCGGAGACCTTCAAGGTAGGCGATCTGGTGAGCTACCGTGTGTCCGGCAGTATGATGGACATGCCCTTTGTCGGCGTGCTTACCGAAGTTCACGACGACCATGTCATGCTGGCCCATTTCGACGGCAATGAAACCCCTGAGGGCCACAGCATGCGCGGCACTCGGGAGAGCCGCCCGGTTGTCAGCGAGGAAGACGCACTGCGCTAGGGTCTGATAACAGACCCTCGTTCGCCCAAATGGCAGCGCGGCCTCCCGGCGCTGCCAATGTATTTGGCGGGTGACCCCCGCAAATTACCCCTTCCCCCAGCAAAGATGTTTACTATGTTTCAGCAACACACCGGGAATTTCGGCCGCGGCCCGGCCCTGTGGCAGGAGTGCGCCAAGCCCGACCGGCCCCTGCTGCACTTCTCCTCAGCCAACGGCCTGCCCGTGGCCAGCTATCGCTTTTTCCTTGAACACTTCCGCAACGACTTTGGAATTGTCGGGCTGGAAAACCGTGGCATGTGGGGCCCGCCACCCACTTCCCTGTACCAGAGCTGGCAAGGTTATGCCGACGATCTGATTGCCTTTCTGGAACAGCAGCGCGGCGCGAGTGAGGGCGTCGTCGCGATAGGGCACTCGATCGGCGCAACGGTCAGCGCCCACGCCGCCGTAAAACGGCCCGACTTGTTCAGGGCCTTGATTATGATTGATCCCGCCACGTTCCCCGGGCGCCGACTGGCCCGCCTAGCCCCGCTAATCGCCCCCTGGCTGACCGGCCGTTTGAATCTGGTCACCGGCACGCGGCGTCGCCGTCGGGAGTGGCCCAGCGCCGAAGCTTTTATCGAGCACCACCGCCAGAAAGCAGCTTATCGGGGCTTTTCTACCCAGGCCTTCGACGATTACGCCAATGCGGTGCTGGAACGCGATGGTGACGGCTACCGACTGCGATTTGACCCGGAGTGGGAATCGCTGAATTTTCGCAATATCAGCAGTCCCTGGCAGGCGTTGCGCCGAATAACCGTGCCAACTCTGGTGCTGCGCGGCGAACACTCCTATATGTACAACGCCGCGGTATTTAACTATCACCTCAATCGCAGTGCTGCTGTGGTCGATCACGATGTGATCCGCAACGCGGGACACATGGCGCCACAGGAAGACTGCGCGCAAGTGGTAACGCTGTGCCGAAACTGGCTTGATAACCGCGGATTGTTACAGACAGCCCGGTAAGACCGATTGGCGCTATACCCCGTCGATTTTGGACAGCATCGGTATAGCGCTCTATATTAATAGTGACACCAAGCCAGACTGGCCATGAGCTGGCACAAGACCTACACCACGCAGGCATTCCCCCCTTGGAGCTGCAGCTGCTCCCGCAGCGCTGTGGCTCCTGTTTTCCATCGGTCGGCGACCACCCCGGTTTTGCGCCAAAATCGGCAAACAAGACCGATATCACGTAAAAATTCACGAAATATCGAATAAACAGGAACCTGCTTCACGCTCTTGACGCTTGCCAATTGACACAGCACTCTATCGCGATAATGTGTCGTATCTTTGTCACTAGCCCACCACGGATGGTTGCAGCCATGAACAAACCAGCTTTGTCGCGGTGCCCGCCATGCTGATTATTCCCAAGTCGCCCCTCCAACACCGCCGGCGGCCACCCTATGCCGTCATTGTGCTGGTGCTGATCAGCAGCCTTGTTTATCTGCTGACCGCCCGCAGCGATAGCCGAGCACTGGAGAACGCCGCTGAGCAATTCACCCAGGCCGGCTTTCTCGAAATGGAAACCCCTTTTTATCTCGGCTACCTCAGCGAGCGGGAAGCCTCGAATCGCATCACCGCCTTCGAGCAGAGCGGCAACACTGAAAAAGCGCTACGCCTCCTGCAAGACCTTGGCTACGCTGAGTTTCAGCGCGCCAACGCCCAGCAAATGGTGGACACCTGGGGCGCCGGGGCCGACGCCAACCACCGTCGTATCGACCTCTGGCTGCAGCAGCGCAACAGTTTGCAAGCGGTCGTCAGCGACCAGTCCTTCCTCGCCCACGGCCTGAGTATGCAGCAACCGAGTATCAGTGGGTTTTTCAGCTACAGCTTTGTCCATGCCAACAGCATTCATTTGATTCTTGGCATGCTACTGCTGATTGCCTGCGGCGTAGACCTGGAATCACGCATGGGCAGCGCACGTATCGTCACCCTGTATCTTCTCGCCCAATGCCTCGGCGCGGCAGCCTTCACCCTCTCGCCGGCAGGCAGCCACACGGTTCTCAGCGGCAGTGTGGTGCCACTTGCAGCGCTGTGTTCGGTCTACCTGATATACCATTGGCCGAGCAGTTCGCCCTTCTTTTGCTGGTTTGGCCCATTTAGCGGCACCGTCCCTGTGCACGCAGCCGCGCCCCTTGCCCTGCTGTTGTTTTTGCAATCGGGCGCCGTTCTCACCGGCTTTGCCGAGCCGAATAGCTTTTTCGCCATTTTGGGCGCCATCGCCAGCGGAATCGCTTTTTATTTTACTGCCAAGGCACTCGACCTGCTCCAGCCCCCTGAACCGGAGCAAGAGGCCACCACCAGCAATGGCAGTGACTACCTCGCCGCCCTTGACCAGATCTATCAGCTCGTTGGTAACCTGCGTATTCACGAGGCCCGCACAGCCCTTGACGCCATCGTCGCCCGTTACGGTGAAGATTTCGACTGCGCCCAACTGCGCTACAAACTCGCCCTGCTGGAAAATGATGTCACCGCCGAGGGCATCGAGGCATTGATGAAAAAGCACCCGCAGAACAATCGCCAGCGCACGGTTCTCGCCAAGCTGTGGCGGGAGCATCCCGACCTGCATGCCCGAATTTCCGACGACACTCTGTACCATGTCGCCTTTGAGCTGAATACTCCCAAACTACTCCCCAAAGCAGAGGAAATTTTCGACCAGCTCCGCGCACGCGGTTACCACTCTGTTGCCCTCGGCGCACTGGCCAACGCACTGGCAAACAGCTTTGGCAATCGCGGCCACGTACAGAAGAAAAAGACCTACGAGCAACTGGCAAGGTCGTATATCGCCGGAGGCGCCGATGCACTGTAAATATCACCCTCTGCAATCAGCGAGTTATAGCTGTCACCACTGCGAAATTGCTGTTTGCGCCACCTGTAGTAATGAAGGGCAATACGCCCGTGATGTGCGCTGTTTTTTGTGCAATGAAGAGCTGGAAACCTGCCTTTCGCCACAACTGAATACGCCGCTGCTGGAAAAGCTCGACGAAGTGCTTCGCTACCCCGCAAACCCCAATGGCCTGACAGCGCTGCTTACCGTCGCACTATTGCTCACCCCGCTGCCCTATCTCCCCTTCGGCTGGGCGCTGTCGCTGATCCCTCTGGGCATTCTCCTCGCCTACGGCATGAATTGTCTGGCGGACACCGCAACGGGCAATTTTGACGCGCCGCCTTTTCCCCAGCGTCTTAGCCGACAGCAGGGACTATTCGGTAAACTATGCATTATGTCGGCCATTGCGGTGGGCTTCCCGGCCCTGCTGCACTGGCTTAGCGGGCCAATTCTCAGCGCCTCCGCCAGCCTCGCATTGTTACTGGTATTACCCGCCGTCATCATGTTATTTGCGGTCACACATCAGCTGAGTGACGCACTCAAACCCGGCAATATCCTTCGCCTGTGCAGTGTCAGTGGTGGTTCCTATGGCCTGTTACTCGGCTCGGTACTGTTGATCGGTGGCAGCCTGGAGTTGATACACGCCACCGTCGGCCAGGTGAGCGCGCTGGCCGCCCATGTGCTCATGGCACTAACCCTGAGTTTTTACGGCATTGTTGCGTTTCACTGGATGGGCTTGCTGCTGTTTCGTCACCGCGCGGAAATTGGCTTAAAGGATGACCGCCACCAACGCCGCAGCGTCGAGCGACGCAGCTATCGCGATCGCAGCCTGGCGGCGATCCAGGTGCTGCTATGCGAGGGAGAATGGGCCGCTCTGGACCGGCTATTCGCCAAGATCATGCCAACGCTGGGTGACGACGCCACCTGCCAGCAATTGTATTGCGAATACCTGTTTATACGCTCGCGCAGCGACGACGATGCCCGCGCCACACTTATCGACTACCTTCCCGCGTATCTCCTCACGTTACACCAACGGGGCCTGGACGCCACCATGCTTGAGCTGTTTCAACGGATGCGTGCCGACTGCCCGGACTTTCTGCCCCGGAACGCCCGGTTGCGCTATGTTCTGGCCCAGGCCTACGAAGGCCGCAACGATCTGCGCATGGTAAGCCGGCTGCTCAGCGGCTTGTACAGCATCGACCCCCAGTTCAAGGATTTGATTCCCGCCTATCAGCTACTGGTGAAAGCCCTGGATGGATTGCCCGGCGCCAAAGTCCAGGCCAACAAATGTCGTCAGTTGCTGACGCGACTGATACAGCTTCACCAAAAACAACTGGCGGCGAAGTCGGCCTAGCGCCAACTGTCGTTCAATTTCGCCAAGACGTTTTGGCCGGGGCAAAGATCAGCCTCGACCAGGTCGCGCAGCGGAGTTTTGCTGGTTCCCAGAATCTCGTGCAGGTCGCGGGAATCTTCGTCCATAAACAGCAAGCCGGTAAGTATTTGATCCTTCGCCTTGTAGTCTTTAATCAAGCGCAGCGCCGAGCGCCGGCTGGACAAATCCAGCTGTGGGTCGGCTTTATGCAAATGCACCACCGAGCCGTCATGCAGGGTGACTTCCTTGCTTTCACCCTGCTTATAGTCGGTGGAAATTTCCTCCTTGAAGGGCACGTAGTCTACGGTGCCAGTAGCCGCCAGATGATCGCGGACATGCTCGTAGCCCTTGGTTGAAGCCGGGTTATTATTAAACGTCACACAGGGGGAAATCACATCGATAAAGGCAAAGCCGCGATGACTGATCGCCGCTTTGACAAGAGGCACCAGCTGAGCGCGGTCACCGGAAAAACTGCGAGCGACAAAGGTCGCTCCCAACTGGAGCGCCACACTGGCAAGGTCGATAGGTTCAAAGGGATTCGGCTCGCCTTTTTTGCTGGCCGAGCCCACATCTGCGGTCGCTGAGTCCTGACCCTTGGTAAGACCATAACAACCGTTGTTCTCGACCACGTACATCATATTCAGATTGCGACGCACCGCATGGGTAAACTGGCCCATGCCGATTGACGCGGTATCACCATCACCGGACACCCCGATATAAATCAACTCCCTGTTCGCCAGGTTCGCCCCGGTAGCGACCGAGGGCATGCGCCCATGCACCGAATTAAAGCCGTGGGAGTTGCCAAGAAAATAGGTGGGCGTTTTTGAGGAACAGCCGATTCCCGACAATTTGGCGACTTTGTGGGGGGCAATCGACAGTTCGAAACAGGCCTGCACAATAGCGGCGCTGATCGAGTCGTGGCCGCAACCGGCGCACAGGGTGGAGATGGCGCCTTCGTAATCCTTGCGCGTATAGCCCAGGGCGTTGCTGGGCAGTTCGGGGTGACGAAACGCCGGGCGGGTATAGGTCATCGACGGGACTCCTTGGCACTGGCGCCCTTGCGCAGGGGCCGCACATTACTCCCCTTGTCCCGCTGCAGGTGCTGGGCGATCTCATCGCGGATTTGCCGCGCGGTGATCGGGGTGCCATTGAAATTGAGAATAGACAGCAAGCGACGAGGCGACACCTCGCACTCATTTACCAGCAGGCTGCGCATCTGGGCATCGCGGTTTTGTTCGACCACAAACACGGTATCGTGGGAGTCGATAAAGTCGTCAATCACCGATGAAAATGGCAGTGCGCGAATGCGCAGGGTATCGACCGCAACCCCCTGCGCAGCGAGTGCATCGACAGCCTCCAGCGTTGCATCGCGACTGGTGCCAAAGTGAATAACCCCCACCGTACTGCCGCCACTACAGCTTATTAGCTCCGGGGCCGGCACATAGCTCTTGGCGGTTTCCCACTTTTTCAGCAAACGTTCCATATTCTGTTGATAGGCGTCGCCGTCTTCGGTGTACACCGCATATTCATCACGGGACGTGCCACGGGTGAAAAACGCACCCTTGGTCGGGTGGGTGCCGGGGTAGGTACGGTAGGGAATACCGTCGCCATCGATGTCGAGATAACGCCCGAAGCGCTCGCTCATTTCCTCCAGGTCGCGCTCACTGAATACCTTGCCACGCTGATATTCACGGCTGTCATCCCACTCCAGTGGCGGCGACATGGTGTCGTTCATTCCCAGGTCGAGATCGCTGAGCATTATTACCGGGGTTTGCAGCGACTCAGCCAGGTCGAAGGCCTGAGCTCCCATGTCGAAGCATTCCTTGGGTGTCGATGGAAATAGCAGCACCTGCTTGGTATCACCGTGTGAGGCGTAGGCGCAGGCGAGGATGTCGGACTGCTGAGTGCGGGTGGGCATCCCCGTAGACGGCCCCGCGCGCTGAATATTGATAAGTACCGTGGGAATCTCCGCAAAATAGGCCAAGCCAAGGAACTCGCTCATCAGCGAAATACCCGGCCCGCTGGTGGCGGTAAACGCCCGCGCACCATTCCAACTGGCACCAATCACCATGCCAATCGCCGCCAGTTCATCTTCCGCCTGTACGATGGCGTAGTTTTTGTCACCGCTGCCGGGGTCGATACGCAGCCGCTTACAGTATTTTTCAAAACCGTCTACCACCGAGGTAGAGGGTGTGATGGGGTACCAGGCCGCCACCGTCGCCCCGCCATATATGGCACCAAGAGAGGCCGCGGTATTGCCGTCAATCAGCACCTGCTCACCCACGGCATCCCGTCGCTCCACGCGAATACCCAAGGGGCATTGGAAATTTTCAATGGCGTAGTGGTAACCCAATTCCAGGGCACGCACATTGGGGGTCACCAGCTTTTCCTTACCACCGAACTGGTCTGACACCAGTTTGGTCAGCACGTCGAATTCGATATCCAACAGAGCGGCCAGGGCCCCCACATAGATGACATTACGAAACAGTTGCTGCTGCCGGGCATCGCTGAATTCGCGCTGGCACAAGTCCTTCAGCGGCACACCAATGAAATGAATATCGCTGCGCACCATACGCAGGTCGAGGGGCTTGCTGGAGTCGTAAAGAAAATAGCCGCCGGATTCCAGTTCCTTGATATCCCGCGCCATACTCTGGGGATTGACACAGACCATCATATCGACGCCGCCCCGGCGGCCCAAATACCCCTTTTCACTCACCCGCACTTCATACCAGGTGGGCAGCCCCTGAATATTGGAGGGAAAGATATTTTTCGGGCTAACCGGCAGCCCCATGCGGAACAGCGCTTTGGCAAACATATTGTTTGCGCTGGCCGAACCAGTGCCATTGACGTTGGCAAACTTAATCACAAAGTCGTTAACTGCTTCGATCCGCTTCATCAGACACTCTGCCCCGCTTTGGTCACCGTGTAGTAAAACTTCTGCATATCCCAGGCAGCCGTTGGGCAGCGCTCGGCACAAAGGCCGCAGTGCAGGCAGACGTTTTCGTCCTTGACCATCGCGCGGCCGGTTTTGAGGTCGGTAGAAACGTAAATATCCTGGTCGCGGTTATTCGCCGGTATTTTCAGTCGCTGGCGCAGGCTGTCTTCATCGCCGTCATTCACCGCAAAGGTCAGGCAATCTGTGGGACAAATATCAATACAGGCATCGCATTCAATACACAGCTTTTCGCTGAATACGGTTTGGGCGTCGCAGTTCAAACAGCGTTGAGCTTCGTCAAAGGCAGTCTGTTCGTCAAAGCCTAGCTCCACTTCCATTTTGCGGTTTGACAGGGTGTCGGCCAGGGCAGCCTGAGGCACTTCATAGCGCTTGTCACTTTCCACCTGACTATCGTAACTCCACTCGTGGATGCCCATTTTCTGCGACACCAGAGTGACCCCCGGTGGCGGTCGCTGACTTACCGCCTCTCCCCGGCAGAACAGGTCAATTGACACTGCGGCCTGATGCCCATGGGCCACAGCGGTAATCACGTTTTCAGGGCCGAAAGCGGCGTCGCCCCCAAAAAACACTCTGGGGTTGGAGGACTGGAAAGTCGTCGCGTCGACTACCGGCATATCCCATTTGCCAAACTCAATGCCGATATCCCGCTCGATCCAGGGAAAGGCATTTTCCTGGCCGATCGCCACCAGCACATCGTCACAGGGAATCGTGACCGGCGGCTCACTCAGAGGCACCAGCGAGCGCTTGCCGCTGCCGTCGTACACCGCCTTGACCTTTTCAAACTGCATGGCCACCAGCTTTCCCGATTCGACCACAAAAGCCTTGGGCACGTGGTTATCGAGAATGGGAATACCCTCGTGCTGGGCGTCTTCCTTTTCCCAGGGCGAGGCTTTCATTTCGGCAAAGGGGCTACGCACCACAACCTTGACATCTTCGCCGCCGAGGCGGCGGGCGGTGCGACAGCAGTCCATGGCCGTGTTACCACCGCCGAGTACAATCACCCGCTTGCCGATACTGTCGATGTGCTCAAAGGCGACACTGGACAACCAGTCAATGCCAATATGAACATTGGCCGCAGCCTCGGCCCGGCCAGGTATATCCAGGTCGCGACCACGGGGAGCGCCGGTACCGACAAAAACGGCGTCGTAACGCTTGTCCAGAACTCCCTTCAAGCTCTCCACGTAATGGTTGTGGTGGCACACCACACCCATATCGAGAATGTAATTGACCTCTTCATTGAGCACCGACTCCGGCAGACGGAAGGCCGGAATCTGGCTGCGCATAAAACCGCCTGCGGCACGTTGATCGTCGTAGAGGTCGATGCTATACCCTAGCGGCATCAAGTCCCGAGCCACCGTCAACGAGGCTGGACCACCGCCAATCAAGGCGACCTTATAGCCATTTTTCTGCGTCGGAATCTTCGGCATGCGGTCTGTCAGGTCGCCTTTGTTATCGGCGGCCACGCGCTTGAGCCGGCAAATGGCGACAGGCTCCTCTTCTACCCGGCCACGCCGACAGGCCGGCTCGCAGGGACGGTCGCAGGTGCGCCCCAACACTCCGGGAAAAACGTTGGATTCCCAGTTAATCAGGTAGGCATCGGTGTAGCGTTTGGCGGCGATAAGCCGAATGTATTCGGGCACAGGAGTGTGTGCCGGGCAGGCGTACTGGCAATCGACCACCTTGTGAAAATATTCGGGGTCGTGGATATCAGTGGGCTTCAATGCTCCCCCTCGCTTTTATTATTAGCTCTGTTCGGGTCGCGCAGTGTCGGACTGTTTCGGGGCCGACACCCCGTCCGACACTGATTACAGCACAGCGCGGAATTAAATTCATTAGAAAAATGGCGCGATAACTATCCGCGACAGGCGCCTTATTGATGCACGGCGGTCTCCAGCCAGTGCGCCATTGGGGAAACTTTTCGCCTTTTCAATGTCACAGAACAGGCACGACGAGTTAAAGCAACGACAAACCTCGGAGGCCATAATGAAAAAATTGAATGATAAACTTTACGCAGCATTGCTGGCAGGTGGGGGCCTGCTTCTACTGAACGGATGCGGGGATGACTCAAATTCAAGCCCTGCTGCCAAGCCGGAGCCCGGCAAAATCAGTCTGTTCGCCACCGACGCCCCGGTGGATGATGTCGACGCCGTCAAAGTCACCTTCAGCCGCATCGACCTCAAGCCCCGAGATGGCGACGTTATTCAAATCGACCTCGACGCACCGGTCACCATTGAAAACCTGCTGGAGCTGACCGGCAGCACTTCTCAGGAAATCATGGGCGACGTCACCGTTCCCTCCGGTGAGTACAACTGGATAAGACTCTATGTTGAAGGTGGCTTTCCCGATTCAACGGTAACCCCCGAAATCGGCAACGAAACCGATCTGTTTATTCCTGGCCAGCAGAATGGCAACAGCAATGGCAACCCGAAATCGCTGAAACTGACCAGTGGCTTTACCGTTGCTGCGGGCGGCGAGAGCGATTTCACGATCGATTTCGTGCTGCGCAAAGGCCTGGTCAAGCCCGCCAACGCCGATTACTACTTGCTTCGTCCGGCCCTGCGGCTGGTAGACAATCAGCAGGTGGGAGCGATCACCGGTAACGTGGACGGCACCGTGGTCAACCACCCCGCCTGCGCCATTTATTCTGGCTTCGGCGCAGTCTATCTGTACGAGGGCGACCTGGTCACCGCCGAACAAACCCCCGACGACGTCTACGACCCGGGCATCGCCGCCGGCAGCGATGAAGTGGACGACAGCACTACAGGGCCGCGCCCGATTACCACTGCCGAAGTAAAACAACGCGAGGACGGCAGTTACGGCTACGATATCGGCTTTGTCAGCGCGGGGAACTACAGTGTTTCGTACAGTTGCGAAGCACCGAACGACGCCCCTGAAAGTGACGATGATATCGCCTTTACGGAAACCATAGCGGTAAATGTTGTCGCTGACGCCACCACGAATGCCGACTTCAGCGAAGAACCCAGCGAAATCAGCGGCGGCGCAGAAGCTGACGCCGGTACGGGCGGCTGAGGCAAAGCACCCTCGTCTGGATACTACCAGCACAAGGGGCCGACCCTGCAGAGTCGGCCCCTTTATTCTTACCAAACCCTAGCTACCGAAACGGAAATGGCGCCAATTCGGCCTGCGTGTCCGGCGGGCATATTCCGCACAGCGGCCTGGCCAGTTGTTAGTGATTTTGCCGCCATCCCGGTACCAGCTATCGGCGACACGGTTCCACACCATCCGCTGCAGGCGGCGCTGTATTTCCCGGTTGTAATCCTGCTGCGCCTGAGCATCCACTTCAATTGTGGTTTTCGTACGCGCCATTAATGCCGCGATATAACGCGCCTGGCTCTCAGCCATCAACACAATGGAGTTGTGCCCGAGGTTGGTATTCGGGCCATACATCATAAAAAAATTGGGCACTCCGGCGCAGGCTACTCCCAGATACGCCTCGGCGCCTCCGCGCCACTTATCCGCCAGAGAGGAGTTATCCTCGGCACGAACATCAATGCCTGCCAGAAAGGGATTGGTGCGAAAGCCAGTGCCGTAGATCAGCACATCAACATCAAGTTGTTCTCCAGACTCCAGCTCGATGCCTTCCTCGTTGAGGCGCCGCACAGGCGTATCCACCAGCTGAGTATTGCCCCTTGCCAAAGCAGGGTAGTAGTCATCGGAGAACAATACCCGTTTGGCACCAACGGGGTAGTCCGGGGTGAGCTTGCGCCGAAGTTCCGGGTCGTCAATATGTCGGCGCAGATAACGCCGATTCATCGTTTTCGCCCACCACTGTAACAGCGGGTTACCTGCCATCAGCGGAAACAGCAGGACCTCGCTGCGTAACCACAACAGCAGTCGATAAAACTTTGCGGCGATTGGCAGTCGCCGCGATAGCGCCTTCTCCCACTCCCGGTAAGGGCGATCCAGCTTCGGCAACACCCAGTTCGCGCTGCGTTGCAGCACGGTCAGCTGCTTCACCAGGGGCGCAATCTGCGGAATAAACTGCACCGCCGAGGCGGCATTACCGATAACGGCAACCCGCTTGTCACGCAAATCGACGCTGTGATCCCACTCTGCAGAGTGGAACTGTGCACCGCGAAAAGCCTGTTTACCGGGTATTTCCGGGATCATTGGCCGATGCAACTGCCCCACCGCCGACACCCAGAACTGGCTGTGATACACACTGCCATCGGCACAACGCAAGCGCCAGTACCCAGCATCACCACCATAGTGCGCTTCTATCAGGTTCCGTTCGAATTGAACATGTCGATAAATATCGTATTTTTGGGCGACCTGCTTAAGGTAAGAAAATATCTGCGGCTGCTCCGACCATTTGTAGCGCCACTCTGGGTTTGGCTCAAAGGAATAGCAATACAGCGCCGAGGCGACATCACATTCCGCCCCTGGGTAGTGATTCTCCCGCCAGGTGCCGCCGACCTCCCGAGCCTTTTCAAGAATAATAAAGTCATCGTCACCGGCTTTTTTCAGGGCAATCGCCATCGCCAGGCCGGAGAAGCCACTGCCGACAATCAACGTGCGGGTGTGAATAACCTGCTGGGACATGGGTCAACTTCGCAATTTTTATGTGAATGTCTACGGGGCACCATAGCACCCTGCCACTCACAATCCTTACCCGAATACCCCTCGGGGGCTAGGCAAAACGCGCCATAATCTGTACGCAATGACGCCAGCACCATCTACCGCGGCTGTTGTCCTCACAGTTTGCGTAATGAATGCCTGAACACGCGAGCGGGCCAATGTGAGGGAGTCGCAGCCGATTCGCTGAGCCCCATCAATGACTTTCAGCCGCCCGCTGCTTGACCCTTTATGGTGGGGAGCACCGAAGGTGCTATGAGGCTTTTTTAAATACCCGCATTTCACGATTGAATCTTTTCGACACCGTCTCCATTACCTCTACGGTATCGATATATCGCTTCATCAGCATTTCCTGCTGGGCATCGCTGATGCCGTCACCTAGCGCCGCTTCGCGCTTTTTAAGGCAGGTCAAATAGGTTTGTGCATGCTCAAGGTAGGCCTGGACATTCCGTTGTGCACCGACCATATCTTCCGATGAGGCCGATGCTCCACTTGGAATCGCGGGTTCGCGCGGGCTCTCGCAGGCTGCTCTGGCCGGGGGAATAGATAACAGAGACACCGCCAGCACTGCCGCCGTAAACCTCAGGGGACAGGCTTTTATCAAGTCCATATGATGTCCTCCCAATTACATCTCAACTGCAGACCAGGACCAAAGGTCCCTCAGCCCGCACGTTTAACAAATTTACTGATAATGACGATACGGGTGCCGTTCACCCGACCTTCTATATGCAACGGATTTTCACTGAGCGATATATTACGCACTGCGGTGCCGCGCTTCGCGGTAAAGCCTGTACCCTTCACATCCAGATCCTTGATCAGAGTGACGGTATCACCGGCCTGTAGCACCGCGCCATTACTGTCGCGAGTTGGCTCTTCCTGCTCGCCTGTCGCGTCGGCAGTGACCAGTGCTCGAACTTCGTCGTCAAGGTAGACGGTTTCAAGTAACTGCTGCGCCCAGGGTTCCGCCGAAAGGCGGCGCAATACTCGACAGGACAGCACCTGTACAACGGGTTCACTGCTCCAGACGCTTTGATTCAGGCAATGCCAATGGGACACCTGCAATTCGCTGCCGTCGGCAAGCTGGTCGGTGCAGATTTGGCACAGCGCGACACTGTCACCCGCACATTCCACCGGGTACGCGCTGAGGCCGTCACTCCCGGCACACAACTCACACAGACCGCCACTCCGTTGATGCAAAACTGTATTCAGCGCCATATCACCCTCAAAAATCTGCACACTATACCTCAGCGCGCCGAGGCGGAGGCTGTTCAGCTAGCGACTGACGACCCTGTTTTGTTGCTCGCACTGGCAGTCGTTTTAACAGAACTACTTGCTTCGCCGGTACCGGCATCGCCGGACTGATCAACCGGTTTCAGCATCGGCGGGGTATCGTGCTTTTTCACCTGGCTCGCACCGATAAACTGGCCACCGGACTCAATCACCAGCTCGCGCACATTGATTTCGCCGCTCACCTGCCCCGACGCGACAATTTCCAGGCGGTCGGCATCGATCTTGCCGTCGAACACGCCGCTGACCAACACCTGCTTGGCGCTGATTTCGCCACTGAGGCGACCGCTGCGACCAATTGCAACATCACCCTCAGATTTCAGTTTGCCTTCCATTTTGCCGTCGAGGTGAAAATTATCCTTCAGCTCGACGTCGCCGGTAAGGCTGGTGCCAGCTGCGACCACCGTCGTTCGGGGAGTGCCATCTGCTTTTTTAACGCCTTTGCCAGTGAATCCCATTTAATCCTCTCTTCCTTCGTAAACAACACGTCGTAATTTTCCAAGGACCATTCCATAAACGCTCTGGGAGCCAGGCGCCGATGCAAGTGCCTCACCTCGTAATGCAGGTGCGGGGCGCTGGATAAACCGGTATTACCGCTGTAGCCAATCACATCACCTTGACGGACATAGTCACCCACTGAAATCGTGGTTTTATCAAGGTGGCCGTATACCGTAGAAAATCCAAAATTGTGGCTGAGTTTGACCATTCGCCCCAAGCCGCTCTCATGCATGCCCGCCCATTCAACCACACCATCTGCAGTAGCAAAGACCGGTGTACCAATCGACGCGCGCAGATCCGCACCGCCATGGAGCTTCATCTTGCCCAGCACCGGGTGCTTGCGCATACCGAAAAAGCTGGTGACCTTGGTTTCTTCCAGCGGATAACCACTTGGGATCGAAGTGAGCATGTAGCGCTTTTCCTGTACCGTCTGACTCGCGGTATCGAGGCGCTCGTAAAGTTCGTCTTCTGCACCGGGTTTCAAGCCCATCATTAACTCGATAGAGTCCAGCTCTTCACCCATTACCGACAGTGCCGCTGCTTTCTCCTCGACCGAGGCCTGCAGGCGCTCTTGCTCAGCCAGCAGTGCGATATTCTCGTTTTTTATCTGATCCTGGAACTTTTTAAGGCTGTACAACTCAGAGGAGAGGAAATAGATGGAAATAAAACCGCCAACAAACAGTACACCCAGCACTGCTGCGGTGGCCGCGAGGAAGCGTCGCATTAATTGGGTGAGGGTATAGTGGTGCGAACCCTCAAAACTGGTTATTGTGATTCGATACTGATCGCGCATACTGCAACCTGTTTTCGCCTTTTTCATGGGGCTGGCAATGCAGAAACTATGCCGCCAACGCCCGCTAATGCTGCACTATCCCCAATAAAATTAGGGCCTTAGCGTATAAAGAAGGGGATGTTACACAAAGATTGCGAGACGAAACACCCTAGGTACAATTACTTATTAAAATTACGCAACCTGGGAATATACCGGAAAGTGATTAAATTTCACTCAACACCCTGCCCATTTTGTGCGCTGGGTCACTTAAGGGTGCCCGTTACGTGAGCCATTACGTTCCTCTGGTCAGCCACCCGGAGTACAGCTTCCCCTTCGCCAGCAAGCATCGCTTTCCCATGGAGAAGTTCGCCCTTCTCAGTGAACTACTGAGTCAAAAGGGAATTTTACACCGCTCCAATCTATTCCGCCCCGGGAGAGCTCGGGTAGAACTGATGTCTCTGGCCCATTGTCCGCACTATATCGACGCATTCACCCACAATTCCCTCGACACCAAGGCGCTGCGCCGGTTGGGCCTCCCCTGGAGTGAAGGCTTGATAAAGCGCAGCTGGGTCGCCCCCAACGGCACCCTGCTTACCGCCCAGCTCGCACTGCGCCACGGCATCGCCTGCCACCTTGCCGGGGGCACCCACCACGCCCACCGGGACTTCGGCTCGGGCTTTTGCGCCTTTAATGACCTCGCCGTTGCAGCACTCGGCCTGCTCAACCAGGGTCGCGTGCAACGTGTGTTGATTTTTGATTGCGACGTGCACCAGGGGGATGGCACTGCAACTATTCTCGCCGAAACCCCCGAGGCATTTACCTGCTCCATTCATTGCGACAAGAACTTCCCCGCAAACAAGGCCACCAGCGACCTGGATGTAGAAGTCACTAAAGGCTGTGGCGATGACGAATACCTGGAGATTGTCGAACGCACCCTGAACCACTGTCTCGATCAGGTGAAACCCGATATTGTACTGTACGACGCCGGGGTCGATATCTACCAGGGCGACCCGCTGGGCTTGCTCAATATCAGCCTCGCCGGACTTCGACAACGGGATCGTCTGGTGCTGGAGACTTGTACACGCCGCACCATCCCGGTGGCCACCGTCATCGGTGGTGGCTACGACGACGACCGCCCGGCGCTGGTCGCTCGGCACAGTATCGTGGTGGAAGAAGCCCAGCGGTGTTTTGCTCGGCTCGGGTGAAACCATTCGCTTGCAGGGCAAGCTCCCACAAAACAACGCACCGGAGCGCCCGCACTGGAATACCACCCCTGTAGGAACCAACCCTGCTGGCGAGCTCAACATAGTTAGGTATCAGAAAACAGTCACCGTTCGCTTGCGGGGCAAGCTTCTACTAAAACACACCGGAGCGCCCGCACTAGAATACCAACCCCTGTAGGAGCCAGCCCTGCTGGCGAACCAGAGCCGGTTTGCGATGAGTGACAGAGTCGGGATAATAGCCGCCACGGCAATACCCGATCCGCCCCGATCTTCACACGCTAAAGGCGAGCCATGCAGCCCGATAATTTCGATTTCCAGTGGGACTTACCCACCCCCTTCTGTCAGGCCCTGATTGTCGAAGAGAAAGATATCGATGGTTTGGGACACACCAACAATTCTGTGTATGTGAACTGGTGCCAACAGGTCGGCTGGGCGCACTCCGTCGCACTGGGCCTAAACCTCGACCATTACCGGGAGTTGGACGCTGCAATGGTTATCCGCCATGCCGAATATGACTACATTGGTGCCACCTACCTCGGCGAGCCCTGCATCATGGGCACGTGGCTCACAGCCTGCGATAATCGCCTGACAATGGAGCGCCGCTTCCAGCTTGTCCGCCACCGGGATGGGCACACCCTGCTACGGGCCAAGTGGCAACTGGTGAGCATAAAACTCAGCAGCGGTCGCGCTCGGCGTATGCCGGAGGAATTCAAACACTGCTACGGCGCCGCGGTCATCCCCTCCCCCAGCATCAGCCTGGCAAAGTGACTCGCGGTGCCGCGAATGCGGTTTTGTGTGTAGAATGACAAAAACTTCCGATATAAAGAGAGACTGACGTTGAGCCAAGCCTATTCTGAACATCCCGCCATGTTCCGCAACAAGCCCTTTAGCTTCATTCTTTGCGTCTTACTCTGTGCCGTGGGCATCGGCATTCTGATTCTTTTGTACTGGTATATGAAGTGCAAGGCCACCAAGCTGGAAATTAACGACAACGAGGTGATTCTCGAGCAGGGCCTGCTCAGCAAGGATCGCACCGAACTGAATGTCTCCGGCATCCGTACCGTTAAAATCAGCCAGTCCTTTATGAACCGCATCTTCGGGGTTGGCACCCTGGCGATTTATACCGCTGGCGACACCGCCGAAGTTCAGGTTAGCGGCATGCCGCGACCCGAAGTGTTTCGCGATTTGGTAAAATCCTCACAGGCCGAGGGTTGAAATGACCGAAGACCAGCAAAAAAGCCTGAAGATGCTGGCGGTTGTTGCCGCCTTGCTGGTATTGCTGGGGCTGGCAGTGGCCTTGACGATGCCCCTGCTCAGCGGCTTTATCGACACCCATTTCGCCCCCGGCTTGGGAATGCGTGATGCCGCCGTCATCTCTTTCTTTGTGACGGTGATTACCCTGGTCGTCTTTGCCGTAGCGGCGGGCGACGGTCTGCTGGGTGAACTGCAATTTATCCTCGGCGGATTTTTCAGCTTTTTCCTTATCTTCTGGCTGATGCTCGCGTGGATTTTCTAGTCCACCCCGGTTAACCCTTTTTCCGCGAGACCTCTGCCGTGCTGGAACTCAGTGACCTCCTGCTGCTTTTATTGGTGTTTGCCGCCCTGCTATTAACCTGGAGCAGCCTTGGCGCTCGCGAGCGAGCGCTGATCGCCGTACGTCATCACCTGAAAAATCAAGGCCTGCAACTGCTCGACGACAATGTCGCCCTGCGCGCCCTGTGGCTAAAGCGCAATCCACAGGGCGAGCTGAAATTCTGGCGACGCTATCACTTCGAGTTCAGTTCACTGGGCGACGAGCGCTACCAGGGCCGCATTATTCTGCTTGGCCAATACACCGAATCCATCCACCTTCAGGCCTACCGCCTGCCCGACGAGAGACTGCACTGAATGCGGGGACACGGCCACAGTAACTACGATGAAAACCAGCCTGTCAGCTGGGCCACCCTGCGTGAGCTGACGCCTTATCTACGCAACCATCTGCCGCGCATATTGCTCGCCCTGCTATGTCTGGTTGCGGCGAAGGTAGCCAGCGTCGGTCTCCCCTTCGCACTGAAACACATCGTCGATTTTCTCGACACCAGTGGCACCAACAGTCTGACTCTGGTGCCAGTTGCCCTGCTGCTGGCCTACGGTGGCCTGCGCTTTGCCAACGTGCTGTTTGGCGAATTGCGCGACACGATTTTTGGTCGCGTGACCGAACGCGCCATGCGCAGTATTGGCCTGACCGTGTTCAAGCATTTGCACACACTGGACCTGGAGTTCCACCTGAACCGACGCACCGGGGGGCTGTCCCGGGATATTGAACGGGGCACCAACGGCATCAGCTTTCTGCTGAGATTTATGGTGTTTAATATCGTGCCCACCTTTATTGAAATCGGCATGGTGGTGGTACTACTGGGCTGGCAATACAGTGTTTATTACGCACTGATCGTGCTTGTCGCAGTAGTCAGCTATGTCGCGTTTTCAGTGTGGGCCACCGAGTGGCGCACCGGCTTTATCCGCCGGGCCAACGCCGCCGAATCTCGCAGCAGCAGTCGCGCGGTAGACAGTCTGCTGAATTTTGAAACGGTTAAATATTTTGGCAATGAGCAGTACGAAGCCCAGGCCTACGACAGTGAACTGGAAAACTGGGAACAGGCGCGACGCCAGAATCGCCTGAGCCTGTTTGCCCTGAACGCCGGGCAAGCGCTTATCATTGCTACCGCCCTCACCGCAGCAATGATGCTCGCCGCCAAACATACCCTCGGCGGCGAGATGAGCATCGGCGACTTTGTTCTCATCAATGCCTTTATGATGCAGATTTTTATGCCGCTGAATTTTCTCGGTTTTGTCTACCGGGAAATGAAGGGCTCGATGGCCAACATCGAAGCCATGTTTGCCCTGTTGCGCCAGCAACCCCGAGTCCGCGACCGCGATAGCGCCCCCGACCTCAAGGTAAGCAAGGGCGAATTGCGCTTCGACCAAGTGCGCTTCAACTACACCGACGACCGCGCCATACTCAGGGATGTCAGTTTTACTCTGCCGCCCCGACACAAGCTCGCCATCGTCGGCAGCAGCGGCGCGGGCAAGTCCACGATTCTCAAGCTGCTGTTCCGCTTTTACGACACCAGTGGTGGCCGAATTTTAATAGACGATCAGGACATCAGTCAGGTTAGCCAGCACTCACTGCGGGCCTGTCTCGGCATCGTTCCCCAGGACACAGTGTTGTTCAACCAGAGTATTCGCGACAATATTCGCTACGGTCGTCCCGCCGCCACTGACGGGGAAGTTGACAAGGCCATCCGCATGGCCCACCTCGACGGTTTTATTGCCAGCCTGCCGAAAGGTGCAGACACCCTGGTGGGTGAGCGCGGCCTGAAGCTGTCTGGCGGCGAAAAACAGCGGGTTGCCATCGCCCGTGCGATTCTCAAGGACGCGCCCATAATCGTCTTCGATGAGGCCACATCCTCCCTCGACAGCAGTTCGGAGCGTGCCATACTCGACGCCATCCGCGACATTTCCCGCAATCACAGCATGTTGGTCATAGCCCATCGCTTGTCGACGATCGTCGATGCTGACGCTATTCTGGTATTGGACGAAGGCAGAGTTGTCGAACAGGGGCGACACGAAGATCTGCTCGCAGCAAGAGGACACTATGCCCACCTGTGGGCTGTGCAGCAACGGCACGACAACGATTGATACGACGCGCGGTAGAGGCAACAGGCAAGCCGCACCGCGGCATCACACACAAGTCATTCATTTATCGACGAGGCGCAACATGAACAAGCTCATCGCACTGGCGGCACTTTTGCTACTGGGTTTACAACCCGCTCTGGCCCAGCAGGGCAGTATTGAACCGGAATTCGACAAGCCCTATATCTCGGTGTACGGCACGGACACCTGCTGGTATACCCAACGAATGATTACTGACCTGAAGAAGGCCAATATTGCCTTTAATTACAACAACCTGGAGGACACCGCTACCGCGAGCAAACTCCACGGCAAAATGTACGCGGCAGGCATTTCCACCAAACGCTATAACCTGCCAGTGGTGGATGTCAGCGGCACCCTGACAGTGCGCCCGGAGTCCGCTGAGGTCATCCGTCAGTTCGAGCAGTAACAGGCTTACTGCCAGCCCGGCTCCCAGGTTTTGGCAAACGCGGGGCTGGCCCAGCCCGCGGGAAACGCCGCGGGTGACATCTGCTCACCACCGGTAATCATATCGCCCTTGTCGTCGTGGTATTTCAACCAGGTTATGGTGGGCTGCCAGGCCTGTGGCCGCTTTGACCAGTCACATACCCCTGTGGCAAAGGTTTGTTCCAACCGCTGCCAGTCGGCCTCCTGCCATACCAGGTTACCCAGCCCGTAATCGTCGTTGCGACTAAAGGGGCGCAGCTGACACTGCACCTGATCGCCAAACCTGTCGTCACCCGCCTGGGTGCGCGGAGTGCCATACACCATCATCGCTTCTTCAGAGCACATTTCGCCTTCGGCATCGCCGCAGCGGTCCTGAACGGTAGCGGGTTTGTTAGCGATCACTTTTTGCGCCAAAGGTGTATCACTGGTATCTGATTCAATGGCATCCAGCCACTCAGCCATCGCCAACAGCGACTCATTCATAAAATTGGGGTCGCCAATCAGTGCCGTAGGGCCGCCCCAGTGTACGAAATTATCCCGGTGCCCAAATTCCCGTTCCAGCCGCCAGCGCACCCAGTATCCGTGCACACTGTCGTGGGCCGCCCCCGGATCGGGGCCAGTCATATTGATAATCGGCACGGTGTCCATATTAACAATGGTGTTCAGTATGCCGGTGCGATAGGCATTGGGCAGCGCTGGATAATCCGCTTTCAAGCGCTCTGTGGTCACATTCAGGCTGGGATCAAGGCCACCGATACCGGTATTCAGGGCAACAAACTGCGCCGGGGTTATCAATCCTTCCCGCAGGGGAATCAGGCCATACTGAACACCCTCGTTTCCAAGGGGAAAGCCGGCAAAGGCATAACCCAGATCTTTCTCCAACTGCGACCAACGGTCGCGGGGATCCTCTGCAGGAAAGCGCTCGCGCTCGCCGATCATGTTTTCCATAAAGGTGAGCACATCACAGCGCACACCGGTCGGATTGTCGGTTTGATGAAAGCGCTCCTCGGCGCTGACGCCGCCGCACTCGGAAGCTGGCTGAACCGCCTCGGCAAACAGCGCCGTGTCAGCCAGCGACGCATTGACGATGCCGTTGACGTGGCCGTAGATTTCATTCTGCTGGCTCACCGTGTACGAGGTGCCATCGCGGGCAACAAACAACTGATCGGGGTTCTGGGGATTCTGCACACTTTCGGTACTGGTGCGGAAATAGCGCAACAGCATGTGGTAGTCGGCAAACTGAGTAGCCGTGCTCATCACGTCCGGGTATGTACAGGTGGTCAATAAACCCTGATACAAACCCGGGTAGGCATTGGCGATCATATTCTGGGTAATCGCCCCGCCGGAACACCCGGTGCCCACCGTGTAGCGCAACTCTCCGTATTGTTCGACAAAGCGCTCCTTGGCCATCATCAGCGACTCCGCCTGATAGCTCAGATTACAGTTGTGACCAAGATTCAATTGGGCCGTGGACAGCACCGACCAACCCAGGCTCAGGGCCGTTATATAAGACTGTTCGATGGCCGGGTTGCCGGGAATGGTTCCGGCATAGTCATCGGTGCGTGCGGAGCTGGTGTCGTAGTTCGCTCGGCAGTTGCCGCCATGGGTCACCAGCAACCGTCGATTCCACTGGGATTGGGGCTGGGCCGGCGTCCACGCTTCGTCAAGTTTGTGCAGGGTGAAAATAACGTATTGATCCCGAGCCTGATAGCCAATTTCCTGGCGCACAATAAAAGGCAGGCTTTCACCGCCGTCGGTGGTAGTCATTGCCACATCATTCGGCGGGTTTTCAGGGTCGTAGGGCTGCAAGCCGGGCTGCGACGAATTGCTCGACTTGTACAGCCAGCGGTATTCCACCGGCTGGTGGCACAGCTCATCCACAGCCCCGTCCTGACACTGCCAGGGCTGAATGTGCGGACCGGTAAACACCGGGCCGCCTGCGGGGTGATTGGTGACCGTGAGGCTATTGCCAATATTGGCACTGAGGGTGTTTTCGCCAACACTCAAGCCGTCCACCAGTGCCAACAGACGCAGCGGGTCATTGGGGTCCGCCTCAAGACCAGACGTCACATCCTCGCCATTGCGCCGCAAAATCAGCTGGTCTTTGGCCTCGGCAGTCGCCAGGCGAACCTCCAGCAACACATCGCCGCCCGACAATAAATCGGGCCGATTCGACAACACCTTGATCGTTGCATCGCCGCGAGGCACTTCGCCGCCTTCTGGCGCGGGAGCCGATACCCCACCACTGGGTGAACTGCCACCGCAAGCTGCCATAGCCATTACCAGCAAAGACATTAGAACGTATAACTTCACAGACATTCTCCCTGACGCCAACCGCGCCTGACTTCTTATAATTCTCTCGATGCTCACTGTATCGCAGTAGTTTTCAGTGTCAACTTACATGTATAGACCGTCACATTCCCCGACCACCCTCGGCAATATACCGCCCCACACGCTGACGAAATTGGCATAATGGTGCCGGGCGACCACCTGCCCATAACCACGTCATCGTTACGTCACAACGACGCAATCACTACAAGGACGCCCAGGCCAGCCGATGAATAACACCCACGACCTTCGTCTGATAATCGAGTCGCGCATCCCCATCATTGTCATCGAGAGCTGGGAAGAGCAGCGCGCCCTCGCTCTGCTGAGCAAAATCGGCATCCAGCTGGCGCTGCCGGTATACGCCTGGTCGGCCACTGAGGGCATCCAGCGCGCCGATTACGACAACACCGCCAAGCTGCCTCACACCGCTGCCCCCGAGGTGGCATTGCGTCATATCCGCAGCGGCAATGAAGCGGGGCTCTATGCGCTGTGCGACTTTCATCCCTACCTGCAAGGCGAGCCGCTCAATATTCGGCTGATTAAAGAAATCGCCATGTCGGCGGAAAGCTCCGGCAAGCGGCTGATTTTCATCAGCCATGCCCTGACCATTCCCGCTGAATTCAAACGTTTCAGCGCGCGGTTTTCCCTGTCTATGCCCGAGGATCACAAACTGCTCGCGGCGGTACACCGCGAGGCCCAGGAATTCGCCAAGGCCAAGGGGCGCAAAGTACGCACCGACCGAGACGCCCTGAACAAGCTGGTCAGCAATCTACGCGGCCTGCCACTGGAAGACGCCCGCAAATTGGCCCGAGGCGCGATTTTTCACGACGGCGCCATTACCCACTCGGATATTCAGGTGGTTAATAAAGCCAAATTTGAATTGCTGGATATGGACGGCGTACTCAGTTTTGAATACGACACCGAGAACTTCGCCAACGTCGGCGGCCTCAGCCGCCTGCGCGACTGGCTAGGCAAGCGGGAACAGGCCTTTCAAAGCAGCGCGAAGGACTCTCCGAAGGGCATTATGCTGGTGGGCGTCCAGGGCGGAGGCAAAAGCCTTGCCGCCAAGGCTGTTGCCGGATTGTGGGGGCTGCCATTGCTGCGCATGGACATGGGCGCCATGTTCAACAAGTTCTTTGGCGAATCCGAGCGCAATGTCCGCGACGCACTGAAACTGGCTGAAACCATGTCGCCCTGCGTACTGTGGATCGACGAAATAGAGAAAGGTATTGTCGCCGATGACAACGACGGCGGCACCGCCCGCCGGGTACTCGGCACCCTGCTCACCTGGATGGCCGAGCAGCGCAAACCGGTATTTATGGTTGCAACCGCCAATGATATTCAGCGCCTGCCGCCGGAACTGATCCGCAAAGGCCGACTCGACGAAATATTTTTCGTTGACCTTCCCTCACAGGCTGTTCGCGAAGATATCTTCCGCATTCACCTGGCAAAGCGTGAACACGACGCCAACAGCTTTGACCTACCGGCCCTGGCCCAGGCCGCCGAGGGCTTTACCGGTGCTGAAATTGAGCAGGCGGTGGTATCAGCTGGCTATACCGCCCGCGCGAGGGAGGAGTCGCTGAGCAGCGCCCATATTATTGGCGAAATAGGCAACACCGTGCCGCTATCCATCACCATGAGTGAGCAGCTGGCCGCACTGCGTCACTGGTGCCAAAGCCGGGCTGTGGCGGCCGATTAAGCAACGCAGATCACCTCAGGAACAGCAAGCACTCCCCTGCTGAACTGGCGGGCACTTTACCGAGCCATAGGAGCAGAACACACAGCAGTCACCTGCCAGAGGTCTCAGCAAGCGATGACAGGACTCGCAGTCGTAAAACCACTGGCAGGCGTCGACCGGCATCTGCTCCCGTTTTTTGTAGCCACAGGCGGGACAGGTGATGTCCGATTCGAGAATTATCGACGACATGTTGCCACCTGTGCGGGTTTGAAAATATCGACAATAGCAACGACAAGCATCAATACCAACCCGCCATAGAATAGTGACGTGCTCCATGAAAATTCCCAGAGCGGATACAGGGCCAATAACACCGCAACCGGCCCTGCTACCGACATCAACCCTCGGTATAAAGCACCATGATTTAACCAGCCGACAAGATTCAGCACCAGAGAGATCAGCGCGAACATTGGCAGCAAGGTATTGATGAACAGCCCCTCATAGCGCGCCAAAAACCCCAGACCCAGTGCCGCCCCAAGCGAACCCAGCGCAGGAAAGCAGCCCGCACAACCCAGCGCACTGACCAGCACACCAAGCCCCCCTGATTTTTCTGCCGCGCCGAGTAATCTCACGATCAATTCCCCCATCAAAATGGCAGCGTAAACCCTTGTGCAGGCTTCAGAGTCAAGCAAAACCCGACGATAAAACACCATCCCAAACACCGGCATACTGCACAGAGCCAATCCGCGGACTGCCACAACTCTCACCGATGCCCCGATTATTAACAGCCAGAGGGGCCACCGTGGGGCAAGCCAGAACTCTTCACACCTGATTCAATTGCCGCTATGTCGCACTACTCTTGCGCATGTGCCGTATTATTTATCCGCCCGCTGGGCATTCTTGTGACGCCAATGTTGCGCAAAAAAAGGCGCGCCTGTTGCCAGAACGCGCCTTGGTGTGCAGCCTGTCGCGACAAGCTGTCTAGAGCTTTTTAGTGCTTTGTCGAGCCTCGTAGGACGAGGTGGTCTGTCCGGGATAGGCGGGTGACATCGTCACTTGCACCTCGTCCAGACGGGGTTTCACTACAATTTTACCGTTCACGTCTTTATGTACGCTGCAGCGATAGTGGTACTCACCCGGTTGCTCAAAGGTATGAGTATAGGTGTTGCCCAACCACGGACTGGTCCAGATACGCGAGCCCATCACCCCATTAAAGGTAATATCATGGGAAATTTCGTCGTAGTTGGTCCATTTTACTCGTGAACCCGCAGGCACCGTCAGTACCTGAGGCTTGGCGTGAAAGGTTGAGATATACACGTCCAGAGGCTCGGTAAGCGGCGCCGGGCGTTGTTCCGGTGCCAGCACCACAGTACCGACCAGTTTCATTTCCACCCGGCGGTTCAGCGCGCGTCCCTGGGAGGTGGCGTTATCCGCAATGGGTATATTAAAGCCATAGCCCCTGGGCACCAGCTGGGCGGGATTCACCCCGGCGCCAACCAGATAGGACTTTACCGACGCCGCGCGGTTTTGCGACAGCGTCAGGTTATACAGCGAAGACCCCACGGAGTCGGTGTGCCCCTGGATCTCCACCTTCACGGTGGGATTATTGCGCAGCTCATACACCAGCTGATTTAGAAAATTAATGGAATCGGCACGCAGTTGCGCCGAGTCGGTTTCAAAGTGAATTTCCCGCAAGACCAGGGTATCACCCTGCTGACAGCCGCTCAGCGAGAGCGGTTGCCCGTCGCTGGGTGGTCGACAGGTGGCGCTTTCAGCAAACGCCAGGGTGCTGGCAAGCAGCGTGGTAAAACTGATGATTAAAGCAAAACCTGATTTTCTCATATGCCCCCCGATCACCGAATGACTGCCGTGGGCCAACCGTGCAGACAAGCCTTGCACCGGTTCGCCACAGCACCATGCGGAGTTCGTTAATTCAGCCATAAATGGCCGTTGTTGAAGAAAGTCCCACGCCAGAACAGCGCGAAGACACAAAGGAAATTGCAAGGAGTGTGCCTATCTTGAGCGACATGCTCTGCAATCCGCACGCACAACATCTGTGCGGAAAAATGCCCCGGATTGAGGCTAAATCAACCTTCATCATATGAGGATAACCATCGGTCACATGCCGGCCCTGCTTGCCCAGGGTTTCCGTTACAATGGCAGGCGTGTCACTCGCCCCTAATCTGAATTGGAATTCGCCATGCCCTTGCAGCCCTGCGACAATTTGCGCTGCCCCATTGACCAACACCCCATGCAGCAAACCGAGCGTCAGTGGCGCTGCCCGAGTGGCCACAGCTTTGATATTGCCCGGCAGGGCTATGTAAACCTGCTGCCCGTACAGAACAAGAAATCCCTGGACCCCGGCGACAGCCGTGAAATGGTGGATGCGCGGCGCGACTTTCTCAATGGCGGGGCCTATCGCGCTATTGCCGACGCTATTGTCCATTGGGCCAATACGGCCATACCACCGCAACAAGCCTTGCGAATACTCGACGCCGGCTGCGGAGAGGGCTACTACCTCGCTGAGCTGTGCCGCGCGCTCGACCATCCTCGGCGGCAGATTCAAGCCTGCGCGCTGGATATATCCAAATGGGCGGTACGCAGCGCCATGCAGCGCGACCGTGGTTTTACCGGCATTGTTGCCAGCAATCGCGCCGTACCTTTAGCCGACGCCAGCCAGGACCTGCTCCTGTGTTTGTTTGGTTTTCCGGTATTCAGCGAATTCGCTCGACTGCTGAAACCCGGCGCCCATCTACTGATGATCGACAGCGGCCCCGACCACCTGATTGAGCTTCGTCGCGCCCTCTATGATGAGGTCAGCAGCAAAGCCTCCAGCGGCGGAGACCTCGCAGAGGAGCAGATAGGCCGCAAAGTCGCGGAGCAACGACTGACCTTTCGTACCCGACCGCTGCCCGCCGACACGCTGGCACAGCTGTTGCAAATGACACCCCACTACTTCCGTGCGACCGCCGCCGCACGGGAACGGGCGCTGGCACTGCGCGCACCTGAAGTGAGTGTGGATGTCACCCTGCGGGTGTATCAGAAAACCGTCATCGCGACCCCGTAAACTATTGGATTAACCAATAGCGCGGGAACCGCCTACACCCGCGCAGGCCCAAGCAAGACACTGCCAACAATAAAACACACTGTCGGGGCACTACATGCAGCAACTCAATGGTATAGACACCTTTTTCGTCCACCACGAACGCCCCCACGCGCCAATGCACATCGGCGCGATGCTGGTTTACCAACGCACCAACAACCCCACCCACATAGATGGGCTGTTCGGCGAAATTCGCCAGTTGTTTGCTGACCGGCTCCCCCTGTCACCGATTTTCCGCCGCAAGCTGGTCGAACTGCCTTACCAGATGGACCGCCCCTGCTGGATAGAAGACGCCGACTTCCAGCTCGATCGCCACCTCCATCAGGAGCCCCCGTGTACGGGCGACCGAGACGAATTGCTCGCCCGAATCGCCGCACTGCACGCTGAGCCGCTGGACATGGGCCAGCCCCTGTGGAAAGCCCACCTGATCGACGGCCTTGGCCCGAAGCAGGGCTACCCCCGCAACAGCTTTGCCCTGTATGTAAAAGTGCACCATGCCGCCATGGACGGTGTCTCCGGCGCCAATATTCTCGCCGCCGTCAATGGACGCACCCCCGGCGGTTTCGACCCCGTCATCGATGACTGGCAGCCAGAGATTTCGCCCCAACCTCTGGAGCTGGCCAAACGCTACTGGCGTCGCAGTGTGGAAAAGCCTGTGCGATTTGTCGCCCAGGCCAGCCATGTGATTCCCCGCTTGCGAAAATTAAAGCAGACCAGACTTGATCCAAGCCATCAACCGGATATCAACTGGCAGCGCTCCCCGTTCAGTGGTCGCATTTGCCATCAGCGCCAGATCAGCCGGGTGTCGTTCAATATGGACGAGATCCGCGCCCTGCGCCGGGTGTTGCCCAGCACTACGGTTAACCACGTTATTCTCTGTATCGTCGGTGGCGCACTGCGCCAGTATTTGATCGAAACCGACCAACTGGGCAGCGAACCGTTAAATGCCCTGATTCCAATGAACGTGCGCAACAAGGATGACGCCGCGGCGGGCAATGCCATCAGTCTGATGCTTGCCAGCACTCGCAGCGATATCGCCGACCCACTGCAACGCTTGCAAGCGGTGCGCGATGCCGCGAAATCGGCCCGGGCAAGCAGCGAAATACTCGGCAAGCGCAGTCTGGGCGAACTCATTGACAATGTCCCGGTGGGTGTAGAGAAGTTGCTGCTCAGCACCCTGTCGGCGCTGGCCCATTGGCCCGGCGGCGTGCCCAGCCCGATACACACCATCGTGAGCAATGTACCCGGGCCACCGGTGCCCATGTACCTCAGCCATCACCGCTTGGTTGATATGATGGGTTTAGGTATCCTGATGGACCATATCGGACTGTTTCACGTTGCCAATAATTATGAAAAAACCATGAGTATCAGCGCACTCAGCTCACCCCGCAGCCTGACTGAACCAAAACGTTACGAGCGTTGTCTACAGCAGTCTTATGACGAGCTGAAACGCGCTGCGCTGCCACCAGGATCTTGAAATTTGCCCACACAAGCCCAACCTCTGACAGCAGCTTGTCTATTATAAATTCGATTAAGGGACGACCCGATGACTGAACACCAGGCCATCGGCCAATTGCGAGATTGGCTGAATACACAGATTATCGGCCAGGAAAACCTGATTAATCGCCTGCTCATTGCCCTACTGGCCAACGGCCACCTGCTGGTGGAAGGTGCCCCTGGGCTGGCCAAGACCAAGGCTATCAAAACCCTTTCCGACGCGGTGGAAGGCAGCTTCCAGCGCATTCAATTCACCCCCGACCTCCTCCCCGGCGATGTCACCGGCAGCGATATCTATCGCCCTGAAACCGGCAGCTTCGATTTCCAGCAGGGGCCGATATTCCACAACCTGCTGCTGGCCGACGAAATCAACCGCGCCCCCGCCAAGGTGCAATCGGCGCTGCTTGAAGCCATGGCCGAAGGTCAGGTGAGTGTGGGCGGCAATACCTACCGTTTGCCGGAGCTGTTTCTGGTGATGGCGACCCAGAACCCCCTCGAGCAGGAAGGCACTTACCCCCTTCCCGAGGCACAGCTCGACCGTTTTCTAATGCATGTAAATGTTGGTTACCCCGACGCGGCTGCCGAACTGAGTATTCTGCGCGCGGTGCGCGCCGAGGACCAGGGCGAGCAAAGCACTCCACCGGAAATCAGTCAGCACAGCTTGTTTGCCGCACGCCGTCAGATTCTAAGCCTGCATATGGCTGAGCCAGTCGAGCAATATCTGGTGCAACTGGTGGTTGCCAGCCGCGCCCCTGGCCAGCTCGACGCCGAGCTGGCGGAATGGATCGACGTCGGTGCCAGTCCCCGGGCCACTATCGCCCTCGACCGCTGCGCCCGCGCCTACGCCTGGCTTAACGGGCGGGACTTCGTCAGCCCCGACGATGTTCAGGCCATTGCCCACGATGTATTGCGCCACCGCCTGATTCTCAGTTTCAACGCCGAAGCCGATGGCGTAGCGAAAGACACGGCCGTCGACCGCCTGCTCAGCGTTGTTCCCGTCGCATAGGGCGGGGCCTCAAGCCATGACAACAGCACAGCCTCACCCCACTGAAATCAGCGGCGCCAGCCTCGACCAGCGCCAACTGATTCGCACCCGCGCCGCCGCCCGCCAGCTGCGCCTGCGCCAGCAGGGGCGGCGCTTCGGCCAGCAAACCGGCAGCCACCCCGCGCCGTTCAAGGGCCGGGGCCTGAGTTTTCAGCAGCTGCGCGCCTATCAGGGCGGCGATGAAATCCGCCATATTGACTGGCGGGTAACCGCTCGCACCACCAAGCCCCACACTCGAATTTTTGAGGAGGAACGGGAGCGACCCATTGTGCTTTGCCTCGACCAGCGCAGCGCCATGGCCTTCGGCAGTCGCCGCTGTTTCAAGTCGGTGCTGGCCTGCCACGCTGCCGCCCTGCTTGCCTGGAATGGGCTGGAGAGCAACGACCGGGTCGGCGGCTTGATCTTTAACGATGGCGGCCACAGCGAAATTCGTCCGCGACGCAGCCAACGGGCCGTGTTGCACTTTCTGCACGAAGCCAGTCGCTTTAATCAGCAACTGCTCACGGAACAGGCCGCCCAGGTGGGCAACCTGGCCAATGCCCTGGAGGAGTTGCGCCGCATTACCCGACCCGGCTCATCAGTGTTTATTCTCAGCGATTTTTCCGGCTACGACGCCGCCGCCCAGCGCCAGCTACACCTGCTTGCCCGCCACAACGAGATAATAGCGCTGGTGATTGCCGACCCCCTCGAAGAACAGCTACCTCTCAGGGGGCTCTACCCCCTGAGCAATGGTCGAGAGCAGGGGAGTATTCGTATTACCGACAGCCTGCGACAACGTTACTGCGACGATTACCGCGAGCGGCGCCATCAATTGCACGACGACTTTCGCCGTTCGGGAATTCACCATATCGACCTGTCTACCGATGGCGATCTGCTGCAAACATTACAACGGGGAATGCGGCTGACATGAACGGCATGACTCCCGACCCACTGGCCAATCTGGCAGACATTCACCTGCCCCCTCCGGTGGCGGCCTTTCCCTGGGCCTGGGGGTGGTGGCTGTTGCTGGCACTGTCTGCCGCGCTGCTGCTGACCTTACTGTGGTGGGGCTTGCGACGCCGACGCCGCAACGCCTTTCGCCGCGCGGCACTGGCTGAACTGCACACCTTGCGCAGCTGCCCACAGGACCGGGAGCTGGCAACGGCGGTGAATCAGTTGCTGCGCCGGGTCGCCCGCCACAGTCTCGGCTCACAAGGCCTGGGCGCTACCGGCTCGGCGTGGCGGTCGTGCATCAACCAGGCCGCCACCCCCGCGAGCAGCATCGACGAGGAGCTGCTGGCCATGCTGGAAGAGGCCGCCTACCGGCCCGACACTCGGCCTCTCGACCGCGAGCGGCTGTTTGCCCAGGTCAGCAGGTGGATTCGGCGACATCGGGAGGTGAGGCGATGATCCACCTCGACTGGCCCTGGCTATTACTCGCACTTCCGCTGCCCTGGCTACTGCGCCGCCGCAGTAACAGCAGCAATACCGGCGCCGCACTGCGGGTGCCATTTTTTAATACCCTGCGCCAACTGGACAGCGGCACCAGCGCCTATACCGACCAAAGCAACAAACTCAGTACAGCTTTGTTTGTGCTGATATGGCTGAGCCTGCTCATTGCCGGCGCCCGCCCGGTGTGGGTGGGAGAACCCAGTCCGCTACCCGCCACCGGTCGCGACCTGATGCTGGCGGTCGACATCTCCGGCTCCATGGCTCAGGAGGATATGGAAATCCAGGGGCAAGCCCTGCCGCGAATCACCGTAGTGAAAGCCGTTGTTAACGAATTTGTACGCCAGCGTGAGGGCGACAAGCTCGGCTTGATTCTGTTTGGCTCCCGCGCCTATATTCAGTCGCCCCTGTCCTTCGACACCCAGACACTGGCCATTTTGATGAATGAGGCAGAGGTCGGCTTTGCCGGAAAGCAAACCGCGATTGGCGACGCGATCGGCTTTGCTATCAAGCGCCTGCGCAAACGCCCGGACAATAGCCGGGTCGTTATATTACTTACCGACGGCGCCGACACTGCCAGCACCCTGCCGCCACTGGAAGCAGCAGCGGTGGCCGCCAGGGAAAATATCCGCATTTACACCATTGGCGTCGGTGCCACTGAAATGGAGATTCCCGGGCTGTTCGGCAGTCGTCTCGGTGCCCGCACCGTCAACCCCTCCGCTGACCTCGACGAGGACACCCTGCGCAGCATCGCCACCCAAACCGGCGGCGAATACTACCGCGCCACCGATACCGCCGAGCTCCAACAGGCCTATGCCGCCATTGCTGCGCTGGAGCCGGTAGAACAGGAGCAGGAGTATCTGCGACCACGGCGCTCGCTGCTGCATTGGCCATTGATTGTCGCACTGTGTGCCACACTCGCCTTGCAAGGCATTAACACCGGGCTGCCCCGTGGAGGTAAACCATGAGTTTCGACGGTTTCCACCTGCTGCGGCCTGAGCTGGCCTGGCTGGCCATCCCACTGCTAATCAGCGTGCTGTTATATCTACGTGGCCGCCAACAACAACGCCAGTGGCGCGATCATATCGACCCGGCGTTACTCCCGTATCTGCTCCACCGGGGTAACCAAAGCCAGCGCTCGGTCTGGCCTGCAACACTGGTTGCCGCACTCTGTTTTATCGCCCTGCTCGGCCCCAGCTGGGAGAAAGTGCCCAGCCCGGTGCAACGCAATACAGCGGGTCTGGTCATCGTGTTTGACCTGTCGCCGTCGATGCTGGCGGAGGACGTGCAACCCTCCCGCCTGCAACGGGCAAAGTTTGCCGTCCGGGATATTCTGCGTTTGCGCGAAGACGGCCAGACCGGGCTGGTCGCCTTTGCCGGCGACGCCTTTGTGGTCGCCCCGCTTACCGACGACACCAACACGCTTAATACACTGCTGCCGGCCTTGCACCCCGGCATGATGCCACTGGCGGGCAGCAACCCCCTCTCCGGCTTGCAAGCCGCCGCCGAACTGCTGGCCCGGGCCGAAGTAAGCAATAGCAAGATATTGCTTATCAGCGATGGTATTGAAAGCTGGCAAATGCCCGCACTGCTGGAATTCGCCCAGGCCAGCCAGCATCCCCTGTCGGTCCTGGGGGTCGGCACTGAAGCCGGAGCGCCCATCCCTCTGGCCGAGGGCGGCTTTGCCCAGAACGAACGCGGCGATATTATCGTCGCCACCCTCGCGACCGACTATTTTAAAGAGCTTGCCAGCCAGGGAGGGGGGCAATACTTCAACCACCAACACCTCAGCGAAGCAGCCTTGCAACAACTGGTCAGCGGCCCCCTGGCGCTTGCAGAAAGCGAAGACAGTCGCCGCTTTGAACAGTGGCGGGACGGGGGCGTGTGGTTCAGTCTGTTACTGATTCCACTGGCATTGCTCGCCTATCAGCGAGGCACCTTGGCGGTGGTAGTGATCGCGCTACTGTGGCAGCCCCAGGACACGCTGGCCAGCCCCTGGCAAACCAACGACCAACGTGGCGCGGCGCTGCTTGAAGAACAGCCCGCGGCGGCCGCAAAAGTCTTCGACAACCCTATGTGGCAAGGTGTTGCACACTACCGCGCCGGGGAGTTCGACGCCGCCGCACGGGCTTTTGCCGAAGTAGACAGCAGCGACGCCCACTACAACCGCGGCAATGCCCTGGCCAGGGCCGGGCAGCTGGATCAAGCCCTGGCTGCCTATGAGCGTGCTCTGGAACTGGAGCCGGAACACCGCGATGCAGCAAGCAACAAGGCACTGCTCGAACAGCTGCAACAACAGCAACAAGATCAGGAAAACCAGCAAGAACAGCAAAGTGACAACAGCAGCCAGAATGGCGACAGCAGTGGGCAGCAGGATTCATCCCGGCAGGACAGTTCGGGGAATGACCAACAACAAGGCGAACCCTCTTCCGACAGCAACAACGCGCAGCGCAGCGACGATGCACAGCAAAAAGTAGACTCGCCGAAAGATGACGCGTCTCAACAGGAACAGACCAGCGAAGCGCCGTCAGGTGACGAACAATCCCGTGAAGAGCAACAGCAGCTGGCTGAGCAACACGCCCGGTCGCAGGATGAGCATACCGATAGCGCAGAGCAAACGGAGTCAACGAAACAACAGGCTGCCCAAGCGCAGCCCACAGAGACTGGCGACGGTGAGGAACAGACCCAGAACAGCCTGGCCGCAGGCACCCAGCCCCTGTCCGAGGAGCAGCAGGCCCAGGAGCAATGGCTGCGCAATATTCCCGACAGCTCCGACCAGCTCCTGCGCAATAAATTTAACTATCAGTATTTACAACGCCGCCGACGCGGCGAGGTGCCCGAGAGGGAAAACTATGCCCCCTATTAATGTTCGCCTGCCAAGGCCGTTACGGTTCGCCATTCCCAGTGGATGGATCGCCCTGTTGCTCACCCTGTTAGCCCTTGTGGCGGGCAGCCCCATCGCACTCAGCGACACCGAAGTACGCGCCACCGTCGATCGCACGACGGTGTCACTGGAAGAAACCCTCACCCTCACCCTGAGTGCTGACAGCATGTTGTTCAGCGGCGAGCCGGATATCGCCGCCCTGCAGGAAGACTTCCACATTCTCAACCGCCAGCAAAGCAGCCGCACCAATATCGTCAATGGCGACATCAGCAGCAGTCGCCAGTGGGAGTACACCCTGGCACCCAAACGCGAGGGACAAATCACCATTCCAGCCATCCCCATGGGGAAGAAAAGCACCCGCCCCATCACCGTCACGGTCAGCGCCGCACCACAACGTCAGCGCAGCGGCAACCAGCAGGTCTGGCTGGAGGCCGACATCACCCCCCGCCGAAGCTATGTGCAGGCGCAACTCGAATATACCGTGAAGTTATTCAGCTCGGTCAACTTCCTCGACGCCTCGCTGGATGCCCCGACCATCGACAATGCGGTGGTTGAACCCATCGGCGAAAATCGCTATCGCCAACAGATAGACGGCCGCTATTTTCAGGTGATCGAGCGCCGCTACGCTATTTTCCCCCAGCGTAGTGGCGAACTGGAAATTCCCGCGCTGACCCTGCAAGCCCGGGTAGAAAGCTATCGTCCGTCGCTGCTCGACCCCGGTCGCCTGCTCATTAAACGCAGCCCGCCCTTAACGGTTAAAATCGACCCGCCTCCCAGCCAATTCAGTGGCTCTCTGTGGTTGCCCGCCGCCAACCTGGACATTGTGGAAACCTGGAGTGGCGACGTGGATTCACTGGAGGCGGGGCAATCGATTACTCGCAGCATCCATATTCGCGCCGACGGCCTGCTCGCTGCCCAGCTTCCCGCGTTGCCGGCAACGGTATTGGATGGCGCCCGTCTGTACCCGGATCAAGCAAAGTTAAGCAATGATGTGAACGACACAGGGGTCAGTGCACTGCGCACCGAGTCGCTGGCTATTATCCCCGGTAAAGCCGGCACCTATACCCTGCCGGAAATTCGCATTCCCTGGTGGAACACCCGCACCAATAGCCCCGAAGTGGCAATTCTTCCCGCGCGGGAATTAAAAGTGAGCGGCGGCACCGCTGCTGCCCCAACGCCAACTTTCGCGCAGTCTGCGCCCAATGCCGCTACCGAGTCCAATACCGCGCCGCTCGACGAGCCTGCACCGGCGCACTCCCATCGCTTGTTCTGGCTGGCCATTGGCGCGCTGGTTTTATTCAACACCGCCCTGTTGATAGCGCTGCTGCGGCGTCGCCCCGCTGCCTCAACAGCGGCGCCAGCACAGAATAGTAACGATGAAAAAACACACTTCGACGCCCTGACAAAGCTGTGTAAAAACAAGGCCTCAGCGCAGGCCTTGCGGGCGGCTATCAACAGCTGGGCTCGCAGCCATCCTCATCTGCCCAACAATCTGGATGCCCTGGGTAGAGAATACGAGGAACTGCGGCCTTTTATCGACGGAATGAACCTGCAGCTTTATGGCGAAGGCAGCGGCGATATCGACCACAGTGCCCTGCTCGACACCCTGCGCCAATGCCGCAAGGGCGCGAGCGGAGAAAAAAAACCGGGAACCGCCCTGCCCGCGCTTTACCCTTAGGCAAACATCAGGTGGTGCTGTCGTCGCGGCCGCCGAGCACCAGCACCCCGCCACACACCACCAGGGCAATGCCACACAGGGTAATGCCGTCGGGGAGTACGTCCCACAACAGCCAATCCAGCATACCGGTGAATACCACCCCAAAATAACTGGTGGGGGCCAGGGCCGATGCTGACATATAGCGATAAGCCAGGGTATACAGCAGAAAGCAGACGTAGATCACCACCCCCATGTACAGCAGCCACGGCCAGGCATGGGCGGGAATATCGCCACGCTGCCAAAGGAAAAAGGGAATGCTGACCACCAGCGAAATGGCAAAGTAATAAAACAAAATACGTGACGAGGGCTCGGTAGCGGCCAGCATCCTTGTGCTAATCATCGACACCGCAAGTCCAAGCGCTGAGGCCAGCGCGACCAAATGCCACACGGTCAGCTCGGCAAAACCGGGGCGCAACACCAGCACCACACCGGCAAAGCCGATTAGCAATGGTGGGATTGAGGCGCGACGAATACCTTGCCCAAGCGCGAGAAAAATTACGATCGGCACCATCAACGGCGCGGTACTGCGCAACAGTGTGGCCTCCAACAGGGAGATTTGGCTCAGGGCAAAGAAGTAAAAATAGAAGCAGGCAACACCACTCACCCCGCGAATCAGATGCAAGCCGGGGTAACTGGTGTGCAACCCGGCTCGCCCTTTGCGCATAACGGCCGGCAGCGCGAATAAAAAGCTGATGCTGTACTGGGCCACAATCATGGCCGACACATGCACATCAGGGGAAATATGCTTGCCTACCGCGGCAATCGTACTGGACAGAAATACCGTCATCAGCGACAAGGTTACGCCGATCACGATATTTCTACGTGGTGGACTCATTCCCGCAAGGAATTTCAATCGCTGTTCGCCCCTTTGCTGCCACCGGAGAAACGGTCCGGCGGCGACACTATAAAGAGGCGGCGCGACGAATGCCAGCGTACACCGCGATCGCCGACTCAGCTGATCTGCCGGTCCTGATTATCCCAATAGGGCTTGCGCAGTTCGGTTTTCAGCACCTTGCCCGCCCCGGACAGGGGCATGGGCTCGGTGCGAAAGCTGACACTCTTGGGCAGTTTGTATCCGGCAATCCGCCCGCGACAGTGATTTTTAATCTCTTCTTCGCTGGCGCTCATACCGGGCTTCAGGATTACGATGGCGTGCACAGCCTCGCCCCACTCTTCGGAGGGAATGCCGATGACCGCGACGTCCTGTACCGCCTCGTGTCCCATTACCGCGTTTTCCACCTCGGTGGTAAACACATTCTCGCCGCCGGTAATCACCATATCCTTGACCCGGTCAACGATAAACAGATGGCCACTGTCGTTAAAATAACCGGCGTCGCCGGTGTACACCCAACCATCACGCAGGGCGCTCGCGGTTTGATCCGGCTTGTTCCAGTAGCCAATCATCGTGTGGGGGCCGCGCACCAGAATTTCACCCGGCTCGCCCTGTTCACAGTCAGTGCCATCATCGCGAACACAGCGAATATCGCTGATGGCGGAGGGCCGCCCCGCCGACTTAAGCAGTTCACTGCCGCGCACATGATCTTCGGCGGGCAGAATTGTTGCAATGGGTGCCAGTTCGGTCTGGCCATAGGCCTGGGCCAGCTTAACGTGGGGCCACAGGGTCATGCACTGCTCCAGAGTTGCCGCCGGCATGGGCGAGGCACCGTACATAATCATTTGCAGGGTCGAGACATCTGCCGTTGCCGCATCGGGGTGGCTCAGTACCATTTTCACCATCGCCGGCACAATCAGCGTATGTGTGACCTTCACCGCTTCTATCAATTGCAATAATTTCGCCGGGTCAAAGGCCTGCAGAATCACATTGGCACTGCAACACAGGGTCGCCGCCATGGTGCCCGCCAGATCGGCCATATGAAACATCGGGGCCGCGTGCAGATACCGCGAATCGCGCGCCATACCAAAGGCGGGCAATGCTGACACGGCACTGGCCCAGATCGCGCGATGGGACTGCATTACGCCCTTGGGAAAGCCGGTGGTGCCGCCGGTGTAGAAGATCCCGGCCATAGCGTCGTCGCCACGGACACTCGCAGCGGCCGGAGCGTTATCGGCGATCATTTGCGACAAGTCTATCGCCCATGCAGGACACTCTCCGTCACCGATATAAACCGCCTTTTCGAGCGTGGTGACATCAGAGAGCAGGCTCTCAACCTGCTCGGCAAAGGTCTCGTCAAAAAACACCACCTTCGCACCGGAATCAGTCAAGGCGTATTCATTCTCTGGAAGCGCCCATCTTGAATTAAGGGGCACCACGCAGCAACCCGCCCAGGGCACTGCAAACAGGGCTTCGTAGTAATTGGCGCAATTCAGGCTCAGAATTGCCACCCGGTCGCCCTCACCCAGCGACAGCTCTCTGAGCCCGGCAGCGGTGCGCGCAACACGTTCCTCTACCTGCGACCAAAGACGCACCTCGCCCTGGTACACCAGACACTCTCCCTGGGGGTGCAAGCGCGCGGCACGTTCAATCATGCCCTGTAGCGAAATAGCCATATTTTCCTCTCGAGTTATTATCGTATCGTGATTTTTGAGTGCTCTTTACAGAGGGAACAAACCATTGCCGTTATGCTGTCCCCGACGGCGGCAACCTGAACGCTGCCATTTATATAGCTTGGGCAACCACCTGATTGCGGCCGCTTTCCTTTGCCTTGTAGAGCAACTCATCGGTGCGAACCAGCAAGGTTTCCGGCCCCGTCAGCGATGTCGGAACAATGGTCGCCACCCCCAGGCTGATCGTCACCGTATTGCCGACTGGAGATGATTTATGGGAAATTTCCAGATCGGCCACGGCGCTGCGCAGCTTTTCCGCCATCTCCTCGGCACCCGCCAGGTCTGTTTCCGGCAGCAGGCAGACAAACTCTTCACCACCGTAACGCGCGACGATATCACGACCACGCCCAACGGATAGTTTTAGCGCTTTGGCGACGCGCCTAAGGCATGTATCCCCCTCTACGTGCCCGTAGTGGTCGTTGTAGGCTTTGAAATGGTCGACGTCGATGAGGATCAATGACAGTGGCTGCGAACCTCGCTTCGCGCTGCGCCACTCCGCCGCCAGCCGCTCGTCAAAATAGCGGCGGTTGGGAATCCCCGTCAAGCCATCCCGCGAGGCCATGACCCGCAGCGCATCCGCCTGGGCTTTCAGGGTTAAATGCGTACGCACCCGCGCCCTCACCACCGCCGGATTTACCGGCTTGCTGATAAAATCAACGGCGCCGACTTCCAGACCTCGAGACTCCTCCTCGGGGCTTTCCTGAGACGTTACAAATATCACCGGGATACTCCGAGTGTCAGAGTTTTTTTGTAGCTCCTCGCACACGGCTATACCGTCCATTTCCGGCATAATCACATCAAGCAGGATTAAATCCGGTTTTTTGTCCAGGCATACCTTGATGGCTTGAGAGCCGCTGGTGGCCATAAACACTTCATGGTCAGCGCCGAATATTTGATACAGGGCCTGTATATTGACCGTCTGATCGTCAACAACCAGTAATTTAGGCCGCTTGGGTACCAGGCTTTCGGCCCAGTCCATACTTCCAAATGGATCTGGTTCTACCATGTGATTGTGCTACCTCCCTCGCCTTTATCCAACGTGATTATGACTGGTGCTGCGCCATGCCGTTCATAATATTTTTGAGTGCATCCCCCGCCGACGAAAAGTCCAGATTCGCCACGGCTTCCGCCACGGTTTTTGTTGCACTGACATCAACCTGCATCAACTCCGCCCGCAGGGCCTCAAAGGTATCGATGGCGCGCATATTGCTATCCGCCAGCTCCCCCATTAGTTCCTGTAATTTAACATACAATGCCTCGGTATCGACGCCCTCACTCCCATGCTCCACCTCTGGCACATCAGCCTTCCCTGCCTCCAACGCATCGGCCAATTCAATAAAGACCTCAGCAGCCCTCGCCATATGGTGTTTTACGTCATCTAACATTACCGTCAACACCGGCAATTCCAATCCCGCCTTTGCGCCGTTTTCCAATTCAAAAATCGCCGCTCCGAGGGCATTTGCACCAAGGGTAGAGGCGACGCCGCGCACCGTATGCAGCTCCCGCACCAGTAGCGGTTGATTACCCGTTTTGAAAATCTGCTCTAACGCAAATACTGTTTCCTTACTGCGGGCGGCAAAGTTCCTCGCCTGACCGGCATACAGGGCCGAGTTATTCCCCATGCGCACAACCGCCTCTTTAAAGCCAAACCCTTCCGGCGAAGGCGGCAGAGACGTACTGGGTGGCGTCAAAACAGGTGCATCTGCCAGCGCCTGTTCGGCGTCACGGCCAGTGGCCTTGAGCAGGGCAAGGATGAGTTCGCGTACATCAAAGGGCTTGCCAATATGATCGTTCATACCGGCGTCAAGGCAGGCCTGTCGGTCCGCAGGCATTGCGTTGGCGGTCATGGCAATGATGGGCAGATAGCGCAACCCCAGTTCACCGCGAATTTTGCGGGTAGCCGTGAGGCCGTCCATCACCGGCATTTGCAAATCCATCAGTACCACATCGAACAGCAGCCCACCGTGACTTAGCGCATCAAGTGCTTCCTGGCCGTTTTCAGCCAGTGACACTTCAGCGCCCTCCAGGCCGAGCAATTCCCTGGCCACCTGTTGATTGGTCACATTGTCCTCCACCAACAGAATACGCATGCCGCTGAGCTGCTGCTGACTGACCTGCGCGGGCTGATGTGGCGTGGCACGTGGCACACCCGACAGGGTTTCAGCGACCACATTGTAAATATCCGAGCCGGTGAGGGGTTTCATCAAGAAGCCATCGAGGGCAAACTCCTCGCTTTGACTCTGTTCGTACACCTCTTTGGCGTGGGCGGTAACCATCACCAATTTGGGCACATCCACCCCTTTTTCTGCCAGGGCTCGAACTGCCATCGCGGTTTCCCAGCCGTTCATTTCCGGCATCATCCAGTCGACAAACACCAGGTCATAACTTTGCTCGGCCTGTTCGATTGCCTGCACACCTTCGGCCCCGGAGGCGCGTGCCTCACAACGCCAACCCAGCGACTCACAGATCTCAACCACAATCTGGCGCGCATTGGCATTGTCGTCGATGACTAACAAACGCACGGACTCATGGTTGGGGATAGGCGGGCGGGCAGTGGCCAGGAGCGCCTGCTCATCTTCGGCCCGATCCAGTGCCAGGGAAAAGGAAAAGGTGCTTCCCTTACCGAGTTCACTATCGACTTCCAGCTCCCCCCCCATCATTTTGATAAGGTTCTGGCAGATCACTAAGCCCAGGCCGGTGCCGCCAAAGCGGCGGGTAATGCCGGCCTCCGCCTGGGAAAAAGAGCTGAACAGACGCTGCATATGCTCTGGCGTCATACCAATACCGGTGTCTCGCACCGTAAAGCCCAATATCAACTGATCCTCTTTGGCATGCTGTACAAAAACACTGAGCATGACCTCACCTTCCTTGGTGAACTTGACGGCATTGCCCGCCAGATTAATCAGAATCTGCTTGATTCTTAAGGCATCACCGATCACTCGGCGGGGAATTTTCGGATCGACATTAAACAGTATTTCGACATCTTTACCCGCGACATTCATGCTGAGAATGACTGCGACTTCGCGCAGCAGGTCATCGAGGCTGAAGGAATGGGGATCGAGCTGCAACTTTCCAGCCTCGATCTTGGAAAAATCGAGAATATCGTTGATGATGCCCAGCAAGGTCTCTGCTGAGACACTCGCCTTCGACACATAATCCAGCTGTCGCGGATTCAGCTCGGTATAGCCAAGCAGGTTGAGCATACCCAACACGGCATTCATCGGTGTGCGAATTTCGTGACTCATATTGGCCAGGAATTCACTCTTGGCGCGACTGGCATCCTCAGCAATTGCCTTGGCCTCGATCAGCTCCTGCTGAGCCTGATTACGCTCAGTAAGGTCAATGGCGATACAGAGCAGCCCCAGTGGCTCTCCATTGTCATTGTGCAGCATGCTGGTTTTCATCATTACCGGCACCCGCGAGCCATCCTTGCGAATGAAATCTGTCTCCAATTCCCGCTCAAGGTTTTTATCGTTCAGCTCGGCGAGATCAACATCGTCGCGTTTGCTATTTTGTAGTCGTTCCCGCTCGCGCTCGACAAATTCAGGCGAACAAAAGCGACGAATCATAAATTTTCCAACGACTTCCTCGGCGGTATAGCCCAGTATCTTCTCCGCCGCCGCATTAAAGAGCGTGACGACAGTATCGGTACCGGCTGCGATAATGGCGTAACCCGCGCTTTGCAGCATGGCCCGCTGCAGTACCGACGCCGATTCAAGCTCAGCCGTCCGCGCGCGCACCTGGACCTCAAGGTTGTCATTAATGCTTTTAAGCTCTTCCTTTGCCTCCAACTCAGCGGTGATATCACGGCAAATGATGGACGCCCCGAAAATATCCCCATGATTGCCTCGCAGCGGGGAAATGGTCACGTGTACATCGGTCGTGCGACCGTCGCTCGCTTCAATAACCGTGTTATAGCGCCGCGCGCCCCCTCCTTGCAGCACGTATTCCAGCGCATCTCCTTCCTCATCAGGGGGGCCTACACGACGGTCCACCCGCACATTCCTCATGCCTGCATCGGCCTCGGTATAACCAAACAGCTCAGCCGCCGCGCCATTCCAGCTTTTGATTTCACGGTTGCGTGACACACTAAGAACCGCATCACTGGATCCAGCGAATACCGCCGCAAATTCAGCATTGCGACGAGCCTGAGTATCCTTACTGCGCCGGCGTCGACTTAACACCACCGCTGTGGCAATCGTTAGCCATAGTATGGCAGCGAACTGGTAGCGATTATTGCGGTAGCGCTCAAGAAGCATCTGATCCAGATGTTCTGAGCTCGCCGCAACGACCAGACGCAATGGCTGGTCAATATCAACGTCGACGTCCTGGAATTGCGCGAATATGACTTCACCATCATCTCGCTCGCGAAAGCTCAGTCCGGGCCGAGTCTCGTCTGCTTGAAAGGCATCAGCCCAGCGGTAGCTGTTACCAAATTCGAAGCCAAAACGCCGACTGCGGTCTGGGTGAAGCAAGAATTCGTCAGACATATTCAGCAGATATATGCGATTGCTGGAATTGAGTTTTTCGTGAAGCAGGCTGAACGCCCACTCAAGGTCAATATTCATTACTACCAGGCCGAATACGCCACCGGTCGGGCTATGTATCGGCGTCATCAACCGCATGGTCGGCACATGGGGCACCTCGATTTCACCCCTTTCCCGGTTCAGGCTAATCCGCGACACTGCCACCTGCCCTTGCGCTCGCTTCACGCCCTCAGCGAAGTAGTCGGTTGCGGCCTTTCCCTGCAAGGCCTCATCGGGCACAACCGTTACGTCATAATCTTGCCGCTCCACTCTCACCAGCTCACGGCCATTGTCGGCCACACCAATAAACCTTAACTGACGCACTGCAGGATGTATGTTCAGGTATTCGACAAAGGTCCCCTGCAGGCTACTCAGCCAGGTTTGAGTGTTAATCTGTACTTTCGGGTCCACACCGCCATTGTCGATCGCCCGCTGTATTCCCGCCACTGCAGGGGTCGCAGACAAAAACAGGGTATCGAGCTTGTACCGCTGCACATAAACCGACAGCGCCTCGGCCCGCGACCGCGCCTGTAATTGCAGGTCGCTTTGCAATTCTGCCAGAGCAACCTCCCGGTCGCGCTGATCGGCGTAGACAACCGTGAACAAATACGCCAGCGCGGCGAAGGCCACAGCACCGAGAACATGGCCATCCAGCAGCCCGCGAATGATTTTTTTCCGGCTAATCAATTATCTACTCACCCTTCCTGAAGACCGCTGCCTTTCAATGCTGTCAGACACAGGTGTGCGCCGCACAGTCACTTGTCTTAGTGAGTATAACCAACCCCTATAGGTCTGTAGACCGAATCTTTGAAAGCCAGTGAAAGGAAGAGGAGAAATAGTGGGCAGACGGTGAGCCCTGGCAGACAAGGCTAAACCTTGGACGAACCATCATCAAAACGTTTGAATTTGCGCCGCAACTGACTAACGCTTTGCCGAATACTGGACTTTATCGTGCCGAGTGGCCGCTCGTGATCCTGAGCAATTTCACTGTGACTCATATCCTTGAAGTAGGACTTATACAAAATATTGCACTGTTCAACCGGCAGCTCACGTAGATAACGGTGCAGCTTTCTGGCATCGCTGTCGGATTCGACATCCTCCGCAAACAGATCAGGGGGATCAACATCCGAATCTTCAAAATACTGATTTCGCGACGCCTCGCTACGGAGATAGTCGATCCACAGGTTGCGGGCAATACGAAACAACCATGTGCTGACGTAGCCGCGCTGATTCGAGTACTGCTTGGCATTGAGCCACAGCTTGACGAACACCTCCTGGGTAATATCGTAGGCCTGCTGCTCAGACACACTCAAGCCAATAAGATAAGCAAATACCCGCGGCGCATAGTAGTCATAAACGCTTAGAAAACTCTCCTCGCTGCGCTCTTCGGCTATTTTTTTTAGGTGCTCAGCCCAAATGTCATTTTTATCGCCCAAGCGCACCCCCAGAGCGATTGCCGCTGCCGAAAAAGCACTGCAAAATTGCGCCGATCGTTACAACACACGCCATCGACACTATCACCCGTGCAGCGCCGTGACACGATAAAAACGCACCAACATGTTTGTGTACCACCTTTTAAATCGAAGGGCGCGGACATCTCCAGCGACAAAGACACACCTCGCCCTCGACGCGTTCGCCGGGCTCCACGACTCCCCTGCCAACCAGGTGAGAAAATCGCCCTCTTTGTAGGTTCCCGTTCCCACTTGCATCAAGCCTTCGAGCACCAATGCATGCTGAGTAACCCGCGCCCGCGCCTCTGGCATACGACTGCGCTCGGTTTCCAGCGAGACTACCGTGAGTCGCTCGCCCCCTTGGCACAGCCGCGACAAGCGGACCCCTACGGCAATCGCTCGCCATTTGAGGGAGCGCAACATCGTCGGTGCAAAGTCCTGCAATAAACTCTGTACGGCGGGGGGAACTGCATCCCGCAGGGGCTGCGGCGACTGCAGCTCTTCAATCAACTCACTCGCCTCAACACCCAAACCGACGGCGCGCACGCGACGAATAATATCGTCACGACCATTGCGCCGCGGATCAACCGGCGGCATATCTGCAAGCTTTGCACCTTCAGCGACCTCCATTTCTTCGACACTGGCGTGACAAATTTCACAGTTATTGACATGGAAGCGAATCAACGCCTGGGTTGATACGGGCAATACTCCCAAGGCACAGGCCCGGAGCAGCTCGATATCAGGATGCACCGCTTTCGGTGCCAGGCTATTACTCACTTATAAACTCCGTATGTTGACGCCGCCTTGCGGCCACGTATTTCGCACGATGCCGGCTGCACTCGCACCCAGCCCCTGCTACCGCTTCGACAGCACCACACCAGCCTTATATTAATAATATATTTATGTCAACAAAATTCCACCGTAACCCAGCCTCGCAGGGATAGGCTTCACGTAAATTTAACCGGAGGTTATTCAGAGGATTCACTCTACTAACGCCACACAGCCATCAACGCACAAATGGCCAATGCCCTAAACGGCCGAAGGCCCCAGTCGGATGAAAAAACAATGCCTATGGATTTTAGGGCGATAGACCTCAGCTCAAAACATCATCCGCCTGCGTTGCACGCCCTTTCACCAAGCCGGCACTGAAACCGCCACTCGATGAAGCGCCAAGCCGCTGCCCACCCAGGCCGCGATCCAGGTACTGCTGCAATTGTCGCGCACTGACCTGATAAGCGATATGCCGCCCATACTTGCCTTTCAAACCTTCCGCGACCGAATTGTTGTAATCGACAACCATTACGTGAGTAACCCCGTCTTTCACTGCCACCGGCGCGCAGCCAAAACGCCGGTAGAAACCGCTGTCTGCGCGCTGAAGCTGAAAAACATCCACATTGACAGTCTGCTGATTAAAAATTTCAATACCATAGTAAGCGGCCTTGAACTCCGTCAGCTCCCTTTCGCTAATCATGAGTTCCGACATAATCGTGTCCTCGTTGCCGCCGTAGCCATCATCGCGACGCGCGAACTCCCTCATCAGAGAAACGGCTTTTTGGCTCGTAATCACCCCCTCTCGGTTCATTTTCATGATGAGGCTTTTTTCAACAGACATTTGACCTCCCTCGGACAACTTACCCAGCAACGAAAACTGGGCAATGCACATAGCGCAACATCAACCCGTTCACTAACAAACACCCCCGGGATCACCTCCCCAAGCATCTAGTAGGCGGAAAAAATCGCATCACCCGCCCTGATTTTTTCCTGATAACGGCGCACACCCTGCCAAACCTGCGCGGCGTCATTGCTCTTCAACGCCATATCGGCCAATTCCGCCTCTTCCAGACCAAGCAAATCCGCCGCAGACCGCACACCAGAGCAAAAAATTGCGTCGGCCTCCGGCAAGCCGTCGTACTCCAGCCTGGTGACATACCAGCGCTCACCGAAAGACAAAGAGTCTCCCCTATTGGCCTCTTCAATCTCTGCCAGCACCTCCTTGGCGCTGTCAATGTATCGCTGCACCGAGGCTATCGCACCAACGGGAGACACTGACCTCGTATTGAATATAAACGCCAGATCCTCCATAAACTCCGCAAATTTCGGGCGATAAAGGGGCTCACCAACCTCGCGCTCCACCTCTACATAACATGACAAGTGAGGAGCCTCTTCCACCATTGCCGCAACGTCGCGGGAAAGGTTTCTTCGATACGCGAGAGAGAACATATGCAGCGGAAGACGCAGGGACGCCGGCGGCCTGAACACCAACTCTCCCACAGCCGGAAATACCGGAGCATCAGCCCCTTCCCAAACACCTGGGGAGAGCCCCCTTCTGGCCCGGAGCAACTCACTATGCGAAGGACAAACGCCCAAAAGCCCGGTGTATTTCAGCGCCAACAACCAACGGTGCTCTGACAACGCCTCACTGAAATCGCCTTCAAAACGCCGCACATGCTTTTCCCCTTTGCCAATCAGCTCACTCAACGGCTCGGTATTAAGGTCGCCTTGCTCGGCACACGCCTCAACCAACCCTTCACGCGCCGACAAGGGCGGCACACGGCGAATTTCAGCGTCACGGCAAAAGTAGCGCGCTCGAGGTTCTATACGCTCATCAACGTAAATGCGATCATCACCCTCCTGCATAAATGCGGTGCAATCTGCATCTGCAACCCGAGCATGGTTGGAATCCATGGTAAACCGGCGTCCGACCTTTCGATTGCCAAGCAAAAAGGCAAAATAGGCTTTTTCCGCATCAACCGAACGCCCCCACCAGCCACCACGACTCTCAGTGGCGCCGATGTTGATTGCCCCGACATCTGCCCCCGCAGCCCCAACAAGAGTCGTGTCCAACAGCATTGCCTTAAGCTTTTCGACAACCTGCCGCACAACGTCCTCATTCAATTCAGCCAACAGCTCTGACAACCGGCTTTCGTAACGATCACGCATATCACGCAGGCGGAGATGCAGCACACGATCATTCAAGGCCTCCCCCACCACGGCCATATCGCGTAATTTCGCATTCAGACGGCAACAGACCTCCGACAGATCAAGCTCACACTCGAGAAGCGGAGGCTCGCTATCCCACAGCGTCACCGCACCCACAGAGGACCGCGGATCAACCGCAACCTGAATATTTCTCAGGGTCGAGATACGCACCACCAGCAAGCGCGCCCCACCGCCACCGTCGGTAAGCCATTCCCGCACGACATGTCCACGGGGGGAGGCCATAAAAAAGGCCAACGCCCGCCGCTGCTCCTGCGCGCATTCTCTCAGCACATAGTCAACGTAGCGCTTGACGATGGCGGCGCAGCACTGCCCCCAAGCCGTACTATCGGCCTCTATCGCTCGACCGCGGTACTCCAGTGAGATCAGGTTTACAAAACTCGAAAAGCCCATACCACCGTCCTGGGCTTGTATGCCTTCTACCAAATCCAACAAGGGCTGCAGCGACTCAGCCTGCCGAGCAATGTCCTCTGGCCTCAGCCGTTGTAGGCCGCCAGAACGGTCGCGGCGCTGACCGACCAGTACGGGCGTCATGGCGCCTTCTCGGCGGAAGACGGGCGTTGCGGTGCCTCCCGCGTACGATCGCGACGGCGCCGAGCCGCCAGACTCAACGACCCAATGAGAGGTTTGAGCCGCTCGACCGAACCATACAAAGACTTGGCCTCGCCCTCTGCGGCGTCGTCATAACGATAAACCCCGCAAACACCGTTGTTGCGCAGGCAGACTTCCCAGTCAGCGCGCGCAGGAAATAGCTCACGCGCATCGTGAGTCAGTAAATAATCCAATACGTCTACCTGCTTCAAACCGCTTCGCTGGGCCCACTCGGCGACACCTGACACCGTGCAATAGTTGTTCAGACGCATCAGCCCCTCAACCTGATACAGCCCGGGGCGCTGCCACCTCCCCTCATCAACCTCCCAAAGCTGCGATCTCCGCACAGGACATTTTTCTCGCAAGCCACTACCGGCTTCACGACGAAGATCAAACAGCGCATTGCTTACTTGTGGATGGCCCGAGCGAATCAACAGATACATTGGCTGTTCAAAGCGTTGCTGGCATGCCGCGAAATAGGCCCGTTCAATCTCAACCGGATCACTGCTGTGCCACTCGCTCTCTATCTGTGTAGCCAAGCTGTAAATGGGCGCATTACAAATCACAAAATGCATGCTCCCCGCCGGCATAGCGCCGGCAGACACGCGATCATCTATTTGCGCAAAGGGAATAATTTCGTCGACCAGCTCGCCCACCACCTGGTCAAACAACTCGATATGGGCGCTGTAGGAAATCTTGTGCAGCTCCTCAAGACTCGGCGGCTTTTTCTCGCCATAATGCAGCCGCTCCAGGAATTTACGTCGAAACACCACCGAATATTCCCGATCAAGCCGTTGATTAAGCCTGGAACGCAAACTACCGGAATAGTCGAAATCCTGACGATCAATACCGATAATGATCACGCCTTCGCTCAACGGCCCCGACGGCTTTTGGTCAGTAACAAAGGCGTCCAACGCTTTTAGATCAACTACCATACACAGCCCGCGCCGGGAATTAATGTAGCGGTACAGGCAATCGATGAAGCTGGCCTCCGAAAAAACATAGAAGTGACTATAGAGCGCGCTTTTCATCGCACGCCCCAGTGCGTCATTTATACAGTGCTGCACACGAAGAAACAGAAGGTCCAGACGCTCGGAGGTTACTCTCTCTTCCAGAATATCCGGGGCCAGATCGCAAACAAGCTCGGTAAACGACAAGCTGTATTCCGCCGCCAATTGCTCTGACTGGCCCGAATACAGCCCACCGACGGCGTTGGCCTCCTCCGCATCACTCTGCGAATGCGAAAAACCCTGCCCCTGTTCCGCCATCCATTGCTGCACTATGTTTCCGAATCCCATCGACTTCCGCCTGTACCGCCCGGAGTGTTCTTACCGGACTTTCACTGAATAATCTTTCTTTATACGCCCGCCACCAAACAGCAGATTGAAGTAAACTGACAACAACCCTTTCTATTTAAATTCAGCAAACTATGTCACACCACCAACCAAAGCGTGATCTACGATTTACCACTTTCATCTCCCTCAAAACATGGCGCGGCCCCTCAACACCACACTTCACGTAGGGGCATACCCGTATCGTTTTTTAAAAAGCAATGGCTATAATGAGACAATCATCACAATTTAAATCAATAATCCTGGCGCCCAGCGAGGATCTCGACATCGGGTACAGCCATGACCACTATAAGCGGGAGAGAAGAGGGTTATTTTACTCACCCCCATGATTCTCTAATTCAGCAGTTCGCCCGAGGCACCCTCGACACCGCCAGAACCCTCTTTATCCACTGGCATATGAAATCCTGCCAGCACTGCGTCGAACGGCTGATGCACACCGATGAGCGCTACGGCACCTTGCTGGAAGAAACCACCCCTATTCCACTGAAGCCCTCCGCCAGGGACGACATAAAAAGTCGTATCGCCGACTTGGAAAGCGCACTCGCCACCGATGAACTGGAGCACTTGCTGCTGAACATCAGCCACGAGTTCGACAGCAGCATCTACCGAGTGCTGGAGCTCCTTGAAAGAGGTCACCACAAAAACATTCGCTGGAACTTTCTGTGGAAGGGCAGCCGATATCGAACTCTGAGAAGTCAGAACAGCACGATCGTCATCATGCAGATAAAACCCAAGGCGACCATCCCCCGACACTGCTATACCAGAAACGAATACAAACTGGTGATCTGTGGCGGCTATTCCGACGAGTACGGGGATTACAAATCCGGCGATTTCATTACCTACCAACAGGGCGAGCACCACACCCCCACCAACCACGGTAACGAAGAGTGCATTCTAGTCGCCGGGGAACGTAAATACATCCTGTTCGTCAATCTGCTGGTTAACCTCCTCCTGCGCGCACCAATTGCCACGAAACCCGGCGTCTGAGCAGACGAAAGCGGAACTGTGGCATAATCAGTTTATTTGACTGAGGCCACGCCAATGACTCTTCCAGCTATCTCGACAGATGCCAGCCTTACCCTGCACGGCCGCTACGCGGTGCTGCGCTTTGAACGCGACGATGTTCGTAACGCCCTGACCGGCACTCGGCTAATCGACGATATCTGCACCACTGTAGAATGGGCGAACAGCAACCGGGACATTTCCTGCCTGATACTGACCGGCTCTGGCCGCGCCTTCAGCGCAGGCGGCAACGTGAAAGAAATGCGTGACCAAACCGGCATGTTCGGCGGCACTCCCAATGAAATCAGCGACAGCTACCGCCGGGGTATTCAACGTATGTCCCGCACCATGCACAGCGCCGAAATCGTCACCATTGCGGCGGTTAATGGCGCGGCCGTGGGCGCGGGCTTTGATCTGTGCTCAATGTGTGATCTGCGCATTGGCTGCGACGCCACCCGCTTTGGCGAAACCTTTATCAACCTCGGCATTATTCCCGGCGACGGTGGTGCGTGGTTTCTGCAACGCCTGATCGGTTATCAGCGCGCCGCCGAGCTCAGCTTCAGCGGCCGCATCATCAATGCCGACGAGGCTCTGAACATGGGAATACTGCTGGAAAAAACCACAGATGAGGCGCTAATGGCCTGCGCAGAACGCTACGCCAGCGACTACGCCAGCAAGCCGCCAATCGCCCTGCGTCAGACCAAGCGTCTGATGAAGCTGGCCCAACGCCAGGAACTGGAAGACTTTCTCGACACCTGTGCCGACGTACAGGCCATGTGCCACGGCACCGAGGATCATATTGCTGCGGTTAATGCGTTCTTCGATAAAACCACGCCAACCTTTACCGGAAAATAGCCCACGACCGGTCGACTGCCTATGCCCGCTGCCCTGCGGGCAAAACCTCCATTTTATCGACCACGCCTTCCTTCTCGTCAAAAATTTCCATGGTCACCTTGAATCCCCACAAGCAGCTCAGGTGCTTTAACACCTCGGTGGCATCATCGGTGAGGGGGCGGTCCCGCAGCCGGTTGTAGCGCAGTACCAGCGAGCGATCACCCATATGTTCATAGCGTTGAATCTGAATATCCGGCACCAGAATATCCCGGTTGTACTGCCGCGAGAGCTTGCGTCGCACTTCACGATAACCCGCTTCATTGTGGATGGCATCCACCCGGTAATGCTCCGCCTTTTGTTCATCGGCAATAGCGAACAGGTGGAATTCACGAATCAATTTCGGCGATAGATACTGGGCGATAAATGACTCATCCTTGTAGTTGCGCATGGCGAAATCAAGCACCTGCCGCCAGTCCTTGTCGACGATATCCGGGAACCACTCCCTGTCCTCGGCATCGGGGTGCTCGCAGATACGCCGCAAATCCTTGAACATTGCAAAGCCCAGAGCATAGGGGTTAATACCCGAATACCCTCGCTGATCGTAGCCGGGCTGCATCACCACATTGGTGTGGGACTGCAAAATTTCGAACATAAATCCTTCGTCTACCAGACCGCGGTCGTACATCTCGTTGAGCAGGGTGTAATGCCAGAATGTCGCCCACCCCTCATTCATCACCTTGGTCATGCCCTGGGGATAAAAATACTGCGCGAGCTTGCGCACAATGCGCACAATTTCCCTCTGCCAGGTTTCCAGGGTTGGCGAGTACTTTTCTATGAAATACAGCAGGTTCTCCTGCGGCTCCGGCGGAAAGACATTGCGCTTTTTGGCTGTTTTTTCCTCGGCGTCCACCGCGCTGCGGGGCAGGGTTCGCCATATATCATCGAACTGTTTACGGGCGTGCTCGGCGCGCTCGTGCTGCCGGTGCTGTTCCTCCTGGGCAGAAAGCGGCGACGGCCGGTGAAAGCGGTCCACACCGTGGTCCATCAATGCATGGCAGGCATCGAGGGTCTCCTCTACCTTGTCGATGCCGTATTTCTGCTCACAGGAAAAGATATAGTTCTTGGCAAATACCATGTAGTCCACTATGCCGTCGGCACTGGTCCACTGCTTGAACAGATAATTGCCCTTGAAAAAGGAGTTGTGGCCATAACAGGCATGGGCGATAACCAGCGCCTGCATGGGCATACTGTTATCTTCCATCAGGTAGGCGATACAGGGGTCGGAGTTGATCACCAACTCATAGGCCAGACCGCGCATGCCTCGCCGGTACGCCTCTTCATTGCGGATAAATTCCTTGCCGTAGCTCCAGTGGGTATAGCTGATTGGCAGCCCCACCGAGGCGTAGGCATCCAGCATTTGCTCGGAGGCAATTACCTCAATCTGATTGGGGTAGGTATCAAGCTCAAACTCCTCCGCAATGGCGCGAATTTCCGCGTCGTAGGTGCGCAGTAGGTCGAAATCCCAGTCGCCCCCACGGGACAGTACCCGGTCTGCCTTTGCCTCTATCGTCATGCGGCCTCCCGCTGAAACAAATCTCTCAACACCGGGTAGACATCGCTGCGATGCATCACTGTTCGCATGGCAAAATTACTGTTCTGAATCTGACTGTAGGCCGCCGCCAGAGGCGTAATACTGGTAGGGCTATCCGGCACTTCAACATAGGCGAAATAGCGACACAGCGGCAGAATATCCTTGCTCAGGCGCGAGCAGCTGCGCTGGGGGTCGCTGCCGAAGGCGTCGCCGTCAGAAACCTGGGAGCCGTAGATGTTCCACTCACTACTGGGGTAGCGTTCTTCAATAATCTCGGCCATAAGATTCAGCGCCGACATCACCACGGTGCCACCGGTTTGCGGATCATTAAAGAACGCGTCTTCATCCACTTCTTCGGCGTTGGAGGTATGGCGGATAAAAATCAGGTCAACATGCTCGTACTTGCGACTGAGAAACAGATAGAGCAGGGTAAAAAACCGTTTGGCCAAATCCTTTTTTTGCTCCGACATCGACGCCGACACATCCATCAGGCAAAACATGACCGCGCGACTGATGGGTTTTGGCTCCTTCACCTTATGACGAAAACGCAGGTCGTACTCATCCAGAAAAGGAATCCGTTCGATGCGGTCTTTCAACGCCTGAATCTCGTCAGGATCCCCCCCCGCGGCCTCCAGCTCGCGAAGCTCGCGCTTCAGTGGCGATGCCAGTGCTATTTTACGGGCCATCGCATTTTGCAGCGAGCGCCTTACCGACAGGTTTGCCGGCACGCCGCTGGGAGTATAGCCGGCGCGACGCATCGTAAATTGGTGGGCGTCGCCCAGCATGGTTCGCGCGAGGTCGGGCAACTCGAGGTCGTCGAAGAACAGATTCATAAATTCTTCCTTCGACAGGGTGAACATAAAATTGTCCTGGCCGTCGCCACCTTCGCCGCCCCCGCCTTGACCACTACCTCCGCCACCTCCCCCCTGGGGTTTTTCGATCAAATCACCCGGCGAAAAGCTGTGGTTGCCCGGGTGAACCATGTCCCGGTCACCCCCTTGGCCCACGCGAAAGCGCGGCTCGGAAATATCCTTGACCGGGATGCCTACCTCACCACCCCGCCCCATATCGGTTATGGAGCGCTCGGCGACAAGATCCGTCACAGACCGTTTCAGTTGCGCCTTGTAACGCCTGATAAACCGCTGGCGATTGGTCGCGTTTTTATTACGGTCATTCAGGCGGCGGTCAATAATCATCGACATATTCGCCCCTTACCTCATCTATGAGGCATTGTTTCTGTGCCGGGTATCAGCCCGCTTTGCGCACGCGCAAATACCATTCAGAGAGCAAGCGCACCTGCTTGGGCGTATAACCCTTCTCTACCATACGGGTCACAAAATTTTCGTGCTTCTGCTTGTCCTCCGCCGACGCCTTGGCATTGAAGGAGATCACCGGCAGCAGCTCTTCAGTGCTTGAGAACATTTTCTTCTCAATCACTTCCCGCAGTTTTTCGTAACTGGTCCAATTGGGGTTGCGTCCCTCATTCTGTGCACGCGCTCTAAGCACAAAGTTGACAATCTCGTTGCGGAAGTCCTTGGGGTTGGCAATACCCGCCGGCTTTTCGATTTTTTCCAGCTCACTGTTCAGTGTGCTGCGATCAAATATCGCGCCGGTTTCGGGGTCGCGGTAGTCCTCGTCCTGTATCCAGTAATCCGCAAAGGTCACGTAGCGGTCAAAAATATTCTGGCCATACTCGGAGTAGGACTCCAGGTAAGCGGTTTGAATCTCTTTGCCCACGTACTCGGCGTAACGCACGGCCAGCCAGCCCTTGATAAATTCAAGGTAGCGACGCTGCTCATCTTCGGGGAGCTGCTCGCGCAGTATGCGCTGCTCCAGTACGTACATCAGATGAACCGGGTTAGCGGCAATTTCCGAGTTGTCGTAATTGAACACCGCCGACAACACTTTGAAGGCAAAGCGTGTAGACATGCCGTTCATGCCCTCGTCGATGCCCGCATAGTCGCGATACTCCTGAAAGGACTTGGCGGCGGGGTCGGTATCCTTCAGTGACTCGCCGTCGTACACCCGCATTTTGGAGTAGATGCTGGAGTTTTCCGGCTCTTTAAGCCGCGACAATACTGAAAACTGCGCCAGCATTTCCAGCGTACCAGGGGCACAGGGCGCCGCCGCCAACGAGCTGTGGCGCAGCAGTTTTTCGTAGATTTTAACTTCTTCGCTCACCTGCAAGCAGTATGGCACCTTGACGATATAAACCCGGTCGAGGAAGGCCTCGTTGTGCTTGTTGTTGCGGAAACTCTGCCACTCGGATTCGTTTGAGTGAGCCAGTATCGTGCCCTGAAAGGGAATCGCCGAGAACCCTTCCGTGCCTTTGTAGTTGCCCTCCTGGGTGGCGGTAAGCAGCGGGTGGAGCATTTTAATCGGCGCCTTGAACATCTCGACAAACTCGAGCATGCCCTGGTTGGCAAGACACAGGCCGCCGGAGTAGGAATAGGCATCCGGGTCATCCTGGGCGTAGGATTCAAGCTTGCGGATATCCACCTTGCCAACAAGCGTTGAAATATCCTGGTTGTTTTCATCACCGGGTTCGGTTTTGGTCACGGCGATCTGTTTGAGCACTGAGGGCTGCACCCGCACTACCCGGAATTTGTCGAGATCCCCTTCGTATTCTTCCAGACGCTTGATCGCCCAGGGCGACATCAGGCCCGTCAGGTAGCGCGCCGGAATGCCGTACTCCTCTTCAATCTGCCGGCCATCTCGCTGGGGGTCGAACAGGCCCAGCGGTGACTCATTAATCGGCGAGCCCTTGATGGCGTATATCGGGTAGGCTTCCATCAATTTTTTCAGCCGCTCGGCGATCGATGACTTCCCGCCGCCGACGGGACCGAGCAGGTACAACACCTGTTTGCGCTCTTCCAGGCCCTGAGCGGCGTGTTTGAAAAAGGCGACAATTTGCGAGATGACATCTTCCATCCCGTAAAATTCTTCAAAGGCGGGATAGCGTGGAATCAGTCTGTTGGAGAAGATACGGGACAGCCGTGGATCGCTGCGGGTGTCGATCATTTCGGGCTTGCCGATCGCCGCGAGCATGCGTTCGGCGGGGGTAGCGTATGCCATCGGATCAGTCCGGCATAGCTCGAGATACTCGAGCAGGGACATTTCTTCATCCCTTGCTTTCAGGTATTGCTCACGGACATTGTCTAATAGGCCCATTGGTGCAACTCCTTCTTTTATGCTGTGACGCCACGTCGCTGTCTGACTACGCTGGTTGCGTGCACAGTGTCATGTGTCTGCTTTACCACTCTACTCCGATATCATCGGTACGTCAGCCTCACACCTTTAGATGCGCAACCGGCCACTTCGTTGCAGGAGTACAAAAGCAAGCTCTCAAACGTGTCTTAGCAAAAGGCGCGCCAGCCTGTTTCCAATCCACCTTTACACGATAGTGAGCGCTGTATGAATCCAGCGCCATCGTCGAATCTACCTACCTGCATTGACACAGACCACAGCTTTTCGAACCCTTGGCGCATGCGCTCGCTACAGCCAAAGAATAGCAGACAGAATTCAAAGGGGAGTCAAAGAAGTGCAAAGATTTGAAAAGAAAAACGCGTTTATTTGGTGCGCGACTGAATGGCGCGCACCAGGGCCGAAAAACCTATACAGCCTGAGGGCTCAGCGCTCAATCTGGCCCAAATTCGCGTGAATCACTGCACCACTAAGCACCGGCGACCTGGCGCAAAAGTGCAGAGTATCAGCGATTTCCTGAGGGTCGATAAGACGACCCGCCGATACATTTTCGGTGATTGCCGCAATTATCTCCGGGTTGTCGCCGATGTGGCCGCGAAGCATTCCGGTATCCGTAAAGCCCGGGCATACACAGCTACTATGAATACCCCGCCCGGCAAGATCCTGCACCGTCGAGCGCATCAACCCCACCAAACCGTGCTTGCTGGCAATATATGACGCACACCCCTTCACCGCTTTTTCTGCCAACGTCGAACCCACATATAATATCGATGACCCCGGTTTCATATGGGGAATCATCAGGTTGTTCAATTGCTGTGGCGCGACCAGATTGACCTGCAACACGTCGCGAAAGGCGGCGCCGTCCAGGCTGTCGATAGCATCCGCTTCCTGGCGGGCAGCGTTATGGATCAGCACAACCTCGTCGGCTTCCTTTGCCGCCGCCACCAATTGTTCAGCACAGGCCGACAACCAGTCCACATTAACCATATCCACAGAAATCTGTACTGCTCCGCTCAACGCGATATCCCGCCGGGACAGATTGAATACCCGGTAATCGTCGGCCAAAAACCGCTGCGCCGTCGCGCGGCCAATTCCCTGACTCCCCCCGGTAATAATGACCAGCTTTGCCATAGTTCTCCCCAGTTAGCTCTCTGTGTCGGTTCGCCGCCAGCTCGCAGAGCCAGACTGTCCAGGGCCCGACGACACTTTCATAACCAATTCATAAATATCATTGCCCTGCACAAAGGCGGCGTCGGCCAGCAATTGTTCCAGCAAATAACGCGCGAATTCCTCAACGGTGGTATTGCGTATCGGCAACACCTGGGTGTCGCTAACGGCAAAAGGCAGCTGCTCGCCATTGAACTGAGCCCGATAAAACTCCCCCTCTTGCTGAATACGCATAAAAGGCGATTCCCCCGGCAGCAGGGTGTACTCATCCAGCGCCGCGCACAGAGCGCGCAAGCGGCGTTTTATTTCCACGTAACTAAAGCACATGCCGTTTTCACCCACCTCGGCGGTCAGGTCGAGGCTGACACGAAAATTATGGCCGTGCAGACGCTCCCGCTCAGTGGCTGAAAAAATAGTGAAGTGCGCCGCAGAAAACTTCAGGTCTTCCTTGGAAATTTCGATACACGTAACCGTGCTGACTGCCATAAACGACCATTCCTTACGTTGTACTGTTCTAATGCGGGCTTCCCGTTAGCGGGTTACCGGGCAACAGGGCGTCATGGTAGCCACCATCACGCAGGGCCTGTTTAATTGACTCGGCAAGCTCTGCCTCGCTTTGGCCTCCGGCGGCTACCACCAGGTCGGCATGACGGACATAGAGCGCTTCGCGCTCGGCGTAAATTTCTTCCAGCGAGGCGCCCGGCGCGCAGGCGATGCCGCGAGTCGCAAAATTATTGAGGCGGCCGCGCACCTCATGCAAAGAGAGGGCAAGATAAACCAACGGACCAAAGCGGCGCAAATGCCGAACCAGTCGGTCGCTATAGACCACACTTCCCCCGGTCGCCAGCACCACACCGTGGAACTCCTTTGCCATCAACGCCCGCTCTTCCGCTTCCCGCAGCGCCAGATAGCCGTGCTGGTCAAGCAGGGTCTGCAAACCCATACCCTCACTTTCAACAATCACGTCGTCGCCGTCCACAAATGGCCGGTTTAACTGGCCCGCCAACACTCTGCCAATGGTCGACTTGCCACTGGCGGGCATGCCGATCAAGATAATTCCCTGCATCCTGCCCCCCAACTGTCGCCTGTTGCCACCCCTGCGCCCGATTGCCGGCGAAGCTTGCCACAGTGTTGCCCCCACTGGCAAAGCCTCGCCGCCGCCCGCGCGCCATCAGCCATTGAATTCGCCGCAGCGGCTTTAACCGGACCGCCTATTCCTGTAGCATTTCGCGTCTAAACCTGACAGGCAAAACCATGCAAACCCTGCTTATTACCCGCCCCGACGACTGGCACATCCACCTACGCGATGGCCAGGCCCTGACCCACACTGTAGCCGACGCCAGCCGCTATTTTGCCCGTGCGATAGTCATGCCCAACCTGACACCGCCGGTGCGCAATCTGGATGAAGCCCGCGCCTATTATGAGCGTATCTGCGCAGCGCGTCCGTCAGCCGGCAACCAGCTGGAACCGCTGATGGTGTTGTATCTCACCGACAACACCCGCCCGGAGGACATCCGCGAAGCGGCGGCCTCGGGTATCGTCAAGGCCGTCAAGCTGTATCCCGCGGGGGCGACCACCAACTCCGATGCCGGGGTTACCCGGGTCGACGCCCTCGGTCCGGCACTCGCGGAAATGGAAAAGCTGGGAATGCCCCTGCTGGTTCACGGCGAGGTCACCGACGCCGACATCGATATATTCGACCGCGAAGCCGTGTTCATCGACCGACACCTGCGCGGCCTTTGCGAGCGCTTCCCCAGCCTTAAAATCGTGCTCGAACACATTACCACCGCCGATGCCGCGCAATTTGTCGCCAGTGCACCCGGCAATATCGCGGCGACCATCACCGCCCATCACCTGCTGTATAACCGCAACCATATGCTGGCCGGCGGTATTCGCCCCCACTACTACTGTCTGCCGATTCTGAAACGCAACACCCACCAGCAGGCGCTGATCGATGCCGCCACCTCGGGCAGCAGCAAGTTTTTCCTCGGCACCGACTCCGCCCCACACGCCCGCCAGCGCAAGGAAACCGATTGCGGCTGCGCGGGCTGCTATACCGCCCATGCCGCTATCGAGCTGTATGCCGAAGCCTTTGAAGCAGCCGGCGCTCTGGACAAACTGGAAGCCTTTGCCAGTTTCCACGGCCCCGACTTCTACGGCCTGCCCCGCAACACCGACACCATCACCCTGCAAAAATGTGACTGGATCGCCCCCGACACCCTCCCCCTCGGGGACGATGTCGTACGCCCACTACGCGCCGGCGAAACCCTGCACTGGCAGGTGGTGTAATGGAGATGTCAGAGGGGAAAAGTCTGATCGCGCGGCGTTTTCGCGGCTTCCTGCCGGTGGTAATCGACGTTGAAACCGGCGGATTTAACAGCCAGACCGACGGCATTCTGGAAATTGCCGCTACCCTGCTGAGAATGGACGACGCGGGCAATCTCGAGCCCGATGAAACCCTGAGCTACCACATTGTTCCCTTTGAGGGCGCAAATCTTGAACCCGCCGCCCTTGAATTTACTGGTATTGACCCCCATAACCCGGATAGACAGGCACAGAAAGAAGTCACGGTGATGGGCGAACTGATTAAAAAGATTCGCCAGCAGGTCAAAGCCCACGACTGCACCCGCGCGGTTCTGGTGGGTCACAATGCGCATTTTGACCTCGGGTTTGTTCTGGCTGCCATCGAGCGCAGCGGCATCAAGCGCAATCCCTTTCATCCGTTTTCAGTGATGGACACCGCAAGCCTGGCGGGCTTGGCCTACGGTCATACGGTGCTGGCCAAGGCCTGCCAACTGGCGGATATCGACTTTGACAACAGCGAGGCCCACAGCGCCGCCTACGACGCGGAGAAAACCGCTGAACTGTTTTGCCAGATCGTCAATCGCTGGCAGCAGCTGGGGGGATGGCGCTGGCCCTGAGCCAGCGGCTCATGCAGGCCCCGTATTTGCATTGCACTCCAATGCAGGCCAACAGTGAACTTGCCAGAGCAGCCTGGTCTACAACTACCGTGCTACACAAAATGATTATACAAACGTCACATTCATAACCCGTAAACGTCAGGAGAGACAAATCATGGCATTTGAATTACCCGCACTGCCTTACGACAAAAACGCCCTGGAACCCCACATTTCAGCCGAGACACTGGAATTCCACCACGGCAAGCACCACAACGCTTACGTGACCAAGCTGAACGAGCTGGTTCCCGGCACTGAATACGAAGGCAAAACCCTGGAAGAAATCATCAAGACCTCCAGCGGCGGCCTGTTCAACCAGGCAGCACAGGTGTGGAACCACACCTTCTACTGGAACAGCCTGAGCCCCAATGGCGGCGGCGCACCCACCGGTGACCTGGCAGCAGCCATCGACAAAGCCTTTGGCTCACTGGACGAGTTCAAGAAAGCGTTTAACGCCAAAGCTGTAGGCAACTTCGGTTCCGGCTGGACCTGGCTGGTTAAAAACAGCGACGGCAGCCTCGAGATCGTCAATACCGACGACGCCGACACTCCGATTGCCCGCGAAGGTCAAACGCCCCTGCTGACCGCCGATGTATGGGAACACGCCTACTACATCGACTACCGCAACGCTCGCCCCAAGTATCTGGAAGAAGGCTTCTGGAACCTGGTTAACTGGGAATTTGCTGCCGCAAACTTCGCAGCGTAAGACGCTAGACGCTAGACGCTAGACGCTAGACGCTAGACGCTAGACGCTAGACGCTAGACGCTAGACGCTAGACGCTAGACGCTAGACGCTAGACGCTAGACGCTAGACGCTAGACGCTAGACGCTGAATAGTGTTCTGGTGATTCGAGGAAAGCTCCACCATTGGTGGGGCTTTTTTTGTGCGGTGGAAATGCTGGACGGGAAACGGAAAGCGCAAAGGCCCAACAACTCATCCCCGGCGCATTGCACCGCCGGTCTGCTCTCGCGCCCCCCGTCTCGCATCTCGCGTCTCACGTCTCGCAAACAAAAAAACCCGCGGCACCTTTCGGCACCGCGGGTTTTTCCAACACTTGCGCGTTGACTTACAGCTTGTCTGAGTTCTCAGACAGGTAGGCAGCAACACCAGTCGGTGACGCATCCATACCTTTGTCACCTTTGTTCCAACCAGCAGGGCACACTTCGCCGTGCTCTTCGTGGAATTGCAGCGCTTCAACCAAACGCACCAGCTCGTCAACGTTTCGGCCCAGCGGCAGGTCGTTGATCAGCTGTGAGCGCACCAGCCCTTCCTTGTCGATCAGGAAGGCACCACGGAAGGCCACACCGCCTTCAGCTTCAACGTCGTAGGCACGGCAGATGTCGTGACGAACGTCAGCAGCCATGGTGTAAGTCACAGGGCCAATACCGCCGTCTTTAATGGCAGTGTTACGCCACGCGTTGTGAGTGAATTGTGAGTCGATTGACACACTGATCACTTCCACGCCCAGCTCACGGAATTTATCCATGCGGTGGTCCAGAGCGATCAGCTCTGAAGGGCATACGAAAGTGAAGTCCAGCGGGTAGAAAAACAGCAGGCCGTATTTGCCTTTGATTGCTTCACTCAGCGTAAACTCGTCAACGATCTCGCCGTTGCCCAGTACCGCTGCGCAAGTGAAGTCTGGAGCTGGCTTGCCAACAAGAACACCCATGTTATTAACCTCCGGTTTTTTTAACGTAGAAGAATAGTGCAGAACGCACTGTTGTATAAGGAGTCGATCCGCAATCATACACGGCGCCCACGGCCAATCCCATTGAAAATTCCAATCGCCCCAATAGCCATTCGCTATCGTTAATTTTGCGTAATGGGAACCACTGCTAATTGACAAGCATTCTCATTTCTATTAACTTTAGACTCACAAGCACGGGCCACGCCCCATCACGACCTATCGCCACAGGTACTTTGTATGTACGTTTGTCTTTGCAAGGGCATTACCGACAAGCATATCCGCGACGCCGTAGATAACGGCGCTGGCAGCTTTCGCCAGGTTCGCCGCGACCTCGACCTGGCCAGCCAATGTGGCAAGTGTGGCACCCTGGCCCGCAGCATCTACGACGAATACCTGAAAAACTTCGACGAATCCCTGTGTTACGCGGCGGCCTGAGGCCGCCCGTCCCGCCCTTATTCAACGCCTCCCCCCCCTCTTTTGCCAGCAGCCCTTTGATACCGACACGCCTCCAGCCCCCTTACGGAACTGCTAACAGTAGCAAATGGCAATTGCGAACGATTGGCTTTAACATTTCAATATACCATAAAAATCAATAACTTAGCTTGACTTTGTCGGCGTCGACGGGCCACACTAGTGCTCTACTATCCATTCGCCGCTACCCGGCCACTCCAAGGAGACAATCATGAAAGGTGACAGTCAGGTTATTGCCCACCTCAACAAGGCACTCGGGAATGAGCTGGTCGCCATCAACCAGTATTTTCTGCATTCAAGAATGTTTGAAGACTGGGGCCTGAAGGAACTCGCCGAATACGAGTACCACGAGTCCATCGACGAAATGAAACACGCTGACAAGCTGATTAAACGCATCCTGTTTCTTGAAGGCATTCCCAACCTGCAGGATCTCGGCAAGCTGATGATTGGCGAGAACACCAAGGAAATGCTGGAATGCGACCTCAGCCTGGAACTGAAGGCCGTGCCCGACCTGAAAGACGGCATTGAGTACTGCGAATCGGTGCGCGACTACATCAGCCGCGAGCTGCTGGAAGAAATCCTTGAATCAGAGGAAGAGCATATCGACTGGCTGGAAACCCAACTTAGCCTGCTCGACAAGGTTGGACTGCAAAACTATCAACAATCAATGATGGGTGGCCTGGGCGAATCTTCCTGAGCCAGCGCGACACAACTTCACCCGGTGGCCCCGGGTGAAGCAACTCCGACGCTATCTGGCCGGAGAAACGTGCATCATAATCTCAGCCGTGAACACGACTTCACCCGCCTCATTTTTGACTTCAACATTCACCGGCACTTCGCCCTTTTCCCCTACCTCGATGGCGCGCATCTGCGCATGGGCGGTTAACACCCCCTTTGCTGCCTTCAAGTAGCGCACCGTCATACCCGCCGGAATCCAACGCATTCCTCTGGGCATGGACACCTCACTGGTCAGACCTCCCGCCACCTCGGCCAAATTACACAGCGCAATCGCATGTACGGTGCCGATATGATTGTGCAAACCACGGCGCTCGCGAATACGCACCACCGCGCGCCCGGTATCCAGCTCTTCAAACCGCGGAGAAATGGTCGAAAAATACGGGGCCTTCAGGCAGACCGCTTTGGAGAACAGGCGTTTGCCGCCGGGATAAGCAGACAGGCGCCGCCAGGTTTTCAGCATTGGGTTCATGGTATTACTCCGCAAATAGACACTTGCCACCATAGCAGCGCAGGGCGATACCACCATTGACCGCGCCATCGCGATACCGCGTGATTTCAGCCAAGGTGTTCGCCCGAACACCCTCCTCCCGAATAATTTTCAGCGCGGGATGGGAATCTACTTGAGTTTTATTCTCATTTGCATGTAGTATACCAGCCTGATTTCCAGCGCCCCCTCCGGCGCGTATAACAACCTCGCCCCAACCGGGGCTGTCCACGCCCGACAACCACTGAGCACACGGAGCAGCGGACAGAAAGCTGACTAAGGATGCAGAATATGAAGCCAAACAAAACCGCGTTGACCGCACTGGCTGCGGCATTTACCCTGCTTGGCGCCTGTGGCGGCGGTAGCAGCAGTGGCGGCAGCACCCCCACCGGCAGTGACAATACCCCACAGGTCCCCACGACCTACAGCTTTGACAGTCAGATCACTGAAGGGGAAAGCGCGGTAAGCTACACTGGCCAAAACGCCCGTCAAATTTTGATCGAAGATCTGGTCGCCACTATTCTCGACCTTACCGACAACCCTCTCCGCAGTCAGGCAGAAGTTGAGGCTGAGCTGGAGTTTTACATCAGCGGCGATGTGGATAACACCAACTACAAATATGCCCTGGAAGGTGAAACCGTCATTCCCGGCCCCACCTACGGCGACATTTCTACCGGCAAAAATCTGGCCGACAAGATTGCCGGCGGCAACAGCACAGGTGGCGGTGAGTTTGGCAAACTGATCAACGACGAATTTTTCGGCTGGGCCGAACTGGGTGCCAATGACCGTCCCATCCACCTGGTTACCCGCTATATCGAAAATATCGCTGAGCTGGCCACCAACGGCACCGCGCCCACCATTACCGTTAACGGCGTACCCACTCAGGTAGACACTGTCTATGTTGATGAAAAAGGCCGCGACTTCCGCCAGCTGATTCAAAAATTCCTTCTCGGCGCAGTAAACTTCTCCCAGGGCACCAACGACTACTTGCTGACCGACTTTGCCGGCGCAAATACCCAGGACGGCAGCAGCCCCTACACTGTTGCCGAGCACAAGTGGGATGAGGCCTTTGGCTACTTCGGTGCGGCCCGAGACTACAACGATTATACCGACGAGGAAATTTCCGGTGCCGGTGGCCGCGAGGCATACTCCGGCAGCTATCACGACACCGATGGCAACGGCAGCATAGACCTGCGTAGCGAAATCAACTTTGCCAACTCGGTGAATTGCGCCAAGCGCGACCGCGGTAGCCAGAGTGGCACCGATTTCTCCAAGACTACTTTCGATGCCTTCCTGGCGGGCCGTTTTATTCTCAACCAATACGCCGCATCGACAACCGCGCTCAGCAGCGAACAACAGAGCGAACTCGACAGCCACATTGCCACTGCTGCCAAAACCTGGGAAAAATGCATTGCCTCCACGGTGGTTCACTATATCAATGACGTGATTGCCGATATGGGTGAATTCAGCAATGGTGAATTTGCCAGCGTTGAAAACTTCACCAACCTCGCCAAGCACTGGAGCGAAATGAAGGGCTTTGCCCTGGGACTGCAGTTCAGCCCCTTCTCGCCCTTCCGCGACGGCAGCGTCAGCGGCATTACCGTCGACAGCCTGAAAACCCTGCTGGCCGACATGGGCGACGCACCGGTACTGGCCGATGGCTCACAGAATGGCGTAGCGGCCAGCGGCACCGCCCAGGCTGCCATCGACGATTACATCGCCAAACTCGAAGCTGCCCGAAGCACACTTAAAACAGCTTACGGTTTTGCGGATGCCGACGTCCAAAACTGGTAAACTACAGCAACGGGCGCGCCGTGCGCGCCCTGATCGGAAAGGCGCTTTGGGCGCCTTTTTTGCGTGTTGAGAGCACTGAATTATGATGAACAAAATCCGTACTGGCCTTTTGCTGGCCGCCCTGCTTCCCCTCGCCGCCTGCGTCGACAACAACGGGGGCGGCAGCACCGCGGTGACAGCGGAAAACTTCGACTTTGTGGGCATGTTGGCCAACTACACCGACACAATCATTGTGCCTAACTACGACACTTTCGCCCAGCAATCTGCCGACTTCAACGCCGACACAGGGCCCCTTGCCCAGTACTGCAACGCCATTGGTAGCGCCGACGAAAGCAGCACCCGCAGCGCCGCACAGACCGCCTGGCGCGACGCCATGAGCCAGTGGCAACTCACCGAGCTACACCAGCTCGGCCCCGTACTGCAAAACAGTGGCGCACTGCGCAATCGCATTCATTCCTACAGCCGAAGCGCGCTTGTCAGCACCTGTGGTATCGACCAATCTGTGGTGATTGCCGACAGCGATGCGAACTTTTCCGTCAGCAACCGCGCCAGCAATCAGCGCGGTCTTGGCGCCATCGAATACCTGTTGTTTAACACCAATCTGAGCCACACCTGCCCCGATCAGGTAAGCCAAACCAGCGACTGGAACAGCCGCCCGGAAAACGAACGCAAACAATTGCGCTGCAATTATGCACGGCGCCTGGCCGGCGACGTCGCTCAGGCCGCCGACAGCCTGGCCAGCGCATGGGAAACCAACGGGGGCAACTACCGGTCGACCTTTATTAACCCCGGCAATCTGAACGACAGCCTGAAAGCCCTGTCGGACGCACTGTTTTACCTGGATACGGAAACCAAGGACAGCAAGCTGGGCATTCCCACTGGAATTAACAGCGGCTGCAGCCAGCGCACCTGCCCCACCGTGGTGGAATCGCGCTTTGCCCAGACCAGTCTGGATAATATTCGCAGAAACCTGCAGTCCTTCATCACCCTGCTCAAGGGCGGCGACGGCCTGGGTTTTGACGATGTGATCGAACAGGCTGGAGTTCCTGAAGTCACCGACAAGCTGTTGGCCGACAGCCAATTGGCGCTTGCGGAAATTGATGCCATGACCACCTCCCTGAGCGAACAGCTCAACAGCATCAACGATGACGCCAGCAAAGAGGCCTGCATAGCGGCTGCGGGCAACCCGGATTCGGCACGGACGGTGCCAGTCTGCAACCTCTACGGCTATATCCGCCGTATTACCGACACCCTGAAAGTAGGCTTTGTTGCAGCGGTCGATGTCGACCTGCCCGACCGCGCCCAGTCAGACAACGATTAAGGAAAAGGGTACATGAACACCGCTATACGTCTTACCGCTGCCGGGCTGACCGCTGCTCTGCTGAGCCCGCTGTGCAGCTATGCCGATGAACCCCGCCACACTCCGCCCCGCGAGGAAGTGCTGGTGACCGGTGGCCGCGACGCCATTGCCAAACTCGGCGGCTCAGCCCAGCTGATCGATGAGGAAATGCTCGAGCGCTTTGACTTTTCCGACCTCAACCAGGTTATGGGTTCACTTCCCGGCGTTTACATTCGCGAGGAAGACGGCTACGGCCTGCGTCCCAATATCGGCATTCGCGGGGCGACCTCCGAGCGCAGTCAAAAGGTCACCATCATGGAAGATGGCATTCTGATTACCCCGGCCCCCTACAGCGCCCCCTCGGCTTACTATATCCCTAACGTCAGCCGCATCAGCGCGGTGGAAGTCCTCAAGGGGCCATCAGCGATTTACCACGGCCCGCACACGGTGGGCGGCGCGATTAACTTTGCTACCCGTCCCATCAGCGAAACCGCCATTCGCGAAATCGACCTGACCTACGGCAGCGACAATTATCAGAAGGCCCAGTACTTCAGCAGTGAGACCCGGGGCAGCTTTGGCTACGCCATCGACCTGCTGCGCTACAGCGGCGACGGTTTCAAGGAGCTGGATGGCGGCGGCGATACCGGTTTTGAGCGCAATGATCTCAATGTAAAAATGAGCTGGCAGCCAGACACCCAAAACGGTCGCGACCACCTGTTCACCCTCAAGCTCGGCTTTGCCGATGAGGAGGCCGACGAAACCTATCTCGGCCTGAGCCAGAGCGACTTTGACGCCAATCCTTACCGCCGCTATGCGGCAAGCCAGCTCGACGCCTTTACCTCGGAACACAGCCAGATCCACCTGGGCCATGTATTCACCCTGTCTGACGACATCAGCGTCAACAGCGCACTTTACTGGAACCAGTTTGATCGCGCCTGGCACAAGCTGGACGGCTTTATCGACGGCGTGGCCATTCGCGACGTACTCAGCCGTCCCGAGATATTTACTCGGGAACTGGGCATACTTCGCGGCGAAATCAACTCTGACGGCAGCGATGCGGAAACCCTCGATGTCACCAACAACGACCGGCGCTACGGCTCGATGGGAATCCAATCAAACCTGAGCTATCGCTTTAACCTTGGCAGCACCGAGCACAACCTCACCACCGGTGTGCGGCTGCACCGGGACTACGTTGAACGCGACCACAGCATCAGCGGCTACCTGATGACCGACGGCAGGATGGTGTCAGACGGACAGGACTACGGTGATAAAACCCTGAACGAAGCCGATACCGACGCACTGGCCGTGTTCGTTGTCGATACCATCAGCTGGCGCAATGTGAACATCACCGCGGGCCTGCGCAGTGAAACTATCGACGGCAACAACGACGACTATCTCAGTAACAGCCGCAACAACAAATCACAGAGCGTATTACTGCCAGGAATCGGCGTGTTCTGGCAAGTCACCGACCGCGTCGGCCTGCTCGCCGGGGTCAATCGCGGCTTTTCTCCCGCCGCGCCCTCGGCAAGCGATAGTGTAGACCCCGAGATCAGCATCAACTATGAATACGGACTGCGCTACACCAGCGACCAGCTGTCGGTAGACGCCATCGGTTTCTTCAGCGACTACGACAACCTGCTGGGCCGCTGCCGGGTCAGTGACCCCGAGTGCACCGCCGGAGAAGAGTTCAACGGCGACAATGTCGAAATCGCCGGTCTGGAGTTGACCGGCGAATGGCGCCGCCCGGTGGCCCCCGGGCTCACCGGTTTGCTGCAGCTGTCCTACACCTATACCGAATCCGCCTTTCAAACCGACTTCGCCAGTACTTTTTCTCAGTGGGGCGATGTCGAAGCCGGGGATGAGCTGCCCTACCTTCCCGAGCACATTGGCCGTCTGCAGGTCGGCATGGAGGCCAGCCGCTGGGCAGCCCATATCGCGGTGAGCCATCAAAGTGAAATGCGCGACCAGGCGGGCAAGCAGTCGATCAGCCAGGTGGCCCACACCGACGCCTACACTACGGTAGATACCTCGGCCAGCTGGTTTGTTAACGGCGCGTGGACGCTTCAGCTGAGCATCGACAACCTCTTCGACGAGGAAGCCGTCGTGTCGCTGCGCCCCTTTGGCGCCCGTCCCAACAAACCTCGCACCGCGCGCTTGCGGGCGAAATACAGCTTCTGATCCACAGTGAACGATCTGCTGAACAGTCTGCTGGCCGTCGCGTCGATTCCCCTCGACCCGGGCCGGCGGCTGTTTTGGGTTTTTATCCTCAGCGCCCTCGTGTTGGCCTCTGTCACCGTCAGTCTTCAACAGCGGGGCTTCAAGCCCGGCGCCCAGCTCGCAGCACTGTTTAATCGCCGCTACTGGTTCAACCGCTCTACCTCCGTCGATTACAGCTTGCTGACGCTGAACACCGGCCTGCGCGGGCTGTTACTGGTGCCGCTGTTCGGCAGTCATCTGGCCGGGACCATCGGTGTTGGCAGCTGGCTGCAAAGCACCTTTGGCGACGCCCCCGCACTCGCACTTTCGCCACTCACCATCGCCGTGGCCTACACCATCACCTTTTTTATTGCCGAAGACCTCAGCCGCTTCGGCCTGCATTTTGCGATGCACCGCAACCCGCTGCTGTGGCGCATTCACCGCACCCACCACAGCGCCACAACGCTGACCCCGATTACCGTTCACCGGGTACACCCCGTGGAAATGGGTCTGTATTACCTGCGCGGTCTACTGGTATTCAGTGTGGTCTCGGGCAGTTTTGTCTACCTGTTTCGGGGACAGGTATCGGGACTGGACATCCTCGGTGTCGACCTGCTCGGCTTTCTGTTCAACGCGCTGGGGGCCAACCTGCGCCACTCGCCCATTTTTCTGTCCTTCGGCCCACTGGAGCGCCTGTTTATCAGCCCCGCCCAGCACCAGCTCCACCACTCCAGCGCTGCCGAGCACCGCGACATTAATTTTGGCACTTGCCTGGCGCTATGGGATCGCCTCGCCGGCAGCTGGCGTCCCGGCCGTCGTGAGGGAGCACTTGAATTCGGGCTTTCCGCCACTGAACACCCTTCAGCGATTGTCGATGTCGATAAGGCCATTGGTCACCCTGGCCCCATTCCTGAGCGGGTCTAAACGACGACCATAAAAAAACCCGGCAAGGGCCGGGTTTTTTTATGGTACCGGAAGGGGCTTATTTGTCGGCAGGTTGCGCCGCAGCCACTTCTTTAATCAGGGTTTGCAACTCGCCGCTTTCATGCATTTCACAAACGATGTCACAGCCGCCAATCAGCTCGCCGTTGACCCACAGCTGAGGGAAGGTTGGCCAATTTGCATATTCCGGCAACTTGGCCCGAATTTCCGGGTTGGCCAGCACATCGACAAAGGCGAAACGTTCGCCACAGGCCATAACCGCCTGGGAGGTACGCGCCGAGAACCCGCATTGAGGCTGATTCGGTGAACCCTTCATGTAGAGAATGATGGGATTGCTTTCAATTTGCTGTTTGATTGCTTCGATAGTATCCATTAACCACCTGCCGTGTCGGTCTCCGGCAAACCGATGAATTAAAACCCGGACAAATCTTTCGCGACATTCTAGCAATTTCGCCGCCGTTTGTAATCCGTACACTGCGTGCCACTAGAGAACGCCCCAGCCACCCCCGCCCGGAGTCTCTATACGCAGGCGATCCCCCACCCCCGCTTGAGCACTGACCTTGCCCGGAAGGCGCACGCCATTAAAGTAATTTTCACCACAGGCAGCGTCTTCCCCCCCCGCCAGCCCCCAGGGGGCGATGTCCCGGCGCTCGGTGAGCAAGGTAAAACGGGCTTCGGCAAGAAATTCAAATTCCCTCACCAAGCCATCGCCGCCACCATGCTGCCCGGCGCCGCCACTGCCACGACGTATCGCGTACTCGCAGATGCGCAGGGGGTAGTGCATTTCCAAGCTTTCGACCGGAGTGTTCAGGGTATTGGTCATATGGCACTGCACCGCACTTAAACCGGCACCCTCGCGATGTGCGCCGCTACCACCGCCCAGGGTTTCATAATAATGCCAGGGCTGCCCTTGCAATGAGCCCATCGCCACATTATTCATACTGCCGTGGGCCGCCGCCGGCACCAGTTCCGGCGCGGCCTGTGCCAGCGCCCCAAGTACCACGTCGGTCGCCCTCATGGAGGTTTCAACATTGCCCGCGGCAACCGCTGCCGGACGCCGGGCATTAAGCAGGCAACCCTCGGGCACCGCCAGACTGATGGGCCGAAACAGGCCAGCACACACCGGAGCGGCTTCCGGCATCAAGCAGCGAAACACATAAAATACCGCCGCCGCGGCGACCGAGCGCGGACAGTTGATATTCCCCCGCACCTGATCCGCCGTGCCGTCAAAATCCAAGTGCACACGGTCACCGGCAATCGTCAGGGCAACGCGAATCGGCAGGCGGGTGGCACCAAAGCCATCGCTATCCATATAGTCGACAAAGGTAAATACTCCCTGGGGCAGTTCGCTGAGACGCTGGCGGGCAATACGCTCGCCATAATCCTGTAGCTGCGCCGCCGCGTCACCGAAGGACACCGGAAGGCTATCGAGCAATTCGCCCATACGCCGCAGCCCGGCACGGTTGGCGCTGAGCTGGGCGATAAAATCGCCGTGCTCGCCCGGCCCGAACCAATCATCGAGCAAGTGTTGCTGCAACACGCCAGCACGCTGCAACAGGGTCGGCGGAATCACCACCCCCTCTTCGTCGAGGCGTTCCGACAGGGGCATCGAACCCGGCGTTGATGCGCCAATATCGGCGTGGTGGGCGCGGTTTGCGACAAAACCCTGGAGCTTGTCGTCGAGGAATATCGGCGCCACCACGGTAACATCGGGCAAGTGGGTGCCCCCCATGAAGGGGTCGTTGAGTACCATCATATCGCCCGGCTGCCACGGGGCCTGCCCGACAATATCAGCCATAGCGTAGGCCATGCTGCCGAGATGAACGGGAATATGGGCCGCCTGGGCACAGAGCTGCCCCCGGGAATCAAAAATAGCGCAGGAAAAATCCAGTCGATCCTTGATATTGGGGGAAAAGGCCGCCCGCTGAAGCACCGCCCCCATCTCCTCGCACACCGACTCCAGACGGCTGACAAACAGACCGAGCTGAACCGGGTCCAGTTGTTGTTCACTCATCAGACTTCCCCCGCTGTAATCCCGCCATTATCGCCAATGGGGCAGGCAGAGGCCAGAAGTGGTGTGCCAAAGCAAAGGCGGCCCCGAAGGGCCGCAAAGGAGCGCGAAGCGCTCTGACAGGGTCGATCGACTAGAAGGTATAACGAGCAGTGATACCCAACGTGCGGGGTTGGCTGACGTGGTGGCCAACGCGAGCTCGACCATCACGCTCGGTATCAAGCGACAGGTCTGCCTTCTCGTTGGTAGCATTGCGCACATACAAAGCGGCATCCCAGTTCTCGTTACGAGCGCCAAAGCGCAGGTTCAGCTGGGTGTAGCTGTCCAATTCGCGATCGTAATCATAAGTAGACTGGGTCAACGGGCCGCCCACATTGGCGAACAGGGTGGCACTGCCGCGCGCGTTGTTTTCCTGGTCAGCAATCTGGGTATAACGCTCACCCACATACTGATAGCTGGCATTGGCATAGCCTTCCCAGGAGTCGTGCAAGGGGAAGTACCAGGCTGCCGTCGCGGCCATTTCAAGACCCGGTGCAGTCGGCATATCGTTACCCTCGCGAATACCGCCCACCACAGCGGTCACGTTGTTGGTATCGGTCGAGGTCACGTCCGAGTCGATTTCCGCCTTCACATAACTGGCCGAAAAGCCCAGCTCAAACTGCGCAGCAGGTCGCACGAAGAACTCTACTTCCATGCCCGTGCTATGAGCCTCCGGCACGTTGTACACCACGCGCGAAGAACAGGTACCCGCTGTCACGGTAGCCTGCAGATCTTTTATGTCACTATAGAACAGCGACGCATTCAAGGTTGCCGCACCGCCCATCAGAGTCATTTTGCTGCCAACTTCATAGTTGGTAAGTGTTTCATCTTCAAAGCTGTCACGTCCGCCAAAGGTCGCTGCATCCTCAGGGCTACACAGAGGCACGTTGATCGGGTCGTTAATGCCGCCCAAACGGAAGCCCCTGGAAATCTGGGCATTCACCATTACATCGTCGCTCAGGTCGTGGCGCAGCATAACCCGCGGCGACACGCCGTCGGATGACACCTTGCTTGGCTTATCGATGGTGGTGGCGTTATACAAACCGTCAAAGGTCAGAACGCGGGTTTCCTCGTAGTCAAAGAAGCGTGCCCCTACGACAATCATGGTCTTCTCACTGAGGTCGTAAGAAGCCTCACCAAACAGGGCGTACTGTTCCAGCTCATAGGGAATATCGGAATAGAACAACTCATCCTTTGACGCCCGCTGACCCGCCGTAGGTCCAGCCAGATCAGGATGCTGGGGGTTGCTGTCCTCGAAGCCCGCCACCAACAGCGACTGACCGTAATGACGCTCTACCTCACTGTAGAACAAACCCGCTACCCACTGCAGCGGCCCTTCCAAACCACTGAAGCGCAACTCCTGGGTTACCACCTCCGCCGAGGTGCGGTCGTAAAGCGGTGCATCCAGGGTGTAAATCGCCTCACTCTCGCCGTAAGACCCGCCAGTGATACTGGCGTTCAGTGCGGTGGCATCGCGCAGCACCAATACATCCCGGTCGGTATAGGAAGTGACCGAGGTCATGCTTACCGAGTCAGAAAGGTCATAATTGATAGTGAGATCAGCCAGCGCAAAGTCGTCCTCAAAGCTTTCTTCCAACTGGGTGAACTGCTCGTAATCGCCAAGACTCAACGGGGTACGGCTGGTGGTATAAGGGTTGCCGAGGATATTGTAATCATCCTCCCGGTTAAACCCGTCCATATCGATTTTCTGGAAAACGACACGGGGAGTAATGCTCAGCCGGTCATTGGGCTGAATCAGTACCGCCAGACGCCCACCTTCGCGGACACCATCGTTAACATCCGACTTCACACTGCCGTCGGGCTGATGGGCATCGATAAATCCGCCGTACTCCTGGTAGTAGCGCACCAGACGCAGGGCAACCTTATCACTCAGGGGCACATTCAGATGGCCCTTCATGCTGCCGCCACTGCCCCCTTCATCAATCCGCTCGCCAGAGGCCTGCAGCGACCCGCTGACGCCGTCAAAGTCCGGCTGCTGGGAAATATAGCGCACGGTGCCCGACAGCGAGCCCGAGCCGAACAGAGTGCCCTGCGGGCCCCTCAGCACCTCGATACGGTTAATGTCGTAGAAATCGAGATCCGGGGTAAACAACGACATGGAGATCACCGACTCGTCGAAATAAACCCCCACCTGCTCTTTCACACCGGGCTGGTCACGCACAATCTGGCCGGCGGAGATACCCCGAATGGACACCTGACTCTGGCCGGGACCGAGGTTCTGAATGGAAATACCCGCCACATTGGTCGCCATTGACTCGAGGTCGGTGGCCCCACTCTGCTGCAATTTGCCCTCGGTCATGGCCGCGATGGAAAAAGGCACGTCCTGAAGGGTTTCAGATTGCTTACGAGCGGTCACCACCACCTCTTCGAGCGCGCGCTCACCTTCGGCAAAGGCCAGCAAGGGCGCACTGCATATAGCCAGCACCAGCGCATTGCGCCGAAAACGGTAGGTCGGATTTATCATGAGTCTCTCCACTGAGCAGTCATCTATTGTTATGGTTGGCGCCCCGAGCCGACATGGCCAGAGCGGTAATTCACAGCAACCCACGTCCATGTCATTGCATCATCCCTAACTGGTATAGCAAAACTTCAAATATTTGCCGCATAAATCACCAAAAAGATGCAATGTTGTCAATGATTACACTAACGCTTTCCTTACGCCAGCACAATAAACATGCCCGGCAACATTCACCGCAAACCCGCCAGAATATCGCCAGAGGGCACGATATTCCCTCAACGCCGCACTGCCCGTGCATTTACCCTAGAATTTACACAGCCTTCCTTATATGATTGGCGGTCTGATCCGGGCAGCACTTGCTGCCTTTTTGCGTTTTAAATGCCGCCGCATAACAGCTGCGTGCTACTTGGAGATCGATACCGATGACACAGCCTGCTCTGATGAACACCTACGGTCGTCTGCCCGTCAGCTTTGTTCGCGGAGAGGGTGTGCGCCTGTATGACGAGCACGGCAAGGCCTACATCGACGGCATCAGCGGTGTGGGTGTCAACGCCCTCGGCCACGCCCACCCCGTGGTGACCAGGGTGATTCAGGAACAGGCCGGCCAACTGCTACACACCTCCAACCTGTACAGCGTGAAGCGTCAGGAAGAACTCGCCCAGGCGCTGTGCGAAGTCAGCGGCATGGACAACGTCTTTTTCTGCAACTCCGGCGCGGAAGCCAACGAAGCGGCCATCAAACTGGCGCGGATGCACGGCCACAAACGCAATATTGAAATTCCCCATATCATTGTGATGGAGCAAGCCTTTCACGGCCGCACCCTGGCGACACTGACTGCCTCGGGCAATCGCAAGATACAGGCGGGCTTCGAGCCTCTGGTGCGGGGCTTCACCCGTGCGCCCTTTGGCGACATCGACGCGCTGAAAACCATCGCCGCCAATAACGACAGCGTCGTCGCAGTGCTGATTGAGCCCATTCAGGGCGAAGGTGGTTTGCACACACTGCCACCGGAATACCTCGCACAGCTGCGTGAACTTTGCGACGCCAATGACTGGCTGCTGATGCTCGACGAAGTCCAAACCGGCAATGCCCGTACTGGCCGCTACTTCGCCTGCCAACACTACAATGTGCTGCCCGATGTCCTGGTGACCGCCAAGGGACTCGGCAACGGCCTGCCCATTGGCGCCTGCCTGGCCCGGGGCAAGGCTGCAGCGTTGTTTCAGCCCGGCAACCACGGCTCGACCTTCGGTGGTAACCCACTGGCCTGCGCCGCCGGTCTGGCAGTGATTAACACCCTGCGCGGCGACGAGATGCTGGCGCAAATTCGCGACAATGGCGAATACCTGAAAAACGGCTTGAAGAAGCGCCTTGAAGGCGTCAGTCATATCAAGGACATTCGCGGCCTGGGCTTGATGGTCGGCATCGAGCTGGACAGCCCCTGCGGCGGATTGGTTGCTCAGGCACTGGCAAAAGGTGCACTGATTAATGTGACCTCGGACCGGGTGGTGCGTTTACTACCGCCCTTAATAATTACTCGGGAAGATATCGACGCGCTGCTCGATATCATTTGTCCACTGATTGCACAGTGGCCCGCCCAGTCCGGCGCCGCGTAAGCCGCGCCGATTTGCAGCAAAGGTAGCCGCCGTATGGCACTCAGACACTTCCTCACCCTTAACGACCTCAGCCCCGACGAGCTGGAGGCGCTGATTCAACGCGCCATAGAACTCAAGGCCGAGCACCGGGCACGCAAATCCAGCGTGCAATTCCCCAACTATGTGCTGGGCATGATTTTCGAGAAAGCCTCGACCCGAACCCGCATCTCTTTTGAGGCGGGGATGGCCCAGTTTGGCGGTCACGCGATTTTTCTATCGCCCCGCGACACCCAACTCGGCCGTGGCGAACCCACCGAGGACAGCGCGCGGGTGATTTCGTCGATGTGCGATATTGTGATGATTCGCACCTTCGAACACAGCATTATCGAAAAATTTGCCGAGTACTCCTCGGTGCCGGTCATCAACGCCCTGACCGACGACTACCACCCCTGCCAGCTGCTGGCCGACATTCAAACCTTCGTCGAGCACCGCGGCAGCATCAAGGGCAAGCAAGTCGCCTGGGTCGGCGACGGCAACAATATGTGCCAGTCCTATATCAATGCGGCGGTGCAGTTTGACTTCACCCTGAAAATCGCCTGCCCGGAAGACTTCGAGCCCCGCGCCGACCTCGTTGCCGACGCCAGCGACCGGGTCGAAATTGTTCGCGATCCCATCGAAGCCGCCAAAGGCTCCGACCTGCTGGTCACCGACGTTTGGGCATCGATGGGGCAGGAAGAAGAAAAAGCCGAACGCCGCCGCAAATTGGCCGGCTACCAGATAAATAGCGCCCTCATGGCCCACGCCAACCCCGGCGCACTGTATATGCATTGCCTGCCCGCCAAACGCGGCGAGGAAATCAGCGCCGAACTGATGGACAACCCCGATACCGTGATATGGGACGAAGCGGAAAACCGCCTTCACGCCCAGAAAGCCCTGATGGAATTCCTGCTCAAAGAGGCGGAGGCATGATTAGACGGGAGACGGGAGACGGGAGACGGGAGATGCAAAACCATCCTGGCAATTGCGGCTTTGCGTCTCGCGTCTCGCACCTCGCGTCTCGCCCGCTGTAGCCTATGCTGCAAGTCAAAAACATTGCCTGTCGCTACGGCGACTCCACTGTTGTTGAGGATGTCTCCTTCCACGTCAATCCCGGCGACATTTGCAGCTTGCTCGGCCCCAGCGGCTGCGGCAAAACCACCATTCTTCGCGCCATTGCCGGTTTCCAGCCCTTGCAAGAGGGGCGCATTTTGCTGGGGGAGCAGTGTTTGAGCGAGCCCGGCCACCAGCTGGCGCCCGAGCAGCGCCATATCGGCATGGTGTTTCAGGACTACGCCCTGTTCCCCCACTTGAACGTCGCCGACAATATCTGCTTCGGCCTGAAACAGATTAGTGGAAAGGAGCGCCGCGACCGACTGGAACGCCTGCTGGCACTGGTGCGACTGGAGGGCGTGGAAAAACGCTATCCCCATGAGCTGTCCGGTGGACAACAACAGCGCATAGCCTTGGCTCGGGCACTGGCACCCAATCCACGCCTGCTACTGATGGACGAGCCGTTTTCCAACCTCGATGCGGAGTTGCGCAAAAAGCTTAGCCTGGAGGTTCGGGATATTCTGAAAGAACTGGGCATCAGCGCCGTTTTGGTTACCCACGACCAACAGGAAGCCTTTGCCTTCAGTGACCATGTTGGCCTGCTCTACCACGGCCAACTGCAACAGTGGGACACGCCCTTCAATCTTTACCATGAACCCGCCAACCGTACGGTTGCAGATTTTATCGGCGAGGGGTGTTTTTTACCCGGCCTGATCGGCACCGAGCCCAACACTGTCAACACCGAGCTTGGTGCGCTGATTGGCAACCGCGCCTATCCCTGGGAAAGTGGCACCCCGGTCGATGTCCTACTGCGGCCCGACGACATCGTGCTCAGCGATATTGGCGGCCTGCAGGCCAGCGTCGAAAAAAAGGTATTTTCCGGCAGCGCCACCCTCTATAGCCTGACCCTGCCCACCGGGAGCCGCGTGGAAGCCCTGCTGCCGAGTCACTGCGATTTCCAGGTGGGCGACCGACTGAATATCAGCACCGACCTCGAGCACTTGATCGCCTTTAAACGCGAACAGTGATCGCCGCGTTTGCCGCAAAACCCGGCAAGCATAAAAAAAAATTTCTTATGATTAATCCGTCTAGGCGACGCCAACTGTCAACATTACCAAGCCCCCTCGCTGAAATGCCCAGCGCGCGGGCACTTGCAGACAGCCGCCAAGTTACCCCATGGTTATCCACACCTTACCCACACGCCACACACAAGATCTTGCGCTTGCACAGAGTGCAAAACCGCATTATCTTGTATCCCGAAATCAAAAATACCCCATATATGGGGGCTTACTGCCACCGGCAGCGTATTTCCCCCCATAGCACAAGTAGCAGTTGTAGATAATTATTCACGGTTTTAGGGGTTCACATACCCCTGCGTCGCCGCCTTATCGCGACAACAGATTGACATCCAGCACAGCACTCAAAAGCAAGGGCCAGAAAAACCATGCAAACATCCCAAGATAGCAGCGCCACCGCCAAACCTGTTCCGCCGCAGCCCTCCAGCAGTGAGGAACTGAGCGCCACCGCACCCGGCCAACTCCGGGTCATCAAACGCAACGGCTCAGTCGTCAGCTATACCGACGACAAGATCAGCGTCGCTATCACCAAGGCCTTTCTTGCGGTTGAAGGGGGCAATGCCGCCGCATCTACCCGCATCCACGAAACGGTTGCCAAGCTGACCGACCAAGTCACCGCCACCTTTAAACGCCGTATGCCCACAGGCGGCACCATCCATATTGAAGAAATTCAGGATCAGGTGGAGCTCGCCCTGATGCGCAGCGGCGAGCACAAGATTGCCCGGGGCTACGTATTGTATCGCGCCGCCCGCGCCGAAGAGCGCGCCCACAACAGCCCTGTGCCGGAAAAAACCCATCCCAGCATTCGCGTTAAGCGCGCCGATGGCAGCGAGGCTCCACTGGACCTGGGCCGCCTTGAATTTATCGTAAACGAAGCCTGTGAAGGCCTGGAAGACGTGTCGGCCCAACACGTTCTCGAGGAAGCACTGAAGAGTCTGTACAACGGTGTTTCTGAAACCGAGATCAACACCTCTCTAGTCATTACCGCCCGTGCGATGGTGGAAAAAGAGCACAACTACAGCCTGGTCACCGCCCGTTTGCTGCTGGACAAACTGCGCGCCGAGGCCCTGAGCTTCCTTGGAGTGGCAGAAAGCGCCACCCAGCACGACATGACCGAGTACTACCCCAAAGCCCTTCCGGTCTACATTGAAAAAGGCATTGAGCTGGAACTGATCTCCCCCGAGCTGCGCGACTTCGACCTGGAAGCCCTGGGCGCGGCGCTCAAGCCCGAGTGCGATCACCAGTTCCACTACCTCGGCCTGCAAACCCTGTACGACCGCTACTTTATTCACAGCAACGAAGTGCGCATTGAACTGCCGCAAATCTTCTTTATGCGGGTGGCCATGGGTCTGGCCATGCGCGAAGAGAACAAGAACGAGCGCGCCATCGAGTTCTACAACCTGCTCAGCTCCTTCGACTATATGAGCTCAACACCTACGCTGTTCAACGCAGGCACCCTGCGTCCACAGCTGTCGAGCTGCTACCTGACCACCGTTCCCGACGACCTGCACGGCATTTACGGTGCGATTCAGGACAACGCCATGCTGTCTAAATTTGCCGGGGGCCTCGGCAACGACTGGACACCGGTTCGCGGTCTGGGCGCCTACATCAAGGGCACCAACGGCAAGTCACAGGGTGTTGTCCCCTTCCTGAAAGTGGTGAACGACACCGCGGTAGCGGTCAACCAGGGCGGCAAGCGCAAAGGCGCGGTCTGTGCCTACCTGGAAACCTGGCACATGGACATCGAGGAATTCCTGGAGCTGCGTAAAAACACCGGCGACGACCGCCGCCGCACCCACGATATGAACACCGCCAACTGGATTCCCGACCTGTTTATGAAACGGGTATTCGAAGACGGCGAGTGGACCCTGTTCTCGCCCAACAATGTGCCCGACCTGCACGACCTGTATGGCAAGGCCTTTGAAGAGCGTTACACCCACTACGAAGAAATGACCCGTCGCGGCGAGCTGAAACTGTACAAGCGCGTGAAAGCCGCCGACCTGTGGCGCAAAGTGCTGTCCATGCTGTTTGAAACAGGCCACCCGTGGATCACCTTCAAAGACCCCTGCAACCTGCGCAGCCCGCAGCAGCATGTCGGTGTAGTGCACTCGTCTAACCTGTGTACTGAAATCACCCTGAACACCAACAAGGACGAGATTGCCGTCTGCAACCTCGGCTCCGTCAACCTGGCCCAGCACATCGTCGAGGGTGACAACGGCGAGGCCCGGCTCGACCTGGCCAAGCTGGAGAAAACCATCAAGACGGCGGTACGGATGCTCGACAATGTTATCGACATCAACTACTACAGCGTGCCCCAGGCGCAAAACTCCAACTTCAAGCACCGCCCGGTGGGCCTTGGCTTGATGGGCTTTCAGGACGCACTGTACAAGCAGCACATCCCCTACTCGTCTGACGATGCTGTAGAGTTTGCCGACCGCTCCATGGAAGCCATCAGCTATTACGCCATCAAAGCCTCCAGCGACCTGGCCGCCGAACGCGGCAGCTACCAGACCTTTGACGGCTCACTGTGGAGCCGCGGCATTCTGCCCATCGACTCCGTTAAACTGCTGATCGAAGAGCGTGGTGCCGACTACATCGAAGTCGACCAAAGCAGCACTCTGGACTGGGACAGCCTGCGCGAAACCGTGAAAACCCAGGGCATGCGCAACTCCAACGTCATGGCGATTGCGCCGACGGCGACCATTGCCAATATCACCGGCGTGTCGCAGTCCATCGAGCCGACCTACCAGAACCTGTATGTGAAATCGAACCTCTCCGGCGAATTCACCGTGGTTAACCCCTACCTGGTGCGCGACCTGAAAGCCCGTGGCCTGTGGGACGCGGTAATGGTTAACGACCTGAAATACTACGAGGGCTCGGTGCAGAAAATCGACCGCATTCCCGACGACCTCAAGGCCCTGTACGCCACCGCCTTTGAAGTTGAGCCACGCTGGTTGGTGGACTCGGCCAGCCGCCGTCAGAAATGGCTGGATCAAGCCCAGTCGCTAAACCTGTACATCGCTGGCGCCTCGGGCAAGAAGCTGGACATTACCTACCGCATGGCGTGGTACCGTGGCCTGAAAACCACCTACTACCTCCGCGCACTGGCCGCCAGCTCTACCGAAAAGTCCACGGTAAACCAGGGCTCCATGAACAAGGTCTCGTCCAGCGCACCCGCTGCCGAGCCCCAGGCGGCCCCCGTGCCACAGGCCTGTTCACTGGACGATCCCGATTGCGAGGCCTGCCAGTAAACGGCCCGCGGCGCTCGCTCGCGGGCGCCATTTTGCACCGCCATACAGACATACCGCATAGCCATAACGCACAGAAAATTGAGGTGAGTACAACATGTTGAGCTGGGACGATTTCGATCAAGAAGACACCCCCTCCGCGAAACCCAAAAAGCCCGCAGCCCCGGCAAACGAAGTTCGCGAGCCTGCGCCAGCACCCCGCCCCGCGGTAGCCAGCCAGACGCCCCCCGCGAGCGAGAGCACGGCCAGCTCAGTGGTAGAAAAAGCCAGCGAAGCCCTGGACAACCTCGACGTTGCCGCCGGCCTTGAAGAGCTGGAAATGGGCGCCGCCCGTTTGCGCGTCGAAGACAAGCGCATCATCAACTGCCACCTCGACCTCAACCAACTGGTGCCCTTCAAATACGACTGGGCTTGGCAGAAATACCTCGACGGCTGCGCCAACCACTGGATGCCCCAAGAGGTCAACATGACCGCCGACATCGCCTGCTGGAAAAATCCGGAAGGCCTGACCGAAGACGAGCGCCGTATCGTCATGCGCTCACTGGGTTATTTCTCCACCGCCGACTCGCTGGTCGCCAACAACCTGGTACTGGCGGTATACCGCCACATCACCAACCCCGAATGTCGCCAATACCTGCTGCGCCAGGCTTTTGAAGAAGCCATCCACACCCACGCCTACCAATACTGTGTAGAGTCACTGGGCATGGACGAAGCCGAAGTGTTCAACATGTACCGCGAACTGCCCTCCATCGCCAAAAAGGCCGCATGGAGCCTGAAACACACCCAGGCACTGGGCGACCCCAACTTCAAAACCGGCACCCCCGAAGCCGACCAGGAATTGCTGCGTAACCTGATTGGCTTCTACGGCGTAACCGAAGGCATCTTCTTCTACTGCGGCTTCACCCAGATCCTGTCCATGGGCCGCCGCAACAAGATGACCGGCGTGGCCGAACAGTTCCAGTACATCCTGCGCGACGAGTCCATGCACCTCAACTTCGGCATCGACATGATCAACCAGATCAAACTGGAAAACCCCCACCTGTGGAGCGAAAAATTCCAGCAGGAAGTCAGCCAGATGATCGTCGAAGGCTGCCAACTGGAAATCGAATACGCCAAAGACTCCATGCCCCGCGGCGTACTCGGCATGAACGCGGCAATGATGGAAGAATACCTCCACTTCATCGCCAACCGTCGCCTGAACCAGCTCGGCCTGAAAGAGCAATTCCCCGGCGCACAAAACCCCTTCCCATGGATGAGCGAGATTATGGATTTGCGTAAGGAGAAAAACTTCTTTGAGACGCGGGTTATTGAGTATCAGACGGGTGGGGCGTTGAGTTGGTAGATTGAGTTTGCCGGGAATTGTCACTAGAGATGTTCATTTTGTCACTAAAGATGATACCGCTCCCCAGTGACGATCCCTGTTAAGAATGCCGCAACCCTTTGATTTAAAGGCACTATATAGCATAGGAGGTTCATCATAATGTCGAAACGTCTGAAGGAAAGCAGACTTCTGCTGCAGAACCCCTATGCTTACGAGGGTGAGCATGGATTCGAATACTCCACCTCATCAACGAAACATCGGAGCCAAAAGAAAACCAAAACGCCGGAACCTACACCTGAAGTATTACCAAATAAGTCCCCGTCGGTACGGGAAAGCCGCATACAGCTCCAGAATCCATACGCCCACTTGGACGGAGACGGTAATTTCGTGGCCCTAGCCTCCGCCACAGAAAATACTTATCAGCTTGCCGCCCTCAATGCCGCAATGCCTAAAAAGCAACGCCGCTATTCTGAGGAACAAATTGAGAAGATCGCCCAAAATATACTCAAAGCTATATGGAAGCTTCGATACCCGCTATATGAAGGGGCGCCCCCCGAAGATCCAACTAAATTGCTTAACCCCGCTATCGTGCTGCGGGGCCTTGGATATGAATTCGAGAAACAAGGATCTCTAGGCCACTTTGGCTCAGGGGCCAATCGCCATAAGGTCGCCGGATATATCGATAATGACGAAAAGAAAACGTACATTTCTGAGGAGTTTCCCTCTCACATACAAAACTTCACAGCCGCGCATGAGCTAGCACACGCGGTTTTACACCAAGAACACGGCCTTCATCGAGATCGCGCAATTGACGGCGCCTCCAAGCGGTCAGGCCGCGAATGGGAAGCCGACAAATTCGCGACATTTTTCCTGATGCCAACAAAGCTGATGAAAAGACAATTTAGAGCGCGCTTCCTTTGCGAAAAGTTTAAGCTCACACCAGAAACTGCTTTTGCCCTCAACTCCCCACAGGCAGCCACAAAAATTAAAAGCGTTCGCGACTTATCTCGCCTACTGGCAAGCTCAGAGTATTACAACGGTGAACGTTTCATCTCACTGGCTCACCAGTTCAACGTTTCAGTGGAGGCAATGGCAATTCGATTAGAGGAAATCGGCATAGTTAGCTAGCTAACGGAACTTGGCCACAAGAAGAAACCAACTGTAATTAACAAACTCGATTCACTGTTACGCTAGGCGGACTACCTCACTGTCTGCCGCCCATTAAGGCACCCCAGCCAGACCTCCCAGTTAGAACGCCATAATTCAACCTCATCTCTCATAATGCTAGTCAGATAGAAAATTCATGGTAAGCTCTAGCGCTAAATAAAAACCAGTCTTACGGGGACACAGCCATGATCCGCTGCCATCTCGCCCGCATAATGGGTGAGCACAAGCTGCGTATTGCCGACGTCGCCAGAGAAACAGGCTTAAGCCGTGCCACGATTACGCTTCTATATAAAGAGACGGCCCAGAAAGTAGATCTTGAAGCCATTGAAAAGCTGTGCCTGCTATTTGAATGCCAAGTAGGCGATCTCTTAAACATAGCCAGAGAAGCCAATATAAACGATATGCCGGCCAAAGCAATTGCTGACACCGGCACGCCTTATAATAGGGTGCCGGTGCGAAAGCTTTCCGCCTATTTAGGCTCTTTTGCTTCTGGCAATTTCTGTGCAGCTTTATCGAAGGTATAAGAGCCTTCGAATGTTTCGCCTGGCTCACTGGCGATCAACTTTGCTTTGTTCACGATAAGCGCATCCGCAAAGTCTGCCCCATTAGATTTACGATACTGATCGAGCGCGACCCAAGTAGCCTGCCCATCTTCAAATCGAATATTTGGCTCTTGAAAGAGCGCTTTGATTACGTTGACCAACTCCGGCTTATCCAGTTGATATTTCCTACCTTTCAGCGTCCAAATCGTTTCAATTAAAACCACATCGGTGACCAGTACTGTACGACTACCACCAATCAATTTGGCTGCTTTGGTCGATTGAACAGGATCATCTTCGAGCAAATACCGCAACAACACATTGGTATCAATGGCGATCACGACAGGGCGGACTCCTTTGATTGCTCATCACTTATCGAAGCCTTCACTTTGACGTTTTTCAACATCCCCTTTGCGGCACCAGTAACCTTCTTAACGATATTGATCTGATCATCTACGACGAACGTTTCGATTTCATCGCCAGGCCTCACACCGATAGCTTCTCTTTGACTTGCGGGCAGAGTAATTTGCCCTTTGGCGCTGACTTTTGGCATGCCACGATCCCCCTTACATTTCACCCATTGTAAAGATAACACAGTCTTTACATAGCGCAATAAGTAAAGAAATCAAGTGTAGATCACCACTGGTGAGCATCAAGAACTAGTGAATACTTCCGACAATGAGGTCAGTTCCGGCATTTTAAAAAAATACCGACCTTCCTTATAGACAACGACATACCGGACAGCACGCTGCCGCCACCCACAGCACGATCTGTAACAGATTGTTTTTATTATGCTATTTTTCATTCGGCAATTCGCCTAGAGGAAATAGGCATGTCCGGTGGCTTCGAGATCTCCGCAGTACGGTTGAGGACGTTGCCATTGACTTGCTTGAGCTGAATCCGCACTCATCGGAGACCTGGGATAAGTATCCGGGGAGCTAGCTTATACCCACTCCTCGCAGATACTAACTGGCAGGCACCTACACATTATCGGTAAGTGCCACCATCACAGTAGGCTCAGTTGGTGGCAAAAGACGCATCACCACCAAACCTAGGCATCAAGCCATTTTATGAAGCAGGTTTTGAATAGCAGCGTGATCCGTATCGCTGATCTTGCACTCAGTCGCAAATTCGTCCCACCGCCCAATGGCATTTATTATCTGTTCAGCGATATTTTTAACCGTGGTCTTGTCCAGGCCGAACACTTTTCCCTGATTGACTATCTCGCTCGGCTTTGGCGGAAAAGGGGAGTACTGATAGCCAGCAACGTGATACGTCCCTGTGGTGAGGCTGGGCACCAAATCGTAGGCGGGTGATAAGCGATACCCGCTGCCGTCATTGATCATTGAAAAATTTCGCTCGTGGTCGTCGGTATTATTGATCGCACGATTGAACAGCATTTGCCGCAATAACTGCTCGGCATCCGCACGATAATTGGTGCTGTGGGATTGCAGCAACCTGTGGATGTCGTCGTAGCGAAACACACCGGCATCGTCCCGCTGGTAAGCGTCTTTACGCAAACCATTGATGGAAATCAGGTGGCGCCGATGTGACTCGAAAATATCAAAGCGTTGCAGTAACAGCACATCGCGCCCTGTTATATCCTCAACCAGTTCGCCGCCATAGACATTGAGGCCAGCGGCTTTTGCCATTTTAAGACAAGCGAGTTCGACCCGAGCAACGTTGAATTGATCACTTTCCAGTCGGTTGAATTTTGCAAGAAAGGCCTCGTCGCCACGATATACCAGTGATTTTGGGCGTGCGCCGCCAACCCCAGACCCTTCGTTGGCCAGATATATTAAATCGAGCGATTCGCGCGGGATTTCTTCAAATGGCAATGTATCAATTTGGTGGGCGATGTTTTCTGCCAGAGCGAGCTCTTCCCACGCTATGCCGAATTGGTATTCAGGCCGCTCACTTGGAGGGGTGAGCTCCAGCGCGCCTATTCGACTACGGCGCAAGGCGTTTAAGCACGCGATTGCGCTATTGACGTTTATCCTTTCGCCAGTCTGCTTAAGCACGGCGTAACTTAATACGCGGCGCCCCCAGGCATCGGGTAAATAATCGTCGAGGAACGCAGGCAGGCCGCCGCGACATTCTATGGCCCGCTCTTTGGGTGACAACGGCAGGGAAACAGGGTCGATAGCGATAGCACCCGGCATCTCCAGGTAGTCCTGGCGATATCGAAAGCCGACCTGGTTAACGTGCCCCCGATCTTCCACAATCACCACATCAGCAGCCTGAGTTCGCCCAGTGCCGGGAAGGTCGATATGCAGCGCGTAGCGGGCTTTCTCAATCATCGAATAAGGACGTCGGCAAGACAAATAACAGGTTGAACTGGTCTTCCAGGCCCAGCACTCTGGCGGCCTCAAAGTAGTTGGCAAGCGACACCGACAGCTTGCCCTGCTCCATTTTGACGAGTGTAGACACACTTACGCCAATACGCGGCGCAAAACCGCGTACGCCATCTTTTGGAAATCGATCTTTGCGGGCCGCGCTTAAGCGCTTGCCCAGCTCAGGCAGCGAGTCAGTCATGTTTCATAATAATAGAACAAACGCCGCATTATACCCAATAAGTTGTAAAATAATACAACAATATAAAGTACTCACAAGGCAACTAAGGCCAAAGGAAAGCTGTCACTTCTTTCTATCGAAGACCAGGCCTTTCCCCAGGAGCCACTGCGCAGCAGGGATGGGCATCGCCATAGCGACAATCACCGCATGAGATCCGTCATCGCCAACCAGAACTCATACCGCCCTTTCCGCCCAAGGTGTTAGTCCACTTTCAACGATCGACCAAAATACAAAATATATACCAGCGGCATCAGTATCAGCGTCAGCACAGTCGTCGACAACATTCCACCCAACATGGGCAGTGCAATGCGCCGCATAATTTCCGAGCCGGGGCCTTCTGTCATAAAAATGGGCGTGAGACCGAGCACTATGGTGCTAACCGTCATTAACTTTGGCCGCAGGCGCATTACTGCTCCCTGTTTCACGTTGTCGACAAATTCGCTGTATCTTGCCGGAGGATGCTCCCGCATTTGCTGGTCGATAAACAACAGCATGACCAGAGCGGTTTCTACCGCTACCCCTGCCAGCGCGATAAACCCGACGGCCACGGCGACTGATAATTGATAATCGGCCAGCCACAGCCACCAGAAGCCGCCGATCAGACCAAAGGGCACCGACAGCAAAATCATCATCGTTCTGTCCCACTGGCCAAAATACAGGTAGAGCAATACCACAATAATCAGCAGCGTGGCGGGAACGGTAATTCTCAGGCGCTTTTTGGCGGTTTGCATTTGCTCGAACTGGCCAGACAGCTTAAGTGAGTAGCCGGGGGGCAGGTCGATGTCGCTCAGGTGATCGTTTAACGCCGTAATGTAGCCGCCTAAATCCCGGCCTTCGATATCGACGAAAACAAAGCCGTTTAATCTGGCATCTTCGGATCGAATCATCGCCGGCCCATTGGCAACGGCAATGCTGGCGATGTCAGCCAGTGGAATTTGTATACCATTGGCGCCGGATACCAGTATATCGTTCAGGTCTTCGATATGTTCGCGATACGGACGGTCATAGCGAACCATAATCGGGTAGCGTTCGCGCCCTTCTATCGCTTGGTCCAGCTCCATGCCACCCAGCGCTGTTTGGATAACCGTCTGGAAATGCTGCAGTGAGATGCCGTAGCGCGCCAGTGCCCGTCGATCCGGCTGAATTTCAATGTATCTCGCCCCCTGCACACGATCGGCAATAGCACTGCGGGTGCCGGGCACCTCGCGGGCAATGGCCTCCACCTGTTTTGAAATGGCATCAATGCCTTCCAGATCAGGGCCCGACACCTTGATGCCAACCGGCGTTCTGATACCGGTGGTGAGCATTTCCAAGCGGGTTTTTATCGGGTAGTTCCAGCTGTTCATCATACCGGGCAAGCCCACTGCGCCATCCATTTCCCGAATGAGCTTTTCCGGGGTCATGCCTGGTCGCCACGCACTTCGGGGTTTCAATTCCACCCAGGTTTCTATCATCAACAGCGGTGCGGGATCAGTCGCGGAGTCGGAGCGTCCCGCCTTGCCAAAGGCGTGAACCACTTCCGGAATGGCCATTAACTGTCGATTGGTGACCTGTAGAATTTCCCGAGCTTTGGTCACCGACACACCTGGCAGGGTCATCGGCATATACAAAATACCGCCCTCATACAGGGGGGGCATAAATTCCGAGCCCAGTTGTTTGATCGGGATAGCGGTGCTGACCAGTGCCGCGAGGCACAGCCCGAGAGTGAGCTTTTTATATTTGATCGCCGCGTTCAGACTCGGGCGGTAAAGCGCGACAAAAAAGCGATTCACCGGATTGCTGTCTTCATCGCGTATCCGCCCTCGAACGAGAAACAGCATCAGCACCGGCACCAGAGTCACCGACAGCACACTCGCCGCCGCCATGGCATAGGTCTTGGTAAACGCCAGCGGGGCGAACAACCGAGCGGACTGTCCGGTCAGCGCAAAGACCGGGAAAAACGACACGGTAATAATCAGCAAACTGAAAAACAGCCCTGGCCCCACCTCTTTCGCCGCGGTGATCAGGGCCTGATTTTTCTCGGTGGTGCTGGCCTCCGTGGGCAGACTGGCCAGCTTGCGATGGGCGTTTTCCACCATCACGATGGCCGCGTCCACCATGGCACCGATGGCAATCGCGATGCCGCCAAGGGACATGATATTGGCGCTGAGGCCCTGGGCACGCATCACTACGAAGGCGGCCAGTACCCCCAGTGGCAGGGTGATCACCGCAACCAGTGCACTGCGTGCATGGAGCAGAAACACAAAACTGATTAGCACTACTACCAGACACTCTTCGATCAGCTTGGTCTTGAGGTAATCCACCGACTGTGAGATCAGCTGACTGCGGTCGTACACCACGTCCAGCTCCACACCGGCGGGGAGCCCCTGCTGCACTGCTTTCAGTCGGTCCTTCACCTGCTCAATCACCTGCAAGGCGTTGGCCCCGGAGCGCATCACTACAATGCCTCCCACCACCTCGCCCCGGCCATTGAGCTCAGTAATTCCCCGGCGCAGGGCCGGGCCTTCCACAACCCGGGCGATATCGCGAATCTGCACTGGTACGCCATTGCTGGCGCGAATCACCGCTTGCTCTAGATCCCGCGGGGTTTGCAGATAGCCGAGGGAGCGGATCAGGTACTCGGTCTCGCCCATTTCCAATGTGCGCCCACCGGTTTCGCCGTTAGCCCCCCGTACGGCGTTAATCACCTCCGTCAGGGAGAGGTCAAAGGCGCGCAATTTTTTGGGGTCGACCAGTACCTGATATTCCTTTACATAGCCGCCCACACTGGCGACCTCGGAGACACCGCCCACCGAGAGCAACTCATAGCGCACAAACCAGTCCTGCAGGGAGCGCAGTTGCTGCAAATCGTGGCCACCGCTGTTGTCATAGAGGGCGTATTGAAACACCCAGCCCACGCCGGTGGCGTCAGGCCCAAGACTGGTTCTCGCCCCCGCAGGCAACGAGGACGCCGTCTGGGTCAGGGACTCCAGCACTCGACTTCTTGCCCAGTACACGTCCACATCGTCCTGAAATACGACATAGAGGAAAGAGGTGCCAAACATGGACACCCCGCGAACACTTTTGATTTTGGGCAGCCCCAGCATCTGACTGGCCAGCGGATAGGTCACCTGGTCTTCAATAACCTGCGGCGCCTGCCCCGGCCATTCGGTACGAACAATCACCTGGGTGTCGGAAAGATCCGGTATCGCATCCAGCGGAATGTTGTTCAGTGACACCGAGCCGGCAACAAGAATGAACAGAGCCGCGAGCAATACCAGAAAACGATTGTTCACCGACCAGCCAATAATACCGGCGACCAGCCCCTTCTGCGGGTCGCGACCTTCAGTGAGCATGGTGAGCCTCCATGCTGTTGCCGGGAGATGACCCAGCGGCTTCATCGCCGTGACCCATATGTTCCATACGTGACATGCCAGAACGCAGGCGGCTTTCGGCGTCGATCAGGAACTGGCCGGCGGTGACGATGCGCTGCCCCTGTTGCAGACCGGCAAGAATCTCGGTGTACCCCTCTGAGCTCACCCCGGTTTCTACTTGCCGGGCCTGAAAACGGCCCTCATCCAGTGCCAGAAAAACGTAGGCACCCTGTCGGTCATATAACAGAGCCTCGCTGGGCACTGCCAATCGCGCTCCCGGATTCACCTGAAACTCCACATCGACATAGATGCCGGGCTTGGGGTCTCCCATATCGTGGGGCAGCGCCAATCTCACGATGCCGGTACGACTTACCGGATCAGCCACATGGTGGATAAACTCGACGGTGCTGTTATAGCGACGCCCCGTTGCCGGGTTTCTCACTTCGGCATGCTGGCCTATCTCAATCAAGGGCAAGTCTCGCAGGGCTATCGCAGCGTTTACCCAGACCTGACTGAAATTCTGCAACCCGAGTACAAGTTCTCCCGCTTGCAGGTAGTCCCCCTTGCGCACGGGCAATTCTGTGACAGTGCCATCGAAGGGTGCGTAAAAGGGCATTTGCTCGATGACCTTTCCGCGAGCCTTGAACTCGGCAATGGCCTTGTCTTCCATGCCGTACAGTCGCAGGCGCTGCTCGGCCCTTTCCTGCCGGGATTCTGTCGCCGCTACTGTCAGGTAATCGACCTGGGCGGCGATAATCTCCGGGCTGTAATAGGTAAACAACAGGTCGCCTTTGCTTACCGTATCACCCACGGCATTGGCGCGAAGATCGGTGATCCAGCCTTCGCTGCGCATGCTTAGCGCCAGCGCATTGCGGCTGCTGGGCACGACTTCGCCAAAGGCCTGCACACGCTGGGTCAACAGACGCTCCTCGACCTTCGCCGTTCTCACACCCAGTGCTTGCATAAAATCAGGCGAAATTTGCACCGCGGACTGGCCCGTCGCGTTGGCCTTGGCGGGCTTCGCCGGTGGCTGAGCCGCCTGTGGCACCAGCGTCATTCCACAGACGGGGCAGGTCTCCCCTTGCTCACCGTGGATATGGGGGTGCATCGGGCAGACATAAATCTCCTCGGCCAGAGAGGCGGGAGCACTTAAAAAAATTACAACAACTAGAAATAGCACGCGCATAGCAATGTCCTGTATTGAGAGGGAATAGCCTTTCAACGACAGAATTGCCTAGATGCGAATACGAAGGGTACTCAGGTACAGTGCGGATGGAGGGGCATATAAATTATCGGGGGGAGCGCGGGCGCTATGGACGGGAAGCAATCCGGCAAGAAAGTCACTCTCGGCAACATCAAAAATGACGTAGTAGTTGATCAGTTTTAACACCGGCTCCTGGATGGGCTTGTCGGCCTGATAGTAATTCAAATCCAGGTTAGTGCAGTCTTTGAACAGCATTGGCCCACTGGGGCCATGCGGCTGCGCAGGCTGTTCATGGCAGGGCAGCTCGGTCGCCACGGGCAGCACATTCTCACAGTCAAAAGACCCGCACGCCAGCGCGGGCATGATGGCCATAAGCATCAACAAGCTGTAGAGAATGTTTTTCATACACAGAATTCTAGCTTAATCCCACGCCAATGTCTGCGAGGGCCGCGACACCCCCTTTTCGGCCTTTGTAGTAAAGTAGTCATCATTAATCCACCAGTATTAAACCCTGGTAACACGAGCTGGAGTGCCATGAGCCACGCGCAAACCTCCGACAGCCAAAGTGAAGACGCATCGAGGGCGATGGCGGTAGCTTCCTGGCTCGTCTTTCCGGCAACGCTTGTCGCCCTTCTCGGCGGGGGCGTATGGGCCATTGCTAACGACTACCCGCCGAGCCTCGTAGTCGGGGTTGGCACCTTTGTGAGCCTGGTGCTGGTACTGGTTTTGGAGCGCGCACTGCCCTACAAAAAGGAGTGGAATCACTCTCAGGGTGATCTGGGAGCCGATGTGCTGTATCTCCCCTGTTATTTCGGTATCAATGCACTGATCCAGCCGGCCGTCGCCGCAGGGGTTGTCGTACTCGGCGCGATGTTGGCTGAGTCCATTGGCGCCGGCCTGTGGCCCTCAGACTGGCCACTTCTCGCTCAGTTTTTGCTGGCCTGCGTTGTCGTGGAGTTCTTCGATTACTGGCCCCACCGCTGGCTGCACGAAGTCCCTCTGCTATGGCGCTTCCACGCCATTCACCACAACCCCAGACGGCTGTACTGGCTAAATGCCACCCGCGCACATTTCGGCGAAGTGGTGTTTCGCGGCGTGTTCAATGCGGTGCCGCTGGCGCTGGCCGGGGCAGGTGCAGAGGTGTTAGCCCTGATAGGATTGGCAAACTCGGTGCTGGGCCTGTTCCAACATGCCAATATCAACTTCAAACTTGGCCCACTGAGCTGGGTGTTCAGTGTTGGCGAAATGCACCGCTGGCATCACTCACTCAGGATTTCCGAGGCAAACCATAATTACGGCAGCAATCTGCTCATTTGGGACGTGGTGTTCGGCACTCGCTACCGGGACACGGAGCGCTCTGGCCCCGAACAGTTGGGTATCGCAGACGACAATCTCCCGAGCAACTGGTTGTCTCAGCTGTGGGTGCCATTCAGAAAAACACCACCAGCCAATAGCGCCCCCGCTGTTGCTTCAGCCGATAGCCAGGATTTGCCGAAGGGGCATTAAAGCTCTCTGGTCTCAAATCCCACTCTTTTGAACTCTCCCTCGATCAGGCGACGGCCCTCATTGTGAACATACTGCAGAAATCGGTCAGCAATCGGCGACAGCGTTTTGCTCTTTGGCCACACCATGTGCCACGACGTTGTTATGGGCATTTTTTCAACCTGCAGCTCTACCAGCCCGGCGTTGCCACCGAAGGTCAGGGTATGCGCCGAAAGGATAGAGACACCGAGGCCGGACATCACCGCGTGCTTGATCGCCTCGTTGCTTTGGATGGTCATTTTGACATTCAGCCTGAGGTCATGCCTGTGCAGAAATTGTTCTATGGCATAGCGGGTGCCGGAACCGGGCTCCCGCATCAAGAAAGGCTCCCTGGCAAGCTGGACCAAGGACACCGACCGCTCTCCCGCCAACGGATGTGATTCAGGCGCAATCACCACCAGTGGGTTCACGAGGAAGCGCGTCGATACCGTATCGATATTTTCAGGGGGATGGCTAAACACATAAAAATCTTCATCTCCCGCTTCCAGGCGGTCAATAATTTGCTGACGATTTCCCACATTCAGCTGAATATCAATACCCGGATAGCGCTCACAAAAAGGCCCAAGCATATGGGGGATAAAGTATTTCGAGGTGGTCACTACCGAAAGCCTGAGCGCTCCGGCTCTCAGCCCCCTAAATTCGGACAACCTCATGTCCAAAGCGCTTAATTCGCCAAATATACGCGTCGCCGACAGCGCAATTTCACGCCCCGAATCGGTAAACACCAGCTTGCGCCCCATTATTTGATACAGGGGCATACCGGAGGCATCGCCCAGTTTTTTCAGCTGCATCGACACTGTTGGCTGGGTCAGATGTAGCGCCTCAGACGCCGCTTTGATGCTCCCCAGGCGGTATACCACCGCCAGTATTTCCAGCTGCCGAAGAGTTGCCCCGCGAGATAGTTTTTGGATCAAGTTCGGCATAGGCATTGGCGTCATCGCAGCATTAAATAGATATTTATCTATGCAATATCACATCATTATCTATTTTTGTCTATTCAATACTTGGCGCAAGATGCACGCACAACCTACAAGGAGACGTTTCCATGCACTCATCAAACTCCCCATCAGCCTTGCTGCATCAACTTGCCTTTGGCCTTTTCGTTGGTGGAGGGCTGATACTGTTGGGGCTCTGGCTTAATACCGCCGAACACGACGGATTTGCGGCGGCCTTGGTCGGCGCGCTGTTGCTGCTGATGAATACCGTGCAGTACCTGCATCAGTCTGGCCGTTTTTCTCGCCCGACACTCATTGCCGGTAACGCCCTGAAAGGTGACGCAAAATGACCATTGATATAGTCGTCGCCTTCTTTTTACTGGGGGTCGTGTCTCGCCTGCTAAAGTCACCCTTTGCCATACCGGAGTCCCTGTACAAAAGCCTGACCATCATGCTTATGCTTGCGATCGGCCTCAAAGGCGGGGTCGCTCTTTCCAGACACGCTTCGGCGAACATACTTTCCCAATCTCTCTGGGTGCTTAGCCTGGGCGTGATACTCCCCGTTATTGCTTTTTTCTTCGCTTTTGTCATCGGCCGCCTGAAGCGTATAGACGCAGCATCGCTGGCAGCGCACTACGGCTCGGTCAGTGTCGGCACATACGCGGTAGCGGTGGCTGTGCTCGACAACCGCCAGATCGCCTACGAGGCTTACTTTCCGCTGTTTGTAGTACTACTGGAAATGCCTGCGATTGCTATCGGCCTTGCGCTGGCCAAAAACCAGACCGAAGGCTCGAACCGCAGCCATGTTTTACATGAAATCTTTCTCAACCAGGGCATGGTGTTGATGACCGGGGGCTTGCTTATTGGCTACCTGTGCGCGGAGCAGATGAGCCGTATCACCCCCCTGTTTATTGACCTGTTCCCGGCGATACTTGCACTGTTCCTCCTCGAAATGGGCATGGTGGCTGCTGATCGTCTGAAAGGCCTTAAAGACAGTATTAGCTTTCTTATCACCTTCGCGGTTGCCATGCCCCTGATCGGCGCACTCCTTGGAGCAGCCATCGGCCATGCCATCGCCCTGTCACCGGGTGGCCTGATCTTACTCGCAGTGCTCGGAGCCAGCGCGTCCTATATCGCCGTGCCCGCGGCGATGCGGGCCGCCCTGCCAAATGCCGATCACGGTTTATCGATCACCGCGTCCCTAGGCGTGACTTTCCCCTTTAACGTGATCGTCGGCATCCCCCTCTACATCACTTTGGTCGAGATGATTGTTGGGTGAGATGACGCTCGTCGCTGCCGGACTGAATCGGCTTGAATCACACAGGGCCTCACGACCACAGCGGATAAACTGTGTCCGTAGGCCCTGTGGATTTCCACCCTTCATTATTTGCGCATTAATGTCCAGGCAGCCCCCGAAAGATTAACGGGCCTTTACGCTATCCCGCACAACCGCAGCTGATTCCCCACTTCAAGAAATGCGCTTTGCTGAACCTCGGCAAATATACCGGGGTCAATGCCCCTCGGAACATTGCGTATATTCTCCAGTCGCCCCTCGCTCATCAAAGTGGCGACCTTGAGAATCTCCCCGTAAATACCATCACCCCTGAGAAGCGCGTCACTCATCGCGTCCGATAGCTGAAGCCTGTCACAGACCTCTGCCATAGGCTCGTCCACGAAGGCATTCAGCAGGGAAAACATCCCTACTGTATAAGCCGTTTGGTCATCGGTAGACGGTAGGTGTTTTGCGAGCATCTGGCAGATGTAGGCTCGCGACAGGGCCTGCTCCAATAGCGCCCGAGGCTTATTGTCCAACCGCCCCAGCGCGAGCATATTTGCCCAGCCCAGTATGCGTTTAACGCCGGCCATCGTTACGGCCTGATGTATGGAGGTGACTTTATTGACACTACTCACGCTGGCTGAGTTAATAAACTGCAAAATGCGGTAGCTCAGCTGGGGGTCGCTTTGTATTGCTGTGCTGATGTCCCGGGTAGTGTTGTCCGGGTTATTCAGCTCATTAATCAGTCTTAAAACCGCATACTGACTGTCCTGCTTTCTTTCTCCGTAAAGCAACGCTGGGCGACTAAAGAAGAATCCCTGGAACAGCTGATAGCCTTCGCCTTTTAGTCTTTCGTAATCCTCTATTGTCTCTACTTTCTCAGCGAGCCATATCAGCCCAGGATTGCGGTTGCTACTGACAAGCTCCGCACTGCTGGTATGCGCCTGAACATCCATGACATCGACTTTGACGATATCGACATAGGGCAACCAACCCCGCTGCACTTCATCACCGGTGAAATCATCGAGTGCAACGCGAAAGCCCTGCTGACGCAACGCCTTCACGGCTGCGATATTCGCATCTGTCGGGGGCACATATTCAAGAATCTCTACAACGAGCTTATCCGGCTTTACGGCCGGCGGCATAGACAGCCAGGATTCAGTCATGTTTACAAAAGCAGGCAGCCCACCAGTGATATTGTCGATGCCAATATCAAGAAAGGCGGCAAGCAAAATCTCACCTGTAGCCAGGTTGCCATTAGAGCTCTGCAGCGCCTCTGTGCTCATAGGAATAGAGCGACAAAGCAACTCATAGGCAAAGGTGACTCCCTTGGCATCCAGGATAGGTTGGCGGGCCATAAGCGGCTTGTCTACGTCCAAAATCAACCCCACGTTGTGCCGTTGTAGATATTCTCAACTCACCGCCGTCAGTGATTTGAACGACCTTCGGCCCAAACAAGTATAGTCAAAGGTCGCGTTTGTGCATGTTGATCCTGATCAAGTGACGTGCTCTCCGCTAGCCATACCTGTCTGAACTTAACAAAGTCCGCACACGCAGTGTGTGCTTTGGCCATTGGCCCTGACCTCCGTAGGTCAGGGCCGGCCCCGCGAAGCGCTGTGGGTCTCGCCTCGCTGAAGCTACCGCAGAACCATAAAAAAACCCGAGGCTCAGATGAACCTCGGGTCAGTGTGGCCCGCGAGCGCAGCGAGTGCTTTGGCCATGACCGTAGGTCAGAGCCTAGTGGATACCACTTCCAGAGACCCATAAAAAAACCCGAGACTCAAACGAATCTCGGGGCAGTGTGGCCCGCGAGCGCAGCGAGTGCTGTGGCCATTTTAATTAAAGCCTGGCGACAGCGTGGCCCGCGAGCGTTAGCGAGTGCTTTGGCCATGACCGTTGGGCATAGCCAGTTGCCCAACTATTTGGATTCCACAACGTAAAATGCCCCAACCGAACTCGGCTGGGGCATTTAGTGTGGCCCGCACACGCAGTGTGTGCTTTGGCCATTGGTTTAGAAGCCTGGCGACAGTGTGGCCCGCGAGCGCAGCGAGTGCTTTGGCCATGACCGTAGGTCAGAGCCTAGTGGATACCACTTCCAGAGACCCATAAAAAAACCCGAGACTCAAACGAATCT
>NZ_JAAWWK010000007.1 GCF_012272835.1 Spongiibacter thalassae | reverse complement strand
GAGTCACTTGTTTCTGAATATTGTTGTCGCAATATCCACCAACAAGTACCCACACGAATTATCTAATCTCGTCTTGTTAAATAACTCAAAACCGCCAGGGTTTTGATATCGCCAAAAGGTCAGGCCCTTTAGCGAGGAGGCGTATTATAAACACTTCAGCCCCCAGAGCAAGGTGTTTTTTTAAAGTCTTTTTACAAGACCGCAACACCGAACTCCCTCACCCGTATCACCAACTCACCGCACCGCTGCCTCAGCAACCGCACCGGCCTGTCTCCCCGAGCGAGGAGGCGCATTATAGAGATGAATAAGAGAGAGTCAACGCCTATTTTGAAATACTTTCAATCGGGGCAAAAAAAGCACCAGAATGATCAATCCATAGACAACCGCGTCGAAATAACTCGACCGGGTTTGCCAGGCAACATGAAGCCAGGCCAGACCAATAGCCGGATAAACCAGGTAATGGACTCGCTGCCAATTCTTCTTTAATGCGCGCACCGCCCGGTTATTCGACGTCAGCCCCAAGGGCACCAGCAGCAACCAGGAGGCAAACCCAGCAATAATATATGGCCGTTCAGACAGCTCTTCCCTGGCTATTTCCCAGTCCCAACCAAACAGATAGGTGAGCACCACCAGCAAATGGACGCTGACATAGAACCAGACGAACAAGCCGAGCATACGTCGAAAACGGAGCAAGGCAGCCAGACCAAACCAACGCCGAAAAGGCGTCAGCGCAAAGGCCACTAAAAAGAAGCGCAACCCCCACTCACCCGTAATGTGGATCAGCGTCTTTACCGGGTCGGGGCCAAGCTGGTCAGCAATTACGCCATAGACGATATAGGCAAAGGGCAGACTGCACAGCAAAAACAAAAAGGGCTTTGCCCACCCCGCCCGCAATAAAGTAGCGTCAACCACAAAACCCCCACATCAATAATTACGCCGCAGATTCATACCCTTGTATAAACCGGCAACCTGATCTTCGTAGCCATTGAACATTTGCGTTTTTATACGATTGGGCTTCAGCAGGGAGTTGGGCAGCCGCCGCTCGAAACGCTGACTCCAACGGGGATGATCCACCTCAGGATTCACATTGGCATAAAAGCCATACTCCTCCGGCGCAATTCCCTCCCAGCTTGTTTTTGGCTTGCGCTCGGTAAATCTGACCTTAACTATCGACTTGATACTTTTGAAGCCATACTTCCACGGAACAACAAGACGGATAGGCGCGCCGTTTTGATTGGGCAGCTCGCGACCGTACATTCCCACACTCATTATAGTAAGAGGGTGCATTGCTTCGTCCATACGCAGACCTTCGACGTAGGGCCAGCGTATCGTCGAAAATGCGGAACGCTGCCCCCTCATCTCTTCGGGGCGATACAGCGTGGTGAACTCAATATATTTCGCTTTGCTGGTAGGCTCGAAACGCTTGATTAACGCAGACAGTGGAAAGCCAAGCCACGGAATAACCATTGACCATGCTTCAACACAGCGCAGCCGGTAGATTCGCTCCTCAATATCGACGCCCTTAAGCAGGTCTTCAAGGTGATAAACCCCCGGCTTCGCAACCGCACCTCCAACTTCAATAGACCAGGGATCACTGGTCAAGGCGTGGGCATATTTCGCAGGGTCAGTTTTGGCGGTGCCGAACTCATAGAAGTTGTTGTAGGAAGTGGCATCATCGAAGGGAGTTTGCGGCTCACTGGTATAATAGGCACCATCTGGCACCGCGACCTTGAAGAGCATATCACCTCGCCCCGCCTGCGCCGACACGGGCAAAGCGGCATATGCAGCCATCGCCGCCGCCCCTTTTATGAGCTGACGGCGATTGAGATAAACCGCTTCCGGGGTAATCTCACTGGATAAAATATCGTTCTTTTTCCCGATCAGCATTGCGTGCCTCCACTGGCTTTCGACATCTTGCGATTAAAGACGCCCCGCAAGCCGAGTTGTTACACGCTCACTTCTGCTCGGATGACGCCCTGAAACGCTTATAGAAGTGCTGTACGGGCCCGGACACCGCATAGAGCATCGCCACCGCCAACAAAATGCGCGCAGGATCCAGCGCAACCACCCCAAACCCGAGCACAATCAGAATAATCACTACAAAAGGCACCCGCCCCCGCAGGTCGATACCCTTGAAACTGTGATACGGCACATTCAGTATCATCAGCATACCAACAATTGCAATCAGCACGCCGGCAAACACCGCCAGCTCGGTAGGCATCTGCTCACCCACCCAGCGCTCTTCAGAGGCAACCCAAACCACCCCGGCGATCACTGCAGCGGCGGCGGGACTCGCCAAACCGGTAAAATAATTTTTATCGGCAGTATCAATCTGGGTATTAAAGCGCGCCAACCGCAGTGCTGCACAGGCAATGTAGATAAAGGTGACCATCCAGCCAAACTTGCCGAGATCCCCCACCCCCCAGGTAAAAATGACCAACGCCGGCGCCACACCGAAGGACACCATATCAGCGAGACTGTCGTATTCCGCACCGAATTTGCTCTGTGCGTTCATCAGTCGCGCCACGCGGCCGTCCAGGCCGTCGAAGACCATCGAGGCAAAAATCGCCATTGCCGCCGCCTCGTAGCGACCATTCATTCCGGACACGATGGCAAAAAAACCGGAAAACAACGCCGCTGTCGTAAACAGGTTAGGCAGCAGATACACACCTCGCTTGCGCACTGTCTTGCCGTTTATCGACACCTCTTCTTCGTGGTCGTCAACAAGAAGCAGCGCCTCCGCTTCAAACTGCGACTTGGGCTTATCTGTATTCTGATCGTCAGCCATGTTCTGTCAATCCACTCCATTTACGTGAGGTTATGCACAAACTCTGTCTATCATAGTTCAAATAGGCGCACGGTACGATGACCGCGCACACTCCCAAAACGCTTTTATCAGCGGGTTAGCCAAGCTCTGGCGCAACACCACCACACCGATATCCATTACCGGTAACTCGGGGAGCAATGGCACGACTCTCACCCGCTCCCGCAAAAAGGAAGTATCCAGCACCAATTGGGGCACGACTCCCACACCCAGCCCCAGACCAACGGTGCTCACAATAGCCTCATGGCCACTCACCTGGGCATAGATATGAGGCCGCACCTGCTGACTGCGACACCACTGCTGAATCAGGCTTCGGGCAGTGCCGTGCTCAGGCATGATAAAAGGGAGACGGTTTAGCAGAGCCACATCAAAGTCTCCCCCCGCCGCCGCAATTTGCTCGGTCACCGCGCAGGGAATATTTGGCACCAGCAGGTGCAGAGGCGTGCGCATCAGCGGGAGATAATCCATCCGCGATGGCAACTGCATTGGCTTGCCAGTGATGCCGACATCCTCCCCACCCTCAGCGATACGCTCCACCGCATCAGCCTGATCACCGGTATGCAACTTTAAGTCGATACGCGGATATCGGCGCCGGAACACCTCCAGCACATTACTCAACACACTGTATGACGCCGTCACCGAGCAAAACAGACTGATTTCACCCTGCAGTTCCTCGCCCTGTTGATTCAAGCGCTGGGTCAGTAAACGCCAGTTCAGCAGGGCCTGCTCGGCATAACGCAAATATTCCCGCCCCGCGGCGGTCAGGCGAACCTGACGCCGATCACGCTCAAACAACGCTACGCCCGCCTGCTCCTCCAGACGCTGAATACTGCGGCTTACCGCCGACACACTCAGATGCATCGCCTCGGCGGTTCTACCAAAGTGCAATGATTCGCTGAGATGAATAAAGGTCTCCAGCTCCTTGGTATTCATTGGGGCGACACCCCGAGAGCCCAGGCAGTAAATAAGCCAGCCCAGGAACCATCCGCACAGGGATCTAACATTCGCCGCCTCGACACCCGCTCCCACCAACCAACAGCTTCATCCACTGCACAACCCACGCTCCCGGAAAAGACCAAATCACGCAACACAGTGTCCACCATATATCAATTTACGCAACAGAGCTATCTTGCTAAAGTGCGCGCCATCGTGGGGAATTTCTCCACCACACCGACATTACCTCAACACGACATCAACAAAATGACAGGAGAGTCTCATGGCTCAGAATTACTTCAACAGCCTGCCGCTACGGCTGCAACTGGAAGAACTCGGCAAATGCCGCTTCATGGATCGCAGCGAGTTCGCTGACGGCTGCAACTATCTGAAAGGCAAAAAAATTGTCATCATCGGCTGTGGTTCACAGGGCCTGAACCAGGGCTTGAACCTGCGCGACTCCGGTCTCGATGTTTCCTACGCTCTGCGCGCTGAAGCCATCGAACAGAAACGTCAAAGCTGGAAAAACGCCACCGAAAACGGCTTCACCGTTGGCACCTACGAAGAACTGGTTCCCACCGCCGACGTGGTAATGAACCTGACTCCGGACAAGCAGCACACCTCGGTTGTTAACGCGGTTATGCCGCTGATGAAAGAAGGCAGCTGCCTGGATTACGCCCACGGTTTCAACCTGGTTGAAGAAGGCATGCAAATCCGCAAGGACATCACCGTTGTGATGATGTGCCCGAAATGCCCCGGCACCGAAGTGCGCGAAGAGTACAAGCGCGGCTTCGGTGTTCCCACGTTGATCGCTGTTCACCGTGAAAACGACCCCAAAGGCGAAGGCATGGCCATCGCCAAAGCCCTCGCCTCCGGCACCGGCGGCGACCGCGCGGGCGTACTGGAGTCCTCCCCCATCGCCGAAGTGAAGTCCGACCTGATGGGCGAGCAAACCATCCTCTGCGGCATGCTGCAAACCGGCGCCATCCTGTGCTTCGACAAAATGGTCGAGGAAGGCATCGAGCCCGGCTACGCTTCCAAGCTGATTCAATACGGCTGGGAAACCGTCACCGAAGGCCTGAAGCACGGCGGCATCACCAATATGATGGACCGCCTGTCCAACCCCGCCAAAATCAAGGCCTTTGAACTGGCTGACGAGCTGAAAGACATTATGCGTCCGCTGTACGAAAAGCATCAGGACGACATCATCAGCGGTCACTTCTCCAAAACCATGATGGAAGACTGGGCCAACGACGACAAGAACCTGCACGGCTGGCGCGCAGCGACTGCTGAAACAGCCTTTGAAAAAACGCCTGCCGGTGACGTTGAAATCAGCGAGCAGGAATACTACGACCACGGCATTCTGCTGATTGCCATGTGTAAAGCCGGTGTAGAGCTGGCCTTTGAGTGCATGGTTGCCGCTGGCATGAAGCCCGAGTCGGCCTACTACGAGTCGCTGCACGAAACGCCACTGATCGCCAACACCATCGCGCGTCGCAAGCTGTACGAAATGAACGTGGTTATTTCCGATACCGCTGAGTACGGCTGCTACCTGTTCGATCACGCCTGCCGCCCACTGCTGAAAGACTTCATGAGCAAAGTCTCTACCGACGTGATCGGCAAAGGCCTGAACGTTAAGGACAACGGTGTAGACAACCAGGAGCTGATCGCGGTGAACGCCGAAATCCGCAACCACCCGGTTGAAGTTGTTGGCCGCAAGCTGCGCAGCTACATGACAGCCATGAAGAAAATCGTCTAAGCCACCCGGCAATAGCGAACAAAAGGGCGCCTCGGCGCCCTTTTTTAATGCCCGCAATAACCGGGGTCTGTCCCCGGGGACAGACCCCATTTATTGACAGCATAAGCAAAGCCCTCTATTTTGTAACGATCACTACAAAATAGAGTCGACCATGCCGCGACCCCGCCATCACGACAACAACCAGCTCATCGAACAGGCCATGTACTGCTTTTGGGCACGGGGCTATAGCAGCACTGGCATGCGCGAACTCGAAAGCAGCCTGAACCTGCGCGCACCGGCTATCTACAACCGCTTCGGCTCGAAACAGGCCTTGTTCACTACCAGCCTGGAATATTATCTGGAGCGGATTGTTGGCCACCGCATTCACCACTACCTGACAGATTCAACACAGGCACCGCCAGATCGACTCGCGCAGTTTATGCGCAGCGCGATATTTCCCCGGAACGCCGACCTTAGCCTGTTATCACTCTCGCCACCGCAACCATTGAGCAGTTGCCTGCTGGTACGCACGGCCCTCGACCCGGTCGCCAGGAGCAATGATGTGAAAGCGATTCTCCATCGCGCCCAGCGAACGCTGGAAGCCGCTTTTACAACAACACTTGCACCACTTTCGGCACACGCCGACGATACCGCCCGACAACTACTACTCTGCTTTAACGGCCTGATGGTTAGCCAGCTGTGCGGCCATAGTCGCGCCGAGCTGGAAGGACAGCTGGATGCGACTCTGGCCCTGATCCCCCGCTCCCGTGCCAGCCACAACCCCAGCACTCAACATTAATAACAGAGGCAACAACCATGAAAGCACTTCGCACCGACGACCTTTATTTCGCCAATCTGCCAGACTACCCCTTTGCGCCCAACTACCTGATGGTCGATGACACCGAAGGGGGCCAGCTGCGTATGCACTATCTGGACGAAGGCCCAAAAAGTGGCGATGTTGTGCTGCTGTTGCACGGTGAACCCTCGTGGAGCTTTCTCTATCGAAAGATGATTCCACCCCTCGCCAAGGCCGGATTCCGAGTGATCGCGCCAGACCTGATCGGCTTTGGCCGCTCCGACAAGCCCGCTGAGCGCAGTGACTACACCTATGAGCGCCACCTCGGCTGGCTGCGCGGACTGCTCGATCAACTCCAACTCAACAACATCACCCTGTTTTGCCAGGACTGGGGCGGCCTGCTTGGTCTGAGGCTGGTGGCCGCTCAGCCCGAGCGATTTGCCCGAGTCATGGCGGGCAACACCGCTCTGCCCACAGGCCAGCAGGATATGGGCGAAGGGTTTAAAGCCTGGCAGGAAGCCTCCCAGCGAATGCCGGTATTCGACACCGGGAAAATTTTAAACTCCGCGACAGTCTCGGAGTTAAGTCCCGCCGTGATCGCCGCCTACGACGCGCCCTTCCCCGACGAAAGCTACAAGAGCGGCGCCCGGCAATTCCCCATGCTGGTACCCACCACCGCCGACAACCCCGACGCGGTAGCCAACCAACAGGCCTGGCAATCGCTGATGCAATTCAACAAACCGTTTATGACCGTATTCAGCGACAAGGACCCGGTCACTGCCGGGGGCGAAAAACCCTTGCAGCAGCTGATTCCCGGCTGCAAGGGTCAGCCCCATGTGACCATCGAAAATGCCGGGCATTTTTTGCAGGAAGACAAGGGCGAAGAGCTGGCTAAGCACCTGATCGCCTTTATGACCCGATAAAACACCGTCACACCGGGGCTCAGAAGGTCGATCCATTGGTAAATATGCGATAATTGCGCACTTCGCCTTCGACACGAGCCCCCATGCCCCACAGCAACGACAGCTACGACGTCATCATTCTCGGTGCCGGCGCCTCCGGCCTGTTTTGCGCGTTTACCGCCGCCCAACGGGGCCGCCGCGTACTGGTGCTGGAACGCGCCAACAAGGTCGGCAAGAAAATTTTGATGTCCGGCGGCGGGCGCTGCAACTTTACCAACCACTTCGTCGAAGCCGACAATTTCATTTCCGCCAACCGCCATTTCTGCAAGGCCGCACTCAAGCGCTATACCCAGTGGGATTTTATTGGCATGGTCGAGCGCTACGGTATCGACTACGAGGAACGCCGCCACAGCCAGCTGTTTTGCCAAAACTCGGCCAAAGACATTCTCAATATGTTACTCGACGAATGTGCGGCCGCCGGGGTCGAGATTCGCACCCACTGCGAGCTGGCATCGGTCGCTGCCCTGTCCCCTCAACCGCGTTCCGAAAAATACAGCGACGATCAGCAAGCTCGCTATGCTCTGGCTCTGCAACAGGGCCAGCACAGCCTGTCCCTGCGCTGCCATTCACTGGTGATCGCCACCGGCGCGCTGTCCATTCCCACCCTCGGCGGCAGTGGCATCGGCTACGACATTGCCCGCCAATTTGGCCTGACGGTGACTGAGCTTCAGGCAGGACTGGTGCCCTTTATGTTCAGCGACCAGCTCAAGCCCCTGTGTGAACGCCTGTCCGGTCTTGCTCTGGAGGTTGAGGTCAGTTGCAACGGTCGCAGTTTCAGCGAAAACCTGTTGTTCACCCACCGCGGCATGAGCGGCCCGGTGATGCTACAGATCTCCAACTACTGGCACCCCGGAGACGCCCTGAGCATCGGCCTGCTACCGCACAGCAACGCAGAAGAATGGCTATTGGACACCAAGGTCGCTCAGGGCAGAAGCCTGCTGCGCACAGTGCTCGGACAGAAACTGGCCAAGGGGCTGGTGCAGGAGCTACAGCAACTGTGGTGGCCCGATTACGCTGAAAAAATGCTCGCCGAGTTCAGCGACCGTGAACTGCGACGAATTGCCGGCCTGCTCCATCAATGGCAGGTTAAACCCTCGGCCACCGAGGGCTACCGCACCGCCGAAGTCACCCGAGGCGGCGTGGATACCGACCAGATCAGCTCCAAAACCATGGAAGCGAAACACCAGCCGGGGCTTTATTTCATCGGTGAAGTGCTCGATGTTACCGGCTGGCTGGGGGGCTTTAATTTTCAGTGGGCCTGGTCATCGGGTTACAGCGCCGGACTGGCGGTATAAGCGACGGCCCGGACGCGGTAGAATAGCCACCTTTCACGACAGCACAGCGGAACGCACCATGGCATCATTGCAGGAACAGCTGCTCAAGGCCGGTTTGGCCGACGAGAAAAAGGTCAAAAAAATCAAGCAGGAGCAGCGCAAGGCGAAGAAAGCCAACAAGGGCAAAGCCGAGGTTGATGAAGGCAAGCTCGCCGCACAGAAGGCCCTGGCGGAAAAAGCTGCCAGAGATCGGGAAATCAACCGTCAGCGTCAGGCGGAAGCCGAGAAGAAAGCCATTTTCGCCCAGATTATCCAGTTGGTTGACGTCAACCGTATCGATCGTAAACAGGGCGATATCGCCTACCAGTTTACCGACGGCAAAAAAATCAAGCGCGTCTACGTGACTGACACTCAACAGAACCAGTTGGTCAAAGGGCTGATCGCGATCGTAAAGATCAAGGAAAGCTACGAGCTGGTGCCCGCCGCCATCGCCGAAAAAATCAAGCAGCGCGATGCCTCGGTGATACTGGTGCTAAATGAAAAATCTGCCAGCGATGTGGATGAGGACGATCCCTACGCGGATTATCAGATTCCCGACGACCTGATGTGGTAATGACAGACTCCGCCTGCGCCGTCACCCCACAATCGAACCTCCCTCCCCGGGAACGCGCACTCGGCTTTCTGCGGGAGGTGTTCGGCTACGAGAGCTTCCGTAATCATCAGGCAGAGATCGTCGATGAGGTCATCGCCGGGCGCGACGCCCTGGTGCTGATGCCCACCGGCGGCGGCAAATCCCTGTGCTATCAGATTCCCGCCTTGGTCCGCGAGGGCACTGCCATTGTGGTGTCTCCGCTGATCGCGCTGATGCAGGATCAGGTCGATGCCCTGCGCCAGAACGGTGTCAGCGCCGCCTGCCTGAATTCCAGCCTCAACGGCGCCGAAGCCAATGCGGTGGAGCAACAGCTGCGCCGGGGCGAACTGGATCTGCTCTACGTTGCCCCCGAGCGGCTGACCATGCCGCGAATGCAGGAGTTACTGGAAGACAGCCAAATTGCCCTGTTTGCCATCGACGAAGCCCACTGTGTTTCTCAATGGGGCCACGACTTTCGGCCGGAGTATATTCAACTTTCCATCCTCCACGAGCGCTTTCCCCATGTACCGCGCATTGCGCTGACCGCCACCGCCGACGCCCGCACCCAGCAGGAAATCATTCAGCGGCTGGCACTGGAAAACGCTCGGGTATTCAACAACGGCTTTGACCGCCCCAATATCCGCTACCGCATCGCCGAGAATAACGGCAACGCCCGCGAGCAACTGCTGCGCTTTATTCGCAACGAGCACGAAGGCGAATCGGGCATTGTCTACTGTCTGTCGCGCAAGCGCGTCGATGACACCGCCCACTGGCTGGCCAGCAAGGGTTTGAATGCCCTGCCCTACCACGCCGGGCTGTCCAACGACATTCGCCAACAACATCAGTCCCGCTTTCTGCGGGAAGACGGCATTATTATCGTGGCCACGATTGCCTTTGGCATGGGCATCGACAAACCCGATGTGCGCTTTGTCGCCCACCTGAACCTGCCGAAAAGCATTGAGGCCTACTATCAGGAAACCGGCCGCGCCGGTCGCGACGGGCTGCCCGCCGATGGCTGGATGCTCTACGGCTTACAGGATGTCATCACCCTTCGGCAGATGCAGGAAAGCTCCACCGCGGAAGAAACCTATAAAAGGGTCGAGCGCCACAAACTCGACGCCATGCTGGGGCTGTGTGAACTCAATACCTGCCGTCGCCAGGCGCTGTTACAGTATTTTGGCGACTCTCTGGACAAGCCCTGCGGCAATTGCGACAACTGTCTGACACCGCCGGAAACCTGGGATGCCACGGTAGCAGCCCAGAAGGCACTGTCCTGCGTCTATCGCAGCGGCCAGCGTTTCGGGGTGAACTATCTGGTGGACATTTTGCTCGGTAAAAGCAGCGACCGCGTCCAGCAGTTTGGCCACGATAAAATCACCACCTTCGGCATCGGCAAAGAATTGTCGAGCAATGAGTGGAAGGCACTGTACCGCCAGCTTATTGCCCGGCGGCTGCTCAAGGTTGACCTCGACGGCCACGGCAGCGTGTTACTTACCGAAGAATCCCGCCCGGTGCTGCGGGGCGAGCAGCAGGTTACGCTGCGCAAACTGCCCAAGGCCAGCCGCAGCAGCACTCGGCGCAGCAGCCACCCCGGTGCCATTAGCCACAGCCGTCTGTGGGAAGCCCTGCGCGCCCACCGCAAGCAATTGGCTGAAGAACAGGGCGTTCCCGCCTATGTGATTTTCCACGATGCCACCCTCGGCGAAATGGCCGAACTGCAACCACAAACTCTGGATCAGCTGGGCCGCATCTCCGGCATCGGTGCCCGCAAGCTGGAGGCCTACGGGGACAGCTTTCTTGAGGTGATACTGGCCAATAGCGACGACAGGCCTCCGCCTAAAGCCGACACCGCAGCGGAATCCGTTGCGCTGTTGTGCCAGGGGCTGAAGCCACTGGAGATTGCCCACAAGCGGGAGCTGACCATCACCACCGTGTACCGTCATTTGTCCGCCGCTATTCAGTCCGGGGAGCTGGAACTGGACGACGTGGTCGAACTCGCCGACGATGCCATTCAGGAAATTCAATTCGCCTTCGAGCACAACGAAGGGGATCGGCTCAAGCCGGTCTATGAAATGCTGGGTGGAGAATACGACTACGGTATTCTGGAGTGTGTGCGGGCTGCCACCAAATAGCGCCTGCTCGCGGGCTGTAATATGTAACAATCAGGCTCCTCATTCGTCTTTCTGACAACACTCTCTGTCGGACAGGACACCATGACCCACGCCACCTCCCGCCTTTACGTACATACCCAGCGACTTCTGACCCCGGTGGACGGCCTTCCGGCGCTCGCCCTGCGCCTGTATCTCGCGCCGATATTCTGGATGGCGGGAAGCAACAAACTCGCCCATTTTGACGACACCGTTACCTGGTTCGGCAACGTAGAATGGGGGCTTGGCCTGCCTCTGCCCACACTGATGGCCGGGCTGGCAACAGCAACGGAATTACTCGGTGCCCTGCTGCTTCTCGCCGGCCTGGCCACTCGAATGATTGCGGTGCCCCTCGCCATCACTATGGCTGTGGCGGCATTCACCGTTCACTGGGAGTTCGGCTGGCAGGCGATTGCAGACCCCGCAGCGCCCTTTGCCAATGAGCGGGTTATGGCCTCGGCCGACAAACTGGCCGCGGCCCGCTCCCTGCTGCAGGAATATGGCAATTACCCCTGGCTGACTGCCAGCGGCAAATTTGTGGTGCTGAATAACGGCATCGAATTCGCCGCCACCTACTTCATTATGCTGCTGGCGCTGATGCGCACCGGAGGCGGGCGCTATGTCAGTCTGGATTACTGGGTTTCGCGTGTAACGGCACGCCCAGCCTCTTGATACACGACAATATAGGATGAATCTGCCCCTGCCCATTGCCGCGACCGTATTGAATCGGGGACACTATACGCTCCATCCCCTACTTCAAATAAGGCCACACGGCGTGTCACAGTACACAGAGGACGATGCATTGGTTGCTCGCCTGCGCGACGGCGACAACGAGGCGTTCCGGCAACTGATTACCCGCTACAATCAAAAGCTCACTTTTGTCGCCCGAGCCATCATCGGCGATGTGTTTGCCGAAGATGTCGTACAGGAATCCTGGGCCTCGATTTATCGGGCCATTCATCGCTTTGAGGGCCGCTCCAGTCTGGCAACCTGGATGACGCAAATTGTCAGCAATGAGGCGAAATCACGGCTGCGCAAGGAAAAGCGCCACACCAGCGTCGCCGATATCGAAGGCCTGGAGCAGTCGTCGACCGACAGTCGCTTCGACGACCGCGGCCACTGGCAGGCACCGCCTGGCCGCTGGGAGTTGAGCACGCCCGATCGCATGCTGGAGGAAGACCAGCTGCGCCACTGCATCGAGCACACGCTTACGGTGTTGCCCGACAACCAGAAAGCGGTATTTATGCTGAGAGATCTGGAACAGGCGCCCCTGAGCGACATTGCCAGCAGCCTGGGCTTGAGTGAAGCCAATGTGAGGGTGCTATTGCACCGTGCGCGGGTGAAGTTGATGGAAGTTATCGACCACTATCAGGAGACTGGAGAATGCTGAACTGCAAAGAAGTCAGTCACCTGGCCACCGACCACCTTGAGGGACAATGCTCCCTGCCAACACGGCTGAAAATTCGCCTGCACTTATTGATCTGCCGCCACTGCCGTCGCTTTCGCGCCCATCTGCTGCTGAGTCGCAGAACCGCCGCACGACTGGCCCATGAGCTGTGGACGGAGCAACCGCAAACCGTGGCAAAAATTCAACAGGCATTAAAGAATAACAAATAGCGCTGCCCCGGCAGCGCTATTTTCAGGGCTCTGCTTTCTACGCAGCTGGCAGCGTCACTTTTACTATCGTGCCGCCATCATCGCCACCAATAATACTGATGTCACCGCCATTCAGCTCAGCAATACGTTTGCAGATGCTGAACCCTATGCCCGGCCCTTGCGAATTGGAGCGGTATAGCAATTTCCCGACATCCCCCCGCTGGCGCGGACTCATCCCGCGGCCATTGTCAGCGAAAGTAAATTCAACTTGACGCTGACCGTCCAGGGCCTTCGCCTGTATGGTCAAGCGCAAAGGCTGGTCACCACGGAAATTCAGGGCATTGTCCAGCAGCTCCCGAAAGAGACTGGTCAAGTGCGCCACCGGCATCATCACATCAGGTAAGTGCTCTCGTTCTACCACTGCTCCCGCATCGTTAATGGTCGACGCCATCTCTGACAGAACCCGGTCGAGACACGCATCGGTGTTGACGGGCTCCGGCGGCAGCAGACGGGTTTCGCTGGTGTACTGCTCCAGTGCGGCGTGGGTCGCCTGAAGATCCTCGGCCGCGTGGCGAATCGCTGCGCCCGCTTCCTGCGCGGCCGCCAAATCGCCATCGCGCAAGGTGCTTTGCAAACGGCTGCTTGCACTGAGCAAGGGTTTTACTGCAACCCCATATTGGTCACTACTGACTCGGGCAAACTCCTCCAGCGCACTGTGACTACTCTCCAGCGAGGCATGACTGCGTTCCAACAGATTTTTGGTCACCCTGGCTTCGGCCAATTCATTCGTACGCTGGTCGACCTGCTCCTTGAGGTCTGCAGACAGCCGTTCTACTTCCGCCTGCCGCCTGGCATTTTCATCCATTTCCTGCTGCAAGCGTTCATTCACTGCAATTAACTGGGCGTTACTCGGCAGCGCAAGTGCCTTGGGCACCAGCGGCCAAACGAGTATCGCCGTACCCACCGAGGCAAAGGCAGTAATCGCCTTGACCGCGCCGCTGAGCCAGTAAGCACCATTCCACACATTGTAGATATTAATGAGATGGGTCGCGCCGCAGGCGAAGATAAACACGGCGAACATGATAAACATGTAGTTGAATTTCAGATCATCACGCTTCCACACCAGGTACACCAGAGCGATGGGTATCGTCATATAGGACAGCGTAATCAGCGCGTCACTGATAACATGCAGGTGCACCAGCTGGTCATTCCACAAATAGCAATGACCGTGCGGAGGCATATCTGACCCCCAGAATGTCGTCCACATCGATTCCGTTTCCACTACGTCCTCTCTATATATTATCAACGCACCGTAGAGCTTCGACACCAAATAAAGCTACTGAGTATTAGTTTACCGGCGACCGAGCACAATGTTATAAGCTGTAATACCTAGCCGAGGCGAACTGGCTTATCATTGAATCAAAATACGCTCGACATCCTTAAGGTATTTCACGCCTGCCTCTATGTATAGTATGCGTTGGCCAAAAACCCCAATAACATCGTCGCCGGAGACCGCCATTGCACAAGCGCCGCCCCCTGTTTCGCCACCTTATTGCACTGTTTTGCGCTGCTGGCTCGCTGTACCCTCTCGCCGCCAGCTCTGAGGCTGCGCCCCCCGTGCTTTCACGCTTGATCGTCAACCCCGCCGACGGTCGCTATACCGCCATTCCCGACGAAACGCTGCTTCATCTCAGCGGCAACTTCTTTTTTGACGACGGCGATGACCTGCTGAACAAGGCACTGGACGTCAAGCGTGAAGGGGAGGCGCTGGAGGCCCGCTCGCGGGGGCTGATTCTGATTCCAGGCGACGAGCAAGCGGTAATCGACGCGCTGGAAGAATTGGACGGCGCAACCACCAATCTGCGGGCAGAGGGCAACATGGTCATAAGCAGCGACGCCAACGAGCAGGTGCACTACGTCGCCGCCACAACACTGCGCGGCAGTGCACGGTTTTACTACGACCCAGAGGACGAGAATCGTCTGCGGCTGGCTGTCGTCAATGCCCTGTTCAGCACCGGTGACCTGGAGTCTCACCTGAATGTTGCCGCTGTCGTGCAGAGTTACGCCGGTCTAAATTACCAATTTGATACACCCCGGTTCAGCAACACAGTGTTTGCCATTCGCGCCAAGGCGCAGGTCATTAATTTGCTGGAGAGACGCATTGACTATGATGACTACGAGGAAAAGCGGGTTTACGACCGCGACGCCGACGTCAGCAGTTACTTTCAGCTGAATGCCGACCTGGCACTCCACCACCGCTTTCGTCACGTTGGCCTGGGCCTTATTGTCGAAGATATTTATACGCGGAAAATGCGCGGAGTGAGCGGCAGCGCCTACCAACAGCGATCACTGTTTCGCGTCACTGCCGATTACCGACGCGACGGCGGCGAACTTCAGCTGAGTGCCGACCTGACACCACGGGCCAGCTTTGCAGAGGTGCCAAGTCGACGCGATATCAACGTCAGCGGCGCGGTCAACCTCAGTCGCCGCTTCGCTCTGATTGGCGCTTACAACTATGTCGATCACAGCCGTGAAAAGGATACTGGCAGCGTCGGCATTCGCTACACTTTGGCCCCCATGCTGCGCTTCCAGCTTGCCCTGGTTGCCGCCGGCCCAAGGGAACTCGGCGGACAGCTGAGCCTGCAACTACCCCTGTAGCAGGGGGCTGTTGCCACTATCAGGCAGCCGCCCGGCTCGCACTCACCTGCCCATCGGCCTGCTCAGCCTTGTTGGGAATGTAACTCATGGCATGCTCGGTGAGTGCGGTAATCGTCAGCGAGGGATTCACGCCGAGGTTTGCCCCCAGCATCGAACCGTCACAAATATACATGTTTCGGTACCCGAACACCTGGTTGCGGTAGTCAATCACCCCTTCGTCACGGTTGCGCCCCATTGATGCCCCGCCCATGCAGTGGGCCGTCGCAGGAATATTAAATAACACCTCGGGGAGCAAACTGCCCGCCATGCCGCCCAGCTTTTCCGCGGCAAATTGCGCAAAGGCGCTGGCCTCGGGAATGTAGGCGGGAATACGCTGGCCGTGGCTTTGCAATTGCTTGCGAAACGGCCACCACCACTGTCGCCGATAAACCATGTCGATATAACCGTCCAGGGTCTGCATACACAGGAAGATAATGGTTTGCCGAGCCAGGCCGAAGGGCAGCAACATCTGCAGACCTTCACGGGGACGGGTCAGAATCAATTTGACAATGGTGCCCAACCACACCGGAATACGTGTCCAGCTGCTGTGTCCGCGGGTCATTGCGGTAACCAACAAGCCCATGGCATCGGACCCACGGGAGTAACGCGTGGCTTCGATGTGCGTGTGCTCGTCCAGATAGACACCGGAACCGATAGCTATGCCCTTGTCCATTTGCGGGTCGCCGGGACGGCGCACGCCGATCAGCGACTCCGCATTGGTGCGCACCCGTTTGCCCAGTTGCGGAGAAATATGCGGCAACCTGCCCCGATCGCGCATCTTGAACAGCAACTCCTGGGTACCCAGGGACGAAGCGGCAAACACCACCGATTTTACCTTCCAGCGGCGCCGGTTGCGGCGCAGAAATCGGGTACTGGACACCGTGGTGATCTCATAGCCGTCGCTGCCGTCATCGTTGAGCGGGCGCACATCCACCACCTTGGTTTCGGCGAAGACCTCAGCCCCCTGCTTTTCAGCAAAATAGAGATAGTTCTTGTCCAGGCTGTTCTTGGCATTGTGTCGGCAGCCCACCATACAGCCACCGCAGCCAATACAACTGTTGCGATCCGGGCCCTCGCCGTCAAAATAAGGGTCATCGTAGCGGGCACCTGGCTCAGCGCCCTCGTCACCAAAGAAAACACCCACCTGGGTGCGATAAAATGTGTCACCACAGCCCCATTCCTCGGCGACGTCTTTGAGCGCGAGGTCCGCTGGTCCGAGAATACGGTTTTCGGTCACCCCCAGCATTTTCCGGGCAGTGCTATAGTGCCGGGGCATCTCTGCCTCCCAGTCCTGCAGGCCCGCCCAGCTGCCTTCGCGCCAGACGCTTTCCTTGGGGACCAGCAAGGTATTGGCGTAGGTGATTGACCCCCCGCCTACCGCATTTCCCTGCAAAATCATCACATGGCGAAACCAGCGCACATTGAAAAAGCCGCGCAGCCCCAGCAGTGGCCGCCACAGCCAGCGCCAGATTTTCCAGTTGCTGGTAGGCAGGTTTTCAGCAGTCCAGCGCTTGCCCGCCTCCATCACCGCCACGCTGTAGCCCTTTTGGGTCAATCGATGAGCCGACACCGAGCCGCCAAAACCCGAGCCGATGACCATGTAGTCGTAATCGAAGCCGTCGGCCACCCCCCTCGAATCCGCGTTTGTCTTAGCCACCTTTGTCATCGCTTCTGCCTCAGTCATCCGATACGCGCAGTGTTAACACTGACAACACTTCATGTCACTTTACATCTGACATGACTGCATGTCAAAATTCTCGAATGACGAATCAGCTGACAGATCGCCCCTACCGGGGACAGAGCATGGACGACCGTCGGCGGGAGCGGCGCCAGGTGCTGCTGGACGCCGCATTAACCCTTGTCGGCCAGCAGGGTTACAGCAATATTTCAGTGCGCGCCCTCTGCAACGAAGCCGGCCTGACCGAACGCTATTTTTACGAATCGTTCAAAAATCGCGAGGCCATGCTCGCCGAACTGTATACCGAACAAACGGCGAGGTTGCGGGCGGCGATGATCGCGGCCATTTCCCTGCCCAGCGACGGCACCAACGCCACCGTGGGTAAAGGCCTGCGCTGCTTTTTCTCGATGTTGAAGCAGGAACCGGAGTTGGCCCGAGTGATACTTTTTGAGGTGTTTGGCGTCAGCAAGGCAATGGATGAACTCTACTACCAAGCCATGGAGGATTTCGCGGAGCTGCTGCGGGAGCTTGCGCTGGCCCTGGGGCTGGATACAACACCACCGCATACCGACAGCAACGTCGTCTACGCCGGTCTCGTTGGGGCTTGCGTACAAATGGCCCGCCGCTGGGTGCTCGACGACTATCGGGAAGATATCGAAATGATGGTGGAAAGTGCCAGGCTGTTTTTCCGCGCTGTTGCCGAATAGTCCGGGGCGCTAGTAGTCGTCACGCATCAGGCTGGCACCGATGCGGTCCAGCTCCCGGCTATGCTGTCGCCAGTCGGGCATGGCCTGATCCATCAGCGCATAAAACGCCGGGCTGTGATTCATTTCCCGCAAATGACAGAGTTCGTGGACAATCACCATATCCACACAGGCCAGCGGGGCTTTTATCAACCGGGTATTCAAGCGAATACCCGACTTTGAGCAACTGCCCCAACGGCTTTTCATGGTGCGCAAGCGCAGCGCGGGCGGCTCCTGAGGCCAGGGCAGGCCGGCGCATAGCGCCGCCAGGCGCGCGCCGAACACCTGCTCGGCGTAGTGCCGATACCACCTGTCCAGTGCCACACGGGCAGCGTCCTCATTGGCCGCAATAATGCGAAGACGACGGCCGGCAATATCGGCGTCAGCCCCGGCACGCCCTCCGGCACTGATGTGCAACACCCACTCCTCGCCCAACACCGTCACCACACTTCCCGTCACCAGCGGTGCTGATGCGGGGCGCTGGGCGGCACGGGCACGATTGGTAATAATCCACTGCTGATTCCGGCGCAGCATTGCATCAATTTCACCCTGGGGAGTATTCATCGGCACCCGCAGTTCGATCTCCCCCTGTGGCGACACCAGCAAACTCAACGCGCGAACCCGCCGAGCATTCCGGCGCAAACGGTAATCGACCTGCTGTCCGGCCAGTTCAATGCGGCACATCTCGTCGGTGCGCGACGGCGTGCGGAGACGACGCTTCATTCGGATTCGTGGTATACCGGAAACTCGCAGCAGAACACGGCACCGCCGCCGGGGTTATGCTCATGGCGAATATCGCCGCCGTGGGCCTGCACGATCGACTGGGAAACCGACAATCCGATGCCCATGCCGCCCTCCTTCGAGGTCACAAAGGGGCTAAACAGCTGCTCTTCAATTTCCGGTGACAACCCCAAACCAAAATCCCTCACCTTGAACCCCGCGATTTTGCTATTGAAGTAGGTAATCACCTCCACCGGCCTGTTGCTATTCGCCGCGGCGGTGGACTCCATTGCATTGCGCACCAGGTTCAACGCCACCTGCTGAATCTGTACCTCGTCACAGTGAATGGTCGGCAAGTCCGCCGCCCCCTTTAGCACCACCCGGGCACCACTCATCTTGGAGTCGACCTCAGCCAGCGACAACACGTCCTCCAGCAAATTATTAAGCGAGATCACCGACTTTGCGCCACTGGGCTTTTTAACGTAGCTGCGCATCCGCTGAATGACTGCCGACGCCCGCTCGGCCTGCACGCCGATTTTGGTCATAACATCGTCGAGTTTGGCTCGCTGCTCTTCGGGGAAATTGGCAATCAAGCGCTGTGCCACACGGGCGTAATTACTCACCGCCGTCAATGGCTGGTTCACCTCATGGGCAATACCCGCCGCCATTTCGCCACCAGTACTCAAGCGCTCAATATGGGCGAGGTGCTGACGCTGCTTATCCATTTCACCCCGTGCCTCTTCGAGGGCTTTCTGGTTGGCCAGCCACTCACCAATGTCGCGCAATACCAGTACGGCCCCCCCTTCCGCCCGAGCACTGCCGCTCAGGGCCGCATGAATCACCGTACCCTCGCGGTGGCGCACCTTCACATGATTTTTACGCAGGCTTACTCCCGCCTTGCATAACAGCTTTAACGATTCGTTCATGGCATCGTCGCCAGGGAAGAGGTTCAGCCCCCAGACCTCTTCGCCCACTGCATCTGACTGGCGCCAACCGGTCAGTGCCGATGCTCTGGCGTTCATCGACGACACACGGCCTGCGATATCGAGACCAAATATCCCTTCATCTACGGCGTTGAGAATGCGTCGATTTTCGTCCTCTAGCTCGCTGTTACGACGAGCCAGCTCACGTTCCAGACGCTGCAGCTTGATATGGGTGCGCACCCTGGCCAGAACCTCGTCGGCCTGAAAGGGCTTGGCGATGTAATCGACGCCGCCAATGGCCAAGCCGTGAACCTTGGACTGACTGTCGGTCAGTGCGGAAAGGAAAATAATCACAATATCGGCGGTTTCCGGGTCGCTCTTGAGCCGTTCACACACCTCAAAACCATCCATCCCCGGCATCATCACGTCGAGCAGGATCAATGCCGGCCTGGCCCGTTTAGCGGTGTACAGCGCCGACTCGCCATCCCGCGCGGCCAACAGCCGGTAACCACTGCCCTCCAGGGTTTTGAATAACACCTGAAGATTGGTGGGGTTGTCGTCGACCAGAAGTATTTGTTCTCCGCCCCGCTCACGCATTATCAATAGTGCTCCCCGGCGCATGCTCGGTCAGCAGTCCGGTCAGGCGGTCAAAATCGAACTCGCGCATCAGCGCCTCAGCTTCATCACTGAACAGCGAGCATTCGGGGTGGCGTTTGCGCACGTACTGAAGCAATTCCCGCAGCCCGGTCACATCGCCGAGATCTACGGCCTCGACCAGTTGCTGGTATATTTCTTCAGGGGGCAGCGTCATCGGCGCGCTAACCGGCGGCGCTACCGGCTCGGTCAGGACAATTTCAGGCCGCACCACCGCAGGTTCGGCCACCTCACTGCCACAGTACCGAGCGATCATCTCATGCAGGTCAGTCATTCCCACCGGTTTGGGCAAAAAGTCGTTGCAGCCCACCGAGCGCGCCTCGGCGACCATTGCTTCATCGGTCGTTGCCGACACCATCACAATACAGACATCCAGCCCCATGTCCTGCTTGGCAATACGGGTCGCCTCCATGCCGTCCATTTCCGGCATACGCAGATCCATAAGCACAAGCTGCGCCGGCCGCTCCGTCAACTGGTCTATGACTTCCCGACCGTTAACCGCCTCGCGAATATCGGTGCTGATACCTTCCAGCATGCCCAGCAAAATCTGCCGATTCACTGCGACATCGTCAGCAACGATAATCGCCGGATTGCCATAATCCCTCTGCGCGGGGCTGTGTTCTACCACCTCAGCCTCAATGGGCTCGCTCAGCTTCGGCATGACCTTACTGGCGCTGTCATCACTCAGCAACAAGGGAATATGGAAGTAGAAGCAACTGCCCCGTCCGACTTCGCTATGCAGATTCAGACTGCCGCCCATCGCCTCGACCAGACGCCGGCAAATCGACAAGCCGAGGCCGGTGCCCTTGCCATCCTGGGGATTGACCTGTTTGAAGGGTTCAAAAACATCGCGCAGCTTGTCTTGCGGAATACCAATACCGGAGTCACGCACTTCAAAATGCAGGGTTTTGTCGTCCCGCTCCGCCCTGACGGTCAGCTCTACCTTGCCATGGCTGGTAAATTTGACCGCATTATCCAGCAGGTTAACCAATACCTGGCGCAGCTTGACCTCGTCGTAATCCAGCTCTCGGGGCACGCCCTCGCGCACATTCACGATAAATTCCAGGCCCTTCGACTTCGCCCGATGCCCGACGATATCGCTGACACTGGCCAGCACGTCGTCGAGGTTGTTCGCACTGCAGGTGATATTGATGTTACCGCTCTCGATTTTCGCCAGATCCAGCACATCGTTAATCAGGTTCAACAAATGTTTACCGCAGCTTTCGATCGCGCGCAGATATTCCTGGTTTTCCTTGGCGTCTACACGGGATTGCTTTTGCAATAGCTGGGCATACCCCAATACACCGTTAAGCGGCGTACGCAATTCATGGCTCACACTGGACAGGAACTGGCTCTTGGCGTGGAGGGCATCCTCAGCGGCAATACGCGCATCCACCAGCTCCTGCTCCATGCGCTTGCGCTCAGTAATATCCGTCATTATGCCCATAGCGCGTATGGGGCGATCCTGGCCGTCGTTTTCAACCACGTCGCCACGGCTGTATATCCAGCGATAATTCCCCCGGGCGTCCCGCACTCTGAACTCAACGCTGTTCCCCGACGCCAGTCCCAGCCAGCTGTCCACCGCCGAGGCAATAATCGACAGATCATCCGGGTGGGCGGCCTGCTTGAAGGCGCCAACGGGATAGGGTTCCTTCGGCACAGCATAGCCCAGGGAGCGAAAGAAACTCTCACCGACATTCACATAGCCGGTATTCAGATCAAGGTCCCACAGGTGGTTCTGGGCCGCGTCCAGCGCCAACTGAAAGCGACGCTCACTGAGTTTTAAGGCACGCTCTGTCTGGGTGCGCTTTTCCACCATGAAGTTCGCGTTTTCGGCCAGGTGCTGGAACTCGGCAAAGGGCAGCTGTCCGGTGTCGATTACCGTCGAGCGCTTGCTCGCGTCGGCAAAAAACTGCTGGAACACCCTGAAACCGTCGGCACTGCGACGCGCCAGCCAGCGCGCCACAATAATCGAGCACAGCATCAAACCAAAGGCGATACCGACGATAAACATAATGTGCTCGCGCACACGCACCTGTAACGCCTGGCGCTCCTCACCAAGCTGAGCAGTGAGCTCGTCGAGGAACACCGCCGACCCCAGCACCCACCCCCAGGGCTCATAACGGTATAAATAAGACACCACCGGCTGCTCGCTGCCGTCTTTCCCCTTCCAGGCCAGCTCGGTGAAAAGGCTTTTATCCTGAGCCCCCATTCGCTTGCTCGCGTCGATCACCCCAGGCAGTGGGCTACCAACCGCCTCGGGGTTAACGCCGTTGACCAGTTGCCGCCCCCCGGCATCCACCACAAAGAGAATGGAATTGTCGGTATCCACGGGCACCGCCGCGATACGCTCGATGACTTCCCGTTGTACCCGGCTGATTTCATCGCGCAGGTAAACGCTGGCCCCCATATACAGGTCCAGGGGCTCGTAGTAATAGACAAAACTGAAATTGCGCTCGCTGCTCCCCGGGCTATCGCGATTGGTAAACCGGTACTCGACAAAGTCGTAGTTGCGATCCTTGGTCACCGACCTCACCTGGGCGGCAAAGGCCTTTAGCGTTTCGGCATCGTCAAGGCGCTTGCCACCAGAGGGGTGCACCGGTGGCAACAGGGCGCGGCCATTCCCCTCAAAGAGAAAGAAAAATCCATTGCTGTCGTGAAAGCTCAGCGACCCCATGGTGGTGCGCAGGCGGTTGAGCTGGGCGCTGCGGCTCTCTTTGTTGAACTCCTGGCGGGTGTTTTCAATCAGCGACAGACCGGTCGCCACCTGGTGGCGCAGGTCGTTGTAGAGTTTGCGATTCAGCTGCGTGCGGCGAAATTCGAGGTACTCCACCGCCTTGTTAACTTCCCGGCGCAGCAGCTCCCGTCGGGCTTCAATGTAGTTATCCCGCCAGTCGGCACTTTGCTGGGTGTAGCGCTCATATTCCTTGGCAATCCAGATATAACCCAGCACCGCCAGCGGGATTGCAGACACTGCTATCAAGCTGAGAAGATAAATTTGTACTAAACTGCGCCTGGATCTCATGCCAGCCCTTTTTTGTTGTCGCTACGAAATCGCTGTCGTGGGGCCTAATAATGCCGCGTTTTCAAAGCTTATCGACTCCCAGCACAGTACGCCAGTTACAAACAGCCTAAATTGTGCAGGTGGGTCGCCATCGAGCGGAAATTTCGTGCTAATCTGGGTAGCATCGCCACAGGACTCCAAGGAATATAAATAATGACAGAAGCGACTGTTTATTTGGTAGAGGACGACGACGCCGTACGCGATTCCCTGCAGATGGTGCTGGAATCCGTTGGCTACACCGTTGCCCCCTATTCCCGCGCTGATGCCTTTCTCGAAGACTTCTCCACCGACATGGCAGGATGCCTGGTACTGGACATCCGTATGCCGGGCATGAACGGCATGGAACTACAACGTCAACTGAACAACCGCAATTCCATCCTGCCGATTATCTTCGTCACCGGCCACGGCGACGTGCCCATGGCCGTTGAAGCCATGCAGCGCGGCGCGGTGGACTTCGTACAGAAACCCTACCGGGAAGAAGAGCTGCTGGGCAAAATCCAGCAGGCTATCGCCGCCGACACCGAAAACCGCGCCGATCTTGAAGAAAAGCACAAGATTATCGAGCGCCTCGGCGAATTGACCCCCCGGGAAAAGCAGGTGATGGAGCTGATGATCGAGGGCAAGGCCAACAAGGTTATCGCTTACGATCTGGACATCAGCCAACGCACCGTCGAGATTCACCGCGCTCGGGTCATGGAAAAAATGGGCGTACGCTCACTGGCACACCTGGTGCGCATGGTGATGGCTGCCGAGGAAAACGGTGCGGCGAGCTAGCCCTCGCGCTGAGCTTTCAGGGCTCGCTGATTAAGCCATCGATCTTTTCCAGCGCCGACAGCAAGTCGGCAATGGGCAGGCTCAAGCCCCGATACATCTCCTCAGCCATAGGTGCAATCGCACAGGCTGAGGGGAGTTCGCTGTCGCTGTCCAGCAAATAACGTATCCGCGGTATAAAGACAAACTGCAACCACTGGCTGAAACTGAGGGTATCCACCGCGAAGGGCTGCTCGCTGCGCAGCGCTTCCGGCGGCGGGGCCACTTTGTCCCATTGACCCAGGCTGCGCAATTCACATTCTATATCGATCAGGGTGGCGGCAATGTCGTGGTATCGGCTCATAGTCGCGTTCGCAGTCTGTGTTTATTCGATAATCTGCTGGTAGGGCGGCATGGAGGCCAGCATTTTGCGGCCGTACTGGCGGGTCACAATGCGTCGATCCAGAATACTGATCCGCCCCCGGTCCGACTCACTGCGCAACAACCGGCCACTGGCCTGAATCAGCCTGACCGCCGCATCGGGCACAGTGATTTCCATAAACGGATTGCCCTTGTTATGGGTAATCCACTCTGCCAGCGCCTCTTCCACCGGATCTTCCGGCACCGCGAAGGGAATCTTGGCGATAAGCACGTGGGAACAGTATTTGCCGGGCAAATCGACCCCCTCGGCAAAGCTGGCCAAGCCAAAAATAACACTGCCCTTGTCGCCGTCCAGGCGCTCGCGATGACGACGTAAAATATCCTGTTTGGGCAGCTCGCCCTGGGCGAGAACCAGCGCGCGAAAGTCGGCGGGCACCGCCTCCAACACCGCGTTCAACTGACGCTTTGACGCAAACAGCACCAGACTTCCCGCATCGGCGTCGATGATTTTCGGCAGCATTTCGATCAGTGCACGGGTGTGGGCTTCCGGGTCGCCGGCGTCACAGTCCATCGCCGGCACGTAAATTTCTCCGGCCTCGGCGTGGGCAAAGGGGCTTGGCACGATTTCAAAACTCGCGTCTTCGTATAAGCCGGCTCTCATGGAAAACCGCTTGAAACTGCCCAGCGCAGTAAGGGTAGCAGAGGTCAACACCGCGCCGTAGCACCGCGACCACAGGGTGTTTTGCAGGGTTTTCGCCGCCAGAATGGGGCTACTGTGCAGCTCCATATCGGTTATCCCCATACCGCTGTCCACCTGCGCCAACCAGCGCGCCAGCGGGGGCTTTTCATTACTGGTGTCACCACCGTAGGACTGCCACAAACCGAGCATCCCCTGACAACGAAAGCGCATCGCCGCAACATCGGCCAACCACTGTTCCAACTCATCACGCCGCTGCTCAAGGGTCCCCTTGTCGAGACCGTCCTGCAGAGTGTCGAGCAATTTTTCGCTGTGCTGAACCAGATCGGCAAAGGCGCCGCGCAGACCGCGGGCATGACTGGCCAGCTCTTCCGGCACGCGACCGTCCTCAAAGCGAAACTGTCGCTGCCCCTGACGCTCACTGCCCTCAGCCAGCCACTCCATCAGCAGCGGACGCAGCGGCTCCAGCCCTTTGCGAGCGGCAATCAGCAGGTTCAACAGCGACTCGAACTGCCCCCGCAGCGACGATTGCAGGCCCGGCAGGGCGATAATCGCCCCCACACTGCGTTCGGCCTGCTCCAGCCAGCGCTCACTGGCGCCCAGGCGGAAGTTGGCGGAAAAATGGTTAATCACCTTGTCAGGCAGGTGGTGAGCCTCATCAAAAATATAAATCGCATCTTCCGGCGCCGGTAGAATTGCCCCGCCCCCCAGAGCCAGGTCGGCCAGCACCAGATCGTGGTTGGCCACCACCACATCGGCCTGAGCCATCGACTCCCGCGCCTTGAAAAAGCTGCACTGTTTCACGTGACTACAACGGCGACCACTGCACTGGGCATGATCGGTGGTAACCGGCTGCCACTGATTGTCGGGAAGTACCGAATCCCAGTTATCCCGATCACCATCCCAATTACCCCGCGCCAGCTGGTCGGCAAAGCGGGCGTATAGGTCCAGCGCGATCGCGTCCGGGTGGTTGCTGTATTCATCGGGATACAGCGGCATGGTCTGGGTCTCGGCACCGCTGAGCATCTGATCCAGCTTCGACAGGCATAGATACCGGCGCCGCCCTTTGGACAGACTCAATGAAAACGACAGGCCGCTGTGCCGAAGAATATCCGGCAGGTCCCGCTGCAGAATTTGCTCCTGCAAGGCCACGGTTGCCGTCGCGATCACCAGCGTCTTGTCGCATTCCCTGGCGATCGGTATCGCCGCAAGCGCGTAGGCCAGGGTTTTACCGGTGCCGGTTCCCGCTTCGACCACACACAGGTGATCGCCGCCGCTGCGCTGGTGATCCTGATTGCGCTTGATCCCTCCCAATACCCGCGCGATATGGGCAATCATCAGGCGCTGTCCCAGCCGCGCGCGCAAACCTTTGCTGGTCAGGAAGGCGCGATACGCCCCCTGTATTTCGTCCTTGAGCGCGTCGCTCAGCACGCCGATGTTCCACCCATTACGACACCTCTTGCAGGCGTTGTTTATCGCGCAGCGCCAGCTTGTTCAGAATCGGTTGGGCATAAATACTCATTGCACGAAGACGGTAAGACTCAGGCATCGCCGCAAAGCGCTGCTCAAAGGCTTGAATATCGCTTTCGCTGATGTCCAGATCGGCCAGCTCTCGCCAGCGCTCATCCTGATGCACGCGCTGGTAAGCCAGCACATTGCTGGCATGAAGCCGGTAGTTGGTGATGACCTGCTCATCAATGGCCGCAGCCACCTCTGCAGGGCTGGAAAAATCCCCGGTTAACACATCGCCAAAGCTGACATGGACATGCCCTTTGTCACCAAGAATACCCGTGGCAATGCTTTTGAGGTCTTCGTGCTCCGCTTTCTGGTAGCTGCCGGTACTCTCCAGCATCACCAGCTCCTGGGCCTTGGCGGCATCGAGGGGGTCCCACTCATAGGAAATCGAAACCGGCACAATATTAAGCCCGGCGATAAATTCGCCAAAGTCTTCCCGCGACTTGTCCTGGGACATGCAAATCATCTTCACCAGCGCCACTTCCGTCGCGTCGTTTCCGTCCTTGGCTCTGCCCTCGCGCTGGGCGATCCATATCGACGATTTCTCCTGCTGAAGGGAAAAGCGTATATAGCTCGACAGCTGCTTGAACGCCGCCAACATCTGCCGCGGCCCTTTGGCACTGCGGCGCACAATAAAGCTCTTATTTACCCGCATCAGGTCGGCGGCAAAGGGCTTGGACAGCAGGTTGTCGCCTATAGCGATGCGCACGGTATCCATATCATTGTGATACAGGGCGTAGTTCACAAACGCCGGGTCAAGGGCGATATCCCGATGATTGCTGATAAACAGGTAGGCCTGATCGCGCTGAAGACGGACAGTTCCCCCGGTGGAAAAATCCCGGGTACTGCCTTCAATCATCGTGTCCATATAGCCTTTGACAATGGCTTGAAAGTCGGCGATGGAGCGCACATTGCGCATCTGGTAACGAAGCGTGGCGCTGACCAAGGGCCTGATAAGCTTGGGAAAATAGCGATGCAGGCGCGGCAGACGCAGCCCGCCCATGGCGTTGAGCAGCTCGCGGTCTGCCAACAGGCGGTCCAGCACCTCAGCGACCTCGTCGTCGTGGTAGGGCCTGATGTCGGAATAAGTATCCATAGTTTTCGATTCTCTGACTCGATGACGCGCCCATACCAGCTCCGATACCGGTTTCACACCTATCGCTGCGGGCCGCTCCTGCCACCCCGACTCGGAAAACACTCGGGTTGGCGGAAAAAAGTGCGGGAATTCTAACCGATAAGGCCTCTGCCTTCACGTAACGGAGGCACTTACTCGTTGGACGGAATATTCATCGACGTCGGCCATTGCCCCCTGAAGGCTTAAAACGGGCAAGCACGCGGCCATGTAGCCGGTGAAAATCGGCGGCGGCTTATGTTCCAGTCACACCTCTACCGGCTGGCCACCCTCGCCCCAGGACTTTTTCTTGCGGTAAATAGTGGACGCGCTCACCCCCAGCCAGGCCGCAGCCAAGGGAATATTACCGTCACACTGCCGAATAGCGTCCTCGATGGCATCGCGCTCTACCTGCCACAGGGGACGAATCACCTGGTCATGCTGATGATTGCTTGTCGGCGCCACAGGCTGAGGTACCGTGGCGGCCAGGGGCACGGCGCTTCCCGGCGTAGTCCGGCCAGAACCGGCGCTGGATGCGTTGCTATTGATCAGGGTGAGCATATCGGCGGTAACAACATCGCCGTTATTGATAACGACAATATTCTCGATAATATTCTGCAGTTCGCGAATATTACCCGGCCAGTCATACCGCCGTATTTTATCCACAGCCGCCTCGTCGAAATCGGCAAAGGCCTTCTGGTTTTCTTCGGCCTTTAGCTTCAGAAAATAGCGCGCGAGCAACAGCGCGTCATCAGCGCGGTCGCGTAATGGCGGCAACTGCACCGGAATCACATTCAGTCGGTAATACAAATCCTCTCGGAAACGTCCTTCTCCCACCTCTTTTGCGGGATCGCGATTGGTGGCACAAACAATGCGGATATCACTGTGCATTACTTTTTGGCCACCGACCCGACTAAACGTCCCCGTTTGCAAAAACCGCAACAATTTGGCTTGCAGATTCAAGTCCATTTCACACAATTCATCAAGGAACAACGTGCCACCGTCAGCCAGCTCCGCCGCGCCCTTGCGCTGGCTCACCGCACCACTGAACGCTCCTTTTTCATGGCCAAATATTTCCGATTCAAACAGGTCGGCAGGTATCGCCGCGCAATTTATGGCAATAAACGGGCCATTGTGCCGCGCACTGGCCTCGTGCAAGGCCACCGCACACACCTCTTTGCCGGTACCGCTCTCTCCGGTAACAAACACACTTGCCTTGCTTTTTGCCGCGCTATCCAGAACCTTGAATACCGTAGACATCGCCAGTGAGTCGCCGATGAATTTCTCACGAACGGAATTGCGCGGCGGCACTGCCGTTTTTTCGCCAGCATCGGGACTGATATCGACCTTCAACTGATTCTGGGCGCCATCTACTGCACTCAGCAAGCGCTCCTTCGAGAAAGGTTTTTCAATAAAATCAAAGCCCCCCAGGCGCATGGCATCCACTGCGACATCTATCGAACTGTTTGCGGTTACGATAACAACACGAGCTGGGCAAGACTGCCTGTTGATAAAACGCAATACCTCAAGACCACTGATATCCGGCAGACAAACATCCTGCACAACCACATCAGGCATACGCTCCTTGATCGCGACAAGCGCCGCGTGCCCCTCGACAAAATGTCGGGTTTCATAGCCCTCTGCTTCGAGATAGCTGCAATACAGGGTGCCGCTGGCAATACTATCCTCCACGACATATACCAGAGTTTTTTCACTCGCCATGATAACCGCCTTTATATTGTTGACTCGCTACGCTGCTCACAGGGACAACTCCTTCGCGCATTTCCATGTTTCCTTGGTCACGTGAAGTACCTTTTCTCCCGCTACCAGGAACTGCTTTCCATCTGCAGGGGGGCTTTCGTCCAATTGCCGCGCCAAATCAGCCAGCTCTTTGGCGCCATAAAGCGCCGCGGTGTTTTTCAAAATGTGGACCACCGCGTGAACCTCTTTATCATCGTTATGATCCAGCGCCGCGGCCATACGCGCCGCCAGGGCTTGTAGCTCATCAGCGAACAGACCGAATAACCTGTCAACTACCTCAGCGTCCAAATCGGATTGCATCTGCCGTATGACGTCGGCATCAAGCCGATATGTCGTCGGCCGAGCGTACTTGCTCACCAACGTTGACAGCTCGGCAAAACAAATTGGCTTGCTGATACAGCAATCGATGCCGCTATCGAGCATTTGCAGACGTCGGCTTTCCGAGAAAGCTCCACTCAACGATACAATTGGCACCATCGTATTGGGTGTTTTCGAACGACGTATTCCCTGAGCGACCTGGGAACCATCCATTCCTGGCATATATTCATCCAGAATCACTAAATCGAAGGGTTGCTTCAGGGCCTTGTCCAATGCTTCCTGACCACAGTGCGCTACCGTTACGTTGTGCCCCATTTTTTCAAGCATTGCCTGTCCAGCAGCCACGCTGGGCAGGCTATCATCGGCGAGTAAAATATTTAACATTGGGTTGTCGCCCCGGTTATTTTGCATGTAACGATGCAAAGCAACCTTTTATCCAGTTTAAAAAAATTTCTACATATCAATAAGATAAAAGGCTAATCACCGACAAAATCCAAAAACCCGGCGCCACAATGCAACGAATATTATTTTGCGTTGCATTTTGCAAATCATATTGCAACTTTAGCCAATAGTGACGCCTCAAACATCCGTATTTTCCACCAATTACTTAATCGGCACACACCGGTACTGTGCAATAGCCACACCGACGTACTAAGCTGAGCGCTAATGGCCAACTAGAGGTAAGCTCGTGGACAGCCCATTGAACACCCTGCCGTTACTTGATAACGCCACATTACAACAGCTTGAAGCGGACACCTCCGCCGAGGCCACTGTCGCCATCGTATCGGCAACAATTAGCGACTTACGTAAGCTTAGTCTATATATGGAAAGTGACTTGGCAACTCTCGACGTTGCTGACTTGAAAGCCCATGCACACCTGTGCAAAAGCGCCGCGGGCTACTGCGGCGCCGTGCGGCTGGTACAGTTATGTCGAGAACTGGAGTCCGCCTGTATGGATAATAACGAAGCCCAGCTTATAACGCTGACCAATCACGGCCGCGACACGGTTCCCGCAACGGAGGCAATACTGCAGGAATGGCTCGACCAACGTTGAATGAGCCACCCGCGATGACGATAAAAAAGGGCAAGCATTTGGCCGGAAAATTTATGGGCAAAACGCCACGCAAAAACATTCAGGAAGGAAGATCACCAACTCCTCCACTTATTCATCCAAACGCATTTCATGGAATGGCACAGGGGTTGCTTTACATTAAATTACGTTGTCCGCAAAACCCCGCGGATGAATAAGATTAACTCGAAAGAATACGGAGTTTAATATGAGCGACCTGTCTAAATCAGCGCTGCTACTGATCGGTTATCAGAATGATTACTTTGCCGAAGATGGCATTCTTCATTCGGTTATCGAAGAGTCTGCTGCGGTCACCGGCGCTTTAGCCAATACCCTTAACCTCCTCGACCAGGCAGGACATGAGTTCGGCCTGGTCATCTCCACGCCAATCATTTTCACCGAAAACTACGAAGAACTGGCCGACGCAGTGGGCATACTGCAAACCATCAAAGAAGTGGGTGCATTCAAAGCCGGGGCCACTGGTTCCCAGACTATCCCACAGCTGAAAAAATACGAAACAATTATTAAGGAGATACCCGGCAAGCGGGGATTGAATGCTTTTTCCAACACGGACCTGGAGGCAACACTGCGCAGCAATGGCATCGAAGAACTCGTGCTCGCCGGCGCGGTCACCTCCGTGTGCATCGACTCCACCGGGCGGCATGCTGCCGACCGAGGCTTCAATGTCAGCATCCTGTCTGACTGCACATCCGGCCGGACCACCTTTGAGCAAGAATTCTACTGCGACACAATTTTCCCCCTCTACGCCAAAGTAATTGCCCATAAAGCGCTGCTGGAACCCGCTCCGGTGATATAACGATGGCAGCCAGTGAAGCTGAAGCCCAGCTTATCCTCCACAACCGCATCCTTGAAGAACTCGGTGCAAAGCACCGGGAATTCGAGACTCTGGCTGAGTTGCTGGAGGAAATTGTCTTCCGCTGCGACGGCGCTGGGCATTTGACCCTGCTCAATGTCGCATGGGAGCATATCACTGGCTGGGAAGTACAGGAGTCGCTGGGAAAGCGCCTGAGCGATTTTCTCGTCGATGGCAATATCGCTGGAGAGTTGTCGAATTCATTCAGCATCAGTGACAGTATCTCATTGGAACTCCCTATTCGCGCGATTACCGGCCAGGTCAAAACCTTCAAATTGAAGGCTCGCAAAAAAAACGATACCTGGTATGGCTCGCTGCACGATATAACCGACCTGAACGCCACCCTCTTCGCCCTGCAAAACAGCCAGGCACAGGAAAGAAAGCTATCCCTGGTTGCAAGCAACACTGACAACCTGGTGATTATCACCGACGCCAAAGGATCCATAGAGTGGGTGAATAGCGCATTCACCGCGACCACTGGGTATGCCATCGAAGAGGTATTAGGACGCTCCCCCGGAAACTTCTTGCAAGGGCCGGAGACCAGCCAGGAAACCATCAGCTTAATGAGAGAGCATCTCCGCAAGGGAACCCCCTTTAATGTCGAAGTCCAGAACTACAGCCGCGACGGCGCTAGCTACTGGCTCGACATCGACTGCTTTCCCATCTTTGACGATAAAGGCGACATCAGTAATTTCATCGCCATAGAAAGAGTCATCACCCAGCAAAAAGAAGCAGAGGAAGCACTGAGAGAAAGCGAGCAGCACTATCGCAGCATTCTGGATACTGTCAGCGAAGCCATTTTCTATTGCAATGCCGACTTCAAGCTTCTGTATACCAACCCGGCCTGGGAAACCATAACCGGACATAAACTGGCAGAAGACAAAGATGCCTACCTCAGCCAGTTTGTACACCCGGAAGATCTGGCCCTATTGTTCAATTTTTCCACCAATACCGAAAAGCTGAACCGAGTATTCAAACAGGAGCTGCGCCTGCGACACAAATTCGGCAACTGGCGCCGCGTGGAGATCCAGCTGAGCAATAATCGCCTGCGCAGCAGTGGTGAGCTGCAGCTGACCGGCGCCGTGGTAGATATCGAAGAACGCTGGCAGGAAACCCAGGCAATCATTGGCGCAATGAAAGAAGCAGAGGCTTTGTCACAGGCCCGTACTCGCTTTATCGCCAATATGTCTCACGAAATTCGCACGCCGCTCAATGCCATTATCGGAATGAGTACCGTGCTTCAACAAACCCGACTCGACGCCGATCAAAAAGTCTGCGTCGACACCCTGAAGAATGGCGGCAAAGCCTTGCTCGCCCTGGTCAATGACGTCCTCGATTTATCAAAACTGGACAGCACTGAAATTGAACTGGAGTCCTCCCGGTTTGATTTGGCCAAAATCTGCGAGGAAGCGGTAGACATCGTATCGGCTACAGTAGAAGAAAAACATCTGCAGCTCAGTATGGCTTGCTCTGAAGGTGTTCCGCCCACGTTAATCGGCGACGCACATCGCGTAAGGCAATTACTGCTCAACCTGATGTCCAATGCGATAAAGTTCACCCACAAAGGTGGTATTTCCCTTCACCTCTCCTGGAACAAAAGCGGATACAACACGGGCATATTAACCATACAGGTAGAGGACTCAGGGATCGGCATTCCACCGGACAGGCTCAATAGCCTGTTTAACGCCTTTGTCCAGGCAGACCCATCGACAACTCGCCAATACGGCGGCACCGGGCTCGGGCTGGCCATTTGCCAACAAATCTGCAGTGCCATGGGCGGAGAGATATATGCCAGAAGCACCGTCGGAGAAGGCTCCACCTTTACCTGCCACCTGCCATTGGAATACGAGCCCACCCCGGCAACACGCACCGACATTTCGCTCCATGCGGTCAATCTGGATCAACGACATAGAGAGACCCTTGCGTCACTGGAGCACTGCCTCGGGCTGCACTGCAGTTACGAGGAAATCGCCGAAGCACCGTCGGTGATTACCGTTAGCGAACACGGCAAGGACACGCATCAAGTGGTCATTGATCAAAGTGCGCCGATTCTCACGCCCAACCGCCTGTGGAGCACTCTCCAGAGAACGGATGACGCTGCGGATATGCGAGAAAATGCCGACTCGCCGGAACCAAAAAGGCTGCGCATTCTGATCGCTGAAGACGCGCTGCCCAATCAGCTCGTCATCAGCGCTATGCTTAAGCAACTGGGCTACACCGACGTGACAATAGTGGAAAATGGCAAATTGGCGGTCGAGCACTGCCAACACCACGACTACGATATCGCACTGCTGGATATACACATGCCGGTGATGGATGGCGTTGCCGCCGCAACGGCTATTGCCCCCCTGCGTAAAGGGGGCACCCCGGTACTCGTCGCCGCCTCGGCGGACGTTACTAACGAGTCCCGCCAGGCAGTCAGTTCGGCAGGCTTCAATGAATGGCTGGACAAGCCCTTCACTCGAGAGGCCCTCGCCAGCCTTCTGGCCCGCGTAGAACAACTCCTGACCCAGCCCCCTCCTCCGGAGTCACTCCACTAACAGGCCCCGGTATTCTGGGCCACCGCAGCGCTAAGAATCCGCTAAGCAAAGTCATCACCCCCGGTTACCTTCCGCTATTTCACCGTTTTCTCGTGGATTGGATAAGCTAAAAAGCAAACAACCCATTGACTGATGCCCCCGCCACTCCTATGCGCGTTGCATTTTGCAAAGCATTTTAAAAACCGTGGAGGCAGCACTTCTACGCACCAATAATGGCACTGAAATATTAAACGTAACTCTTTGTTTAATATTTATATTTTTTAATATCAAATCAAACTCACCGGCTGGCCCGCAATCTGCAAATACCTTTGAAAATATTCAACCGGGGCCATCAGAGTATGCGCAAGCTACCGTTCCACCATCTGAAAGTATCAACACTCATCGCTGCCTGTGCGGCGTCACAGCTCGGCTGTTCGAACTTCGAGCGGCGCTACGACTACTCTGCGGAACAACCGACCACGGCCCCCTTTCATCGGATTGTTTCAGATCACGACAACGACGGCGTACGCGATTTCGGCGACCTCTGTGTCACCAACGGCGATAACTATTTTGTCAACAGCGACGGCTGCGACCCCTACCGGGAAGCGGAGCACTATCACCCCTTCGCAAGGCCCGAGCAGTGCAAACTCTTTCATACAGGGAGTAATCAACCATGAACAAAACCCGCACGATTTCAGCGGTAGCCTGCCCTGCCCAGGCTACCAACCTCAACAGCGCGCTGCCACGCGCGCTCTGCGTGCTGTTGATGCTGCTGGCCGCATGCTGGCCGGGCGACTCGGTCGCAGCCAAAGTGCGCGGTCTGGAGTTTATAGAGACCGCCGATGGCCGTCAGTCACGCAACAGCCGCGAGCTGGTGCAATGGACCCATTCCCGACTGGTCTTCTCCAAGACCCTGAAAAGAGTCGCAGTTGGCCAGGACTCCATTATGGAAGTCGAAGTACTGGGCGGCAACGAGGTACTGGCCCTCGCCAAAAAAGTGGGCCGCACGAGCATCATCGTGTGGTACACCGACGGGGGCACTGAAACCTTCCTGTTCAGCGTAGTTGAAGACCTATCGGTACTGCGCAGCGCACTGGACGATATCCACCCCAATATTCGCATTCAACTGGCCCCGGATCGCGCTGCACTGGTACTCCGTGGCCGTGTGCCCACCGTAGACTTCCGCGTCGCCGCCGAAAACGCCGCGAGAAACTATCTGGATGTTGCCCAGGGTCGCGATACCGGGGTCGATGTGCTGATGCAAAGTCCACTCAGCAATCCACTCATAGAAAGAGCAATGCAAACAGCCGGCTTTCGTGTAAGCAAAGACGACCAGCGAGGAATTAACGACCCCAAATCAGCACCCCGGGCCACAATTATCAATTTAATCCAGGTTGATACTCTGCCACTGTCAATGCAGGAAAAACTTCAAAAGGCGATCAACACTATTGGCGGCCAGGCAGTAACCGTACAGCGGATGCAACCCGGCGACATCGCCAGCCGCCACAACGACACGCTTCTGCTCACCGGCACGGTTAATACCCAGGTCGAACTGGTACGTGTGCTCAACGTCGCCTCGCGACTTTACGCGACAGAAAATCCCGACCAGGATATCGACGGCGGAAATATTCGCGCCATCGCAAACGAGTCCGGCGGACTGATGAGCCAAGCCTCCGGTAGAGGTTCATTTGGCCAATCCCAGGATAGCGTAGGCAACAGTGTCGATACCAATATTGGCCGCGCCAAAATGGTCTCTATCGCCAACGGTAAAATTCTGTCGATGATAGAAGTCCGCGACCTGCCCCAGGTAAGGGTTTCCGTTCAAATGCACGAAGTGAGTCGCCGCCGGCTGAAAAGCTGGCGCCCCGATATGACGTTGGTGAGTAACGGCTACGACAACAGCGGGACCTTCGGCCTGGGTGGCCGCAGCCAGGTTGGAGCGAACAGCTCGCAGCTCGAATCTGCCATTCAAGTGCTCGGCGGTACATTGCTCAATAATATTCAGGTGGGAGGAAGCGATATGGCCTTCGATCTATTGTTCTCACTGCTCGAAGAAGAGGGCATCTCCCGCACCCTGTCTCGGCCGACCTTGACCGTACTGGCAGGAGAATCTGCCACCTTCCGCGCAGGCGGAGAGGTGCCGGTTCCCCGCGCCTTTGCCCCCTCTGGACTGTCTGCTGATGACAATGTCGGCAGCAACGCCAACGGAGTGTTCAGCGGTACAGATTTCAAATCTTTTGGTGTCGAACTGGAGGTCCGCGCACTGGTGGACGAAAACGACCGTATTACTCTCGACCTGCGGCCAACCATATCCATGCCAGACACCCAGCTGACCCAGGATATCGCCAACAGCACCGGTAGCCAGTTGAATTCAGCGGCATTCAATGTACGCACGCTGAAAACCTCGTCGCGACTCCGCGACGGCCAGGCACTGGTGATCGGAGGTCTGGTCAGCAGAGATATCAGTGACAACGACAGCCACACCCCTGGATTAAGCAGTATTCCGCTACTCGGCAACCTCGCCAAGTCCTCGGCCAAAAGCGACACCGACAAGGAGCTCATTATTATCGTCACCCCCGCCATTGTCCGTGAAGCCAAGCACCAGGCGGTTCAATGGCAATTCAGCGACAGCTCGGAAATCTTGCAACGGGCGGTATCCACGAGTGTACAAAACAGCAACAGCCGTTATTAAGGAGCGACCATGAAAGCTATTATTCCAACTCTACGTGGCGGCATCGCCGTCCTGTGCCTGGCGCTAGGCGGTTGTGTATCCATGGACAACCACCGCAACCACCATCCCGACCCCTACGATCGACTCAGTCAATTAATGGGCTTGTATCAGGAGCAACGCCGAATTGGCAGCAGCTGCGACGAACTGTGGAAAGTCTCCAGCCCCTCGGTTGACTGTCAACGCATCCAGCGGGAAGTCGAACGTCTGTATGCGGAGTTTCCCAATGACAGTCGTATCATGATCGCCAACGCCACCTTACAGTTTCAGGCGGGACGACTCGACAAAGCACAGTTCACACTGGACCAACTGTTAAGCAAGCCGGGCTCCCACCCGGAGGCAGCACTATTGCGCAGCCAGATCTCTATGCTCGAGGGTAATAGCTCACGAGCCAGGGCTGTTTTACAACAGCAGATCGAATTGCGGCCGGACTACCATGAACTCCGCGAAGCACTGGCCGCGACCTATTACATAGAGGGAAAATATGAATCGGCACAGCGGGCGCTAAACATCGCGGGTCGCCTCGGCGCACCGGGCTGGAGAATTTCCTATCACCACGGCTTGATTCAGGAAGCACAGGAAAACTGGAGCAGAGCCTGCTCATACTACATGGTGTCATTGGAGCAAAAGCACAACTTTACCGCCCCCGCCAACCGCTTGATTGGCCTGAGCCACAACGAGGCCTGCCGAAGCTTGGCTGACCGCAGAGCCAGCTAACAGCGAAATCAATCCACCAGCCTACACACTGGCCCGCACTGCGGGCCTTTTTCATTTTTGCTGCGACAACCTGTCCGTGACTGGGTCGTCTTCCTGCCAAGCCTTCTGATATTACATAGCAACAGCTAAACTCCCGCGCACCTTCCTGCCGCCAACTCGCAGCGCTGCTCCAATCCGCTAGTCAGACGTCTATTTCGTTATTCAAAGCGTTGCGTATTACCCGCTGTAATACCAAAAGTCCGCTTTTTACCCATTACAATCTTTGGAGCATACCTGCGGAGCCAACATTCTAATAAAAATAGAAAACCCCTAACGAGTAACGAAAGTCGCACTACAAATAATCGAGATTACCCATGCGTGGGCACCGGTATTTTTCCAACTTAATACTTGATCTCACATTTTAACTATCAAATTGCCAAAAAATTCGCATTTTGCAATTCAACCCGGAAAAGCCGTTTCACAATCCCGCCTGCCCCAGCTCGAAACCCAGCTCGCCCGCCCACATAAAACACTTAACCAATTGATTTTTAAGGATTTTAAAATAAAAAAAGGAAATGCATCAGAACTGGTACGCGCCCTGCAATATACAAGACATGGAACAGTCAACCAGGGCTTAAACAGGGAAGGCGGTTCTTGAACTTCCCGATACTGATACCTGCCAGTATCAATATCGGGAGCAAAACTTCTCAGAAATGAGAGGACAACCAAACGGGGAGGAAGAGTCAGCAGCGACTCAACCAAGCCAAATTGAAGCACTGATCTAACACTTAATGTGTTAACGCGAACTAGCGATTCAAAAAACCTTTGAGGATTCTACAATGAAAGCAACTAAAAAATCAATTATGCAGCGCAAACAAGGCGGTTTCATCATGACTACTGAGCTGGTTTTGCTCACTTCAGTGATGGTCGTCGGTATGGTAGTCGGTCTTGTCAGCATGCGTGACTCGGTCAATGCCGAAATGGAAGACGTTGCAGAAGCTATCGGCGCACTCGACCAAAGCTACTCCTTCGACGGCATCCAAAACGTACAGGAAACCGCCTTTATTGACGGCTCTACCTTCACCGACGCTCAGGATGTTAACGCTGGCGACACCGTGGGCTTTACTTACACGGCCCCGTCAATCGAGTCGGCAAACGACACCCTCGGCGCGGCGCCCTTTGGCAGCGGCACCAGCTCTACTGGCAACTCTGCTGACCCCGGCCGTTAAGACCAAACGGGCGGCCTGGCCGCCCGTCTTTTCCAACTGACCTACCCTATTCGTTATTCTTCTGGAGGTTTCTATGAAACGCAAATTAACAGGCAGCGCAACCAGCTCAATGGTTCTGTTCTTCGCCTCCAGTGTTCTGGCTTCCGTTCTCGGCCTGCGCCAGGTTGATCGTCTCAACACTGAGCCCGGCTGGGTGGCCAGTATCGATTTGCCCGCAGGGCAATTCATTACACCGGCATTCCTGCGCCAGGAACGTATCAAATCCGACGACGTTGTTGTCACCGACCCCAACCAACTTATCGGCAAGCAACTGCGCGTCAACAAAAAATCCGGCGAAGCCTTTTCCAGCAAAGACATTGCTACGCCGAAGGTCAGAACCCTTGCCCAGGCTGTGCCTGCGGGCCGCGTTCTGTACACCCTTAAATCAGACCCCTACAGCATACCTGTAGATCAGCTTCGCGGCGGCGATCGCCTCGATGTGCTGGTTAGAAACCGCGGAGGCGTGCACAAGGTCGCCACTGACGTGCGTCTGATTGGCGTAATGCGTCAGGGTACATCCAGCCAGGGCGAAGGCGGAGGTGCGATGAGCTTATTAGCACCGAAGCGCAATGCAGCGGCCGGCAAACCGGTTAGTTCGCTTGTAGTCGCAGTTAAACCCCACGAGGTTTATCACCTGGCAACCATTGGTTCAGGCGACCGTGTCAGCCTTGTTCTTCACGGCGCTCGCGATATCGCCAGTGGCGGCCCACTCCACGTTGCCCCCAAACCGACACACCGTGAAGTAGAGATGGTTAACGGATTATCCCGCACAAAAGTTCAGCTGCGTCTGTAGAAGGAGAGACACCATGAGTATGAATGCGATGACCACCGCGGTACACAACAGCCACGACGCATCACCGGATTATTTTCGGCGCTTGCGCGGCTTTGTACACCGCCGCCTGATCGACGGCCTCGACGCCAATACTCCGCAGTCCCTCACTGACACAGACCAGCTGAAAGAACAGCTCAACGATATCGTCGATGACCTTGAGCGCAAGCGTCACCTGCGTATATCCCAGGGAGAGCGAGTACAACTGGAGCGGGAAATTCTTGAAGAACTCGGTGGCATGGGCCCACTCGCGCCGCTGATGCTCGACAAGGAAATCAGCGACATTCTGGTGAACGGCGCCAACGACATCTGGATAGACCGGCACGGGCAACTACAGAAAACCGACATTGAATTCGATGACGACGCCCACCTCCGCCGCTTCCTGGACCGTATTATCGCGCTGCAGGGTCGCCACCTCGACGCCAGCAATCCAATGGTAGACGCCAAACTCGCCGATGGCAGCCGACTGCATGCGGTAATTCCACCGCTCTGTGCCAATGGTGCGGTCATTTCCATTCGTCGCTTTCGCATGGACGATGTCGGCGCTGATGATCTGGTCAGCAGCGGTTTTATGAGTCAGGCAATGATGGACACCCTCCAGCTGGCGGTGAAAGCGGGCGTGAACATCGTTGTCGCTGGCAGTGCTGCAGCGGGTAAAACTACCCTGCTCAATGCGCTGTCTAAAAGTATTCCGCAAAACCAGCGGGTTGTGACCATCGAAGAAACCGCAGAATTGCGCCTGGACCACCCCCATACGGTAACGCTTGAGTCCCGCCCGGTGAATATGGAAGGCCGAGGTGGTGTATCACTGCGCGAGCTGGTACGAACCGCGTTGCGGATGCGTGCCGACCGCATTATCGTCGGCGAGGTTCGTGGCAGCGAGGTGATGGACATGCTGCAAGCGATGAACGTCGGCCACGAGGGCAGCCTTACCACCGTGCACGCTAACAGCTTGCAGGACGTATTGCGCAGGCTGGAGTCTCTGGCGTTAATGAGTGACGCCGATATTCCCCGGGAGTCCATCCGCGAGATGATCGCCTCGGCAATTCAGCTGGTGGTTCACGTAACCCGTTACCACGACGGCAGCCGTCGGGTCACCAGCATGGGCGAAGTGACCTGTGTCGACGACGTACTCAGCGTACAGCCCCTGTTCAACTTCAAATTTCAGCGTTCACCCCGCACCGGCGAACTCGTTGGCGAGCATCGCTATACCGGCGTTACACCGGCTTTTCTGGAGCACGCGAAATTGCGCGGCTACACCGTTGAGCTCGACTTGAGCCAGGAGGCGGGCGATGAGCATTGTTGATATTGGCGAATTAGCCCTCCTGCTATTCTGTATTTCCTTCGCGGCATACATTGGCTACCGCCGTTTTTCGCCAAGCTCAGTGGACGACTTGGGGAGTATCGCCTCGTGGGAGGAGGAGTACAGCGCTCGGCCACCGTCTCGCCTGAAGGCGCAACTGGACACCCTCAACCTCGGCATAAAGCCCCTCGTTATGGTCGCGACCGTGAGCGCGGTGTGTGCCTGCATTTGGCTGAGCATCCTCGAACTTTTCCCGCAGCGCCCCTGGGTCGCCGCCATAGCAGCCGGGACCGTTCTGGTTATCATTTTATTCGCGATAAACGACCTGTCATTGTGGCTGCGCCGGCGCTTTGAGGAGCAACTGGTTGATGCGCTGGACCTGATACACGCCGCTGTCGTCGGCGGGCTTGCCCCACGTCAAGCGCTGATCACCGCAGCCAAAGTCTCACCCAAAAGCTTGAAGAAAGAATTCAACGACGTGGTGATGCGCCTCGATTATGGCCTTAGTGTTCACAAGGCTGTTGAGCCCATGCAACGTCGCTACAACACTCAGGGAGTGCGCCTTTTCACCCAGGCCCTGGTCGCCAAGTGGCACTCCGGCAGCGATTTCGGCCTGATGGTCAAGTCGGTTGGCGACCTTATGCGCGACCAGATCAAGTTGCGCAAATTGATTGTTGGCCAACTGTCAGGTGCTCGCTATGCCGCGGTACTGACGGGACTACTACCCTACCTGCTGGTGCCCCTGTTCCTGTGGAAACAACCCGACTGGTTCGCCCCTCTGTATGAAAATCCCAACGGGGCGAACTATGTCCTCGGTGGGGTTGTCCTGCAGCTGATTTCCTTCCTGTGGTTACGCCGTCTGCTGAGGACTGAAATATGAATAACTGGTGGTTCGACCTACTGGCCATATCCCTCCTTGCCTGCATTGGTTTTATCGCACTGAAGGCACGGCAAGCCGAGATTAGCGACAGCGATAGCGCCGACGCTAATCTGTTTGAGGAACCTCAGAACACCCGCTGGACACTATACCCGCAGCAGCTCATTCGCCAGAGCGGTCTGGTGCCAAGAGACTTCCGCAGCGTGTACTGGCTGGCCAAGGTCGTCCCCTGCCTGCTCAGCCTATTGATGTACACGGAAACACCCGAGCACTGGCGCTCACCCTGGCTACTGGGGGGCGGTCAGGTTGCGGCCTTTATCGGAGTGGATCTTTGGTTGCTGCGACGGCGCAAGGCCCGCCGCGAGCAAATTGGGCGGTCTCTGCCCTTTTTTGTGAACGTTCTCGTGGTATACCTGAAGTCTGGGTTGGGATTGACCAAGGCCTTTGAAAATGCGGCCGAGTACGGGCTGGACAGAAAAAACGCACTGGCCCAGGAAGTGAGCCTGCTCAACCTGGAGTTTGAAGCGGGCCGATCGCGGGAAGAAGCCTTCGACAACCTCGCCCGCCGAACCGGCGTGAAGGAGCTGGAGCGACTCGCCGCGGTGCTGAGCGTCGGTTTCCACGTGGGCTCACCAGTGGCCGAAACCCTCCAGTCACAAGCAGAATTAATGCGGGTTAAACAGACACAAATGGGTGCAAAACTGGTCAACCGCAAGACGATGGAGGCCATGTTGCCGATGAGTCTGGTGTGCTTCCCGATGTTTGTGGTGTTGATTTTCTACCCCGCCGCCGCGCAAATATCCGACGTGCTATCTCTGTTAAAAGAACTATTCTAACAGCTAGCCCAAGCAAGAGACTGATCAGCAGAGAGCCAGTACATGACAAGCAGCCACCCACAACATAAACCCAGATCACGACAGAAAGGCTTTGTCCTTACTATTGAACTGTTGCTGATTACCACTGTTCTTATCATTGGCAGCTTTGTCGGCATCGTCGCTATTCGCGACGCCCTGTTCAAACAGGTGGTAATGAAACAATCCCGCACTGCCACCGTGGTTGATGCCACCGGTGCGCGGCTAGGGCCTGCGATTGATTTCGACGAGCACGACGCCCCTCGCATTCCCTACATAGACCGCACAGTCGCGCCACTGGCCCCGGATCCTGCCCATAAAAACTATCGCGTTCTTATCAGCGTTCGCGACGACCGTTTTACCAGCCGCGAGCCACTCTACTACAGCAATGAAAACTGCACTGGCACCCCATGCATCAAAAGCACCAGCGATGAATTATCAGACAGCACCAGCGCCGATGGCATCTTCGGAACGGGCTCGGTAAGCTACCTCAACGCCATGCAGGGCGGCCCGAACTATGCCGTCGGCGCCTCACCGGATGGCATCAAAGGTTTTCTGTTCCGGGAAACGGTTGAGTCCTGCCCGGTATCCGCTGAGGAGGTCAAGTCTCGCTACCTTTCAAAAAAAGTCGTTTCCGGCAGCCCCTGTGAGCCATTCACCCTTGCCAGCGGTGTCCCGGCGAACACCCAGTGTCTGGTCAATATTATCAACGACTGCAATTGCCCTGCGGGCACCACTGACCAGGGCGATATCCTCGACAGGTATCTCGTCCCCATCGACCGGCTACTCAAAACCACATTACAATCACTGAGAAGCATTGTGCCCATTCAACACTCCAAGGTGGATATCGGCACGCTATGCTGCCCTGCGGGGACCGAACTGGAAGACGATGGCAACCTCGTCAACGCCGTGGTCTATACCGCCATCAACACCCTTCTCGACACGCTCACCCTCGGGACCATCACAGAAGGACTGGTCAAGGAGCTATTGGACCCCCTCTATGGCGAGCCGCGCTGCGTCAGCGCGGTGACCCTGCGCAAAGCCGAACAAGTACCCTCTGCCCTCGACCCGTCAATAAACGCCCTTGAAGCTTTCCAGGCGCCTTTCTCGGTGAATCTGCCAGCAGACGCATACGCTCCCGGGGACAGCACCAGTGGCAGCGACTATATATTTACTGCTCCCGATCAAGAGGGCTGATTGCGGCATCACATGCCGCGACTCAGATCTCGACGCGGTGCCCAGGGAACCAATACGACCTCCCGGGTGTAAGGTCACTTCACTTCGTCCTTTGAGCGCGGCTTGCTCTATACTCTCAACGACAGCACCGACAAGAACCCAATCCATGGAAATAGCAACAGCCTGCGTAGACGAAGCCGAGCGACTGGAAGCGCTTTACTCCCTCCATCTTCTCGACACCCCTGCTGAAGAGCGCTTTGACCGCTGGACACGCCTTGCCCAGCAATATTTCGACGTACCTATTTCTTTGGTCTGCCTTGTCGATGTCGATAGGCAATGGTTCAAATCCAAGCAAGGGCTCGATGCCTCGGAAACCGACCGCAGCATTTCTTTCTGCGGCCACGCCATCAAGGACGATGATCTATTTATTGTCGAAGACGCCAGTCTCGACCCCAGGTTCATTGACAACCCGCTTGTTATCGGGCCGCCCCACATCCGCTTCTACGCGGCCAAACCCCTCCATTCGGGCAATGGAAGACGGATTGGCACCTTTTGCTTGATTGACAGCAAGCCTCGCCGGCTTTCCGAAAAGGAAAGGCTCCTCCTGGAGCAGATCGGCACAATGGTCGAGCAGGAATTCACCCTTCACGCTCCCGGGAAATTTCGCCTTTTGGCCCAGAGGTCGGACAACATACTGGGGAAATTTCGCGACATTGTGCGCCCGCTGCAAAATCGCGTAGCCGCGGCACTGGTTTCCAGCATCAGTTTTATTTTTATACTTTCCATCGCCAGTGCCGCCGAGCAGCAACGGGAGCAACAACTGCAAGCAGAGGCAGACAAAGCACTGTTCAGCGAGCTGGTCAGCATTCGCGGAGAAATCGAAACTGCGCTGAATGCCAAACTCTACTTGGTACAGGGGCTCAGCGGCCTTGTTCACGCCAATCCGCAAATCTCCGAAACAAGTTTTTTGCAGTTCGCCAGGGCCCTTGGCGATGGCGTTAATGGTATCCGCAGCCTGCAACTTGCCCCCGATGGCATCGTTCGCTACGTATGGCCGCAACAGACCAATCGAGCGGCCATTGGCCACAATCTGCTTGGCGATGAGGACCGGCGCGCCGCCGCGAATAAGGCCATCAGCTCCCGCAAACTCTGGCTGGCCGGCCCCGTCACGCTGTTACAGGGCGGTCAGGCATTAATCGGCAGACAAGCCGTATTTTTGGCCTCAGGCACAGCCGACGAACACTTCTGGGGCTTTGCCACCGTACTTGTAGACATCGACGCGCTGATCGCAGAGGCAGGCCTCGACGACTTTGGCCAACGATACCGTTTTGCCCTGCGCGGTGTTGATGCCGCCGGCAATACCGGCGACACGTTCTACGGCGACGCCAGCGTATTCGATAACCGGGCCATTCAAACCACGGTCACCTTGCCCGCGGGCAGCTGGGTCATTGCCGCCGAACCGGAGCCTCAACCGCGGCATGCCACCGCATGGTTATCTATTATTCTGGGCAGTTTTCTTGTCAGCATCCTGCTCTATAACCTGCTGAGACTACCTGCCAATCTGCGCCGCGCAGCAGCCAACGCCAGTGCCGCGCTGGCCCGTAGCGAAGGCCGATTCAAGGACGCAATCGAAGCCCTGCCAGATGGTTTCGTGATCTACGATGCCAGCGACCGCATTGTCGTCAGCAACAAAAAAATGCGGGATCTCTACCCGGAAAGCGCGCAGGCGCTACGCCGAAACACCACCTTTGAGGAGTTTCTCCGTGAAGGCATCAACGGGCAGCAATACACGCTTCGCGGCAGTGACACAGATTTCGTTCAAACCCACTTGGGGTTGCATCACCAAGACGCCGTCGACTGGGAGTTTGAGCTGGGCGACAATCGCTGGATTCACGTCGTTGAAAACCGAATGCGCGACGGCGGCAAAGTGGGCTTCCATCGCGACATCACCGCGCAGAAGCTGCAACAGGCCCAGCTCCTTGATGCCAAGCAACGGGCAGAACACGCCAGCGAAGCAAAAACCCGGTTTTTAGCCACTATAAGCCACGAATTGCGTACGCCCCTTAATGGTGTGCTGGGCTTGCTAAGCATGCTCTACGACGACATTTCACTTAACAGCCGTCAACGACATTACGCCGAAACGGCCCACAGCTCGGCACAGCAGCTACTGGCCATTCTGAATGAAATCCTCGACATCAGTAAACTCGAGGCGGGCAAGCAAGAACTGGTTCTGGAGCCTTTTTCACTGCTAGACACCCTCAATGCCGCGATCAGCCTGCAGCGCGCCAGTATTGAACAAAAGGGTCTGGAGCTGCTGGTAGATATCGATCCCGAATTGGACACCGTTTTCAAAGGCGATCCGGCGCGCATTCGCCAGGTTCTGCTCAACCTGCTGAACAATGCATGTAAATTTACCCATTCCGGCCACATCAAGCTCACTGCCCGCCGCGCCGATCACTCGGCAGAACGGGCGCGTATCGCCATCGATATCAGTGACACGGGAATCGGTTTCGACGGCACCCAGGCCGCGCGATTATTCGAGCCATTCACCCAACTCGACAACCAGGCCGACCGTCAGTTTTCGGGCACCGGCCTCGGCCTTGCTATTTGTCGGCAACTGATGACGCTGATGGGAGGCGAAATCAACGCAGATTCCCGACTTGGACACGGAGCGACCTTTCATCTGCGCTTCGATCTCGACTACGCTGCCCATGCGGCTCCCCTACCCTCCAAAATACACAATGCCTCGCCGACACCGAAGCAGCTGGGATGGCCGACAAAACGTGTGCTCCTCGCCGAAGACGGCGCAACAAATCAACTTGTGATCAAAGCGATGCTGAATGACACCGGCTATACGCTGGACATTGCAAATGACGGGCTGGAGGCGGTCCAGGCCATTAAAAATACCGTCTACGATGTCGCCCTGATGGACATTTACATGCCCAATATGGATGGCATAGCAGCTACTACCGCGATTCGCACCCTCGAAAATGGCAAGAGCTTGCCGATTATTGCACTGACGGCAAATGCCATGCCCGATGATCGAGAAAAGTTTATCAATGCCGGCATGGACGACTACCTGCCCAAGCCCGTTACCCGATCAGATTTGCTGTGCGCAATGTATCGCGCGCAGACCCTGGAGCAAGTGCGCTGACCTGCACGACAGCAATACGAGAGGCAGAAAGATTCTCATTTTGCCAATCTCCCGACCGGTTTCGCCAAAGCCCCTCCCACTGACTTTTATTCTTTATATTACAACAACTTACAAAAACAAAAAGCTGGCCTCTTGTTTGCTTCACGCTATATAAACACCCACACAAGAGACCCCGGCCATGTTTGATCAAAAAGCGAAAGACTCCGGCGCCCACCGCCAGCAAAGCCTGATGGCTGACATTATCGACAACGCTCTCAAAAACAAGAGCTTTTACATGGTCTACCAGCCCCAGTTCTCGGTGAATACCGGCCGGCTTATCGGCTTTGAAGCCTTGGTACGCTGCCACTCCGAAAAATTTGGCACGATATCTCCAGCGGATTTTATTCCCTACACCGAGGCATCCGGTGACATTGTCGATATCGGCCGCTGGATCTTCAAACAGTCGCTGATGGATCTTGACCAGTTCCACAAACAAGGCCTGAGTAATATTTCCATGTCGATCAACCTTTCACCGGCGCAACTTGCCGCAGGCGATGTGTTTGAAACACTGATGATGCATACCCTGAACCTCGGCCTGAACCCAAGGCTGATCAAGGTCGAGTTGACGGAAACGGCGCTTATACACAATGCCGAAATGGCTGTGCGCACCTTTGCTGCCTTCCGCAACGAGGGCATTGATATCTGGTTGGACGACTTCGGCACCGGCTTTGCGTCGTTAAACCTGCTCAGGGAATTTAATATTGACGGCCTGAAAATCGACAAAAGCTTTGTCGATGGCATGCATCTAAACGACAACGACTTCACCCTGTGCAGCGCCATCATTGCGATGGCCCAGCGCCTCGGCCTGGAAGTGGTCGCCGAAGGCGTCGAAAACGACTTACAGATGCAAATTCTCTCGCAACTGGGCTGCGACAGCGTTCAGGGCTTTCTTCTGGGAAAACCCGAACGCTTCAATGCCTGTTTGCAGCGTTGGCTGAAAGAAGACTCTTCGCGGTTAATCGCTCTGTAGCAAGTTAAAGGCCTCTGCCGCTTGCCAGCGCCAGAGGCTTCCCCGCAGCAGCGGCCCTGACGCAAGCACCTCAGAACAGGCGCTCTCGCACCTCGTCAAAATGGCTGGCGAAGTAAATGTCTATGCCCTTGCGCACATAGTCGGGTAATTCCTCGGCGTCCCGGCGATTATCCTCCGGCAGAATAATTTTCCTGATGCCGCTGCGCTTGGCGGCAATGACCTTTTCGCGAATGCCACCCACCGGCAATACCTGACCGGTGAGGGTCAATTCCCCCGTCATCGCATAACCCGGCTTCGGCGCCCTGTTCAACGCCAGCGACAGCAATGCCGAGGCCATGGTGATACCCGCACTGGGGCCGTCCTTGGGGGTGGCTCCCTCGGGCACGTGAAGGTGTATTTGTGACTCGTTGAAAAAGGCTTCGTCGGCGCCAAAGCGTTTCAGATTCGACATCACATGACCGTAGGCAATCGCCGCCGACTCCTTCATCACATCACCCAATTGCCCCGACAACTGGAAGCCGCGGCTGAGACTGTGAATGCGGGAACACTCCACCCCAAGAGTCGCACCGCCCATTGCGGTCCAGGCCAGCCCGGTAACCACACCCACACCGCGCTGGGGCTTGTCCTTCTTAAACAGGGGCTTGCCCAGCATCGCCTCGACATCGGCCTTGCCGAGGGTGATTTTACCCTGATCGCTCTCCAGCAGTTTCACCGCCGATTTGCGTACCAGGCGCCCGAGCTGTTTCTCCAGCCCCCGCACCCCGGCCTCGCGGGCATAGCCGTCAATCACATGGCGCAGGGCGGCAACATTCACGGCCAACTGCTTTTTGTCGATGCCATTGCGCTGCAACAACCGTGGCCACAAATGCTGCCTGGCGATGGCCAGTTTTTCTTCGGCCAGATAACCCGCCAACCGTATCACCTCCATGCGATCGAGCAGTGGGCCGGGAATGCTGTCCAATTGGTTGGCGGTACAGATAAACAGCACCTTGGACAGATCCAGACGCAGGTCGAGGTAGTGGTCGAGAAATTCGCTGTTCTGTTCCGGGTCCAGCACCTCCAGCATGGCCGAGGCTGGGTCGCCCTGATAGGACGCCCCGAGCTTGTCGATTTCATCGAGCATGATCACCGGGTTCGCCGTTTCCACCTCTTTCAGGGCCTGCACCAGCTTGCCCGGCATCGCGCCGATATAGGTGCGCCGGTGACCTTTGATCTCGGCCTCATCGCGCATTCCCCCCAGGCTAAAGCGATAAAACTTCCGCCCCAGTGCTTCGGCAATGGATCGCCCGATGGAGGTCTTGCCCACCCCCGGTGGGCCCACCAGCAGAATAATCGACCCGGCCACACTACCCTTGAACTTGCCCACCGCCAGAAACTCGACGATGCGCTCCTTCACATCATCCAGACCGTGGTGATGCTCGGCCAATACCCGGCGGGCATGGGGCAGGTCGAGTTTGTCCTCGGAGTACACGCCCCAGGGTAGTTGCGTGGCCCAGTCGAGGTAGTTGCGGGTCACCGTATATTCCGGCGAGCCCCGCTCCAACACCTCCAACTTGCCAATTTCCTCGTCGATGCGCTTTTGCGCCGCCTCGGGCAGCACTTTGTTTGCCAGATTGTCGCGGAACAATTCAGCGTCGGCGGTGCGGTCGTCCTTGGAAATACCCAGCTCCCGCTGAATCACCTTCAACTGTTCTTTCAGAAAAAACTTGCGCTGGTTTTCGCTGATTTTTTCGTTTACCTGCTCGCTGATGCGCCCTTGCAATTCGGCAACTTCCCGCTCCTTGGTCAACAGGGTCAACACCTTTTCCATTCGTCGCAGCAGCGGGATCGTCTCCAGAATTCCCTGAAGGTCGCGACCACTGGCACTGCTGCTGATGGCCGCCGCAAAATCCACCAACAACGAGGGTTCATTCGGGCTGAAACGGGTCAGGTAGTGTTTCAGCTCCTCGCTGTAGAGGGGGTTGATGGCCAACAACTCCTTGATCGCTTTGATAATCGCCATGCCGTAGGCCTTGACCTCGTCGCTGTCGCGCTCACCGACATTGTCCGGGTAATCCACCTCGACCAGATACGGGGGCTTGTCGTTGAGCCAGCGGCGAATACGGAAACGCTTCAGGCCCTGCACCACCAGCTGAGCGGTATCCTTTTCCTGGTGGGCCTGATGCACCCGCACGGCACAGCCGACATCAGGTGTACTGCCCGGCCCCCAGCGCTCCAGCGCGGCGGCGTCTTCGCAGTACATCAGGCCGACGACCTTGTCCTGCATATTGGCTACGCGGCGAACGGTTTCCTGCCAAACCTGCATATCCAATACGATAGGCTGGATTTGTGAGGGGAAGAACGGACGCTTGAGCGCCGGCAGCAAGTAGAGGGTAGACGGCAGCACCGAATCGGGAATCACCAGCCCGGTGCCCTGGTGTTCGCCGTTCATCATTTCTCCGTCGAGAGCGTTTTTGTCGTGTTCATCAGACATCAGACTGGCCCCAATTCAATACATGGCAAAAAGAGGTTGCGCTGAAATATATTGGGACGCTGCCGATAATCTCAAGTCGGGCAAATAACGAAGCCGACCGGAAGGTGGCGCAGAGGGGGGAGACTAAAAGGAGAACTCCCCCGGAACGCGGGGGAGAGTCAAATGCACGCGGCGGCCATACCCCCGCGACGGGGCTTCAGCCAGCCTTGCCCTGCACGTAAGCCAGAGCTTTGTGCAAAAACTTCTCACCCTGCTTCAGGCCCGCTTCCAGTGGCTGCTGGCCCTCGGTGCTGGCAATTGCCTGCCACTGCTGCTGCAGTGCCTCCGGGCTTTGCTCGGACTCCGGCAGAAAGATCCCATCGGTTTCGTAGATCCGTGCCAGGGCGTAGCCGCCCCCACCCGCCGCCAGAATATGCCGATCCGGCGCCGACTCGTGGGCCAACAGCAGTGCCGCAGGGGTCACCGCTTCGGGCTTCAACATACCCAGCACCTCCTCAGGCATAATGTCTTCGGTCATCCGCGTCGCCGCAGTGGGTGCCAGAGCATTCACCCGAATATTGCGCGAGGCCCCTTCCAGCCCCAGGGTATTCATCAAGCCGATCACCGCCATTTTCGCCGCGCCGTAGTTGGTCTGGCCAAAGTTGCCGTACAGACCACTGGAGGATGTGGTCATCACAATACGGCCGTACTGCTGCTCGCGCATGATCTCCCACACTGCCTTGCTGCAATGCACCGAGCCCATCAGATGCACATCCATCACCAGACGAAAATCTTCCATGGTCATTTTGGAAAAGCTTTTATCCCGCAGAATGCCGGCGTTGTTAATCAGCACATCCACACGGCCCCACTCGGCCATGGCCTGTGCGACCATGTCTTCGACCTCGCTCATTACCGCCACATTGGCGCCGTGGGCAATGGCCTCTCCGCCAGCGGCGCGAATGGTGTTCACCACTTCTGCCGCCGCGGCGGTTGAGCCGCCGCTGCCATCGCGACTGCCGCCGAGGTCATTAACAACCACCTTGGCGCCACGAGCGGCCAGTTGCAGGGCGTGACTGCGGCCCAGTCCATTTCCCGCCCCGGTAACAATGGCCACCTGGCCGTCAAAACGTAGAGTCATGCTGTGCTCCTCAAAATCCAGGGTTGTAAAAGTTAGAACCAGTCGTTGTGCATATCAAAGGCCGATGCGTCGAGGCTCAGCAATAGCTCCGACCACACTCGAATATGGGGCAGTTCGACATTGAAGAAATAACGCATGGCCTGCAGTTTTCCGTGATAAAAATTTCCGTCGTCGCCCACGGCATTAGGCAGCGCCCGCTGGGCGATCAGCCCCTGCTTCAGCCACAGCCAGGCGATGACCACATGGCCAAACAGCTCAAGGTACTTCACCGAATTGGCCAGGGCCAAATCAATCGACTGGGTCGCCATCGCCTTGAGCAGGCTGTCGGTGGTCTCTCGCAGCACCCCTGTTGCCGACGCCAGCTTGGCGGCGTAGTCACTCAATTCGGCTACAGATTTGGCGTCGTTAATCGTTTCAGCCATCAGCGCCAGACAGGCCTCATAGCCCGCCATACTGTTCATTGGCACCTTGCGCGCCAGCAAGTCCATCGACTGGATACCGGTGGTTCCCTCGTGAATCGGGTTCAAGCGGTTATCCCGGTAGAACAGCTCGACCGGATGCTCGTTGATATAGCCCGCACCGCCCAGCACCTGAATTGCCATATCGTTGGCCTTGGGACCGTATTCCGAGGGCCAGGACTTTATCATCGGCATCAAGAATTCCAGCAACTGCCTGGCCTCGGCCCGGTCTTTTTCAACAGGTGCCGTGGCACTGTCGTCGGCCAGTGATGCGCCAAATAAACACAGCGCCATCGCTCCCTCGGCATAGGCCTTTTGAGCGAGCAGCATTCGGCGGACATCGGCGTGCTCAACAATCGCCACTGGCGGCGATAACGGGTCTTTACAGGAGGGCAAGCGCCCCTGAACCCGCTCCCGTGCGTAGTTTAAGGAGTACTGGTAACCCGCCGTCGCCAGTGTCGCGGCGCTGGAGCCAACCATAATCCGCGCCTCGTTCATCATGTGGAACATACAACTCAGGCCGCGGTTTTCCTCGCCGATCAGATAGCCCACCGCGCCGCCTTTTTCACCAAAGCTCAACGCGGTAGAGGTCTGCCCGCGACCGCCCATCTTGTGGAACAGGCCGGCCAACGCCACATCATTGCGCGGGCCGAGGCTGCCGTCGTCGTTGACCAGGAATTTGGGCACGATAAACAGCGAAATCCCTTTAGTGCCCTTGGGCGCACCCTTGATCCGCGCCAGCACCAGGTGAACGATATTGTCGTTCAATTCGTGGTCGCCACCGGAGATGAAAATTTTATTACCGGTAATGCGATAGCTGCCATCCTCTGCCCGTTCAGCGGAGGTAATCAGGTCGGCAAGTCCCGACCCCGCACCCGGCTCGGTCATCGCCATGGTACCGGCAAAACGGCCCTGGCGCTGGGGCACCGCCCACTTGGCCACCTGTTCCGGCGTACCGTAGGCTTCAATCAAACTGGCATTGGCCGAGGTCAGCGCAAGATAGCCCATGGTGGTGCTGCCCGCAGCGGTTAGGTAGGCACTGGCCACCGAGGCAACACTGAGCGGCAACTGCATACCGCCCACCTCAAAGTCGGCGGTGGCGGAGACAAAGCCCGCGTCAATCGCGGCGTCCACTGCGGTTTTGATCTCGGGGAGCATGTGCACCTGGGTGCCATCAAAGGTCGGCTCATTCTGATCGACCCGGTGACGAATCGGCAGGAAATAACGCTCGGCAACCGACTTGGCCGTCGCGATGGCCGCATCGAAACTTTCGCGGTTATGGTCGCGGTAACGCTCGCGCTCGCACAGTGACTCACAGTCCAGCATTTCGTACAGCAAAAACGCGAGGTCGCGCTCGTTCAACAGGGGGGCAGCCATGATTATTCCTCTACGACAGTGTGCTCATTACAACACCAGTCTGCCAAAGGACGACAACCACGGCCACGACACCCAGTGTCTGGTAAGCCAAGAGTCTAGTAAGGCAGCAGCGGGTGGGAGAGATTCGGGTCGAGAAAAGACTCCAGCTCCAGGCTGGCGTCTTCCGGGTAAAGGGTACTTACCGTTAAGCGAGGCTCAGAGACAAAGGCGGTTGGCCCCAGCGCCCCTACCATCGTACTGACACTGAAGAAGCGCTGCCGCTGGCCATGTACCGGGATCTCTACCCGAAAGCTGGCCATCGGCTCTATCGCCGCCGCGCGCTGACACCAGTCGTCGGGCAGTGACTCGCTGGCCAATAGCCGCTCCAGGGTCGCGCGATCCTCGGGGCGGTTGTACAGCAATACCGATTGCTGAATCGACATCACCACCAGCGACAGGGTGTCGCTCCAGTCGCTGACCGCCTCGCCGGCAAGGCGCGAATCGAAAAGAAAGTCGTAGAAATTGCGAATACCGGCCAGCTCTTCCGGCGACAGCAAGGCGGAATAAAAACTCAGCCACCCGCGGTTTACCATCAAAATGTTGGCGGCGCTGTCGATCACCGAGGCGGGGTAAGGATCGAGAGAGCGCAGCTTGATCGCCATCGCCTTGCGCAGCCATTTCATCTCCGGCGAGTGAAAGTCCTGCGCCGGCTCCACCGGGGCATATCCCGCCGACAACATCAAATGGCTCTGGTCACGGCGGCCCAGGTTCAGCGCCTGGGCCAGCTGTTCCAGCATCGCCAGACTCGGACGGCTGCTGCCATTTTCAAGGCGACTGATATGCCGTGGCGAGCTGCCAATACGGTGGGCCAATTCCTCCTGGCTGAGCTGGTGAACACCACGCCAGAACTTCAGAAATTGACCAAAACTGTTTAACAGCTCATCGTGACTCAACGTCGCCCCCGGCCATGCAAATTCCCATTCTACCCCGCACTGGCGGCGCTGTCGCAACCCGGAGTTAAACGCTGCTTACAAGGACGATGCGCCGCCGCTGATCGCCACACACTGGCCGGTCATATAAGTATTCTGCGGCGACAGCAACAGGATCATCGCATTGGCAACTTCCTGTGGCTGGCCCAATCTCTTGAGAGCACAGCCCCGGCTGAGGGTGGCAGCCATGGCCTCAACCCCGTTGACCTTGGCAGAGGGCGACTCCGCCACCATCGGCGTGAGAGTAAAGTAAGGACAGGCGGCGTTAACCCGAATATTTAACGGCCCCAGCTCCATCGCTGCGGAACGGGTCAGGCCCACCACCGCGTGCTTGGCCGCCGCATAAGCGGCAATGCCCGGTGCTCCGCCCAAGCCGGCCATCGATGCGATGTTCAGAATATGGCCACTGCCCTGACGCTTCATCTGGGTGATCTGGTAGCGCATCCCCTGTTGCACACCACCCACGTTCACCGCCCACTGACGATTCCACTCCACGCTGTCGATCTCTTCAAAGGCGACAAAATCCTGGGCGACACCGGCGTTATTAATCGCAATATCCAGCCCCCCGAACTCTGACACCGCGGTGTCCACCAAACGGCGGCAGTCTTCCTCAACCGACACATTGCTGAGCTGGGAGAAGACCTTGGCGCCCCCTGCGCGCAGTTCAGCGGCCAGGGTGTCTACCGCCTGTTGGTTGATATCACCAAGCACCAGACTGGCCCCGCGTTGGGCCAAGCCCTCTGCAAGCAGTTTACCGAAGCCACTGGCCGCGCCGGTAATAATGACCCGCTGCCCGGAAAAATCGAGTAATGCATCCATAAATCGCGACTACCTATAGCAATAAAAAGGGTGTTTAAATGGTCAAACCGCCATCGACCACAATGCATTCACCGTTGGTGTAACTGGACGCATCGCTGGCCAGATAGACCACAGTGCCCGCCATTTCTCCCGGTTCGGCATGACGGCCCATCGGAATATTCGCCACCGCCTCGCGGTAAATATCCTCGTGGGAAAACAGCGCCCCGGCAAATTTGGTGTTGGTCAGCCCCGGTAGCAGCGCATTGCAACGAATACCCAGCGCGCCGCACTCCTTGGCAAAGACCTTGGTCATATTCACCACCGCCGCCTTGGTGACGGAATAGATTCCCTGGGCCGGCCCCGGCTGCAGGGCATTCACCGAAGCGGTATTGATGATCACCCCCTTGCCCCGGGCCTTCATCAGCTTGCCAGCCTCAACCGACATAAAGAAATAGCCGCGAATATTCACATCAACGGTTTTATTGAACGCCGCCAGATCGGTGTCGAGCACATGGCCAAAATAGGGATTGGCCGCTGCGTTGTTTACCAGAATATCCAGCTTGCCGTCGTGGGACTCACGCAAAAAGGCAAATACATTTTCGATGTCGTCGAGCTTGCCAACATTGCAGGCAATGGCTTCGGCACTGCCGCCCAGCTCGGCAATTTTGGCCACCACACCGTTGCAGTCGTCGAGTTTACGGCTGGACACAATCACGTGGGCTCCCGCCTCGGCCAGCGCAATGGCAATGGCCTCGCCGATGCCCCGGCTGGCACCACTGACCAGGGCAGTTTTGCCCTCAAGACTGAATAATTCTTTGTACATAACTCACTCCCAATGAATGTTAGCCGCGCCGCCCCGTTGACAGCATCGGTGTAATTACGCGCCGTGCAGGGCGATCTGCCGTCCCATTGCCGCAAGGGGGCCAACGAAGGCCCCCGCCGCCTTGGCCTGTTTACTGGAGGCATTACCCTGGGCGGCGCGCTTGGCCACTCCCTGGGCAATGGCTGCCAGACGAAAGAAACTGAAGGCCAGATAAAACTCCCAGTGCTCAATCTTTTCTATACCGCGAATCTCGCAGTAGCGGCTGACCAACTCCTGTTCCGAGGGAATTCCCAGCGCCTCGCAATTGATCCCCGCCAGCCCCTTGGAGGCAGGACTGTCGTTGGGCATACGCAACTGCATACAGTGATAGGCCAGGTCAGACAGCGGATGGCCCAATGTCGACAGCTCCCAATCCAACACCGCTACCACCTCTTCCCGCTCGGAATGAAACATCAGGTTGTCCAGCCGGAAGTCACCGTGCACAATTCCCAGAGCACCATCATCCTCGGGAATATTCTCCCCAAGCCAGGTCATCAGCGCCTCCATCTCGTCGATACGGCCCAACTCGCTGGCCCGGTACTGGGTGACCCAACGATCGATCTGGCGCTGGTAGTAATTGCCCGGACGGCCGTAATCACTCAAGCCTACCGCCGCCGGGTCCACCGCGTGCAAACGCGCCAGCACCTCGACAATGGCGAAGTGCAAGCGGCGGCGGGCGGCATTGTCGTTCAGCTCCGGCAGCGCGGAATCCCAGAAAATCCTTCCGGGAAGAAACTCCATCACATAGAACATCGAGCCGATTACCGCCGTGTCTTCACACAGGTGGTAGGCCTTGGCCACCGGTACGTCTGTTTCACCCAGCGCACTCAGCACGCGGTACTCCCGGTCCACCGCGTGGGCCGACTTAAGCAGCTTGCCCGGGGGCTGACGGCGCAGCACATAATCGCCGGAGGCCGCGCTGATTTTAAACGTGGGGTTGGACTGCCCCCCGGCAAATTTTTCCGCCGTGGCTGGCCCACGAAAACCCGCTACATGGGCCTCCAGATAGGGCAGCAGCACGTCGAGATCGAGACTGTCTACAGCTTGCATGGTGTTGTTATCCTCGGCACAGCCATTGTTGTCGTCAGTACTTCAACCCTGGGCACGTCGCGCCATGTCCCGTCCCAGCTGCATCATATGCACTTCATCGGGGCCGTCGGCCAAACGCAGGGTACGCATCATGGCGTACATATTGGCCAGGAAGGTGTCCTGGCTGACCCCGGTCGCACCGTGGATCTGAATTGCCCGGTCGAGCACCCTCAGCGCCATATTCGGGGCGACAATCTTTATCATCGCGATCAGGTCCTTCGCGCCCTTGGCGCCCTCCTCGTCCATCCGCTGGGCCGCTTTCAACGTCAACAAGCGCGCCTGCTCGATCTCACAGGCCGACAGGGCAATATCCTCTCGCACTGATTGCTTTTTGATCAGCGGTTCACCAAAGGCGACCCGCTGATTGGCGCGATCAATCATCATTTCAAGGGCCCGCTGAGCGGCGCCGATGGCGCGCATGCAATGGTGGATACGGCCTGGCCCAAGGCGACCCTGGGCAATTTCAAAGCCGCGCCCCTCACCGAGAATAATATTCTCTACCGGCACCCGCACATTATCGAAGACCACCTCGGCGTGGCCCTCGGGGGCATCGTCATAGCCAAAAACCTGCATTGCCCGAACAATGTTCACCCCGGGCGTCGACTTCGGCACCAGTACCTGCGACTGCTGCAAATGCCGACTGGGGTTCTGGGGGTCGGTTTTACCCATCACAATCAGAATTTCACACTGCTTGCGACAGGCCCCGGAAATATAAAACTTGCGACCGTTAATCACGTACTCGTCGCCGTCGCGCTCAATACGGGTTTCAATATTGGTGGCATCCGACGACGCCACCGCAGGTTCCGTCATCGCGAAAGCCGAACGAATTTCCCCAGCCAACAGAGGCTCCAGCCATTGCTGTCGCTGGCTTTCGTTGCCGTATTTGGCCAGAACTTCCATATTGCCGGTGTCCGGTGCGGCACAGTTAAACACCTCGGAGGCCCACACTACCCGACCCATTTCCTCTGCCAGTGGCGCGTAGTCGAGGTTACTCAAACCGGGGCTGTATTCGCCGTAGGACCTGGGCAAAAACAAATTCCACAACCCTGCCTCACGGGCCAAAGCCTTCAGCTCCTCCATTAGCGGCGGTGTGCTCCAGCGCTCCTGCTCGACCTGCTCGTGCATCAGGGCTTCATTGGGAAATATATGCTCATCCATAAACCCGCGAAGCCGCTCAAGAAGCTCCATCACATTGTCGCTGTAAGAAAAATCCATAGCCGTACCTGCCCGTGCTGATGAGAAAGGGAAAGGCCAGTCACAAACCGGCCCCACAGAGTAGTAAACGTAGCTGAAAAATCAGCCCTGTCGCGGCCAATAGCGGAGAAAGCACATATTCCCGCCGAGCAGCCCAGACGTTCAAAACAAACGAAAATCATAGGCCACGGATTCCATTAGCAAAAATGGCAAATATTCATGGGGGGTTATGAATCTGCTGCATAGCAGACGAAGGGGCGTAAGACATCAGGCAAGCCGGGGCCAGAGAAGCCACGCCGCCGGCCGACGAGTAGAGAAAAGCGGCGGCCTCAATGCTTGGTTATACGCGGAAAAAGCCGCAGATTTTAGTCCAACGGCTGCCACTTGTTATGATTTTTAAGTTGCGCCAAAATGTGTATCGGAACAGCAATCTATACACACAGGTGCAGTATGAGAACCAACATAGTAATTGACGACCAATTAATGGCGGACGCTCTACAAGCAACAGGCCTACAAACAAAAAAAGAGGTGGTAGAAGAAGGACTCAGAACCCTGATAAAAATGCAAAAGCAGGCCGAAATTAGAAATTTGCGAGGCAAACTTAAATGGGAGGGGGATTTAGACGACATGAGAAAGAATAAGTGATAGTCGTTGATACGAGCGTTTGGATAGACTACTTCAATGGCCGAGATACGCCGGAAACAGAGCGGCTGGACTCGTCTCTCGGCAATAGCGTTGTCGCTACCGGAGATTTGATAGTATTGGAAATTCTGCAAGGCTTCCGCTCGGATAAAGACTATAAAACCGCAAAAAAATACCTATCCTCTTTGCACCAGTACAATATGCTTACACCGGATTTAGCAATTAAAGGTGCTGAAAATTACCGCAAGCTCAGAAAGAAAGGCATCACTATCAGAAAGACTGCAGATGTGATAATTGCTACATTTTGCATTGAGCACCGACTTCCCCTTTTGTACACAGACAAAGACTTTTTGCCGTTTACCCAACACTTGAAACTACGCTCGGTGGTTGAGAAGTCTTAACGACTGACGCACAGGGAAAGCACTGAGCCGCAGGCAGAACGAAAAAGCCGTCGCGGTGCTTGGCCTTGTCAGGGCTTACAGTGCATAGTTGTACGGCATTTCCGCACATGAGGCTGCCCACATGGACACCATTAGCGTGAAAAAATTTAGAGACAACCTGAAAACCCTTGCCGAACAAATAGTTAGCCGACACGAGCCGCTGAAGGTTATCAGGCGGGACGGAGCGGCGTTTGTGGTTATCAATGCCGATGACTGGGAGCGAGAACAGGAGACCCTTTATGTGCTCCAAAACAAGAACCTGATGCAGCAGATTGCCGACTCCCTTGATACTCATACCCTCAGCCAGGGCTACAAACCGACTGCCGAGCAAATGAATAAGATCACTGGCGCACCACCAAAATAGCAAGCCGCAATTTGCCCAACGGCGTTTAGTGTTTCATTCTCGGTGAAGCCTCAAATGTCATCGAATAGTTCTTTAAAGGCATTATGCCCGGTAGGATCGGTCGCATTCAGCGGATTATTGTGAACGTAGCTGTATCAGGTTGTAGCCCTGAGTATTTACTGCTCCATCAATAATTGAGTCCGCTTGCAAGAACCGCCCAAGCCGACTGTCATAAATCCGCCCGTTCATATGGATGCGGATAATTTATGACTACAAAAATGCTTAAGTAAAATTACTGGCCGAGAGTTCTCTTGATCGCAGCGCTAGCCAAAGGCTTGGCCCATTCAGGCATGGGGTTTACCGGGTGGGAGTCAAAAACATCACCACTCAATGAAAATAAGCATACAAGGTGAGGGCCATTTTCATCCGCTGGCTCGGAGTTATCGAATACCCGAACAGCCGCACATTTCGGTATCAATCCCAGCATGTTATGGATCGCGCCTTTCCAGCGTTCCCGAATTTTGTCTTCGGGTATGTCATGCCCGCCATTCGCGACTCGGGAAGCAACACGTTCGATGTGTAGATCAGGCGATGCCAAGCCACAAAAAAATATGCGCACATCATGACCCTGATCAATAGCGTCATGAAGCAACTGACAAATGGAGTTGCCACCCAAAGTAGTTTCAAACGTGTAATCTCGCCCATCTTTGATGGCTCTGGACAGTTGATCGAAACCCATTTGCCAAGCCTGGGCATTGGCCTGACTGAGAGAAAGCTGGGCATCAGCTTGCATCAAGCTTCGAGCGATTTCGTCCGGATTGAAATAGTCACCTCCAGCATTGCGCACGCTAGCACCAGCGATAGAGCTCTTACCTGCCCCGTTTACACCCGCAATAACTGTGATCACCGGATTTCCGTTTTTCCTGGTTTATACGACTGCCGCAAATCATCTGGGCTTGCAGAAAATAACGCGTCAGCCGCCTGGCGTGACTGTGGAGATACGATACTCTGGTACAGCTCCTCGTATTCATCCGCTTCTTGAGAAATTTCTACTTCTTTAACTCTTTCAATCAGTTCTGCGTATAGGGCTTTCATACGTACCATTTCTTCGTAATGGCCAACGCTCATAACAACCGCTGCATCTCGCTTCCGCAGTTGCAATCGCATGACGCCTCGCCCTTGAGTTATCTCAGTCAACGACGCTTCGATCCGCCGCCCAAAATCCTTTCCTCCCTTGCTAGCTAAGGATGATGTCGGGGAAAGCCAACTCAGATTTTGAATAAGGCGCATGGCATGTCTTACTAAGCCATTTTGGCTCGCCATCCCCTTGGATTGGGTAACAGGATTGCTGATCATAACAACCACCTCTTGCTGAGAACTTACCGATAACTATACCCCAAAAGTGCCACTTGTGCCACAAGTGGCACTTTATAATTATAGTGCCCCACCAGTACCTGACCTCGCCGCCGGATGCGTCTTGGCATACACCTCCCTTAAATGATTGATGGTCACATGGGTATACACCTGTGTCGTGGAAATATCCGCATGGCCGAGCATCTCTTGCACCACCCGGATATCCGCGCCGTTCTCATGCATCAGGGTCGCCGTGGAGTGCCGGAACAGGTTGCAGGCCCCCGGCTTTCGGATACCGGCCCGGCGGACGTATTTGGACACGATCTGGGTCAGTTGATGCTCCCGGAATGGTCGGCCCCGGTTATCCAGGAACAGCGCATCGCCGGAATCCAGTTGCTGTAGTCCAGGCCTCACATGGGTCAGATAAAGCTGTACCCAAACACAGCCCGATTTGGCAATGGGCACCCGACGATCTTTCTCGCCTTTATCCTTGCGGATGGTGAGAATGACCTACGACCCAGACATTTTTCCTGGCGCACTTTTCACCTTGCACCATACAAATACAGCGAATATAAAACACGGCTTAAATACACAGCTTTCGGTGAGGGAGTTTCGTGATGTCGTCGTCAGCATCCCCATTCCTTGAGTCAATCCGCGAGCATAGTTGGTGCGGCACTATCGCCGCTGCACTGTAAGCACGTACTTGTACTGGATTCCTTACTTTATGGTATTTCGTGAAAAAAAACACCCTGTCGACTGATGAACGTACCGGTGTACTTGAATCGTGGCAGCCACCGCTGGCAAGGGGCAGGCCGATGCCAGAGCAATCACTGAATCCGTAACGGGGACAGACGGTAAAGCCAACCTAGTCGTCGAATGCTTCAATCCCTGAAGCCAACACCTCACAGATCAGCGCCCGCAGCCAACAGTTGGCAGGGTCGTTGTCTACATTTTGATGCCAGTAGAGGTATAAGCTCAGTGGCGGCATTTCGCAGGGAAAGGGCAGCACAACCAGTTTGGCATCGCGTTCTGCTTCGCGGGCGTAGGCGTAACCGGCGGTCAACACCAGGTCGCTACGACTGGCCGCCGCAATCGCCGCGTGAATGTTCTGGCTGCGCAGGCGAATATTGCGCTCTTTTCCCAGACGGTGAAGCTCTACGTCTTCTACCCCACGTCCGGCGCGACGTCCGCTGATCTGGATATGGTCCAGCGCCAGATAATCATCGAGGGTGATATTTCGTTTTTGCCCCAGCCGGGGGTGATTTTTTCGAGCAATCACCACCAGCCGGTCGTCACTGAGTTTGCGGTGACGCAGACTTCCGGATACCGGCTGCAATACGTCTATCGCGAGGTCGACCGAGCCACTGCTCAGGTCTTCCTCCAGGCTGCGACGTTGGAAGCGCACGCTGGACAGGCTGATACCGGGGGCTTGTTGCAGCACTTCGGCAACTATTCGCGGCAGTAGAATCGACTCCAACTGTTCGCGCATACCCACGGCAAACATGCGCTCGGCCCGAGCCGGGTCAAAGGAGGAAAAATCGTTGAGGGAAGCGCGCAGCCCCGACAGCAATGGCGCGATTTTCTGTTGCAGATTGCGCGCCTTGGGGGTGGGCTGCATGGTTTGCCCGCTGCGTACAAACAGCGGGTCGTCGAAACAGTCCCGCAAGCGAGTGAGGGCGTGGCTGACCGCCGACTGACTCAGATGCAGTTTTTTACCCGCCGGGGTAATGCCGCCCTCGCTGTATATCGTCGAGAACACCACCAGCAGGTTGAGATCGATTCGCTCCGGATTCACCGTTTTTGTCCCAGCAACAATTTGCCGCAGTATACGTCAGCTGGAGGGCTTTACCGAAAACCCGTCGCGTCGACTAGGGGTTGATCACCACCTTGCCCGACACGCGGCGTTCCATCAGCGCCTGAATCGCCTCGCCGCCCCGCTCCAGCGGGTAGCTGCCGGAAATTCGTGGCTTGAGTTTACCATCAAGCATCCAGCCAAACAGGGTGGTCAGGTCGGCAATATTGTTTTGCGGCTCCCGTTTGACAAAATCACCCCAGAACACACCGTTGATCGAGCAGCCCTTGAGCAGGGTCAGGTTCAGCGGAATTCGGGGAATTTCGCCATTGGCAAAACCAACCACCAGCAAGCGGCCACGCCACGCCGACGAGCGCAATGCCTGTTCGGTGAAGGGGCCACCGACAGGGTCGTAGATCACATCCACGCCCTTGCCGTCGGTTAGCGATTTCAGCCGTTCGCGCAGGTTTTCACTGCTGTAGTTAATCAGCTCATCGGCACCGTGGGCTTTGCACACGGCCAACTTGTCGTCGGTGGAGGCTGCGGCAATCACCCGCGCGCCCAGCGCCTTGCCGATTTCCACCGCGGCCAGGCCCACTCCGCCCGAGGCACCCAACACCAGCAGGGTTTCGCCCTGTTGCAAGCTGCCGCGGTCCTTCAGTGCGTGGTAGGAGGTACCGTAGGTCATCACAAAGGACGCCGCCACGTTGTAGTCCACCCCCGGCGGCATGGGAATTACCACACCGGCGTCGGCGCACACCTGCTCGGCAAAAGCGCCCCAACCGGTAAAGGCAATCACGCTGTCGCCGGGTTTTACCGAAGTCACCCCTTCGCCAACCTTGAGCACGACTCCGGCGCATTCCCCGCCCGGCGAAAAGGGCAGCTCGGGTTTGAATTGGTAGAGGTTTTGAATAATCAGCGTGTCGGGAAAATTCACCGACGCCGCCTTGACGCCAATCACCACCTCACCAGCGGCAGGTTCGAGGTCAGCAACCTCTTCCACCACCAGTGTTTCCGGTAGACCGTGTGTTTTACATAGCAATGCTTTCATTCGATTCTCCCGAAAAATACTGAATTCCGCCGCTAGCGGCTTAGCCGACAACCTGTACGGCGAGCCACTCGGCGATCAGCGCTGGCTTGTCTTCGCCCTCAATGTCCACAGTGACCTCAGTGGAAAGGCGAAATTGATTGGGTTTGGTTTCCTCAATCGACAACACTTTGGCACGGGCACGTATACGCTTGCCGACCCTTACCGGCGCCAGAAAACGCACTTTTTCAAAACCGTAGTTGATGCCCATTTGCGTGCCGTCGATAACCAGGCCGTACTGCCCGGAAAAATGCGACAGCATCGACAGGGTGAGAAAACCGTGGGCAATGGTGCCACCAAAGGGCGTCTGTTTTGCCTTTTCTTCATCGGTGTGGATGAACTGATGATCGAGGGTAACATCGGCAAATTGATTCACCCTTTCCTGACTCACTTCAAACCACTCGGTGGGTTCCAGTTCCTGTCCCAGGTAGTTTTGTATCTCGTCGCGTGAAATTATTTTCATGGTTTTTCCCTATGCCTGAGGGTTCACTGTAAACATGGCTGACTGCCGCTTCAACCGTAGAGAGTAGCGTTTTCACTACTCCAGTAACAGGACATGGGATGACGGGGTAGAACACCGGCGCTCACCCCTTGAAAAATTAAAATCCGTTGCAGCGACAAATTCTCTCGTTTAGTATTTCGCGAAATCAGGTGCCCGAGGAGTAGTCACTCCAAAGGTGAAACGGGAAGCCGGTGACTCATCCACACAAGCAATGGGATGACATTCCGGCACTGCCCCCGCAACGGTAAGTGAGCGAAAAGCGACAGTCACCACTGTGCTCAGCAGCATGGGAAGGTGTCGCCTCGGTGGATTGCAAATGTGCAACGCCGCCACTCACGAGTCCGGAGACCGGCCTGGTTAATAATCGACGCAGGGCAATGTGCCTGCCGGTCGATGTCACTCAATCTGCGGTGGGCAGATAGCGTGTCGGAAGCCTCGTTGCCTAACTACGCCCGAAGTGTATCTTTCGATCGCTGTCGTTCGCTGCTGAATTTATGTCAGGAGCAAGTCATGCATATCGAACCCGGAATGATTTCGGCGGCCAAACTCGCCTACGCCAATGTCAGTGCCCTGGCACTACTCGGCTTTTACGGCAGAACCCTGTTGCTGTCCCCCGCGCTGTTGTTGCGCACCGCCATAGCGGCTCTGTTTTTCTCGCTGTTTATGCAAAGTTTTCACCTGTCGGTGGGACCCTCTGAACTGCACTTTATCGGCGCGATGACTCTGTATTTAACCCTGGGCTTTGTGCCAACCCTGTGTGGCTTTGGCGCGGGATTGCTGCTGCAGGGGCTGCTATTTGAACCCCACGACCTGCCCCATCTCGCGGTGAATTCACTGTCACTGATTATGCCGCTGATTGCTGTCCACGCCGCCCGCAGCCGCTTCGCCATGAACCGACTGAACTGGCAGACGGTGCTTAAACTGGACGCCATGTACTACAGCGGTGTGGCCGGCATGGTGGCGTTCTGGCTGTCGATGAGCGACGCCTCGACATCGGTGGCCGCCTGGGCAAGCTGGGCGTCGTCCTATCTGGCCATTGTTATTATTGAGCCACTGCTGACCCTCGCTACTGTTGCGGTGCTGACGCATTATCGCGATCGTCCCATTGTCGCTCGCTGTTTCGACACTCAGCACCTGAACGGGGCCACCAGCTGATGACAAGCGTCCTCTGCCCGGCCCTGTTTATCGCCGCCCCGGCCTCTGGCCAGGGCAAAACGACGGTGACCGCCGCCCTCGCCCGCTGGCACCGCAATGCCGGGCGTCGCGTGCGGGTGTTTAAAACCGGCCCGGACTTCCTCGACCCGCTGGTGCTTGAGCAGGCCTCCGGCGCGCCGGTATACCAGCTCGACCTGTTTATGGGCGGCGAAGCCCACTGTCGCGATCTGCTGTATCGCGCCGCCTGTGAGGCCGACCTGATTCTGGTGGAAGGCGTAATGGGCTTGTTCGATGGCGAACCCAGTGCAGCTGATCTGGCCCGTCGCTTTGGCCTGCCGGTGCTGGCGGTGATCGACGGCAGCGCCATGGCGCAAACCTTTGGCGCCCTGGCCTTCGGCCTGGCGAACTATCAACCGGATCTCAGCTTCGCCGGGGTGATTGCCAATCGCGTCGCCAGCGAGGGCCATCGGGCATTACTGCAAAACAGTCTGCCCGCCGACATTCCCTGGTACGGCGCACTGGGCCGCGACGAGGCCATTGCCCTGCCCTCCCGCCACCTCGGATTGATGATGGCCGGAGAGATCAGCGATCTCGACACCCGTATCGACACGGCGGCCCAAGCCTTGGCCGACACCGCAGCGGTTGACCAGCCTCCGGCCATCCGCTTCGACCCAGCGTCCCCCCAGGCCAGTATTGCGCCACAGCTAAATGGGCAGACCGTGGCCATTGCCCGTGACGCGGCCTTCGCGTTTCTCTATCGCGCAAATATCGACTGTCTCCAGGCACTGGGGGCCGAGTTACGCTTTTTCTCGCCGATTGCCGGCGACGATCTTCCCCCCTGCGACAGTGTGTATCTGCCCGGTGGCTACCCGGAATTGCACCTTGCTGCCCTGTCCCGCAACCGCAATCTGGCGGCGTCGTTAAAGCGGCATGTCGCCGAGGGCAAGCCGCTGCTCGCTGAATGCGGGGGAATGCTCTACCTGCTCGACTCCCTCAGCGACCGCGACGGCCAGCGCGGCGACATGGCGGGTATTCTGCCCGGCCACGCCCGGCTGCAAAGCCGACTCGCCAATCTGGGCTTGCACAGTGTCGACCTTACCGAGGGTGAACTGCGCGGACATACCTTTCACCACTCGCTCACCCAAACCTCGCTGACCCCGGTGGCGTTTACCGCTGGCAAGCGCGGCAAGCCCGAACCGATCTTTCGGCAGCAGCGCCTGCTGGCGTCGTATTTCCATTTTTATTTTCCCTCAAACCCGAACGCTATCGGGAGGTTATTCGCAGCATGACTGGCACCGTATGGTTCGTCGGCGCAGGTCCCGGCGACCCCGAACTTATGACGCTAAAGGGTCGTGACCTTATCGCCCGCGCCGGCGCAATACTCTATGCCGGTTCTCTGGTTTCCGAGGCGGCCACCCGCTGGGCCCCGGACAACTGCGACATCTGCGACTCCAAGGGCATGACTCTGGAGGAGATCACCGCGTGGCTGATTGAACGCGCTCACCGCCATTCCACGGTTATTCGGTTGCAAACCGGCGACCCCGGCCTGTATGGCGCACTGATTGAAATGATTCAACCGCTGGACGCCGCGTCGATTCCCGTCGAGGTGGTTCCCGGTGTGTCCTCCGCCTTTGCCTCTGCGGCCGTGGCCCAGGAAACCCTGACCCTGCCCGAGGTCACCCAAACCGTGATTATCAGCCGGGTAGAAGGGCGCACACCAATGCCACCGGGGGAGTCTCTGGCGGCCCTGGCGCGCCATCACTGCACCCTGTGCCTCTACCTGTCGATCACCCTGCTGAAGAAGATTCGTCTTGAACTACTTGCCGCCGGGTGGAAGGACGACTCGCCGATACTGGTGGTACACAAGGCCACCTGGCCGGGCGAGGAACGCGTGATACGCGGCACCCTGGCAACCATTCGCCAGCAGTGCATCGACGCGGGGGTTAACAGCCAGGCGATGATTATTGCCAGCCCCACCCTCGGCGCCCGCCACCAGGGGGAACTGAAAAAATCCAAACTCTACGACGCGCACTTCAGCCACCGCTTCCGCAAGGCCAGTAATGGCAATACGACGCGTCTGACAAGTAACACTTACGAGGACAGCACCCATGAATGAAGTGGTATTACTGGTCGGCCACGGCTCGCGACAACAGCAGGGCAACCGGGAAATCGAACGCCTCGCCGACCTCTGGCGTGCCAGCCGCCCCGACCTGCACATAGAGGTTTGCTTTATTGAGTTTGCCGAGGTGATGTTGAGCCAGGGGCTAAGCAGAGCCGCAAACAACGCCCGGCGGGTCATCGTCGTGCCGCTGATTCTCAATGCGGCAGGCCATGTCAAAATGGAAATTCCCGAGCACGTCGCCGAGGCGCGGCAGCAGCACCCCGGCGTTGAGTTTGTATTGATGCCCCATCTGGGCGCCAATGACGGAATCCTCGCCATCCTCAAGCGCCAACTGCGCGAGGCAATGAATGAGCTGGACGTCCCGGACCCACAAACCACCGGCGTGATTCTTCTCGGCCGGGGTGCCAGCGACCGCCAGGCCAACGGCGAAGTTGCCAAAATGGCCCGCTGGCTCCAGGAAGACACCCGCCATGAATTGGTGGATATCGCCTTCACCGGCATCACCTGGCCTCGGCTGGAGCGGGTGGTTCAGCGCCACGCGCAGCTCGGCATGATGCAAATTGTGGTACTGCCCTACTACCTGTTCACCGGCACACTGATCGAGCGCATAGAACGCCAGGTGGCTAATCTCACCCGGCAATACCCCCAACTGCGCTTTGCTCAGGGTCACTATTTCGGCTTTGAACCGGAGATTATCGACCTGCTTAACCAGCGTGTGGCCGATGCCGCTGCGGGGCAGCCCACTTCGGCTCTGTCCTGTGATGGCTGTAAATACCGCGAATTGGCCGCCGAACTCGGGCATGGCCACAGCCACGACCACAGCCACGCTCCCCATCACCCGCAACAGGAAGAAGTCGCGGCCCTTATCCCGGAGGCCAGCTGCTGATGAGCTACAACCCCCAGGGCAATACCGCCACCGAGCAAATGACCAAATTAGGCCAGGCGATTGAGCACGAGTCCTTTGCCATTGTCGATCGCGAGGTCGGCGAGCATCGCTACGGGCCCAGCGAGTGGCCGGTGGTACGACGAATGATTCACGCTACCGCGGATTTCGAATTTAACGGTTTAACCCGGTTTCACCCCAACGCCGCTGCCGCCGGCAGCCGCGCGATATTAGCGGGCTGCCCTATCGTCGCCGATGTGGAAATGATCTGTGTCGGCGTATCCAAACCGCGACTGGCCCACTTTGGTTGTTCGGTGCATCACTTTATCAGCGACGACGATGTCATCGCCGATGCCAAGGCCGCCAACAGCACCCGCGCCGTCTTTGCCATGCGCAAAGCCCACCGCCACGGTTTACTCGACAACGCCATTGTCGCCGTGGGCAATGCCCCCACCGCCCTGCTGGAGGTTATTCGGCTGATTCGCGACGAGGGTCTGCAACCTGCCCTGATTGTGGGAATGCCGGTGGGCTTTGTTTCCGCCGAGGAGTCCAAGGCCCTGCTGGCGACCCTCGACACCGTGCCGTGGATTATCACCGATGGCCGCAAGGGCGGCTCCACGTTGGTCGTCGCCGCCCTGCACGCCCTGCTGGCATTGGCTGAACAGCAATCCCGAGGACGCTGACCGGCAACACCATGAAAAAGGTTCCCGCCAAAAAACGTCTGCGCACCGGCTTTACCACCGGCGCCTGCGCCGCTGCCGCCGCCCGCGCTGCGGTACAGGGCCTGCTGGAAGGCGAGGTTCCGCCCCATGTCAGCTGCGAACTGCCCAATGGCCAGTGGGTGGATTTTGCCGTGACCGACAGTCACTGCGACGGGCAATACGCCCGCGCGGTGATTATCAAGGACGCCGGCGACGACCCCGACTGCACCCACGGCGCTCATATAACTGTTGAGGTGAGGCGCATTGTCGGCGCCAGCGACAGCGTGCAATTGGTCGGCGGCGAAGGCGTTGGTCGCATCACCATGGCGGGACTCGGACTGGAGATCGGCGGGCCGGCGATCAACCCCGTCCCACGGCGCAACATCGAACAAAACGTGCGCGCCGTCGCTGCCGACATACTGGCCCGCGACGGATTGCGCATTACCATCTCGGTGCCCGGCGGCGAAGAGATGGCAAAAAAAACCCTCAATGCACGGCTGGGTATTCTCGGCGGTATTTCCATTCTCGGCACTACTGGCATCGTTCGCCCCTATTCCACCAGCGCCTTTCGCGCCAGCGTGGTTCAAGGCATCAAGGTTGCCGCCGACCAGGGTAATCGCTGCGTCGTACTCACCACCGGTGGCCGCACCGAACAGTTCACCATGCGCGAGTTGCCCGAGCTATCCCCCGCCTGTTTTATTCAGATGGGGGATTTTCTGCGCTACGCCCTCGACGCTGCCGCCGACTGCCAACTGCCTGAGGTGGTGATCGGCGGCATGGTCGGCAAGCTGACCAAAATGGCCCAGGGTGAAACCATCACCCACGCCGGGCGGGCCGAGGTGGATACCGGTCTGCTCGCCGACATCGCGGCTGAAATCGGCGTGGCCGCTGCGGTTTGCGACGACATTCGCGCGGCGGAGACCGCCCGCTATGCCAGTGAGCGCATTGCCGAACTGGGACTGTCCTCACCCTTTCATCAGGCCCTGGCCCAGCGGGTGGTAGACACCTTGCTGACGCGCTACCCCAAACAGTTCCGCCTGCGCGTGCTGATGTGCGATTTCAGCGGCGAAAAAATCGCTGAAGCGATCGGCTATCCGGCGAACGATTCATCTTCTACCCCTGTTAACGAGAGCATTCTATGATTGAGCGTTGTGCCATTATCGGCGTGCTGGACAGCGGTGCCGCGTCCCTGTCTACTCCGGCGCTGGAGCGATTACGCCGTGCACATATGGTCATTGGCAACCGTCGCACACTGGATTTATTTGCCGACGAACTGGCGCCCGACGCCGACCTGCGGGATCTGACAGGCAATATCAGCCGCACCCCGGAGTGGATACGCGAGGCCCAGCAGGACAATCTGCGCTGTGTGGTATTGGCCACCGGCGACCCCCTGTGCCACGGCATCGCCGCCTATCTGCTCAGCCGCCTGTGTGTCGATGCCTTCGATATTCTGCCCAATGTCTCTACCATTCAACTGGCCTGCGCCCGGCTGAGCCTGCCCTGGCAGGAACTTAAAATCTGTTCGATCCACAGTCGCGACGCGGGCGAATGGCAGCCGGAAGCCAGCCCCGACCACGGTCTCTACCCCCTGCGCCACGCGCTGGCGGAACACGACCGCATCGCGGTGTTAACCAGCCCGGACAACTCCCCGGACCGGGTCGCCCGCATGTTGCTGAGCGCCGAACTCGACCAGCACTTTCAGATGGCTGTGGTCGAACACCTGGAGATGCCCGACGAACGTGTTGTCAGCGGCCTGCCCATCGCCACCCTCGCCGAGCGCCGCTTCGCCGACCCGAACGTCGTCTTGCTGTGGCGCCAGCAGGCGCGTCGCAAACCGGTGTTACTCGGCCACGCCGACCACAGTTTTCAGCAGCGCAGCCCCGAAAAGGGCTTGATTACCAAGCGCGAGGTACGCGCCGTTTCTCTGGCCCGCCTGCAACTGCGCGCCGACAGTGTGGTGTGGGACATCGGTGCAGGCTCGGGCAGCCTCGGTCTGGAGGCGGCACAGCTGTGCCGCGAGGGCTATGTCTACGCCATTGAGAAAAACCCCGCCGACCTCGCCAACTGCCGGGCCAATCAGCGCGCCCTAGGACTGCACAATTATCGCGTCGAACTGGGCAAAGCGCCGGACGGGCTCGACAGCTGGCCAGACCCCGACGCGGTCTTTGTCGGCGGCTCCGGGGGCGAGGTGGCGGCGTTGATATCATTGATAATTCAGCGGCTGAAGCCCGGTGGCTGCTGTGTGCTGAATTTTGTCACTGTCGAGAACTTGTCCTGTGCGGTAGAAACCCTGAAAAGCCTCGACGTCAGCTGGGACATCACCCAACTGCAAGCCTCCCGCAGCAAACCCATTTTAGCCATGCAGCGATTGGCCGCCGAGAATCCGGTGTGGGTGGTGTGTGCCGAGAAACCCACACCGGACAGCGAATCCCCGGAGGGTCGCACATGAAGCAGGGCAAGTTGATTGGCGCATCCCTCGGTCCCGGCGACCCCGGCATGATTACCCGCGCGGCCTGGGAGGCCCTGCACAGCGGTGCCCGCTGGTGCTGGCCCGTGCGCCGTAAAAACGGTGAAAGTTACGCGCTGGCGATCGCCCTGGCCGGGGGCCTGCTGCCGCCGAATGACGGCATGGCACTGGTCTTTCCGATGACCCACGACCGCGCCAGGTTGGAAAAATACTGGCACGCCGCCGCCGAGACGGTGATCGCCGAGCTGCGCCGGGGTCGCGATGTGGTGTTTCTGGTTGAAGGGGACGCCTCCACCTATTCCACCTTCGGCCACCTGGCCCGAACGGTGCGGGCGCTGGCCGCCGACCTCACTATAGAAACCCTGGCGGGCGTCCCCGCCTACAATGCGGCCTGCGCTCGCCTCGCCCAACCCCTGGCCGATGTAGACGATACCGTGGCCATTGTTCCCGCGGCCTACGGGGTAGCCGTGGTAGACGCCATGCTGGCGGATTTCGATACCCTCGTGCTGTTGAAAGTCAAACCCCTGCTCGACGAGCTGATCGCGCTGCTGCGCCGCCGCGGCCTGCTGAGCCACTCCCGCTTTATCGAAAAAGCCGGCAGCGCCGACGAACGGGTGATCCACGACATCACCCTGCTTGAAGGACAAAAGGTGAACTACCTGTCGTTGCTGATTGTGCGCAACCCCGACCGCATCAAGGGCGAGCGCCAACGGGGCTGTCGCAAGGCCGCGCCGCCCCCCAACCCATCTGCCGCTATTGGAGAAACCTGACATGAACCCGGAACTGGAACCCGCGCTGGCCAATCAGCGCACCGTATTGGTGGCCATAACCAAACACGGCGCCCGCCAGGTCAGCGCCCTGGCCCCGACTCTGCCCAGCGCCCATATTGTCGCCTCGGCCAAGGTGGCAGAGGCCGTGAGCGGAGTAAGCAATCACTGTCATATTTATCAGGGCGCGCTGCGCGACGAAATACCCGCCCTGTTCAGCAATTACGACCAGGTGGTGTTTTTTGTTTCCCTGGGCGCGGTGGTAAGGCTGATCGCCCCTCACCTGAAATCCAAGGAGGAAGACCCAGGCATTCTGGTAGTAGACGATGCGGGGGATTACGTCATACCGGTATTGTCGGGCCATGTCGGCGGCGCCAACGCCTGCGCCGAGCAACTGGCTGATCTGCTGGGCGCCACCGCCGTGCTCACCACCGCCTCGGACGTGGGCAAGACTATTCCTGTGGATATTCTCGGTCGCGGCCTCGGCTGGACAGTGGACGCCCCGAAAATCAATGTCACCCGGGTTTCCGCCGATGTGGTAAACGGCGAGCCCATTGCCTTTATTCAGGAAGCGGGCTCGCCCCACTGGTGGACCCGCCCAACCCCCCTGCCGGACAATATTCACCTGTTCGACAGTTTCGCTGAGGTGGACCTTGACCGTTTCAAGTCGCTGCTGTGGGTGACCCACCAACCGGTGAGCGACCAACTTTGGCAGGATTTGAACGAGCGGCTGGTGGTTTACCGTCCGCCGGTGGAGGCCTGATGAAACTTGCTATTGGAATGGGCTGCGACCGCGACACCGCCTTTGCCACCCTGCACCAGGCACTGGCAGAAGCCCTGGCGGTCATCGACGCCGGCCACAGCGACATCGACCTGTTTGCCTCCATCGATAAAAAATCCGACGAGGTCGCCCTGCTGCAACTGGCCCGCCACTACCAAAGGCCCCTGCAGTTTTACACCGCCGCTGAACTCGCCGGCGTGACCGTCCCCAACCCCTCTGAAACCGTGCGTCGTTTTATGGGCACCCCGGCGGTGTCAGAGGCCGCCGCCCTGCTCGCCGCCGATGCCGACAGCCGCTCCCTGCTGCTGGAAAAATACAAATACCGCGGGGCCGATGGCAAAAATGCCACCGTCTCCATCGCCGCCATCGCACCGTTCGATGCTGGGCAGCAACGCCTCGATTCGACCACTCAACACTGCAACCGTGAGACTTCTCTATGACTAGCGGAACCATTTTTCTGGTCGGCCTTGGGCCGGGCAGCGAAGACCATATGAGCGCGCGAGCGCGCAGCGCCATCGCCGAAGCCGACTGTATTATTGGCTACACCACCTACATCAAACTGGTCGCCGATCTGGTGGACGGCAAGGAAGTGATCCGCAAGGGCATGACCGAAGAACTGGACCGCTGCTTTGAAGCTCTGGCCCGAGCCCGCGAGGGTAAAAAGGTGGCGCTGATTTCCTCCGGCGACAGCGGCGTGTACGGCATGGCCGGCCCCACCTACGAGGTTTTACTGGACAGTGGCTGGCGCCCCGGTGACGGCGTAGACGTGGAAGTGATCCCCGGCAGTTCGGCGATTAACAGCTGCGCCGCATTGGTCGGTGCGCCGCTGACCCACGACGCCTGCACCATCTCCCTGTCGGACCTACTCACCCCCTGGCCGGTGATCGCTCGCCGTCTGGAGGCCGCTGCCCGCGCCGATTTTGTCGTTGCCCTGTACAACCCCAAGTCCGGCCGTCGCACCGGGCAAATCGTTGAAGCCCAGCGCCTGTTGCTGCTTCACCGCCGCGCCGACACTCCGGTGGCGCTGGTCAAATCTGCCTACCGCCGCCGCCAGCGCATTGAGCTGACGACGCTGGAGCATATGGCAGACTGCGACATTGGCATGTTGACTACGGTGATTGTCGGCAACAGCAATACCTTTGTTCGCGAGGGGCTGATGGTCACCCCAAGGGGCTACGCCAATAAATACAGCAAGGCCGATTCCGGAAAGACCACCAAGGACGGCGAGCAATCCGGTCGCTCGCTGAGCATGGGCCTGACCGGCTGGAAGGATCAACTCTGCCACTGGCTGGCCGAGGACAACAACCGTACCCTGCGCGCAGCCCAGGCCCACTTTGACATGCCCTTTGCTGAAGTGCTGTCGGCGATTGCCGCTGCCCCGACTGAGGGTGGGGTCTGTCCCCCTGACTGGACGGCCTGTGCCATTGGCCGGAAAGAGTTTGCCGCCTCGCTGGCCTTTGCCGAGGGCTGGCCGTCACTGCGCGCCGTGGTGCGCACCGAGGCCGGCAGTGTCGTGGAGCTGCTGCTGAGCAGCAGCAACTTTGCCATCAAGGGTGACTGGCTTAACCTGATTACCGACAGCGCCCACTTGCATATTCCCTGGCACAAGGTCACCTCGGTATGGGTCGCCGGGCAGCGGGGGAATATTCAGGGCATTTACTACTGCGACGCCAGCGGCCATCGCCTGTTGACCCTGCAACCCACCGGCGCAGCGATCCCCTTTGACCCCACCACTATTACCGAGCAGCTGCAGGTTTGCACTGCTCCCGACCAATCTTTAGCGGAGGAATCCAGCCATGCCAGCTGACACCCTGATTGCCACCGACAGCTCCAGCGCCACAGCGCCTGAGCTGATCAAACCCAAAATGGGCAGCTATCACCGCCATCTGCTGCTGTGTACCGGCCCGCGCTGCACCCCAAATGGGGAATCCCAGGCACTGTTCGACAGCCTCGGCGCCAAATTCAAAGCGGCGGGTATCGACAAGGGCGCGCTGCGGGTCAAGCGCACCCGCACTGCCTGCTTTGCCACCTGCAAATCCGGCCCCATACTCTGTGTGCAGCCGGACGGCATCTGGTATTACAACGTGACTGAAGAAAACCTCGACCGGATCATCAACGAGCACCTGGTCAATAATCAGCCGGTGGAAGAATGGGTGTTCCACCGCAGTGATGGTGACTGCGGTGGCTGACGACAGCCACCGGTTTCGTGTGAGGCGGCACGCTACCAGTAGCGGTTGATAAAGCCGTAGAAGCGCTCCATCGCCTCCCTGGCCTCGGGTAACATCGACATTAACTGTAAGTCGTGGCATTGCCCGGGCCAGATATCCAGCTCCACCGGCACCCCTGCTGCCCGCGCCTTGTCGGCACCTATCACTGCAATATCCCTCATCAATTCGGTGCTACTGGTGGTGAAGTACAGCGGTGGATAGCCCTCAAAGGTTTGACGCAGGGGCGAGGCATCGAGGTCAGTGGCCTCAGTGGTGCCGAGGTAAAGGCTGCGGAAAAACAAAAAGGAGGACACTCGAAACATCGGGTCGCGTCCCTCATTTTCGTAAAAAGAAGGGGCCGACAGCGTCCAGTCGCCCGCGGGTGAAAACAGGCTCGCCGAGCTGGGCATGGCCAGCCCCGCTGCTCGAATCCGCGCCAGCACCGACAGCACCAGCCCACCTCCCGCAGAATCACCCAGCAGGGCAATACGACTGGCGTCAACGCCCTTTTCCAACAGCATTACATAGCTTTCATAGCAGTCATCAATCGCCGCAGGATGGGGGTGTTCCGGCGCCAACCGGTAATCCGGCAGCACCCCGATAGCGCCGAGACGCTGACAAATACCCGCCAACATCAGCCGGTAACGATTCGGCGAGCGCAGGCAGTAGGCGCCACCGTGGAAGAACAACACATACCGCGCGGCGCTGCGGTCGCCGGAAAAGTCCAGCGGCTCGAGCACGCTGCTTTGGCAGTGGGATTGCGCCACCTCGTCAATGCGACAGAGCCGCTCTGCCTTGTTGGCGTCGCGGGCATCCATGCGGGCAAGGCGCGCACGCAGGGCCTCGAACTGCCCCCGGGAGCGAATGGGACGCCGCAGCAAGATCAGCAACAGATTGAAAATTCGGCTTAGCAGGCTTTGCTTCATCGGCACATCCCTGTGGGTCGCCCCGGGCTGGCGACAGTTAAACTGCAGAAGGGGAGCGGCCTTACCGGGCCGCCGCAGTGCTCAGCACCGCTTACTCCACCAGCATAAAATCGACTTTTTCGACGCCGCAATCGGGACACAACCACTCGTCGGGCACCTCTTCCCAGGGAGTTCCCGCCGCGATACCCGAGTCCGGATCGCCAACTTCTTCATCATACACCCAGCCACACACAATACATTCGTACTTCGCCATAACGCTACAACCCGTCCCTATTTACCCGTTACTGAGAAAAAAACGCGGCAATTCTACAATGGATGCCGCCGGGAGTCACAGCGCGGTTACCCCTGCCCGGGAGTGGATCGTCGCGCCACCGCCACGGCTCCACCCCAGAGCGCCCCACCGGCGGCCACCACAGTCACTCCCTGCCGCGCACCACCCCACCTTATTACATATAACTCAACAAACACTCACCCACTTCACCGTGGAACAAATCCGTCGCCGAAAACGAGCATAAATCCGCCAAATATACCCTGAAAACGCAACAACCGGCATCGCACCAACTACCGAACACAGATCGCAGGGTAACAATCAAAAACCAGTATTGAGCATAATTCAATAGACAGGCGACAGGCACCATGCTACCTTTTCCGTTATTAACATTCGAATCAATAGAGCGACGGAGTGGTTAATAGCCATGAGCGAGCAGGACGTCATTTACCAGCTGGACAGTAACGGTGTCGCCAGCGTCACCCTGAACCGCCCGGAAGTACACAATGCCTTCAACGACGAAGTCGTCGCTGCACTGCATGAGTGCTTTGACAGAGCAGGTAAAGACCCCGCCGTGCGCGCACTGCTGCTGCGTGGTGCCGGCAAAAGTTTTTGCGCCGGCGGCGACATGAACTGGATGAAGCGCATGGCGAACTACAGCTATGAGGAAAACCTGCAGGACTCCCGCGGCATTGCCGCCATGCTGCGCGCGCTGAATGAGTTACCCAAAACCACCATCGCGCTGGTTCAGGGCGCCGCCTATGGCGGCGGTGTTGGCCTCGCGGCCTGCTGCGACATTACCGTCGCCACCCCCAGGGCCGCATTCTGCCTTAGCGAAGTCAAAGTCGGCATGATCCCCGCCACTATCAGCCCCTATGTGGCACGGGCCATTGGTCAGCGCGCCGCGCGCCGCTATTTCACCACCGCAGAAGTGATTAACGCCCAGCGGGGCTTTGAACTGGGACTGGTCAGCGAGATCTTCGACAGCGAAGAAACCGCGCTGGCCTTTATCAGCAAACTGGCAGACGGGGTAGTCCGCAACGGTCCGGCGGCAGTGGCCAACGCCAAGCGCCTCGCCTTCGACCTAACTGACCGCCCCCTCAGCGACGAGCTGATTGAAGAAAGCAGCCAGCGCATAGCCCGCACCCGCGACTCCGACGAAGGTCGCGAGGGGCTGAGCGCCTTCCTGGAAAAACGCACTCCTAACTGGATTTCATAAACCCGCGCTGGGCAGCTTTGCCAGCGTCCAAAGCCAAATACTGACAGGTATCTTTTATGAGCGACGACAAGAAAGTACTCATCGCCAATGGACAGGGCTTCTGGGGCGACAGCCTCCTCGGCCCTCTGCGTCTGGTTGAGGAAGGTCCACTGGACTATTTGACCCTCGACTATCTCGCCGAAGTCACCATGAGCATTATGCAGAAGCAAAAACTGCGCAACCCCGACGCGGGTTACGCCACCGACTTTGTCGATATGCTTCGCCAGATTCTGCCCCGCTGCAAGGAAAAGGGCATCAAAGTCATCGCCAACGCCGGCGGAGTTAACCCCAAGGGCTGTCGCGATGCGATTCAGCAGGTGGTTAAGGAGCTGGGCCTGAAGGGCGTTAAAGTCGGCATTGTCGAAGGCGACGATATCCTCGACCAACTGCCCGAGCTGATGAAGTCTGGCGAGAGTTTCAAAAACCTCGACAACGGCGACGATCTGAGCACCATCCTCGACCGCATCTCCAGTGCCAACGTTTACATTGGCGCCAAGCCCATTGCCGACGCTCTGGCCCAGGGCGCGGATATTGTTGTCACCGGCCGGGCGACCGACCCCTCTCTGGTGGTAGCCCCCCTGATCCACGAATTCGGCTGGTCACTGGACGATTATGACAAACTGGCCGCAGGCACCGTGATGGGCCACATTCTCGAGTGCGGCCCCCAGTGCACCGGCGGCAACTACAACGACTGGCGCAAGGTGCCCGACTTCGCCCGCATCGGCTATCCCGTTGTTGAGGCCAGCGCCGACGGCAGCTTTGTAGTGACCAAACACGAAGGCACCGGTGGTCTGGTCAACATCGACACCGTGACTTCACAGCTGCTGTATGAACTGGGCGACCCGAAAAACTATCTCGGCCCCGACTGCACCTCGGACTTTACCACCATCCAGCTCGACGACGACGGCAAGGACCGAGTGCGGGTCAGTGGCATCAAGGGTTCTGCCCCCACTCCCACCTACAAAGTGTCAATGTCCTACGCCAACGGCTACAAGATTGTCGGTCAGCTGACCTACACCGGCCCTGACGCCGTGGAAAAAGCCCAGCTCGGCGCAGACATTCTGTTTGAGCGGGTCGGCATGTACGGCAAAGCCATTCCCGAGGAAGACCGCTTCGTTGAGCTGTTCGGCACCAATGTTTGCTACAAGGGCATCGTCAAACAGAGCGAAGCCCCCGCCGAAGTCATGCTGCGGGTCGGCGCCAAGAGCAATGACAAGAACCTGCTGAACATTCTCGGCCGCGAACTGGCTCCGCTGATTACCAGCGGCCCGGTAGGCGTCACCGGCTTTGCCGCAGGCCGCCCTCGCCCCACTGAAATCGTCGGCTACTGGCCGGCCCTGATCGACAAAAACAAAGTTACTACCACCGTAATCGTGGAGGAGGTTTAACATGGCCAAGGTCAAACTAATGGATGTCGCCATTGCCCGCTCAGGCGACAAGGGCGACGGCAGCAATGTGGGGATCAAGGCCCGCACTCCGGCGATCTACGAATTCCTGAAAGAAAATCTTACCACCGAGCGGGTCAAGGCCCATTTCAGCGAGATCTGCTTTGGTGACGTTGAGCGCTACGACCTGCCCAACCTGCAGGCGCTGAACTTTATCCTTGAAGACTCTCTCGGCGGCGGCGGAACGGAAACCCTGATTATGGATGCCCAGGGCAAGGTACACAGCCTTGCGCTGCTCCACATGGAAATGGATATTCCCGACGCTTTGCTGGCGGAAGTGAAGTAAGGGATCAAGCATGAGTATTCTGCGGCAGTTGCGCGAACGCGCAAAAAGTCTCAGCGGGCACGCCGCGCCACCGCGCATACTGCTGCCAGAACACCATGACCCGAGAGTTATCGAAGCAGCCAACGCACTGCACGCCCAGGGGCTGGTTGAAGTCCTGTGTCTTGAAGCCCACCCCGACCTCAGCAAAGAGATAGAAGTTTTTGCAACGCGGGAAGATGCACTGGACTGGCGCCAACGTGCGGCAGGCAGTTTTCAGCAGGCCCGCGCAGCCAAGGGTATCGATCTTGCGGCGGCAGAAAAGGCCATAGAAAACCCGCTGCTGCTCGCAACGCTGCTGATCAAGCTCGGCTACGCCGACGGCGGCGTTGCCGGCTCAGTCGCTACCACCGCCGATGTATTGCGCGCGGGCATACAGGGACTGGGATTGGCCGAGGGTGCAAACCTCGTCTCCAGCTTTTTCCTGATGGAAATGCCCGACCAGCGCTTGTTTTCCTACGCTGACTGCGGCGTAAACCCCAACCCCAATGCTGAGCAACTTGCACAGATTGCCATCGCCACGGCCAGAAACCACCAGGAATTGAGCGGCGAAACACCGCGAGTTGCCATGCTCTCATTTTCGACCAAGGGCTCGGCGGAACACGAGTCGGTGCAAAAAATGCGGGATGCGCTGGCACTGGTAAAGGCTCAAGCACCAAATATTCTTATCGACGGCGAACTGCAATTCGACGCCGCCATCATGCCCGCCGTAGCAAAATCCAAAGCCCCGGACTCCGCGGTAGCGGGATATGCAAACGTCTTTATTTTCCCCGACCTCAACTCCGGCAATATCACTTACAAAGCCACAGAGCGCCTCGCTGGTGCGACGGCGATTGGCCCATTACTTCAGGGCCTGGCAAAGCCGTGGATGGATTTATCCCGGGGTTGCAAGAGCAGCGACATCGTCGATACCGCCGTTATTGCGGCTAATTTGAGCCGATAGAAGTTTGCCGGCAGGGCCGGCCTCTACAGCTCCAGGCCCGCCACGAATATGTTGACTTAAGCCATATGACTCATCGGCTTCGCCGCCGGAGGACGCCGCGCACTGGCGTTAGTGCTGGCATTCGTACTGGCCGAGGCACGATCCACCAATGAGCGCTCCAGCTCTGACAGCAACCGATCCAATTCTCGACTGACACGGGTTTGCAGGCGAATGGCTTCTATTTTTGGCCAGGTTGCCCGCTCTCCTGCTTGAATCATATCCATAATTTCCTCCGTCGAGCGCGTCGACAACAGGCGCAGGGGATTATGGAAACGATTGGGTGGAAGAATATTAATATCGCCGGTGTAGGTTTGTGCCAATACCGAACTAGTCATGCGAAACAGTTGGGCCACCCCCGGTCGAAACGAGCCAGGCCCGGCCACCAGCTTGGTTCCCGCCAACAACCACTCCCGGGTGGTGTTGCGAAAAGCCCGACGCACTATCCCCCACCCCCGCTGAACCTTCTCCTCTTCGACAAAGGGCAGAGCCACCGGGTTGGTCTGACTGACGATGAAGTGATTCACCCCATACAGTCGCGACACCCGTCGGATCGGCAGGTCGTCGCTCACCGAGCCGTCGATCCACTTGCGTGTAGGAAGAAAGGCCTGTCGCTCACCTTTCTGGTTTCGCGCCATCAACGTCACCGGAGGAAAAACGCCGGGAAATGCGCTGGAGGCCAGCAAGGCTTCACGAATCATCACATTGGGTGAAGCCACCGCATTAAGCAACCGGGAATTCTGGTGCCGCTCGGCGGGGGCGACGGAAATATTGATATTCAGGCCGGTGCGCTGATAAGCCTCGTGAAAACTGACATCGGGAATCAGTCGATCAAATAAATCGCGAATCGCTTTCTGCGACAGTGGCGACGAGCGAAACAGCGAGAAACGACTAAGAATTCCGGCCTCTTTCTCCACCTCAAAGCGGATATATTCCGGTTGAAAAATTGCCGTCAATTCATCCCGAGTGTGAGTGCCCACCAGAGCCGATACCAATGCCCCACCACTGGCACCGGACATGATAGGCGGTAGCATATCCTGCTCCCAAAGCGCCTTAACCACCCCTAAATGAAAGTAGAACAGGCTGCCCGAGCCGCTGAGCATCAGTGCGGAGCGGCCAACACAGTGACTCGCCCGTTGCAGGAATTCATGCTTATCAGCCAAACTGATATTGTTCAGCTGGTCACTGGCAACATAGCGCAAACACTGCACCAATTCTTCGATATATTCCTCGACCAGAAATTTGGTGCCGGAGCGAGCGCGACCGTAGAGGGCCATATTGCCTATACCGGCGGTATTACCGTGAATGCCCTCATTCAATACGTAGAGCAGACCCGGCCCGTTGCCGTCGTTGCGCAACTCGCGCATCTGATCCAAGCGGTCGCGAATGGTGGCAAAATCGTAGAGCTGGCTGCGCTCAATCGCCCGCCAGTAATCGAGACCCTGACTTTCATCCAGAGCCTGCGCGATATCGCGCCACTCGCTATAGGACTCGGCATTGTCCAGCGCTGCTTCAAGCCGTGATAGAGACGCCACAATATTTCCCCTCGGAAATCATCGATGATGCGGAGCGACGATAAGTCGGCGGGCTCCGCCCGTTCCGTTCGTGTCGTTTACTTGAAATAATCCGGCTTGCCCGCCATCCACAGGTCGCCCCAGAGCTGGCCGCCACCGTCAACGGTGAGCACTTCTCCGGTTATAAACCGGGCACTGCTGTCACTGAGAAATACGCAGCTTTGGGCAATATCCCAGGGCGTGCCGAAGCGACGCATCGGATTGGATTGGTCGAAGGCGCTGCGAGCCTCTTCGGAATAGACCCCCATGCCCTCGGAGAAGATAACGCCGGGGGCAACACAGTTCACCCGAATGCCGTACTCAGCCCATTCCACCGCGACGGTCTTGGACAGGTGAATGACCCCGGCACGCGCCGCGCAGGTATGGGCGCCACCGGCCATACCACGAGGCACAACAGCGACAATATTGACAATACACCCCGCCTTGGCGGAATCACGCCACTGTAGCGCGGCGTGCTGCATCATGTACCAACTACCGTTGAGGTTATTGGCCACCACAGCGTCGAAACCGTTTTTGGAAAAGTCGATAGCCGGCTGGGGAAACTGTCCGCCGGCATTGTTGATCAGCACATCGACACCGCCATATTCACCATAGAGCTCAGCAAACAGGGTGGCGACGCCGTCGTAGTCGCGAATATCCTGCACTCGGTAGTCCGCCAGCAGCCCCTGGGCGCGAATGGCTTCTACCGTCGTGACCAGTTTTTCTTCGGTGCGCCCAGTGACAATGACCTGAGCACCGAGGCGGGCAAACAACCAGGCCGTAGCCTTGCCGATGCCACTGCCACCACCGCTGACCAGCACCGTTTTTCCGGCAAATCCGGTCGCGGAAAATGGCAGGGGGGCACGGGCAAAATCCGCATCCCCCATTACACGGGGCGAGTCAGCCATGACTACTCGCTCAGCAGCTCACCGGCAATGATGAGCTTGCGCACTTCGGTGGTGCCCGCGCCGATTTCCATCAGCTTGGTTGCCCGAAACAGCCGATTCATTTCCGACTCCCAGATATAACCGCTACCGCCGTGAATCTGCACGCCGTTATCGACAACCTGATTCATGGTGTTAGCCACGTACATAATGGCAGCGGCGGTGATTTTGTGGATTTCGCCGCGACCGGCTTCACCGTGACCCACCTTCTGACAGGCGGCCAGTGCGCGGTAGGTCATCAGCTTCATGCTTTCAATCCAGGCGTACATGTCCGCCAGGCGACTTTGTACCATCTGGAAACTGGCAATCGGCTGCTTGAATTGCTCGCGGGTTTTTGCGTAGTCCACACACAATTCCAGCGCGCGCTCGGCAATGCCCACACACAGCGGGTTAATCATCGCCCGCTCCAGATCGAGTCCACTCATCACGACCTTGTGGCCCTGACCCAGCTCGCCAACAATGTTTTCCGCCGGGATACGGCAATCCTCAAACACCAGCTCAGCGGTCTGACTGCCCCGGAAGCCCATCTTGGTCAGTTTCTGCGCCACCTTGAAGCCCGGCGTCGTGGTCTCAACCAAAAATGCGGTCACACCTTTGCTGCCGGCATTTTTGTCAGTTTTGGCATAGACCAGCACCAGATCAGCGATCGGCCCATTGGTGATATAGATTTTTGCGCCGTTAAGCACGTAGTGGTCGCCATCCTTCACCGCGGTGGTGCGCATGGAGCCCAGTGCGTCGGAACCTGCGCCCGGCTCGGTCAGCCCCAGCGCGCCGATTTTTTTACCAGCGCAGACATCGGGCAGGTATTTCTGCTTGAGATGCTCGCTGGCATTGGCGTAGATATTATTGGCGAACAGATTGTCGTGCACTACCCACGCCAGACCCATTGCGTGATTCCAGCGACCGAAAGCCTGGGCGATCACCCCGCAGGACAGAAAGTCCAGGCCCGCGCCGCCGTATTCCGGCGATACCGTCACACCGAGCAAGCCCAGCTCGCCCAGTTGGGGAAACACCTCGGTGGGCCACCACTCATCGTCGTCCATTTTTTGCGCCAGCGGGTACAACTGCTCCCGGGCAATGCGGTCAGCGTGGTCCAGCAATTCCCGATGTTCGTCACCGAGTTGAAAAAAATCTGTCATGGTTTTCTCCGCAAGAAATTCATTAAGGGCTATACCCGGAACACACCGTAGTGAGGGTGACCAATAGGCGCATTCAATGATGCCGCTATCGCCATACCCAAGGCATTACGGGTGTCAGCCGGATCGAGAATGCCGTCATCCCAAATCAGTGACGAGGTGTAATACGCACTGCTTTTGTGGTGATAGTCCTCAATTATTTCCTGTTCAATACGCTTCTGTTCAGCCGTATCCAGTTCCTTGCCTTCGCGCTTGAGCTGGTTGGTTTTAATGGTAGTCAGGGTTTTCGCCGCCTGCTCTGCACCCATTACCGAGATTTCGCTGTTTGGCCAGCTGAACAGGAAGCGGGCGTCGTAGGCGCGACCACACATACCGTAGTTACCGGCGCCGTAGGAACCGTTGGTCATCACTGTAAACTTGGGCACTTCGCTACCGGCCTGGGCCATAATCATTTTGGCGCCATCCTTGGTAATCCCCTCACGCTCGTAGGCCTTACCCACCATGTAGCCGGTGATATTCTGCAGGAAGACCAGCGGCGTTTTATTCTGGTTACACAGTTGAATAAAGTGCGACGCTTTTTTGGAGCTGTCGTTAAACAGAATGCCGTTGTTCGCCACAATGCCTACTTTATAGCCCCAGATATGGGCGTAACCACAGATAATGGTTTTGCCGTAGTTGGGCTGATATTCATGGAAGCGACTGCCATCAACGATACGGGCGATCACTTCCATCATATCGAATTGGGTTTTGATATTGGCCGGAATAATGCCGTACAACTCTTTCGGGTCGTAGTAGGGTGCCTCTGGCGCCTGTTGTTGGGCATCCCACTTCTGCGGCTTGCTCCACTGGGCGACGATCTCGCGACCGATTGCAATGGCTTCCTCTTCGGTTTCCGCCGGGTAGTCACAGGTGCCCGACACCGAGGTATGCATGTCGGCACCACCGAGTTCCTCAACCGTCACCTCTTCACCGGTAGCGGCTTTCACCAGCGGCGGCCCACCCAGGAATACCGCACCAGTGCCACGCACAATAACGCTGTAGTCACTCATTGCCGGCACATAGGCACCGCCCGCGGTACAGTGGCCAAACACCAGCGCCAGCTGTTTGACGCCCATCTTCGACAGAATAGCCTGGTTGCGAAAGATGCGACCGGCGTAGTATTTATCGCCGAACAGTTCCGATTGCAGGGGTAAAAAGCCACCGGCGCTGTCGCAGAGGTGAATCACCGGCAAGCGGTTTTCGATGGCGATGTCCATTGCCCGGACAATTTTCTTGATGGTCATCGGGAACCACGCACCACCCTTCACGGTGCTGTCGTTCGCGTGGATGACCACTTCACGGCCAGCGACGATGCCGATACCGGTTATACAACCAGCTGAGGGCGCGTCGCCGTCATAAAGTTCACCGGCCGCCAGGGTAGACAGCTCCAGAAAGGGAGTGCCGGGATCGAGCAGCATTTCTAGTCTTTGTCGCGGCAGCATTTTTTCCTGCCGGGCCAATCGATCGAGGTCGCGTTGGGGACGGGTGTATCGCGCCGCCTCCTGACGTCGGTGAAACTCTGCCAAACGGGATTCGTTGGCCTTGATATTTTCCTGATATTCGGATGACTGAGTATTGATCCGACTTTGAATTCTACGCATGGCGAAAGTCCAGCCGTTCTGTTAATTAGTGAATAGGGGTGCAGTGTCCGCTACGCATCGCTCGGCGACGGGTGCCCTTCGATTTCGACCAGCACATCGTCCTTGTTAAACTCGGAGCCAGCGGCCACGCTGATCGAGCGCACAACGCCGTCGCAGGCAGCGGTGACTGTCGACTGCAGCTTCATGCTTTCGATGGTCATCAGTTTCGCTCCCTCGACCACTTCATCGCCCTCGGCGACCAGCACTTCGATTACCACACCAGGCATCGGCGCGCGCACGCTACCCTCACCTTCGGCGCTACCCGCCGCCAGTGAGCGCGGATCAAATGCCGTGACCTTTATATATTGGCCGTCGATCTTCAAAAAGATGTCGTCGCCATCCCGGGCAACCCAGGATTCGAAACGCTTGCCATTGATATCGAGGGTACAGCGACCATCGCGTTCGTGGTCAAAGGCGATGGCATAATCCTCGTCGCCAATGGCCAGTACCAATTCGTCAGCGAGGCTACGCGGCGCGATACTGACCATTTCGCCAGCGATCTTGAATGTATATCTCACCTCAGTTTCTCCACTCTTTCATCAGCCGGTAGGGATAAGGAATCTCGTCCATCATCGCCACAAATTGTCGGTCACTCAGCGCCGCAGTCGCCAGCGCTGCCGCGTGAAGCTCTTCACCGACCGCCCGGGGCTGCAGGTCCGCTTGGTATTCCTTGATAAAGCTGGTGTTGGTGTCGCCGCTGGCAAAGGCGGGATGACGCAGCACCCGACCACAGTAGTCAGCGTTGGTATCCACTCCGAGAATGACAAAATCATTCAGAGCGTCCAGAGCTGCTTGAATCGCCGCGGGGCGGTCTTCAGCGTGCACAACCAGCTTGGCGATCATCGAATCGAAAGCCGTACCGATTTTCTGGCCTTCATAAGCACCGCTGTCAAAGCGGCGACCAGGACCCACCGGTGGACGCAGCATCAGCACCTTACCGGCGGCGGGAGCGAAGTCTTCATCGGGAATTTCGGCACAGATACGGCACTCAATCGCGTGGCCTTCCTGCTTGATCTCATCCTGGGACAAGCTCAGCGGCAGGCCCTGGGCAATGCGAATCTGTTCTGCGACCAGATCGACGCCAGTCACCATTTCGGTAATGGGGTGCTCCACCTGAATACGGGTGTTCATCTCAAGGAAATAGAACTCACCGTCAGGGGCGTAGATAAATTCAATCGTACCAGCGCCGGTGTAGTTGACCGCCTTGGCGATTCCCACCGCGACCTCGCAGATATCCTGGCGCTGCTTCTGGTCCAGAGCCGGAGATGGCGTTTCCTCAACAACTTTCTGGAAGCGGCGCTGAATCGAGCACTCACGCTCCCACAGGTGGACACAGTTGCCGTGCTCGTCACCCAGCACCTGCACTTCGATATGACGGGGGTTTTCCACGTAGCGCTCGGCATAGACCCGCGGGTCACCAAAGTAGCGCTGGGCCTCGACGCGGGCCGTCGCCAGCACCTCGCGCAGGGACTTTTCATCGCGGACAATCTGCATACCCTTGCCGCCGCCGCCCGCAGAGGCCTTGATAACCATAGGAAAGCCGATGTCGAGAATGCGGCTCACCAACTGCTCCTCGTCACCCTCATCAATCACCGAAGGTGCAACGGGGAAGCCCCGCTCCTGCACAAAGTTGCGCGAACCGATTTTGTCACCCATCAGCGTCATGGCTTCCGGACGAGGCCCGATAAAGCAGATTCCGGCTTCGTCGAGCGCCCGGACAAAGGCCGCGTTCTCCGACAAAAAGCCGTAGCCGGGATGCACGGCATCAATATTATTTTCAACGCAGATTTTGACGATTTGAGGAATATCGAGGTAGGCCGCAACGGGCGTCTCCCCTGTCACCTCAAAGGCTTCATCGGCCATCTTGACCGAAGGGCTATCGATCTCCACCCGGTGAAACAGCAGGGCCGACTGCAGGCCCATGTCTTTTATACTGCGCAGGATACGAACCGCGATCTCTCCACGATTCGCTACCAGCACTTTCTTGAACTCTCGCTTATCAGGCATCGTTGTATTCCACGTTGTCGCTCACTGCATTACTCAATAGCATAATTGAGTAATACTCAATACTAAACCCTAAAAAAAGGCGAATGTCGCTGAATTCACCTCTTTTACTACCTAACTCAAACTAACCCATGCTCAACAGCTACGGAAAAACTCGAAAACAGCCGCCCCGAAGAGCGGCAAAGGAGTTACATATTCGAGCGCCACCGCCGCCTGCCACGCTTTCAGCACAACAAAGCGACCCGGCTATTGAGCCTTGCTTAACTATAGCTATTGATACATAGATCAACACATAAAGTCAACAACACCCACACAAAACCGTGACCAAGGCTACAGCTGTAGCACAAAACCAGAGAGGGCTATGAAGAAATACTACCTGCTATTGACCCATTCGACAATAAAATTTCAACCCATATTGAGCATAATTCAATATTACTGTATTCTCGAAAAAAATCACCATTGTTAAGCGAGGCACATCAAGGTGTTTAAAGAATCCATTCTGGCAGGCAAAACGGCATTTATTTCCGGCGGCACCAGCGGCATAAACCTGGGTATTGCCAAGGCCCTGGCCCAGCACGGCGCAAGCGTGGCAGTCATCGGCCGCAACCCGGAGCGGGGCGAAGCCGCCGCCGCAGAGATTCGCGAGGCCGGCGCTCCCACCAGCCTGTTTTTCAGTGTTGATGTGCGCGACTACGACGCCGTCAACCAGGCGATGAAAGACACCGTCGCCCAGACCAAAAGCCTCGACATCGTTATTGCCGGCGCTGCGGGCAATTTTTTTGCTCCGGCCGTCGACATCAGCCCCAACGGCTTCAAAACCATCGTTGATATCGACCTGCTCGGCACTTATCACGTGTTTCGTGCGGGCTTCGACCATTGCAGCAAACCGGGTTCTTCCTTTATCGCCATCACCGCGCCGCAGGCGGTCAACCCCACGCCGCTACAGGCCCATGTCTGCGCCGCAAAGGCTGGCGTCAACGCCCTGCTGAAAACCCTGGCCATGGAATGGGGCCCTGCGGGAGTCCGGGTCAACGGCATAGCCCCGGGGCTGACCGGCGATACTGAGGGACTCAAGCGCCTGTTTGCCACCGACCCCGAGGGCGGACAAAAGATGATCGACGCTCTGCCCATACGACGTCTGGGTGAAGTCCGCGATATTGGCGATGCCGCCATCTACCTCAGCAGCGAGGTAGGCAAATACGTCAACGGCACCGTGATTGATGTCGATGGCGGCTATCAGCTGGGCGACGCCTCACTGGACTGCCTGACCTCCTCAAAAAAGAAGCCGTAACACCGCGAGAATAAAACGCCCCGAGGCGACACAGGAAGCACACGCCATGATCAGTTTTTCCGACACCAACCACGTCCGCCGCATCGCCCTCGATGACCCCTCGTCATTCAACGGCATCAGCGAAGCTCTTGTCGCCGCCGCGACTGAATGCCTCAACGAGGCCATGAACAACAATGATATTCGCGCGGTCATCCTCACCGGCAACGGCAAGTTTTTCAGCGCGGGTGGCAATCTGAAAAACTTCATGAGCCAAACCATTCCCATGGACGACTATATCAGCGACGCCATGGAGAAGGTTTACAACCCCTTTGGTCGCCTGCTGCGGTCGCTGCCCAAACCCCTGGTCACCGCTGTGAATGGCCCGGCCATCGGGGCTGGCGTCGGCCTCGCCCTGAGCGGCGACATTTGTTTGATGGCAAAATCGGCGTACTTCTCTCTCCCCTTCGTTCCCAAGCTGGGCGTTGTCCCTGACATGGGAGCATCGTGGCTTATTACCCGCAGCCTCAATTATAATCAAGCGCTGGCGCTAACATTGACCGGCGAAGCCCTCAGTGCCAGCGACGCTGCCGCCGCCGGCATGGTATGGCGCTGCTACGACGACGCCGAACTGGCCGACGCCGCGCAACAGCTGGCCGAGCAGCTCGCGCAGTCTTCACCCGCAGCAATACGACGCAGCAAAGAGCTGCTGCGCGCTGCCACGGTAAACAGCTACGAACAACAGCTGGAGCTGGAGCGAGAATTGCAGACCAGCAGCTTTGGCGGTGCAGCCTTCAAGGAAGGACTACGCGCCTTCAGCGAACGGCGCAACCCGGACTTCATCGCCCACGGCGATGAATAAGGCGGAAACCCGCCCCCGACACAGAGAGAACAGGTCTTGAGCAAAGCTAGAAAAACCGGAACCCGCACCCGACTGAGCCGGGAGCAACGCCAGGAAGAAATTATTCGGGCCGCGCGCAAGGTCTTTGAAAAACAGGGTTATGAGTCGTCAACCATTGCCGATATCGCCGAGGAAGTCGGTGTGGTCGAGGGCACGGTGCTGCACTATTTCAAGACCAAGCGCGCACTGATGGCCAAGGTTATCGAAGAGTTCTACTCCGATATTACCGCCACGATGGAACTGGGAGTCTCGCGGATTCACGGTACACGCAACCGCATCCGCTATGTCATACATACCCATATGTCGTTTTTGCATGACAACGCCGACCTGTGCACAGTAATTCTTAATGAGTCGCGCGGCAGCCAAACCGAGTTGCTCGACAAAGTACACAAGCTGAACAAGCGCTACACCAATGTAGTGGTGACCATAGTGCGGGAAGGCAAGGAAAACGGCGAGATCGCCGAGTTCGCCTCGCCGATACTGGTGCGCAATGTGGTATTTGGCGCCATCGAACACTATCTGTGGGATCTGGTCTCCGGCACCCGCCGGGAGGACATCGACGACATTTCTGACCAGCTCACCCAGTTGGTATACAGCGGCATTGTCAGTCGCCCGGACAATATTTCCAGCGAGGTTAACCAACTGATCCTCAAGCTGAATACGCTGATTAATTAGGGCCGGTCAATACCAACTGCATCGCTGAACGGAGGTGTTTAGCTGCAAGCCACAGGGCTTTTTGTTTCGCCCCGGCAAAGCCCCTCCAGCAGCGAAAATGCAAACCGTGCGAACAGGTCCTGCAACCCGATCAATACAGGCAGTGGTCGGGTTCAGGTAGAACAGGTTCTGACATCCAATAATGACCAAACAGGGACTGCTATGACCACGCCAAATACCAGCCAAGCAATACGTGTCCACCAACTGGAAATTTCCCCCTTCTGCGACAAGGTAAGGCGCGTGCTCGCCTACAAGGGCCTCGACGCCGAAATTATTAACGTGCCGATGGGCGAGCTGGGTAAACTGAAAAAACTTTCGCCCATTGGCAAGGTGCCCGTGGTCGAAATCGGCAGCGATGTCCTCGTCGATTCCAGTGACATCTGCCGGGAACTGGACGCCCGTTTTCCCTCACCACCGTTGTTTCCCGATGCCCCCGCGCAGCGAGCCCTGGTGGATATTCTCGAAGACTGGGCCGACGAAAGCCTCTACTTTTTCGAAATGACCATGCGCTTTACCTGGCTCCATGACCGCCAGCGCTGGGTGACCGAGATACTCAAGTACGATAACGCGATTATGCAGAAACTGGCGCGCCCGCTGGTGCCCTACCTGACCAAAAAGCAGGGCACCAACCAGGGACTGGCCAAGCGCAGCGAAGCGGATATTCTAAAGGAACTGACTCGCCATATTGCCAGCCTTGAAGCCATGCTCGATCAGGGGCAGCAATACCTTGTCGGCGATGCCCTGAGCCTCGCCGACATCAGCGTATTGGCCCAGCTTGAATGCATCGCAGGCTCATCCAAGGGTTTGCCAATTATCGAAAATTCCCCCAATGTCCTTGCATGGATGGCCCGGATAGAAAGCATGACCGGCGGACCGGCGATTCGCTGAAGCCCGAGAGGGTTCGCTTGCGGGGCAAGCTCCTACAGGGGGGCGCCCTGCATAGGTGAGAGTTCTTCCCCACTCAAACAGATTCCACCTGTGGGAGCGCGGCCCCCGCGCGAATGGCAGCGGATTCGCTAAAGCCCGAAAGGGTTCGCTTGCGGGGCAAGCTCCTACAGGGCGTGTCCTCCATAAGTGGAAGCACTTCCCCACTCAGACAGATTCCCCCATGTGGGAGCGCGGCCCCCGCGCGAATGACAGCGGACTCACTAAAGCACGAGAGGGTTCGCTTGCGGGGCAAGCTCCTACAGGGCGCGTCCTCCATAGGTGGAAGCACTTCCCCACTCAGACACATTCCACCTGTGGGAGCGCGGCCCCCGCGCGAATGACAGCGGACTCACTAAAGCACGAGAGGGTTCGCTTGCGGGGCAAGTTCCTACAGGGCGCGTCCTGCATAGGTGGAGGTCAAACAGATTCCACCTGTGGGAGCGCGGCCCCCGCGCGAATGACAGCGGACTCACTAAAGCACGAGAGGGTTCGCTTGCGGGGCAAGCTCCTACAGGGGGGTGCCCTGCATAGGTGGAGGCAACTCCCCACTCAAACCAATTCCATCTGTGGGAGCGCGGCCCCCGCGCGAATGGCAGAGGCTAGATTAACTGCCCCCTGCGCATCCAAAGCGCCTACAGAAACACCACCGCGTCACTGTGGCTCGCATTGATCTGATCCGCATACTGGGCCAGTAGACTCTTGCGTTTCAGTTTCATCGTCGGTGTCAGCAGGCCATTCATAATGGTCCACTCTCCCGGTGTTACCAGGATATTGGACACTTTTTCATAGGCGGGCAGACCACTATTGATCTTCTCCAGCGCCGCGCTCAAACGCTCAGCCAACTCGGCATTCGACAATGTTGCCGCCAGCTCCGACCGGGTCGCCAGCAGTATCGGCTGATTCAGGCCGTGACCACAAACACAGACCTGGGCCAGCTCAACCAACGAGCCAAACTCATCCTCAAGTTTGGTGGGGCTGATAAATTTCCCCTTGGTCGTTTTGAATACCTCGCTGATACGGCCGGTAATCCACAGATTACCGTCATCATCCAGCTTGCCGGTATCCCCTGTGTGGTACCAACCGTCAACCAATGCCTCGGCGGTTTTTTCATCGTTTTTATAGTAACCCACCATCAAACCGCTGCTGCGGAAACAGACCTCCTCGTCGTCGGTCAGTTTGATTTCCACCCCCGGCAGCGGCTTACCCACACAGCCTGCGGGCGGGCGACTATCCTCGCTCCAGAAGGTGCCGTCGCAGAAATTTTCGGTCATTGAGTAACCTTCCCGCAGCAGCACGCCCATATCCAGGAACCAATTCTGTACTTCCTTCGGGCAGGGGGCCGAACCGGTTAATATCACCCGAGCACTGTTCAAGCCCAGTTGTTTGCGCACCGCTTCACGCTGCTCATCGCCAAAGCCGGCCTGCACTTCCGGCGGAATTTTCGCATCCACTGCTTCCTTGAATTTTACCCACAGCCGCGGCACCGAGAAGAAGAAGGTTGGCTCTACCGAGCGCAATTCCTCAGCAAAGGTTTCCAGCCCTTCGGAGAAGGAGATAATGCCGTTGCAGTACAGGGCGTTCATTTCAACAATGCAGCGCTCGGCAGCATGGGACAGAGGCAGATAGGAAATAAATCGCTCCCGGTCACCGTGGGTACCTATTTTCCAGGTCTTCTGAAAGCGTGGCAGTACCGAGCCGGGGGTGGCATGGATATGCATTACACCCTTGGGGTTACCGGTGGTGCCCGAGGTGTACAAAATCGTGAACAAGCTGTTGGCGGCGGGAATCGGAGATTCAGCAAAGGGCTCGTACTGAGCTAACAGGGCTTCAATACTGATATCTGCCTTTACCGCGCAGCCATGAATTCCCACACGGGGCAGATCTGCAGGCAACACGCTGTCGATCTGTTCGGCAATGTCAAATTGACCCAGGAAGATCATCCGGCTTTCGCTGTGCTCGACAATATATTTCGTCGAGCTGGCATCTTGCCCCGGATAGAGCGGCACGCTGATGTGCCCGGCCAACATGATTGCGAAGTCCACCACTACCCAATCGGCACAGTTTTTTGCAAACACCGCAATACGGCTGCCAGGTTCATAGTTTTGCGCGACCAGATACGCCGCCAGGCGACGGGCGCGATCGGCGACCTCCGCCCAGGTATATTCCGTCCACTGCAGTGCTGCCGGTTGACGCAGAAAAACATCACCCGCCGCTTCGCGCTCCCAGTGATAAAACATTTCCAATGGGGTTTTGATGTTATCGCTCATATCTGTAGTCCTGTTATTGTCGATTAGCCAGACGCTATTAATGATATTACTATCAATTAAATAATTCACCAGCGGAAAGTTTATCCGCGACGATGTCCGGCGCTTTAAAACGGTCACCGTAAAGCTGGGCAAGCTCACCACAACGCTCGATAAATGCCGCGAGACCGTAGGTGTTAACAAATTGAATATAGCCCCCCGTCCACGTGGGCGCACCGATTCCCAGCAGGGAACCGATATTGCCATCGGCCACCGTGCGCAGTACGCCACTTTGCAGACACACGAGGCTTTCAATTACCGGGCGGAACAGCAGGCGATCCTGAATATCAGCATCGCTGACAGCGGCGTTCACTCGCTCGTCGAAATACAATTCCTTCAGCCTCGGCCAAAGTGCTTTGCCACTATCGCTATACTCGTAGTAACCGCCGCCGTGAACACGTCCGCCGCGACCAAACTCCGAAAGCAAGCGGCGCATCAGGGCCGTACCCGCTGGAGTGGGATCGTCTTCCGCTTTGCGCAGCCCCATGCTGATTTGTGCGTCAATAATATCCAGCGACAACTTCTGGCTGACCTCGTCTTGCAATGCCAGCGGCCCTACCGGCCAACCAACCCTCTTCCCGACATTTTCAACCCGGGCGGGATCAACACCCTCGGCAATTAATTGTGCGGCCTCCTGAATCGGCGTGCTGATAGTCCGCGAGGTATAAAAGCCCGGCGCATCGTTCACGACAATGGCGGTCTTGCGCAGCTGTCTGGCCAGATCAAAGGCCTTGGCCAGGGTTTCATCGCTGGTTTTTTCACCGCAGATAATTTCAAGCAGCGGCATACGATCCACCGGCGAGAAGAAGTGCATGCCAATAAAATTTTCCGGCGTGGCACTGGCTTCGGCGAGGCGTGAGATCGGCAGGGTCGAGGTGTTCGACGCCCACACACCGCCCTCGGCCAACAGCGGCTCAAGGTCGCGGGTCAGTTGGTGTTTGAGCTCGACGTTCTCGAATACCGCTTCGATAATAAAGTCGCAGCCGCGCAGGTCTTCGTTGTCGATGGAAGGCAGAATGCGAGCAAGGGCCGCCTCTGCCGCTTCCGCACTCATACGCCCCTTCTGCACGAGCTTGGCAAAGCCCTTTTCGGAGTAGGCCTTGGCTTTTTGCGCCGACTCGATGGTCACATCTTTTAATACAACCTCGATTCCCGCCTGGGCAGCAACCATGGCGATACCCTGGCCCATCATGCCGCCACCGAGTACACCGAGTTTGTTTACTGTAATTTTGTCAAAGCCCGCGGGCCGGCTCTTGCCACCAGCGACCTGATTCATCTGGAAGAAAAACGCGTTAATCATATTCTTCGCTTCGGGGCGGGTGACCAACTGCGCGAAGTTGCGGCTTTCAATGGTTAATGCCGTATCGAAACCGACACGCAGCACTTCCACCATCGTATTAAGAATAAATTCCGGCGCGGGCAGTCGGCCCTTGGTTTTTTTGTACAGGCCGGCTGACGACAAGGCGATCATCTGGCGAATGGCGGGATTGGTTTCATTACCCCCAGGCAGGGCAAATCCGCGAACATCCCAGGGTTGGGTCGCCGCTGCGACAGCGTCTTCCTGCGCAAGAATCCACTGCTTCGCAGCGGGGAGCAATGCATCGACGCTATCGACCAGTTGATCGACAATACCCTCTGCCAAGGCCTTGTCGGCGTTGATTTTTTTGCCTTCCATCAAATAGGGGAACGCGCGCTGAAAACCCAGCAAGGAGGTGAGGCGAACGATACCGCCACCCCCAGGCAACAGTCCCAGGCCCACTTCCGGCAAACCGACTTGAACGGCGCGCCCCTTCACTGCAATGCGCTGGTTACAGGACAAGGCCAGCTCCAGGCCACCGCCGAGGGCGGCACCATTAATCGCCGCCACCACCGGCACAGGCAGCTTTTCCAGGCGACGGAACAGCGACTTTATGCGCTGGGTACGCAGGAATACGCCCTCTTCTTCACCGGGCTGGGCCGCCACCAGCTCATTCAGATCGCCCCCTGCAACAAAGGTGGGCTTGGCGGAAGCAAAGATCACCCCGGCGAGGGACGATTCCGCCTCCAGTCGCTCTACCGCGCTGGTCAAGGCGGCAATAAAAGTGTCGTTAATCGCGTTGACGGCACCGGGCATCGCCATTGTCACGGTGGCGATATTGTCGCCGTCTTGTTGATATTCAAATACGTCTGTCATGGCCTGAATCCTGTTTTGTTGCCTGCGTGGCTTACACGCGCTCGATAATTGTGGCGATACCCATACCGCCGCCGACACACAACGCGACCAGTCCGCGCTTGAGCCCGCGACGCTCCAGTTCATCGAGGATCGTGCCAATCAGCATCCCCCCGGTAGCGCCGAGGGGATGACCCATCGCAATCGCCCCACCGTTGACATTGGTGACGCTGTGGTCGATATCCATGTCCTGCATAAAGCGCAACACCACCGAGGCGAAGGCTTCATTGATTTCCCATAGGTCGATATCTGCCACCGACAGTCCCGCTTTTTGCAGGCATTTTTTTGCCGCGGGCCCCGGCCCGGTCAACATGATGACCGGATCAGTCGAGGTCACCGCCGTCGCCACGATACGCGCACGTGGGGTCAGCGAAAGCTCTTTTGCAATGCGCTCATTGCCGATTAATACCGCACTGGCACCATCGACGATGCCCGACGAGTTACCCGGAGTATGAACATGGTTAATGGCCTCGACCTGGCTGTAGCTCGCCAGCGCCAGATCATCCATACCCATCTCCCCCATCGCGGCGAAGGAGGGCTTCAGTCCCGCAAGGGTGTCGAGGGTGCTGTTGGGCTTGATAAAATCGTCGCTCTCCAGAATGACACTACCGCAGGCGTCACGCACTGGCACAACAGAGGTGAACCAACCGTTGTCCCTGGCATGAGCGGCCCGTTGCTGGGAGCGCACTGCAACTTCATCCACGTCGCTGCGGCTCCAGTTGCCCAGCGTGGCGATAAGGTCAGCGCCAATGCCCTGGGGCACCGCGCCCTGTCCCAAAATAAACTCGGGGTCGGAGAACATCGCACCGCCGTTGCTACCCATTTTCACCCGGGACATACACTCGACCCCACCGGCGACAATCAGGTCTTCCCAGCCAGAGGCGATTTTCTGCGCGCCCATATTCACCGCTTCCAGACCGGAAGCGCAGAAGCGGTCCAGCTGCAAACCGGCAACCTGCTGATCCCAACCTGCGTACTGCGCCACGGCTTTACCAATGCAGCTACCCTGCTCACCCACCGGGGTTACACAGCCCAGCAGCACATCATCGACGCGAGAGGTATCCAGCTCATGGCGCTGCTGCAATGCCTTGAGCAGGCCGCCTGCCAGAGCCACGGGCTTCACTTCGTGGAGAGAACCTCCCTCCTTGCCCTTGCTACGCGGGGTTCGTATCGCATCGAAAATATAAGCTTCAGTGGTCACAACGCTGTCCTCAAATACACTGATAAATGGACGGCTTGCCCGGAATATAGAGCCGAACAAGGCACCGCCCCGCAGTGTGCGAGATCCACCTCAAGGGAACAATGACCAAAAGTGCGATCCAAAATTAACCATAACTTGCAAAATTCAATATACAATACACGTTATGGATAATTGGGGTGCCATCAGTATTTCCGTCCACACCGTGCAACGCTGCCTGGTGGGGGCTCGCGCTCACGGCCTGAACTGCAGCAAATTGCTACGCAGCTGCGGCATCGCCCCTGACCTGCTTCAACACAGCTCGGCGCGTATCCCCCTGCGCCAGTTTATCGACCTGTGCAGGCTCATCAGCGGTCGGCTTGGGGACGAGCAGTACGGCCTGCTCGAGCGTCGCCAGCAAATCGGCAGCTACCACGCCATTGCCGTCAATGCGGTACATGGCGCGACTCTGGGTGAGGCAATGACCCGCTTCACCCGCTATAGCAATCTGTTCGACAACAGTCTTTACCTGCACTGCGTGCGCGAAAAGTCCACCGCCACCCTTCAGGTCTGGCGGCGCAGCGGTATGCAGGTGCGCAGCAGTCTGGCAATCGATATTGCGCTGATGATTTTGCACCGCTTCGCCAGCTGGCTGATCAACGAGCGGATCCACTTGCACAGCGTCAAGCTGGATTACCCCGCCGAGGCCCTGCACGAACACCGCTACCTGTTCTTCAACGCCAATGTACTCCACGAACAGGAAATCAGCGCGGTAGAGTTTGACGCCGCCTATCTCGATCGTCCGGTGGCGCAAAATGAGCAAAGTCTGGCCCACTATTTTGAGGATGCCCCCGCCAAACTCTACCTGCCCCTCAGCCAGAGCGGCCCGCTTTCACTGGAAGTGCGCAGCCTGCTTGAGTCCCTGAACGAAGAGCAGTTTCGTCACTACACTCTGCGACAGGCCTGCGCCGAACTGCACACCAAGCCCGACACCCTGCGTCGGCATCTGGCGAACGAGGGCAGCAGCTGGCAGCTGATTCGCAATACCTTGCGGCGAGAAAAAGCCACACACCTGCTCACCCAGAGCGGCAGCAGCATTGAGCAGATTGCCTTTGCCATCGGCTACACCGAGGCCGCCGCGTTTATCCGCGCCTTCAAAACCTGGACGGGCATGACACCACTGCAGTATCGCAAAAGCATCAGCCCTCGCTAGCCCTCCCTCACTATTGACCAAGACCTCACTAACTGCCATTATTAATCGTAATATCAATATTCGACCATTTGCAGACAAAGCAGCAACGGCCGGCAATACAGCCAGATTCCTCTAACCAAAAGAGGAACACTGGCAGCGAAAAAAATATTGAGCGACACACAAATAAGCAGAACACGATAACGACAGGACCGCATCGCCATGACAAGCCCCGTATGTGAGCAGCCGAGTGCAGCCAACACCAGCCCGCTGGAAATGTCCCTGCGCCGCCAACGCGACAGTTTTATTCGCGACGGCTACCCCGATCTGCGTACCCGCCTCGACCGACTGGATCGGCTTATCGCTCTTCTACGGGAAAATAAGCAGCGCTTTGCCGATGCCCTGCGCGCCGATTATGGCGCGCGCTCCCACTTCGACAGCGTCGTCTTCGATGTGCTGGTGCCAATTGAGAGCCTGAAATACCTGCGCAAGCACACCGCCAAATGGATGCGCCCGGAAAAGCGCGGCGCAAAATTTCCGCTGAACCTGCTGGGGGCTGACGCCCATGTGTTTTATCAGCCACTGGGTGTGGTCGGCATTGTCGCGCCGTGGAATTTTCCCGTGCAGCTGACCTTTTCACCGCTGGGCAATGCGATTTCGGCGGGCAACCGCGCCATCATAAAGCCCTCTGAGCTTACCCCGGCAACCTCGGCACTGATCGAAGAGCTGATTAGCGAGCGCTTCGCGCCCGAGGAGATCGCCGTCATCAACGGCGGCCCCGATGTTGCGGCGGCCTTCAGTGCACTGCCTTTTGACCACCTTGTTTTTACCGGTGCACCGTCCATCGCCAAACACGTTATGCGTGCCGCCGCGGAAAACCTTGTGCCACTAACGCTCGAACTAGGCGGCAAATGCCCGGTGATCATCGGCGAGAACGCCGACCTCAACGCCGCTGTGGAGCGAGTGTTTACCTTCAAAACCATGAACGCCGGCCAGATCTGCCTGGCACCGGACTACACCTATATTCCCGAAGCCCGCCTCGGCGAATTTGTGCAACTGTGCAAAGCCTTTATGGAAAAGAACTTCACCACCCTGTCGGCCAACGACGACTACGGCTCGGTGATTAATGCACGACACCGGGAGCGCATCGCGGGTTATATTCGCGAGGCGCAGGAAAGGGGGCATGAGATTATCCCCCTGTGTGACGACATAGGCCTTGAACCCCACCCGGATCACAACAAACTGGCCCCGACCCTGGTCATCAATCCCGATGATGATTGCAAAATCATGACCGACGAGATCTTCGGCCCGGCGATGCCGGTAAAAACCTACTCCGATATGAACCAGGTCATCGGCGCAGTCAATCGCGGCGAGCGGCCCTTGGCACTGTATTATTTCGGCAAGTCGAATCGGGAGATTGCGCAACTGAAGCAGCGCACCGTCTCCGGCGGCATGGTAGTGAACGATGTCGCGGCCCACGTCCTTCAGGACACCATGCCCCTGGGCGGGGTTGGCCATAGCGGCATGGGCAGCTATCACGGCTTCGACGGCTTCCGGCAATTGAGCCACGCCAAGGCCTTTTACAAACAGGGGCTGGTCAGCCTGACCCCCTATTTCAAGGCACCCCATACCGACAAAATGCTCAAGCTACTCGAAAAGCTGATGGGCTAAGGCCCTACACGTCGACGACACCGAGGAAAGACCCGTGAACCCGGAAAAATTCGCCATCAACATCCCGCAGCAGCAACTCGACGATCTGCAGCAACGTCTGTCATTAACCCGTTTCGCCAAAGACTTCGGCAACGACGCCTGGGCCTACGGCACCAACGGCGCGTATTTGCAGGAGCTGGTTGAATACTGGAAGCACAGCTACGACTGGCGCGAACACGAGGCGAAAATGAACGCCTACGATCACTACCGGGTTGAGGTTCAGGGCAGTCCGATTCACTTTATGCGCATTCCCGGCAAGGGCCCGTCACCGACCCCGTTGCTGCTGCTCCACGGCTGGCCCTGGACCTTCTGGGACTATCAAAAAATCATCGGCCCGCTCACCGACCCGGAGGCCCACGGCGGCAATGCCGAGGACGCCTTCGATGTGATAGTCCCTTCGCTGCCCGGCTACGGCTTTTCCACACCGCTACAGCAGACCGGCATCAACTTCTGGCGAACCGCCGATATGTTTGTCGAACTGATGGAGGGCTTGGGCTATCCCAAATTCGCGGTACATGGCCACGACTGGGGGGCCATCGTGTCAGCCCAATTGGGACATAAATATGCCGACCGCTTGATTGGTGCCCACTTCACCATACTGCTGCCACTGGATACCTTTACCGGCGGCGGCGTGGACGAGAGTTTCTACACCGACGAAGACCGCCACCTCGGCCCCGCCAACGAGATGTTTTTTGCCGACGGCGGCGGCTACTTCGCCCTGCAAACCACACGCCCGCAAACCGCCGCGTATGGGCTGAATGATTCACCCGCGGGATTACTCGCGTGGATACTGGAAAAACGTCGCGCCTGGAGTGACTGCAACGGCGATGTTGAAACCCGTTTCAGCAAGGACGACCTGATTACCACCGTTATGATTTACTGGTTGACCGACAGCATTGGCACTTCCATGCGCTACTACTACGAGGCGGCCCACAACCCGTGGCAGCCCAGCCATAGCCGGGAGCCAGTGGTTGAAGCCCCCTGCGGTATCGCCGATTTTCCCGGTGAGGTGGTACACCAGCCAGAGGGCTGGGTGCGCCATTACTACAACGTAAACCGACTGACACGTATGCCGAAAGGCGGCCACTTCGCGGCAATGGAAGAGCCTGAACTGCTCTGCGAGGATATCCGCGCCTTTTTTGCCGCCCTGCGCTGACTTGTAGCTCCAGAAGCCCTTGGCCTCAATCGAGGCCTTTTTTTCGTCTGTCGAAAAGTGCCGGGGGCTATGTTCCTTCGGGGAGGGTTCCTGCGGGGAGGGCTCCTTCGGGGAAGCGAGCACTCACCCACTCAAGAATATCATCCATGACCTGCTCGCGATCGTCTGGCAGCTCATTCAGAATTTCGTGGTAGAGACCGTCATAGATTTTCAGGGTTTTATCTTCCGAGCCGCAGTGTTCAAATAAATATTCACTCGCCGAGGCCGGAATCAGCTGGTCATCACTGCCGTGCATCACCAGCATGGGTAGCCTGAGCTGAGGAAAACGAGACGGCAAACCGGCAATAGTAGCGACCATTTCAGCGATGGTACGCACCGGCACATGGCCCGAGAGGTTAAGGGGGTCGTTAGCATACAAAGCCACTTGCTCAGGGTCGCGGCTAACGGCACTCGGATCAATTTTCAGCACCGGCAAGCGCGGCGCCAGCTTGCCGAGACCCGCGCAAATCAGCTTCATCGGCCCTGGCACCAGGTCAGCGGACAACGCCGCCCCGGACAACATCAGCGCTGCCAGTTTCTGTTGATGCTTGATCGCATAGGCGGTAGCAATCGCCCCTCCCATACTGTGCCCAAAGACAATCACCGGGCGCCCGGCGGGGATCAGCTGCTGTTCGACCAACAGATCAACGTCATCAATACAGCGCGTGAAGTGGTCGATCAAGCCGCGACGGCCGCCGGATTTACCGTGCCCCCGATGGTCGATGGCAAATACATTGCAGCCCTGCTGCACCAACCGCTCAGCAATAGGTGCATAACGCCCGCCGTGTTCACCCAGGCCGTGACTGACAAGCACGCACGCGACAGGCTCTGGACACTGCCAGGACTGCCAATAAATTTCGGTGCCATCCGCCGAGGAAAGACTGCCGTCGAGATGATTCATAGATTTTCCTGTTCAATGTCTGATAGGGGCAGGAAACACTGACACAGCCCCTCAAATTCTTCCCTGATCGACGTCACCAGCAGATCCGGGTCCAATATCGCCGCCGGGTCACAGTTCAGCGCGATACCGGCGACATCGTTGTGGCTAATCATCGCCAGCATCACCGCACAACCTGGTCTCGGCGGCAGCACGTAGTGGCTGCGCACTCGCCTTCCTGCCAGATAGTAATCGCCGACAAGGCCGGGAATATTGCTCGCCTGCAAATCAAGCCGCGCGGTATATCGGGGCAGCAATGCCGCAAGCAGCGATTTGGGTAGCGCCAACAATGCTGGCATGACCTGATTGATAAAGTCCAGCGCCGGCTCACGGCGCGCGCCTTGCACAAACTGCTGAATCGCGGCGATACGGGCTGCCGGGTCGGTCAGCTGCAGCGGGGCAGAGTAATTGACTGCGGTGAAACGATTCCCCCCCTCCGGATCACCGGGCTTACGCACACTGACCGGAAAGGCCAGCGGCAGGGTATCAGCCACCACACCATAGGCCTGATGGTAACGCTGCATTCCGCCAATGATAATGGCCAGATAGAGGTCATTCACCGATGCTCCCGCCGCCTTGGCAAGGCGCTTGAATTGCGGCATGGGCAGCTCCAGCAGCTCGTAGCAGGTGGCGCGACTGCGCTTTTTAAGCAGCGGCGAGCCGGCGGTCATTTGCGCCCCTCCCAGCTTTTGCAGGGAGTGCAAATAGTCGCTTAACCCGCTCGCGCCACCGCGCTGCACCGCCAGGGCTCGGGATGCCGCTCGCCCCCACTTGCCGAGATGTCCCGGCAGTTGCGTCATGCGGGAAAACCGTCCCCGCGTCGAAGGTCGGCTGGCCTTACCCGGCTTTGGCCACTCGTCGGCCGATGTCGACAACGCCGCACCGAACAATTGAATCAGGCCGCCACCGTCGGTCAGACAATGCTGAATTTTCAGCGCAAAGACGCTACCACGCTGCTCACAGTCGTCAATCAATACGGCTTCCCAGGGTGGGCGAGCTGGATCAAAGGGTGTCTGGGAAAAGGACTGTAAAAACTGCTGCAGCTCCACCTGTCCCGCAGGGGCGGGCAGCGACACATGACGCAAATGGTAGCCGAGATCAAAGTGCTGATCCTCTACCCATACCAGGGCCTGACCTGGCAACTCCGCCTCGCGAACCCGCTGGCGCAGGCGCGGCGTTGCCGCACAGAGCCAGGCTACAAAGTCCTGTACCCGAGGCCACTCCGCGCGCCCGTCCAGAAAATGCAGTGAGGTGCCCGAGGAGCGGCTCGCCGGATATTTTTCCAAGTGCCACATAATCGCCTCAGGGGCGGAGAGCTGCTCACCGCCACCCCATTTCGCCAGGTAGTCCATACGCTGGCGCAGCGCTGCCGCATCTTCCTTTGATCGACTTTCCGACGAGGGCGACGAACGAACTGGCCGCGGTGTCGGCGGCACACTGGCTGGTGTCGTCATGACTGACCACCTCCGTGGCCACCAACAAGCTGCGCCACTGGAGGCTGATACCCCGCGGCGGCCTCCGGCCAATTTTCCAGTGTATCGACGAACAGCTGGCGCACCTCGGCAATGCGCTCGTCCAACTCGTCGTCGGCCCACTGGCTGACATCTATCGCGTCGAGCACGCAGATATCCACGGTGCCCGCGCGCATGACCTGATCTTCACGCCACATTAATTCGCCGGCATTGCGAATCACTACCGGCACAATCGGCACTCCAGCCTGGCGAGCGATATGAAAGGCGCCTTTTTTAAACTTGCCCACTTTAGGAGTGTAGGAGCGGGTTCCCTCCGGGGAAATGGCCACGGACAAGCCACGCTTGAGCCGATCCACCGCCGGTTGCAAGGCCTCGATGGCGCGCTGGGTATTGCTGCGATCGAGAAAGGACATCTCTGCCATTTTCAGGAAGGGGCCAATGATCGGTACATTCTGCGCTTCTTTCTTCACTACACCGGTGAGTTCTCGCCGAATAATATTATAGAAAATAAAGAAATCGAGTTTGCTTTGGTGGTTTAGCACAAACACCGCTGGCCGATGTTCCCACAGCTTGTGTTCATTGACGATATTGACCTTGATACCGGCAATCGCCAGCCCCAACTCACTGCCGATGGCGCCAACCATATCCGCAGCACGGCGGGGCTCGTTGTAAAAGCGGTTGTAGGTCATTCCCGCGAGCATTGTTGCGGTCATCGCCGAATAAGCGCCGATGGTGCCCGCAATTGACTTCACCGAGGCGCGCTTGCGCTGGGCAAATTCGAGAACCGGCCAACCTTCCTCCACTGCCCGAGCGCGCAAATGGGGATGGGGATTGACCGCCCGGGGCTGACCTGTGGCGGCAAGAAAGGCGATATCCTCCACTCCGTTGGCGTAGCCGTAGCTGGCACCGAGGTCGATATTATTGGCCGCCGCAAACTCCCGCACCGCCGCCGCCTTGTTCTCACCCCATAGCGCACCACCGTCGAGTTGGCCGTTAAACACACCCCGGCGAATTTGCAGCCGTGTCGACAGGATATGATTGATACCGTATTCATCGGCCAGTGGCTCTATCTGATAACGGGTCGCCGAGGAAGCGATAACCACCGTATGCCCGGCCGCAATATGGGCGCGAACAATCTGATAGCCTTCAAAAAACATTCGCCTGGCAATGCGCGCGTAGAACAGCTCCCACCACTGGGCGCGCACCTCTTCCTCGCTTTGGCCGATCATACAGCGCGCGAAGTCAGCGAACATTTCGCTAAAAGTCTCTTCATCGACATCCTGGCGAAAGGGGGTCTTGAGGGTTTCCAGTAACTCACCCAAGCCCATTTCCCCGGATAAAATCCGCTTTTTAATAAATTCCGCGGCGGAGTAACCCTCGATCAGGGTGCCGTCGAAGTCAAAAAACGCGCCGATTTCCGGCCCGGTCGACCCCTGCTTGATTTGCCGTATATAACTGCTGTCGGTGACCATTACTGTTCGCTCCCTGATTCCATTTCACTCATCCGCTCAATGTCCAGCTGCTCCACTCGGGTCACAGCCTTGACCATGTCACAGAGATAGCTTTTCAATGCCCGACGATCTTCACCAACGCCCTCACGGGCATCCAGCAAATTGCGGTTTTTGGCTAATTTGACGGCGTTCTTGAACAACTCCTGAGAGACGCTTTCCGGAGAGCGAATGCGGTGCTGCAGCACATATTGCTTGCCGACCACAGTGCACTCACGCAGCAGCGCAGGAATATCATCCACCGCACCATCGCCCCTCTCTGCCAGACACTCGGCAAATACCGAATACGCCTCGATAAAAGGCATCAGTACTCGGTAGGCAATCAGGAAGGGCGCCTCGTACAGCATCTGGCGACACCCATCCGGATCGCCCACCTTGTCAAAGAAATCCTGTGAAAGGATGTAGGCCTCGGCCCGCATTTCCTCTTTGAACTCTGCCTTTTCACTAAAGAAAAACTCGAACTTCAATACGTCCCGCAGCTCGTGTGCCTCGGCCCAGCCGACGTCAAACACATTGCTGCCGCCATGTTCCAATGAGGTTTGCAGCAAGATCACCTCAAGAATGGCGCGATTGACGAACCAGTGAATCGCGGAGTTACGATAAAACGCAGCGATATTGTGACTACCCGCTCGCACGTTATACACCGGCTCCCGCCCGGCGGCGTAATTGGCCACTACATTGGCTTTAACCAGACTCGCCAGGGCGCTTTCAATACCGCTGTGATTATCCAGCTCATCCACCACCTCCGTAGGCAGGTTGCGTTGCCGGGCATATTCAAGCAGCGGATGGACCAAGCCGGTGATTTCCGGCAAAGTCAGTGCGCGGTTACGCACCGCCAGCAGCGCCAGCGTTGCCAACGCCGGTCCGGTAACCGGAGTCACCTTGTTAATACGCTGAAATACTTCAATCGCGACTTTTTCGATTTTCCAGTTGTTATCCGGAGACTGCGCCAATGCGTCCGTCAGCGACAGCGGCTCACCAAAGCGCACATAAGCAGTGCCTATCCATTTGCGCTGCATTTTGGCGTAGCTGGCCAACCAGGATATGCCCTCTTTTTGCTTCGCCTTGAGCCCTGCCTCCTCTTCCGCCATGGCCCAAATTTCGTGGAGCTGGTCGTAGGTAATAGACACCGGCACCAGCACCACGGATTTACTGCGCTCCAGGCTAAGGGCCTGCCCCAGATAACGCAAAAGCCCGTACATCGGCGGGCGCAGTTTGCCGGTGCGGGAACGCCCCCCTTCCATATACCACTCAATATTCATACCGTTGCGCGCAAGATAGGCTAGGTACTCTTTAATCATCAGCTTGTAAACGCTGTCGTCGCCGAAACTGCGCCGAATCAGCACGGCACCACTGCGGCGCACAATAGGCCCCATGGGCCAGAAACCAATATTGTCTCCCCCCAGAATGTAGTTTCGCGGTAGTGCGGTATCCGCCAATACTTTAGTGACAATAAACGGGTCGGCGTAGGAGCGGTGGGTGGGCAAAAACACCAGGGTATTGTTTTCGCTGAGAGCTTCTAACTCGCGCAGTGCACCGTGGTCGACATTGAGGCTAAAGGCCGAGGTATGCATCGGCCCCAGAACTCTGTCGAAAATCCGCGAAAACCACGGATTTTGCTCTGCCACCAGGCTTTCCAACCCCGCCTTCGCACGCTTGACAATGCCCTCCAGCTCAACCCCCTCCCTGGCAGCCAGCGCCGAAAGTGCATCGTGAACGCGAGGAGACTTGAGTATTTCCTGAACCACCTCGCGGCGTGAAAAGGGTGTCGCCGACCTCGCAGCAAACCCCAACCCCCTCGACAACCCGGAAACCGGCTTTGATGTCGAATCACCCTTGCCTCTATATTCCATTTTCAACTCAACTGCCCCGATTTTATTGCTGTTTATGCTTACGACCTCGACCACTTCACTGAGAGAAAGCCACAATGTTGACATTTATATCAATTAAATATTACGGAATAATCGCAGGTAAAACCACGATTATTGACCGAACTTATTTACAGCATGGAAATGCGTTTCGCAAACCGCAATCAGCCCACTATTGACCCGCAACTCAATTAAATGCGATGATAAACTGGTAACACATACCTCTAAAAACCAAAAAGGCGAAATCATCATGCACCTTGGATATCTTGACGACGAGTCACTCTCACCAAACTCGGAAAACCTCAGTAAAAGACGTTCATTCCTGAAAACCGCTGGTATTGCCATGAGCGTTGCCGGCCTTGCCCCGGCCGCAGCGTTTGCCGCCAAAGCGGACGCAAATGGATTCAAGGGAGAAGGCCGCATGGGTATGTCTTCCGGCGAAGACTGGATTGACACCTTTTACACCGGCGGCGCCGAGGCGATTGTTCACTACTACGCCGACGACTTTGTCTTTGAAGACATTACCCTGTTTCAGACAATTACTGACAAAGACGAGCTATATCGCGCCTTTCTTCCCTTTGGCAAAGGCTCTCCGGCCGGTGAACACCAGTTCGATGTACTTCGTTATGACGGCGGTCTGGCGGGTGATCGCACCGCGCAGCTGCGCATGGAAAAGCCCGATGGCTACAGCGATGCGGACTGGAAACTGTGGTCTGCTGATACCTTTCTCGGCGCAGATCACTCCTACGATGAGTGGTGTGTGATGCAGTGGATCTGGCGTGGCAAGCACAATGTCGATTTTCTTGGCCTGCCCGCAGTGGGCAAGACCACTACCACCCGCGGTATTACCTTTCACTGTTACAAAAACCGCAAAGTGGTGCGGGAATTCACCTACTGGAACTACCGCGATGTGGCCATTCAGCTGGGTGCTGCTGCGAAGCCCAACAAGTTCTGGAAAAAATAACGCCTCGCTCTGTTCGACTACGCTGCCCATTTCGGGCAGCGTTACTCCTCCTCCCTCTTCCTAACTATCTTTTCTCTCTTTCAGAATATTCTATTCCACCAGCATAAAATCTGTTTTATCCACACCGCAGTCCGGGCACAACCACTCGTCGGGCACATCCTCCCAGGCTGTTCCCGCAGGCACGCCAGAATCCGGGTCACCCAACTCCTCGTCGTAAACCCAACCACACACTATGCATTCATACTTTGCCATTAGCTTCTGTCACTCCTGTAATTAACAATGTCGCGCAGTTCAGCCGAAAGGGTCGGCACCGCGCGCTTCAATTTACAGCCGAAAAAAAGCCCGCTTACGCGGGCAAAAAGGCTTGGGTGTATTGCTCTGCTAGCCGTAAGGCCCTAGACCTGACTCAGTATTCCCACTGCAGCCCCACACCCCACATACGTGGGCGGGCATAGGATTCGCCGACACCGAAGTCCTGGCGGAACTTCTGCATATGGCTAACAGCGTTATTCAGGTTTGAGCCAAAGGCGTAAAGCTTGAAGCGAGTTTCGGGATCGTACACGCTAAACCGCGCATTCAGCTTGTGGTACTCGTCCTCTGGTACGTTGTTTGTCGGATCAAACCAGAAGCCGGAATTGTAGTACCCCCCCAGACCGATCTCGTTCTCAAGGCGCCAGATATTGAAGCTGTAGCTAATATCAATGGTGCCGCTGAAATCCGAGGTACGAATGGTGTCGTTACCGGTACAGTCAAAGGTGCCTTCCATGCCTGTTTCGGGGTCGAAGTTAGTACACTCGTAGTCGTCGTAGGAACCGTCCAGGAAGGTACCCGCGAAATTCACTACCAGGCCATCAAGAGGCGTGTTGTAGACCATCTCGATTTCAACACCTTCCACGGTGTAGGCCGTCGCGTTTTCCAGGCGTGTAACACCACCACTGGCCAACGAGAGAATTTGCGCGTGACCGTCGGTGACTTCGGTGCTGAACACTGCCGCGTTGAAGCGCAGGGCCCCGTCAAGAAGGTCAGACTTAATCCCGATTTCATGGGACTCGGCATTTTCAGGCTCGATTCTTTCGGGTGGCTCGTTGATGTTCAGACCGTTGAAGTTACCACTCTTGAACGCCGTAGCGTAGGAGTAGTAAATCATAATGTCGTCGGTGAACTGGTAGTCGATACCGAAGCTGGGCGTAAAGTCTCTCCAGGTCGCCTGGTCTGGCTCATAGTCAAAGATGCGCTCATATTGCGGATTACCGTTTTCATCTTCGCCAGAGCGAGCATCCACCCACGACTCAGGAATGACACGGGTCTCGTCGGAGTAGCGGCCACCGAATTTGACCGAGATATAATCCGTTACATCGATATCAAATTCGACAAACGCTGCCTTGGCGTCGGTATCTACCCCACCGTAGAGCACAAGGTTCACTGGCTCCAATGGGTTCAATGGGCCAAGCGCTCCGGTAAGGGCATTAACCAGTTCGGCATTGCCAAGAAGGATTTGCGACCCCACCACCGCAGGATCGACATAAACCGGTGTGCGCTGATCCTTAAACGTGTCTTCTATGTAGAAGCCGCCGATCCAGGTCAACCACGAAGGCCCACGCTCTGAGTTAGTGAATACCACTTCAAGGGAGTCGGTTTCAGCCGTGTTTGGCACCGCCTCGATGACCAGCAACTTCTCCTGCGCCATATCGAAGTCCCAGAAAATATTACTGAAGAACTCAGTATGTCCAAATACCGCTTTGGTATTGAAGTACTGGTTATTGATGTCAAACATCAATTTGTAGGACTCGGATTCCATCTCGGTGAAAACTTCTGTACCCACACCGGTTTCCCAGGGCTCGTCATTGGCCGTTAGTACCGCCGCAAAAGTCGGAGTGGGTTCTGAGTTGGTCAGCGGAGCAGAGTCACTGGAGGCGTGGTCAACTTTATAGTAGCTGCCATTAATTTCCAGCCAATCGGTCGGCGCCCAACGTGCCTCGAACTTATGACCGCGATCGTCATAATCCCGGTGCTTCTGAGAAGGGTCTGGGGTGTAGGTCAGGTAAGTCTCGCGGTTCTGGTAGAGACCGGAAGCACCCAAGGCCAGATTTTCGGTAATTGGGCCAGAAATATGCGCCTTGCCTTTCAGCATATTGTAGCTGCCACCCTCGACAGACACGCTCATCTGGGGCTCAACAAAATCTGGCTTCTTGGTTTCCACCACGATCGCACCGCCCACTGCGTTACGACCATATAGAGTACCCTGCGGCCCCTTAAGGACCGTTACCGACTGAACATTACCCAGAGACTGGGCCTGGTTAGACGTATAGGTAATATAAAGACCGTCTATATATGTCGCGACACTGGAGTCGATGGGGCCCTGAAAGGCATCAGAGCCGATACCGCGAATGAAGATAAGACTGTAACTCGCCATTTCGGTTACCGTCAGGCCCGGCGTCACATTCTGCAAGTCCTTGATATCGACGATACCCTTGGCGTCAAGGGAATCCCCAGTGTGGGCGGTCAAACTGGCAGAGATATCCTGTACATTTTCAGCTTTCTTACGGGCCGTAACCACGACCTCTTCGAGCTGCGTGCTGCGTTTTGCGCTACCACCACCTTCCTGGGCGAGCGCAGCTCCGCTACCCAGAAGCAGCGATACTGAAGACATCGCCATGATTGGTAGAAATCTATGGGTTTTCATTATGAGACCTCTCTTCATATCTCTATTTTTATCTGCTAAGGCAACCAAGAGAACGACTGGGCACTTGACTGTTGAGTCCATTAGAACGCTTATTGATGCCGCGGTCAATACGGAAATAAAAATTAATGACCCCTGCATCAATAATTGTAATTCCAAAAACGTGACAGAGGTCTCAATTGCCCTGGACACACCCCTCAAACAAAGTATCGCCCAGCGAACAAAACAATCCCAAGCTACTGTTTTAATTATATTTTATTTTAACCACCCAAAAACCAATCACTCATTCGAATTACGCCTTACAACAACCACTATTACTCAGTCGCGCACTGCTGAGCCGCAATCAAAAATAGCCAAAACATCGCCGACGCTACCATTTCTACCCAACTCACCGTAACAATTCCATACTTTTCAGCCGCTTACAAAAAAGGCCCACTATATACAGCCCCGCGGATTTTCCCTACTCACCGCTCATATCACTATTGACCTCGCGATCAATATAGGCGTAGTATTGATACTGAAGACAATAACTAAACACGGAGACACACATGAATGTAAAAAAACTCCTTATCGCCAGCGCACTTGCCTCCGCAGCAGTTAGCGCCCAGGCCCAGCTGCCTATCGACCTTGGCGCCGCGCCGATGTCATTCGGCGGATTGCCCAGCCCGGATTTCAGCGCATTGCCACTTAATGCACTTTCCGACGCTGGCATTCCGGTGAACCCACCGATAGCGCGCTTTGCCGACGGCGGCCTGCAATTAATCGGCATGGGAGCCATTATCGCGCAGAACCCCGAATCCGCTCTGCGCCCGGTGGAAATGCTGGCTATACCAGTGGCCTACACCCTCGCACCGGGGTTCGAGCAACTCGTTAACCGCCCGGAACAAACCCCTGAGTACTACATGGGTGGCGGTACGATTTTGCTTCCGGATATTGCGATATTGCCGCGCATACCACTGGTAACAGAACCCCTGATGTTACCGACACCCTAAACAGCACAGGCGAACGTATCGGCGACCGATACAGCGAGTGAGACAAGAGGTATCAGTATGAACATTGAGCCCGAAGCGCGAAAAATCGAGTGCGATTTTTCAAAGGCACGCATTGATTGGATTCCCAGCGACCCGGAACTGGCCCAGTTCTGGAACGCGGTAAGCATCGGCCTACCCCTGCTCGAAGGCTATCTTATTCGCGCTCTGGCCAAGGCGAAAAAGCATCTGCCTGAAGGACGGGAAGACCTTTACGCTGACTGCGAGCTATTTTGCAAACAGGAAGCCAATCACTCGAAAACCCATATGGCATTTAACGATATGGTTCGCGCAACGGGCTACTATCCGGAAATGGATAAGTACACTGACCGTCTGCGTGAAGACTATGCTCGCTTTGACCGCGAGCGCGGCCTTCGCCACGCCATGCTGTACGCCGAGGGCTTTGAAACGGCTGGCCCAATATTCGCCAGTTATTTTTTGGTACAGGCCAACAAGCGCCTGAAGGATCAGGATGTTGATTTAATCACTCTGTCACTTTGGCGCTGGCACCTGTCCGAAGAGTTCGAGCACCGTTGTTGCGCCTTCAATGTTGTTGAAGCGCTCTACGGCACCTACTGGGGTCGGATCGGCGGCATTATCAAGGCCACCTCTCACCTGCTGGGCTTCGCGGTTCCACTTAGTGAGTATATGCTGAGAGAGGATTTGAAAGCGGGCCGTATGACTGGTGGGTTCAAGGGGCTTGTGCGTAAATTCAAGTCTTATTCAGGGATGTTCTTCTTTATCACCCCTCGTCTGCTGAGGGCTTTCAGCCCCTGGTACAACCCGAAAAACCTGAAAGAGCCTGAAGGCTGTGAAGCGGTGCTGCGGGTAGCCTCGGAAACCCTGGATCTGAATTTGATGGCCGCTCGGGCCAGGGAGACCGTATAGCGCCCGATCACGGCGCTATATAAATACTCACCAGCGAGTGTACGGTCTTTTTAACGGTCTTGGGCGAACTCCCCGAAAAGCGCATGTGTGCAATCGCATGCGCCATACTCAACACCACTCGCGCCCCATCGCTGGCGTCAATGCGTTGAGATACCGAGTTATCCCGGCGCCCCTCAAGTATCAGGCTACGCAATGCCGCCACGGTATCCCGGTAGAACTCCAGATACAATTCCCAAAGAAACCCTCGGGTCATCCCGCTCCACTCCAACCAGATCGTCACCTCATCGGGGCTGGTATCAACGGCCTTGCGAAAGGAATGGAGCATATCTTCAATACGCTCGGAAGCTGAAGACGCCTTATCCGAGCGGGACAATACAAAGCCCTCCAGCAGGAAGCGTCTCACTTCTTTAACAACTTCAGCCTGAAGGCCTTCTATCGTCGGAAAGTAATGAAACACCGTTGGACTCGCGACCCCAGCCAACTTGGACACATCCGCGTGGGTGGTGTTCAGAATGCCTTTTTCGGCAAAAGCTTTAATAGCGCAGCGTAAAATCTGCATTCGCCGAGCTTCCGGTGACATCCGTCCCGCTCTCACTCGATTTGATGCACTGCCTTTTTCGTTTCCATTCGCTGTCTTTGCCACACTACCTCCCACACCTGCCAGCAATCCTTACGACCGCCGCCAGGCCAAACTCGACACTATTGACCTTGCCCCCAATAATAACACACCTTTTTATTCCCCCTAGCACTAAGAAGGCACATTAATACCTCCCACCCCCTTAAAAAGCACGTATTGAGTGCGCAAACACACGATCCATTATTGACTTACAGGTTAATAAAATCGTAATCTGCCATTACACCAACGTGTGCAGAAAGACGTCGCACGCAATCACCAAATAAGAATCATCTGGAACAATAGACCTCACAGGAGACGAACATGGGCCGCATGCCGGAACACGTATTAATGGGCGAGCTAGACCTATTCTGGCAAAACGTTTTTACCTGGGGAAGCTGGAGCATTGTATTAGTGATGCTTGTCATCGCCTGGCGCATGGGCATTAGGCAGCGTACCCCATTCTACGTATTGGCTATGCTGGCCGCCGGCGTTGGTGCATTTATCGAGCCGCTTTACGATGTCGCCTTTGACCTGTGGTTCTACGACGTACACAACGGCATTGCCGGCGCGATGTACTCCCACTTCACCGCCTTTGGCATTGTTCAGCCCAACTGGTCGCACAGCGGCTATATCATTTTGTATGCAACAGCCTGCTTGTATGCCGGGCGTGCGATCTATGAAGGCCGGCTGTCGCCGAACATGCTTTTTCTGATATGGATTGCTGAAATTACCGCGTCCTGCGTATTTGAAGTGATAGGCACCGGCGTTGGCGTCTATACCTACTACGGCCCCTATGTGCTGCGCATCTGGAACTACCCACTGGTTATCGGCGTGCTGGAAGGTACCCAGGTCGTACTGTACACCGTATTGGCAGTGCAGTTCTGGCGCCGGGTGAGCAGTCCCGCCGGTCTGGCCGGACTGTTCCTGATTTTCCCTATTACCATGATTGGTGCCAACTGCGGTATTGGCGGCCCCATAGTCGTCGCGCTTCACCTGCCTGAAGAACAGCTCAGCCCGGCCATTATCTGGGCCGCGACATTGTTCACAATGGCACTGTGTGCGCTGGCGGTTTACGGCGCAACGAAGTTTCTGCCCACCCCGCTGCAACAACGCGACACCGCCCGAGCCACCCACAGTGGCGCAGCGGCACTGAGCAGCTAAACCACTCCAGCTAGCGCGCATGATTCGTCGGCGCGCTAGCTGACAGTGATGTCAGTCAGCAATGAATGGGAAAGAAAAAGAGAGAAACAAGCGGAAGTGTGTCAGATTAGCGGTATCCAGCACCTATTCGGGCGCCAGATAGCTCATCACCAATGAATGGACGGTGTTTTTTACCGTTCGCTTTGAACTACCGGCAAAGCGCATATGGGCGATGGTATGCGCCATTCCCATAATGACCCTGGCCGCATCCCCCGCATTGATCCCCCTGGATATTGAAGCATCAAGAACACCCTGCTTAAGCAGACGCCGCAAACCGTTAACCGCCTCTTTATAAAACTCCAGATACATCTCCCAAATAAAACCACGGGTGAATCCCGACCACTCCAGCCAAATCGTCACATAATGGCGATGATTGCCCGAGTCGATCTGTCCCTGGAAGCTAAGCAGAATCTCCTCGATACGCTCATAGGCTGGGGCCTCCTTCGCTAAGCGAGGGGCGATCATCTCCTTGATAAAGTACTTATGGATTTCCTTGAGCACAGATGCCTGGAGATTTTCGATATTGGGGTAGTAGTGAAAAATCGTTGGTATGGACACGCCTATTTTCTCCGCGATATCCGCATGAGTGGCGTTCGCCAGCCCTCGCTCAGCAAAGGCCTCGATGCCGGCGTCCAATATTTGCTGTTGGCGGGCCTCGGGCGACATGCGTTTGGCACGGGGTTTTACTTCGGCGTTTCTGGCTGACTGCATTGCTGAATCCACGGTGAAAACAAGGGCCTGTAGGCCTATGGTTATTTTACCCCACTACACCCACGCAATCAGCAAACCCATTCAATTAACGACATTATTATCAATAATGGCGACAAATTTCAGGATTTCCGATTGCGCTTGCGCAGCCGGCGTTTTCCCCTGACAATTCAGTGCCGGCAAGTCAATGCCGCTCACCGACGGCAATTGTTGCGCGAACTCATCTATATTTTTTAATAACAGCCGTGCTCGCAACGGCTGCAAAGCGGCATTGGTGTCACTCTGCAAACACTCTTCGAGGTCTTCCGCTACCGCTACAAGCAAGCTCCGCAACAAGGCCCACAACTCTCCCTGCTCAGTCACGTAACCCCCAGTCATTTTTTGATATGAATCGAAACAAAAAAGGTGGCCCTATGGCCACCTTTGCAACACTTATTCGCTGTCGCGAATATCAGGGTGCCAATACGCTGCCCGGCGAAAAAGTGACCGGGTTTATCGGTAGCATATCTACCGGCACGCCATTGGAACGAAGAATGGCGATAACGACCGGGCCATATAGTTTATGTGGCTGGCGCCCTACAACCGGAATGCCCACCGGGAGCTTTTGCTCGGAAACTACCATATCCAAACCCGCCTGCGCACCCTCCGGCGTCGTCAGGCCATTCAGCTCTTCACCGATCAAGGGCACACCCGACAGACCACCGCCGGCCAAAGCACCGGCACCGATGGCGATAAAGGTATCCCCCACGGTGAACGGATCAATACCAAAAGGCAGACCGAGTTCGGGCAGCCCGGTTGGAGCAGGCAAGCCGCCCAGCGCGTCTGTTGGCAAGGCGACGGCGGGGATTTGCGCCACCGCTGTATTTACTCCGAACAACATTGCAGCTGTGCCCACTGCACTGATTAGCTTCTTCTTCAACAACATAAACTTTTCCTCATTATTAGCGTTTAGCGGAAGACAACTCAAGACTAATATAAATCGTTATTGACCAATATATCAACTAATGAATTGACGCAGACTTCCAACCGTGATGCATGTATCAAAACACACACTCAACCACAGCTACCTAGAGCGGAAACCGCAGGCCAATGTTGAGCTGGATGTCCTTCAACGTACCAGGTGCACGAATGTCCTCTTCAAAGTCACTTTCGCGCTCAAGGAATCGGTCCCCCACCAGATAAACCGCTTCCAGACGCACGCCAAAGGGTTTCTCTGACACCTCGAAGGGGAACACATAGCCAAGCCCGAGACCGTAATTCACAGTGATAAAGTCATCGTCACCGTCGGGAATCGCGCCCTCGCCACGCTCTATGGGGTATTCAACATAGCGCGTCACGCCACTGGCCAGTTTGAGGTACAGGTCACTTTCAAAGGGGTAGATCAGCGTATTGAACAGCAGACTTTGCTTGTCAACATCGCCGCCCCGGGTATAACCCAGACCAAACTCAAATCCATACCAACCCTTTCGACGAAACCCTGCCAGCACCTGCGCGCCCTCGGCGGTTTCAATCGGGTCTTCTATTCGAGTGGCCGTTTCGCCGCCGAGCCCCAGCATTCCGCCTTCGCCCTCGGTGCGATAGGGCTGCTCCGTCTCACTCTGTTCATAGCTATACATGATATCCACATAGCTCTTGAACTCATTGGAACCACTGCTACCCATCGCTGCGCCGCCACCTGCCGCCGCGCCACCCTCTCCGTACTGGGCCTGGGCGGCCGCTGCGAATACCAGTAGCGAGCCACAGACCGCAGCCCGATACATTTTGTTGAACCTTTTCATCGCAATCACCTTTATTGCTGCGGATTTGCTTTTGTTATTCAAACACTTAATCATCACTGGCCCCTTAGAACTCATAGTCTACGGTCAGGCCAATAGTGCGTCGCGCACCCAGCGACGCCATTGCGCCCCAGTCCAGCTTCAACATACCTGCGGTGTAGAACTCATCCTTCAGGTTTTGTCCCGACAGGGTCACCCGGACATTGTGCTCCTCCCACAGGTAGCTCACGTGAGCCCCCCACAAATCATACTTCGGCTGCGAATATCGGGGGTCGTTGGTCGCCGCATAGAAGAAGCCGTCGTTATAGTAATAACTCAGGGTCGCTTCCAGAGGCCCGCCGGGAATCAGCCAGGTATTGGCGATCGACGCTGAACCGGTGAATTCGGGCGAGCGCGTTACCCGGTTGCCAGTAAAGTCGTTGTTCTGGGTGAACACCCCGGTTTCCGGGTCGTGACCCGCACCATCGCGGTAATCGGTGTATATCGCATCGATAAACGTACCGTTGATGGTACCCACCAGGTTACCGAAGATACTGGGGAAAATATCCGCCTTGATATCGAATTCCCACCCGTCGGATTCCGCGTTACCGGCGGTATCCAGCGACAGCGCCCCGCCATTGGTCAACGAGATAGACTGGGTCTGCAGGTTTTCGATTTCGTAGCGGAACACCGCCGCATTCAGCTGTACCGTGTCATTGAACAGACGGGTTTTAAAGCCAATTTCGTAGGCGATTGTCTCTTCCGCTTCCACAAATGCCGGCGGCAGATAGAAGGCAAAGGCATTGTAGGAGTGAGCCTTGACCGCCTCTTGATAGGACAGGTAGAACAACGAACCATCGTCAAACGGCGTGAAGTCTACCGCCACCTTGGGCTTGAAGCCCTTGGTGGTGTCGTTCAGCGGATAGGGTTCGTCGTTTTCGTCACGGGCCTCTGTCCAGGTCGCCACCGGCTGCTCGGCCCCCGAAGGGTCGCGGAAGGTCGTCTCGGACTGTACCACGCCGCGATACTCATCCTGATAGCGCCCACCCAGAGTCAGGGACATCCACTCGGTAATATCCGCCGTCGCCTGAATAAACACCGACCAGGAGTCGGTCTCGACCAGACCGATATTGGACAGGGCATACAAGGGGGTAATCAGCTCTCCGCTTACTGGATCAACAGCCTGGGCAGGGAGGCCCTGAAGCGCCTCAGGCAGCTCTACCCCTGCCGACTCCAGATTGGCCAGATCAGCTCCGCCCACGGTAACCTCAACCGGGTCGAAACCCTGTTCGTTCTTGAACAGAAACACCCCCCCGGTCAGCGTCAGCCAGCTGGACCACAGCGAACCTTCGTTTGACAACAACTGCAGTTCCAGCTCGTCGATATCCGCCTCGTGGCGGTGAACGATAAATGACGCCCCGGAAAACTCGGAGCCATCGTAGTCGTAGTTGTAAGGGTTGCTGTGGGCCTGATGGCTCAACAACAGCTTGACGTCCATAAAGGGCAGAAACCAATCGGTCTGGCTGGAGATAACAAAAGACTGTAAATGTCCGTAGATAGGCAGATCCGGGTGTACTTCATAATTGCGCCCCTGCTCGCCATCAATACCACTGGCCTCCCCAAGCGGGGTAGGATTGATGTTTGCCGCCAGGGTAGAGGTACCATCGCGTTTGGCACCCTGAAGAGTCAGACGGGTTTCAAGATTTTCGGCGATCTCCCAGCGCAACATCACCCGGCCACCGAACAACTTGTCAGCGGGCACAGGCTTGCCCGCGATAGTGCTGTTTTTGCTGTAAACCTTGTCATCCTGGCTGAAGGTGGCGGCAAAGTTCATCGCAACCTTGTCGGTCAGAGGAACATTGACGAAGGTACTGACATCATAGATATCCCGAGCCTTGGCGCGACTGCCATGAACACTCAGCTCGGTCCAGGTGTCGGTAAAATCCGGCTTTTTCAAGATGACGTTTATGGCGCCACCCACGGCATTTCGCCCGAACAGCGTCCCCTGGGGGCCCTTCAACACCTCGACCCGCTCCACCCCTTTCAGGTTTTGCGCCACCGAGGGCGAAAAGGGGTAGTACACACCATCGACGTAGGTCGCAACGCTGGGGTCAGACGTCAACCACGCCTCTGAGCCGATACCGCGCATAAATACACTGGTAAAATCGCCGGCCTGAGTCCCCATGTCCAGACCGGGAGTCACCTTCATCAAATCCGTGGTGTTTTCCACACCAAAAGCAGCCAGCTGATCGGGACTGAATGCCTGAATGGAGATGGGAACATCATTGGCGTTTTCTTCCCGCTTTTGGGCGGTCACCACCACCTCCTCAAGCGCACGGGAATATTTGCGCGGCGCACTGCTGCCGTCTTCCTGGGCGATAGCTTGCCCAGCCAGAGACAAGCCCATGGTTTGAGCCGCGACAGCGAGCGCAATAGACTTGAGACGAAACTTATTCATTGTTGAACACCCTTTATGGCCAGCGCCAGCGCGCTGATAGCACGTTATTGTAATAACGAGCCGGAGCTGCCTCCGGCTGCGTTTAACTTACTTTTTTAACCAGAACTTGTTTGGCTCGGGGAATGCGCCGAGCTGAATAGCAACGCCCCGGAAGTTCCAATAAGTAAACTCTCTGACGATTTTTCGATTTTTATAGCAGTGAAAGGTAATACCTCGGGTGTGGGTGGTTTTACCCTTGGCAGGCAGACCGAGGAAATCCATATTGTGCTGGGCCTTCCACACCCAGTTCATCACTGACCATTCATCATAGTCGTGATCGGCCCCGGTGCTGGCATCCTGAGACCACAAGGCCCACTCTTCAGCGCTATACCCTTCGGGCACATCCCCCCTCAACAGGGCGGTGCGGTCACCGGCAGGACCGCCATCGTAGCGAATAATATCAAACTGATGAACACCCAGTGGCGAGTCCGGCCCGGAGTTATTAAAGGGGACAAATGCCCGATGCAATTCTTCCTTGTTCTGAATGGTCTGGAAAAAGGTGATATCTTCAAACACAAAATCATCCGCATAATAGTGGATGATCTCATCGGCTCCGCCGTTAAAGAAGGTATCAATCCAGTCTTCACCGGACGACATACCCATGCGGCCTTCACCGCGAAAGCCCTTGCCAGCGGCCTTGGCAGAACTCATACCAAAGGCCGGCGCGGCACCGGCGACAAGTATGGCGGCGCCAGCCTTTTTAATGAAATTCCGGCGCCCTTCTTTCTCAAGACGATCCAACTCACCCAAGTATCCAAGATGCATGGTGTACCTCGACAATACAATTATTAGTTATTCAGGCGACACACAATAGCCGTTGTCGCTTCCGTCACTATAAGCTACACCCCTATTGATATTTATGTCAACACGGCTCATAAAAATTTATTAATATTATACTCAATAGTGAAATACCTCACAATTCCCTCCCGGCAGCTCGCACGCGCAACACCGCGACCACTGCCGCAAACGCCCGCCACTACTGGCTTTGAGCAAAATGCCCGACCGAAACACACAACTGTTGACATCCCGGCGATACGTGATACCTTATTGACATTAATATCAATACTAAGAATAACCCATACATCGCGTATCGGTGGAAGAGGTAGAACAATATGGCAGCGTTACCCAAAGGTCGCTCTGGCGGAAACAAAAAAACAGGCTTTAGCTACATCGTTCCGGCCAAGCGTCGCGCAACACAATATGAAGAGATCACCCTCCACACCCAGTGGGATCCAAAAAATTTCGCCCAAGCGGGCTGGTTTAATCTCGACAAGAACGGCAATCCCCCTTGGCGCGAGGACTCTACCCGCCTGAAAGCAACAGATTGGTGGGCTTACCGCGACCCCCACGCCGAGTGGTTTCGCCCCTTTGTTAAACGGCAAGCGGATATTGGCCGCTCTATTGAGCAGAGCATCGCCGGGGCCAAACGCGCGGGTAATTTCGCCAATTTTGACGCCGAGTGGGTCGATTTTCTGTCCAAGCATTACGCCGCCTATCGTTTTGCCGAGTACGGTCTGTTTCTCGCCCTGTGCCAGGCCCAGCGGGAGGCCGGTTCCGACGTAGTCGCCCAGCCGATTATTTTCCAAAGCGTCGAGAAAGACCGCCACGCCCAGGACATCACGCTTTACGGAATGGTTCTTGAGGCAGAGATCCCGGGCTTTTCCGACAGTGCCGCCAAAGACATATGGATGAATGCACCGGAGTGGCAGGGGCTGAGAAAAATCGTCGAGTATCTGCTCGCCTGTCGGGATTGGGCCGAAATTTACCTGGTGGTGAATTTTCTGATCGAGCCTTTGGTGTCCACGCTGTTATGCCGGGAACTGATACAGCGCAATGCGCCGCTCCACGGCGACGCCATTACCCCCACGATTGCCCAGGCAGCCGAAGCCGACCGTGCAAACAAGCGCGACAGCAGCAAGGCCTTTATTCAAATGGTGCTGGATCAGCACCCGGACAACCGAGTGATATTCAGTGAGTGGGCGGAAAAATGGCTGCCATTAGCCATCTCCGCTGCTCAGGATTTGATTCCCCTGTTCTCACTGCTAAAGCACCAAACCCTGAGCGGCCAGGCCGCCTACGACAATGTCTACCGTGAATTTTGCGATTACCTCGCTGAGCTGGGTATCGAAGAAGTACTGGAGAAAGCCGCATGAGCCAGTTGAAAGAAAACCATACCGTGTCTGCCAAGCTGATTGGCGGCGACGAAGCGGGGGTGATTTGCGACCTGATGGAAGAAATGTTCGACCATGTCACCGTGACCGATATGGGGTCGTACCTCAATATCGAAACGCAGGAACCTGAATTGATCTTTGACGCCAACGACATCGCTGAGGCGATGGGCAGCCCCTATTCAGTATCGCGTTTTCTCGCGGTACTGGCCACTTACAAAGGCTTTATCGAAGTGAACGACGACAACGTCATCATTCGCGACGAAGGCTAACGGGAGACAGTTTATGAAAATCAGCGAAGCATACGACCGCGTCAAGGACATCGATTGGGAAACCAGCTACATCACGGAAGAACAGAAAACCGTAGAAACCACAAAGTTTCACCTGGACGGTGTTAAGCCGAACGATCCCTTTAAAACCTTTGTTCGCGAGTACTGCGAACAGGAGCTGGAGAAGGATGATCGCCACTATGCCTTACTTGAGGCCGCTTCCCGCCTGAACACCGGCGAACCTGACGGCCGCTGGATGGAAGGTATGAAGTTTGGCTTGTCGAACCTGGTGGGCGTGGAATACGCAGCCGCACGTGCCATGGGCCGCATGGCACGCACCGTTGCGCCGGTGGAATTGCGCCAGGGCTATATGATGCAGATGCTGGACGAAATGCGTCACTCAAACCTTGAGATGAATGTGATTCGGCACCATATGCGCTCGTGGAAAGACCCGGTAGGTTTCGACGTAGCCGCCAAGGCCGGTGCCTGCAGCGTGGGCAGTGGCATTTTCCGTTCGATGGTGGAAGACCTGATTACCAGCGACCCGGTGGAAACCTCCATAGGGCTGCAGGTCTTTGTTGAAACCGCCTATACCAACCTGTTCTTTGTCGGACTGTCGGCCCACGCTTCAGCCCACGGCGACGACATGCTCGCCTCTACCCTGCTGACGATTCAGTCCGACGAGGCCCGGCACATGGCTAACGGCTGGGCGACCTTGTCTACGTTGATGCAGGACGACCGCAACATCCCCTTGATTCAGGATGCCATGGACAAGTGGTCATGGCGCATTCACACCAGCTTTGGCATGGGCAATATGCTGTTCGGCGACTACTTTGTGCGCCAGCGCACCGAGTCTGCCAAGGAAATGACCATGCGCTGGGTGTTCGACGACTTCTATGGCGGCTTCTACCAGAAACTGGAGAAATTCGGCATCAAGCCACCGCCCCACCTCGACGATATGATCAGCGATCTGGACTGGATGTCACACTCCGCAGCCATTTATATCTTCGGCGCGTGGCCCACTTTCTTCCATCGCTATGACGGCCTCAACGACGACGACTTTGAATGGTTTGAGAAAAAGTACCCCGGTTTCTACGAGCATTTTGGCCCCTTCTGGGAAGCCTACAACATCTGCAAAGACCCGGAAGAAGGTCGCTTAATCCTCAAGGAAATGGGCGGCCTGCCCAACTTCTGCCAGGTGTGTCAGCGTCCAACGATTTTCCCGCGTCCGGACATTACCAAAGAGCGTGCGCGCAAATTTGGCGACCAGACCTTTATCTTCTGCTCAGATGGCTGCGAAAGCATCTTCACCAAAGAACCCCACCACTATGTGGGCTACAAGAACTTCTACGACTTGTACGAAGGCATGGAACTGAGCGAAGTTATCAAAACACTTGGCTTTGTCCGCGACGACGGCAACACACTGATGGCACAACCCGAACTTGAACCAAAACGCATGTGGACGCTGGATGACATACGCAGCGTTGACTATGTGGTTCAACGTCCGCCAGTACCGCCGATCAAGCCTTAACAGCAGAGATACGACCATGAGCCACACAATCACACTGGAGCCCTTCGGCATCGACTTTCCCTGCCATGAGGACGACACCATTCTCGAGGCCGCCTTCAAAGCCGGTCTGTCTCTGCGCTACGGCTGCAAGCACGGTGGTTGCGGTGGCTGCAAGGTGCAGATCAGCGAGGGTGAGGTCGACTACAACGACCACGCCACGGCAATATCCGAAGAGGAAATCGACGCCGGCGTCGCCCTGCTGTGCTGCGCCTACGCAGAGGAAGACATCGTCATCACCCTTGACGACGACTATAGCGAGGAAGAACTGACACCGGAGTTCCCCCTGCGGGTCTACCCGGCAAAAATCGCCGAGCTGCGACGTGTCACCCACGACACCGTTCACCTGATATTGTCCGGCGAGGAACTGGCGGAATACCGCTTCAACCCCGGTCAATACCTGGAGATAAAAGTGCCGGGCAGCGAGGATACCTGGCGCTGCTTTTCCATGGCGAACACCCCAAGCGCAGAAGGCATCACCGAACTAGTGGTGAAAATCATTCCGGGCGGCGCGTTCAGCAGCTACCTGGACACCGAAGCGAAACCCGGTGACAGCGTAGAGATCCGCGGCCCCTACGGACAGTTCCAGATCAGCGAGACCGAAGCAGAAATTATAATGATAGCCGGCGGCTCGGGCATGGCCCCGATTATGGCGATGTTAAAGCAACTGGTCGCGGAAAAATCCACGCGCCAGATCAGCTTCTACTTCGGCGCACGCGCGGTGAAAGACCTCTATTTTATCGACGAGATCAATGCACTGGGCGAGCAACTCGACAACTTCCGCTTCATTCCCGCGCTCTCCGCGCCGGACCCCGACGACGATTGGCAGGGTGAACATGGCTATATCACCGACGTGCTGGCACGCAACACCGACTCACTACGCGGTGCAGAAGGTTATCTGTGCGGACCACCCCCTATGATCGACGCTGCCATCGACGTTCTGCGCGACAAAGGTATGTTTAACGCCCGTATACGCTTTGACAAGTTTGTCCAAAACAGTTGACCTCTGTTCGGTACAGTGAGGGGCACTCACTTCATCGGACGCCTTGCTTGGGTGGCTTGCCACCCTTTTTTTATTCCGGCCTATCCTTCGCCTGCAGCGCAGGCGCCCACCGATAACGCACGAATGTTGGAATGGACTCCGATAGCGATGAACGACTCTCACACCTCAAAAACAAAAGACAGATAGCACCTCAAAAGACTGACACCCTCCTGTAGGAGCCAGCCCTGCTGGCGAATCATTTCAGGAAATGTCTGGCTCTCCAAACTGCCTGTGCGGCAGTGAACAACATCCTCGCCTGCAGGGCAACCCCCCACCGATAACGCACGAATGTTGGAATGGATTCCGATAGCGATGAACGACTCTCACACCTCAAAAACAAAAGACAGATCGCACCTCAAAAGACTGCCCCCCTCCTGTAGGAGCCAGCCCTGCTGGCGAATCATTTCAGGAAATGTCTGGCTCTCCAAACTGCCTGTGCGGCAGTGAACTTGTGGTACTCAACCCGCCACGTGGGGTGGCATTTCTAAGCTGCCTGTGCGGCAGTGAACGGCTACTACTACAACAGAAGATGCTGCCGATTTTTCTAAGCTGCCTGTGCGGCAGTGAACTGACCGCTCAGGCTCACGACGCACGGGCACGTTTTCTAAGCTGCCTGTGCGGCAGTGAACGCAGCCCGAGTGTTGGACTCAGCAATGGCAATTTTCTAAGCTGCCTGTGCGGCAGTGAACGGAGGAACTGAATATAAATAGGCGAAGTGTTATTTCTAAGCTGCCTGTGCGGCGGTGAACTCGGCTATCTCTTGACATAAGTAAATACCGTATTTCTAAGCTGCCTGTGCGGCAGTGAACCCTTGACGGCACTCCGTAACATTACGCTTTGTTTTCTAAGCTGCCTGTGCGGCAGTGAACTATGACAGCTCAAGACATGGTATCGGACGTCTGTTTCTAAGCTGCCTGTGCGGCAGTGAACCAGCGACAGAGGCAGGAGACGGCGTCCTGACATTTCTAAGCTGCCTGTGCGGCAGTGAACCCGCGTGGGCTATCTGCATGATTCCGTTCAGATTTCTAAGCTGCCTGTGCGGCAGTGAACGTAGGCACTCAGTGTCCGGCTATCTGTACACATTTCTAAGCTGCCTGTGCGGCAGTGAACACCCCAGCCATAAGGCGACCTTGCGAAGCAAGTTTCTAAGCTGCCTGTGCGGCAGTGAACCCCGTGCAGCCTCTGGGGTAAGCCTCTCAACATTTCTAAGCTGCCTGTGCGGCAGTGAACGTTGATTATCATTTCAGCCAAAAGCAAGCAAGATTTCTAAGCTGCCTGTGCGGCAGTGAACGAAAACTTGTCGCCCGCGTTGCTGGCCAGTGCTTTCTAGGCTGCCTGTGCGGCAGTGAACTGAAGTGTACAGCGCAAAAAATTAGTTGCAACAGGCACTTAGGCGGCGCAAGAGGAAACCAACCATGGAAATTAGCCGTTTTGCAACTTATTGATTTTTATAGATTTTTAAAAAGCAGAAAAAACTTGGGTTTTTCCTAGTTCAAATAGTCAGCCAGCAAGCGTTGCGCCCAGAACGCGATTGCTTGCTGACTAAGGGCAACCTTTTCACAGACCGGTTTGGCGACCCGCTGAAATGGCAGATCAGCCCGCGAGTTATCAAGCAGATAAACGCTGTCGCACAAAGGCAGGACTTGTTTAACGTTTTCCAGCACCCGTGGAAGCGCTCATTTACTTTACCTTCGGGAACATTGTGTCCGTCCTCTTCCATCCATTGGGCAACACGGGTATTGTTCAACATTGCGCTGTCGAGGTGGATAAATACCAGCACTATTTCATAGCCGAATGCCTTTGCCTGAGCTACGAAATCGATCTTCAAAGGATGGGAGAACACTGTTTCAAAACAAAATGTTCGGCCTTCCTGTAACAGTTGCATACGAATCTGCTCGGCGAGTCGTGCCGCCTCGTAACTGTGCTGCTCCGGCAGATCGGGGTAAAGCTCTCTTGCCAGAATATCGGCGTTTACAAATGGCATACCCAGCGGTTGTAACTGGGTTCGATAAAACGTGCTCTTGCCTGAACCATTGCGCGCTGCCAGCAGCCACAACTGCCTACCTGTATTCACCGGAGCGTTTCATCCTTCGGGATAAACTGGCCATTTCTGAATTGCCCAACTTGAAGAGAGCCATCGCGATCAATGCGCTCCAACAAACCAGGATAGTCCAAAGAGGTTTGGTAACGAACCGGACTTTCACTCACTCCAGCTTGCAAGTCCCGACCCTCCCGCTGAACGCCCAGCGCGCTGAAAACCGCCTCTGGATCGACCCGCTGGCCAACAACTTGCTCCACATGCAATTTGGCTAGCCCCGCCTTAATAGACAGGAGAATATCCGGGGCCAAGGTCGAGGAAACCGACCGCCCGAGTTCCGCCCAGTACTCAATCTATTCGGCGGTACTGCGATGAAAGCGTTTCGCGGTGGATTCTGCTGCCTGCATCAGGTCCTGCTGCAAGCGAATGGGCGATGCGGCTTTAGCCATAATTACGCTCCTGTGAAAGACAACCACCCCGAGTTGTAGCAGTTTGCTACAACTCGGGCCAACACTGTTAAAACCAGGGAACAGTGGCGGTTTTGGAGAGACCGAACTGGTCGAACTCCCCAGGGAGTGGTGTATCCCGCAGTGGGCCAAACTCAATATAGCGGCGATGCTTGTGGCCGTTTGAGGAGCTTTGTAATTCCAGATAAGGATTATCAAGTCCACTGGCGAACATTCTGGCCTTGTACTGCCTAATCTCCGCCTCAGCAATAGAACCACGCTTAATCAGACGATTAAGCTTCGCCTGCGTCATATTGGATTGCTTACGACTAATAATTCGATGGTTTGCGCCATCGGGAACCCGCAATACATCGGCCACGTTACAATAACCGATCATGCCACCAAGCCAGTTCTTTTGCTGCAAGTCTCTCAAATCACGCTGACTACCATGCAATCGTATTACATGGCCGAGCGTTACCTTGTATGCAGGAAAGCTAACGCCAATAGCTGTAGAGCCGAGCTCAAACAAAGCTTTATGGAGTTTGGTATAGACGGAATTAATAAGCCAGTTCAGTGGCATCTCTTGATCTGGATTAAGTGTAATATCTTGATAACTATCCATTTTTATCACCCTAAACCCGAATATCCGTAACATAGGCAAGACCTTTTTTGCCTAGGTAAAAACTCGAAACGCCGGCGTTATCGATCATGGAGTACAACTTATCAGCCGAAGGTCGATCAATATCAATATCTATCTGAAGCTGGCCACTTACTTTTTTAAGGAGCTTCTTAGACTTCCCCTGCCCAGCGACGAACTCCTCACGCATATAAGGGTTCCCCCAAATCTTCTTTTTGTCGCCAGTTGTGTAGCGACTCATAAAATCCTTCTTGGTGAAGCCATTATTTGAAATTCCACTCAACCCTCCCGCTTTAGTTAGAGCAGAACTAACATCTACACCGCGCTCCCGTAGACAATCGAGCTGAAGGTATAAAGCCGAACAGTACAAGCTAATAGGGAAAAGCTCACCCTTTTTATTCAGGCCCTTGAATTTTGGAAAACGGCCGGCTAATTTCTCATAACTCTCTTGAAATATTCCTTCCAATGGCACCACTTTGAGCTTATTCAGCTGCTCGAGACGTTCAATAATTACGAGCGGATGTAGATCAATAGCACGATCAAGAGCGCCGTCTGCTACCAGCCATATACATAAATCTTCTAAACTCAAAGCCAAAACTGACCAAAGCTCTTGGGAGTAAGCAGAATTGAACACAGGATCGGAAACTCGGATCATACCTGTATATGAATTCTGATCGGTGCTTCCAGAAACATTTCGAATATAAGTAATTTCGTTGTTCACGACGATTGGTACATCCTTAAACCTAACCTTATCTTCAATGTCCTTAAAAAAATAAAGTTCGTCCTGCCTTGCTTGATATAGTTTCCGTTGATCTCCAATCAACCTATTTAATATCCCCATTACAGTATCAATGGTTATATCTCGCTCAATATAATTGTCCTCCGACTTTAAACTTGTCATTGAGCCAATAAACTTTCTACCCTCCTTAGGCAGTGGCTCATTATTATTCCCTTCAAGAAATGAGTTACGCCAAGAGGATTCATATTCTATGGAAATTTTCATTGCCGTTCTCATACCAGCCCCCAACTATTTTGGGTAAAAATAGACAGCAAATTCGCCATTACAATCTTCTTGAATTGCGCCCTCGTCCGCCTTTATTCGCATCATTTTATTGCTGTCATTGTAATCAACCAATACTGAGTCGACATACATGTAAGACTTAGCCTGACGAATCGAGAGGTTTTGAATACGCTCAAGAGTATGATCAACCAGCGCCTTGATAGAATCATTATTCAACAGGATACCCACCTCCCCCTCCTCAAATATTGTGCCATTTCGAACATAGTTTGAATGAAATTTCGCGCGAGGACTTAAGCTACTATCCAAGGACTGAATAAACCCCTGCACAGCCGCTGCAACCTCCTCACCTTGCCCCTCTTTTATTTCCATTGCCTCACGATCAAACTTTTTGTCCAGCGATATAAACTGGAGTTGCTCGATACTTATAGAACCATAGGATTTGTATTCAGTGTCTCCAAAAGTAGTTTTAGAGTAAAAGGACGAGCTATCTCTTTCACCAGCCTGACCGAACTGCTCAAAATTACCGTTCCCTAAACGGTCAACAAAGTCTTCCAACAGCAATGGACTAGTACGCTTGTTCTGAGTAGACGCCACGACATACCCGCGCACCAAGCCTGTCACAGAGGCCAGCACCTTGTCTAAATTCGTCTTCTTGGCGTAATGGAGGTCGTAGGCCTGCTCCCTAAAAAGATGATGACGGATACAATTTTGGCTTATATAAAGAGGGGTTTCTTTAAAATTTATATCGGTAGGTTCTTTACGATATTTATAGCCGTTATCCTTAACCCTGCCGGACAAATTACTGTAGCCCCTTAGCTTGGGTAGAGTATGGTTATCTACCGTATTCCCATTCTCCTGAGCTAAATTCGTCGGCCCATTCCAATTTACCACTCCGTGTCCTTTGGCGATGATTTTGAAATCGACGCTTTTAATGCCGGTTACCTTCTCCATGGTTTAATCCTTTTGTTGGGTTAAGTGATTTAAAGAAATTGAGCCGATTGGCTGCTTGCTGGAAACTGCGTAATAGATTGCCTCTGGATGAGGCACCCTTTCCCCGAGCTTCTCATCGAGGGCATCAGGGGTGTAACTTAAATAGAGCGGATATTCAGGGTCGCGGGCAAAACCTTCCAACACTGCTTTTCGTGCCACCATTTTTTTGGCGGGAATGCCATTTACGGGGCTAAACTCCTCTATCCGACCATGTTTCTGCGCCAAATAGTCAAGCAACCCATAATTTCGGATTCGATCTAAAGATTCTGTCAAGCTATCAACATCGTCAGTATCATTCACAGGTATGTCGTAAGCGTAGCCATTTTCAAATACGATGCTATCGGGATCGGAAACATTGCACACTGCCATTTGCACAAAACGGCTATCTCCTCGCAATGAATTCTTACTGATTTTTGCACGCCCTCCTTTAGCAACCTTTGGCTTCACAATAGTTTGAGGCTCTGAAACCTTATCATTGAGCACCTGCACGCTTTTATTTAATGCCGCCAACAGGTCCGAATCTATTAAGCTCAAAGCGGGCTGATGCTTGTAGAACGATTTATAAAAATCATAAATTACAGGCAATGTCAGCACTTTTTCTCCCGCATCAGTTACTTCATACAAAAATTCTAACCACGCTTTGGAGGAATTCAATTGAAAGGTCGAAGACAGAAATCGCGACAGACTCCCCCCGCTTTTGAATTTGATTGGTACAGATATAATATATTGATTAACTTTACCGCTATTCCGGCCAAATCGGTCCAAGCGACCTAGCCGCTGCAAACAGTTTTCTGCATGGGTGACTTCCGTCACCATGTGGTCGCAGGAAATATTCAACGATGCTTGCACTATCGGACCGCTTCTTAGCAGGCCATAGATCCGACTTCCATCCTTTGAAAATGCATCATAAACCTCATTAAATAGCTTTTTCTTATCGCTTTTCTTGAATTTTGAGTGCAACAATACGGCATTTTCTTGAGCCTGATTTTGGATAAAACTTTTTTGCGCTGTAGTCGCTGTATTGCTTATGACAAAGCTATTTTCAGGCTGCAGACAGTAGAGCGGGTTAGCCTTCGATGTATCATTCTCGTCGTAATCAATGAAATTGATCTGATATTGGCTTTGATTGAAGGACGGCATCTCTACAACATCATAATCTACATTTACCCCTAGCATATTTTCTATATAGCTGTAATGTGGCGTTGCCGAGACCAACAAGGCATTTAAGCCTGTATTTAAACCGGAGCGGCTCGCTAGCAGTTCGGAAAACAATAAGTTAAAGCCCGGCATACTGACGTATTCATGATATTCATCGAATACTACGTGCGCACTCAGATAGTTCAGCAGCCTGTCAGCGTTGGAATGACTGACCACCGTGCTCAGGAGTTGGTCAATAGTAGTGATCACAATATCTCCTGAGAAAAATTCGTGATCCTCAGATTCTCTGGAATAGCTGTTGATACACTTGAACTCCCCCGTGTGGATTTCTACATTAGCATGCGGTAAATACGGGGCGTCACTTTCTCGCAACTCAGCAAAAATTCCCTGGCAAATTTGGACCCGCGGGCATATCCAGAGTATTTTCTGGGCATCACGTAACTTCGCCCATTCAAGGGCTATTTTCGTTTTCCCACAACCAGCTGCACCCGCCAACACCGATAGATGGCGCTCATTATCAGCCAAGGCACCGGCCTTTTCAGATTGCAGCCGGGAGCGTTCATCGCGCGGGAACTTTGACAAGCAGATATCGATGTCACTTCCTATATCTGATTCCGGCTTCAAGTCGCTATTTTCTAACTGAACCGCAAAAAATTCGCCCAAAGCTCGATTCGTCAGGCAAAATGAAAGCTCACTGGGCTCCATCGATGAAACCCATCTATCAGCAGTAATCAAGCAAGCGCGCAGCTGGTTATTTATTGCATTCGCATTAGCTTGTCTCCTGAAATCAGGCAGCTTATCGGCGTTATCATATTCTTTGTATCTAGGGAGGGTCATCCCCTCGAAATCCCATAGCTTTTCACTATCGACTTCAGTTAAAAGGCAGTTTCTCAGGCGGCTAGACTCGCAGCCGAAATAGTTCTTCTCTAACGCGCACACCTTCTCTATCAAGACTGGCACCCTAGCCAACACATCGGATATAGCTGTCCCTTTGAGGCTGGCATCTAGCTTCTTATAAATGTCACCCAGCGTTTCAAAACCTCCTTTTGGTCGAAATGGCTTTGCATGGTGCCAATATATTGCATGTTTTATTCTTCGCTTTATTTCACGATTTGGAATTTTGCTATTCAGATCATCTAACAGGGTATAAAGCAGAACTGATATTTCATTGTGCCTGGGGTGCTTTTCGAAGCTGAATGTTTTGTCATCAATATGCTGCCCATCATCGGCAACATAGTCTCTGTTCTTTGCTTTGGTTGCCCAGGTTTGAAATTGAGGATCAATCTTTCCGATGTCATGCAGACAGCCAGCGACAAAAGCCGCAAGAGCCATTTGCTTTTCGTCAGGGTAAAAATGGCTGTAAAGCAGCTCGGCCACATACCCAACAGAAAATAAGTGTTGCTCTAGGATTTGGAGGTGCGTGTTTGCGTACAACTCTCCCATAACGGGCTTAGCGTTTGTGATATCCATCGGCACTTCCTTCTGCGTCGTATTTACAGGTACTAAGCCTGAAAAATTAAATTTGCTTTTACTACCCACCACCCAAACCAACTCACTCCGCGCCCGGCTGCGAATCCAATGGCAACTCACCGCTGTGTTTTTGGTGGCGGTTCTACGCAGCAACTTTTTAACCGCCAGCAGTCCTTCCTGGGTAATTACGGTTTGCCAGGTGTTGTCGCCGATACGATCGGCAAAGGCGTCCAACACCCGTCGGGTGCGTGGCAGGGCCTTTTTTTCACACTGGGAAACGAAGGTGACCATCATAGTTGCGGTGTCTCCGCACTGGTTTCTATCGCAGCGGCCTTTACCTGACTAAACATAAAGTCCAATGCTTTGTGATCGGTAAAGGCTTGCAGGCACTGCTGCCGAAATTCCTGTTCAGTGGCATTTTCCTTGGCGCAGATAAAGGCCCAGGGCAAAATGATGGCGTCTTTGACGAGATCCGCCACATCAAAGACCAGAGCGCCGCGCCGGGTTTTGCCGTGCATCACTGCGAACCCATGGGGTATGCCCAATACCCACAGCGTGGTGGCGGCCAAACCATAGGCTAGATAATTCCCGTGGTTAAGAAAGGCATTGGCCGTGTCGACGGCGTCGCGCTCGCGGGTAAAGTCGCCGTAGCCAGTGCAGTGGGCTGCATGTTTGTAGAGTTGTTTGCTGAACTCCGCCTCGGCCTGCAGCAGGTTTGAAACTGTGGTCGCCGCTGCGTTCTTAGCCCGGCAATTCGCCAAGGCGGCTTGAACAACCGGCGCATCACTCTGAAAGCCCTCGGCTTTAAGGTCTCTGTCTTTGGCCCACAGGGTTTCTAAATAATCAGCCCGGCTGTGTTGAAATCGCTTGGCAACCACCAATCGTTGGTGATCCTCGAACCAAAAGCGCATCCAGCCCTGCAGGTATTCGGTTGGACGGTATTCACGTTGGGGAGAAAGCCACTCAATCTCGTTGGCCATTAGTAAAGGTGTGCCGCCACCGCCGCAGAACCCGACGAGCACCCCGGCCTGCGCCAGCATGCGCATGGCCGCCTGGGTTATCGATGTGCCGGTGCCGAGTAGCAAGCAGGTGGTATTGGCAATGGGGATGTTCCAATACTGATTCTCAGCTTTGGCCTCTGTGAGGTAGAGCACCCGCCCGTCTTTTTGCATTACCCGGCATTTTTCCAAGTAATAGATATTGGCACGCTTTGAATGCAGGATAGACTTCAAGTCTGTGAGCTGTTCCATGCTCATTGCTTCCCTGGATGGTCATTTCAAGATGGCCAGCGGGTTCTGGAGGTAGAAGCTGCCAGCCGGTTTCCAGGACCCGTAACCGATAGAAATCGCATTAACCAGAATACTAGCGTGATATCGGCAACCCCGCCACGTGGATTACACTTTGATGATGTCAGCCGTAAGAACACCTTCGCCTGCAGGGCAGGCTCCTACAGACATCGCACGATCATTGGGAAGCATTTCAAGGTCAATGATAGCAATGAGCAGAGCACGCAGCTTAAGCACAAGGGGCTGGTAGCACCTCGAAAGACTGCCCCTCCTGTGGGAGCCAGCCCTGCTGGCGAATCACTTCCAATGTACCAACCCTTCGCCTGCAGGGCAGGCTCCTACAGACATGGCACGATCATTGAGATGCATTTCAAGGTCAATGATAGCAATGAGCAGAGCACGCAGCTTAAGCACAATGAGCTGACAGCTCCTCGAAAGAAGCGCACCCACCTGTGGGAGCCAGCCCCGCTGGCGAATCACGTCCAATGCACCAACCCTTCGCCTGCAGGGCAGGCTCCTACAGACATGGCACGATCATTGGGATGCATTTCAAGGTTGATGACGGCAATGAGCAAAGCACGCAGCTCAAGCACAAGGAGCTGATAGCACCTCGAAAGACCGCCCCTCCTGTGGGAGCCAGCCCTGCTGGCGAATCATTTCAGGAAATGTCTGGCTCTCCAAACTGCCTGTGCGGCAGTGAACAACATCCTCGCCTGCTGGGCAGGCTCCCACCGATACCGCGCGCTTGTTGGAATTCAGTCACCTGTATTGGCTTATACAAAAATGCCAGACAAAAAAAGGCCCGGGATAACCCGGGCCAAGCCTCACTGACAGGAACTGTTAGCGCGTCGCGCCTTTTGACCCCTCGGGGATCAGGCGCCGTGCTTCGCTTTAAACTCTATACGGCGACGGTGAAGAACTGGTTCTGTGTAACCGCTCGGTTGTTCACAACCTTTGAATACCAGTTCGCAGGCCGCCTGGAAGGCCACACTGTTGTCGAAATCGGGAGCCATGTTGCGGTACAGCGGATCGCCGGCATTCTGGCGATCTACTACTGCCGCCATACGCTTCATGGTTTCCATCACCTGCTCTTCACTGCAGATGCCGTGGCGCAACCAATTGGCGATGTGCTGGCTGGAAATACGTAGGGTGGCGCGGTCTTCCATCAGACCAACATCATTGATGTCCGGCACTTTGGAGCAGCCCACACCCTGGTCGATCCAGCGCACCACGTAGCCGAGAATTCCCTGGGCGTTGTTGTCCAGTTCGTTCTGTATCTCATCGGCAGACCAGTTGGTGTCTGCCGCCACCGGGAAGGTGAGAATGTCATCCAGTGCCGCGCGCTGACGCTTGGCGATGTCCTGCTGCAACGACAGCACATTTACCTGATGGTAGTGCATCACGTGCAGGGTCGCGGCAGTTGGCGAAGGTACCCAGGCACAGTTGGCACCCGCTTTGGGGTGACCGATTTTGGCGTCCATCATTTGCGCCATTTCATCGGGCATGGCCCACATGCCTTTCCCGATCTGGGCGCGGCCACTCAGACCACAGGCCAAACCGATGTCGACGTTCCAGTCTTCGTAGGCCTTGATCCATGCCTGCTGTTTCATGTCGGCCTTGCGTACAAAGGCGCCGGCTTCCATGCTGGTGTGAATTTCGTCGCCGGTACGATCAAGGAAGCCGGTATTGATAAAGATCACCCGCTCTTTAGCGGCAGCAATACAGGCTTTCAGGTTCACCGTGGTGCGGCGTTCTTCATCCATAATGCCGATTTTCAATGTGTTGCGCGCCAGTCCCAGAGCATCTTCCACTCGGCCGAACAATTCAGCGGCGAAGGCGACTTCTTCAGGGCCGTGCATTTTTGGCTTAACGATATACACGCTGCCAGTGCGGGAGTTGCTGCGCTCGCTATTGCCCTTCAGGTCGTGGATGGCGCCCAGCACAGTGACCATGGCATCCATAATGCCTTCCGGTACTTCAAACCCGTCAGCGTCGATAATTGCGTTGTTGGTCATCAGGTGGCCAACATTACGCACCAGCAGCAAGGACCGGCCGTGCAGTACTTTTTCGCTGCCATTGGGGGCAGTGAACACTCGGTCTTCGACCATGCGGCGAACCACTTCCTTGCCACCCTTGGAAAATTTTTCCTGCAGGTTGCCTTTCATCAGGCCCAGCCAGTTGCGGTACACCACAACCTTGTCTTCGGCGTCGACTGCCGCTACCGAGTCTTCACAGTCCTGGATAGTTGTCAGGGCAGACTCCAGCACCACATCTTTAACCTTGGCTGCATCGGTCTGGCCAATGGGGTGAGTGCCGTCAATCTGAATATCGATGTGCAGACCGTTGTTCACCAGCAGAACATTGGTTGGTGCGGCAACATCACCGATGTAGCCGACAAACTGTTCGCTGTTTTGCAGTTCAGTAATTGCGCCGTCTTTCAGTGCAACACTGAGATTGCCGTTGTCGATGCGATAGCCCGTGGCGTCGGCGTGACTGCCGCTGGCCAACGGCGCATGAGCGTCGAGGAAGGCCTTGGCGTAGGCAATAACCTTGTCACCGCGAACCGGGTTATAGCTACCCGCTTTCTCGGCGCCGCCTTCTTCGGAAATAACATCGGTGCCGTACAGTGCGTCGTACAGGCTACCCCAGCGGGCATTGGCCGCGTTCAGGGCGAAGCGGGCATTCATGATTGGCACAACGAGCTGGGGACCCGCCAACCGGGCAATTTCCGTGTCCACATTTTCGGTGGCAACGCTGAAATCTTCGGGCTCGGGCAACAGGTAGCCGATATCGCTCAGAAATTGCTTGTAGGCGGCGGCGTCAAAGGCGCTCTGATTGTTGCGGTGCCAGTCATCGATTTTTTGCTGGAGCTCGTCGCGTTTGGCCAGCAGCTCGCGGTTACGCGGCGCAAGATCACGGAGAATCGCGGCAAATGCAGACCAGAAGTCGTCAGTGGAGATGCCTGTACCGGGGGCAATTTCGTCGTTGACCAGCTTGTAAAGCACCTCGGCGATCTGTAATCCGCTATGCTCAATGCGTTTGATGGCCTGCGCAGACATGTTTGCTCCTTAAATTTTGTCCATTACGGCGAAGAGTTATCGCCCACCACATAATGTAGACGACATCCTAAACAGCGGGGGATAATTCCGCAAATTTATCCATATTATTACTAATATTCACTACAGAAATTCTACCCCTATTATACAATCCACGACGCCGGCTTTTTGCTATATAAAGCAGCATCACCATTCCAAACCCCCTCTGAATTCGCCAGATAAATAACGATCATAAAAACTATAAATTTGGTAAATCCCGCATTTCCAACTACACTTGCCACCGTTGAATCACTCAATGTCCTCACTAGGAAGGGATCGACCATGTCACAGTATCAAAAAGACATCGAGGCTATCGCAAGCCTCCGCGAAGCAATGGGAAGCGGCTGGAGAGATATCACTCCTGAGTACGCCGCTCGCATGAAAACCCAGAACCGTTTCAAAACTCACCTGGACATCGCCAAGTACACTGCCGGTATCATGCGCAAAGACATGGCCGACTACGACGCCGACACGTCCAAGTACACCCAGTCTCTGGGCTGCTGGCACGGCTTCATTGGTCAGCAGAAGCTGATCTCTATCAAAAAGCACTTCGGCAAAACTGACAAGCGCTACTTGTACCTGTCTGGCTGGATGGTTGCCGCCCTGCGCAGCGAGTTCGGTCCTCTGCCCGACCAGTCCATGCACGAGAAGACTTCTGTCGCTGACCTGATCCGCGAGCTGTACACCTTCCTCAAGCAAGCCGACGCATGGGAATTGAACCACCTGTTCCGCGACCTGGACGCCGCTCGCGACGCTGGCGACAGCGCTAAAGAAGCTGAAATCATCGCCAAGATCGACAACTTCGAAACTCACGTTGTGCCCATCATTGCTGACATCGATGCCGGTTTCGGTAACGCAGAAGCCACTTACCTGATGGCCAAGCAAATGATCGAAGCAGGTGCGTGCTGTATCCAGATCGAAAACCAGGTTTCCGACGAGAAGCAGTGCGGCCACCAGGACGGTAAAGTTACCGTTCCCCACGCCGACTTCCTCGCGAAAATCCGCGCTGTACGCTACGCCTTCCTTGAGCTGGGTATCGACGACGGTGTTATCGTTGCCCGTACCGACTCACTGGGTGCTGGCCTGACCAAGCAAATCGCAGTGACCAACGAGCCAGGCGATCTGGGCGACCAGTACAACGCCTTCCTCGACGGCGAATACATCACCAGCGCTGAAGAAATTCAAAACGGCGACGTTGTTGTTAAATCCAACGGCAAACTGCTCAAGCCCAAGCGTCTGCAAAGCGGTCTGTTCTGCTTCAAAGAAGGCTCTGGCGAAGATCGCGTGGTACTCGACTGTATCACCAGCCTGCAAAACGGTGCTGACCTGCTGTGGATCGAAACCGAGAAGCCCCACGTTGGCCAGATCGGTGGCATGGTTAACCGCATCCGTGAAGTGGTGCCCAATGCCAAGCTGGTTTACAACAACAGCCCGTCCTTCAACTGGACACTGAACTTCCGTCAGCAAGTATTCGATGCATGGCAGGCTGAAGGCAAAGACGTTTCTGCCTACGACCGTGCTCGCCTGATGAGCGCCGACTACGACGAAACCGAGCTGGCAGCAGAAGCTGATGAGAAGATCCGTACCTTCCAGCGTGACGCGTCACGTGAAGCCGGCATCTTCCACCACCTGATCACTCTGCCGACTTACCACACTGCGGCCCTGTCTACCGACAACCTGGCCAAAGGCTACTTCGGCGAAGAAGGCATGCTGGCTTACGCCGGTGGCGTGCAGCGTCGCGAAATCCGCGAAGGCATCGCAACCGTTAAGCACCAGGATATGGCTGGCTCCAACATCGGTGACGACCACAAAGAATACTTTGCTGGTGACGCTGCACTGAAAGCCGGTGGTAAAGACAACACTATGGGTCAGTTTGAGAACATCTAACCGACAATATGGTGTATAAGAAAAAGGGTGGCAGCGATGTCACCCTTTTTTTGTTTGCTGAATACTGAATGCTTGACGGAAGACGGGAGACGCAAAGTCCTTGCGGCTTTGGCATCACCCCTCTCCGATCCAGCCTCTCCCACTCCCTGGAGGCCCTATGAACATTTCCACCCCCGACCTCTGCGACGAACACGGCGACGCCGTTCAGGTTATCGAACTGCAATTCAAGCACTACGGCGCCAACCACCACTTTGGTGGCGAAATCGTCACCATCAAGTGCTTTGAAGATAATTCCCTGGTTGCCGAACAGGTAAAAACCGCCGGCAATGGCCGCGTGCTGGTGGTCGACGGCGGCGGCTCGCCGCGACGCTCACTGCTGGGTGACAATCTGGCCGCCGCTGCAGTAAAAAATGGCTGGGCCGGTATCGTTATTTACGGCTACCTGCGTGATGTCGAAGAAATCGCGCCGATGCCGCTCGGGGTTATGGCCCTCGGCAGCGTGCCCCGCAAGACTGAAAAACGCAACGAAGGGCAGCTCAACGTTTCCCTTCATTTCGGCCAGTGCACCATAACACCGGGGCAATACCTGTACGCTGACGAAACCGGGGTCATTATCGCCGAGGACAAGTTGGTCGATTAACTTCCGGTCGGAAACAATGCAATTCGTGTTAACAGGCCCTAAACTCACAGTCATCTAATAAGATCACAAAGGGGAACACCATGAAGCTTGGGCTCTTACTCGGCTATTCCGGGGCAAAACTCACACTGCCGATGGACGACATCAAACATGCGGAAGCCTTGGGCTTCGACTCCGTGTGGACCGCCGAAGCCTACGGCTCAGACGCCGTCAGCCCGGCAGCGTGGATTCTGGCGCAAACCACTAAAATCAAGGTGGGCACCGCTATTATGCAGATGCCGGCGCGGACACCCGCCATGTGTGCGATGACGGCGATGAGCCTCGACGCACTCTCCGGCGGGCGTTTTATCGTCGGACTGGGAGCCTCTGGCCCCCAGGTGGTAGAGGGCTGGCACGGCGTGCCCTACGGCAAGCCCGTTACCCGCACTCGGGAGTACATCAAGATCATGAAGCAGATCTTCCGCCGCGAGGGCCCGCTGGAGTTCGACGGCAAGATGTATCAAATCCCCAACAAGAGTGAGGGCACCACAGGACTGGGCAAGCCACTGAAGTCAATTCTGCACGGCGATCCGTCCATTCCCATCTACACCGCGTCGATCACCCCCGCCGGGGTAGCCGCCTCGGCGGAAGTCGCCGACGGTGTCTTTCCGGTGTGGATGAGCCCGGACCAATACGCGGTGCTGGAACCCAGTATCACCAAGGGCTTGGAAAAGAGTGGTCGCACCAAGGCCGACTTTGACGTGGCTCCCTTTGTCGGCGTCATCATGGACGACAACCTCGATGGCTGCCGCTACTTCATCAAGGACTTCCTCGCCCTTTACATCGGCGGCATGGGTGCCAAGGGCAAAAACTTCTACACCGACTACGCCACGCGCATGGGCTATGGCGATGCCGCCGACAAGGTTCAGGACCTCTACCTGGCCGGAAAAAAAGACGAAGCCCGCGACGCCGTGCCCAACGAGCTTGTCGATGAAATCGCCCTGGTCGGCCCCGAGGGACGCATTCGCGAGCGCGCCAAGGACTGGCAGGCCGCTGAAGCCCGTGGCGAAGTCGGTACCATGATCGTCAACTGCCAGCAGGCTGAAGCCAGAGAAGTATTGGCTGACTGCTTCCTGTAATCCTCCACGGGGACTCCAAGCCGCACCTCGCAGCTCTGCCCAATCTCTGGCAAACTGCGAGGCTTGCCTCACAAATCAGGAATCCACCACAGTGACTGCCGTAACCCGCCGCCTCGCCATGGCGATACTCAATGGCTTCGACGCATTTTTCGCCGAGTATAAAAACATTACGCTGGGTGCCCAGGCCCGCTTTGAGGCCGCTGACTGGCACGGCGCCCAGAAAGCCATGCGCGCACGGCTCGACCTGTGGAAGCAAAAGCGCGCCATTGTTGCCGAAGCCGCCTATACCATTACCGGTGGCAGCGTGGAAAGCCGCGACAACTGGGAGGAAGCCAAGCACGAATATGCCGAGCTGATAAAACACCACGACAACTACGAAATCGCGCAGTCGTTTTTTAACTCCATCTACTGTTACGTGTTCAAGCACGAAAAAATTCGCGAGCAGCACACCTTCGCCATGACCCCGGCGGGGCACAATGGTCCGATGGACAGCGACTCCATCCTGCGCCGCTACCGCTTCGACGGCAACAACGCCACAGAGATCGTCAAGCAGCTGCTCGACAACTGTGAGTTCAATATTCCCTGGGAAGACCAGGAGCGGGATATTGGCTTTATTATGGATGTCGTCAACCGCGAGCTGATGCCCCGTATCCCCGAAGGCAATACCGGGGAAATTATTGTGGAAACCTTGGAATCATTATTCTTTCGCAACAAGGCCGCCTATCTTGTCGGCCGAGTGTTTAGCGGTGATTTCAGCAAACCCTTCGTACTGCCTATTCTGCACACGGAAAACGGGTCTATTTTTGTCGACTCTCTGCTCCACGACCCCGACGATATCTCCATACTTTTCAGTTTCAGCCGTAGCTACTTTATGGTCGATGCCTCGATTCCCTCGGAGTATGTGGCCTTTTTGCGCCGCCTGATGCCGCACAAGGAAATCTTCGAGCTGTACAACGCGATGGGGATGCCCAAGCACGGCAAAACCGAATTCTTCCGCTTTGCCGTGAACGACACGATCAACAGTGAAGACCCCTACGTGATCGCGCCGGGTATCAAGGGCATGGTGATGCTGGTGTTTACTCGCCCTGATTTCGGCTACGTGTACAAAGTCATCAAGGACCGCTTTACGCCCCCCAAGGAAATGACCCGGGATCACGTCAAGAAGTGCTACAGTCTGGTTAAACGCTGGGACCGAGGCGGTCGAATGGCCGACACCCAGGAGTTCAACAACCTTGCCTTCGACCGGCGACGTTTTTCCGATGAGCTGATGGCCGAACTTTACAAGGAAGTTCCCTCGCTGATTGAGGAAAACGGCAATGTACTGATCCTCAAGCACGTCTACATTGAACGCAAAATGACGCCCCTTAACCTCTACCTGAAAGACTGCGACGAACAGCAGCTTTACAGTGTGATGGACGAATACGGCAACGCGATAAAGCAGCTGGCCGCCGGTAATATTTTCCCCGGCGATATGCTGCTGAAAAACTTCGGGGTGACGCGACACGGACGAGTCGTTTTTTACGACTACGACGAAATCTGCCCACTCACCGACTGCAACTTCCGCGCCCTGCCCGAGCCGAAAAACGACGAGCAGGCCATGGCCACCCAGCCCTGGTACGAAGTCAAACCGGAAGATGTTTTCCCCGAGGAATTCCGCCTGTTCTTCTCGGGCAATCAGCGGGCCAAGAAGGTCTTCGACGAATTGCACAGCGACCTCTACCAACCGGAATATTGGCGAGAGCTTCAGGATCGCATCCGCGCAGGCTATGTGGCCGATGTATTCCCCTACCGCAAGAAGCAGCGCTTCCAGCAACGCCCCTTTTGACCCCCGGCGGTGGCACCCTGTTCCGGGGTGCCACCGCGTCACACTTTCGCCCTTCCGTCTTGACCTGCGCCCCACCCGCCGTGGCACAATTCTGCAAAGGATTTTAATCGGCGGTAGCGGCCTGGCTGTTGCTTGCTGACGACAAGGAGGAACAGCGAATGTATCCACGTGTAGTCACACTCACCCTAGCCACTTGTCTGGCCTCGACATTGATCGCCTGCGGGGGCGGTAGCTCTGGAGGAGGCTCCGCCACAGAGCCTCCCGCCACGGGGGAAGTACTCAGGGTATTAAGCCCCCTGGGCACAGAAACACCATGCCCCAACCTGCAATTCAGCACACTGTCAGCCAGTGTCGGCGACACCCTTTCCGTCAGCGGTATTCCCGTCTCTATGTCGGCACCGGGCCTGCGCATCATTGCCGCAGACAATCCCGATATTGTCACCCCGGCTTTCTTTCAGATGCGCGAAGGCAATGAGGATTGGCAGTTCCAGTTGCCGATGCATCCGGCCACTCCGCTGGAAGGTGGCCAGGTATTAATAGAAATCGGCGACGGCAGCAACCACTGCCCCAGCCAGAGCTTCACGATCGCGGCGCTGCCCGACGCCCCCGCTGACTATGCCCAGAGGGTTCAATCGGCGCTGACAAGCTGGGTTGAGGCCGCCGCCAGCCAGCTCGGTTTTGATCCCGACCAGTTACGCAACGCCGACACCAGCCAACTCGACGGTATGGCTGCTGTAATGCGGATGCTGCTGGATATGGCCAGCGACCCCTCGGCCCCCGGCTCTATCAAGGCACTGGCTGACGACGCCGCCGCCGACCCCGATGAGCTACTGGAACGCTTTCTGCTATCCCTCAACCTTGAACAAAGGCTGCTGGAAGACGCCGCCCTGCTCAACCAGACCACCCCCGCAGTGCAATCGCTCTATCAGCCCGGTGAGCCTGTCCCCCGCGCAATCACCCGCAATGACGAAGGTCCGGTATATCGCAATGGGGGCAACTGCAGCGGCGGCTTCCAGTTTCCCGGTGCCACCAAGCCCGACATCACCAGCATTTTCGATCTGGCCCCGGCAATGAAAGCGGCGAAAAGCCGCACCATCAAAGCCGTTGCCGCTCACAGTGCCACCGCCACGAACTACGCCGGCACCGCGCAATGGAACAAAGCCACACCCGTGGGCAATATCCTGTTTGTTGTCTCCACCGTCGAAGAGGCCCTTAACGCCGCTCAACCCCAGGTGTTCAGCCAGTTTATTGTTACCGGCGACACCCAGCTCACCGAAGACCGGCTGGCCAGCAACCCTGCGGAATGGAAGGCAGAAATCGCCGCCAAAGGCGTTGATTTCAACCTTGAGCGCGCCGCCGCACAAACCATCATTCAAGGGCTGGGCCTGATCCCCGGCCCGGTGGGCACTGCCCTGTCTGCCACAACCTTCGCCTATAGCAACGAGGTCAATGCGGAAATTGACCGCGTCACCAAAGACAGCTGCTTCCGGGTCAAGGCGCCGGAGTACGGCCCCTTTGACGCCACCTACGAGGACTTTACCGAGGCCGAGGTCATTGGCAATGCTATTAGCCTCGTAGATCATCACCGCTATTTGCCAAGCGACCTCGGCGCCGCCACCCTGGAGGTAAAAATCAAGGGCGAGGCCTTCGGCACCGACAGCTCCGCCAAAAAGCCCCTCACCGTCAACGTCAACCCGCAGATTCTGTCATTGCTACCCTCCACCGCCCGCATCGCCGACGCCGGCGACCCCGTGGAGATCGCCGCCACCATCGCCAATTCTGAAGCCGAACCGGCAAACTTTGCCGTTGACGTGGTCGGTGGCACCAGCCGCGGCGAAGTGACCCAGCTACGTATCGAGAACGACTTTCTGATCGCGACGATCAAGCCGACAACAGACCGCGAGAAGTATCCGGTTCAGGTGCGCTTTACCTCGCAGAACCGCACCCTGCCAGAGGGCGCCGAGCGCTTTAAACTCGCCGACATCGAGATCGACCTCGGCGTTACCCTGACCCCCGAGGATGCCCCCTGCCTTACCGCTGGCGATGCAGTGCCGCTGACCGCCGAACTCAAGGGCTTTGACGAACAGGAGCAAGAGGTGGTGTTCTCCGCCACTGGCGGCAGCTTCACCGGGGAAACGCCGCTCACAGCGACCTGGATTGCCCCCCAGGCCAGCGGCGAGTATGTGGTCACGGCCACCGCCAAATTCGACAGTGAGGTCAAGGACGAGTCGCGCTTTACCGTAGCCGACAACTGCCTGCGTAAAATCTGGTATCCCAACGGCGGCTTTGCCATAGACAACAATGGCACCTACAGCAGCGAGGGTGCTGACTGTCCGCAGGCCTCAAAGGGCGATGACCAGTCGGTGACGTTCAGCGACACCGACATTCCCGAACCACCGCTACTGCCTGCGGAAACGGAGTTCTGGAACGTTCGCAGCGAAACCCAGAGCGCCCGCTTTACCCACAACTCCTCTCGACATGTGGTCGATAACAAGGGCAATGACAACGCCGCGGACGACAGCTGCAGCGGTATTACTCTCTCGGGATTGATGGACGCCGACGTAGTCTATGAAGGGCGCGCCGATGGCACCCTCGCGGTGTCAGTGGATGCCACACTGGAAACCACCTGTGAACGCTACTCCAACGGCGACATTGAATGCTCCGCTGGGGGCGGGGGCATCGCCCTCGGCGGGTTCTTCTACCAGGACATCGACCGGGAAACCACCGTTACCCTGAGCGGCCGCCTGTCCTGTAGTGGACTGGAGGGCAATATCGGCACAGGTCTGGCACCGATTAATATTCTGGTGCAACGCTACGAAAACGGCCAAACCCCCTACGACTATTCCAACGAGGGCAATACCAGCATCAAAACCACCGAGGGCCAGTACCGCTCACCCCAATTGTTCGCGGGCAGCTGTAAACCGGAACAGGGAGACTCAAGCACCCCCTTCCAGGTTGAATTTGTGCTGGATGCCCCCGCCGATGAAGGAGCGACAGACCTTATCGTGTACACCATCGCCGGGGCCGCACAAGTGGCACCAGCCTACGCCCCTTCAATTAACGAGCTCCCCAGCGGCTTCCCCACCGAACCGGCACCGGGCCAATATCGCTCGGCAGGAAAGGTTGAACTGGAGGTGAAGCTCGAGTAATTAGCTCGACCGGCATACCCACTCAGACCCTCGGCAGTGACGAACTCAGTCGCTGCCGAGGGCCAGCCTGTCGAGGTGGTAGTCGCGGTCACCGCTGAGAACTTCCATCGCCGTCAGCCGTTTGAAATAAGCCCCAACGTTTAGCTCCTCGGTCATACCGATGCCGCCGTGCAGCTGCACCGCCTGCTGCCCCACATAGCGACCGCTGCGCCCCAGCTCCGCCTTCAACATTGCGACGCTGTCGCCAAAATGGCTGTGGCCAACCGCCTGAAGCGCCGCCCACAACAGCGAGCGCGTTCGTTCGCAGGCCATCACCATGTCAGCGATGCGGTGCTGCAACGCCTGAAAGCTGGCAATGGGCAAACCAAACTGTTTGCGGGTTTTACAGTACTCCACCGTGGTGGCCAGTAGCTGATCCATCACGCCCACGGCCTCCGCCCCCATGACCACCAGACTTTCGTCCAGAATTTGCCGCAGCACTGGCAGGGCATCTCCCTTGAACAGGGCCGCACTGGCGGGCAGAGTCAGTTGTTCAAAACGGAGATTGGCCGCAGGCTGACCGTCCACGCTGCCGAAGGCCGTCATCGTCATTCCCGGGCTTTGGGTATCCACCAGATAAACATTGAGGTCGCCGCTGTCGTCCCGGGCAGTCACCAGCAGGGCGTCAGCATTGGGCGCTGCCAGCACGGCCAGTTTCTCGCCGTTCAACACCACGCTGTCTCCCTCGCGCTGGGCACGGGTCAACACTTTGCCGGGGGCGCCGCGACTGTCCCGCTCCTCCCATGCCAGCGCCAACACACTCTCTCCCGCAATCAGTGAGGGAATCAGACTGTCTCTGGCCTCGCTGTTATCGCTGGCCGCCAACAGCTTGCCGGCCATCACGACGCTGGGCAGAAAGGGCTCAAGCACCAGCCCCTTGCCGAATTCCTCGGCCACCGCCATCTGATAGGCCAAAGGCAAGTCCAGCCCGCCCAGCGCTTCACTGAAGGGCAGCCCCAACACACCCAGCTCGGCCAACTGCTGCCAGTAGTCCTTGCTGAAACCCTGCCCGCTGCTCAGATAAACCCGGCGGGATTCGTAGTCGTAGTGATCCCGCACAAAGCGGCTGAGCATATCTTTGAATTCGGTTTGTTCCGCGGTGTACTGATACTGCATATTCAGCCCTCCATCACGGCTTTAGCGAGCAAGCTGCGCTGTATTTCATTGGAGCCGGCGTAGATCGATGCCGCCCGTGTATTCAGGTAGTAGGGCATAGCCAACAGGGCCGCCTCGTCACCGATCGGCGCGACCTCGCTGCCCACCGCCAGGGCCTGGTTTTGCACCGGCAGAGCGTCCAACCCGGCCACTTCGAGCTGCAATTCAGAAAACCGCTGCATCACCTCGGTGCCCAGAATTTTAAGCATGGATGCCATCGGGCCAGGGTTTTCACCGTGCTTGAGGTTGGCATTGACCCGCTTTTCGGTATGCACAACCGCCGCAATTTCAATGTCCAGCTCCACCAGCCGACGGCGCAGTGCCGGGCGATCGATCAGACGCTCGCCAAAGGCATTTTCACGGGTGCACCACGCACGCAGTTTTTCCTGGGCCGGCAGTAGCCAGGTGCCGAAGGTGCTGCCGCCACGTTCGAACTCCAGTACATACTTGGCGACGGTCCAGCCCTGATTCTCCTCGCCGATGCGGTTGGCCTTGGGCACCCGCACATCGGTAAAGAACACTTCGCATTGTTCGGGTTCACCATCCAGACCAATAATCGGTCTGACCTCGAGCCCGGGCAGATCCATATCCAGTAACAGGAAAGTAATCCCCTGCTGGGGCTTACCCTCGCTGCTGGTACGCACCAGCGCGAACATTTTATTGGCGTGGTGGCCGTAGGTTGTCCAGGTCTTGGAACCGTTGAGCACATAGTCGTCGCCGTCGCTGTCGGCGCGACATTTCAGGCTGGCAAGGTCGGAACCAGCCCCTGGTTCAGAGTAGCCCTGGCACCAGAAATCCTCACCTGACAGAATACCGGGTAGCAGTGCCGCCTTCTGCGCCTCGCTGCCAAAGCCGAGAATGGCCGGCCCGACCATCTGTACGCCCTGGGGCAATACCGGCGGCACACCGCGCCGGTTACATTCTTCTGCGAAGATATAACGCTGCTGGATCGACCAGCCGGTGCCGCCATATTCCTCAGGCCAGGAGGGTGCTACCCAGCCCTTGTCGTACAGTATTTTTTGCCAGGCGATGGCCTGTTTAAAGGGGGCAAAGACACTGGTTGTCTTGCGCCCCGCTTCGAGAATTTCTTCGCTGGGCGCTGTTGCCAGAAAGGCCCTGACCTCCTCACGGAAGCGGGCGGATTCGCTATCATCAAATATCGACATATTGCTACCTGTTGTCTCACTGTTGCGCGACACCGAGGCCGGGGCATCAGCCCAGACAAACCTCGGTAATACGCTGAAAAGTCAAAACCTCCGCCTGCAGCCGGGCTCGTGCACCGGCGGTCAGAGGCAAGCTGCGGTGGTGAATGGTGTCGCGGCTGACCAGCTCACTGCTGCCGGTAGCGCATAAGCGACTGCCCTGAACAATTCGGCAGCCCAGTGACACCCCGTGACCGTTCACTTCAGCAACAGACACTTCCAGGCGCACTTCACCGGTAGCCTCGCAGTCACTGAAAAAATCCAGGCGGTGGGACACCGCCCGCCAACTCAGGGGCATATCCCCACAGCAAGCGGTCAACTGGGCACAATACTCCCGCTGCGCGTCGTCAAACCACTTGCTGAGTGCCCAGCGGTATACCGCACCGCCGGCCCTGCACTCCTGAACGGACGGTACAAAACACGTTGAGTACACGGCGTGTTCCCCTAGGCGCGCTGCAGCATGGACTGCAGGCGATTTTCGATAATGTCCTCTGCCTCAGCCACTATTCGGCTGACTAACTCTGCACAGCTGGGAATATCGTCAATCAAGCCCATCACCAAACCGGCGGTCCAGACACCGTCGTCGGTATCACCCTGCTCAAGTACCCGTTCACGGCCCCGCGCACCGGCGACAAGGGGCTGCAATTCGCTGAAGTCGGTGTCGCCGGGCTTGCCCTCGATCGACAGCACTTCCTTCGCAATACTGTTTTTATAGATTCGCGCGGTATTGCGCAGGGTGCGAAAAATCAACGCGGTGTCCAGCTCGCTGCTCTCCACCATCATCTGTTTTACATTGTGATGTACCGGTGCTTCCCGGGTTGCTACAAAGCGAGTCCCCATATTCACCCCCTCGGCACCGAGGGCGAGCGCGGCAGCCAAACCCCGGCCGTCGCCGATGCCACCCGAGGCAATCACCGGAATACGCAAACGCGACACGGCACAGGGCAACAGCACCAGATTCGGCACATCGTCCTCGCCGGGGTGACCGGCGCATTCAAAACCATCAACACTGGCAGCGGCACAGCCAATGGCCTCGGCCTTCAATGCATGACGCACCGAAGTGCACTTGTGAATCACCTTCACGCCGGCATTATTGAAGGCTTCCATATACTGTTCGGGGCTGCGCCCTGCCGTCTCCACCACGGTAATCCCTTCGTCGATAATGACCTGCACATATTCGTCGTAGGGCACCGGATTGATCGTCGGCAACAGGGTGAGGTTCACACCAAAGGGATTGTCAGTCATTTCCCGGCAGCGGGCAATTTCCCTGCGCAGATCCTCCGGGGTCGGCTGGGTCAGGGCGGTCAAAATGCCCAGTCCGCCAGCGTTCGACACCGCCGCCGCCAGCTCTGCCAGCCCCACCGCCATCATTCCGCCTTGAATAATCGGGTGCTCGATTCCCAGCATTTCCGTCACTCGCGTCTTAATCATGTGCCTACTCTCTTTTACAACCCAATCTGAAGTCCGGCCAAGGCCGCGGATGAAAGCACTGTAAATCCATGTGGCCGCCGCTAACAGGTCGAAGGGCGACAGTCCTTGTCTGTCAACGTCAGCGGTCGTTGAGGTGACAATGGTGGCGCGCCCGGAAGGTGATCTGGCGCAGCCCGACAGGGCCTGGCGCGCCCTGCCCTTCTTAATTTTTGCCCCAACCAGCACTATTGGAACCAGCCCCCCGAGGTTTATCGACGGCCATGCACGACTGAACAGGAAGCACCGATGTATATACAGGAAATGATTGAGTTCAACGCCCGCGAGTACAGCGATCATATCGCCCTGCGTACCCCCAGCCAGTCGTTGAGCTATGGCGAGCTCGAACAACGCTGCAACCAGCTGGCCAATGGTTTACTTGCAAGCGGCCTGCAAGCGGGTGACCGGGTTGCCCTGCTGTCGAAAAACAACCTCGCCTATCTGCAAGTGGTGATCGCCTGTATGAAAGCGGGATTGATTCTTGTGCCATTGAACTATCGTTTGGCCCCGGCAGAACTGAGCTATATTCTCACCGACAGCGACGCGGCCATGCTGATTGTCGGCGACAATGAACTGCGAGACGCGGCCAGCAAGTGCGAAGCCATTGCCACCCTCGACCGCTGCTTTTCCTTGAGCGAGACCAACGCCGACTGGCGCGCCTTTGAAGAGCTGTTTTCGGCAAACACCACGCGCCCACCGCGCTCGACCCTTAACGCTGAGAACAACGACGTCATCCAGATGTACACCAGTGGCACCACGGGTTATCCCAAAGGGGTGCTGTTTGGTCACCGCCAGTTACTGAGCGCCTACGTAATGACGGCTCAAGTACCCGAGCGCTGCCAGGTCGGCCATCTCGGTATCATGCCTCTGCCCCTGTTTCACGTTGCCGGCATGGCCGCCTCGCTGGTTTGGCTGTGCGGCGGCGCCATCGTTGAGGTCACCGATGACTTCAATCCACTACAGTTGGTGCAGTCGATTGTCGGCAGCACCTCCTGTGACACGGTGCTGGTGCCCGCCATGATTCAGGCCGTGCTCGCCTTCGTGCCCAATATCGAAAGCTACGACTTCAGCCCATTACAACGCATTACCTATGGCGCGTCGCCGATATCCATGCCGATTCTGCAACAGGCCATGGAGGTCTTTGGCTGCGACTTTGTGCAAGGCTTCGGCATGACCGAACTGAGTTGCATGGTGCTCTGTTTACAGGCCTCTGATCATCGGCGCGCATTGGCGGGCAATCCGCAGTTGCTGCGCTCCTGTGGCCGCCCCCTGCCCGGTGCAGAACTGAAGGTGCTCAAGGACAATGGCGAAGAAGCCGCCCCCGGTGAAACCGGCGAGCTGCTGATTCGCTCAGCCACGGTCATGTCCGGCTACTGGAAACAACCGGAAAAAACCGCGGCGACCCTGGTCGATGGCTGGCTGCATACCGGCGACGCCGGCTATGTGGACGAAGACGGCTTTTTCTATATTCGCGACCGGCTCAAGGACATGATTGTGTCAGGCGGCGAGAATATTTATCCCGCCGAAATTGAAAACACCCTGTTCAGTCACCCCGCCATCCAGGACGTTGCCGTCATCGCTGTACCCGATGAAAAATTTGGCGAAGCTGCACTGGCAGTCTGCGTTCTCAAACCCGACACCACGGTTACCGACGAGGACCTGGTGGCCTTCTGTCGCGAACGGCTGGCGGGCTATAAAACCCCCCGCCGCTACGCCTTCGTCGATGAACTACCGCGCAACCCCTCGGGCAAAGTCCTCAAGCGTGTACTTCGTGAACCCTACTGGCAGGACAGCGACCGCCAGGTCGGCTAGCACCCACAGTCTGCTGAACAGCTGCTTCGCCGCACATTGTGCGGCTTTTTTTGCGCTCATGACCAACACAGTGTTTACGAGCGATAGAGATAATCTCGCGGCAGCCCTAAACGCAATCAGCTCTGTACCGCCGGCTCGACGGATTCAACGACCCTACCGTCCCCACTCCATCAAACGGGTCACTGTGGTGATTATCCAACCCCGCCGCACGGCGTTTTGGCTTCAGGGCGGCAGTTATGGTTTACACGCGACAGCATCAACCGCAGCACTCTTGCGCCCCGCGCCCCCTACTCGCTAGAGTTCCCCTTGCCGCAGCCACCTGTGCAGCGCTGCGCGCATTCGATATAACCATAACAACAACGAGGCTTGTCCCAATGATGCACCGGCACCTGCTCGCCCTGGCCGTAGCCCTAGTTTCTGCAATGGCCGCCGCAGAAACACCGCGGGTGCTCGAGGAAATTATCGTGACGGCGCAAAAACGGGCGCAGTCGCTCAGCGATGTACCGGTGTCGGTCACCGCAGTATCAGCGGAGAAGCTCAGCGAAGCCGGTATCGAGAATCTCGCCGACCTGTCGGAATACGTGCCCAACCTCAAGCTCGCCGAAGGGGGGCTGGTGCCGAATATTTATATGCGCGGCATCGGCTCGGGCTCCAATCAGGGCTTTGAACTATCGGTAGGCATTTTTGCCGACGGCATCCACCTGGGTCGCCCCCATCAGACCCGCACCGCGTTTATGGATGTCCAGCGGGTCGAGGTGCTCCGCGGCCCCCAGTCCATTCTGTTCGGTAAAAACGCCATTGCCGGTGCGATCAGTGTCGTCTCCGCTCAACCGGGTGATGAATTTGCCGGCATGGTGTCTGCCGGTTACGGCCTGGAACTCGACAAGGTGGAGACCGACGCGGTGCTGTCCGGCCCCCTCAGTGACACTGTTGGGGCACGACTGGCGCTGCGCTACCGGGATCAGGAGGGTTATATGTACAATCCTGAGCTGGATCGTTTGGAAGGTGGCGCCGTCGAAGCCTCGGGCAGAATGGTGCTAAGCTGGACCCCGAAGGATCTGCTAGACGCCTCGCTTAAATTTGAAAAAACCGACCGGGAGCAAACGGGCCGCACCCTGCAGGTGACCCAGCCCAGCGCGCTCACCCGCTGCTCGGGTGAAAACACCCGTGCCGATTACGTTCGCCACAGCGATATCGACGAGCGCATTGTCCTCGACGCGATGAACACCACCTTAAATGTCAATGTACACGCCGCCGCCGGTACCCTGAGTTCGATCAGCGGATACACCCGTTTCGACAATGACGAATACTTCGACCCCGATTCCAGCAGCTGGGATACCTCGGTATTCCACTCCATAGAAGACTACCGACAGCTCAGCCAGGAGCTGCGTTTTACCTCCCCCGGCGGTGAGCTTATTGATTATATCGGCGGTATTTTCTACCAACAAAGCGAGCTGACCTTTGACGAATCGGCACCGCTGAAAGTACGCAATGCGGCAGTACAGGACACCGACTCCTGCGAGTTGAACAGCCAGGTACTGGTGGAATCTGACCTCGATCGCGACTATCTCCTCGACAGCCAAGCGTGGTCAGCCTTCACCCAGATTACCATCAACTTCAGCGAGCGCTGGCGCAGCACCCTTGGCCTGCGCTATGTCTTTGAAACCAAGGAAGGCTACCGGGAGTTCAATTTGTATGAACGGGATACCCGCATGCCCATCAACCCGCTGTCGGGCCTTGTCCTTAGCCAGCTGAATGTAGACAGCCATCAACTTGAGGGGGAACGCAGCAGCGAGGTGGTGCTGCCGCTGGTCAATCTGCAATGGGATGCCAGCGAGAATATTATGACCTATGTTGCCTACACCGAGGGCGCCAAGTCCGGCGGTTATGATGCCCGGGGCAACAACGCCAACGACGGCCCCACCGGAGGCGGCACCAATTTTGAATTTGAAGACGAACTGGCCGACGCCTGGGAGGTCGGAGCGAAAATGCGCCTGCTCGACGGCAGCGCCGACCTGAATATTGCCGTGTACCGGGTTGAATACAGCAATATGCAGGTCAGCGTGTTTGATGGCGTGGCTGGCTTTAACGTCACCAATGCCGGCAGCGCCCTTACCCAGGGCGCAGAGCTGGACGGACGCTGGCTGGCAACCGACTGGCTGATGCTCACCGCTGCGGTGGGCTATCTCGATTTCGAATGGCTCAGCTATGAACAGGGGCCCTGCTACCCCGGCTCCCCCGAGGAAGACCCGGACACCGGCACGTGCAGTTTCAACGGCAAGGTCAACCAGCAAACCCCACGTTGGACCTCAAGCCTGTCCTCGACGATCACTCTGCCCGTGGGTAGCCGTCACACGCTGGAATTCGCCGTCGATGTCAATTACCGCGACGAGCACTATATCGCCGGCGACCTCGACCCCCGCAGCTTGCAGGAAGCCTTGACCAAATATCACGCCCGAGTCCGCGTCTTCGACAACGACAACACCTGGTGGCTAACTCTGGCGGGCAAGAATCTCAGTGAAGAAATGGGGCAGGGGCTGGGCGCCGCCACCGGCCTGGATGTGGGCGGCTACCGCTCTTCTACTGAACCGCCGCGATCAGTCTACCTGGAAGCGGGCCTGCGCTTCTGAGCGTCATCGGCAGCAGCCTGAGCGGGCTATTCCTCCAGCGCCAGGCTCAGGGCGCGGTCGCGGTCATAGATGTCCGCCTGAAAAATCAACCGGCCTGCCTCATCAATATCGGCGGTCCAGTAGTCCATCAGAATGGGAATCTGGGTCACCAGATTGACGTTGCGCTTTTCGCCCCGGCGAAACAGCTCATCCACCTCTGCGGGGAAGTAATCTCCCGCGTTGCGCATTATCAAGTACGCCAGATCAACTGCCTCCTCGACCCGCACACAGCCGGAGCTGCCCGCGCGCCTGACCTTGCCGAACAGGGCCTTGTTGGGGGTGTCGTGGAGGTAAACACTGAAGGGGTTGGGAAAGCGGACAACGACCTGACCCAGGGGATTTTCCGGCCCCGGTCGCTGGCGCAGCAGAACGCCCTTGGGGTTGTCCCAGTTTACCGTGGCCGGATCGACCTGTCGGCCGCTGTGATCGACCACGATATAGGGGTTTTCTTCAAAGAACTGCGCGTTCTCCTGGATTTGCGGCTGCTTGTCTTCCCGGAAAATGGTGGGCGGAATCGTCCAGTCAGGGTTGAAGGTGAGGTAGGTCACCAGCGACTTCAGTGCCGGTGTCGGGCGGCTGTTACGCCCCACCAGAGTACGCGACACCCAAACTTGCTCACCATTAACAAAGTACTTCAAACGGGCACCGGCAATATTCACCAGCAGCAAATTGTCTTCCAGCTCCGGTGTCATCCAGCGCCAGCGCTCCAAATTGGCCCGCAGCTGTCCCAGTCGCTCGTCGGGAGTCACATTCAAGGCCGCCAGGGTTGCCGGGCCGACGTGGCCGTCTTCTGCCAGACTGTGGCGATATTGAAAGCGCTTCACCGCTTCACTCAGCTCGGCGTCGTAGTAATCCTCACCAAAGTGGCTGGCAAACTCCTGCCCGGTCGCGCGCAGACGGTCACGCAAGCGCGCGACCCGATAGCCGCGATCACCGGGGGAAAGGGTGGGGCCTGGCGGCACATAGGCGGGCGGCGGCTGTCCCTGTTGGCGGTAGCGCCGCAGATATTCCTCACGCAAACGCTGATACACCGGGGTGTCAGGGCGCAGCGCCTCGATCGCCGCCAATGGCTCGTCAATTTTAAACAACAGGGTGTTCAGCAGCAGAGCGCGGGCGTCATCGGCAAAGTCGGAGAAATAATGCCATATCGGTTCGATCTGGCTGCGATCAAGGCGACCAAAGCGCAGGTCCAGGGCCGCCTGCATCCATACCGCCGTCGCGCTGACCTCGCCCAGAGCCGTATCGACTTCCTTTGCCGAGGGCACTCGATAGTGGGCGGGGTTCAGTCCGTCCCCCAGCAGAGAGGCCACGGCCTGCTCCAGCTGCTCACGCCGGTCGCCATATTTCCAGATCGGCCGAAATTCGCGACTGGCATAAAAACGCTGAACTTCCAGCTGACGCACTGGTCTCAGGCTGCTGGTATAAATCAGGTCGTCGGGCTGGCGCGCGAGAAAGTCGCGAATCTGCTGCGCATCCACCGCACTGGCGGGATAAGCTGCCAGAGCTATAATCAGGACAATAAGGAACCGAAACACCCCGCGATACGCGGTGTGAGGAGGGTTACCACCCTGGGTAAGTAAAGCTGCGGATTGGAGGAGAATTAGCACTTCAGGTAATCTTTTGTCAGTTCCGTTAACAACGTAGAGAAATCCAGACCCCTACAATGACACAAAATTCACTGTTAATCGTCGCTGTTCTTCTCACAACGGCCATATTTACGGGATGCGCAAGCAATAATGCCTCCCGTCAGGGCTTACAGCCCTCGCCGGAGACGTCGCCGCGCACGGAAACCGACCTGCTGACCACCGAGCTGGCACAGCTTGCCCCGGCCTTGAACCACTCTGTGCTGCACCGGGCTGTCGCTGCCATGCACTGCGCCACCCGCGACGGTGCCGAAGCCGGCGAGCGACTGGCGGTTATCGATTTTTCCCTGCCCTCGTCTGAGCACCGTCTGTGGATATTCGATCTGGCGTCCAAATCCCTGATACTTGAGGACTTTGTCGCCCACGGCAAAGGCTCCGGGCAAAATATGGCCACCGTGTTCTCCAATGTGGAAGGTAGCCACCAATCGAGCCTGGGCCTGTTCCGCACTGCGGAAAGCTACTACGGCGCCCACGGGTACTCACTGCGAATGGATGGCCTGGAACAGGGGGTTAATGACCTGGCGCGGATGCGGGCGATAGTGATCCACGGCGCCAAGTACGTGGACCCGAGCTGGATTCCCCGGCAGGGGCGCATCGGCCGCAGCCACGGCTGCCCAGCGGTTCGCCCGGACATCGCCGAGCTGGTGGTCGATCAGCTCAAGGACGGCCAATTCCTGTTTGCCTACTATCCCGATGAGCAGTGGCTGTCTCGGTCTACCTATCTTAACTGTCCGGGCGATCAGACCAGCCTGCAAATTAGCCTCAACGACTGAGCCTTTCCCCCCAAGCTTTCTCCTTCCAAGCCCCGGCCAACTTGCACCGGGGCGGCTCCCACTGACAGCAGAAATATCGCGAATTCAGGGCAAATCCGTATACTGTGGCGATGATGACAGAACTCGACGATTTGGCGATTGCCCGCCGCCCCAGCCAGGCCCGGTCGCGGGAACGCTTTGAAAAGGTGATTGCCGCCGCTGACGCTATGCTCGCCGAAGGTGGCCTTGGTGCGCTCTCCATCCCCGCCCTGGCGGATAAGCTGGGTATGACCCGGCGCAGCATCTATTTGTTTTTCCCCACCCACTACGCGGTGCTCAACGAGGTTACTCGACGCTATATCAACCGACTGGAACAACGCCTGGCAGAGGAGCTGGCGCAATACCGTCATAGCGACCTGCACGAAGCGGTTGCGCGGGTGACCTTTGCCGCGGCGGATTTTCACAACACCCACCCGGTAGGCTGCCAGCTGATCCTTGGCGGCGCGGTCACCGACAGTAGCTATCGCGCACAGGAGATGAATACCCGGCACCTGGGCCAGCTGGCGCGGCGTAGTCTGGGCAACTTCAGCCCGAATATTCCCACCGAACCGGACGTTGCCAGCCTGGCCATCGAACTGGGAACCGCCTGCTTTCGTCACTCCTATGGTGTACACGGGAAAATTACCGACAGCTACAAAATAGAAGCCACCTATGTGATGTTGCTCTACCTCTGTCAGACTCTCGGGCTGGGCGATGCGCCCAGCCGCGAAGCATTAAGCAGCTATCTTTAGAGCCTGTCTTTAGGGCCTGTTAACAGGCTCTGGGCAACCACCGGATTTTACAGCGTTTTCAGATACTCGATCAGCGCACGGCGCTCATCGTCGGTCAGCACCTCGGTAAACTCGTGACCGGCGTTACTCTGGCTGTAGTAATAGGTATTGTAGATTTTTCGCTCCTCGATTTGCTCGTCAGTCATAATCGGAATGTTCAGCAGATTCCAGGCCAACCCACCGTTGCCCCACAACAGCCCAAGGCCATCCTGCAGGGTGGGGAGATCCTCACCCGGCGACGGGTAGCACTCCACCACAGGATAGGGGCCGGGGCCACAGGCCACTTCCTCATACTTCCAACCGAGGTTGGCGGTGTCGTAGGCGTCGAGGCTGGCATCAAAGCCCATCACCACTTGCCCGGCCTGATCGGGGCGGGGCGCGTTGGACAGCCTGCGCCAGATCGGCTTACGCGCTGAGGGCTTGAGCACTTCCCACACCGACGGCACCGACCCGTTATGGAAATAAGGCGCGCTGGCCCACACTCCGTATAGCGGTGGCGCCAGATAGCCCAGCTCACGACCGCCTACCCGAGCGCGCAGTGATTCGTCGTTCCAGTTACCGCAATAAGGTGTGCCCTCGTCGGTCTTTTGCTCTTCCGGAGCATCGCTATAGGCAAACCAGTTGCTTTTGGAATACTCCACCACCCGCTCACTGTTACCGTCCAGCCGCGCGCTGTCGGTGCCGATGATATCCAGTGGCGTCACATAGGCCGCGATGCCTTCAAGACGCGGATCGGCGAGGTAGCTTTGGTCGTGTACATAACGCGGCGAGTAGGCCCCGTGGCAGCTGGCGCAAGAGCCGTTACCCTGCTCCGGACGGCGCATGGAGCTCCCCTCCTCCGCCACCAAACCATCAACCTCAGGCAGCGCGGCAGCGGTCTCCTCCACCCCCGCCCACAGGTCTTTGGTGTGAAACAATATAGCGCCCTGGCGCGCCAGGTCTTCGTCGATCTCACCAAAGTGCCGGGCGGGCCAAACAGGTGCTTTCAATGACAGTATCCACGCATCGCTGTCGTGCTGATTATCGATAATCCACTGCCGCTCCTCGTCACCTGCCATTGGCACGCCGGGCATATGGAAAGACAGTTCGATACGTTTGGCATCGGCCACCATACCGGCGTCAAAGAACTTGGCCGGACGACTGCCCAGGTTCCACCATACTGGAGGATCTTCAGTGCCGGTGGACGGCTCTGCCTGAATCGTCGCGTAGGGAATCCAGGTCTCACGGTCGGTCAAGGTAAGGGTGCCAAACAACTGGAAGTTGGTGATATTGCCCGTCCCCCTTACCTTGTTCTGGGAGATAATTGCCAGCGCCCCCTGTTGAGGAGTGAGCCGGGCCAGGTCGGTAAACATCACCGTGATATCCGACATGGAGTTGGTGCCGTAGATCGCGCCCAGCCCCTCGCCATCAGCGCTCGTCCCCACCTGACCGCCATGGCAGATGCTGCAGGTCGGGCTGAGCTGACCGGTCCAGCTGCCATCGGCTTCACGGAGCTGGGTCAGGCCAATGGGCAGCTGGCCACTGCCGCCGTTCGTGGCATTGGGATCTTCCCCCGCCAGCGGATAGGGATTATGGGTATTCGACAGGGGCATTCCCCAGCGCTGACTCACCAGCTCGTCGAAATTATCCGGCTGCTGGGGCATATTCCAGATCGACTGCCACATATCTCGGTAACGGCTTGCGGGAAAGGCAAAGCCGGAACTGCTGCTTGAACCGGCAAACATCGAACCGGCACCCACCTCACCGTCTGAGGCCACCAGCGCATAGCCCCGGTGGGCGCGCTCGCGCAGGTCACCACAGGTCGCCGGTTGTCCACCAGGCTGACAGTTCTGCCATTCCAGATTCATCGCTACCGCGCGGCCATCACTGATGCCTGGCACCACCATCGAGCGGGGGTCAGCCACGTTCGACAGGTCGTGATCGTCGGGTTTATCCGCGCAGTAATCAAACCAGTAGTGACCGCCGCGACGGCTGCCGAGCAAGGGTTTCGGCTGCGCCACTTCGCCCTGATCGATCAGGTCACAGTTGTCCGGGTCATCCCAGCAGGCCATAACGGTGGCCATGGCATTGTAGGCCTGACTGCCCACAGGCCAGGGGCTGCCCGCCGAGTGTTTTTCCGTGTCGGTATCAGATGCCTTGCGCAATATCGTATTCTCGGCCACCCCCTCACCCAGGGCCGACCAGGCGGCATAGGTGTTGGCGTAGTCCAGGCTGTCGATTCGCGACAGCATAAAGCCCGCGCCCTCTGCGGTGTCCGCAATCGCGCCGGGCACATGGCAGGTGCGGCAGATGGCCAGATTGGGCTGCACCTGCTCGGCGAAATAGGTCCGCAAATCTGCGTCGGAGATGGCATCGCACGCGTCGCCAAGGCCGTCATTATCCACGTCCTGCTGATCGGCATTGGCTACCAACGGGCAGTTATCCAGGGCATCGGCGACGCCGTCACCATCGGCATCGGTCAATGCATCGCAGGCATCACCAAGACCATCGCCATCGCTGTCGGCCTGATTGGCATTGCTGTGATCGGGGCAATTGTCCGCATCATCGGCGACACCGTCCCGGTCGGAATCGGTGAAATTGTCACAGGCGTCGCCGAGGCTGTCGCCGTCACTATCCGCCTGATCCGGGTTGTTAGTCGCAGGGCAATTGTCCTCGCCGTCACTCACCCCATCGGCATCTCCGTCGGCAGAATCCGAGCCATCACAGGCATCACCTGCGCCGTCACCCTCGGCATCTCCTTGGTCGGGATTGGCAACAGCGGGACAGTTGTCTTCGTTATTGTCGATGCCATCACCGTCGCGGTCGCTGTCGCAAACATCGCCGCGACCATCGCGGTCGAGATCGGCCTGATCGGCATTGGCCTCGCTCACGCAATTGTCCTGTTGGTCGTCTATGCCATCACCATCGCTGTCCTGCCCATTGCGCTGAACTGCCGGGGCGCCCGGATCACGAATCACGCCATTGGCTTCGCCGTCGGCGTCACCGGCACCGCCGTCAGTGAGGGTCAGGTGCACCGTAGAGCCACGGATTTCTGCACTGGGGAACACCGCGCATTGGTCATTGGCAGAGCACTTTACGTAAACCGAAGGGGTCATACCCTGGGGTAGCTCAAGACTTAAAGTCACCGTTTCACCGGGAGCCAGATCAGCAATATCAATGGCCAGAAAGCCCATAGGGTAATCGTATTCAACGGGTGCCGCAGCGGGTGTAGCCACCACGTTAGCCGCCTCTATACTGCCCGAGGAGGTGCGCGTGGTCACAGTGCCCTGATCTGTTGTCATTTGCCGTGTATCGGCAGCAGCAGCGGGCGGCGCGCCAGCGTTACCGCCGCCTCCGCAGGCGGTTAGAGCACTCATAGCGATCATCAGGGCGGGGATAGTCAGACGTTTCACGGTGGGCCTCTCATAGTGCGTTCGGCGTTTTGCTCAGCACCCTGCCTACTTGACCTAACACTGCGCAGTGGCGACTACAGTGTCGTCAAATAACAGGTGTCACGGCAACGAATGCTGACTGCTAATGCTTTCTGCTACGGCGTGTTGTTATTGATTCCGCTCGGCGGAGCGTATTCGACCGGAGTGCTGCGCGTGTTGATAGCAAGCAGTACGGTCTGTGCCGGAGTACAGCGAGTCGTGGTGCATCCCGATTCAAATTATTTAATTTTGGTACTTATGTTCCTTTGAAAGTAACAGTAGTACAAAATTTAGTCAATTTTGCGAGACGGCAGAGGTGCAGGTATGTGTGCTGAGGCACAAAAACTGTCGCCTCAGCACACTTATCGGAAGGGAATATTAGAGGGTTTTCAGGTACTCAATAATGGCGCGACGCTCTTTGTCTGTTAGAACATCAGAGAAGGTGTGACCACCCGCCCCATTGCCCAGCGTTCGGGTATCATAAATAAAGCGCTTTTCCAAAGTGGAAGGTGACGCACTCGACGCGCTACCCAGCGCCGCCCAATTGAAGTTGGTCCAGATAAATTGCTCCACCAACTGCAGCAGACTCGGACCTTCGGCATCCACCGGATGACAATTCTCCGCCGCTCCACCGGGCATATCCTCACAGGCCAACACATCGTGCTTCCAGCCGATAGCATTCCAGTCAAAGGCGACTGACATACGCTGATCAAAGCCGGTCACATTGCCTATTGTCTGGAGTTTTCTGCGCCAGATGTCGGGACGCTTGGAGGAGTCCAGCACGGCTTCCAGAGTCGGCACCGAGCCATTGTGGAAGTAAGGTGCGGTGGCCCAGGTGCCAAACAGCGGTGGTGCCTGATAACCAATCACTCCGCGCTCCCAGCCACAGGCCCCTTCGGGACGCATATCAATCGGCAGGGCGTCGTCAGCCACCTCGGCAGCAGCCAATTTTTCGGCGGGATCAACCCAGCCCTCAGCGCCGTCGGGGTAAGCCCAGAAGGTTGTGCTGTAGGCGTCGCGCAGATAAGGCGTGAGGGTATCGGCGCGGGCCGTGTCGGTGCCGATCACATCAAGCTCCGAAATATGTCCGGCAATTCCTTCCAGCAGGGGCGTTTCGAGATAGCTGTCGTCGTGAACATAACGTGGCGAGTAGGCGCCGTGACAACTCGCACAGCTGCCGTTGCCGCCTTCAGGCCTGGGCGCTTCGGCATTACCCGGCTCCGCCCACAGATCCTTTGTATGGAACAGAATCGCACCCTGCTCTGCCAGCTCAGTATCTATCGCTGCAGGATAGGCCGGCGCTTCGCGACTGGCGATATAGGCGGCCGCATCCTGATCGTCTTCCTCGATGGCCTTGCGGTAAGCGGTGCCATCCGGCCCTATAGAGGAATTCGGGTGTGCGGCAAGCACGATGCGGGTACTGTCAATGGACTGCCCCGCGTCGAAGAACTTCCGCGGACGCTGGGAGTAATTCCACCACGCCGGAGTATCCTGGGCGACCCCAGTGGGATGGTCAAAATCCTGACCCTCGGTCAGCAGCGCCTTGTTCATATTGGGGGCGACACCCAGCGAGTCGTAGTCCAGTGCCGCAAACAGCACCTCAAACGCCCCAACCGCATTGTTTTGACCACGCTGTTTCACCCCGAGATTGAACACGGTAAATGCCACGCTGGCAGGGTCGCGATAGGCATGTTCAATCGACATCGGGCTGTCGAGATTACTGTTTCCCAGGCCAATATGGCGCTCGGACAATACGGGGGTTTCACCCGAATAGGGATCACCGATCTGCCCCCCGTGACAAGCGAAGCAGGGCACTTCGGCGATCATCCCTGTCCACCTGCCAGACTCATCCCTGGTCTGGTGTTTGCCCATTGGCAGTTGTCCGCTGCCACCATTGGTCTGATTCGGGTCTTCCCCCTCCAGCGGATAGGGATTGCGGTAGGGCGCGACATTCAAGCCATAGCGCAGGGTATAGAGTTGATCAAAGTTCTCCGGTCGACTGTCGTAACCCCACGCTTCCCATGCCCGACCGTATTCTTCGGCAGACTGACTGCCCGGGGTTTTCTTGCCCGACAGCAAGGCTTCACCGCGGTCGCGGCTGGCCTTGTATTCCCCACAGGTACGGGGCGCCTGATCGGCAATAGGCAGGGCGTCGTGGCACTCCTCAAAATAGGCATTGAAGAATACCGCGCGATTCTGATTAACGCCGGGCACAACCAGGGTGCGGGGGTCTACCGGCAACGTCGCGCTGTCATCCTTGGTTTCACAAAACTCCTCCCAGACAAAGCGGGCGCGGGAGCTACCCAGCAGGGGCAGTTCGTCGGCGACCTCCCCCGAGATATTCAGATCACAGCTGGCGGGATCATCCCAGCAACTGAACAAAGCCGACACATCGCGATAAATCTCACTGCCCACAGGCCAGGGCTGGCCACCACTGTGGCTGGCTGCGGGGTCGGAGGCCTGAACCAGAATGGGGTTGGTGGCTATGCCGCCACCCAGGCGCTGCCAGGAGGCACGCATATTAAACAGGTCTTCCGCAGGATTGGAGGACAGCATAAACCCGCGGCCATCGTCCACATCTGCCACGCCACCGGGTAAATGGCAGCTGCGGCAAAAGGCGGTTTTTGGGGCCACCCTCGTGGTAAAGAAATCGTCGCTGTTGCCCGTGCTCTGCCCTGCAGCCGGCACACTGGCATTACTCAGCGGCGGCGGATTACTTGCGCCACCACCGCAGGCTGCCAGCAAACTCAAGACACCTATTCCAAGTATTGTATTATTATTCATTATTGAAACCTCTGTTGACCACCACTGGGGGCCTGTTCTCTAAGCTCCTGACACCGACACGCTGGTCGGCCTATTACACTCAGCCTATACTGCGGGTCATAGTCGGTGCATACAAGGTCATGGGCAATACCCACGGCGCGCAAAGCCTCAGTTGACGCCTTTGAGTAAACCATCGAGACTGTTGTCTGACACCAGCCCAGAATAACGCCATGCAACTGCTCCTCACCAAGCACATCACCGATCGACTGCTAACCTCATTAAACAGCATTCTTCAGGACCACTATCCCCACATCGACCGCGCCAATCTCGGCCTGCAATGCGAGTTAAAAAAAATCCGCTGGTGGGTGATCGATGAAGACAGCAATCTCGACATTCTCTACCGGCTATGCGCGCAATTACGCCGCACGCATATCCCCGACATCGCCCTTCAGTTGGCCCACCACGCCCTGCTCACCGACTTGGGAATGATGGGCTATGCCATGCTGACCTCGCGCAACCTCGAACAGGCGGTACTCATAGCGGGCCATGCCCTTGAGCAGGCCGAGTACCCGGTAAAGTCCTCTGTTGTTATTCGCGACGATATCGCCGAAGTGCACTTTCGCTGTGACAATCTCAACCCGGAGTACCGACGAATTTTGCTGGACATCGGCACTCTGTCGGCCTGGCGCTATATTCAGGCACTGATTCCCGAGGGCCGTCATATGGTGCCCAGCGCAGTGTTTGTCAGCACAAGCAAAGACCCTCTCAGCGAGCGGCACAGCCACTACTATGGTTGCGAGGTAACCTTTAACGCCCAGAGCGATTGCATTTGCATTCCGGCTTCGTCTCTGTTGCGCCGTATTCCCACCGGCGACAGCCAGCTGCTGCGGGACTGCAATCTGCAAATGCACCACGTGATGAATGCACTGCCCTCGTCCGGGGGCATAGTCGGCAAGGTAAAAACCATTCTGTTCGAACAGCCCCAGGACTGCGCCTTCAAACTCGACGACACCGCCCGACTACTCAATATGAACCCCAACACCCTGCGGCGACAGTTGATCGAAAAGGGCACCAGTTTTCGCGCCTTATCCAACGAGGTCAGAATGGAGCTGGCTAGCCAGTACCTGGTACAAACCGCCATGCCCATCAAGCAGATCGCTTACCAGCTTTGCTACCACGAACCGAATAATTTCATTCGCGCCTTCAAGGCATGCAGGGGGCTTTCTCCCCTGCAATACCGTAAGCAATCAGTCGCGGAATCGGTAACGCACGGGCAGTGAGTTGAGGCCACTGACAAAGCCACTTTGAATATACGCTGGCTCGCCTGCCTGCTCGATAAACTCCAACTGGGGCAGCAATTTTTCCAGGAACACCGCGATTTCCAGCCGCGCCAGGTGCATACCCGGACAGTTGTGTCGGCCAACCCCAAAGGCCAGGTGGCGGCTTCTGTCCCGTTTGATATCAAACTTGGCAGGGCTGGCTATAGCCTCACCGTCACGGTTGGCTGAATCGAAAAACATCGCCACCGTCTCCCCCGCCTTCAGTGATACACCGGACAAGGTGGTATCCTTAAGCACAGTGCGAGCAAAATGCTTCACCGGTGATACCCACCGAATCATCTCGTCGGCGGCACCGGGGTACAGCCCTGGCTCAGCCAACAGCAAGCGATGTTGTTCCGGGAAATCCAGTAGCGCTTTAACACCACCGGCCAGCGAGGCACTGGTGGTGTCATGGCCCGCGGTCGCCAGCAGTACGAAATAAGAGATCAGGGTAAAGGGGTCCAATGGCTCGCCGTTAACGTTGGCATTTGCCAGAACACTGGCGATATCATTCACCGGCTCATTGCGGCGTTGCTCGGCTAATTGGGTAAAAAACTCCGCCAATGCCGTGAGGGTTTCACCGTATACCGTGCTGAGGTCACTTTCCTCAGTCACATAACTCTCCGCGGCAAACAGACGCTGGGTGAGGTTGAGAATGGTGGGTTCATCCTCCTCGCTGATGCCGATCATTTGCAGCACCACCCTCAGGGGATACCAGAAGGCAATATCCGCTGCGAAGTCACACTCCCCCCCCATCGACCGCATACGATCGATAAATTGGTCGGCAATCACATCTATTCTGCCGCGCATGGCGGCGACATTTTTTGGCATAAACCAGTCGCGGGTAATGGCGCGCAGAGCGAGGTGCTGGGGGCCGTCCATATGCACCAGGGTTTTCACTCCTTGCATATCACCAAAGCGATTCAGGTTTTCAATTTCCAGGCTTTCCGGGATCAATACCGCCCGGGGCTCTGCACTGAACAGCTCCGGGGTGGATTCGATATAGCGAATATCGTCGTAACGGGTGGCGGCCCAGAAGGGTCGAAACCGCTCCGGTTCGACGTAACACACCGGCTGGTGTTCACGCAGGTGATCCAGTATCTGGCGGATCAACTGAGGGTCGGCATAAGCAGTCGATTCGACCAGCAGGGTAGGGTCTATCCCAGCGTTTAGGGGGCTTCCATTGGTAGCGTTCATAATCATTGTCCTGGGTGGCAAACCCGGCTCATGCCGCCGGGTTTGGCAGGGTTAATCAGAAATAGGTGCTCAAGCTCAAGCCGACAATACGGGGAGTATTTAGATAGGCATTAAACGAGCCTTCCTGCAACGGCGCAGCAAAGTAGATGGTCCGGTAGGTCACGTCTGTACAGTTTTTACAGAACATATTCAGTGCCCATTCCTGCCCCCCCATGTAGCGCAACCCGGCACTGAGGTCCCACAGGGTATACGGCCCCTGGGTGGGCTCGGTGGCGAAATCTACCCCGGCATAGTGCTCGCCGCTGTATGACGCCGACAGGCGCAGAGAGCCGTAGAAGGTATCCGATAACTGTTCTTCGTAATTCAATACACCTACCGCCGATAGCGTGGGCGCCCGCGCGGTTTCACGACCGTCGAGGTGACGTACTGTCTCAGGGCCGTCGGCCAGATCGCCGAACTTGGCATCTAGTACGGTGATATTCAGCTCGGCGCGCAGAGACTCTGAAGCCTGGAACTGGTTCTCGATTTCCATGCCGCGGGAAGTCGCCTCACCTGTGTTTTCAGTAAAGAAGTTCAGGCCGGTAAAGAAGTTGATTTGCAGGTCGGTGAAGTGGGTTTCAAACACCGAGATATTGGTCTGGCCACGGTCATCGAGGTAGCGGGATTTCAGGCCCAACTCAAGACTCTCTGCATATTCCGGCTCATACACGGTGTTATCAAAGTTATCCGCTTCAAAAAACAGATTGACCGCCCCGGATTTATAACCGCGGCTATAAGTCGCATAGGCCATTACATCGTCGTTAAAGGTGTACTGCAAAGATGCCGTACCGGACACTACGCCGCTTTCAAAGGAATCCTGAAAGCTCGGCCCCCAGTACAAACCGGCAACATCGAAGGCATTACGGGGGGTAGACGCATCACCGGAGGGCGGTGCGCCGGTCGCGCCGGAATTCACAATCGCCTGGGCCGCCGGAGAGTTATACCAGTAGATATTGTCGTAGCCGCCGGATTTTTCATCCACCGAATAACGCAGCCCCGCCACCAATGTCCACGCCTCGTTGAGCATGGTCTGGGTGTGGAAAAACACCGCCGCGCTCTCGGCGTCCTGATAGTAGTGCTCAACACTGACCGGCTCGCCACCCTCGGGGGCGAGTTGGCCATTGGCACAGCCACCCAGCTCACACAGCACGGCGGCTTGTCCCGGAGCGGCCATATTTGCCACGAGAAAGCTGACATAGGCATTGGTGTCAGTATCTGCCACCAGGCTGCGCTGGCTGTCAAAGGTTTCCAGCGAGTAGTACAACCCTGCCACAAAATCCGTTGGCCCCCACACCCAGGACACATTCACCTCCTGGGACCAGAAGTCGATCTCGGCGGGCTCCTCAAGTACCACCAGGTGGGCCGGGCCAAAATCAGCATCGCCTTGTATCTGGTTTTCCTTGAAGTAGCGAACCCCGGTCACCGACGCGATATCCATATCTTCCAGCGCCCAGTCCAGCTTCCAGGTCAGACCGATATCCTTGATAACCGCCCGTGAATCCTTGTTATTGTTGGTCAGACGGCCGCGCTCGGCATCGGGCGCCTTGTACAACTCCAGACCACGCTGGTTGGCAAAATACTCTACCCCATCGGTCAGCGGCCCGCTCACCACCTGCACACTACCCCAGCAACAACCGGTATTGGAGTTGGAATAATCAAAAATCAGCAGCGACTCCAGGGTGTCACTCACATCGAACAGCCACTGGACCTTGGCCGATTGACGGTCAGTGTTGTTGAAGGTACGACCGTTTTGCTGGGGGCTGCGGTAATAGCCATCTTCCTGATTTGACATCAGTGACACCCGCACCGCATTGCGCTCATTGATGGGCATATTTATCGCCGCTGAGGCATAACGTTTTTCGTAACTACCTCCAATAACTTCAAGCCTTCCCTCGACCATATCCAGACTGGGGCGGGTACTGTTCAGCGACAGCGCCCCGGCAACGGTATTCTTGCCAAACAGGGTACCCTGCGGCCCGCGCAGTAGCTCCAGTCCGGCAATGTCATTCATATCCGACAGGGCCATACCCGAGCGCGACCGATACACGCCATCAATAAACACCCCGACAGCCCCTTCAAAGGTGCGGCCATTGCCCACCGAACCAATACCACGAATTTTCAGGCTGGCATTCTGGGAGCTCTGGCCCACATCAAAGCTGATACTCGGATTAACATCGGTCAAATCCTTGGTACTGAACACCCCGGCTTCGCGCATGGCTTCGCCGCTCATTGCGGTAATAGACAGCGGCACGTCCTGGGCACTCTGGGTTCGCTTCTGCGCCGAAACGATCACCTCTTCGAGCACCGCGGCACGAAGACCGGGAGCAAGCAGCCCCGTCAGACACAGCGTCGCCACTGTTATTGACCTATAGAATGCGTTCACATTTTTCTCCTGGTGTTAAACCACTATGCTTATTAAAGTTATTTCTTATACCGCGCTACAGGCGCTTATCATTGTTCTTTCGACGGGGTACGCCGATTCAGTATAGTTGCGGTAATGACTGGGCGAGTCGCCAAACCACCGTTTAAACGCGCGGTAAAATGCTGGCTGGCTGGCAAAGCCCAAGCGCTCCGACAGATCAACAAGGGATACACCGTCATCGCGAATCTGCTCACGGCAGATATCCATACGCACCGTATCCAGGATTTCCTTGAAGGAGGTATTAGCGTCACCCAGCCGGCGCTGCAAGGTGCGCGACGACATACCCATGCTCGCCGCCACCGACTCCAGCGTTGCCTTTTCTTCGCGAATATTGGCAAATACTTCGCGGTACACACTGGCCACTATGCGGTCTTCCTGACTAAGTGCCCGCAGCTCCCGCTGGGCCTGCTCAAACAGGGTGCCGTGTACCGAGCTGTCGGCCCGCACCAGACGATTGCCCAGGCTTTGCTGACACAGCTCAATGGATACCCTCTCGCTGCCCAACTGCAGCGCGGGTGCCGTCATTTCCGCGAGCACGCGGGCACAGCTATCGCTGCTCATGGTGAAGGGCTTGTCATCCGGCGCCGCCTGACGATCCGGTGAGTTTTTGCACACCAGAGTAAACCAACTGGCCAGATAGAATTCCTGCAACGCTACACTGGGACGTGGCCCCTGGGGCATACGCCACACCAATTCCGTAGTAGCAACGTCACCATCGACCACGGTTTCGCAGACATCAATAAAGCCCTGATCCAGCAGCAAGGGCGAGAATTGCTGAATATCTGCCAGCACCTGACGGGTGGTGGGGGAGCTCATTATCAGGTAATCCATGATGGTCACTGCATGCTGCCCGACATAGACACCCGCCCTGCGCGGCCAAGTGGGATCACCCACAAGCTCGGCGCCAGCGGCCAACACATGTTCAAACATATTTACTGACAGTCGGCCCGAGTCGCCGAACTGTTCCACAGGCGACCAGCCAAGCCGCGCTCGCAATTGCGTGGGGTTAACGCCCTCTTCACTCAGGCAGGACATCAGGCCATCAACGTAAGGTCTACACACTGTAGGCAGTCGCATCGCTTACTCCACTATTACTATTGTTATTTTGTTTGTGGGAATAACAATACGCGGCGGCAATGGGCAGCTCCAGAGAAAACTATCATTTTAGACCTTCGCAAACTATCATTTAAGACCGGAATACCCCCCCTATCTTCTCCTACACTACAACCAACAAGCGCTGCAGCACCGACGCAAAACCCTCGCGAGGCACCAGTACCGGCACTGGCAGGCGACTGCCTTCCCTGGCTGCCGCACTGGCAAGATCCTCTACGTCCGCCGCTGCCAGCTTGTCCAGGCCCGCGGCGATATTGAGCCGCTGATTCAAGGCCACCACTTCGGCAATAAAGGCCCTGGCCGCCTCACCATCGCTGCCGCTCTCACTAAAGCCGAGCACACGGGCCAGGTTCGCCAGACGAGACGCACAGGCGTCGAAGGTTTCCTCCAGCACATAGGGCAACACCACGGCATTGGCCAGCCCGTGGGGGATGCCATAGACCCGGCCCAACTGGTGGGCCAGTGCATGCACATTGCCAATATTTGTGTCGTTAATTGCGAGGCCGGCGTAGCAGGCCGCCAGTGACATCTGCTCACGGGCTTCCAGATCGCCGCCGTTCTGGTAGGCCCTGGGCAAATGCGTAAATATCATTTTAATTGCCGCCAGGGCGTAGCGTTCGCAGCGGGGATTGCACCACACACTGATGTAGGCCTCGATCGCATGGGTCAGCGCATCCATTCCGGTAGCTGCGGTAATCGCCGGTGGCAGGCCGGTGAGCAGTGCCGGGTCAAGGGCCACCGCCACTGGCACCATCTTCGGGTCGGCGACATAGGCCTTGAGGTGGGTGTCGCTGTCGGCGATCACCGCCCCCTTGGTAACCTCAGAACCCGTACCCGATGTGGTCGGAATCGCATAAAGTGGCACCGGAGGGTGTTTAACCTTGAAATAGCCCTCCAGCTTGCGCGGTGCAAAGCCGTTGGTCGCCGCCGCCGCAATGGTTTTACCGGTATCAATCGATGAACCACCGCCAATAGCCAGCACGGCGTCGGCACGATGCTGCCGAAACACCTCCAGCCCCGCCTCAACAATCGAGAACGTCGGGTCGGGCAGCACGCCATCAAAGACCGCGCAGGCGACACCCAGCTCATCGCAACGCGCCACCAATGGCTGAATCAAACCCAATTCAACCAGTGGTTTGTCGCTCACAATCAACAAACGAGACGTTCCCTGACCGGCAATATGCCCAACCAACTGACGGCTACTGCCCTCGCCGGCAAACAGGGTAAACACATCCGGGGGCATAAAACGGATAACCGCCGCCATCATGCCGAGGTAGGCTTTGTGAATAACGCGCTTGATAAATGTCATGGGCCATCCCTGTGTACGGAGAGCGGGATGAAAGTGTAGAGCGGCCTGGTTGGCAGGGCTTGTTGTAATGCGACAGCCGTGGTCGGCGCAGGTCAGTGAAACAGGACCAGTACAGGGCGACTCGCCACTTGCTGAAGGCGCTTTTTCACGCACATATGCTGGCGTAGCATGACCCCGGTCGCCGCAAATTTTTCGGCGTTAAAGCATGACGGCAACAGAACTAAAGTGCTGGATCATCGACAATATTTTGCAGGGTATTGGCCAACCAGGCGGCCACCGTGGAAGCCAGTTCACCGCTCAATGTTGGCAAGGGGTACAGGTCGCGATACAGCCACACGCCACTCAACAAGCAGGTGTTTTGTGGTGGAAGTGGCGGGGCGGGAGCGCGATATCAGTCGCTGACGGCATCGCTCTTTAGGTCTGCCTGCGTAGAAAAATCCACACTGCCACCCAGCTGCCCCTGAGCATCAACACTTAAATGGGGTAGCCCCAATGTCTCCAGCCAGCGACTACCTTGCTCACCTTTAAGCAGTGCAACGGTTGCGCCGGTTCCCGCGATAAGACACAGGGGAGCCACCACCGACACCGAGGCAAGGTTGCCGGTAACAGGCCAGCCGGTTTCAGGGTTAAGCAGATGGCTGTAACGCCGACCGTCAATCACCATGTAACGTTCGTAGTCGCCGCTGCTGGCCAAGCCGCCACTATGCAAAGCCAACACAGCAATAGCAGACTCGGGGGCGCGGGGGTGACGAATGCCAATGCGCCAGGGACTGCCATCGGGGTGGGGGCCGATGGCGTGGATGTCTCCGCCCAGCTCAACCAAACCGTGCTGAATACCGTTGTCACCACAGACCCGGGCGGCGGCATCGGCGGCGTACTCCTTACCAAAGCCACCAAAATCGAGCTGCATTCCCGCCAGAGGAAGCGAAACCTCGCGACCGTTCCATACCACCCTCTGCCAGCCAATCAGAGGAAGCAGTTCAGCAATGGCGGCATCGGTGGGCAGCAGACCGGATTTAAAGTCCCATGCCCGCCGAAGCACCCCGGAGGTAATATCAAACAGCCCCCCGCTCTGCTGCCACGCCGTGTCGGCATAGCCCAGCAATGCGGCGGTTTCGTCATCGACCCGCAGGGACGACTGACCCGCGGCGCGATTAATCGCGCTAAGCACACTGTCGTCGCGGTAGCGGGAGTATTTATATTCAATGCGCTGGACTTCAGCCTGAGCCAAAGCAGCGGCGCGGTCGGCCTGCTGCCGTGTTGCGGCATACAAACGTAGCTCGCAGGGACTGGCCATAGCGGTGAAGGTGTAGTGATATTCTTCCATCGGCCGCAAGTGTACCCTGAATCACCTCAGGGCCGAAGACGCGGGGGCGGCAACTCTGCGGACCGTGTTATCAGTTATTGATTTTTTAAGGTGCGTGTTTATGATCGGAAGAAAGGATTGAAGTAAAAACACAGGGATCAAGTCTACTAAACTAGCAGCGTCCTGTCGCTTAATGCTACGCCCCAAAAGCTCCACAACCGCTATTTATAGCGTCCGCTGAAAAGAAGCATAGAGTCAATGGCGAAGGACAATCATCACTACGTTCCCAAAGGATACCTTCGAGGATTCACTATCGAAGGCGAGAAATCGTTGATTTGGGAATACGATAAAAATACGGGAGGGATCTCCCGACAACCTAAATCAATCAGTTATATTTGCTCCGAACATCATTACTACGCTCAGAAAAACGAAGACGGAACAGTTGATCATGAGTCGATGGAAAATGCCTTTCACTATATAGAAGATAAGGCCCCCCGTATTATTGCGAAAATCGAGTTTCCAGGTACAGGCAAGAAAGTAATTCTAACTGATAAAGAGCGTGAGATTTTAAGCTTTTTTGCGGCCATTCAGCTTTTCCGGGTACCGAATTTCCGAGAAGGTATTGAGGAACTACATCGTAGGGTTGTAGAGGTTGGGCTTGACTACATAGTGAATAAAGACAAAGAGGAAGAAAAACTCCCAAGGGTGATCGAAGAGCTATATAAACAAGGCAAAATAAAAATCGATATCGAGCAGTCCGTAAGCCTAGAACCTATGATCAACATGGCTAAAACGGGAGCCTGTAGGCTATTAGAAAAGGTATGGCATTTTGCAGCACCCGCGAGTGGCATGACCTTCGTCACTTCTGATAATCCTGTCTATTTCCAAACACCTGCAGAACATCGAGAACAGGTCGGCCCACAAATTGGACCGATGCACCCATTTTCAGAAGTCACACTCCCCCTCAGAAAGGATCTATTGCTTATATTCTCGCCATCTTTTAAGCGAACACCGAGCCAGTGTGAGCGATTGGGTTGCACTTCGGTGCAACTCGACAAGGCAGACACCAAGAACATGAACAAGCGAACCGCTCTAGCAGCGGCACAGTACGTTTACTCTTCTGAAAAGTCGGAAGCTTTGGCCAGAATGGTCGGTAAATTGAGAGGTAGTTCTCAGCGTGTGGTCGTGTAAACATCTACCAAACAGCAGCACTGGCAGCGCTAGCGTTTTAGAAACGTTGTTCCACGTCCATACTGTTGTGGAGAACGCGGATCACAACAATACTGGATTCCGTGCCGGCTCGATAAAAGATGACATGACTGCCTTGGCTAAACTTCTTGTACCCCGGCTTTATGTCTTCCGCATCGCGGCCAATATCAGGCTGGCGCGCAAGTAGCCTGAAGGCATCGTCAAGTTGTTTGAGGTATTTATCGCGTTGACGCTTTCCCCACTTTTCAGAGGTAAAGCGCCCGATATGAATAATGTCTTTTCGAGCAGCGGAGGTGAGCAGGAAAGAGGGCATCAATGAGCTTCGTTATCCAATTCTGCAATAACACTTTCAAGCGAGTACTCTGCTATCCCGCTTTGCTCACCTTCATCCAGGAGGCGCCGTAATCTTTCAAGTTTGCTCTCAGTCTCTTCAAGCAAACGCAACCCCGCTCGCACCACTTCGCTCGCAGATCCATAGCGGCCACTTTCAAGCTGTGCAGCAATGAACTCATCAAAATGGGGGCCAAGGGTAATACTGGTGTTTCTGGCCATGAGGAGCCTCCTGTACCAAATATTGGTACATTCTGGCAAGGAACCCATAACAAGGCAAGGCAGAGCAATCGGCCATCCGCATTGCGCATTCTCTGGCCAATCCATAAACGCGGTGTGGCCAACTTATGGGTAAACCAACACCGCCGTCACTATAGCTTCCAGTGAATACCCAGCGTGAGAATATCGAATTCGACCAATGCGGGGTTTTCCAGCGCGACCTCTTCCAGGGAGTAGTCTGCACTGGCGCGGTAGCTCTCCCATTCCAGCTGGGTAGTGAGGCCACCCCAGTCCTTGCTCGCCATCAGCCGCGCGCTGATCGCGCCATAGGGCGACAGGCGGTAGTCCGACGAGCCCAGCCCATCGCTCCGTGCGGTAAAGAAGTACGGGGCGTAGAAATGCGCCTGGGTTTGGGTGTAATAGCGCAGCGAGGGGGTCAGCATCCAGCCACCAGGCAGGTTCTGATACCACGCGGCATCGACGGTGTGGGAGGTGACCTCCCAATTGTCGTCGAAGAAGCGATAGTCCAGGTGCAGGGCCGCTTTGGCTCCCGGCACAAAGTGCCTCAGCTTGGCCTCCACCACCATCGGTGTGCGCTCATCGGGGCGGCTATCGGCAAAGGTATTGCTCTGATCTACCACCCAATATTTTTTATAGGGGTCGGACAGGTAGCCGTCGTGAACCGCGTAGCTGAGGCTGCCCTGCACTACCGTGCGGGCGTTAATAATCTGACTGACGCCGACAAAGGCATTGAGACTGGTCTTGGCAGCGCGGTCTACCCGATCAGCGAGGGCACGGCCATCGGTGGGTTCCAGGGTGTCGTCGCTGTAGCCAAAGCCTGCACTATAGGTGCGCTGGGATTCCGCCTGTTCCAGGTCCAGCGCCGCGCCGACGTTCACCGCCTCGTAGTCGTTTTCGGTGGAATATCCCCCCACCACCGCCAGCGACCACTGCTTGTCGAAGTAATGAGTCGCGGTGAGCTGCACATCCTTGCGTTCTTCCTTGATGCTGGCGCCGCTCATAATCTGCACCGGGCCGCTGTCACCGCTGCCGGGCAGTATGAACCACGGGGATGCGCCGCTCAGGGTCTCGAAGGACAGGTCTACGGCGATATCTGACTGGGTGCCCGCCGGAGCGGCAAAGCGCAGCATGTGGCTGTCGATTTCAAAGCGCTTTGGCGAGCCGCCACCGAGTTTGTTCCTATCGAGGTCGGCTTCGCGATAAGCGGAATATTTATAGTCAAAACTGGCTTCTGCCAAAGGGGCTGCCGCATTGGCCTCGCTGACAATACCGGGAATCGCCAGTGCCGCGGCACCGAGGGCGGCCAAGGCCTGGCCTGCTGTCGGCTGAGTTTTTTTGTTATCAGTTACAGCCACAGCCACCTCCCCCTGCACTGGCACCACCATTGCTCGACTCTTTGCTGAAGTAGACATGGCCGCGCTGGGCGGCGGTCTGTGCATCGGGGCTCCAGGCCATTTCCGGTCGGGCGAGGTAGGCCCGCTCCCAGGGTTTGACCTCGGTAATACCGCAGGCCGAAAGTAGCAGGAGCATGACAACAACGGCGAATCTTGCCATTACTGGGCCTCCTCCTTTAATAATTTGGTGATGGCTCCGCGCAGCGCCTGTTCATCACCGGGGCGAAAACCTTCGTGAACATGATGTACGGTGCCACTGCGATCCAGTAGAAAGGCGGTAGGCATACCCTTCACTCCGAACTCACCGGGGAGTTTCTGGCCGGCATCATAGATCACCGGATAATCGACGGGGCGTTCCTTGAGAAAGCTGAGTGCGTCGTCGCGATAGCTATCGACATTGATCGCCACCACATGGAAGCCTTGCTCGCTGAATTCCTGATATAGAGTATTAAGTGCCGGCAGCGAGACTCGACAGGGGCCACACCAGGAGGCCCAGAAGTCGATATAAACCACTTTCCCCTTCAATGACTGGCTGTCGAACAGCTCGGCATTGGCCGGGGCAGTAATCAGCGGCCCGCGAAAATAGGGGGCCTTGTCGCCTGCCGTCAGGGCGTGGCTCATCGCCGACACCGTCAGCGCCGCGACCAACGTCAGCGAAGGTAAAATACGATTCATCACAACCTCAGACCTTATTATGGTTTTCATCACTACTGAATGAAGGCCAGTCAATGTAGCCCGATGCTGCACAGTTTGGCAACGACACACAGTAGCCTCACGCGCCTGAAAACTGCACTCGCAGGTCTTTTTTCAACACCTTGCCCGAGGGGTTGCGCGGCAGCGCCTCGACATAGACCAATTTTTTCGGCAGTTTAAAGCTCGCCAGCGAGCCACGGCAGAAGTCGGTCAGGGCTGTAATATCCAGTTCCTCACCCTTGGCAACCAGCACCGCCAACGGCACTTCTCCCCATTTCTCGTCAGGCACACCGATCACTGCGACATCGGCAATGGCCGGGTGACCCAGTAGCAGGGCTTCTATCTCTGCCGGATAGATGTTCTCGCCACCGGAAATAATCATGTCTTTAACCCGGTCTTTTATAAAGAGGTAGCCCTCATCGTCCAGGCAGCCGGCATCGCCGGTGTGCAGCCAGCCATCAACAATGGTCGATGCCGTGGCCTCGTCGCGCTTCCAGTAGCCTTTCATAATTTGCGGGCCGCGGGCCAGAATTTCGCCAATTTCACCCACCGGCAGGCTATTGCCCTGCTCGTCGATAATTTTAATCTCGCTGCCGTACACCGCTCGGCCGCAGGATTTGAGCAACTCAGGCTTGTCGGCCAGGGCCCGCTGATGGCCCTCTGGCGGCAAAAAGGTCAGGGCGGTGGTCGCCTCGGTTTGACCATAGCCGTGGGCAAATTTGCAGTCGAAGACCTCCAGACACTGTTTGAGCAGATCCGGTGACATCGGCGACGCGCCATAGGAAATAAACTCCAACGAGGAGAAATCGTAGTCGCGGACATTGGGCACCGCGAGGGCAAATTGGAGCATTACCGGCACGGCGGACATCAAGGTGATACGCTCGCGGCCGATAGCCTCCAGCATTGCCACCGGATTAAAGTCCCGATGAATCACCAGACCACCGCCGAACATCACTGTCCACAATGACCCCACCAAGCCCACCGCGTGAAAACTCGGGGCGATCATCAGCCCCCGATCCCCCGCCCGAATACTCTGCCCGTGGGTGAGTATGGACTGGAAGGCATTGGTCACCACACCCCGGTGGCTTATCAGCGCCCCCTTTGGCACACCGGTGGTACCACTGGTGTACATCTGCACAAACACATCATCGCCATGCACACTGACCGGGCAAATCGGTGCGATCCCCCCCAGCCACTTGTTCAGCAGCAGCGGCTCGTCATCATCGTAGATGGCGGCCACGAAAGCGCCACCCCCGTTCAGGTCGGGCAGCAGGGTTTGAAATTCGCTATCGTGGAAGAAGCCCACCACCTCGGCGTCGTTGCTGATGACCGCCACCTCGGCGGCACTCAAGCGGTAGTTGATCGCCACCGGCACCACGCCAGCGGCGCCGCAGCCGAGAAACAGCAACAGATTATCCACCGAGTTCTTGCACAGAATGCCCACGCGGTCTTCCCGCTGTACCCCGGAGGCTTGAAGCCGCGCGGCGATCTGGCCTATACGGAGCCACGCCTCGCGGTGGGTCAGGCTTTGCTGGTCGTCTTTGGCAAACAGCATTGTCGGGCGCATTTCCGCCTGAAAGGCAAGTACATCAAGCAGTGTATCGAACATGTAAGGCTCCGTTATTCGCGGTTGTGTCAGGGGGCTGCGCTGTCATTCAATAGCAGAACAGGCTTAACCACCTTTCCCGACAGGCTGTCGCTGACAGCCTCGTTCACCGCCGCCAGAGGATAGGTTACGACCAGTTTTTCCAGCGGCAGCAGACCCTGCTCGTAGTAGCCAATCAGTCGCGGAATAAACTCGCGGGGAACAGCATCTCCCTCGATCACCCCCCGTACTCGACGGCCTGTTGCCATCAGCATATTGAAATCGAGTTGCAGCTCAGTGTCGGGCTTAGCCACGCCAACACAGGCAAGGGTACCCTGGGCTTTCATGGCGTTGAAAGCCGCTGTGGCGACCGCCGGGACTCCGGTAGTATCCAGTGCATAATCCACGCCCCCCAGCTTAACCAGCTCTTCGGCAAGGGTCGCAGTGTCACCGGTGAGGGCATGGCTTGCGCCAAGTTCACGGGCGAGCGCCAATCGCGACGGTACGAGATCCACAGCAATAATGGGAGAGCAGCCGACAATTTTCGCCGCCATAACCGCCGACAGACCGACAGTGCCGCAACCCAGCACCACAATCGCCTTGTTCGCTTTGGCTTCCATCGACAACATGACCGCCCCTACCCCCGTCTGCACGCCACAGGCCAGCGGCGCGGCCAATTCCGCGGGAAGGTTATCGGGGATTTTGACCATATTCTGGGTCGCGGCAATGGCATGGGTCGCCATCGACGATTGGGCAAAGAAATGCCCGGTAATCGCCCTGCCAGCCCGGGTCATCGGCGAACTGCCGTCGATACGCGAGCCATTCATAATAAAAGCGCCACCATGATCGCAGTAGCCCGGCGCGCGATTTTCACAATTGGAACACTTACCACAGGAGCCAAAGCTGACCAGCACCCGGTCGCCCACGGCGAATTCACTCACCCCCTCACCGAGGGCCTCGATACGCCCCACCCCCTCGTGGCCAAGCACGGCGGGCAGCGGCACCGGCACATGCTGATCCCGCGCCGCAATATCGGTGTGGCAGACACCACAGGCTTCTATTTTGACCAGAACTTCGCCAGCTCTGGGCGGCTCCAGCTCACACTCATCCAGAACAAATTCACTGCCGACTTCGTTTACAACGGCTGCGGTAATCTTCACTGCACCTGTACTCCCACTCACTGATAAAACCGGGGTCTGTCCCTGGGGACAGACCCCGGGGACAGACCCCAAGATCATAGGGGAATCGTTGCGGGGCTAGCAGTGCTCACCGCGCCAGTTGTTCGCTGAAGGCGACAGGCTATAGCGCCTCATTGGCGTCGACGGTCACGAAGATATTCTGCGCCGCCGCTTCCCGCGCCACGCCTTCTCCGCTGCTAGGTGCGATCAATGTAGGTGAGAAAGCCCTCGGAAAAGACTTCGCGGCTGACAATCAACTTCATAATTTCCGAGGTGCCGGCAAAAATACGGGTAATGCGGGCATCGCTATACATTCGGGAGATGGGGTATTCGTCCATATAGCCGGCACCGCCGTGTAGCTGCACGCCTTCGTCTACCATTCGCCCCAGCACTTCACTGGTATAGAGTTTGGCCTTGGCTGCGTCTTCGGCGGTGAGCTTGCCCTGGTTAAAGGCCGCCACGCAGGCATCAACGTGAGACTGAGCCACGTCAATTTCCGTGCGCAATTCCGCCATTTTGAATTGGGTGTTCTGCATGGCCGAAAGGGGCTTGCCGAATACCTTGCGCTCCATGACAAATTCCCGAGTGACCTCAAAGGCCTTTTGCGCCGCTGAAATAAACCCGCAGGCGCCGATCAAACGCTCCTCCGCCAGTCCCTGCATCAGGTAGACAAAGCCCTTGGTGGGGTCCCCCAATACGTTTTCCTTGGGCACCTGCACGTTGTTAAAGAACATTTCGGCGGTGTCCTGGGCCTTCATGCCCATTTTTTTCAGGTTGCGTCCGCGCTCAAAGCCTTCCATACCCCGCTCCACCAGAAACAGGCCCATCGCGTGGGGATTGTTTTCGGGGTCGGTCTTGGCGGCTACAATCACCAGATCGGCATTGATGCCGTTACTGATATAGGTTTTCGCGCCGTTGAGCAGCCAATGGTCGCCCATATCCTTGGCGGTTGCCCGCATACCGGCAAGGTCAGACCCCGCGTCGGGCTCAGTCATCGCCACAGCGAGAATACACTCGCCCGACACGCACTTGGGCAAAAAGCGGTCTTTCTGTTCGTCGTTACCAAAGCGGGTCAGATAGGGGCCCACCAGGCGGCTGTGCAGGGTGTTGGTCCAGTCTCCCGCCAGCACATTGGCGGTTTCCTCGATAATGATTTGCTCAAAGCGGAAGTCCTCATCACCCATGCCGCCGTATTTTTCCTCGGGCCAGACCATGAGAAATCCCTGCTCCCCCGCCTTGGTGTAGGCTTCGCGATCAACAATACCCTGCTCTCTCCAACGCTCGACATTAGGCGCTATTTCCTTTGCCAAAAACTTGCGATAAGCCTCGCGGAACATCAGTTGGTCTTCAGTAAAATTACGTGGAAGCATGTGCTACTCCATGAAACGTGGAAGCCCGGCATTGCCCCGGCCCCGCAGTGATTTGATGGGTCTTTGGTTTAATCCGCGCCGGTCGGTTTATGCCTTTTTGTTGACGGCACTGCCGCTCGGCGCGTTCGGGTTTACATCCTGATGTCGGCACCACACCGAGTATCACCATTCGATGTAGGCATGAGCCAGGCGAAGGCCGACACGGCGACGCATCCCGCGCCGCCGTGTCCGGCTTTACAGGGTTTTCAGGTATTCAATAATGGCGCGGCGCTCCTGCTCATTCAGCACATCACTGAAGGTGTGGCCACCATTGCCCTGGGACCACATCGAGGTGTTGTAGATTTTGCGCGCCTCGATATCCTCCTTGCGAATCACCGGAGGGTTGGTGACATTCCACCCCATCAGCAGACCGCTATAGAGGCCGTCAAGAATTGACTTGAAGGGCCCCTGTTCCAGAGGCGTACAGTCCAGCGCCGGGGCAAAATCGCTTCCGCCACACTCCAGAGCTTCGTAACGCCACCCCATGTTCTGTTGGTCGTAGGCGCGGTTCAGATCGTAATCAAAACCCATCACCACGTTCTCCTGACCGGCAGGTGTTGGCGTAGACACCCGGCGCCAGATTTCAGGGCGCGCTTCCGAGTTCAACAGGGCTTCCATCGACGGAATTGACCCGTTGTGCAGGTAAGGCGCGGTCGCCCAAACACCATACAGCGGCGGTGCAGCATAGCCACGGGGGCGCTCGTTACCCTGGGCATCCTTTTGCAAGCCGGGCATGTTTTGCACACGGCAGTCTTCGACTTTTGCTTCTTCTTCAGGGGGCAAACTGGCGCGCTCATTGGAGCCGGGAGCGGTTTCCGGGTAGCCCACAGAGGCTTGGGACAGACCACTTTCTGTGCCGGGGTTATAGGTTTCCGAACGCACCGGATCGGTACCGATTATGTCCATTGGCACGACATAACTGGCTATCCCTTCCAGGCGAGGATCCGGCAGGTAGTCGGGATCATTTACAAAGCGTGGCGAGTAGGCGCCGTGACAGCTGGCACATGAGCCATTGCCGCGATCGGGGCGAGGCACTGACTGCTGCTTGCTGTCTGCCCACAGGTTTTTGGTATGGAATAACACCGCGCCCTGGCGTGCGAGATCTTTATTAATCGGCAACGGATATTTTGGCGCCTTGCGGGTAATGATGTAGTGGTCACCGTCCTGCACGTGATCGCTGACCCAGCGATCATCCCGCGCACTGTCACTCACCCCCAGAGGCCCGTATTTATCGGTCAGCAGCGGTGAAAACAGGGCGAAGTCTACCCGCACCGCATCGCCGGGGAACATGGCGTCAACAAACTTCACCGGGCGGCGGCCAACATTCCACCAGGCCGGAGTATCTCCCGTACCAGTGCTTCCGTTCTGCATTACATCGAGGAATTCCTGTGGCCCACGCACACCGGTAGCCGCCAGAATATTGGAGAACTGGGCGTTGTTGGTGCCCCTGACCCGGCCAGCAAAGCCGGCGCGATCGATCGCGATACCCGCCGCCGAGCCCATCGCGGAGAAGTCGCGGGACGAAACATTGGCGTCAAGCATGCCGCCACCGGCGCCCACAGCAAAGCTGTCGCCCACCTGGGAACCGTGACAGCCCTGGCAGTTCTGACTGATTTCGCCGCTATAGGTGCCGTCGGGCATACGGGTCTGTAACAGCCCTACCGGAAGCTGGCCACTGCCGCCAAAGCTGGCCGTTAGCTGCGAGGTTTCATCAATGCCATTGGCGGGGTCAACAATAGGATAGGGGTTAGAGGCCACCGGCTGGCCGAAGCCATAGCGCTCGGCCAGCAACACTTCAAAATTGTCGGGGCGGGCTGTCAGCCCCCAGACTGTCCACAGAGCATTGAACTGCGACGCGCGAATCGCGGCGAAGCCGTGGGGGTTATCGCCGGCAAAGGTACTACCAGGGCGAATGACTTCACCCTCGCTGTAGTGCCCCTTATAGATACTCGGCTTGCCGTCGCTGCGCTGATAAGGCTCGTAGCTGCTATAGCGATAGGGATTGCCCTCGGCGTCGGTCGCAGACACCGCTGGGTCACCCATAATGATCGCCCCCCGTGCAACGCTGGCGCGCAAATCGCCACAGGTTTTTGCGTGGGGAAATTCATTCACAATTTCGGGCACAGCGTGGCAGTCCCGCCAAAAGGCGTTAAAGGCCACCGCGCTGTTTTCGCCAACCCCCGCTCGCACCATGTTGCGGGGATCCGCCGGTAAGACAGTGGAATCGGGCCGAGGGGTCGCCTCAGCCACCGATAAATATTCGCCATCGTCGGTAAAGGCGCGAACGCCCTCAGCGTCGACCAGCCCATTGCAGTAGTCATCCCAGAAGTGACCACCCCGAGCACTGCCAAGCAGCGGCAGCAATTCTTCTGCCTCGCCGGTATCGCCGGTGTTGCAGCTTTGCGGGTCATCCCAGCAAGCCAAAATGGCAGCAACCGCCTTGTACGCGGTGGAATCCACCTGCCACGGCGTGCCCCCGGAGTGACCTTCCGCCGCAACGGAGTTCATTGTGAGAATCGGGTTGGTGGCCACGCCCTGGCCCAGTGCCGCCCAGGAGGTCTGCATATTGCTGTAATCGTCGGCAACATGGCTGCCGAGCATAAAATTGCGCCCTTCAGGGGTATCCCCCACGCCACCGGGAATATGACAAGTACGGCAGTAACCCAGTAACGGCTGTACACCGCTACTAAAAGCCGCCGTCACATTCTGTTCAGTCACCGGGCTGCCGCCGCTGTTATTGTCGCCAGGCCCCGCAACCGGGGGCGTGCCCGTCGGGGCACCTGCGGCAGTGCCGCCACCACAGCCCGACAACAACCCCGTCGCGATCAAAACGCCAGCCAATACTGTATTTTTATATAAGGGGACAGATACGAGCATAGTCGCCACCAACTCCATTAAAGGAACATTTGTTCCCATTTTGCGAAAAAGCCTCAACCACCGCAAGTGCATTACTGCGATCGCTGTCACACCCGACTCCGAATCTGGCGCGCCGGGACAAGGCCCGCCACCCCGACGCATCATCCCAACGGCTTTTTCTCGGGCTGGAATGTATCGGGGCCAGCGTTCAGACCGCATGGCGGCTTATAGCCATTATCGAATGCAGGTGTTGCCAATAGCATGGCCAGTACGCCACAGAACGTCTTGATAACGGCTGCCAATGCCTGTTCCACCACGCCATCGACAGCAGCACTTCCACAGCAGGCCAATTCTGCTATTCTTGCGCGATGGAAACTGACGCCCCCTCCCTCACCCTCGCCCCCGACGCAACCGCTCGGCGCCCCCAACAGGAGCGGGGCCACAAGCGCTTTGAAACGGTGCTCAACGAAGCCGAGGCACTGCTATTGGAAAAGGGACTGGAGGGCTTTTCTATTCCCACCCTCGCAGAGCGGCTGGATTTTTCCCGGCGCAGTATCTACAAATTTTTTCCAACGCCTTATGCCGTTCTCAATGAGTTGACCCTGCGTTATCTGGATAAACTCAAAACCACCCTGATCGCCGAAGCAGACACCCTGCTGACCCTGACACACCAAGACACCGTGGCCCGCATCGCCGCCATCGGCGCCGATTTCTACAACGCCCACCCGGTGGCCCGCCTGTTGATTCTTGGCGGCCCGGTAACCGACAACAGCTATCGCGCACAGTCGCTGGTAGTGCAGGCCATCGGCAAGGCCGCTGGCGCTTATATGCAAATGCGCGGCATGAAATTGCCCTCCGCCTCCCCCGACGTCGCCAATCTGACCGTTGAGATATGCCTAACCTGCTATCGAGTGTCATACCTGCATCACGGCAAAATCACCGACGCCTATCGCGATGAAGCGGCCTATGCAATGCAGGCATATTTGTCGAAATACCTTCGCGGCTGAAAAGACTATTCGCTAGCAAGGCTAGCTCCTACAGGCGGGTATGAACCACGCCCCGCCGCGAAGGTGTTGGGCCACCGCTGACTGCCCCGGAAATGGGTACACGAAAGAGCATTCGCCAGCAGGGCTGGCTCCTACAGGTGGGTATGAACCACGCCCTGCGGGAGCGGCGCCCCGCCGCGCAGGTGGAGGGCCACCACTGACAGCCCCGGGAATGGGTATACGAAAGAGAGCATTCGCTAGCAGGGCTGGCTCCTACAGGTGGGTATGAACCACGCCCTGTGGGAGCGGCGCCCCGCCGCGAAGGTGGTGGGCCACCACTGACAGCCCCGGGAATGGGTATACGAAAGAGCGTTCGCCTGCAGGGCTGGCTCCTACAGGTGGATATGAACCGAGTCCTGTGGGAGCGGCGCCCCGCCGCGAAGTTTTTATGTCGTTAGAAGTCCCCGCGCAGGGTCACACCGTAAGTGCGTGGCGACGAAACATAGCCATTGTGGTCGTAGTCATCGCCGATATTCTGCAGGGGCGTATTGAAGTGCTGGGTCACGTACCGCTCATCAGTACAGTTCTGACACCAGATATTCAACGACAAACCGGTCGAGTAGGACGCGACACCAAGGGTGGCTGCGATCTCGACGATCTCATCCCGGCGCTGGTTGTTGGCCGGATTGGTATACTGCTCACCGGAGTAGTATGCCGCGACACGGCCGCGCAGGCTGAGGTTATCGGTGATCGGCTGATCCATGGTCAGCGACAGATTACCCACCCATTCCGGCGCTTGCGCAAAACGGCGGCCAGACAGTGAAGCCGGCGTGCCCAGCGCTTCAGCAGACAAGGCATCAGACTCGCCGAAGTGGGCCTCGGGCAAATAGGTGAGATCCAGTCCAAGAGTCAGCGCCTCGGTGAGCACAAACTGGTTCTCGATTTCGCCACCGTAAACGGTCGCCTCCGGCGAGTTGAGAATACTGAAGGCCAGACCGTCGAAGTTGGCCACCTGAAGGTCGCTCAGCTTGTTGTAGAACAGGGCAATATTGCTACGGGCACGGGAGTCCAGATAGTCCGCCTTGATACCAAGTTCATAGCCCTCAATATACTCAGACTCATACTTCGGATCGTTTGGCTCACAGTCACCACTGCTGGAACAGGAAGGCTCGTCGGGATTATCCCCCACGCTACCCGCCGCCTGGTTATCCAGGTTCACGCCACCGGATTTGTAGCCGAGACTGTAGGACATATACGCCATAATATCGTCGTTAAACTGATAGCGCAGAGCGAACTGCCCGCTGACCGCCGAGTCGGTGTACTCGTCATCGTATTCGGGGCCGGGCTGAGCGCCCAGCAGACGGAAGGGCTCCTGGGGATTAGAGGTAAAGAAGCGGCGGCGCATGCCCCCGGTTTTTTCATCCCGGGAATAACGCACACCGGCGGTGGCACTGAGGGCGTCGGTCAAGTCGATATTCCAGTGCATAAAGGCAGCAAAGGACTGCCCGCCCCCGTACATATTAATATCAGAGACCAACCCCTCCTCGGCGACCGGCAAGGCGCCGACGGGAATACCCTGGCTGCCCAGGAAACTGGTCAAATCCGACGCTGCAAGCATCGCCTCAACTGGCACACCCAGTGCCGCTGGCGCGTATATTTGCAGGTATTCCGTAGCCTGATCGCCCCACACCAGCTGGTGGTCGGCATTGATGGATTCGTCGGCAAAATACAGTCCGATAACATAGTCGGCGTAATGGAAGGGGCCAAAATCGTGGACCTCTCCAGACAGGGTAAACTCCTGAGAGAACACCTCGGTTTCCAGGGACTCATTTATACCGAGGATATTCGCGCCACTGAAGTCGGCGTCCATACCAATCTGTTCAATGCTCCACTCGCGATAGGAGGTGACCGAGCCAAGTATGAGACCAGACTCCAGCACCCAGTCGATATTCATCTGAATACCCTGATCAGCCACCGACTGATCGGTATCGTTACTCAACACCTGCTGGTAATCGTCAAAGTCCTTGGAGGGCAGGGTGTGGCCATTATCAACGGTTAACTGGTCGATATAGTCCTGCATGGGGCCATCGACATCGTCAATCTGGCCGTAGCAGCAATTGGCCTCTTCCCCCGACCAATCGGCGATCACCCTCAGGGTGAGATCGTCGGACAGCTCAGTGAGAAACTGAAACTTCAATGCACGGGGATGGCTGTCGTTGTAGTCACCGCCATTGGCGTTTTCGATAAAGCCTTCTTTGTTACCGTAAAGCCCGGCGAGTCGAATCGCCGAGGAGTCGCTGATAACCTGATTATAGCTAACCCGCACCATTTCCTTGCCGTAGTTCCCCGCGGTAAGCTCAAAGCTGCCCCCTGAGCCATCCAGCGTTGGCGCTTTACTGTTGATAATCAGCGCACCCGCCGAGGTGTTTTTACCAAACAGTGTGCCCTGGGGACCGCGCAGCACCTGGAGGCTTTCGATATCCAGCCAGTTCTGCATCGCCTGCCCGGCGCGGGTGCGATAAACACCATCAAAAAACACCCCTACCGCACCCTCGAAGCTGCGATTGTTACCGACTGTGCCAATGCCGCGAATGAAGATATTCGCGCTATTCGCTGCACTGTTCGTCACGTCAAATTTGATACTGGGAGAGATCGCCTGAATATTGCCAACACTGTCTACCTGTGCATAGGCCATATCTTCTTCAGTGGCAGCGGTGACCGCCACCGGAACATCCTGCATGCTTTCGGAACGCCGCTGGGCCGTCACCACAACCTCCTCCAACTGACGCATACCGGATTCCTGAGCGATACCGACTGGCGCGGCAATTGCCAGCGCAAGAGCCAATGTGCTCTCTCGCCAGCCCGGCGAAGGGGCCTTTACTTGGTGAATCATTGATTGTCTCCCTGGGATTCTGAGCTTGCTGGTAATAGCATTTATTCTGTTTTGTTATGAGATCAGAGGATAGGCTGAAAATGCCAGGGATTGTTCTCTAAAGCCCGCGCACCAGTGCCGCCCCACACTTTTTCCAAAACCTGACAAACCAACTCAGCCGACCGTACTCTGTAAAAGTGCTGGGTGTTACATCGACACCGACTGCATCTGCGAACGATAAAGGCCCGGGGCCTGGCCAAACCAGCGTTTGAAGGCTTTCTGGAAGGCACTTTGATCGCTGAACCCCAGCTCGGCGGATATATCGAGCAGACCCAGCTCATAGTCACAGATCAAATTTCTTGAGCGCTCCTTGCGCGCTTCATCGACGAGGCTTTTGAAGTTGGTATTGGTGTGATTCAGTCGCCGCTGTAGGGTACGCGGCGCCAATCCCAACTCGGCCGCGACGTCCTCCAGTTTGGGCACGCCCTCGCGAAGCTGACGCACAATGCAGTCGAGCACATCGCGAATGACCCGGTCTTCCATCTGTAACTTGGCCAGATCAAAACGCGCGGCCTGTAGCAGTGACGAGTAAATCGCCTCGTGGGGAAAGCGCACCGGTCTATCGAGGAAGTGGCTGTCGAACTCAACGTAGTTGGCATCGCTACCATAGTGCACCGGCGCCTCGATAATGCGCTCGATTTCACTGCAATCTGCCGGCCCGGCGTGAGCAAAATGGATTTCCCGCTTGCTACACCAGCGATCCAGCATCGACTTGTTCACCCGATACCAACTGGCAAAGAAGAATTCGACGACATGGCGCGAGGGCATCTGCCGAAGGGGAATATCCCAGGTTAATACCGCGGTTTCCCCCTCGCGCTCGACAAAGCGTACATCGCCGTGGTCCACCAGCAACCGCGAAAACTCCACCACCGCATTCACCGCACCGCGGGTATCCGGGGCACTCATGCCCAGATAATTTACCATGCCCCAGGCCTGGCGAGACGCCTGGGCTCCCGCGTGGGCACCCAGATAATAGTCGTCGAGCAACAGGCTGCCTGCATCCAGAGTCATCTCGAATAAGCGCAGCGGAAATCGCCCTTGCTCGCTAACATGGTCCTCGGGAGTCAGTCGCATCACCTTGCGCAGGGCCGAAGGGCTCACGCCCTGTCCATAAATGTATTGCAACAGGTTATCAAGGTATTCGCCGCAGACTGTCGGAGTTCTCATGATGGCTTCCTTTATTTATTAGTTTTATCGAATGCCGCGGTGGCTGCTCGCCGCGAGCCGCCCGCATCCGTGATACCGTGGCTGATAGCCTACCAGCAAAATGGTGTCGCCCGGGGAATATCGCTATCATTAGTGACCAAAGACCACTATCATTAGTGTCCGCCACGACCCGAATGTCGATGAGGTCACAATGCAACTGTTCCAGTTAGAGCATATCGGCAAACGCCGACTGGCGATGCTGAGGGAAATACTACAGGCCCGCTACCCGGAAATAGACCGCCAGGCCCTCGCGGTGGAGTGCGAAATTCTCAGCGACTGGTCTGACGGCTACCACCACGACGCCATGTACGCCTTTCTCCGGGCGGCCACCCAACTGCGCCAGAGCGCCATTCCCGACATCACCCTGCAAATTGGCGACCGCGCCCAGCTGACCGACTCGGGCTTGCTCGGTTACGCCGTACTGACCGCCCCCACCATTGAACACGCTGCCAAGCTCACCAGCCACGCCTTGAATTCCTCCCAGTATCTGCTGCGCACCAAACAGTCAATTGGTGGCGACCTGGTCCGCACCGTATTCAGCGTCGTCCACGATGCCCACCCCTACCGGGAAGCCCTGCTGGAAATGAGCGTGCTGGCGGTATGGCGCTGCATTCAGGCGATACTCCCCACCGGGCGCGCCGCAGTGCCCAGCCACGTCACCTTTACCTACCCCGCACCCTCCTGTGCTGATATGTATCGGGAACTGTTCGGCTGTCCGGTGCTGTTCAATCAGGCCCACAATGTACTGGCCTACCCCGATGCCTGGAGCCAGCAGGCGATTCCCAGCGGCAACAGTGAGATGATTCGCATCTGCTCCGCTGAACTGAAACAACTATTGGGTGAAGACTATCGGGGACACGGCATAGCCGCCCGAGTGAAGCGGGCGCTGGTGGAACACCCGAATATCTGTCGCTTCTCACTGACTGGAACAGCCCAACAACTCGGCCTGACAACACGCAGCTTGCGCCGCAGCCTCGCTGAAGCCGACTGCAGCTTTCGGCAGATATGCCTGCAAGTGCGCATGGAAATGGCGACCCAGTACCTCACCGCAACCAATATGCCACTGAAAGCCATCGCCTATCAGCTGGGCTACCAACATTCGAATAACTTCTATCGGGCGTATCAGGCTTACTACGCCAGATCACCCAGTGAGGTGCGAGCGGCTATGAGGCGGCCGGTGGCGGGGTAAAAACGGATGTACTCAGTCTTATCCTATTTTAGTGCTGCCTGAAAAACCGAATTTTTCATACAGGCCGTGAGCGTCATCCGTTGCCAGGAATTGAAATTTTGAACACCAACGCGGGTCATTGACGATAACACCGAACATCCAGGTTCCCAAGCCTAGGGCACGGTGGCCGGGGTGGATTATTAAATCAGCAATATAGGCCACTGAAGCAAAATCGGTGACGACCCTGGCAAAGCCAACCTGAGCGTCACCACAAAAAAGTGAAAAGCACACACTGTTAGCAATGGAGACTCTCATCGTCTCCAGGCTTCTTTCGCTCGCCCAATATGATGACCTTAAAAGCGCTTCGACTACATCAAGCTCTACGTCACCTCGATCATCACTTAACCGATATTTCCCATTTTCGTAGTACATACCTTTCCTTGGAAAAATCTCATTTAGCGGTGCCCATGCAGGCAGTTCTATAGAGTAATCTGATCGGAGCCAAGCATAAACACCAAAGATTGGCGTTAAGTTATACCATACTTATTAATATTCATGCCTGAGTGGTCGCCCCCTTCCTGAACCAAAAAAGCCTCGCGCTGTCGCCAGTGCGGGGCTTTTCTATAGCGGGGCTACCACTGCAAAAGCAGGCTTAGAACTGTACGCGACCGCTTACGCCGATGCTATCGGTGTCCAGGTCGCCCACGAAGCTGCGACTGATGTTGGCAGCAACGGAGATCTGCGGCGCGACATACAGACGCAGCCCTGCGCCCACGATAGCGCCACTGTCGTCGCCAAAGTCAGATTCCTGGTGGGCCAGACCCGCACTGAGGTTACCCTCGAGGTTATTGGTCAACCAGGTGCGGGAGGTCGCGCTGGCGGTCAGGGTGTCGATGTCGTTATCACCCTTGTCGGGGTCGGCGAAGGCGTAGTCCAACGCCAGCACGAGGTCGGAGGTGGGCGACAGGTTCATCGGCGTACCCACACCCAGGCTTACGACATCGTATTCACCGGGTTCGTAGTCGAGAAAGCCCAGTGAGCCGCGAATAAATACGTTGCGATCCAGCGCCAGCGAACCGCCGCCGTAGAACAAGTCACCATCGTTATTACCGGTTTCAACGTCAGCAACCCCTAACTCGGCGTAGGTGTAGCTGAATTCCTTGGCCATTAGCGGCGCACTTAAACTCATTGCCAGAGCCGCTGCCGTCAGGGTCATCGCTGTATTGATTTTCTTCATTTGGCCATCCTCTTTTGTTCACAAAGTGATGACCGATTAGACTGGCGACAACGTCTTGGTTCCTGTTCCACAGGTGGTTTGTGAAAGATTTTACAGTTTCGATTTTCCGCGGAACTCTGTCAGCGGAGGGCTGTCCTGTGGCGTTATTGCTCCAGCAAAAACGTAACGGGGCCATCGTTCAGCAGACTGATTTGCATATCGGCACCGAATTCACCGGTGGCCACCGGGCTGTGGTGGGCGTTTAGCATCGCCACCCCGCGCTGGTATAGCGCCTCGGCAACGGCGGGTTCCGCCGCGGTGGAAAAGCCGGGACGGCGACCCTTTCGGGTATCTGCGGCGAGGGTGAATTGGGAGACCAGCAACACACCACCGGCAATATCCCGCACAGAAAGATTCATTCGCCCCGCCTCGTCGGCAAATACCCGGTAGTTAAGCACCCGCTCCAGCAAGCGCTCCAGTCCGGCTTCGTTATCGCCCTGCTCTACGCCGAGAAAGACCAACAAACCCTGTTCAATTTCGCCGACACAGCGGCCTTCAACCTCTACCCGAGCATGGCGAACCCGTTGCAGCAGTGCTTTCATAGTTTTACCTGAAACTCGAAAAGGCGCTATTGTCCCCTAAGCGCCCTCGCCAGAAAACTGCCCTTCGAGTACATTGGCAATTTCCTCTGTCGCCTTGACCAAGGCGTCGGTGATACCCGGCTCAAATGCGGAGTGGCCGGCGTCACGCACGATCAACAGCTCCGACACCGGCCAGCGCTCGTGCAGTGCCTGGGCATTGTCCAGCGGGCAGATCATATCGTAACGGCCGTGCACAATAATGCCGGGAATATCTTCAATAGTGGCCATATTATCGAGAACGCTGTAGTTCTTGAGGAAATCGTCGTCGCGAAAGAAGTGATTTTCAATATGGGACATGGCGATCGCCCCGTGGGTGCTGATCATGTCAGCCTCGATATCGTGATTGGGGCGCAGTGTCGAGCAGCGCGCCTCCCACAAACACCAGGCCTTTGCCGCCGACATTTTTGCCAGTTCGTTATTGCCGTGGAGCTGTCGATGATAGGCCTCGATCCAGCTTTCGTCGCCACGACGACAGGCGTGCTCGTCGAACTCCCGCCAGTAATCGGGAAAGATACGACTGGCGCCACCCTCGCTGTAAAACCAGTCGAGGTCCCGTTGCCGGCACAAAAATACTCCGCGCAAAATTATCGCCAACACCTGACGGGGGTGATGCTGGGCATAAATCAGACTCAGAGTTGCCCCCCAAGAACCACCAAACAGCATCCATTGCGGAATATTCAGGTAGGCGCGAATGGCCTCGATATCAGCCACCAGCGCCTCGGTGTTATTGCCCTCCAGGCAGGCATGGGGTGTAGAGCGACCACAGCCGCGCTGGTCGAACAGGATGATGCGGTAGCGCTCGGGATCGAAAAAACAACGGGAGCGGGGAGCGCAGCCGCCACCGGGACCGCCGTGCAGAAACAGCACCGGAATTCCCTCGGGATTACCCGCTTCTTCGATATACAGCTCATGGGGAGCCTGCACCGAAAGACGGTGGGTCTGGTAGGGCTTGATATCGGGGTAAAGGGTTAACATAGACAGCGCCATCCTAATGCTGAAGGAACAACCTTCTATTAGTGTAGCGCAGTCGATGACGGGCTGCCGTCATCGACTGAAGACGCCCGATTGCCGGGCGCCGCTTGTAGCTTTTACTTGGACGCGCGCTTGCGCTCGTTCTCGGTAAGCAATTTCTTGCGCAGACGAATGCTCTTGGGCGTCACTTCCACCAGCTCATCATCTTCGATGAATTCCAGTGCCTGTTCCAGCGTGTGGCGAACCGGAGGTGTGAGCGTCAGTGCTTCGTCGGTGCCGGAGGCGCGAACGTTGGTAAGCTGCTTGCCCTTGGTGGCGTTCACCACCAGGTCGTTACCACGGCTGTGCAGACCTATGATCTGACCTTCGTAGATTTCCTCGGCGTGCCCTAGGAACAGGCGACCGCGATCCTGCAGGTTGAACAGGCCATAGCTCAGGGTCTTGCCCTTGACCATAGACACCATTACGCCGTTCTGGCGCTTGGCCATCTGGCCGCCCTTCACTTCACCGTAGTGATCGAAGACGGTGGTCATAATACCGCTGCCGGAGGTCATGGTCAGGAACTGGCCACGGAAACCGATCAGGCCACGTGCCGGCGCCATGAATTCCAGTTTGACGCGACCTTTGCCGTCGGGCTCCATATTGGTCAGCTCGGCCTTGCGCAGGCCCATTTCTTCCATGATTGAGCCCTGGTGCTGCTCTTCAACGTCAATAACAACCTGCTCGTATGGCTCCATCACCACGCCGTCGATTTCTTTCTGCACGACTTCCGGGCGGGACACACCCAGCTCAAAGCCTTCGCGACGCATGGTTTCAATCAATACCGACAGGTGCAGCTCGCCGCGACCAGACACCTTGAACTTATCGGGGGTATCGCCCGGCTCAACCCGCAGTGCCACGTTGTGAATCAGCTCCTGCTCGAGACGGTCCTTGATATTACGGGTGGTGATGTACTTTCCTTCCAGACCGGCGAAGGGTGAGTCGTTTACCTGGAAGGTCATGCTTACAGTGGGCTCATCTACGGTCAACGGCGGCAGTGCCTCCGGTGTAGTGGGTGAGCACAGGGTGTCGGAAATGTTCAGCCCTTCAATACCGGTGATACAGACGATATCACCCGCCTGGGCCTTCTCGACTTCAACTCGCTCCAGACCGTGGTAACCCATTACGGTCAGTACGCGACCTTTACGCTGCTTGCCATCGGCACCGACGACAACGACTTGCTCGTTGGGTCTCATGGTGCCGCGGGTAATACGACCAACACCGATAACACCGACATAGCTGTTGTAGTCCAGGGCTGACACCTGCATCTGCAGAGGGCCATCGACATCGACTGCCGGTACCGGCACGCGATCAACAATCATCTGGAACAGCGGGGTCATATCGTCGGCCAGCTGATCCGCTTCAGGCCCGGCAACGCCGTTCAATGCAGAAGCGTAAATGATGGGGAAGTCCAATTGCTCATCGGTAGCACCGAGGCGGTCGAACAGGTCAAACACCTGGTCGATAACCCAGTCAGGACGCGAGCCGGGACGATCGACCTTGTTAACCACCAAAATGGGCTTGAGACCGCGCTCAAAGGCCTTGGAGGTCACGAAGCGGGTCTGCGGCATGGGGCCGTCAACCGCATCCACCAGCAGCAGCACGCTGTCTACCATCGACAGTACCCGTTCGACTTCGCCACCGAAGTCGGCGTGTCCCGGGGTGTCTACGATATTGATCCGGTAGTCGTTCCAGCGAATGGCTGTGTTTTTGGCCAGGATGGTGATACCGCGCTCTTTCTCCTGATCGTTGGAGTCCATGATGCGCTCCGCATCCTGGTTGCGGCGGTCGAGTGTGCCCGACTGGCTTAACAGTTTATCAACCAGGGTCGTTTTGCCGTGGTCAACGTGGGCAATGATCGCGATATTGCGCAAATTATCAATCATGGGAAAGGTCGTCGTCGGAGAAATTTGGGCGCGCAGTATACACCAGCGGCCGTCGCAATAGCAGCAATACCCGGGAAGTGGGACTTTTTCCCGTGGTTTATTCCCCGCCGCAGGCCGCCGCCGACTTGGGCACCTGCAGCTTTCCCGCTACAATCAAGGCCATACACCGCTCCCCGACTTGGATAAAGCTATGACGAATGGCCCCGGCGCGCCCGCCGGCACGATGTGGAAATCGCGCTGGACCTTTATTTTTGCCGCAACTGGCTCCGCAGTAGGCCTTGGCAACATTTGGAAGTTCCCCTATATCACCGGTGAATATGGCGGCGGCGCCTTCGTTATTGCTTATCTGGCCTGCATTCTGCTGATTGGCATTCCGGTCATGATCGCCGAGGTCATGAGTGGCCGTGCCGGTCGCAGCGACCCCGCCACCGCCATGCGCAATCTGGCCACCGAGGCAGGCGCCACCCCGTGGTGGGGCATTATCGGCGGCATGGGCATGATCGCCGGCCTGATGATCATGATGTTTTACAGCGTTGTCGCCGGCTGGGCACTGGACTACGTGGCCCAAAGTCTCACTGGCAATTATCACAAGGCCAGCGCTGGCGACATCGAGGCCAATTTTGCCAACTTGCTGGACAGCAGGCCGGGGCAGCTTGGCTGGCACACGGTGTTCACCCTGCTTACTGCCGGAGTCGTCGCAGCGGGAGTCACCAAGGGCATCGGCAAGGCGGTGGATATTCTTATGCCGATGCTGTTCGCCTTTCTCTTGTTGCTGGTGGGCTACAGCGCGGTCTATGGCGACTTCGCCGCCGGCCTGCACTTTATGTTCGACACCGACTTCAGCCGCCTGAATGGCGAGGCCATACTGGTGGCAATGGGCCACGCCTTCTTCACCCTGAGCCTGGGCATGGGCGCCATCATGGCCTATGGCGCGTATTTCCCCGGCAATGCCTCGATCGGCAAAACCGTTATCACCATCGCCGCGCTGGATACCATTATTGCACTGCTGGCGGGCATGGCCATGTTCCCATTGGTGTTTGCCAACGACCTGACGCCCGGCCAAGGGCCAGGGCTGATGTTCGTCACCCTGCCCATCGCCTTTTCCAATATGAGCGGCGGCCTGTTCTTCGGCACCCTGTTTTTTACCCTAGTGTCGATCGCCGCCCTCAGCTCGTCCATCTCATTGATTGAACCGGGTGTAGCCTGGCTGGAAAAACGCGGCATCAAGCGGGTCGTGTCGACGCTGGGACTGGCCTTTGTCGCCTGGCTGGGGGGCGTCGCAAGCATTGTCGACGGAGATGTTTTCAACGCTCTGGACTACATTACCGCCAACATCCTGTTACCGCTGGGCGGGCTGTTTATCGCCATCTTTGTTGGCTGGGTACTGCCAGACAAGCGGGTACTGACCGAAAGCGGCATGGCCGGGGGCCAGCTTTACCGAATGTGGCGAGTAGTGCTGCGTTATGTTGCGCCACTGGGTATTATCGCGGTGTTCCTCAACAGCCTCGGCCTGCTCGAACTATAGCCCCTTGTCCTAACCTGGAGATTCACCCCCTTGCGCAACTCGGCTTTACGACTGTTTATTCTCAGCGGCCTGATACTGTTCGGCAGCCTGTACTACTACAGCGGCGAAGTGGAAGATCACTACGCTGACAATGCCCGGAAATTTCTGAATGGCGCACTCTCGCGCATCTCCGACTGGCAGCCTGCCAGCCTGAAAGGCGAGCTCGCACGGGAGACATTACTGCATGTCAGCGACGCCCAATTACATTCGCTGACCGAAGAGTACCGCTACCTGGGCAGCTACCAAAGCATGGAAGAACTGCGCTTTTCCCGACTCAGCGGCGCCCTGTCACTGTTTGCCGACGCGCCGCGCCTGAGCTACAGCGCGCTGATTCATTTCAGCGGCGGCGATGCCATTATGACCGCCACCCTGACCGTCGAAGACGAGCGCTTCAAGATTTATAACCTGAACTTCGGCAAGCCCTGAGCGCCCTCCACCGGCCCACCCCGGCTTCAGCCGGGGCGATAGACTTTCACATTGGCGAAACCCTGCTCAACCAGATGCGCCGCGTGCAAGCGGCTCATCACCCCCTTGTCGCAATACAGCTGGTAATTTACCCCCTGATCCAACTCCGCAAATCGGCGGTGCAATTCATAGAAGGGCATTTCCCGTACCTCGTTGCGATCCAGCTGCAGCGGCTTGCGCTCGATTTCATCGGGGTGGCGCACATCCAGAATCACCGCTTCGGCAAGGGGAATGGGCAATACCTCAACATCAACCACGGTCTGTTCTTCATCGGCCAGGGCATCAATATTGGTGTAACGGGCACTGGCGATGGCCCGCTCCAGCACCGCAAAATCAAAGTTGCCTTCCTGTTCGGCGATTTTTTCCGGCTTCGCGCGAGTGGTCGGCTTAACCGATATCACCCCGCAGTATTCCGGCATATTGGCAGCGAACTCCTCCGTGCCAATACGTGCAGCGGTGTTGATAATATCCAGCTTGTCCGCGGTAATCAGCGGGCGCAACACCAGAGTGTCGGTCACCTGGTCGATCACCGACAGATTAATCAAAGTCTGACTGCTGACCTGGGCGACGGCTTCGCCGGTGACCAGCGCCGGGGATTCGAGGTTTGCCGCCACCTCTGACGCCGCGCGCAACATCATGCGCTTGAGGATCACCCCCATCTGGGAGTTTTCAACATTCTTGAGGATTTCCGCCACCACGTTCTCAAAGGGCACGGTGATAAATTTCACCCGGTGGGAAGCGCCATATTTCAGCCACAGGTACAGGGCCACCTCCTTCACACCCACCTCGTGTTCACGCCCGCCAAGGTTGAAAAAGCAAAAATGGGTGCGCATCCCCCGCTTCATCACCATGTAACTGGACACCGTAGAGTCGAAGCCGCCGGAGATCAGACTAACCACAGAATCGACCGTGCCAATCGGAAAGCCTCCCAAACCCTCGTGGCGGCGCTTCAGCAGCGAGAACTGCCCGTGACGCACCTCCAGACGCACCGTCACATCGGGGTTTTTCAATTTCACTCCGCCGGTTTCGCTGAACTGGTTCAGACCACCACCTACATAGCGCTCCACTTCCCCGGAGTTGAAATCGTGCTGCCCGGTGCGCTTGCAGCGCACGGCGAAACTTTTGCCGCGCAGGCTGTCACCGAGGGCATCGCGGGTTTTTTCGTAGATATCGTGCACATCGACCAACGGATATTCCGCCACCTCCGCCACATTGGCGATCCCGGGGGTGTTGCACAACACGGTTAATATTCCGCGGTGCGCTGCCTCGTCAGTCAGCGCAGTCTCCACCGTAATACGATCCCATTCGCGAATAATGTTGATATCGGGGTCGATCGGCAGCAGGAGTTTGCGCAGATTATCCCGCAACTGCTTAATAAACTTTTTGCGAACCGGCTTGCTTTTAATGATGATTTCGGGGAAAAGCTTAACGAGAAATTTCATGGTGATACCGCATTAGGTGCTGACGCGTAAGTATAACGGCTCAAGCCGCGCTATTCAGCCACCCTTTGCCGCACCATACTGAGGCACGACCGCACCATTAAAGTGCGCACCACTGATGGGCGCGGGTGTTTTTTGTGCATTTTGGTTGTTTTTCAACCTCTCCAAGCACCCAAACGGCACTTATTAGTGGCACAGTTATTGCCTTATCAACCTCCGCAACTGTGGTGCGCCCATTAGCGGCCCACCAACGAATCTGATGTTTATAAGTGTTCAAGGCAGATGGCGCTTTGCGTCTCACTGCAATATACCTATAATCGTTTCACCCTTCGGCCCCGCCGAAATCGACTACAAGACTCTATAATTGGAGGATGTTAAGAATGTCAGAGAACACTCTGAAGTTAATCGCCGACAACGACGTGAAGTGGGCCGACCTGCGCTTCACCGACACAAAAGGTAAAGAGCAGCACGTCACCATGCCGGTGGGCGAGATCGACGCTGGCTTCTTTGAAGACGGCAAAATGTTCGACGGCTCATCCATTGCTGGCTGGAAAGGCATTAACGAATCAGACATGGTTCTCATGCCAGATGATTCTGCCTCCGTTCTGGACCCATTCACCGACGAGCCCACAATCATCATCCGCTGCGGCATCGTTGAGCCTTCAACCATGCAAGGCTACAACCGCGACCCACGCTCTATTGCCCAGCGCGCTGAAGACTACATGCGCTCAACCGGCATTGCCGACGGCGCCCTGTTCGGACCCGAGCCCGAGTTCTTCGTATTTGACGACGTGAAGTGGAAAGTCGCAATGGAAGGCGCGAGCTACGCGATTTCTTCTGACGAAGCCGCCTGGGTTTCCGGCAACAACTTCGAAGAAGGCAACATTGGTCACCGCCCCGGCGTTAAAGGCGGCTACTTCCCCGTTCCTCCGGTCGACAGCCTGCACGACCTGCGTGCCGCCATGTGTAACGCCATGACCGACATGGGCCTGGAAGTTGAAGTACACCACCACGAAGTGGGTACTGCCGGCCAGTGTGAAATCGGTGTTGGCCCCAACTCTGCTGTTGCCAAAGCTGACGAAGTACAGATCCTCAAGTACTGCGTACACAACGTTGCTCACGCCTACGGCAAAACCGCAACCTTCATGCCCAAACCCATCGTTGGCGACAACGGCAGCGGCATGCACGTACACATGTCTCTGAGCAAAGACGGCCAGAACCTGTTCACCGGTGACGTTTACGGCGGCCTGTCTGAAACTGCCCTGTACTACATCGGCGGTATCATCAAGCACGCTCGCGCCATCAACGCCTTCACCAACGCCTCTACCAACTCGTACAAGCGTCTGGTTCCCGGCTTTGAAGCTCCCGTAATGCTGGCTTACTCAGCGCGTAACCGCTCTGCGTCAATCCGTATTCCGTTCATCTCCAACCCGAAGGCACGTCGCGTAGAAGTTCGCTTCCCCGACCCTTCTGCCAACCCATACCTGGCTTTCGCAGCCCTGCTGATGGCTGGCCTGGACGGCATTCAGAACAAGATCCACCCCGGCGATGCTGCTGACAAGGATCTGTACGACCTGCCCGCAGAAGAAGCGGCCAACATCCCGACTGTAGCGTCAAGCCTCGAGCAGGCCCTGCAGGCCCTGGATGCAGACCGTGCCTTCCTGACCGCTGGCGGCGTATTCGACGACGACATGATCGACGGCTATATCGCCCTGAAATCACAGGAAATCGAGCGCCTGAACATGACAACTCACCCTGTTGAGTTCGACATGTACTACAGCGTGTAAGGCCCAGGCCTTATCGAAAAGCCCGCTTCGGCGGGCTTTTTTTTGCCTGCCACAAGCGGGGACAGACCCCGACAATGAAAATAACCTTCTGCCTCTTGCCCCAGGGCTCCTCCCGTCGCAACATGGAGGACACACACAAGGGCTCAACATGTTAAGACTGACGATTTTACTCTGCCTGACTCTGGCGACCGGCGCCGCCACCAGCGAGATTTACAAAGGCAAGGACAAACGCGGCAACACCATTTACAGCGACAGCCCCTTTCCCGGCAGCGAAACCATCGACCTGCCCGAGGTAAACGCCACCCCCGCCATCGCTCCACGGGAGCGACAAACCTTCTCAGACACCCCTGAACCGGCGATGATGGACAATCGAATTACCGTCACCTTTCCACGGGACGGCCAGGTCTTCCCCAATGGCCGCATTCCCATCACCGTCACCGCCAGCACCGAAAGCCCGCTGATATCGGGCCAGATCGTCGTATTTTCCATTGACGGCAAAGTCGTCCAGCGCGGCGGCCAAACCAGCCTCAGAATACCGCTGATGCAGCGCGGCCCCCACCAGATCAACGCCAGCCTGTATACCAGCAACGACAGACTGATCAGCTCACATACCGTCAACATCGTAGTTCACTGGCCAAATAACCGCTGAACCCCGGCCTTCGGACGACAATCAAACGCCTGTGCCACCATAAGTCACAGGCCGCACCACCCGGCAGCCATATGCGCCACTTTGGTGCATTAGCGCGTATAATGAAATCTGTCTCGACCCGATATGTGGCACGGCGCCATTCTTTAGCTCGCACCACAATGGGACTACGGCTACGAATCCAGTAATTTCAACCCACTAGCACTGGCTCCCCACAAGCAAATGGACTGGCCTGGAAATTGCTTCCAAGCAAGCTATAACGACGGATACGGCGACGGTATGCCCCCAAATAATCTTCACCACCACATACTCGACAACCTCAAGACAGCGATCTTGCTGGTCGAGCCCAATTTGACGGTGAGTTACATCAACCCCGCGGCCGAGTCGTTGCTGGCTGTTTCCGACCAACGCATACATGGTGAGGCGATCACCAAGCTGTTCCACGAAGACGAAGACACCCTGGTTAAATTACTCGACGCCATCAACAAGCGCGAGGCCTACACCAAGCGCGAAACCGTGCTGACCTTGCGCTCCGGACGGGAAATCACCGTTGACTACGCCGTGACTCCGGTAATCGAGCACCCGCGCACCTCGTTGATTATTGAACTTCAGCCATTGGATCGTTTGCTGCGCATAAGCCGGGAAGAGGGCCTGCTGTCCTCTCAGCAAAATAGCCAGGCGCTGATTCGCGGTATTGCCCACGAAGTCAAAAACCCTCTGGGCGGTCTGCGCGGCGCCGCACAGCTGCTGGCAAGGGAGCTGGACGAGCCCCGCCTGCACGATTACACCAATATCATCATTGAAGAGGCCGACCGCCTGCGTAACCTGGTCGACAATATGCTCGGCCCCCACAAAGTGCCGGAAAAATGCGCGACCAATATTCACGAGGTACTGGAGCGAGTGCGCCAGCTTATCGACGTTGAATCCCAGGGCCGCCTGCAAATTATTCGCGACTACGACCCCAGCATTCCCGATATCTTTGGCGATCGCGAGCAACTGATTCAGGCGTTTTTGAATATTATGCGCAATGCCCAGCAGGCATTGCTGGAATCCACCCATCACAGCGATCCCATTATTACCCTGCGCAGTCGAACACTGCGCCAGTTCACCATCGGCTCTCACCGCCACCGACTGGTGTGCCGGGTCGACATTATCGACAACGGCCCCGGCATACCCAGCGAACTGCTGCCGTCGATTTTCCTGCCAATGATCAGTGGCCGCGCCGACGGTTCCGGACTGGGCCTGTCTATTGCCCAGTCGATACTCAACCACCACCGTGGCCTTATTGAATGCCAGAGCGAACCCGGGTGCACCCAGTTCTCTCTCTTTATACCCGTGGAGTTAAAGCAATGACGCAAAGCAATGCTGTATGGATTGCAGACGACGACCGATCAATCCGCTGGGTGCTGGAAAAGGCGCTGAATCAGGCGGGCATCGTTACCCGCAGCTTTGAAAACGGCGACGCCTTGCTGGCCCAGCTGGAAACCGGCGTTCCCGATGCGGTCATCAGCGATATTCGCATGCCCGGCATCGACGGCCTTAAGCTGCTGTCGCGGATCACCGAAATCCACCCCGGGCTGCCCGTTATTATCACCACCGCCCACTCCGACCTGGACAGCGCGGTTGCCTCCTACCAGGGGGGTGCCTTTGAGTACCTGCCCAAGCCCTTTGATGTGGACGAGGTATTGGCCACCACCCAGCGCGCCCTCCAGCACGCCAACAAGAACCGCAGTGTCCTGCCCGACGAACCGCCGCTGGAGACCACCGAGATTATCGGCGAAGCCCCTGCGATGCAGGAAGTGTTTCGCGCCATTGGTCGCCTCAGCCAATCCAATATCACCGTATTGATTAACGGCGAATCGGGCACCGGTAAAGAACTCGTCGCCCAGGCCCTTCACCGTCACAGCCCGCGCGCTACCAAGCCCTTTATTGCGCTGAATATGGCTGCCATTCCCAAGGACCTTATGGAGTCAGAACTGTTCGGCCACGAAAAAGGCGCCTTCACCGGGGCCAGCGCCCAGCGCCGCGGCCGCTTTGAGCAGGCAAATGGCGGCACCCTGTTTCTCGATGAAATCGGCGACATGCCCGCCGACACCCAAACCCGCCTGCTGCGGGTATTGGCCGACAGCGAATTCTATCGCGTGGGCGGACACACCCCGGTAAAGGTCGATGTACGGATTATCGCCGCCACCCACCAGAACCTGGAAAAACTGGTGCAGAACAATACCTTCCGCGAGGATTTGTTCCACCGGCTGAACGTCATCCGCATTCATCTGCCCAAGCTGGCCGAGCGCCGGGAGGACATTCCCAAGCTGATGCAGCACTTCTTCACCATGGCGGGCAGTGAATTGAATGTCGAACCCAAGCGCCTGCGCCCGGAAACCGAAGAATTCCTTTGCCAGCTGGACTGGCCCGGCAATGTTCGTCAACTGGAGAATACCTGTCGCTGGCTGACGGTAATGGCTTCCGGCCGGGAAATTCATATCGACGACCTGCCCCCCGAGCTGCTCGAGCGACCACAGGGCGAAGCGGCCCCCGCATCGAACTGGCAGGACAATCTGCGCCGCTGGGCCGATCAGGAGCTGATGCTGGGCAAGGACAAGCTGCTGGATCGCGCCGTGCCCCAGTTTGAGAAAATCATGATCGAAGCCGCCCTTCGCCACACCCACGGTCGCCGTCGGGATGCGTCGAATTTGCTGGGCTGGGGACGCAATACCCTGACCCGGAAAATCAAGGAACTGGGCATGGGCGGTGACGACGAGGATTGAAGGCTAGACGCTAGACGCTAGACGCTAGACGCTAGACGCTAGACGCTAGACGCTAGATTAGCTTTGGGGCTGGCGCTCTTCCTATCAAGCGCGATAACCAAATGACGCGTTGCTTTCGATCTAGCTCGCCCCGCCAAATCCCTGCTGTCGCCACGCTTCGTAACTCACCAGGGCCACGGTGTTCGATAAATTCAGGCTGCGCGCTCCCGTCATCATCGGCACCCGCAGGCATTGCTCAGCGCCTAGTTCATCGCGAATAGACTGGGGCAGGCCCGCAGTCTCCGAACCGAACAGCAACACATCATCCGGCTGGTAGGCCACATCGGCATAGTTCCGATGGCCCTTCGTTGTAAGCGCATAGATGCGGCGCTCACCCATTGCGGCTAAAAAAGCTCCATAGTCAGAGTACCTGCTGACCCTGGCCATATCCGCATAATCCAACCCCGCTCTGCGTAGTTTCTTTTCTTCAAGATCAAAGCCCAGAGGCTCAATCAAGTGCAGGTGACAGCCGTTATTGGCAACCAGGCGAATAATATTGCCGGTGTTGGGTGCAATTTGTGGTTCGTGGAGGGCAATGTGGAACATAGGTGGGTGGGCGACAACCCGCCAAGGCCGGTCGCCGCCACGCTCATAGCAGATTGACAGGTGTCAGTGAGTCGTGGACTCAGCCGCCGCTTTTTCTTCCGCCTGCTTTTGCGCCTGACGGAACAGGGCTTCAAAGTTTACCGGCTGAAGTGCCAGCGCCGGGAAACCGCCTTTGATTGCCAGGGCATCAACCGCTTCGCGCACATAGGGAAACAGCATATTCGGACAGGCGATACCCAGCAGCTGACGCAGCGCCTCACCTTCAATGCCGTCGGCAACGAACAGGCCCGCTTGCTGCACTTCAACCAGGAAGGCCGTCTCGTCTTCTTCCAGCTTGGCCGTCACGGTAACAGTCAATGTCACCTCGTAGGTTTTGTCTGCCACGGCCTGGCTGCGGGTGTTGAGGTCCACATGCATTTTAGGCTTCCAGCTTTTACCAAATACCGCCGGGCTGCTGGGCGACTCAAACGACGAGTCTTTTACATAAATACGTTGCAGGGCGAAGGTCGCAGAGGGTTGTTGGGCCTGCGTTGCGTTCTCTTGTTCAGCCATTGTCGGTTTACGACTCCTGATGTGTTATTGAAATTAATCCGCAGCCAGCAGCTCGTCGAGGCGGCCACTACGCTCCAAGGTATACAATTCATCACAGCCGCCAACATGGGTGTCACCCACCCAGATCTGCGGCACGGTACGGCGGCCTGTGCGCTTGAGCAAATCCTCGCGCAGGTCGTTGCGGCCATCCACCGCGGTTTCGTCGTAGGCAACGCCCTTGCGGTCGAGTAACTGTTTGGCGCGCACACAAAAGGGACAAAACCGTGTGGTGAAGATTTTAACTGCTGCCATAATTCCGGCTCTCCGCCCTAGCCTTTAACCAAGGGCATTTGCATACTTTGCCACTCACTGATGCCGCCCTTCAGGCGATGCACTTTGGCATAGCCCTTACCGGCGAGTTTTTTACCCGCAGCGCTGGAATGTTGCCCGAGTTTGCACACTAACACCAGTGGCTTGTCCTTGTCGGAGGCAACGCGGTCAATCTCTTTGTCCAGCTTGGCAAAGGGCAGATTAACCGAGTCGAGAATGTGCCCCTTGTTGTACTCGGCCTTGTCACGCAGGTCGATAACGGTGGCTTTCTGCTCGTTGAGCAGGCTCACCATCTGCTGGGGCGACAAGGCCGGGCCAGCGCGACGGGATTCGTGGTAACTCAGCAGGATAACGCAGCTCAACAGCGCGCCGACCAGCATCCACTGTTCAACGATAAATAAGATCAACTTTTCCATGAATACTCTCTGGACAGAATCAACACGCGGGCACCGGGCCGGAGACTGCCACCACTTCCCCGCGAAAAGGCCAGAGTATACACCGCTAAACGGGAATTCTCACCACAGGGCACGTGGCTTGGGGCGAGTGGAAAAGTTACAATGGGATTTTCTCGCGCGCCGCAGCAGGCTCAGGCCACTGCGACTCGCCGCCTTCACAGACCAGACAGAAACAGGTTTCAACCATGGTAGATACCCAGTCCAAGGCCCCCGTTGTATTAATTATTCTCGATGGCTTCGGCTATCGCGAGGCTCCGCAGGACAACGCGATATACCATGCCAACACTCCGACCTGGGACGCTCTGTGGCAGCACTCGCCCCACACCCTGATTTCCGGATCCGGCCTTGATGTCGGCCTGCCCGATGGCCAAATGGGCAATTCCGAGGTGGGCCATATGAGCCTCGGCGCCGGACGCATCATCTATCAGAACATTACCCGTATCGACAAAGAGATCGCCGACGGCGACTTTTTCAACAACTCGACCTACGTGGAAAATATCGACAAGGCCGTCGCCGCAGGCAAGGCCGTACACATACTCGGCCTGCTGTCTCCTGGCGGCGTTCACAGCCACGAAAACCATATCCTGGCGATGATCGAGCTGGCCGCCCGCCGCGGCGCGAAAAAGGTCTATGTCCACGCCTTCCTCGACGGCCGCGACACCCCCCCGCGCAGCGCCAAGGCGTCGCTGGAAAAGGTCGATGCCAAGTTTGCCGAACTCGGCTGCGGCCGCACCGCCTCCGTGGTAGGCCGCTACTACGCGATGGACCGGGATAATCGCTGGGATCGAGTCGAAAAAGCCTATCGCCTTCTGACCGAAGCCGAGGCAGAACACTGCTATAACAACGCCACCGCCGCTCTGGAAGCCGCCTACGCCCGGGACGAGAACGACGAGTTTGTCGCCGCCAGCGTCATTCAGGCCGATGGCGAGGACAACGCCGCCATCAGCGACGGCGATACAGTGGTATTTATGAACTTCCGCGCCGATCGCGCCCGTGAAATCACCCGTGCATTCGTCGACAAGGACTTCGACGGTTTTGCCCGCCGCCGCTGCCCGGCCCTTGCCGGGTTCGTGATGACCACAGAGTACGCCAACAGCATCGACGCCCCGGTAGCCTATCCCCCGGAGAAGTTGGTAAACAGCTTCGGCGAATTACTGGAAAAAAGCGGTCGCCGCCAACTGCGCATCGCCGAAACAGAAAAATACGCCCACGTGACCTTTTTCTTCAGCGGAGGTCGCGAGGAGCTATACGACGGCGAGGAGCGCAAATTGATCCCCTCTCCCGATGTGGCGACCTACGACCTCAAGCCGGAAATGAGCGCCCCTGAGGTGACTGAGCAACTGGTAGCGGCGATTCGCAGCGGCCAGTACGACAGCATTATCTGCAACTACGCCAATGGCGACATGGTGGGTCACACCGGCGTCTTTGACGCTGCCGTTAAGGCCGTAGAGGCGCTTGACGACTGCCTGGCCCAGGTAACCGCCGCTGTACGCGAAGTTGGTGGCCACTGCCTGATTACCGCCGACCACGGCAACTGTGAGCAAATGCTCGACTATGACGCCGGGCAAGCCCACACCCAGCACACCACCGAACTGGTGCCACTGGTCTATGTCGGCGACAAACCGGTGAGCCTGAAGGCCAGCGGTGGCCGCCTGGCGGATATCGCTCCCACCATGCTCGCCCTGTTGGACATGGAGCAACCGGCGGAAATGACCGGCATCAACTTGCTAAGCGAGGTCTGAGCCGCGCCGGTTATCGCCAGATTCCGCCTAATCACGCAACAGGAAGTGCCCATTTGCCACACCTTCGCCACACGCTCATCGCCCTGTTGTGCACCGCGCTGAGCGCGGTGGCCTACGCCACCGACGGCGACACAGCGCGACGCCAACTGCAAAGCCTGGACCGGCAAATCAAACAACTGAAGTCTTCCATCGGCGAAACCCGCAGCCAGCGCAGCCGCGCCGCAAAGGAGCTACAGGAGGTCGAACAGGAAATCGGCAAGATTGCCGCCAAACTGCACAAAACCCGGGTTGAGCGGGACCGCCGCCAACAAAAACTGAACTCCCTCGAAAAACGCCAGAGCGAGTTACGCCAGCAACAAAGTGTCCAGCGCGGGCTGATTGCCGAACAAATCCGCCAGTCCTACACTCTCGGCCGCGAGCGGCAACTGAAAATGCTGCTGAATCAGGAAGACCCGCAATCGCTGACACGATTGGTCAGCTACTACGACTATTTCAATAAGGCGCGCAGCGAGCAACTGCGCCGCTACCAGGCTACCCTGACGGAAATCTCCACGCTGATACCGGAAATTACCGCCGAGACCGAGGCCCTCAGTGCCGTGCAGCGTCAATTGACCTCGCAGCATGAACAGCTTTCCGTGCAAAAACAGCGCCGGGCCGTCACCCTCGGCAAACTCGACAACGAGCTCAGCAGCCAGCAAACCGAGCTGATAAAGTTTGATACCGAACGCAAGGATCTGGAAAGCATCCTTGCCGCAGTGGAACGGGAAATAACCAATATCGCGATTCCCGACTCTTACCGACCCTTTACCCAAATGCGCGGTCAAATGCCCTGGCCGGTGGCGGGCAAGCCGCTGAACAGCTTTGGCGCTCGGCGAGCAGGCAGTAATCTGCGCTGGCAGGGAGTGCAAATAGCCGGCAAGGAAGGCGACACCATTCGCAGCATCCACAATGGCCGTGTAGTCTACGCGGACTGGCTGCGCGGTGCAGGTCTGCTGATTATTGTCGATCATGGCAATGACTATTTGAGCCTCTACGCCCACAACCAGAGCCTGTTGCGCCAGGAAGGCGACTGGGTGCAGGGCGGCGAGGCCATTGCCACCCTCGGTAACAGCGGGGGGCAACGGCAGGCGGGACTCTATTTCGAGATCCGCCACAAGGGGCGCCCGACCAACCCCAGCCAATGGTGCAAAAAGTAGCAACGAAACAAGCGGAAACCGCCACCAGCCACCACATATCGGCTTGGTTTCCGGCGACATTCGGCCCAAAAGCCGGATACAATAAATTCTCCGGCCACCAACACAACGGTTGGCCCGATTTATTTCAGGGATATGTAGATGCTGCAAAACCTAACACGCACGCTGTTTGTCAGCCTGATGCTCTGTACCAGCCCGGCGCTATTGGCAGAGACCGAGAGCACTGAGGACACCGCTGCCCGCGAAGCCGCGCTGCCGATACAGGCCCTGCGCAACTTCGCCGATGTATTCAACCAGATTCGCCACAGCTACGTTGAGGAAGTGGACGATGAAGAGCTGCTGAAAAGCGCCATTCGCGGCATGCTTAGCGGCCTCGACCCCCATTCGGATTATCTCGACGCCGACTCTTTCGACAATTTGCAAAGCCACACCACCGGCGAATTTGGCGGATTGGGCATTGAAGTCGGCATGGAAAACGGCTTTGTCAAAGTAGTTGCCCCCATCGACGACACCCCCGCCCAGCGTGCCGGCATCCAACCTGGCGACCTGATTATTCAGATCGACAATCAGCCGGTGAAAGGCATGAGCCTGCAGGAAGCCGTTGCCCTGATGCGCGGCCCAAAAGGCAGCAAAATTACCCTGAATATTCTCCGTGAAGGGGTAAACGCCCCCATCGAAGTGGAATTACGCCGTGACACTATCACCGTGGCCAGCGTGCGCGGCGAAATGCTGCAGCCGGGCTATGGCTACCTGCGCATTTCCCAGTTCCAGAGCCGCACCGGCCAGGATTTGCGCAAGGAGCTGGAAAAGCTCAAGGCAACCCGGGGTGGATTACGCGGTCTGGTGCTCGATCTGCGCAACAACCCCGGCGGCTTGCTACAAGCCTCGGTTCAAGTCGCCGACACCTTCCTCAGCGACGGTTTGATTGTCTACACCGAAGGACGCCTGCCCAACGCCTACAGCCGCTATATGGCCAACAGCGACACCCCTGGCGACAGCACCCCACTGGTGGTACTGATCAATGGCGGCTCTGCCTCGGCCTCGGAAATTGTTGCCGGTGCACTGCAGGATCATCGCCGCGCGATTATTCTCGGCACCCAGAGCTTCGGCAAGGGGTCGGTGCAAACGGTTCTGCCGCTGTCGGAAGACAGTGCCATTAAACTGACCACAGCCCGCTATTACACCCCCAGCGGGCGCTCGATTCAGGCCCAGGGCATTATTCCCGACATCTTTGTGGATCGCGCAAAATTTGAAAGCCTGGCGGGAAACAAACTGGTTACAGAGGCGGATCTGGCCGGGCATTTGGGTCGGGATGACGGCAATGAGAGCAACAGCACGTCCCGCTCTGTACTGGACAGCGAGAGCGCCGAGTTGGCCGCCAACGACAATCAATTGTACGAGGCACTCAATCTGCTGAAGGGCTTGAATATTATGTCTGAGGCGAACCGAGCTTCGGCACAGAAGGCCTTGAGTCGGCTGGATAACAAGGAGTAAGCCTTCGCTTGCAGGGCAAGCTCCCACGACAACCCCCCTGCAGGAGCCAGTCCTGCAGGTGAACAACCGGCGCCTACCCCTCTGCAGGAACCTGCCCCGAAAGAAAGTAATCAGATCCGCAGCAATAGCTGACCCACAGGCTGTGGGAGCTTGTCCTGCAAGCGAACCCAGGCACCCCCGCAATCACCTAAAGGCGTACTTCAATCCCCTTGGACGCCATATAGGCCTTGGCCTCCGGCACGGTATATTCGGCAAAATGGAAGATGCTGGCCGCGAGCACCGCATCGGCCTTTCCTTCAATCACGCCGTCAACCAGGTGGTCCAGGTTGCCCACACCACCCGAGGCAATCACCGGCACCGCAACGGCCTCGGAAATCGCACGGGTCAGCGCCAGGTCATAGCCGGCCTTGGTGCCATCACCATCCATACTGGTCAACAGAACCTCGCCAGCGCCGTAGCTGACCATTTTCCGCGCCCACGCCACCGCGTCGATACCGGTGGGTTTGCGGCCGCCGTGGGTAAAGATTTCCCAGCGAGGGCTGCCATCGGGATTGTTTGGCACTTGCTTGGCATCAATGGCGATCACAATGCACTGGGAGCCAAAGCGCTCAGCGGCTTCGCGCACGAAATCGGGGTTGTGAATGGCGGCGGAGTTAATCCCCACCTTATCCGCCCCGGCATTGAGCATGGTGCGAATATCGGAAATTTCGCGAATACCGCCACCAACGGTCAGGGGGATAAATACCTCCGCGGCAATCTGCTCTACGGTTTGCACCGTGGTTGCCCGGCCCTCGTGGGTCGCGGTGATATCGAGAAAGGTGATTTCGTCGGCACCCTGGTCGTTATAGCGCTTGGCGATTTCCACCGGGTCACCGGCGTCGCGGATACCGACAAAGTTGACCCCTTTGACCACGCGCCCCTTATCAACATCCAGACAGGGGATAATGCGTTTTGCTAATGCCATGTTTGATTCCTACTTGGCGTTGTCGCAGAACTGCTGGGCTTCCGCCAGATCAAGCTCACCTTCATAGATGGCCCGCCCGGTGATCGCGCCGAGAATACCGGCATCGGCGACGGCCTGTAATTGGCGAATATCATCCATATTAGTCACCCCACCCGAGGCGATGACCTTCAGCCCGGAGGCCTGAGCCATTGCCACAGTAGCCTCGATATTCACCCCCTGCATCATGCCGTCGCGGCTGATATCGGTGTAAACGATTGACGATACGCCGTCCTGCTCAAAACGCTTGGCCAGCTCCGTTGCCTGAATATTGGACACTTCTGCCCAGCCATCGGTGGCCACCAGACCATTTTTGGCGTCCAGGCCAACAATCACCGCGCCGGGAAAGGCTTTGCAGGCCTCGGTAACAAAGGCAGGCTCCTTGACGGCCTTGGTGCCGATAATGACGTAATTCACCCCGGCATCGAGATAGCGCTCAATGGTGTCGAGGGAGCGAATACCGCCACCGATCTGGATTGGCAAATCGGGGTAGGCCCTGGCAATTGCCATGACCGCCTCACCGTTGACCGGCTTGCCATCAAAGGCACCGTTCAAATCGACCAGATGCAGGCGCCGCGCGCCCTGATCTACCCAACGAGCGGCCATTTCCACCGGGTCGCTGCCATAGACAGTGGCATCGTCCATTTCGCCCTGACGCAGGCGCACACAGTGGCCGTCTTTAAGATCTATCGCGGGAATAACTAGCATAATTTACAACCTGACAATGCTTAGGATACGGGCCGGAAAACGGCCTGACCGCCATCCCAGCGCAAAAAATTACTCAGCAAACGCAAACCGGCGTCGCCGCTCTTTTCGGGGTGAAACTGCACTGCAAACACATTTTCGCAATGCAGCGCGGCGTGAATCTCAACGCCGTACTCCGCGGTGGCCGCAACGAACTCCGGCGCGTCAATGTAATAGCTGTGTACAAAATAGAATCGGCTGTTATCGGCTATACCCTCCCACAGGGGGTGCTCATAGCTCTGCTTGACGGTATTCCAGCCCATATGGGGAACCTTGAGCCGCTCGCCGCCCCCATCGCGCAAATCCGCGCCAAAGAACTTAACCTGGCCCGGCAACACATCGAGACAGGCAACGCCGCCATTTTCCTCGCTGCTTTCCATCAACGCCTGCATACCCACGCAAATACCCAGCATAGGTTTGGTCGCAGACACTTCCTGCACCAGCTCGTCGAGCCCCCGCGCCTTTAGCTCTGCCATGCAGTCGCGAATGGCACCTACTCCGGGAAAAATCACCCGATCAGCCGCCAGTATGGTGTCGGGGTCATCGGTCACCTGCACCGTCACGCCGTCGCCCACCTTGTGCAGAGCGCTGGCCACCGAGTGCAAATTTCCCATACCGTAATCAATTACGGCCACTGTTGATTTAGTCATAAGCCGATGTGCCTTACAGGCAGCCCTTGGTAGAAGGAGTGATACCAGCCATGCGTTCGTCTACGGTCAACGCCATGCGCAGGGCGCGGCCAAAGGCCTTGAACACCGTCTCGGCCTGATGGTGGGTGTTGGTGCCGCGCAGATTATCAATGTGCAGGGTCACTTTGGCGTGATTGACGAAACCGTGGAAAAATTCCGAGAACAGGTCTACATCAAAGCCACCCACACTGGCGCGGGTATAAGGCACGTGATATTCCATGCCAGCGCGGCCGGAAAAGTCGATGACCACTCGGGACAGGGCCTCATCCAGAGGCACGTAGGCATGGCCATAGCGGTTTATCCCCTTTTTGTCGCCCACCGCCTCGGCGAAGGCCTGCCCCATGGTAATACCGATGTCTTCCACGGTGTGGTGATCGTCGATATGCAGATCGCCCTTGGCCTGGACCACCAGGTCGATCATCCCGTGACGGGCGATCTGATCCATCATGTGGTCGAGAAAGGGCACCCCGGTGTCAAACTCGGATTGCCCCGTCCCATCCAGATTAACCGTGACGGTGATCTGTGTTTCGAGAGTATTGCGGCTGATTGTTGCTTTGCGCTCGTTCATCGACGTCCCAACAGTATTTTGCGTACAATAGACCATTATAAAAAATCCCGACCCGTAATACAGCCAGCAGAGTGCGGATAAATGCCCGTATACGCCGAATACATCCGCGAACCGGAACCCCAGGACCGCTCAGACCTTGAGCTGCTCTACCCCGGTGACAGCGAAAGACTCATCAATAATGCCGCGAAGAGTAAAATTCATCTCGTCGCAGGCCGCTTTAATGGTCGCCTTATTGCCGCCATGACCCTCACCCCCATCCATGGCGGTGACTATCAGGTGGCGCAACTGACCGTCCGCGACATTACCCGCCGCCGGGGTGTCGCCCGTCAGCTGCTGATTCAGTGCCTTAAAGACCTGCCCGACGATCTGACCAGCCTTTGCGCCGACCTTCGAACGGCCCCGGAACTGTCCAGCCTGTTTAACGAGCTTGGTTTCACAGCTAGTGGCAGCACCTGGCAGTGGCAGCGCCCCACGCGTGAGTGACCCGGGCAGTACTGACTTCAGTGCGCGACTACTGAACTGGTTCGATCACCACGGCCGCAAGGATCTGCCGTGGCAGCATGACACCAGTCCCTATCGGGTCTGGGTGTCAGAAATTATGCTGCAGCAGACCCAGGTAGCCACCGTTATTCCCTACTACCAGCGGTTTATGACGCGCTTTCCCACTGTTGCCGACCTCGCCAGCGCACCCGCAGACGAGGTCATGGCATTGTGGACCGGCCTCGGCTACTACGCCCGTGCCCGTAACCTGCACAAAGCCGCACAGCGGGTCGTCGCTGACTTTGCCGGTGAGTTTCCCCGCAGCGTGGAGGAATTGCAGTCTTTACCCGGTATAGGCCGTTCCACCGCAGGTGCGATTCACAGTATCGCCTGTGCGGGCCGCGCGCCCATACTCGACGGCAATGTAAAAAGGGTACTCAGCCGCCATCACGCCATTGAGGGCTGGCCCGGCAAACGGGAAGTGGAAGACCGCCTTTGGCAGATTGCCGAACACTACACCCCGCATCAGCGGGTGGCCGACTATACCCAGGCTATCATGGACCTCGGCGCCAGCCTGTGTAGCCGCTCTCGCCCCCGGTGTGACGCCTGCCCCGTCAACGCCGACTGCAAAGCCTTGTCACTCGGCCGCCAAGGCGAATTTCCCGGCAAAAAACCGCGCAAAACCCTGCCGGTAAAATATTGCCATATGCTCCTCATCGAAAACCCCCGAGGCGAAATCCTGCTGGAAAAACGCCCCGACAGCGGCATTTGGGGCGGACTGTGGAGCCTGCCCGAGCTGGAAGACGAGGGCGATATCGACGATTTCCTGTTCGGTAAATTCAGCGTCACTGGCGCCCCCCAAGCGCTGACACCACTCCGCCACACGTTCAGCCACTACCATCTGGACATTCAGCCCCAACACATTCACCTACCCCGCGAACCGGGACATATCATGGAAGACGGCCGCTGGCTCTGGTATAACGGAGCACCGGGACAGCAGCTCGGCCTACCCGCGCCGGTGAAAAAGCTGCTAGACAGCCTCCTGCAACACGACCTATTTACGGAACCCCAGTAATGACTCGCACCGTATTCTGCAAAAAATACCAACAGGAACTCGAAGGTCTCGACAAGGCCCCCTACCCAGGCCCCAAAGGCCAGGACATCTACAACAACGTCTCGAAAAAAGCGTGGGAGGAGTGGATGGCCCACCAGACCATGCTCATCAACGAAAAGCACCTGAGCATGATGGACCCGGCGTCGCGCAAATTCCTCCAGGGCGAAATGGATAAATTCCTTTCCGGCGAAGATTTCGAGCAAGCGGAAGGCTACGTTCCACCCAGCGAATAAGTCTTTGTTTTTAGGCTTGACTCCGGCAATCGGAACAGGTTTAATACGCGCCTTCTGTGATGCACATCAGCTGCAACACATATGCCCGGATAGCTCAGTCGGTAGAGCAGAGGATTGAAAATCCTCGTGTCGGTGGTTCGATTCCGCCTCCGGGCACCACTTTTTTTAAGCAATATCCCCAACCCCATAATCGGGGGATGACACTCACTAAACCCTGTTGATAATCCCGTCCCATCCACACTGGGCCAGCACTCTCATTCTGTAGTTCTCAAAGTTTCTGAAACCATACGCCCGCCGTGAGAAATTCACCGCCTCCGGATCGCTATCTTTCCGACTACACCTCTTCTTCATAATGTGCTTTATTCTAAATAGTGCAACCATAACAATGGCGGGCAAGAGGTCTTGGCTAATGGCGGAAAAAGTTGGCGTATTTCTACCCACGTACAACAGGCCAGACTTACTCCGCGCGTGCCTTTTACAGTGGATCGTACAAAGTCGCTGCCCGGATTTCGTCGTAATTCATCAGAACGGTTCCTCCGAAAGCTACGAGTGGTGCATTAGCGACCTGAAGTCGTTTCTGCCCTGCGAGTGGATATTCAGCCCGCAAACTCTGCCGGCGGTAGAGTGGTACCGTCGCCCGTTGCAGCGCCTTATCGAAGCGGGTTGTACCCATTTTTTCTGGGCCGACCATGACGACATTTACCTGACCCATCACGTTGAGGCGCGACTGAACGAGCTCGATTACTGCGACTTCTCAATTTCTGACAAGAACAGCATATTATTTCATCAAGCGGGGCAATACCGCTTTCAGCCACTTGTTCACTTTACCTCACACCCCGCAGGCGGAATGAGTTCCAGCATGGCGTTTACGCGCCCCTTTGCCGAAGCGCTTCACCAAGCTTTTCTCGACACCCCCGATGCCAGTTACGCCGACCACGTTGTGTTGGCAGTAACTCGCCAGGGCTTTGACTGCCGTCAAAGCGATAAACGCACCGCCATTTATGTCTCCCACGACGGGAGCTTTAGCTCTCATATCTGGCTGGAAGACGTCTTCTCTGACACCCCACCCTAGAACCAGGCAGGTCCTCTTCCATGCACTCAGAATCAATGTTCAATATGCAGGCGTTTTACTCACGCTTCCTGCAACCTCATCTGGACCAGATCACTGCCCCCGCGACAGTGGTGGATATCGGTGCAAAGAACGTGAATGGCAGCTACCGGGAGGTATTCGATCAGGAGAAGTTTCACTATATCGGCGTAGACCTGGAGCCTGGCAAGGGCGTCGATATTGTCACCGACAATCCCTATCACTACCCTGTTCCCGACAACTGCGCCGACATCGTGCTATCCGGCCAAATGCTGGAGCACTGCGAGTTTTTCTGGCTGGCCTTTCAAGAAATGGTTCGCATCGCCAAGCCTGGCGCTTATATCGTCGTCATCGTGCCCTCAACCGGATTTATCCATCGCTTTCCCGTCGATTGCTATCGCTTCTTGCCCGACGCGATGCCCGCACTGGCCCGTTTCGGCAACTGCCGACTGATAGATTCATGGCTGGACGAAGACTCGGAATGGGGGGATTTGACGGGGGTGTTTCTGAAGCCCCCGCTCGCCCCAAAGAACACAGAGCCGCAACACAATACCCACCCGCTACAGCACCGCGGTCGACATTACCTCGAATTTCTTCAGGGTGACTTACGCGCCCGGCAGTCTGATGCGCACCTGGAAATCGGCACTCGCGATGGCAGTTCGATTGCCGCTCTGGACTGCCCCGTTATCGCCATCGACCCCAACCTTGTGGTCAATGGAAATGTGATCGGTAACAAACCCCAGTGCCTGTTTTTTCAGATGACCAGCGACGACTTTTTTAACCGTTATCGCCCCGACGCACTATTTGGCAAGCCCATTGATAGCGCCTTTCTCGATGGCATGCATCTCTTCGAATTCCTGCTGAGGGATTTTATCAATACCGAGAAGCACTGCGACAAGGAGGCTGTGATTTATATGCATGACTGCCTGCCGGTCACGACGGAGATGACGAATCGCGATGAGCGATCCGTCCCCAACACCGGCCCATTTGCCCACTGGTGGACCGGCGACGTATGGAAAGTACTGCCAATACTGAAGGAATACCGGCCTGATCTCGAGATCACTTGCTATGACTGCCCTCCCACCGGGCTGGTCAAGGTGTCTTCGCTCGACCCTCACAACACGGCGTTGCAGCACCATTACGAGAACATAGTGGCTTGCTACCGCGACATGACTCTGTGCCAAAGCGAGCTGGAGGCCTATCTTGCCGACTGTGCAATACAGCCCTCAATCGACCCTAAGCCAATCGCCTAGATCCAGAACTCAATGCGAAACCAGTGGATAATTTTGCGAAATACCAGCTCCAGGTAGCTGTATTGATTACCCTTGATGCGGGCGATGCCATTCATTCCCGTTTTCAGCAGGCCTTCCGGGTCTTCCATCGAGGCCTCCACTTCAATTGCCGGTACGACCAGACTATCGATCGTCGCCGATTGAACCGTAGTGGAAATATGCTCAATACGGCCATTAAACTGCTTACCCGGATAGCCATACACTTTTAGCCGAACCGGCTGCCCAATGGCAATTTCAGCAATATCCCGCTCCTTGATCTGAATACGCGCTTTGAAAGCACCGGAGTGCTCGATTTCCAGCACCGCACTGCCCTGGGCGGTATACTTTCCGATCAGGTTTTCCGGCTCCCGCGTGACCACGACGCCGGAAATCGGCGCGAACACTTCGGTATTGCGCAAATCCTGCTTTAACTTTTCCAGACCTGCCTCAAGACTGAGAATCGCCGCCCGTTTGGCCTCAATTTCTTCCGTGGGCGTGCCCGCTCGCAACAGCGCCAGCTCATCCCGCGACACCGCCACTCGCTTGATGGCGCTCTCCCAGTTGTGTTTTGCCTGTAGAATTGTGGTTCTGGCAACACTGTCGGGCAGCCGCAGCAGACGCTCATAGGCGTCTTTATAGTAGGTGACATCGGCACGCAAAATACTCAGCTCACCCCGCTTGGCGGCGATCACTTCGGGGCGGGTGCCGTTTTCCAGTAATATCAGTTCCTTGCGGGCACTAAGCAAGCTGGCTTCTGCCGATTTAATTTCCGCCAGCAGGCTTTCGTCGTCGATTTTCAACAACGGATCACCTTCCGCTACCACGCTCCCTTCACGCACATATATTTCACGAATCAAGCCATGGATAGAGGGTTCTATAGACTGCGCCGCCACCGGTTTCAACTGCGCCTGCCCGCTGACTTCGATGGTGCCCTCGACAAAGTACGACGCGACTAACGCGACCAGTACGAGCACCAACAACAACTTGCCCGTATGCCGCCGTTCTGGTGGCGTGGTATTACCGTCCCGCTCGCTACCCGCCGTTTGCGGTGCAGACTCTGTTGACGCTCCCGGTACGACACTGTCTTCTGCCTGCTCCCGCGCCACAGGTGCTGTTGCCTGAGCTTCCGTCGCGTTATCGGTGCCGGTCTCACCCTGCTTCGCCAATGTCATCCCCGCCCATATACCTTTAAAAGTTGGCCCCAGTAATAGCCAGAACACGTAAGCCACCGGCAGTAGAAAAACCGCCCCCAGTTCCTCGACCGCAACACCCGACAGCAATAGCACAACATTGCCGAGTATAAATATCGTGAACAAAATTACGGCGCAGCCGTAAATCAGAAATATGCGCTTCTCTCTCGGGCTTACTCTGGGCAATTGCCCCGCACTGCCGCCGAAGAAGGTACCCAGATAGATTGAAGTATAGGCCATGGATTTACTGCGCAGATTGGGGATCTCCAGCGCATCACTGATCAGATAGTATCCATCAAACTTCAATAGGGGGTTCGCGCTCAGCAACATCCCCATAGCCGATGAAATCATCACACCCAGACAAATCTGATGAATCAGGGCATCAGTTTCCGTAACCAGCCACAACAGGGTGGCTGCGCTCCACAGAAAGCTTTCAAATATCACGCCTGCGGCGGTCACCCATATACGCTGCCGCTTGTTTTCAAACAACCAGGCATCGCTGACATCGGTGTAAAAACAGGGGAAGGTCAGCAGTATCAACAGCGCCCCCATGGAAGGTACTCGACCACCAAAGTGCTTGCAGGTCAGTCCATGAGCGATTTCGTGCAGCGCGGTGACCACCGCTGCGGCAAAGTAAAGGCTGATAAAGCCGGACACGGAGCCAAGCGACGACAGCTCGAATATAAACCTGTCGGTGTGGCTGAGAATAATCCCCACACTCACCACAAACGCCACGGCAACCAGGATCAGAAAGCCCGGCGTAAAGAGAAACCTCAGTCGCGGTTCCAGATAATCCAGCATCCGGTCAGGGTTGAAAACGTGTTTGTTAATGTAGAACGCGTTCTTCAGACTACTGCTTAGTGGCTTCTGCTTTTTAGTCTGGGTGGCAGCTCCAGGGACCACCAAACAATGGGACTTATTCAGAATTTTTACAAATTCCCACAGAGGCCGAGCTGCAATCTCCAGCCCTAACTCCTGTTCACAGGCCGCCATCAACGCACTGATGTTTCGCGAGCCATCCATCAGGCAAATAATGCGGTATTCATCTTCACCCAATTGGAAGTACTGTTCTGTATCCGGCACCTTGATGGTGTATCGCTGCTGCCCCGCGGTATCGGTACGAGCAATAATCAGGTCACTGCGCAGACGCGGCGTAGTTAATGCCAGTCTGAGCGCGGCAGCGGCTTCTTCCTGTGCGCCTTGCGTCTCCGCCACAGAGCCAGCCACTGTCATTATTCACGCCCCTCCGGAAAACCCCATTTTTCCGCCAGATAATGCTGGTTCTGCTTCAGCCGCTGCTGAGGGTCCTCCTGCACCTGCGCCAGCGTTGAACCCACCCGATGGACAACAGAAGATCCAGGGCAAAGGGTGAGGCTGTAACCGGCCAGACGGGCCCGGTGGCAATAGTCATCGTCTTCGCAGTAGCCCCAGCCAAAATTTTCATCCAATTCGCCCACCGTTTGCAAAACCTGCTGAGGCATCAGCACGCAGAAAAAGGCCAGCATATTTCTGAAGTGCCGCAAGGAGGGTTGTTCAGGTATATCAATCACTTGGCCAGACCATTGCGCTTGCAGCCATTCCGCGCACTTTGCATTGTCCTCAGCGACGTGCTCCGGAATACCCAGCCAGGGGTGCAGACGAGTGTCCTGCCAGCCGATCGAATTGATACAGACCGGGCCCGCGATGCCCGGCTTGTCGTCAACCGCCAGCTTCAGGTCGACATCCCAGTCCTTATTGACCGTGACGTCATTGTTTAGAATTACCCCGTAATCGCCACGAATCTGTGCCAAGCCGTGGTTCACCGCCCGTGCAAAGCCCAACGGGTGATCGTATCGCTGGGCAGTGACGGCAAAACCCTTGATGGCTGCGGCCACCTGTTGATACTGTTCGTCTGTGGACCCGTTATCGATCCAGACAATATCAAAATCGCTTTGCGTATTGGTCTCAAGAGAGCGCAGGCACTCGCACGTCAGCTCAGCGTTATTCCAGGTTGGGATAATAATCGACAGACTCATTGCCCCTCCGACCCGCTTTCAGCAAAGTAGTTTTCCAGATTTCGTGCCTTGATAAAGGCGTTGTTCAAATCAAGGAAATATTCTGCATCGTGCTGACTGTGTTCATGTATATAGGCACGCAGATTGTTAACGAAACCTTGTTCTTTTCTCAACGTCGCTATTGCCTGACGATAATCGGGCAGCCCACTGAGTTTTTCCATCAACGCCTGACACTGCTCCTCGGAAAACAAGGTCACCGCGAGCACAATCTTGTTGTAGAGGTAGTAACTGAACGCCGACTGCCAGGGACGAAGTTCAACGGAGCGGTAGATATGGCCGATCACCACGTCACTGATCAAGCGGCAACGGCCACCCATAAGCCAGGCCTTCATTCCTGCATAGGCCTCCTCCCCCCCGTATTGACGAAGACCGACATAGCCGCCGATTTCCTGAAAAAAGGCGACACTGAACGCGTAGGTCGCGCCCAGGGGAAGTGGAATCATTGGGTAGCGGGTATGGGTAAGTGGTGAGGTATTCCACTCAGCGAGGAGTAAGCGCTCTGCTGGTGCGTCGTCCAGTCGCAGATAGGCCCCATGGCCCTCTGCACCCGAGGCAGGCTGAGCTTCAATATCCAGTGGCCGACTAACACAGCAATACAGCGCGCGGGGGTCAAACTTAATCGCGTTGACTACCTGCAAATGCCAGTCATTGTGGTAGCAGCGCATATGGGCATCAAGGAAGATCACATAGGGGGTGGTGGCCGCGTCCGCACCCTGATTACGATTGGCTGCCGGGCCTCGCGAAACGGTGTGTTCGTCATAACGACAACCAAACTGCTGTGCCAAGGCGACATAGTCATAATTATCGTCAGAGGCGTCGTTAATCAAGTGAATATCGACGCCACTACCCGCTGTAGCCCGAAGGCTCACCAGCGTGTCGCGCAGCATCTCCGCTTCATTCTTGAAGGTAATTACCACAGTCAGCTCTGGGCAGGCCACACACCTTCTCCTTGGGTCGTCCTGACAAAGTAAAGGCCACCGAAGTGGCCTTTGCTCGCATCACTGCGATCTTTCAACAATTGCCTTATCAACAACCGTCCCCCATTTACGCTACTAGTAGGGTGGCGGCGGCGACATTGTAGGCGCAGGTGTAATTGGCTCCGGCGGTGACGTATAAGGGCTCGGAGGCGACATGGTCGGCGGAGATGTCGGCAAATCTGTTGGCGGATCTGTCGGAATATCGTCATCCCCACCATCGCCCGCGTCAGCAAACTTGAAGAAAGCAGCATTTTCGTTAGCGTTGTCCAGATTTTTGCCGTTACCTTTACCCGGAAAGGCTCCTCCCGCCCACACCGGAGCAGGGGCAAGACGCTTTTCCAGATCCTCAAGGGATAAGCGTTCGACCTTTTTTGGCGGTCGTTTATGGTCAGTCATCTATCGTTCTCCTCACTGAATACGCCGCAAGGCGTCTGAGATCACCCGATTTACCGACTCAGTGCCGCCAACCAGGAGCTTTTACTTATTCCAGTTTTCTACGCCATAATCAGTTTGTCTTTGGCTTTAAACACTTCAAGTGACGAAGCGCCCAATTGATCCCGCCTCTGCAACACGACTTCAGTCGTGTGGAGTGCATCCAGCACATCAGAAGGATAGGACAACGTCCTTTCCATTATTTTCACCGTAGCAAATGCATGTCTGGCCTGATATTTCGCCAGTTCAATGGCCTCGTACTTCTCCTGCAGTAACCGCAAATAACCCTCAAGGTTAGTCCAGAAATCACCTTGTAGCAGGCACCGGGTACTCAATGTCAGCACAGCATCATGGCTGCAGTGCTCGATTAACTGGTCTACGACGTTATGTTGTGAGTTAACGTGAATCGCTGTGACATTGGAATAAGGGATTTCCTTTACCAGGGACGCTATACCTGAGGAAGATGCCGCATAGAACACCACGACCTTCTCTGCTCTCACGCTAAGTTCATCAATGCATCTGGTCGCGTACCAATCCGGTTTTTCCAATTTAATCAACGCCGTAACGGGGTAGCGCACGGGGGCCTTTTCAATTGCATTCTGAGCATTACCCTCCAGAATTTCCCTCGCGGGCAAGCCACTGTCTGAGAACGGTTCCGGGGCCAGCCGTGTGCGATGAGCATCGTGCCGACATTCCCCGTCCGGATACAGGCCGCGATAGTACAGTTTCTGCCATTTCTGCTTCTTCGCCTTCGTGCACCCCTTTGCTAATCTTGAGTTGAACTCTGCTCGTGAGGCTGACCACTGATCAAAATCTGACTTGCACTTTGGATCCTCCACCGCCAGATCCGCAAAACGCACCTGAAATCGATTAACAAATGCCGCTGGAATCGGGGACAATTGAGCAAAGGGCTCGCCCTTACAAAATCTGACCCGACAAGACCGGGTGAAACGGTAGTTCATTGTCGTTGTATAAGGTGACCAGTCGCTTTCAATAATGCCGCCTAACGCCTGAATACCATCGCGGAAATAATTAATGGGCCCCCCGATTTGCAGGTGAACATTGTCAGAGGTACGAAATAAATAGCCCACCTGAAATGTCAGCACGCCCTCTCCGAAGTGGCTCTGCGCGATACATTTGCCATCGCCGTGGGGGTAGACGGATATATCATCCAGCCCCCTCCCTCCGCCATAGACGACGTCGAAGCCTCCGGGTAACAATAGCTCCCATCCGTTGTTGTTCGCGATATTGAGCGGCAGACACCTAACCGCGTAGGAGTCAGCAGTATCGAGTTGCCATTGGCGTACCCGCTGCGCTGGCCTAATTTCTGGCAGCGCGTCTTTTTCAGCTACAGGATAGGCTGTAAGTGCGTTTTCGGGAGTATCGGTCACGGCGAATCTCTGTCACGGTTATTTAATTATTATAGACAGCGTCCCGGCCTTTTACTTACTGGAACGACCTTGGAAGCTGATTACCGACACGTCATTCATCCGCGCGCGGCTGGGCCACATTGCCCGCTGCGCCTCACCCGTTGCCCAACTTTTTAGATACCACAACGTAAAATGCCCCAACCGAACTCGGCTGGGGCATTCAGTGTGGCCCACGAAGTGCTTTAGCTGCGTAGGTCAGGGCCGGCCCCGCGAAGCGCTGTGGGTCTCGCCTCGCTGAAGCTACCACAGAACCATAAAAAAACCCGAGACTCAAACGAATCTCGGGTTTTTAATTAAAGCCTGGCGACAGCGTGGCCCGCGAGCGTTAGCGAGTGCTTTGGCCATGACCGTTGGGCATAGCCAGTTGCCCAACTATTTAGATTCCACAAAGTAAAATGCCCCAACCGAACTCGGCTGGG
>NZ_JAAWWK010000006.1 GCF_012272835.1 Spongiibacter thalassae | reverse complement strand
CTTCCTGATGCCTATCGAAGATGTATTCTCTATCTCTGGTCGTGGAACGGTTGTTACCGGTCGTATCGAACGCGGTATCCTGAAGACTGGCGACGAGATCGAAATCGTTGGTATTCACGACACCACCAAAACCACCTGTACCGGTGTTGAGATGTTCCGCAAGCTGCTCGACGAAGGTCGTGCTGGTGAGAACGTAGGTGTGTTGCTGCGCGGTACCAAGCGTGATGAAGTAGAGCGTGGTCAGGTTCTGGCCAAGCCCGGTTCAATCACTCCGCATACTCGCTTTGAAGCAGAGGTGTACGTACTGTCCAAGGAAGAGGGTGGTCGTCACACGCCGTTCTTCAAGGGCTACCGTCCTCAGTTCTACTTCCGTACCACTGACGTTACCGGTGCGTGTGAGCTGCCTGAAGGTACAGAAATGGTTATGCCTGGCGACAACGTGAAAATGGACGTAACACTGATTGCGCCCATCGCGATGGAAGAAGGTCTGCGTTTTGCAATCCGCGAAGGTGGCCGTACTGTCGGTGCCGGCGTTGTTGCGAAAATCGTAGAATAAGCTGGCGCGGCCTGGCCGCAGCAGTGTGAAAGGGAGGCTTCGGCCTCCCTTTCTTGGTATAAGCGATGGCTTTTATATGCGCTTAACAATGGTGGTGTAAAGAATTAGTGATATAGAGTGGATTGTTGTTGACAGCGCCCTCCAGGATCATTAATATGCCGCTTCTTTTTTCGGGTTGTCTCGGCCATTTAGCGCCGATAGTGGCCCGAAGCTATTTCGGGATGGGAGTTTGATCAGGTGCAAAATCAACGGATTCGCATTCGTTTAAAAGCTTTTGATCACCGCCTTATCGATGCGTCTACGCAAGAGATTGTCGATACCGCAAAGCGTACTGGTGCTCAGGTTAGAGGTCCAATTCCTCTGCCTACGCGCAAAGAGCGTTTTACGGTTCTGGTCTCTCCACACGTGAACAAGGATGCGCGAGATCAATATGAGATCCGCACCCATAAGCGCATGTTGGATATCGTAGAGCCTACAGAAAAAACTGTAGACGCTTTGATGAAGCTAGATCTGGCGGCTGGTGTAGAAGTTCAAATTAGCCTTGGCTAATTAACAAAACATACTGAATTTTTTTCAGACCCGCTCAGGGGCTGGCCCTGGGTTGTGTAACGTGTGAAAACACGGCCGTAGAGGGTTAAGCCCCGTACACTGAGAGGTTGGAGCAATGACTATAGGTTTGGTCGGTCGTAAGAGCGGCATGACGCGCGTTTTTACCGACGACGGCGTTTCTATTCCGGTAACTGTGATTGAGGTAGAGCCCAATCGCGTTACTCGTGTCAAGGCAGAAGATGGCGAAGGCTATCGCGCAATACAGGTCACCGCTGGTGCTCGTAAAGCGTCTCGTATTTCTAAGGCAGAAGCTGGCCATTTTGCGAAAGCAGGTGTTGCTGCAGGTCGTGGTCTCTGGGAATTTCGTCTGAGCGAAGGCGAAGAAGCTCCCGAGGTCGGCGCCGAGCTGACTGTGGCAGCTTTCGAAGCTGGTCAAAAAGTCGATGTCACCGGGCAGTCCAAAGGTAAGGGCTTCCAGGGTGGTGTTAAGCGTTGGAACTTCCACATGCAAGACGCCACACACGGTAACTCGCTTTCTCATCGTGCCCCAGGTTCTATCGGTCAGTGTCAAACACCTGGTCGTGTTTTCAAAGGCAAGAAAATGGCTGGCCACATGGGTGCTGAGCGCGTAACTGTGCAAACTCTCGAAGTGGTGCGTGTAGACGCGGAGCGCAACTTGATCTTGATCAAGGGTGCGGTTCCAGGTGCGCCGGGCGGAGACGTGTTTGTTCGTCCCGCTGTGAAAGCAAAAAAATCCTAGGGGGCTAAGCAGTGGAACTGAGTATTGCGAAACCCGGTAACGGTGCAGCGGCTGGATCAATCCAGGTATCCGATGTCGCCTTTGCTCGTGAGTTTAATGAAGATCTGGTTCATCAGGTTGTTACCGCTTATCTGGCGGGTGCCCGTCAGGGTACTCGTGCGCAAAAGACGCGCTCTGATGTAAGTGGTGGTGGTAAGAAGCCCTGGCGTCAAAAGGGCACGGGTCGTGCTCGTGCCGGTACTATTCGCTCGCCAATCTGGCGTGGCGGCGGTGTCACCTTTGCTGCGCGTCCACAGGACCACAGCCAGAAAGTGAACCGCAAGATGTACCGTGCGGCAATGCGCTCCATTTTGTCAGAGCTTGCTCGTCAGGATCGCCTCGTTGTTGTTGAAGAGCTGGCTCTCGAAGCGCCTAAAACCAAATTGTTGGTGAAGTCGCTGGGTGAGTTGGGTCTACAGGGTGCCTTGATTGTTACTGAAGAAGTTACTGGCAATCTGTACCTGGCAGCGCGCAATCTGCACGACGTAGATGTTCGCGATGTGAACGGTGTCGACCCCGTGAGCTTGATTGGTTACGAAAAAGTGGTTGTAACCGTCGCTGCGCTGAAAAAATTTGAGGAGCTGTTGGGATGAATCAAGAACGCATCTACAAAGTATTGCTAGGCCCTCACGTTTCTGAAAAAAGTGCAATGAGCGCCGAGGCGGGTAACCAGGTAGTGTTTCGTGTTCTGCCCAGCGCAACCAAGCTGGAGATCAAAAACGCTGTCGAAAAGCTGTTCAAGGTCGACGTAGTAGACGTTCGCACCGTGAACATGAAAGGCAAGGTAAAGCGTAACCGTTTCGGTCTGAGCAAAAAGCCGAGCTGGAAGAAGGCTTACGTTAGCCTTGTGCAAGGTCAAGACATCGACTTTGCGGTCGCTGAATAAGTCTGGAGCTGAGTCAAATGGCAATTGTAAAAAGTAAACCGACCTCTCCCGGCCGCCGCTTTGTTGTTCGGGTAGTTAATTCCGACCTGCATAAAGGTGCGCCGTACAAGCCGCTGCTGGAGCCCCAGTCGCGCAATGGCGGTCGCAACAACAATGGTCGCATCACCACGCGTCACGTTGGTGGTGGTCACAAGCAGCACTATCGGATCATTGATTTCAAGCGCAACAAGGACGGCATTCCCGCTGAAGTTGAGCGTCTGGAATATGACCCGAATCGCACCGCGTTTATCGCGCTGCTGAAATACGCCGATGGCGAGCGTCGTTACATTATTGCTCCCAAGGGTGTATCTGCCGGTGACGAGCTGGTATCTGGCGAAGCATCGCCAATTAAGCCGGGTAACACATTGCCACTGCGCAATATCCCGGTAGGTAGCACCATTCACTGCCTGGAAATGAAGCCTGGCAAGGGTGCTCAAATCGCGCGTAGTGCAGGTGCTTCAGTGCAGCTGGTCGCTCGCGAAGGCCAATATGCCACTGTGCGTTTGCGCAGCGGTGAAATGCGCAAGATTTTGTCTGAGTGTCGCGCTACGTTGGGTGAAGTATCCAACAGCGAGCACAGCCTGCGCAAATTGGGTAAAGCCGGTGCGGCGCGTTGGCGTGGTGTTCGTCCTACCGTTCGCGGTGTGGCGATGAACCCCGTTGATCACCCACACGGTGGTGGTGAAGGTCGTACCTCCGGAGGTCGTCATCCTGTTACACCATGGGGTGTGCCGACTAAAGGGTATAAGACCCGTAAAAATAAGCGTACAGATAAGCTGATTGTGCGTGATCGCAGAAAATAAGCGCAGTCAGAGTAAAGAGGATTAGCTTGTGCCACGTTCATTGAAGAAAGGGCCGTTTATCGACCTTCATCTCTTGAAGAAGGTTGAAACGGCAGTAGAGAAAAACGATCGTCGTCCGATCAAAACCTGGTCGCGTCGTTCCATGATTCTCCCCGAAATGGTCGGTTTGACCATTGCGGTACACAACGGTCGTCAACACGTCCCGGTAATCGTTTCCGAGGACATGGTTGGGCACAAATTGGGTGAATTCGCCGCGACCCGCACCTATAAGGGGCACGTGGCTGATAAGAAGGCCAAGCGTTAAGCTTGCGCCGGGAGAGGCATAGACGATGGAAGTAGCGGCACATTTAAAAGGCGCACGAATCTCCGCCCAGAAGGCCCGCTTGGTTGCTGACCAGATTCGCGGTAAAGGCGTAGAAGAAGCCCTTGATTTGTTGACCTTCAGCTCTAAAAAAGCGGCTGGCATCATTAAAAAGGTGCTCAATTCCGCGATTGCAAACGCCGAGCACAACGAAGGTGCCGACGTTGACGAGTTGCGCGTAGCAACAATCTTCGTTGACGAAGGCATGACGATGAAGCGTTTGCGCCCACGTGCTAAGGGTCGGGCTGACCGGATCTTGAAGCGGTCCTGTCATATCACGATCAAAGTAGCCGACGGCGAAGCTTAGTAGGAGAGACCAAATGGGTCAGAAAGTACACCCGACCGGTATCCGGCTGGGAATAGTAAAAGATCACAACTCTATCTGGTATGCAGGTAGCAAACAGTATGCTCAGCAACTGGTCACTGACTTGTCAGTGCGCGAGTACCTGATGGATAAACTGTCTCATGCGTCGGTTAGCCGCATTGTGATCGAGCGTCCAGCCCAAACGGCGCGGATTACTATCCACACAGCTCGCCCCGGCATTGTGATCGGTAAAAAAGGCGAAGACGTCGATAAGCTGCGCAAGGAACTCAGTGCGCGCATGTCGGTGCCTGTGCATATCAATATTGAAGAAGTCCGCAAGCCGGATCTCGACGCCAAGCTGGTAGCGATGAATGTTGCTCAGCAGTTGGAGCGTCGCGTAATGTTCCGTCGCGCTATGAAGCGTGTGGTACAGAATGCGATTCGCCAGGGCGCAGAAGGGATCAAAGTTCAGGTGAGCGGTCGTGTCGGCGGTGCTGAGATTGCCCGTACTGAGTGGTACCGCGAAGGCCGAGTGCCTCTGCATACCCTGCGTGCGGATATCGACTATGCCACACACGAAGCAGCGACGACCTACGGCATCATCGGTGTGAAAGTCTGGATCTTCAAGGGTGAAATCCTGGGGAACAGAGTTGAAGCAGTCGAAGCCAAGGCTAAGAAAGGTTCAGAGTAAGGGTTACGCAAATGTTACAGCCGAAGCGCACAAAGTTTCGCAAGGTACAAAAAGGCCGCAACCGCGGTCTGGCAGAACGCGGCAGCCGGGTCAGCTTTGGTGATTTCGGCCTGAAAGCGGTCGGACGCGGTCGTATTACCGCTCGCCAGATCGAGGCAGCGCGTCGTGCCATGACCCGTCACATCAAGCGTGGCGGAAAAATCTGGATTCGCGTGTTTCCCGATAAGCCAATCACTGAAAAACCTCTCGAGGTTCGTCAGGGTAAAGGTAAGGGTAACGTTGAATACTGGGTTGCCCAAATCCAGCCCGGCAAGGTGCTGTACGAAGTTGAAGGTGTGCCAGAGCAATTGGCCCGCGAAGCATTTGCTTTGGCGGCTGCCAAGATTCCGGTGCAAACCACATTTGTTAAGCGGGTGGTGATGTAATGAATGCTATCGAGTTACGCGAAAAGTCAGTTGACGAGTTGAACGCTCAACTGCTGCAGCTGCTGGAAGCCCAGTTCAAGCTGCGTATGCAGAAAAGCACCGGCCAGTTAGCGCAGACGCACTTGCTGAAGCAGACGCGTCAAGAAATTGCGCGTATTAAGACTGTGCTACAGGAAAAGGCAGGTAATTAATATGTCAGAAGCAGCAAAGAGCGCTCGCACGGCCACTGGTAAAGTGATCAGCGACAAGATGGATAAGACCATCACGGTTCTGATCGAGCGTCGTGTAAAACACCCGATTTATGGTAAGTACCTTACTCGTTCTTCCAAGATTCACGCTCATGATGAAAACAATGAGTGTAAAGCTGGTGACGTAGTAACGGTTTGCGAAACGCGTCCGCTGTCGAAAAGCAAGTCCTGGACTTTGCTGCGCGTTGACGAAGCGGCTACCCAGATTTAACTTGGCCGGCGGCCTGTGTTCAAGCTTGATGCACAGTTGACTGCTTTGGAGTAAGAAATGATTCAAACAGAAAGCTATTTGGAAGTTGCAGATAACAGTGGCGCACGTCGCGTTATGTGCATCAAGGTGCTCGGCGGCTCTCACCGTCGCTATGCGCGCGTTGGCGATCTGATCAAAGTCACTGTCAAAGAGGCTATTCCTCGCGGCAAAGTGAAAAAAGGTCAGGTGATGACGGCGGTTGTAGTTCGCACCAAAAAAGGCGTACGTCGTGGCGATGGTTCGCTGATTAAGTTCGACGATAACGCAGCAGTATTGCTGAACAACAATTTGGCGCCCATTGGTACCCGTATATTCGGGCCGGTAACTCGGGAGCTGCGCGGCGAGAAATTTATGAAGATTATCTCCCTGGCGCCTGAAGTACTGTAACGGAAGCCGAGGAAAGACTGAGGTCAGCATAATGCGCAAAATTAAACGTGAAGACGAAGTAATCGTCTTAACCGGTAAAGACAAAGGCAAACGCGGCAAGGTACAAAAAGTACTGGACGACAATCGCGTGCTGGTTTCCGGCATCAACATGATCAAGAAGCACACTCGCCCCAACCCGCAAATGGGTGTGGCGGGTGGAATCGTGGAAAAAGAAGCGCCTATTCAGGTTTCTAACATCGCGATTTATAACCCGACTACCAGCAAGGCTGATCGGGTGGGCTTCAAGGTCGCCGAAGACGGCAGCAAGACCCGCGTATTCAAATCCAGCGGCGACGCGATCGACGCGTAGGGGTTATTAGAAAATGGCACGATTAAGCGAACTGTACAACAACGAGTTGCGCGCAAAGCTCAAAGAAGAGCTTGGCTTGGCGAACCCGATGGAAGTTCCCCGCATCACTAAAATCACTCTGAACATGGGTGTGGGTGAAGCGGCTGGCGACAAAAAAGTCCTGGAGGCAGCCCTGGCTGACCTGCAGAAGATCAGCGGTCAAAAGCCGGTGGTCACCAAGGCCCGCAAGTCTATCGCTGGTTTTAAAATTCGCGATGGCTGGCCGATCGGCTGCAAGGTAACCCTGCGCAGCGAGCGTATGTACGAATTTCTGGATCGCCTGATCAGTGTGGCCATTCCGCGGGTGCGTGACTTCCGTGGTATCAGCCCCAAGTCTTTCGACGGTCGCGGTAATTTTGCGATGGGCGTCACCGAGCAGATCATTTTCCCGGAAATTGATTATGACAAGGTGGATACACTGCGCGGACTTGATATCACTATCACTACCAGCGCACGCAATGACGATGAAGGTCGGGCCTTGTTGAAAGCGTTCAACTTCCCGTTCAAAGCTTAAGGGGTTCAGGGATATGGCAAAGGAATCAATGAAGGCGCGCGAAGCGAAACGCGCTCGTGCCGTCGCTAAGTACGCTGCGAAACGCGCTGAGTTGAAAGCGATTATCAGTAGCGTAAACACGTCTGATGAAGAAAAGTGGGATGCTCAGGTCAAGCTGCAAAAATTGCCGCGTGACGCCAGCCCCTCTCGCCAGCGTCGTCGCTGCCAGATTACCGGTCGCCCACACGGCGTATACCGCAAGTTTGGGCTTTGCCGTAACCAATTGCGCCAGGCAGCGATGCGTGGTGATGTACCCGGTCTGGTTAAGGCCAGCTGGTAAGATTGAGAATTTTGCTGTCGCGCGATAACGCGGCGATCAATGGGAGCAAAACATGAGCATGCAAGACCCTTTAGCGGATATGCTGACACGCATCCGCAACGCTCAGATGGCGGGTAAGGCGGTAGTTGAAATGCCGTCTTCAAAGCTGAAAAAAGCGGTAGCAAATGTCCTTGAGCAGGAAGGCTATGTCGCCGGTTCTCGTGTAGAAGAGAACGGTGGTAAGGCAACACTGGTTGTGGACCTTAAGTATTTCCAAGGTAAGCCGGTTATCGCTGAGATACAGCGTGTAAGTCGCCCGGGTTTGCGCGCCTACGCTGGTAAAGACCAGTTGCCTTCTGTGCGTGCTGGTTTGGGTATCGCTATTGTCTCCACCAGCCGTGGTGTGATGACAGACCGTGCTGCTCGCGCAGCCGGTGTAGGTGGCGAAGTGCTCTGCACTGTATTCTAAATCGACGGTACGAAGAGTTTCTAAAATGTCCAGAGTAGCGAAAAGTCCAGTGACTATCCCCAAAGGGGTTGAAGTCAAACTCGACGCCGACAGCATCGCGGTGAAAGGCAAGAATGGCAACATGTCTATGCCGCTGCACGCGTCCGTCGAAGTAAAGCAGGAAGATGGTCAGCTGATTTTTGCAGCCCGAGAAGGCGTCAAAAATGGCTGGGCAATGGCCGGAACCACGCGCGCACTGACCAATAACATGGTCGTCGGCGTTAGCGAAGGTTTCCAGCGTAAACTGATCCTCAACGGTGTTGGTTACCGTGCCAAGGCAAGCGGCAAGAGCTTGAACCTGGTGCTGGGCTACTCTCACCCTATTGATTACGTTCTGCCGGAAGGTGTTTCTGTTGAAACTCCGACTCAGACCGAAATCGTGTTGAGTGGAAGTGATAAGCAGGTGCTTGGGAAGGTTGCAGCAGAAATCCGCGCATTCCGTCCGCCCGAGCCCTATAAAGGTAAAGGTGTTCGCTATGCTGACGAAAACATTCGTCGCAAAGAAGCGAAGAAAAAGTAAAGGCTAGCATATGAGCGATAAGAAAGTATCAAGACTACGTCGTGCACGCCGCGCCCGCTGTAAAATGCGTGAGTTGCGAGCGGTTCGTCTGTGCGTACATCGCACGCCGCGCCATATGTACGCGCAAGTGATTGCCGCCGAAGGCGACAAGGTTCTGGCCAGCGCTTCAACGCTGGACAAGGAACTACGCAGCGCATCTAGTGGCAATATCGCAGCAGCTGCCGGAGTCGGTAAACTGATTGCGGACCGTGCAAAAGCCGCAGGTGTAACAAGGGTCGCCTTTGATCGCAGTGGATTCCGTTTCCACGGTCGCGTCAAGGCGCTGGCAGATGCCGCCCGTGAAGGTGGATTGGAATTCTAAGGTTTAGGCGATGGCGTACAACGATCAGAAAGACAAAGCAAACTCCGAAGGCCTCCAGGAAAAACTGGTCCAGGTTAACCGGGTAGCCAAGGTAGTTAAAGGTGGCCGTATATTCAGCTTCACCGCACTGACTGTCGTTGGCGACGGCAATGGCAAGGTAGGCTTCGGTCGCGGCAAAGCTCGTGAAGTGCCTGTGGCTATCCAGAAAGCGATGGAAGCAGCACGTCGCAACATGGTCCAGGTTGACCTGAAAGGGGATACACTGCAGTACGCTGTCAAAGGCGCACACGGTGCCTCCAAGGTTTACATGCAGCCAGCGTCTGAAGGTACTGGTGTTATCGCCGGTGGTGCGATGCGTTCGGTTCTTGAAATTGCAGGTGTACACAACGTACTGGCGAAATGTTACGGGTCTACAAACCCTGTTAATGTGGTTCGCGCTACGATCAAAGCACTGCAAAGCATCTCTTCTCCTGAAGAAGTCGCAGCCAAGCGCGGCAAGTCGGTAGAAGACATCCTCGGCTAAGTAAGGGGCGGGATTTGTCATGAGCAAAATTAAAGTTACACAGGTTCGCTCTATTGCGGGCCGACTGAAAGCCCATAAAGCCTGTATTGCTGGACTGGGTCTGCGTCGTATTGGTCACACCGTTGAAGTAGAGGATACTCCTTCAGTTCGCGGCATGATCAATAAAGTCAATTATTTGGTACGTGTTGAGGGTTAAGTGATGAGCGAGTTGCGTTTAAACACGCTGAGTCCAGCGCCCGGCCGAGTTAAGGAAGGCAAGCGCGTTGGACGCGGTATTGGTAGCGGGCTGGGCAAGACTGCCGGTCGCGGCCACAAGGGTCTGAAGTCCCGTTCTGGCGGTAGCGTTCGTCCAGGCTTCGAAGGCGGTCAGATGCCTTTGCAAAAACGTCTGCCAAAATACGGTTTTACTTCCCGTATGGCAGCGGTAACTGCACAGATTCGCACGTCGGAATTGAATGGCGTTGCCGATGAAGTGATCGATCTGTCTGCACTCAAGCGTGCTGACCTGATTGGCGCAAACATCGAGCGTGCCAAGATCTTCTTGTCTGGCGATGTGACTAAAGCTGTTACGGTTAAAGGCCTTGCTGTAACCAAAGGCGCTCGCGAAGCTATCGAGAAAGCGGGCGGCAAGATCGAGGAATAGGGAATACCCCATGGCGAAATCCAGTCCTTTATCAACTGGAAAGCAGTCCGGACTAGGCGAGCTGATGGCTCGCCTTCGTTTTCTGTTACTGGCGATAATTGTTTATCGTATTGGTACCCATATACCGGTGCCAGGAATTAACCCGGATCAGCTCGCCGCGCTGTTTAACCAGAACCAGGGAACCGTGCTGGGTCTGTTTAATATGTTCTCCGGCGGTGCGCTGGAGCGTATGAGTATTCTGGCTCTGGGTATCATGCCTTACATCTCTGCATCGATTATCATGCAGCTGATGTCCGCCGTGAGCCCACAGCTGGAAGCCCTGAAGAAAGAAGGCGAGGCTGGACGTCGCCAAATCAGTCAGTATACCCGCTACCTCACCGTTGTTTTGGCAACGCTGCAGGCGGTTGGGATGACCGTTGGTCTGGCCAATCAAGGGCTGGCTTATAACGCTGATCTGAGCTTTTACTTTACTGCGGTAGTCTCCTTGGTGACTGGTGCTGTATTTATGATGTGGCTCGGTGAGCAAGTGACTGAGCGCGGCATTGGCAATGGTATATCCATGCTGATCTTTGCCGGCATCGTAGCGGGCTTGCCCGCGGCGGTAGGTCAGTCGCTCGAGCAAGCGCGCCAGGGTGAACTGAACGTTCTGGTTCTGCTGGGTATCCTGGTGCTGGCGGTTGCAGTGGTGTATCTGGTGGTGTTTATCGAGCGCGGCCAGCGTCGGATTACGGTGAATTACGCCAAGCAGCAGCGCGGCAACCGTATGTATCAGGCGCAGTCGAGTCATCTGCCGCTCAAGGTGAATATGGCGGGGGTTATCCCAGCGATTTTCGCCAGCTCTATTCTGCTGTTCCCTGCGTCTATCGCGCAGTGGGTCAGCCAGAGTGGCGACGGGATGGAATGGTTGCAGGAACTGGCGTTGGCGATTGGGCCCGGTCAGCCGTTGAACATACTGCTGTTTACCGCGTTGATTGTGTTCTTCTGTTTCTTCTATACCGCGTTGATGTTTAACCCGGATGAAGTTGCAGACAATCTGAAACGGTCGGGTGCGTTTCTGCCTGGGATTCGTCCCGGCAAGCAAACAGCGAGTTATATCGACGATGTGTTAACCCGCCTGACGATGTTTGGTTCGATTTACATTGCCGGTGTATGTTTGCTACCCCAGTTCCTGGTGGTGATGTGGAATGTGCCCTTCTATCTGGGCGGCACATCGTTGCTGATCGTTGTTGTGGTAGTAATGGATTTTATGGCTCAGGTTCAGTCGCACATGATGTCTCATCAGTACGACTCTGTCATGAAGAAAGCTAATCTGAAGAATTATGGCGGCGCCCGCTAATAGGCGTCGCAATTTGTTGGAGTGTCGTCATGAAAGTTCGCGCATCGGTAAAGACAATTTGCCGCAACTGTAAAATCGTACGCCGCAAAGGTGTGGTTCGCGTAATTTGCAGCGTTGAACCGCGCCACAAGCAGCGGCAGGGCTGAGTATTTTCTGGTCAATGGGCTTGAATCGCAGCCCGTATGCGGATAGACTACTGCGCCTTTCGCGCGGTGGTCGTCTGTTGTTGGCCAGTAAGTGTTGAGCGTCTAAGTTAAAGCTTTAATTGGAGTAATCTGAATGGCTCGTATTGCGGGTGTCAACATACCAGATAACAAACATGCTGTTATTTCGTTGACCTATATTTACGGCATCGGTCGCACCACGGCAAAGAAATTGTGTGCCGGCAGTAATATCGCGGAAGATGTAAAAATTGGTGATCTGTCTGAAGATCAGCTGGATTCACTGCGTAACGCCATCGCAAAAATTGCGGTAGAAGGCGATCTGCGTCGTGAAGTCAGCATGAACATCAAGCGTCTGTTGGATCTTGGCTGTTTTCGTGGGCTGCGTCATCGTAAGGGCTTGCCCCTGCGTGGACAGCGTACTAAAACGAATGCGCGTACCCGTAAAGGTCCACGTAAGCCGATTCGCAAGTAATTGCGAGTAAGCAGCGCCTTTAGTGTAGCTACACCACTAGTGTAGTGTTGATATTAGAAGCAGGAATAGAAAATGGCTAAACCCGGTAAACAAGCACCGCGCAAAAAGGTCAAAAAGACCGTTGTCGACGGTGTCGCGCATATCCATGCGTCGTTCAACAATACCATCATTACCATCACCGACCGCCAGGGCAACACCCTGAGCTGGGCAACTGCCGGCGGCAGTGGCTTCCGCGGTTCACGTAAGAGCACGCCCTTCGCTGCCCAGGTTGCAGCAGAGCGCGCCGGTAACGCGGCTAAAGACTACGGCCTGAAAAACCTGGACGTTGAAGTCAAAGGCCCCGGCCCTGGCCGTGAATCGGCTGTTCGCGCGTTGAACAACTGCGGCTACAAGATTACCAACATCACAGACGTGACGCCCATTCCACACAATGGTTGCCGTCCTCCCAAGAAACGTCGCGTGTAATTAACAGTTGAGGAATTGAAACATGGCTAGATATTTAGGCCCAAGCTGTAAATTAGCCAGACGGGAAGGCACCGATCTGTTTTTGAAGAGTGGCGTTCGTCCGCTGGATTCAAAATGCAAAGCAGAAACAGCGCCCGGTATGCACGGTGCGCGTCGCGGCCGTCTGTCTGATTACGGTGTACAGCTCCGTGAAAAACAAAAAGTTCGTCGTATGTACGGCGTGCTTGAAAAGCAATTCCGCGGTTACTACAAAAAGGCGGCAAGCAAGAAAGGCGCTACCGGTGAAAACCTGCTTCAGTACCTTGAGTCGCGTTTGGATAACGTGGTTTACCGTATTGGTTTCGGTTCTACCCGCGCTGAATCACGCCAGCTGGTATCGCACAAAGGCATTCTCGTAAACGGCAAGACCGTTAACGTTCCTTCTTACCAGGTGCAAGCCGGCGACGTGATCTCTCTGCGTGAAAAAGCCAAAAAGCAGCTGCGTGTTCAGTCCGCTTTGACTTTGGCAGCCCAGCGCGGTGATTGCGCTTGGATCGATGTCAATGCAGACAAGATGGAAGCCGTGTTTAAAAACGCACCTGATCGTAGCGACTTGTCTTCTGAGATCAATGAGCATCTGATCGTAGAGCTTTACTCGAAGTAAGTTTTTCCCTGACATTCTCACTACAGGTGAACTATGCAAAGTGCAGTGAATGAATTTTTAACTCCGCGGGTGATTCAGGTTGAAGAGCTTGGCGCTACCCGCGCGAAAGTCACCCTGGAGCCGCTGGAGCGTGGTTTCGGCCATACGCTGGGTAACGCTCTGCGCCGTATTTTGCTTTCTTCTATGCCTGGTTGTGCGGTCACAGAAGTTGAAATTGACGGGGTGCTGCACGAGTACAGTGCAATCGAAGGTGTTCAGGAAGACGTAATCGAAATACTGCTTAACCTTAAAGAGGTTGCAGTCGTTCTTCACGGTAAGGATCAGGCCATACTGTCACTGAGCAAGAAGGGCGAAGGTCCGGTAGTTGCGGGTGACATACAGACAGATCATGAAGTAGAGATCGTCAACAAAGATCACGTTATTGCCAACCTGAACTCAACCGGCGACCTTAATATGCGCCTGACCATTGGTCGTGGCCGCGGTTATGTTCCCGCTGATGCGCGCAATGTTGGCGACGAAGAAACGCGTTCCATCGGTCGTTTGCAGTTGGATGCCAGCTACAGCCCGATCAGCCGCGTTAGTTACGTTGTTGAGAGTGCGCGGGTAGAGCAGCGTACCGACCTCGACAAGCTCGTGCTGGATCTGGAAACCAACGGTACTATCGACCCGGAAGAAGCGATTCGTCGTGCCGCGACAATACTTCAGCAGCAGCTGGCAGTATTCGTTGATCTCGAAAGCGAAGGCGAGAAAGAGCCCTCGCGTGAAGAGAACGAAGTTGATCCTATCCTGCTGCGCCCGGTCGATGACCTGGAGCTGACAGTGCGCTCTGCGAACTGTCTCAAAGCAGAAAATATTTACTACATCGGCGACCTGGTACAGCGTACCGAGGTTGAGCTGCTGAAGACCCCGAACCTGGGTAAAAAGTCGCTCACCGAAATCAAAGATGTATTGGCTTCACGTGGACTGTCTCTGGGCCTGCGCCTGGATAATTGGCCGCCTGCGAGCCTGAGAAACGACGACCGGGTTCTGGCGTAAGTCGGCCCCAGATAATTTAGCTGAAATTTTTGCTGAGATAGCAAACGTTTATTAAAGGAAAAAGCCATGCGTCATCGTCATAGCGGCCGTCAATTGAACCGCAACAGTTCGCATCGCAAAGCGATGTTCCGCAACATGACGGCTTCACTGGTGGAGCACGAACTGATTAAAACGACTCTGCCCAAAGCTAAAGAGCTGCGCCGCCACGCGGAACCGCTGATCACTTTGGCCAAGACCGATAGCGTTGCAAACCGTCGTTTGGCGTTCGCCAGACTGCGTAGCGACGAAGCGGTAGGAAAGCTGTTCTCTGAACTTGGACCGCGTTACTCAGAGCGCCCAGGTGGTTATATTCGTATTATGAAGTGCGGTCTGCGTACCGGCGACAAAGCGCCTATGGCCTATGTTGAGCTGGTTGATCGCCCGGTAGTAGACGAAGAGGACGACGGCGAAGAGTAATCTTCTCTGTTAGTCTAAAAAAAACCGGCCTTCCAGGTCGGTTTTTTTTTGCCTGAGAATCCTGGGTGGCGGGTGGGGATTATTCGGCAGCGGCTGAGCGACTGCTTTCCTTGTGCTCATACATGCGGCTGTCAGCGACCTGCAGCAGGGTAAGGGGGTCATTGCCGTCGCTGGGGTAGTCGGCAGTGCCAATACTGGTGCGCAGGTCGAGGGTGATTTCACCCACTTGTATGGGTTCGTTCAATTCTCGAGCAAGGCGTTCCAGCAGGGCAGTATGGTCATCGTCTGCATCGATTATGATGGCAAATTCGTCTCCGCCGATACGGCTGACAAAATCCTGGCTGCGCAGGCTGTCGCTGATGCGCTTGCTAAACGCCTGCAGTGTCAGATCGCCCACGTCGTGGCCGAAGATGTCGTTAATCGGTTTGAAGTTGTTGATATCCAGGAACACCAGGCGGTAACTTTTTTGTTTACCCGCGAGCTGTTCGCAGTAGTTCAGGAAGCCGCTGCGATTACAGACCCCCGTAAGGGTGTCGTGGTAGGCGGCTTTTAGTATCGACTCCTGGTATTTGCGGTTGCCCCTTTGGTAAAAGGCGATAATGAAAATGGTTCCGATATAGGCGATGTGGTTGGTTGTGGCCCGTTGGAGAGACAGTGCGGTGTCGCTTCCATAGTGGCCAAGACCGGATGCCGTCCACAGGCAAAGTGCAACATAGCCTGCAATACCCCATATTACACCTTCGCGGAAGTTCACCAGCAGAAAGGCGAACAGCGGAGGGATACAGAGTATCAGTGGTGAGGCTGTGGTGCTGTCGGTGTTCTGGAAAATAAGCAGGTAGCTGAAACAGGCCCAGGTGGTCGCAAGGGTAAGGGATGCGGCGACCAGGTAGTTTCTGGTCAAATGGAAATACAGGGCGCTGGTGATGATTCCGCTGATAAGAATGACGCTGAGAGAGGCGTTGCCCAGCGAGTTGGCAGACGTTGTGGGTGTGGCTTGGCCCAGTTGCAGGCCAATGATGAAGTGGGTGCAAATCAGAAATGCCCCGCCACCGAAAAAGACCCGTGCCCGCCAGAGGTCTTCGGTGCCGCTGGTGGGTAGTTGCCCTCGGCTCTCCCTTGAGTTCCTTTGTCTTCTATCGTCCATTGAAGATGCCTTGCTGCATTAGCGCTGCGGTGAGGCATTGCTAGTATGAATTCACGCTAAGCGATAATCAGCGATTTGGCAAGTTATAGCAGTCCCGCCAGAAAACGCCCGGTATGGGAATGGGCCTGCTCTGCGACCTGCTCCGGAGTACCCTCAGCGATAATCTTCCCGCCGCCGCTGCCACCCTCCGGGCCAAGATCGATGATCCAGTCAGCGGTCTTGATCACGTCAAGGTTATGTTCGATCACGACAACCGTGTTGCCGTGATCACGCAAGCGGTGAAGTACCGTCAGTAGTAGCTGTATGTCCTCGAAGTGTAGACCAGTTGTGGGCTCATCGAGGATATAAAGTGTTTTTCCGGTATCGCGCTTGGAAAGCTCTCGCGCGAGCTTCACTCGCTGGGCTTCGCCGCCAGATAGTGTGGTGGAGGCCTGGCCGAGGCGTATGTAGCTAAGTCCGACATCCATCAGTGTCTGGAGTTTCTTGTTGATTGCCGGAATATTTTCGAAAAAACTGTGGGCGTCCTCAATGGTCATGTCGAGGACTTCATGGATATTCTTTCCTTTGTAGAGGATTTCAAGGGTTTCCCGGTTATAGCGCTGACCCTTGCAGACTTCGCAGGCGACATAAATATCAGGTAGAAAATGCATCTCGACCTTGGTTACGCCGTCGCCCTGACAGGCTTCACAACGCCCGCCCTTAACATTAAAACTGAAGCGGCCTACTTTATAACCCCGGGAGCGCGCCTCCTGTGTGCCAGCAAAGAGTTCTCGCACGGGGGTGAATATTCCGGTGTAGGTGGCGGGGTTTGAGCGTGGTGTGCGGCCGATCGGGCTTTGGTCGATATCAATGCACTTGTCCACCTTGTCGAGGCCATGAATATCGGCGTACGGGGCCGGGGTCAGGGTGCTGGCACCATTCAGCACCGTGGCGGCAATGGGGTACAGCGTGTGATTTATCAGCGTCGATTTGCCAGAGCCTGATACTCCGGTAACGCAGGTCATCAAGCCCAGAGGAATCTTGAGGTTAACATCGCACAGGTTGTTGCCGATGGCGCCATCGAGCTCGATGTAATGGTCGTCTTTTGGTGGATGCCGGAATTCGGGTACGGCTATTTTTCGTGTGCCGGATAGGTATTGACCCGTCAGCGAGGCGGGGTTATCCAGAATATCCTGGAGCGTTCCTTCGGCGACAATTTGTCCGCCGTGCACGCCGGCGCCGGGGCCGATGTCGATGATGTGGTCGGCGGTGCGTATGGCGTCTTCGTCATGCTCCACGACGATTACAGTGTTGCCGATATCCCGCAGATGCCGCAGTGTACCAAGCAGGCGCTCGTTGTCTCGCTGGTGAAGCCCTATGGATGGTTCGTCGAGAATATACATTACCCCAACAAGCCCCGCGCCAATCTGGCTGGCCAGGCGTATACGCTGGGCTTCGCCCCCGGACAGGGTGTCGGCGCTGCGATCCAGGCTGAGATAGTTCAGGCCGACATCGACCAGAAAACGCAGTCGGTCGTTGATCTCTTTCAGAATTTTCTCGGCAATCTGGGCGCGGCGTCCGCTCAGTGCCAGAGTTTGGAAATAGGTTTGTGCTGCGCCGACCGGCATTGCCGCGATATCGGGCAGGGTTTCTTCGTTGACGAAAACATGGCGTGCCTCCTTGCGCAGACGGGTGCCGTTGCAGTCCGGGCAGGCGTGGGTGCTGAGAAACTTGGCCAGGTCTTCGCGCACGGTTTGCGACTCGGTATCCCGGTAGCGGCGATCCATATTGGGAATGATGCCTTCAAACACGTGTTTGCGCTGAAAGCTGTCGCCCCGGTCGTTGACGTAGGTAAAGCTGATTTCCTCGTCGCCACTGCCGAACAGGATTTTGTCCCGGTGAGCTTTGTCGAGGGACTCAAATGGGGCGTCTATATCAAAGCCATAGTGCTCGGCCAGTGAGTTGAGCATATGGAAGTAATACACGCTGCGCCGGTCCCAGCCGCGAATTGCACCGGTAGACAGGCTGGCCTCCGGATGCTGCACGATGCGGTGCTCGTCGAAATACTGGCGCACGCCAAGTCCGTCGCAGCTGCCACAGGCCCCCTGTGGGCTGTTGAACGAGAACAGGCGCGGCTCCAGTTCGCTGAGGCTGTAGCCACAATGGGGGCAGGCGAACTTCGCCGAAAACACGACTTCGTCGGCCTTGGGGTCGTCCATGTCCGCTATCTGGGCGATGCCGTCACTCAACTCCAGCGCAGTTTCGAAGCTCTCAGCGAGGCGCTGGCCAATATCCTCGCGCACCTTGACCCGGTCGACCACCACTTCAATGTCGTGTTTTTTCTTTTTGTCCAGTTCCGGTGTGTCGTCCAGATCGACCACGATGCCGTCGATTCGGGCGCGGACAAAGCCCTGGCTGCGGAGTTTTTCCAATATGTGTAAATGTTCACCCTTGCGGTTCTTGATAACCGGCGCCAGCAGCATCAGCTTACGGCCTTCGGGCATGGCCAGAACGGTGTCTACCATTTGGCTGACAGTTTGCGCCGCCAGCGGTGTGTCGTGGTCCGGGCAGCGAGGTTCGCCCGCGCGGGCGAACAGCAGGCGCAAGTAGTCGTAAATTTCGGTAATTGTACCTACGGTTGATCGCGGGTTGTGCGAGGTGGACTTCTGTTCGATGGATATCGCCGGTGACAGCCCGTCGATATGATCGACGTCGGGCTTTTCCATCATCGACAGGAACTGGCGGGCATAGGTAGACAGGGATTCCACGTAGCGCCGCTGGCCCTCCGCATAGAGGGTGTCAAAAGCCAGCGAGGATTTCCCCGAGCCAGACAGCCCGGTAATCACCACCAGCTTGTCCCGGGGTATCTCCAGATCGACGTTTTTCAAATTGTGGGTGCGGGCACCGCGTACAATAATCTGGCTCATGGAATTCCTGCCTGGACAAACCCGGCATTATACGTTGCCGGGTGAGCGCGGCGCAAAGAGGGGGGCCTTGCCAATGATGTCGTTTTGCTCGCCCTATGCGGATTTATAAGCGGGGGACAAGCTGGTAAACTTGACAGGTAACCCGCATCCATTCGCGGAGTGCGTGCTCGGTCTCCTTCGTTTAACTCAACCCTGGATTGCAGCTTTTGAATCAGCCCTCTGCTATGTCGGCGATAGAACTTCGTGCGGTTACTGCGCTAGCCAGTCTCTACGTGTTCCGCATGTTGGGGCTGTTCATGTTGCTGCCAGTGCTGCCGCTGTACGCAGCGGAATATGACTTCAGCACCCCGATGCTGGTCGGCCTCGCCCTGGGGGTTTATGGTCTGGGGCAGGCGGTACTGCAAATACCCCTCGGAATGCTGTCGGACCGCATAGGGCGCAAGCCGGTGATTATCTCCGGCTTACTATTGTTCGCTGCCGGGGGGCTGCTCGCTGCATCCGCAGAAAGTATTTTTATGGTCATCGCCGGGCGATTGCTACAGGGCTGCGGTGCGATTGCCAGCACCCTTTCTGCCACCGTCGCCGACCTCACTCGGGAGCATCATCGCAGTAAGGCGATGGCCGCAATCGGTATGAGTATTGGTGTCGCCTTTGGCGCGGCGATGGTGCTGGGGCCTTGGGTGGCGGCCTTATTCGGCGTGTCCGGACTGTTTTTACTGACCACGGCGCTGGCCTTGCTGGGAATTCTTACAACTATTTTCATGGTGCCAAACGTGAGCTTTCAGGCGACTAATCCGGGTAGCCAGGCACTGGCGGGCTTGTTGCGCCGCTGTCTGAGCACACCGGAATTGATGCGGCTGAATATTGGCGTGTTTGTCTTGCACGCGGTCATGATGATGGTGTTTATCGTCGTGCCGCTGCGGTTGCTGGAACTCGAGCTGTTGTCCCAGAGCCACTGGAAAGTGTACTTGCCCGTGATGGCGGCGGCCTTTGTGCTGATGGTGCCCTTCATGGTGGTGGCGGAGAAAAGGGGCTTGCAGGTCGCGATGCTGCGGATTGCGCTGGTGTTGATGGCGCTCGCCTTCACTGGCGCCGCCCTGGTGCCGACCACGCTGTTTGCGGTAGTGGCGGTGCTGTTGCTGTTCTTTACCGCGTTCAATTATCTGGAAGCGTCGTTGCCGTCGCTGCTCAGCCGAATGGTCTACGCCGGGGGAAAGGGCACGGCGATGGGCGTGTTTTCCAGTTTCCAGTTTCTTGGCGCTTTTTGCGGCGGAGCGGTGGGCGGCTGGTTGCTCGGCGCTTGGGGGGAAGTGGCGGTGTTTACTGTTGCCACTGCCGGGGTATTGCTTTGGCTCGGGTGCACCTCGGGAATGGCGCCGCCGGAAGATAATGTCAGTGTCACCCTCGCGTGGCGTGATGAGGGCTGGAGTATCGAGCGGCTGCGGGCTGAAGTACTGCGGCTGCCGGGTACCCTCGATATGACGGTGTTCGAAAGTGAGCGGCAGGCCTATTTGCGAGTGCGCAAGGGTTTCGATATTTCATGTTTGCCCGCGGCGCTTAGCGTGCGCGAATAATGACGCTATCCGTCGGAATCCGGTATAGTGTCTGGTCAAGTTTGGTGTGTTTGCAAAGATAACAGGAGATAGCGCATGGCGCGTGGTATCAACAAAGTCATTCTGGTCGGCAATTTGGGCCAGGACCCGGAAACCCGCTATATGCCTTCCGGTGGCGCGGTCACCAATGTGACCATCGCAACCAGCGAAACCTGGAAAGACAAACAGACGGGCCAGCCCCAGGAGCGCACTGAGTGGCACCGGGTGGTATTTTTCAACCGCCTTGCGGAAATTGCCGGTGAATACCTGAAAAAGGGCTCAAAGGTCTATGTGGAAGGCTCGCTGCGCACTCGTAAGTGGCAGGATCAGAGCGGCCAGGACCGCTACACCACCGAGATTGTGGCGGCAGAAATGCAAATGCTCGACAGTCGCTCTGGCGGCGGTATGGGCCAGGGAGGCGGCTACGAGGACGACGGCTATAGCAGCAGCCCGGCGCCGCAACAGCAGCGTCGCAGCCCACCGCCCCAGCAGGCGGCTCCCCAGCGGGCGCCTCAGCAACCTGCGCCGAGTGCGCCACCCGCGGGTGGTTTTGACGATTTCGACGACGATATCCCGTTCTAGGATAGATCTGTGGGAGCGCGCCCTTGGCGGTGGCTCCTCGGTTCTCACCCGAAACATCTCGTTGTAAGCCTGTTTCCGCTATGTGTGGCATAGCATCGTTTTGTCGCCGGGGCGACGAAAACGGCAAGAATTAGGTTTGGGGTGGAGCGGGTTACCAAGTAACCAGGTTGTGAGCACATTTAGTGAAAGTCGTTTTAGTCTGCGAAGAGCAATCGTTGGTTCAGGCGCTGAAGCTGCATCTGGTCTCGCGGGGGCGAGAGCTGCACTGGGAGTCCCTGGATTCGCTGAGGGCCCGGCCCAGCCTTCTGGACGATGCATTGCTGATCGATGGCCTGTCGCTGAATCTGGCTGACGATGGCGTTGCCGCTCGGCAGAAGTCCTTCGACAGTTTGCTCGCTCTCAGTCGGCAGCGAGCCAGGGTGTATATTGCCCTGAGCGATGCCCGGGTATTTGATGGGCTGGCTGAGGGTGATACCCCGCTGAACGAAAATACCACGCCGGAGTCCGTTGGCAAGGTGGGCAAGGCCCTGTTGGCGATGGAGGAGACTCTGCTTTCCTGCTCGTTGCAAAGTCTCGTGCTGCGCACCGGGCCGATCATTGCCGCTACCGGCGACAACTTTCTCACTGACTTTGTCCGCGCCTTGAAACGGGGAGAGTCTCCGGTAATTTCCAACCAGACGATCAGTTCGCCCACGGCAGTCAGTGATCTGGCGCGAGTGCTCTGCGCGATGCTGGAGCAGTTGAACTGTGGCGCCAACTGTCGCGGCATCTATCATTATCAAAGCAGTGGGCCGTGCAGCGCCTACGAGTTTGCCGAGGTTGCGTACGCCCACGCCAGCCAATATCTGCCTCAGGTCAGCCAGATCGATGTGGGCGAGGGTGGTATGAATTGGTCGCCACTGCTTGCAGAGCTGCGTTGCGAGCGGGTGCTGCGCAACTTTGGTATCAAGCAGTTGCCCTGGCGGGCGTGGCTGCCCAAGTTGATAAAAACCATCTGTGAGGAAGACGACAATGATAGCGGTTAACGCCTTTGTATCGCTGAATGTAGCGGTGATGACGGTATCCGACACCCGCGACGAAGCCAGTGACAGCTCGGGAGCATACCTGGTTGAGGCGCTTACCGAGGCCGGTCATCAGTTGGCGGACAAGGCCATTGTTAAAGACGACATTTATCAGATTCGAGCGGTGCTCTCCCGCTGGATTGCCGACGCCGAGGTGGATGCCGTGGTGCTGACCGGCGGCACCGGTTTTTCCGGGCGGGATTCGACCCCGGAGGCGGTGTCGGTGCTGTTTGACAAGCATATTGAAGGCTTTGGCGAGGTGTTTCGAGCAGTATCCTACGATGAGATCGGCTCATCGACTATTCAGTCCCGGGCCCTGGCGGGCTTTGCCAACAACACTGTGATTTTCTGCTTGCCGGGCTCTACAGGCGCCTGTCGCACCGGCTGGAACGCGTTGATTAAAGAGCAGCTGGACAGTCGCCATCGACCCTGTAATTTTGTCGGGGTTTTGCAGACCCGTCGCGGGCAGGTGTCCTGAAGGTGGCCTTGCTCGCTGTTGACGATGCCTTGCAGCGAATGCTGGCGGATGTAGAGCCGGTGTCCGGCGAGGCTTGCTCGTTGATGTCCTGTCGTGGCCGGGTGTTGGCGGAAAATATCGCCGCGCCACTATCGGTGCCCCCGGAGGACAATTCTGCGATGGACGGTTACGCGCTGCGCGTGGCCGATCTCGCTGAAGGGCGGGCCTTGCCGGTAAGCCAGCGGATTGCGGCGGGCGCGGCGCCAGCGCCGTTAATGCCCGGTACCGCGGCTCGAATTTTTACCGGCGCGACAATTCCGCCGGGTGCAGACTGTGTGGTCGCTCAGGAAGATTGCGAGGCCACCGGCGAGGCGGTCGAGATTCGCACAGTGCCCCGTGTCGGGCAGCATATCCGTCGAGCGGGACAGGATATTCAGCGCGGGCAGCAAATTCTGGCGGCGGGCCAGCGTCTGTCGCCGGCCGATCTTGGCTTGCTGGCATCGTTGGGTATTGCTGATGTGCCGGTGGCGCGTCGGCTAAGGGTGGCACTGATGTCCACCGGAGACGAGCTGCGCGAGCCCGGAGAAGTATTGGCGCTGGGCCAGATCTACAATTCCAACCGACCCATGCTTGCGGCCCTCCTTGAAGCCCAGGGACACGAGGTGCTGGACCTCGGTATTGTGGGCGACACGGCAGAGGCCACCGCGGCCGCGCTGGCCGAAGGCCGCGATAAGGCCGATGTTGTGATCAGCAGTGGTGGTGTGTCGGTAGGGGAAGAGGATCACGTCAAGGCCCAGCTTGAAAAATTGGGGCGCTTACAGCTTTGGAAACTGGCCATCAAGCCCGGCAAACCCCTGGCCTATGGGCGCCTTGGTACGGTCCCGTTTTTTGGTTTGCCGGGGAATCCGGTGTCGAGCTTCGTTACCTACAGTGTACTGGTGCGTCCCTATTTGCTGCGTATGCAGGGTTGTACGGAGGATCAGCCGGTTCAACAGCGAGCCGTCGCTGATTTTGATTGGCCCCGTCCCGGTAGTCGCCAGGAGTATCTGCGGGCGCGGGTTGAGTGGCGCCAGGGGCGGCCAATGCTCACCTTGCATCCCCAGCAAAGTTCCGGTGCGCTCAGTTCTGTGGCCTGGTGCAACGCGTTGGCTATTGTGCCGATCGGTGCCACAGTGGCCAGGGGGGAGGAGCTGGACTATATCCCGATGGAGGCCTTGCTGCACTGAGTGGCGGCAATATCGACGGCGATAAAAAAGCCCGCGCACCGGTTCAGGGTGGGCGGGCTTTTTCGTTTCCAGCAGGAATGCCTGTGGGGCTTAATCCTGGTAGCGGGAGAACACCAGGCTGGCGTTGGTGCCGCCAAAGCCAAAGCTGTTGGACATGACCGTATTCAAGGTGACGTTTTCGCGTTTTTCCGTCGCGATGGGCACGCCGTCAGCATCGGGGTCAATGTTCTCGATATTTGCCGACGCGGCGATGAAGTTGTGCTTCATCATCAGCAGGGAGAAAATGGCTTCCTGCACGCCGGTCGCGCCCAGCGAGTGTCCCGCCAGCGACTTGGTCGAACCAATCACCGGAATAGGGTTGTCACCGTAGGCCATTTTGACCGCTTTCAGCTCCTGCATGTCGCCCGCAGGTGTGGAGGTACCGTGGGAGTTGATGTAATCAACGCCGCCGGAGACCCCTTGCAGGGCCAGGCGCATGCAGCGGGCTGCACCTTCGCCGCTGGGGGCGACCATGTCGTAGCCGTCAGAGGTCGCGCCGTAGCCGACAACTTCGCCGTAAATTTTTGCGCCGCGGGCCTTGGCGTGTTCGAGCTCTTCCAGCACGATCATGCCTGCGCCACCGGCAATAACAAAACCGTCGCGGTTGGCGTCATAGGGGCGCGAGGCTTTCTCGGGAGTGTCGTTGTACTTGGTTGAAAGCGCACCCATTGCGTCGAACAGGCAGCTCAGCGACCAGTGTTCCTCTTCGCCGCCGCCGGCAAAGACGATGTCCTGCTTGCCGAGTTGAATCAGCTCCATCGCGTTGCCGATACAGTGGGCGCTGGTGGCGCAGGCCGAGGAGATCGAGTAATTCACACCCTTGATCTTGAACGGCGTGGCCAGGCAGGCGGAAACGGTGCTGCCCATGGTCTGGGTAACCCGGTAGGGCCCAATACGCTTCACACCGCGCTCGCGCAGGGTGTCGGCCGACTCAATCAGGTTGGCAGAGGAAGCACCGCCGGAGCCGGCGATAATGCCTGTGCGCTCGTTATCAATGTCCTTTTCCTCAAGCCCGGCGTCGGCAATGGCTTCCTTCATGGAAATGAAGGCAAAGGAGGCAGCGTCGCCCATAAAACGCAACTGCTTGCGGTCGATATGATCCTTGAGGTCAAGGCCTTTTACCGAGCCGGAAATGTGGCTACGAAATCCCATTTCCTTGTAGGTTTCGTTGGTCGAAATGCCTGAGCGGCCAGTCTGTAGCGATGTTAATACTTCGCTGAGCTCATTGCCGATGCTGGATACGATGCCCATGCCGGTGACAACAACACGCTTCATGAAATACCTCTTCTTTTATCTTAATCTGTCAGTAAAGTGTTCCGCTTCGCCGATCAGGCGAAGCTGGCGTCGTCCTTGAACAGCCCAACGCGCAAATCTTTCGCGGTGTAAATGACCTTGCCGTCGACAGCGACTTCGCCGTCGGCAATGCCCATAACCAGTTTGCGTTCTATCAGGCGTTTGAAATTGAGGGTATAGGTGACCAGTTTGGTGTCCGGCAGTATCTGGCCGGTAAATTTGATTTCCCCGGCACCCAGGGCGCGGCCCTTGCCGCTGTTGCCACGCCAGCCCAGGTAAAAGCCGACCAGCTGCCACATGGCATCCAGACCGAGGCAGCCAGGCATCACCGGGTCGCCGATAAAGTGGCAGTCGAAAAACCACAGGTCGGGATTGATATCCAGCTCGGCCACCAGCTGGCCTTTGCCGTATTCGCCGCCCTCGGTGCTGATATGGGTGATACGATCAAGCATCAGCATATTATCGACGGGGAGGCGGGGGTTACCGGGGCCGAACAGACGTCCGTGGCCGCATTCAATAAGTTCTTCTTTGGTAAAGCTGTTTTGGTGAGTCAAGGACATGAGAAATAGGACTTGTCAGTGGAAAGATTGTAGGGGGATAGTAGCACAAGGACCTGCGCCGCACATAAAAATGTCAACATTGGCGCAAAGTTTGCTGTCACTGGAATGTAATCCACGGCTGAGGTGTATCGTATAAGATGGTACCGATTGCCAAATTGCTGTGCTGCTGGGACAATCCTGCCAGCACCTGCGTTGATGCCCACAATGGAATGGGTTTTAAATAAACAATAGGACTTACTATGATCAGAAAATGTCTCTTCCCCGTTGCCGGTTACGGTACTCGCTTTCTTCCCGCCACCAAATCGATGCCTAAAGAGATGCTCCCCATCGTGAACAAGCCGCTGGTGCAATACGGTGTTGAGGAGTCTATCGAGGCCGGATTAAAGGAAATCGCCCTGGTAACCGGGCGCGGCAAGCGGGCGATCGCCGATCACTTCGATATCAGCTTCGAGCTGGAAAAGCAGATCGCCGGTAGCAGCAAGGAGTCCTACCTGAAGAGTATTCGCAAAGTGCTCGACGAAGGCACTTTTATGATGACTCGCCAGCGCGAGATGAAAGGCCTGGGGCACGCGATTTTGACCGGTGAATGCCTTATCGGTAACGAGGCCTTCGGCGTGATTTTGTCCGACGACCTGTGTGTGAACTGCGATGACGACGGCGTAATGGCGCAAATGGTGAAACTGTACAAGCAGTTCCGCTGCAGTATCGTCGCCATCCAGGAAGTGCCCATGGAGAATATTGAAAAATACGGTGTTATCGCCGGTGACGATATGGGTGACGGGCTCTTCCGTGTCAAAGCGATGGTGGAAAAGCCAAAGCCGGAAGATGCGCCGAGCAACCTCGCGGTAATTGGTCGCTACATCCTCACCCCGGATATCTTCGATATTCTGCGCGACACCCCGCCGGGAAAAAATGGCGAGGTTCAGCTGACCGATGCGCTGATGACCCAGGCCCAAAACGGATGCGTGCTGGCCTATAAATTCCGTGGCCGCCGCTTCGACTGCGGTAGCGTGCCCGGCTTTATCGAGGCGACGAACTACGTTTACGAAAATATCTACGTAGATGGAGAGGGCTGAGAATGACCGAGTTAAGCTGTTTCAAGGCTTATGATGTTCGCGGTCGAATTCCCGATCAGCTGAATGAAGATATTGCCTATCGCATCGGGCGTGCCTACGCCGAAGTTATCAAGCCGAAAAAGGTCGTGGTCGGTCACGATATTCGCTTGAGCAGCGAGGCCATAAAGGCTGCGGTGAGCAATGGGCTGCGCGATGCCGGTGTCGATGTTTACGATATCGGCCTCTGCGGCACTGAGGAGATTTACTTCGCGACCTCCCACGCTGAAATGGATGGCGGCATTGCGGTCACCGCCAGTCATAACCCCAAGGACTACAACGGCATGAAGTTCGTGCGGGAAAAGTCCTATCCGATCAGTGGCGACACCGGCTTGTTTGATATCAAGGCCCTGGCGGAGCAGAACGCCTTTGCGGAGCCGGCTGCGCAGCGCGGCAAGCTGGAAGCGCTGGACACCAGCAAGGCCTATATCGAGCACTTGCTGGGCTACGTTGATGTGTCGTCGTTGAAGCCGCTGAAGGTAGTGGTCAACGCCGGGAACGGTGGTGCTGGTCGCGTGGTGGATCTGCTGGAATCGCATCTGCCCTTTGAGTTTATTCGAGTGCACCACGAAGCCGACGGCAACTTTCCCAATGGGGTGCCTAATCCCTTGCTGGAGGAAAACCGCCAGCCCACGATCGATGCGATAAAGGCCCACGGTGCCGACCTCGGGTTGGCCTGGGACGGCGACTTTGATCGCTGCTTCTTCTTTGACTCAACCGGTGCCTTTATCGAGGGGTATTACATAGTTGGCCTTCTGGCGGAAACCTTCCTGCTTAACGCCGGCGGTGAGAAAATCGTCCACGACCCAAGGCTGACCTGGAACACCATCGATATCGTTGAGAGCAATGGTGGCGAGGCGGTGCAAAGTAAAACCGGGCATGCCTTTATCAAGGAGCGGATGCGCAAGGAGAATGCGGCCTATGGTGGGGAGATGAGTGCCCACCATTACTTCCGTGACTTCGCCTACTGCGACAGCGGCATGATTCCCTGGCTGCTGGTCACCCAGCTGATGTCAGTGAAGCAGGCCTCGCTGGCCTCGTTGGTTGAAGAGCGGGTGGCCAAATACCCCTGCAGTGGGGAAATTAACCGCACTGTGAGCGATGCCAAGGCGACGATTGCCGCCATCGAGGCGCGCTATTCCGGTATCGCGGCAGAGGTCGACCATACCGATGGCTTGAGTATGGTCTTTGATGGTTGGCGCTTCAATGTGCGTATGTCGAACACCGAGCCGGTGGTGCGCTTGAACGTAGAGAGTCGCGGTGACATGGCGCTGATGGAAAGCAAGACGGCGGAGTTGCTGGAGCAGCTGTAACCCAGGTGTGATGCACAAAAAAGCCGGGCCAAAAGCCCGGCTTTTTTGTGTGCGTTGCTCTGTCCAATTTGGTGCTTTCGGGTGCTAGCTGCGCCTTCCCAGTGCATCCTGGCTCAGCGTGATCATGGCGTTGCGGTAGCTGGATTCCGGCAGGGTGCGGGCGGCGGCAATGGCATTCTCGCTGTAGCGAGCTGCCGCATCCCGGCAATATTGCAGGGCGCCACTGCTCTGTACGGCGGCGAGAATCTGCTCGAGGTTGTCCGCGGACTTGTGTTCAATGGCGTGACGCACCATGACTTTTTCGGCGTCGCTGCCTTCGCGTAGCAAATAAATCAGCGGCAGCGTGGGCTTGCCCTCGGCGAGATCGTCGCCGATGTTTTTGCCGGTTTCCTTGGGGTCGCCTTCATAGTCGAGAATGTCATCGACCAGCTGAAAAGCGATGCCCAGGTTCATGCCGTAGTCGTACAGGGTGTCGCGGTAAGTGCTGGCCTCGCCGACAATGGCGGCACCACTGCAGGCGGCGGCAAAGAGTACAGCGGTCTTGCTGCGAATAACATCGTAGTACGTGGCTTCATCGGTGTCGGCATTGCCGGCGCGGGCCAGTTGCAGTACTTCACCTTCGGCGACGGTGTTGGTGGTGCCGGCCAGCAGTCCCATCAATGGCAGGCTGCCTATGTCCACGAGCACCTGAAACGCCCGCGAGTAGAGGAAGTCGCCGACCAGCACGCTGGGGGCGTTGCCAAACTCCGCGTTTGCGGTGGGGCGTCCACGGCGCAATTCCGACAGGTCCACCACGTCGTCGTGAAGCAGTGTGGCGGTATGGATAAACTCGATCACCGCCGCCAGTCGCACTTGGTCGCGCTGCTGTGCACCAATGGCACCAGCGCTGAGCAGGGTCAGCATAGGGCGCAAGCGTTTGCCGCCCGCGTCAATAATGTAGTGGCCGATATTTTCGACCATCTCGACGCGAGACTGAAGTTGCTCGATGATGAAGTCGTTGACGGCGGTAAAATCCTGGTCAACAACCTGACGGATGTGATGCATGGGTTCGCTGGTTTGCAAGGCGGAATCGGCTGGCATCGTAGGGGGGCTGGCATTGGCTGTCAAGCCGCGGGGTGGGAAACCACGGCTTTGGCCATAAAGCACTTGTTATTTTTTTTGGTAGTGAGTAAAATTCGCGCCCCTGACGCTAAACCGCCCAATTGGCTCGCTAATTGAGGTCGGTGCCTGGACTTGTCCCGTTGCGTGATTGGGGCGGTAGTCGTCCTCGTCCATAACGGCCAAACACTCAAATGCATTGCAAGCAGGCTCTTGGAGATATTTGCCCATGTACGCAGTAATTGAAAGCGGTGGTAAGCAGCACCGCGTTGTAGAGGGTGAAACCCTCAAGCTGGAAAAGCTGGAAATCGCCACTGGCGAAACTGTTACCTTTGACAAGGTGTTGATGGTTAAAACCGGCGAAGAATTGAAAATCGGTGCGCCCTACGTTGAGGGTGGCAAAGTGACTGCAGAGATTATTTCTCAGGGTCGTCACGCCAAGGTGAAAATCGTCAAGTTTCGCCGCCGTAAGCACAGCATGAAACAGGCTGGTCACCGTCAGTGGTTCACCGAAGTGAAAATCACTGGTATCAGCGCTTAAGAACTCGAGGAGAAACTCATGGCTCACAAGAAAGCTGGTGGTAGTACCCGTAACGGACGCGATTCCGAAAGTAAACGCCTTGGTGTAAAGCGCTACGGCGGCCAGGTCGTTAGCGCGGGCAGCATTATTGTTCGTCAGCGTGGCACTCGTTTCCATGCGGGTGAGAACGTTGGTCTGGGTACAGATCACACTCTGTTTGCCAAGGCAGATGGCGTAGTTAAGTTTGAAGTTAAAGGTCCCAAGAATCGTAAATTCGTCAGCATCGTTGCTGCCTGAAGTCCGACTCTTTAGTACTGTGAAAGCCCCGTCGGTTGACGGGGCTTTTTTGTTTCTGTAGATAGCATTAAGAACCCCACCACCGAGGTCTGTGAGCAATGAAATTTGTCGATGAGGCAGTAATCCGTGTCGCAGCGGGGCGTGGTGGCAATGGCTGCCTGAGCTTTCGCCGCGAGAAATACATTCCCCGGGGTGGCCCCGACGGCGGTGATGGCGGGGATGGCGGCAGCATTATTTTACGTGCCGATGGCGGCATGAATACCCTGGTGGACTACCGTTTCGTCAAGCACTATCAGGCCCCCGTAGGGGAGCCTGGTCGGGGCGGCAATTGCCGTGGCAAGAGTGGCGAAGATCTGGTGCTGGATGTGCCGGTGGGGACCACCGTGATCGATGAGGATACCCGGGAGGTGTTGGGGGATTTAACCAATGCCGGCGATACCCTCAAGGTTGCCCAGGGCGGTTTTCACGGCCTTGGCAATACCCGTTTCAAGTCCAGTACCAATCGCGCTCCCCGTCAGTTTACCCGGGGTAGTGATGGAGAGGAGCGGGTGCTGCGCCTCGAGCTGAAGGTATTGGCCGATGTCGGTTTGCTCGGTATGCCCAATGCTGGTAAGTCGACCTTTATCCGTGCGGTGTCATCGGCGAAGCCGAAAGTGGCGGATTATCCCTTTACGACTTTGGTGCCAAATCTGGGGGTGGTAAGCGTGCAGCCCCACCGCAGCTTTGTTGTCGCCGATATTCCCGGTCTTGTCGAAGGGGCGGCGGACGGTGCCGGCTTGGGAGTGCGCTTCCTCAAGCATTTGACTCGCACCCGCTTGCTGCTTCATATCGTGGATATGGCGCCCTACGACGGCAGTGTGCCAGAGGAGTCGGTGGAAATCATCGCCGAGGAGCTGGAGAACTTCAGTCCATTGCTGGCACAGCGGGACCGTTGGCTGGTGTTGAACAAGATAGATTTGTTGCCGGAAGACGAGCGCGAGGCGCGCTGTCAGGAGCTGCTGGAAAATCTGAGCTGGGATGGGCCGGTGTATCGCATTTCGGCAATTTCGGCCACCAATACCGAGCGCCTGTGTCAGGATATTCTGGAGTTCGTGGAGTCGGAGAAGGCGCGTTTTGCCGAGGATCCCGAGGCGGCGGAGGAGGAGCGTCGTATTCAGGAGGCCATGCAGCTGGAGGCGCGGGAGCGTATTGCAGCGCAGGCAGCGGCCCGTCGGGCGCGCCAGCTGGCCGAGGGAGAGTATGATGATGAGGACGATGATGATGACGAGGTTGAGGTCATCTATCGGCCGTAGGCGCTCGTGCAGAGAATTACCGGGGAAGAATGGTCAGTCGGTGCGAAGGAAGACAGAGTGGTAAATAGTCGTCAGCAGTTGCGTGAGGCGCGGCGTATTGTGGTGAAGATTGGCTCGGCATTGCTGACCAACGACGGCAAGGGTTTGTGCGTTGAGGGGCTGGACGCCTGGGTGGCGCAAATTGCATCGCTGCGTGCAGAGGGGCGAGAGGTCGTGCTGGTGTCCTCTGGCGCTGTTGCAGAGGGGATGACTCGCCTGGGGTGGCGTGAGCGCCCTGCGGACTTGCATCGCCTGCAGGCGGCGGCTGCGGTGGGGCAGATGGGGCTGGTGCAGGCCTATGAGGCCCGCTTTCGCCAGCATGGCTTGCAGACTGCGCAAATACTGCTGGGGCATGATGATATTTCCGCTCGGGATCGCTATCTGAATGCTCGCAATACGCTGCTCACATTGCTGGAGTTGGGTGTAGTGCCAGTGGTGAATGAAAACGACAGCGTGGTCACCGACGAGATTCGCTTTGGTGACAACGACACTCTGGCGGCCTTGGTGGCCAATCTGATTGATGCCGACAGTCTGGTGATTCTTACCGACCAACAGGGCTTGTTTGACAGTGATCCCCGCAGTAACCCCGGGGCGACTTTGATTGCCGAGGCCGATGCCGCGGATGCCAGTCTCGATGCAATGGTGGGTGGCAGTGCGGGTAGTCTGGGGCGTGGTGGCATGTTAACCAAGCTGCGCGCGGCCCGTCTGGCGGCTCGTTCCGGTGCCGATACCCTGATCGCCGGTGGTCGGGAGCATGAAGTGTTGTGTCGCGCGGTCGCGGGGGAGTCTTTGGGTACGCTGCTGCTGGCCAAGGAGCCGCCGCTGGCAGCGCGCAAGAAGTGGTTGGCCGGACAGTTGCGGGTGCGTGGTAGTGTGGTGGTCGATGCCGGTGCTGCCCAGGTGTTGCGTCAGCAGGGACGCAGTTTGTTGCCCGTGGGTATGACGGGTGTGCAGGGGGCTTTTGAGCGCGGCGATTTGGTGTCCTGTGTAGATCCCGCTGGGCGCGAAGTGGCGCGAGGGCTGGTGAATTACAGTGCGGAGGATGCGCGCAAGCTGGTCGGTGTGTCTACGGCCGCCATTGCCGATGTGTTGGGCTACCTGTCTGAGCCAGAGATGATTCATCGGGATAATATGGTGCTGGTGTAATCTTTCGCGAGACATAAAAAAAGCCCCGTACCTGAGTGCGGGGCTTTTTTTATGCGAGCTGTTCGACGTAGTCGGTCAGCTCGAGGCGCAGGGGTGAAGAAGCTTACGCAGCTTCGCCCATTGCTTTGATGCGGGCATTAAGGCGGCTCTTATGACGAGATGCCTTGTTCTTATGGAAAATGCCTTTATCGGCTGTGCGATCAAGAACAGGTACGGCAGCAGCGTAAGCGGCTTTCGCAGCTTCCTGGTCACCGGATTCAATTGCCGTAATTACTTTTTTCAAGTAAGTACGAACCATGGAGCGCAGACTGGCGTTGTGCGTGCGACGTTTCTCCGCCTGACGTGCGCGTTTCTTTGCTTGCGGGGAATTTGCCACCCTTGTTACTCCTCGAAAACTTGCGCTGAAAATTTAGGCGGTGGATTATTCATTCTGAGCGTCCCCATGTCAAGTGCTGTTTGATCTTTCCGGGGTAATTTCTCTGTGGCTCGCCTAAAAGAAGCGATCGACGATAATCATGCCCCAGCTTAACAGGCACAGCGCGAGGCTAATCATCACCGCCGCGGAGCCGATGTCCTTGGCCTGACCCGACAGGGGGTGGCGCTCGGGGCCGATGCGGTCGATGGCGGCTTCAATGGCTGAATTGAACAGCTCCACAATAATCACCAGCGCGACCGGAATGATAAGCAAAAGCTGTTCAATCGTGGTCTGTCCCAGCCAAAAAGCGGTGGGAAACAGAATCATCGCCAGAATGGCTTCCTGGCGAAAGGCTTCTTCGTGGCGCCATGCCGCGCGCAGGCCTTTGCGTGAATAATTGGTGGCGTCGAGGATGCGCGACAGACCAGAGCGGCCGGGTTTGTTCATCATGGGGCGTCGATGCTCTCTGTATACAGGGGTTCATTGGTATGCAGACATTCGGAGTCCGCTGTTAATCAGTGTACAATGCCGCTCGCTGAGTCCGGCCTTATTCTACAATGCTTTTGCTTGGCGTGATGCCTGTCACAGGCAGAAACTTTTGTATGTAGATGTAGTAATAGTGTAATACCGGGACAATGACAATTCAGAGACAATTATTCGCGCCAGCGCACTGGCCAACCTGGTTGGCCGTGGGCTTGATGTATCTACTGGCCAAGCTGCCCCAGCGGGTCAACTATCGCCTGGGTAAAGCGCTAGGCGAGCTGTTTTATCGCTTTGCCCCACGGCGGCGTCATATTGCTGCCACCAATCTGCGCCACTGTATGCCGGAGCTGGATCACAAGGCGCAGAAGGCTTTGTTGCGCAAGACCATGCAGGATCAAGGTATTGGCCTCATGGAAACGCTGCGGTGCTGGTTTACGCCGATAGACCGCCTTGGTATCGAGCTGGAATTGGTGGGTGAAGAGCATTTGCAAGACGATGGTCAGGGGATCATTGTGCTGGGCACCCATTTTACGTCGCTGGATGTGAGTGGGGCTCTGGTTGCGTCGCGCTTTCCTGCCGACTCGTTCTATCGCAAACACAAAAATCCGGTGCTGGAGCACGTATTCAGTCGGGCTCGTGCCCGTTACGGTGAGCCGATCCATCGCCGGGATGTGAAGCGTGCATTGAAACGCCTGCGCCAGGGTAACCGACTGTTCTATCTGCCTGATCAGGACTACGGTATCAAGTCGGCGGAGTTTGTGCCCTTTTTCGGGGTGCCGGCGGCCACTACCATCGCGACCTCTACCCTGGCCAAAGGCGGGCGAGCGCGGGTGGTATATATTCAGCAACAGCGTTTGAATCAAGGGCGTCGGTTTCGTTTGGTAGCGATACCACTGGCGATTCCCAGCGATGACCCCGCAGCAGATGCGCGGCTGATCAATGCCACTCTGGAGGAAAATATTCGCCTGGTGCCCGAGCAATATATGTGGGTTCACCGCCGCTTTAAAACCCGCCCCCCGGGCGCCGAAAAACTGTACTGAGAGGATCGATGGCAGATACCGAGGCATTGCGCACCGCTTCCCTCGAGCCCCTGCGCCTGTGGTTTATCACCGATGGTCGACTGGGCCACCTCAATCAGTTGAAGGGGCTGGCTGAGCGACTGTCTGCCAAGCGCGAATGCGACGTGCGCTGGTTAAATATCACGCTGAAAGGCTTCAAAAAAACCGGTAGAGACGGTTTGCTGCGCCAGTTTGGTAGCAATGACCTGCCCGATGCCGTTTTCGCCGCGGGCAGCCGCTGCCACATTCCCTTGTTGTGGGCGGGCTGGATTTGTCGCGCCAAAACTGTGGTGTTGATGAAGCCGAGCTGGCCGTTGAGCTGGTTCAGTGCGGCAATTGTACCCACTCACGATGCGCCGCCTTCCCGTGACAATGTGCTGCCAACCCAGGGGGTGTTGAATGCGATTGTGCCCCATCGCGAAGGGCGGGATGCGCACCGAGGGCTGATTTTGCTTGGTGGATTGAACAAGCATTTTCATTGGCACAGTGATGACATTATTGAACAGATCGTCAGCCTGGCTCAGGCCCGGCCCGAAGTACACTGGCAGGTATCGGACTCGCCACGCAGCCCGCAAACACTGTTGCCGGATCTGGCCAGGCGGAACCTGGAAAATGTGCAGGTGATGCCCTTTGGGCACAGCGGCGGCGGTTGGTTGCAGGGGCAGCTTGCCGAAGCGGGCCAGGTGTGGGTGAGTCGCGACAGTGTGTCCATGGTGTATGAGAGTATCAGTTCTGCAGCGCCAACCGGCTTGCTGCATCTGCAAGCGGCTCGGGACTCGCGGGTGACCCGCAGTATGCAGCAAGTGGTAGAAGCCGGCCTGGCCGTTGCCTGGGAGTCGCACGACGCCGCTCAGCCGCTGCCGAATATGTCGCAGCCGCTGTGGGAGGCCGACCGCGCCGCCGATTGGTTGCTGGCAAACTTATTGAGACGACAGCCCAATGACTGAGTTGCAAGAACCCTCTGTACGTCCACTGAAAGTGGTGCAGTTACTGCCGGCGCTGAACTCCGGTGGGGTGGAGCGTGGCACCGTGGAATTTGCCCGGGAGCTGGTACGCCGGGGTCACCATTCGGTGGTGATTTCCAATGGCGGTCGCATGGTTGAACGCCTCAAGCTGGAGGGAACGGAACATATTTCCCTGCCAGTGCACCGCAAATCGCTGGCTTCGCTGTGGCAGGTACGGCCCATGCGCCGTCTGCTGGAGTCCCTTGATGCCGACATCATCCATGTGCGATCGCGGGTGCCTGCGTGGATCGCGTGGCTGGCCTGGCGAGGTATGAATCCGCTAACGCGGCCTCGCCTGGTCAGCACTTTTCACGGTATGTATTCGGTCAATTTCTACAGCGCGGTAATGGCCCGCGCAGAGCATATCATTGCTATTTCCGACTGTGTGCAACGCTATATTCTGGATAATTATCGGGTTGATCCCGCTCGAATCACGCTGATCCCCAGGGGGCTGGATGCCGAGGCTTTCAGTCCGACGCTGGATATAGCGGCGTGGCAGAAAAATTTGTACAGCGTGTTTCCCCGGCTGCAGGGCAAGAAAATTATTCTTATGCCGGGCCGCTTGACCCGTTGGAAGGGCCAGGAGGCCTTTCTCGATATGATGGCGCGGTTGGTGCGCCTGCGGCCAGATTGTCACGGTGTAGTGGTTGGCGATGCCGAGCCGGGCAAGCAACATTATCTCGAAGAACTGCTGGCCATGCGCGATAGACTTGGTCTCGCCGAGCAGGTGACATTTGTCGGTCATCGCAGCGACATTGCAGAGTTTTACCGTTTGGCCGCAGTCACTTGCCACATGTCCAACAAAGAAGAGCCCTTTGGTCGCACCGTGCCGGAATCTCTGGCGTCGGGTACGCCGGTCGTGGCCTACGACCGCGGCGGGGCGAGCGAATCCCTCAACGCGGGCTTTCCCCAAGGGCTGGTGGCACCCGACGATATTGTCGATTTTGCGGCGAGGGTGGATCAAATTATCGACGCTGACGTCGAGATCACACTCCCCAGGAGTTATTACCTCGACAGTCAGGCAAGCAGCACCATTGGCGTATATCGACAGCTGTTGGCCAAGGGCGACAGGGGATGATGGCAGTGACTTGCGCTAATAGGGCATTTGATCGGGATATCGACACACCATGAAAATCCTGCACGTAGACTACGACCGCCTGCGCACCTTCGGCCCGATACGTTCTAGTTGGGCGGAGAAAATGCGCTTCGGTTTTATCCGTAACAATCATTATGTGCGCAGCTTTTCCGACCGCGACGTAGCAGCCTTTGAGGCGCCGCTGGGTGTTCGGGCGCTGGGCTATAAAGCTGCCAACCGCCGGTTGTTGGAGATGGTTGAAGGCAATGAACCCGACCTAATAGTTATCGGCCACACCGATATTATTACCGTGGACACCCTTAAGCTGATTCGCCAGCGCCGACCTGATTGCCTGTTGATTCATTGTAATTGCGACCCGCTTTTCGTGCCGTCGAACAGCGATCGCATTGCGGCCTTTGCTTCGGTGGTTGATGCGGTGTTTGTGACCACCGGGCTGCGGGATTTGCGTCGCTACTCCGGGCTCGGGGCACGCCTGTACTATATTCCCAACCCGGTGGAGCCCACGGTTGAAGTCCTTGATAACTCCCAGCGCACCGATCTGCCCATCGACCTACTGTTTTGCAGCAATGCCACCAAATTCACCAAACGCCTGGAAATGGTGAAAAACATCAAGGACGCCGTCGGCGGCGAGATGAACTTTAAAACCTACGGCAGCTTTGGCGAGCCGCCGGTGTGGGGGCCTGATTACGACAAGGTGCTGGCACAGACCCGAATGGCGCTCAATCTTAATCGGCAGGAGGGGGATCACTGGTATACCTCTGATCGCATGTCGCAACTCGGTGGCAATGGCGTGCTGCAATTTGCCCACAGCAGTGGCGGCTTTGACGAATATGTGCCGGCGGAAACACTGGTGTATTTCGATGACGAGCAGGACCTGATCGGCAAAATCCGCGACTTTCACCATGACGATGGCAAGCGCCGCGACTGGGCAGCACGGGCGCGCAAGTTTTTCCACGACGAGCTGAACTCCTCGCTGTATTCCCGCTACATTATCGAGGCGACACTGGCCCAGCCTTTCAGTTACGACTATGTGTGGGCGCGGAATATCAATCCTGACGGCAGTGACAAGGCATGATTGAGCTGAAGGCGCTGGAGCCCTTCGCGGCGGGGGGAAATCGTTGGTGTTATATTGATCCGGCTGATGCAGCGCGCTGTATCAAGGTGCGCCGGCCGGATTTCAGCATTGAGGAGCGCCGGCGCAGTAAAGGCTTCCCCAAGAACCTTAAACCTCTGTCGAGTTTCGATGATAACCTCGACGAGTTTCGAGTGATGACGGCACTTGAACGCTACTACGACGACGGAATTTTTGCCCATATCAGCCGTTGCTACGGTTACGTTGACACTGATATGGGCAAGGGTCTCAGTTCTGAGCTGATTCGCGATAATAACGGGGCGGTTTCCCTGTCACTGAAACAGTATCTTTGGGAAAAGGACTACGATAGCCAGTGCCAGGCCGCTGTGGCCACCCTTTGCCAGCACTGGCTGGAATATCTGGTGCCGTCGCGGGACTTGATCCTCCACAACCTGGTGGTGCAGTGCGACACCGATGGCGAGGGTCGCGAGCGGATTCGGCGCCTGGTGTTGATCGATGGCGTGGGTAACGCCGGTTTGCTACCAGGGCACCGTACTCCGGCGTTTATGCAGCGGCGCAAAGTCCAACGCAAGATAGATAACCTGCATCAGCGTATCGCCGAGCTGCTTGACGATAAGGCGCAGGGGCGCGGGCCGGGGATGCATGGCTTTTTGTTCCACAACGGAACGTCGGCGTAGGCCGCCGATTATAAATAACAGATCCGTAGGTGTTTGCACTAAAGCTTTATCAGCTTTTTGGGTAAAGGCCTGAATGACACTATGGAGCACAATTGGATGAAGCTGGCCTGCTGGGTAATCAGTCTTAACCCTGAAGCGGAAAATACCGTGAAACTGCTGATGTCGCTGCAAAAGCAGGGATTGTCTGCGGAAATTTTCCCGGCAGTCGATGGCCGAGACGCCATGCCCCCGCTGGAGCGCGATGAGCGATTAAACAAGACGCTGTCGTTGATTCGGCACCGTAAATTGCTGACCAATAGTGAAATGGGCTGTTACCTGTCTCACCTGCGTGCGGTGCGCAAGGCCTACGACGAGGGCTACTCCCATGTCTGTCTGTTCGAGGACGACGTGGTGATTGAAGACGATTTTGCCGAGGTGCTGTTCGAATCTGCCAAGGATGATGTCGAACTGGTACGTTATATGGCCTTGCGTCTGCGCCGCCGCAAAACGCTGCGGGAGTTTGTTGCTTCGTCGGGGGTGGCTTATAAGTTGGTGCGTCCTGAGCGGGGGGCTGTCGGCGCGCAGGCCTACCTGATGAATCGCCGGGGTATGAAAAAGTTTATCGACTGTGCGCTGGAAATTTACGAGCCGGTAGACAAATTGTTTGACCATTTCTGGTTGTTTGATTTGCAGGTGTGCGGTGTCGAGCCCCATACCGTGTACGAGCTGGAACATGAAACCAGTGTGCAAAAAGTACCGGATACAAAAGCGCAGGGGCCCAGTTGGTGGCAGCGCCTGCTCTTTCACCCGGTTAAACTGTGGTTCAGTATTCGTCGGCATAGCTATATGTTCACGCATCGCCGGGACTTCCAGCCCGCGTCAATGCCGGAAGGGGTTCAGGGCAAAACCCGTCGAATCCGCTAGGGGCTGCTAGCTGGCCTTAAACTGTTTCGCTGATCGCCAGCAGCTTGCTGGCGATGGTTTGCCATTGCAGCTCCGACTCGGCCCGTTGTCGCGCTTGTTGGCCCATCGCGGCAGTGCGCGCAGGGGCGGCGATAAGGGCTGTTATCTTGTCGAAAATGTCGTCGTCGTTGTCGCCGTCACAAAGCAGCCCGGTCTGACCGTCGAGGACAGCGTCTCCCGCGCCGCCAAGCCTCCCGGCAAGGCTGGGTACGCCAAACATGGCAGCTTCGATATAGACAATACCAAAGCCTTCCACTGAATCCCCCACTGCCCGGCAGGGCATCGCAAAAATATCCGCCCGCTGTAGCAGCGCCGCGCGCTCAGAGTCGCTGATCCTGCCGCAGAACCTGACCTGCTCAGCAATGCCCAACTGGTCTACCCGCTGCTTGAGGGTGTCTTCCAGAGGGCCGCTGCCGGCAATCAAATAGCGAAGAGTCGGGTACTGCTGCACCAACCTTGGAATCAATTCGATCACCTTGTCCTGGCCCTTGCGCGCCTCAAGGCGGCCCACAGTGGTGATGATCGGTTGGTGGCCGTCGACCCACTGGGCGATTTTTGCCACGTCCTGTGGCGAGGGTGGAAGGGGGCGGCGCACGCCGGGGTGGAGAATGTGAATCCGCGAGGGGTCCGGTGCGTAGGGCTTGATGCGCCCCGCGGTGAAGTGGGAGTTCGCCAACACAGCCTGTGCCCGCGCCAGCACGCCCTGGATGCGTTGCTGCTTTTTGCCCTGTTTTTTGCCGTTGGTAAGTTGGGGGAACTCCATGCCGTGACCGATACAGAGACTGCGTACCTGTTTGAGCTTTGCCGGCTGCAGATGCTCGAGGCTTTTCCAACTGTCGCAAATCAGCAAAGCGGGCGACGCCTGCCTGAGTTGCCGCATCACCCGGCGCGCTTTGCTCAAGCGGCGAATGACTTTGGGGCCACCTACTCGAACAATGTCAAAGGGCTGGTTAGCATCAAATTCTTCCTGCTGGGGCATTTTGGGGGCGTCGCAAAATACGGTGACGCGATTCCCCAGCTCGTGTAATGCCAGTGCCAACTCATACATATAGTTCTGGATGCCGCCCGCCGCGGGGGGAAAGTTTTGGGTGCTGATGATGATCTCGGTGGCTGGCATGGGGGTCCTGTTAGTGATGTTGACTGGCGGTGGCCGTCTGGAGTCCAGATATGCGGTAGTTAATGGTCTAACAAATTTGCTAAGCTGCCCTTGTCTGGAGCTGTTTTACTTGGGGTTGCGAGCTAGTGTCTCAGACGCAGAGCTGACTTTGAATATCTGCGGGAGGCAATTCTTTGCTGGCGTCGCGGTAATTCTTGGTCTTTTGATGTCTGTTGGCTCGGTCTCAGGCGGTCTGCGGTGATTAGTCGAGGGGGATTCTGTACAATCGCGGCCCCGAGCTTGTTTTTGCGCAACATTAAAATACTGTGCAATAGTGGTCCAAATAAAGGGGCATTACTCTGTCGGGATATTGGGCGATGCCCGGTTGAAATGCTGGAATTGGAAAAGGTAGATCAATGAAAATCCTCGTCACCGGCGGTGCCGGTTTTATCGGCAGTGCCGTGGTGCGTCACATCCTTGCCGACAGTGACGCCTCGGTGGTAAATGTCGATGCCCTGACCTATGCGGGTAATCTGGAGTCTATTCCTGCTGACCTGCAGAACAACCGCTACACCTTTGTGCAGGCCGATATCTGCGATGGCGTAGCGATGGCCGCTCTGTTTGCCGAGCACCGGCCCGATGCGGTGATGCATCTGGCCGCAGAGAGCCATGTGGATCGCTCGATCACCGGCCCCGGCGCCTTTATCCAGACCAATATCGTCGGCACCTACACCCTGCTGGAAGCCGCTCGGGATTACTGGAGCGGCCTTGATGCCGAGGGCAAAGCCGCGTTTCGCTTTCACCACATCTCCACCGACGAAGTCTACGGCGATCTTGAAGGCACCGACGACCTGTTTCTGGAAACCACCCCCTACGCTCCCAGCTCTCCCTATTCTGCCAGCAAGGCGGGTTCCGACCACCTGGTCCGCGCCTGGCACCGCACCTATGGCCTGCCGGTGCTGATTACCAACTGCTCCAACAACTACGGGCCCTACCACTTCCCGGAAAAACTCATTCCCCACATGATCCTTAACGCCCTGGCGGGCAAGGCCCTGCCGGTCTACGGCGACGGCAGCCAAATTCGCGACTGGCTCTATGTGGAAGACCACGCCCGTGCCCTGTTCAAGGTGGTGTGCGAGGGTGAGGTAGGCGAGACCTACAACATCGGTGGCCACAACGAGAAGAAAAACCTCGACGTGGTGCAAAGCATCTGCGCCCTGCTCGAAGAACTGGCGCCGAACAACCCCAACTCCCTGGCCTCGGGCAAAGAGGGTGGCTTTGCCAGCCTGATTACCTTCGTCACCGACCGCCCCGGCCACGACGCCCGCTACGCCATCGACGCTGGCAAAATCCAGCGGGAACTGGGCTGGGTGCCCGAGGAAAGCTTCGACAGCGGCATTCGCAAAACCGTGCAGTGGTACCTCGACAACGAGGCCTGGTGGCAGCGGGTGCTCTCCGGCGACTACCAGCTGGCCAGACTCGGCGAAACCGCCTAAGCATTGCCCCCGACTTTACTATGACAATGACCGTCAGCACAGGACGTCTATGAAACCCTACAAAGGCATTATCCTCGCCGGTGGCTCCGGCACCCGGCTTCACCCCATCACCATGGGCTGCTCCAAACAACTGCTACCGCTCTACGACAAACCGATGATCTACTACCCCCTGTCGGTATTGATGCTCGCCGGTATCCGCGACATCCTGGTGATCTCCACCCCCACCGACCTGCCCGGCTTCCAGCGCCTGCTCGGTGATGGCAGCCAATTCGGCATCAATATCTGCTACGAAGAACAGCCCAGCCCCGACGGCCTCGCCCAGGCCTTCACCATCGGTGCCGACTTTATCGGTCAGGACAACGTCAGCCTGGTACTGGGGGACAACATCTTCTACGGCCAGCACTTCAGCGACAAACTCAAGGCCTCGGTGGCCAGAGAGAGCGGTGCCACGGTGTTTGGCTACCACGTCACCGATCCCGAGCGCTTCGGTGTGGTCGAGTTCGACGACAACGGCCGCGCCCTGAGTATTGAAGAAAAGCCCGCCAAGCCCAAATCCCCCTATGCGGTGACCGGCCTCTACTTCTACGACAACGACGTGGTGGAAATTGCCCGCAACATCCAGCCCTCGCCCCGCGGCGAGCTGGAAATCACCGATGTGAACATGGCCTACCTGAAGCAGGGCAAGCTCAACGTGGAAGTGCTGGGCCGAGGCTTTGCCTGGCTGGATACTGGCACCCACGACTCCCTGCTGGAGGCGGGCCACTTCGTGCAAACCGTCGAACACCGTCAGGGCCTCAAGGTCGCCTGCCTGGAAGAAATCGCCTACCGCCAGGGCTGGATCAGCCAGCAAGCCCTGCTGGAGCAGGCCGACAGCCTCAGGAAAACCGGCTATGGCCAATACCTGCAGCGGGTGGCTGAGGGCTATAAGTAACTTTGACAGGTAGTGCAGACCACTAGCCCTGACAAACCCTGCAGGCACATTGCACAGAAACAACGCGGGCACCGCCCGCAACGGGACAAAGAGCACCGCCATGAATGTGATTCAAACCAAACTCAAAGACTGCGTCATTATCGAACCCAAGGTCTTTGGCGACCACCGGGGCTTCTTCCTGGAAACCTTCCAGGCTGACCGCTACCGGGAACAGGCGGGCATCACACTGCCCTTTGTGCAGGACAACCACTCCCGCTCCGGCAAGGGCGTGCTGCGCGGCCTGCACTTCCAGAAGGCCAAACCCCAGGGCAAGCTGGTGCGGGTGGTACGTGGCGAAGTGTTCGATGTGGCGGTAGACATCCGCAAGGACTCCCCCAGCTTTGGCCAGTGGGAAGGCGTGATCCTCTCTGAAGACAACCACCGCCAGTTCTGGGTGCCGCCGGGCTTTGCCCACGGCTTTGTGGTGCTCAGCGACGTGGCGGACTTCGAATACAAATGCACCGACTACTACGACCCCTCCGACGAAGGGGCGCTGGTCTACAACGACCCGGACCTGGCCATTACCTGGCCCGAGGCGGACGGGCTGGAATTCAAACTCTCCGAGAAAGACGCCGCCGCGCCGACCTTCAAGCAGCTGTGTGAGCAACTGGGTGTGGAGCAACGCCGATGAAAATCCTCCTCACCGGGGCCAACGGCCAGCTGGGGCGCTGCGTTCAGGACGTGTTCGCCGATAGCGACCACACCCTGATCGCCCTCGATCGCCAAAGCCTGAACATCGCCGATGAGCAGGCCGTGAATACCCTCGTCGATGAACACCGCCCGCATGTCATCCTCAATGCCGCGGCCTACACCGCGGTCGACAAAGCCGAATCCGAGCAGGAGCAGGCCAGACAGATCAACGTCGATGGTCCGGCGAATCTGGCCAAAGCCGCTGCCCGCCAGAACGCGCTGATCATTCACATCTCTACCGATTACGTCTTCGATGGCCGCAAGACCACCCCCTATGTGGAAACCGACCCCACCAACCCTCAAGGGGTCTACGGCCAAACCAAACTGGACGGCGAACAACAGGTGACCCAACACAACCCGAAGCACGTGATTCTGCGTACCGCCTGGGTGTTCAGCGAATACGGCAACAACTTTGTCAAAACCATGCTGCGCCTGGCCAAGGAGCGGGACAGTCTGGGCGTGGTGGCAGATCAGATGGGCTGCCCAACCTACGCCGGGGATATTGCCAAGGCCTGTCGGAGAGTGGTTGAGCGCTACGACGCAGACACGGCTCACTATGACATATATCATTACGGAGGTGACATAGCGCTAAGTTGGTGCGACTTCGCCCGAGCCATTTTTACCCAGGGGGTAGAGCAGGGCGTGCTGAGCCAGTCGCCACAGGTCAAGGCGATTACCACGGCGGAGTACCCGACCCCGGCACAGCGGCCGGCGTATTCGGTGCTGTCGAGTGACAAATTCGAGCGGGACTATGGCGTGGCGGCCAGTGATTGGCGGGGGATTCTTCCTGCGCTGTGTAGAACAATTTGAGGTAAAGCCCAGGTTATGCAGGATCTTCGGGAACAGCTCACCTTCGTCACGGTGGGGTATAACAGCGCGACGGTGTTGTCGTCGCATATCGAATTTTATTGCCGCAGTGCGACAGAGGCGGTGCCGCGTTGGCTGGTGGTGGACAACGCCAGTACCGACGGCACCGCCAAGCTACTTCAAAATTACCCGGAAGTGGAATTACTCCAAAACGATAAAAACCTCGGTTTTGGCGCTGCCTGTAACCGGGGAATCGCAGCGGCGGATACGCGCTATGTGTTGGTGCTCAATCCCGATACTGAACTCAGCGAGGCCGGGGTGCGAGACTTGCTCGCGGAGTTACAGCAGCGAGAGGCTGCAATTGCCGGGCCTGCTCTACAGCCTGAAGCGAACAGCGACGTTGAAGAGGTTAACTGGCTGATTGGTGCAGTGTTGTTGATGGATACCACGCTGATGAACGACGTGGGCTACTTTGACGAGCGCTTCTTCCTGTATGAAGAAGACAAAGATATTTGCAAATGCGCCAAGGATGCGGGCTTGAAGGTCATTCATTGTCGCAATGTGAGCATACCCCATGTGGGTGGTGGCTCAACGGAAAGAAGCAAGGCGGTTAACGAATTTATTCACTTTCATCGCGGACGTTCATATGTGTTGTATGCGCAGAAACATGGCCTCGGACAAGCGGCCATTGATCGTTTCGTCGCGGCCAATCGTCGGCGCTGCCTGGTCGCTTTGGCGACCTTTGGTGTTCGGCGTTATCGCCGGGCGAAGGCCAAGCTGGAGGGAGTGAAGTCGGTGGCGCCGAGCTAGCCGTTATATCGCTTGAGTAAGGGGCGGTAACTTCTCATCAAGAACTAACCAGGTTACTTGAAGTATATGAAAATTCTATTGACTGTCGCGGCGAGTTTCGAAGATTTGGAATTGAGATATGGGCATGTCACCAAGACATATTCTTATCTTTACCAAGGCCTTCGGGGCTTGGGGTATGACGTATACTTTTATATCCATGAAAGTGCGAGGCATAGAAGGCTAAAAGGACTCACATATACAACACATAAAGATATTGCATTTCCGGAGTTTGTTGAGAAAATTCGCCCGGACGTGGCGTTCATATGGGGAGGACGCCGGCAGGAGGATCAGCTAACGAAGAAAGTATTGCGTGATTGCAACCCATCCGTACGTTTGATTTTCTCCGAGCTAGGCTGGTTTCCGCAAAGGGATAATGTGTATTTTGATGACCTGGGAACTAATGCTGAGGCAAGGATAAGTCGTTGGAGTGACAGCAAGCTAGAAAACTCCCAGCGTGCAGCTTTCCTCAAATTACGAAAGAAAATTTTGAGGGCTGATCTTTCGTTGCCATTTTATAAGCGAGTACCTGATTTCGATATGGAGCCGCCCGATCGAAATAAATACGTATTTGTTCCGCTTCAGGATGAGAGTGATACAAATATCACAGAATCATCGCCATTTGCCAAAATGGAAGAATTCGTTCGGTGGTTAAGTAGTTCATACCCTGAGGCTAAGTTCCTGGTCCGCCCGCACCCGCGCGCGCCGGTGGAGGGTTTGCCTGATCTGAGCAACGTTACGTACCAGCCCGCGAATGAAACTTTATTTTCTCGTTTTGATGAAATTGGGCTGGTATTAGGGATTAATTCTACCGTTTTACTACAGTCAGCTATGCACAATAAAAGTGTGATAGCCGTTGGTGACGGCATTGCGTCGTTTGGTGGCTGCGTGGAAAAAATAGATGTTAATCAGCCTCCTGCCTCGCTGTGGGATTTTACGTTGGAGCGGGGCGCTGCGTTGGACAGGTTGGCGTTTCTACTAATCGGTCGCCAGATCCATGAAAAAAAACTTAAGTCCTCCAGTTTTCTCAAGAGAAGCTATCTGATTTCGATGATAGAGGGAGGATAGCCGCTTAATTCGAGCGTAATTAACATTCGTGTTCTTCAGACCGTGATGGGTTGAAAAAGTAAATTTCGAATGTGATCTGAGGGATGTCAGGGCAAGCTGGAAGGGATTCTGTTGTGTAGGTGTAAAAGCGTTGTATATCGGGCGCTTTTCGCATATTTCCACTGCGCAGAGACGCTGTAGTGTGTCGGAGTAGCCGGTGAATATGTCGACATTGCTCAATAGTAGTATTTGAGCGTTATGTTTCTGCTTATAAAAATACCTGCTTGTTGTTTGATGCGAAACACATCGAAGCTTTTTAAAGCTTTGGTGTATTTGGGTGTGCAGTAATGAAAGCTGCTTTCGCTGACTCGTTTGCTAAGAATGAATTGAATTATGTGCACAAGCATGAATGGGAGTTGGAAAAGGGATGACTAAGCGATTGGTGTCAGTTGCCATGTGTACGTACAACGGTGAGGCGTACCTTGAGGAGCAGCTGGATTCTATACTCGCTCAGACGTATCGCGACATTGAAGTGGTTGTTTTCGATGACTGCTCCAGTGATGGAACCATGGCTATACTGAATCGCTATTCCCGTCGGGACGATAGAGTTCGGGTTCATCGTAATGAGTGCAATGTTGGCTTTGTAAGGAATTTTGAAAAGGCAATTTCAGCTTGCCGAGGAGAGTTTATTTCTCTTGCAGATCAGGATGACATCTGGTTTGAGAATAAAATAGAGCATTTGCTGGGGGAGATAGGTAGTAACCTGATGGTTTACTCGAATGTCTCGGTGGTCGACGCCGGAGGCCGTCCTTTGGATGTTGAGTTTCCTGGTCGAAAGGTGCGTAGGCTTGAGGGTGACTGTGCGCTTGCTTTGCTCTTTACCAACTGTGTCACTGGGCACGCGAGTGTTATAAGGCGAGAGCTTTTTGATCTGGCGCACCATTCGCTGGCAAAGATGAAGTATCACGATCAGTGGTTAGCAATTGCTGCGGCTTCGAAGGGGAGGCTAAAGGCCTGCGACGCGGTACTTTCTTTGTATAGGTCTCATGGAAATAACGTTGTATACGGAAGATCGTCAGGGAAAAAGAAATCGCGCCATGATCGGTATATGGACAGGCAGTTGGAGCACTTGCAGACAATTTCAGTTGTTATCAATTCCGGCTTGCTTCGTGAAAGTGATCAAAAGCTCGTCACAGAGTTGAAAGAGCTGTATCAGCGCAATACGTCAACGTTTATTAATTGGAAGCTGAGGAGCTTTTTGTTGCATCACAAGCAAAAATTCCTGCCGATATATAAGAATGAGGAAAAAATTGCGAAAAGATTAAGTCGGGGAAGGTGGTACTACATTCTGCTTCCTTTTGCCTGATCAAGGTTGTTAATTAAAAGTATTCTAGCGTGGCGAGAAAAATGGAAAATATGGAAAAAGCGTCGAGCGATAATGTAAAAGTAACGCTGCTGATGGTGACGTATAATCAGGAAGACTATATAGAAGAGGCGATTTCTGCAGTGCTTTGCCAGGATTATCCTAGCGTTGAGGTTATTATTTCAGACGATTGCTCAACAGATGGCACATATCTTCGAGCGAAAAGTATGGTTGAGGCTTATCAGGGCCCCTTTGAAATAACACTGCGTTGTAACGACAAGAATCTGGGCTTGATCGAGCATGTGAATGTGGCGATGAGACTTGGTTCCGGTGAATTGGTGGTGCTGGCCGCGGGGGACGATATTTCATTTAGCTCGCGCGTTTCCCGTTTGGTTGAGGCGTATCTGGCGAACGACCGCCCAATGTTGCTGTGTTCTAAAGCGAAGACTATTGATCAGAACGGCAATGTGCTTGGTGGTGAAGCTCCGGATGTGGAAATTCAAAGTGTTCCCAGTGTGGAAAAAGCGCTGTTTTCGACAAGTATCTATTTGGGGGCCAGCGGCGCATGGTCCCGTGAGCTAATTTCTACATTTGGCTCGATAAACTACCGTGGGACTTATGAAGATCTGGTTATGGGGTTCAGGGCTGCTTTGTGTCGTAGCGCAGTGTATGTCGATGAGGCGTTGTTATATTACCGAGTAAATGTAGGAATATCCTCTCAGGCCTCAATGTTGAATGGCGCAGATAAAATTGCGCAAAGAATTGCAAGGTTAGAGTTTGAGCGTGACACCTTTTCACAGCGAAGAGATGATCTGCGCAAGCATCGCGATCGAGTGGGTTTTGGCGTAGCGAAATTGATAGCAAAAATAGAGAAGCGTTGTGCGCGGCTGAACGTGCGAGTGAATTTTTATCGTAAACCGGGGTTGTTGGTTCTTGATTTTTTCAGGCGGCCAATGGCATTGGTGTCAGGGGTCAGTGCGGAGTGGAAGTTTTTACGCGCGATCAAGTTGGAAGGATTGTAGGGATGAAGAACTCGCCGTCTGATAAAAATGAGGGTAGGCAGGGCTTAATCAATATCCTCGATCTGGTTGTCCGTGGTGACGACCGTGGATCGCTGGTTGCGTTGGAGTCAGAAAAATCGCTGCCGTTCCCTCTGAAGCGTGTGTATTACATTTTTGGCACCCAGGCGGGTGTGTCGCGCGGATTTCACGCTCATCACTCGCTAAAGCAGGTGCTTGTTTGTGTGTCGGGGAGCTGTCGTGTGCTGCTGGATGATGGCCAATGCCGCGAAGACACTATTCTGAATTCTCCGGATAAGGGTTTGCTGATTGAAGGGGTTGTTTGGCGGGAAATGCACGACTTTAGTAGTGACTGTGTGCTACTCGTCCTTGCGAGCGACTATTACAACGAAAACGACTATGTTCGTAGCTATAGTGAATTTTTACGGTTGGTTGGCTAATTCTTTCAGTATGTATTGGTATTTTCAGCGGGTGGTATGGATCAGCCCTGATTCTGTATTTTTGCGACGGAGAAGTTTGTGATTCCCTTCTTGGATCTGAAATCGATAAATGCGCAGTATCGTAGCAGCTTGATCGAGGCGGTGACCCGTGTGATTGACTCGGGCTGGTATATACGTGGTTGTGAAGTTGAGGCGTTTGAGGACGAATTTTCCAGGTTTTGTAATGTTGCCTGTTCGGTCGGTGTCGGGAATGGCCTGGATGCCTTGACGCTTACGTTGAATGCGTGGAAAGAGCTTGGCCTGGTTGATGACGGGGATGAGGTAATCGTACCCGGTAACACGTATATCGCAACGGTGCTTGCGGTTAAAAATAGCGGATTGGTTCCTGTATTGGTGGATCCAGATGAGCGCAGTTTTAACTTGTGCCCGGAAAAAGCAGAGGCGGCGATATCGGCAAGAACGAAAGTGTTGCTCCCGGTTCATCTTTATGGCCGGCTTGCAGATATGCCCGCGCTTTGCGCGCTAGCCGAGAAACACAAATTACTTGTACTGGAAGATGCTGCACAGGCTCATGGTGCGTCTTTGAATGGAAAAAGTGCGGGCAGTTGGGGGGATGCGGCGGCATTTAGTTTTTATCCCGGCAAAAATCTCGGGGCGCTGGGGGATGGTGGAGCTGTTACGACACAAAGTCAGCAGTTAGCCGAAGTTGTCCGAATACTTTCTAACTATGGTAGCCAGAAAAAGTACCAAAACGATTATGTTGGTGTGAATAGCCGTCTCGATGAAATGCAAGCCGCTATTTTGCGGGTCAAGCTTGCCGGGCTTTCCAGCGAGAACAGGCGTCGCGGCGAAATTGCCGCGAAATACGCTGAGGGCTTGCGCCATAACGCAATACTATTACCCGATCCAGGCGAAGCTGGCGGGCATGTCTATCACTTGTACGTAGTTCGTACCCAATACAGAGAATCGCTGATGCGCCATCTGCAGGAGTGTGGTGTTTCCACAATGGTGCATTATCCGATTGCGCCTCACCGGCAGAAGGCGTTGCCGGACCTGCGTTTTCTCGATTTGTCGCTAACCGAGCGACTCCAGCATGAGCTGCTCAGCCTGCCCATAAGTCCATGCATGTCAGATGACGACGTGCAGAAGGTCATAGACGCTTGTAATAGTTGGTCGATCTGAGTTGATTGGTCTCATTGTGCAGGGATTTGCCGTTAACCCCGCTCCCCTCTTATATAGGCTGGTGTGATTAATCCCGACAAAGCGGGTCTACGGTCGTGAATGAATCAGGTATGCTAGGCAGCTGCTTTTGATCGTTTCAAGGTGTCCGAAAATTCTTTTCAGGACAGGGGTAGGGTACTTTCCCTGACTTTGTCCTGTTAAACATCGGGCACGATAATCGTATAGTCCTTTGAGTTCCCTATGTTATTGCTCTCCAAAAAAGAAGATTGGCTCGGTAATGTCCGTGCCGACCTCCTCGCCGGCCTGGTGGTGGCGCTTGCGCTGATTCCCGAGGCTATTGCCTTCTCAATTATCGCTGGTGTTGATCCCAAGGTGGGGCTGTACGCCTCTTTTTGTATTGCGGTGGTGATCGCGATAGTGGGCGGCCGCCCCGGAATGATTTCAGCCGCTACCGGTGCTATGGCACTGTTGATGGTGACGCTGGTCAAGGAGCACGGCTTGCAGTACCTGCTGGCGGCAACCCTGTTGACGGGGGTGCTGCAGATTCTGGCCGGCTACCTGAAGCTGGGGCAGTTGATGAGTTTCGTGTCCAAGTCGGTGGTGATCGGCTTCGTCAATGCGCTGGCCATACTCATTTTTATGGCCCAGCTGCCCGAGCTGACGAATGTTACCTGGCATGTGTATGCAATGACCGCAGCGGGACTGGGGATTATCTACCTGTTTCCCCTTCTGCCCAAAGTGGGGAAGATTATTCCCTCTCCTCTGGTATGTATTCTCAGCCTTACCGCATTCAGTTTGATTGTCGGCCTGGACATTCGCACCGTTGGTGACATGGGTGAACTGCCAGATACTCTGCCCATTTTCCTGTGGCCGGATGTGCCGTTGAACTTTGAAACCTTGCAGATCATCTTCCCTTATGCGGCGGCGATGGCGGTAGTCGGCCTGTTGGAGTCGCTGATGACGGCGACGATTGTGGATGATTTGACCGATACCGGCAGTGACAAAAACCGCGAGTGCAAGGGCCAGGGTATCGCCAATATCGCCTCGGGGATGCTGGGTGGTATGGCCGGTTGCGCCATGATTGGTCAGTCGGTGATCAACGTTAAATCCGGCGGGCGAGGCCGCTTGTCGACCTTCTTTGCCGGTGCAATGCTGCTGACCATGGTGGTTTTCCTGAGTGATTGGGTGTCGATGATCCCCATGGCCGCGCTGGTGGCTGTGATGATTATGGTATCTATCGGTACCTTTAACTGGGGCTCCGTTACCGGCCTGCGCACAAACCCTTTGTCGGCGAATGTGATCATGTTAGCCACTGTCGCTGTCGTCGTGTGGACCCACAATCTTGCTTATGGTGTGTTTGTGGGTGTGTTGTTGGCGGCGCTGTTCTTTGCGAATAAAGTCAGTCGTTTAATGTACATTGAAAGCGAGCTGGAAGATGGCGGTGAGACCCGGCGCTATCGGGTGGTCGGGCAGGTGTTCTTTAACTCTGCTGACCGTTTTGCGTCAAATTTCGACTTCAAAGAAGCATTGGACAAAGTGATTATCGACCTCAGCCGCGCCCATTTTTGGGATATTTCCGCGGTGGCCGCCTTGGATAAAGTTGTTATCAAATTCCGCCGTGAGGGGGCCGATGTCGAATTGATTGGCCTGAACAAAGCCAGCGAAACCATTGTTGATCGCTTCGGTGTGCATGACAAGCCGGAAGAAATCGAAAAAATTCTTGCTCACTAAAATCTGAGTGTTGAGGCCTTGGCCTACTGTAATCGTGGTGTAGAGGGTGCCGTTAATGGTGAAAAATGCACAACACACAGGAGTTCATCGGCTAGCAGATGTGCAGACCGAATCTATAGGATCGGGAACCAGAATTTGGCAGTTTTCCGTAGTGCTCGCCGGGGCCCGTATCGGAGAAAATTGCAATATTAATGCGCAGGTGTTTGTCGAAAATGACGTTGTGATTGGCAACAATGTCACTGTCAAGTCGGGAGTTCAACTGTGGGACGGCATCGTTGTTGAAGACAATGTTTTCATTGGTCCCAATGTTACGTTTACGAATGACAAATTTCCCCGCTCGAAGGTATACCCGTCTGCTTTTCAGAAAACGACGCTGAAGGCCGGCGCTTCCATAGGGGCGAATGCCACTATTCTGGGTGGGGTCACCATTGGGGAGGGAGCCTTGATTGGAGCCGGTAGTGTGGTGACCCGGGATGTTCCGCCCGGTGAGCTCTGGTATGGCAACCCCGCGAAATCCAGAGGATCTGCCCCAAAATGAGGGTGCAGGCGCTATAGCCTGTGTCGGATTTTGTAGAAGCCTTCTGCGTGGTGGGCTGGCCATGCTAGTCTAGACTGACACTCGAAGAAGGGGCGCGACCCACTGCGTCGCCTTACGACCAGGAGCCCAGGAATGAATAATAATTACGTGCTGGCCTGTATTGACGGGGCGAGCTTGACCACAGCGGTAGTGGATTATGCCGCGTGGGTGGCCCGACAGGCCGGTGTGCCGCTTAAACTCCTCCATAATATAGAGCATAGACCCCAGGCGGCGGTGGCCGACCTGAGCGGCAGTATCGGGCTGGGTAGTCAGGAAGAATTGCTTGAGGAGCTTACCCGGGTCGAGCAAGAGCGCAGTCGGCTATTGCGGGAAAAGGGCAAGCTCATGCTGAAGGCCGCCGAGGCGCGTGCCCGTGAATCGGGGGTGACCGAGGTGGAGTGCTGGCAGCGCCACGGCAGTTTGCAGGAATCTCTGGTAGAGCTGGAAGCCGATATCCGTGTGCTGGTCATGGGCATACGCGGCGAAGAACATAGTGAAGGGCAGCTCGGCGCCCATCTTGAAACCGTCATTCGTGCCCTGCACCGGCCAGTTTTGGTCGTCAATACCGCCTTCTCTGTGCCCAGAAAGGTGATGCTTGCCTACGATGGCACCGAGGCTTCGCGCAAGGCGCTGGACATGGTTTCCGCGAGCCCGGTGTTTGACAATATCCCCTGCTCGCTGGTTTATGTGGGGGATGACGCCAAAGGAGATGCCGTTCTGGGCGAGGCGGCCCAACATCTGGGGGCTGCCGGTATTCCCCACGATGCGGTTCACCTGCATGGGAAAATCGACGAAGCGCTGATCAGGTTTCAGGGTGAAAACGATGTCGATCTCACCGTGATGGGGGCTTTCAGTCATTTGCGCATCCGTGATGTGCTGCTTGGCAGCTTCACCCATAAAATGCTCGCCGGAACTCGCAAGCCATTGTTATTGCTGCGTTAATTTTTTCCAGAGACAGCGCGGCGTCAGTGGCTTGTGGCGCCCGCTTCACTAATTGTCGCCTCGACACTTGTTTTACAAGTGTTCAGTAGTAACATCCCTTGACGCAGGGCATTCTGCCCGTTGTCAAACAGGGGATGACTATGGAAACAGTTGAGCGCAGCCAAACCGCGATTCGGGCACCACTGCAAGAGTGCTTCGATCGGCAGAAACAGGCCTATTTCGCGGAGCCGGTACCCAGCTACGCCCAGCGTAAACAGGACCTGTTGACGCTGAAAAAAATGCTCAGTGATAACCGCGAAGCGGTGATCGAGGCAATTTGCGCCGATTACGGCAACCGTTCCCGCCATGAAACCCTGTTTGGCGAAATCATCACCGTCACCGACACCATTAACGACGTGATCGGAAAACTGCGTCGATGGATGAAAGTGCAAAAGCGCCACGTGGATCTGACCATGTTCCCCGGCGGCAAAAACCGGGTTATTCCTCAGCCCCTGGGTGTTGTCGGCATAATCGTGCCGTGGAACTTTCCGATCAATCTGAGCTTTATTCCACTGGCTCAGGCCTTTGCGGCGGGCAATCGCGCGATGGTGAAAATGTCGGAAAACTCCATTCACCTGAGCCGACTGTTGATCGAGCTGTGCCCAAAATACTTCCCCGCTGACAAGCTGCAATTCTTTGAGGAGACTGGCGGGGTGGGGATTGAATTTTCCCAATTCCCCTTTGACCTTCTGGTGTTCACTGGCTCGGGACAAACCGGTCGGGCGGTGATGGCCTCAGCGGCGAAAAACCTTACCCCCGTGGTATTGGAGCTGGGTGGCAAGGCGCCTGCGGTGATCGACCCGGACTACCCCACGGCCAAGGCCGCTGAACGCATTCTGTTTATCAAGCAGTTCAACGCCGGGCAGATTTGTACCAATGTCGACTACGTATTCGTTCATAAAACCCGCCGAGAAGAATTTATCGCGGCGGCGAAGGCCTATGTGGCCAGACACTGCCCGGACATTGGCAGTGTTGACTATACCGCCATAATCGACGACCGCTCGGTGCAGCGATTGGAGAACACCCTGGAAGATGCGCGCAGCAAAGGGGCGACCATTATTAACCTGTGTGAACAGGAGATCGACCGTGAGGCGCGCAAGTTCCCACTTCACCTCGTACTGGATACCAGTGCGGATATGACGATTCGCCAGCGGGAAACCTTTGGCCCGCTGCTGATGGTGCTGGAATACGAGAGCCCGGCAGAGGTTGTGGACTATGTGAATGCCGGCGATCGCCCCCTGGCCCTGTATCCCTTTACCCATAAACGGGCACTGTCTGACATGTATATCGAGCGCATTATGTCAGGGGGAGTGACCGTCAATGATGCCCTGTTCCATATCGCCCAGCACGATATGCCCTTTGGTGGCGTCGGTGCCAGTGGCATGGGCCATTACCACGGCTATGAAGGCTTTTTGACCTTCAGTAAACTGCGGCCGATTTACTATCAGCCCGCGTTTTCACCGATGACGCTGCTGCGCCCGCCCTATGGCAAATTTGCTACGCGGTTCTACAATTTTTTAGTCAAGTTCAAGGGCTGATAGCCGGTCTGGGTTCTACACTAAGCGGAACGCATTCAGCTCCCCGGGGGGAAAGCATGTCACTGTATAAAATTCTGGCGCTGTCACTGGTTGTGGCGGTATCGGCCTGTGGGCGCACGAACGAAGGCGGCGGCCCACAGGGCTTTGCCGATGTGGACGGGGCGCGTATCGTCCGCGCCGAGGCCGAAGAATGGCTTAGCCACGGCCGCGACTACGGCGAGCAGCGCTTTAGCCCGTTGACTAGCATCAATCAGCGCAATGTCAGTCGGTTGGGGTTGGCTTGGTATGCTGACCTGCCCACCCGTCGGGGGATCGAAACCACGCCGTTAATGGCAGACGGCGTACTTTATGTCACCGCCTCCTGGGGGCATGTGCTGGCCTACGATGCGCGCACCGGCGGGAAATTGTGGCATTTTGACCCGAAAGTGCCGAAGGATTACGCGGTGCGGGGCTGCTGCGACGGCGTCAACCGCGGCGTCGCGTTGTGGCAGGACAAAGTGCTGGCGGCGAGCTACGATGGCAAGTTGCGCGCCATCGACCGCAAAACCGGGGATCCGCTCTGGGAAGTGGATACCCGCATTAATACCGACGACCCCTACACCATTACCGGCGCTCCGCGAGTCGTTAACGGCAAAGTCATTATCGGCAATGGTGGGGCTGAACTGGGTGTGCGCGGCTATGTCAGCGCCTACGATGCCACCAATGGCAAGCTGGTCTGGCGCTTCTTCACGGTGCCGGGTGATCCCGCAAAAGGGTTTGAAGACGACACCCAAGAATGGATCGCCAGTACCTGGAATGGTGAATGGTGGAAAAATGGCAAGGGCGGTGGCACCGCCTGGGACTCATTCGCCTTCGACCCCAGCTTGAACCTTCTCTACATCGGTGTAGGCAATGGCTCCAGCTGGAACCACAAAGTGCGCAGCAACGGCGAGGGCGACAACCTGTTTGTGTCTTCTATTGTTGCGGTGAACGCCGACACCGGTAAATACGTTTGGCATTACCAGACGACCCCCGCAGACAGCTTTGACTACACCGCCACCCAGCACATGATCCTCGCCGACCTGGTCGTTAAGGGCAAAAAGCGTAAGGTCATTATGCAGGCGCCGAAAAACGGCTTTTTCTACGTGCTGGATCGGCGCAATGGAAAACTGCTGTCGGCGGAAAAATATATGCCGGTGAACTGGGCGAGCCATGTCGATATGGAAACCGGTCGGCCAGTTGAAGCCGAGGGCCTGCGCGAGGGCAAAATTCCACTGGTCACCCCCGGCCCCAGCGGCGCGCATAACTGGCAGCCAATGAGCTATAGTCCGCAAACCGAATTGGTCTATATTCCCGCACTGATGTCCGGTGCCATATACATCGACGACTTCTCTGCCCAGGACCGCAAAGGCGTGTGGAATACCAACTACGCCGTGGCACCTATGGTTGCCGTGCCCGATGAACTTACCAATGAACAGCGCGCGGGCATGGGCGAAATGGTACTCAAAGCTGTGTTGCAAGCCCGCGACCCCAAAACCAATGCCGTGGTCTGGCAGAAGGAGGGGGGCTTTTTCTCCGGCGGTGGGCTCCTGTCTACCGCGGGTAATCTGCTGTTTCAGGGTGACCTCGAAGGCACTTTCCGTGCACGGGCCGCCGACACCGGAGAAGAGCTGTGGTCCCAGGACGTACAGGGCGGCATTATGGGCTCGCCAATCAGCTATCAGCTGGACGACGAACAATACATTGCGGTTGCCCAGGGCTGGGGAGGGATCAGCGGCCTACCCTATGGCGCAGTGGCCGGGCCGCGAAACATGATCAACATCAGCCGTCTGCTGGTCTACAAACTTGACGGCGACACCGCCCTGCCAAGGGTGGCGGTAAAAGAACAGACACTGCCCGAACCGACTCTGGCCAGTGCGGATACAGAAACCATCGAAGCGGGGCGTGTACTGTACAACCAATACTGCGCCGTATGTCATGGCGGCAACGCCATCAGCGCCGGGTTAATCTCCGATCTGCGTTATCGCATCAACGACATCGCACCAGCCTGGCAGGCCATCGTGCGCGATGGTGCCATGGCCTCATTGGGTATGCCCGCACGGGGCGAATTTATCACCGAAGCCGAAGCCGAGGCGATTAAACACTACGTGGTACACGAGGCGCAGCTGGGTCACCAGCGCGGTGAAAAGCGCCTAGTTAGGGAGTGACGGCCGGGGTCTGTCCCCGTTTTGAGTGGGGCAGTTTCGGTTACGTGCTAAAGCAAAAACGCAGGCAATAAAAAACCCCAGCTGCTACCAGCTGGGGTGTTGGTGTTGGTGGGCCGGCGTCACTTTAATATGTCTATTAACTAATTGATAATAAAGGGTTTAAGTTTTTCGGTTTTTGTTTGTGCCCCTGGACGATGTCGTTGTGGGTCATGTGATCGCCTTAATTTAAGAAGAGAGAAACGAGTGGCTGGTTAATGTAGTAGTTGCTGCGGCCCACTTTCTCTTTGGTGACTAGCCCGTGTTCGACCAGTTGTTCCAGATATTTGGTGGCCGTGAGTCGAGTGACCTGCAGGTCGTCCATCACGAATTCAATCTTGGTGTAGGGGTGGTTGAAAAGATTGTTAAGCAGTTCCTGTCGGTAGATCTTGGGCAGTTCGTTCCGAAGAGTGGTTTTGTAGTCTGACATCAGTGCCTTGATGCTCTTTACCAGGTGGATTGTGTTGCGGGCGGTTTGGGAGATTCCCTCCAGCATATACAGCAACCACGGCTCCCAGTTGCCGGTATCACGCACGGCTTGCAGTTCGCGGTAGTAGTCACCTTTGTTCTGGATGATAAACCGGCTCAGGTAGAGCACGGGCAAGTCCAGCAGGCCTTTGGCGACGAGGTACAGGATATTGATGATGCGACCGGTACGACCGTTGCCATCATAGAAGGGATGGATGCTCTCGAACTGGTGGTGGATGATCGCCATTTTTACCAGTGGGTCGGCATCGCAGAGGGCATCGTCGTTGATGTAATCGACGAGATTGCTCACCAGTGACTCGACCTCCTCGGGTTCCTGGGGAGGGGTATAAATGATGTCACCTGTTTGCAGGTTTTTAAGTGCTGTACCCGGCAGCCGACGTAGCCCGGCGCGATTTTTTTCGATAATTTGCTGAATTTCCAGAATGTCCGCCAGCCGTATGATTCGGCGCTGTCGTATGCGGTCAAAGCCGGTCTTCAGGGCGATGGCGTAGTCCTGTACTTCTTTGGCCGCCGGGTTCACGAGGTTGTCGTAAAACAGGGTGGCTTTGAAAAGTTCGTCCTGCGTGGTGACGATATTCTCAATCTCAGAGCTGTCTTTGGCCTCCTGTAACGACAGTGTGTTAATCAGAATCGCCTCGTTGGGTATTGAGGCTGCGACGCCTTTTAATTCCGCGAGATAGCGATGGGCCTCGGCGCATCTTTTCAGCACTGCCCGAGATTCCCATTGCTGGATGTCCGGTAACGGAAGTGGCGTCATTTAAGGCTTCGTCCTCTGGATAGGTTTCGCGGAATATGTATAGTTATTACGATATTTTATATATGTGAATGCGAATATGTATAAAAAATTAGAAAATTTATACATGTGTCGCTGTTCGGTATAAAAACACGCCATTTTTATACATGCTAATCACGGTTATGAGGCTTCCCAGAGGCTCTCATTGATGGTTGAGATTACACTATCCAATTGATTGTTAAGGATTTTGTCGAACTGTCTGGCGCCACCGCTGAACGCCGGTAGCTGGTTTATGGTCTCGCGGTCGATGATGACCTCGTGGGTGAGCTGCTTGCCGAGTCGTTCCAGCCACTTCTGTTGAAGGGGCGTCCAGCTTTGCTGGCTGAGTATTTTCTGTAGCCCTGCCTGTACCCGCTGCTCAAAGGGAATCATGGCCTCGCCCAGAGCGGCCCGGCGGATATGACCAATGATGCTGGCGGCAATATCCTGATTGGTTTGATGCCGCCATGCACTGCGCAGTGTGGCTTCGGTGTAGCCTTTGTTGTCCAGCATCAGGCGAATTTCCTTGAGCTGGGAGCGGGTCAGGTCGCGGGGGCGGTTGACCACGGCTTTAATAGCCGCTGACTCGTTAATCTGTTCGCGAATAAATTGGGCGAAGCTGTCGAGATAGTCTTCCGGTCGAGCGTATTCACCGTAGTTTTGTTCACGCACTCGAAACTCGTCTTCATGGTCGGAGATAACGGGCATTCGCTCGCTGCCGATCAGGGCTTTCACCTGCGCCAGTTGATTCAGAAAGCCCGTGTGTTGGGTGAGGAATTCGGCTGCCTGTTTGGGGCCGAGAGTGTGCAGATGATGGTGAACTTGCCCCGGCTCGACGCCCCAGCTGTACTGCAGTTCGTCGAGCTTTTTCTGCAGTGCCGGATTGGTTTCTGCGCGTTTGCTCGCCTTGCGCATGACCTGCATGACTTTTTGGCCAAGCTGGCTCAGTACTGTGTCGGCGTGGCTGGTATCCGCGTCTTCCCCAGGGCTATTGAGGCTCGCTTCCAGTTTATCCGGGTCAGTGAGCTCATCGCACAGTTGCTCCAGGGTAATGTTGGGGTTCCGTACCAGAGGTTTCATGGTGGAGACGGCTTCCAGCGCAGCATAGATGCCTACGGGGTCGTAGATGCGGAAGCAGGTTTTCCCAATTTCATCGCATCGCCGAGTCGCCCTGCCAATCATCTGTTCATAAAGGATGCGTGAGCGCACGCGGCGCAGGAACACGAGATGAGCGATTTTGGGTACATCGATCCCGGTGGTAAGCAGGTCCACTGTGATGGCGATATTGGGGTAGCGTTCGTTTTTGTAGCGGCTGATCAGTTGGTCAACCTTGTCGCTGGTGCCGGTAATCTTGGCAACGGCGGTTTGATTGTAGTCGCCGTTATGCACGTCAACGAAAGCTGCGTCGAGCAGACGCTTGACCATGTCTGCGTGCAGGTCAGTGGCGCAGAAAATCATTGTTTTTTCGTCGCCGAAAGGGTCGAGCTCATGGGCAAGCTGCTCGCAAATAACTCGGTTAAAGCTCTCGCTGATCACGCTGCGGTTAAAGGCGTCGACCTCAAAGTCCAGTTCGTCGTCCAGCTCTGACGTTTCGATTTCGCCAGTAGCAGTGTTGATCGCCGAGATTGTGGTGCCGCTGTCAAAATGGATGCCTTGCTGGCTCAGCAAGGTTTCATAGCGAATAGGCGGTTCGTGGTCGATCAGCCAGTCGTCCGCCACGGCCTCACGATAGGAGTACGTGTAGACGGGTTTGCCGAAGATCTCGCTGGCAGGTCAGAATGGGCAAGCGAGTCAGGAAGCTGTTTGAGACCACGGCTGAGGCCAGCCGATTCGAAAAGTTAGTACTTAGCCGAGCACATGAGGCCAAGCCTTGGAATAACCCTTCTACTGATAAGCGGAGATTGTCCGAACTAGTCGAGCGCTGGTATCAAGTAAAAGGTATGTATCTCAAAGATGGCCCTAAGCGTAGGCGCTATTTACTACAAACAGTTGAGCGACTTGGGGATCCGCAAGGCGCAAAGCTGAAGCCTGGCGATTTTCATGAGTATGCTGCGGTTAGAAAGGAGCAGGGTATTGCCGATAAGACGCTGAACAATCACCTCGGCTATCTGAATGCGGTCTATAACTACTTGCGCGATATCGGGGGAGATTGAGTACGAAAATCCAATCTCTAAAGCGAAAATGATCAAAATAGACGAGCGGGAGCTCTCGTGGCTTTCTACCGAAGAGATTCAGCATCTCCTTGCTACAATAGAGACGTTTACCAGTAATCCGCACGTACTGCTGCTAACGAAAATCTGTCTTGCTACCGGTGCGCGATGGGGTGAGGCTGAGTCACTGACAAAAAAACAAGTCGCTGACGGGAAGCTACATTTCGTTCGCACAAAAAGTGGTAAGAGTAGAAGTGTTCCGGTATCAGAAGGGTTGTTCGAGGAAATTCGTTCTCACCTCGAGAGGCGTGGTGCTTTTGCTTCATCGTTAAGTGCTTGCCGGAGAGCGCTGAAGGCCTCAGAAATAGAGTTGCCAAAGGGGCAGGCAGCGCATGTGCTACGCCATACGTTTGCAAGTCATTTTGTGATGAATGGCCGAAATATCATCACTTTACAGAAGATCCTAGGTCACTCAACTATTGTTATGACGATGAGGTATGCTCACTTAGCGAAGGATCATCTGTTGGATGCCGTTCAGCTGAATCCGCTAAATACTCGCGGAAATTAGCACTAGAAATTACTACCACGCCGACATTTTGAATAATCGTCCATTAGGGCCCTCGTCGTGTAACTGGCAGACTATTTCAGTGGGTGAGAATATGGGGCTCTCCCCTTCTGCGGTTTCGGGTAGATCTGAGCTAATTACCGTTATAATTGATTGAACGCCAAGTTCGGAGTATTGGCGAATTACGGAAAGTAAGTTTTCCTTTTTTCGGTTGTCAAGTGACTCAAATATGCCGTCATGAAATACAAATCTTGGGAATTTACATGTTAAATGTGAGCGGAGAATAGCTAAGTCAAATGCGATACATAGCAATTTTTTGTAAGTAAATCCTGAGTCCTCGCTAGTTGCAACGCCGGAATCGTTAAGGATTTCAGCTTTGAAGTCAATGTGGTCTACGTTATTTAATCCTGCATTAATTAGTGCATTTCGATTAATAACATCATGAACGATCTCGCTAAAAAACACCCTTATATTTGAGTAAAGGCTAGAATCGTCGCTGCTTTTGCTTGCTATGTCCTCATCGATCTGTATTTTAATCGAATCGTGTTGATCATTAAGTTTCCTGATCTCTTTATTTAGTGCTTTGAGCGAATCAAAAAGTTCTTTCTGTCGCTCTAAGAATTCAATGTCTGCTTTTAAGGATACTAATTCGTTTGATGCCTGTTTGTACTTGGAGAAAATTTCGGTGTTGCTCAGAAATGATAGTGATTTAGATCTTTCATTGTTAAGGCTGGTGATGGCCTTGTTGATTAAGCCTAAGTCGTTTTCAAGTGCTAGTTTTTCTTCTTTGAGATAGGTGCTGCGCTCTTTTGTTATGGCTCTATTGAAGTCTATCAGCTGGGTAAAATCTTTTTTAATCTGACCGTTAAATAGTATTCCAGCTTCTTTAAATATGGATTCAGCTTCATCTGGATTGAAGATGATATTGTCTTCTTCTATCGCTTGCTTTACTCGCCGTAAATTGAATAGTTTGGAATATCTTTCCGAATTTAGTTCGGAAATTTGAGTGTCTATATTTTCGATGATTTTTGTAGTTATTTCTTTGTCGTGATCACTGAAATCAAAATCATCAACTAGAGTTTGCTTCTTGTTAAGGTCGCGTCGTTTAATTAATAGTATGCCGTCGAGCTTATTTAGATCGTCGAATTGAGCTCCGAGATCTTTCTTTATAAGAGCTGCTGCATTTTCCTTTTTTTCCAGCTCTACTTCGATTTCATATTGGCTTGCTATTAGCTCGGCGTTAAATCCAAGCGAATGCGCTAGATATGGCTTCCATTGTGCATCTTTTCCTGCAAATTTTCTTAGTCTAAAGACATCGCCATAGTCATCTTGTGAGCGCAGAAAATAATTGATTCCGTTACGAAATGTCCAAGGTTTTATTCCCTCTAAATCTAGAATTCCGTCTAAAAGTTTCTTTGCTTTGTCAAAGGTAACATTAAGATGATCCCAGTTAGGATCATCCAGATCGCTATAATTTTGCCACTTCTCCGAGTGCTTCAAAAAGCTTACTTTTGAGCTATTTTTAACTGATCTTTTGATGGTTAAATATTGTGATTTTTCAAGCTTTATTTCGAGGTAGAACGTAAATTCTTTGAATTTGTCAAAGTGCTTAAATAAGAAGCTCTTTGGATTTCTTTTTGCCAGAAGAGAAAAGTCCAGCACGCGACCGAGAGTACTTTTTCCAAGATTGTGTGTGTCTTTGGCACGATTTTCAGGTAATCGAATTTCGCCATAAATAACATTTAGGCCGTCATTAAACTCAATTGGAGTAAATTTTTCTGGCTTATTTGTATATAGCCGTGAAAGTTTCATTTGACAGGTTCTATATATTCAAAAGAGTCTGTTTTTCGATGATATTCAATGGTGCCCATTAAATATAAGAAATTTAGTGCAGGTAGAAACAATGAATCAGCGCTTTTTATGCGTGATTTGGCATGCTTAAGTAGTTCATCAAATTGCTCGGTTCTCTTGCTTTTAAGTCGAGTGAGCAATATGAATGCCATACTTATAATAGTTTTGTCAGGATGTGAATGCTTGCTAGGCTGTAGCATCTTCTGATCCTATGTCACAACACCAGTACATATAGAAAAGCATAGATCTTGTCAGTGGTCGATTTTTGCTTAATACGGGGTCGCGACTAAAAAGTAGGTCAATAATGTAATTGTAAACATCATCAAATTTCTGGAACTCAGTTCTTTTTGCGATGATTTTTAGCTCAAACTCCTCGACTACTTCTTCGTACTGCCTCCGTAGAATATCGTTTTCTGGTGCATTCAAAAATGAATCGATAATCGGTGTGTCTTTTAGGTACCTATTGCGCAAGACCTTCGCAAATGGTTCTGACATCATGTTAATTTTGTTTTTTGTCGCATAGGGGATTCGTTCTGTTGGCGGTTGTGACCCTGCTATGGACTTAAAATCATGGTTGGCAAGTGCTGCGACGACATCTGATAGATCATCAGGACTAACAATTAATGGCGCATCGATTGGATTGAGGTTCGCATTTTCTGCAGCAGAGGGGAACTTCTTTAACCAGCTATCAAGTTGTTCAAGACCGACAAGAAATATCGAAGCCTTAGAAATTCCGCACTGGCTAGAGATGAAGTCACAAATTTTCTCGCCCGCGCCCGCTGGGTATCGCCTATTAGAAAAAATAATGTAATTGTCTAGCTTTTTACTCTTCTTAAGGTTTTGGATTCGTGGAATCTCTTTATGGATAACAGACCCAGTCGAAGTTGGGCTAAAAAAGTCGTTATCACCAAAACTCTTGTTTATACCGTTGGTATGTTTGGCTTGAATTATAGTAGTTCCTTTCCAAGGTGACGCTGTGCTTGGAAATTGCGCGCTAGTACCAACAAATTTTGCATCACGACCGCCATCGGGGCCTTTAGCAAACGCCTGGACACCGAGCCCGAAAAGGTCAGTACAAATATTGACCACAAGAGATTCAAATTGGTCTTCCCCCATGTCTTCATACGCGTACTTTTTCATCAGGTCTCATTCCTTGAGCGTCATTTTATTCTTGGTGTCGATTTGAACATAGGTAGTATTAAATTGCGAGATGACCGTTGGGGCTTCGAATGCCCTGTGTGGTCTTTTTGTAGTCACGCGGTATATTTGTTGAGCCTAAAAATTAAAAAACCCCAACAAAATCAATTTGTTGGGGTTTTGGTGTTGGTGGAGCCGGGGGGAATTGAACCTTCGTAAATCATAGTGGAATCAATCTGTTATGATAAATTGTGGCCAATCAGTGTCATTGATAAGCTTATTCAACATTTCATGTGTGCCCTCAGATTCTCTACTTCTTTTGAGAAGCGGTCAACGATAATTGGGTGGCTGCCTTGATCCATTTCCCATTCGAATAGATATTGGCCTATAGCCATTCTCTTATTGCCAGCATTTGCGTTTTTCTGACTCTCTAATATTCTGGCCAGTGTTTCGCTAATTGGTGATATTCCTTCAATGTGACATTTGACTAGGGCCTCGAATTCACCTATGGACGCGAAAAAAATGCGTTCTAGTTCAATGTCATCGCCGTATTTTTCTCTAAGAGATTTAGAAAGCATTTCATTTGTTAAATAGGAAAAGTGCTCTGCATTTATTACTTGAAGTTCTCCGTAGGTGATAATTATTGCGAAATCTCTGTGTGGATTCTTAGGTTTTGTATCATGGTTTTTGTTGAGCCAATTGTTGAATTCAATGCATTGCTTGGTTGCTTTGGCTATGTTGGCTTTAGTTGCTCTCAGTATTTCCATGCTGCCGTCATTTAGCATTAAGTTGTTTGAGGCAGAGACACACTTTGCTTCAACGGAAATTCTTGCGTTGTTCGATTCGTCGCTAATTAGAAAGTCCACAACTTTTCCTGATCTCTTTCTTTGTAGAAGCTGCTTTTCTGTTGCGTATGGTAGATTTAGTGAAGAAATTATACTTTCGACATGCTGCTCAAACTTTTTGGTAAACAAGGAATTGAATTCCTCGAGTGAGTCTTCAGATAGGGTGTTGTATATGAAGTTCTCTATTCCACGGAAAAATATTTGACGATGCGGAATCCAGTATGAATTGTTCAATAGCAAAAACGGAGTATTAATTAGAGGCGTATGTTCATAGAATTCGGAAGCCCTTCTCTGTGCGGGTTGTGTCTCAGTCAAACTGTCTCTTAATTTGGTTATTGTTTTTGAGGTGGAGTTAAAAAAGTCCGGAAGGTTTTTGGTGAGCGCTGGCGATAAACTGGAGTACCAGTGATTGTTTACATTTAGTGATGTGGAGTTGTGAAAGTTTACGGCTGTTGCTAGCGATAACATTAAAAAATGGTTTATATCAATGTTGTGTTTTTTTTGAAACTTAATTCTTATCTTGTGGTTTTCTTCTATATCGCCAAAGAGAATAAATTGCCTTCCAATTTCTTGGAATGATAGTGGTTTCTGATAAATAAACTGCTGGTGAATATACTTCCGAAAAAAATGATGGCTAACGTCATATTCATCAGGCATTCGGTTATTGGACTCAAGGTTGCCAGTGAGTCTTAGGATTTCCGTTAGCTGCTTGTCGGTTGCGTTTGGTCGAGAGCTGTGGTGGAACTGCTCATCCATTATTATCCATTTTACTAATAGCAAGCATACCCAAGGTCTGCGCTTTCTGCAGTTGTCAAAATTTGTCTGCTCCCGGTTCGCGTAGTCAAGAATTCTAACAATTAGGTCTGTCGGTTCGAACTTGCGGAACTTGTTTCTTATTGTTTTGAAATTCCTATAGTACGTATTTTGTATTTCCGAATCAGTTCGCATCTATCCATCGACCATAAACTTTTCGAATCATGCCCCAATCAGAGTGCCCCATTTGTGAAGCCAGCCAAAGTGGGTTCCTATTGTCACTCAACATCTGCGACGCAAACGTGTGTCGCATCTGGTAACACTCCCGGTACTTCACTCCGGCTGCCCCGATAGCTGGTATCCACACTCGCTTGCGAAAAGGCTGGTCAGAATCCCACCGCTCCCCAGATTTCGGGTCGGTAAAGACGAATTCACAGCTGCCTTTGATATTGTGCTGAGCGATAAGGGCTTGAATAGCCTTTTCGTGAAGCTGGATTTTCCGCTTCCCTGCCGTTGTTTTGGGTTCTTTAAGTCGTCCATGAACCAGTGCTTCCTTGATGATGGCGTATCCATCGTCGATTGAGACGTTTTCCCACTTCAGGGCCAGCAGCTCCGAGGTGCGAAGCCCTGTCCAAAAGCCGAATTGCACGGCGTTTTTGGCTGGGCCGTCGAGTACCGACAGGATACGATCAATCTCGTCCAGCGTAAACGGTTCGGGTTCACGGGCTCTGACCTTCAGGTTTTTTATTCGTGCCATAGGGTTCTGGTTGATAGTGCCATCCATATAGGCTTGCTCCATGACTTGCCGCAGAGGAATTAGGGTGTTGTTGATGCGCTTGGCCGATACCGACAGGGTATTGATCCAGTCTTCGATGTCCTGCCGGTTCATGTCGTCCAGGGTGTAGTGGCCCCAGCGGGGTTCGAGGTAGTGACGCACTGCTGAGGTATAGCCGCGCACGGTGCTGTAGGCACAGCGCTTCTGGCAGGAGATCAACCATCGGTTCATGGCTTCGCCAACCGTAATATGGCACCCGGTTTTGGAGGCCTTGGCGATGGCGCTTCGGCTTTCCGGAAACTCGGTGGCATAGTCGAAGGTGCCACGCTCAATTTTGGACAGCACTTCAAAGCGGCGGTTATTCGCATAGCGTAAATTGGACTCTGTTGGGAGGATGCGCAGCACTTCCCGGCAGCGCTTCCCTTGATAGGTGAATGTGATTTGGATGCTCTCAGCGCCTCTGACGGTTACGCCGCGGTATTTTCGAGCCATTTGTTGACCTCCTCTACGTTGATCATGATTCGGCCATCGGGGCCTTTGGTGAACTGCTTGCGGAATTGCCATGTGCCGTTCTTGGTCTTTGCACGGATTGCGTCTTCCGAATAGCCGCTGGCTTCGGCAAATTTTTTGATCGTGACGTACTTGTTCATTTCGGGTTCTCCGTTGGTGTAGATTGGTGCTGATGGTTGCCGGAAAAACCGCCGGTGAGAACGACACAAACCCCACAGTCGACGGATGTGTGGGTGAGATATTTATTAAATACAAGGAGTTATCGAGGTGGCTGGGGTGTTGCAGGATGCCGATCAATTACTGGCTGTGGGCCAGGAAATGCAGTCATGGGTCACGGAATCCGACCTGATTAACTTGAAGCCGGTGGAGTTGTTTTCCGCGATCTACCGCCGAACGTCTGAATATTTGACCAACGGGATTCCTGTCGAGGAGGCCTACTTTCCCGCAACCGACTTGAATGCGGATCTCAAAGGTATACCGCTGGGTGAAGACAGTTCAGATACGGCGGGTAAATACGTGCGCACCAACTATGCCCGGATGTCGGAAATTCTGGCGGAACACAAACCATCGTTAAGGAAGCGGCTACGGAAGAAAGGATACCGGGAAGAACTGGATGTTGAGGTCATTTCAAAGCCCGGTGATCCTCGCAAGTACTATCAGCTAAAGCTGGTCCGTATCCCCGAATCGGATGATGCTGAATCGTCGTCTGAGCCAAAAAGTGATCCTGGCATAGCAGTTTACTCGGTCCGGCAGTTACCCAAATTTCTGCCGTGGGCCAAGCCTTTTGCAGAGCTTACGCTGTCGGGTTGGCGACGAAGCCTATTTGTTGGCGGTATGGTCACGCTGTTTTGTGCCCCGTTGGCGGTGTTTCTGCTTGCAATTATCGGTGGGCAGCTTTTGCTATGGCATGTATTGGTGGGGTCGGCGGCGGCTATACTGCTTTGGTTGTTTAAGCCGCTGATCGATGTGGTCGAGAGGTCGATTGTCAGGGCACCGGACTGGATGCTGAGATTGAACGATGTTGATGTGCAGTTGGAGCTGAGGGAAGTCGGCGCGCAGGACAATGGGTTGCCTCTGCGCCAAATCCGTTTGGTGAAGTATGAGGCAGAATGTCCTGTTTGCGGTGGCAATATGGCGGTTGTGTCCGGGAAGCGGGAGTTTCGTGGCCGCATGGTGGGGCAGTGTTCCCGCTCGCGGAGCGAACATCTTTATTCCTTTGATCACATATCAAAACGTGGTGTGCCGCTTCGCACGAACGGCTACTATCGAGGTCGCGACGTATGAAAGCTAAGGAATTTGACAAGAAATTTGATGACAACGACGCTGATGTTATCGATGACATCGATTTGTCGACGGCTCGTCGTCGAAACCAAGCCACACGCCGCGTTAATGTGGACTTCCCCGAGTGGATGCTTGATTCCCTCGACAAGGAAGCTGCTCGATTGGGCGTTACCCGTCAGTCCGTTATCAAGGTCTGGCTGGCCGAGCGATTGGATAAAAGCGCATCAAGCCAGCACTGAGTCTCAATTGTTAAAAATCAGGCTGGTAGCGTGCCCAGCCTCGGGTGGTGTCGTAGACCAGCAGGCCTTTGGCGATCAACTCGTGAGTGCCAAAGGCATAGCGGTCTACCAGAAAGGCCAATCCGCGAAAGCGAGCCTTTATGTCTGTTGGCGGTAGTGGTGGACAACTGACCCAGCCCCATGACGAGCTACGCCCGTAGTCCATGACCTGGACATAGCTTCGGGGCAGGGCATTGATCATGTAGAAACCGAACTTTCCATTGTTCAGAAAGAACAGGTCGTAGACGGTGTATAGCTCATGTTCAGATATCATCGTCTGGCAGGATGTGTAGTAGCTCTTCAACTTTGTGTTTCGGCAGTTGAATTAGCACGTCGGGGAATTTGGCAATGATCTCGATTTCGTCGTTGATATGAATAACGCCGCAGATATAGCCGAGGTCTTGCAGGTTGGCGTTTTCAGTCGGGACGAGCTGTTTCTTGCGCAGTACATGTAAATTGATTAGCGCGGTGGCCTCTTCAAGGGTGTAGCCATCCTCAAATCCGATCAGGTCGATCATGGGTTGGTTTCCTATTCTTCGTTGTTTTCGGGTTGTGGGTTTGACGTTCGTACAGTTATTTACACAGGTCCAAGTGACGGCGCTGCGCGCCTGAATGCTCCCTCCTCAGGCGGCCCCTGCGGGGCCACCTTGCGTCGCGAGCCGCCAGTTTTGATCGCGGTCCACTGCTCGGTCCGTGTAACGATCACCTGCTTTGGTGTTTGCAAGCCCAATGTCCGGGGAGCTTTCTTGCCGCCGTGCCACGCGGTGTCGTCCGGCAGTACCTCGCCGGTGGAAAAGTCGATAATTTCGCGGTGTTCGCGGTAGGGTGAAATCGGCCGCTCGCGGCGAGGTAAATTGACGCCGCCCATAGCAATGACGAATGCTGCCCAGTCGCCAGCGTCGGCAGCGCAACGCGCTTGCTCGACCGCTGAAGCACCTGGATTGCCCGGTCTAATTCGGCGGAGTTCACGCCACACCTGCACACTAGGCCCACCGATTTGTTGGAACTGCCGAATCTTCCAAGTACGCGCCCAAGCGGTGATTCGCTTTGATGCCTCGCTGGCGGGTTTGCCCTCTAGATCGGTGTCCAAGTGCTTGCCGTCGATATTTTTTGACACGTATTTTGCGATATAGCCCACCGCAGAGCCTTTCCTAGGGTCGATGACTTCCGTTTTAACTCGGTGTTTGTCTGCACCTTTGCCGCCTTCTCTGAGCATGTAGCGGCGAATATGTTGATCTAGTTGTTTGGCGTCATCCGCAGGGGTAAACAGCAGTAGGTGCCAGTGAGGGGTGCCGTCGTGGTGCGGTTCGACAATGCGGAAGCCGTAGGGGCGAATGCCGCAGCGGTGGAGTTTGGCCCGGATCAGCTCCCAGCACTCTTGGAGCCAGCGCTGTGCATCGCGAACCGTGCTGCCGTCAAAGTTTTGGTTCGGCTCCCCAGTGTGTAGGGTGGGGTGGAATCGCGATGGGCAGGTCAGGGTAAAGAACTGGGCAACATGGCTGTAGAGCTGGCTTACTTGCTCAAAGCCCTTTATGCGTACCATGAACTCGGCATTCCGTACGGCGGGATTGCTAAGGCTGTGTTCCGCGATTTCCCGAAGTGAGAGGCGCTTGCCAGCGCCGTTCTCTAATTCGGTGTTGTCCAGATAGTGTTCAGCGCGCTGTTGGGCGTCAGCAAATAGCATGACGGCAGTATTGCTGGTGTAGATAGCTCGGCGCTTACTTACCAAATTGAGGTCGCGGTGAACGGTGTCCAGATGGGTGCGCTGCAGGTGGCGCAGACGGGTGATCCACCATGCTGCGGTGCCCATTTTGTTGTGTTCTATCTTGTAGTGGCGCTCGTCACTGGGAATTTCGATCTGATAGCGTGCGGCGAGCTGGCTTAATACGATGGGTGTTAGCCAAGGGCGCAGTGCTAGCCGGGCGCGGATGACCCGTGTTTTGGTGGCAAGGTCTTCGGCGAAATGCCGAACGCCGCTATCAGATAGTGAAAGGTCAAAATCGTGGAGGTAGGCGGTATTTACGCCGTAGTGGAGTCGGCTTAGGGCGCCTTGGTAGTCGCTCTCTTCGAGCAATTGACGAATACGGGTGACCGACGTGTGGGTAAGGGCAAACGGCCCTTGTGCCGTAGTTGTGTCAAATTGGTGGCATTTTCCACGCCCACGAGCACCCACAGAGACGAACCGGGAACCTTGTGGGTTTCCGGTAAGTGTCTGTTTTGCGTGGGTATTTCTGGGTAAGAGTGGGTCTCGGTGAGACCCGTGTTTGGTGGAGCCGGGGGGAATTGAACCCCCGTCCGCCAGTCCGCCACTCAGGGCTCTACATGCTTAGAATCCGTCAATTGATTTAGCCGCATACAGCCCGACGGGCAGGACGTAATTGGCGATTCTGATTAAAGGTTTCGCGGATCGGTCTCAGACAAACGTCACCGCTAGCTTGTTCTATCTGACGGTTGCGTCCCGTTTACAAGCATCCGGTAGCAACCGCTAACGGGGTTTAGGCCGCTAGAGCGTAGTTGTCGTCGTTGGCAACTATATCAAATACAGCTTTGGATTAACGTGATTCGCTGTCCTCACGGCATGCACCACAGAGTCTTGTAACCGGCGTCGAATCCAAAACGGCCCCAAGTTCTCTAAGGCGTCATCCTACCACTTTGCGGTGTGGCTAACTAGTAATGATGACGCTTTGGTGAAAGCTTAGACGGTGGCGGTGATGCGAAGTTCGATATCCAGGGTTTTCTTGAGTATGTCGGCTTCGTCTTGCAGGTCAGCGGCGCTGAGGGGGTTGTTGTCGAGCCAGCTGTCGGGAATGTGCAGCTCCAGTAGCTGGGGGTTGGGACTGGTCAGTTTGATATGTTTGTCGAGTTTGATGTTTTGTCGTCGTCGGTAAAAGATGCAGGCGAGGCGTAGCAGGCAGATCAGCAGCCAGTCAGGGTGGGCGCCGGTGCTTTCGCCGGGCTTGGGTTTGCGGCGGTGGTTGAGTACCAGGGCGCTGAGGCGGGCCTGTTCCTGGCGGGAAAACCCGGGCATGTCGGCGTTGCTGAGGATGTAGGCGCCGTGTTTGTGAAAGCCGCCGTGGGCGATGGCCAGGCCGAGTTCATGGAGTTGCGCCGCCCAGCGCAGGAGTTTTTCCGCTTCCTGGTAGCTGCTGTTGATGCTGTCGGCAATACTGGGAAGCCAGTTTACACACAGCGCGGCGACGCGTTCGCCCTGGGCGGTGTCGATGCGGTACTGTTCGCTGAGTTGGCGGATGGTTTCTTCGCGCTTGTCGCGGTGGTGAAGCCGCCCGGCAAGGTCGTAGACAATGCCTTCGCGGGTAGCGTAGGTAGAGGTGTGTAGTTCGGTGAACTCCATTTCGAGAAACAGTGCGTAGAGCACGGCAAAGCCCCCGGCAAACACGTCGCGGCGGTCGTCGCTGAGGCCCTTGATATTGGCGGCTTTGATGTTGTCGGCGCTGAGCAGGGCCTGTTTCAGGGCTTCCATGCCGTCGCGGGTGATGTGGCCGCTATCACAGAGATTGAGCTCCCCCAGAATTTTGCTGATGCTGCGATTGGTGCCTGAGGAGCCGACAACCTCCTGCCAGTGCCCTTTGAATTGCTCAACATGGGGGGCGACCAGCTGCCGGGCGGCGTTTACCGCACGCTTGAAGGCTTTTTCGCTGAGGCTACCGTCGGGAAAGTAGCGCATACTGAAGCTCACGCAGCCCATGCCGAGGCTTTCCAGCAGCCGTGGGCTGTGCAGGCCCGCGACCAGTTCGGTGGAGCCGCCGCCAATGTCGATCACCAGGCGCTTTTTATCGTCGATGGCCAGGTCGTTGGCGACACCGAGGTAGACCAGGCGCGCTTCTTCTGTGCCGGAAATAATGTTGATGGGAGCGCCGAGCAGGGCCTCGGCCTTGGCCATAAATTCCCGGGCGTTTCTGGCGGCGCGCAGGGTGTTTGTGCCCACTATTCGAATTTGTTCGCGAGGCACGCCGCGAAGGCGGTTGGCGATTTTGGCCAGGCTGTCGAGACCGCGCTGTTGGGCGGCCTCGCTCAGGTAGCCGTCGTCGTTGAGACCGGCGGCGAGGCGCACCATGTCTTTATGTCGGTCGATAATACGTAGTTTGTCGTCTTGAAAACTGGCGATCAGCAGATGGAAGCTGTTGGAGCCGAGATCGAGCGCGGCGTAGGACTCGCTGTTTTGTGCCATAGGGTAAAAATCCTCCGTTGCTTGGAGTGTAATTGCTGAATATGGCAAAAGCGACACCTGCTGGCGGGCTTATTGATGTCACGAAAGTGACATACTATATGTATACGATTCTCCGCAGTCTTGCGGTCGCAGCTAACGAAGGAATGAGAGGATGGGCGAAGAGGTCGTTGAACAGACGTGGATAGCCAAGGAGTTGAGCTGGCTGTCCTTCAACGAGCGGGTACTTCAGGAGGCGGAGGACCCGAACGTGCCCATTATTCAGCGCATCCGCTATCTGGGGATATTCTCCAACAATCTGGACGAGTTTTTCCGGGTTCGTGTTGCCGATGTGCGACGGCTGGCGGCGTTTTCGGCGCCCTCGAAACAGGAGGAGTACAAGTTACTTCTCGAGCAGATTCGCGCCAAGGTGCTGAAGTTACAGCAGCGCTTTGATGCGGTGTACCGGGCCAATCTCAAGGAGCTGGGGCGGCGAAAAATCTATGTGATTAACGAAAAGCAGCTGGATGAATCCCAGCTGGACTATGCGCGGCGTTATTTTCACAGCCACATCCAGCAGGAGCTGGTGCCGATTATCCTCGACGACAGCAACCCGATTCCCGAGTTGAACGACGCTTCGATTTATCTGGCGATCAAGCTCAGTTACCAGGAACAGGTGCGGTTTGCTCTGCTGGAGATTCCCACCAACCGCATCGACCGTTTTGTGCGCATTCCCGGCCGCAAGGGCAAGCAGGGCAAGGTGCTTATCGCCCTGGAGAATATTATCCGGGTGTGCCTGCCCTTGGTGTTTCGCGGGATTTTTCCGCTGGATAGCGCCGAGGCCTACACCATCAAGCTCACCCGCGACGCCGAGCTGGAATTGGGCGAGGAGGTCACCCAGACCTTCGTTGAAAAAATGATGCAAAGTCTTAAGCGGCGCCGCAAGGGAGACCCGGTGCGTTTCGTGTATGACGCGCAGATGCCCAATGACCTGCTGGAGTATTTGGTCAAGCGCCTGGGGCTGGGCCGGCTCGACTCGATGATTCCCGGAGGCCGCTACCACAACTCCAAGGACTTCATGCGCTTCCCCAATCTTGGGCCCGCCTACCTGGATATGAAGCCGCTGCCGAAAATTCCGATTCCGGTTATCGATCGCGCCGAAAATATTCTCAGTTGTATGCGCGAGCAGGATATTCTGTTGTTCTACCCCTACCACAATTTCGATTACCTGACGGATCTGCTGAAAACCGCGGCAATCGATCCCGCGGTGAAAAGCATTCGCATCAGTCTGTATCGAGTGGCCTCGAACTCCCATGTAGTAGATGCTCTGTTGAACGCGGTGGCCAACCATAAAGAAGTCACGGTGGTGGTGGAGCTGCAGGCACGCTTCGACGAGGAGGCTAACATCGCCCTGTCGCAGCGCCTCACCGACGGTGGGGTGAATGTCATCCTCGGCGTGCCGGGGCTGAAGGTGCACAGCAAACTGATTTCCATCAGCCGACAGGAAGGCAGTGTGCAGCGATACTACAGCCATGTCGGCACCGGTAATTTCAACGAGAAAACCGCCTCGGTGTACACCGATTTCAGTCTGCTCACCTATGACCAGCGCATCGGTGACGAGGTGGCCAAGGTCTTTGATTTTATCGCCTTTACCTACAAGCGCCATGATTTCAATCACTTGGCGGTGTCGCCGCTGAACAGTCGCGAGAGAATTATTGGCCGGGTAGAGCGGGAAATTGCCAATGCCAGAGCGGGGGAGGAGTGCGGTATCACCCTCAAGTGCAATAATTTGGTGGATCGCGAGCTCGTCGATAAGTTGTATGAGGCCAGTCAGAGCGGTGTGCCGGTGCGCCTTATTGTGCGCGGTATGTGCTCGCTGGTGCCAGGGGTGAAGGGGCTGAGTGAAAATATTGAGGCGATCAGTATTGTAGATGGCTTTCTCGAGCACCCGCGGGTCTATGTGTTCCGTAACGGGGGTAAGCCGGAGTACTTTATTTCGTCGGCGGATCTGATGACCCGCAATATCGACTTCAGGGTTGAGGTGACCTGCCCGATTTACGACCCGAAACTGCAGGAGACCTTGCAGGATATTCTGGATATTCAGTGGGCCGACAATGTGAAGGCGAGGATTATCGACGCCAGCCACACCAATAGTTTTCGGCCCCGCAAAAAGAGCAAAGTGAAAATCCGCTCCCAGATACTTATTCACAAGTACCTGAGCACAGGAAAGATGCCGCGCCTCGCCAAGCTGGACTACAGGCCCAACGTTGAACTCAAGTCAGGGAAAAAACGCCACAAGAAAAAGGCTTAGCGTTGCACAACCAGCAGCTCGCCGCTGATGGTTTTTGGGGTGCTGACCTTCCAGTCAAGCAGTTCCGCGTTGAAGTGCTTCTGGCACTTGCGAGCCAGTTTGTGGAAGGTGGGCCGGCCGGGGTCGGCGATAATAATTTTTTCAACACCGGCTTCCAGTGCGGTTTCAATCGCAGTGAACAAGGGTGCGACCAGTTTCGGCCAGAAGCAAATGTCGCCGCCCAGTACCATTTTGTGTCCCTTGAGATCCTTTGTCGTCAACTCCTGATACTTCGCGACCCGAGTGGTGATCTCGACATCGTTGAGCAGGGCGTGGGCGTCAAGATAGGGAAAAACGTGTTCGTCGGCGTCCAGTGCGGTCATGCGCGCTCCGAACTGCTGTGCACAAAAAATGCTTAAAATACCCCAGCCGCAACCAATTTCGGTGATCTTGCTTCGGGACTTCGGCGGGTGTTGCAGCAGGTAATCCATAATCAGGAATGAAGAGCCCCACACCTGATATCCGTGGATTTCCGGTTCGGCGAGGGCGCGCTGCATTCGCCGTATCAGTTTGTGCTGTTTTTTCAGGATAAAAATGTCGTGGACGATGCGGATGTTCTTAAGGACGTCGTTATCGCTGCTCATGCCGGTGGGGCTTCCTTGTGCCAATTAGCGTAGCTGTTTGGGGCGAATAATGTCGACGAGTTTGGCGCTGTCGGTACGTAGCTGATCCCAGAACTCGACCTTGATTTCCAGTTCCGCAAAGGTACAGGTGCCGAAGTGGTCGATCTGTCCCTCATACAGGTAATTGCAGAGTTCACCGAGGGCGGGGCTGTGGCCGATAATCATGACATGGGCGAGGCTGTTATCCAGGTCCTTCAGCCAGTTCAGCAGTTCTTGCATGTCGAAGGTGTACAGCCGGTCATCGTAGTGAATGTCGGCACCGTCAAAGCAGTCGCACTCACTGGCAATATGTTTGAGCGTCGCACGGGTGCGCTTGGCTGTGCTGCAATACACATGCTGCACGGCGCGTTTGCTGCGCTGTAACTCTCTGGCGACCAAGCCGCAGTCGCGTTTGCCGCGGCGGTTCAGTGGGCGGTCAACGTCCCGAGCCTGGTCGTCGTCCCAGCTGGATTTGGCATGGCGCAGCAAATAGAGGGTTTTCATCGGCGTGATATCGGCATGGTCAGGTATTGTGTTGACGAAGAATACGCTGCTTTTGCCTATCCCAGTCGCGGTTCTTCTCGGTTTCCCGCTTGTCGTGTTCTTTCTTGCCCTTGGCCAGTGCTATTTCAGCTTTTATCAGGTGCTTTTTCCAGTACAGGGCCGTACACACGCAGGTGTAGCCCTTTTGCTGCACCGCTTCGGTAAGGGTGTCGAGCTGCCGCTTGTGCAACAGCAGTTTCCGAGTGCGGGTCGGGTCGGTGACAAAATGGGTCGAGGCGGTGGGTAGGGGCGTGATGTGACCGCCGATCAGGAAGGCTTCGCCATCCTTCAGGAAAACATAGGTGTCGGTAATCTGCACTTTGCTCTCGCGCAGACTTTTGACCTCCCAACCTTGCAGGGCCAAGCCCGCCTCAAACTTTTCAGTCAGGTGGTAGTCGTGGCGCGCCCGCTTGTTTTGGGCAATAGTGGAGCTGCTGTTTTTGGCATTCTTTTTACTCATGGGGCGATTATAGAGTGACTTGCTGGCAAAACCTATGCTGCTCAGGTAAAAAGACCGCTGCTTAAGGGGGATGCACTGTCGATTTATGGCAATAAAGAAACGTAAAGTTCAGGGGATATGGTCCAGTCGCTGGACCTTCCTCGCCGCCGCGACGGGGTTGGTTGTCAGTCTGGGAGATTTCTGGGCGGTGCCTCAGGCGATTTCAGCCAATGGCGGCGCGGCCTATTTGCTCGCCTATTTGCTGTGCCTGCTGTTCGTGGTGTTGCCGGTTGCGGTGGCAGAGGTGCGAGTGGCGGTGCGTGCACGGGCCAATCCGGTTCACGCTGTGGACCAGCTGGCCCATTTTGCCGGAGCAAGTCGTCACTGGTCGCTGGTAACCCAGGTCGCGGCGGTGGCGGGCCTGCTATTGGCCGCAAATCTCGGAGTAGTGGCCGCGTGGCTGCTGGCCTATGTGCCCATTATGGCAACGGGAGTGCTGGAGGCGGCGAGCCTCGATATGGCGGCCAACGAGTTTCAGGCGCTGTTGGATAACCCTGCATCCAGCCAATATTGGCATCGATTGTTTCTGGGCGCGGTGGTCGTGCTGTCGGCCATCAGTGTGGTGAAGGGTATGGCGCTGGTGCTGCGTATTGTGCTGCCGGTACTCTTTCTCGCCATGTTGGGCTTGCTTTACTACAGCTCTGAACTGGGCGACTACAACGCTGCCCTGACAGGGATGTTCAGCTATCGTCCGGCGGAATTTTCCTGGTGGGCCCTTCTGTCGGCCATGAAGCACGCATTCTATACCCTGGCTATCGGCACCGGTGCACTGATGGCCTACGGGGCGTACTTCCCCTCAGGTCGGTCGGTGTCGCGCCAGCTCGCTTTCCTTGCGCTGCTGGATACCACGGTGATGCTGCTGGGAGGGTTGGTGATTGTCGCCCTGGTCAATGACCAGCATATTCAAGCGGGGCGAGGGCTAGCCCTGATGTTTATCAGTCTGCCCTATACCTTCGGTAATCTGGTGTTTGGCGATATCGCCGGTACAGCTTTCTTTATCATGGTGGGTATTCTGGTTATCACCAGTGTTGTTGCCCTGTTGGAGCCGACGGTGGCCTACCTGGTAGAGCGCTGGGCGGTGCCGCGCGGGCTGTCTGCGGTATTGACCGGCATGGTCGCGTGGTTGATGGGAGATCTGGCGATGGTGTCATTGAATGCCGATTCTCCACTTCAATTTTATTCGCGAACACTGCTGGAGTGGTCTGACATTATTGTTGGCAGCGTGCTGCTACCCCTTTGCGCCCTGTGCTTTACCCTGTTTGCCGCCTGGCGAGTGCCGGGGCCGGTGCACGGTGTGCGCGATCACTGGCTGGAAAAGGCGTTTTTTTGGCTTTGGCAGACCATGTTAAGGTATATTGCGCCGCCAGCGTTGCTGGTGGTACTTGTTGCCGGTCTGTATCAACGCTTGCTGATGTAATCCCCTGCGGAGCATAAATTACCGGAACCCAGCCCATGAATGATATTCGACGCAGCGCCCTGCTGCCCTATTCTGCTGAGTCATTGTACCGACTGATTAACGATGTTGAGGCCTACCCCCAGTATATGGACGGCTGTGTTGGCGCTGAGGTGTTATCCAGCGACGATACTCACATGGAGGCGCGTTTGGATCTTGCCCGAGCCGGCCTTAAAATGAGTTTCGCGACTCGGAATGAACTCAAGCCCTTCACCAGCATCAAGCTTAGCCTGGTGGACGGCCCCTTCGACCGATTCTCTGGTGAGTGGACCTTGCTGGCTCTGGGCGACAGTGCCTGCAAGGTCAGTTTGCATCTGCGTTTTTCCTTGCAGGGGGCGCTTGTGGGGGCGGCGACACGACAGTTGTTCAATTCAGTGGCGAATAACCTGGTTGATGCGCTGGTCAAGCGCGCTCACGAGCAATATGGTCGTGGGTAGTCCGGTGGTGACTGGTCCAGCGGTGAATAAATGGAGGCTAATATGACAATTCATGTAGAGGTGGCCTACGCCCTGCCCGACAAGCAGCGGATCGTGGCCCTGGAATTGCCGGCGGGAACCAATGTCAGGGAGGCGGCACTGCGCTCCGGCCTCGATAAGCAATTCCCCGGGCTGGATTTGAACAGTGCGGATTTGGGAGTGTTTGGTAAGGTTGTCAGCAAGCCCGAAGCGCAGATCTTGCAGGACGGTGACCGGGTGGAAATCTACCGCCCGCTGATTGCCGACCCGAAAGAAGTGCGCAAGCAGAGAGCGGCGAAAGCCAAAGCCAAAGCCAAAGCGAGTAAAGCGTCCTAGCGGGCAATTGGGTAACTTTTATCGAGGTTGCTTTTACCGCCGTGGCGGTGCCGGGTAGCCAATCAAGCCGCCATCACAGACCGCCAGCTTACTCCTCTGCGGGGCGGTTGCTATCGCCACCGGGGGCCAGTTTGCCCTTCTCTGAGGGAGTGATATCGGTCACGATGCGCACGAGGCGGTCATTTTCAAAGAAGGCGGTGAGCTGGTGGCGCTCCGCAGGCTTGCCTTCCTTGTTCAGGGTGTAAATATAGTCCCAGCGGTTGGGGCTGAAGCTGTCGCGCAACACTGCGCTCCCCATCACATATTCCACCTGGCTGCGGGTCATGCCGATTTCCAGTTGGTCCACCATTTCCTGGGTAATAATGTTGCCCTGGTCAATGGGAAGACGGTACACGCCGGGGAATTCAAGGGAGCTGCACCCGCTGAGAAAGATAATCAGGCTGGCAGTGGCAATACGCAAATACATAGTCAGGGTTCCAATCGCTCGCTGAGGCGTGGGATAATAGCGCAAACCTAAACACAACGCTAAGGTCAGCCTTCTATGTCAAGCGAAAACCAGGAGCTCCGCAAAGCGGGACTTAAAGTCACACTCCCCAGGGTCAAGATTTTACAACTGCTTGAACAGGCTGAAGATGACAACCAACACTTCAGCGCTGAAGACGTCTATCGGGCACTGATGGAGTCGGGTGAAGATGTCGGGCTGGCCACGGTGTACCGGGTGTTGACCCAATTTGAAGCAGCGGGTCTTGTTGTGCGCCACAACTTTGAAGCCGGCCACTCTGTGTTCGAGCTGGCCAAGGGCGATCATCACGATCACATCGTCTGTTTAACCACGGGAGAAGTCGTAGAGTTCTTTGATGAGGTGATAGAAACCCGTCAGCGACAGCTGGTTGAAGAACGTGGCTACGAATTGATTGACCACAGTCTGGTGTTGTACGTGAGGCCCAAGAAAGACTAGAGTCGAAGCCAGGCATTAAATCCTCTTGCGGCTTCCTGCTGCAATCGCATTCCCGCGAGTGGCTGCTTGACAGCCACAACGCCCTGTTTGTCCAGCGTCCAGCGTCTAGTGCCTCACTCCAAGCATTTCCCGGGCATGGGCCAGTGTGTTTTCGGTAATAGCAATGCCGCCGAGCATTCGTGCGATCTCCTCGATTTTTTCGCTCTCGTCCAATAGTTGCAGGTCTGTGCGAAGCGCAGATTTGCTGCCGACTTTCTTCACGCGAATATGATTGTTGCCTTGGCTGGCGACCTGGGCCTGGTGGGTGACGCACAATACCTGGCTACGTTTGCCCAGGTCTTTGAGGAGCTGTCCAACAATCTCTGCGGTCGCGCCACCAATGCCAACGTCTACTTCGTCGAAGACGATGGTGGGGATGGCGGTAACCTGAGCGGCAGCTACCTGAATGGCCAGGCTGATACGTGACAGCTCGCCCCCGGAGGCAATTTTGTTCAATGGCCCCATGGCGCTGTTGGGGTTGGTGCGAATCAGGATCTCGATATCTTCCTGTCCGTGGCTGTGCGGCTGTTCGGCGTCGAGTGGGCTGATGGCAAACTCGACTTCGCAGTGTTTCATTGCCAGTTCGGTTAGTTTGGCTTCAACCAGTTTTTTCATCTTGCTCGCCGCGCTGCGGCGCAGTTTGGTCAGCTTGTCGGCCTTCTGGCGATAGTCAGCCAGTGCTTTGTCACGGGCTTTGCGCAGCTCGTCGAGCTTCTCGTCAGTGGCGTCCAGGTTGTCCAGTTCCTCCTGAAGTTGCGCTTGCAATGATGGCAGGGCTTCGGGCTGGATTTTGTGCTTGCGAGCGGTTTGGTAAATCGCGTCGAGGCGGTCTTCGACCTCTTGAAGGCGGGTCGGGTCCAGTTCGGTGTCGTCGATCACTTTTTGCAGCTCGCTGGCAGCCTCTTCAATTTGTATGCGCGAGCTTTCAATCAGCTGAATGGCAGACTCCTGTGCGGGGTGGCCGTGCTGGCAGCTGCTGAGTGACGACAGCGCCTGATGCAGAATGCCCAGCGCGTTGACTTCCCCCTCCCGGCACAGCGCCAGGCTGTGGTGATTGGCAGATAAAATCTGTTCGGCATTGGCCAGCTGCTTTTGCTGAATTTCCAGTTCTTCGATTTCACCGGGCTGTATCGCCAGTCGCTCCAGTTCGTCGAGTTGGTAGCGCAGCAGCTGTTCCTGGGCGCTCTGCTCATCCAGTTTGGTTTCGAGGTCGCGCAGGCGCCGGTTGCTGTGCTGGTAGTCGGCACAGTGCTGGCCGAGGGCGTCGCAGAGTTCGGTGGCGCCGGCGAAGGCGTCCAGCAGCTCGCGCTGGTAGGTTTTTTTGAGGAGTGACTGGTGGGCGTGCTGGCTGTGAATGTCGATAAGAAAACTGCCCAGTTCGCGCACATCCTGCAGGGTAGCGGGCTGGCCGTTAATAAAGGCGCGGGAGCGGCCCTCGGCGGTAATCACCCGGCGCAACAGACAGTCGTTGCCCAGTAGCAGCTCGCGCTCTTGCAGCCACTGCTGGGCGCGGGGGATGTCGGCGATGTCGAAGGTGGCGTGGATGTCGGCGCGCTCGGCGCCCTGGCGTACCACCGAATTGTCAGCGCGGTCGCCCAGGGTCAGGCCGAGGGCGTCCAGCATAATTGATTTGCCTGCGCCGGTTTCCCCGGTCAGTACCGTCATGCCCTCCTTGAATTCGATTTCAAGGCTGGCGGTAATGGCAAAGTTGCTGATGCTGAGGTGGTTGAGCATAGTGTCGCCCCCGTTGTTGGTCTGGTTATTTATACAGTAGTTTGTTGGGCGGGCTCAAGTCCTCGGCGGGGTGTCGCGGAAAATTTAATCTGCCGCCCTTGAAAAGCGTTGGTGTGTCCGCCATATCCCCAGCATCTCGCCGGATTTCAGTTCGGTTAATTTTCTTGGGCGGCGCTGCCGCTGGTTGGTAGACAGGAGGCTGCGGAGAGTGGCAGAGGAACAGAACAAGGCGCAAGCCGAAGAGCAAGTTGAGCTCCAGCAAGAGTCTGAGCAGGCCGAAAACGTTGCAGAAGGCGTTGTAGAGGGTGTTGTCGAAGGCGATGCTGGCGATAGCGCCGAGCCGGATCTGGCGGCGCAGCTGGAGGCGGCCAGGCAGGAAGCCGCTGATGCCAAGGAGCAGGCGCTGCGCGCTGCAGCGGAGGCGCAGAACGTGCGCCGCCGGGCAGAGAAAGATGCGGAAAACGCCCGTAAATATGCACTGGAGAAGTTCGCCGCCGATGTGCTGGTAGTGGCGGACAACCTGGATCGCGCGCTGGCGGCGGCCGACACTGAAAACGAAGAGCTCAAGCCCTTGATCGAGGGGGTCGAATTGACCCGCAAGGCCTTTGTGGACGCGCTGGCGCGGCACAAGGTTGAGCAGATCGATCCCGCGGGTCAGCCCTTTGATCCCGAGTTTCACGAGGCGATGGCCATGGTGCCCAACCCGGATGTGGAGCCCAATACGGTGATTGACGTGATGCAGAAAGGCTACACCCTTAATGGCCGGCTGTTGCGTGCGGCCATGGTTGTGGTGGCCAAGGCGGCAGAGTAGTTTGCCAATTAATTACGTTTCGGAATGTGGGTATGCCCTTGAAGTTCTGTGATTTGGGCCAATATCTACAACAAGATTAGCAAAATCGCCGACAACAAGTCGGTTCGGCGAGCAGAAAGCGTGGAGAAGGATTATGGGAAAAATTATCGGTATTGACCTGGGTACAACCAACTCCTGTGTCGCGGTAATGGACGGCGACAAGGTAAAGGTCATTGAAAATGCAGAGGGTACCCGTACTACCCCGTCGATTGTTGCCTACACCGACGACAAGGAGATTCTTGTTGGTCAGAGCGCCAAGCGTCAGGCGGTAACAAACCCGGCTAACACCCTGTACGCGGTGAAGCGTCTGATTGGTCGTCGTTTCGAAGACGATGTTGTGCAGAAAGACATCAAAATGGTGCCCTACGGCATCTGTAAAGCTGACAATGGCGACGCCTGGGTAGAAGTGAAAGGCGAAAAGCTGGCACCGCCGCAGATTTCTGCTGAAGTGCTGAAGAAAATGAAGAAAACCGCAGAGGACTACCTCGGCGAAACCATTACCGAGGCGGTTATCACGGTTCCCGCTTACTTTAATGACTCCCAGCGTCAGGCGACCAAGGATGCCGGACGTATTGCCGGTCTGGACGTCAAGCGGATCATCAACGAGCCAACTGCGGCGGCGCTGGCCTATGGCATGGACAAGGCCAAGGGCGATCGTACTGTAGCGGTATACGACCTGGGTGGCGGTACCTTCGATATCTCTATCATTGAGATTGCCGAAGTAGACGGCGAGCATCAGTTTGAAGTGCTGTCGACCAACGGGGATACCTTCCTCGGTGGTGAAGACTTTGATATGCGCCTGATCGACTATCTGGCCTCTGAGTTCAAGAAAGAGAGCGGTATTGACCTGAAGGGCGATTCCCTGGCGGTACAGCGTCTGAAAGAAGCCGCTGAGAAGGCCAAGATCGAGTTGTCTTCCAGTCAGCAGACTGAAGTGAATCTGCCTTACATCACCGCTGATGCGACTGGGCCTAAGCACCTTGTGGTCAAGTTGAGCCGCGCCAAGCTGGAATCTCTGGTTGAGGATTTGGTCAAGCGTTCACTCGAGCCAATGAAAATTGCTCTGGACGATGCCGGTCTGTCGGCCTCTGAGGTGGATGAGGTAATTCTGGTGGGCGGTCAGACCCGCATGCCACTGGTGCAGAGCAAGGTAACCGAGTTCTTCGGCAAAGAGCCCCGTCGCGATGTAAACCCCGACGAAGCCGTTGCCATGGGTGCCGCGATTCAGGGTGCGGTGTTGTCCGGCGGCATCAAGGACGTACTGCTGCTCGACGTGACCCCGCTGACTCTGGGTATTGAAACCATGGGTGGTGTGGCGACTCCGCTGATCGAGAAGAACACCACCATTCCTTCGAAGAAGTCGCAGGTTTTCTCGACGGCGGAGGACAACCAGACTGCGGTTACCATTCACGTTGTGCAGGGTGAGCGCAAGCAGGCGGCGGCGAACAAGTCGCTGGGTCGTTTTGATCTGGCGGATATTCCGCCTGCGCCGCGGGGACTGCCGCAAATCGAAGTGACCTTCGATATCGATGCCAACGGTATTCTGCACGTGTCTGCCAAAGACAAGGCTACCGGCAAGGAGCAGTCGATTCGCATCACCGCTTCCAGCGGCCTGAATGACGATGAAATCGAAAAAATGGTGCGCGACGCCGAAGCCAACGCCGAAGCGGACAAAAAGTTCGAGGCGCTGGTGACTGCCCGCAACACCGCGGAAGGGCTGGCAAACGCGACCCGCAAAACCCTCGAGGAGGCTGGTGACAAGGCCAGTGACGAGGAAAAAGCGGCGATCGAGTCTGCACTGACCGAGGTTGATGAGGCGGTTAAAGGTGACGATGTTGACGCCATTGAGGCGGCCAGCAAGAAGCTGAGTGAGGCTTCTGCCGGATTGGCACAGAAGATGTATGCCGAACAGGCAGCCCAGGCCGAAGCGGCCGGTGGTGCTGAAGGCGGTGCCGAGCAAGCCGGTGGCGACGATGTGGTCGATGCTGAGTTCGAAGAAGTGAAAGACGACGACAAGAAGTAATTCGCGGGGGCTGGTCCCCCGTATTGCACGACGCCAGGCGGGAGACGGGAGACGCAATCAACACTGCGTTTTTGCGATCTCCCGTTTGGCATACAGAGTCAGATGAATTTTTAAGGGTGGCGAGTGGTGCGCGAGTGCCTCTAATCGCCCGTATAGCGTGGTAGCGAGTCCCATGTCCAAACGAGATTATTACGAAGTCCTCGGAGTTGCCAAAGGGGCCGACGAGAAGGAAATTAAAAAAGCCTACCGTCGCATAGCCATGAAAAACCATCCGGATAGAAACCCGGATGACCCCAAGGCCGAAGACATCTTCAAGGAGGCGACCGAGGCCTACGAGGTGCTGTCGGACTCCGAAAAGCGCGCGACCTATGACCGCTTTGGTCACGACGCCGTCGGCGGGGGTGGCTTTGGTCGCGGTGGCGGTGGCGGTGAGGGCTTCAGCGATATCTTCGGTGATGTCTTTGGCGACATCTTTGGCGGTGGCGGTGGCCGTAGTCGCGGTCCGCAGCGTGGCTCAGATCTGCGTTATAACCTGGAAATTGACCTGGAGCAGGCGGTTCGCGGTACGACCTCTAAAATTCGCATTCCAACCCTTGTGGCGTGTAAGCCCTGTGGTGGTAGCGGCGCTAAAAAGGGCTCGACGCCGCTGACCTGTGGCACCTGTAACGGTGTTGGTCAGGTGCGGATGCAGCAGGGCTTTTTTGCAGTGCAGCAGACCTGCCCGAATTGCCGTGGTTCCGGCCAGTTGATTTCCGATCCCTGTCGTGAGTGTCACGGCCAGGGGCGTGTTGAGGAAGTGAAGACCCTGTCGGTGAAGGTGCCCCCCGGTGTCGATACCGGTGACCGCATTCGCCTCAGTGGCGAAGGTGAGGCCAGTCCCGATGGCGGCCCGTCCGGCGACCTCTATGTGCAAATGTCGGTGCGCCCGCACCCCATCTTCAAGCGCGATGGCAAACATTTGCACTGTGAGGTGCCGATCAGCTTTGTTGATGCCGCCCTGGGTGGTGAGCTGGATGTGCCGACCCTGGATGGCCGGGTTAAATTGAAGATTCCCGCGGAAACCCAGACGGGTAAGGCCTTCCGCCTGCGTGGCAAGGGCATCACGCCGGTGCGCGGTGGTACGACCGGCGACCTGATCTGTAAGGTGGTCATCGAAACGCCGGTGTCGTTGAACAAGCACCAGAAAGACCTGCTTGAGGAGTTTCGTGCGAGCATGGAAGGTGACGACAAGCAGTCGCCGCGCAAGAAGAGCTGGTTTGATGGCGTTAAAGACTTTTTTGACGACATGAAAATCTGATTGCGACTTCGGGCGCCATCATTAGATGGCGCTCTTCCCTCGACTTGTTCAGCATTTTTCGCCATCCTGTGGCCCTTATGTCATAACAGGTTTGGCTGATCCATGGATAAAACCCTTAATCGCTTTATCGCGGATTATCTCTGGTCGGAAAAAATTTCCGATATGCCGCTGTGGAAGCGTTATCTTGTCCACGTTGCTCGCTATGCGTATGTCGTGCTGGATGATCTGGCCAAGGGGGAGTTGACCCTGCGGGCCATGAGCCTGGTGTATACCACGCTGCTGTCATTGGTGCCGATGCTGGCGGTGAGTTTTTCCGTGCTCAAGGCCTTCGGCATGCATAACAAGCAGCTCGAGCCCATCATGTTGCAGTTTTTGGCGCCGATGGGGGAGCAGGGCATTGAGATCACCGCGAAAATTATCGGCTTCATTGATAATGTCAAAATTGGTGTGTTGGGCACCTTCGGTATTGCGCTGCTGTTTTACACGGCGATCTCCCTGATTCAGAAAATTGAGACAACCTTCAATTACATCTGGCGGCTGGAGGAGGCGCGCAGTCTCGGTCGCCGCTTTGCCGACTACGGCAGCGTGATGCTGATCGGGCCGCTGTTGGTGTTTTCAGCCATCGGCCTGTCAGCCAGTGTGCTGAGTGGGTCGGTGGTGAAGAGTGCGAGCGAGCATCTGCCCTTCGTCGAGGTGCTGATCTCCTCGCTGACTGCGGCGGCGCCCTATCTGATGATTATCGCCGCCTTCACTTTTTTTTATATGTTTATTCCCAACACCCGGGTCACCTTTCGCGCGGGGATGATTGCCGGAGTGGTGTCGGGAGTGTTATTTCAGAGCCTGGGTTGGGGCTTTGGCAGTGTGGTGGTCTCGGCCAGCGATAGTGGCACCTACGCCATTTACTCGGGCTTTGCGATCATGATTCTGTTTATGATGTGGATGTATATCAGCTGGCTGATTTTGCTGGTTGGCAGCAGTGTTGCCTTCTATGTGCAGCACCCTGAATACGTTGTGCCTACCCGTCGTAGCGGCGATATGAATATCGATCAGCAGGAGGAGTTGGCCCTGCAGGTTATGGCGGTGCTCGGGCGGCGTTACTATGAGGGGCGCCGTCCGATGACTGCGGGGGAATATGTGATTCGCCTGCGGGTGCAGATTCAGGGGGTGATGCGGGTGATAAAGTCGCTGACCCATGCCGGGCTGATTACCCCTAACGGCGATGATCCGCCGCGTTATTTGCCCAATGCGCCGCTCGAAACCGTATCGCTTAAACAGGTTGTTGATGCGGTGCGCAGCGAGGGTGGCCGCCTGAGGGTCGGGTTTAAGGTGCCCCGGCGCAAGGTGCCAGGGGTGGCGGAGGTGAGTGCCCACATCGACAAGGTGATGGCCGATGCGCTGGGGCATATCACGGTAAAGGACCTGGCGCTTAGCGAAGACGGAAGCGTGAGTGAGCTCCTGACTGGGTCGAATCGTCCTCCCGTAGGTGAGGCCGGGAAGGCTGAGTCCGCGAAGACGGCTGAGTGATTTTCATTATTTTCAAAGATTGTGAACGTAGAGTGATTAACAGATGACGGTAAAAATTGCAGTGACCGGCGCCGCCGGTCGCATGGGTAAAACCCTGATCGAAGCTGTGGCGCAGGCCGAGGGCTGTGAATTGAGCGCAGCGATCGAACGCCCGGAAAGCTCACTAATCGGCGCCGATGCCGGTGAGTTGGCGGGGTTGGGTAAAAATGGCGTGACCATCGTCGGCGATATTGCCGACGTGGTTAATGATTTCGACGTATTGATTGACTTTACCGCGCCGCTGGCAACATTGAATAACGCCAGTGTCTGTGCCGCCGCGGGTAAGGGTATGGTCATAGGCACCACTGGTTTTGACGACGCGCAGAAGACGGCCCTGGCCAACAGCGTCGCGTCCATTGCGGTGTGTCAGGCATCGAATTTCAGCACAGGGGTGAATCTGTGTTTTACGCTGCTGGATATGGCGGCAAAGGTGCTGGGTGATGATGTGGATATCGAAATCTACGAGGCCCATCACCGTCATAAGGTCGATGCTCCCTCCGGTACGGCCCTGAGCATGGGGCAGGTAGTGGCTGATGCCCTTGGTCGGGATTTGTCCAAGGTTGCTGTTTACGGGCGGGAAGGGCAGACCGGTGCTCGGGAGCGCGAGACCATCGGTTTTGCCACGGTGCGGGCCGGAGATATTGTGGGTGACCACACGGTGATGTTCTGTGCCGATGGTGAGCGGGTGGAAATCACCCATAAAGCGAGTTCGCGGATGTCCTTTGCCCGCGGCGCCGTGCGGGCGGCCAAGTGGCTCAGCGAGCAGTCCGCAGGGCACTACGACATGCAGGATGTGCTTGGCCTCAAGCCGCCGCAGAGTTAGGGCGGCGTATGTCGCGAGTTACGGTTGAGTTGCCGGAGCGTTTTGAGTTTTCCACTGAAATCGCCCTGTTGTGCAGTCATATCAATTCCGGTGGGCACATGGGTAATGACGCTCTGATCGGCCTGTTGAACGAGGCCAGGGCACGATATTTGCTGGCTCAGGGCGTTCTTGAAAGTAGCTCCGAAGGCTGGTCTGTTGTCAATGCGGATCTCGCGGTGAGATACCGCGGCGAGGGCTTTTACGGTGATGTTGCCCGCATCGAGGTGGCTGCGCAGTCCCTCCATCGCTGCGGTTTTGATCTGTGTTACCGAGTTTCCGAAAGTCGTTCCGGGCGTCTTATTGCCGAGGCGAAAACGGCGCATATTGTGATTGATGAATCGACCCGTGCCGCCCTGGATATGCCGAGCGCCATGAGGGAGCGGTTGAAAGCGGAATAATCACACCATCTAAAGCCGGTTTAGCCGGAGTTGTCGGTGGACTTGCGGTGATAAAATCGCGTAAAATCGCGCCTCAGATTTGGGCGTTGGATCATTTGGATCCGAGAGCCCCGCAAGGAGCGAGATGAAGTACACTTCATCTCGCTTTTTTGCACGCGTGTTTTCCTCTGTGGTTCCCTGGTCGTCTCCGGCAGTAATGTTGGTGGTGACTCTTGGCCGCAAATCTGATCCAGGAGGTAATCTTGACGGTTTCAGCCATACTCGCCCTTGAAGACGGCAGTATTTTTCGGGGCATCGCCATCGGTGCGCAAGGGCATTCGGTTGGAGAGGTGGTGTTCAATACCGCCATGACCGGTTATCAGGAGATTCTCACCGATCCCTCCTATGCTCGCCAAATTGTCACCCTGACGTATCCCCATATCGGTAATACCGGTGTGAATAGCGAAGACGAAGAGGCAGACCAGATCTGGTCTGCGGGTTTGGTGATTCGTGATCTTCCCATGCTGGCCAGCAGCTTCCGCAGTGAGCAGAGTCTGTCCGACTATCTGGTTGAGCGGAATATTGTCGGCATCGCTGACATCGACACTCGCCGCCTTACCCGTATTCTGCGGGACAAGGGTGCGCAGAATGGCTGCTTGATGGCCGGGGACGACCTCGGTGCCGAGGACGAAGCCAAGGCGCTGGAGTTGGCCCGTGGCTTTGCCGGCTTGAAGGGTATGGATCTGGCGAAGGAAGTGACCACCGCCAAACCCTACGACTGGCGCGAGGGGACATGGGCGCTGGGTGAGGGCCATAAGGTCTTTGCCGATGCCGAGTTGCCCCACCACGTTGTCGCCTACGATTTCGGCGTTAAACGCAATATTTTGCGTATGCTGGCTGATCGCGGCTGTCGCCTGACCGTCGTGCCGGCGACCACACCCGCTGAAGAAGTGCTCGCCCTCAAGCCTGACGGCGTATTTCTGTCGAATGGCCCCGGTGATCCAGAGCCCTGTACCTACGCGATTGCGGCCATTGAGACGATTCTGGCGACCGGTGTTCCTGTGTTTGGCATCTGCCTGGGTCATCAGCTGCTTGCCCTGGCCTCGGGTGCCAAGACCCTGAAAATGAAGTTTGGTCACCATGGCGCCAACCATCCGGTGCAGGACCTGGCCAGCAAGGTGGTGCACATCACCAGTCAGAACCACGGTTTTGCGGTGGATGAGGCGAGCCTGCCAGCGACGCTCTCGGTAACCCATAAGTCGCTGTTTGATGGCTCACTACAGGGTATTCATCGCAATGACCTGCCGGCGTTCAGCTTCCAGGGTCACCCTGAGGCCAGTCCCGGTCCGCACGATATTGCGCCCCTGTTCGACCATTTTATTGAGTTAATTGCAGCCCACAAAGCCGGCTGAGTAATTTCGGATTGCGCCCTGCGCAAATACGGGAGCGGTGCATGTGCGCCTCCCGTCTCCCGTTCAGCGTAAAGCGGAGACACTATGCCTAAAAGAACTGATATCCAATCCATCCTCATCCTTGGTGCCGGCCCTATCGTTATCGGCCAGGCCTGCGAGTTTGATTACTCTGGTGCTCAGGCCTGTAAGGCGCTGCGCGAAGAGGGCTACCGTGTCATCCTGGTGAACTCCAATCCGGCCACCATCATGACCGACCCGGCAATGGCCGATGCCACCTATATTGAGCCGGTGGTATGGGAAACTGTTGCCAAAATTATTGAGAAGGAGCGCCCCGACGCGATCCTGCCGACGATGGGTGGCCAGACGGCGCTGAACTGTGCCCTCGACCTCGATCGCGAGGGTGTGCTGGAGAAGTACGGCGTCGAAATGATCGGTGCGACCAAGGAGGCGATCGACAAGGCGGAGGATCGCGAGCTGTTCGATCAGGCGATGAAGCGCATTGGCCTGGAAACGCCGAACTCAATGATCGCCCACAGTATGGAAGAAGCCTTGCAAGTGCTGGATTCCATCGGCTTCCCCGCGATTATTCGCCCCTCGTTCACCATGGGTGGCAGTGGCGGTGGTATCGCCTATAACAAGGAAGAATTTGTTGAAATCTGCGCCCGGGGTCTCGACCTGTCGCCAACCAAGGAGCTGCTGATCGATCAGAGCCTGATCGGTTGGAAAGAGTTCGAAATGGAAGTGGTGCGGGACAAGAACGACAACTGCATTATTATCTGCGCGATCGAAAACTTCGATCCGATGGGCGTGCATACCGGCGACTCCATCACCGTGGCGCCCGCCCAGACCCTGACTGACAAAGAATACCAGATCATGCGTAACGCCTCCTGTGCGGTGCTGCGCGAGATCGGGGTGGAAACCGGTGGCTCCAACGTACAGTTTGGTATGTGTCCTGAAACCGGCCGTATGGTCGTGATCGAGATGAACCCCCGGGTGTCGCGCTCATCGGCGCTGGCCTCCAAGGCGACCGGCTTCCCGATTGCCAAGGTGGCGGCCAAGTTGGCGGTGGGCTATACCCTCGACGAGCTGCAGAACGACATCACCGGCGGCGCAACGCCGGCCTCCTTTGAGCCGAGTATCGACTATGTGGTCACCAAGGTGCCCCGGTTCACCTTCGAGAAGTTCGGCGAGGCCCAGACCAAGCTGCACACCCAGATGAAATCTGTGGGTGAGGTGATGGCCATTGGTCGCAGCTTCCAGGAATCCCTGCAAAAAGCCCTGCGTGGCCTTGAAGTCGGCTCAGCGGGTTTCGAGCACAAGATCGATGTGGATCGCGACGACGCTCGGGATATTCTGATTGCCGAATTAACCAACCCCGGTCCCGAGCGGATCTGGTACGTCGCCGACGCCTTCCGCGCGGGTATGAGCGTGGCGGAAGTCTACGAACACTCCTGGATCGACCCCTGGTTCCTGGTGCAGATTGAAGACATCGTCAAGACGGAAAACAGCCTGAAAACGACGGCTCTCAACGACATTGACCGCGATGCGATGTGGCAGTTAAAGCGCAAGGGATTCAGTGACCAGCGCCTGTCTGTACTGCTGGCGGTAAGCGAGCGCCAACTGCGGTCACGTCGTCACAGCCTGGGGGTGCACCCGGTGTACAAGCGGGTAGACACCTGTGCCGCGGAATTCGCCACCTCCACGGCGTATATGTATTCCACTTATGAAGAAGAGTGCGAATCCCAGCCCAGTGACCGCGAAAAAATTCTGGTTATCGGCGGCGGCCCCAACCGAATTGGTCAGGGTATTGAATTCGACTACTGCTGTGTACACGCGGCGCTGGCAATGCGCGAAGACGGTTACGAGACCATCATGGTCAACTGTAACCCCGAAACCGTGTCCACTGACTACGACATCTCCGACCGTCTCTACTTTGAGCCGGTGACCCTTGAAGATGTGCTGGAAATTGTCGCCAAGGAAAAGCCCAAGGGAGTTATCGTCCAGTTCGGGGGACAGACCCCGCTTAAGCTGGCGCGGGACCTTGAGGCGGCCGGTGTGCCAATCATTGGTACCACCCCTGAGGCTATCGACCGGGCCGAGGACCGCGAGCGCTTCCAGCAAATGATTCAGCGCCTGAACCTCAAGCAGCCACCGAATACTACCGTGCGTTCGGAAGAAGCAGCACTGGCCGCGGCGGCCCAGATTGGCTACCCACTGGTGGTGCGCCCATCCTACGTTCTCGGTGGTCGCGCGATGGAGATCGTGTACAAGGAAGAAGAATTGCAGCGCTATATGCGCGAAGCAGTGAAGGTGTCCAACGAGTCGCCGGTACTGCTTGATCACTTCCTGAATGCGGCGGTCGAGGTCGATCTCGATGCAGTGTCAGACGGCAAGGAAGTGGTCATCGGCGCGATTATGCAGCATATCGAACAGGCGGGGGTTCACTCCGGTGACTCGGCCTGTTCATTGCCGCCCTATTCCCTCGACGCGGACGTGCAGGACAAAATGCGCGATATGGTCAAGCGCATGGCCCTCGAGTTGGGCGTGGTGGGCTTGATGAATGTTCAGCTGGCGGTACAGGATGGTGAGATTTACGTGATCGAGGTCAACCCTCGCGCCTCGCGTACCGTGCCCTTCGTCTCCAAGTGTATCGGTGTGTCGCTGGCGAAGGTCGCTGCCCGCTGTATGGCAGGCACAACGTTGGCTGAGCAGGACTTTACCCGTGAACGTATCCCCGATTATTTCGCGGTGAAGGAAGCGGTATTTCCATTCAACAAGTTCCCGGGTGTCGACCCGATTCTTGGGCCGGAAATGAAATCGACCGGTGAGGTGATGGGTCTGGGTGAAAGCTTTGCCGAAGCCTTTGCCAAGGCCGCCCGTGGTGCCGGGGAGTTTTTCCCCACCAGTGGTACGGCGTTTATCAGCGTGCGGGATCCCGACAAGGAAGGTGCCATTGCTGTTGCCCGTCAACTGGCTGATCTCGGTTTCAACCTGCGTGCAACCCGGGGCACCTACAAGGTGTTGACGGACGCGGGTCTGGCATGTCAGCGTGTGAACAAAGTACTGGAAGGTCGTCCCCATATCGTTGATATGGTGAAAAATGGCGACATCGACCTCATCATTAACACCACTGAAGGCAAGCAGGCGATTGCGGACTCCTCGTTGATCCGTCGCAGTGCCTTGGCCAACAAGGTGAGCTATACCACAACCCTGGCGGGCGCTGAGGCGATCTGTCAGGCGCTGGTTTATGGTGAGGAGCGCACAGTGCGTCGTTTGCAGGATGTGCATGAGGAACTAGTCAAATGAGTCAACAAACACCTATGACTGTTGCAGGGGAAAAGGCCCTGCGTGACGAGTTGAAACAGCTTAAATCGGTGGACCGTCCGCGGATCACCCAGGCCATCGCCGAGGCTCGCGAGCACGGCGACCTGAAAGAAAACGCGGAGTACCATGCTGCGCGGGAGCAGCAGGGTTTCTGTGAGGGTCGCATTCAGGAAATCGAAAGCAAATTGTCCAATGTCCGGGTGATTGATATCACCAAGATCCCTTACACGGGCAAGGTTATTTTTGGCACGACCGTCACTCTTATCAACTGCGAAACCGATGAAGAAGTGGTTTATCGTATTGTGGGTGAAGATGAAGCCAGCGTGAAACACGGCAAAATTTCAGTCACCTCGCCAATCGCTCGTGCGTTGATCGGCAAAGAGGAGGGCGACGTTGCGGTGGTCAATGCGCCGGGCGGAGCGATCGAATACGAAATTGAGAAAGTCGAGCACCTGGCAGAATAATACCAGGGGCCGCCAATGTGCGGCCCTCTCGCGTTACACGCGAACCAGGTTCGACAGTCGTGGGTTTTGTTTCTTGGCGGGGCGGTAAATCAGAGCAATCTTGCCGATGGCTTGAACGAGTTGGGATTTGCTGTCGCCGCACATTTGTTCAATCAGGGCTTTGCGCTCTGTGGGGTCGGCAACATTGACCTTGACCTTGATGAGTTCATGGTCGTCCAGTGCCCGCAGCAATTCCTGCATGACGCCTTCGCTTAAACCGCGATCACCAATCATTACGACCGGATTTAATTTGTGTCCAATGCTGCGAAGTTGTTTTTTGTCGCTGGCGGATAATGTGCTCATAGTGCGTGCATACTGGCTGGCTGGGAAAGGGGCAGTATTGTACGTGAAAGCATCAGTCTAAGCGAGGACGCTACTCGCCGGTGATGCAGTCAAGTTCACTTGAGGAAACCATCGTGGCTAAACGATCCGGATCCAGCGGCGGCTGGCTAAAGGAGCACTTCGACGATCACTATGTGAAACAGTCGCAGAAGGACGGCTATCGCTCCCGTGCCTGTTACAAACTATTGGAAATTCAGCAAAAAGACCGGCTTATCAAGCCGGGCATGTGTGTGGTGGACCTGGGGGCGGCCCCCGGTGGCTGGTCACAGGTTGCGGCTGAACTGGTGGGTGACAATGGCCGGGTGCTGGCTTCTGACATCCTGCCAATGGATTCACTGGCAGGGGTGGAGTTTGTGCAGGGCGACTTTACCGAGCAAGAGGTCTTCGATCGCCTGATGGCAATGTTGGCGGGGGGGCAGGCAGACCTTGTAATTTCTGATATGGCCCCCAATATGAGTGGTATGCGCGACGTAGATCAGCCCAAGGCAATGTATCTTTGTGAATTGGCGCTGGATATGGCAGACCAGGTGCTCCGCCCGGGTGGTGACTTCGTAGTAAAAGTGTTTCAGGGCGAAGGCTTCGAAACTTACCTGGCGAGTCTGCGCGAACGTTTCGTCAAGGTGTTGACCCGCAAGCCAGCGGCATCGCGTCCCCGCTCGCGGGAAGTGTACTTGCTGGGGCGCGGTCTCAAGGCCTGAAATTGGATTCAACCGGTGCTGTCCCCCAATGGCGAATGTCGTGGAGGGGGCGGAATTTATGTAGTAGAGTGGGGTCTAGGACTTTGCGCCTTGCCACCATCCGGCTCTGCGCGGTTCGCAGAATGAGGATTGGTTTTTGAACGACATGGCAAAAAATTTACTGTTGTGGCTGGTTATAGCGGCGGTGCTGCTCACAGTTTTCAACAACTTCAGTGTGCAAGCTCCCACCGAGCAGCTCAACTATTCGCAGTTTATCTCTGAAGTACAGAACGAGCGCGTGCGCAAAGTCATCATCGATGGCTTGGTAATAAATGGCGAGCGTAACGACAGCAGCCGTTTTGAAACGGTTCGCCCCCTGCTTGACGACCCCAAGTTGATCGATGATCTGCTGGAGCACAATGTCGTCGTCGAAGGCACCAAGCCCGAGCAGCAGAGCCTGTGGGCCCAGTTGCTGGTAGCCAGCTTCCCCATCCTGATTATTCTCGCTATTTTCATGTTTTTCATGCGCCAGATGCAGGGCGGGGGTGGCGGTGGCAAAGGCGGACCAATGGCCTTTGGCAAGAGTAAGGCTCGCCTGCTGAGCGAAGATCAGATCAAAACCACGTTTGCCGATGTGGCGGGGGTGGATGAAGCCAAGGAAGATGTGCAGGAGCTGGTAGAGTTTCTGCGCGATCCGGGTAAATTCCAGCGCCTGGGCGGTCGTATTCCCCGTGGTGTGTTGATGGTGGGGCCGCCGGGTACCGGTAAAACACTGCTGGCGAAAGCGATCGCCGGCGAAGCCAAAGTGCCTTTCTTTTCGATATCCGGTTCCGACTTTGTGGAAATGTTTGTCGGTGTCGGCGCCTCCCGTGTGCGCGACATGTTTGAGCAGGCAAAGAAGCAGGCGCCCTGCATTATCTTTATCGACGAAATTGATGCGGTGGGCCGTCACCGGGGCGCAGGTATGGGCGGTGGCCACGACGAGCGTGAGCAAACCCTCAACCAGTTGCTGGTGGAAATGGACGGCTTCGAAGTTAACGACGGTGTCATTGTTATTGCCGCGACCAACCGCCCGGATGTGCTTGATCCCGCGCTGCTGCGTCCTGGTCGCTTCGACCGCCAGGTCGTGGTTGGCTTGCCGGATATTCGCGGGCGCGAACAAATCCTGAAAGTGCATATGCGCAAATTGCCTGTGGGCGATGACGTCGATGCGGCGGTGATTGCTCGGGGCACACCCGGTTTCTCCGGGGCTGATCTGGCTAACCTCGCCAATGAAGCAGCGCTGTTCGCGGCTCGGAGTAATTCGCGTCTCGTCAGTATGGAGCAGTTCGATCTGGCCAAGGACAAAATCATGATGGGCGCCGAGCGCAAATCCATGGTGATGTCCGATAAAGAGAAGCGCAATACCGCTTATCATGAGGCTGGGCATGCCATCGTCGGGCGAATTGTTCCCGAACACGACCCGGTTTATAAGGTCAGCATTATTCCCCGTGGCCGGGCTTTGGGTGTGACCATGTTCCTGCCAGAAGAGGATCGTTACAGCCTCAGTCGTCGGCATATCACTAGCCAAATCTGCTCCCTGTTTGGCGGTCGAATCGCTGAAGAAATGACCCTCGGTGCAGAGGGGGTGACCACCGGTGCCTCCAATGATATTCAGCGGGCCACCGATATTGCCCGCAAGATGGTGACCAAGTGGGGGCTGTCGGAAAAAATGGGGCCGTTGATGTACGATGATGCCGAGGAGGAGGTGTTCCTCGGTCGCTCTGCGGGGCAGTCCGGCAAGGGTGTTTCCGGTGAGACTGCTCGGCAAATCGACGAGGAGGTGCGCCGTATCATCGATGAGTGCTATACCCGTGCCCAACAGATCCTGGAAGAAAATCGCGACAAGCTCGAAATGATGGCCGATGCGTTGATGCTCTACGAGACCATTGATGCCAAGCAGATCGACGACATCATGTCGGGTAAAAAGCCCCGTCGTCCCGCCGGTTGGGATGATGACAACGGGCGCGGTGGGCATCAGGCTCGTGCTGAAGATAATGCCGAGTCCGAAGAAGATGCTCCCGAGACCAAGCCAAAGCGCGGCCCGGAAGACCCCTTTGTGGGCTCCGTGAGCGACCACTGAATATTCACTCCAGCCCATGACTCCATCGGACTCTCGCCCCCTGCAGCTTCGCTGCGGAGGGCGCGTATTGGATTTGTCCCAGCCTCGGGTGATGGCGGTAATTAACGTTACCCCGGATTCCTTTTCGGATGGCGGGCGCCTGTACCGCGAGGGTCGCGTGGACCTCGATACAGTGTTGCGTGAGGTCGAATGTGCCATTGACGATGGCGCGGCGCTGATCGATATCGGCGGTGAGTCCACTCGTCCGGGGGCTGTTGCCGTGAGTGAAGGCGAGGAAGCAGACAGAGTGCTTCCTGTTGTCGAGGCGATTTCCCGCCGGTTTGATACGATTATTTCCGTGGATAGCAGTAATGCCAGAGTGATGCGTGAAGCGGCGGCACTGGGGGCGGGTTTGCTGAATGATGTCCGATCTTTTCGTCGTGACAGCGCCCTGCAGGCGGCGGCTGATGCAGGCTTGCCGGTGTGCGTAATGCATATGTCTGACGAGCCGGACAGGATGCAGTTGTCCCCCCAATACAGTGACATAGTTACAGAGGTTCGGAACTTTCTTTGCGGTCGCATTGCCGCATGTAGGGCGGTGGGGATCGCGTCAGACCAGATAGTGATCGACCCGGGGTTTGGTTTTGGCAAGACCCTTGAACATAATCTGGCGCTGTTTCGCGCACTGCCCGACTACGTGGCGATGCACTATCCGGTGTTGGTCGGTGTGTCGCGAAAAACAATGATTGGCGACATCACGGCTCGGCCGGTAAATGAGCGACTGGCTGGTAGCATTACTCTGGCGGCGGTGGCCGCTCAGAGCGGGGCGCACATAATTCGCGCCCATGATGTCCGCGAAACCGTTGACGCCCTTGCTGTAGTCGGGGCGTTGGCAGCGGAGGAATCGAACCATGGCAAGCGAAGCAGCGACAGTGACTCCATTGAAGATTGAGCGTAAGTATTTCGGCACCGATGGTGTGCGCGGCCGAGTAGGTGAAGGGCCGATTAACCCCGAGTTCGTGCTGAAATTGGGTTGGGCCGTAGGGCAGGTGTTTGCGCGAGAAGGGCGCAGCACAGTATTGATAGGCAAGGATACGCGGATTTCCGGGTATATGTTTGAGTCCGCCCTGGAGGCGGGGTTGGTCGCTGCCGGTGTGGACGTAAAATTATTGGGGCCCATGCCCACGCCCGCTATTGCTTACCTCACCCGCACCTTCAAGGCCAAGGCCGGTATAGTGATCAGTGCCAGCCACAATCCTTATTATGACAACGGCATCAAATTTTTCTCCGGCAACGGCACCAAGCTGGATGATGCCGTCGAGGCGGCGATTGAAGCGGCTATAGAACTGCCGATGACAACGGTGGATTCCGGGGCGCTGGGGCGGGTTAAGCGCATAGATGACGCGGCGGGGCGCTATATCGAATACTGCAAGTCTACCGCGGGCTCCGAGCTCGATTTGCACGGCATGAAAATCGTGCTCGACTGCGCCCATGGTGCCACCTATCACGTCGCCCCTGCGGTGTTTTCCGAGCTGGGTGCGAAGGTTTCGGTTATTGGCGGTGATCCCGATGGGCTTAATATCAACGCCGATGTGGGGTCGACACACCCGGCGGCCCTGCAGAAGCGGGTCGCAGAAGAGGGGGCGGACCTGGGAATTGCCTTTGACGGCGACGGCGATCGCGTGATGTTTGTCGATGCTAATGGTGGGTTGATCGACGGTGATGCCATGCTCTATGTGATTGCCGCCCACCGACGCCAGTTGGGGTTGCCCTGTAGAGGTGTCGTCGGCACCCTGATGTCCAATCTCGGCTTTGAATTGGCGCTGGCAGATCTGGATATCCCCTTCGTGCGGGCCAAGGTGGGCGACCGCTACGTGAAAGAGCAGATGGACGCACTGGGTTACGAGCTGGGTGGCGAGAATTCAGGGCACATTATTTGCTCTGATGTCAGCAGTACTGGCGATGGCATTGTAGCGGCTTTGCAGGTGTTGCGTGCGATGGCTCAGCAAGAGCGCAGTCTCAGCCAATTACTGGAGCCGTTGACCATGCTGCCCCAGATCATGTTGAACGTGCGCACGTCGCGTAAAGTTGACCTGCAAAACGACAGCTTGCAGCGAGAGGTGGCAAAGGTTGAGCGAGAGCTCGGTGCTGAGGGTCGTGTGTTGTTGCGTGCATCGGGTACTGAGCCGCTGATTCGGGTGATGGTTGAAGGTCGGGACGAGGCTGTTGTACGCAAGCTTTGCGAACAATTGGCGGACAAGGTCAGCAAGCTCGCAAGCTGATGTTGTATGTCCCGATAAGTTTATGTAAGATTGGCGCCCATTTTGCGCTAAGGGACGTAGTATGCGGAGCAAACTGGTAGCGGGTAACTGGAAAATGCACGGAAGCCGTGCGGCTATCAGTGAATTGCTGAGCGAGCTCATCAAGGCGTTACCCTCCGAGCCGAAACTCGATATGGCGGTGTTTCCGCCAGCGGTATTTGCTGCGCAAACCGTCGAGGCACTGCGTGGCAGTGCGCTTGCGGTGGGCTTGCAGAATATCTGCGATCAGGGCGGTGAGGGCGCGTTTACCGGAGAGGTCTCGGCGGAGATGGCCGTAGACATCGGTTGTCGCTATGTGATGATCGGGCACTCGGAGCGCCGCGCGCTTTACGGCGAGAGCAACGAGCAGGTTGCGGATAAGTTGGCGCGGGCAATTGAAGCGCGCTTGTTGCCGATTGTTTGCGTTGGCGAGAGCGAAAGCGAGCGCGATGAAGGGCGTACCCTTGAGGTGGTGTCAGCACAATTGGCACCGTTGCTGGCGCGCTTCTCGCTCGAAGAGCTGAGTTCGCTGGTTGTGGCCTACGAGCCGGTTTGGGCCATTGGCACAGGTAAGACCGCAAGCCCTGCCCAAGCGCAGGAAGTGCATGCCTTTATTCGCGGGGTGTTTGCTGAGCGGGATGCTGACTTTGCTCAGCGTTTGCGAATCTTGTACGGCGGTAGTGTTAAGGCGGCGAATGCCGCAGAGCTTTTCAGCCAGACCGATATTGATGGTGGTTTGGTAGGTGGCGCTTCTTTGAATGCGCAGGAATTTTCCGCAATTTGTCGGGCGGCGGAGTAAATGGAACAAATTATACTGATAGTGCACGTACTTGCGGCGCTGGCCATAATCGGCCTGATCCTTGTTCAGCAGGGTAAAGGTGCCGACATGGGCGCTTCTTTTGGTGCGGGTGCATCGCAAACATTGTTTGGCAGCTCGGGTAGTGGTAATGTGCTGACCCGCGCGACAGCCATTCTGGCAACACTGTTTTTTGCTACCAGTTTGGCGCTTGCCTATGTGGCGAAAGATCGTAGTGGCATCGACGAAGACATCATTGATGTGCCCGTTCTGGAGGAGAGTCGCGAAGTGGCTCCAGTGCCCAGCGATGAGTTGCCGGTGGCGCCGGAGTCCGATATGCCGGCGGGGCCGGAGAGTGATATCCCGCAATAAGCCGGATCGCAAAAATTAGCCGAAGTGGTGGAATTGGTAGACACGCCATCTTGAGGGGGTGGTGAGCATAGCTCGTGCGGGTTCAAGTCCCGCCTTCGGCACCAACTACGTAGAAAGTGAAAGCCCCGCATGACAAGGTCATGCGGGGCTTTTTTGCATCTGGAGTGCCTGTGTTTGCGGGTTCGCAGGTGCTGGGTTGTGCAGGGCTGCCCCCCTTTGTTGGAGTCGTCGAGGATTTGGATTGTTCTTTCCTCGGCAAAAACAGGGTGCGATATGTTTTTCTTGGTGGGAATACGCGGTATAAGTATCTTTGGTCTAACCTGTTAGATGATCTTTGCTGGGTTGCCGGGGGCTTATAGTCCTGTTAGTGATGGGCTTTATTTATTGATGTAGTTTAGTTGGTTATATTTCATCCGACGCGGGGCTAGTGTGCCCATGGAGACGCGATATATGGATACAGGTAGTAGCGTGCGGGCTGTCGCCGGCAAGCAGGGCGGCGAATTTCGGCCGAGAATTGCCCCCGAAATTTCTTATGATCTCAGTAATCTTGATCCCTTGTTAAATGCCAAATGGCAATTAACGGTAAGTGAGGCGTTCAAAAAACTGAGCGGGGCGGAACGGCGTTATGCCTACCACCGGTATCTTGCGCCAAAGGGAATTGTGTTGGATCGGGAGAATCGGCGGCTTGCGTTTTCCGGTCGTCCCAGATTGGCCGACGCCAGGGCAAAGCTCGATTCGCCGAAGCTGATCGTGGTGGCGAAAAAGCTGGAGGCCACGCTTGAGTCGCTGCGAGGGATGAGTGATGCCGGCGCCTATGTGGACCTTCTGGAGGGGAGTGTATCGGTTTTCGATGCCTACGACTCCGAAGGGGATCTCCATCAAATTGGTCAGAAAAACCTGCTGCGGCAGGCGTATCTGGATGAGCTGGTGCTGTTGACTCGCAGCGCGCCATTGGAAATAGCATCGTCCCGTCGTGGGCTGACCAGTGGAGTGCTGCGGGAATTTATAATCGAGGTCTTCCTCAAGCAGCAGATGCTGGGCTATCGTTTTCGCACGCAGACCGCGAAAAGTCTGTTGGATCACGCTCACCCCTTTATTCGCGAGCAGATCGCCGACGAGGCGTGTATGCGCCAGTGCGAGGTGATTGCCACGGAGCGTTATCTTTTTCTGGTGGGGCCGGTTAAAAAGTTGTCATTCAATGCCTATTCGGCACGCCGATTTCTGGCAGAGGAGACTTTGCTGGACGGGGCGTCTGTGTACTTTAATGGCATGGCGATTCCCTTTGGGTCGCTGGGTAACGAAGACATTACCCGTCATTTGCAGTGGTCGCTGTCGCGGGTCGTTACGGTCGAGCGTCAGGTCAGTGCCGGTGTGTTGGCAATGATGGAGGCGGCGCATAATGCGCGTGCAGAGGTGTTGTTGCCGTTACTGGCTGGTGGGCTTTCGGCAGATGGCTCCGGTTTTGCAGCGGCGATTTCCAGCAAGCTGCGTGCCTTTGAAGAGTTGCTTGCCGCCAGTGTGTTGAGTCGCTTGCCCAGGGTTTTGCTGGAGTTTGCGAAAACCGAGGACGATCACGACTACCTGTTCTTTGGTTTGCGTAGCTATATCATGCAGTTGGCCGCCGATGTCAGGGACTTCAGCGATCAATTTGCTCTGTCGTTCAATGACGCCGCCCAGGAATTGGAGTTGCGCTTGCTGAGCTATCTCCGTCTGCTGGAGAAGCGTCGCGACACCTTGTTTTCGTTGAGTCTGCGGGAAAATCCGGCGGCGATAGAAGATGCGAAGTTGCCGTTGTTGGAGTTCAAGTCGGCGCTGAAGGAGTTTGGGCCGAGTGCCCGTCAGCTTGCTGAGCGGCAGCGGCGTTTGCGACAAGCCATTATTGAGCCGAGCAAGGGCTTGAGTGGTGTGCTTGATCGCGCCTTCAGTCGCCAGCAGAAGCGTCGCGAATCCATTGAGCGGCTGGAGCTCGCCCTCAGTCTGAAAAAGAAGCAGTGCCTGGTCAGTTTGATTCGCATTTGCAAGCGCATGACCGGGCTGACGGTCTATCTGGAGCTTGAAGATTTGGTTGAGGTTGACGAGGCTCTTCGCCGCTACGCCCTGCCGGCGGGGAAGGACGGCGTGAGCCAGTTGCCAGTGTTGATTTCGCTCTGGGAAAACCAGTCTTCCTTCGACTTTGATAGTATCGCCAAAAAGCTCGGTGTAAGGGTTGAAGAGTAGTGTGGTAATGCTTGCGCGCCTTGACCTGTGAGTGGATGGTGTCTATAATTTCGCCTCCTGAGAGCGGGTCGGTTCTTAAAGCGGTGGTATTATCGCTCTTGAACGTAAGGCGGCGTGCTGAGTTAGAAGTTTTAAAGAGCCCCTTACGCAGGGGCTTTTTCGTATTGCGGTGTAGGGTTTATGGTTTTACTCCCGCGTGCGACAGAGAATTTCGATAGTGGGCCTTGGGCCCATTTTTTATTGGTGGGTTAAGAATTTGTCTGCAAAGCGCGACAAGCTTGAAGAAATGTTACGCCCTGGCGTTGAAGCGCTGGGCTTTGAGCTATGGGGGATTGAGCATCAATCCCACGGGCGCAACACCATGTTGCGTGTCTATATCGATAGTGAAAACGGTATTTCGGTGGATGACTGTGCAAAGGTCAGTCACCAGATCAGTGGTGTGCTGGACGTAGAGGATCCCATTGCGGGCGAATACACCCTTGAGGTGTCGTCGCCGGGTATGGATCGTCCCCTGTACACCCTGGATCAGTTCACCCGTTACATTGGCAGCGATGTCAGTGTGCGCCTGCGTATGGCCTTTGAGGGGCGCAGGAAATTCCTCGGTCGCCTGGTAGGTGTCGAGGGTGATGAAGTCATCGTGCAGTTTGAAGATCACGAATATCTGCTGCCATTTGACCAGATTGAAAAAGCACAGGTCGTTCCCTCTTTTTGAGTGGCAGCGATTAACCATATCAGCCGGCTACGGAATAGAGGCGGACAATGAGTAAAGAAATATTGCTGGTAGTTGAAGCAGTATCTAACGAAAAAGGTGTGTCCAAGGACATTATCTTTGAAGCGATAGAGCAGGCTTTGGCCACTGCAACGAAAAAACGCTACGAGGAAGATTCGGATATCCGCGTTGTCATCGACCGTCATACGGGCGATTACGAAACCTACCGTAGTTGGTTGGTGATGCCGGATGATGAAATGGCGCTGTTGGGTACCCAGTTTACGCTGGAGGAGGCCCACGAGCGCGACCCGAATCTGAAAGTGGGTGACGTCTTCGAGGAGCTGGTTGAAAACGTGGGCTTCGGTCGCATTGCCGCGCAAACCGCAAAGCAGGTTATCGTGCAGAAGGTGCGCGAGGCCGAGCGGGCGCAGGTGGTTGACGAGTATCGCGACCGGGTTGGCGAGCTGATTAACGGCACCGTCAAAAAGGTGACCCGCGACAGCATTATCGTCGATCTGGGCAACAATGCAGAGGCCCTGCTGTCCCGTGAGGAGCTGGTTGGGCGCGAAGTATTTCGGATCAATGATCGCGTGCGTGCTATCCTGCAGGACGTGCGCCCCGAAGCTCGGGGCCCGCAGCTCTTTTTGAGCCGCGCCTGCCCGGAAATGCTCATTGAGCTGTTTAAAATTGAAGTGCCGGAAGTCTCTGAAGACGTTATCGAGATTCGCGCAGCGGCGCGTGACCCCGGTTCGCGCGCGAAAATTGCAGTGAAAACCAACGACGGCCGTATCGACCCGGTGGGTGCCTGTGTGGGTATGCGCGGATCGCGTGTACAGGCGGTGTCAGGAGAGTTGGGCAATGAGCGTGTCGACATCATTCTTTGGGATGATAACCCCGCTCAGCTGGTTATTAACGCAATGGCCCCCGCTGAAGTTGAATCTATTGTTGTGGACGAAGACACCCACACAATGGACGTTGGCGTGGCTGACGATAATCTCGCTCAGGCGATTGGTCGTGCCGGGCAGAATGTGCGTCTGGCGAGTGAGCTGACCGGCTGGACTATCAATGTGATGAGCATTGAGGAAATGGCCGAGAAACACGAGCAGGAGTCCGGTCAGATCATCGAACTGTTTATGAACAGTCTCGACATTGATGAAGATGTTGCCGAGGTGCTGGTAGAGGAAGGCTTTACCACCCTGGAAGAAGTTGCCTACGTGCCCATGGAAGAAATGATGGCTATCGAAGGCTTCGATGAAGATATTGCGCAGGAGCTACGTGCTCGTGCCAAGGACGCGCTGCTGACCCAGGCTATCGCCAGTGAAGAGCAGTTAGACGATGCCGAGCCGGCAGAAGATCTGTTAACAATGGATGGGATGGAAAAACATCTCGCATTCATTCTTGCAAGTCGCGGCATCGTAACGATGGAAGATCTGGCTGAACAAGCCGTTGAAGATCTTCTCGATATTGAAGATATGACTGAAGAACGGGCCGCTGAATTGATTATGACCGCCCGTGCCCCCTGGTTTGCCGACGAAGACGAATCAGCAAGCTAAGCGAGTCGTACAGTTTAGGGAGATAATGAATGGCCGAAGTTACCGTGAGCCAGCTAGCTGACGTTGTTGGCGCACCTGTGGAACGCCTGCTCAGACAAATGAAAGAGGCTGGGTTGTCGCATAGCTCGGCGGATCAGAAAGTATCCGACGAAGATAAGCAGACCCTGCTCACTTTTCTGAAGCGTAGCCACGGTGAATCCACCGATGTGCCACGCAAGATTACCTTGAAGCGCAAGACGATTAGCACCTTGAAAACCGGCTCTGGAGCAGGTAAGAAAACGGTCAATATCGAAGTGCGTAAAAAACGCACCTACATGAAGCGCGACGAGGTGGAAACTCCGGAGCCTTCGGCGGCGGACAGCGCACCTGTAGAAGAGCTGCGCGAGGTCGAAGACCTTGCGCCGGCGGACGTTGCAGCGACCCCTGAAGTGGTCGAAACCACCGAAGCGCCGGTCGCGGTCGATGAGCCCGAGGTGGCCAGCGAGCCGGAAGCCGTTGAGCCCGAAGTGGCTGAACCGGTTGTTGCCGAGGAGCCCGCTGAAGCCCCGGTTGAATCGAAGTCGGTCGAAACTGCGGTAGAAGAAGTTTCTGAGCCGGTAGAAGAGGTGGCCGAACAAGCTGCCGAAGAGCCTGCCGTTGCGGCGAAGGAAGACGCGGCGCCGGTTGAAACTCCAGTTGAAGAAAATCCCCTTGATGTCGATCCAGAGGTGTTGCGTCAGCGCGCGATTCTGCGGCGCAAGGAAGAGGAAGAGCGCGAGCGTGAACGCCGTGCCGCTGTCCTCGCGGAGAAAAAGCGCGAAGAAGAAGAGCGCGAGCGTAAAAAGAAAGCACGTGCTGCGGCGACACCCGCTGCGCCACGCGCCACAGCTGACACTGCCGGCGACAAAAAGCCCGCCGGGCCGCGCCATTTGCGTGCCGCTCCAGCCGGTGACGACGATGATCGTCGCAGCAAGGGCAAGAAAGGCAAGGGTCGCGGTCGCCGTGACGAGTTTGACAACGATCGCAGCGCCTCTGGTCGCCGCAAGAAGAAAACCCTGAAACTGCCTGAAGATCAGCAGCGTCATGGCTTCCAGGCGCCCACTGAAAAAATCACCTACGAAGTCTCTATTGGTGAAACCAGCACTGCGGGTGAGCTGGCGCAGCAGATGAAGGTCAAGGCTGCTGAAGTCATCAAAGAGCTGATGAAAATGGGCATGATGGTTACCATCAACCAGCCACTGGATCAGGAAACTGCCCAATTGGTGGTGGAAGAAATGGGCCATAACGCCAAGCTGGTGTCGGAAGACGCGGTGGAAGAGGCGCTGGAAGAAACTCTGGTTGCCCAGACTGGCGAAGGTACCCTCACACCCCGTGCTCCGGTTGTAACGGTAATGGGTCACGTCGACCACGGTAAAACCTCGCTGCTGGATTATATTCGCTCGGCGAAGGTCGCCAGTGGCGAAGCCGGGGGGATTACCCAGCATATCGGTGCCTACCACGTAGAAACCGGCCACGGCATGATTACCTTCCTCGATACCCCGGGACACGCGGCCTTTACCGCCATGCGTGCCCGTGGTGCGAAGAGTACTGATATCGTAATTCTGGTTGTGGCGGCGGATGACGGCGTAATGCCTCAGACCGAAGAAGCCATTGCCCATGCCCGTGCAGCCGGTGTGCCACTGGTGGTTGCGGTGAACAAGATGGACAAGGAAGGCGCCGATGTTGATCGGGTGAAAACCGAACTGTCCCAGAAGGAAGTTATTTCCGAGGAGTGGGGCGGCGATACTCAGTTCTGTTACGTCTCGGCTCATACCGGTGAAGGCATCGACTCTCTGCTCGACGCTATTTTGCTCCAGGCTGAGCTGCTTGAACTGAAGGCGGCCAGCGATGTGCCGGCTCAGGGTATCGTTATTGAATCCCGTCTCGATAAAGGGCGCGGTGCGGTTGCCTCGCTGCTGGTGCAGCACGGCACCTTGAATCAGGGTGATATTGTACTTGCAGGCCAGTGTTCCGGCCGTGTTCGGGCGATGATGGATGAGAACGGCAAGCCGATTAAGGCCGCTGGACCCTCCATTCCCGTAGAAATTCTCGGTCTGGATGGAACGCCGGATGCCGGTGACGGATTTGTGGTGGTCGAAAATGACCGCCGAGCCCGCGAAGTTGCTGACTTCCGTCAGGTGCGTGAGCGCGAGCAGCGGATCAAGCGCCAGCAGGCCGCCAAGCTCGACCGTATGTTTGAAAGCATGGAAGCGGGTGATCGCAAGACCCTTAACGTTGTCGTTAAAGCCGACGTTCGTGGTTCCCTGGAAGCTATTCAGGCCTCGCTGCTGGATATGGGCAACGAAGAAGTTAACGTGAACATTGTGTCCGGTGGTGTCGGTGGTATTACCGAGACCGACGTTAACCTCGCGGTAACGTCCAGTGCAGTTATGTTCGGCTTTAACGTGCGTGCCGACGGCAGTGCCAGAAAGCTGGCCGAAAGCGAAGGCATTGACCTGCGTTACTACAGCGTTATCTACGACCTGATTGACGACGTGAAGTCGGCGCTGAGCGGCATGCTGAGCCCGGAAATGCGTGAAGAGATCGTTGGTATTGCCGAAGTTCGCGACGTTTTCCGCTCGCCGAAATTTGGCGATATCGCCGGCTGTATGGTGTTGGAAGGTACGGTTTACCGCAGCAAGCCCATCCGCGTACTGCGTGACGATGTGGTGATCTACGAGGGTGAGCTGGAGTCATTGCGCCGCTTTAAAGACGACGCCAATGAAGTCAAAAACGGCCTCGAGTGTGGTATCGGCGTGAAGAACTACAAAGACGTTCGTCCCGGCGACAAGATCGAAGTGTTCGAGGTGAAAGAAATTGCGCGTTCGCTGTAAGTCGCGTGATAGTGAGGGCAGTGTAAATGAAAGAGTTTAGCCGCACCGCCCGCATTGCGGATTTTCTCAAGCGAGAACTGGGTACGCTTATCCAGATGGAGCTGAGAGATCCACGTATCGGTATGGTCAGTGTGACTGATGCTGAGGTCAGTCGTGACCTCAGTCACGCTAAGGTCTATGTCACCGTAATGGGTAAAGACAGTGCCGAGGAGGCCGCTGAATCTCTGGCGGCCCTCAATAAAGCCGCTGGCTTTTTGCGCAGTCATGTTGCCAAGGTGAACAATGCCCGTACCACTCCTCAGCTTCGTTTTTACTACGACTCCTCCATCAATCGTGGCCAGCAGCTCAGCCAGTTGATCCAGCGTGCGGTTGATTCTGATCGCAGCCGCCACGCGGACAACGACGACGAGGCCTGAGTTTGGGACGTCGTCGCAAGGGCCGAGCGGTCAATGGTATTCTCATTCTCGATAAGCCGCTGGAGCGTAGCTCAAACTCTGCACTGACGGTGTGTCGAGCTATCTACAAGGCCGCCAAAGCAGGGCACACCGGTGCTCTCGATCCGCTCGCGACTGGGGTATTGCCGATTTGTCTGGGCGAGGCCACCAAGTTTTCCCAGTATCTCCTCGATGCGGATAAGGTCTATCGCAGCACCTTTGTGTTTGGCGAATGCCGCAGCACCGGCGATGCCGAGGGTGAGGTCGTCGCCGAAGCCGATGCCAGCGGTCTGACGGCCGAGGATGTTACCCGAGCGATGGTCGCCTTTCAGGGCGATATCCTTCAGGTTCCGCCGATGTATTCTGCACTCAAGCGCGATGGCAAGCCCCTTTATGAATTGGCGCGCAAGGGCATCGAGGTCGAGCGCGAGGCTCGCCCGGTGACGATTTCCCATTTTGAGCTGGAGTCCTTTGTTCCCGGTCCCCGAGCTGAAGCGACGGTGAGAGTACATTGCAGCAAGGGCACCTATATACGTTCCCTTGCTGAGGATCTCGGCGCCGCCCTTGGTGTGGGTGGTTATGTGGGTGGTCTTCGTCGCCTTCAGGCTGGGCCCTTTGTCGAAGAGCAGAGCTATGGCTTTGATGAGCTGCAAGCGCTGAGGGACAAGGAGGCCTTTGACGAGCTGGATGCTCTGTTGTTGCCCGTAGACGCCGCGCTGGACCACATTCCGGAAAAAACCTTCGGTGAAGTTTCCGCCCACTTTTTGTTGCAGGGGCAGGCGGTGCAGATTTCCCAGGCCCCGACTGAGGGCTTGCTGCGTTTATATGGTCCTGTGGGGATGTTATCCACGGGTGAAACCGTCGGAACTGGCCGTGAATTTCTGGGAATTGGAGAAATATTGGATGACGGGCGTGTTACGCCTCGTCGTTTGCTGGCAAATATGGGATAATGCGCGGCCAAATTATTATTGCGTCGAATTCGCCAGTAATCTGAAGTGTATTTGGGAAGTACCCGGGGGTCGCTGACCCTCCGAACCTGTCTGTAGATGTGCGCGGTCAGGCTCGTTTATTTGGGCATATCATTGTTGAGGAATAATCATGGCATTATCTGCTGCTGAAAAAGCTGAAGTTGTAAAAGAGTACCAGACCGCTGAAGGCGATACGGGCTCTCCGGAAGTACAGGTTGCACTGCTGACTGTTAACATTAACAAGCTGCAGGGCCACTTCGAAGGCCACAAAAAGGACCACCACTCACGCCGTGGTCTGATCCGCATGGTTAACCAGCGTCGTAAACTGCTGGACTACCTGAAGCGCAAAGACCAGACCCGCTACGGGAATCTGATCAAGCGTCTGGGTCTGCGTCGCTAAAATAAAGAATAAGTGAGGGGGCCTTATCGGCCCCCTCATACTTTTTGTAACCCCTATATTAGGGAGGAAATTATTAGTGAATCCCGTAACTAAAACATTCCAGTGGGGCAATCAGACTGTCACCCTGGAAACTGGCCGTATCGCCAGACAAGCTACCGGCGCTGTGCTGGTAACGATAGATCAAACACAGGTGTTGTGTACGGTTGTCGCGGCAAAATCCGCCAAGCCCGGCCAGGACTTTTTCCCACTGTCGGTACACTACCAGGAGCGTACCTACGCCGTTGGTAAAATCCCCGGTGGTTTCTTCAAGCGCGAAGCCCGTCCCTCGGAAAAAGAGACACTGACGTCACGCCTGATCGACCGTCCCATTCGTCCGCTGTTCCCCAATGGCTTCCAGAATGAAGTGCAGGTGATCTGTACGGTCATGTCTGCCGACAAGGCAAACGACCCCGATATTGCGGCATTGATTGGTACTTCTGCTGCACTGGCAATTTCCGGTGTGCCCTTTGCTGGTCCTGTGGGTGCTGCCCGTGTTGGCTTTACCGCCGAAGACGGTTACATCCTCAACCCGAGCTTCGAGCAGCTGGATAACAGCCTGCTGGACATGGTGGTTGCCGGTACACAAGACGCGGTACTGATGGTTGAATCCGAAGCCAAGCAACTGACTGAAGACCAGATGCTCGGCGCCGTGCTGTACGCACACCAGGAAATGCAGGCGGCGATCGCTGTCATTAAAGAGCTGGCTCAGGAAGCAGGCAAGCCTGCTTGGGATTGGCAGCCAGAGGCAGAAAACACTGCACTGATGGGTGCCGTGGCCGAGGGCTACAAAGCCGCACTGGGTGATGCCTATCGCATCACTGACAAAATGGAGCGCTACGCGAAAACAGCTGAAATTCGCGAGCAGGCGGTTGCCGCTCTGGCCTCTGGTGAGGATGCACAATTCTCCGCCGATGACGTCAAAGGCGTGCTGTCCAAGCTTGAGAAGCAAATTGTTCGTCAGCGTATTCTGAACGGCGAGCCCCGTATCGATGGCCGTGACAGCCGCACTGTGCGCCCGATCAACGTCGAAGTTGGCGTGCTGAACAAGTCCCACGGCTCCGCACTGTTTACCCGTGGCGAAACCCAGGCCATTGGTGTTGCAACATTGGGTACTACCCGTGACGCACAGTTTATTGATGCGCTGCAGGGTGAGTTCAAAGACAACTTTATGTTGCACTACAACTTCCCTCCCTACTCGGTAGGTGAGTGTGGTCGTATGGGTAGCACGGGTCGTCGTGAAATTGGTCACGGTCGCCTTGCGCGCCGCAGCCTGGAAGCGGTGCTGCCCACCGCTGAAGAATTCCCGTACACCATTCGCGTGGTATCGGAAATTACTGAATCCAATGGCTCCAGCTCAATGGCTTCTGTTTGCGTAGGCAGCCTGTCGCTGATGGACGCCGGTGTGCCGCTGAAGGCTCCGGTTGCCGGTATTGCGATGGGTCTGGTCAAGGAAGGCGAGCGCTTCGCAGTTCTCACCGACATCCTTGGCGACGAAGATCACCTTGGCGACATGGACTTTAAAGTTGCCGGTACCGCTGATGGTGTTACCGCTCTGCAGATGGATATCAAGATCGAGGGTATTACCCAAAAGATCATGGAAATCGCTCTGGAGCAGGCTCAACAGGCCCGTTTGCACATTCTGGGTCAGATGAACCAGGTGCTGGCTGTTTCCCGCGATGGCGTTTCCAACAACGCCCCAAGCATGCACATGATGAAGGTCGACTCTGACAAGATTCGCGACATCATCGGTAAAGGCGGCGCAACCATTCGCGCGATTTGCGAAGAAACTGAAGCCCAGATCGACATTGAAGACGACGGTAGTGTCCGCGTTTACGGCGCCAATGCCGAGTCGCGTGATGCCGCTGTTGAGCGCATCCTGGCGATTACTGCTGAGGCCGAAGTGGGCGAAACCTACGTGGGTAAAGTGGCGCGCATCGTTGATTTCGGTGCCTTCGTTACCATCCTGCCTGGTAAAGACGGTCTGGTGCACATCTCGCAAATCTCCGATGAGCGGGTTGAAAACGTGAGCGACTACCTGAAAGAAGGTCAGGACGTACGCGTTAAAGTGCTCGACGTAGACCAGCGTGGCCGTATCAAGCTGTCTATGAAAGAAGTCGAAGCTGAAACTGGCGAAGAAGCAGCTCCCGCAGCTGAATAAGCCCTTCGCTCGATAAAAAGCCCCGCTACCGCGTGTCGGTAGCGGGGCTTTTTTGTTTGTGCGTGGGGGAAAGTAAGGGCCATATGCCACCGTAACAATAAATCTGGCAAAGCTCTGCCGTACAGGGTTGCGACATTTTACTCAACAATACTGGTTCACTTGGCAGACTGTGCTAATCTCAGTCTGCCAAGTGCTGGGGGTTGCCGTACCGGCTTTCTGATGAGAGCCTGGGTTGTAACCAAGGTATACAGTGCTTATTCAACTGGAAGAATTATCAAAAAAAGACGAGGAATATTTGATGAAAAAATTGCTGTTGGCCTCTGCCATCGTTCTCTCTTCGAGTGCCTCCTTCGCGGTTGCTCCCGGTGGCCCAAACTGCGGCTGGGGTAATATGTTGTTCGCGGGCCAGTCGGGCCTGCCTTCTCACCTGGTGGCTTCGGTTACCAATGGCACCTCGGGCAATAACACCTTTGGCATGACCCTGGGCACCAATGGTTGCTCCACCGATGGTACGCTGACCTACGGTGGCAAGAAAATGATCAACGTCGGCGCGATCATGGACGAGTTTTCTGAAGACGTTGCCCGTGGCGATGGTGAAGCACTGACAGCGGTCGCCGTGTCATTCGGTGTGACCGCAGAAGATCGCCCGGTATTCAAACAGGCGCTGCACCAGAATTTCAACAGCCTGTTCCCACATGCCGATGTTGCAGCAGAGGATGTTATGGCGTCGATTGTTGAAGTGATGAAAAACGATCAGCGTCTGGTGAAGTACGTCAGCCAGGCTTAATACCTGCGGCTATTGTTGCCAAGTGTAAAACTCGACAGGCAGCCTTCGCGCTGCCTTTCTTTTTGTGGGGAGCGTACCGGGACGTATGTGGAAACACGGGGCATCTCGCCTGTTAGCCCTGGCCTTGGTTTGGTTCAGCAGTGCGCTTTACGCACAGGACATCGATCGAAAGTGGCTGGCTCTGCTGCACTTCCAGCATGGCCAGGCACAGAGCGATATCGACGACGCAACATTTTTTATCAGCGACCGAGGGCATCGCGACCCCGCCGCTGAGTTGCAGGCGACTATCGCGGCAATGCAGAGTGATTCGCTGCTGCGCTGTCGTTATCCGGCCCGCTATGCCTACCTACGTGAACGGGGGCTGGTGGACGAGGCGGAAGCCGCTACCTGTGGAGAGTATGCCGCGTGGCGGGCCAAGCTCAATGTCGATGAGGTGGTGCTGGTGATGGCCGCCAGCTACCTGAACAGCCCGTCGTCAATGTATGGTCACACGTTTTTGCGTCTCGACCCTGCCGGTGAGCGCTCTGCGTCGGCTTTTCTTTCCCATGCGCTGAATTTTGCCGCGAATATTCCTCCGGGCGAAAATGGCATGCTGTATGCCTACAAAGGTATTTTCGGTGGTTACCCCGGTCACTTCAGCCTGCAGCCCTACTACGAAAAAATTCAGGAATATAACCGCCTGGAAAACCGCGATATGTGGGAGTACGGGCTGAACCTTACATCCGAGGAAATCGACCGATTGCTGGGCCATGTCTGGGAGCTGCGCGGTGTGAATTTCGGCTATTATTTCTTTGATGAAAACTGCGCCTATCGATTGCTTGAGGTCCTCGATGTTGCTCGCCCGGGTGTCGATCTTTCTGACCGCTTCCGTTATACCGCGATTCCCGTAGACACGGTTCGCGCCGTCGCGGCGGCGGGACTCCTTGCCGAGGTGGAATATCGACCGTCAAAACGGGTAGAGCTGGACGCAGTGTTGCAGTCGCTGAACGACGAGCAAAAACAGCTGGTCGAAGCACTGCATGATGATGTTGCCGTGCTGGGCAGTGCCGCTTATACCCGGCAGTCCGAGGCCGATCGCGCGGCGGTCGCGCTGGCCAGCTATCGACTGCTGCGTTATCGACGCAACCGGGACGCCCGCGACAGTGCGGCTGCGCAGCGTAGTCACGCCCTGCTGCGCGAAGTCGGGCAGTATAGGGCTAAGCTGCCCGCGTTCGCTGTGCCGACACCGCCCCGTCCTGATCTGGCCCACGGTAGCGGCCGCGCAAGTGTGTCGCTGGGGCGCAGTGACGGCCGTGACTTTGTACAGGGAGAGTGGCGCATCAGCTATCACGATGCGCTGGATCCGTTGCCCGGCTATTTGCCGGGAGCGACGCTGGCAATGGGGCAGCTGGCCTTTCGTCAGTACCGCGAGGACGGTGCCCGGCTGCAATACTTTGACCCCCTGTATATCCGCTCACTGTCGGTGCGGGACCGTTTCTTTTCACCAAAGAGCTGGCAGGTGAGGGCGGGTTTCACCCGACTTGAGGGGGCTGAGGGCGCGCCGATGACCGCTCGAGTGAAAGCAGGTATGGGGGGAAGCTGGTCACTGCTGGGCGGCGTCAGCTATCTGCTTCCTAGTGTACAGCTTGAGCACAATAGTGACGCGCAGCAAAATTGGCGCTTGGCACCGTTGGTGGAACTCGGGCAACTTTATCAGGGTGAACAGGTGTCGGTCGAAGTGACGGCAACGGTGAGTGACTTCGGTCGCGATGGGCGCCGGGAAACAGTGGCGGCCAGCCTCGCCTGGACAGTGGGCCGTAACCAGTCGCTGCGGTTCAGCGCTGCCCAGCGTAGTATTGCAGAGCGTGACAGTACCGAGGTGCAGTTATCATGGCGCAGTTATTTTTAAAACCAGGGGGACTGCTTGCCCGCCTGGTGATGCTGGGATGTTTCGCGCTGTCAGCGGGTTGCGAGTCGTTGCTGTTTTATCCGTCGAAGACATTGGTAAGAACGCCGGCAGATATACATCTCCGCTATGAAGATCGCTATCTGAGTGCTGTGGGCGGGCCGCGTTTGCACAGCTGGTGGTTGCCCGCCGAGGGCACACCTCGCGCCAGTCTCCTTTTTGTTCACGGGAATGCGCAAAACATCAGCCATCACATTGCCAGTGTGTACTGGTTGCCGGAGCAGGGCGTCAATGTGCTCTTGCTGGACTACCGGGGTTACGGCAAATCGGCGGGTGAGCCGACCGTGGCGGGGGCGATTGATGATGTGCAGGCTGCACTGGCTTATATGGCCGACAGCGGTGCTGAACACCCCCTGTATGTACTGGGGCAGAGCCTCGGGGCAAGCCTTGCCGGGCAGGCGCTGGCACGGGATGACGCACTGCGCCAGCGCTATGCGGGGGTGGTGCTGGACTCAGGTTTTAGCCGCTATGCGCAGATTGCCGCCGATACCGCCGCCAGCCACCCGTTAACCTGGTTGCTGCAAAAACCGGCCAGCTGGGCAATGCCAAAGGGCTACGATCTGGTCGATGCCTTGCCTCAGCTGGGGGCATTGCCGGTGATGTTGATTCACGGCCGCCGTGACCGGGTGGTATCAATGGCGCACTTCGATGCGCTGCACGCTGCCGCCAATCCCGAAGCAACACAGGTATACCTTCACGACGGCGAGCATATCGCCGGTTTTGCTCATCCTGCGGGGCGGCAGGCGCTGTTGGGCTTTATTGCCGAAGGTGCCTGTGCCGGTGCATCGGCGTGCCCGTTTCCCGCCCTGATCAAGTAATCAGTGCTGGTGACCACCGACGCCGTGGGCGTGTCCGTGGCTGATTTCCTCTGCCGTTGCGTGGCGTACATCGGCAATTTCAATGCGGAAGGTCAGAGTCTTGCCGGCCAGGGGATGGTTGGTGTCGACGTCCACGGAGAACTTGCCGACTTTCAGCACGGTGGCGGAGCGGCTGCCCTTGTCGGTGTTAAAGCGCACGACCTGGCCAACCTTGAGCTTGCCTTCATGCTTCAGATATTTTGCCGGAATCCGCTGCTGTTGCCCTTCGCGAACCACCCCATAGGCCTGTTCCGGAGGTAGCGTTACTTCGAACTGGTCGCCGGCACGGCGGCCGGTAAAGGCCTTTTCCAGTCCCGGCAGGATATTGTTGGCGCCGTGGAGAAACAGCGTACAATCTTCGCCAAAATTACTTTCCAGCAGCGCACCGGCACTGTCGCGCAGCTCATAGTAGAATGACACCACGCTGTTTTTTTCGATCTCCATATATTCCTCTGCGATAATTGTGAATGAGTACCTAGGCAATGGCGCGTATAGTAAATCGCCGCAATGGGAAGTGGTAGGTCTTTATCAACGCCGGGGAGGCTGTATGGGCGATGTCATTGATTTTGTGCCACGGGGTTCAAGGCCGTCGCCCAAGGGCAATAGCCTGTGCCGGGAAGGTCATCACAAGTGGCAGGTTGAGAAAAACAGTCAGTTTGACGTAAAGCAGGGGAAGCTGGTTACCGTGTACCGGTGTGTGCGCTGCGGCAAGCGGAAAAACACCGCTCACTAGGCTTACCGCGCGCGACGAGGCGAGGAGTGTGCTCAGTGGGGATTGGTGCCGCCGATTTCGTCGCTGATAGTGGCCAGCCAGGTTTGGGCTTCCTCCAGGCCTTCCACAGCTTTGACCACACTGGCAATGCCGAGAAGGTGCTCCATCAATAATTTCCGCATGGGGAGATTGTTCTCGTTGGCTTGTTCCTGTAAAAACAGGAACGCTTGTGCGCTGATATCGTCGATCTGCATTTGTTGCGAGTCTTGACGATAGTCTACGAGGCTGACGACCTTTGACATTACCATGCTGATAACTCCTCTAGTGATGGGCAAAAGTATACGGTTGTAGCCCTGCCGTCGCGCTTCGTAGATACACCTACCGGTGTAAGCCGAACTACTGACCACTGTGGCAATACTGTGTTGTAGTGGAATAATTAAGGATCAACTGGACTATGTCTGACTCAATCGTGATTGGCGCTGATGGCGTCGAACAGATGCCGTTAAAGGCCTACACCGAAAAGGCGTACCTGGATTATTCCATGTACGTCATCCTTGATCGCGCGTTGCCGAATATCGCCGACGGCCTCAAGCCCGTGCAGCGCCGCATTGTTTACGCCATGAGCGAATTGGGTCTGAAGGCCAATGCCAAGTACAAAAAGTCTGCCCGTACCGTGGGCGATGTTATTGGTAAGTTTCACCCTCACGGCGACAGCGCGGTGTACGAGGCGATGGTGTTGATGTCCCAGGACTTCTCCTACCGCTACCCCCTGATCGACGGTCAGGGTAACTGGGGCTCCCCCGACGACCCCAAGTCCTTCGCGGCGATGCGGTATACAGAGTCGAAGCTGACGCCCTATGCCGAGGTGCTGCTGAGTGAGCTGGGGCAGGGTACCGTGGACTGGACGCCGAATTTCGACGGTGCTTTGGATGAGCCGGCGATGCTGCCGGCTCGGGTGCCGAATATCCTGCTTAACGGTACCACCGGTATCGCCGTGGGTATGGCCACCGATATTCCGCCGCACAACCTGCGCGAAGTGGTCAGCGCGGCGGTGCGCCTGCTGGACGAGCCAAAGGCCACAGTCGCCGAGCTGTGCGAGCATATTCAGGGGCCGGACTTCCCCACCGATGCTGAACTGATTACCGCTCCGGAGGATATTCGTAAGATCTACGAAACCGGGCGGGGCTCGTTGAGAATGCGCGCGCTATGGCAAATGGAACACGACGATATCGTGATTACCGCACTGCCCCACCAGACCTCGGGTTCGCGGGTGTTGGAGCAGATTGCCCAACAAATGCAGGCCAAAAAGCTGCCGATGGTGGTTGACCTGCGCGACGAGTCAGACCATGAAAACCCGACGCGGCTGGTGGTTGTGCCGCGCTCCAATCGGGTTGACTGCAAGGCCTTGATGAAACACCTGTTTGCCACCACTGACCTTGAGCGCAGTTACCGCGTCAATATGAACATGATTGGTATCGATGGCCGCCCACAGGTGAAAAGCCTCGATAAGATTCTCGGCGAATGGCTGGAGTTTCGCACCACGACGACTCGGCGGCGTCTTGAGTACCGCCTGGATAAGGTACTTAAACGACTGCATGTGCTCGACGCACTGCTTATCGCGTTTTTGAACATCGACGAAGTGATTGCGATCATCCGCGAGGAAGACAAGCCCAAGCCGGTACTGATGGCGCGTTTTGGTATCACCGATGTTCAGGCCGAGGCCATTCTTGAGCTGAAATTGCGCCACCTGGCCAAACTGGAAGAAATGAAAATCCGCGGCGAGCAGGAAGAGCTGGCCGCTGAACGGGATAGTCTGGAACAGACTCTGGGTTCAACTCGCCGAATGAAAACCCTGGTGCGCAAGGAATTGCTGGCGGCGGCAGAGGAGTTTGGTGACGACCGCCGCTCGCCCCTGGTGCAGCGTGAAGAGGCGAAGGCCTTCGCCGAAGAAGATATTTTGTCTGCCGATCCGGTTACGGTAGTGTTGTCTGAAATGGGCTGGATCAGATCTGCCAAGGGGCACGATATCGATCCTGCAGCGCTCAGTTACAAGTCGGGCGATCGCTTTAAAATGGCCGCCAAGGGGCGCAGTAACCAGCCCCTGGTGCTGCTCGACAGTACCGGGCGCAGTTACAGCGTCGCCACCCACAGCCTGCCCTCTGCACGGGGACAGGGCGAGCCCTTGACCGGGCGGATCAATCCGCCTTCGGGAGTCAGCTTTGAGGGTATGCTGCTGGGGCGTGATGACCAGTACTTCCTGTTGGCCTCGGATGCCGGCTATGGATTTATCACTCGCTTGGCTGACCTGCACAGCAAGAATAAGGCGGGTAAGGCTGCGTTGACCCTGCCCAAGGGTGCGAAGGTGATGGCTCCAGTGCCGGTCGCGGCTATAGAGGAGCACTTTGTGGTCGTGGTGACGACTGAAGGGCGGATGCTGGTCTTCCCTGCGGCCGACTTGCCGATTATGCCGCGAGGCAAGGGTAACAAGCTGGTAGGCATTCCTTCCGCGCGGGTGCAGTCTCGTGAAGAATATATGGTTGCGATGGTGGTGATGGGCCAAAACGACAGCATCAAGGTGTATTCGGGCAAGCGCCACCTGGGACTGAAACTGTCAGAGCTGGAACACTATATCGGCGAGCGTGGCCGCCGCGGTCACAAATTGCCGCGGGGCTTCCAGAAGGTCGATGGTATTGAACTGGTGAGCGCCAGCTGAGTGAGACCCTCAGCTGGCGGTAGACTCGCTGGAGTGACGCTGTAGCGAGTCGAGGTCGAGAGACTTCAGCTGCATATACTGCCGTTGCAGCAGTTCGTCATAGGGAGGCTTCATACTGCTCAGCTGACTGCCGCGGCAGTTGGCCCAGGCGTCCAGTCGCTCGTGGTTGCGGCAGTTGTGATCCAGCCAGGTGTCCGCTCCCTCGGCGGTGGCCCGCTCCAGTCGTTCCACTGCTTCGCACTCTGCTGCCTGGCATACCCACATCGTACCTTCGATACTCACTTTGGTGATCCCTGCTCGACATTTGAAACCGCGGTCCAGTTTCTGCATCAGGTCCGCGGCACACAGCGCGCGAAACAATGGATGGTCACATTGCTGCAGGGTGTTAAACCGCATGCTGATGCCGTTGTGACGGTGAATGAGTAATTCACCGTGGTAGAGCCGGGCTATGGCCTCGGCTCGGGAGTAGGCCAGCTGGCGTTGCAGGGCGAAGCGGTCAGGGGCCATCTGCGCCCGGCAGTCGCTATAGGCTTGCCAGTGGCAATGCATCATATAGTAATCGCGGTAACGCTTTTCCCCGACTTCCATCAAGCGAATATGGGGGTTGTGGATTTCCTGCAGCAGCTCACCCAGGCTGTCTTCGCCCGGATAGGGAGCTTTGTCGTCGCGCAGGGGCTGTGCAAGCCGCGCCTGGGCGAGACGTAGATAGTGTTCGAGGGAGCGCGTTGGCACCGCCACCAGCGCGTAGCTCAGGGCGCAAAGAATTATGGTGAGTAATAACAGAGTTTTGCCCAGGTCGCGGATCTCATTGCCAATCATTTCCCGGTTCAGCGAAAGCTGAACCCGGCCCAGACGCCCGTCGGCGGCGACGCCGGCTTCATAATTCAGGTTTTCCTCGCGCTTTATGCCGGCCTCGGCGACCGCATCGCCACGGGCATCGGAAATGCTGCCGTAGACGATCAGCGGGCTGTTGATATAGTCCTGCAATATCGCCTGAAGGCTGACCCGGTCGTTGCGCAGCAGCGACTGCTGGCTCTGCGATGCGAGCTGGTTGGTCCATTGCTGGCCGATCAATCGGGTGGTTTCCAGCAGAATCTGCTTGCTGGCCGTCATGCTGGTGACCAACAGAGTCAGGCCTGCAATAGCGCAGATCAATGCGGCGATCAGGCCGCACTTGGTGGTCAGCGGCAGGCGCAGAAGCTGTTTCAGCATGGTGGTGGATCCCTAACCGGTTCAGGATTATCTCGCGGGAGTATACCAAGCCTTGGCGTGGGGTACGCCATGTGATCTTACTTGGGTGCGCGGCAGAAGGCGGCTACAATAGCGCGATTGCCAAGGGGGTAGCGTGAACGAAATCATCATGATCAACATAGCCGGTGACGACAGACCCGGTGTGACAAGCTCGATAACCGGTATATTGGCCGATCACGACGTCACTGTGCTGGATATTGGTCAGGCGGTGATTCACGACACATTGTCGTTGGGCTTACTGGTTGAAATGCCGGCGGGAAGCGAAGCGGCGAATATTCTCAAGGATATACTGTTCCGCTGCCATGAAATGGGCCTGCAGGTGCGGTTTTTGCCGGTCAGCGACGAAAGTTACGGCGTGTGGGTCTCGGGGCAGGGCAAGCAGCGGCACATCGTGACCCTGCTGGCGCGCAAGATCAGCGCGCGGCATATCGCTCGAGTGACTGAAATTGTGTCCCGCTATGGGCTGAATATCGACCGTATCGATCGTTTGTCCGGACGTGTGCCGCTGGGTGGTGTCGAGGAAAAGTCCAAGGCGTCGGTGGAATTATCGGTGCGGGGCTACCTGGAGGACGCGACGGATTTTCGTCGCGAGCTGCTGCATCTTGCCAGCGAGATGGACATTGATATCGCTTATCAGGAAGACAGCATGTATCGGCGCACCCGCCGTCTGGTGGCCTTCGACATGGATTCGACGCTGATCGAAGCGGAGGTGATCGATGAGCTGGCCCATGCGGCCGGGGTGGGCGAGCAGGTTGCCGCGATTACCGAACAGGCGATGCGCGGCGAATTGGACTTTACCGAGAGCTTTGCCGCGCGGCTGAAATTACTCAAGGGCCTCGACGAATCGGTGCTGGCCGACATCGCCGAGCAATTGCCGATTACCGAGGGCGCAGAGCGTCTGGTGTCGACCCTCAAGAAGCTCGGTTACAAGACGGCGATTTTGTCCGGGGGCTTTAATTATTTTGGCGAATATCTCCAGCGCCGCTTGGGCATCGATTATGTCTACGCCAATGAGCTGGAAATTGTCGATGGCAAGGTCACCGGCGAAGTGCAGGGCGTTGTGGTGGACGGGCAGCGCAAGGCCGAGCTGCTGAGAGAAATTGCGCGCCGTGAAGGCATTGATCTTGAACAGGTTATCGCCGTGGGTGACGGTGCCAACGACCTGCCGATGCTGAGTATTGCCGGCCTGGGTATCGCCTTCAGGGCCAAGCCGATTGTGCGCGCCAATGCCAAACAGTCGATTTCGACCCTGGGCCTCGATGGCATTCTGTATCTGCTCGGTATCAGCGACCGGTTGACGGTCGCGGCTCAACTGAAGGCGGCGAATTCGTAACCCATTTCCGGGGTCGGGTCCTGCACGTAACTGCCCTGAATAAAGTCAGGGCCGAGCTGCCAGAGTATGGCAAGGTTGGCGGCGCTGCTGACATTGGGTATCAGCACGCGACTGTTGAACTGACGTGCCCCGTTGATAATATCGCGAATCTGCTCTGAGTTGAGGGTGTCGCTTTTGCGCACCCCTGGTTTGACCATACACGGGCGAATGTGGGAGAGAAATTTGTTGCCGCCTTTGCTGCGGCCAAAGTTGCGCACCGCCATTTCCACCCCCAAGTGTTGCAGTTGACGGTAGCAGTCCAGCGCCGGCTTCAGCGCCTTGGCGATACTTTCTTCACTGAACTGTAATGACAGAGCACTGCCCGGCAGGCCTGCGGCCTTCATCGCCACGCTGAGCCATGAGCAGAACTCGGTGTCGTGGAAGACATTGCCACTCAGGTTGATAATAAGTTTGATTTCCTCGCCACTTTGGCGCTTTTTCGCCAATTGTTTGGTGGTTTCGACGACAATCCACCGATCGAGTTTGTTGTTGAGAGGCTCTTGCTCAATAACCCGCAGCATCTCCCCGGCGGAAACTTCCCCTTCGCGCCAGTCCTTCACATCGAGAAAGGCTTCGTAGTGGTCGCCGTAGGCATCGCTGAGGTTGATAATCGGCTGAAACAGCAGCTGCAGGCGGTTGTCGGCAAAGGCCTCGTTAACCACCTCGCCAATACTGCTGGAGTTGACCAGATCCTGGCGCTCCTTGGTGTAGACCTCGGCGGTGTTGCCGCCGCTATCGGAGATCCTTTGTATGCCGATGAAGCAGCTGTCGAGCAGTGAGCGGACGTCCGGCGAAGTGAGGTGGTTAATCGGCAGAATTGAAGCGCTCAGGGTGCACTGCTGGGACTGCTTGCGCAGCTCAAAAATTTCACCTTCAACACTTTGCAGCAGCTCTGTGGCCAGATCGAGGGCGCGACTGGTGGGCACGTGGTGGGCGATCACGCCAATCAAATCGTCGCCGACACGGCCGTAATGCTGAGCGGGCAGATGGGTTTGGATGTGGTTGGTTAACAGCTTGATAAAGTCCTCGGCGTCACACAGCCCGAGGTCCCGCCGCAATTCACTGAATCTGTCCACGGCGATCAAGATCAGACTGCTGTTGCTGTCCCGGTGCTGATCAACGAAATCCTGCAGCAATTGATGGAAGTAGACCCGGTTGGCGAGCCCGGTGGTGGCGTCAAGCAGGCCCGAGGATAGTGCGCCATTGTCTTCCTGCACTGTGAGTTGGATGCAGGCTTCGCCGTCATAGCTGGCACTGTCACAGGCCACGCTGTAATGCTGCTCACTGCCATCGGCGTGGACAAAGCTCAATTCCAGGTGGGTTGCGTCCTTGCCCTTCTGTAATTTTTTCAGGGCACTTTTGAAGCGCTCCTGATCCTTGTTGCTGATTAGGTCGACGATGGGGAAGCCATCCAGTTCCTCGTGTCCCAAACGCTGACAGAATATTTCGTTGGCATAGATAATCATGCCGTCGGTGATATAGGTGACGGCGTCCTGATGGTTGCTCAGCAGCAGCGCATTGCGCTGACGCTCCTCGTCCAGCTCGGTCTCCAGTTGGCGCAACTCACGACGGGTCTGCAGTGCTTGCAACTCACGCTGGGCATAGAAGAACAGTCGCTGGACGTTATGGGTGCTCAGGGTGATCGAAATTGACTCGTCGGGTGGGAGGGCGGCTTCGTCATCGTGGAGGTAAATCAGCGGCAAATCGGCGTTTTCATGGCGCAGTATCTGCCCGCACTGGGCGATAGAAAACGGGGCGTGGGCGGCATTGAAGAACAGCAGGTCGCCGTTTTCCCGGCGCAGAATCTCGCTCAGCTGTTCACTGTTTTGTATGCTTTGCGGGTGTGCGACTTTGCCGGCGCGCCGAAACGTACTGACGAGTGCTTGTGCGTCAGCGTCGGGCAAGCCGACCAGAATCAGGTTGATGGCGGTTTCGCGCTTCATATTGCCTCTTTGTTGTGCGCCGCTGAGCGGGTTTGATTAAAGTATGTCCCAAAGTCTGGTGAACTCTTCATCGCCCTCTTCCCGCTGTGGAGCTGTATCGGCCTTTGTTTTTGTTTGCTGAACACCTTGCCGCAAGGCTTTGTAGGTAAACAGTTTGTAGGAGCTGGAATGATCGAGCAGTTCCTGCAGCTTGATGCGCATGACATGGCCGGGTCGAAGCAGCTCTACGGTCTGGTCCTTGTCAAAGCTGGCTACGCTGGTCAGTAGCACCCGCGGGGCATGGTCTGAAGGGTTTTCAGGTAGCAGCATGGCGCGCTGATATTCATCTACCGCCAGGCCGGCGTGAACCAATCGGGCGCTGTAGGGGGTTGCTGCGGTGGCGATGGCTTCCAGTCCCATTTGATGGCTGTCGTCGCTGCGTAGCCAGCGCACGATGGCGATGCGCCAGCTTTCGTAGTCGCTGGTTTTAACACCGATAACTTCGCCGGTGCGAATGCGTGACTCGGCGGACTCAGGCCACTCGATGCGATAGCCCGTAGCACTGCGGTCGAGTATGCGGGCGCGCAAATATTGGTAGGGTTTTTCTACCGCGGATTTCTTCTTGCGGTTGGGCAGCTCGTAGTCGATGTTCTCGATGGTCATGCCGTGGTGCTTACGCTGCCAGCCAGGGGTGTCGGGATCATAGTCCCGGGTGTCGCGACTGAGGTTGTGTCCCCAGGAGTCGCCATTGCTTCCCGCAAAGGGGTCTGCGCGCAGCTCGGCGTCGTCGCTGTCGATTTCAAATTGATCAAAGGCGAGCTGATTACCAATAAAAAAGTGGGTTGCGTTCATGCCGACGGTAATCAGTGTGGCCTCATTGCAGGGGATGCGCTCCGCGGCCCGCGCCGTAGAGGAGCTCCATGCCGTGCTGAGCTGCGCGAGGATCGTGTTCGATAACGGAAAGGTGCCTGTCAGCTTCCCTGCGGGAATCAGGTTTTGCAATACGCTGTGGCCACCCTGTAGCAGGTCGGTGTTCAACCCCAGCCAGCCTGGCGACGGCGCCCTGGCCAGTTCCCGGTATGTCGACGGGGCGTCTTCTTCGGGGTTGAGCAAAAATACGCAGGTTTCCAGTTGCTTCTGTTGCAGCTCGACACTGCTGCTCCAGTAGCGCAGCGCGCGAAACAGGGTTTCGATGTAGCGCTGAGGCAATTGGTGGGTGCGACTGGTAGCCAGTAATAATGGTCGAATATAGGCCTGCTGCAGCGTGCTATCACCCAACGACTTGTCAGTGATGCGGTATTTGTTCAGCTTCGCCGCCAAGGCAACTTGAAATATACGGTGCAAATTCAGCCAAAAGCCCGATGGCGGCGAGCGATACAGTTGGTAGGTGCGCAGCAAGACACAGCTTTGCTCCGACAGTGCTCGATGCAGACAGCAGGCCATGCTCTCCTTGGGCTTAATCAGGCGCGACCCTTGGCTCATGCTGACATAGGCTTGACAGTAACCTGTGGCCAGCAGCGAATTCAGGGTGTCCGCCAGTAGCACAATCTTTTCTGCCTTGGGTGGCAGCACAATCGGTTTGTTCAGGAAGTGTTGGGCCAGCCCCGAAGCGACAAAGTGTACATGGGGTCGAATCTTTTCCAGTATCTCGAAGCGTTCCTTGCCCTTGCAGTTAACGTGGCTGAGCTCGGTGAGTGCCTGATAGAGCCGGCGAGTGGTTTCGCCGATATTGGCGCGAGGGAGCGCCTGCAGCCATTTCTCGACCGCACTGCTGTCCAGCTCAAATAAGCTGTGCTCTGTGCGATTAATTTCCGGCAGCGGAACGAGCAGGCTGGTTGGGCTGTTCATAACGTCCTATCAGTGAATGTTCGTGCGCCGTTGTAACGAGGCACATTAAGTCTATGTTTCTACTTGGTAATTCATCATAGTGCAAGTGGTGTTTTACTGTGGGCGCCCGGGTCTTCCCGAACCAGCTTGGGCACGAGGTAGCCCGGCAGGTTCTTTAGAATTGTATTAACCAACTGCCTGGCCTCCTTCACTTCGACACTAAAGTGCCGGGATCCCTGCACCTTGTCCAGTATATGCAAATAGTAGGGCAAGACTCCAGACTCGAATAATCGGTGGCTCAGAAGGGTGAGGTCGTTCGAATTGTCGTTGACTTCTCTGAGTAATACGCTTTGGTTCAGCAGAGTTACACCTTTTCCGCGTAGCTGGGCGAAGGCCGCATCTGTCGCGTCATCCAATTCCTGATGATGATTACAATGTATAACCATTACGGTGCGCAGGCGGCTTTGGGTCAGAATATTTGTCAATGACGGTGTAATTCTTGCCGGTAGCACCACGGGCAGTCGCGTGTGCAGGCGCAGCGTGCGCACATGGGGGATCGCGGCGATATGCTCGATCAGCTGGCCAAGGTAATTGTCGGGAGCGGTCAGTGGGTCGCCTCCGCTGAGAATGACCTCGTGGATTTCCGGTCGCCCGGCCACGTAGTCCAGGGCTTGCGCCCAGCTGTCGCTGCTTTGGCGATTGTCGCCATAGGGGAAGCTGCGGCGAAAGCAATAGCGGCAGTGTATGGCGCAGGCGGGGGTGGAAACCAACAGCACTCGCCCGTGGTATTTGTGGATGATGCCCGGCACGGGGTTGGCCTGTTGTTCTTCCAGGGGGTCGTTGCTGTAACCCGGGCTGGGCGCCATTTCTTCCGCGCGAGGCAGAATTTGCAACAACAGTGGGTCGTGCCAGTCACCGGGCTTCATCTTGGCGACAAAGGCTTCGGTGACGCGCAGGGGAAAGTCCGCTAGAGCCGCAGCGATATCGGGCTGATCCTCCGGATTCAGTTGCAGGCGGTCCAGCAATTCAGCGGGGTCGCGAATCATATTGCGCAGCTGATCCTGCCAATCTGTAGTCTGCCAATGTGACGAGTTAAGAGGTATCATTGTGCCCTTTTAAAATTACGCTTCTAATTTGTCGCCGAGGAAAGTCATGGCCAGCTATTCTACCAATGAATTCCGTTCAGGATTAAAAGTAATGCTCGACGGCGAGCCTTGCTCCATTCTGGATAATGAATTTGTCAAACCCGGTAAAGGTCAGGCCTTTAACCGCGTCAAACTCCGCAACCTCAACTCCGGTCGGGTCTGGGAGAGAACCTTCAAGTCCGGCGAGTCCCTGGAAGGGGCGGATGTCATGGATCAGGAGATGGAATACCTCTACAACGACGGTGAATTCTACCATTTCATGGATCCCAACAGCTTTGAGCAGGTTCAGGCCGATGCAAAAGCGGTTGGCGACGCGAAAAACTGGCTGAAAGAACAGGATCTGTTCACCGTGACGCTGTACAACGGCGCGCCATTGTCAGTGACACCGCCAAATTTTGTCGAGTTGGAAATTGTCGAGACCGATCCCGGCCTGAAGGGCGACACGGCCCAGGGCGGCACCAAACCGGCCCACCTGAGTACCGGTGCGGTGGTGAAAGTGCCGCTGTTTATCAGCCAGGGCGAGGTGATTCGCATCGACACCCGCAGCGGCGAATATGTTAGCCGGGTGAAAAGCTAAATTGAGCGACTGGCGACCCTCGGCGTCGATCGCGGCGCTGAGACGCCGCGCTGAACTGCTGGCGCGGCTGCGCCAGTATTTCGCTGATCAGGGAGTCATGGAGGTCGAGACGCCACTGCTGGCGTCGGCACCGGTGACTGACCCAAATATCGACGCTATCACCACTGCCCATCCCGCTGGTGGTGAGCACCCTATGTATTTGCAGACCTCTCCGGAATTCGCCATGAAGCGACTTTTGGCGGCGGGTAGTGGGTCTATCTATCAGATATGTAAGGCATTCCGCTGTGGGGAGAGGGGGCGTCGCCACAATCCTGAATTTACCATGCTGGAATGGTATCGCACTGATCGCGACTTCGGCGGTTTGATTGACGAGGTGGTGGCGGTGGTTCAGCTCGCGGTGGGTTCGCAACCGATTCTGCGACTGACCTATGCCGAGGCCTTTGCCCGTTACTGCGATCTGGATCCATTCGGCGCCAGTCTGAGTGAGCTCCGTGACTATGCTGCCCGGAATATGGAGCTGTCCTTCGACTCCGACGACCGGGATCTGTGGTTGCAGCTGCTGATGTCGACTCAGGTGGAGCCGGCGATGCCCGAGGATCACATCGTGGTGGTCAGTGACTTTCCCGCCAGCCAGGCGGCCTTGGCCAAGGTCACCTGCGTTGATGGGCGGGAGGTGGCCCGTCGATTTGAAGTGTTTTATCGCGGCATGGAGCTGGCCAATGGCTACGATGAGTTGCGCGATGCGGGGGAGCTGCTTCGCCGAATTCGCCGCGACCATGAGGTGCGTCAGGGGGCTGGGCAGTCGCTGCCGCCCATTGATCGCTTGCTATTAAAGGCAATGCAGGCGGGGCTGCCCCAGTGTGTGGGTGTGGCGATGGGGCTGGATCGGCTGGTGATGCTCAGCAACGATGCCCACCGCATTGACGAGGTGATAGCGTTCCCGCTGGAGCGCTGCTGACTCAGGTGTCGCTGACGGGTGACATTGCCGCTGTGGCCAGCGCCTGTCCTAGCCGTGTCGGCGTTGTCGCGGTGAACTTCTCCAGCCATTCGATCTGATCGTGGCCGAACAGCAGAATCACCGTCGAGCCGAGTTTGAATCGGCCCATCTCGGCACCTTTTTCCAGGACGATCGGCTCCTGGCTCTTCTGATAGTCGTGGCGAATAACCTCGCGCTTGATCGGCGCAACCTGTCCTGCCCAGACGGTTTCTATGCCGGCGACGATCATCGCGCCGACCAAAACCATGGCCATGGGGCCAAACTCCGTGTCGAAGACACACACCGCGCGTTCGTTGCGGGCGAACAGTCCCTGCACGTTTTCTGCGGTCACGGTGTTAACTGAAAACAGGTCGCCGGGTACGTAGGTCATGCTGCGCAGGGTGCCGGTAACCGGCATGTGCACCCGGTGATAGTCACGGGGCGAAAGGTAGATTGTGGCAAAGCTACCCTCGGCAAAGGTTGCTGCCAGCTCGGGATCGCCACCCAATAATCTATGCAGGCTGTAGTCCTGACCCTTGGCTTGAAATATCCGCCCTTCCTGAATGTTGCCCAGCTGGCTGATCGCGCCGTCGGCGGGGCAGCACACTCCCTTGGGGTCGTCGTCGATGGGGCGGGCGCCGTCGCGCAGGGCTCGGGTGAAAAACGCGTTGAAGTTGCTGTAATGGGCGGGATCAGGTTCCGCCGCTTCACTCATATCGACCTTGTATTGCTTGATGAAGCGGGTGATCAGCAGATTCTTCAGCCACGGTGCTTCGCACTCGGCGAGTCGCCCGACAAGCCGTGACAGCAGGTGCTGAGGAATGATGTGCTGGAGGATAATAAAGACGATATTCACATTCGGCTCTCTGTGTTGTTGGCTCGCGGGGAGGTCGAGCCATTCGTGGCAAATCGGTGAGGTGCTGGCAGGATTATCCAGCACAAGCCCACCTCGATCAATTTTAACCTTGGTCGGCAAAGGGGCTTATTGATTGTCGAGGCTGGCAATGATCTGGCGATAGCTGGCCATGCGCTGAGGATGAATGGCGCCGTCCTCGCAGGCGGCCAACAGGGCGCAGCCGGGTTCGTGGGCGTGGCTGCAATCGCGAAAACGGCAGTGGCCGATAAATGGCCGGAATTCCATAAAACCCTCCAGTACCTGTTGGTGGTCGAGATTCCACAGGGCGAATTCCCTTATTCCCGGCGAGTCTATCAGGCTGCCGCCCTCGGCAAAGTGATAAAGGCGAGCTGCGGTGGTGGTGTGACGACCCTTGGCGGTGGCCTCTGACAGTTCTCCGACCTTGGTTTCGGTGCCGGGCAGCAAGGCGTTGACCAGAGATGATTTACCCACCCCGGATTGCCCGACAAAGGCGCTGATGTGGTCGCGCAGTTCTGCCTTGAGGGCAGCAAGGCCGTCATCGTTGGCGCAGGAGGCGTGGATCACGTCGTAACCAATCTGCTCGTAGCGGGCGCACATCGCGATCAGATCCTGGTGGCGGTTCACGTCAATCAGGTCAGATTTATTCATTAACAGGGTGGGCCGTATGCCGCAGGCCTCGGCGGCGACCAGGTAGCGGTCGATCAAGTTCGCGTGGGCGTGGGGTTCCGGGGCGAACACCACAATAATACGGTCGATATTGGCCGCCACGGGCTTCAAGCGGTTGAAATTGTCCGGGCGCTCCAGCAGTGATTGGCGCGGCTGTCGGGCAACGACGACCCCGGTGGGCTTGCCCTCCCGCCAGATAACGTGGTCGCCGGTGACCAGGCTGTCGATATTGCTGCGCACATGGCAGCGTTGGCGAGTGCCATCGGCCGCCTCTACGTCGAGCTGTTGACCGAAGTGGCTGACCACAGTGCCGGTTTGCTCGGGGCCAAGTTCGCCCTCATTCAGCGCCGCTTCGGTTTGAGTGGCGCGGCGTTGGGCGCGCTCACCCCGCTCCGACTGGATTTTTTCGATGCGCCAACGCTGCTGGCGGCTGATTCGACGTTTGCTCATTGGGCGGTGCCCTAGTGAATTTTGGCTAATCTTACCCGATGAACTGCTACAATCCATCAAATAAGGTGTCATAAGGCATTGAACCGAGGCGAATTGGAGAAAAGCTCGATGTCAAAGGAAACAAATCTGATCTGGATCGATCTCGAAATGACTGGGCTTGACACCCAGAACGACCACATTATCGAAATTGCCACCGTTGTGACCGACGCTGACCTTAACACCATTGACGAAGGTCCGGTGCTGGTCATTCACCAGCCCGACGAGGTGATGAATGCGATGGACGAGTGGAATACACGGCAGCATGGCGAGTCGGGCTTGACCAAGCGGGTGCGCGAAACCTGTATGACCGTTGACGAGGCGGAGCGACTGACCCTGGAATTTCTCTATAAACACGTGGATGAAGGGGCGTCGCCGATGTGTGGCAACAGTATTTGCCAGGATCGCCGCTTTTTGGCCCGGGAAATGCCTCGGCTGGAGCGCTATTTTCATTACCGCAATCTGGATGTCAGTACGCTCAAGGAGCTGGCCAAGCGCTGGCATCCCGAGGTTGCGGCGGGTGTGAAAAAGAAGGGGAGCCACTTGGCGTTGGACGATATTCGCGATTCCATTGCCGAGCTACAACATTACCGCAAGCACTTCCTGAAATTGCCCTGACCGCCCTCGGTGGGGCTTTCGTCCCGCCGCCGTCTTCGCTCCTTTACTACTTCCCTCCCTAGTCCCTTAGGTACAAGACCGTATCAGTTTTGTGATGTGTTCGATGTAAATTTATCGTGTGCGCTACTGTCAAGTCGCGTCAGTGCGGGACATTTGTCCCGGCAAACAATAAGAACGGTGGGAAATGTAATGATGAAACCAAGTACCCTTGCGCTGGCGATCGCCATGGCCGCACCCGCTTATGCCGATGTGCAGTACAGCAATTTTTATGTGTTCGGCGACAGCCTGCTCGATTCCGGTAATTTTGGCGGACGCCGTTTCACCAACCGGGTGGGTGATTTCAGCAGCGGGGAATACGCCCGTGTCGCGCCGCAGTACCTGGCCGAGGCCCTTGGTATCTCGCTGGAACCCGCCGCCGGCGCCGGTAACAACTGGGCGGTAGGGGGCTATGAAACCTCGGATATTCTGAATTCCATCAATGGCAGCGGGTTGGCCCTGCCGCGTAATGGTACGGTCGTGAGGCCATCCTTTCTGAGCGAACAGCCGCGTATTGACCCCCGCGCACTGATTATGATCGACGGTGGCGGCAACGACTTCCTTAATGGTACGGCCAACGATCAGGCCTCCATTATCGCCTCGGCGCGACGGCTGTTGGGCTCCGCAGAGCTGCTGCACAATGCGGGTGGCAATTATATTTTGCTGTCTAATCTGCCAGACCTGGGGAATACGCCGGCCTTGCAGGCACAGGATCTCAGTGCGCCGGGCAGTGCCGCCGCTGCATCGGCGGGGGCGGCTGGGTTTAATTCCGCATTGGAAGCCTTTTCCGTAGCCGGGCGCGCCAATCTGGTTCCGGTCGATCTTGCCGGACTGATTAACTATGTTTCGACGAACGCCGAGCAGTTCGGTTTCGCCGCCGGGGTGAATACCAGTTACCCCGGGGTATTGGGGAGTTTTGATCAGCGCTATATGTGCTTTGACGATGCCGGTGGTGATTGTATTGAACACCCGGAGTTCGGTATCGACGGAGCGACCCCCGACCCGGATAAACTGATATTCAACGACGGCGTGCACCCCACTGGACGTATGGGAGAAATTACCGGTGATTACCTGATCGACGTGGTAACTGCGCCCCAGGAGGCCGGACTGATACCGGAGTTGGGGCTGAATATTATGCGTGCTCAACAAGGGCACTCTGTGGCTGCGCAGCGTCAGCTGGTGGCGAATCCCGGAAGTAGCCGCTGGGTGCTCAGTGGCGTGGCGATGGATGCCGAGCAGTTTGGCGACAGTGAAAACCGGTCGCTGAGCGTTGGGTTCACTGATGCGCTCAGTGACCAGCTCGATGCGGCGTTGATGATTGGCTTTGCCAGTCATGAACTGGAGTCGCAAAAATCCTCATTCTCGGCCAGCAGTGTCGGCGTGTCCGGTGCGTTGAACTTCCGCGACGGCAACTGGCGGGCACAAGGTGGCGGCGGCTTGTCGGTGGTGAATTACGATACCCTCGACCGCCGCGTGCGCCTGGGTGATCAAGGCGTGACGGCCCGGGGTGGCAGTGACGGCTTTGGCTGGCACTTCGACGGTCTGCTCAGCTATCAAAGCTTTGCCAACGACCACCTTGCCCTGCGCCCCGCGATGGGTGCGCGCTATCTAAAGGCTGATGTTGATGGTTACCGTGAATCCGGTGGCGAGGTATCCAATTACGAATGGGGTGAGCAGAGCCGTTCCAGTCGAGTGGTAAAGGCCGGTGTGTTGGCTGAGCTGCGCTTGGCCCAGCACGTGAACGCCCATGTTGAAGTGTTTGCCGCCAGTGAGCTTGAAGATCAGGATGAAACGATTGAAGTGCGCAATCGCAATCTCGGCTTCGACTCCTACACGCTGCCCTCCTATCGCGCCGATGGCGACAGCTTTGCTGAGGCCAGTGTCGGCATTAGCGCACAGGCCGGTGACTCAACCATGGCAGTGAGTTTCGATTACAGCGGCGAAGGCGAGGGACGCGAAGCACTTACCCTGCGTTACTCCCGTCCGCTCTAATACCTTGGCGGTGTCAAAGTCGTGCCGGTCAGTGCTGACCGGCTTTTTCCCGTTGTTCCTCAAGGGCCCAGTCAATATGTTCTCTGGTGACGTCGCTGGCTATATCGCGCTGGCCAAGCAGTGCCTGCATTATCTCCTTACTTGCTGGCGCGTTGCCAAGGCCGATCGCGAGGTTTCCTAGCCAGCGCTGATAGCCGATGCGGCGAATCGGCGAACCGGCGGTGCGCTCCAGAAATTCGGCCTCGGTCCAGCGAAACAGGCTGAGTAATTCGCTGTTGTCGAGCTGGTGGCGGGGGGAGAAATCCTGTTCGGCGCTGCTGTGGGCGAACTTGTTCCAGGGGCACACCAGCTGACAGTCGTCGCAGCCAAATACCCGGTTGCCCATGGGGCGTCGCAGCTCCTCCGGGATACTGCCTTTCAGCTCAATCGTCAGGTACGAGATGCAGCGCCGGGCATCAACCTGGTAGGGCGCGACGATTGCGCCGGTGGGGCAGCCCTGTAAACAGGCCGTGCAACTACCACAGTGGGCGGTTTGCTGTGGTGGGTCGATGGGCAGTGGCGCATCGGTATATATTTCACCCAGAAAGAACCACGACCCGGCGCGGCTGTTGATTAACATGCTGTTCTTGCCGATCCAGCCCAGCCCTGCCTGTTCCGCGTAGCCCCGTTCCAGTACCGGTGCGCTATCGACAAAGGCGCGATGGCTACTCCCGGCGTGCTCACCCAGCCGCTCTGCCAGTTGCGCCAGGCGCTTGCGAATCAGCTTGTGGTAGTCGCGGCCCAGCGCATAGCGTGAGATATAGGCTTTGTCGGGGTTGTCCAGCACCTGTTGTGGGTCTTCACCCTCACGCAAATAATCCATGCGTGCACTGATGACCCGTACGGTCCCCGGCAGCAGGGCATCGGCATCGGCGCGTAAATCGGCGTGACGGGCCATATAGGACATCTCGCCGTGGAAGTCCTTTGCTAACCATTCCCGCAGGCGTACCGCGTGTTGAACATTGTCTGCCGGGCCGATGCCAATATGGGCAAAGCCCAGCTCCTTCCCCCAGGTTTTTACCTGGGTGGCGAGGTCAGCATAAAATTTTTCCGTGTCGGCGGCGTCCATCAGCTTACGTTCAGTATCGGGAGAGGTATCATGGGCGCATTCTACACCCCAAGGAGTGGAAATGGCCGTGGAAATGAACACTGATGGATATCCGCAGGCGGTATATCGTGCAGAGCAGGTGCGGGAACTGGACCGCTTGGCCATTGCGTCCGGTCCTTCGGGATTTGAACTCATGTGCCGTGCGGGGCAGGTGGCCTTTGATGAGTTGCGGCGGCGCTGGCCGGATGCTACTGCCGTCGATGTGTACTGCGGCGGCGGAAATAACGGCGGTGACGGCTATATCGTAGCGGCCCTCGCGGCCCAGCAGGGAATGTCGGTGCGCTGTTTGTCGCTAAAGCATGAGCTGAAGGGAGAGGCCCTGCGCGCCGCCGCTCGCGCCCGCGCGGCGGGAGTGCCAATTATTCAGTGGTCGCCGCAGTGTGCACTGCGGGCGGCGGTAGTGGTCGATGCTCTGCTCGGTACCGGTGTAAACAGCGAGCTGCGCCCGATATACCGGGAGGCCATCGAGCAGATTAATCGACGCGCTTGTCCGGTACTGGCGATTGACCTCCCTTCCGGCTTGCACGCTGATACCGGGATGCCTTGCGGCGACTGTGTATTGGCAGATGTCACTGTCAGCTTTATCGGTTTGAAGCAGGGGCTGTGCACCGGGCTGGCTGCCGAGGTGGTGGGTGACGTGGTGTTTGACCGTCTGGCGGTGCCCGCAGAGGTATATCAGCAGGTCCGTCCGTCGGCGCGGCGTATCGACGGTGTGGCCATGCTCGGCCAGTGGGGGCCTCGCAGTGCGAGCAGTCACAAGGGGCAGGCCGGGCATGTGCTGGTGGTGGGCGGCGATTACGGGATGGCCGGGGCGGCGGCGTTGGCCAGCGCGGCGGCCGCACGTAGTGGTGCCGGGTTGGTGTCGTGCCTGACTCGCCCGGAGCACGTCGCAATAATTGTGAGCGTGCGTCCAGAGGTGATGGCCCACGGTCTGGGGCCCGGCGCGGTGCTGGCAGAGCAGTTATCCCGGGCCTCGGTTGTGGCATTGGGGCCGGGGTTGGGGCAGCAGGCCTGGGGTCGGGAACTCTGGCAGCAGGTGATCGCCGCCGACCGACCGTTGGTGCTCGATGCCGACGGCCTGAACCTTCTCGCGCAGCAGCCCGATGCCGTTGCGGGGCGCTCCGCGGCACTGGTGCTTACCCCGCATCCGGGTGAGGCGGCGCGCCTGCTGGAATGCAGTGTCGCCGAGGTGCAGCGTGACCGGTTTGCCGCCGTAACCGCCCTGGCTCGGCGCTACGCTGCCGTGGTGGTATTGAAGGGAGCGGGCACGTTGGTGGGTGACGGTGACCGAATGTGGATCAATGCCACCGGGAATCCGGGTATGGCCAGTGGCGGTATGGGTGATGTGCTCAGCGGCGTGATCGCCGCGTTGATGGCGCAGGGGATGTCGGCGGAAGACGCCTGCTGTCTCGGGGTTGATATGCACGGCCGCGCCGCGGACCGGGCGGCGCAGCGGGGACAGCGGGGCCTGCTGGCGGGAGATGTGATTCATGAACTTCGTGGTGTAATCAATGCAGTTTGATGTGGAATTAGCCGATGAAGCGGCAACAGTGGCCTGGGGCGAACGGTTGGGGCAGGGGTTGGACTCACCCTGTCTGGTGTTTCTTGACGGTGAGCTGGGCGCGGGAAAAACCACCTTCAGTCGTGGGGTGTTGCGGGCATTTGGTTATCAGGGCGCGGTTAAAAGTCCGACCTATACCCTGGTTGAGCCCTATGAGCTGGCCGAACAAACCCTGTATCACTTTGATTTGTATCGTCTTGGCGATCCCGAGGAGCTGGAGTATATGGGGATTCGCGACTACCTGAACGGCAATGCCATTTGTCTGGTGGAATGGTCGGGGCGCGGGGCGGGTATTTTGCCAAGCCCGGATATAAGGGTTAACATCGTCCAGCAAGGTCTGGGGCGAAAACTCACGCTGCAGGCTGAGTCAGAGCGCGGTAAACAGCTTATTACTAAATTTAAGGCTCTATGAAACCTCATCACATCGCCGCCCTGTGTTTATCCTTTTTATACGTGTCGTTATTCTGCGCGGGGACAGCGTTCGCGGCGGAAGTGCGTGATGTCCGTTTCTGGAGGGCACCGGACCACAGCCGGGTGGTGTTTGATCTCAGCGCCCCGGTCAGCCATGAAGTGATTACCCTCAGTAACCCCGATCGTCTGGTGCTGGATATCGCCACCGCCAACATGGCCAAGTCCACCGACGGTTTGACCTTTGAAAACAGTCCTATAGCCCGGCTCCGCTATGCGGAAAAGCCCGATGGCAAATTGCGCATCGTGTTCGACCTTTCCGCCAGTGTCCAAGCCCGCAGTTTCTTTCTGCCCGCCAGTGCGGGGCAGCATGACCGCCTTGTAGTGGACTTTCTCGATCAGGAGCCCAGCGATGAGCCCCGAGTGGTGAAAAGCGTCAGCCAGAGTGCCCAGCGCGACGTGGTTATTGCCATCGATGCCGGTCATGGCGGGGAAGATCCCGGTGCCATTGGGCCGGGGCGTCTGCAAGAGAAAGATGTGGTCTATAGCATTGCCAAGAAGCTGCAGGCTAAATTTGAACAGAAACGCGGCTATCGGGTGGTAATGATTCGCGATGGCGACTATTACGTGGGATTGGCCAAACGCCGCGACCTGGCCCGAAAGGCCCAGGCGGATTTTTTTGTGTCGATACACGCCGACGCCTTTACCCACCCGAGCGCCAATGGCAGCTCGGTGTACGCCCTTTCTCAGCGTGGCGCCACCAGTGCTTCGGCGCGCATTCTGGCGAAGCGGGAAAACGAGGCCGATCTGGTTGGCGGAGTGAGCCTATCTGACAAGGACCACGTGCTGGCCGGTGTGCTGACCGACCTATCGATGACCGCAACGCTGGATGCCAGTCTTAATGTCGGAGCCCAGTTGTTGGGGGAAATGGCCAAGATCTCCCGCTTGCACAGCAAACGGGTGGAGCAGGCGGGCTTCGCAGTGTTGAAGTCGCCGGATATTCCCTCGCTGCTAGTGGAAACCGGCTTTATCTCCAACCCTGGTGAGGCCAATAAACTGCGCACCAGCCGTTACCAGGCGCAGATGGCCCAGGCGATCTTTGAGGGGATCGACCGTTATTTCCGCGAGAGTCCTCCCCCCGATACCTACTTTGCCGCGGTAAAGCGGGGCGATACGGTGGTTGATCCCGGCGCCCGCGAACATATTATCGCGCGAGGGGATACCCTCTCTGGTATTGCCGCCCGCTATAACATCAGCGTTGGTGAGTTACAGCGACACAATGGTCTTTCCGGCAGCACTATTCGCGTCGGCCAAAAAATACAGATACCCGCATCCTGATGTCCAAGATTCATTTATTAGATCCTCGCCTTGCCAACCAGATCGCGGCAGGGGAGGTGGTTGAACGCCCCTCCTCGGTATTAAAAGAACTGGTAGAAAACAGCCTCGACGCAGGAGCCAGTCGCATTGACCTCGATATTGAAGAGGGTGGCGTAAAGCTGATTCGCGTGCGCGACGACGGCAGTGGTATCGGCAAGGAGGACCTGCCGCTGGCACTGAGTCGCCATGCCACCAGTAAAATTTCCGAGCTGTCGGATCTTGAGGCGGTGGCCAGTCTCGGCTTTCGCGGTGAGGCCCTGGCCAGTATCAGCTCGGTTTCCCGGCTGAGTTTGAGCAGCGCACAGGAGGGGGGCGAATCCGGCTGGGTGGCTCGGTCTGAAGGTCGCGATATGGCCGCAGTACTAGAGCCAATCGCCCATCCCAGAGGGACGACGGTAGAAGTGCGGGACTTGTTTTTCAATACGCCGGCGCGGCGGAAGTTTTTACGCACGGAAAAAACCGAGTTCTCCCATCTTGAAGAAGTCATGAAGCGACAGTCGTTGGGGCGATTTGATGTGGGGTTTTCCCTGCGCCACAACGGCCGCGCAGTGCACAGCCTGAAACCTGCACAGAGCCAGTTGGAGCAGGAGCGGCGCTTGGCCTCGGTATGCGGTCCGGCGTTTATGGAAAATGCGTTGTTTATCGATCGCAGTGCCGTCGATTTGCGGCTGTGGGGATGGGTGGCCCTGCCGGGCTTTTCCCGCAGCCAGGCCGACCTCCAGCACTTTTACGTGAATGGCCGCTATATTCGCGACCGGCTGGTGGCTCACGCTGTGCGTCAGGCCTATCGCGATGTGCTGTTTCACGGCCGTCATCCGGCTTTTGTCCTGTATCTTGAGTTGAACCCGACCTCGGTGGACGTCAATGTTCACCCGACCAAGCACGAAGTGCGTTTTCGTGATGGCCGTACTGTGCATGATTTTATCTTCCGTACCCTGCACAAGGTGCTGGCGGATGTGCGACCTGACACGGTGGCACAAAATGCCACCACTGGCGTGCCTACTGAGACGATGATGGCGATGCCCCGGCAGCAGGAAGCGATGCCGCTGCGTGAAACATCGCCCCAGTCCCCGGCATTTTTGGGTGGGTCGCCAGCTGCGCCCCCCGGTGGCTATCAAAGCAGTCGGCCAGCGGCGAATAGCAGTGCGGGAATTGGCGAGCAAATTTCGGCGTATCAGCGTCTGCAAGCGCCCTCAGAGGCTGAGTCCGATGAAATTCCCCCGCTGGGATATGCGTTGGCACAACTCAAAGGGGTTTATATCCTGGCGGAGAATGCCAGCGGTATGGTGCTGGTGGATATGCATGCCGCTCACGAGCGGATTACCTACGAGCGCATGAAAGCCGCGCGGGATGGCGAGGGATTGCGTAGCCAGCCGCTGCTGGTACCCCAGGCCATGGCGGTAAGCGAGCGCGAGGCCGATTGTGCGGAGCAGCATGCCGAGGTCTTCGCGCAATTGGGTATTCGAGTAGAGCGGGCGTCGGAGGAGTCGCTGGTGGTGCGCGAGCTGCCGGTGATGCTTGCAGGAGGCGAAGTGGAACAGCTGGTGCGCGATGTGCTCGCCGACCTGCTGGAATTTGGCACCAGCGACCGCATCGCCGCCCATATGAACGAAATTTTGTCGACGATGGCCTGCCATGGTTCGGTGCGCGCCAACCGTCGTTTGAGCATCCCGGAAATGAACGCCCTGCTGCGTGATATGGAGGCCACCGAGCGCAGTGGTCAGTGTAATCACGGGCGCCCTACCTGGGTGCAGGTCAGCATGACCGAGCTGGATAAGTGGTTTTTGCGTGGTCGGTGAGCAGAATTCAGGGTCGCTGCCACCGGCCATCTTGCTGATGGGGCCAACAGCGTCCGGCAAAACCGATCTGGCGATGGCGCTCTGCGATGTCTTGCCCTGCGAGTTGATCAGTGTGGATTCGGCGCTGGTTTACCGCGGGCTGGACATAGGCAGCGCAAAGCCAGAGCCGGAGCTGCTGGCCCGCTATCCCCATGCGCTCATCGATATCTGCGACCCCAGCGAGGCTTATTCGGCGGCTCAGTTCCGCGAGGATGCGCTGCGGGAAATGCAGCGTATTACCGCGGCGGGGCGGATTCCCTTGTTGGTCGGGGGCACGATGCTCTATTACAAGGCGCTGGTTGAGGGCTTGGCCGAGATGCCTGAGGCCGATGAGGCAGTGCGAGCCTCGATTGCGGAACTGGCTGATCGCGAGGGCTGGCCGGCGGTCCATGCCGAACTGGCCGGTGTCGACCCGGAGATCGCCGCCGCGATTCACCCCAACCACAGTCAGCGCCTGAGCCGTGCTTTGGAGGTGTACCGTATCAGCGGCGTCACCATGACCGAGTGGCGCCGCCGTCAGCAGGCTCAGCACCTGCCCTGGCGGGTGTTTCAGTTTGCCATAGCGCCGCTGGAGCGGCGCACATTGCACGAGCGGATCAAGACCCGCCTGGAACTGATGATGGCGGCGGGGTTCCTCGACGAAGTGCGTGCCCTTGTGGCCAGGGGAGACCTGCACGACGGATTGCCGGCGGTGCGGGCGGTGGGCTATCGCCAGTTGTGGCAGCACCTCCACGGCGAGCTGAGTTACGACGAGGCACTGGAACGGGCGCTGATCGCCAGCCGCCAGTTGGCCAAGCGCCAGATGACCTGGCTGCGGGCATGGCCTGATCTTTGCTGGCTGGAAACAGGAAGAGATCAGAAAGATCATCTAAATACGGTGATAGACGCTCTCGGCGATGCTATAAAGAATTGACTTGCGTTATACTGCGGGTTACTCAGGTCGATTTGCGAACTCGCGACGCCCAGTGCGGTCAGAAGCTCGTATTTTATTGATACATTTTTATCAAAGCCCGTTTTGGGCACTCAAGGAGGCTCTACCATGTCAAAAGGGCATAGCTTACAAGACCCTTATCTGAATATTCTTCGCAAGGAGCGTATTCCGGTATCCATTTACCTGGTTAACGGTATCAAACTACAGGGACAGATAGAGTCCTTTGACCAATTTGTCGTGTTGCTTAAAAACACAGTAAGCCAAATGGTCTACAAACACGCCATTTCTACCGTGGTTCCGTCTCGTGTTGTCCGTCTTCCCATGGCTCATCCGCCGGAAGATGACGAACAGGGCGACGCGTAAACCTATAATACTGTTGAGGTTCGTCCTTGCTATTTGAAAGACCCGATTCCGGTGAGCGTGCGGTACTCGTCCATCTGGATCTGCGCAGTGAGGACGAGCGTGAAGATGCCAACGAGTTTGTGCAACTGGTGACCTCTGCCGGTGGCGACCCGGTGGCATTTATCACTGGCAGCCGTCAGCACCCCGATTCCCGCCTGTTTGTCGGCTCCGGTAAGCTGGAGGAGATTCGTGCGGCATTGGAGGCCAATGACGGCAAGCTGGTGCTGTTCAATCACGCCCTGTCTCCAAGCCAGGAGCGCAATATCGAGAAGGAATTACAGTGCCGGGTGCTGGATCGCACCGGCTTGATTCTCGATATTTTCGCTCAGCGCGCCCGTACCCACGAAGGTAAGTTGCAGGTCGAGCTGGCCCAGCTCGAGCATATGTCTACCCGGCTGGTTCGCGGCTGGACCCACCTTGAGCGACAGAAAGGGGGGATTGGCCTGCGCGGCCCCGGTGAAACCCAGTTGGAAACTGACCGACGGCTTCTGCGTGCGCGTATCAAAAGCATTCAGGCCCGCCTGTCCAAGGTGCGCCGTCAGCGCGAACAGGCTCGGCGCGCACGGGTTCGGGCAGATATTCCCGCGGTGTCGCTGGTCGGCTATACCAATGCCGGCAAATCCACTCTGTTTAACGCCCTTACCACCTCTGAGGTCTATGCGGCTGACCAGCTGTTTGCCACACTCGATCCGACCCTGCGGCGCATAGCCATAGATGACGTTGGGCCGGTTGTGATGGCGGATACGGTGGGCTTTATTCGTCATCTTCCGCATAAATTGGTGGAAGCCTTTCGGGCGACCCTGGAAGAGGCGGTGTTGGCAGATTTGCTGGTGCATGTTATTGACTGCGCTGACCCGGAGCGTCGCGACAATATTACCCAGGTGAAGCGGGTGCTGGAGGAGATCGGCGCCCACGAGATTCCCGTGCTGGAGGTCTACAATAAAACGGATTTGCTCGGCGCTGAGTGCAAAATCGAGCGCGATGAGCAGGGTAGGCCTGTGCGGGTGTGGTTGTCTGCGCGTCGTCAGGAAGGGCTTGAGCTGTTGTACCAGGCGCTGAGTGAAATTCTGGGTGGCGATATCGTCGAGACAACAATAGATTTAACACCGGGGCAGGGTCGTCTCCGTGCGCGCCTGTACAGCCTTGGTGCCGTGCAGACCGAGGAGCTGGACGAGCACGGGGGCAGTCACCTGCACCTGCGCCTGCCCGCGGTGGAGTGGTATCGCTTTTTGTCTGCGGAGAATTTGCCGGGAGCGCCGCGCCGGGACGATACAGTTTAGAGGCTCGGTGTGAATCTGCTAGACTGCCGCAGCGTAAACATTCTAATGACATCGACCAATGTAGGTCGGTATTGAATAAAACCTATTACAACCTAGTCAGGGAGATACATATGGCCTGGAATGAACCGGGTGGTGGTCGTGACAACGATCCCTGGGGGGGCAAGAACCAAGGTCCCCCGGATTTGGACGAAGCACTGAAAAAGCTGCAGGAAAAACTGAATACTATTTTCGGTGGCGGCAACAACAGTGGTGGCAGCGGGGGTGGCAGCAGTCCCGCCGCGGCGCTGGGTGGCCTTGGTGCCCTGCTGGTGTTGGTGCTGGTCGCCTGGGGCCTGTTTGGTTTCTATCAGGTCGATCAGCAGGAGCGCGCCGTCGTGCTGCGCTTTGGGGTGTACCACGACACGGTGATGCCGGGTCTGCGCTGGAACCCACCGCTCATCGACGAAGTCCATGTTATCAACGTCACCAAGGTGAGAGCAGCCGAAAGCCGTGGCCAAATGCTGACCGAAGACGAAAACATCGTCGATATTTCGGTGTCGGTGCAGTACACCGTTTCTGACCCCGCCAACTTCCTGTTAAAGGTGAAAAGCCCCGAGCTGAGTCTGGAGCACGCTCTGGAAAGCGCCCTGCGTCATGTGGTGGGTAGTTCCAAAATGGATCAGGTTATCACCGAGGGCCGGGAACAGGTCGCCGTCGATACCCAGCAGCGTCTGCAGGATTATCTGGTGACTTACCAGAGCGGGATCCTGGTGGCCAAGGTCAATATTGAAGATGCCCAGCCACCCTCACAGGTGCAGGATGCCTTCGATGACGTGACCCGCGCCAAGGAAGATCGTGAGCGTTTGAAAAACGAGGCCGAAGCCTACGCCAACGGTATTATTCCCGAGGCTCGCGGTAGTGCCCAGCGGCAGTTGGAAGAAGCCCAGGCCTATAAAGAGCAAGTGATTGCCAAGGCCGAAGGTGAAGCCCAGCGTTTTGCCGAGCTGCACACCGAGTATAAAAAATCGCCACGGGTGACCCGGGAGCGTCTGTATATCGACGCGCTGGAGGAACTCTATGCCGACTCCACCAAAGTGATGGTCGAGGTCGAGGGTGGCAACAACATGCTGTATCTGCCGCTGGACAAGCTGCTGGAGCAACGTTCCGTGTCGCGTCCGAGCGGTTCTCAGGATATCGATATTCGCGAGCTGACCGACAAGGTTATCGAGCAGCTGCGTCGCGATAGTCAGATCAGTCGTCGGGAGGGTCGTTAATCATGGCGGGACGTCAATTTACAGTTCTACTGGCGGCGCTGGCGGTGATCGTTATCGGCTATAACTCGCTGTTTATCGTCAAGGAAACCGAGCGGGCGGTAATGCTCAAGTTCGGTGAAATGGTAGACCCGGATATCGAAGTGGGTCTGGGTATCAAAATGCCCTTCGTTCACGTGGTGCGCAAGTTTGAGCGGCGTATTCTGACTCTGGACGCGCCTACTCAGCGCTTTCTGACGATTGAGAAAAAGCCTTTGGACGTGGATTTCTACGCCAAATGGCGGGTCACCGATACGCAGAAGTTCTACACCGCAACCAACGGCGAGGAAGTTCGCGCCGAGGGCCTGCTGGCGCAGCGTATCAATACCGGACTGCGTAACAAGTTCGGTGAGCGCACCTTCCACGACGTGGTGTCCGGTGAGCGTGATTTGCTGATGACTGAGCTGACCCGCGACCTGAACCTCATTACCGTGGCCGAATTCGGGATCGAATTGGTGGATGTGCGGGTCAAGCGTATCGACCTGCCGAGCCAGGTCAGCCAATCGGTGTTCGAGCGGATGAAGTCCGAGCGTGAGCGCGAGGCGCGGGAGCATCGCTCTACCGGTCGCGAGCTGGCCGAAAAAATTCGTGCAACGGCGGATCGTCAGCGCACCATTATCGCTGCCAACGCCTACCGCGATGCCGAGGTGATCCGCGGTGAGGGCGATGCCGAGGCCGCAAGGATCTACGCATCAGCCTACAACGCCGACCCCGAGTTCTATGCCTTTGTACGTAGTTTGACCGCGTATAAGTCTTCCTTCAGTGCCGACGGCAACCTGCTGGTGCTGGATGCGGAAAGCGAGTTCTTCCGGTATTTGAAGAAGGGTAGCGGTAAATAATCCGCATTGGCGGGTGGGCGGCTAACGCCCCCTGCCAGTAATGGCTATGATTGTGGTATCATCCGCGAATCCGAGCAGGGTCCGGGCAAAACGCCCCCGATGCTGCGCGGATTTTTTTGTTTTTAGCGGGTTGTGCGCATGTGGCAGGAATTGGCGGTAGCACTCAGTTTAGTGCTGATTATCGAAGGTATTCTGCCCTTTCTCAGCCCGAACCGCTGGCGCATGCTGGCCTATCGCATGGCCGATATGGAGGCTAAGTCAGTTCGCATCGTCGGGCTGCTCAGTATGTTGTCCGGCCTGTTGATGCTCAGTTTCCTGCGTTAACACAGCACTGCTCAAGAGAAAGTGGATTTATGACCCTGGTTGATCGTTGGCTACTCCCCGATGGGGTGGAAGAACTGCTGCCCGCGCAAGCGGCGCAAGTGGAATCGCTGCGGCGCAAGTTGCTGGATCTCTACCAACGCTGGGGTTACGAGCTGGTCGTGCCGCCGCTGATGGAATACACCGAATCATTGTTGGTGGGGCTGGGTGGCGATATTGATCTGCTGACCTTTCGCGTCACCGACCAGCTTACCGGCCGGTTGATGGGCCTGCGTGCCGACATTACTCCCCAGGCGGCGCGTATTGATGCACACAGCTTGAACCGCGAAGGGCCGGTGCGTCTTTGCTACGCGGGCAGTGTGCTGCATACCCGTCCGAAAAAGCCGCTGGCGTCCCGTTCACCCATACAGTTGGGGGCAGAACTCTACGGCGACAACAGCCAGGCCAGCGACCTTGAAATTATTTGCCTGATGTTGGAAACCCTGCGGGTTGCCGGGCTTGAGAATATCACCCTGGATACCGGCCATGTCGCTGTGTATCGCGCAGTAGTCGATGCCGCACAGCTCGACGCCGAACAGGAAGCGCGCTACTTCGATATTTTACAGCGCAAGGGCGTGGCCGAGCTGGAAAGTTTTATCACTGATCTGGCGCCGGCAGAGCGGGTTGCCGATCAACTGCGCGGCCTGAATGCTCTGCACGGTGGCAGTGAAGTGCTGGCGAAGGGGCGAGAGCTGTTTGCCGAGCTGCCTGCGGCGATCGACGCCATTGCCAGTCTCGAAAAACTCCAGTCCCAATTGACTGCGCGCATTCCATCGCTGAGTTTCTATTTCGATCTGGCCGAGCTGCGCGGCTTTCACTACCACACCGGGTTGGTGTTTTCGGCACTGGTCAGTGAGCACGGTCAGGCGGTGGCCTCGGGTGGCCGCTACGACGACATCGGCGAGGTATTCGGTCGGGCGCGTCCGGCAACGGGCTTCAGTATCGACCTGAAGTCACTGCTCAATTTGGTGGCGCCAACACCGCCGCCACCGGGAATATTTGCTCCCTACAACGATAGCCTCAGTCAGTGGCAAGCGGTTCAGGCCCTGCGTGATGCGGGTGAGCGGGTGGTCAGTGGCCTACCCGGGCAAGCCCCCGCCGAAGACTGTGACCGTCAACTAGTTGAACAGAATGGCCAGTGGCAGGTACAGCCCCTGGTGTAAGTCAAAACCTGCGATCCAGAGATGCGGATATGAACAAGAATGTAGTGGTATTGGGCACCCAGTGGGGTGACGAAGGCAAAGGCAAGATCGTTGATCTGCTCACCGATCAGGCCGATGCGGTCGCTCGCTTTCAGGGGGGGCACAATGCCGGCCATACCCTGGTCATTGGCGGCGAGAAAACCGTGCTCCACCTGATTCCCTCGGGGATTCTGCGCGAGGGCGTAACCTGCCTGATCGGCAACGGTGTGGTGCTGTCTCCGGAGGCACTGCTGAAGGAAATGGCCGAGCTGGAAGCACGTGGTGTGCCGGTGCGTGAGCGCCTGCGCCTGAGCCCGGCGTGCCCACTGATTCTGCCCTACCATGTGGCTCTGGATCTCGCCCGTGAGCGCGCCCGTGGCGACGCCAAAATCGGCACCACCGGTCGCGGCATTGGCCCCGCCTATGAAGACAAGGTCGCCCGTCGCGGTCTGCGTCTCGGCGACGTATTCAATCCCGAGCGTTTCGCGGAAAAGCTCAAGGAGGTGATGGAGTATCACAACTTTGCGCTGACCCAGTATTACAAGGTCGACGCGGTTGATTATCAGAAGACTCTCGATGACACGCTGAAAATGGCCGAGCAAATGCGCGATATGGTCGTCGACGTCACCAGTGCCTTGCATAAATACCGCGAAGAGGGTGCGCGCATTCTGTTTGAGGGTGCCCAGGGCTCGCTGCTGGACATCGATCACGGCACTTACCCCTTTGTGACCTCTTCCAATACCACCGCAGGCGGCACTGCGACGGGTAGTGGTTTCGGCCCGCTGTATCTCGACTACGTGCTGGGGATTACCAAGGCTTACACCACCCGTGTCGGCGCAGGTCCCTTTCCGACCGAGCTGTTTGATGATGTCGGTGCCCACCTGGCGAAAAAGGGCCACGAGTTCGGCGCGACCACTGGCCGAGCCCGGCGTTGCGGTTGGTTCGATGCCGTCGCATTGCGCCAGTCTGTGCGCATCAACAGCGTGACCGGCATGTGCCTGACCAAGCTCGACGTACTGGATGGCCTTGAAACGGTGCGTCTGTGCGTGGATTACAAGAATCCGGCAGGCGAGTCTATCGCGGCGCCCTTCGACTGCGAGGACTACGGCGATATCACTCCTATCTATGAAGATATGCCCGGCTGGAGCGAGTCGACGGTAGGCGCAAAAACCCTCGAAGAACTGCCGGAAAATGCCCGTGCCTATATCAAGCGCCTTGAGGCCGTTGTGGGTGTGCCCATCGATATTATCTCAACTGGTCCAGACCGGGTTGAAACCATCGTATTGCGTCATCCCTTTGGTTGATACAATTCAGCCGCCTACCTCGGTGGGTGACTGATCCGGTATTGCCAGCAACAAAAAAGCCGCAGAATCACTTCTGCGGCTTTTTTGTTGGCGCGCCTTTGATAAGGCGTGTGTCTGGCGGATATTACTTGTCTTTGCCAAACTTGTGCTGAATACCGATGCCCGCGCTGGTGTATTCTTCAGCGGCATTATCATCGTTGCTGCGGTCAGTAACGAAGAAATACAGCTTGGTGGATTTACCCAGTTTGCGATCCAGCCCCAGTGACACCATGTCAGAGCCGGCAGATTCTTCTACCGACTCGTCGTCGGCGCTGGTGAACTGAAGCTTCAGGGTGTTCTTGTCGCTCACCTTGTAGCCCACGCTCAGCACGTAGCCAAGGCCATCGGTGCCGGTACCGTCTGAATTTTCAGCGATTTGCGCCAGCGCACCCAGTTGCAGGGGGCCGCTCTTGTGCTGGGCAGACAGACGAACGATGTCGCGATCCTTGACGTCGGTCTCGTAGGCCAGCGCCAGGCTGACAGGTTTCGTTTCATAGCTAATTGAGGCAGAAACCGCGTCGGCTACACCGTCGTCATTCGGTGCGCCCAGGGCATCGCTGCCGCTGTTCTTCTCGCCTTCGCCGGGAATCAGCATCACCCAGCCCTGAAGACCTGCGGCCTTGGGAGTCTTGTAGCTGATGGTGTCGGACAGGCGCTGCTGGCCTTCAAGGACATTGTCGATATCGGCATTAAATACGTCGCTGAACAGGTCAACCTTCTGCTCGGCTTTTTTCAGTGGCGTGTCGTGAATACCAACAAAAACGCTACCCCAGCCGCCTTTCAAACCGACGATGCTGTTGCGGTTACGCAGGGTTTGGCCGTCGATGTCGGCGTTGTCGGACTTGTCATCACCGGACTTGTGGCGCTCATCCCAGTTCACTTCGTACTCAAGGCGGTAAAATACCGACAGGCCTTCGTCGATCGCGTGGCTGTTGTGAATGCCAATACGCGAGGCGTTGCTGCTGGTCGTAACAGTGGTGCCGTCTGCCTCGGTGTCTGTGTTATTGATGGAAATGTCCGCGCGACCATAGAAATTGGGCGTGAAGTCCTCCGCTTGAGCGAGCGCGGGTGCGGCAACGGCCATTGCCAAAAGGCTGTGTCGTAATACTTTCATATAAATGTCACCGAGTAAGAACGATAGAGTAGTAGTATTTTGTGTGATTTGCGTCACAGAAATACCGATTATTGGTTCGGCTCCTGCCGTTCTCCACCGATCGTGAAGCGCGGTGAAGATTCGGGCTATTTCATCCATCAAGCTCCGAAATACCCTGCTGGAGGCTACTTCCTGTAGAGTTCAGTCGGCGCAAAATACCGCAAGACCCGATCTGCACCAGAGGCTTCCTATTGCGGTTCAGGGCCAACCTGTCAGCTGGCCGATATTATTCCCGAGTACCCCAAGGCCTGCAAAACATCAAACTGTAACAAATCCCGGCGAATTCTTCGTTTTTGAAATATTAATGTCATATTTTCATCATATAGCCGTCATCTGTCGCCTCTAGCATACACCTCATCAAAACAGCTCTATAGAAACCCCTTGAAAGCTTTCGGAGATAGGTCCCTATGAAAAAGCTCTTTGCAATGACAGCCATAGCTTCAGCGGTAACGCTGGTTGGTTGCGGTGGTGGTGATATTAATCTTAGTCCGACGAATATCGACAACAGTGTAGACAATAGCCAGAGCAGCGGCGGCGGGTCTACCAATGCCTGTGCCAGCTATGTTGAAAACGGACAAACCTTCCAGGGCCAGCAAGTTGGCAATGACTGCTTCTACAACGCTCAGTTTGTCAGTTCGACTAATCCGATTACCGCGGATGAAGTGCGTTTTGGCCGTATCGCCGGTGCCCATATCTTTGAAAATGCGCTGTTTGTCGGCGCGGATGTCGATGCAACTGCTGCTCAGAATGGCACTCGTATTCCCCAGGAAGGGGAAGGTACCAAGCTTTACGTGGATGCCGGTGTAAGCATGGTGTTTGAATCTCGCGAAGGCTATGTGCGGATCGCCCGCGGCTCGCAGATCTTTGCTCAGGGTACAGCGGACGCGCCGATTATTTTCACTGCCGATGAAGACTATGAAGGCAACGCGACTGAAGACGATCGCGGCCTCTGGGGCGGCATTCAGATTAACGGCAACGGTCGTACCAACAAGTGCCATGACGGCACCGCAACCGGCTCTGGCACAGGCACTGTGAGTGACTTTGCTGCCACCGCCAACAATGTCCACAACTGTAACCAGACTGCAGAGGGTCGTCCTTCGACTTACGGTGGTAACAACGACGCCGAGAGTTCAGGTGCGTTGGAGTATGTTGTTATCAAACACGCTGGATTTGAGGTAGTAGACGGCGATGAATTGAATGCCCTGACGTTGAATGCAGTGGGCAGCGGCACCACGATCAGCCATGTACAAACCTACACTTCACTGGACGACGGCTTTGAAATGTTCGGTGGCGCCGTTAACCTGGACCACATTGTTGCAGTCAACGTGGGCGACGACTCGATCGATTATTCCGAAGGCTACAACGGTAAAATCCAGTACGCGGTTGTTTTGCATACGTCCGGCTCTAACCGCTGTGTTGAAGGCGACAATACCGGTGAGAACCGGGGTGACGGCATTACGCCAACGACCAAGATGATTATTTCCAACCTCACTTGTATCACTTCAGCCGTCGATACCAATGGCGGTACCAATGTGACTTCCAAAGGTGATTCGGAAGGCCCTCTGTATCGGGAAGGGGTGTTCTTCGAGATGTATAACTCGCTGATTACGTCCAATGATACCTTGATGAATAGCAACGAGTGTCTGGAGCTGGATGACTCCGAAGGCCCCCAGACGATTGATGCGGCCCAGTCGGGAACGTCAAAAGCGAGCAGCAACGTGATTGCCTGTGGCGAAGCGACAAAAATCGGTGCCAATGTGGCGAACACCGGTTTCGACCTGGTGAACTGGTTGGCTGGTGGTGGTGCTAACGCGCAAACTCCTGCTAACAGTAACGCCAACAATGTGATTATCACCGGCGGCGACCTGCCAGCCAAAGTGATTGTTAATGGCACCGGAACGCGGGATTACCGCACAGCAGCGTCTATCCAGGATGGCTCGAATACCGAAGTCTTCGACCAGTCTACACAGCTGACAGATGTATCAACCATCGACGCATACTTCAGCACGCCAACCTATCTTGGCGGTGCCTCTGCCAGCGACGACTGGCTGGATGGCTGGACTGTTGGCTTTGACAAGCCGCTGAACCCCTGATCTGTCACTACAAAGTCCTGTTCCGCAGGGATGGCGGGGGACGCAATCTAATCCCCGCCAGTATTTAACACGAATGCCCTCGACTCAGAGGGCTTATTTCGGAACACTTTGGATGTCATTATTATGCGTAAACAAATCCATGCGCGGCATAAGCTGGCTAGCGCCATTGCGCTGATTAGCGCAGGTGCCAGTGCCCAGACGCTGGCGCAAGAGGACGACGGGTTTATCGGCAAGCCGGTACTCGAAGAAGTCGTTGTCGTGGGCCGTCTGCAAAGTGTCGCGGCCTCTCTGGTAGACGAGCGGCTTGAACTGCCCTATTCAGCAGACTTTATGGGCTTTGAGGCTATTTCACGGGCGGGGGACAGCACGATTGGTGCGGCGCTGCGCCGAGTAACAGGTTTGACCCTCGTCGATAACAAATTCATCTATGTACGCGGCCTTGGTGAGCGTTACTCATCAGTTACGGTCAATGGTGCTGCGGTACCATCGCCGGATCTCGCGCGCAGCGTGATTCCACTGGATCTTTTTCCTTCCAGCATTGTTGAATCATTAAAAATCCAGAAATCCTGGAGTCAGAATCTGCCCGCCAACTTCGGTGGTGGTGCGATAGATATTCGTACCCGCAGCGTTCCTTCCGGCCCGGTGGCTAGTATTTCTGTCGGTACCGGCTTTAATACCGAAAGCGATGATGGGCTTTCCTATCCGGAAAACGGCGCATCGCCCATGCCGGGCGCGATTCGCTTTGCAATTAATCGCTACCGCGGTGATCTGTCGACCAGCAATATTCGCGATACTGAAAACAACGCCGGCAATAGCATTACAAACGAGCAGGCTGAGCAGATACAGCGCGATCTGATTCTATCCCTCAACCGCAACGTTGCTATCAGTGAGGGTAGCCTCGACCCTGACAAGGATATCAAGGTCGATCTTGGCAACGCCTGGGATGTGGCAGACAATTGGGTGCTCGGCGCTTCGTTAAGCGGTGCTTACAGTGAGCAGTACCGCAACAAGGATCAGAAAGAGCGCGGTGTGGGCAACCCGGATCGCGTGAGTTCGGAGACGCAGCGGACGGCCCGGGACGAGCGTACGACATTGGCCTTGCTATTGGGTGCGGAATATACCGAAGAGCACTCGGTGCAGTTCAGCAGCTATGTCATCAATAACGAATACGACGAAGCTCGTATTACTGCCGGGTATGACGGCAATAATACTCCTGAGGACCAGCGTCAATATCTCTCTTACGAGACTCGACTCGAGGAGCGGGAGTTGACCTTGAATCAGCTGAAAGGGACTCATCGTCTGGGGGAGTTTGCTCCTGTCGAGTGGTTGGCTCCGCTGAGCCTGGACTGGTTTTATTCCGACGCAGAGGCCACCACCGATATCCCAAACGCATCTAACTTCTCCGGCTCTATCGATCGAAGCACTGACCCTGAGCGGCGTTTTATCTCTCAGTCAGCCACTGCTGGCCAGTTTGAATTCCTGCAGCTGGTGGATGAAATGGAAAGCTATGGTGGCGAAATCTCGCTGCCTATCGCGGTAGGCTACGACGAGCTGAACCTTTCATCTGGCTGGTGGGCATCGCAGAAAACCCGTGAGTACTACGGCTACACCGCTAATGTGGGGACCCGTGCTACCGAAGGTACACCACAAACCGTGTTCACCGACGAGCGTATTGCCGACCTGAACAACGCCTTTGACCTGGCGATGGGCTCGGGCTTTGGTAATGAAAGCTACGTCGCCGCGCAAAAGGTTAACGCAGTGTTCGGCGGTATGGATTATCGCATGGGTGAAAGCTGGCGGTTTGCCCTGGGCGCGCGCTGGGAAGAGTACCAGCAGGCGGTATTGCCCGTTGATCTGCTCGACTTTACCGGTGTGCCCAACCAGCAGTTGATTGATGCCTTGAGCGACCCCGACCAGACCTTCGCTGTCGCTGATGACGATATTTTTGTTAGTGCAGCGCTGACCTATATGGGGACAGACCTGCTTGGCGCTGATGAATTTCAACTGCGCTTCGGTGTAAGTGAAACGGTGGTTCGCCCGGATCTTCGGGAGTTGGCTGACGTTGCATACATAGACCCTGAGTTAAGTGTGCGTGTCTTCGGCAACCCGAACTTGCAAACGACAGAAGTCAAAAATGCAGAACTGCGCGGCGAGTTCTTCTATGAGGGTGGCGACAACCTGACCATTTCGCTGTTCTATAAGGACCTCACTTTACCTATTGAGCAAGTTGAGGGCGCGGGTTCGGACGACGATACCGTTCTGACCTATCTCAATGGTGACTCGGGCGAGGTTTACGGCATTGAGTTGGAAGGCCTGCGCACTCTGGCTGCGGGATTCTTCCTGTCGGGCAACGTGACCCTGAGCGACTCTGAAATTGAAATTACCTCGAACAACGAGGTGACCAATACCCAGCGTCGTTTGACCGGTCACTCTGAGTACGTGCTGAATGCGACCCTGGGCTATGATTCAGCCGACGAAAAGCACAGTGCTGCGTTGCTGTATAACGTATCCGGCGAGCGTATATTCTTCGCGGGAACCAGCGGTAACGACGATGCCTTTGAACAGCCCTTCCATTCATTGGATGCGACCTACAGTTGGTATCCGACGATGCAGACGAGCGTTAAATTGAAAGCCAGTAACCTGCTGGGTGAAAAGCGGGAGTTTGAACAGAAGAACGCCAGTGGTCGCGCGGTGCAGATTCTGGAGCAGGAGGTCGGTACAAGCGTGAGTGTAAGCGTCAGCTGGAAATACTGATAACGATATTAGGCTTGTTTATCGTTTGAACCCCGTGCAATGCGGGGTTTTTTTATGCCGGGAATAGCTGGTCAAGTGGACTTCGCCAGTTTAAGTCGCGCCGCCCGTCGCCCAAATTCCTCATACTTCTCCATATTGCCCAGTCTTCGGTAAATCACGGCGGCAAACTGATGGAAGCGGTATTCGTCATTGTTCAGTCGAATTGCTCGGTGAATTGCGGCGAGTGCCAGGTTGAACTCGCCGCGTTCGTAGGCATCTCGGGCATGGCTGTAATACAGAAAAGGATTGTCTCGTTGTCGTGCTTCCGCAACCTGCTCCAGGGCTTTTGCGGCCTTGTCCTGTTGCTGGTCGCGGTAGAGGCGGGCGAGGTTATTCAGTGAGGCGTTTTCATCGGGGTTTAATTGCAGTGCGTAGCGATAGGCCAGTTCTGCCTGCGGGTCCAGCCCCTGCCGCCGGAACAGTACGCCGAGATTACCCCATAAATAGGCTTGTTCCGGAGCGAGATACACGGCGCGCCGCAAATAGAGATAGGCCTGCCCATAGTTCTGTTGGTTCAGAAATTGAATGCCGCGGTTGCTGTAGAACTGTGCCGACAGGGTGTTTTCGCTGATGCGGTTCTGAGGATAGCGGTAGTCGTAGATGTCGACACTGAAATCGACGACTTCGGTTCGGCCCTCGCCCAGGTCTACCACGGCGTTCACGTGACGGTAGGTTGCCGAGCTGTTATTGCTGAGCATTTCCCAGCTGGGGGGAATGGTGACTTCATTGAAGTAGGCGTTGAGTTTCGCCTCACGGGCGAGTGCAACAAACAGCGCCGTCAGCGACAGGCAATTGCCCTCACCCTGATAGTAAGCCTGTGAGGCGGTGAGGGTAAGCCCCGGATTGTAGGCGAGGCCGAGTTTGGCGGGGCTGGCCAGGGCGTCGCTGAGGTAGCGCAGTCGCGCGCGAGGAGATAACACCGCGGGGACATGCTCGTTCACAAAATAGCGCATATCGGCGTCGAGGCCGAAAATATTGTCGTCGGGCTCAGTCAGGCTGGTGGCTGGCAGGTCGAACTGACCCTCCAGATGGAGCAGCCGCTCCCGTTCCTGCGGACTGACTTCCGCGAGGGGGGGAAGTTGCGGTGCAGCACTGCAAGCACTGAGTACGGCCAGTAAAAACAATAAAAACGTGTTGCGGGGTACAGCCATTCTGGTGTCGCTTTTTTTGTTAAGAGTAGGCGAGGCCGTATTGCTGGCTATCGCACGGCCGCTTATCCGTATCATTGTAGGATAATTGTCGCCAACAGGCCTTGCACTGAGACACAGGGTCAAACAATAGCAGCGGCCTTTTGCCGGTCAGGCGCACTGGCACAAAAAAGGCCGCCGAAGCAGCCTTTTCGCTCACTCGCTGATAGAGATCAGAACTGTGATTCGGGCAGGTGAACCACGATGCCGTCAAGCTCGTCGCTAACTTCAACCTGGCAGCTCAGGCGGCTGCTATCCTTGGGCTCCAGCACGCAGTCCAGCATGTCTTTTTCCAGGTCTTCCGCCGCAGGGACTTTAGCGACCCAGGCATCGTCAATGTAGCAGTGGCATGTGGCACAGCTGCACACGCCGCCACACTCGCCGAGAATGCCGTCAACACCGTTATCAACGGCAGCTTGCATCAGGTTGGTGCCAGACTCGACGTGAACTTCTTTGGCTTCGCCGTCGTGGGAAACGAAGGTAATCAGTGGCATGGTGGTTCCTCTTGAATTATTGGTTTTCAGCCTTCGAAGGCATCTTTAACTTCAACAGACTCGTCTGCCAGTTTGACAGGGTCTGCATTTTTGCCTTCGGCGAGAAAACGCTTGCTCAGCATAAACTCTTTCGGGCGGTTGATCGCGTCTACAGCCAGTAATTTACCGTCCTGGAAATAAAACGCGGCAAAACTGCGGGTGTTGGCGTAATCCCCACGGGTCACCACTTGGTCAAAGCCCTGGGACAAACCGGCAATTTGCAGTTTGAGGTCGAACTGGTCAGACCAGAACCACGGCAGGGCGCGGTATTCGGTTAAATTGCCACACAGGGTTTTCGCGGCGATCTTGGCCTGGTCGGAGGCATTCTGAACAGACTCCAGGCGCAGGCGACGGCCGTAAATCGGGTTGAAGTGGTTGGTGCAGTCACCGGCTGCAACAATGTCATGATCGCTGGTGCGTGCGTATTCGTCTACAACAATACCGTTGTCCAGCTCCAGACCCGCTTGCTCGGCCAGTTCAACATCGGGCAGTACACCAACACCGATAATCACAATGTCAGCGGGGATACTGCGCCCATCTGCCAGCGCTACCGCGTTGACGTCGCCACTGCCTTCAATCGCTTTCACAGAGGCTTCAGTGATGATTTCAACGCCTTCTTCCTGATGAACCCGTGCATAAAAGGCGGATATTTCCGGCGCCGTAACCCGCTGGAGAATACGCGGCATGGCTTCCAGCACGGTAACGTTCATGCCCATTTTGCGCATAGATGCCGCGGCTTCCAGACCGATGTAGCCGCCGCCGATAATCGCAGCTGACTTGCCCTTGCCGATGTACTTCTTGATCTGCTGCACGTCGCCAAGGTCGCGCAGATAGAAGACGCCACCCAGATCACTGCCCTCAATGGGGATTTTGCGAACCTTTGCACCGGTGGTCAGTGCCAGCTTGGTGTAGCTGATTACGCCGCCATCGTGCAGGGTAACGGTCTTCTTCTCACGGTCAATATTGGTGACACGGCTGCCCAGAACCAGGTCGATATTGTTCTTTTCGTAAAAGTCGGCCGGGCGAATCAACAGCTCCGATTCGCTTTTATCGCCGCAAAGAAACGCCTTGGACAGCGGTGGGCGATGGTAGGGGGGCAGGGGATCTGCGCCGATCAGCGAAATTTTGCCTTCCCAGCCTTCCTGGCGAAGACCTGCTGCGAGTGCTGCGGCAGCGTGGCTTCCGCCAATGATAATACAATGCTCCTGGCTCATTTAAGGGCTCCTGTTTTTTGCGTTGTGGCCTGTTATCACCACAGCCTGTCAGTATTTGTTGTTGTAATCGCGAAAGAGAGAGAGTTTAAGGGTTCAGGCCGATTTAGTCATCGTCTATGGCTCAAATTGTAAGCTAACCGTAAGGTGAGTTGACGGTTTGATGCCATTACGGTGGGGTTGAGGGCGATTTGCCTCAATGGGAAGGGGGCGTTACCTGCGGAGCGGAGCCAGCTCCACAGGTGGTTAGTAAGTGTAGTGTTGCTATATTTTCTGGCTTATTGGCCGAATTTGGGGGGGCGCTTTTCCAGAAAGGCCGCGACACCCTCGTCAAAATCCGGATGCCGGCCCGCGGTGCGCTGCATATTCCGCTCATTATCGAGGTTGCTCTGCCAGTCGCCATCGACTGCAGCCCACACCGCATTTCTGATCATGGCCAGCGATTGGCTCGGCCCGTTGGCTAAACGCAGAGCAAGGGCAAAGGCTTCCTCTTCCAGCTCATCGGTGCTCACCACACGATTTACCAGTCCCCAGGCCAGGGCTTTGTCTGCGGGGAGCTTTTCGCCCAATAGCAACATTTCCATGGTGCGCACGCGGCCAATATTGCGGGTCAGCAGATGAGTCGAGCCGCCGTCTGGCACCAAGCCAATTCGGGAAAAAATCTGCGCGAAATAACTACCCTCGGTAGTCACCACCATGTCGGCCGCCAGTGCTAGAGAGGCCCCGTAGCCGGCCGCGCCACCGCGGATTGCTGAAATCCAGGGAATAGGCAAATCGCGTAGCTGGTTGATCAGAGGATTGAGCTTGTCCTCGACGATTTTGCCCAAATCCCGTTCTGCAGGGTTATTGGTCAGAGGAGACAAGGGCTCCGCCGGGTCGAGGGAAGCCCCGGAACAAAAGAAGCGGCCCTTGGCGGTAAGAATCATCGCCCGGCAATGCCGGGGCAGATCCCGTGTGGCGTGCAGCAATTCTTCGACCAGGCGTGGCGTCAGGGCGTTGAGGCTGTCAGGGCGATTCAGGGAGAGAATGCCTACCCGGTCTCTGATTTCAATTTCTAAACACTGGTATTCCATCTTCGTCACCGTTGCTATCAATTTTCTGGAACGAAGGCTCTAACAAAACGCGCGATGATGCAAATGCAAAGTGCCGGGGTGACCTCGGCGTTTTTGCATCGACTCGCACAGCGAGATATAGCGAAATACACCGGTCCTGGGCTTGTGCTCATCAATGCCCTGACTGTAATAGCGCGTTGGTTTGTTGTTCCAGTTCCCGGATCAGGCTGCTGGCCTGATGCTGCGTCAGCAGTGGTGCAGACTGCCCCGACCACAGCGACATCAAGCCGGGCTCGTTGCTCTCGGTTGCCGCCAGTTGAAAAGGAGTTGCGCGAGGGGACGCTTTGCGAGGTGTTGCAGAGTTATGCCGGTAGTCGGCGACATATTTCCCTGTTGTACCGCAAAAGCCCCTATACGCCGTTACGTCAGCGGGTATTGATCGATTTTCTGGTGGAGGCGTTCAGGCAGTAGGGGCAATCATAACAGTCGATTGACCGCGCTGTTCAATTGCGGACTGTGCTCTTTTACCCGGCGCACCCCGCGGGCCAGAATATGGTCGGCGATCACCGGCCCGAGGCGTTCGCACAGCAACACATAAAACTGATTCAGCAGAGTTTGTAGCAAACTGTTGGAGGTACTTGTTAGCGACAGCGTTTCGCGATTGCCCAGCCAGCGCTGCAAGGACTCTCTGACCGGCAGCGGTAGTTGCTGTTGCCGTAGAGCAGCGAGGTAATCGATACGGATTTTATGCCGCTGGCTGTCATCGAGCTGGGCCATCATGGCCAGCATCAGTGCGGAAAAGGCCTGGCTGAGTGCATCGGCACCTGAAGTTTTGGCAGTGGTAGAGGCTGCGCGTGCTGTGACTTCGCCCGCGGGAAGCTGGCCCATTGCGTGGATCAAACTGCGCAGCACAGTGGAGCGCTTCTCTGGAATGGCGTAGGCCTGACAAATATCGGCCACATAGCGTTGCAAGGCCAGACTGGGTTGGTCGGCATAGCGATTTTCCCAATGGGTGATAGCCCGGCTAAGCTCGGCCTCCGCCAGATAGGTCGCCAGGCCCTCGCGAATGGCCTGCCGCCGGTGATCCAGGCTCAGTGTATTCATGCCCGCACCTCGCCGCTGTCTATCCGTTCTGAGGTATAAGCCGTGGTGTTCGAGTGGAATTCCGGGTAGCCGATTTCGGCGTGCTCGCTCAAATCCAGCCCCCGTTGTTCATGGAGTGTCGGCGCGCGTAACCCAATGATCTTGTCGATAGCGAAGTACATCATCAGCGCGCAGCCGAAGGTCCAGATGAAGCAGGCGGTAATCCCCACCAGCTGCACTGCGACGAGCTGGGTGTTGAACATATTGCCAGTAAAAAACAGGCCTGCAGCCAGAGTGCCCCAGGCGCCTGCGACACCATGGGCGGAAACGGCACCGACAACATCGTCGAGCTGCCAGCGCAGCAGGGCGTGACTGCTCAAGGTGCAAACAATGCCGCCGATGGCGCCGGTGAGGGCCGCGTACAGGGGGAGCATGGAGGCACAGCCCGCGGTGATGGCCACCAGCCCGGCAATGCTGCCATTCACTGTTTCGGTCAGCAAAATAGGCCGTCTGCCAAGTACCGCAAGAAGCATACTGGCGGTGGCGCCCGCTGCGGCGGCAAGTTGGGTGTTTAGATTGATTAAACCGATATCTGCCGAGGCAGCGAGTGTCGAACCACCGTTAAAGCCAAACCAACCAAACCACAGAATAAACCCACCGATGGCGACGAAACCGAGGTTGTGCCCGCGGAGTTCCCGTGGCCGTCCGCTGCGGTCAAACCGCCCAAGGCGCGGGCCCAATACCACGATGCCTGCTAACGCTGTCCAGGCACCGACGGAATGCACAACAGTCGAACCGGCAAAGTCGATAAAGCCGAGCTTGGCCAGCCAGCCATCGGCATTCCACACCCAGCTGCCAAAAATCGGATAAATGACGGCGGTGATGACGAAGGCGCCAACGAGGTAGGCGTCAAAGCGGGTGCGTTCCGCCATAGCCCCACTGGCGATAGTGACCACTGTGGCGGCAAACATCGTCTGGAATAGCAGTACCCCGTAGGTGTTGGGGTCGCTGTCGTTAATCAAAAAGAGGTCGGTGCCAATAAAACCACTGGGGTTGCTGCCAAACATCAGGCCGTAACCCAGTAACCAGAACACCAGGGTGCCCAGGCAGACATCCATGTAATTTTTCATCACTACGTTAAGGGCGTTCTTGGAACGTGACATACCACTTTCCAGCAGGGCAAAACCCGCCTGCATGAAAAACACCAGGGCGCTGGCGGTAACCAGCCACACCATATCCGTGGCGGTTTGGTCTGTATCAGCAAAAGCGCTGGCGGGCAGTATGAGGAGGAGTGGAACAAAACGGTGCGGTTTTATCATGCAGTTTCAGACCCCTGAGGAGTGTTTGCACCGGGCTGGTGCTCTGTGTGTGCATGATGTAGCAACCGCTGTGCCAGCTGTTGCTCGAATTGCTGCAGCTGTGACTCTGCGTGCTCTGGCAGCCGAAGGTGATGGGCGTCATTGTGGGCGCATTGCTGCACTCTGGCAGGGCGCGTGGTTTCCGTTGGTGCAGCTTCGACGGTGTCGAGGGAATCCGCGAAAAAAACTCACCGCTCCGGCCACTGTTGCGGTTGCAGTGTGAAGTCGGTGAGATCGTAGCCCATTGCTGCAATTTTATTCGTCAGCGCTTGCAGGCGTGCTGGCGGCAACGTGGGGGAGCGGGCCATCAGCCATACATAGTCCCGGGCCTGGCGGGCAATAATGGTTTCAGAATAATCCTTAGAGACATAGGCGATACGGTAGTCGGCGGAGAAGGGCCAGAAGAACTGCATGTCCCACTGGGTATTGCCGGTGCCGGCAACGGGCTTTGCGGTGGGCCGGTAAGTCTTTACGGGCCCGTTGGGACTACCGTGATTGAAGCGGTAGGTGACTGCGATAGTGCCCTCCTCGGTGAGGGTGTAGCTTTCCACGCCATTGTGGGCGTGGCGCTCCGGGTAGAGGGGGATAAAGCCAATGACATACCAGTCGCCCATAAATCTATTGAGGTCCACCTCTGCGGGGCGGGGCAAAGGGCCGTGTGGGTTTGCGCAGGCTGAAGTCAGCAGTGCCAGAGTGATTAACAGAGGTAGCCGTTGCATGGGGTCTCGCCGTGACTGTTTTCAGGTTTACGCAGCTGCGCCTGTTATGGAGCACCGCAATAAATGGAATCGACATTGCTCTACTGTGGGAGGACCTACGTAAGCAGTAGTGATGGCAAGGCCTATAATGTGAGGAGAGCACGATGATGCTGATACTAATGCTGATTGCTACGGCAGCGGTGGTGTGTGTTTTGTGGGCAGGGGGGAGCGAGGATCACCGCTCGCGTCAGCCGGTGTGTGTTCGTCATTCCGACGAAGATGAGGAGTTTTGACACTTCTTAACGGTTTTTAACAGGGGAGCGATATGGCAGAACATATTTTTGTTACCGGTGGCACCGGATTTGTCGGCGAGCATCTGGTTCCGGCGCTGCTTGCCCTCGGTCATCGGGTGACCGTCTTGACTCGCAATCCGCGGTCGTCGCCTCGACCTGAACTCGACTATGTGACAGAACTGGGCGACGGGCGTCACTGGTCCTACACGCAGGTCATCAATCTGCAGGGTGAAAACCTCTTTGCACGCCGCTGGAGCGAACGCCAGAAACAGATCATGCGCGATAGCCGTATCGCCTTCACTCGAGCACTGGTAGAGGAGATGGCTAAAGCGCCCCGGGTGCGAAAACTTGTCTCAGCCTCGGCAATTGGCTACTACGGTATGACCGGTGATGAGCCCCTTGGCGAAGACAGCGCTCCGGGGCAGGATTTTTCCGCGAAACTATGCTGCGACTGGGAGGCGGAGGCAACGCGAGCGTCAAACAGTCAGATTACTGTACACCTCGTCCGTCTCGGCGTGGTGCTGGGCAATGGCGGCGCGCTGGCGAAATTGCTGCCCCAATTCAAGCTGGGAGGCGGCGGTCGCATTGCATCGGGCAGACAGTGGTTCAGTTGGATACACATCGACGATGTGGTGAAGATATTTTTGGCTTGTGTGCAGGGAAACATTGATGAACCGGTGATCAACGCGACCGCGCCGCACCCGGTGAACAACCGTGAATTTACCGACACCCTCGGCCGAGTGGTGAAGCGCCCCACGTTGTTTGTCACGCCGGGGTGGCTACTGAGACTGCTCCTGGGAGAAGCTGCGACATTATTGATCGGTGGACAGCGGGTGGTGCCACAGGTGTTGCTGGAAAAGGGCTTTGAATTTCGTTATCCGACTCTGGAAGCGGCCCTGCGGGCCGAGGCCTGACACTTTCGCACTTTCGGGGTCTGTCCCCGGGGACAGACCCCGGCAGGGGTCAGTGGCTGTTGCGGGTGATTTTGTCCAGATAGCCCATCGCAAAGGCCGAGGCGACAAAGGTGAGGTGAATGATCACGTACCATTTCAGGTAGGTCGTATCGATATTTTCGGTATTCACAAACACCTTGAGCAAATGGATTGAAGAAATCGCGACAATCGACGCGGCGACTTTGTTCTTCAGAGTGCCGGAGTCTACCTTGCCCAGCCAGCTGAGTTTCTCCCGGCCTTCGTCGATGTCCAACTGTGAGACAAAGTTTTCATAACCGCTGAACATCACCATCACCAGCAGGCCGCCAACCAGGGCCATATCAATCAGCGACAGCACCAGCAGCACCAGGTCCGCTTCCTTCATCGCAAAAATCATCGGCATGTGATGAATGATTTCCTGGAAAAACTTCAAACCCAGCATAAACAGCGCAAGGCTCAGGCCGATATAAATCGGTGCCAGAATCCAGCGCGCACCGTACATCAAATTTTCAACAAAACGTTCCATGGGACTCTCAAGGTGGACAGATTTGCCGGCATTATACGGTGCACTGCCGGGTTGGGGACAGACCCCGGGGTCTGTCCCCAATTATGTTAAATGCTGAGGTTGAACAGGTCGATGACGCCGACGGCGATCAGGTAGCCCGCTACGATGTAATTCAGCAGGCGGGGTTTGATGAGTATGGCGGCGCCGGCGGCGATGGAAATTAACGGCACGATGTCGAGAGTAATGGTCATGGTGTGTCCTTGCTGAATGAGTTCAGAGGTTTGAACATACAGGTCGTCGCGAGTTCATCGGCTGCGACGTTTCGTTGTGGATCCGGTAGTGGTTACAGCTCTGTATCCCTTTGTGTTGGCGGCGATCGCCTGAAAATTATAGTAGGATACGGCGCTTGGCTATGTCACTGATGTGGGTCTCCATGGCATAACCTGCTTCGCTAACGGGTGTTCCGAGAGTATTCGGAACTTCATGTATTACTATAATTTATTAAAGGGCGTGGAAGTGAATTTAAACCAGAAAGTTGTCGTAATTACCGGTGCATTGGGCACTCTTGGACGGGCAATGTCGTCAACGGCCGTGGCGGCCGGCGCTACCGTTGTCGGCGTGGATTGTGTCAGTGGTGAGCCGGAGGCGGGAGTCGCGGCGTGTCATGTCATCGACCTGCTGGATTCTGCCAAGACCAAGGCCGGGTTTGCCGAGATCGCGCAAGCTCACGGTAAGATCGACGCTATTGTAAATATCGCAGGGGGCTTTGTCTGGGAAACCCTGGAAGACGGCTCGATCGATTCCTGGGACCGCATGTACCAACTCAACGTGCGCACGGCGGCCAATGCCTGTCAGGCGACCTTGCCGCATTTTCCGAAAAGTGGCGGCCGTGTCGTGAATATCAGTGCGGCAGGGGCGGTGAAGGCGGCCATGGGTATGGGGGCCTACGCGGCATCCAAGTCTGGCGTAGCCCGCTTGACCGAGGCGCTGGCGGAGGAGCTGAAGGCGAAAAACATCACGGTGAATGCGGTGATGCCAAGCGTTATCGACACCGCGCCCAATCGTGCGGATATGCCCGATGCGGACTTCTCTGCTTGGGTGAGCCCCAAGGCCCTGGCCGAGGTGATTCTGTTCCTGTTAAGTGATGCGTCGGAGCCGATTACCGGTGCCTTGATTCCGGTTACCGGACGCGTATAAGCGTCGTTTTACGGGGCAGAGTGCACGGGTTGAACTGGCGCCAGCCGCTGTGGTTCTAACCGTGCATTCGCCCTGAAAAAATGGAGTCTGACTATGCTATCGCTGACCAATTCCGCACTTCTTCGTCATCAAGCCTACACTGATGGCCGCTGGCACGACGCCGCTTCCGGTGAGTATATTGAGGTGTTTAATCCTGCCACCGGAGAACAGGTGGGCCGCGTTCCCCGGCTGAGTGCGGAGGAAACCCGATCAACCATTGTGGCGGCGGAGGCGGCACTGAAGTCCTGGCGGGCGCACACCGCAAAGGTGCGTGGTGGTTATCTGCGGCGGTGGTACGAGTTGATACTGGCCAACGCCAACGATATTGCGCAGATCATGACGGCGGAGCAGGGTAAACCGCTGGCGGAGGCCAAGGGGGAGGTGCAGTATGCGGCGTCGTTTATCGAGTGGTTTGCCGAAGAGGGCAAGCGCGCATACGGCGATGTGATTCCCAGCCCCGCAGACGATAAAAGGTTGCTGGTGGTTAAAGAGCCGGTAGGTGTGTGCGCGGCGATTACGCCGTGGAATTTTCCCGCCGCGATGATTACCCGCAAGGCCGCGCCGGCATTGGCAGCCGGCTGCACCATGATTGTTCGTCCGGCGGACGCCACGCCATTAACCGCGCTGGCCCTGGCGGCACTGGCCGAGGAGGCGGGTATCCCCGCCGGTGTTTTCAATGTCATTACCGGCAAGGCACAGGTAATTGGCGCAGAATTAACCGGCAATAATACAGTGCGCAAGCTGTCCTTCACCGGCTCTACCGAGGTGGGGCGGGTGCTGATGGAGCAGTGCTCTCCCGGATTGAAAAAGCTGTCGCTGGAGCTCGGCGGCAACGCGCCCTTTATCGTGTTTGATGACGCTGACCTCGACGCGGCGGTGGAGGGGGCGATCGCTTCCAAATTTCGCAATGCGGGCCAAACCTGCGTTTGCACCAACCGTTTTTATGTTCACGACAGGATCTACGACGCCTTTGCCGAAAAGCTGTCGGCGGCAGTCGGCGAGCTGAAGGTGGGCAATGGTACCGAGTCGGGGGTCACCCAGGGGCCGCTGATCGACGCCTCGGCGGTGAGCAAGGTCGAGGAACATATCGACGATGCCGTTCAGCAGGGCGCTCGAGTGATCCGCGGTGGTCAGAGGCTGTCCGAGGGGGAAAATTTCTTTGCACCCACAGTGCTCGCCGATGTTAATCAACAGATGCTCATCGCCCGGGAAGAAACCTTCGGCCCCGTTGCACCACTGATTCGCTTCAGCAGCGACGACGAGGTGATTCAAATGGCAAATGACACCGAGTTCGGTCTGGCGAGCTACTTTTACAGCCGCGATATCGGGCGCGTATGGCGGGTTGCCGGTGCCCTGGACTACGGCATGGTTGGCATCAACACCGGGCTGATTTCCAATGAAGTGGCACCCTTTGGCGGGGTGAAACAGTCGGGCTTTGGGCGCGAAGGTTCCCGATATGGTCTGGACGAATACATGGTGATGAAATACCTGTGTATGGGCGGTCTGGACAGCTGATTGTCGGGGGGGACAGACCCCGATATCAGGAGTAGTATGGTCGAATAAGTGGTAAATATTCGTCGGGTGGTGCCGTCGCGAGTGCCGCTGGACGCCGTCTGCAATGGATACGTTGAGGGATGCGAGATGACAGGATGCACGCGTTTTCAGCCCCATATTCGCCCACGTTTATTCCGTGGAATGCTGCTGTCTTTTGTCGGGGTCGGCGGCTTGATGTTGTCGGCCTGTGGCGGCGGAGGGTCATCGACACCGGCGCCGAGTTCAGACCCTGCCCAGTTCACCGGCTTGCTTAAACCTGTCGCGAGTGAGGAGGAATTTCTCAGCGCGATGGAGGCGGCCTATTCCAGTGATGCCGATGCGCGCAATCGCAGCGAGGGTGAGGCCTTTCCCGTTGCTGCTGCCGGTGGGTCCCAGGAAGACTCCGGGACCTCGGCCAGCTATACCACCACCTATACTCAGGAAGTCGATGTCGATGAAATCGACGTCGTAAAGTACGACGGCGAGCATCTCTACATCGTGCCCAGCCAGCAATTCAGCTGCTGTTACGCGACATTCACCAGTAGTACCACACCAGCGGGGGAGAGCGATGGCAGCCAAGCGCCGGAGCAGTCACCGCAACCGGCCATTCGTATTCTCGCCACCGATACCGCTGCGGCCACCGCCACGCAAGTCGCGACCATCCCCCTGGGAGAGGGGGAATATGTGCAGGGCCTGTATATACTGCCTGATAAAGACGCCCTGCTGACCGTCGGTACGCAAAATCTCCATATGGGCTACGGCGTGTATTGGTTTGATCTGTGGGCCTGGCAGCAGCAGAACGTGCGCGTGGACTACTACGATGTCAGCACCGCGAGTGCGCCCGGCAAGTCCTGGAGCGTGGAGCTGGAGGGCGGCTTTGTTGATAGTCGCCGGGTCGGCGACACCGTATATGTGGTCAGTCGTCACACCCCGACCCTGGACAATATTCACTACTACCCGACCACTGAGCAGGAGTATGAGTCCAACCGCAATGCGTTCAAATCGCTGAACAGCGAAGACCTTATTCCCAAGCTGACCATTCGCCGGGGCGCCGATGAGCAGACTCGACCACTGTTTGCCCCCCAGGACTGCATGATCACCAACGAGGGGCGAGTCAGCGATGATCGCTCGGGCTACCAGACCCTCACCAGCATTACTGCTATCGCCATCGACGACCCGCTTAACCCCCAAACCCTGTGTTACAACGAATCGGCGGCGGGGGTCTATGTTTCGTCCAGCGCCATTTATCTGAGCGATGTTCGCTACGGTGAAGGTGAATCACTGACTCGCATTCACAAATTTGCCCTCGGCAGCGGCAAGCCGCGCTACCGTGGATCGGCAGAAGTAGGCGGCTACCTGTGGACCGGCGGCCAGCGGGATTTCCGTATATCCGAACACGATGGCAGGCTGCGGGTGTTTACCACCCGCTGGACCGGTGACGACGATGACCGTCAGGATCACACCCTTTACCTGCTGGAAGAAGCCGACACCGGCGAGTCGCTGGAGATCGTGGCGCAGCTGCCCAACAATGCTCGTCCGGCAGAAATAGGCAAACCCAACGAGGGGCTGTTCGGAGTGCGTTTTGTCGGTGACCGCGCCTATGCCGTGACCTTTGAGCAGATCGACCCCCTGTATGTGATTGATCTGAGTAACCCGCGTGACCCGTTTATCGCCGGGTCGATGGATTTGCCAGGGTTCTCCGACTTCCTTCACCCGATTGGTGACGATTTGTTACTGGGTTTGGGCACCACCGCCGACCGCAATTCGCAGGTAAAACTGGAACTGTTTGACGTATCCGATGCTACCTCGCCGGTATCCCGCGGCGTTGCGCTGATCGGCAGTGGCGACAGCTGGAATTGGTCAGAGGCCCAGTACAACCGCCACGCGTTTAGCTATTTGGCGGGTGATAACCGCGACCGTTTTGCAGTGCCGGTGCAAAGTTCGGGGCGTCACACCGACGGGGACTATTACAACATCGAAGCGTTGTATCTGTTTGAGGTCAACAATACCCTCGACGCCGGCGCCGCATCACTTGACGCAAAGGGCAGTGTGCAGGCCAGCTGGCCGGACAACCCGGACTGGTATGGCGGCTACCGGCATCGCTCGGTGATCGACGGCGACGCCGTTTATTTTATTTCCGGCGACTATGTCTGGTCGGCATTGTGGGACACCCCTCTGCAAGTCAGTGGCCCCCAGTAATGTGTGCAGGAATGAGGAGTAGGGCGGTATGACTGAAGGCAGCGATGTGCGCGATCAACTGGCACTGGAACGTACCCGGCTGGCCAATGAGCGCACGTTTCTGGCTTACATTCGCACTGGCCTGTCGCTGTTGGCGGCGTCCGCCGTGCTATTCCAGTTCTTTTCCACATTGAACGCGTATCTCGCTGTAGCCTGGCTGTTAGTGGCGGCGGGTGGTGTGGTGCTGGCGGTGGGTGTCTGGCGTTTCTACACAGTGCGGCGACGTTTGAATAGGGGTTGTTATGTGCAAAAAAAGCAGCATCAGCTAAGGGACGAGAGTTGAAGCACATCGGAGCCTTGAAACCTGACAGGCTAGTCGATCTCTTAAATTGGATCGGTATCCCACTTGCACTGCTCTATATCGCAAGCATGTTTGTGTATCCCTGGTTTGATAAGGGGTGGGATTGGGGTCTCGTTCAGAACGTATGGGATAGATGGCAGAGCCTAAATGTTGGTATGCTAGCATTTGTTTCAAGCATTATTGCTTTCAACATAGCTCGCTTTAACGCCAACAAACAGCGCGAGAGAGATTTTCAGGCCACAAAAGCATTTCTTCCCGCAGCCCTTGCCGAGCTATTGGATTATCTTAAATTAAGTGCGGCAGCCCTTGTTGAAGGCTGGGACGCAAACGGCACGCAACCCCTTTCTACCGAAGCACCTATGCTACCTGATGAATACAAGGAAATATTCCAGCAGTGTATTAGGTGCGCGAAACCAGATGTAGGTGATTATCTTTCGAAAATTCTGGTCCGGCTTCAGATCCATAACTCCCGCATAAGGGGGTACGTTGAAAATTACAAAAGTTCTGAACTAGCCGATCCGGATCGGCACAATATACTCACGTACTTGTACCGTCTTGGCGAGCTTCAAGCTCTCATCGGAAAGTTATTTGGCTTTGCGAGGAATGAAGAGGAGTTCAACAATGCCCCGCTGGAATGGGAGGATTTTCGAAACGCATTTGGAAATTTGGATATCTGGGTAGAAGATTACCGTATTGATGAAACCATGAATTTGGAAGATTTTACAAAGCGGGCAATCGCAAGAAGTGAGAATACATAGCAAGTGTATTCATAAGCCCCGACAGAACTGGCTCAGCCAAGCATTGCCAGTCCCCCCAACAGCACAGTAAACCACACCACCAGCAGTGCACTGCGCCAGTACCAATTAATATCCGACTGCTTTTGCAACAGCTGTTTTGCCTCGGCGAAGGCTGTGGTGATCGGGGTTGAGGTCGAGGGTTTTCGCGGGGAGAGGGTGGCGATAAGCAGGGCGGTGAGCACGGCAACAGCAAACCCCGATACATTCCACCACAGCCAGGATACCTCGGGTAAAAATAACCAGCATCCCGCATTGGCGATGATGCCGGAGAACAGCCCCGCAACCACGTGGGCGCCGCGAACGCGGTGGGTGGTCATGCCCAGTACAAATACCGCCAGGATCGGGCCATTGGCCAGAGAACCGATTTTATTGATGGCTTCAAGCACAGTGGGTGCGATGTCAGCGACGAAAAAAGCCATGCCAATGGTAATGCTCCCCCAGATAATGGTTATGCACCGGGAATACAGTAGCTCCTGCTGCGGACTCAGTGTGCGGGAAGAAAAACGCAGTACGAAATCCTCCATCGTGGTGGCACTGAGGGAGTTAATTACCGAATCCAGCGACGACATGGCGGCGGCAAACAGCGCGACCAGGCTCAAGCCCACCAGTCCCGTCGGCAGGGCATTTATCATATACAGCGGCACCGCAAGATTGTATTCGGGGCGGTCATTATTCACGGGCAGGGCCGCGACAAAGTCCGGGTGTTGTGCGCTGTACACGGCGATACCCGCGCCGACCATGCAGTAGAGCAATACCAGAGGGAAGCGCAGCAGGCCGTTTATCAGCAGGGCATTGTTGGTGGCATCGATGTTCCGCGTGCTTAATTGTCGCTGCACCTGACTTTGGTCGCAGCCATAGTAAGACACATACAAAAACAGACCGCCAAACAGCATCGGCCAAAAGGCAAAGGTCTGGCCGTCACCCAGCCCGTGGTGGGCGAAGTCCAGCGCGTTTTTCCGCTCTGGCGCAAAGGACTGCCACAGCGTGGTGATACCGCCACCGGCGTCGAGGAGAAAGGCCAGTACCAGTGCCAGCATTACCACCAGTATCAGCAACTGCAGCACATCACTGTAGATCACTCCGCGAATGCCGCCCAGCACATCGTAGACCACGGTAAACGCGCCGAGTAGCAGCACTGACGCGACAAAGCCCAAACCGGTAATAAGCTCGATGACCAGCGCGATGCTGTATACCGTCACGGCGGTGGCGAAGGCCCGTACAAAAAGGAATAGCCCACTCAGGGTCAGCCGCGTCGGCAGGTCATAGCGCTGCTCGAGATAGCCGTAGACCGACACCAGCTGCCGGTGACGGAACAGCGGCATGGCAAACAGCATCAGCGCAATCATCGCCAGCGGCACTGCCAGCTCATATTGCAGCCAGACCATGCCGCCGCCTGCAGCAAAGGCAACAAAGGCCGGTGCGCCGAGAATGCTGTTGGTGGAACACTGGGTGGCCATAATAGACAGCCCAACGGGCCAGGGCCCAAGATTGCGGCCGCCGACATAGTAGTCCTCGCGGTTGTGCTGTCCTCTGGCCAGAGCGGCGGCCATGCCGAGCAGCCCAAGGCAGTACAAGGCGATAACGAGCCAATCCAGCCAGGTGATGTTATGGGTCATGTTGTTGTAATGATCTCCGTTGCGACGCTACATCGAGCCTGTCATGAGAGATACAAGGTCTGTGCCAATGGGGCTGCCTCCTTGGGGATAGGCACTATTATTGCTTCGCATCAAGGCACTTCCATCCTTCACTCTGACCCTGGAATGCCTGCCTATGTCACGTTTGCGCAATCTCTCCCGGTTATGCCTTATCACCCTGTTCACTCAGGTTTTGGGAGTAACTTTGGCCCATAGTGGTGCACTGTCGTCACTTTACGATGCTGTGCCGGCCCCGCCCGTGGCGGTAGCCGCCGCCCAGACCTGGCTGCAGCAGGGCGAGATCTCCCATCCCGATGTGCTTTCAGTGCGCGCTGAACTGGCCGCGCAGCGCGAGCAGGTCGCCGGGTTGAACGGGGGGCAGCTTCCGCCGAGTCTGGCGCCGGTGCCGGATAATCTCCCCGCTACCGCTGAATTTCAGGCGGCGGCGCGCAGCTATGGGGTATATCTGGTCAGGCATCAGGGCAATAAAACCCCCGAGGCGCAGCTGGCCAAACGCAAACGCTGGCTTCAACGGGCCTATGGCCAGAAACAGCTGGATATCAGCAAGGCAATGACCCCCTGCGATTCGCCCTGCAAGGACGCCGCCGTGGTGGCAGCCAACGAACCCTGGCTAAAACAACGCGCATTTGAATTGCGCACAGAGCTGCGTTCCTGGCAGGCTCTGTTCGACGACTGGAAAAAAACTCGAATGGGAAATATCTATACCGCCGAGTCGCGACTGGAGGCCCTGGGCGATCCCGCCGCGACAAACGCTGCTGGACGACAGCTCATTGCCCGCTACCGGGCGGCCATGCTTGATGAAATCGCGCTGTTATTGTCGATCACCGAGTTGAGTGTGCTGCGCATTGACGCCATCAACCGGGGGCTGGATGGTTCCGAGTCAGATGCCATTACCGGTGCGAGTAAAAAGGCCAAGTAGTATTCCGGGTCGCGGATCACGCCGCTTCTTTCCCGCTAAAAATCACGTAAACTGAACGCCTGATGGATAAAAGTGAGGCGGTTCATGCGGAATCTGGCGGCACAGAGTAGACGCAGTTTTTTACGCAATGTGTTTCTTGGTGGGGTGGCGCTGGGCGCGGCACCATGGCCGGCCCTGGCGAAGGCGTCGGCAGACCGGGTTGCGGGAGAGCTGAAATTGGCTGCCGGGCCGCTGGCGAAGCTGCCGCCGATTGAGAAGAAGGTGATTGCCGATGGCGTTGCCCGGGGTATCGACGATCGCTTGTATGCGCCGAAGGGATTTGAAGTCCGTTGTGTCGCCCGTCACGGCCTCGATCCATTGACGATGGCGGCCGGGGGCGACGGCTACCACTGGCATCGTGACCCCGACGGCGGAGCTGTCTTTCCCGCCGACGATGGTGGCTGGGTCTATGCCTGTAACAGCGAGGCGGTGCCCGGCGGAGTGGGCGCGTTGCGCTTTGATGCCGCCGGCAATAAAACCGCCGCCTACCGCGTGCTCGACGATACACGTCGCAACTGCGCCGGCGGCGCGACCCCCTGGGGCACCTGGTTGTCCTGTGAAGAAGTCTCGGACGGTCTGGTTTATGAGTGCGACCCCTTCGGCAGCACCGCCGATGCGGTGGTGAAGCCGGCGCTGGGGGCCTTTCCCCACGAAGCCTGTGCCATCGACCCCATCCACCACACCTGCTACCAAACCGAAGATGGTGGCAACCAGCGTTTTTATCGCTTCGTCTCCACCCCTGAGGATCTGACCGACCTTCCGGGGGGCGGCAAGCGCATGGGGCTTGAAAAGGGTGAGCTGCAAGTCATGTCGGTGGCGGGGTTTGAAAATGGCGGAAAACCCAAGGCCAGCGATCTGCGTCTGCCACGCCGGGTGAACTGGGTGCCAGCAGGCGGTGACGCGGGCACCTATTTCGCCGGTGGCGAGGGCCTTTGGTACCACGAGGTGCCGGTGTCGATGCAAATGCCCCCGGTTGAGGGCCTCAAGCCGACCCGTGGTGTAATGTTCTTCGCGACCAAAAAAGACAACCGCATCTACGCCTATGATATCGAGAACGCGCTGGTGGAGATCGTGTTCGATAACGACAATCAGCAGCAAATGAGCTCGGTGGACGAGCGAGGCAAGCTGCGGCGTGGTCCGCGCTTTAGTCAGGTCGATAATGTGGTGGTCAGCCCCGCCGGTGATGTGGTGGTTGCCGAGGATGGCAGCTCGCAGCGGTTGATGGTAATCGTGCCCAACGGCCAGCCCCAGTTGTTGATGCAAATAATCGGTGGCGACTCGGAAATTACCGGGCCGGCCTTTACCCCTGACGGCTCGCGCTTGTATTTCAACAGCCAGCGGGGCCCGGACGGTGTGGGTGGCTTTCTCGGCGCAACCTACGAGATGCATATTCCCCCCGAATACCGCCGCCGGCCCCGGCGCGGCTGAGGCCGAAGTCGCCGTCGTCTCTGATGATCCCCCCTGTTTTCTTGAATATCGGGCTGGAATAGCGATAATTGGCTGCGTATTGCAGCAGGATAACCCTGCTGCCCATCGTTGGCCGCCAGTGAACGCCGCCTGTAATAAGCCGTCCATAACAACAACGGGCGCCGCCGATGATGACAACATCAGGAAATCATGTCGCAACTATTGCCGCACCACCACACATCGCCGCCCTCAGGTGGGCAGCGTCACACGACTCTTCAGGCTCAATTACAGGCGCTCACCGGCAGTGCGGGGGCGCTCAGTCACCGGGACTTTGCCGACAAGCTGGGACAGCTGATCGGCCTGTCGAATGCCATTGCCCTGTCGGAGTCGCTGCGCAGTCTCAAGCGCCTGGGGCCAAAGGGCGATGCCGGCGCCGGGTCGCTGCACCGCGAATTACTCACCGCCCGTGGTGAAATCCTCGGCTTTATCGTGAACAGCTTTGTCGATGAAGACAGCACCGAAGAAGGCGCCCCGTCGCTGCCCTTTATTCTGCCCAGGCCGCCCACCGACAGTATTGATGAGCCGGCAGAGGCCTATAAGGCCTACCAGCGGTTTTATGCCCTGCACCAGAGTGAAATGGACTACCGGCTGATCGCGCTGCGCAAGCACATGCAACAGGTGTTGACCGCGCGCTCGGCAGCATTGGCGCAACTGGCCGAACTGGATCGTAGCCTCACCGAGACCCTGGGCGATTATTCAAGGCGCGTTTTGGCGAGTATTCCCCGTTTACTGGGTCAGCGTTTTCATGCTTTGATCCGTGCCCAAATTGAACAGGATACGGCGTTGGCGCCGAATGAGGTGTTTGCGCAATGGGTTGCCGCCGGCGGTGGCCTCCAACAATTTCTGGCCGAGATGCGCGGCCTGCTGATCGCTGAGTTGGACATGCGGTTAATGCCGCTGATTGGCCTGCTGGAAGCACTGGATGTAGAGGTGGAAAACAACAATGACTAGATTAAGCTCGGTGGCGGCATTCGCTGTGGGGGGCGCGATCGTACTGTGGATGGCCATTGCCGTGGTGGGCAGCAACGCTCTGGCCTTGGTGGTGAGCCTGCTGATTGCCATTGCCTATACCGTCGGTTTTGTCGAACTGTTGAATTACCAGCGGGCCAGTCGCGGTTTGAGCGCGGCGCTGGCCGCAGCAACAGCGCCACCTGAGGGTCTGGACCGCTGGCTGGAACAGGTGCCCAACAGCCTGCGCAATGCCGTGCGCCAGCGTATTCGGGGCGACTATGTCGGCTTGCCGGCACCGCTGCTGAGCCCCTATCTGATCGGCCTGCTGGTGATGCTCGGCCTGCTCGGCACCTTTATCGGTATGGTCGATACGCTGAATGGTGCTGTTACCGCCCTGCGGGGTAGTAACGAACTTGAAGCGGTGCGCGCTGGCCTGGCTGCACCGATTCAGGGTTTGAGTATTGCCTTCGCAACCTCGGTTGCGGGGGTGAGTGCATCGGCACTGCTCGGTCTTATCTCAATTCTAAGCCGTCGTGAGCGTCTTCAGGTGTCACGGCAATTGGACGGCCGTATGGCAACGGTATTCGCCGCGTATTCACTGAGCCACCAGCGCCGCGAGGGCTATGCTGCGATGCAGGCCCAGTCCGCTGCCCTGCCCGCTGTTGTTGAGCGCCTCGACACACTGGCCGAGCGCCTGGAAACCATGGGTACAACACTGACCAGCGGGTTACAGCAGGAGCAACAACAGTTTCACCAGAATGCAGAACGCCACTACCAGCAGTTGGCAACCTCGGTTGGCGAGTCGCTGCAGCGCAGTCTTGGTGAAAGTGGTCGGCTTGCCGGGGAGAGCATGCGCCCGGTGGTCGAAACCCTGTTGGGAGATGTCCAGCGCAGCCTGCTCGATGGCCAACAGCAGTTGCAGGCAACCGCAGAAGGGCACTTGCAGGCCCTCAGCGAACGGTTTGCCACAACCGCCGAGGACTTCAGCAGTGGCTGGCAGCAGGGCCTCGCGGCTCAGCAACAGGAGAACGCCCGCCTGGAAGAAACCCTGGTTGCCAGTCTGGGTGAATTCCACGGCGAACTCAGCCGTGCCAGCGGTGCCCTGGTGGCTGAGCTGGCCGAGGGGGCCAGGCAGTGGCAGCAGCGCCAGCAGGAGGCGGAGCAACAGCGTTTGCAACAATGGCAGATGGTGTCGGCACAGAGTGCCGAACTATTGCGCGACAGCGGCGAGCAAATGGCATCGGCATTGAGTGAGTGGCAGGCCCAGCAGCGTGTTGCTGACGAGCAGCGCGTGGCCCAGTGGGAGGCAGTGTGCGCACAAAGTCGCAGTTTGATTGAGCACAACATCGAGCAGATCAATGTCGCTGCGCAACACTCCGCCGACGAACTGTTGGCGAAAATGACCGACTTGCTCACCCAATGTGAGCAGCTGGTCGCCGCACGGGCTGAGGGTGAGCAGCAATGGCAGCAAGACTTTAACGCGCGTACCGAGCAACTTAATGGCACTGTTACAGCGGCCTTTGCCGAGCTTCGTGAACAGGAAGCCGAGCGCGGTGCGGCGGCGGTACAGCGCCTTGCCGAATTGGAGTCCGCCGTAGCCGGGCACTTGTCTTCGCTGGCCACTGAGCTGACCGGGCCGATGGCCGAGCTGATGAATACCGCCTCTGAGGCACCGCGGGTGGCCGCAGAACTGATGGTTAAGCTGCGTGAAGAACTGAGTAAAAACATTCAGCGCGACAACAGCCTGATCGAAGAACGCACTGAACTGATGGCACAGCTGAATGCACTGTCGGCATCGCTGCAGCAATCCGTGAATGGTCAGCGTGAGTTGGTGGAAAATATCGTCGCCCAGTCGGCGGCGTCACTGACGGAAATCGCTGGTCGCTTTACGACCGCGCTGGAAGGTGAAACCGATAAACTGCAGAACACCGTGGCTGAGGTGGCCGATGGTGCCAGCGAACTGGCTTGCCTGGGTGAGTCCTTTGCCGCCGCCGTAACCCAGTTCGGTGAAGCAAATGCCGGTTTGCTGGACACCCTGGGGCGGGTAGAGCAGAGCCTGGTGGCCAGTACCGAGCGCAGCGATGAACAGCTGGCCTACTATGTTGCCCAGGCGCGGGAAATTATCGACAACACGCTGCTGTCGCAGCAGGCGCTGATCAAGCAGTTGGGCGATGGCCAAATAGCCATGCCCCTTGAGCAGGTGTAGCCATGTCTGAGCTGGAAAACGAACTGGCCCAGGAACCGCCGATCTGGGCGGTGTTTGGTGACTTGATGACCGGCTTGGTCGGCGTGTTCGTACTGATGCTGGTATGGGCGCTGGGATTTCAATTGGAGCTGTCCCAAAGTCTCGAGCAGGAAACCCAGAAGCGAGAGCAGGCCGAACAGCGCCGGGCAGACCTCGAACAGGCACTGGCGGTTCCGCTGGCCGAAGGGCGGGTGACGCTGACCGACGGACGTATTGGTATCAGCGGCAATGTTCTATTCTCGCTGAACTCGGCGGAATTGCAGGAGGAGGGGCAGGAGCTGCTGCGCAATCTGCGTGGGCCACTGGAATTCTATCTGCGCGAGAACGGTTTGATGTTGATGGTCAGCGGGTTTACCGACGACCTGCCTATTCAGCAGGGCAATCTGCATTTCAGTGACAATTGGGAGCTTTCCGCTCAGCGTGCGTTGACCGTTACCCGGGCACTGATTGCCGAGGGCATGCCCGCCGAGCGAGTATTCGCGGCGGCCTTTGGCGCCCAGCAGCCGGTGGTGCCCAATGTGGATGGCGAGTCCCGCTCGCGCAATCGCCGTGTGGAAATGTCGCCGGTGCCGATGCTGGAAGCCTCCGCGCCGGTTGAGAGTGCACTGCCCGCCGATGACTGAGCACGCCCCAATCACTGCCGGGACGCACCGCTCAGAGCCAGATGTCGAGGCGCTGCAGCGCCGCTTCGACGACTTGCAAGGGACGGGTGCCGAGCGCATCAGCGCCACCGCCTGGGCGCATATTGTGGCCTTGCATCGGCGCTGGTTGTCGGCGTCGGAACCGCGCCGCAACCGTTTGTTCAATCGACTGAGTACGGCGCTGGAGGCTTTTGTTGTCGAGCGCGACACCCTGCAGGCCCGGGTCGACGACTGCCTGTCGGCCTTGCCGCTGTTGTCGCCGGCGCAAAATGAGCATTGCGCGCAGCTGCGCGAACAGGGTGATTTGCACGGTGTGTTGCGCTATGCGGCGGCCTGTCGCCGGCGCTTTACTCACAGCCAATTAGTCGATGAATTGGCGGCCCTGCGCCGGGCGCTGGACGCCTCGCTGGATATTGAGGTGGTCGGCCTCAGTGAGGTAGATAAAATGCTGCGCGCCCAGCAGCAGGAAATTTTGTCGGCGCTGGCCACCGCTGAGCCGGAGTCGGCGTCCACCAGTCAGTCGCCGCAAACCTCGGGCGCGCCGCCATTAAAATCCATCAAGGTGTTGCGTCAGCGCAGTGAGCAGAACAGTGTCGAGCAGCGTGTTGACCAGGCCATTGAGCGCAGCCCTGAAAGCCCTGGGCCACTCAACCCGCAGATGCTGGCGATCAAGGCCTTGACCACGATGCGCGAGCTGTCACCGCAATATCTGCAGCGATACATGGCCTATCTGGATACCCTGTTTTGGCTTGATGACGTAGACACTGCGGCGAACCCGCCCAAGGGTGACAAGAAAAAGAATGCCGCAAAGGCCAGGAAAAAGCGCACGTGAACCATTGGTCTCGCGAGTATTTTTCTGTATACCTGTTGGCGGAAATTGATGGCGCGCCCCGCGTCAACTAATCCACTTTCATTACCCAGGTCGGAGACCCACTATGTCTACCATTGATTTGCTCAACTCCCTTATGACCAGCGCGGTACGGGGCTGGCGGGGTACGTCGTCCTTTTCCGCCAAGGCGACCGCGCCGGAGCAATTGTTAAAGCTCTACGACATGGAGGGCTGCCCCTACTGCCGTCTTGTAAGGGAAGTGCTGTGCGAACTGGATCTCGACGCGATGATATACCCCTGTCCGAAGGGCGGCATGCGTTTCCGTCCCGAGGCGCTCGACCAAGCGGGAATCAATCAGTTTCCCATATTGGTTGATCCGAATACCGGCGTGGTGATGCTGGAGTCTGCCGACATCGTGAATTACCTCTACGAGACCTACGGCAACACCCGCAAACGTGTACCGGCCCGTGGCCCAGTGCGCCAGTTCCAGGTGGCCACGTCGATGGCGGCCACCGCCACACGTTCAGTGCTCGGCGCCCGTGGGATTTACGCCAAGGCGTCATCGGCACCAGAGCAGCCTCTTGAGCTTTATAGCTTTGAAAGCAGCCCCTATTCACGACCCGTGCGCGAGCTGATGTGTGAGCTGGAGCTGCCGTATCATCTGCGCAATTTTGGCAAGTCCCGCTGGCAGGAAATGGGGCCACCCGGAGTGCGTCGTCGCTTCTTTCCCGACGCGCCGATTACCAGCCCGAATCGCCAGCGGATGTTTGAATTAACCGGCCGCTTTCAGGTGCCCTATTTGATCGACCCCAACACCGGGATGGATCTGTACGAGTCGACGGAAATTCTCCGCTACCTCAACGAAACCTACGGCGGCGAGTAATAATTGCTTGCACAGGTAAATTTGCATCCCGTATAGTCGGTTGTTCGTAACGTAAATGAATACATCGAAAAACTATGACATTTTTCTGTCCCGCCATGATCGTCGTCGCCAATCGCAGTGCAGCACTGCGTTGGGCGATGGGCTGTGCGGCGGGAAAATGATGTAGTCATCAATACCGATTTTTCCAAAGGCCGCAGCTCACCCTGCGGCCTTTTTCGTTTCAGGCACAGGGTGACCTCGGCAGTATGCAGGGGCAAGATAATGCTGGTAAGAATCAACTACGTGGCGGTCATTTTGATATGGGCCACGACACCCCTGGCGATCCAGTTGGGCGGTGACACCCTGGCACCGATCGCCGGTCTGACCCTGCGCCTGGTGGTGGCACTGATGGCGGGCAGTTTGTTGCTCACCCTGTGCGGCTACGCCGGTCTGTCATTTCGTCGCCACTGGAAAATCTATTTTGCGGCATCGATCAGCCTGTTCCCCAATATGGCGCTGGTATACCAGGCCGCGGAGTATTTGCCGTCGGGTTTGATTGCGCTGCTGTTTGGCTTAAGCCCCTTCACTACCGTGCTGTTGTCCGGGTTGATACTGGGTGAGAGCCTGCTTCAACCGCGGAAAATCATCGCCATACTGGTGGCGCTGGCAGGGCTGCTGTGTATTCTCTATGACGACATTGTGGTGACCGGCGACAGCTATCGCGGCATTGCCCTGATGCTGTTATCCAGCGTGCTGTTCTCCTCCAGCGCGCTGTGGGTTAAAAAACTCAATGCCACGCTGGCGGTTGAGCCGATGGAGCAAACGCTGGGGGCAATGGCCTTTGCCCTGCCGGGGCTGGTCGTCAGTTGGGTGTTGTTCTACGGGGTCGAGCCGATCGTATTCAGCCCGGTGTCACTGGGTTCATTGCTGTACCTGGCGCTGGTGGCTTCGCTGTTTGGCTTTTTTGCCTACTACCACATCCTGGCGAATATGAGCGTGTCGGCGGTGTCGGTGATTCCGTTGATCACCCCGGTGCTGGCAATGACCCTCGGGGTGCTGATTGCCGACGAAACGCTGACCGGCCCGATGGTTGCCGGTGCGATATTGATTCTGTTTGCACTGTTGGTACACAGCGGTGTGCGGCCGCAACGGATTCTGCCTGCGGGATTGCGGCGACTGTTTGGCTAAAGGGTGTCGCGCTGCGCAAAGCCGGGCTCTAACACTGGCTCGGTGAGGTGAGTTTCAATGTGCTCGACATGGGCATTTTCCGGCCCCTGCCAACAGCGCGCCAATAGCTCATCGACTTTGTCCTCAGGGCCACTGAACACCGCCTCAACGCTGCCGTCGCTGCGGTTTCTAACCCAGCCGTTGACGCCGAGTTTGCGGGCGGTCGTCGCCGTCCAACGTCGGTACCAAACGCCCTGTACGCGGCCGGTGATGCGCAGATGTAAGGATTTCACCAAGTGTGACCTCGCCATGTGGTGTAGGAATTTCAGGGTTGACACAATTGTCGCGCGAGTCTGCCCAGTGTGGCCAGCCCCAGCTCTACCTGGTCGCTCCAGGGGCAGGCGCAGGAAATCCGCATGAAGTTGCGATATTTTTCGCTAGCGGAAAACAGCGGGCCGGCGGCAATGCTGACCCCCTCTGCCAGCGCCAGCTGGGCGAGGGCCAGGCTGTCTACATTGGGCGGTAGTTCCACCCACAGCACAAAGCCGCCTTTGGGCAGGGTGATTCGAGTACCACTGGGAAGATGGTGGCACAGGCGCTCACGCATACGCATCACCGAGCGGTAAAGCTCGCCGCGCATGCGGTGAATATGCCGGTCGTAATCGCCGCTGGCCAGCAGCTGGCCGGCGGCAATTTGCGGCACTGTGGGCGAGGCGCAGCTGTGAATAAACTTTTGGTACTTTACCGCCTCAAGGTAGCGGCCGGGGCATAGCCAGCCCACTCGAAGGCCGGGGGACAGCGTCTTGGAAAAAGAGGAGCAGTAGAGGATGTTGCCGCTGACATCGTGACGCTTGATAGTGCCGGGACGGGAGCTGTCGAAGCTAAGGTCGCCGTAGATATCGTCTTCGATCAGGGGAATACCCGCCTTCTCCATCATTTGCGCGAGCTGCTGTTTGTGACTGTCGGGCATGACGCAGCCCAGCGGGTTGCTGAAGTTTGACACCACCACACAGACCTTGATCGGCCACTTCTCGATTGCCAGCTGCAAGGCGTCCAGCGAAATACCGCTGTCGGGATGGGTGGGAATTTCCAGTGCCTTCAGGCCCAGTGCGTCGATAATCTGCAACAAGCCATAAAAAGCGGGGGACTCCAGCGCGACAATATCCCCCGGTTGGCAAAGGGTGCGCAGTGCAAGCATCAGGGCTTCCTGGCCGCCGTTGGTGACAACAATTTCCTCGGCGCTTACTCGGCAGTCCAATTGCTGAAGTCGGGCAGCCAGTGGCTCGCGCAGGCCGCTGAAGCCAGGAGGAAATTCGTAGCCACCACGGGTGGTCAAGGGGTGTCGGGCGGCCGAGGCAAGGGCGCGTTGGATGGCCTTGAGAGGCAACAGGTCCGGGTCGGGTACGGCGGCGCCCAGGTGTAGCAAGCCGGGTTCGTGGCTGGCCTCGATAACCTGCATCACCCGTTGCTGGCCCGTTACCGGGGTAGGCCACTGACGGGGGCGCGACTGTTCCGGCTGCTGCAGTGACTCACTGAAACGGTGTTTGACGAAAAAGCCGGATCGCGGCCGTGCCTCGATAATATTTTCCCGTTCCAGGTAGCGATAGGCTGCCACCGCTGTGGCCAGGCTTACACCATAGGCTCGGCTGATGGGCCGCACGCCGGGCAGGCGTTCGCCGCTGCGCAGTTTGCCCGAGCCGATACCTTCGATCACTTGTTCTGCGATCTGCAGATAAAGGGGAGATTCGCTATTCACTGCCTGTGGGTTTTCCATCGCCAGCTGTGCACCATGACAGATTGAAAAGTATTTGATCTGTATCGTAACAAAATATTTAATCTGTATCTGTATTGGTTTTCTGCTTCCTTGCAAACTAGGGGTGTAAGGGGGCCCTATGAACAATCATGGAAGCATTTACTTTTACATTGTTGCCGCCATCGTCGGCGTTGCTGTTCTGCTTGCTATGCTATGGCTAGCGCCTGCTGTCGAGGGCTTGCCGAGCGACGGACAGCGCTACGGGGCAGTGTTCGACAAGACAAACACAACACGCCCGTGGTGGTGGAATATTCACTGAGAGAAGCAACTATGCGTTACACCATTGTCGATGCCTTTACCTCCAGCAAATTTGGCGGCAACCCCGCTGCGGTGTGCGTGCTGGAACAGAGTTATAACGACGAGCTACTGCAAGCCCTTGCGGCAGAGTTCAACCTTTCCGAAACCGCCTACCTCAGCAAACGGGCTGAGGGAGAGTGGGATCTGCGCTGGTTTACCCCATTGCGGGAGGTCAACCTGTGTGGTCATGCGACATTGGCCTCTGCACATGCACTGTGGAGCCAGGGCCTGGAAAACAGCGACAATATTCGCTTCCACAGCCGCAGTGGCTGTTTGTTGGTGAGCCGCAATGATGGGCGGATTTGTATGGACTTCCCCCGCACCAAGACGCTGGAGCAGCCGCATGTCAGTGAGGCAGTGAAAAACGCCGTGGCGGGTTTTGTCAGTGTCGCTGATGCGGGGGAGGACATCCTTGTTGAACTGCCAAATGCCGAGGCTGTGGCGGGCTTTGTCCCCGATTTTGCCGCCTTGGCAGCCATTCCTGTGCGCGGTGTGATCATTACCGCGGCGGGTGACGACTGCGATATTGTGTCGCGATTTTTCGCCCCTCGCTTTGGCATCAATGAAGATCCGGTAACAGGCTCTGCTCACTGTGCTTTGGCCGACTACTGGGCGCGACGTCTGGGTAAAGCAGAGTTTTCCGCGCGCCAGCTCTCGCCCAGAGGCGGCGAGCTGTCGGTGGCCCTGCGCGATCAGCGCGTGTTACTGTTCGGGCAGGCGGTGACCACTATGGCGGGTGAGGTTCTGGCAATCCCGCACCGGTAGAGCCGTCACCGGCGAACACCAGAAGGGGGCACTTTGCCCAGGGGGGCAGGCTATGGAAGACGTACTGTATTTCTGGTTTTCAGAGCTTTCACCCGGCCAGTGGTGGTCGGTGGATCAGGCCCTCGATGCGCAGATTGAGCAGCGCTTCGGCAAGACCCTGTGCCAAGCCGCCGCCGGGGAGTTTTATAGCTGGCGGTCGAGTGCTGCGGGGCGTTTGGCGGAAATCATTGTGCTGGACCAGTTTTCCCGCAATATTTATCGCAACACCCCGCGAGCTTTTGCCCAGGACGGTATGGCGCTCGCGCTGGCACAGGAGGCGGTCGCGCAGGGCTGCCATCTGACCCTTGAACCCACCCGTTGCAGCTTTATGCTGATGCCCTATATGCACAGTGAGTCAGCGGCGGTACATATCTGTGCCGAGGCGCTGTTTCGAGAGCACGCGCCCGGTGATAATTATCAATTCGAGTTGCGGCACAAACACATCATTGATCGCTTCGGTCGTTACCCCCATCGCAATGCCATACTGGGGCGCGAATCCACGGCGGCGGAGCTGGAATTTTTGCAGCAGCCGGGGTCGAGTTTCTGACCCAGACCGTCTCTTGGCGCAATTCTTGTTTATTCCTGTGTATAGATTTCACTTGCCGGAGCCGGGCATCTTTGCCATCTTCAGGAAACCTCAGGCACTTTCCGTGTCTATACCCAACATTCAAGTCAAGCAGGTACACCTTTGGGGAGCACCATGCCACGCTTTATAAAAATTCTGACCCTCTCTCTTGCCGGTGTCGTCGGTGTTGTTGCACTGGCCTTTGCCGCGCTGGTTTTTATTATCGACCCGAATATCTTTCGCGACGATATCGAGCGCCTGGCGGAGGCACAGGGGGTGAACCTGGCCCTTGAGGGCGACCTGTCCTGGCAGTTGTTCCCCGATATTCAACTGGTGACCGGGGCGGCCAGTCTGAACCTCCACGACAGTGAACAGAGCACCTTTATGCACCTGGATGCGGCGCGCCTGTCGGTGGCGCTGATGCCGCTGCTGCGCAAGGAAGTCATTGTTCAGGGTATTGGCCTCGATGGCGTAGTGCTGAACCTGAGTGTCGACCAGGAGGGCGTAGGCAATTGGACAAAGATTGTTGATGCGGAGAAAAATGCGGCCCCTAAGGACGCCCCTGCTGAGCCGGAACAGGGCGGGGAAGATGTTAAGCCCCTGCAGTTGGCAATAGCATCGCTGCGTCTTAACGGTGCAGAAATTCATTATCGCGATGCCGCTACCGGTCAGGACGTAGTGTTGCGCAATGTGAACCTGCGGGGGGATAACGTCCAGCTGAGTGGCCAGCCTATTCCTGTTGCCCTCGATGCGGGCTTTGCAATGGAGGGTAACGGGCAGCAGCTCTCCGGCGAGCTGGGCCTAGCCGCGCAGATAGGGCTCAACGAGGCGTTGAATCATTTTTCCTTTAACGATGTAAAGCTGGATGTCGCGGTAAAACAGCGCAGTGAGCAGGCAAGCCTTGATGCCACCATCGCGGTGATCGCCGCCGCCGAGGTCGATACCGCAGAGACGCTGCAGTGGTCGCTGGGGAAGCTGGAACTGAAGGACGGCCAGCTGAGTTACGCCGATAAAGCGGGAATGCGCGCTGAAGTGTCGTCGCTGACCCTCAGCGGTGGTGTCAGCCCCGGAGGCGAGGCCGCGCCAATCTCGCTGCGTGGCGATTTGCTCTATAAAGCGCCGGATCAGCAGGAATTGAAAGGGCGGATGGCCCTCGATACCACCTTGCAACTCGGTGCCAGCTTTGACACCGTGGCGGCCAAGGGCACTCGCCTGGTGGCCTCGCTAAACGGTCAGGATGTGACCCTGAGTGGCGATGTTGCCGCGCAACTTGCGCCATTGGCGTATGAGGGGGCTGTGGCGGTCACGCCCTTTGATCTGCGCAAGATGGCGCAGGCACTGTCATTAACGTTACCGGAAATGGCCGGGCCGGGCACCCTTTCTATTGTGGGTCTGGAGGCGACAATTAAGGGGAATGACCAGAAACTGTCGGTGCCGTCGCTGCGGGGTAAGTTGGACAACAGCACCTTCACCGGTAAAGCCGAACTGGATTTCTCCGGGAAAACCGCCCACACCCTGGAATTGGCTATTGATCGTCTCAATGCCGATCACTACCTGCCGCCGGTGGAACAGACCAGTGCCCAGAGCACAGCACCCGCTGCGCCGGTGGAACCAGCAGCAGATGAACTGCCCATCCCCAGGGAGTTACTCAACACGCTCAATGCCGATGCAAAGCTCACCATCGGCGAACTGGTGATTAAAAAAATGCCGATGAAAAACCTGCTGTTGCAGGCGTCGGCCAAACAGGGTTTGACCAGTATCGCGCCGTTGAAGGCGCAGCTTTACGACGGCAACTTTGTGCTGGACGCACAGCTGGACAGCCGAGGCGAAGCCGCCAAGATGTCGGCCAAGGCCCTGGCGAAGCAAATTCCCATTGGCCGCATTCTTGAAGACGTCGCAGACAATCGCCAGCTGGCAGGCCTGAGCGATGTTGACCTGCAACTGAAAACATCGGGCGCAACGGTATCGGCGGTGAAAAAAAACCTCAACGGTCTGATCGAACTGAATGCCCAGCAATTGCGACTGAACAATATGAACATCGAGCGCGCCTTCTGCCAGCTGGTGATGCGTTTGCAGCAAGAGACCTTCAACCCCGCTGACTGGCCCGCCTTTAGTGAACTGCGGGACACCAAAACCCGTATCACCATTACCGATGGTCTGGCCCGTATACAGCAACTGAATTCCGGGGTGAGCAAACTCGCCCTGACCGGAGAAGGCAAGGTCGATCTAACCCAGGAGAGTTTTGACGTGGTGCTGGGGGCGACCCTCAAACAGGCCGATCAGCAGGGTGTGGGCTGCGCCATACGCAATGAAAAGCTCCTCGACCGAGAGATTCCCATTCGCTGCAAGGCCGACTTTAACGGCGTGTCGGCCACAAGCTGCCTGCCCGACTTTCGAGTGATCGAGGATATTGCCAAAGACAAGGCCAAGGCCAAGGTGCAGGAAAAGGCCCGGGAAGCGATCGACAAAAAAATCGGCGGTGAAAACAGCGAAGCGGCGAAGGAATTGTTTAACAAGTTCTTCAAAAAATAGGCGCTTGCCTGGCGCCTATTCGCCGGTAAATTGTTCGCTCCGTTGTTGAAATATTCAATGCCCATGCTCCTCTTGAATGGCCCTGGGGTCGTAGCCTGCTGCCAGTTAGCAGCTTGTTCAGTATACGCGTGTGCGCAAACTCTGGGGGAAGGTCTACAGCTAGCCACCTTAAAACTGCTCTACTGCCTGCCCGCTTAAATCGCAAGGATGTATTTTTTCCTGAAATACAATAAAGTAACGGATTCAGTACAGGTACGTACTTACAGTACGGCGGCGATAGATAGTGCTGCACCAACATATACTCGCGGATTGACTCAAGGAATGGGGATGCTGACGACGACATTTCGATACTCCCTTACCGAAATTGCCGAATGCGGTGTATTTAAACAGTGTTTTATGTTCGCTGTGTTTGCACGGTGCGCCCTGAAAAAATGCCTGGCCCGTAGGGTAAGTGAAAAATAATATTAATTTTTTCATGGGCTTGGCTGGTTTTTTCTGGGCCAGCCTAAGATATTACACGGGCCGCCCGCTAAGAATTCTCATCAGGTCGCAGGCCTTGTTAATTAACAGGCTGTCATGCGAATCCCACGATTCGGAATCTAGTGGATTTGTGAGTTCAATTGGTGAGCACAATGTCTGACCGGAAACAAACTGACTGGTCGAGTTTTTTTGGGAACAAGAATCCAAAAGATTCTGGTTCATTACTTGTTCAATGTGAAAAATATGGAGTTCCCACTTGTATTGACGATCCCACGGAAACTAAGGAAGGGGACTATTCAAAGCTGCGCGGTGTTGCATCGGATGCGGAGCTTTATCGGCGCTTGGAAATGTACCGTAGCTCTCGGAGGTCACTAATCTCATTATCCATCTCCTTTGGATCGCTATGTGTGTCCGTTGTCGCTCTGATACTTTCCATAATTAAATAGAGCTTTTCTGGAGGCTGAGCATGAAGTTTTTTATTCACCTAATAATGGCGCTTATGGTCTATGGTTGCGCCTCCACGAGTGATGTGGTTCCCGCAGGAAAAGATACATACATGATAGCAGGGCAAGGAGGTGAGTTTGACTACTCTGGGAGTAAGATCAAGGCAGGGCTCTATCAGTCGGCTAACCAGTACTGCGTGTCTATAGGAAAGCAGTTTATGCCATTGCGTGATTCATATAGAGATAAGGGCTCGTCGATGGCAAGCGCTGAATTACATTTTCGGTGTTTAAAAGAGGACGATCCGGAATTAAAAAGGCCAAATATGGAGTCTGTTCCGGATATAAAGATTTCTCGGTAGTCTGAGGGTTGTCAGATATCAGTGCGCATATCAAGGCCATGCGACGCGGCGACGGCTTAGGCGAAATCATTCTCGAGGAGAATTATGGTGTTTATAGACGAGATAAAGCACGCACTCCAAGATGGTCTTGGGCGAGCTGAAGCAGGAAAGTATGATTTAATTGATTGGCCAGAAAGGTCACAAACAGTTCTGGCATATTCCAGCGAGAACAAAGAAGTCTTGATGCTTTTGTTGGCTGGAAAAGACGGCAAAGCGTTAAGTGGCGATGAATACCTTGAAGTTGCAAAATCTATAAATAGAAAGTTGGGTGCTTTTGTATCCCCGAATCAAAGGGTCGGGTCATTGTGTCTTTGGGGAGGTAAAACACAGGGCCCAGTTCACGTGTATAAATTCAAGGTTCACAACCCACCAGGCTTCGCCTAAAAATGTAAGGCAGGCGACCATTTTTCGTTGTGCTTTGCTCCACTCAAATGGACGCCTGCTGGCGGTATTAGCGATTTTGAGAATTTTATGGAAGACGATTTAAAATCTGTATTTGACCGAGCGAAAAGAGAGCTTACTCATCTGCACTATCGTTGGATAATGTATGTGGAGCTTTTTGGGACGAATTCACACCGAATTCAAATTATTAACAAAACAGCTTCTAACTTGCTGGTTGAATTTCAAAGCCTTGTAATAGACAGCATGATTCTAGGATTAAGTAAGTTTACTGATCCGTCCAGAATGAAAGGAAATTCCAATCTATCTTTCTCTTATCTCATTGAAGAAATTGAACGGAGTGGCAGGGAAGAAATAGTCCAGAAGCTAAAGGAACTGCTAGAAGAGCTTCAGGGGAGAGCAGGAACATTCCGACATATCCGAAATAAACGAATTGCACACAATGATTTGGCTGTTGCTATTGGCAGCGAAAATTCTCCACTGCCAGGTGTGTCTCGGGCTGACGTGAATGCAGCGCTTAAAGCTGCTGGTGATTTTCTAAATCACATTGAGTTAGAATATTTCAAGAGTACCACAGCTTATTCAATGACCGTTTTACCTCTTAACAATAACGGAAGGTCTCTGGTTATTCGTCTTCAAAAGTCACTAGCTTACGAAATGCTTGTAGAGGATGGGCTAATTGACTCTAATCAATGGCGAGAGCTCGGCAATATTGATGAAAGGAATGCATAACAAAACGGGAAGTCCGGCAGCTGACTTCCCGGGAGTTAGTACCACAGCTCTGATGAAATTCTCCAATCTGAAGAATGTTCGATGTTCTGCGTAGTCGAGCTGACACTCGAACAGCCCGGCTCACCCGGGGAAACAGGGGGCGGTTACGCCCCCTTTCTGGTCTAGAAGCTCATCGATACTTCAACACCGTAACTACGCGGTTCTCCGGCAATATACTCGTCAAAGCCAAAGCTCGCCTGCAGGTTAAGGGCGTACACATGGTACTCCTCGTCCAGCAGGTTTTTGCCCCACATTGAAACGCTGTAGCTGCCGTCGTTGGCGTACCAGGAGAGGCGTCCGTTATATAGCCAGTAGGCGTCCTGGCGAATTTCGCCGTAGCCATTCTGGTTGTTGTAGGCGCTGTACCACTGGTCGTCCTGGAAGCTGGCGTTTACGTTGGCGCTCAAGTAGCCGTGGTCGGTCACCAGCAGGTCGTAATCGACGGAGTAGCTCAGGTTGAGTTTTGGCGCTGAAATCAATTCATTGCCGGACAGGTCGACCTGGTCGTCGGGGTCGTTGAGGGTTTCGGTGTTGGCCAGGCTCAGCTCTGAGTATTCCGTGTCGAGGTAACCCAGGGTGGTTTGCACGGTCAGGCGCTCGGTGAGGCGCGCCCAAAGTTCGGCCTCGAAACCGAGAATACTGGAGGCGCCGGCATTTTCGAGGAAGTTGGAGATGCCGACTACGTTGATAAACTGCTGGTCGGTATAGTCGTAGGAAAACGCCGCCATATTCAGTCGCACGCTGTTTTCAAACAGGTCGGCTTTCAGGCCGATTTCCAGGGCGTCGATATACTCCGGTGCCGCGTAGGCGGTTTCCACCGGGCGCTCAACGTAGTAAACCCCGCCATTATAGCTGCCGGCGCGATAGCCGCGACTGGCGCTGGTGTAGACCATCCACTCGTCGTTAAAGCGGTAGTCGAGGCCGACTTTGCCGGTGACTTCGCTTTCCACCACGTCCAGCTCAGGGGCGGAATCCAGGGTGAAGGGGCCGTGGGTGTAGCCCGCCGAGGTAAATGCCGAGAAGGCCTGGGGGTTGGCCACCAGTGCCAGCAGTGCATCGGGGGTGAGCGGTGTGCGCACCCAGCCATTGTCGACGCCGGTGTTGTTGCCGGGCACCCAGGTGCCGATGGGTTCGCCGTCGTCGCTGTAACGGGACAGGTTGAGGTAGGGCATGGTGTTGCGGTCTCGGGTGTAGCGCAGGCCGATATCCATGCCCAGGTTGGCGGTGAAGTCAAAGCGCATCTGGGTGTAGGCCGCCGCGCTCTCCTTCTCGGTGGTCATGCGCTGTACGACCTGGCCGACGACCAGCAAAAAGGGCGCGTCGCCAGCGGTGTCAGGCTTGGCCAGCAACACCCGCGGGTCCGGTGGATCGCGATAGATCAGGTAGGTGTTGTGCATATACAGTTCTTCAAAGCCGTAGTAGACACCGGCAATGATGTTGAACATGCCGTCGAAGGCCGAGGTGAAGCGCAGGTCCTGGCTGTAGCTTTGTGAATCTGACGACCAGATAATTTCCAGCAAGCCATTGGGGCCACCGTCGGTGTCCTGTTCCTGATAGTAATCGGCATTCAGGTAGGAGGTGACCGAGGTCAGGGTGTAGTTGTCGGCGTTATAGTTGACCGTGGCAACCGCGAGATCGGTTTTGGTAGTCAGCGCGCCGGAGGCATTGGCCTCCACCTGGTGAAAGCCAAGACTCTCCGGCCGCGAGTAGCCGGTGTAGTCGATAAAGCCGTTGCTGTCGCCCTCGGTGCCGGTGCCGCGTAGGTCGGTACGGGGCTCACCCTTGGGCGGTGTGCTGCTGCCATCGTTGGCGGCAGAGGTCAGTTTCAGCACCGCGTCCAAGCGGTCGTTAATCAGCCAGTTGAAGGCGATCCGCCCGCCGCGAAAGTCGGTTTCGGCGCCGTTGGCGTCTTTGCCGACAATATCCATCCAGCCATCACTTTTTTTCAGGCTACCGGCCACCCGCACTGCCAGGGTGTTGTCGATCAGTACCGATTCGGTGGCACCCTCAATGCTGTGGGAGTTGAAATTGCCAACGCCGGCTTTCAGGTAGCGCCGGCCTTCGCCGGCAATGTCCGGTGTACGGGTGATGATATTGATTGCACCGCCGGTGGTGTTTTTGCCGTACAGGGTGCCCTGGGGGCCACGCAGTACTTCCAGTCGGTCTACGTCGAAGAAGCTTGCGCCGTGGCTGTAGGTGGGGCCGAGATAGGCCTCGTCAACATAGACCCCGATGGGGCTGGCCTGGTTGGAGCTGTAGTCAGACATGCTGACACCGCGAATGGAGAAAATCGGCTGCACTTCCCCGTAAGCGCCGCTGACCTGCATATTCGGCACCTGGGCGCCGATGTCATTGGCGTTGTCAAAGCCCAGCTTGTCCAGCATGTCGCCGCCCAGGCCGGTTACCGCCACGGGAATGTCCTGGGTGCTTTCACTGCGCTTTTGGGCGGTCACCAGAACCTCCTCCAGCGCCGGAGCGGCATTCAGCGACAGTGGCAGGGTGCTGAGCAGGAGTGCATTAATGAGGGGAGAGAGACGAAAACGAGAGTGTTGCAAAGATCGTTGTGTCATGGGGTTCCCTATTTTCAGATGGGTGTGGCCAAGTGTCAGGGCCTGATCGAATCCAGAATTTAACCAGACAAGGTTAAGCGAAGCCGGGGCATATGTGGTTGGCCGATAGGCGCTATTGTGGTGTCGTTGTGGCCAATTTTATCAACCGCGTATGACACCGAAGGCGATGCGCTATAAGCCGTATTTTTGCTGCCTCTATTACGGTAGCGCATAGTGGTGTAGCTCCGTGGTGATGCAGCGCTAATTTATTAATATTGTTGGTTTTTATCGTATTCGCAGCGGGCTGCTTGGTACTTATATTGTCTCGTTTTGGTGCGCGTGTGGCGCAGTGTGTGGCAGCGGGAATGCGTCAATGCAGTGCCATGCGAGCCCGCTGTTGTCATTTTCCGCAGAAACAGGGCCTTTCAGACTTGCCACTTTGGTGCGTAATTATTTTGCTGCGCCGTCGATTCCGGGCGCGCTCCTTGCAATTCCCCCCCGGCCATAGCTTTACCGAATCTATTCCAAATCGCCCCGCCGTGGGGGCGCAACAACAAAATGGGTGAGCACCTATGAAACTCGATTTCGGCAAGTACCGGGGAATCATTGTGTCAGTCGCGCTATTTCTGCTGCTGGACGCCTCAGTACTGCTAATGAATTTTTATATCTCCTTTGAAATTTCCGAGGATGCGGTGGGGGTCAACCTCGCCGGGCGGCAGCGGATGCTGTCCCAGCGAATGATGAAATCGCTGCTGGATCTGGACGCCGCAGACTCCGTTGAGCAGCGACAGCTGGCGATGGCTGAGCTGAGCCAAACGGTGGCCCTGTTCGACAATACTCTGCGGGCTTTTGCCTCGGGTGGGGAAACCCTCAGTGCAGAGGGGCATGGGGTGATGCTAGGGGCGGTGAATTCGCCGGCGGGACGTCAGGCGCTGGAGGAAGCAAAAACCCTTTGGTTGCCCTTTCTTCAGCGACTGGACCCGCTTATTGACCGGCATTCGCTGGGCGGTGACGCCAGTTATGCTGCGCGTCTGCACAACGCGGTGGCCTATGGGCGAGCGAATAATTTAACGCTGTTGCGACTGATGAATGCGCTGACGGTCGACCTTGAAAACGTCGCTGCTTCCAAGGCCAAGCGCCTGCGTCTGATTCAAACGGTGGGTATCAGCCTCGCCGTGCTTAACTTCTTTATCATCATGTTCCACTTTTTGCGGCAATTGCGTGAGAGTGACAGCAAGATAGAGTTGGCCCGCCAGGAAACACGGGAAATTCTCGACACGGTGAATGAGGGGCTGTTCCTGCTCGACCGCGACCAGCATATCGGCAGCCAGTACTCCCACGCCTTGCTGAATATCCTTGGGCAGCGGGAGTTGGAGGGGGTGGCCTTTGCCGAGTTGCTGGATGGCATCGTCTCTGACCGGGACCGCAACACTGCTGCCGGCTTCATCAAGCTGCTGTTTGATCCCCGTAAAAAGCAGAAGCTGATCGGCGATCTGAATCCGCTGCGGCAGGTTGAAGTGCATATTCCCCAGCCAGATGGCAGCTTTGCCAATAAGCACCTGAGCTTTGGTTTTTCCCGAGTGGTGATCGACGGTGAGATCGTCCATGTTCTGGTGACCGTGCAGGATATCTCCCGGCAGATCAAACTGGCCGACGAGCTTGAGGCCGCCAAGGTGCAGGGGGAGGAGCAGCTGGAATTGCTGTCGACCATACTGCAGAGCAACGGTGATCTGCTGCGTCATTTCCTCAGCAACAGCTTTGCAAGTTTCCAGAAAATAAATGGCCTGCTGAAACAGCCGGCGAAAACCCATCAGCAGTACATCGACAAGGCGAATCAGATCTTCGCGCTGATTCATAACTACAAGGGCGAGGCAGCGGCGCTGGAATTGCACCGCTTTGCACGCCAGGCCCATCAGTTTGAGGAACTGCTGGACGGGCTGCGGCGCAGTGCGGAGCTATCCGGCAATGACTTCCTTGGCCTGGTGGTTCATTTGAACAAGCTGATTGCCCAGACCGAGACGATTCAGGGGCTGGTGGAAAAGCTGGGTACTCTAGGCCTCAGTGGGACGAGTCAGGTTGCTTCCTCCAGCGCGACATACGCCTACCCGCACTGGTCTCTGTTCGCTGAACAAGTCGCCGAGCGTCAGGGCAAGGAAGTCGAGTTGCTGTGCAGCGGATTTAACGATGTGCCGCTGCCGAAAACCATGGAAGCGGCGCTGAATACCCTCACGGTGCAGTTAATTCGCAACGCCATCAGTCACGGTATTGAAACGCCGGAGCAGCGCAGGCTTGCTCAAAAGCCGCCACGTGGCGAAGTCGATGTGCGCCTGCTTGCCAGGGCCGATGGCAGCATTCAACTCAGTGTGGAAGACGACGGCGACGGTATCGACCGGCAGGCGGTGATCGACACCGCGGTTGACCGTGGCCTGATTGACGGTGCGGCGGCGGAAAGCCTCGACAGCAAGGCGATTATGAACCTGATATTCCATCCCCAACTGTCTACCCGCAGCGAGGTCGATGAAGACGCCGGACGGGGAGTGGGCATGCACGCCATTCGTGAAGTGGTAAGGGAGCTGGGCGGGCGAGTCACCATTCAGTCGCGCCGCGGCCGTGGCACGCGCTTTCAACTGTTTTTTCCAGCGGAGATCAACGCTGTGAAATCTGCCGCCTGAGGACGCTATGTTAAAAATGATGATTGTGGATGATTCGAACATCATCCGTTCAAAAATTTGTCGAGCCCATGACAGTGAGCGCTTCGATGTGGTCGCCATTGCCTGCGATGGAGCCGAGGCCCTGCGAATGTTTCATGAATGCCGTCCCGATGTGGTGACCATGGACCTGACCATGCCCAATGTTGACGGCCTTGAATGTATTGCCAAGTTGGCGCGGATCGACCCGGAGGTGCTGATTCTGGTGGTGTCGGCCCTTTCGGATCAGGCCACGGGTATTGAGGCTTTGGAGAACGGTGCCAGTGGCTTTTTACTCAAGCCCTTTAGCGAAGAACAACTGCGCGAGGCGCTGGACGAACTGACGGAACATCTTTATGACTGAAGAAACCCTGCAAGTATTTATTGATGGCGTGAGTCGCTATTTCGAACACACCAAGGACAACGATCTGCGGGTGGGCACCCCCTATTTGGCCGACAACTGCGCGCCGGTGTCGATGGACTATACCGGTTTGATCGGCGTGTCGGGGTCCAATAAGGGCTGTGTGTATTTCACCGCGCCGAAGGCCATGCTCAGGCATCTGATTCTGAGTCTGGGAGAGCCTGATACCTCGGACGAAAATATGGTCGATCTGGTGGGGGAGGTGGCCAATACCATTTCCGGTAATGCCCGCCGTGAACTGGGCAAGAACTTTATGATTTCGGTACCTGTGGTGGTGTCAGGAGCGCCGGGGAAAATCCATTTACCAACGGAGTTACGCTCCTATGTGGTGCCGACCACCTGGCGCAGTTATAACGCGGCGGTGGTCATTTGCCTGCAACATTAGCCTGGGCGCGGCCCTGAGGAACGGCGACGACGGCGTGCAGCGGGCGGCTTTTGGCCGTCGCGATGCTCGCTGTGGGGGCGGCGTTGACCCTGGGGCTTGGCTCGGCGCGGACGGGCGCTGAGGTCAGAGGCGGGCAGTGGGTGCACCGGGGTATAGCCCTCGATATCGACCCGCTTCAACTCCTGCTTTATCAGTCGCTCAATAGCGACCAGCATGTCGAATTCGTCGGCGCTGACCAGTGAAACTGCCTGTCCTGCGGCACCTGCGCGGCCGGTGCGGCCGATGCGATGCACGTAGTCTTCGGGCACATTGGGCAGATCGACATTGACGACGTGGGGCAGTTGGCTGATGTCCAGGCCCCGGGCGGCGATGTCGGTGGCAACCAGTGCGCGAATTTCACCGCTCTTGAATTCCGCCAGCGCCTTGGTGCGCGCGTTCTGACTCTTGTTGCCGTGAATGGGCGCGGACTTGATGCCCCGCTCATCCAGAAAACGGCTGAGTTTGTTGGCGCCGTGTTTGGTGCGGGAGAACACCAGCACCTGCTGCCAGTCGTTGTCCTGAATCAGCTGCGCCAGCACCGCCGGTTTGCGGTTTTTATCCACCGGACAAATCCACTGCTCGACCCGTTCAGCGGTGCTGTTCGGTGCGGCTACGGAGACTTCGACAGGGTTGTTGACAATGCCCCGGGCGAGTTGGCGAATATCGTCGGAGAAGGTCGCGGAAAACATCAGGTTCTGCCGTTTTGGCGGTAACACCTTAAGAATCTTGCGAATATCGTGGATAAAGCCCATGTCGAGCATGCGGTCGGCTTCATCCAGCACCAGAATTTCCAGCTCGTTAAAACGCACGGCATTTTGCTGATACAGATCCAGCAAGCGGCCGGGGGTGGCAACCAGAATATCGACGCCACGGCGCAGCTTCATCATTTGCGGGTTGATCTTGACGCCGCCAAACACCACGGTGGAGCGCAGGGGTAAGTTCTTGCCGTATTTGCTGACGTTTTCGTCAATTTGCGCGGCGAGTTCCCGAGTCGGTGTAAGGATCAGTGCCCGAGCCTGATTGGGCGACGCGGGGCGGCCAGTGGACAGCAACTCAAGAATCGGCAGGGTAAAGCCAGCGGTTTTGCCGGTGCCGGTCTGGGCGGCGGCCATAACATCCCGTCCTTCGAGAACGGCGGGGATGGCTTTGGCTTGAATCGGCGAGGGTTCGGTGTAGCCGCTTTCGGTAACGGCGTCGAGGATAGGAGCAGAAAGCCCCAGTTCGTTAAACTGCATAGAAAATCTCAATAAGGGGTGCCGCTGCGGTGGCCCTGGTGGCACGGTATGATGTATTGCTGAAGGGATAGGGCTGCCCCGGTTTGCGGTTCCGCCAGTGGGGCGGTGCCGAAGTTTACGGCATATCTGTAATAATCACCAGATGAATGGTGATTTTTTGATCAATTTCCTTTGGGAATGGTGCCGGTGGGCGGCGTTCCCGCCAATGTCCGCGATGAAAAAATGACCGGAATGACGTAGAATCCGCCCTCCTAAATAGATCAGTGCGTTCACGCGGCCTTCGTCGCTGCTGACGTCGAGCCAGAAGACCCGATTCATGTCCGATTTTAATGTCCAGCAGGAAATCAACAAGCGCCGCACCTTCGCGATCATCTCCCACCCCGATGCCGGTAAGACCACCATTACCGAAAAGCTGATTCTGCTCGGCAAATTGATTCAGGTGGCGGGCACGGTCAAGGGCAAGAAAAATGACCGTGCGGCGACCTCTGACTGGATGTCGCTGGAAAAGGAGCGGGGGATTTCGGTGACCTCCTCGGTGATGCAGTTCCCCTACAACGATCGCATCGTCAATCTGCTGGATACACCGGGCCACGAGGATTTCTCTGAGGATACCTATCGCACCCTGACCGCGGTCGATTCGGCGCTGATGGTGATTGACGGCGCCAAGGGTGTCGAGGATCGCACCATCAAACTGATGAACGTCTGTCGGCTGCGGGACACGCCGATTTTGAGCTTCGTCAACAAAATGGACCGGGATATTCGCGACCCCATTGAACTGCTCGACGAAATCGAGGAGGTGTTGGGCATTGCGGCGGCGCCGATCAACTGGCCTATCGGCATGGGCCGGGACTTCAAGGGAGTTTACAACCTCTATACCGATACCATTCATGTGTTCAAGCCGGGCAAGGGCAGCGTTATCGCCGAGGACATTCGCATTGAAGGACTGGAATCCGACGAGGCCAAGGCCTTGCTGGACGATGAATACGCGGATTTCTGTGACGAGATTGAGCTGGTGCGGGGTGCCAGCCACCAGTTTGAATTGGAGCAATACCTGGCCGGGCAATTGAGCCCGGTGTTCTTCGGTACGGCGCTGTCCAACTTCGGTGTCAGGGAAATGCTCGACGGCTTTGTCGAGTGGGCCCCCGCCCCCCTTAACCGCGACACCGATGTGCGTACCGTTGACGCGCGGGAGGAAAGCTTCAGCGGCTTTATCTTTAAAATTCAGGCCAATATGGACCCCAAACACCGGGACCGTATCGCGTTTATGCGGGTGTGTTCGGGCACCTACCGCAAAGGTATGAAAATGCGCCATGTGCGCCTGGGCAAAGATGTCAAAATCGCCGATGCAGTGAGCTTCCTCGCCGGTGACCGCGAACTGGTTGAGGAGGCCGTGTCGGGGGACATTATCGGTCTGCACAACCACGGCACCATTCAGATTGGCGACACCTTTACTGAGGGCGAAGAGGTCAAGTTCACTGGCATACCTCACTTTGCGCCGGAGCTGTTTCGCCGCATTCGCCTGCGCGATCCATTGAAGTCCAAGCAGTTGCAAAAGGGTTTGCAGCAGTTGTCGGAGGAGGGGTCTACCCAGGTATTTATGCCCGAGCGTAACAGCGACCTGATTGTTGGCGCGGTCGGTGTGTTGCAGTTCGACGTGGTGGCCTATCGTCTCAAGGACGAATACAAGGTTGAGGCGATCTACGAGCCTATCAACGTGTATACCGCGCGTTGGGTGGACAGCGACGATGACAAGGCCTTTGCCGAATTCAAGCGCAAATGCGCTGATAATCTGGCGATTGATGGCGGCGGCCACCTTTGCTATCTCGCGCCCACTCGGGTCAATCTGTCCCTTACCGAGGAGCGCCACCCCAAGGTGAATTTCCACGCGACTCGAGAGCATTAAAGGGCTTGGGCAGAAAACGCATTTGTGACGAAATGATGGCGAAGACCACGCAAGTATAGAAAAGTTGCAGTGAAAATTACCCCATTGTGTGGCTTGTGCAGCTGACTCCCGGCATTAGAATGGTGAGACATAAATCAAGCAAGGGGAGATGACGATGACTTTTAAACACGGTGTTTTTGCTCTGGTACTGGCCGTTGGCAGCAGCGCGGTATTGGCCGCCGGTGGTCTGGGTGGCAGCCTGGGTCTGAGCGGCAGTGGCTCCACTGACGGCGGCTCAATGGAAGGCAGCGCAGAAGCCAATGCGGATCTGGGTCTCGATGCTACCCTGGACAAGGCCAAAAAGAAGAAAGACGACATGAAGGCCGAGGCTGAGGCGAAGAAAGACGCTGCCAAGGCTGAAGCGGCAGAACGTAAAGCAGCGGCCAAGGCTGAAGCGGCAGAGCGTAAAGCAGCGGCGGATGCCAAGCGCGAGGAAGAGCGCAAAGCGGCTGAAGCCCGTAAAGCCGAGCGCAAAGCCAAGGCTGAAGCCGATGCCCAGGCCCGCGCTGAAGCCAAGGCCAAAGCCAAGGCAGACATGCAGGCACGTAAGGAAGCACTGCGCGAAGCGACCAACGTTAAGGTTAACGCCAGCGCCAATGTTGAGGCCGGTGCAGACGCCAAGGCAAAATAAGTTGTACTGCGATTCCGCCACGGCGGAGAAACGGGAGCTTCGGCTCCCGTTTTTGTTTGTATGCTATGGTTTACGAGCCCCTACTGTTTTGCCTGGCCAGCGAACTCGAACACAGAACTTGATCGCAGAGTGGGCATTCCCGACAATAGCCTGCTTTACCTCCTAGCCACGCAGGCCAGCTGTGACCAAATCCACTCCGCCGCAAACACTCAGACTGGATCGCTTTCTCGCCACGGTCACCGACTATTCCCGCAGTGAAGCCAAACGGCTGATAAAGGCCGGGGAAATCACCCTTGATGGTGCGGTGCTCAGCGACCCGCGACAGCCGATCGCCGCCGATGCCGATGTACGCCTGCGCGGACACAGCCTGCGCGCCGCTGCGCCCCGCTATTTTATGCTGCACAAGCCCCGTGACTATGTTTGCGCCGCGCGGGATCGGCGGCATTTAACTGTGCTGGACCTGCTTGATGAGGACAATCCTGAGCGTCTGCATGTCGCCGGCAGGCTGGATATCGACACGACGGGACTGGTGTTGTTGACCGACGACGGTAATTGGTCCCACGCGATTACGTCGCCGAAACGCGCCTGCTGGAAACGCTATTGGCTGCGCACGGCTGAACCGATACCCGCGAACACCGTTGATAAATTCAGCAAGGGGGTGTTCCTGAAGGACGATAAGGCGCGTACCCTGCCTGCCCGGCTGGTGCTTATCGATGACTGCGAAGCGCGGCTGGAAATCTGCGAGGGGCGATATCATCAGGTAAAGCGTATGTTTGCCGCCCTGGGCAATGCGGTGATTGCGCTGCATCGCGAGGCCATCGGGCATATTGAACTTGATGACATGCTGGAGGAAGGTGACTACCGCAGCCTCAGCGAGCAGGAAATTAACAGTGTCTGGAGCGAAGACCATGAGTGATAGTGCGCTGAGCGCCCTCTACAGCAAAATGCAAAACAGCACTGGCCCTCTGTGGTGGTTTGCCGACGAGCAAGTGAGCGACGAGATACCGTCGCGGCGGGAGGATTGTTGGGTGTTCAGCAACCGCTGCGACACAGCGGCGGGACTCACTGCCGCCGGTTTTAATGTAGCGCTGGGAGACTTTGATATTGACGCCGCCAGTGCCGCTACCCCGGCCACCATTTGCTACCGGGTGTCAAAGGAAAAACCGCTGGTTCATTTTTTGATTAACGAGGCCGCGCGGCGACTGCCGATTGGCGGTGTGTTGTTGCTCAGTGGGTTTAAAAATGACGGCTTGAAAACCTATGGGGACAAGGCGGCGAAAATGCTGTCTACCGCGAGCAATGTGCGCAAGATGTCGGGTAACGCTTATGTGGCAGAGCTGGTAAAACAGGCCGAGCCGGAGCACTTCCTGCCCGACAGTGACTACCGCGAACTGCGGCAGATTGCCACCGAACCGCTGCTGTTCAGCAAGCCGGGAATCTACGGCTGGCAAAAGCAGGACCGCGGCAGCGCTCTGTTAATCGACAGCCTGGGCAGCTTTCTCGACGGATTTACGCAACGGCCGCGCAGCCTGGCGGATCTGGGCTGTGGCTATGGTTATCTGCCGGTGATGGCCAGTGCGCAACTGCCGGACAGCCGCTGGTTGTTGACCGATAACAATGCGACGGCCCTGTTGGCCTGTGCCAAAAATGTCGAGACACACGGCCTGTCCGCAGAGCTGCATTTGGCAGATTGTGCCGAAGGCGTCTCCGGGCCGGTGGATGCAGTGCTGTGCAATCCCCCATTTCATCAAGGCTTTGCCGTGGAGGGCAGTCTGACCGAGCGTTTCCTGGCGGCGACACACCGCCTGTTGCGCAATGACGGTCAGGCTCTGTTTGTGGTGAACCAGTTTATTCCTCTGCAGCGCAAGGCCGAGGGCCTGTTCAGCCACAGCGAAGTCATCGCTGATCGCGATGGCTTCAGGGTGATTCGGCTGCGCAAATAGCCCTGTCAGGGCGCTGGGTTGTTATCAGCGCCCGCGCTGTTGGCTTCATTGCCTGCTGCCTCGGTGGCCTGACCGTCGGCAGCCGGTTGTGGCGGGTTGAGGAGTTCTTCGGGAATTTCATCCGCCGCAGGAATTTCATCCAGTTCACCGTCACAGGCGCTGCCCGAGTAGAGTGCGCGTTTAATCAGCCCCTGGGCCAGAATCGACAAGCCGCCGGTGTACAGCGCCGCGCCGGTGGATAGCCCCGAGGTGAACATTCCCGCCGGGTCGGCTTCTACCTTGGGCTTGCTGAAGGAGCCCGCCAGTCGCACCAGGCCGGCGGCGGCACCGACGTTCACGCCAACACCGGTGCGGGCAATCGGAGTCACGCTGAACAGCAGTTCTTCGTCGCGGAAGTCGAGGCTGCCGGTGCCGATAATCTTGGTTTCCTTGGTCTCGACCGCAATCCCGTTCTTGGTATAAAAGCGACCATTTTCACCCTTGAAGTGAGTGGCCACACACTCCAGCTTGGTGGTGGTGCGCTTTTCCCGAAAAGGGTTGAGCTTGTCGATGGTGGCTGACAGCACGTCGCTGCCAATCAGGTTGAGGGCATTGCCCTTGGCGACGAGGTCCTTCACTTTCATATCAACTCTGCCGCTGGCCGAGGCCGCCAGCTGCCTGGGATTGCTGCCGTTTGCACGCAAATCGACACGGATTTTGCCGTGACCCTTCTTGATCCCGGCGGCCTTGTCCAGCCCCAGCTTGCCATAGTTGCTGCTGTCTATCTTGATGCTGGTGGCAATCTGTGGGGAGGTCTTGCTGGCGTCGATTTCCAGGTCGATATAGGCCTCACCCTCGGGTACCGAAATACGGGTGCTGGGCAATTTCAAATGGCCCTTGTTGAGGGTGGGCTGGAAGGTCGCCTTGGAAATCAGCAGGTGACCGGTGTCGATGCTGGTCAGGGTAATATTCAATTTTGCGTCGAGCTGCTTCATTGCATCGAAGGGAAGTGGCTCGTTGCTCAGTACCTTGCCATCGCCGGCAGGGGCCGGTGCCGGCTCCGTGTTGACCACCTCTCCGGCGGCCACATCGTTCATAAATGCCAGAGAAATCTTGCTCAGGGCGATGTCGCCATTGAGTTGCGCGGTGGCGCCGTCGTCGATAGCCGGGTTAAAGCGCAGGTCAAACTCGGCGCGCTGTTCACCGAGGCCCAGCTGCGCGTCGACGGTATATTCCTTCGATGAGGGGCTGTCGATGGTGGCGTCGATCTTCAGGGCGCCGGCCTCCTGCCAGGGCAGTAGTCCCAGTGCCCACAGGTCGGCGCTGCGCGGGGCGCTGGCGGTGAGTTTCAGGCTATTGTCGCTGGTGCCGTTCAGGTTCACTTTGCCGCTGGCGTTGACCTTGAGTTCGCTCTGGGTAATAGCCAGGTCGATATCGGCGTCAGCCCCCTGGGTTTGGACGGCGAGTGGGGTGATGACCAGCTTGCTAGTGAAATCGGGAATGTCGCGGCCACTGGCTTCCTCGCGGATGGTCGACGCCGCCGCTTCGAGGTGGATCGCCTTGTCGAGGCGAGTGTTCAGTTTCAGTCCGGAGATGTTCCAGCCCTGGGCCGACAGCTTGGCCACTGCCAGCTCGGCGTTGACGGTTTGTTTGCTGAGCCAGGTCCAGTCCATTTCAGCTTCATTGCTCGCCACCGGCTTGGCCGCTGCAGTGTTGGTTTGGGCGGTGCTGGTGTCGGTCTCTGCCGGGGGAGCGAACAGGGCGATAAGCGGGTCGAGGGCCAGAGATTGGCTGCTCAGCTTGGCATCAATTCGACTGGCGTCCGGCGAGAGTGTGACGCCACCGGTCAGTTGGTTTTCGCCAACGGCCAGAGTCAGCTCGCTGAATTCGTAGTTCGGGGTTATGGTCAGCTGGGTGGATGCCTTGATGGCGGGGAGGTCAGGCAGTTCCACCTGGGCGAGTGACGCCAGCCGGTCAACCCGGCGCAGGGCCAGCTCGGCGCGAAGGTCGCTGTCCTGCAGATTGGGATTGAGTACCAGACGCCCCTCGCTGCTGAGGTCGAGATCGCTGTGCTCCAGGGCAACACGGTAGTCCACGATGCCCTGGGCGGGGTCGAAAAGGTCGATTTTTCCGCGCAGGGCAAAGGCCTGCTCGCGGTAGCGAAGGCGCAGTTCCAGCTCGCCGTTGCCGTGCTCGAGACGTTCGCCACGCACTTCCGGAATAACAATTTGCAGATCTTCATTGTCCGGTGAACGGTAGCTTATGCTGATGTCCTGGAGAGTGATTTTGTTGAAACTGAAATCGCCGGGTAACTGGGGCAGGCCGCTTTCAGCGGGTGGCTCCTGCTCGTCGCTGCCCTGAAGTTTGCCAGTGAGCCAATTCAACTCGCCGTCGCGATTTTTTGCTACGCGGACATCGAGTCCACCACCGCTGAGTGACCAAAAAGGCTTTTCGCCAAAAGGCACTTCGCTGAGGGTCAGGGTCAGGTGCTCAAGACTGAGCAACTTGGGTTCCGGCCAGCTGGGGTTGGCCAGTTTGACGCCGCGAATTTCCAGTCGCACCGGCGATGTATGACTTTGTATGTCGGCGATGTGCAAGTCGAGACCGGCAAAACGCTGTGCGCCACTGGCGATTGCTCCCCGCAGTAAGTCCGGGCGAATCACCAGGGTTGTGGTGGCGGCCACTATCAACAGGAGTAACAGGCCAATAACAAGCAGGATCTTTTTTACCATTGGTCAGATCGAGTCCTAAATTTGCGAGTTCGACACAACAGTGTGGAGCTTCGCCTGCCAATCTGCAATCATCGCGGATATGTCAGCGATAGTCTGGCCTGTGTTCACCGCGAGAGGTTGTGGTAGTTGTGAAATGGCCAAGTGATTTAATTCCCGCCACTCTGCAGCGGCGTTATAAGCGTTTTCTTGCCGATGTGGTGTTGGCAGACGGCAGTGAGGTTACCGTTCATTGCCCCAATACCGGAGCGATGACCGGCTGCGCCGAGCCGGGTAGCCGAGTGTGGCTGAGTCAAAGCGATAATCCCAAACGCAAATACCCCTATACGTGGCAATTGGTTGAAGTGGATGACCAGCCGGTGTGCATCCATTCGGCCCTGGCCAATAATCTGGTCGGCGAGGCCCTGGGCAGTTCGGGATTGACGGAGCTGGCGCACTACCGCAGCTTTCGACGAGAGGTAAAGACGGAAACCGGCAGCCGCATTGATTTTTTATTGCGTAGTGAGGGTCTGCCGGACTGCCATATGGAAGTGAAGTCGGTGACCTTGCTCGATGCCGAGGGGTGTGGCCGCTTTCCCGATGCGGCCAGTAGTCGGGCGCTGCGGCATGTTGATGAGCTGCGAGGGTGGGTCGAGGCCGGGCAGTCTGCGGTATTGTTTTTTGCGGTATTACACCGGGGTATCGATCGGGTGAAAGCGGCCGGGGCGATCGACCCGGCCTACCGCGACGCGCTCGCCCGCGCCGAGGCGGCAGGGGTAAAACTGCTCGCCTACCGCGCAGAAATTACCACTAGCGAGATGCGTTTAAGCCATTCGCTGCCGGTGTCGGTAGATTAATCGGCGTTTTCAACCAGATACAGTTTGCCGTTGTCGACCCTGCTGGTGACTGCTTCAAGGCTGCGGCCGATGCAGGGGCCCGAGACGCATTCGCCGGTTTCGATGATAAACAGTGCGCCGTGGGTCGCGCACTGAATCAGGGTCTCATCGATATCGAGGAACTGGTCTTCCTGCCAATGCAGTTCCACTCCGATATGGGGGCAGCGGTTTTGGTAAACATAGACCTCGCCCCGCTGTTTCACCGCGAACAATGAACGGTCACCCAGGCGCAGGCCCTTGGCGCCGGGGTCGGCGATGTCGTCGATATCGCAGAGGTAGTGCTCTGGGGCTGTTGTGTCAGTGAGCTTGGCCATTCAGTCCTCGTCGCCCTCGGGTGCGGGAGCGGCGATGCGCAGATCGCCCTCGGCGTCAAAGGCGTGACGAATCGCGGGAAGCATCCGGTCGACGGCGTCACGCCCTTCGGCGATGGCCTCGGCAGCGTCGCCAAAATCGAGCAGGCCGATATGCCCCAGTCGCGGCCACAACATAATGTCGGCGGGCTCACCGGCAAGGCGCGAGCGGGTGATTCGGTCCTGCATAATATTGATAGCACTCATCATCACGCCCACGGTGCCGGGGGGCTCGGGCTTTTTCACGCTCGGTGTGCTGCGCCAGTTAGCGGCGGCTTCCTTTACGCTGCTGGCAAAGCGGCTGAATGCGGCGGCCAGTTGGGATTCCTCGTCGTTTTCGGCGGGGGAGGTCTCCTCTTCGCTCTCTTCCTCTTCGACCAGATCCTCTTCCGGCATATTGTCGGCCTCGGTGGAATTGGGTGCCTTGGCGTCGCGATCGACCTTTTTGCGTCCCACCAGGTCGCTGTTGAGGTCTACGCCGATAATGATGTCGGCTCCCAGTGCCCGGCACACCGATACCGGTACCGGGTTAACCAGACCGCCATCAACCAGCCACGACTCGTTATAGGCCACCGGGGTGAGAATGCCGGGAATGGCCATTGAGGCACGCACAGCTTCCCATAGCGAACCTCGCTGTAGCCAGACTTCGCGGCCGCGAATCAGGTCGGTGGCCACCGCGGCGAAGGGCATGTCCAGGTCTTCGATGTTCGGATTGCCGTATTCAGCCATAAAGTGTTCGATCAGCCGCGTCGCGTGGGCGACGCCCCCGGTGGCGGTCAGGCTGATACTCATGTAGTGAAACACCTGAGCACTGCTCAGCGACTGAATCCACTCGGCAAAGTCCTCCAGGTGGTCGGTGAGGTAGCAGGCGGCGATGACCGAGCCAATAGAGGTCCCGGCAATAATGTCGGGCTTGATGCCCAGCTCGCCGAGTCGCTGGATCACCCCGATATGGGCCATGCCCCGAGCAGAGCCACTGCCCAGTGCCAATGCCACTTTTTTGTATGATGAGGTGCTTGAATCCACAGTATTTCAACTCCTGATTTCACTGGATACCTTCGGGCGGTTCTATTATGACAGTTTTTGCGCTAGCGTTACCCTTACGACACACAAGGGATGCTCCACCTCCATGATCGATTTCCGCATCACCCCTGAATTGCTCACCGGCTGCGATGATCGCGCGATGGTAGCGGTTCTTGGTCCGCCGGTGCACAACGCCATTGTAGCGCCGTTCCAGGCGCTGCGTGCCGACGCGGCCAATGCCGGCTTTGATCTGCAAATTGTCAGTGGATTTCGCAGTTTCGATCGCCAGTGTCGTATCTGGAACGCCAAGGCGAGGGGAGAGCGAACATTATTGGACAGCGAGGGCTGCCCGGTCAGGTTCGCCGATCTCGACAGCGATGCCCTGATCGATTGCATTATGCGTTGGTCGGCTCTGCCCGGTGCCTCGCGCCATCACTGGGGCAGTGACATCGATGTCTATGACGCCGCGGCGGTGCCAGCAGATTATCAGGTTCAGCTTACCCCGGAAGAGGTCGCGCCTGACGGCCCCTTTGGTGCCCTGCACCGGTGGCTGGACGACCAGCTCGCCCACGGCGCCGGCTATGGTTTTTTTCGCCCCTACGCCTGTGATTTCGGCGGCATTGCGCCGGAGCGCTGGCATCTCAGCTACGCACCTCTGGCGGCGCGCTGTCAGGCAATGCACGATGAGGGGCTGTTGCGGACTCTGCTGCGCCAGCGGGATGTCGAGTTAAAAGAGGTGGTGCTGGCGCGGTTGTACGAGCTCTACCAACGCTATGTTATTGTGCCGGAGTCGGCGTACCCATCGGCCTATGTGCCGTTATTGTCTGAGGGAGTGGGTTTGTGAGTTTAACAGTGGACCAACTCTGGGAAGAAATGCAGCGAGAAGGCCGGGACTTCGGCCGTAATGAGCCGGTATTGGCCAGCTTTTATCATGCCAGTATTTTGAATCACGACAGCTTTGCGGCGGCCTTGAGCTTTCATATCGCCGCGAAATTGGGCTGTGACTCGGTGCCCGCGATGTTGATTCGGGATGTTTTTCACGAGGCCTTCGCCAGTGATGGCGCTATTTTGCAGGCCGCTGCCGCAGATATCTGCGCCCACTACGACCGCGATCCCGCCTGCGACCACTACGGCATGCCCTTCCTGTATTTCAAAGGGTTTCAGGCGATTCAGGCCTATCGCATCGCCCACTGGCTGTGGCAGCAGGGCCGGGAGTCAATGGCCCTGTTTATGCAAAACCGTATTGCCAGTGTGTTCGACGTGGATATTCATCCGGCGGCGACTATCGGCTGCGGAGTGATGGTAGACCACGCAACCGGAGTCGTTATCGGTGAAACAGCGGTGGTGGGCAACAATGTGTCGATGCTTCACTCGGTCACGCTGGGCGGCTGCGGTCGCAGTCCGGGGCGGCGTCACCCGACGATTGGCGATGGGGTGCTGATTAGTGCCGGCGCCAAGGTGCTGGGGAAAATCGACGTGGGTGAGGGGGCGAAAATTGCTGCGGGCAGCGTAGTGCTGATCGATGTGGCACCCCATACCACCGTTGCGGGAGTGCCCGCCAGGCAGGTCGGCGTTCCTTCGGTCAGCCAGCCAGCCCTCGATATGGATCAGAATATCGGAAATTAGACCGCGCCGAGCGCAAAAGTGCCCTGATTGGCAGCACCATGTGCTGAAAAGGGTGAATGGCGCACAGTTCGAACTTAGCGGCTTGATAATCTCGTCAGAGTGTTTACATTACAGTGGCATTCCTTTGTGCCGTTGCGTCTGGCGAGTTGTATTAATCGGTAGCCAATTCGCATCGCATATATCACACAACCGCAAAGGTGGAGGTGCTTGTGAGCGTAAAGTTACTGGATAACAAAGCCTTTTATGGCTATCGGGTGAGGCGGACTGTCGCCGGTGAACTCTATCAGGAGTATTTCTCGCTGAAAAAAGACGGCAAGCGTCTTGAAGGCCGCCCTGCGAAAGCGATCGAAAAAGAGGCGATTGCCCGGGATGAAGAGCTGGAAGCGCGTCAGCGGGAATACCTTGAACAGACCAAGGAAGAGCGCTGTTTCAAGCCCGATGGCACGGTTCGCGGGATCAGCTACCTGCTGAAAACCGAGAAAAGCGGCAATCTGACCCCTATTTTTCAGGTTGGTGTGGCCTCCAAGGTCGAAAAGAAGACGGTGTGCACCAGTTTTTCGCTGAATGCCCACGGCAGTGAAGACGCCTGGCACAAGGCGGTTGACGCCTATGCCAAGCACAAGTCGATCCACAAAAACTCCAAGTTGTATCAGCGCCTGCTTCAGGCCAAGCCGAAGGTCGCGGGCTGAAGTATTCCCCGGCCCCCACGCCGCGTGCTGCGGCGTGGCCCTCAAACGGCCTGTAGTCCCTTCTCCACGGTCATTCGTCGCAGCGGTTTGATCGCGCACACGACCAGCAAAAGCAAGCATGTCAGACTCAGCCACAGTGGCACAATGTCGTGCTGGTGTCCTGCCGTTACGTCAATGCTCAAGCTGGTATTTGCCAGTACGCTGTCGAGGCCCAGACCGAATAACATGCTCATTGTGGCGACGGCGAACAGATAGGCCAACAGAGCCCGTCGGCCGAGTTCCTTGTGCACCATGCCAACCGCCGCAATATTGCTGGCGGGGCCGGCCAGCAAAAACACCAGTACCGCGCCGGGGGAGACCCCCGCGAGTAGAAAACCCGCGGCTATGGGAGTCGAGGCGCTGGCGCAGATATACATCGGGATGCCAATCACCAGCATGACCAGCATTGCCAGCGGGCCTTGTCCCCACTCTTGCAGCCATGCCTGGGGCACAAAGGCCTGCACTGCGGCGGCAAATAGCAAACCCACCAGCAACCAGGGCAGCATGTCATCGAATAACTTGCCAAAGCTGTAGTTCAGGCTCGTGCGCCAGGTTTCCCTGGCGGGGCTGGCTTTGCTGGCGCAGCAGCTACTGGTTGAAGGTGCTGCGGGGGGCTGATTGTCGTCGCTCCAGCCAGTCAGCAGTCCGGCGGTGATGGCGGTGGTGACCGCCGCCAGTGGCCTGACTACGGCCATCAGAGGGCCGAGCAGGCCGTAGCTCAGGGCAACGGAATCGACTCCGGTCTCGGGGGTGGAAATCAGAAAGGAGACCGTTGATCCCTTTGATGCCCCGGCGCGGCGCAGCCCCATTGCGACCGGCAGCACTCCGCAGGAGCACAGGGGTAGCGGCGCGCCGATGATAGAGGCCTTGATAATTGAACCGATGCCAGGCTTACCCAGCTGGCGGTTGAGCATGGCCTCGGGAATCCATGCCCGCATCAGGCCAGCGAGCAATAAACCGAGCACGAGATAGGGCGCTGCGTCGAGGCTGAGGTCGTAAAAACTCATCAAGTAGTTAGTCACGGGAGTGTTCCTCGTTACCGGGAATGGGGTGTTGATCGTCCAGAGCCAGCAGAATCGAGCAGTGTTCAGCCGGTACATCGCCGCCGCAGCAGGCATTGACCATGCGCTGAAGGGCATCGCGGAAGCGCTGCAACTCAGCAATTTTATGTTCTACCCACTGCAATTTGTGTTCCGTAATATCCCGCACCGCGCCGCAAGAGGCAGCCTTGGGATCAACGCGGATCGCCAGCAGCTCGCGAATATCCTCCAGACTGAAGCCCATGGCCTTGGCGCGAAGAATAAACTTCAATTGGCGAACCGCGTCCTCATTGTAAAAACGGTAGCCATTACTACTGCGGCCGGTGGCCGTTAACAGCCCTTCGCGTTCGTAATAGCGCAAAGTCTCCACGCTACAGCTCAGCGCGCTGGCCAGTTCTCCGATGCGGTAGGTGTTCACAGTGTTGGCTCCACGGATTTAAGTCTGATAGTTGTAGCATAGACCCTGTAGTAGGGTACGGGGTCAAGGGTTTGGTGGATGATGCGTTGGGCGAGGCGGGAGACGCTGGACGGGAGACGGGAGACGGGAGACGGGAGACGGGAGACGGGAGACGGGAGACGGGAGATGCGAGATGCGAGATGCGAGAGGCGAGAGGCGAGAGGCGAGAGGCGAGAGGCGACAGATGCTTTGGGGTTTTCGCGTCTTCCGTCTCCCGTCCAGCATTTCCCCGGCACAAAAAAAGCCCCACCAATAGTGGAGCTTTCCTCGAATCACCAGAACACTATTCCGCGTCTAGCGTCTAGCGTCTAGCGTCTAGCGTCTAGCGTCTAGCGTCTAGCGTCTAGCGTCTAGCGTCTAGCGTCTAGCGTCTAGCGTCTAGCGTCTCAGCCCTTGTAGGCTGCTGCGGCTTTCATGACTTCAGCGCGGGCGGCTTCGCTGCCTTCCCAGCCGTCAACTTTCACCCACTTGCCTTTTTCGAGGTCTTTGTAGTTCTCAAAGAAGTGCTCGATTTGCTGGATCAGCAGCTCGGGCAGGTCTGAGGGCTCTTTAACGTCTTTGTACAGAACCGTCAGTTTGTCGTGGGGAACGGCCAGCAGCTTGGCGTCTTTGCCTGCTTCGTCGCTCATGTTCAGGATGCCGATGGGACGTGCACGGATCACTGAGCCAGGTACTACGGGGTAAGGGGTCACAACCAGTACATCCAGGGCGTCGCCGTCTTCAGACAGGGTGTTGGGGATGTAGCCATAGTTGGCGGGGTAGAACATGGGGGTAGCCATGAAGCGGTCGACCATCAGTGCGTCGTAATCTTTTTCGATTTCGTACTTGATGGGGCTGCTATTGGCAGGGATTTCAATCGCGACGTAGATGTCGTTCGGCAGGTCTTTGCCAGCCGGGATCTGGTTATAGCTCATTATGGGCTTCCATTTATCAGTGTGAGAGTGAGAAAACTGGCGCAGATTATAAACCGCACAGGCCGGGAATACCAAAGGAGGTTAAAAAACCGACAGCCCCGCAAAGGGGGCAGCCGGCAAAGGGGAGACTAATCCTTGAAGTGGTGCGTGTTTAAATCTGGACCTGCACCAGGCCACCCTCGGTGCGCGCTGCGTAACAGGGCACAGAGACGGTATCGTCTTCAAGGCAGGTACCTGCTTCAAGACTGAAATGCTGCTTGTAGATGGGGGAGGCGACTACCAGTGTGTCTTGCAGATTGCCGACAATGCCCCGCGACAGCACATTGGCATTGCTGAAGGGGTCTTTGTTGGCCAGGGCGTAGACCTTGTCGTCGACACGAAACAGGGCGATCTGGGTGTCGTTCACCAGTGCAGCTACACCGGCGTTGGGTAGAATGTCGTCAAGCGAGCAAACTGTTGTCCAGCTCATCGGGTATTTCTCCGTTCTTTACTGCGGGCGCGCTTGGCGCCCGTAGGTCGTGTGTTGTAGGTGGATCAGGAAGCCACAGCGATCAGGTTGCTGTTGAGTCGCTTCTCTTCATCAGTGGCGGGGCGAATCTGGCCGCGCTCCTGAACAAAAACAATTTCCTTGTCGCCCTGCTCGGCGTTGACGAAGCTGCGGAATTGTTTGACCTTCTCTTCATTTTCGATGGTGGTTTTCCACTCGCACTGGTAGCTGTTGATGACATGCTGCATCTCGGCTTCGAGTTCGTCGCAGATACCCAGTGAGTCGTCGATAATGACCTTGCGCAGGTAATCCAGTCCGCCCTCGAGGTTTTCCATCCACACCGAGGTGCGTTGCAGGCGGTCAGCGGTACGAACGTAGAACATCAGGAAGCGATCGACGTATTTGATCAGGGTGGCGGTGTCGATATCCGAGGCAAAGAGATCCGCGTGGCGGGGTTTCATGCCGCCGTTGCCGCAGAGGTAAAGGTTCCAGCCCTTTTCGGTGGCGATTACGCCTACGTCCTTGCTCTGGGCTTCGGCGCATTCGCGGGTACAGCCGGAGACCGCCATTTTCAGTTTGTGGGGAGAGCGCAGACCTTTGTAGCGGTTTTCCAGATCAATGGCCTGGCCAACGCTGTCCTGAACCCCGTAGCGGCACCAGGTGGAGCCAACGCAGGATTTCACTGTGCGCAGCGATTTGCCGTAGGCGTGTCCGCTTTCAAAACCAGCGTCAATCAGCTCTTTCCAGATCAGCGGCAGCTGATCGACGGTGGCGCCAAACAGGTCGACCCGCTGGCCACCGGTAATTTTGGTATAGAGATTGTATTTTTTGGCGACGCTACCCACGGCAATCAAACCGTCGGGGGTGACTTCGCCGCCAGCCATGCGCGGCACCACTGAGAAGGTGCCGTTGTTCTGCATATTCGCCAGGAAGCGGTCATTGGTGTCTTGCAGGCCGGCGTGGGACGTCTCGAGAATATAGTCGTTCCAGCAGGAGGCGAAAATTGACGCGGCGGTGGGTTTGCAAATATCGCAGCCCTTGCCTTTGCCGTGTTTGCTGATCAGCTCGTCAAAGGTTTTGATTTCACCGACGCGGACCAGATGGTAAATCTCCTGGCGAGTATAGGGGAAGTGTTCACACAGGTCGGTGTTGACCTCTACACCCAGCTTGGTCAGCTCGGCGTTCAGTACCTGGCCGACCAGCGCGGTACAGCCGCCGCAGGTGGTTGCCGCCTTGGTGCAGGCTTTTAGGTCGCCTACGGTCATGGCGCCGCCCTGTACGGCCGCGCAGATATCGCCCTTGCTGACGTTGTTACAGCTACAGATTTGGGCGACATCGGGCAGTGCATCGACACCGAGACCGACGCTGGCACTGCCGTCGAGATTGGGCAGAATCATCGCCTCGGGGTGTTCTGGCAGTTCAATCTTGTTCAGCGCAAATTGCAGCAGGTTGCCGTAGTCCTCGGCGTCGCCAACCAGTACTGAGCCCAGCAGGTGCTTGCCGTCCTCGCTGACGACGATTTTTTTATACACCTCTGTCTGCTCGTTGATATAGGTGTAGGATTTTGCCCCTGGCGTATTGGCGTGGGCGTCGCCAATGGATGCTACATCGACACCCATCAGCTTGAGCTTGGTGCTCATGTCTGCGCCGTTGAACTGTTTGCCTTCAATACCGCCGAGAACGTGGTCTGCGGCAACACGGGCCATATCCCAGCCGGGCGCGATCAGACCGAAAATACGCTGGTTCCACAGGGCGCACTCACCGATGGCGTAGATATCGTCGTCGGAAGTTTGGCAGTTGTTGTTAATCACAATGCCGCCGCGCTGACCTACCTCAAGCGCGCACTGGTGTGCCAGTGCATCCTGGGGGCGAATGCCTGCGGAAAATACCAGAATGTCGGTTTCCAGTTCCTCGCCATCGGCGAAACTCAGCTTGTGCAGGCAGTTTTCGCCGTCACCGATATTCTGGGTGTTTTTCTGGGTGTGTACCTTCACGCCGAGGTCTTCGATTTTGCGGCGCAGAAGGTTGCCACCGCCGTCGTCGACCTGAACGGCCATCAAGCGTGGGGCGAATTCAATAACGTGGGTTTGCAGTCCAAGATCCATAATCGCCTTGGCGGCTTCAAGACCCAGCAGGCCGCCGCCGACAACAGCGCCGACCTTGGCGTTTTGGGCCGCGGCGGTGATCGCTTCGAGGTCCTCAATAGTACGGTAGACAAAGCAGTTTTCACGGTCGTGACCCGGCACCGGTGGCACAAAGGGGTATGAGCCGGTAGACAGGATCAATTTGTCGTAGGGGTAGGTGTTGCCCAGGTCGGTGGTAGCCACCTTAGCCGCGCGATCTATGCTCACGACCTTTTCGGAAGTTTGCGCCTTAATGCCATTGTTTGCATAAAAGCCCTCAGCCACCATATTCAGCGATTCGGCTTGGCGGGTTTCGAACCAGGCGGTGAGGTGCACGCGGTCGTAGGCGGCGCGGGGTTCTTCGCCGATAACGGTGATATCGAAATTGCCAGCCTTGCCGCTTTCGACGATGGACTCCAGGAACTGATGGCCGACCGGGCCATTCCCGACTATCAACAGGCGTTGTGGGTTGCTCATGGTTACTTCCTTTAGATCTTTGATGCCCTTGGGCGTGTCCGCTTTGTGCCAGGCATGGAGTTGAACGTGGTGGCGTTGCCCAAAGTCAAAGCAAGACCTGTGCCACACAATAGATCGTTATTTAAGCTGTTGTTTTTAAAAGATATTGTTCGTTTTATGCACTGTCATGGTTCGTTGTAGTGCGAGTGGTTGCTGGTGCATTTGGGATTTGCTGGGGCGTCGTGACCCATGGTGGTGCGTCGGTGGGGCGAGAGTGGCTATCAGGCTCTCGAGCTAATGCGTCATTGCGGTGCAAATGTGTCGTTTATGGTAAATTAAATTAAGAAAAAACAATGGGTTATGGTTTTTGTGCGACGCCTTGGCACAGCCTTTGCTCTTGTCGAGCCATTGTGTTTTTAATTTGGTCTCGCTGTTCGGAGCTGCTATGTCTACTTCTACATTAAATGTGCTCGATCTCAAGCAGGAAAGAATCCGCTTGTTGCACTTGAGCTGGTTTGCCTTCTTTTTAACCTTTGTTGTGTGGTTCAACCACGCACCGATGCTGGCTTCTATTAAAGAGGCGTTTGATTTAACCGGGCAGCAAGTCAAAGCCTTGATGATCCTGAACGTCGCATTGACGATTCCCGCGCGCGTCATAGTGGGTATGTTAGTAGATCGGTTCGGGCCGCGTATTATCTACAGCGCGCTGCTGGTATCCGGCGGGGTAATGTGTATTGCTTTCGCCTTCGCCAACAGTTACGAAATGATCGCACTGTTGCGTTTCCTGATGGGCTTTATCGGCGCCGGCTTTGTTATCGGTATTCGTCTGGTGGGTGAGTGGTTTCCCGCTCGCCAGGTGGGTTTGGCTGAGGGTGTTTACGGCGGCTGGGGAAACTTCGGTTCTGCAGCGGCCGCAATGACCTTGCCGACCCTGGCGTTGATCTATGGCGGTGATGATGGCTGGCGCTATGCCATTGCCAGTACCGGCGTTGTTGCCCTGTTATATGGTTTTTTCTTTTACTGGCGTGCGCGTAATACTCCCAAAGGCTCCACGTATTTCAAACCGAAGAAAAGCGGTGGGTTGGTAGTAACCAGCAAGCGTGATCTGGTGTTCTACATTGCGATGTGTGTACCAATGTATGCCGCACTGGCGGTGTTGACCTGGAAATTGTCGCCGACCAACCTGGGTTTGCTCAATGATGTTGCGGCCATCGCGCTCTACGTGGTGTTGGCGGTATTGTTTGTATTTCAGGTCAGTCAAATTTTACGGGTGAATAGCGATGTACTGAACAACGTTCCGATCCCGGAAATGCAGAAGTACAAATTCAAGCAGGTGGCGATTCTGAACGTGGCCTATCTGGCGACCTTCGGCTCAGAGTTGGCTGTGGTGTCGATGCTGCCGCTGTTCTTTATGGAAACCTTTGATCTGGGTGCGGTGACCGCCGGTATGCTGGCCTCCGGTTTTGCCTTTATGAATCTGGTGGCGCGTCCCAGTGGCGGTTATATGTCAGATCGATTCGGTCGCCGCCGTTCACTGACGATTTTGATCGCCGGGCTGACAGTGGGCTATCTGGTGCTGAGTCAGATCACCAGTGCGTGGCCGATCTGGTTGGCGGTTGTCGCAACCATGTGCTGTTCCTTTTTTGTGCAGGCCGGCGAAGGTGCGGTATTTGCAATTGTGCCGCTGGTCAAGCGCAGTATGACCGGCCAGATTGCGGGAATGACCGGTGCCTATGGTAACGTTGGTGCGGTGATATTCCTGACAACGCTGAGCTTTGTCAGCTCCTCAACATTCTTTATTGTGATAGCCTGCTGTGCGGCGGTGGTCTTTCTTGGGGTGCAGTTTATGGAAGAGCCCGAAGGTCATATCGCTGAGTACAATGAAGACGGCAGTGTTGCCTTGATTGAAGTCAGCTGATTGATGCTGACGCGCTAACCGGAGAAGCCCTCTTGCATCTTGATGGTGGTCTTCAACTCAGTATTGCCCAGCGCAGCAGCGCTGGGCAAAAACCGTTAAATGAAGATAGTCTTGGCATTTGTGTGCCCGAAGATCAGTCGCTGACCACCAAGGGTGCGGTGGCAGTAATTGCCGACGGCGTGTCAGCGGCGGAAGCTGGCAAGGAAGCGGCGGAGAGTTGTGTCACCGGCTTTCTCAGTGATTACTACTCGACTCCGGATTCCTGGTCGGTGAAGCGTTCGGCGCAGCAGGTGTTGAACGCGCTGAATCGTTGGCTCTTTGCTCAGGGGCAGGGTTACGCCCAGGCGGAAAAAGGCTATGTCTCTACCCTGAGTATTGCGGTATTCAAGTCCCAGGTTGCCCATCTATTCCATGTTGGTGACAGCCGAATTTACCGTCTGCGCGATGGTCATCTGGAGCAGCTTACCCGGGATCACGCGCGGCGTATCAATCAAAATCAGGCTTACCTGACCCGCGCGATGGGGCTGGATATAAATCTCGATGTTGATTACCGGGCAGTGGATATCAGTTGCGGCGACATTTTCCTGTTGACCACCGATGGTATTCACGACAGCTTGAGTGGCGAGGAGATGACTCGCATCATTCTTGCTCACGGTGAACACTTGAGTGCGGCCTGTGAGTCGTTGATCGCCGCGGCGCTTGGCGCAGGCAGTGATGACAATCTGAGCTGTCAGCTGTTGGTGGTGGATGGCTTGCCCTTGGCGGACGCCGATGATGTCTATCGCAAGCTGACCGAACTACCATTCCCGCCGCCATTGCAGGCCGGGGCGGTTCTCGATGGATTGGTGGTTGAGGCCGAGCTTCATGCCAGTCCGCGCAGCCAGCTCTATAAGGTCTACGATGCCACCGCCGATAAATATTACGTGATGAAAACCCCGTCACCGAATTTTATCGACGACGCGGCCTATATCGAGCGATTTGTGCTGGAAAGCTGGATCGCGAAGCGCATCGACCACCCGGCGGTGGTGAAGGTGGTGGAGCCGCCCCAGCGTCCAACATCGCTGTACTATCTGGCGGAATATATCGACGGTGAAACCCTTGGCGAGTGGATGAAGTCTCACCGCAAGCCGGCGGTCAGTGATGCGATCAGCCTGGTGGTGGTGATTGCCAAAGGCTTGCAGGCCATGCATCGTCGCGACACCCTGCATCAGGATATCAAACCCGATAATATTTTGGTCGCCCGCGATGGCAGTGTACGAATTATCGATTTCGGTAGCTGCCATGTGGCGGGGCTGGCGGAAATTGCCTCGCCGGTGGAGCGAGACCGGGTACTGGGCACGGCGCAGTACTCTGCCCCTGAGCATGTGTTGGCGCGTAAACCAGGGCCGCGGGCCGATCAGTTTTCTCTTGCGGTGATTATCTATGAAATGCTGACCGGCAGGCCTGTCTACGACGGTCGGCTTGAGCAATGTCAGTCGGCAGCAGCTTTCGCGCGCCTGCAGTATGTGTCGGCGTGCCAGTACAATCCCCATATCCCACTCTGGTTGGACAGCGCTTTGAAGCGTGCGCTAAGTATTTCCCCCGAACTGCGTTATCACGATATTGCTGAGTTTGTGCAGGATTTGCAGCGGCCCAACCCGGTCTATGACAAGCGTCAGTATCAGCCCTTGATTCACCGCAATCCTCTGCGTTTCTGGCAGGGAGTATCCTTTGTGTTGACCCTGGCGTTGCTGTGGAGCCTGGCCCGCTAGGGCGCCCTGGTTGCTGATCCCCTTTGCCGACGTAGCATTTCTTGCCCTGTTTCTCAGGGCTTTTCTCCTCTGGTTTGCCTCTTTTCTATAAAGTGTTTTTCCGCTTCTCGTTTATCTCCTTCCTGGTGTTTTTTTGCCTGCGCGGCGCTGATTGTTCTCTGTGCCATGCCCCCAATGAGCAACTGGCTGAAGGCTCAAAATGGGGCGCGTTAGCCATTTAATGATTCATAGGAAAAGAATCTATACGCACTATATAAAGGCGTTTTGTCCAAAAATTGATGCGTATTTTTTGCCTGTTTTTGTAACTAACTGAAATAAAAAGAAAATAAAAAATAATACGCGATATTGATATATGGCATATCGGTTGCAATAGGGATGATGGAGTAAGAGTGGTGCGAAAGGCGATACCGGTAATGAGAAAAATCGCTACTGCGAATTGCCACAAGCGTAAGTCCCGAAAGAATCCTATTGGAATATTGCAGAGTAATTTCGACAAATTTTGTATGACATACCAGGAGAATTAAATGAAATCCTTTGAACTGAAAGCGCTGAGCGCGTCGATTTTTTTGTTGAGCGCCATGTCGGCGGCCCAAGGGGCAGAGACTGTTAGCGAGGCGCTGGCAGAGGGAAAAGTCTATGGCGATTTGCGTCTGCGTTACGAGTCTGTGGAAGATGACAACGCTGCGACCGATGACGCTACAGCGTTAACCTTACGCACCAAGCTGGGTTACAACTCGGGAAGCGTGAACGGTTTTTCGACCACGCTGGAATTTGAAGACAGTCGCATTGTGGCAGGTGAGGGTGACTATACGGTCGGCCCCGCCGGTTATAACCCGGGAGAGTATTCTGTTATTGCCGATCCTGAAACCACTGAATTGGATCAGGCGTTTGTAAAATATAAAAGCGGTAGCTTCGTGGCTAAGTTAGGGCGTCAGGTAATTACCTATGACGGTCATCGTTTTATCGGTCATGTTGGCTGGCGCCAAGATCGTCAAACCTTTGATGGTTTGACCATGAGCTATCAGCCCAGTGAAAAACTGACCTTGAACTACGGCTATGTCGAGCAGCGTAACCGTATCTTTGCCGAGGCAGCGGATCTGGATTCCAAGGACCATTTCATGAACGTGGCCTACGACACAGCAATTGGCAAGGTAACGGCCTACGCCTATATGCTGGAGCTGGATATTCCCGCAGAGAACGGACTGGACACCGTGGGTGTCAGCCTCAAAGGTGCCAAGGCCTCCGGTGATACGAAGTTTCTCTATGCCGCGGAATACGCTACTCAGTCGGCCGAGTCGGCAGCAGGTGATGCGGATACCAGCTACATGTTGTTAGAGGGCGGCGTCGTTGCGGGTGGCTTGACCACTAAAATTGGCTACGAAGTCCTTGGTTCTGATGATGGCACGGTAGGCTTTGCCACGCCTCTGGCCACCTTGCACAAATTTAACGGCTGGGCAGACCTGTTTATTGGCACGCCGGGAGCCGGCCTTGTTGATCTCTATGCCAGTGTAGGTGGCAGCCTGGCTGGTGGGCAGTGGGGGCTGGTGTACCACGAATTCAGCGCCGACGAAGATACACCGACGATGTCCGATTACGGTAGCGAAATTGACGTGGTATACAGCCGCAAGTTTGCCAAGAGTTACAACGCCGGGATCAAGTATGCCGCTTATTCCGCCGATGACTTCGGCGTAGACACCAATAAGCTGTGGGTGTGGATGGGAGTGTCTTTCTAAATACTCCACTACCGGCTGGAGAAGCTCCGGCCGGGTTTCGAGCCCCGCATTGTCGGGGCTTTTTTTTTGCCTCGACACTTCTTCTGACTGAGGTGCGTCGTGCTTTTTTATGCCAAGCCATCAATATAGGCGCAGCACGCGCAGAACGACGCTTCAGCAATGGGTAAAGGGCTTACTGCTCAATCGTCTCTTGCCCGCCGACTTTACCCTGAGAGCTAAGGGGTCACAATAATTTTGCCACTCATTTTCTTGCCGTGCATCGCGCAGATATAGTCGTGTTCACCAGGGGTAGTCAGCACGGTTTCATAGTGTCCACCGTGACGAATTCGCGGGCCTTTTTTGCCATCAATCAGGATCATATGGTTGGAGCCATCTTCGTTTTCCCAGCGTATTGTTGATCCGGCCTTCACGCTGATCACTGTGGGTTCAAAACGCATGAAATCGACTATTTTTACCACGCCCTGGTTTTTCGCCGGGGCCGGGGTAGCTGCAGGAGACGTGGGGCCGGGGTAGGCCTTTGGCGGCGTTGCACTGCGCCGCTCAATGGCTTCCGGCTGAAGCTGGTAGGGTGCCGGGTCGTTGTATTGTTGTTGCGCACCGAGCTCGGTGTGCGCGGCGCGATGAGGTTTGACGGTGTTGCTCGGCTTGCTTCGAGCGGTGGCGCTGCTCATGCCGTCGCGATAGTTGCTGTGGGATGTCGCGGCGGGAATAGAGTCGGCGACAACAATTTGTCCGCGCATGGAGCCGTGTATCCCACACTGGTAGCTGTAAGTGCCAGGCACATTAAACTGATAGCGAAAGCTGCTGTTGGCAGGCATGCGTTGAAGGGTTTGGCCCTCCAGTTCTACCGAGTGGGTCAAGCCGTCCTGGTTAAACCATTCGACGGTGCCGCCGGTTTTGACTCCGAGGGTTTTTGGGCTGGCCTTGAAGTGCTCCAGTTTGATTTTGCGCGTTGCAGTACTATCGTCGGCGTGTAGGTCACAGGCGATTGTCATGCCAATCACGGCGGTGGCAATGGCGCTGAGGTAGAGCAGTCGATAGGGTTTGGTGGTGTCAGCAGACATGGTTGCAGTCCTCGGGCTTCAGGAGGGGACGAATCGCTAGGTCTTGACGATGCCGCCGCGCGATTCAGGCGGCGGCAGGACGTCAGTTAGAATTCAGGAGCTAGTTCTTGCTGCGGTTGTTGCGCATTTTCTGAGTGCGCCACATCATCCAGACCCCACTGACCGACAGCCAGATACACACAATGCCAACCAGATTGACGAAATACGCGCCCAGCTTGCCGAACAGGCGACCGCTGTGGAGGTCGATCAGGAGCTGCTCCAGCGCCACACTGGGTCGGGCGTGGGGTAAGCTCTGTGTGACGATGTTCTCTGGCAGTGGCGAGGTCTCGGACCAGGTAATATCGCTACCGTTGCCGGCGTAGGTTTCCCAGGAGATACCATCGGTGCTGAGATAAACCGACTCGCCCTGTAGCGCTACCATGCCACCGTTGTGGGCACCAATGCGGCGAATTTGACCCAGTGGCAGCATATAGCCGCTCAGCTTGTCGAGACGTTTCACGTCCGGGGTGAATATGCTCAGGCTGTCGTGGTTGGCGATGAAAATCAATTCGGCATCGTCACTGCCAATACTGACCATGCCAAGCGGTGAGGGAATGTGTTCCTCGGCGAGCTCGCCGTTGACCACGGTATTTTCCAGCGTTGGCACCAGCCAGGCGTCCCCGGAGAAATAACCGAATTTCGGCGGCTCGGTGTGCAGGCCATAAAAGGCCATGATACTGCTGGCTTTTACGCGGATAGCGTCGAGCCCCCAGTCGGCACTTTGGTTGAGCAGAATGCCGCTAAAGCCCAGCCAGGCCATAAAGAAAAAGGCGAACAGGCCGCCGCGTTGGTGAAAGCTGCGCAGGGTCTGCTGCAGATTTCGTTTGGCTTTCCTTTTGGTGTTTGATCTAGCCTTCGCGACCGGTTGCGCGGTGGGAGGCATAGAAGCCTCCGTTTCCGCTAACTTCAGGTCGATTTTCTCTGCGAGACTGCTGCCAGAACTGGACATTGTTTTCTCCTTGACCCATGTGCTACCGCAGCGCTGCAAGCGCGAGCGCGGTTCTAGCCATGCGTTCCATCATTTTTACTGAGAGAGTGGCACCGGTGATATTGTCCACTTGCACGTCGAGCTTATTGCCCGCTGCTTTGGCGCCCTTGAGTTGGTTGAGGAAGGCATCTTCGCCAACCTGTTCGCCGCGAGATTCGCGATAGATCAGGACTTTCGCCTGTTTGATTGCATTGTTTTCAACAACGAAACCGCAGGTGGTGGGGACATAGCCCTCCTTGCCGATGTCGTCGAAGATCCACACGCTGCGCCCGGCTTTCTCCCAATAGCGCACCCGCTGCTGGGGGAAAGGTCGATTAAACACCGCGCTGATTTGTTGCTGGGACGAACTGTTCAGCATCAGTACCTTGACCTGGGGAACGTCATTGCTAAACACTTCTGCAAGGAAGAGGTCGGGTGTTTGAAAGGTTTTGTAAAGTTCAAATGCCTGAGCAGGCGAAAGCTTGAGCAGGCATCCAGTGCATAATAGTAGTGTTAGAAGTGTCCTCCGGTAGCGACTCGACAGTTCAAGTCTGGAAAAAAGGGCGCCCCTTGCGGGCGCCAAAGTTGCTGGAGAAAAATGCATATCACTCATGGTGTACCTTGTGATTTTGTAAATGTCACGGACTGTTACTTGGTAACAATGACGCGCTCATAAGGAGCCAGTGCAGCGATCAGCTGGTTGCAGGCTTCATAGGTCACGTTAATGCGTTCGCAGGCGTTGTAAGCCGCCTCTACCACGGCGTTAAACTGCGTGACCGTAATGCCGAGATCGGCGTGGGCGGCTTCCATGCTGGCCCCCTGGTACTCGACGTCGCCACCCAGTACCAACTGTTCCAACTGTGTGTTGAGGAAAATCTGCCGCTCGATGTTGCCGAATTCGCGGAAGATATGGTTGATGCGGTTATCCAGCATAATGTAGTAGAACAGGCTTTCTACCCAATTGCGGATGCCTTCCTCACCGCCCCACTGTTCCAGTGCGTCGGAGTCCAGTCCGGGCAGGGTCCGTGTTTGCCCGGTTTGCGCGAAGGCTGAGTTGGTAGTCGCGAGGGCGATAGCGCCGCTTATAACGATATTTCTAAGTGTTGATTTCATGGCAATCTCCTAATGAGTCTCAATGCTAAACCGGGCTTAGAAGCTGGCCTGGAGAGACAGGTAAAAGCCGTGTTGCTCCGGCGTGATGGTGATATTGCCGAGCATCGCGTAGGCCGCTGTTATCGACAGGTTTTTGCTGGGGAAGTAAGCGATAAATGCGTCGTACCAATCGCTTTCGTCCTGGGTGAGGGTGCCGCTGAGGCCACCCAGTCCAGTGGCCTGAAGAGCCGGGCCGGCTTCGGTGGCATCTACGGAGCCGAGTTGCACGCTTTCGCCAGTCAGGTTGTCACCGTGCTGGGCCCACTCCATGCCTATTGCCGTGTCTTTGCGCAGCAGGTAGGCAATTGATATTTCAGGGCGGATTTCTTTCTCGTTGCCATCGGGGCCACCAAAGCCGGTAAGACCGGTTTGGTTGGCCGAGGTATAGCGTGCGGTGATGTTGATCAGGGTGTTGATCGGGAAGAATATCTTGGTCGCCGAGATATAGGCTTCCCAGTCCTTGGCTTTATTGGCCTTCAGGGTTTTCAGCAGATCAGTGTTTTCATTGTCCTTGTAAAAAGCACCAATCGCCACCTGGGGGATAAGGTTGTCCGAGTCGTAAATGGCTTCACCGAACACGCGGATTTTCGCGCCGTAAACATCCATTTTAATGGTGGTGTTGAATGGCTCGATACCTGGGTTCGTGGATTCGTCGCCCTCGCCACCGGCGGTGGTGGCTTCGCCGGCGGCACCGCCGCCTGCGCTGCTGGTGGTGTCGGTGACCAGACCAACGGTGTTAAATGTCGAGCCGGTGGTAAGGATTTGTTTGGTGTAGGACAGCTCGAAGCGGTCCCAGAAACCCACCGCCACACCCAGCGAGTTCAGTGCGTAGTTGGGCAGGTTAGCGTAGGTATAATGCACGTCGCCGTTAATACCGTCGCGGGTGGCGTAGCCGGTGATGGTCGCCCAGGGTGTGATACCACCGCCGCCTGCGCCATCGATCATACTTACCCCACCGGTGGCGAGGACTTTGCCCGTGTTGAACAATTCCGCACTGGCGAGCTGTGAGCCGGTAGCACTGGCGGCGGTGAGTAACAGAGCGCTTGCGGTGCGCCGTGAAAATAGATTTTTGATAACCATTTCAATACTCCAATACCAAAGTTGGGTCGCCTGTTTCGGCGTTCTTACGCCCGCAAATTGCGGTATTTCCTTGTCATGCCTTTTTGTATGCGGACACATTTGGAGTACTGTTATTTACACTTTTAGTGAATCGTGACCGTGTTCTTTATCGCTGGCTTACAAGCGCTCTCCGTGTTCAAGTTGGGCGCAAATGGGTAATAGCAACCGCTGTGCCAGAGAAAAAAAACGCGGGAATTGATCCAAAATTGCGTAAAAGACGTAAAAAATTTGCCGCTTTTTTGCGGTGCCGGAAAATGTATGGAATTTGCGTGTTTGTTTTTTTGTGGTGCGAAAAAACACCGGGTGTGACGTGTTGATCTCGACGATGGAAAATAATGGGGCGAATTTGCCGCGGAAAAATAAGTAATATTTATGTCGAATGGATCACACTTTTTTGCGGGTAGGTATATTCCACAGTGGCAAAGTGACTGCCGATTGTGTGTTGCCGAATGTTCTCGGTGCGACTTTTTGAAGCATATGTCCGTTTTTATAGCAGGCCCTTCGTCGAGAAAATGCCCCATTTTCATTCATTGCGGGGTTGCCGGGGTCGGCGTTGGCGGCCTTTGGTCAGCGTAGAGTCGAAGGGGTTGCGGTGATACCATGCCAGCAGGTTTAGCCGACTAGTGATGCCATGCACATACATATATTAGGAATTTGCGGGACGTTTATGGGTGGGGTCGCCATTCTCGCCCGGGAGCTGGGACATCGGGTCACCGGTTCCGACGCCAATGTCTATCCGCCGATGAGCACTCAGCTTGAGGCCCAGGGCATTGAATTGATGGAGGGCTATAAGGCCGAGCATCTTGATCCCGCGCCGGATTTGGTGGTGGTGGGTAATGCCATGTCGCGGGGAAATCCCGCTGTTGAGACGATGCTCGATCGCGGCCTTCCTTATACCTCTGGCCCCCAGTGGCTCAGCGAACAGGTCTTGCAGGGGCGCTGGGTGTTGGCATGCTCGGGTACCCACGGCAAAACGACCACCAGCAGTATGCTGGCCTGGGTACTGGAGGGCTGCGGTTATCAGCCAGGGTTTTTAATTGGCGGGGTGCCCGCCGACTTTGGCCTGTCGGCCCGGCTTGGCGGTTCGGACTTCTTCGTTATCGAAGCCGATGAGTACGACAGTGCGTTCTTTGACAAGCGCTCAAAATTTGTCCATTACCGACCGCGAACGCTGATCGTTAATAACCTCGAATTCGATCACGCCGATATCTTTGATGATCTGTCGGCCATTCAGCGGCAGTTCCACCATGTTGTGCGCACTGTTCCGGGTATCGGCCGAATAATTGTGCCTGACAATGTGTCCGCGGTAGACGAGGTGCTGGCGATGGGTTGCTGGAGCGAGTGCGAAGCCTTTGCCGGAGAGGGTGGTGCCCAGTGGCAGGTGCAAAATGTCAGCGCTGACTTTTCCTGTTTTGATGTCTGCTTTGAAGGTCAGGTGCAGGGCCGGGTCGAATGGCTGCATACCGGTTTGCATAATGTCCACAATGCGCTGGCGGTCATCGCGGCAGCGCGCCATGTCGGGGTGCCAGTGGCGGCCAGCTGCGAAGTGCTGTCGAAGTTCCAGGGCGTGAAACGCCGAATGGAGTTGCTGGGTTGTGTCGCCGGGGTGTCGGTTTACGACGACTTCGCCCACCATCCCACGGCCATCGCAACCACACTACAGGGGCTGCGTGGCCGTGTAGGTAGCAGCGGTCGAATTGTTGCGCTGATTGAACCACGTTCCAACACCATGCGTATGGGGATATATAAGGATCGCTTGGCGACCTCAACCGCCGATGCTGATGAGGTTGTCTGGTATCAGCCGCCGGGGCTGGATTGGTCGCTGGAGGGTGTTTTGGCGGACAGCCCGGTGAAGGCCAGCCTGAGCAGTGATCTTGAGGTCACTGTAACGAAGCTGGCAGCGGAATTGGCAGCGGGTGACCACCTTGTGATTATGAGCAACGGTGGCTTTGGTGGTGTGCACCAGCGCGTGTTGCAGGCGCTGAGCGAGCGCGGGGGTGCGGTGTGAAGGCCATCACTCTGGCGATGACCGGTGCCTCGGGGGCGCAATATGGTTTGCGTTTGCTGGAATGTTTGCTGGGGGCCGGCTGTCGCGTACATTTTATGATCTCCAAGGCGGCGCTGTTGGTGGTGGCCACCGAGACCGAGGAAAAACTGCCGGCCAAGCCCGCTGCCTTGCACCGCTACTTGTGCGAGCGCTACCAATGCGAGCCGGAACAGTTGCAGGTACACGGTGCTGAAGACTGGATGGCGGCGGTCGCGTCGGGCAGTGGCGCACCGACGCGCATGGTCGTTTGCCCGGCGAGCACGGGTACTCTCTCGGCGATTGCCTGTGGTGCCAGTAATAACCTTATAGAGCGCGCTGCAGATGTGGTGCTTAAGGAACGTCGTCAATTGATTTTGGTGACCCGGGAAATGCCCTTGTCCACTATCCACTTGCAGCATATGCTCAGTCTCAGCCAAATGGGGGCGACCATCATGCCGGCCTCGCCGGGGTTCTACCGCAAGCCAAACAGCGTTGCGGAGGTGGTGGACTTTGTGGTGGCGCGGGTGCTGGATCACCTTGAGGTTGAGCAGGCCTTGCTGCCGCGATGGGGCGAATAATCCCTGCGTGCGGCCGCAACCAAGCGGAATATCTACTAAAAGCCCGGGCGTGGCCTGGTGTTTAACTATAAAGGAAGCGGAATGAGTGCAACGTTGGCGACATTGTATCAGCGGGTAGTTTTGGCGAAGGCACCCTGGGTGTTGGTTGCGCTACTGGCGTTGATCGCGTTTTTGGGCAGCCACCTGCCTGATCTCAAGCTGGATGCTTCGTCGGAGGCCTTGGTGCTGGAGGGGGATAAATCCCTTGAGTACTACCGGGAGATCAGCAAACGCTATGAAACGGAAGAGTTTCTGATTGTGACCTTCCAGCCGGAGGGCGACCTGTTCGCCCCGGAGCAGTTGGCAACTTTGGCGAAATTGCGCGATGACCTGGCGGCATTACCGCGGGTATCCCAGGTGAACTCGATCCTGGATGTGCCGCTGTTGCAGAGCCCTCCCGTAGGATTGTCAGACGTGACCTCCGGCGATATTCCCACCCTGGCTAATGGGCAGGCCGATATCGATATGGCCCGCCAGGAGTTTGCCACCAGCCCCATTTATCGTTCATTGCTGACCAGCCCTGATGGCAGCACAACGGCCCTGCAGGTGAACCTCCAGCGGGACGAAAAGTTTTACGAACTGGTTGATGCACGGGATCAGCAGCGGGCACTGTCATTAAAAGGCGAGCCCGGTGCCGAGGCCGCCTTGGCTGAGGCCCAGCAACGCCTGGACGACTACACCGCCGAGGTGCATGAACGGCAGGAAGAGTTGGTTGCCGCCGCCCGCGAGATTGTGGCCAAGTACCGCAACGGCGACAGCCTGTTCCTGGGTGGTGTGCCGATGATTTCGGTGGACATGATCGACTTCGTGAAAAGCGATTTGAAGGTTTTCGGCAGCGGCATTCTTGCCTTTATCGTTGTGCTGTTGGTGGTGATTTTCCGCAGCCTGCGCTGGGTGTTGATTCCCCTGTTGAACTGCGTGCTTACAGTTGTGTTCATGCTCGGTTTGCTGGCCTGGCTGGATTGGCGGCTGACGGTGATCTCGGCCAATTTCGTCGCCCTGCTGCTGATTCTGACTCTGGCGATCAATATCCATCTGGTGGTGCGCTACCGTGAGCTGTCGGCAACCGACCCGGCGGCCAGTCAGATGCAACGGGTGGCCAATACCGTGTCGCTGATGGCGCGCCCCTGTATCTATACCTCGCTGACGACCCTGGTGGCATTTGCCTCGTTGGTAGTGAGCGGTATACGTCCGGTGATTGATTTTGGCTGGATGATGACCATCGGTGTGGTGGTGGCGTTAATCCTCAGTTTTCTGGTGCTGCCCTGCCTGCTGATGCTGCTGGCACCGAAAGAGGAAAAGGGCGGTGCGGATGAGTCGGCATCGTTTACCCGCTATTTCGCGGTGGCGACAGAGCGCTTTGGTCTGCCGATTCTCGTTGTTGGAGTATTGATGTTGGTGGTCAGTGGCGTCGGTATTTCGCAATTGAAAGTGGAAAACCGCTTCATCGACTATTTCCATGAAGATACCGAGATATACCAGGGCATGGAAACCATCGACGAGGAGTTGGGGGGCACCATTGGTCTGGATATTATTCTGCGCCGCCCCGCCGACCCAGTGGCAGTGGCGGTGGCAGATGATGAGTTTGGCGGCGACTTTGATGAGCCAGCCAATGTCGGTGCTGCAGACGATTTCAGCGATGACTTTGGCGATGCCTTCGACGACTTTGGGGGCGGTGGCTCAGGTGCTTCGGCGGCGAGCAGCGAATGGTTCACCGTGGCGGGTATGCGCCGGATTCAGGAGGTACACGACTACCTCGACAGCCTGCCGGAAACCGGCAAGGTACAGTCTCTGGCGACGTTCTATGAGTTGATGCAAATCATCATGGGCAATGTGGATGACTTGCAGCTGGCGCTGGCCCAGCGATCGCTGCCCGAGTCGATCAACTCGATTCTTATCGATCCTTATCTCTCTGCCGATATCGACGAGGCACGGATCAGCTTGCGGGTGAAGGAAACCAGCCGCAGTCTGCAGCGCAACGAATTACTCAAGCAGGTGCGCCGCCACCTGGTGGAGGAATTGGGTTTTGCCGAAGAGGATGTACAGATTACCGGCTTGCTGGTGTTGTACAACAATATGCTGCAAAGCCTGTTCAAGTCGCAGATCCTGACCTTGAGCGCGGTATTTGTCGCTATTCTGGCGATGTTCCTGGTGCTGTTCCGCTCCCTCAGTCTGGCCCTGATTGCCCTTGCGCCGAATTTACTGGCCGCAGGAGTGGTGCTCGGGGTGATGGGGCTGGCCGGGGTGCCCTTGGATATGATGACCATCACCATTGCGGCGATCACCGTGGGGATTGGTGTGGACAATGCGATTCACTACGTGCACCGCTTTATGTCGGAATTCCCCAGCAGCGGCAATTATCTGGAGACCATGTATCGTTGTCACGGCAGTATCGGCAAGGCGATGTACTACACCTCGGTGATTATTGTCTTCGGTTTCTCTATTCTCGCGCTGTCGAACTTTACCCCCAGTATTTACTTTGGCTTGCTCACCGCAGCGGCCATGCTGGCGGCGCTGCTGGGATCAATGATGTTACTGCCCAAGCTGATATTGATGGTCAAGCCGATGGGGCCGGAGTTTTCCGGTAGCGGAGAAAGCCGCCGGGCAGGGGAGTAAGTCGCGGTGTCTGAGAGCGTGCAACAGGAATACCCGCTGTTTCCCCTCGGCTCGGTGCTGTTTCCCGGCGGCCGCCTGGCGCTGCGGATATTCGAGCGGCGCTACCTGGATTTGATTAGGGATTGTATGCGGCAACAAAGCAGCTTTGGCATTGTGTTGCTGGCCCCGGGTGAGAGCGAGGTCGATCACCCCGGGCAGCAAGCGCCGCAACTGTCAGCGATGGGCTGTGAGGCTCGGGTTGTCGATTGGGATCAGCTGCCCGATGGTCTACTCGGCATAACTGTGGAAGGGGGGCGCCGTTTCCAGGTGCTCGCCTCCCGTCGGGCTGACAGTGGCCTGCATCTTGGTGAAGTGCAGTGGTGTGAGGAGGTGGAGGATATTCCCCTGCCTGCGGACTGTGCGTCGATGGAGAGTCTGTTACGCCAGCTCACTTCCCACCCCCATGTCGAACGGCTCGGCTTGTCGGCTGAGGTGAACGGCGCCGGGGAGCTGGTGAATCGACTCGCCCAGCTGCTGCCCTTGCCCGCGTCGGATACCTATCCTCTGTTGGCGATCGACTCGCCGCTGGATCGTCTTGATGCCCTTCACGACTTGCTGGAGCAGTTCGAGAGCTGATCCCGACGAGGCCGCGCTGACGGCGCTGCGCGTCTGTAGGTCAAAAAATGCCACACATAGTGAGTCGTCGGGCTTTCCGGTATACTGTGCCGCTATTTTCCGGCGGTTTTGTGCCGTCATCACGACTGATTGTGAGGGGAACGATTTTCGATGGACGTCAGGCACTACATGCAGCAACTGGGGCAGCAGGCACGGGAGGCGTCTCGAGCAATTGCCGCCGCTGACAGCGGTGTAAAAAACCGGGCACTGCTCGCCATTGCCGAGGCCGTCGATGCCGCACGCTCGGAAATTATTGCAGCCAATGAACAGGATCTGGCGGCGGGTCGTGCCAATGGCCTGGATGCCGCACTGCTTGACCGCCTTGCCCTGAACAGCGCTGGCGTGGATGGTGTGATTGAGGGGTTGCGTCAAGTCGCGGCCCTGCCCGATCCCGTTGGGGCGATTTCCGACTTGAACTACCGCCCCAGCGGCATTCAGGTGGGCAAAATGCGGGTGCCTCTGGGGGTGATTGGCATTATCTATGAGTCGCGGCCCAATGTGACGGTCGAAGCGGCCAGCCTGTGCCTTAAGTCGGGCAACGCGGCCATCCTGCGCGGCGGTTCCGAGGCAATCAACTCCAATCAGGCGCTGGCCGCGTGTATTCGCACAGGCCTTGCGGCAGCGGGGCTGCCCATGACCACCGTGCAGGTGCTGGAGACCACTGACCGCGCTGCGGTGGGTGAGCTGATTACAATGCCGGATTATGTCGATGTTATCGTTCCCCGTGGCGGCAAGGGGCTGATTGAGCGTATTTCCCGCGACGCCAGTGTGACGGTGATAAAGCACCTCGATGGCATTTGTCATGTTTATATCGACGATCACGCTGACGCAGACAAGGCTCTGGCGATTGCGGTGAATGCCAAAACCCAGCGCTACGGTACCTGTAACACCATGGAAACACTGCTGATCGCGGAGCGACGGGCTGCGGAGCTGCTGCCGCCGATCGGTGAACAGATGAGCGCCGCCGGAGTGGAACTGCGCGGCTGTGCGCGCAGTTGTGAGCTGCTGCCTCAGGCTGTGGCCGCCACTGAGGAAGACTGGGCGACCGAATACCTCGCGCCGGTGCTGTCGGTGAAAGTCGTCGCCGATATCGACGCCGCAATGGACCATATTCGCCAATACAGCTCCGGGCATACTGAGTCCATTGTTACCGAAAACTACACCCTGGCGCGGCGATTTTTGCGCGAGGTGGATTCCAGCTCGGTGATGATTAACGCCTCGACCCGTTTTGCCGACGGTTTTGAGTACGGTCTGGGGGCGGAAATCGGCATTTCCACTGACAAAATTCACGCCCGTGGCCCCGTTGGCCTGGAAGGGCTTACGTCGCAAAAGTGGGTGGTCTTCGGCGATGGCCATATTCGCGGTTAAATGACAGCGGCAAGGCACCACACCATCGTCTTCGGTGGCACCTTTGACCCGATACATCACGGGCATTTGCGTTCGGCCATCGAGCTGCGCGAGGCCCTTGCCGCCGAGGAACTTCGGCTGGTGCCCAGCCATCGACCGCCGCTGCGCGGCGCGCCGGGTGCCGACAGCAAGCAGCGTCTGGCGATGGTCGAGGCGGCTATCGCCGGCACGCCGGGGCTGGTGGTCGATGGTCGCGAGTTGCTGCGGGATCGTCCCTCGTACACGGTAGACACCCTGCGCCAAATGCGCGCGGAGTTTGGTGAGGACAGGGCGCTGACCTGGGTTATGGGTAGCGATGCCTATAATCAACTTCACCGCTGGCAGCAGTGGCAGTCGCTGTTCGAACTGGCCAATGTGCTGGTGATTGAACGGGCTGATTTTGCCTTGCAACCGGCCGCCGAAGTGACTGAATTCTGCGCGCCGCGCCGTTTGGCCGGGGCGTCAGAGCTTGGCCGCCAGGCCGCGGGCGGTTTTTACTGCATGAGCTTGATCCAGCTGCCGATTTCGGCCAGTGATATTCGCGACCGTATACGCTGCGGTCGTTCCATCCGTTACCTGGTACCCGACGGGGTTGCGGAACTGATTCATCATTGGGCCTTATACCAGGCCCAACCTACAGGAATACCAAGTTAATGGCAGTTGAGCAATTGAAAGCCCTGGCGATAGAAGCCCTGGACGATTTGAAGGGTCGCGACATCGTCACGCTGGATGTACGCGGCGTCAGTGGTGTGACCGACTATATGGTAGTGTGCAGTGGCACTTCCAATCGCCACGTAAAGTCACTCGCCCAGAACGTGTGGGTGGAAGCCAAAAAAGCCGGATATACCCCGCTGGGGATGGAAGGTGAGCAGAGCGCCGACTGGGTGCTGGTGGATTTCGGCGATGTGGTGGTTCATGTAATGTTGCCCGAGGCGCGGCTGTTCTACGATCTGGAGCGCCTCTGGCAGGTAGTGCCCAACGCTGACGATGAGAGTTAGTCTGCTTTGTATCGGCGGTAAAATGCCGGCCTGGGTTGAAGACGGAGTGGCGGAGTATCGCAAGCGCCTGCCCGCCGAGATTCAGCTCGATATTCGCGAGCTGCCCATGGCCAAGCGGGGCAAAACCACTGACATTCGCCGGGCCATAGCCCAGGAGGGCGAAGCCCTGCTGGCGGCGGTGCCCAAGGGCGATGTGGTCATTGCGCTGGACGTATTGGGAAAATCCGTGAGCACCGAGTCGCTGGCGGCGTCACTGCGGCAGTGGCAAATGGAGGGCGACAATATCAGTATTCTGGTGGGAGGTCCCGACGGGCTCGCGGCGGAGTGCCTAAGCGCAGCGCGGCAGAAATGGTCGTTGTCTGCCATGACCTTGCCCCATCCCCTGGTGAGAGTGGTATTTGCGGAGCAGTTGTATCGCGCCTGGACCATACTCGCCAATCACCCCTATCACCGCTAGGCCGTTCATGCCTAAACGCCAGACGCTGAAAAATACCCCCCGCGAACGCAGCATCTACAAGCGCAGGATGTTCGTGTCGGTGTTGGTGGTAATGCTGCTGACCGGGGTGTTGGTCACCCGCTATGCGCAGTTACAAATTCTCGACTTCGAAATATACATTACCCAGTCAGACCGCAACCGCATTCAGTTGATGCCCATTGCACCCAAGCGCGGGTTGATTTTCGATCGCAACGGTGTGCTGCTGGCAGAGAATATTCCCAGTTATACCCTCACGGTGGTGCGTGAGCGTATGCCCTCCCTGTCGGAGGGACTGGAGGTGATCGCCGATATTGTCGAGCTCAACGACGACGATATTGAGCAGTTTTACCGCCGCCTGAAACGCCGCCGCCCCTATGAGCCGGTGCCGCTGAAATTCCGCCTGACCGAAGAGGAAATTGCCCGAGTAGCGGTGAATCGCCATCGAATACCCGGTCTAGAGGTCGACGCCCAGCTGGTGCGCCATTACCCCAAGGGGGAAATCTTTGCCCATGTGCTGGGCTATGTGGGCCGCATCAGCGAAAAAGAACAGGACAAGATCGACCCGGTGAATTACAGCGGCACCCACTACATCGGCAAAATCGGTCTGGAAAAATTTTATGAGAACCTGCTGCACGGCACGGTGGGGTATCAAAACGTCGAAAGCAATGCCCACGGGCGAATCCTGCGGGTACTGGAGCGCCACGACCCTCTGCCCGGCGGGGACATTCGTCTGCACCTCGACGCCGGGGTGCAGGAAGTTGCCTACAACGCGATGGCCGGTGTGCGTGGTGCAGTTGTCGCCATTGATCCGCGCAGCGGCGGCATTGTCGCGATGGTGAGTGCGCCGGGCTACGATACCAATCTGTTCGTCAACGGCATCAGCTCGGCGGATTACACTGCGCTTCAGGATGATCCAGACCTGCCGTTATACAACCGCGCCCTGCAGGGGCAGTATCCGCCGGCATCGACGATCAAACCGATCTGGGCATTGGCGGGATTGCACTTTGGTACGGTCACGCCAAAAACCCGCTTTGCTGATCCCGGCTGGTTCTCGTTACCCAATGACACCCGCCGCTACCGCGACTGGAAGCGGGGTGGTCACGGCTATTCCATCAACATGGAACAGGCCATTGCCCAGAGCTGCGACGTCTATTTCTACGAGTTGGCCTACAAGCTCGGTATCGACCGTCTGCACAGCTTTGGCGCCCGCTTTGGTCTTGGCGATGCCACCGGTGTGGACAATACCAATGAGCGTGGCGGCCTGTTGCCCTCTCGCGAATGGAAGCAGGATGTTCGCGGTGGTCACTGGTATCCCGGTGAAACCATAAACGTCGGCATAGGTCAGGGCTTTATGTTGGCCACGCCGCTGCAGTTGGCGGTGGCGACCTCGGTGATCGCGTCCAGGGGCGAACTGCGCGCGCCACGGCTGCTGGCGGCCGTGGGCAGTGAGGAGCATGTGGCTCCGCTGCTGGGCACCATGACCGATGTGCCCAAAGCCCATTGGGATGCGGTGGTGCGATCCATGGAGGAAGTGATTTTTGGTGCCCAGGGTACGGCGCGGGGACTGAGTAAAGGCGTGCAATACCGCTTCGCCGGCAAGACCGGTACTGCTCAGGTAGTGGGTATCGCCGAGGGGGCGAAATATGACTCGGCGGCACTGGAAAAGCGCAAGCGCGACCACGCCCTGTTTGTTGCCTTTGCGCCGGTTGATGCGCCGGAAATTGCCGTGGCCGTGATTGTGGAAAACGGTGAAAGTGGCGGCGGCGTCGCCGGACCCATTGCGCGTAAAGTGATGGATGCCTACATACTGGGGCCACAGAGTGTCGAAGATGCTGATACACCCGCAACTCAGGTAGAAAGTGATGAGTAACTCGGATTTTGTCCGCCAGTTGCCCGGCGGTGGCGGTATGCCCGGCAGCCGCAGTCTCAGTCAGCGCCTGCGCATCGACCCGGTGATGCTGGTGTTGTTGATGACGCTGGCGGGGGTGGGCCTGTTTGTGCTCTACAGTGCCAGTGACAGCAGCTACGCCACGGTGCTGCGACAGGCGCGTTTCATGTCAATCGCCTTTGTTGCCATGATACTGGTTGCCCAGCTTCACCCCGAGCAATTGCAGCGCTGGGCGCCGCTGGTGTTCTGCGCCTGTATCGCTCTGCTCGGCGCTGTGCATTTCCTCGGTGTCGGGGCGAAGGGCGCCCAGCGCTGGCTGTCGATAATGGGTTTTCGCTTCCAGCCGTCGGAGCTGGCCAAGTTGATCATACCGATGACGGTGGCCTGGTATTATTCCTCCCATCCGCTGCCACCCAACTGGCAGCACACGGTGTTCAGTTTGATCCTGATAGGTATTCCTACCGTGCTGGTCGGCATGCAGCCGGATCTCGGTACCTCGATTCTGGTTGCCATGTCGGGGATGTTTGTGCTGTTTCTGGCCGGGGTTAGCTGGACGCTGATTTTTTCCGGGATGGGGCTGGTACTGGCGATGGCCTGGCCAATGTGGCAATTTGTGTTGCACGACTACCAGCGGCAGCGGGTTCTCACCCTGTTGAACCCCGAAAGTGACAAGCTGGGCGCGGGTTGGAATATCATTCAGTCGAAGACCGCCATCGGTTCCGGCGGCTTTGAGGGCAAGGGCTGGCTGCAGGGCACCCAGTCGCACCTCGACTTTCTGCCCGAAAGCCATACCGACTTTATAATCGCCGTGTTGGCCGAAGAATATGGTCTACGGGGTGTGTTGCTGTTGCTGTTGCTGTACGGTCTGATTATCGGTCGCGGTGTCTGGGTGGCATCTCAGGCAAAACATAGCTTTGGTCGCCTGTTGGGTGGGAGTATTGTGCTCACTTTCTTTGTCTATGTGTTTGTTAACATGGGTATGGTGTCTGGACTGCTGCCCGTTGTCGGTGTACCGCTGCCGTTGGTGAGCCAGGGTGGTACGTCTATCGTCACTTTGCTGATAGGCTTTGGCATTCTGATGGGGATCTACGCCGATGAGCGACTGGTTCATCAATAATCACTGCTTGCATAACAATGAGAGAATATCGTGAAGAGAATGAATACACTGCGCGGCCTGTGGGCGGCGGTACTTGCTGCGGCTAGCCTCACTGCGGCGCTGCCCGCTACAGCAGACTATCGGCAACACGAAAAAAGTCGTGAATTTGTCGATAAAATGGTCGAAAAACACAGCTTTGATCGAAAGTGGGTCGAGGATATTCTCGCCCAAGCCGAGCGTAAGCAATCGATTCTGGACGCGATGTCGCGGCCCGCTGAGTCGGTGATGACCTGGGCCCGGTATCGCAATATCTTTATTCAGGATGTGCGCATTACCCAGGGCGTTCAGTTCTGGCAGGAACACGCCGAGACGCTGGCGCGCGCCGAAGAAAAATACGGCGTTCCCGCTGAAATGATCGTTGGCATTATCGGTGTCGAGACCCGCTTTGGCCGCAATATGGGCAGCTACCGGGTGGTCGATGCCCTGGCGACACTGGGTTTCGACTACCCCCGCCGCAGCGCCTTTTTCCTTGGCCAGCTTGAAGAATATCTGTTGATGGTTCGCGAGCAGAGCTTCGATGCTTTTGATCTCAAAGGCAGTTACGCCGGTGCCATGGGCTACGGCCAGTTTATTCCTAGCAGCTACCGCGCCTATGCGGTGGACTTTGACGGTGACGGCAAGGCCGATATTTTAACCAATCCCGTCGATGCGATTGGCAGTGTGGCCAACTACTTTGCCCGGCACGGCTGGAAGAAAGATGCTCCGGTGGTAACCGGTGCCGTGTTGTCGGAACCGGTAGACGAAACCCTGTTCAATGCCGGTTTGAAACCGACCAAAACCCTTAAGCAGCTGGCCCACGGTGGTATTGCCAGTGATCGCGAGCTGCCGCTGAACTTGAAAGCGACGGCGATGAAGTTTGACGGTGAGAAGGGCGATGAATACTGGATCGGTCTGAAAAATTTCTACGTCATCACCCGCTACAACCACAGCGCGATGTACGCCATGGCCGCCTACCAGCTCAGCCAGTTGGTGAAGGCGGACTACGAGCGTGCCCTTGCCGAGAAAACTGAATGATGGGTCGCGGACTTGGGCTTCTGCTTCTCGTAGTGTGGCTTTCCGCTTGTACCTCGGTGCCGCCGCCGTCAGGTGGCGCATCCCAGGCCAAGGTGTTTCCGCCCAGTGATCAGGACGGTGCACCGCCGGAGGTGCTGGATCCCGATGGGATTGCAGATGCGGTGCCGCGGGCGGAGATATTGCGCCTGGCGGGGAATATGAGCCCCTATGTGGTCAATGGCGTGACTTATAAGCTGGTGGACGATCATCGTGGATTCCGCCAGCGCGGCGTGGCGTCCTGGTACGGCACCAAGTTCCATGGCAAGGCGACCTCCAACGGCGAAACCTATAGTCTCTACGAAATGACAGCGGCCCACCGTACGCTGCCCATACCGGTCTACGTCAAAGTTAAAAACCTGAACAATGGCCGCGAGGCGATAGTGCGGGTCAATGATCGCGGCCCATTTCACTCCGACCGGATTATCGACCTGTCCTACGCGGCGGCGGTAAAGCTGGGCTTTGCCAAGCAGGGGACTGCGCCGGTGGAAATTGAAGTGATAGATACGGATAATAGAGCGCAAGCGGGCCCCACAGCGAATTATTTCCTGCAGGTGGGAGCGTTCAAATATTATTCGGCGGCAGAGCAATTGCAGCAAAGTCTGGTACCGATGCAGCTGCCCATACAAATCACCAGTCAGGAAGAGGGCAGCGGCGCCCTGCATCGCGTGCGTATCGGGCCGCTGCGAGATTTTCCCGCCGCACAGGCGGCGCGCAAGCAATTGCGTGAATACTGGGCCGGTGAGCCGACACTGCTGGTTGAAGAAACCGGCAGTTAACGGTTTGGATCGAACAATTAATCAGGGTGACTGCCGAGCAGTTCGCTTAAACAATCATTACATTCAAAAGGTTCTGTTTTGAAGCGCTTCGTTCTAGTGATTCTCTCCCTTGTGGTGTCGGTAAATATGGTATTTGCCCAGCAGAGTCTGGTGCCCGCGGCGCCGACCATTGCGGCAAGCGCCTACCTACTGATGGACGCCGACAGTGGTGAGGTGTTGGTGGAGCACAACGCCGACCAGCGTATTCCCCCCGCCAGCCTGACCAAGCTGATGACCAGTTATGTATTGTCCTATGAGCTGGAACGCGGACAGGTCAGCAATGATGACCTTGTTACCATCAGCAAAAACGCCTGGGCACAAAATCCGATATTCGCCGGCTCATCGCTGATGTGGATCGAGGTGGGCAAGCAAGTGACCCTCGGCGATTTGCACAAGGGGGTGGTGATTTCATCGGGTAATGATGCCAGCGTGGCGGTGGCCGAATATCTGGCGGGTAGCGAAGATGCCTTTGCTGGAATGATGAACCAGCATGCGCAAATGCTCGGTCTGGAAAATACCCACTTTGTGAACTCGCACGGCCTGCCCCACTCGGAGCACTACACGTCGGCGCGGGATCTCGCCAAACTGGCCAAGGCGATCATCGAGTTCCCCGATGAATACGCCCTTTATAGTGAAAAGGAGTTTCTCTACAACGGCATTCGCCAGAGCAACCGCAACGGTCTGCTGTGGACGGACGACAGTGTGGATGGTCTGAAAACCGGCCATACCAGCGATGCGGGCTACTGCCTGGTGACGTCGGCGAAACGCGACGGCATGCGTTTGATTTCCGTGGTGATGGGTGCCAGCAGCTCCGGCAGTCGCGAGCGGGAAACCCAGAAACTGCTCGCCTACGGCTTCCGCTATCACGAAACCCATCACCTCTATTCCGCCGGCAGCGAGTTGATCAAGGCCAAGGTTTGGAAGGGCGCCAACCTCGATGTGCCGCTGGGTGTTCGCGACGACGTTTACCTGACCATTCCCCGGGGTAAAAGTGACAAACTTGACGCTCAGCTGAATGTTGATGACGTGTTGATTGCCCCCATTGCCGCCGATCAGGAGTACGGTGAGCTGTTGGTTACCCTGGAGGGTGAGGAGGAAATCCGCATTCCGCTGGTAGCACTGGAAGCTGTGGAAGAAGGCAGTATCTTCAAGCGGCTTTGGGACAGCATAGTGCTGTTCTTCCTGAATCTGATTTCCTGAGGCCGGTGTTGTGGCGAATGTTGATCCCCCAAAAATTGAGTTTCCCTGCGACTATCCCATTAAGGTGATTGGCGACAACGTGGCGGAATTCCGTGAAAAAGTGATGGCGGTATTTGCGCGCCATGCGGCGCCGGTCGCCGATGTCGACATCAGTGAGCGACTGAGCAGCGGTGGGCGATACATTTCGATGACGGTGAAAATTATTGCTACCGGCAAACCCCAGCTGGAGGATATTCACACCGACCTCAAGGCCACCGGCCTTGTTAAAATGGTAATGTGATGGCAAACCAATTGTGGCAGCGCCGACTGCTGGGCGATCAGGCCTATGAGCCTGTATGGCACGCCATGCAGGCCTACACCGATAGCCGTGGTGAGGATAGTCGCGATGAGCTGTGGTTTCTCGAACACCAGGCGGTCTTTACCCAGGGGCAGGCAGGTAAGGCAGAGCATATTCTTATGCCTGGGGATATTCCTGTAGTGCAGGTGGATCGCGGTGGGCAAGTCACCTACCACGGTCCGGGGCAGTTGGTGGGCTATGTGCTGATTGACTTGCGTCGCCGTGGCATTGGAATTCGCGACCTGGTGACGGCGATAGAAGAGAGCATCGTCGAACTGCTCGCTGATCTCGGACTACCGGCCCACCCCAGAGCAGATGCCCCCGGAGTGTATGTTGAGTCCGGCGCAAAAATCGCCCAGTTGGGACTGCGGGTCAGAAAGGGCTGCACCTTTCACGGCTTGAGCCTCAATGTCGAGATGGATTTGAGCGTGTTCCAGCGGATTAATCCCTGCGGACATATCGGAATGGAAGTGACCGATATGCACAGCCAGCTTGGCCGCTTGCCGAGTCGCGAGAATTTGATGGACACTCTGGCAGCGGCACTTGCCCGTCGCTTGGGCTACGATTCTGCACCCATTCTGGCTGAAAATGACCTGCCCGAGTCCCGAGTAGAAGAGCCCTAGATACGCTGTCGACCAGGCAGTGGCTGCCCACCGAGGGCACTGACCAGACTGCGCATCAGCAGCTGACTGTTGGCATCGCTTTGCCCCTTTTGCGCCCGATCGATTTCCGCCGCCATGACCAGCAAGGCCTGAAGTTTGCGCAGTGACAGGCGCTGCAGGGCGCCGCGATACATTTCCTTGCGCTTATCCCACACTCGCGCTGCGTCCAGCGCCCGCTCCAGCGGTGTGCCCTGATCCATCTGCTGGGCACAGTTGCTGAGATTGCGCAGCTCCCGGCACAGGGCGCCGAGCATGGCAATTTCTTCGCCCCCTTCGGCAAGCAGGCTGTCGAGCATGTGCAGGGCCTGCGCCGCGCGACCCGCCAGGGCGGCGTCGATCAGTTTGAAAATATCGTAGCGGGCGCTGCTGGCCACCGCAGAGGCGACGGTTTCCACATTGATGGCTTTTTCACCCACCAAAATTTTCAGCTTCTGGATTTCCTGGTCGGCGGCGAGCAGGTTGCCCTCTACCCGGTCGGCCAGTAACTCAGCCGCTTCGCGGTCGGCGCTCATGCCATTGGCCTTGAGCCGCTGTTGAATCCACGGTCCGAGCTGACGGCGATCGACGGGCCAGATCTGTACCACCGCGCCGATACTGTCGATGGCCTTGACCCATTTGGCATTCATGCTGCGGCTGTCGAGCTTGCCGCAGGTCATCAGGAGGATATTGCTGCCGTCTGACATTTCCAGAAATTGCTGAAGGACAGCAGAGCTTTTCTGGTCCATACCGCCGTTGTTAAGGCGTAATTCAATCAACTTGCGTTCGGCGAACAGGGACATCGACTGCCCCGCTTCAAGTAAATTACTCCAGTTAAAACTGCGATCGACTTCGAGCACCTCCCGCTCAAGAATACCTTGCTCGCGGCACTGGTGGCGCAGGGCGTCGGCGGACTCCTGCTGAATCAGCAGCTCGTCACCGGTGATGAGATAGGCGGGCAGTAATTGCTTCTGAAGCTGGGCATTGAGCTGTTCAGGGCGCAGCCGCATTGCTGGCGTCTCCGTGCAGCTGCCGGGCCCAGATTTCTACCTGCTGGGCCAGGCGAATGCTGAGTTGCTCGCGCATTTCCGCCTGAACGATACTGGACTCGGTTTCTTCTCCAACGGGGTTGTCGGAGTCGTTGACCACCAAGCGCCGTTGCTGGAGTGTGCGCGGGCCCCTTAGCACCTTGCCCTGGGCGTCGAGCAAGCGCACCTGGGCACGTTCATACAGGGCGTACTCGGCGTCGCGGGCTTCCCTGTCCAGGGTGATGCTGCGCTTTTCGGCGTCGAGCAACTGCACATCAACCCGCAGTCGCGCTTCGCCGGGTCGCTGGGTCACCGCAACCTGATTGATGGTGAATTGACGTTTCAAAGCCTGATGCAGCTCCTGACTGTTGCGGCTTCCGCTGATATACACCGGTTGCTGGCTGGCGTCGATGCCGGTACTACCGCGCAGGGCGAAGCCACAGGCACTGAGCAGTGCCATCGCGCACAACAGACAGATGCTTTTCAGGTAATCAGTTCGCAACGATATTCACCAGTTTTTTCGGCACCAGAATTTCCTTGCGAATGGTCAAACCATCGAGGAACCGCTGTACGTTTTCCTGTTCCCGGGCCAGGGTCTTGACGGTGTCGGCATCCGCATCGGCGGCCACTTCGATTTTAGCGCGAACCTTGCCATTTACCTGCACCACCATCTCGATGCTGTTACGCACCAGTGCGGCTTCGTCGACGCTGGGCCAGTCGGCGTCGATAACCGCGTCGTCGTGGCCCAGTTCCTGCCAGAGTTGGTGGCAGATATGGGGCACGATAGGGGCGAGCAGACGCACGGTGGCATTCAGTGCCTCGCCGACAACGGCGTAGTCCTGATCGCCGCTGCAGTCAAAGCGCGATACCTCGTTGACCAGCTCCATTACCGCAGCAATAGCGGTGTTGAAGGTGAGGCGACGGCCGTAGTCGTCGCTGACCTTGGCAATGGTTTCGTGGGTCTTGCGGCGCAGGTCTTGCTGAGACTGGTTGAGTGCGCCGGTATCCAGTACGGCGCTGTTGCCCGCCTCGACATGGCTCGCCACCAGTTTCCACAGCCGGCGGAGGAAGCGGTTGGCTCCCTCAACGGCGCTGTCAGACCACTCCAGACTTTGCTCCGGGGGTGCGGCGAACATAATGAACAAACGCACCGTGTCGGCGCCGTATTGTTCAATCAACGATTGGGGATCGACGGTATTGCCCTTGGATTTGGACATTTTGGCGCCGTCTTTCAATACCATGCCCTGGCAGAGCAGTTGTTTGAAGGGTTCGTCGGTATTGACCAGCCCCTCGTCGCGCATCAACTTGTGGAAAAAACGCGCATAAAGCAGGTGTAGAATCGCATGTTCGATGCCCCCTACATATTGGTCTACCGGCAGCCAGTAATTGGCGCGGTCGGGGTCGAGCATTCCGTCTTCGTAGTCGGGACAGGTAAAGCGAGCGTAGTACCAGCTCGACTCCATAAAGGTGTCGAAGGTGTCGGTTTCCCGCTCGACATCGCGGTCGTCGAGGGTGTCTTTGCGCCACTCCGGGTCGGCCTTGATCGGCGACTGAACGCCGTCCATCTCGACGTCCTCCGGCAATAGTATCGGCAGGCGGTCTGCGGGAACCGGGATCTCTCCGCCCTCGGGCAGGTTGAACACCGGAATCGGCGCGCCCCAATAACGCTGGCGGGAAACCCCCCAGTCGCGCAGGCGGTAATTGGTGGTGATACGACCCTTGCCCAACTGCTCGAGCTTGTCGGCGATGGCGGCAAAGGCCGCGTCGAAGTCCATACCGTCGAACTCACCGGAGTTTACCAGGGTGCCTTTTTCCGTCGCTGCCTCGGCGCTGAGGTCAATGTTCTCTGCGGCGATAACCTGGGTGATGGGCAGCGCGTATTTTTGCGCGAACTCGAAGTCCCGCTGGTCGTGGGCGGGTACCGCCATCACCGCACCGGTGCCGTAGTCCATCAGCACATAGTTGGCGATCCACAGTGGCACGGCTTTGCCAGTGAGGGGGTGCAGTACGTTAATGCCGGTGGCCATGCCCTTCTTTTCCATGGTGGCCATATCGGCCTCGGCCACGGAGCTGTGGCGACACTCGTCGATAAAGGCGGCCAGCGCCGGGTTGTTCTCCGCCAGAGCGAGGCTGATCGGGTGCTCTGCGGCCAGGCTGACGTAGGTGACCCCCATCAGGGTGTCCGGACGGGTGGTATACACTTCAAAGTGATCGGTGTTGGCAACAGGGGTTTCCAGATCGAAACGCAGTTGCACACCCTGTGAGCGACCGATCCAGTTGCGCTGCATGGTGCGCACCTGTTCGGGCCAGCCATCCAGCTGGTCGAGGTCATTCAGTAGTTGGTCGGCGTAGTCAGTGATTTTGATAAACCACTGGGGGATTTCCTTGCGCTCAACCTGGGTATCGCAGCGCCAGCAGCAGCCGTCGATGACCTGTTCGTTGGCGAGTACAGTTTCATCAACCGGACACCAGTTCACCGCGGAGGTCTTTTTGTAAACCAGACCTTTCTCCAGCAAGCGGGTAAAAAACCACTGTTCCCAACGGTAGTAGTCAGGCTTGCAGGTGGCCAGTTCGCGGTTCCAGTCGTAGGCAAAGCCGAGCTGTTGCAGTTGGCCGCGCATGTAGCTGATGTTTTCAACGGTCCACTTGGCGGGAGCGGTGTTGTTCTTCACCGCAGCATTTTCCGCAGGTAGACCAAAGGCGTCCCAACCCATAGGCTGGAGAACATTCTTGCCGAGCATACGCTGGTAGCGGGAGATGACATCGGCGATGCTGTAGTTGCGCACATGTCCCATATGCAGCTTGCCGCTGGGGTAGGGGAACATGGCCAGGCAGTAGTACTTCTCCTTGCCGGGGTCCTCAACCGCGGTAAAGCTGGCGTTGTCCTGCCAGAATTGCTGGGCGCGGGCTTCGATGTCGCGTGGGGCGTAGTGTTGTTCCATTGGCAATGCGGGTCTCTGTACGACAAAAATCAAAAGGCGACATTTTAGCAGCTTGTCACCGCCCCGCACATTGAATTACCGCGATGAGGGTTAAATCTTGCGCGATGGTTGACGTCGGCGCAGGATCACCGAGACAGCAATCAACAGAAAGCAGCCTGCGATAATGGGAGTTGAACCCAGACGATTGAAGGGGGTCTGTCCCTCTCGCGCACTGACGGCGCCGCGCAACAGGGCTTGCTCGTGGGCGGGAATGCGGGTTTTGATCTGGCCCCGGTGGTCGGTGATGGCAGTGATGCCGGTGCCGGTGACGCGAATCAGTTCGCGGCCGTTTTCCAGGGCTCGCATCTGGGCCATTTCCATATGCTGGGCAGGGCCAATGGATTTACCGAACCAGGCGTCATTGCTGATGGTGAACAGCACGTCGGCGTTGCGGGCACTCCGTGCAACCAGGTCGGGATACACTATTTCGTAGCAAATCGACGGGGCGAGGAGCCAGTCCTTGACCTGCAGCGGGCCCTGGTCGGGGCCGCCCCAGCTGAAGCTCGACATGGGCAAATCAAAGAAGCTGATCAAACCGCGAATATATTGCGCCAGCGGCACATACTCACCAAAGGGAACCAGTCGCTGCTTGTGATAGGTACCTTCGCCACCGCTGATGACCATCACCGAATTGTACATGTCCTCGTCGTCCCGGGTGGGGACACCGGTAATCAGCGCAGAGTTGTTGGCCTGGGCCCGTTCGCGGATATAGTCGAAGAAGGGCAAGGCGTGGTGATAAAGCGCCGGTATTGCGGCCTCGGGCCAGATTACCAAGTCGGCATCGGCCCATAATTTTTCCGATTGGGTGTCATACAGTTCGAGGGTTTTCCAGTAATGGGTGTAGTCCCATTTTTTATCCTGGGAAATGTTGGCCTGCACCGCGCCGATGCGCAGGGGCGGGCGTTCCTTGAGCTGGGTCCACTCGGTGCTTGTCAGTAACTGTCCTTGCAGCATCAGTGCGCCACAGCACAGCAGGGGCAGGGTGGCGGAAAGTGGTCGCGAGCGCAATTCGCGCAGCGCAACATAGAGGGCTGCGCCGCTGAGGGCGGTCCAGAAACTGAGGCCGTAAATACCGACGATGGGGGCCCAGCCGGAAAGCGGAGTACTGACGTGGGCATAGCCCAGGTAAAGCCAGGGGAAGCCGGTCATAAACCAGCCCCGGAACCACTCGAATATCACCCAGGCGGCGGCGAAGCCGAGAATATTGGTGCTGCCCTCGGTGCGCAAAAACCGACTGTAGCTGTAAGCAAACAGGCCGGTGACCAAGCCGAGGGCGAGGCAGAACAAGCCTGTCATCAGGGCAGAGAGGGCGGCGGAGGTATTGCCATAGACGTACATCGCCACGTAGATCCACGACACTCCGGCAAGAAAGCTGCCACTGCCGAACAGCCAGCCGCGCAGCAAGCTCTCTCGTGGGGAGCTGTGCTGGAGGCAGGCGGCCAAGGCGGCCAACGCTATCGGACCAGTCCACCAGTAGTTGAATGGGGCGAGGGACAGGGGGATCAGGGCGCCGGCGATCAGGGCGAGCATCCGCATCATGCAGAGGTGACTCCATCGGGTGTAAGTAGCAACAGACCGCATTTCTTCGCGTCTGTTGCAGAGTAGATTCATTCAGCGCTGACAACGCCGCCCAAGTTTACCCAGCCGGGTGTGCGCTAGCCAGTGCCCGGTGTGACCCGGGCCGGGGTCAGGCTGTGTCTTTTTGTGTGTCACTCGACTCGGCGTCGCTGGCAATAAGGTATTCCGGTCGCGGTGTTTTATCGGGATAGCGGTCGGTGAGAGGCTCCGGTACGCCGCGCTCGTCGATCAGGTAGACGTGGCGGCGCTGCAGAGCCCGCGCCTCGCGCACTCCGCATGAATGGGCGATAACACCGACTTCGTGCATCAGGTTGCGGGCATAGTTTGCCACACGCCTGGATTTATCGGCGGGCACCAATCCCTGTTGCAGGTCGGGGTCGTGGGTGGTGACCCCGGTGGGGCAGGTGTTTTTATTACATTGCAGGGCCTGAATACAGCCCAGGGCGAACATAAAGCCCCTGGCGCTGACGATAAAGTCGGCCCCCACGCACAATGCCCAGGCCGCCTCGGCGGGGTTGATCATTTTGCCCGACGCAATAACCTTGATGCGCTCGCGCAGACGGTATTCGCTGAGCTTGTCGACGACAAGGGGCAAGCTGCGCCGCAGCGGCAGGCCCACGTAGTCCATCAGGCTTTGCGGTGCCGCACCGGTGCCGCCGTCGGCACTGTCGATGGTGATAAAGTCCGGCGCACTGTCGAGGCCGCGGCGGTGGATCGCTTCGCCGAGTTCGTCTAGCCAGTCGGAAAAGCCGAGCACGGTCTTGAACCCTACCGGCTTGTTGGTGATACGGCGAATCCGCACCACCATATCGAGCAGGTCGTCGATACTGCGAATATCCGGGTGGCCGTTGGGGCTGATGGAGTCTTGTCCCTCGGGAATGCCCCGTATGCGGGCGACCTCCGGAGTGACTTTGCCGCCGGGAAGGATGCCGCCCTTGCCGGGTTTGGCTCCCTGGCTGAGTTTGATCTCGAACATGCGCACCTGAGGGTAGGCGGCGATTTCGCGCAGGCGCTCTTCACTCAGATTACCCTGCTCATCGCGTACTCCGTATTTGGCGGTGCCGATCTGGAATACCAGATCGCAGCCCGCTTCGAGGTGATAGGGGGACAGACCCCCTTCGCCGGTGTTCAGCCAAATGCCCGCTTCCTTGGCCCCGGCGGACAGGGCCTGTATCGCGGGTTTGGAAATGGCGCCGTAGCTCATGCCTGAAATATGGAATATCGCCGAGCTGCTGTGGGGGTGTGCGCAGTAGCCTTCGCCGATGGTGACGCTGTGGGTGGGGGCGGCGTCTTCGCTCAGGGTGGCAAACAGGCAGTTCATAAACAGCACTTCATTGCTGTGATTGAGGGGGCGGGTAGAGCCAAAGGCGATGGTGGTGTCCACGTTTTTGGCGGCGCGGTAGACCCAGGAACGCTGGGAGCGGTTAAAGGGCAGTTCTTCCCGATCCATCGCAAAAAAATACTGGCGGAAAAACTCACCCAGATGTTCAAAAAAATAGCGGAAACGGCCGATCAATGGATAGTTGCGGCGTATCGCGTGTTGGGTCTGGCGCATATCCTTGATATAGAGCACGGCGAGGTAGGCGACAATCGCGCCAATCGCAATGACAAATAACAGGGCGCTGTAGTGCAGAATACCTGCGGCAATGGCATTCAGGCTGTCGAGCAGGTGGCTGGGCATGGGGACTCCGACAAAGGTAAATGACTCGCGGGATAACGGAGTCATTGTAGACCTTGTCAGAGTAAATTGTTCAACGCAGGCCTTAAGCCGGGGTAATTTCGCGCATACGCAGCAGGTGGATCTGCCGGTGGTCGGCGTTTACCACTTTGAATTCAAAGCGGTCCAGCTGGGCGACCTCGTTTCGGCTGGGCAGGTGACCGAAGGATTTCAGCAGCAGGCCGCCGATGGTGTCGAATTCGTCGTCGCTCAATTCCGCCTTGAAGTAATCGTTAAAATCTTCAATGGGAGTGAGGGCCTTTACGACAAAGTCGTTGTCGGCGATTTTGCGAATGGGCAGGTCGTCTTCTTCGTCGTATTCGTCTTCGATGTCTCCGACGATCTGCTCGAGAATGTCCTCGATGGTGATGAGTCCGGCGGCGCCACCGTATTCGTCAATGACGACAGCCATGTGGTTGCGTTTTTCCCGAAAGTCACGCAGCAGGACGTTCAGGCGCTTGCTCTCGGGCACGAGGGTGGCCGGGCGCAGTACCGACAGCATGTCGATGTCGTCGGCGGGGCCGGCTTTCCACAGCAGTGGCAGCAGGTCTTTGGACAGCAGTATGCCAAGCACTTCGTCGAGGTTTTCGCCGATGACGGGATAGCGAGAGTGCCCGGTCTCAATGATGATAGGCAGAATTTCGCTCAGTGGCTGAGAGGCCTTGAGGACCACCATCTGCGGCCGTGGGATCATGATCTCCCGCGCCTGCATTTCACTGATGTGCATGGCACCCTCTACGATGCTGGTGGCATCGTCGTCGATGACTTCGTTCTGGCGGGCTACGGCGAGCACATCCAGCAGGTCTTCGCGGGTTTTTGGTTCAGAGGAAAAAGCATGGGCAATTTTTTCGATCCAGGTCTTTTCGCCCAGATCGTTGCTAGATCGGTCTTCGCTCATGATTTTGGGTGCTGTCCTCTAATTTGGCGTAAGTTTAGGGTGTTGCGTCGGTAATGGATTCACGCGTAAGGGTTGCTAATGCCTAGCTGGGCCATCAGTGCGATCTCCAGTGATTCCATTTCTTCCGCGTCGGCATCGTTAATATGATCGTAGCCGAGTAGGTGGAGTGTACCGTGAATCAGCATATGCGCCCAGTGGTCGTAGACGGCCTTGTTTTGTTCGCGGGCTTCCCGTTCCACAACCTGGCGACAGACTACCAGGTCGCCCAGTAGTGGCAACTCCAGCTCCGGGGGCAGGCCGGCGGGAAACGAGAGTACATTGGTGGGGGCATCTTTGCCGCGATAGGTCGCGTTCAGTTGCTGACTTTCGGCCTCGTCAACAATCCGGAGTGTGAGTTCGGCGTCCTCCCGGTGGCCATTCAGTGCCAGAGCGGCCCATTGGCGGAAACTGTCGGCTTCGGGCAGACCCGTGTTGTCGGCACAGGCTAGCTGAATATCAAGGTCCAGGGCCACATCGGCCGTGCAAGTGCTCATGGTTAGCCCTGGGTGTCCTCATAGGCGGCATAGGCCTCGACAATTTTCTGTACCAGGGGGTGGCGCACCACATCCCGGGACTGGAAGTAGGTCAGGCTGATACCGTCAACGCCATCAAGGACCTTCATCACGTGAACCAGTCCAGAGGGGGTGCCGCGGGGCAGGTCAATCTGGGTGGCGTCACCGGTAATCACCGCTGTCGAGCCGAAGCCGATGCGGGTAAGGAACATTTTCATTTGCTCCCGGGTGGTGTTTTGCGCCTCGTCGAGAATGATAAAGGAGTCGTTGAGGGTTCGTCCCCGCATATAGGCCAGCGGGGCAATCTCGATCACATTGCGCTCTATCAGCTTGGTGACGGTGTCCGAACCCAGCATTTCATACAGTGCGTCGTACAGCGGGCGCAAATAGGGGTCGATTTTTTGCGCCAGGTCGCCGGGTAGGAAGCCGAGCTTTTCACCGGCTTCCACCGCCGGGCGCACAAGCAGAATGCGCTCCACTGAGTGGCTTATCAGCGCCTCTACCGCGCAGGCGACGGCAAGATAGGTTTTTCCGGTGCCCGCAGGGCCGATACCGAAGTTGACGTCGCAGCCCTGAATGGCCCGCACATAGTTCTGCTGATTGCCGCCCCGGGGTTTGATGCTGCCCTTTTTAGTGCGAATCACGAGGGCCTCGGTGGGCTCGTCGTCGCTGTTTTGCTCGGCAAATTGTTCTCTGTTGGCCTGTTGCATGCGCAGGTGTACCGATTCGGGGCTGAGGCTGGTGCCGGCAATGCTCTCCCGATACAGCTGTTTGAGCAGGTGAACGGCTTCGTCTACCGCTTCTTCGTCGCCACTGACCTGAAAGGTATTGGCGCGGGCGGCAATGCGCACCTGCATACGCTGCTCAATCAGTTTCAGGTTTTCGTTTAGCTGTCCGCAAAGGGCTGCCAGATGTTGACTGTCGCTGGGTTCGAGGGTGAGAACGCGCTGAATGGCCTGTGCTGTCAATGTTGCTCCGCTTGCCGCATCGAGCGGCGTTTACCGAAAGGGGACCACTGGATACTAAAAGTGTACGCCGGTTTCCGGGTGAGGTGAATCCGCTTTTTTCGTCGGCGCCAGAGGGCGCCAACACGGTTTAATGAACTAATGCGCCGCGCAGTGAGTTAGGCAGCGCCTCGCTGATGTGGACTTCGACAAAGTCACCAATAAGCTGATGATTTGTCGAAGAAAAATTCACCACCCGGTTGTTCTCGGTGCGCCCCTGAAGCTGGCCGGGGTCTTTCTTGGAGACACCGGTAACCAAAATCCGTTGCTGACTGCCGACCATTTGGCGGCTGATCTGGTTGGCCTGTTGCAGAATACGGTGCTGTAACCGCTGCAGCCGCTCTTTTTTCACTGCTTCCGGGGTGTCGTCGTCGAGCTGGGCGGCAGGGGTGCCGGGGCGGGCGCTGTAAATAAAGCTGAAGCTGTGGTCAAAACCAATGTCGGCAATCAGCTGCATCGTGTCGTTGAAATCCGCCTCGGTTTCGCCGGGAAAGCCGATAATAAAGTCTGATGACAAGCTGATGTTCGGACGAATTTCCCGCAGTCGGGCAATTTTGTCCCGGTATTCGGCGATGACGTGGCCGCGTTTCATTGCCGCCAGAATACGGTCGCTGCCGCTTTGTACGGGCAGGTGCAGGTGGTTCACCAGCTCGGGAATATCCCGGTAGGCGTCGATCAATGCGTCGCTGAATTCTACCGGATGGGAGGTGGTGTAGCGGATGCGGTCGATACCGGGTACTTGGGCGACAAAGCCCAGCAGTTCAGCGAAATCGACAATCTCACCCTCGTGGTTTTCGCCGCGATAGGCGTTGACGTTCTGGCCCAGCAGGTTGACCTCGCGGACGCCCTTGGCGGCCAACTGGGCGACCTCGGCGATCACGTCATCGAAGGGGCGGCTGACTTCTTCGCCGCGGGTATAGGGCACCACGCAGAAGGTGCAGTACTTTGAACAGCCTTCCATGATCGAAACGAAGGCGCTGGGGCCATCGACGCTTGGCTCCGGCAGGCTGTCGAATTTTTCAATTTCCGGGAAGGTGACGTCGACAATGGCGGGGCCGTCGGCTTTGCGTGCATTGAGCATGTCCGGCACTCGGTGCAGGGTCTGCGGCCCGAAGATGACATCGACGTAGGGCGCACGATGCCCGATGTCGGCACCCTCCTGACTGGCGACGCAGCCGCCCACGCCGATAATCAGGTCGGGGTTGTTTTCCTTGAGCTTGCGCCACCGCCCCAGCTGATGAAAGACCTTTTCCTGCGCCTTTTCGCGGATCGAGCAGGTGTTGAGCAACAGTACATCGGCTTCGTCCGGGTTGTCGGTGGGTTCCAGGCCATGACTGACTCCCAGCAAATCCTGAATACGCGAAGAGTCGTATTCGTTCATCTGGCAACCGTGGGTCTTGATATACAGCTTTTTCGTCTTTTCGGTCATAGTCTGGCGACAAGTGGCTGGAAAATGGGCCGACATTATAGCGATGTCGGGGCTTAAAGCCCAATGAAGTCGGTGCCAACCATGAATTGTGCTATCATCCGGCGCCCGGTCCAGCGCCCTTGCGCTCGTCCAACCCACTGTCGCTGAGACAGTATTTCGACCATGCACAGAGAGAGCAGTGAAGTCACATGGCCAAGTCCCCGATTTATAAAGTGATTTTTCACAACAACAATCAGGTTTATGAGCTGTACGCCCGCGCGATTTACCAGAGCGAAATGTACGGCTTTATTGAAGTGGAAGAGTTTGTGTTCGGTGAGCCGGGGCAGATTGTGGTGAATCCCGGCGAAGAAAAGCTCAAAAACGAGTTTAATGGGGTGATTCGCAGCTATCTTCCGATGTATTCGATTATCCGTATTGATGAAGTGGAGAAGGAAGGCGCAGGCAAGATTCTGGATACGGACGGCAGCAGTAATGTGCGTCACTTCCCCATGGCGAGTGGTCGCCCGGTGGCGCCGAAGGGACCTGCCAAGGATTAGTTGGTGAGTGAGACAACGAAAAAAGGAGCCAGCAGGCTCCTTTTTTTATGGGGTTTCGACGGCACGTTGGCCCTGTGTGTCAGCCGAGGCGCTGCTGCACGGAGGCCAGTTTGACGCAGTTGACGAACACCGCCATGGCCTTGTCGATTTCCTCCAGCGAGGGCACGCTTGGCGCGATGCGGATATTGCGATCTTCGGGGTCATTGCCGTAGGGGAAGGTCGCGCCCGCCGGGGTCAGTTTCACGCCAGCCGCCGCTGCCATGGCGACGACTTTTTTGGCGAGTCCCGGGAGGGTGTCTACCGATACAAAGTAGCCGCCTTCGGGGGCCGTCCAGCTCAGCAGCTCGTTGTCGCCAAAACCGTCGTCCAGGTGCTTGAGGACGATGTCAAAGCGGGGCTTGAGCACACTGGCGTGGGCGCGCATATGGGCGTGCAGGCCGTCGCTGTCTTGCAGCAGCCGGACGTGACGGAGCTGGTTGATCTTGTCAGGCCCGATCTGGCTCATGCCGAGGTGTTGTTTGAAGGCTTTGAGATTGGCCTCAGACATGCCCGCAAAGGCGACACCGGCACCGGCGTAGGTGATTTTTGAGGTGGAGCCAAACAGATAAACACTGTTTTCAGTGCCGAATTCACGGCATTTATCCATCAGGCTGGCCAGCTGTGGGGCGTCTTCGCTGAGCTGGTGAACCGCATAGGCGTTGTCCCAGAATACGCGGAAGTTTTTCCCGGCGATGCTGCCCAGCTTGGCGATGCGGGCCACCACCTCGTCGCTATATACAATGCCGGTTGGGTTGCTGAAGCGGGGTACACACCAGATGCCCTTGATGCTGGGGTCTGCTTTCAGCAGCGCTTCGACCTGGTCCATGTCGGGGCCGTTGTCATCCATGGCGACCGGGATCATGTCGATGCCCAGGTGCTCGCATACGCCGAAATGGCGGTCGTAGCCGGGCACGGGGCAGAGGAATTTAACACTGCCACTTTCCTTCGCCCAGGCCTCGCCGAGATCGCCAAAGCCCATGTGCAGGGCGTAGAGTGCGGCGGAGTACATTAATGACAGACTGCTATTGCCGCCAATCAGAATTTCACTGTCCTTCACGCCCAGCACGGGCGCGAACAGGCGCTTGCACTCGGGCAGGCCGTCGATGCCGCCGTAGTTGCGCAGATCAGTGTTGGTTTCGTTGCTGAGATCCCGGCCGAGAATGTCGAGTACGGCGTCAGAGAGACTGAGCTGTTCGCCGCTGGGCTTGCCGCGGGTCAGGTCAAGGTTGAGTCCGGCGGCTTTGAACTGCTCGTATTCCGCGCTGAGCGCAGATTCCCATTGGCGAAGTTGTTCCGTTGAGGCTTGGTCAAGTTGCAAGGTCGTCACCTAATTTTGCGCTTGGCAGTTTGTGGGGTCGAGTGTGGGCGAGGAAAATCGCCGAGCGGGGATTATACCGTCTTTGCCGAAGATCAGTAAGGCGTCGTCAGAGGCTTTTGTTATGGGTGTTGACCTTGGACATGCCCGAGGCCAGCAGGCGTAGCTGGTGCAGCTCGTTGACAATGGAGCGGGCACTTTGGGGATCGACATTGATGCGCTCGAGGCCCTCCAGCAGGTTGCGCTCCAGGTCAGCAGACATCAGCTTTGCCCGGCGCAGCAAGGCCCAGTCCTGATGCGGAGTGATGTACCACAAAATATCATCGACGAGTTGCAGGTTGCGGCGCAGGCCATCGCTGTTGCTGCCGTGGCGCAGCCAGTGGTAGAGCAGTATGGTGGTTACCGGACCGTATAACAGGTTGTCGATGCTGGCGGGAAGATCCACGTTGTGGGTCTTTCTGTCTATCAGGCCGTGTACTTTGCGGCGCAGGCGAGTAATTCGTCGTTTGCCGGCTTCGCTGTGGGTTTTGCGGCGGTCATTAACACGGGCGCTTTGCACCAGCTGCTGGCAGCAGCGGTCGATGCGGTCCTGTAACTCACAGAACAGTGCAGTGCTGGGAGGGCTCTTGCTGACGAGGCGGGCGATTTGCTTAAGTTCGCTGTCAAAGACCTGTTGGTGGCTTGCTTCTGCTTGTTCCCAGCGTTCGGCGCTGGAAACCAGCTGGTGGCTGATCTGGCGAACCGGGTGGAGTGGATTCAGGAATAGTTCGCGCTCTGCCAGCGCCACTCCGCAGGCATGGGTTTGCAGGGTATTGAGCGAGGCCAGCACACTGGGTGGAAGCTGTCGCCGTTTGGCTCCGTGGCGGTAGAAAATTGCGGTGGCTTCGTGGATCAGTTGATCGTCGGTAACCGGTGCTGAGTCGGTGGTGTTGGCAGGCTCCAGCTGGCGTCGGGTTTGCAGTCGCCGCAAACGCAACTCGTTCAAGGCCCGTTGGGAGGGGCTGAGTTTGTCCTGTGCGAGCTGTTGCTCAATGTGATTGATCCACGCGTCGATACTCGGGCGCAGTTCCTCGCTGGAGCGGGGCACTTGCCGCAACAGCATCGTGTAAAGGGCGGGTACCTGTTTCAGGATCAATACATTAAACAGCGCCAGCGATTGGCTGTGGTGCTCTTTGTCGAGTTTGAGGGTAGGCAGCATATGCTGGAATCCCGCCAGCAGCGAGACCGGTGAAATGGCGTGGCAGAGTCTGTTGACCGTTGCCGAGACCGTTTCGTTGCCCAGTTGATCTACGCGTTGCTGAATGAGCAAAAGCTGGGGGTGACTGGCGTTGACGCCCCGGCTATGGCCGATATTTTGCTGGAGCTGACGAATGAACTGGCGAAAGGCGTCATCCTGACCTGATTTAACGGCTTTTTGCTGCTTCAGCAGCGCCGCTTGCTCTGTGTCATCGTCGCAGGTCAGGGCTCGGCGGCGGAAATTGTCCTCCAGACGCTCCAGATAGCGATACAGATGGTCTTCAAACCACCCGCTGGCCAGCGACACCATCGTCGCCGTCAGGTTTTCCATCGCTTGTGGGGTCATCGGTTGGGCAACATCCTGTTGTTACGTGTGTTACGTGGTCTTCTCGGCCATAGCCCGAGTTAAGTCTTATGATTTTAATGCACTCTTATTGAACATAGCACATATTATTGCGCATACGCGGGTAATATCGGGGCTGAATTCGCCGAATGTTGACGCTGTTCCGGTTTTTTCCGTCGCGCTGGTGTAACGGGACCGTTCAGGGAGCGGGTACGGTCGTCCAATTAGGGTTTTTCGGCGACAAACACCGCACGTCGCGGGGCGGGGTGGCCCTCTGCTGTGCGGGTCGGGTCGGTCGGGTCAAGGAACTGTTCCAGGGAGTGAAAGCGCATCCAGTCGGTTCGGCGCTGTTCTTCGAGACTGGTGGTGCCCACATCAACCAGCCGGATATGGCGAAAGCCGGCCTTGCGCAGCCAGCTTTCCAGTGTCGCGGGGCTGGGGATAAACCAGACATTGCCCATTTTGCTGTAGCGCCCCTCCGGCACCAGACAATCGCCCAGCTGGCCTTCTATCACCAGGGTTTCCAGCACCAGTTCGCCTCCGGAGCGAAGGCTGTCGCGCAGGGCAAACAGGTGATCAAAGGGAGAGCGCCGGTGGTAGAGAATCCCCATTGAAAACACTGTATCAAAGGCTTCCAGCTTCTCTGGTAGATGCTCAATGCCCATTGGCAATACACCCACCTGAGGCTGGCGTAAATAGTATTGCAGGGCGAAATATTGCACGACAAACAGGGGGGTGGGGTCGATGCCGACGACGAGCTCGGCACCTGCGCCGCGCATTCGCCAGCAGTGGTAGCCACTGCCGCAACCCACATCCAACACCGTTCGGCCCGTCAGCGGCGAAATCGCCTTATGCAGCCGCTCCCACTTCCAGTCGCTGCGCCATTCGGTGTCGATATGCACGCCAAACAGCTCAAAGGGGCCTTTGCGCCAGGGGTGCAGCCCCATCAGCGCCTCGCGAAGATGTTGACGGGTGGCGTCGTCGATCGGACCGTCACCACCGACCCGGGAGGTATCTAATTGGGTCGATGCCAGATTAAGCGCGGGAAGTGCATCCAGTGCCTGTTGCCAGCGGGGAAGATCACCGTAGCGCTTGGGGTTCAATCCGCGTGCGATCTGCTCAGGTAATATGTCCGCCCAATCAGCGAGTAGCTCGTGCGTGCGCATCGCATCGAGAAAGGGGCGGTAATTCATGCGCTGGCTCATTGTTTTATCGCCACCATTGAGGCGAAATTGAAACACTGAAACCACACGTCAACATTGCTGAAGCCGCTGTCTTTAAGGCGTTGTTGGTGTTGTTGCAGGGTTTCGGGGATCAGCACGTTTTCCAGTGCGCTGCGCTTTTGGGCAACCTCCATTTCGCTGTAACCGTTGGCGCGTTTAAAGGCGTGGTGCAGCTCGGTATTCAGCTCCTGAAGGTGGTCGTCGGCAAAGCGTATTTTTTCCGAGAGAATCAAAATGCCGCCGGGCAACATCGCGTCACTGATGCGCTGGCACAGGGCCTGGCGGTCCTTTTCCGGTACGAACTGCAGGGTGAAGTTCAACACTACCACCGAGGCATTGCGAATATCAGTCTGTTGGATCGACTCGCAGCGCAGCTCAATGTCTACCTCCTCCTGGCGGCAATAATCCCGGCATCTCTCAATCATCGCCGAAGAGTTGTCGACGCCGATTAGCCTCAGTCGCCGCCCCCGTGTCTCCCGGGCAATGGCCAGGGAACTCGCTCCCAACGAGCTGCCCAGGTCGTAGCAATGGCTGCCGTCAATGGCGTAGCGACCGGCCATAACGCCGGTCATGGCGATGATAGTGGCGTAGCCCGGCACTGAGCGCTGGATCATATCGGGGAAGACTTCCACCACCTGTTCGTCAAAGGCAAAACGCCCCAGATTAGGGTGGGGAGTGGCGTAGAGGGTGTCGGGCTTGGTCATGAGAGGTCACTGCGAAGACCCGCGCCCGTGGTTCAGGCGCGGGTGAACTTGTATCAGGGGTTATGAATAACCGGAATCAGGAGAGTGTAAGTCACTGTGCCAGTTTCTACCTCCGAGCAGTTCGCTGTTTCGACAGTAATGGCCATTGTGCCGGTCTTCGGTTCTGTTGGCGGAGTGCCAGGCGCAATTGGAAAAGTCGCGCTATAGGGACCGCGGCTATTGGTGTTTGGCACATCGTATTCAATGTCCGGAATTTCGCCCAAGTCGGTTGACGCGGTGATCTTGGTGCCGCCTGGCGGCAGTTGCCCGCGGTCATCATAGACATTGATCAATACTGTCGCACTGCCTTTGGTGAGGTCTATCACGTCGCTGGAGTTGGCGGCGATATAGCCAAGGCCGTCACGGGGATGGTCGATCAGGATGTCAGTGTTTAAAGCCGTTGCGTCAGCAAAGACGATAACCAAGCGGTCGCTCACGAACACTGTGTCCGACGCCGGATTGCAGACCTGATTTGCGCGATTCGTGTCACATAACAATCCGTCGTAAACCCCATTTGGAGCGTCGCGGCTATTGTCGTTATCGAAGTCACTAAAGAGTTCAGGTTTTTCGTCAAAATTGCCGTCGCCATTGATGTCGTTAAAGGGTTCGGCTACTTGGTCGAAATTACCGTCATCATCAAGGTCGACGAAGGGTTCTGGGCGCTCGTCGAAGTTACCATCGCCATTGGTGTCGGCAAAAGGCTCGGGAGCGGGGTCGAAATTACGGTCGCCGTTGATGTCATTAAACGGTTCCGGGCTTGGGTCGTAGTTGCCGTCGCCATTGATATCATTGAACGGTTCGCCGGGGTCGTAGGCGCCATTCGAGTTGCTGTCGGTATAGGTCTCGGACACGTTGTCGTAGCTGCCGTCGCCGTCGGTGTCGGTATAAGTTTCCGTAAACCGGTCGTAATGACCATCGCCGTCAGTATCGGTGTAGGTTTCAAATACATTGTCCCACTTGCCGTCGCGGTCTGTATCGTAATAGGGCTCCGGTATCCTGTCGTAGCGGTTGTCGCCGTCGGTGTCGGTGTAGGTCTCGTACACGCTGTCGTACAGGCCGTCTTCCTCAATATCAAGGAAGGGTTCGCCGATATCGTAAAAACGTTCGCCGGTGGTCAAATCGCCCGGGGTGGTTGGTGAGTCGAAGCGACCGTTGGTAGGATTGGTGTCATCATAGCTTTCTTCGCCTATTGCGGTGGCGAGAATGGTGATGCGGCCATTGTCGGGACGGGGGCTTTGGCTTCTAAGCAGTACCGAGCACTCTCCGTGGGGCGAACCGCCGGTCCCGGTATCGCAGCTGCCTTCGATCGAGCCGCCTTCTGTCCAGAAAATAACAGTAGTACCGTCTGGAACCGGGTTGTTGAACCGGTCGGCAAGATGCGCGGTTACTCGGGTGGTAATGCCGTTGTAGGCCCACGCATCGGGGTTGAGGCACGAGGCACTGATATCAATACTGTTCTGGTCCGGTATGCCTGTGGTAATTGCCAGGCTGTTGGACAGAGCGGTAACAGTCGCGCCTTCATGTGTAGTTGTCGCGCGAACCCTCACAGGCATTGCTGTGGTGCCGGGCGTGACAACGGTTGTTACTAGCCCTCCGGCATTGGTTGCGGCAGAGTTGTGATTCAAAAAGGCATCGGGGCCGGCATTGCCGGAATTGGTATCTCCGCTGACCAGCTCAAAGTTCACTGTTTGATTGGGTAGGGGTTGTCCGGAAGTGCTGGTGACTTTAAAGGTAACCGTCGATTGTGGGCCAATTTCCCGGCCGTCTTCATTGTCTTCGTCGTTGATCGACTCGGTGCCTTTCAGACCAATAATCTGCGGCGAAGCGGACACAAACTGCAAGGCCCCGAGAGGTGGTTGGTCGGTGACAAGAGTCACTGTAGCGGTAAGGGTGTTGTCCGCAGCGCTGGTGGTGGCTGTTACTGTGTCATTGCCGTTACAGCCGCGGGCAGTGTAGACGACACTTGCGCTGCCGCCGTTGTTAGTCGCGATAGCCGGTGCCAATTCTGCCAATCCATTGGAGAGGCAGGCTGAAGTAAAGAAGACGTCTGCGGGGCCAACGAATCGGTCGCCGTTCTGATCGATAAAATCAACCGTTAACGTCGTGGTCTCTCCTGACTCGATAACGCTGGTTTCGCTGCTGGAAATAGTGCCCTCGTTAAAGGTCACATTGGTAAACGAACCAAATCGAACCTGCAGTGCGTCTGTGGATAGAGTGACGGTTGCGGTAAGGTCTTGGCCGGCGTAGCGGGTCTCTGCAACGACGATGTCGTCGCCATCACAGCCACTTGCAGTGTAGTTGGCTGTCGCAATGCCGTCAGCTCCTGTGGCCGCCGCAGAGGTGATCGCGGAAAGGCCTGTGCCAACGCAGCCGGATGAAAAGCGCACATTCTGTCCGGAGATCGGGTTCTGCTGTGAGTCAAGGAGCTGTACCGTCAGTGCCGCGGTGTCTCCGGTTTTAAGATTAGAGGCTGAGGTTTTCATGATGCCGTCGCTAAAACGGCCGCCGTTGAAACTGCCGAATCGGTTTGCCGCGGTCGTTGTCAGAATAACGCCAGCGGTTAGGGTAGCGTTGTCTACGCTGGCGGTTGCAATGATATTGTCTTCGCCGTTGCAGGTGTTTGACGTGTACTGCGACTGTATCAATCCGTTGGTGTTGGTGACATTTGCCGGTGCGACAGTGGAAAGTCCCGCGCTAATGCAGGTGGAGTTGAATGTGACATTGGCAGGGCCGGTGTAGGGTTGTCCGTTTGGCATGACAAAGGATACCGCCAAGTCAACGGTGTCGCCGGGGCGCAGGTCGGTGAAGTTGGCGGAGATCTTGCCTGCGTTAAAGCTACCGCCGGAGAGTATTCCGAAACGTATATCTGTGTCCGGGCTTTCTCCAGCACCCGTGCCGCCCCCGCCATTGCTTACTTCAATGCTGGTGGCTACGGCCACGTTCGCACTAAACGTGGTGCCGTTAATCTGGGTGCGGGCAATAATATTGTCTTCGATATTGCAGCCGTTTGCGGTGTAGGTCACTTCCACGGAACCGTTGCTGTTGGCAGCGGTTGCGGGGTTGATCGTCGATTTGCCATTGGCGATACAGGTCGAGGTAAAGGTCACGTCGGCGGGGACGTTGCTTGGAATGCCATCACCATCGACAAAGGCCACAAAGATTTGCGCGGATTCGCCCGAGGCCAGGGTGGCAGGGGTCGCCTGCATGACGCCATCCTGGAAATTGCCGCCACTGGGTAAGCCGAAGCGAACGGTGGTGCTGGTGTCGCCGCCGCCAGCGTCGCCACTGCCGGGGTTATTGTTCGGGGTTAAAGAGGGGCCGCTGCCGCCGCCACCGCCGCCGCAACCGGCCAGTGCTGCGATCGTTAAAGCCAGCATACTGGCGCGCAACTTGAGCTCCATAACCCTCTTCCTCTGTTGTGATTTCGCTTTGTTTTATAGGTTCAGCGCCAAGGCTCATTGTCACCGGCGCGGCTGACAATCCAACTGTCAGATTTAATGTTAGCTTAACGCAGTAAGCTACTCACAATAAAAGCATATTAGCCCAATTACCCCGGCAATGGGGAAAACTTGTGAACAGGGCAGCAGTTTGCTTACTGGTATCTAATCCGGCAGCGCCACGACGCGGTGGTTATAGCGTGAATGCCATCAGGCCGACAAGCAGCAGAAGCACCGTAGCGGTGGCAGAGATGAGTCGCGCAAGATACTCCGGCGCACCGTGTTGTGTGGCCAGCCGGCCAAGTAGCTGGTCGCCGATAAGGTAGGAGACGGCGAAAATGATGCTAATGGATAAAGCGCTGTGGGCTGACAGGTTGAAAAGGTCGATCATGGTGGGGTGCTGACGCAGGTACTCAGGGTGTGAGTTGGAGCCGCTATATTGCTCCTGCGTCCTGATCGTTGGCTAGGGGGTGAGAGAAGTATATTTTGGGGTGATTGTGAGAAGTTGGGTGGTTTCCCGGCGGGTCCGTCCAGCTGACGGGGTCTGTCCCTCAAGGCGGGGACAGACCCCGTTGGTACAGCCCTCCGTTAAACGAACAGGCCAATCGCCATGATTAACCCAAAGGTCAGTCCTGTTGCCAGGGCGATAGCCGTAAGAAAGCTTAGATCAATGGTAAGCCCAAACGATATTAAGCCCAGCCAGATAATGGCCATAATGGCGCTGATCAGGGGGTGCCCTTTCGCCAATAGCCACCAACCTTCTTTGTTCATAACTGAATGGTCCCGTTATGTCGGAAATAATATGGTGCTAATCATCGTGGTGTCGGCGTTTTATGGCAATGGGAGGGTGTTGTATCGTCAGGAGCGTACCGGATTGATGCGATGGCTGATAGCGGCTATTCCTAATGTTTGGAATGGCAGCGTTAGTATGGTCTGATACGCGGACCTCTAAACCAAAGGATTGGGTGAAATGCTAATAAGAATGATTCAGTTGGGATTGGCATGCTTGATACTGGTTGCCTGTGCAGGCGTGCCGTTTACTTGGGAGAATGCCCGTAAAGTGGAGCTGGGGATGTCAGCTGATCAAGTCACTGAGCTGATGGGTAACCCTTACTCGGTTACAACCAGAGGGGGTGAGGTGATCTGGGTATACACCTGGGTGAATCTGGCCAGCGGTACCAAGACTGTTTCGTATATATTTAAAGACGGGGCAGTGATCAGCGTTCCTACAATACCGGACGGGTTCTAGTCGCTTCTAACAGAACCACCCTCCACGCCTAAGCTGCATTTGCATTATTATAGTGTGGGTCTGTTCTCCAAAGGTGGGGACAGACCGCGGTTGGGGGTGGGCCATAAAAAAGCCCGGCGGTGTGAACCAGCCAGGCTTTTTGAATAATGGTAGCAAGGGGCGGATTCGAACCGCCGACCCCAACATTATGAGTGTTGTGCTCTAACCAACTGAGCTACCTTGCCATAGAGAAGGCGCGCATTTTCCAGAGTTCAGCGGGCCTTGTCAAGGGTGTGCGGGTATTTAGACGTTAAATCGGAAGTGGACGACGTCGCCGTCTTTCACGATGTAGTCTTTACCTTCCAGGCGCCATTTTCCGGCGTCTTTGGCGCCCTGTTCGCCCTTGTACTGTATGTAGTCGTCGTAGGCGATGACTTCGGCGCGGATAAAGCCTTTCTCGAAGTCGGTGTGGATCTTGCCCGCTGATTGCGGCGCTGTAGCGCCCACGGGGATTGTCCACGCGCGGACTTCCTTGACCCCGGCGGTGAAGTAGGTTTGCAGACCAAGGAGTTGATAGCCCGCGCGGATCACGCGATTGAGTCCGGCTTCTTCCATGCCCAGGTCGGCGAGGAATTCGTCTTTTTCGTCGTCTTCCAGTTCGGCAATTTCCGATTCGAGCTTGTTGCAGATAGGAACGACGATAGCGCCTTCGGCGGCAGCGATGTTTTTGACCGTGTCGAGGTGGGGGTTATCTTCAAAGCCATCTTCGTTGACGTTGGCGATGTACATGGTGGGCTTGGTCGTCAGCAGGTGCAGGCTGCCCATGCGAGTACGTTCGTCTTTGTCGAGTTCCAGTGAGCGCAGGGGCTTGCCTTCGTCCAGATGGGCTTGCAGTTTTTCCAGCAGGTTTTTGGCTGCGATGGCTTCCTTGTCGCCACTGCGGGCGGGGCGCACCACTTTTTGAAGCTGTTTTTCCACTGCGTCGAGGTCTGCAAGGGCGAGCTCGGTGTTGATAATGTCGATGTCTGCCGCGGGGTCAACCTTGTTGGCAACGTGAATGACGTTGTCGTTATCGAAGCAGCGCACAACGTGGGCGATGGCGTCAGTCTCGCGGATGTTGGCGAGAAACTTGTTGCCCAGCCCTTCGCCCTTGGAGGCGCCGGCAACCAGTCCGGCTATGTCCACGAATTCCATGGTAGCGGGAAGTATTTTTTCCGGTGATACGATGTCGGCAAGGGCTTGCAGGCGGGTATCGGGAACGCCAACGATGCCCGAATTGGGCTCAATGGTGCAGAAGGGGAAGTTTTCCGCGTCGATACCGGCTTTGGTCAGCGCGTTGAACAAGGTGGATTTGCCGACGTTTGGCAGGCCGACGATACCGCAATTGAAGCCCATGTGATTATCCCTGTTTGAAACTGTGGAGGTGGTTCATGGCTTTCGCCCAGTCACCGGCGATGGCCCAAGGCAGGCAGCGCAGTGCTTCGTCGATGGTGTGGTCGATGGCTATTCGATCTTCTGTGCTGGGTTTGCCGAGTACGTAGGCGGTAACCTTGTCGGCGCTGCCGGGGTGACCGATGCCAATGCGCAGGCGGTGAAAGCCCTTGTTGTTGCCCAGTTGGCTGATACTGTCACGCAAACCGTTGTGACCGCCGTGGCCGCCGCCGGTTTTGAAGCGGGCGCTGCCTGGGGGTAGGTCAAGTTCGTCGTGGGCAATCAGAATTTCTTCGGGAAGAATTTTATAGAATCCGGCGAGGGCGGCAATGGCTTGCCCGCTGCGATTCATAAACGTGCTTGGTACAAGAAGGCGAATGTCGCTGCCGTCGATAAATATACGGGCAGTGTCGCCAAAAAAACGTGACTCCGGGGTCAGTGTTACGCCCTGTTGCCGAGCGAGCTCGGCAACAAACCAGGCGCCCGCATTGTGTCGAGTATCCTGATACTGCTGGCCAGGGTTGGCCAGTCCGACAATCAGTTTGATCTTATCCAATGGGGTGCCTGCTTAGCGAAAGCTTATGCTTCTTCGCTTTCGCCCTCTCCTTCGTCGTCAGAGCTTGCGCCGCCGCGTGGAGCCAGTACGCTAACTACCGCCGCATCGTGAGCTTCACCCAGCAGCAGTTCAGTGCTTTCTACACCGGCTGGCAGGGTCAGGTCAGAAATGTGCAGGGTCTGACCGGCATTGACGTCTTTCATATCGACTTCAATAAACTCTGGCAGATCCTTGGGCAGACAGATCACTTCGATATCACTCATGGTGTGAGTGATTGAGCCGCCCTGCATTTTCACGCCGTGGCAGGATTCTTCGTTGAGGAAGTGCAGCGGCACGTGCAGAGTGATTTTGGTGTCAGCGCTGACACGCAGGAAATCGGCGTGCAGAAGCTGAGGCTTTGCAGGGTGACGGTGCAGGTCTTTGATAACAACGGACTCTTTGGTGCCGTCGATATCAAGGTTCAGTACAGAGCTGAAAAACGACTCGTCTTCCATGAACCAGACCAGATCTTTGTGTGGAATGCTGATCATTTGCGGGGCTTTGTCGCCGCCGTAAACAATTGCTGGCACTTCATTGGCCAGACGACGCAGGCGGCGGCTCGCACCTTTCCCCACGTCAGCACGCGCTTTGGCGGTAACAGTAAATTCGCTGGACATAATATGTCTCCTCATTAATGCGAAAAACCGCCGAACTTGCGACCAGTTCGGCGGTGACAGTCAAACGTCGCCGTAGTGTTCGCTGGAATTAGCGGAACAGGGCGCTGATCGACTCCTCATTGCTGACCCGTCGAATTGACTCGGCCAACAGGTTTGCCAGGGTTAGCTGGCGAATTTTTGCACACTCTTTGGCGGCGGCTGACAGTGGAATCGTGTCGGTAACCACCAGCTCATCGAGTTCGGAGCCGTTGATGTTGTCAACGGCGGGCCCGGATAATACAGGATGTGAGCAGTAAGCAACAACTTTTGCTGCGCCCTGGGCCTTCAGCGCGCCGGCGGCCTTGCACAGGGTGCCGGCAGTGTCGACCATGTCGTCAACCAGAATGCAGGTTTTGCCCTGAACTTCACCAATGATGTGCATGACCTGGGCAACCCCGGCCTTGGGGCGGCGCTTGTCGATAATCGCCAGGTCGGCGTCGTTCAGCTGTTTGGCAACGGCGCGGGCGCGGACAACGCCGCCGATATCCGGTGAGACCACTATCGGGTCTTTGTAGGACTGCCGGGCGATGTCGTCGAGGAGGACGGGTGAGCCGTAGACGTTGTCTACCGGTACGTCGAAGAAACCCTGGATTTGCTCGGCGTGCAGGTCGACGGTCAGTACGCGGTTAATGCCCACGCCGCTCATAATGTCGGCCACAACCTTGGCAGAGATTGGCACACGCTGGGAGCGCACCCGACGATCCTGGCGGGCGTAGCCAAAGTAGGGGACAACGGCGGTGATACGGCCGGCTGACGCGCGACGCATGGCATCGGCCATGACAACCAATTCCATCAGGTTGTCGTTGGTCGGTGCACAGGTCGGTTGCAGAATGAATACATCTGCGCCCCGCACGTTTTCATTGATCTCGACAAACACTTCACCGTCGCTGAACTTGCTGACGGTGGCGTCGCCGAGGGGCAGGCGAAGCTGTTCTGCAATTTTGCGCGCGAGCTCGGGGTTAGCGTTACCGCTGAAGACCATCATATTGTGCACGGTCGTTGTCCTGTTAGGCTGAAAGGGTTGATTCGGGTGGCTGTGCTGAAAATCTATCTGCATTACGCGGTTCGCCGCGATTGGCATTAAACCGTAGACTAAAAACACAATTCCCGCCATAAGGCGGGAATTAGTAAATGGCTGGGGTGGTAGGATGGGCTGCGGGCCTACGGCCCTTGGCTTTCAGCCATCGCTGCGCGATGCCCAAGTGCTTTGCACTTGTCGAACCTTGGTTCGATCCTACCGGTTGGGCATCGTAATGCCTTTCCCAATCAGGGTGCCGATCGTACATGGCGCCCTGTAAAAATGGCTGGGGTGGTAGGATGGGCTGCGGGCCTACGGCCCTTGGCTTTCAGCCATCGCTGCGCGATGCCTAAGTGCTGAGCACTTGTCGAACCTTGGTTCGATCCTACCGGTTGGGCATTGTAATGCCTTTCCCAATCAGAGTGCCGATGATACATGGCGCTCTGTAAAAATGGCTGGGGTGGTAGGATTCGAACCTACGAATGCTGAGATCAAAACCCAGTGCCTTGCCGCTTGGCGACACCCCAATAGTCGTTATGCAATATCCAGTGTTGTGTGTAGCGGAGAGCGGTTTACGCCCCTGGCGACAAAGCCAGTCATGCCCTTTGGCATTTCCTCTAACACAGCAGTGGCTGCACTCTTGTTGTCGAAGCTGGCGAACACGCAAGAACCGGTTCCAGTCAGCCTCGCAGGTGCAAATTGATCCAGCCAAATCAAGGCTTTATCAACATCCGGGTACAGTCTGCGAACAAGTTCCTGGCAGCTGTTTCCGGTGGCCCCCTCAAGAAAGGCCGCTATTTTGATGGGAGAGGTATCGCGTGTCAATTGTTCATGTGAAAAAATTTCAGCCGTGGCCACTTCGCAGGGTGGGCGGAGTACAAAATACCAGCGCTCAGGGGTGTCTATTGGCGTCAGCTGTTCGCCAATGCCCTCGGCCCAGGCGGTGCGTCCGAGGATGAACACAGGTACGTCGGCGCCAAGTTGCAAGCCCAGTCGCGCGAGTTCTTCGGTACTCAGGCCCAGCTGCCAGAGATGGTTTAGCCCTAGCAGGGCGGTGGCAGCGTCTGAACTGCCGCCGCCGATTCCGCCACCCATCGGCAATACTTTGTCGATAGCGATATCAGCACCATGATGGCAGCCGCTGTATTCGCGCAGCAGTCGCGCGGCGCGCATTATCAGGTTGGTACTGTCGGTCACGCCCGGCAGTTTGCTGGTAAAGCGCAGTGCGCTGTCGTCGCGGCTGTGCAAATACAGGGTGTCGCCGTGGTCGAGTAGTTGGAACAGGGTCTGCAGTTCGTGGTAACCGTCGGCGCGCTGGCCAGTGATATGCAGGAATAAATTGATTTTGGCCGGACAGGGCAAGGTCAGTTGTGTCACCGTTGACTACATTCCTGTGGTGCGTTTTGCCATTGTTTAACGATCAATTTCAGTCGTGCAAAGTCGCTGCGACCGTCGATTTTTTGCGGCAGGGGGTCACCATCGGCGGCGTTGTGGTAGCTGAACTGAAGGCTCCAGCCCAGCTGCTGTAATTCAGTGATCTGACCGTTGGGAGAGATGCGCGCGGCGATTTCGCCGTTTGGCGCCGGGCGGCCGCGCAACCAGTGGCGCAGGGCCGAGACGGGGATGGGCCAGCCGATATCACTGGCCAGTGCTTCGGCGTTGGCTGCGTGACGGATATCGCCCTTATAGTTGAGGGTGGCGGTTTTCGCGGTCGCGATGATTTCAGCCCCGCCGACACCCATCGGGCCGGTAAGGCGAATGCGGGAGTAATTGTCGCCACATTGCAGCCAGTCTACCTGGCTGCTTTCCTGCTGGTTATCCAGCCAAAGGCCAATACGACCCTTTAGCTGCCAGCTTTCCCCCAGCTGCGCGGGGGGAAGGGTGGTACAAGCGCTGAGGAGGCAGGCTGCTATCAGCCAGCCCGAGCGAAAAAAGAGCGGTAAGCGGCGCATATCAGTCGGTGACCACGTTGAGTCGTTGCAGGGTTCGGTAGATGATCTGGCTGTCCGGTGTAGATTTCAGGCCGGTCTGCCATGTTTCGCGGGCGTCGTCCTCGCGACCCAGTAGCCAGTAAGCTTCGCCCAGATGAGCGGCAATTTCATCGTCTTTGGTTTCCTTGAACGCGCGCTCAAGATAGGGCAGGGCTTCTTTCACCTGACCCTTGCGCAGCAGTACCCAGCCGTAGCTGTCGAGGATTGCCGGGTCATCGGGCTCCTGCGCGAGGGCGCGTTTTATCAATTCCTCAGCTTCGTCGAGTCTGGAACTAAGATTCGCCAGCGTATAGCCGAGGGCGTTTAACGCGGCGGCATTGTCGGGATCCTGATCGAGAATCTTTCTGAGGTCCCGCTCCACGGCGTCGAGGTCGCCAACCCGTTCGGCGAAGAGTGAGCGGGCGTAAAGCAATTGCTGGTTGTCGGGGAATTGTTGCAGGGCTTCGCTCAGCAGGGCGAAGCCCCGTTCATAGGCGGATTCCTTGCGCAGAATTTCGGCTTCCAGCAAGTAGAGCAGGTCTGCGTGGTCAGGGAGCTGACTGCGCAATTCCGACAGGCGTTTCAGCGCGGGCTCGACGCCCTCGGTATGCAGGCTGATGCTGGCGATGCGCTTGCTGGCCTCGTTAAATTCGGGGCTGTTCGTCGCGTGCTGATAGTGGCTTAGCGCCTTCTTCCAGTCTCTATCTTCCTCGGCAAGGCGTCCGAGTACATAGTGGGCGCGACTGCTCTGGCTGGGGTCCTTGTTCAGGGTTTCGAGCTGCTCGGCGGCCTCGTCGTCGATGCTGAGCTCGCGATTTACCAGCATCAGTTCGAGCAATATATCGCTGTCCTGGGGGGATTGTTGCAGTAGCACTTCGTACTGGGCTTTCGCCTGGTACAGGTCTGAGGCTTTGACCAGAGCTCGGGCCAGGTCGTGGCGCAGACGCTTGTAGCGGGGGTTGGCATCGACGGCGTATTTAAGCCGTTCCAGCATTTCATCTTCGCGATTCAGTTGTTTGAGCGTGCGGGTTTCTATCAGCAGAGCGTGGGCGTTATCGGGGTCTTCCATCAGCACCCGTCTGACCTGGGCGAGTGCCTCTTCTTCCTGCTGACGGTATTGCAGCATCAGTGCGACGGCAATGCGCAGGCTGGTGTCATTTGGGTTGGCCTTACTGCTGGCTTGCAGCTTCTCGAAGACGGTTTCCCGCACGTGCTCCGAGCCGGATAACGCCGTTGCGGCCAGCGCAGCGAAGTTGGCTTCACCACCGAGTTCCCGCACGCGCTGCATATGTGGCAGGGCTTCAAGTGGGCGGTTCAGGCGCGACAGGGCTGAGGCGAGAATAAAATGGGCCTCGCTGCTTTGTGGGTCGTGTTCCAGCCAGCGTTTGGCGAAAATGGTCGCGGTTTCGTGTTCGTTGAGAAAGTCGGCCAGTCGCGCGGTGGTTTCGATCAGGCCGGGGTCTCCGGTTTTCTCCGCCTGTTGGCGATAATTGGTCAAAGCCGTATCGAAGTCGCGATTGCGCAGCGATAGCTCGGCCACCAGCAGGTCGAAGAAGCTGTCCTCGGGGAAGGGGCGGGTGGCAGGTCTTGCTGCTTTGGTTGCGGCGGGCTCGGACGTCGCGGCGTCGGCGGCCGTGTCGCTCTGGGGCAGCATTGAGCAACCCGACAGCGCGAGGATAATGGCGGTTGAGAGTGCGTATAGGTGTCGGTGCATAAATTGGCCGGCCAATAGTCGTGAACGGGTATCCTAACATGTCTGATTCACCGGAATCAGGCCCTGAGACCGCGCCAATGAGGATTGATTGCGCGTCCCGGCAAATTGTCGGTAATCCGGTGAAACCCCTGGCGCAAAACCGCGGATATTGGCGGTAGTTGTGATTTACCGAGCTTGGCCAGAGGAATAAAATCCACATTTTGCCGTCATCTTGTTAGAATTCGCCTCAGATTTCACGGTCCCGGTCCGGCTTTCCTCTCAATGAAACTGCTCCTGTTAGGCATAAATCACAATTCTGCCCCGCTTGCACTGCGCGAGCGGGTGGCGTTTGTGCCCGAGCATATGCAGTTGGCGTTACGTTCAGGTGTCGAGCAAGGAGTGGGCGACGAACTGGTGATCCTGTCTACCTGTAATCGCACTGAGGTCTATGCTGTCAGCGAATCAGGGCGGGATTTAAGTGGCGATGTCCTGCTTGATTGGTTGGCGGGTTTTCACCGGGTACCCCGGACGGATCTTGATGAGTGCAGCTATCTGAGCGCCGACCAGGAGGCCCTTCAGCATATGATGGAGGTGGCCGCGGGGCTCGACTCGATGGTGTTGGGCGAGCCGCAAATTCTCGGCCAGATGAAGTCGGCCTTTGCGGTTGCCATTGAGGCCGGTACCGTCGGCGGTGCGATGAATCGCCTGTTCGCGCAAATCTTTTCAGTGGCAAAGCAGGTGCGCACCGATACTGCCATTGGCGAAAATCCGGTATCAGTGGCCTATGCAGCGGTGTCACTCACCCAGCATGTTTTTTCCAGCTTGAGCAAGTGCACGGCCCTGTTGATTGGCGCGGGTGAAACCGTGGAGCTGGTGGCCCGCCATCTGCGCGACAAGGGCATCAAGCGAATTATAATCGCCAACCGGACCCTGGAGCGGGCGCGGCGACTCGCCGATGAGTTTCAGGCAGAGGCAATCATGCTGTCGGAGATCCCCGAATATCTGGTCGATGCCGATATTCTGGTGGCTTCAACCGCCAGTCAGTTGCCGATTCTGGGCAAGGGTGCCGTGGAGGCCGCGCTGAAAAAGCGCAAGCATCGCCCGGTGGTCATGGTGGACATCGCGGTGCCTCGGGACATTGAGGCCCAGGTGGCGGAGCTGGATGACGTGTATCTGTATACCGTCGACGATCTGCGCGAAATCGTCGATGTGAATAAGCGGGCGCGGGAGTCCGAGGCGCGCAAGGCGGATCAGATTATCGTCGAAGCCCTCAATGAGTGGCAGGCGCGGCTGCGCTCCAAGGATGCGGTCAATACCATCAAGGACTATCGCGCCAAGGCTGAACAGCTGCGCGACGCGGAGCTGGACCGGGCGCTGAAGTTACTGGCCCGTGGTGAAAGTGCCGAACAGGTGCTGGAGCAGCTGGCTCGGGGGCTGACCAACAAACTGATTCACAGCCCGACGACACAAATCAAGGAAGCGGGAGCCAAGGGGCGCAACGACCTGGTTGACTGGGCCAGGGAGCTGCTGCAAATCAAGGAAAGTGACAATTAGCGTTGCGTCCACTGCTGCACAGCCCGGTTGATGCCGGTGTATACTCCCGCCCTTGCTTGAATAAATGAGATCCCATGAAGGCTTCAATTCACACCAAACTGGAAAACCTGCTTGATCGCTACGAAGAGATCGGTGCGCTGCTGAGCGATGGTGAAATCATCGCCGACCAGGATCGCTTTCGCGCTCTTTCCAAGGAATATGCTGAAATTGAGCCGGTGGTGAACAGCTATGCGCAGTATCGCCAGGTCTGTGACGACCGCGACGCGGCGACCCTCATGCTGGAGGAAGATGACGCCGACATGCGCGAGATGGCGCAGGAGGAAATTGCGGCGGCTGAGGAGGAGATAGAGCGCCTGGAGCAGGAATTGCAGGCGCTGTTGTTGCCCCGCGACCCGAATGACTCCCACAACGTGTTTCTGGAAATTCGCGCGGGTACTGGCGGCGACGAGGCGGCGATTTTTGCCGGCGATCTGTTTCGTATGTATTCCCGCTTTGCCGAGCGCAAGGGTTGGCGCATTGAAATTCTCAGCGAGCGTCAAGGCGAGCACGGTGGCTACAAGGAAATTATCAGCCGCGTGGCCGGCAAGGACGTCTACGCCCACTTGAAATTCGAGTCTGGTGCCCACCGGGTACAGCGGGTGCCGGAAACCGAATCCCAGGGCCGCATCCATACCTCTGCCTGCACCGTGGCGGTAATGCCGGAGCCAGAGGAAATGGACGATATTGAAATCAATAAGGCAGATTTGCGTATTGATACCTATCGCGCCAGCGGCGCCGGTGGGCAGCACGTCAACAAAACCGATTCAGCGGTTCGCCTCACCCATATTCCCACCGGCATTGTGGTGGAGTGTCAGGATGAGCGGTCGCAGCACAAAAACCGCGCCCGGGCCATGTCGCTGCTGGCGGCCAAGATCAACGATGTGCGCAACAGCCAGCACCAGCAAGCCCAGGCCGACGAGCGCCGCAATCTGGTGGGCAGTGGCGATCGTTCCGAGCGTATTCGCACTTATAACTTTCCCCAGGGGCGGGTGACAGATCACCGGATCAACCTCACGCTGTACAAGCTCGACGAGTTTATACAGGGCGATATCGATACGGTGGTAGGCCCTCTTCGCCATGAACATCAGGCCGATATGCTGGCCGCGATGGCAGAGTAATGTCTTCCGTCCGCAGCATTGCCGATGCACTGGCCTTGCAGCACCGTTTGGTGGAGGTCAGCGATACTCCGCAGCTGGATGTGTCGCTGCTGTTATGCCATGTGCTGGACAAGCCGCGCAGCTATTTATACACCTGGCCGGAGCGCTGCCTTGATGATGCCCAGTGGCGGTGTTTCGAAACTCTGTTTGCTCGTCGTGCAGCTGGCGAACCGATTGCGCATATTCTGGGCTACCGGGACTTCTGGTCACTGCGCCTTGAAGTGTCTGCCGATACCCTGATTCCCCGTCCCGACAGTGAATGCCTGGTCGAGAGAGTGCTGGATCACTACCGCGGCCAGCCGGCCGGCCGGTTGCTTGATCTGGGGACGGGAACCGGTGCCCTTGCACTGGCGCTGGCCAGCGAGTTGCCCACCTGGGAAATCTGGGCGGTGGACAAGCATCCCGGCGCGGTGGCGCTTGCCGAAAACAACCGCCGCAAGCTGGGTTTTCAGCAGGTGTCAGTGCGGCAGTCCGACTGGTTTGAAAGTCTGCCAGCCGAACTGCGGTTCGATGTCATTATCAGTAATCCGCCCTACATTGATGGGGCTGACCCTCATTTGCAGCAGGGTGACCTGCGCTATGAGCCAGCCTCGGCGCTGGTCGCCCCCGCCGAGGGCATGGCCGATCTCGCTTACATTGCCAGCGCGGCCCCCGGCTACCTGTGCGACGGTGGTCGCTTGTATCTGGAACATGGGTATCAGCAGGCGCCAAAGGTGCGCGAGCAGCTCTCTCGGCGCGGGTATGTTGATGTCGCCAGCTACCGGGACTACGGTGACCACGAGCGGGTTACCGCCGGATGTTGGGTTGAGGGAAATCAATGAGTGAGCTGAATAACCAGCAGTTGCTGCGCTACAGTCGCCATATTCTATTGCCCGCCCTGGATGTCGAGGGCCAGGCGAAACTGCTGGCGAGCCGGGCGCTGATTGTCGGCATGGGTGGGCTGGGCTCTCCGGTGGCCATGTATCTGGCCGCTTCCGGGGTCGGGGTGTTGCAGCTGGTGGACGACGACGAGGTGGAGCTGAGTAATCTCCAGCGGCAGATCGCCCACGGCAATGCCGATATCGGCCGCAGCAAGGTCGCATCGGCGGCGGCGACGGTTGCCGAGCTGAATCCGGAGGTGTCAGTGGTGGCCAGTGAATGCCGGCTGTCCGGGGATGCCCTCCACGAGGCGGTCGCCGCCGCCGATGTGGTGGTCGATGCCAGCGATAACTTCACCACCCGCTTCGCCCTTAATGCCGCCTGCTGTGCCGCAAAGGTGCCGCTGGTATCCGGCGCGGCGATTCGCAGTGAGGGGCAGCTCAGCGTGTTTGACTTTCGCCGCCCCGACAGTCCGTGTTACCGCTGTCTTTACCATGACAGTGACGACGCTGCGCTCAACTGTGCCGAAAGCGGTGTGTTGGCGCCGTTGGTGGGCATGGTGGGCAGTATGCAGGCGATTGAGGCTCTCAAATGCCTGGCCGGTTTTGGTGACACCCTGGTGGGTCGTCTACTGCTGATCGATGCCGCGACGATGGAGATTCGGCAGCTGCGTTTGGCCAAGGATCCCGCCTGCCCGGTTTGCTCCGCCGTCACTTAGTGGCATAGTGCAACTCTTCACCTATATTCATAAGATAAAAAAGGAGGTGGTGATGGTTGTGCTGCTGCGAGCCTATTACTTTGTCCAGGATCATTTCTTTGCCTTGTTCCGGCCGTTGGAGTTTCTCGCGCCCCTGTTAATCCGGCTGTACCTTGCGCCGATAATGATTGCGGCTGGCCTGTATAAGCTCTACCACCTCGAGGACACCATTAATTGGTTCAATCACGGCCTGGGGCTGCCCGAGCCGGAAATAATGGCGTATCTGGCCAGCTACACCGAATTGGTGGGGGGCTTTTTGCTGTTATTTGGTCTGGCGACCCGGTGGGCGTGTATTCCGCTGATGGTGACGATGCTTGTCGCCGCTTATACCGTGCACTGGGACAATGGTTGGTTTGCCATTGCGCCGTCGAATCCGGCCACCAGTACGGCCAAACCGCTCGCCGATGTCGGTGTGCCGCTGGCCCAGCAGAGTCTGGAAAACAGCGTTCAGGTCGGCAAGCGTCTGCAGCGGGCCAGAGAGCTGCTTATGGAACACGGTAATTACAACTGGCTGACTGAAAAAGGCGGTTTTGCCGTGCTTAATAATGGGATTGAATTTGCCGCCACCTATTTTATTATGTTGCTGACCCTGTTTTTCACCGGAGCGGGGCGTTGGCTGAGTCTGGATTACTATTTGGATACTCAGGCACGGGGCTTGGTCGAGGCAAAAAACGCCGCGTCGTAGTCTTGCCGTTCATGGATAAATCCCGTCGTTAACGGGGAATGATGCTAGAATGACCAATTCGCGACATAATTGAAGAAGAGATCATTTTGCTACGTAAGTTGTTTTCACCCGCTGGCAACCAGCAGAAAAAGGGCTCAACCGAGGCTGCGGCCTCCGCCGAAACGGGGCGCGACGATACCGCCCGAACCCAACGACAGTCTGAGGGCAAGCGCGGTGGCCGCGCCTCGGCGCGCAAGCGCCAGGAGGCCCCGGCGACGCCGTGGACGCTGGATCAATTTGTGGTGCCCCCCGAAGATGGTAAGACCCGCTTCCACGACCTGGATCTGGATGTGAGGTTGATGCGTGGGATTGCCGATGCGGGCTTTCAGTATTGCTCTCCTATTCAGGCGGCGTCGCTGCCCCACACCCTGCGCGGCAACGATGTTATCGGCAAGGCGCAGACGGGCACCGGTAAAACGGCAGCCTTTTTGATTACGATCTTCAACGACCTGCTGGCCAACCCTGTGGAAGAGGAGCGCTTTGCCGGGGAGCCCCGTGCTTTGGTGATCGCGCCAACCCGGGAATTGGTGGTGCAAATAGCCGAAGATGCCCGCTTGCTCGGTAAGCATACCGGGTTGAACGTGGTGACCCTGATAGGCGGAATGGATTATCAAAAACAGCAGGAAAAATTAACCAATCAGCTGGTCGATGTGGTGGTGGCAACCCCCGGGCGCTTGCTCGACTTTGCCGGGCGCCGTGATCTCTACCTGGATCAGGTCGAGCTGCTGGTTATCGACGAAGCCGACCGAATGCTGGATATGGGCTTTATCCCGCAAGTAAAACGTATCGTTCGGCTGACGCCGCGTAAAACCCACCGTCAGACTCTGTTGTTCAGTGCGACGTTTACCGACGATATTATTCGGCTGACCGAGCAGTGGACAGAGGCGCCGGTCAGTATCGAAATCGAGCCGGAATCGGTGGCGACTGACTCCGTGGACCAAAAGGTCTATTTGGTCGAGTCCCAGGACAAATTCCGCGTGTTACTCAATATCGTGCGCCAGCCTGAGGTAACCAGTGTCATCGTGTTTGCCAACCGCCGGGACGAAACACGGCGTCTGCAGGAGCGTCTGCGCAAGGCGGGAGTGCGCTGTGGTTTGTTGTCAGGGGAAATTCCTCAGAACAAGCGCTCGCGCACTTTACAGCAATTCAAGGATGGCGAAATCGAGTGTCTGGTGGCAACCGATGTGGCGGGTCGCGGTATTCACGTCAAGGGTATCAGTCATGTGGTGAATTACACCTTGCCGGAAGAGCCCGATGACTACGTTCACCGTATTGGTCGTACCGGTCGTGCGGGGGCCACGGGCACCTCAATCAGCTTCGCCTGTGAAGACGATGCCTTTTTGCTGCCGGACATTGAAGCCGAGCTGGGTATGAAATTGCCCTGTGAGCAGCCGCCGGAAGTGCTGCTGAAATAAGGCGCGCCGCCCTGGGTTTCCGGGGGAGGTGAGCGCTATTGCTGCTTCAGACGTTCCAGCCACATGACCGTGCCGCCACATACGGCGGCCGGCATAATAATCAGATTAACGATGGGAATCATCGTACCCACCATCACCACCGCGCCAAAACCGAAGCTGGTGAAACGCTGCTTTTCCAGCCGGCGGCGAGCCTCCTTGAAGCTGAGCTTGTGATTATCCATCGGGTAGTCGGCGTATTCGATCGCCATCATCCACGCATTCATGCAAAACCACAGTATTGGTGCCAGTGGTGAAATAATAAAACTGGCGATCAGCGTCAAAATGGCAAACAGCGCGTAATACAACAGCTTTTGGCACTCGCGGCCCATACTTCGGGGAAAGCTGGCCAGTGCCGAGACGAAGGTTTCGCGGCCGCTGACTTCCTCGCCACTCAGGATTTCCTCCAGCTTTTCCGCCAGCAGGCCATTGAAGGGGGCCGCGACGATGTTGGCGATGGTGCTGAACAGATACATGACAATGGCCAGTAGCAGAATCACCGCCAGTGGCCACAGCAGCCATTCGAGAAAGCCCAGCCAGTCCGGTAGCCAGTCGATGAGTTGGTTGATCCAGTGGGAAAAGCGTCCCACGGCAAAGTAACTCAGCAGGCCGAAAATCAAGGTGTTGATGGCCAGTGGCAGGGCGACAAATAGGCGGATACCGGGCAGTCGCAGTAATTGAAAGCCGCGCGCGAGATACTGTGGGCCGCTCAGGGCTTTTTGGCTCATTGTCGGGATCCTGACTGTGGTGTTGGTCACATGGTACGTTGCCGCCGGCAAACATCCAATAGTATTTCCTGCTGCCCAGCACGGCCACAGCTTGCTAGACTGGCAGCAGGCGTGGCGGTGGATGGCGCCTGTTAATATGAGTGAGAGTGAGCCATGAAATACGTTCTGGGTGGAATCCTGTTGATGTTGGCAGTGACGCTGCAAGCGGCGCCATTGACTGCGGTAAATATTGCGAGCCTGGCCATTGGTGATGAGGTCGCGGCGGACCCCGGCAGCCAGCGTTACGCCCCGGGTACGCGGGTGACGGTTGTCGAGCAGGACGGCGGGCCGGTGGTACTGCAGGCCATCGTTAAGCGCTATGCCGATGGTGGCAAGGTCATAGTGGAAATCGTACCGGAAGCGGAATAAGCGGCAGGAGGCCGGCTGAAATGAACAGCGCGCGGATTAAATGGTGGGCGGTGTTGTTGATCGCGATGGCGCCCATGAGCGTGTACAGCGATGCCTTTCTCGAAGCGGCCTCGGCAATGTGCGAGAAAAGTAAACAGTGCGCGAAAGCCAGTCTCGCGGGAGAGGCGATGGCACCGGAAATGGAAGCGATGCTCATGCAGCATATCGACCAGCTCTGCATGACCATGCAGGGGCAATTTTCCAGGGTGGCGTCCGCCAGCGGCCATCCTCTGTACCAGCCGGCGACGGCGTGTATGCGTTCGCTGGCCGAGCAGAGCTGCGCCGAGCTGGAAGCGAGCGACAATTCCACCCCGGCCTGCGCCCGTTACGAGGCGCTGGCAGCGGATTACGACTAGGTTTGCGCCGGGGCGGCTGTTCCGCACTGAGGGCACAGGCAGTATTGTGGCAGTCGCTGTTCGCGGGCCGTGGCCACGGCGGTGCGGTTGATCGGTGTAGACATGCACCAGCAGGTTGCCGGGTCCCGATTGGCGGCAACGGCGCATTGATTAGCCTGACCACACAGTGGGCAGAGTTGCGGGTTTGCGGTTGTTTGCGTCATTGGCGGATAATAGCGCATATCGTACGGGGTGCAGAGTAGTTTCAAGGGGGATGTAATGAGTGACGATGATGCCTTGTTTGCCGCAGAGATGCAGGGTGTGCAACGTCTGCCCCAGGAGGAGCGCGTCGCCCTGCAAAAGGTCAGTACTTCGCCCTGGGCAATAGCGGCCCGCCGTCAGGCTGCGACGGCCAGCCGGGCGCCGCGAAATTTTTTGTCCACCGCTGAAATCCCCTTTTTAGACCCATACTACGTGCTGGAATACCGTCGAGAAGGGGTGCAGCACGGTGTGTTTCGCAAATTGAAGCAGGGTCGCTATGACATAGAGGCGCGCCTGGATCTGCACAAGGTGACAGTGGAAATGGCCAGGGTGCAGGTTTTCGAGTTTATTCGTGAAGCGATGCGCCTGGATCTGCGCACTCTGATCATTGTCCACGGACGCGGTCACCACAACCAGTCCGGTGCGGCGGTGCTGAAGTCGTACATCAACCTCTGGTTACCCGAGATGGAGGAAGTGCAGGCATTTTGCAGTGCGCAGCCCCAGCATGGTGGCGCGGGGGCGGCCTATGTGTTGTTGCGCAAGAGTGAGCGCAAGAAGCAGGAGAATCGCGACCGCCTGAGTCGCGGTCGCACAGAGTCGCGTTAGCAGCCTCAGGCAGCGCCGTTTTTCTCCAGCGCAGCCACGAACTCGGTGGAGTTGCGGTGTTCGCGAGCATAGCTGAGCACCGTGCGACCAGCGGAGTCGGTGGCGTTAATATCGCCGCCGCTTTCCAGGAACATGCCAATGAATAACTCAAAATCGTCGGCGCGCATGCTTTGATAGGCTTTCAATAGCTTGTGGAAGTCGGCGTTGGTGCCGGCCTTGGGTTCTACGCTGAGAAACTCCCGTACGCGATCTTCGGTCCAGACTTCGTCCAATACCTTTTCTTTGTCTTTTTTCATCGTTCTGTCCTGTGCTTTCAAATGCTATGGGGCAAGGGGGCTCAGCCCAGTTTCTTGCCGAGAAGTTGGTTGACCATGCCAGGGTTGGCCTGGCCCTTGGAGGCTTTCATAATCTGGCCGACGAAAAAGCCAATCAGTTTCTTGCGCTTGCCGTCGTCTGCGGCGCGGTACTGTTCAACCTGGGCAGGGTTGGCGGCAATCACTTCGTCGATCATGGCCTCCAGTGCGCCGCTGTCGGAGACTTGCTTGAGGCCCTTGCTTTCAATCACCGCGTCGGCGCTGTCCCCCTCGCCATTCCACAGAGCCTCAAATACCTGTTTGGCAATCTTGCCGGAGATGGTGTTGTCGCGGATTCGCTGGATCAGGCCGCCGAGCTGCTCGGCGCTGACGGGGCTTTGGCTAAGGTGCAGATTGTCGCGATTCAGTGCAGCGGATAATTCGCCATTGACCCAGTTCGCCGCCAGTTTGGCATCGCCGGCAGTGCTTGCGGCGGTTTCAAAGTAATCGGCGATGCAGCGTTCGGCGGTGAGCAGCGCGGCGTCGTAGGTAGACAGCCCGTATTGCTGTTCAAAGCGCAGGCGCTTGGCGTCGGGTAGCTCCGGCAAGGTGTCCCGCAGCTGATCGATCAATGACTGTTCGATATGCACCGGCAGCAGGTCGGGGCAGGGGAAGTAGCGATAGTCGTTGGCTTCTTCCTTGCTGCGCATGGAGCGGGTTTCGTTCTTGTCGCTGTCGTACAGCCGGGTTTCCTGTACCACCCTGCCGCCGTCTTCGATCAGGTCGATTTGTCGTTGGGCTTCAACCTTGATGGCGCGCTCGACGAAGCGGAAGGAGTTGATGTTTTTGATTTCCGCCCGGGTGCCATACTCCTCCTCGCCCTTCAGTCGAACCGAGACATTGGCGTCGCAGCGCATTGAGCCCTGGGACATATCGCCGTCGGACACGCCGAGGTAGGTAATAATGGAGTGGATTTTACGCAGATAGGCCACGGCTTCTTCGGCGCTGCGCATATCGGGTTCAGAGACGATTTCGATCAGCGGCGTGCCGGCGCGGTTCAGGTCGATGCCGCTCATGCCCGAGAAGTCCTCGTGCAGTGACTTGCCCGCATCCTCTTCAAGGTGGGCATGGTGGACCCGGATACGGCGTGTGCTGCCATCTTCCAATCCAATTTCCACCACGCCGGGGCCGACAATAGGCTTGTCCATCTGGCTGGTCTGGTAACCCTTGGGCAGGTCGGGGTAGAAGTAGTTCTTGCGCTCAAAGACCGAGTCGCGGCAAATGTCAGCGTCGATGGCCAGACCGAACAGAATGGCGTCCTTGACCGCCTGCTCATTGAGTACCGGCAGGGTGCCGGGCAGGGCCAGGTCAACCGCGCAGGCCTGGGTGTTGGGCTCAGCGCCAAAGGCGGTGCTGGCACCCGAGAAAATTTTCGATTTCGTAGTCAGCTGAACGTGTACTTCCAGCCCGATGACAGTTTCCCATTGCATGTTGTTGCTCCTCAGTCGCAGTCCGGCGCGCGGCGGCTGTGCCAGTCGCTGCGTTGCTGATATTGGTGGGCGGCGGCGAGCAGGCGCGCTTCGTCGAAATCGCGGCCGATCAGTTGCAGGCCTGCGGGTTTGCCATCGCACAGACCGACGGGCAGAGACAGAGCGGGTAGCCCGGCGAGGTTGATCGCGATGGTGTAGATGTCCTCAAGGTACATGGTGACCGGGTCGCTCACCTTTTCGCCCAGGCCAAAGGCCGGGTTGGGGGTGGTCGGCCCGGCGATGATATCTACCTGCTGGAAGGCGTCGGTAAAGTCCTGCTTTATCAGGCGGCGAATCTGCTGCGCCTTGCGGTAGTAGGCGTCGTAAAAGCCGGCAGACAGGGCGTAGGTGCCAACCAGAATACGGCGCTTGACTTCGTCGCCAAAGCCTTCCGCGCGGCTGCGGGTGTACAGGTCGTCGAGGTCACTGGGGTTTTCACAGCGGTAGCCGTAGCGCACGCCGTCGAAGCGCGACAGGTTGGTAGAGGCCTCGGCGGGCGCGATGACGTAGTAGCAAGGCACAGCCAGCTCTGTGTGGGGCAGACTGATATCCACCAATTCCGCGCCCATTTTCTGGTACTCGGCGAGGGCCGCGTGCACGGCATCGCCAATGGCGGGGTCGAGGCCGGCGCTGAAATACTCCTTGGGAATACCGATTTTCTGGCCGCGCATATCGGTGTCCAGCGCGGCCCGGTAGTCGGGAATAGCTACATCCATGCTGGTGCTGTCGCGCTCGTCAAAGCCCGCCATGGTTTGCAGCAGAATGGCGCAGTCCTCGGCGGTGCGCGCCATCGGGCCGCCCTGGTCGAGACTGGAGGCGAAGGCAATCATGCCGTAACGGGAGACCCGGCCATAGGTGGGCTTGAGGCCGGTCAGTCCGCAGAGTGCCGCGGGCTGACGAATCGAACCGCCGGTGTCGGTGCCGGTGGCAGCGGGGGCCAGGCCCGCGGCAACTGCCGCGGCACTGCCACCGGATGAGCCACCGGGTACGCAGTCGCGATTCCAGGGATTGCGCACCGGGCCGTAAAAGCTGGTCTCGTTTGAGGAGCCCATGGCGAATTCGTCGAGGTTGGTCTTGCCCAGGGTAACCGCACCGGCCGCCGCCATTTTCTCTACGACAGTGGCATTGTAGGGGGCGATAAAGTTGTCGAGCATTTTCGATGCGCAGCTGGTGCGAATGCCGTCGGTGCAGAAAATGTCTTTATGGGCGATGGGCACGCCGCCGAGCAGGGAGGACTCGCCTCTGGCGCGGGCGTTGTCAGCAGCCTGGGCCTGGGCAATGGCCAACTCGGGGGTGACGGTAATAAAGCTGTTGTATTGGCCGTCGCGGGCGGCGATGGCGTCGAGATACTGGCGGGTGATTTCTTCGCTGGAGTAATCACCGGCATCGAGGCCGCGGATAATGTCGGCAACCGTATAACTTGGCATGGGGTGTGTTCTCTTTTTGGGTGACGCGGCGTAGTATGCAGCGCCGGTTTTTCAGGCCTGCGGTCAGCAGCAGCGGTAGCCGGTTAGTCGATGACCTTGGGCACCAGATAGAGGCCGTTTTCCGTAGCCGGAGCGATGGCTTGAAAGCGTTCGCGCTGATTCTCCTCGGTGACGACGTCGGCGCGCAGTCGTTGGTGGGCGTCGTGGGGATTGGCCATTGCCTCGACCGCGCTGGTGTCAACAGCCTGCATGGTGTCGATCATGCCCAGGATGTCGGTGATTCGACCGAGCAATTCTTCACTGCTGCTGTCGTCAATTTGAATGCGGGCCAATCTGGCCAGCTTGGCGATGTCGCTGTGTGCTAAACTCATTGCGTGTCCCGGTTGGAGTGCGGCGTCAAGTCGCCGCAACGCAGATCGGGGCATTGCCCGGATCCTGTCTAAGAAAAGCCGCTAAACTTATCATATTTGCGCCTTGCCCTGAATCCCTGCCATTGATAGAGTGGCAAAGTTTTTAATCTTGGGGTAATTCTTACTGTTTTCTACAGGAAATCTGCCCTGCCAGCCGGTTTTGTCCTAACCAAAACCGTACAAGGTGATAATCGCACATGTTGAAACGAATTCGTGGCATGTTCTCCAACGATCTGTCGATAGATCTGGGAACGGCTAACACTCTTATTTATGTTCGTGGGCAGGGTATCGTCCTGGACGAACCGTCGGTGGTGGCTATCCGTGTCCACAACGGACAGAAAACCATTGAAGCCGTCGGCATTGAAGCCAAGCGGATGCTGGGACGAACGCCGGGTAATATCACCGCGATTCGTCCGCTGAAAGACGGCGTTATTGCCGACTTCCAGGTTACCGAAAAAATGCTCCAGCACTTTATCAAACTGGTGCATCAGAATAGTTTCATTCGCCCAAGCCCCCGAGTGTTGGTCAGTGTTCCCTGCAAGAGCACCCAGGTGGAGCGTCGGGCCATTCGCGAGTCGGTGCTCAGCGCCGGTGCCCGTGAGGTTCGTTTGATCGAAGAGCCTATGGCGGCCGCGATTGGTGCGGGACTGCGAGTCGAGGAAGCCTCGGGTTCGATGGTGGTGGATATCGGTGGTGGAACGACCGAAATTGCCATTATTTCCCTGAATGGTGTGGTGTATTCCGACTCGGTGCGGGTGGGCGGCGACCGCTTTGACGAGGCGATTGTGACCCATGTGCGTCGCACCTACGGCAGTTTGATTGGTGATGCGACCGCTGAGCGGATCAAGCAGGAAATCGGCTGTGCCTACCCCGGTAGCGAGTTGCGTGAAATCGACGTGCGCGGACGCAATCTGGCTGAGGGAATTCCCCGCCGCTTTACGCTGAACAGCGACGAGATTCTCGAAGCCCTGCAGGAGCCGTTGCAGGTGATTATTCAGGGTGTGAAGCGCGCGCTTGAGCAATCACCACCGGAATTGGCGGCGGATATCGCCGAAACCGGCATCGTCTTAACCGGTGGTGGCGCCCTGCTGCGCGGCATCGACCAGTTGATTGCCGATGAGAGTGCGCTGCCGGTCATCATTGCCGAAGACCCCTTGTCCTGTGTTGCCCGGGGTGGCGGTAAAGCCCTGGAAATGATCGATCGGCATCACCTCGACATCCTTTCTGCGGAATAGCAATGAGCTGCGTGGCAGCAGGAGGATGCGGCAATTAAACCGGTGTTCTCCAAGCCCCCGTCCTCAGGGGGCCGTCTTTTATTACTGGGTGGCCTGTCCCTGGTCTTGATTCTGGTCGGTTCCCGGCTGGAAGTCCTGGCGCCTTTGCGCACCCAGCTGTCGGCCCTGTCGGTGCCGTTCTACTGGTTGGTCGACGTGCCTGCCCGAATCAGCGAGCAGAGCCGTGGCATGTTCAGCAGCCGCAAGGAGCTGATTGAAGAAAACCAGGCCCTGCGTGCCGAGTCCCTGATTCTCAACGCCAAATTACAAAAATATATCGAGCTGCGCGCGGAAAATGTCCGACTGCGGGAATTGATGAATTCCGCCGAGCGGGTAAACGATACCGTGGTGGTTGCTGAAGTGATCGCCGTTGCCTCGGACCCCAATCGGCATATGCTGATGGTGGACAAGGGCAGCCGTCACGGCGCTTTTGTGGGGCAGCCGGTCATCGACGCCAAGGGCTTGCTCGGCCAGATTATCGATGTTGGCCTGATGTACAGCCGTGTGCTGATGATTGCCGACAGCGCCCATGCGATTCCTGTACGGGTGAGCCGCAATGGTTTGCGGGCAATTGCCGAGGGCACCGGGCGTATTGATGAGCTGAATCTGGCCCACGTGGCGGCGACCACCGATATTCAGGTGGGAGATTTGCTGGTCAGCTCGGGTCTGGGCGGACGTTTTCCGTCGGGGTATCCGGTGGGCGAAGTTACCCAGGTGGCCATAGACCCCGGTAAGCCCTTTGCTGAGGTGCGTGCTAGACCCATGGCGGAGCTGGATCGCAGCCGCAATGTGCTGCTGGTTTTCAGTGAGCGCCCGGAGGTGGAGTGAGCAATGGAGTCCACCCATCACGGCCTTTGGGTCATTGCCGTCAGTATTATCCTGGGTTTGCTGGCGGCTATTTATCCCCTGCATGACAGTCTTGCCTGGAGCCGTCCCGACTGGCTGTTGCTGATATTAATGTTCTGGTTGTTGGCTGTTCCCGAGCACGTGGGTATTGTACTGTGCTGGGTATGCGGTTTTATTCAGGACATACTGCTCGGGGTCGTTATTGGGCAGAATGCGTTTTCCCTGGCGGTGATTGCCTACATCGTGCAAGTATCCTATCAGCAGTTGCGAATGTTCAGTGTGCGCAAGCAAGCGGCTCTGATCGGTTTGCTGGAGCTGTTTCGAATTCTGGTCGATCAATGGGCGCAAAATATCAATGGCGTAGCGCACACCCATTGGTTGATTTTTCTTCCGACCTTGACCACCGCGCTGATGTGGTTGCTGGTACGGCCGCTGCTGTCATGGTGTCAGCGGCATCTGATGTCATAGTGTTAACAGGCCCTGAATGCGTTTAATTCTTGCTTCTTCCTCACCCCGCCGTGCAGACCTTTTGCAGCAGATTGGTCTACGCTTCACTGTACGTGCGGCAAACATTGATGAGTCGGTGCTGCCTGGGGAGGCCCCCAACGCCTATGTGGCGAGGATGGCAATTGCCAAAGGTCGCGAGGTCAGTCGCCTCTGCGCAGCGGATGATTGCGTGTTGGCGGCAGATACGGCGGTAATCGTCGATGGGCGAATTCTGGGCAAGCCCAGCTCCCGGGGTGATGCTGCGATGATGCTGCGGCGGCTGAGCGGGCGGAGTCACGAGGTGATGACCGCGGTCAGTGTGCATTACGGCGAGGCGCTGCGAGTGGCGATATCCAAGACGGAGGTGTTTTTCGCCTCGTTGAGCGACGCCGAAATCAATAATTACCTCAACACCGGCGAGGCAGATGACAAGGCGGGTGGTTATGGTATTCAGGGCCATGCCGCTTGTTTTGTCCAGCGCATCCACGGCAGCTACAGCGGTGTTGTCGGTTTACCCCTGTATGAAACGGTAGACCTGCTGAAACAGGTAGGGTTTTCCAGATGAGCGAAGAAATACTGATTAATGTGACGCCAGCAGAGACCCGGGTCGCTGTGGTGGAAAACGGCGTTTTACAGGAAGTGTATATCGAGCGCAGTCGCTCGAAGGGAATCGTCGGTAACATCTATCAGGGCAAGGTGGTGCGTGTGCTACCGGGTATGCAAGCCGCTTTTGTCGATATTGGTCTGGAGCGTACCAGTTTTATTCACGCCTCTGATATTGCCGCGCTGGACCAGCCGGGTGGCGAGCACGCCGATATTCGCACCAAAATCCGCGAAGGCCAGCAGCTCACGGTGCAGGTAACCAAGGACCCGATGGGAACAAAAGGCGCACGTCTGAGCACGCGTCTGTCGGTGTCTTCGCGCTACCTGGTTTATATGCCGGGAGCGGCCCACGTAGGGGTGTCCCACCGTATCGACGATGAAGAAGAGCGCCAGCGCCTGCGGGAGTTAATGGGGCGGGTGCTCGGCGAGGGTCAAGAGGAGAAAAACCCTGCCGCTGAGGACGGCTATATTCTGCGCACGGCGGCGGAGGGAGCGGGGGAGGAAGAGCTGGCGGCGGACGTCGCCTTTCTGCGCCGCTTGTGGCTGGCGGTGGAGCGGAGGATGAATCGCGACAAGGCACCTTGTATTATCTATGAGGATTTGCCGCTATTCATGCGCACCATGCGCGACCTGGTCAGGCCCGGGCTGGAAAAAATTCGTATAGACTCCCGGGAAAGTTTTCAGCGCGTGGACGAATTCGCCAAGGATTACCTCCCGGAGATTCGCAGCCAGCTCGAGTATTACCCTGGTGAACGGCCGATCTTCGACCTGTACAGTGTCGAAGATGAAATACAGCGGGCGCTGGGGCGCAAGGTCGAACTGAAGTCCGGCGGTTATCTGATTATCGATCAAACCGAGGCGATGACAACGATCGACGTGAATACCGGGGCTTTTGTCGGTCATCGCAATCTCGAAGAAACCATTTTCAAAACCAACCTCGAAGCGGCCGCTGCCCTTGCACGGCAACTGAGATTGCGCAATCTCGGCGGCATTATCATCATCGACTTTATCGATATGAAAGACCCCGAGCACCGGCGGCAAGTGCTGCGCGCGGTTGAGCGGGTGATGGAAAAAGACTACGCGAAGACCAGCATTACCGGGGTGTCTGAACTGGGGTTGGTGGAAATGACCCGCAAGCGCACTCGGGAAAGCCTTGAGCACGTGCTGTGTGAGCCATGCCGTTACTGCCACGGCCGCGGCTCGCTGAAATCCGCTGAAACGGTGTGTTACGAAGTGTTTCGTGAGATTCTGCGCGAGGCCCGGGCCTACGAAAGCAAAAGCCTGCTGGTGTTGGCCTCGCAGGAAGTGGTTGACCGGCTGGTCGACGAAGAATCGGCAAACGTCGCCGACCTGGCCGAGTTTATCGGGGCAAGTATCCAGTTTCAGGTGGAAGTTCTGTATACCCAGGAACAGTTTGATGTCATTCTGCTGTGATCGCGCGTTGACCGCGGGAGCGCTGGTTCGCTGTGTTGACACAGTGCCTGCCGGCCATCGCGCTGTCTGCGTTATTGCTATCGGGTGACTGTGGTGGCTGAGTTCCTTCGCCGAGTGTACAAATTGCTTTGGGCCTGTGCGCTGCTGGTGCTGGTACTGTTGGCGCTGTACGCCAGTCTCGGGCGGCAGTACATCGGTCTGGTGGCTCGTTACCAGCACGAGATCATGGATTACGTGCAGAACATGACCGAAATTCCACTTTCAGTGAGTCAACTGACGGGGAACTGGTCAGGATTATCCCCTATTATTTCCGCTGCGGATCTGACCATTGCCGGTGGGGCAATCGTGTTGGATCGCGTCACTGTCGAGCTGGATCCGGTCAGCAGTCTGCTCGGGGTTGGCCCCAGATTGAGCCAGTTAAGGCTCGGCAAATTGGAACTCTACCTCGAGCAGAATGCCGAGGGTCGTTGGTCGTTGCCGGGCTTGTCTGCCGGTTCCGATGAGGTCGGCATCGATCCCTTGATCGATCTCGTGTTAGCGGTGCGTCGCGCCGACATGGATGAGTTGCACCTGAACCTGCATTTTGCCGATGGTCGTAAAACCTCTGCTCGGATCGAAGATTTCTCCTGGGTGGGTGACGGTTTTTTTCGCCGTAGCTATGGTCGGATCAGTACCGACGGTGGCGGTGATATTCGCTTCCTCGGCGAAGCCAGAGGCGATCCCCGCGACGAGGAATTCTCTGCCAACACCTACGCCGTGGTGGATCAGGCCAGTATGACCTCACTGGCTCCCCTGTTTGAGCACGAGGGGCTGGCCAACAGCGAAGCCAGTGGTGAAATATGGTTTCGCTGGCGAGAGGGGCGGCGTTTAAGTTTGCGGGGAATACTGCGCGCCCCGGAGTTGGCTGCCGGTGTTGCCTGGGGCAGCAACGATGTGTTTAACGACGTTGAAATGCGCTTTAGCGGCAGCCACCACCGGGGTGTCTGGCAACTGGCCTTCAGTGAGTTTTCCGCTCTGTGGCGAGATCAGCATATCGATCTCAGTGGCTTGTCGATGGATCACCCTGACCGCCATCGCTGGCGATTTGCCCTGCCGCAACTCGATCTTCACGCCAGTGCCGAATTGCTGACCAATGCCGGTGTGCTGCACCCGGAATTGCAAAATACCCTGAAAGTCGTCGGCGCCAAGGGCGAGTTACGCCATGCGCGGGTGGTGGTGGATACTCGGGAAGAAGTAGCGTTTTCGCTGCAGAGTGAGCTGCAAGCCCTGTCGCTGGAGCCGTGGCATGGGGCACCAGGGGTATCCGGCTTGTCGGGATTTATCGACGTGCAGCGCGACGGCGGTAAGCTGCTTATCGACAGCAGCGAGATGAGTCTGCACTTTCCCAATGTCTACCACGAGGCGTTTGCGCTGAGCGATGTCCGCGGGGAGTTGCGCTGGGAGATTGCCGATCAGCGACTGCGTCTGTACAGCGGCCCGATTACCCTGCGCAACAGTGATGCCCGGCACTCGGCATTGCTTCGCCTGAGCCTGCCCCTGGAGAAAGACGCCGAAGTCCCGCCGCAAATGACTTTGGCTGTTGCGGTGGAGGATCTCGATCTCGGCGAGGGGCAGAAATTTATTCCCTATTTCCTCAGTGATGGGCTGCGCTCCTGGATTGCCGATAGCGTGAAATCCGGCCGCGCCGATCGCGCTGATTTTATCTACCACGGTGCCCTCGAGGGGGGGGGAGCGAACTCCCGGTCGGTACAGTTGAAGCTGGCCGTGTCTGACCTGAATTTGCGCTTTCAGCCCGACTGGCCGGCAATTCAAGCGGGCAAAGCAACACTGCTGCTGGATAATGGTGAGGTGCTTGCCAGCGGCGAAGATGTCAGCATCAGTGGCATCGCCGCCAGTGATGTCGCCGTACTTATTAGTGAGGAGAGCGGCCAGTCAACGCTGAAAGTTTCGGCGAAGGCATCGCCCACCTTTGCCGCAGTGCAGCGATTATTCCGGCAATCTCCACTCGGTGATCTCAGTGGGCAGGCCATTGATAGCTGGCGTGGCGAGGGGCGCATTGCTACTCGCTTTGATCTGGAAATGCCGCTGGAGGGTGAGCCGCTGCCACAGGTCAATGTTGTTGCCGATGTGAACCTGCCCCTGTTGCTGTTCCCTGAGCTAAACCTGTCCTTGACCGAGGTTGATGGTCGAGTGCATTACCAGACCGAATCAGGACTGAACAGCGAGTCGCTGAGCGCCAAGCTCTTTGGCGAGCCCATACGCGCTATTCTCCACCAATCCGGTTCAGCGGTATCGGTGGACGCTCAGGGTTTTGTCAATATGCGCGATGTCCAGCGTTGGCTGGACCAACCCGCGCTGACATTCTTTGACGGCCGCACGGCGGTGCGTCTTGAGCTCGCCGCTGGTGGGCAAAATCCGGGCGTCAAGGTGACCTCCAATATGGTCGGTGTGGGTATCCAGCTACCGCAACCGATTTACAAGGCCGCCTCGGAACCAATGCCCTTGGTATTGAATTACCGCTTCGCCGATGTTGATCCACCGCTGACCATGTCGTTGGGCGATGAGTTTCGCCTGCGTGCGCGTCTTGGCGGTGATCGCCCGGCCATTGCGCTGAGTGTGGGTAAATCGTCCTCGGCAACGCTGCGGGATAACGCTGTCTCGATCGTCGGTGCGCTTGATTTTGCCACCACAGACCAGTGGCTGCCGACCTTGACGCGGTTTACCAGCCAAGCGGGAAAGCACGGTGGCACATCGTCGATGCCGATAGTCGTCGAGGGCATTCGCATTGCCGAGGCGGATGTGATGGGGCTGCCTCTTAACGATCTGCGGCTGCAGGCACAGAGTTCTGATAATGGCTGGAGCATAAATCTCGCGGCTGACGAATTGGCCGGAGATGTGTTTTTCCCACTGGCGGAGGGTGAACCCATCGCCGGGTATTTTGCGCGGATCAACCTTGCCGATTTGCCCAAGTCAGAGCCCGGCGCCCCGGCACCGCTGAGCCAGGTGGACCCGAGCAGCCTTCCCGCAGTGGACTTCGATGTTGATAAGCTGACGATAGGTGCGCGCAATTACGGGCGTTTGGGCTTTAATCTGCGCAGCGACGAACAGGGAGCGCATTTCCTGTCCTTGCGGGGGCAGGTGATGGGGGTCGTGCTGGACAGCGGCACTCAGGAGAACAGTCTGCATTGGTGGCGGGACACCACCGGTGTGATGCGCTCCCAGTTGCGTGGGCGTTTCGGCGTCAAGGACATCGGCGATACCCTGCGTTCGCTGGGCTATGAGAAGGTGATGGAAACCCGCAGCGGCACCATTGATATGAACATCGGCTGGCTGGGCTCGCCTGACGCCTGGACGATGGCCAAGAGCCAGGGTCGGGTCGGTTTCCACTTTAAGGACGGCCGGTTTTTGAAAAGCTCCGATGCCGCCAGTGGTACGCTGCGGGTGCTGAGCGTGTTCAATATGACCAACCTGGTGCGCCGTTTGAAATTTGATTTTCGCGATGTTTTCGGCAAGGGCATTCACTTTGATGATGTCAGTGGCGAGCTGGGTTTCGCCACCGGGAGTATGCACCTTACCTCGCCGCTGAATGTGGTCGGTCCGTCGAGTCGCTTCCAGATGACGGGCAATATCGACCTGATTTCCGAGCAACTGGATATGCGCCTGGTGGCGACGCTGCCGGTTGGCAGTAATCTGCCGTGGATGGCAGCGTTGGTGGGTGGCTTGCCCGCTGCAGCCGGCGCCTATGTGGTCACCAAGGTGTTCGAGGAGCAGGTCGATAGTTTTTCCAGCGCGGTGTACGACCTCTCAGGGAGTGTGCAGGACCCTCAGTTGTCCTTTCGCAAAATCTTCGACGTGGAAAGCGACCGGGTTAAATAGAGTGAGTTGGCTAGCGGTTGACCTCGTTGGCGTTGGCAATTTCCTGCAATTCCCGTAAATACCGAAACAGCTTGCGCGCTGCGGCGGGGGGCTTTTGCGCGGCTTTTTCCTTTTCTGCTTGCAGTAACAGCTGACGCAGACGCTGGCGGTCGGCATCGGGAAAGCGTTCCATGGCCTCGGTAATGGCGGGCACGCCGCCCTCGAGCAGGCGGTCGCGCAGCCCTTCCAGTTCATGAAAGCGGCGGGCGAGATCCTTCTGACCGCGCTCGCGTTCCTCCAGGGCCGCTTGAATGGCACTGCTGTCGATCAGGCGCATTAATTTGCCAATGTATTGCATCTGCCGTCGCAGACCTTCGTGACTTTTGATTCGGCGGGCGGTGGCGATCGCCTCTTCGAGGTCGGGGTCGGTAATCGGCATTTTCGCCAGGTCGGCATTACTCAGCTTGACCAGTTGCGCACCGAGGTCCTGCAGGGCCTGCATTTCCTTTTTCAGGGCGGTTTTACTGGGGCGTTGCGAGTCGTCGAAATCAGTCACAGCAGATGCTCTATAAGGTGGGGTCAGCGATAAAAATAGGTCGCCAATCCGAGAAAGGACATGAACCCGACAACGTCGGTGACGGTGGTCAAGACCACGCCACCGGCTAGGGCCGGATCAATTTTCAGCGCTTTGAGGATCAGCGGCAGCACCGCCCCGGCCAGCGAAGCGGTAATCAGGTTAATCACCATCGCGGCGGCAATGACCCCGCCGATAATGTAATCGTCAAACCAGTAGCTCGCCGCTGCTGCGACGATGACCGCCCACAGGACGCCGTTCATCAATCCGACCAGGACCTCGCGATTAATCAGCCAGCGACTGTTATTGCGGCTGATATGGCCGAGGGCCATGCCACGGATAACCACGGTCAGGGTCTGGGTGCCGGCGACACCACCCATGCTGGCAACGATAGGCATCAACACGGCCAGGGCGACGACCTTTTCAATGGTGCCTTCGAACAGGTTGATGACCGCTGAGGCGATAAATGCGGTGAGCAAATTGATGCCCAGCCAGATCGCGCGCCGGGGGGCCGTGGTAAACACCGAGGCGAAGGTGTCTTCGTCCTCGTCCAGACCAGCCATGCTCATCAGTGAATGGTCGGACTCTTCGCGGATAACGTCGACGACGTCATCGATGGTGATTCGGCCGAGCAGGTAGTGATTTTCATCGACCACCGGGGCCGATACCCAGTCGCGGCGTTCGAACAGTTGGGCAACTTCCCGGGTGGACATATTGGCGGGGATCGGCTCCACCTCGGTATCCATTATTTCCCGCACGGTAACGCTGGGGTCAGACACCAGTAGTTTGCGCAGCGACAAGACACCGATGAACTGGTCGTTGCGGTTGACCACCAGCAGGCTGTCGGTCATTTCCGGCAGCTCTTCGTGGCGGCGCAGGTAGCGCATGGCGACATCCAGGGTGATGTTGGGCCGCACCGTGATGGTGTCGGTGTTCATCAGACCGCCGGCAGTGTCCTCGTCAAAGGAAAGCACATGCTCGATGCGCACCCGGTCCTGGTGGTCCATCGAGTCGAGTACTTCGCGAATGACCCGGTCGGGTAGCTGCTGGAGAATATCGGCGATATCGTCCGCTTCCAGCCCTTCAGTGATGGCCGCTACTTCCTCGGCGTCCATTTGACTGAGGAACTGGCTTTGCACCTCGTCGTTCAGGTGCTGGAGAATATCCCCCTCGTTCTCAATATCGACCAGCTGCCAGAGCACGCCGCGGATTTTCTGCGGGGTGGATTCAATCAGGTGGGCGGCATCGACGGGGGGAAGGCCGTTGAGCATACGGCGAATTTGCAGAAACGCGCCGGAGCCGAGAGCTTCGTTAAGGGTCTCTAGGCGGCTCTCTGTTTCATGCTTGTCTGCCGACTGGGCCATAACATTCCCTGGGTAGCGGTCGCGCTCACTGGCGGAAATGCAGGAACGCTCTGTCCGGGAGAATTATCCTTTAATCCGCGGCCCGCAACAATTGCCCAGAGAAAAAATGGTGATAAAAGAACGATTTATTCCGCTTCGTCAAAGCGATTGTTAATCAGCGTGACAATCGCGTTCATAGCGGCTTCAGCGTCGTCGCCAGCGCAGCGCAGGTGCAGTTCGGTGCCCTTGCTGGCGGCGAGCATCATGACCGCCATAATGCTTTTGCCATCAACAAACCTGTCGCCCACGCCCACTTCAATGGTCGCGGCGAAGGCACCCGTGGTGGCAACGAACTTTGACGCTGCACGGGCGTGCAGTCCGAGTTTATTAATAATGGTTATTTTTTGTTCTAGCATGGGTAGTTCTCAGGACGGCCCTTTACTGGAGTTCGCGGTGGCGGACTTGCAGGGACGGAGATAGATCAAGCAGGGCCTCGCCGAGTTTTTCGACCATATATACTGAGCGATGTTGTCCGCCGGTGCAACCGATGGCAACTGTGAAGTAGCTGCGATTACTGGCTTCGATCTCCGGTATCCAATGGCGTAAAAAGCCAAGAATATCGTCGTACATCTTTTGTACCGGAGGTTGTTGGTCGAGAAATTCCCGCACTGGCTCGTCGCGCCCGGTGAAGCTGCGCAGATCTTCGTGCCAGTGGGGGTTGGGTAGCATGCGCAGATCAAATACCGTGTCGGCGTCGATGGGCAGGCCACGCTTAAAGCCAAAGGATTTCAGTTGTACCGCCAGTCGGTTGGCATCGACACCGAGCACTCGGTCGCGGATACAGGCGCGCAGATCGTGCACGGTCATATCGCTGCTATCGATGGTCAGTGAGGCCTCAAGCAGGATGGGTTCCAGCAGAAGCCGTTCGAGTCGAATGGCATCGCTCAACGGCAGTGATTCGTTGCTCAGGGGGTGACGCCGCCGGGTTTCACTGAAGCGCTTGATGAGCTTGTCGTTGTTGGCGTCGAGAAAAATAATCCTCAGGGTGGCGTGTTCCCGTACCTGTTCGCACAGGGCCTGAAAGCGGGATAGCTCATCAGGGGAATTGCGGGCGTCGATACAAACCGCCACTTTCTTATGCAGCTTCAGCGGGCTTTGCAACAGTTCGCGCACCAGCTGTGGCAGCATGGCCACTGGCAGGTTGTCGATGGCGTAAAAGCCCTCATCTTCCAGTTGGTGCAGGGCGGTACTTTTACCCGAACCGGATCGACCACTGAGAATGATGAGCTGCATTGTCGCCCCTTTGTTACTGGTTTTGGATGGCCCGTTGATACAGGGTGCTGTCGTCCTGACTGCTGCGCAGCGCCTGGCGGAAACTCTCGTTGTTAAATGCCGTGGCGAGGGCGGCGAGCACCTTGATGTGTTCGTCGTGGGCTTCCGCCGGCACAATCAATGCAAAAACGAGGTCCACGGGTTGGTCGTCAATCGCTTCGAAATCGATCGCTTCGGTGAGTTTCAGCAGTATTCCGGTGATTTCGGTGCACTGCTCGCTGCGGCAATGGGGAATTGCCACGCCGTGGCCGATACCGGTGCTGCCCAGTCTTTCCCGGGCCAGCAGGTCGTTGAACAGCTGGTCGGGGTTAAACCGACTGTCGTCCTCGCTGAGGAATTGGGCAAGCTGTTCGAGCAGGCGTTTTTTGCTGGTAACGGACGTACCGCAATGGGTACGTCCAGGGCTGAGTATTGAGTCTAATGTCATTGTCGGATTGGGTCCGGGTTGAGAGTGTCCGGAAACTGGCCGGGGCGACTAGCGCCCCAGGTTTTTTTCCTTGTGTTTGATAAGCTGTCGGTCGAGTTTGTCAGTCAGGCTGTCAATTGCCGCATACATGTCTTCTGACTCGCAGGTGGCAAAAAGATCGGCCCCTGCCACATGAACGGTAGCTTCCGCTTTTTGTCTGAGCTTTTCTACCGTGAGGGTAACATCGGTATTGGTGATATTGTCGAAATGTCGCTGCAGTTTGGCAAGTTTATTGTTCACGTAATCCCGTAGTGCCGGAGTAACCTCTACATGGTGACCACTGACAGTTATTTGCATATCTTGCTCCTTCATTGCTGAGAAACATCCGGCGCCTCCCGGCGCGTTGTGTACGACCGCGCGACCGCGCGATCCCTAAACCAGCCGCTTCCGCTCGTTCGATGGCGGAATGACCAGAGATTCCCGATACTTTGCAATGGTGCGCCGGGCAACCTTGATACCCTGCTCGGCGAGTAATTCAGTGATTTTGCTGTCGCTCAATGGCTTGCGCGGATTTTCCGCGGCCACCAGTTTTTTAATCAGAGCGCGAATGGCCGTAGACGAGCACTCGCCGCCGGTGTCGGTGGACACGTGGCTGGAAAAGAAGTATTTCAGCTCAAAGATGCCCCGTGGCGTATGCATATATTTCTGGGTGGTTACCCGCGAGATGGTGGATTCGTGCATGCCCACCGCGTCGGCGATGTCGTGCAGCACGAGCGGCTTCATCGCCTCGTCACCGTACTCAAGGAAGCCGCGCTGATACTCGACAATTTTGGTGGCCACCTTCATTAATGTTTCGTTCCGGCTCTGCAGGCTTTTGATAAACCAGCGGGCTTCCTGCAGATTGTCGCGAATATAGTCATTGTCGCTGGTATTGCTGCCACGTCGGGCGAGGGCGGCGTAACCGGCGTTAATCTGAATTTTGGGTGCGATGTCGGGGTTGAGCTCCACCAGCCAGCGGCCTTCGCGCTTTGAAACGAAAACATCGGGGACCACGTATTCTGTTTCGTCGCTGCCAATCGAGTCCCCGGGGGTTGGGTTCAGGGTTTGTATCAGTTGCAGTACATCGCGCAGCTGCTCTTCCTTAAGTCGGCAGCGGCGCATAATTTGATTGTAGTCGCGGTTGCCCAATTGAGCCATGTGCTGGCTGACAATTTGTATGCTTTCGCTGAGGAAGGGGGTGTCCGGGGGCAATTGGCGAAGCTGGATCAACAGGCACTCCTGTAAATCCTGACCGCCGACGCCCGGTGGGTCGAACTGCTGGATCAGGTGGAGAACCGCCATCACTTCTTCGATTTCGACATTGTCATCGTCAAAGGCGCTGACCAGGTCTTCCGGGCTGACGGTGAGCCGGCCTTTTTCATTGATCGCGTCTATGATGGCATCGGCGATCAGACGGTCTATATCTGACAAGCGGCTCAGGTTGAGCTGCCATCGCAGATGATCCTGCAGGGAGTCGGAGCTGCCGTGGCGATAGTCGTTGTTGTAGTCACTGTCTTCGCCGCCACTGCCACTGCCGGAGGTGCTGGGGGCGCTCTGGAAGACGTCGTCCCACTGGCTGTCTACGGGCAAGTCTTCGGGAATGTCGTTGCGTTCCGCCCAATCGCTGTCGGTGTCGGCGCTTTTAGGCTCGACCTCTGTCTCGGTCTCTGTCTTGTTCGGCGCTTCGGCGCTCTGGCTGTTGCTGGGCAGTGAGCTGTCGGCATCGACGGCGGTGCCGTCTTCCTCTACTTCAAGCAGGGGGTTTGAGTCCAGTGCAGACTGGATTTCCTGCTGGAGATCCAGGGTGGAAAGTTGAAGTAAACGGATCGCCTGTTGCAGCTGGGGTGTCATTGTCAGTTGTTGACCGACTTTTAGCTGAAGCGATTGTTTCATAGGCAGTGACTTCTACAGCAAGCGTGCTAGGAGGATGTTCCCTTGCGCCGATGTTTGGCGCGGGGCGTCCGTCTCAGTGTAGTCCCGCCAGCAATTGGCTGCAATACTTTCGCACTGCAATTGCTGTGCCGATTTTTTAATCAATTGAGGTTTAGAGTGTGAATTTGTCACCCAGATAGATGTCACGCACGATCTGGCTGTTCAACACCGATTCGGCGTTGCCCTCGGCAACAATACGCCCTTCACCAACGATGTAGGCTTTTTCGCAGATGTCCAGGGTTTCGCGCACGTTGTGGTCAGTGATTAACACGCCGATCCCTCGCGCCTGAAGGTGGCGGATGATCTGCTGGATGTCGTTGACGGAGATAGGGTCAACACCCGCAAAGGGCTCGTCCAGTAGAATAAAGCTTGGCTCGGTGGCCAGAGCCCGGGCGATTTCTACCCGGCGGCGCTCCCCGCCGGAGAGGGCCATACCCTGGGAATCGCGGATATGGGTAATGTGGAATTCCTGTAGCAGCCCGTCGAGCTTTTCCCGGCGCTGCTTGCGGTTCAGGTCGCGGCGGGTTTCCAGAATGGCCATGATATTGTCGGCCACGCTAAGCTTGCGAAAGATCGATGCCTCTTGGGGCAGGTAGCCGACGCCGTGCTTGGCTCGGCCCTGAATAGACAGGCTGGTCAAGTCGCGGTCGTCGAGCATAATGCGACCCCGGTCAGCGTTGACGATGCCCACAATCATATAAAAGCAGGTGGTTTTACCGGCCCCGTTGGGCCCGAGCAGGCCGACGATTTCGCCGCTGCTGATGGTCAGTGAAACATCTTTGATGACCTCGCGGCCCTTGTAAGCCTTGGCGAGATTACTGGCTTGAAGTACTGGCATCAGGGCGTTGGCTCCGTCGTTTCAGCCTTGGAGGCGGGGGCTTCGCTGGCTTGGTCGGAGGGGGCTTCAGGTTGCTGGGTATCCTCGGGGTTGCTTTGCGGTTGCAGGGTCATCTGCACGCGACCATTGAGAGCGCGACTGCCGCCATCGGCGATAACCATCTGCTTGCGGCCGCTGTACACGATGCGGTCGCCACTGATTTTGGAGCCTTGATGGCGTATGGTTGCGTCCCGCTGAAGCAGGATTTCCTCGTCGCCGAGGCTGTATTCAATCAGCTGCGCGCTGGCTACTACCACGCCTTCGTCGCTCCGTGGTTGCTGTTCAAAGTGCGCGGGGCTGCCTTCGGCAATGACCTTTTCCACTCGCCGGTCAGACTCGACGATAATCAGCTTGTCGGCCTTTATCTTCAGGCTGCCCTGGGACATGTTGACATTGCCAGTGTAGATGCCGCGATTGTTCTCATAGGTCGCTTTGTCTGAACTGAGGTTGATGGCCTGGCGCCGATCCTCTGGCAGGCCGAGGCTGTTGGCACTCAGCAAAAGGCCCAGTAGCAGACCGCTGGCGTATTTATAATGGCTCATAGTGTCCTTTGACTTGGTCTAGCAGTTCAATACGTTCATTGGCAAGGTCGGCGGTCATGCCGACGGACTGGGTGGTGCCGTTACGTAAATTCAGGCTGAGTGCCTGATCGGTGCTGACCAGGCTGCGTTGGAGGTCGATGCTCAGGGCTTCAGTGCGAATTTCGGCTTCGCGGATCAGGTCCTTGACCACGACATTATCGCTCAGGTCCAGTTGCTGGCCATCGCGGGACAGTCTGCCGTTGTTTGCCTTGGCCGTCCACGGGCGCTGCGCACCGATATTGCCGATGTAGTTGGGGGAGTGCAGCACGACTTCGCCGTTCAGCGTCATGCGCTCGGCGCTGCGAGCTTGCCAGCGATAGGCAACGCTGCCGTCGGGTCGGTATTTCAGTCCCTCGATATTTTCCAGGTAAGAATCGACATCGGGTTTTGGGTCAAAGCGCTCGGCGAGGCTGAGCTTGCCGCTTTCGCTGAACTGGGTCAGGTAGATGACCGTGCCAGCGATGGCAGCCAGCACCGAGAAAATCGACGACACAGTAATGCGAAAGCCGGGCGCTGCCATAATCAGAGATAGCTCTCGAGTGCCGCGTTGAGCTGGCCCTGTGCCATTAGAATGAGTTCGGCAATTTCCCGCACTGCGCCCTTGCCGCCGCTGGCGCGGGTTTGCCAGTCGGCGTGGCGGGCAACAAAGTGATGGCCATTCGCCACGGTAATTCCGAGTCCCGCGGCGCGGATGGCACCGAGGTCGGGAAGGTCGTCGCCGACATAGGCAATTTCGCTATAGTCTAGCTTCAGGTCGCTGCGCAATTCTTCCAGTGCGGTGGCCTTGTCTTCCCGTCCCTGGTAAATAATGTCGATGCTCAGCTCCTTGGCGCGGCGGGCCAGCAGGTCGGAGCTGCGGCCGGTAATGAGGGCTGGGCGTATGCCAGCGTCCCGCAACAGCTTGATACCCAAGCCGTCGAGAATGCTGAAGGCCTTCATTTCTTCGCCACTGTTGCCGAAATACAGGCTGCCGTCGGTGAGAACGCCGTCTACGTCCATCGCGAGCAGGGTGATGTGCCGTGCTTTTTCAATAACGGTTTGCATGGCTCAGGCAACTCCCGCTTTCAACAGGTCGTGGGTGTGGACAACACCCACCGGTTTGCCGTCGTTGTCCAGCGCGACGAGCACGGTGATTTTATTGTCTTCCATTATGCGCAGGGCCTCGGCGGCCATCATGCCAGGTTTAACGGTGCGGCAGTTGCGGGTCATCACCTCGTCAATACCTGCGCGATGGATGTCTACGCCACGATCTATCGCGCGGCGCAGATCGCCGTCGGTAAAGATGCCGGCCAGGCTGCCGTCGCTATTGAGTACCGTGGTCATGCCCAGTGCCTTGCTGCTCATTTCCAGCAGTGCGGTGCTCAGTGTACAGCCGACGTCGACCCGGGGAATGGCGTCGCCGGTGTGCATAATGCCGTCGATCTTTAACAGCAGGCGGCGGCCCAGTGCGCCGCCGGGGTGGGAAAAGGCAAAGTCATCGGCGGTGAAGCCCCGTGCTTCAAGCAGCGCAATGGCCAGGGCGTCGCCCATGACCAGTGAAACCGTGGTGCTTGAGGTAGGGGCCAGATTGAGTGGGCAGGCTTCGACCTCGACACCCACATCAAGGTGTACGTCGGCGCTGGTGGCCAGCTCTGATGCTGGGTTACCGGTCAGGGCAATCACTGGCACGGCCAGCAGTTTGAGTAGTGGGATCAGGGTGACCAGCTCCGCCGTAGAACCGGAATTCGACAGTGCGATCACTACATCGCCGGCGGTAATCATGCCCATGTCGCCGTGACTGGCTTCACCGGGGTGCACGAAAAAAGCGGGGGTGCCGGTACTGGCGAGGGTGGCGGCTATCTTGTTGCCAATATGGCCAGATTTGCCCATGCCGGTGACCACGACCCGTCCGCGACAATTGAGCAGCAGCTCGCAAGCCTTGTCGAAGGCGTCGTCGATACGCGTGGCGAGGGTGCCAACGGCGTCCCGTTCCATAGCGATAACACGCTGGGCGGTGGCGCTGTATGTTGATTTCATGATGCAGCTGCGTTCCTTTTATCGTTTTGCGGCCCGTTAAGCGGCCGCTAATGTTCGCTATGATAATTTCCAATGTGACAAATTAACAGGTTTACTAGTCAGGCCCTTCCGGAGCGAATGACGTAGTATGATGTCGAAGCTATAGAATACGGATCAACGACGTTGATCGGACATAAATCGGAGCGAAGTGAATAATGCTTAAATTCGTGAAAGTAGCCACTGCGGCATTGTTGTGGCTGGTTGTTGCAGGAGCGGCCAGCGCGGCCGATGCAAAGGCAAACCAGGGGCCTTACGAGGTCGTGGTGGGCACAACCCAGCATGTAATGAAGGTAATTGAAGAGGCGCGGGGCTATATCGACAAGGATCCGGCGCGCTACAACCGTGAAATCGAGAAAATTCTGGATGATGTCGTTGATTTCCAAAGTTTTGCCCGCGGGGTAATGGGTAAATACGGTAGCCGCGGCTACTACGAAAGCCTGAAAACCGAGGAGGAGCGGGCGAAATTCCGGGAAAACGTGAAGCGTTTTACCGAAAACTTCAAAAGCGGGCTGATTAATACCTATGCCAAGGGCTTGCTGGGCTTTAACGGTAATCGCATTGAAGTGCTGCCGCTGGGCGACAATGTTGATCTGTCGGGCAGTGTCGGTGTGCGCCAACATATCTACGGTGAGCGCGCAAAGCCCTACGAGGTGATTTACACCCTGCGTCGTGATAGTGATGGCAAGTGGAAGCTGCGCAATGTCGTGATTGAGGGCCTGAACCTGGGCCGCATCTACCAGAACCAGTTCCGTGCGGCGTTTATCGCCTATAACGGCAATCTGGACAAGGTCATTGACAACTGGACGGTGGCACCGCAGGAAGTGATGGAAAAGGCGGCGGGCTGATTGCGCGCCTCCCGGCGGGGATGATTGCGCGGCCCCGTGCCGCGCTCCTCGCCAATCCCGCTGCAATTGCGTACAATTCGCCGCCTGATTAAGCGGATTCACGGAACCTAGCGGGTATGCAAGAACAAATATTGGAACGACTCAAAGAGCACTTCGCCGACGGCGAGTTCGACGTTTCCGGGGAAGGCAATCATTTTGATGTGCAGGTAGTGAGCGAGGCCTTTGCGGGCTTGCGTCCTGTGCGTCGTCAGCAGCTGGTCTATGCCGCGGTCAACGACTGGATCAAAGACGGCTCTCTCCACGCCATCAATATCAAGGCTCTCACGCCCGCCGAAGCCAGTTAACCCGACGGGGTCTGACCCCACTACTATTTTGCTTTGAATCAGGCGCGGTGCGACAGCGCAGGAGCTTTCATGGATAAATTACTTATTCGCGGCGGAGGACCTCTGTGCGGGGAAATTCGAGTGTCGGGGTCAAAAAACGCGGCACTGCCAATTCTGGCGGCGACCCTGCTGTCCAGCGAACCCGTGCTGATTCGCAATCTGCCTCATCTGCAGGATATCACAACGATGATCGCCCTGTTGCGGAGCATGGGCACAGAGCTATTGGTAGATGAGCGCCTCGGTGTAGAGATCAATGGCGCCACAACCAAGGAAACCACCGCACCCTACGCGCTGGTAAAAACAATGCGCGCATCGATACTGGTGCTGGGGCCGCTGCTGGCTCACTTTGGACACGCCAGAGTGTCCTTTCCCGGTGGCTGTGCCATTGGTAGCCGTCCGGTAGATCAGCATTTGCGTGGTCTGGAGGCGATGGGGGCTCATATCGATGTCGAAGAGGGCTATATCACAGCGACCAGTCCCAATGGCCGCCTGAAGGGTGCACATATTCTGTTTGATATGGTCACCGTTGGTGGCACCGAGAATCTGTTGATGGCGGCGGCGCTGGCCGACGGCCGGACGATTCTGGAAAACGCCGCCCGGGAGCCGGAAATTGTCGATTTGGCGGAATGCCTCATTGCAATGGGGGCGAAGATCAGTGGTCACGGCAGTGCGACGATCGTGATAGACGGCGTAGATACCCTCAAAGGCTGTACCTATTCAGTGATGCCTGATCGAATTGAGGCGGGCACCTATCTGGTTGCCGCTGCTGCCACTCGGGGTAGCATCCGTCTGCGGGACATCGACCCCCGCACTCTGGAGGCGGTATTGGTCAAGCTCGAGGAGGCCGGCGCCCATATTGAAACCGGTGACGACTGGATTCATCTCGACATGAAGGGGCAGCGCCCGAAAGCGGTGAGTTTCAAAACAGTGCCTTATCCCGGTTTCCCCACCGATATGCAGGCGCAGTTTACGGCAATGAACGCCGTTGCTGATGGCGTGGCCCGTGTGACGGAAACGATATTTGAAAACCGCCTGGTTCAGGCTCATGAAATGAATCGCATGGGGGCGAAAATCAGCGTGGAAGGCAACACCGCGATGATTACCGGCACCGAGCGTTTGAAGGCGGCGCCGGTCATGGCCAGCGATCTGCGCGCTTCAGCGAGTCTGGTAATTGCCGGTTTGGTTGCTGATGGCGACACCATTGTGGACCGTATCTATCATATTGATCGCGGCTACGAGTGTATTGAGGAAAAATTTCTAGCCCTGGGTGCGGACATTCGTCGCATTGCAGGCTAGCGTTAACGGTATAGAGTCAGGAGTTTTGCGCGTGGATCAGCCCGTTACCATAGCCCTTACCAAGGGACGTATCTTAAAGGAAACCCTGCCACTGCTGGCCGAGGCGGGGATCGAGCCGCTGGAGGATATTTCCAGCAGTCGCAAGCTGATCTTTCCGACCAATCATGCGCATATTCAGCTGATCGTTATTCGCGGTACCGATGTGCCGACCTATGTGAAACTGGGGTCGGCAGATATCGGTATTGCGGGTAAAGATATGCTGTTGGAGCTCGGCGCTGAGGATATGTACGAGCCTCTCGACTTGAATATCGCCCGCTGCAAGCTGATGACCGCCGGCCGGGTGGGAGAGGCCCTGCCTTCCGGGCGGGTGCGGGTGGCGACCAAGTTCGTCAATGTCGCCCGGCGTCATTTTGCCGAGCGTGGCATTCAGGTGGAGCTGATCAAACTCTACGGCGCAATGGAGCTGGCGCCGTTGATGGATCTGGCCGATTTGATCGTGGATATCGTGGATACCGGTAATACCCTGCGCGCCAATGGTATGGAGCCGCGGGATTTGATCGCCGATGTCAGTTCACGACTGGTGGTGAATCGCGCAGCGATGAAACGCAAGCACCAGACCATTCAGCAAATCATTGGTAATCTGTCACGTGCCGTTGAGGCGCGGCAGGTGGAGGTGGCGAATGCCTGAACCTTTAATGGCCCGCCTTAGCAGCAGGCAGGCTGATTTCGACAGTCTTCTGGATGCGCTACTCGCCTGGGATTCTGTCTCGGACGACGCGGTGGCATCGACGGTGCAACATGTACTTGCGGATGTAAAGGCGCGTGGCGATGCGGCCCTGCTGGAATATACCCGTCAGTTCGATGCGCTGGATGTGTCGGCAATGGCCGAGCTGGAGTTCTCCCAGGAGCAGCTGCTGGCGGCGCTGACGAGGATTGATGCCGCCCAACGAGAGGCGCTGGAAAATGCGGCAGCGCGGATTCGCCACTATCACGAAAAACAGGTGCAGCAGTCCTGGAGCTACACTGAGGCCGATGGCACGGTGCTCGGACAGCAGGTACGCGGCATGGATCGTGTCGGCTTGTATGTGCCCGGGGGCAAGGCGACCTACCCTTCGTCGGTGCTGATGAATGCGGTGCCCGCCAAGGTCGCGGGTGTGGCAGAGCTGATTATGGTGTCGCCCACCCCCCGTGGTTTTGTCAACGATATGGTGCTGGCGGCGGCAGCGATCGCCGGTGTCGACCGGGTATTTGCCGTAGGTGGTGCCCAGGCTATCGCGGCTTTGGCCTATGGTACCGAGTCTATTCCCAGGGTCGATAAAATCGTCGGTCCGGGTAATATTTATGTTGCCACGGCCAAGCGTCAGGTTTTCGGCAGCGTGGGGCTCGATATGATTGCCGGGCCTTCGGAGATCCTGGTGGTGTGCGACGGCAAGACCGATCCCGATTGGATTGCGATGGATTTGTTCTCCCAGGCGGAACACGATGAGGACGCCCAATCGTTGCTGATTAGCCCCGATGCGGACTTTCTCGATGCGGTAGCGGTAAGTATCGAGCGCTTGCTGCCCGACATGGAGAGGGTCGATATCATTCGTCAGTCTTTGGCGGGACGTGGCGCGATGATTCACGTTGCCGACATGGATGAGGCTATCGCATTGGTTAATCGTATAGCACCTGAGCATCTAGAGTTGTCTGTTGATCAGCCCGAGCAATATCTGGCGGATATTCGCCATGCCGGTGCGATATTTATGGGGCGGCACACTCCCGAGGCCCTGGGTGATTACTGTGCGGGACCAAACCATGTGCTGCCAACCTCGGGCACGGCGCGTTTTTCGTCGCCGCTGGGGGTCTACGACTTCCAGAAACGATCGTCGATTATCAATTGTTCACCGGCGGGAGCCGCCACTCTGGCGGCGACGGCGTCGGTGTTGGCCCGGGGTGAGTCGCTGACGGCCCATGCGCGCAGTGCTGAATACCGTATGGCGGGGGATAGCGATGAGTAGATATTGGAGTCCCATCGTCAAGGATCTGCAGCCCTATGTGCCCGGCGAGCAGCCCAAACTGAATAAATTGACCAAGCTCAACACCAATGAAAACCCCTATGGACCATCGCCAAAGGCACTGGCGGCGATGCGGGAGGTTCTCGGCGACGGGTTGCGCCTGTACCCCGATCCCAATGCAGACAGTTTGCGCGGCTGTATTGCCGAGTACTACCAGCTTGATGCGGATCAGGTGTTTGTCGGTAATGGTTCTGACGAGGTACTGGCTCACGTATTTCACGCGCTGTTTCAGCACGGCAAGCCGCTGTTGTTCCCGGATATCACCTACAGTTTTTATCCGGTTTATTGCAAGCTGTATGGTATTCCCTGTGAAGCGATTCCTCTGGATGAGGATTTCGCCATTCAGGTGGCGGACTATACCGGGATTAACGGGGGGATTATCTTCCCCAATCCAAATGCACCCACCGGGCGTTTGTTGGCGCTGGCGGATATACGGCGCTTGCTTGAAGTGAACAATGAAACCGTTGTGGTTATCGACGAGGCCTATGTCGATTTCGGCGGTGAGTCGGCGGTGACACTGGTCAATGACTACCCCAATTTGCTGGTAATTCAAACCCTGTCGAAATCGCGCTCTCTGGCGGGCCTGCGTGTAGGGCTGGCGGTGGGGCACCGGGAGTTGATCGAGGCCCTTGAGCGGGTCAAAAACAGTTTTAACTCCTATCCTCTGGACAGGGTGGCGCTGGCCGGTGCCGAAGCAGCCATTCGTGACGAGGCGTATTTTCGCGAGTGCTGTGACCGGGTTATTGCCGATCGCGAGCAGTTGCGGAGTGAGCTGAATACCCGGGGCTTCGATGTGCTGCCCTCGGCGGCGAACTTTCTGTTTTGCGAACATCGCAGTGAGGCCGCGGCAGATATTGCCGCAGCGCTGCGCGCAGATGGTGTGATTGTGCGGCATTTCAATCAGCGTCGTATCGACAATTTTCTGCGTATAACCGTGGGCACCGTGGAGCAGAATCAGCTTTTGCTGGAATCGTTGGACCGCTTTTTCGGCGCTTGAGTCGAGGGCGGTTTAGCTACCCTGTAGACCGGGGCGCATGGCCACTTCGGTGCTGATCCTGATGCGCTCGTCGTTGCGCAGTATCACCAGTTTGACCGTTTCGCCGGGGCGGGTATCGGTAATCACCCGCATACCGGCATGGCCGTCGCCGACCAGTTCGCCGTTGATCTCGGTCAGAATATCACCCACCTGCAGGCCGGCCAGTTGTGCAGGCCCCTTGTCTGCAAGTCCGGTAATCACAACGCCGTTAGTGCCGTTGCCGACTGGCCTTACCTCTATGCCGAGCCAGCCGCGAACCGGGCGGCCGAAGCGGATCAGGTCGTTCATCGTGCGCAGAGCAAGGTCGGTGGGGATTGCCAGGCCAATACCGGTAGAACCACCGCTCTGGGTGTAAATGGCGGTATTGATGCCGAGCAGGCGGCCCTGGGTGTCTATGAGAGCGCCGCCCGAGTTGCCGGGGTTAATGGCGGCGTCGGTCTGAATAAAGTTTTCAAACTGACTGAGCCCGAGGCCGTAGCGCCCCGTCGCGCTGATAATGCCCTGGGTGACGGTTTGGCCGAAACCATAGGGGTTGCCGATGGCCAGTACCATATTGCCGACACGGGCTTTGCCCGGCTCACTGACGCGGATGCTGGTGAGCTTGTCCAGGTCGATCTTGAGTACTGCCAGGTCAGTGTCCGCGTCGCTGCCAATCACCGTTGCCAGCGCCTGGCGGCCGTCCTGAAGCATGACAAGAATTTCGTCAGCCCCATTGATGACGTGGTAGTTGGTTAATAGGTAGCCCTGTTCGTCGACGATCACGCCGGAGCCCAGGCTGCGCTCCAATTGCTGGCGCACCTTGCCGTTGCGATTGAAAAAATGCTTGAACAGCGGGTCGTTGGCCAATGGATGGCGCTGTTGCACCACCTTGGTGGTGTAGATGTTCACCACGGCGGGGGCAGCAGCTTCAACAGCGGCCGAGAAATCCTGGGGTGCAGTGGTGTTGGCGGGTTGGTAGGCGAGAATACACAGGCCTAGCAAAAGGCCACAAAGGCTGGGCCAGAATAGGGATTGTAGGGAAAGCTGCTTCACCGGCTTGCCTCTGCGATGGTGGGCGACGGATTGTTGATGAGTGTTACCTATACAGAAAAAGGCGGCCGATTTTGGTCGAGCCAAGGGTCGTGCTAGCCTACCACGAATGTATCCAACGCTGAATCATAGAGGTTAATGTGAGTAGTACCTTGAGCGCGCTGTTAGAACAGGCCAATCGAATCATGGAGCCGGAGGCATTTCAGGATTATTGCCCAAACGGTCTTCAGGTGGAGGGGCGGCCGGAGGTGAGTCGAATTGTCAGTGGCGTGACCGCCTCCCAGGCGCTGATTGATGCCGCCGTGGAGCGTCGCGCCGACGTGCTGCTGGTGCATCACGGTTTTTTCTGGCGGGGAGAGGACCCCTGCCTTACCGGTATGAAAGGCCGACGGATTACAACCTTGCTAAAGCACGGGATCAGCTTGCTGGCCTACCACCTGCCCCTGGATGCGCATCCGGCTCTGGGCAATAACGCTCGTCTGGCGGAGTTGTTGGGGATTCGTATCACCGGGGGTATGGACGGGTCTGCGCGTCCCGTGGGTAACGTCGGGGTGTTGGCCAAGCCGATGACCGCTAATGCTTTTGCTGAGCATATTGAGTCGGTGTTGGGTCGCAGGCCGCTATTGGAAGCCGTCGGCAGCGAAAAGATTGAGCGAATTGCCTGGTGCACCGGAGCGGCTCAGTCGTATATCGATAAGGCGGCGGCGCTTGGAGTGGACGCCTACCTGAGTGGCGAGGTCTCGGAGCCGACCATTCATATCGCCCGGGAGCTTGGTGTGCATTACTTCGCGGCGGGTCATCACGCCACCGAGCGCTATGGTGTGCAGGCACTGGGTGAGGTGCTGGCTGAGCGCCTTGGGATTGAGCATGAGTTTGTGGATATTGCCAACCCGGCGTGAGCGCGGGCTGGCTGGGGAGAGAGTTTAGAGGTGAGGGGCCATCGGGGGTTTGACGTCTTCCTCTGATTTGTCCAGACCAAACTCCTCGTGCAGCGCACCCTTGCTGCCCGGTTGGCGGGGGGCGTAGTCGAGGGGCTGTTGCGAGGGTTTGTTGGTAGCGGGGTTGGCTTCCAGTACAGGCCGGCCCTCGGGTAAGGGTTGCAGAGGGCTGATACCGGTGGCGTGCATGTGACGGGCGCCTTCGGCGATATGGTTGTGTACGCTGCGGTAGCTTTCGGCAAGGTCATTCAGTAATTCAGCGGTGCGATCAAAGTGCGTGCTGACCTGGTGCTGATAGTCCTGTTGTTGCTTTTGCATTTCATTGAACTGTTTTTCCAGTGCGGCACGGCTCTGTTCTTCGGGCTTGATGCGCGCCAGTACAAAATAGCCAATAATTGCACCTACCAGCAGGCATACCAGCCCCACGGCAATCAAAGTCATTAATTCGTCCACGTTTTCTCCTCCAGAGGCATGGGCTTTTCCATGCAGTGCTCACAGTATAACCGGGGGATGGCTCAGCTTCAGCCAAAGCCGCGAAAAAATTGCCAATTTACTGTCGGCTCGCTAAAGTTGCCGCCGTTCAATTTGAGGGAAGGGCTATGTTGTCACCGAAAGAGCGCTATCAGCGGGATCTTGCGTTGCCGGAGTTTTCCCATGATGCGGCTCAGGCTCACGCGGTAGATTGCCTGCAGCGACTGTATGACGAGCTGCTTGCTGCGCCGAGGTCAGGGCAGGGAGGTGGGTTGAAAAAGCTGTTCTCCCGCTTTTCCCGCAGCGAGACTCCGGCGCCGATACAGGGTTTGTATTTCTGGGGGGGTGTTGGTCGCGGCAAAACCTATCTGATGGATACCTTCTTCGATACCCTGCCGTTTGAGGATAAGCTTCGCGCCCACTTCCACCGCTTTATGCAGCGGGTGCACAAGGAGTTGAAATCCCTCTCCGGGGAAAAGAACCCGTTGGTGATGGTTGCTGATCGCATCGCCGACGAAGCCCGAGTGATCTGTTTCGACGAATTCTTTGTTTCGGATATTACCGACGCTATGATTCTGGCCGGGTTGTTCGAGCGTCTGTTTGAGCGCGGGGTCGTGCTGGTGGCAACGTCAAATATTGTGCCTGATCAGCTGTATAAAGATGGCTTGCAGCGGGCGCGGTTTCTGCCCGCCATCGCGTTGATCAAACAAAATGTTCAGGTGGTGAACGTCGATGGCGGTGTGGATTACCGGCTGCGGGCGCTGGAGCAGGCCGAGCTTTACTATCAGCCGCTGGGTGATGCCGCCGAGGCCAGTTTACTGCGCAGCTTCGACAGTCTGGCGCCGGAGCCTGCGGTGGTTGACCAGCTGCTGGATATTGAGGGGCGTAAAATTCGCGCCCGCCGGGTTGCCGACGACGTCGCGTGGTTTGATTTTGCCGAATTGTGCGACGGGCCGCGCAGCCAATATGACTATATTGAGTTGGCTCGAGTGTTCCACGCGGTGGTGCTCAGCGGGGTGCCGGTGATGGGGGCGGGGCGAGATGATCAGGCCCGGCGCTTCATAAATTTGATCGATGAGTTTTACGACCGCAATGTAAAGCTGGTATTGTCTGCGGCGGCGCCACTTGAATCCTTGTATGAGGGTGGGCGCCTGGACTTTGAATTTGAACGTACCCAAAGTCGTTTGCTGGAAATGCAGTCACAGGACTACCTGTCCCGCGAGCACCGTCCATAAGTGGGTGGCGTGGTCGGCGAGTGGTCTGAAAAAGCTGCGTTTTCCACTTGAAAATCACTTGGCGCTTATGTAGTATTCGCGCTCTTTGTTCGGTACGGTCCCCATAGGCGAGATTCATGAAAACCTTAAGTGCAAAACCCAACGATGTCATTCACGACTGGTACGTGGTTGACGCCGCCGATAAAACATTGGGTCGTCTGGCCAGCGAGATTGCGCACCGTTTGCGCGGTAAGCATAAGCCCGAGTATACGCCTCATGTCGATACCGGTGACTACATTGTGGTTGTCAATGCGGAGAAAATCCGTGTAACTGGCAATAAAACTACAGACAAGATGTATCATCATCACACTGGCTATCCCGGTGGTCTCAAATCAATCAGCTTCGAGAAGCTGATTGACAAGGCTCCAGAGCGAGTGATCCAGGGCGCGGTTAAGGGCATGCTGCCTAAAAACCCACTGGGTCGTGCAATGTTTAAAAAACTGAAAGTTTACGCTGGCGCAGAGCATCCACATGCCGCGCAACAGCCTGTTGAACTGAATATCTAATCGGAAGCGTACTATGTCAGCCACTCAATACTACGGCACTGGTCGCCGTAAAACTTCATCAGCCCGTGTATTCCTGAAGCCAGGTACCGGTGCGATCTCAATTAACGACCGCGGACTGGATCAGTATTTTGGTCGTGAAGTTGCCCGTATGATCGTTCGTCAGCCCCTTGAGCTGGTTGATATGGTTGAGAAGTTCGATATCAAGGTTAACGTCAGCGGTGGCGGTAGCTTTGGTCAGGCAGGTGCGATTCGCCACGGTATTACCCGTGCGCTGATGCAGTACGACGAAGGCCTTCGCGCCGAACTGCGTAAGGCAGGATACGTGACACGCGATGCGCGTGAAGTTGAGCGTAAGAAAGTCGGCCTGCGCAAAGCTCGTAAAAAGCCACAGTTCTCCAAGCGTTAACCGCTGCGGCCCGTTACGTGGCCGGAGGACGCTTATTTGGCGGCTATCGGAAAACGCCCAGCAGCATTTGTGGGCGTTTTTTTTTGCCTGACATATCGCCAGCCGCTTTCCGGAGAGAGCCGGCCGTTAAGTGATTGTCAGTAGGGGCGGAATTCCATTACTATTTGGCCCATTTAAAATTTGCTGTGACCTCCCGGCTTGAGGGGAGTTCAGTCTGATTATTCGTATGTTATGGGGGAAACGTCATGAGTAATGACGGCGTAAACACGGGGCGTCGGCGCTTTTTGACCGCGGCTACCTCGGTTGTTGGTGCTGCCGGCGTTGTCGGTGTGGCAACGCCATTTGTGGGTTCATGGAACCCCAGCGCTAAAGCCCGGGCGGCTGGTGCGCCGGTTAAAGCTGATATAAGCAAGCTTGAGCCCGGCCAAATGGTGGTAGTTGAGTGGCGAGGAAAGCCTGTTTACGTGCTGAAACGCACGCAAAAGCAGATTGACGAGCTGGAAAAAGTCAAACCCTTCCTGAAAGACCCTCAATCCGACGGTGCCGATCAGCCGGAGTATATTGAAGGCGCCGCTCGCGCGATTCGTCCCGACGTACTGGTGATGGTGGGTTTGTGTACCCATCTGGGTTGTGCACCGAAGCACCGGCCGGAAGTGGGTGTGCCTGACCTGGGTGGCGATGCGTGGGTAGGCGGCTTCTTCTGTCCTTGTCACGGCTCTCGTTTTGACCTGTCTGGCCGCGTTTATGCCGGTTCTCCAGCATCGCAAAACCTCGTGATTCCACCCTATTCCTATGAAGGTGACAATGTGATTGTCATCGGTGTTGACCAGGGAGCAGCCTAATGAAAATGTTAGTTGACCTGCGCGACTGGGTTGATGCCCGCCTGCCGATTATGCGCGCATGGGACACCCACATGGGCAAGTACTACGCGCCCAAAAACTTTAACTTCTGGTACTTCTTTGGTGTGCTGTCTCTGTTGGTGCTGGTAAACCAGCTGCTGACGGGTATCTGGCTCACCATGAGCTTTACGCCAAGTGCGGAAGAAGCCTTCCGCTCAGTTGAATACATCATGCGTGATGTGGAATACGGCTGGATCATCCGCTATATGCACTCCACCGGTGCTTCGGCATTCTTTGTGGTCGTGTATCTGCATATGTTCCGGGCATTGCTCTACGGTTCATATCAAAAGCCCCGCGAGCTGATCTGGGTATTCGGGATGTTTATCTTCCTGGTGCTGATGGCTGAGGCCTTTGTGGGTTACGTACTGCCCTGGGGACAAATGTCCTACTGGGGTGCGCAGGTAATCATCTCCCTGTTTGGTGCAATCCCCTACGTGGGTGAAGATATTGTGCAGTGGGTGCGTGGTGACTTCCTGATCTCCGGTATCACCCTGAACCGCTTCTTCGCTCTCCATGTGGTTGCTCTGCCCATCGTGCTGCTGGCACTGGTTGTTCTCCACCTGCTGGCCTTGCATGAAGTGGGTTCCAACAACCCGGACGGTGTTGAAATTAAGAAGAACAAGGACGCCAATGGCGTGCCCCTTGATGGTGTGGCTTTCCACCCTTACTACACGGTTCATGACCTGACGGCGATTGCGGTATTCCTGTTCGTATTCTCGGCGATTATTTTCTTCGCGCCGGAAATGAACGGCTACTTTATCGAGTTCGCGAACTTTGAGATCGCTAACGGCCTCAAGACCCCTGAGCACATTGCGCCAGTGTGGTACTTCACTCCGTTCTACTCAGTACTGCGGGCGGTGCCGGATAAGTTGCTTGGCTTCATTGCCTTTGCCGCATCTGTCGCCATTCTCTTCCTGCTGCCGTGGCTTGACCGCAGCCCAGTGAAGTCAATTCGCTACAAAGGCCGCGTGAGCAAGATCGCCCTGGTTGTCTTTGCCGCTGCCTTCCTGATTCTGGGTGTGCTGGGTGTTAAGGCTCCGACTGAAGCGCGTACTCTGCTGGCTCGCATCTGCTCGGTGATCTACTTCGGCTTCTTCCTGCTGATGCCTTTCTGGACCAAGTGGGAAGCGACCAAGCCTGAGCCGACTCGGGTGACCGACGGTGGTATGGGTTTCTGGAAGAGCATGCTGGTGTTGGCGGCGGTGTTGGCCCTGACCATCATTCCATTGAAAGCGGCCGGTGCAGAATCGGCCTTCAATTGCGGCACCATTGAGTGTGACGAAATTGAAACCGATGTGACTGACCTGCCGTCGCTGCAGCGCGGTGCACAGACCTATATGAACTACTGTATGGGCTGTCACTCGCTGGAGTACGGGCGCTACCAGCGCACTGCTGACGATCTGGGAATTCCCGCTGATCTGTTCGAGCAGCACCTGAAGTTCGACAGCGAGGCAAAAATCGGTGCGTTGATGACCAATGCAATGGCCGCTGACGATGCAAAGAAATGGTTCGGTGCGGCGCCACCGGACCTGACACTGGTTGCGCGCGCGCGCAACCCCGACTGGTTGTACACCTACCTGCGCACCTTCCATGCGGATCCTTCGCGCCCCTACGGTGTCAACAATAAAGTGTTCAAGGATGTGGGCATGCCTCACGTTCTGGCTGAACTTCAGGGGATGCCCGAGTGTGCCCCCGGCCCGGTTCATGCCGATAATGGTGGTATACTGCGCGATCCGCTGACCGGCGAAGACGTGTTGTTTGACGATGAAGGCAATGCACTCAACCCCTGCGGCAGCTTCACTTATTCCACAGAGGGGCGTTTGAGCCCGGCTGAATATGACAAGCTCGTTTACGACTTGGTAAACTTTTTGGAGTATGTCGGAGAGCCTGCTCAGGCGAAGCGTAAGCGCATTGGTATCTATGTGCTGGCGTTTATTGCCATATTCTTTGTGTTTGCGTACCTGTTGAACCGCGAATACTGGAAAGACGTACACTAATTTATAGACCTGAAAGGTCTATGCATGTAACGGGCGGCTTCGTTAAGGGGACTGCCCGTTTGTTGTCATATCGATTTACTGTTTGAGGTAAGCTCCATGGGCGTTGTCGCCAAGCGTTCTACAATGACATTTTTCTCTGATGCCAGTAGTCATTACAGTCATCGCGTAAGGATTGTATTGGCAGAAAAAGGTGTGACCGTCGATATTATCGACGTTGACCCTGAAAACCTGCCTGAAGAAGTTTCTGAACTCAACCCTTACAACAGTCTGCCAACACTGGTGGATCGTGATTTGTCGCTGTACGAGTCCAAGGTGATGATGGAGTATCTGGACGAGCGTTTTCCGCATCCACCATTGCTGCCGGTCTATCCGGTCGCACGGGGCGAAAGTCGTCAGTATATCTACCGTATTGAGCGTGACTGGTGTCGCCTTGTTGATGAGATTCTGGCTGGCGGAACCCAGAAAGCGCTGGACAAGGCGCGCAAGGACCTGCGGGACAGCCTGCTGACGATTGCGCCGATCTTCTCCGAGAAGCCTTTCTTCATGAATGAAGAGTTTACTTTGGTCGACTGCTGCCTGGCGCCTATTCTGTGGCGCTTGCCGCAACTGGGTGTTGAGATCCCCCAGAGCCGTCAGTCCAAGCCTTTGCTTGAGTATATGGAGCGTCTGTTTGAGCGCCCGGGATTCCAGGAAAGCCTCACGGAAAAAGAACGCGAACTGCGCAGTGAGTCTGCGGGTAGCTAAGGTTTTACAGGACGCAGTGTAATGGTAATGACCTCCAGCAAGCCCTATATGATCCGTGCAATATACGAGTGGGTGGTCGATAACGACTGCACTCCGTATATTCTGGTCAATGCCCTGGTGGAGGGGGTGGAGGTACCTCAACAGTTCGTCCAGGATGGGCAGATTGTGCTGAATATCTCGCCGTCGGCGGTGGTGGGTCTGGATGTCGGTAACGACGAGTTGGGCTTTCGTGGCCGCTTTGGTGGGGTTGCCCAGGAAGTTCGGGTGCCGGTTTCAGCGGTATTGGGTATTTACGCCCGGGAAAACGGCCAGGGAATGTTGTTTGATGCTGAGGAGCCCGCTCCCGATGGCCCGCCTGCGGGCGGCGGTGGCGGTACCAAGCCGAAACCTGCCAGTACCAAGCCGACGTTGAAGGTCGTCAAGTAAGCAAAGCCGCTGCCAACACAGCGGCTTTTTTGTTGGGGTTCGATTGTCGATTAGTAGTACTCAAATACACGAACGACTTTTTGCACGCCACCGGTTTCTGCCGCAATCGTCGCTGCCACGTCAGACTCTGCCTTGGATACCAACCCCATCAGATAGACCACACCATTCTCCGTGATAACCTTGATGCGAGAGGCGTCCAGCCGCTCGTCCAGCGAGAGGCGACTCTTTACCTTGGTGCTGAGCCAGCTATCGCTGCCGCGGGCCATCAGCGCAATATTGGCGCTGACAGTGAGTTCGTTGTGTACCTTGCGGACCTTTTTCAGTTTGTTGGCAATGTCATAGGCCTGTTGGCGCATGGCTTCACTGGGCACCTGCCCGGTAAGCAGGACGATGCCATTGTGGGCGGTGGCGTCGACCCGGGCGTCACTGAAGGCCGGGTTGGCCTTACGCAGATTGACGCCGATTTTGGTCTCGATGATTTCATCGTCGATGTAGCTCCCGAGACTGCGAGTGCCGGGGTCCTCTTCGATGGGTTCTTCAGTGGTGGCAGTCAATATTTGTGTGCAGCCCGTGCCGAGAAAGGCGACGAGCAGGGCGCTAATCAGCAGTTTTCTATCGATCATAGGGCGCTTGTTCCGAATAGTTGAGTGTCGATGAGTTCGCAAATACTGTGCACGGCAATCAGATGCATTTCATTGAGCCGCGCCTTGTTGTCAACAGGAAAGGCCAGTTCGATGTCATCGGGCTGTAGCAGAGCGCTGACGTCCCCGCCCTGGGGGCCGCACAGGGTAATGACCCGCATATCCCGTTCATGGGCGGCCTGAACGCAGCGCAGTGTATTCGAGTTGCTGCTGCCGTGGTAGCAAAGCAGCAAGCAGTCTCCCTGTTGTCCGAGGGCGCGTATCTGGTTGGCGTAGATGTCGTTGTAGCCTGCCTGGGAGGCGATCGCGGTGGCTGTGGCGCTGTCGGCATTGAGGCAGAGGGCGGGAAGGCCCGGGCGCTCGTGCTGGAAGTAGTGCAGCAGGTTTGTAGCAAAGTGCTGGGCGATCAGGCCGCTGCTACCTTCACCACAGCACACCACCTTACGCTCCTGGAGCATGCTTTCCACAATGCATTGGCTGGCTTCCGAAATCCCTTCGCTCACCGCCTCCATGGTGTACATGCAGCTTTCAATGTGTCGGTGAAACAGGTCTACAACTTGTTCGGCGTGATCCACGTATGTGTATTTCCTATAGCTGAAAGGCGTCTTGTATCCAGTTTAGCTGAATTTCCCCGCGCGCTTCCCATGCTTCAATGACATCAAAGCGGCAGGGAAGTTCTAGCCTGCTGTGTCGGCGCAGGTAGTCGCTGGCGGTGTGAATGATGCGTTGCTGCTTGCGATAGTTGATCGATGCCGCGCCGCCCCCGAAGTGGGAAGAGCTGCGGAATCGTACTTCAACGAAAACCAGGTGGCTGGGGTCGCGGGCGATGATGTCAATCTCACCGAACCGGCAGCGGTAGTTTTGCTCGATCACCTGTAGCCGGTGTTTGCGGAGCCAGTCGCAGGCGGCTTGCTCCGCACTCGCTCCGCGCTGCTGGCGCGACGTCACCGGGTTGCTGCGGCGCCAGCGGGCAGGTCAGATTCTGCCTTGCGGGGCACCATGTCCGTTTGGGCGCGGCCTTCGGCGATATGTGCAAGCGTCAGCTCGCGCTCAATTTGGCCGAGGTCATTGAGGCTCAGGGTGCCGGTTTCACCAAAGACTTGACCACCGCCGTGGCGCAGCTGCTTGAGCCGGAGGTGCAGACGAAAACTATCAACACCGAGAGCGTACATGCGCTGGTAGGCATCGCTACCCCGCAAGCCTTCTCGAATATTGCGGCGAATGGCTGAATCGGGATTAAACACCCAGGGTATATCGACGAAGTACACCCCATTAATATCCTGGTCCCGGGAGGGGTCGGTATTGCCGTGGTAGATATGCGAGGTGGCGAATACCGGAATGTCGCCGGCATAGTGGTAGGCGAGCAGGGGCATTACTGCCCGGCCTTCATTTGGTCTGGCGACGAGGAAAATAAAGTCGATGTCTGTGCGCCGGTAGGGTTCAAAATGTGGCCGCTTACCGATGACCTGTTGCAGACGCTGGCGGCGGCGTTCACTGCGATCCAGCTGCAAGACCTGCTTGATGTTTTTTGAATAATTGTTTTGCCGAGCGTCGAAGTTGGCGCTGGTGACAACGGTGCCGCCCAGTGATTGCCAGCGCTGGGAGAAGGCCTCGGCAACCTTGTTTCCCCAGTCGCCTTCGGGGGTGATCAGCAATGCCCGTTTAAAACCCTTTTGCTGGGCGATATCGGCGATCTGTATGGCTTCGTCTTCAGGGTTCAGGCCAAACTGATAGAGGCCGCTGGGAAAGGCGGTCCCGTCGATACGGTTGAGGGCAAGTGTTGGCAGGGGCATCACCTTGTTATGGACGGCTGTGAGGTCACTGACCAGTCCCTTGCGCAGAGGGCCAATAATCAGCTCGTTGCCGTCCGTCTGGGCCTGCTGATACAACTCGGTAATGTTTTGCGAGGCGCTGTCATACAGTTGAATAACCGGCACCTGGGCACCCTGACTCCGGGCGTCGTGATAGGCGGCGAAGAACCCGTCTCTGATGGCCTTGCCGAATACCGAATAGCGCCCGGTGACCGGCAGTAACAGGCCTATTTTGTTCGGGCGCTCGACGATCAATGCGTCCAGTTCGCCAAGGCCGCCCGGCAAGTCTTTGCGAGCCGGGTGTGTCGGCCATCGCGACAGCCAGGCGTTGCGTTGGCGTATCTGCGCTTCAATATCGCCCTGATTGTCCTTGGCAATTGACGCCAGTTCCAGCCAGCCCATGTAATCGCGATTACTGATGCTGGCGAGGCGGTCGATCAATGTCTGGGTTGGAATCTGCATCAGCGATGCCCAGATCGCTTCGCGATTGTGGCTCTGCTGTACCGGGGTCAGCAGTGGGTCGATAAAAATCCACTCCTGAACGGCAGAAAGATGATCGCCCTCGATCGCGAACAGCGAGGCGCGGAGCTGACTGAATTGCAGCTGTGTGCGGATCGGCGCCTCCAGTACGGCACCCTCTACAATCGGTGTGGAAAGCTGATCCAATGCCTCGGAAAACTCTCCGTGGCCGCGATGAACGCGCGCTCGTATCATGGCGAGCCGCAACGCCTGTTCCGGGGGCAGTTCCTCGGTGGAAAGAGGGCTGACGACATCATCTGCACGGGCTAACTCGCCATCGCGCAGCAATACCTCGGAAGCCCGCAGCAGAAGACCGGCGGCGTCTTCAGGGTCGGCTGACTCGGCGGCGGCCAGCCACTCTTCAACTTGCGTTGAGTCGGCGAGAGCGGGGTTGAATGTGTCCTTGGCCGGGACGCGAGGGCGCTGAGGCTGAGGGCGGATATCCCGGTAGGTTTGCAGTCGCTGATTGTCATTCTGGGTCGGCTGGCTCGGTGGGCTGGAGCAGGCTGCCAAAACAGCGCAACAAAGTGCGGTGGTAATAAGTCTTGTCTTCATCATTGCGCCGTTGTTAGTCTTCGCTGGCCGAATCATAGTGAGGTGAATCCCTTGGAGCAAACCCCGACACTCTATATTGTGCCCACGCCCTTGGGAAATCTGGCCGATATGGTACCCCGAGGAATAGAAGTCCTTCAAACTGTGGCCCGTATTGCCGCGGAAGATACGCGGCGCAGTGCGCCGCTACTGGCGCATTTTGGTATAGATACGCCGATGTCAGCCTATCACGACCATAGTGACAGGCAAGCGACTTCCCGTCTTCTGGATATTATGAGGAGCGGAGAAAGTATCGCATTAATATCCGATGCCGGTACACCGCTGATTTCCGACCCCGGTTTTCGGCTTGTGGATGCGGCACTGACGGAGGGCTTTCGTGTGTGCCCAATACCGGGGCCATGTGCCCTGGTGGCGGCGTTGTCGGCTGCTGGCTTGCCTTCAGACAGGTTTAGCTTCGAAGGTTTTCTTCCCGCCAAGTCCCAGGCCCGAAAAACATTGTTAAATGCATTGGTGAAAGAAGAGCGAACCTTGATTTTCTACGAGGCCCCTCACAGGGTGCTCGAGTGCCTCGATGATATCGCGACATGCATGGGGGATGATCGCCGGGTCGTGCTGGCGAGGGAGATCAGCAAGCTCTACGAAACCATTGTGCGTATGCCCGCAGGACAGCTGCGTGACTGGGTGGCTGCGGATCGCAATCAGCAGCGGGGTGAATGTGTGGTGTTGATTGAAGGGTATCACGCCCAGCGCGATGTGCTGGACCCGGAAGTCATCAAGGGCTTTGATATTTTGCGCGAGGAGCTGCCGATGAAACAGGCGGCGGCGCTGGCGGCGCGGCTGTATGGTGGAAAAAAGAATCTGCTGTATCAGTATGGCTTGGATAATCCGATAAAAATCTAGCGAAGGGGCTTGTTACTTGCTGGACTACTGGTTATTCTTACAGTTGAGTCGGCTGGGCGGCCGCTCGGTGGTTGGTAATAGCTTTGCTATTGTCGGCGCCGGGAGGAAAGTCCGGGCTCCATAGGGTAAGGTGCCAGGTAACGCCTGGGGGGCGAGAGCCTACGGCTAGTGCAGCAGAAAATATACCGCCTAAGCAGCTTCGGTTGCCGGTAAGGTTGAAATGGTGCGGTAAGAGCGCACCGCGCGACTGGTAACAGTTCGTGGCAGGGTAAACCCCACCTGGAGCAAGGCCAAATAGGAATCCTTTGCCGCGACCCGCGGTGGATTCGGGTAGGCTGCTTGAGGTCTGCGGTGACGCAGGTCCCAGATGAATGGTCGTCCACGACAGAACCCGGCTTATAGGCCGACTCATTTTTCCTCTCTCAATGATAGACACTTAATGTACTACATTAAGTGGTCTTTTCATGTCTTTGTTTTTCCTCATATAGAATGCTTTTGATGGTGGCGTGTTTTGTCATTTCCCTGCATGTTCGCCGATATTTCGCCAAAAATCCCTGCAGATACCTGCTTGTTCACCTTGACACTGGGACTTGTCAGTTCATATAGTGTCGTTTAGTGGTGGAAAGTGGTTTTTTGTGGTTTGAATGGGTGTTCAAGTGGGTTTGGTGGGAATTTGGTGACTTAGTGTGTTTATAAGCAGTTTTGCAATCACTATGGATGCGAAGGGGCGATTGGCGATACCGGCCAAAGTTCGCGATGCCCTGGCGTCTGCCTGTGAGGGCCGAATTGTGATTACTGCGCACACTGAAGAGCGTTGCCTGCTGATATACCCCGAGCCGCAGTGGCAGGAGTTGCAGCCGAAAATAGAGGCACTGCCGAATATCCATCGCAAGGCTCGCCGTATGCAGCGATTGTTGCTGGGTTATGCCACGCCACTTGAACTCGACGGTAACGGGCGCGTGCTCCTGCCGCAGACTCTGCGTGATTACGCAGGGCTGGAGAAAAAATTGATCCTGGTCGGCCAGGGAAAGAAATTGGAATTGTGGAGTGAGACCGGCTGGAACGCCGAGCTTGATAATGGCGACGACGAAGGTCCGTTGCCAGATGAAGTGCTGTCGCTGTCACTATAAGAGGGGACTGCCTTGGAACAGCATCTAACGGTTTTGCGGGACGAAGCGGTCGCTGCACTTATCAGCGATACCGCCGGGCGCTATGTCGATGGCACCTTTGGTCGCGGCGGCCATAGCCGCGCCATTCTCGCGGGGCTGGATGCCGATGGGCAGTTGCTGGGCATCGACAAGGATCCCCAGGCGATAGCGACGGGTGAGCAGTTAATGGCAGAGGATTCCCGCTTTGTGATTGCCAAAGGTTCCTTTGCCGATTTCGAACAACTGGCAGAGTCCAGTGGCGTCGCGGCGCCCTTTACCGGAATTCTGTTGGATCTGGGGGTGTCGTCGCCGCAGCTGGATCAGGCAGAGCGGGGCTTTAGTTTTACCCGCGATGGCCAGCTTGATATGCGCATGGACACCGAAAATGGTTTGAGTGCCGCGCAGTGGATCGCCGAGGCGGCTGAAGCGGATATCGCCAAGGTGCTGAAAACCTACGGCGAAGAGCGCTTTGCCAAGCGCATTGCCCGGGCAATATGTGAGTACCGGGCAGAGAAGCCAATTACCACAACATTGCAGTTGGCGAAAATTGTTACTGAAGCAAATCCGGCCTGGGAAAAACACAAGCATCCCGCGACCCGGAGTTTTCAGGCGATTCGAATATTTATTAATAACGAATTGGGTGACCTCGAGCTGCTGCTGGAAAAAGTGGTGTCCTTGCTGGCGCCGGGTGGAAGGTTGGTGGTGATCAGCTTTCACTCGCTGGAGGATCGCATCGTCAAGCGCTTCATGCGCCGGCAGTCATTGGGTGAATCAATGCCGTCTTATTTGCCGCTGACCGATGCCGAGGTGGGCAAGAGCATGCGTCTGCTGGGTAAAGCGGTAAAGCCCTCTGCCGCGGAAGTAGACATCAACCCCCGGGCGCGCAGTGCAGTCATGCGCGTTGCCGAGAAATTGGCGTGAACGGAGTGTGCGGGTGAGTCGGCAGGGTTTGCGCGAGACAGCGGCGCGGCGGCGCAGTGCCGCAACACCCCAGGCGGAGCCGGCGTTAAGCGGCTCCCTGGTGCCATTGCTGCTGATACTGGTGGTGATCTCCAGTGTGGCGCTGGTGCAGAGCTCCCATCGCGCACGCAAACTATTTAGCGAACTGCAGGATCTTCGGCAGGACGCCTTGCAATTGGAAGAAGAGTGGGGGCGGTTATTGTTGGAGCAGAGTACCTGGGCGTCACCTGATCGCGTGCAACGATTGGCAGAGGACGAGCTGGGTATGACCGCTCCGGACATGCGTAAAGTCATAATGGTAAGGGGCTATGGGAAAGCAGGTTAACGCGCCAATTTCGACCTGGCGCTTTTGGGTTGTCGCTGCAGGCTTGCTCACGCTGGCCGCGCTTCTGCTCGCCCGTGCTTTGACCCTGCAAGTGCTGGATGTGGACCGTGGCTACGAGTTTTTGCAAGGCCAGGGCAACGCCCGGACCATTCGCACCGAAGTAATCCCTGCCCACCGGGGAATGATTTCAGACCGCAATGGCGAGCCCCTTGCGGTAAGCACGCCGGTGGCATCCATCTGGGCCAACCCCCAGGAACTGCTCAATGCCAAGTCAAGCTGGCCGCGGCTGGCCAAGGTACTGGGCCTGCCTCAATCGGAATTGGCGGCTCGGCTGGAGCGCTATCGCGACAGTCAGTTTATGTATCTACGCCGCCACATGGCACCTCACGACGCTCAAAGCATATTGGCGTTGAAAATTCCCGGGCTGTATATGCAGCGGGAATACCGCCGTTTTTACCCCGCTGGTGAAGTGACTGCTCACTTGCTCGGTTTTACCGATATTGATGACCGCGGCCAGGAAGGGCTTGAACTTGCCTACGATGAATGGCTCAACGGCGAACCTGGCAGGAAGCGGGTACTCAAGGACCTGTACGGAAATATCATTCGCGAAATAGATGCTGGAAAGGAGGCCAGCCCGGGCAAAGATGTCCAGTTAAGCATCGACCTCCGCTTGCAGTACCTGGCCTATCGCGAACTGAAGGCAGCATTGAAGAGAACCGGCGCTAAAGCCGGTTCCGTCGTTATTCTGGATAGCCACACCGGCGAAGTGCTGGCGATGGTCAATCAGCCCTCGTTCAATCCGAATAACAAAAGCCGTCTGGATCCCAGGGCAATGCGTAATCGCGCAGTGCTCGATATGTTCGAGCCGGGGTCGACGATGAAGCCGATGACTTTGGTTGCAGCGTTGGAGAGCGGTCGCTACGAGCCTGACACCACAATCAATACTCACCCTGGCTATATCAAGGTCGGGCCCAAGGTGTTGGAAGATCATCGCAATTATGGCGTGCTCACCGTGGCCGAAGTGTTGAAAAAATCGAGCCAGGTGGGCACCACTAAAATTGCCCTGTCCCTGGATGAACGGGACGTCTGGTCGGTCTTTAAACGGTTTGGCCTCGGTGAAATGACAGCATCCGGTTTCCCTGGCGAAAGTGCCGGAGTGCTTCCCAACCACAAAAGTTGGCGCGCGATTGAGCGAGCCACCTTTGCTTTTGGCTACGGTTTGACGGTGACCAATTTACAGCTGGCCCAGGCCTATGCTGTGTTTGCCAATCGCGGTGTGTTCCAGCCGGTAAGTCTGTTGAAACGCAAGGAGCAGGCAGAACGGGTTCAGGCGATTACTCCCAAAACCGCGCGTCAGATTGTGGATATGCTTGAGCTCGTCACCCAGCCTGGCGGCACCGCGACTCGGGCTCGAGTGGATGCCTATCGCGTTGCCGGTAAAACCGGGACTTCCCATAAAGCAGTGGCCGGTGGCTATGCCGAAGACCGCTATTTCTCGCTGTTTGCGGGCATTGCGCCAGCGTCCGATCCGCGCATCGTCGCAGTGATTGCCATCGATGAACCCGAAGGTGATTATTTTGGTGGTTTGGTCGCGGCGCCGGTATTTTCCAAAGTCATGGCTGATGCCCTGCGTTTGATGAATATTGCGCCGGATGATATTGAACCCGAGCAGGGTGAGAGTGCGTCCACAAACGTTGTTGTTAAGAAGGATAAGGCCGCATGACGATTTCCAGCGCGCCTTATCAACCCGCTTCGGACTGTTCGTTGGGACAATTGCTTGACGGCTTGAGTGCAGAAGTTGCCGCCATCCCGGTGAGCGGCCTGTGTCTGGACAGTCGAGTATTGCAGGCGGGTGATGTCTTCATCGCTGTGAACGGACACCGCAGTGATGGTCGGGATTTTATCGCCGATGCGGTGCGTGCCGGTGCTGTAGCGGTAATCGCCGATGCCCCCTGCGACGACAGCGCCTGGTCTTTGCCGGTTATTGCCGTTGCCGATTTGTCGGCCCGTCTCAGCGATATTGCCGGTCGCTATTATGGGCATCCGTCGCAGTATTTGAAATTAGTGGGCATCACCGGCACCAATGGCAAGACCAGCTGCAGCTGGATATTAGCCCAGCTGCTGGAGGCCTTGTCGGAGCCATGTGGCGTGGTGGGTACTTTGGGTAATGGCCGCTTAAGTGGGTTGGCGTCCTCGGTAAATACCACGCCGGACCCCATCGCCATTCAGGCCCTGTTGTCGAACTGGTGCAGCGCCGGTGCCAATTGGGCGGCAATGGAAGTGTCTTCCCACGGCCTGGCCCAACATCGCGTTGACGCGCTGTCCTTTGACACGGCGATCTTTACCAATCTCACCCAGGACCACCTCGACTACCACGGTACTATGGAGGCCTACGGTGCGGCCAAAGCGCGCCTGTTCACTTGGCCGGAGCTGAGATTCGCCATCGTCAACCGCGACGATGAGTTTGGTCGCGGCCTGTTGGCGACAACCAGCGCTGCACAAATTGTCGACTATAGCCTGAGCGATACGTCTGCCACCGTGTATGTGGAGCCTTTGGCGCAGAGTATTCACGGTACCCAAGCGCGGCTGAACAGCCCCTGGGGCAACTTCGATATTGCGTCGCCCCTGCTGGGTGAATTCAACCTGGCCAATCTCGCCGCTGCCTGTGCGGCGCTTCTGGCCCACGGCATTGCCGCGGATACCATCGCCACTAAAATTGCCGAGTTGCAACCGGTGCCGGGGCGCATGCAATGCCTGCGCAGCGACGACGATATTTTGGTCGTAATCGATTTTGCTCATACCGATGATGCCCTGAGCCAGGCGCTGAGCAACCTTAGACCGCTATGCCAGCGCGAGCTGGTGTGTGTATTCGGTTGCGGCGGTGATCGGGACAGGGCGAAACGCCCGAAAATGGGTCGTGCGGCGATGGCCGCCGACACCATTGTGATAACCAGTGATAATCCGCGTACCGAAGTGCCTGAAGCGATTCTTGACGAAATCTACGCGGGAATTGCCACCACCGAGAAAGTCCTGCGAGAAGTGGACAGAGCCGCCGCGATTACTCACGCGGTGGTGCAGGCTCAGCCCGGAGATATTGTCTTGATCGCGGGAAAAGGCCACGAAAAATGGCAGGATATTGGCGGCAAGAAAATCCCCTTTGATGATGTGGATGTGGCCAGTCGTGCCATCGCTATGAGGAAGGCGTCATGATAAAGCCTATGATGCTGTCGCAAATTGCTGAGCTCGTGACCGGTGTCCACCGGGGTGACGATGTTGCAATACACAGTGTTTCCACTGACAGCAGGAACATGCCGGATCAGGCGCTGTTCGTTGCCCTTCGCGGTGAAAAATTCGATGGTAATCAATTTGTCGAGGGAGCAAAGCAGCGCGGCGCAGTCGCTGCGTTAGTTTCATCGCCCAGCACTCACTTGCCCTGTGTAGAGGTCGTCGACACACGGAAGGCTCTCGGGATTGTTGCGCGGGAAAATCGACGCGCCTATAGCGGCCCGGTAATCGCGCTTACCGGTAGTAGCGGGAAAACCTCAACCAAGGAACTTTTGGCGGCAATTTTGTCGGAAGAGGGGCCCGTATTAGCCACACGGGGGAATCTGAATAACGAAATAGGTCTGCCGCTGACATTGTTAAATATCAGTCACCACCATCGCTATGCGGTTACCGAGATGGGCGCGGCGAAATCCGGTGATATCGCTTATCTGTGTGGATTTGCCGAGCCGACCATCGCGATATTGACCAACGCACAGGCGGCACATATCGCCGGATTCGGTTCGCTGGATGGCGTGGCCAATACCAAGGGCGAAATATTTACCGCTCTGGCAGCAGAGGGTGTAGCGATTATCAACGCCGATGATGTCTACGCTGATTTGTGGCTGAAAATGGCTGCCCACTGCCGGCGGTGCACGTTCAGTTTGCATTCGTCCTCGGCAGATGTGTACGCCAGTGATATCAATCGCGATCAACAGGGTAACCAGAGTTTCACCCTATGCAGTTTCGCAGGGAATGTGGCGGTGACGCTGCCGCTGCCCGGCGAGCATATGATTCGCAACGCATTGGCCGCGGCGGCCGCGGCACTGTCGGCGGGGGCGACTCTTCAGTCCGTGGCGGCAGGGCTCGGCCGGGCAAAAAATGCTGAAGGTCGGCTATCCCGCCACGACATCGGCGGCATTACATTGTTTGACGACAGCTACAACGCGAACCCGGGTTCGGTGGCGGCGGCCATTAAAGTGTTGGCGGAACAGCTGGGCACACGTTATCTCGTGCTTGGCACTATGGCGGAATTGGGTGAAAACGCGCCGCAGCATCACCGGGATATCGCGTTGATGGCAAGGCAGTCCGGTATTGAATGCCTGCTTTGTGTCGGCGAATTCGCCGAGTTAATGGCCGCTGAGTTTGGCGATGGTGGCCGGGCCTTCCGCGACAAAATCGCGTTGCAACAGGACGTATTACAGCACATCCGCTCTGGAGATGCGGTGCTGGTGAAAGGCTCCCGTAGCGCAGCCATGGATACGGTTGTGCAGGCGCTAAAAACAAATCTAAACGGGGAGCCAGGCTGAAATGCTGCTTTTACTATCGGAATACCTGAGCCAGTACATCAGCGGATTTGGCGTGTTCCAGTACCTGACCTTTCGTGCCATTTTAGGAGTGATGACCTCCCTGGCCATTTCCCTGCTGGTGGGACCGACGATGATACGTCGCCTGAATTACCATCAAATTGGTCAGGCGGTGCGGGATGACGGCCCCCAATCGCACTTGAGTAAATCCGGTACACCGACAATGGGTGGTGCACTGATACTGGTCTCGATTTTTGCCAGTACATTGCTGTGGGCAGACCTGCGCAACCCCTTTGTGTGGACGGTGCTGGTTGTCACTTTTATCTTCGGTGCGGTGGGTTGGGTAGACGATTACCGCAAGGTGATCGAACGCAACCCTCGCGGCCTGCCCGCTCGCTGGAAATATTTCTGGCAGAGCGTCGCCGGTATTGGCGCGGCAATATTCCTGTATGTCACGGCGGATAGTCCAGTAGACACCACCTTGTATATCCCTTTCTTCAAGGACTTTGCCTGGCAGATGGGGCCGTTTTTCATGGTGCTGTGCTACTTCGTCATCGTCGGGTCGAGCAATGCAGTAAACCTTACTGACGGCCTCGACGGTTTGGCGATTCTGCCTACGGTGTTGGTGGGTTCGGCATTGGGCTTGATTGCCTATCTTTCCGGGCACCTTAAGTTTGCGGAATACCTGCACATTCCCTATGTGGCCGGTGCCGGTGAGCTCATCGTGATTTGCGGTGCACTCGGTGGCGCAGGGCTCGGCTTTCTGTGGTTCAACACCTACCCCGCCCAGGTGTTTATGGGTGATGTCGGCGCCCTGGCTCTCGGTGCCACTCTGGGCTGTATCGCGGTGATTACCCGGCACGAAATTGTGTTTTTCATTATGGGCGGAATCTTCGTGCTTGAAACAGTGTCGGTGATTTTGCAGGTGGCCTCGTTCAAGTTAACGGGAAGGCGGATTTTCCGTATGGCGCCCATTCACCACCACTTCGAATTGAAGGGGTGGCCGGAGCCACGGGTGATTGTGCGCTTCTGGATTATCACCGTCATGCTGGTGCTGTTTGGCCTGGCGACATTGAAACTGAGATAAATTTTTAACGGGTATCGGCGCAGTGAGCTTGATTGCATCTGACATTACACGCGTGATTGTAGGGCTGGGGGCCACAGGGCTCTCTGTGGCCCGGCATTTTGCTGCGCGTGGATTGCCATTTGCCGTGGCGGATAGCCGCGCCAACCCGCCGGGGCTGGAAACCTTTAAGCAAGAGTTTCCCCAGGTGTCGCTGCAATTAGGCGACTTCGACGACAACCAGTTTGTCTCGGCTGGTGAGCTGTATGTGAATCCGGGTATACCACTGAGTGACCCCGCAATTGCCGCGGCCAAGCGCGCCGGGGTGCGTATCAGCGGCGACATTGATTGCTTTGCCGCCGAGGCGCGAGCGCCGATCGTGGCGATTACCGGCTCCAATGGTAAAAGTACGGTTACAACGCTGGTGGGCGAAATGGCCCGTGCAGCGGGGGTGCGGGTTGCCGTTGGCGGTAATTTGGGTGTTCCTGCCCTGGAACTGCTCGACGATCAGTGCGAACTCTATGTGTTGGAACTGTCCTCCTTCCAGTTGGAACGTTGCCACAATCTCGGTGCTGAAGTGGCAACGGTGTTGAACGTTTCCGCCGATCACCTCGATCATCACGGGTCGATGCTGAACTATCACCAGGCCAAGCACCGAATATTCCAGGGTTGCAGGAAGGCGGTGATTAACGCCGACGATCGCCTGAGTGCACCGTTGGTACCCGATGAGGTCGAACAGTGGTATTTCGGCCTGGGTCAGTCGGATTTTCGCCGATTTGGTTTGATGGCCTCAGGTCAGAGCGAGTCTATTGCGCTTGCCCGCCAGCCTCTGGTCGGTGTCGATGAGCTGCGGATTGTCGGCCGCCACAACGTAAGTAACGCGATGGCGGCGCTGGCCCTTGGCGCCGCTGCGGGTTTGCCCATGGCGGCAATGTTGTCGGCGTTGCGCACCTTCAGAGGCCTTGCGCACCGCTGTGAATTTGTTGCCGAGATCGGCGGAGTGACCTACTACAACGACTCCAAGGCCACCAATGTTGGTGCCGCGGTGGCGGCCATAAAAGGGCTGCAATCCGCGGGAAAAATTCTGCTGGTGGCGGGTGGTTTGGCCAAGGGAGGCGACTTTGCACCCCTCGCACAGGCCTTGTCTCACAATGCCCGTGCGGTCATCGTGATGGGGCGCGATGCGGCGTTGCTCGAGTCGGCGATGGCAGGACAAGTGACCACAGTGCGCGTTGACACTATGGAACAGGCTGTTGCCGAGGCGGCGGCGCTGGCCCAGCCGGGCGACCGAGTATTACTGGCGCCGGCCTGTGCCAGCTTTGATATGTTCAAGGGATATGCTCATCGCGGTGAATGCTTCACCAAGGCAGTGCGGGCAATGGAGGCGGGGCAATGAATATTGTGAGCCGTTTCCGCGATGGTTTTTTCGATATGGATCAGGTGCTGCAGCTGCTGGTGGTGGCACTGCTGATTATTGGCTTTATCGCGATGACCTCGGCATCCATTGAAGTTGCCGCAAGTCGCTATGGCGACGCCTTCTACTTTGCCAAACGCTATGCCGCTCATTTCTGCGTGGCCTTTGCCCTGGCGGTGGCGGTGTATTCCACGCCTGTAGAGGTATGGCAGCGCAGTGGTTGGCTGTGGTTGTTGCTGGGCTTTTTGTTGCTGGCGTTGGTGCTGGTGCCCGGTATCGGCAAAGAGGTGAACGGCAGTCGCCGCTGGTTGGCGCTGGGGCCTTTGACCTTGCAGGTATCGGAGTTCGTCAAACTTTTTATGATTTTCTATCTCGCGGGCTACCTGGTGCGTCGCCGCGACGAGGTGAGGGAGCGTTGGTCGGGTTTCATCAAGCCAATGGCGGTACTGTTTGCCCTGACGCTGTTATTGATGCTTGAGCCCGATTTCGGCGCCACGGTGGTCACCGTTGGCACTGCTTTTGTGATGATCTTTTTAGGGGGCGTAAAGCTGGGGCAGTTTTTGCTAGTCATCCTCAGTTGTGTGTCCGGTGCGGTGGCGTTGGTGATTTTTGAGCCCTACCGAATGAAACGGCTGACCGCCTTTACCGACCCCTGGGCAGATCAGTTCAACACTGGCTATCAGCTCACCCAGTCGCTTATTGCCTTCGGCAGGGGCGAATTGATGGGGGTGGGACTCGGCAATAGCGTGCAGAAGCTGTTCTACCTGCCCGAGGCCCACACGGATTTTGTCTTTGCAATCTTTGCCGAGGAATTTGGTTTCCTCGGCACACTGCTGATCCTGACGCTGTTTATTGCTTTGGTAGGACGCATTCTGATGATTGGTCGCCACGCCGAGCGCATTGGTCAGCAGTTCCATGCTTTTGTGGCCTACGGAATTGCCTGCATGATCAGCGCGCAGGCGTTCATCAATATGGGCGTCAACACCGGTTTGCTGCCCACCAAGGGGCTGACGTTGCCATTTTTAAGCTACGGTGGCAGCAGTCTGATGGTGTGTTTAGCGATGGTGGCGCTGGTCGCGCGAATCGAGCGGGAATGTCGGGGGGTACATGGCAAATAACTGTGTACTGATTATGGCCGGCGGCACCGGCGGACACGTGTTTCCCGCGCTGTCAGTGGCGGAGGAGTTACGCGACCGCGGCGTTGAATTGCATTGGCTGGGCACGGCGGCGGGTATCGAAGCGCGCCTGGTGCCCGCGGCCGACATCCCCCTCCACTGTTTGAAAATGGCTGGGGTGAGGGGCAAGAATCCCCTGTTCCGGCTCGCTGCGATTGCCAAGGCCGGGCTGGCGGTGTGGCATAGCATGATGTTGCTGCGGCGTTTGAAGCCGTTTTGTGTGATTGGTCTCGGGGGCTATGCCTCGGGGCCGGGTGGACTGGCAGCCAGACTGCTGGGAATCCCCGTGTTGATCCACGAGCAGAATGCGGTGGCCGGCACCACCAATCGTCTGTTGGCAAAAATTGCGCGCCAGTGTTTGACCGGTTATCCAATTCCCTTGGGTGGCGCTAAGGCCCGTTATATTGGCAACCCGGTGCGGCGTGAAATTGCCGCTATCCCCGCGCCTGAGGCGCGTTTGGCCGGCCGTGAGGGAGCGCTGCGGGTGCTGGTGCTGGGCGGCAGTCTGGGCGCCAGGGCGATCAACGAAGCGGTGCTTGATGTATGGCCGACCTTGTCGGTGGAGTGTGAGGTCGAGCTGTGGCATCAGACCGGGCGAGATCACGAAGCCATTGTGCGTGAAGGATACGCACAGAAGGGGCTGACCGTGCGCGCCGACGCGTTTATCGCCGATATGGCTGCGGCCTATGCGTGGTCAGATTTGGTGATCTGTCGCGCGGGGGCGCTGACGGTCGCCGAGCTGGCAGCGGCGGGAGTGCCGGCTGTTCTGATTCCCTTGCCCCACGCTATTGACGACCATCAGCGCGCCAACGCCCGCTGGTTTGTCGACGGCGGCGGCGGTGAAATTATCGATCAAAAAGACCTCACCGCGCAGCGTCTTGGCGATGCGATTCGCGCTGCCGCCGAGGATCGCGACAGCGTTCTCGCCAAAGCCTGCGCAGCGCGCAAGCTGGCGAAAATCGATGCGGCACAGGTCGCGGCAGACTGTTGTATGGAGTACGCCTATGGTGACTAAGCATCCCTTTGTAGTTCCCGAAATGCGCCGCGTGAAGCGCATTCATTTTGTCGGTATTGGCGGAGCGGGGATGTGCGGTATCGCCGAGGTGTTATTGAACCTGGGCTACTCGGTATCGGGTTCTGACCTGAAGGCCTCACCCAGCACTGCGCGCTTGCAGCAGCTCGGCGCAAAGGTAGCCTTTGGTCACGATGGCGAGCGAGTGGCCAATTGCGATGTGGTGGTCGCATCTACCGCGGTCCACGCGGAAAACCCGGAGCTGGTCGCGGCGCGGACACACCGTATCCCGATTGTGCCCCGCGCGGAAATGTTGGCGGAGCTGATGCGCTATCGCCACGGCATCGCGGTGGCGGGCACCCATGGCAAAACGACGACGACCAGCTTGATCACCTCGATTTTCGCCGAGGCCGATCTCGACCCCACCTTTGTTATCGGTGGGCTGGTGAATAGCGCGGGCACCAACGCCGCGCTGGGGGAAAGCCGCTACCTGGTTGCCGAGGCGGATGAAAGCGATGCGTCCTTCCTGCACTTGCAGCCAATGGTGTCGGTGATTACCAATATCGAAGCCGATCATATGGACACCTATGGCGGTGACTTTAATCGCTTGAAGCAAACCTTTATCGAATTTCTCCACAACCTGCCTTTTTACGGTGTGGCGGTAGTGTGTATCGATGACCCCGTAGTGCGGGAATTGCTGCCGCAAATTGGCCGGCACACACTGACCTATGGCTTCGCTGAAGACGCTGACTTCCGTATCTTCGACGTAGAGAAAAACGGCCTGCAGAGCCGCTTCAAGATCGCTCGCCCCGGTGGTGACGTATTGTCGCTGTGTATCAACCAACCCGGTGTGCACAACGTACTGAACGCCACCGCTGCAGTCGCGGTGGCCAGTGACGAAAACCTGCCCAGCGAAGCCATATGCCGGGGCATCGAGAACTTCCAGGGCGTGGGCCGACGTTTCCAGCGTTACGGGGAGATTCCACTGAAAGAAGGCAGCTTTATGTTGCTGGACGACTACGGCCACCATCCGACAGAGGTCGCCGCAACCATCGCAGCGGCCCGCCAGGCGTGGCCGGAGCGGCGCTTGTTGATGCTCTATCAGCCTCATCGTTACACCCGGACTCGGGATTTGTATGAGGACTTTGTCAAGGTGCTGGCGACCACCGACGGACTGATGCTGCTGGATGTCTATTCCGCAGGTGAAACCGCGATTCCGGGGGCCGACAGCCGCAATCTGTGCCGCAGCATTCGCCTGCAAACCGGGTTGGAACCGGTATTTGTTGAATCGCCGGAAAAGACCTTTGAACAGATCAAGCCCTTTGTGCGCGACGGCGACGTATTGCTGACCCAGGGCGCTGGAAATATTGGCGTGCTGGCACAGCAGCTCGCCGCCGAAGACTGGACGAAATAAGGCAATGACGACGATTACTACACAGGAGCTTTCAGCGCGCATCGGCGGACGTGTTGCCGTGTTGCTGGGGGGTAAATCAGCGGAACGCCCGGTGTCGCTCAAGAGCGGCGCGGCGGTGTTGGCGGCCTTTGAACGCCTGGGTATTCCCGCTGAGGGGATTGATACCGCAAGCGCGGACTGGATGCAGACCCTGAAAGCGGACTACAGCCACAGCTTTCTGGCCTTGCACGGCCCCGGTGGCGAAGACGGCACGGTGCAGGGTGCGCTGGAATGTCTGGGCGTGAATTACACCGGCAGCGGCGTAATGGCTTCGGCCTTGGGTATGGACAAACTGCGCTGCAAGCTGTTGTGGCTGGGGCAGGGGCTGAGTACGCCGCGCTTTGTGGAATTGACCGCCGACAGCGATTGGACGGCAGTGGCAGCCCTGCTTGGCGAGGCGATTGTAAAGCCCGCCTGTGAGGGCTCGAGTATTGGCATGGCGCGGGCGTCAAACGCGGCGGAACTGGAGGCAGCCTGGCAGGCCGCCAGAGGTTACGGCCGGGTTTTTGCCGAACAGTGGATCAGCGGCAGCGAGTACACCGTCGCGATTCTGGACGGTGCGGCGCTACCGGCCATCCGTCTTGAAACCGACGCGTCGTTCTATGACTACAACGCAAAATATATTTCGAATACCACCCGTTACTTCTGTCCGGCGGGCTTGTCTGAGGCCGACGAGGCAGAGTTGAATCAGCTGGCCATTAACGCCTTTAACAGTGTGGGTTGTTCCGGCTGGGGGCGGGTCGATGTGATGCGCGGAGCAGATGGACAGTTCTATTTGCTGGAGGTGAACACAGTGCCGGGAATGACCGACCACAGTCTGGTGCCGATGGCGGCAAAACAGGCGGGTATCGGCTTTGACGAGCTGGTGTTACGGATTCTGGCGACAAGTTTGCGCCCAGTGCAGCGCGGGGAGTAGCACACTCACTATGACTGGCAAAGAGAACCGCTTCAAGCCAAGCAAACCCGGCGAGCGCAGCCGGGAGTGGGGGCGCATTGCCAACCGGCTGTTATTGCTGGTTGTGGCATTTGCCTTTGTGTATGGCGTTGAGCGGCTTGGTCAGCAACTGGAAGCGATTCCGGTGGAGCGTGTGGTATTTGCCGGTGATCTGCAGCGGGTGAGCCGGGATGTGCTCGTCGAGCGGGTGACTGGCCATCTGGCGGTGGGTTATATCGGTCTGGATCTCGCGGAAATTCAGTCCGAGCTGGAGCAGGAGCCCTGGGTTTACCGGGCGATAGTGGAGCGGGTTTGGCCACGGGAGTTGAAAATTACCATCGTCGAGGAAACGCCGATTGCGGTGTGGGGGCGAGGTGGATTGCTGAATCACCGGGGTCGTATATTCCTGCCCGAAAGCGGCGGGACTGCACGGGATGACAGTCTGCCCTTACTGGATGGGCCAGAGGGCGGAGCGATAGAAATCATGCGTCAGTATCGACTGATGAGTCAGCTGCTCGGCGATGAAAAGCTGGAGCTGAAACGTTTACAGATGAGCGAGCGGGGCAGCTGGACCGCGACCATCGACAACGATGTGGAACTGGTGCTGGGGCGTGTAGAACCGCTGGAAAAACTGCGGCGTTTTTTATGGGTATACCGTCAGCATTTGGCGGCGGAGTTTGATCGGGTCAAACGTGTGGACACGCGCTACATCAATGGCCTCGCGGTGGCGTGGGTGGAATCAGGTGAAAAGGGATGAGCATTTTCGGCGAATATATTTTCCGCGAGACCGGATACACCTATCCGGTACTTGTTGGATGCCAAGCGTGGGGGAAGCGCAGTAATGTCTAGTTCAAATGCGGGAAGAATGGTGGTCGGTCTCGATATCGGCACCTCCAAGGTGGTGGCCATTGTCGGTGCGACCAATGACGAGGGCAAACTCGAAATCGTGGGTATCGGTTCCCATCCCTCCCGAGGACTGAAGAAAGGGGTGGTGGTGAATATTGAATCCACCGTGCACTCCATTCAGCGTGCGGTAGAAGAGGCCGAATTGATGGCTGGCTGTGAAATTCACAGTGTCTACGTGGGTATTGCCGGCAACCATATTCGCAGCCTGAACTCCCACGGTATTGTGGCGATTCGCGACCGCGAAGTGTTTCAGCTCGATCTCGATCGGGTCATCGACGCCGCCCAGGCGGTGGCAATTCCGGCGGATCAGAAGGTGCTGCATATCCTTCCCCAGGAATTCGTTATCGACGAGCAGGAGGGTATCAAGGAGCCACTGGGTATGTCCGGTGTGCGCCTGGAGGCCAAGGTCCATCTGGTGACCTGTGCAGTCAACGCAGTACAGAACATCGAGAAGTGCATTCGCCGCTGCGGCCTGGAGGTCGAGGACGTCATTCTGGAGCAGCTGGCGTCGAGCTATGCGGTGCTCACTGACGATGAGAAAGAGTTGGGAGTGTGTCTGGTGGATATTGGTGGTGGCACCACCGATATCGCGATTTTCACCGACGGCGCTATTCGTCATACCGGAGTGATTCCCATCGCCGGCGACCAGGTGACCAACGACATTGCCATGGCACTGCGTACCCCCACCCAGTACGCTGAGGAAATAAAGATCAAATACGCCTGTGCGCTGACTCAGCTCGCCGGTGAAGGTGAAACCATCAAAGTGCCCAGTGTGGGTGACCGCGCGCCCCGCGAACTGTCGCGTCAGGCGCTGGCAGAGGTGGTCGAGCCCCGCTATGACGAACTGTTCACCCTGGTTCAGGCTGAGCTGCGGCGCAGTGGTTACGAGGATTTGTGTGCCGCCGGTGTCGTATTGACCGGCGGTACGTCAAAAATGGAAGGGGTCGTGGAACTGGCAGAGGAAATTTTCCATATGCCGGTCCGCATAGGCTCACCGCAGGATGCGCGGGGGTTGACCGATATCGTGCGCAATCCCATCTATGCGACCAGTGTCGGATTGCTGCATTACGGCATTAAACATCAGGCTGAGACCGGCAGCCGCGGCCGTGTGCGTCGCGATGGTTTCCTGTCGCGGCTGAAAAGCTGGGTACAAAACAATTTTTAGTGAGTTGTAGGCGGTCGTGTTGGCAGCACGGCTGAAATGCAAAAAGGGAGAAAAAACCATGTTTGAACTCGTTGATAACGTTCCTCAGAACGCAGTAATAAAAGTTGTCGGTGTTGGTGGCGGTGGTGGTAATGCCGTTAAGCACATGATTGCCAACTCGGTAGATGGTGTTGATTTTATCTGCGCCAATACCGATGCCCAGGCATTGACCGACGTCCTGTCCAAAACCGTGTTGCAGCTGGGCACCACCATCACCAAAGGGCTTGGCGCCGGCGCCAACCCGGAAGTGGGGCGCCAGGCGGCGATTGAAGACCGCGACCGGATTGCCGAGGCGCTGGAAGGGGCTGATATGGTATTTATCACCGCCGGTATGGGCGGTGGTACCGGCACCGGGGGCGCGCCTGTGGTTGCCGAAGTGGCGAAGGAGTTGGGTATTTTGACGGTGGCGGTGGTGACCAAGCCCTTCCCCTTTGAAGGCAAGAAGCGTATGGCCGTCGCCGAGGCGGGTATGCGTGAGTTGCGTCAGCATGTGGATTCGCTGATTACTATTCCCAACGAGAAACTGCTGCCGGTATTGGGCAAGCAAACCAGCCTGCTCGATGCCTTCAAGGCCGCCAACGACGTGTTGCTGGGCGCAGTACAGGGGATTGCTGACCTGATTATCCGCCCGGGTATGATTAACGTCGATTTCGCAGACGTGCGCACAGTGATGTCCGAGATGGGTATGGCGATGATGGGTAGTGGTGTCGCCCGCGGTGAAAACCGCGCCGCAGAGGCCGCAGAAGCCGCTATTCGCAGCCCTTTACTGGAAGATGTGAACCTGCAAGGTGCCCGTGGCATTTTGGTTAATATTACCGCGGGTTTGGATCTGTCTCTAGGCGAGTTCAGCGATGTCGGGGATACTATAAAGGAATTCGCGTCCGAGGACGCTACCGTGGTGGTGGGTACAGTTATTGACCCAGAAATGAGCGACGAGCTGCGCGTAACTGTTGTGGCAACGGGGCTGGACAGCCTGACCAAGGATGTGCCGCTGAAAGCCGTTGAAAACAAAGTGGTGGAGCCCCGCTCAAGCGACTATCGCAAGTTGGATCGCCCTACCATTATGCGCAATCAGCAGGCTGTTGCCGCGCGCGAAGCCGTAGCGGCCGCGCCGATGGTTGACGACAAGGATATGGAGTACCTCGATATTCCAGCGTTTTTGCGTCGCCAGGCAGACTGATCTGCACATAAAGCGCCGGCCAGCCTGACCGCTGGTTACAGCTTGACCCGGTAGCGATGCGCACCATCGGCCGACAGATTTGTCGGCTTGATGTAGCGTCAGGGCGTTTCTACGTCTTTTGTAAGAGTGTGAAACATGATCAGACAGCGTACTTTGCGAAACACTATCCGTGCGACAGGGATCGGTCTGCATACTGGTGAAAAGGTCTTTTTGACCCTGAAACCAGCCCCTGTCGATACCGGAGTGATATTTCGCCGTACCGATTTGAGCCCGGTTGTCGAAATCCACGCCCATGCGGAGAATGTCGGCGACACAACACTCTCTACAACACTGGTCAATGGTGATGTGCGGGTGTCTACCGTGGAGCACCTGTTGTCAGCGATGGCGGGTTTGGGTATCGATAATGCCTATGTGGAGCTGAGCTCCTCAGAAGTGCCGATTATGGACGGCAGCGCCGGCCCCTTTGTGTTCCTGATTCAGTCAGCGGGCATTGAAGAGCAGGATGCGCCGAAGAAGTTTATTCGGATCAAACGTCCGGTGACGGTAAAAGATGGCGATAAAGTCGCGAGTTTCCTCCCTTTTGACGGCTTTAAAGTATCTTTCACCATCGACTTCGATCACCCGGTATTTCGCGATCGCACCGGTCACGCCGAGCTGGACTTTTCCAGCACCTCTTTCGTCAAGGAGGTCAGCCGGGCGCGCACCTTTGGTTTCATGCACGAAATCGAATATCTGCGCTCCAAAGGCTTGGCCCAGGGCGGCAGTGTTGACAACGCTATCGTGGTGGACGAGTACCGCATTCTTAATGAAGACGGTCTGCGCTACGAGGATGAGTTCGTCAAGCACAAGGTCCTCGACGCCATCGGCGACCTGTATCTGCTGGGCACCAGCCTGATCGGTGAATTCAAGGCATTCAAGTCTGGCCACGGCTTGAACAACGCCTCTCTGCGCAAGCTCATTCAGGAAACCGACGCCTGGGAGTGGGTGACCTTCGAGGACCCCAGCGAAGCGCCGATTACCTATACGGTAGCCGCCGCAGGGGCGTGATCGCTACCGCCGCCAACCCCGCGCCTGCCACGCAGTCTCGGGGTTGGCATTCTTTTTCCAACTATGCGATATTGCCCTTCGGTAGCGCGACGGTGCACAGGGTACGTGCCAGCGGTTTTGCCGGTGTGGCATGTTGGTGCGATCGCCAGTTTGGCAACTATTCGAGCTTCCCTCTGACCTTCACCGAATCGAACAGCACGGCGTGTACCTGAAGTGTTCTGCGGGCTGCTGTTGTCGATAGACAGCCTGCTAATGGTTAACTGTACCGGTGCAAACTGGTGATATAGCGGATTTTATGTAGTCGAGATAAACCTGTTCAAAGAAGCCGCCTTCGACGCCGCTACAGCTGCCTTGAGTTTTCTCGGTAGTCTGTCGGCAGGACCTCAAACTCCCCAGGAATAGCAACGACCCATCATGATCACAGCAGTAGTCAAAAAGGTATTTGGAAGTAAAAATGACCGCGAATTGAAGCGCATGCGCAAAATCGTGGCTCGTATTGCCGCCCAGGAAGAGGCGCTGACCGGTTTGAGCGATGCCAGTTTGCAGGCGAAAACGGCGGAGTTCAAAACCCGTTTAAGTGAGGGGGAGTCGCTGGACGATCTGCTGCCAGAGGCCTTTGCGGTAACCCGTGAGGCGGGCCGCCGAGTACTGGGGATGCGTCACTTCGATGTGCAGCTTATCGGCGGTATCGCCATGCACGAGGGGAAGATCGCCGAGATGCGCACCGGCGAGGGGAAAACTCTGGTGGCGACCCTGCCGGTTTACCTTAATGCCCTGAGTGGCGACGGCGTGTTCGTGGTCACCGTGAATGATTATCTGGCCCAGCGCGACGCCAACTGGATGCGGCCGCTGTATGAGTTTCTTGGCCTGAGTGTGGGCATTATCCGCTCGGGGCAGTCCGGTGATGAAAAGCGCGCTGCCTATGAGGCCGCGATCACCTATGGTACCAACAACGAATTTGGCTTTGACTATCTGCGCGATAATATGGCCTTCGCGGTGGAAGACCGCTACCAGCGCAAGCTCAATTTCGCGATTATCGATGAGGTGGATTCGATCCTTATCGACGAAGCCCGTACCCCGCTGATTATTTCCGGCCCTGCTCAGGACAGTTCGCAGCTCTATAAACAGATCAACCATTTTATTCCGCTGCTGGAGCCGGTGCCCGAGTCTGTCGAGGAAACCCCAACCGGCGTAGAACCGGAAACCGGTGACTATGTTATTGACCTGAAAATGCGTCAGGTAGAGTTGACCGAGGCCGGTCACCAGCGGGTGGAAGAACTGCTGATTAAAGAGGGCTTGCTCAATGAGGGTGACAGCCTGTATTCAGCGGGTAACCTCAGCCTGCTCCACCATGTCAACTCAGCGCTGCGGGCCCATGTGTTGTTCCACAATAACGTGGAGTACATCGTGCAGAACGATCAGGTGATGCTGATCGATGAGCACACCGGCCGGACGATGCCCGGACGCCGCCTCTCCGAGGGCTTGCATCAGGCCATTGAGGCGAAAGAGGGAGTGACCGTGCAGGCTGAAAGCCAGACCCTCGCGTCTACTACCTTCCAGAATTACTTCCGCCTGTTCGACAAGCTGGCGGGTATGACCGGTACCGCGGACACCGAAGCCTTCGAATTCAAGCAGATATACGGCCTCGATGTGGTGGTTATCCCCACCAACAAGCCCAATGCTCGCCGCGATGCCAATGACCTGGTGTATCTCACCAAGGAAGAGAAATACGACGCCATCGTTGAGGATGTCAAACAGATCGTCGAAGCCGGTGCGCCGGTGCTGGTGGGCACGGCCTCGATCGAGACCTCCGAGGAAATGTCGCGCCGCTTCCAGCAGGCCAATATTACCCACAAGGTGCTCAACGCCAAATATCACGAGCAAGAAGCCGAAATTATTGCTCAGGCCGGTCGTCCAGGGGTGGTCACCATCGCCACCAATATGGCCGGTCGCGGTACAGATATTGTGCTGGGTGGCAATGTCGATGCTGAAATTGAAAAGCTGGATTCGCCCTCGGAAGCGGTTATCAAGGAACTGCGTGAAGCCTGGAAACTGCGTCACGAACAGGTGATACAGGCCGGTGGCCTGCATATTATCGGCACCGAACGCCACGAATCCCGGCGTATCGACAACCAGTTGCGCGGGCGGGCTGCGCGCCAGGGTGATCCGGGGGCGTCCCGTTTTTACCTGTCGCTGGAAGACAGCCTGATGCGCATTTTTGCCTCGGATCGCGTGCGCGGCATTATGCAGGCGCTGGGGCTGGAGAAAGGTGAGGCGATCGAGCATCGCATGGTGTCCAACGCCATCGAGAAGGCCCAGCGCAAGGTCGAGGGTCGCAACTTCGATATCCGCAAGCAGCTGCTGGAATACGATGACGTTGCCAACGACCAGCGCCAGATTGTCTATCAGCAGCGCAATGACCTGCTTGAGTCAGAGGACATCAGCGACATGTTGCGGGTGATCCGCAACGATGTCGTGCAGGACGTTATCGGCGAGTATATTCCTCCCCAGAGCATGGCTGAGCAATGGGATATTGCCGGGCTCGAGCGCCGGGTAGAGGGTGACTTTGCCGTCAAACTGCCCATCCAGCGGTGGCTGGACGAAGACAAGAAACTCCAGGAAGAGGGTGTGCGTCAGCGTATATACGACGCTGTGGAAGCCGCCTACGCTGAAAAACGCGCTGCCGTTGGTCCGGAGATGAGCAGAATCGAGCGGCATATCATGCTCCAGGTGCTGGACACCCTGTGGAAGGAGCATCTGGCAACGATGGATCATCTGCGCCATGGTATTCATCTGCGGGCCTTTGCCCAGAAGAATCCGAAACAGGAATACAAGCGGGAAGCCTTTGAGTTGTTCCAGCAAATGCTCGACAGCCTGAAACACGAAGTGGTGCGCTTCCTCTCGCATTTGCAGCTGCAGCAGAACGAAAGTGCCGAAGCGCTGGAGCAGAAACGCCGGGACGAGCAAGCTGCGCGGGCGATGGAATTTCAACATGCTGAAACCTCAGCGCTGGCTGCTGAAGAGGAGCCAGCCGCGGCGGGGGATCAAGCCTCTGCACCGGAAACCTTTGTGCGGGACGGCCGTAAGGTGGGGCGCAATGAGCCCTGTCCCTGTGGTTCGGGTAAAAAATACAAACAGTGTCACGGCAAACTGGATTAAGGAAATAGCATGGCGGTGGGTTCTGGGGAGTTTGGCACCTTGCATTCGGTGCCCGGTGTGCGCATTGGCATCGCCAGTGCCGGAATAAAAAAGCCGGGGCGCAAGGACGTCGTGGTATTTGAATTGGCAGAGGGAAGTACCGCGGCGGGGGTGTTCACCCAAAACGCCTTTTGCGCTGCGCCGGTGACCGTTGCCAAGAACCACATTCAGGCGGCCCCAAGCCGCTATTTGCTGGTGAATACCGGTAATGCCAATGCTGGCACCGGGGAGCAGGGCTTGGCCAATGCCCATCGCTGCTGCGCGGCGCTGGCCGAATTAACCTCACTGAAATCCGAACAGATTTTGCCCTTCTCAACCGGGGTGATCGGTGAACCGCTACCTGTAGAGAAAATCGTTGCGGCCCTGCCGGATGCCTTGTCGGATATGTCCGAGGATAACTGGGCGGCTGCGGCAATCGGCATTATGACCACCGATACACGCCCCAAGGCCTGTTCGCGGCAGCTGGAGTGGCAGGGTAAAACCATTACCATCACCGGTATTTCCAAGGGCGCCGGAATGATCAAACCCAATATGGCGACCATGTTGGGCTATGTTGCCTGTGATGCAGCTATTCCGCGGACACTATTGCAGGCGATGGTAACCCGAAGCGCCGAGGCGTCTTTTAACCGGATAACTGTGGACGGTGATACCTCCACCAACGATGCCTGCATGTTGGTGGCCAGCGGCGCCTCCGGGGTCGCATTGAGCGACGACACGCCGGAGTTGAACGCGGCCTTGCAAGCGGTATTTGACGAGGTATTTCTGGTATTGGCCCACGCTATTGTGCGGGACGGCGAGGGGGCAACCAAATTCGTTGCTGTTGAAGTTGGCGGTGCGGCGAGCCAGAGCGAGGCCCTCAAAGTGGCGTATACCGTGGCGGAGTCGCCACTGGTGAAAACCGCACTTTTTGCCAGCGATCCGAATTGGGGGCGTATCCTTGCGGCGATTGGTCGCGCAGGCGTTGAAAAACTGGATGTCAGCGGTGTCAGCGTCCACCTTGATGAGGTGCTTATTGCTGAGAACGGGGGCCGCGCCCGCAGTTACACCGAAGCCGCCGGGGCGGCGGTGATGAAGCAGGATGAAATCACCATTCGCATCAATCTCGGCCGTGGCGAGCAGCGGGAAACCGTGTGGACCACAGATTTTTCCTATGACTATGTCAAAATCAATGCCGAATACCGCAGCTGATTCATCGGTCCATGTGGCGGTGGGGGTTATCCGCCGCGACGGCCGGATTCTACTCAGTCGGCGTGCGGCCAATGCGCATCAAGGCGGATTGTGGGAATTTCCTGGGGGCAAGCTGGAACCCGGCGAGACTCTGTTGGACGGCTTGTCCCGTGAGCTGCATGAAGAGCTGGGTATTACCGTCCAGCCCACCGACTGCGCGCCGCTGATAAAAATTGAACACGATTACGGCGATAAACAGGTCTGCCTGGACGTGTGCTGGGTAAACGACTTTGGCGGTCAGCCAAGGGGGTGCGAAGGACAGCCGGTACAATGGGTGCCTATTGCGCAGTTGAATGATTATCCCTTGCCCGCGGCCAATGCCGCTATTGTGGATGCGATTCGGGCATCTGTATCGGTATAAGCCCGCATTTCGGCGAACAGCCCCCGATTTCTCTCTCCCGCCCTTTGTTTATTGCATCCCGTCTCGTTGCTGTTGTAACAGGCCCAACTCAATATCACCACTCAGTACATCGTCAAAGTCCGGTGAGCCGGGAATGGCGTGCTCCTCGTGAGCCCAGGCAACAAAGTCCTGATTTTTGCACTGTTCAGAGCAAAAAGGGCGGGAGGGGTTCGCGGGATTCCAGGGTTGCTTGTGGCCGCAGCCTGGGCAGGCCACAACGGGGGGCTGTGCAGTCATCAGCTCAATTCCTTGGCAAGAGTTAAATAGTGAGCATGCAGGCGATCTACCTGGACAGCAAGAGACGCGAGGTCCCCGCTGTTGTCGATGATATCATCTGCGGCCTCGCGCCGCTGTCGACGGTTGGCTTGGCTGGCCATAATACGTTCAACCTGGGCGCGATCGTTGTTGTCCCGGTTCATCGTGCGCTGCAGCTGGGTGTCTTCGCTGACATCGACGATCAGCAGTCGCTGGCAATAGTTCTGCTGGCCCATTTCAACCAGCAACGGGGACACGTAAAGGCCGTAGGGACTGCTGACGTGTGCCAGCTGCCGTCGGGTCTCCTCTGCAATGAGAGGGTGGAGCAGGGCTTCCAGCCACTGCTTCGCTGCGGGGTCGCTAAAGATGGTTTTGCGCAGCGCTGCCCGATCCAGCGAGCCGTCAGCGGACAGAATCGCCGGGCCAAAGTGTTCAGCAATACGGGAAAGGGCCGGGGTGCCGATTTCGACCACCTCGCGGGCGACGATGTCGGCGTCAATCACATCGATACCCTTTTGGGAAAACAGTGTCGAGACAGCGGTTTTGCCGCTGCCAATGCCCCCGGTCAAGCCGATTATCAATTTAGTCATAGGGTGTGCTGTCTTGTCTGTAGTCGGGTCAGTTGTTCGGTAAGCCGTTGATTGATGATCTGGGTTACATCGGGGGCGAAACAATTCAACCACCCGCTAGGGCGCGGGCGAAAGCCCGGATATTTGCATATAAGTCGCAACGAGTTGGTCGCCCCAGTATAGGGCGATCCACCCGGCGATGGCCAAGTACGGCCCAAAGGGGATGGTAACATTGCTGTCCTTGCGCTGTAGCATCAGTACCGTGCCGCCGAGCACTGCGCCAACCACCGACGACAACAGAATAATGAGCGGCAGCATTTGCCAGCCGAGCCAGGCTCCCAGAGCGGCAAGTAACTTGAAGTCGCCAAACCCCATACCCTCTTTGCCGGTAACGAGCTTGAATAGCCAGTACACTGACCACAGCGACAGATAGCCGCCAATGGCGCCCCACACGGCGTCATTGAGGGCGACGCTACCCACGGTGCTATTGAATGTGAGTCCCAGCCATAGCAGAGGCAGGGTCAAGCTGTCGGGCAGGAGTTGGTGGTCGATATCGATCATTGTCATGATCAGCAGGGCCCAGCTGAAAATAACCATCGCCACGCCCTGGGGGGTGGCGCCCCATTGCCAGATCGCCAACACCGCCAGCGCAGCAGTGGCCAGTTCAATCAGCGGGTACCGAAGGCTGATTGCAGTCTTGCAGCTGGCGCACTTGCCACCGAGTATCAGGTAACTAAGCACGGGAATATTCTGCCAGGCTCGCACAGGGGCCTCGCACCTGGGGCAGTGAGAGTGAGGGAAGGCGAGGTTGAAGTCGGAGTCGTTCCCGGTATCGCTGCTGTCCTGTTCCAGAATCAGCCGGCACTCCCGTTTCCAATTTTCCTCCATCATTTTGGGCAGACGATAAATCACAACATTAAAAAAGCTGCCAAAGAGGAGGGCCAGCAAACCAGTGCTGGCCAGCAGAACGAAGCTGGGCGCTGAGGTGAAGTCAAACATAGTTGTGGGTCGCAGTGTCAGGGGCAATAAAAGCACCGCCGCTGGCGGTGCGGAGTCTGGGCAATAATAAGGCTTTAGATGGCACTGCCAAGCATAAATATCGGCAGGTACATGGCTATCATCATACCGCCCACCAGAACGCCAAGCACCGACATTATCATCGGCTCCAGTAATGCGGTGAGGGAATCAACCGCGTTATCGACCGCTTCTTCATAGTGATTGGCGACCTTGTCGAGCATTTCGTCCAGTGAACCGGACTCCTCGCCAATGGAGACCATTTGCAAAAGCATGGTGGGGAAGAGGTTGGTGAAGCGTATGGATGAGTAAAGCGTTTGCCCGGTGGTGACATCGTCCCTGATTTGAATAATGGCTTTGTTGTACACGGCGTTACCGGCGGCGCCGGCTACGGAATTCAAGGCATCCACCAAGGGGACACCGGCACCAAAGGTCGTTGCCAGGGTGCGGGAAAAACGCGCGATGACTGAGTTGTAAACAATTTCACCAACGGCGGGGAGCTTGAGCATCATCTTGTCCACCCAGTCGGAAAAGGCTTGAGAGCGTTGCCGCGCTTGGGTGAACGCTGTGACAGCGGCGGCGATAATAGCTGCGGCGATATACCAGTTTGCCTGCATCCACTCGGACATGCTGACAACCATTTTGGTAAACGCAGGCAGGTCAGAGCCGAAACTGGAAAAGGTCTCGGCAAACTGTGGCACAACCTTGATAAGTAGAATAGCAGTGACCACTATGGCGACGGCGATAACGGCGATGGGGTAGGTCAGGGCCTTTTTAATCTTCGCCTTGAGTTGCTCGGTTTTCTCTTTGTAGGTGGCGACCCGATCCAGCATCAGCTCGAGAGTACCGGACTGCTCACCGGCATCAACCAGGCTGCAAAACAGAGTGTCGAAATATTTCGGGTGTTTGGCGCAGGCCGAGGCAAACCCTCCCCCCGAGGCAACGTCATTTTTAATCTCGAGGACCAGCTCCGTCATGGTGGGGTTGCCGGCGCCCTCGGCAACAATATCAAAGCTTTGTACCAAGGGTACACCGGCCTTGAGCATGGTGGCCATCTGGCGGGTAAAAATGGCGATATCTGCCGGTTTTATCGGCTTCTTGCTGGAGAACAGCGGCTTGGGTTTGCGCTTGACCGTTTTGGCAGCAATGCCCTGTTTACGCAATTGCGCCTTAGCGATAGCGGGAGACACCGCTGACATTTCGCCGCGGGTTTTACGCCCCTGTTTGTCGGTGCCCTGCCAGACAAATACCTGTGTCTTGCTTGTCGCCATAATTATTCTCTGCCGCCTATGCTACTAATCTTTTGTGACACGGTTGACCTCTTTGAGGCTGGTTACCCCCTGGGCGCATTTCTTTAGCGCGGACTGCCGTAGGTTGGGGAACCCTTCTTTTTGTGCCTGCTCGGCAATTTCCAGGGAATTACCGTTCTCCATGATAATACGGGAGATGTCCGCAGTAACGCGAACGACTTCGTAAATACCGACTCGGCCCTTGTATCCGCCATTGCATCGATCGCAGCCAACCGGCTCCATAATGCGCGCACTGTTCAGCATATCTTCGGTGAAGCCCTCGTCGAGGAGGGTTTCTCTGGGAATGTCGGCGGGGCGGGCGCACTCGCTGCACAGCCGACGGGCGAGACGCTGGGCGATAATCAGGCTGACAGAGGTGGCCACGTTGAACGCAGGCACCCCCATGTTCAGCAGGCGGGTCAGCGTTTCCGGTGCGCTATTGGTGTGCAGGGTGGATAGCACCAAGTGACCGGTCTGTGCTGCCTTGATAGCGATTTCCGCGGTTTCCAGATCCCGAATCTCGCCGACCATGATGATGTCCGGATCCTGGCGGAGAAAGGAGCGCAGTGCTTCGGGAAAGCCCAGCCCCACCTTGGCATTGACGTGAACCTGGTTGATGCCCTCGAGGTTGATTTCAACCGGGTCCTCGGCGGTGGAGATATTGCGCTCTACGGTGTTGAGAATATTCAGCCCGGTGTACAGCGAAACGGTTTTACCCGAACCTGTGGGGCCGGTGACCAGTATCATACCCTGGGGTTGGTTGAGCGCCGACAGGTACATTTCCTTTTGTTCCGGCTCGTAGCCCAGGGCATCGATGCCCATTTGTGCGGATGACGGGTCGAGGATACGCAGTACCACTTTTTCACCCCACAGGGTGGGCAGGGTGTTAACCCGAAAGTCGATGGCGCGGGTTTTGGACAGCTTCATTTTAATCCGGCCGTCCTGGGGGATGCGGCGCTCGGAGATGTCCATTTGCGACATGACCTTCAGTCGCGCGGCCAGACGAAAACCCAGCGATGCCGGAGGGCGGGCAACTTCCTGCAGAATGCCATCGGTACGAAATCGCACTCGATAGGCTTTTTCATAGGGCTCAAAGTGAATGTCGGAAGCGCCGCCGCGAATCGCGTCGAGTAACACCTTGTTGACGAATTTCACTACTGGGGCTTCGTCGGCGCCGCTCTGGTCGGCGTTTGCGGCGGCGTCTTCGTCTACCGCCGAGACGTCGAGCCCCTCAAGGTCAACATCCTCCATATCGCCCAGGCTGTCTGACAGAGACTCTTCCTGGGCCGAAATATACTTTTCGATGGCGGCAGAGAGAGCGGCCTCCTCCACCACGATGGGTTCGGTAATGAGATTGGTGTGGAACTTGATCTGATCCAGTGCGTGCAAGTTGGTTGGGTCAGAAAGCCCAATGTACAGGCGCTTGCCTCGCTTCCATAGCGGAAGGGCGTGATACTGTTTGATAAGTTTGTTGTCCACCAGCTTTTGCGGGGCAAACTCCATATTAAAGGCGCGCAGGTCGAGAAAAGGCACACCAAACTCATCAGCGGCGGCTTCCGCGATGGCCAGTCCGTCGACAAGGCTTTTCTCGACAAGATGGGTGACCAGGCTCTTTTTGTTTTTCTGCGCGCTTTCCTGGGCTTTGGCGACCGCCGCCTCGTCCAGCAGGCCATCGTAAACAAGGCGTCTGGCCAAGCCAGTGAGTGGGGTTTGCGAGCTATTCATCGTGTAAGCCGATTTTCCAGGATTTGGGTGTGAGCGAATTTTCCCCTCATTATGGCAGATGCTGGAGCAAGAGGGGTATTGCTGATGACAGACCTGGGTAATGGGCGACAAAATTTGCGAATTGACATGTCTTGCTGACAAAAAATGTCAGTCTGTTGCTGGGTGTTTGCGATGAGCTGCTAGGTTATTTTATAAAAAACAATGAGTTAATAAAATAATTGAGATTGGCATGTTCAATGCTAATTCCTAGGCATGCCAATAAAGTATTGGCTGATGCCCTTACAAGTAGTGAATCGGAGATCGTTATGAAAAAAGTACAACAGGGTTTTACTCTTATCGAACTGATGATCGTTGTGGCGATTATCGGTATTTTGGCGGCAGTCGCTCTGCCTGCGTACCAGGACTACACAGCGCGTAGCCGTGTTGCTGAAGGTCTGGCGTTGGCTGGCGAAGCAAAAATGATCGTTGTGGATAATGCGTCGAACGTAACCCCTGCAGCCAACGGTGGTCTGGGTGCCGGTTATGGTACAAGCGCTGCAGCTGGTGTTGCGACAACCCCTTGTACTGCTGCGGGGACTTGTGTCCAGACAGTGGGTGACAATGGTGTTACTGCCAACACTTCGCCAAACGTGTTGACCATTACCATTACTACTGCGACAGGTCAGATTGATGTTGCATTTGGTAATCGAGTGTCTGCGGCTGGTTCTAACGTCGTGAGCCTGATTCCTACCGTTAACGGTGGTGCCTTGGCTGCTGCTGTTCGTCCTACAGGTGCTATCATCTGGACTTGTTATGCTGCCGGTAAAACCAATGCGCCAGCCAGTGCAACACTGCCTGGTAACCTGGCTCCTGCAGAGTGTCGCGCATAATCTGACATGATGTTGAGTTAGTAAGGTCGGGGCTTTCGCCCTGCATGGAGGCCTCCTTAATTGGGGGCCTTTTTGTTTTTGAACGTTAATAATGTGCATGGAGTGAGCAATGAAGCCAATCGTGGCTGCGAAATTCAAGGCATTGGCAGTGCACTTGGTGGTGACCGGGCTAGTAACCGCAATATCCGCTGTTTTCGTGTACCTGGTATGGTACCCCGACGACTTGTATAAATATCTGAAGGGTGGGGAGCTTTACAAGCTGATTGTAACGGTGGAGCTGGTCCTTGGCCCGTTGATGACGCTGGTTATATTTAGTCCGTATAAACCCAAAAAAGAGCTTGTGTTGGATTATTTTCTGGTCGGCGCATTACAGTTTTCTGCGCTGGCTTATGGCCTCTACTCGACATTTATTTCAAGGCCAGTGTTTGAGGTTTTTGTCATAGACCGCATTGAGTTTATCGCTGCTACCGAGCTCGAGGATGCTGACTTGGCGTTGGCGGAGTCGCCTTATAACGTGCTTCCGGTTGCCGGATATAAAACCGTTTGTGTGGAGCGCCCCACTGATGTCGAGGAGCGCAATAATCTATTGTTTACAGCGGTTGCTGGAAAGGATATTGAGCTTTATCCCCGGTACTACCGCGAGTGTGTCGATGGTGAGATAGTTGCCGCAGCCTACCCCGGCGAGCGCCTTGAGGAGGCTATGAGGGTGAAGGGCGACCTTGGTAAATACGGTGCCCGTTTACCGTCTGAAAAGTTCGGTTGGCTGCCAGTAAAAAGCCGATTTGGTGCCTGGGTGAAGGTGTATCCAGGCGAGGGAGCTGAGAATGCCTATTATCTTGACTTCGATCCCTGGGAGGTCCCGGTCGAGTCTAAATGACGATCCTCATCGACAAATCCACCGCCCTGGCATGTTTGGTCAGGGCGCCTATAGAAATATAGTCCACGCCGGTTTCCGCTATCCCGGCCAGAGTTTCCTTGCTGACATTGCCCGAGGCTTCCAGTTTGGCGCGCCCCTGGGTCACTTTTACGCCGGTACGCATGTCGTCCAGGGTGAAGTTGTCCAGCATGATGATGTCGGCACCGGCAGTCAGAGCGATATTCAGTTCTTCCAGCGACTCCACTTCGACCTCCACCGGCTTGCCGGGGGCGATTTCGTGGGCGCGGGCTACGGCGTTGGCGATGCCGCCGCTGGCGGCGATATGGTTTTCCTTGATCAGGAAGGCGTCGTAGAGGCCGATGCGGTGGTTGTGGCAACCGCCACAGGTGACAGCGTATTTCTGGGCGGTGCGCAGGCCGGGGATGGTTTTGCGGGTGTCCAGCAGGCGAACCCCGGTGTGGGCGACGATGTCGGCGTATTCCCGGCAGATCGTCGCTGTTCCTGATAGCAACTGCATAAAGTTTAGTGCGGTGCGTTCGCCGGTCAGCAGGGCGCGGGCGCTGCCTTGTAACTCAAACAGGGTTTGGTTGGGGGTGACGAGGTCTCCGTCACTAACGTTCCAGTTAAGTGTGACGTCGCTATCAATTTGAGCAAATACTTCGTTGACCCAGTCCACGCCGCATATCACCGCAGGTTCCCGTGTAATCACCCGTGCGCGGGCCTTTTCGCCCTCAGGGATCAGCATGGCGGTAATGTCGCCGGTGCCCACATCTTCGGCCAAAGCCGCGCTAACACTGACTTTCAGGTCTTTTTGGGTCGTGGTTGTTAAATGCATGGTGATGGTGCTGCCTGTGGTAGTATTTGTGTATTGAGCTGGGCTATGCTGGGGGCTATAAGCGGTGCCGCCCGAGTTGTGTCGCGGGTGGCAAAGTGAATGGCGCGCGCGACGGGCCGTGAAATTGTATGGCAGAGTTGCCCTTTCGCTGAGCTACTGTGCGGGAATTGGATTTTACTGGATTCTGGTTTGTATTGGCAGTGTGACCGGGTTCATGCTTGTGCCTTTATCTGGTGCAGTTTATCAGAAAACAGGTTCGGTAACAGTCACTTGAGTGTAAACTGCGGTGATCTAGGAGATTCTCCTCAGGGTTGGTGTTGCAGGCAGCAGTGCTGCAGAGTAATTAACGTAGTGTTGGCGATGGCATAATTGGCGATAAGTTAGAGATGACGGATAAGGGATCTAAAATAGTTGGCTTCGATAAGGCAGCGCCTCAGGGCGAGGCGCCATCGACTGCCAATCTCCCTGCAGAGCTCAAAGCGCTTTGTGAAAAAAGCCGTCTGTACTTAAGCGAGCGCCTGACCGTTCTGCTCGATGAGGTGGATGATCGCCTGTTCGAGTTGGCTGATGAGGCCAGTAACGCCAAAGAACAACACATCTATTTCGACTCTATGCGGGAAATCCGCGTTCATCGTCAGCACATTGAAGCCCGTTTTGTGGAAGTGCTGAGTGATGGGTTTTCACCTCGAGGGCTGCGCGGACGATCTTCACCCCAGGACCGCGGTGAGGCCAAGTTAAAGCTACTTGAGTCAGATGCTCTTGAAGAGCTTGTCGCCATTGAAGGTATGGCGAAGAAAGCCGAGCGCAAGTTTCTGCAGGAATTGTGGCTGTTATGCACTGCTTGGCAGCACTGTGTCGGCGGAGAGGTTATTGCCGCAGCGGACTTGCCGATTGGTCCAGCCAGCATCGCCCAGGCGCTGGGTGAAGCAAGCCGCTTGTTGGATATTGATATTAAAGCTCGCCTGGTGCTGTTGAAATTATTCGACAGTGAGTTGGTTGGGCGTTTTGGCGAAATGTTTGAATTGCTGGTTCCTGTGCTCGAAGCTCAGGGACTGTCGATTGACATGCTTAACCGCAAAAGAGGCCCGCGCCCTCAGGTTGAGTCGGAACCCGAACCTGCTCCGGTACAGCCCGGTGATTCGTCTTCGGCGCCGGCGCAGGCGCGAGCGGGGGAAGCCCCATCCGGTGCGAGTGCTCGGACCCAGACGACGGTGCTGGTATCCCAGCTGATCGACGCCCTGGAGAATATTGTGAATAACGGCGTTGGCGGTGCTGAACCCAAAGCGCTGTCAAAGCCCTCATTTATGGTTGCTCTGCAGGATATGCAGAATGAGCAGTACGCCCATTTTCTCAATCGCCGGGCGGCAAATGATGAAACCGGGCACATAGAAGATATTGCGGAAAAGTTGATTGGGCGCCTGCAGCAGGTCAACAAGGTGGGGGCTGGCGATGCATCGGCCCTGTCTGCTGAGCGTGACCGCGACACGATCAGCTTTGTGGGCTCGCTGTTCGAGTATATTCTTGAGGGCGATGTACTGTCCGAACACCTGAAGGCGCTTCTGGCCCAGCTGCAAATTCCTATTCTCAAAATTGCCTTGTTGGACAAGGGTTTCTTCAGCCATGAGGAACACCCCGCGAGAAAACTGCTGAGTTCAATCATGGGTGCCGGAATTGGTTGGTCGCCCAATGGTGCTGTGAAGAAGGACCCCCTCTACAAGAAATTGGAAGAGGTGGTGATTCGAGTCCTGGGCGACTTTGCGGTTGATACCCAGGTCTTTGTCGATGCACTGCAAGACTTCAGCAAGTTTCAGCGGCGCGCGATGCAGCGTGCCGAGCTGCTGGCCCAGCGTGCCGAGTCCGCTGAGGGTGGTCGCGCGACCGCGGAGACCGCTCGCGCCTATGTGGCCGGTGTGCTGGATGATAAATTGGCTTCGGGCAATTATCCGGCGGTTGTGCACAAGATTCTCAAGGATGGGTGGAGCAAGGTTCTTTTTATCAGCTATGTTCAGGCCGGCCCTGACAGCGCCCGTTTCCGTGACGAAACTGAGTTGGTCGATCGTCTGCTGTGGAGTGTGGCTCCAAACAATGAGTCGGGTCACCGCAACGAATTGATAGAGGCCTTGCCGGTGTTGACGGAAACCCTGCGCTTGGGCTTTAACAGGGTGTCGCTCAATATTTTTGAGACCGGGCAGTGGTTCGAGCAGCTTGAGCGGCTGCACATGGCCAAATTGACGCGGAAGAGTCGGGGGCAGCCCTCGACTGAAAACCGGGCCAGAGTTCTCGATCTCGACGACCTCGACGCGGCGGTCGCCGAGAAATTTGATCGAATATCGGAGGCAGAAGAGGGGCGAACGGCCCATTCGCTGCCGCTGTCCGGGGACACAGAGGAGTCCCGCAGTGCCGCCAAGCCGAGGGAGATGGCCAGTGGTTTGGCAAATTTGCGTGTCGGTAATTGGGTTGATCTTACGGTCGCCGATGGCAAGATGCAGCGCTGCCGCCTTGCCGCTGTGATTAATGGTATTGGCAAGTACATCTTTGTTGATCGCGCGGGTATCAAAGTCTGCGAACACGATTTGCGCAGTTTAACAGCGGCGCTTGAGTCCGGGGATTTGGTACTGATAGACGACGACCGCTTGTTCGATAGGGCGCTGGAGTCGGTGATCAGCAATCTTCGGGATATGCGTAACAAGCCTACCAACTAAGGCCCTCCTGCGCTGTAGCATTGCGCTGAGGGCTGCTACAATTCCTGCAGTTTGTCAGGAATCCCCCATGTATTCGATTGATACAGACGGTTGGTTGAGCGATGTGACTCGCCGGCCTTCGACTAATTACAATCAGCGCCCCTTTGGCCACAGCATTGAGTTGCTGGTGATACACAACATTAGCCTGCCAGCGGGTTGTTTTGGCACCGGTTATATTGAGCAGCTGTTTTGCAATACCCTCGATTGTTCTGTGCACGCTGACTTTGCCGACCTGCTCGACCTGCGCGTATCTGCTCACTTGTTGATTGATCGCCTTGGGGAAGTTATCCAGTTTGTCTCCTTTCTTGATCGCGCCTGGCATGCCGGGGTGTCCCATTATGCGGGGCGAGATAACTGTAACGACTTTAGTATCGGTATTGAGCTGGAAGGCTGTGACAACGTCCCCTACACTGACCTGCAGTATCAGCAGCTGCAAAGGGTTACCGACGCGTTGATGAAGCGCTTTCCGCTGCTTACCCCTGAGCGCATCGTCGGCCATTGCGACGTCGCGCCGGGACGAAAAACTGACCCTGGGCCGGCCTTTGACTGGCACCGCTATCTACAATACTGGGAGTGCTAACGCAGACTATGGAATTCTTTGCGGTGCTTATCGCCTGGGGGGCGGTTCAATTTTGGGGCAGTGGCGCAATTGTTCAAAGCGACGATTGGTTTGTGGCGCTTCGGCGCTCCCTTCGAAAAATAAATGGGGCCGTGCCGCGCTTGCTATTGACCCTGTCACCCTTGTTGTTGGTGGCGCTGGTGTTGTTTTTATTAGGCCCGATTTTGTTCGGGTTGCCGGCATTTATTATCAGTGTGGTCATTCTGCTGTATAGCCTCGGGCGGGGTGATTTTCACATACAGCTGCGGCTCTACCTGAATAGTTGGCAGCGGGGAGATCTGGAAGGGGCGCGGCGGCACGGAGAGTATTTCGATCCGGAATTGCGCACAGGTGCGGAAAATGCCTTGCAGTTGCACCAGGCCGTGCGCAAGGGAGTGTTCTATCACGGCTTTGAGCGATGGTTTGCGGTGGTGTTCTGGTTTTTCCTTGCCGGGCCGGTGTTTGCGCTGGCTTACCGCCTGCTGTTTTTGATTGCTCGCCATGAAGACTCTGAACAGCGCGAGCGGGACATGGCGTTTCAGGGGCTGTATTACTTTGAGTACCTTCCTGCGCGCCTGCTTGGGTTTGCCTTTGCGTTGATTGGCCACTTTGATCGCTGCTTCCCGGTGTGGCGACAGCTCAGTGTTGCCGAGCTGCCCAGTGACGACTACCTGGATCAGCTCGGTGCCACATGCTTACCTGGTGTCAGCGCTGAAGAAGCGCAGGACGATAGTGCGTTTTTACAGCGGGCCAGTGATGAATTGCAGGCGGCCCAGCAAATGCTGTCGCGCAGCCTGCTGTGCTGGGTGGGCGTCATGGCCTTGATCGAACTGTTTTAACGCAAGGTCTGAATCAATGCGCATCGGAGTCGACCTGGGCGGCACCAAGATTGAAGCTATCGTCCTTGCTGACGACGGCGAGATTGTATTGCGCCGGCGCATAAACACCCCGGCACAGGATTACCGGGCCACGGTGCAGGCGATCAGCGCGCTGTGCAGGGAGCTTGAGGCGGAATTGGGTTTCCGCTGTTCTGTGGGTGTGGGGACACCGGGCGCGCCGTCGCTGCTCAGTGGTTTAATGAAAAACTGCAACTCCACAGTGCTGAACGGCAAGCCTCTGGCGGCGGACCTGAGCAAGGCCCTTGGTCGCGAGGTGCGCATCGCCAACGACGCCAACTGTTTCGCCCTGTCGGAAGCGAAAGATGGCAGTGCCGCTGGCAGCGACAGCGTGTTTGGCGTGATTCTGGGTACAGGAGTAGGGGGCGGCTGGGTCGTTCATGGTCGCCTGTTGACCGGCGCTAATGCCATTGCCGGTGAGTGGGGTCACAACCCCTTGTCGGGAGCCGCTGAGAAAAGAGCGTGTTACTGCGGTCGTCAGGACTGTGTCGAAACCTATCTCTGCGGAGCGGGTTTATTGAAGACTTACCGGCAGCTTGGCGGGGTGGCGGCAACGGCGCAAGAAGTGGCTGACAGCGCCGACGACCTCGCAGAGCAAGCGCTGGAGCAATATTGTCAGCAGCTGGCTCGAGGGCTCGCCGGAGTGATTAACTGCGTCGATCCCGAGGTGGTGGTGCTCGGTGGCGGCCTGTCGAATATTGCCACCCTGTACGAACGGGTCCCAATGCTTTGGCAGCAATGGGTGTTCAGTGACGATTGCCGCACCCGGCTGGTGAAAGCGCAGTATGGCGACAGCAGCGGGGTGAGGGGGGCGGCTTGGTTATGGCCGCGATAATACGCTTAACGCTGATTGGCGGGTTGCCATAACACCTCTTCGCCGTCGCCGCGCCTGGCGAGAAGACGCGCCATAACGAACAGAAAGTCCGACAGTCGATTGAGATATTTGCGGCTGGTGTCGTTCACTTCATTTTCCCGGTTCAAGCGAATCAAGTCGCGCTCAGCGCGGCGACATACCGACCGGGCCATATGACAGAGGGCTGCAGGCTTGCTGCCGCCGGGCAGAATAAAGTTCTTCAGTGGCGGCAGATCTTCGTTGAGCTCGTCGAGGCTTTTTTCCAGCTCGTCGATGCGTTCAGCACTCACCAGTGTATAACCGGGTACGGCCAACTCGCCGCCCAGGTCGAACAAATCGTGTTGTATGCGAGCCAACAGGGCCGCATAGTCATCCCCCTGGGGCAGTTCTGCAATCAGTAAGCCGAGATGGGAGTTTAGTTCGTCTATGCTGCCAATGGCCTGCATCCGCGCGTGATCTTTGTCGATACGACTGCCATCGCCCAGACCGGTAGTGCCGTCATCGCCGGTGCGGGTATAAATCTTGGATAAACGATGTCCCATATTTCCCTCTGCTTGCCGCTGTCTTGTAGAATGAGGCGCCTACTATACGTTACCGGCTTTAACGAAGGCAGTGTTGGCCTGACCGGAACATAACAGAGGATCACCAGTGCTGGAATTATACCTTGGCGGGGCGCGCTCCGGGAAAAGTCGGCTGGCTGAAGCGCGGGCGCGGGCCAGTGGTCTGGAGCTGGTATATATCGCTACAGCGACGGCCGGAGACACGGAAATGGCCGCGCGGATTGCCGCCCATCAGAGTGATCGCGCGGGTTGTGGTTGGCTTACTGTCGAAGCGCCGGAGGCGCTGGCGGCGGCAATTCGCGAGCACGCGTCGGCTCAGCGCTGCATTCTGGTTGATTGCCTGACCCTGTGGCTGAGTAACTGGCTGATTAAAGAAGATGCGCAGCAGTGGCAGCGCATCAAGGATGAATTGCTGGCGTTGCTGGAAGGTATTCCGGGTCGCGTGATTCTGGTGAGTAACGAAGTCGGCCAGGGGGTAGTACCAATGGGGGCGCTGTCGCGACAGTTTGTCGATGAATCCGGTCGTTTGCATCAGGATATTGCGCAGCTAGCCGACCGCGTTGTGCTGGTTACCGCCGGTTTGGAGCAAATTTTAAAAGGACATAACAGTGAGTGAATGGTATTTGGCAGAGGCCCCGGCGCCTGACGAAGAGCATCGCCAGCGGGCCCAACAGCATCAGGACAATCTGACCAAGCCCAAGGGCTCGCTGGGTCGTCTGGAAGATGTCGCAATTCAGTTGGCAGCCCTGCAGGGCACATCAACGCCACGGGTCAACAAACCACTTATCGCCGTTTTTGCCGGCGACCACGGTGTGACCGCAGAGGGCGTTTCAGCCTACCCACAAACGGTGACTGCCGAAATGGTGCGCAATTTTGCCAGCGGCGGTGCGGCAATCAGCGTATTGGCGAGAAGCATGGGGGTGCCCTTTCAGGTGGTGAATGCTGGCACCGTCTACGCGATAGAAGACCTCGACAATGTGCTCGATCGGCGGGTGGCCGCAGGCACGCAGAATATGTGTGTCACCGAGGCGATGACGCTGGAGCAGTGTCTGGAAGCCTTTATTGTCGGCCGGGATATTATCGACGAGGCCGGTGATATCAATCTGTTTATCGGCGGCGAAATGGGCATTGGCAACAGTACCGCCGCCGCGGCACTGGCGGTGGCCCACACCCGTTTGTCGGCCAATGCGATGGTGGGCCGCGGTACCGGTATCAGTGACCAGGGCATGGCCAAAAAGGCCGCAGTGGTCACCCGCGCCATGTCGCGTCATCTTCCCCATATGAAAAATGGCGTGGAAACCCTGCGTCGTATTGGCGGCTTTGAAATCAATGCCCTTGCGGGGGCGTATATTCGTGCTGCGCAAAAGGGCATCGCGGTATTGGTCGACGGCTATATCTGCTCGGCGGCGGCGATGTCGGCGGTGAAGATCAACCCGAGTATTCGCCCCTGGCTGTTCTTTTCCCACTGCGGCGCTGAGCCGGGGCACAGTCGGTTGCTGAACAAAATGGACGCGGTGCCTCTGCTGGAGCTGGATTTACGTCTGGGTGAGGGCAGTGGTGCAGCACTGGCTTTGCCAATAATGAATGCGGCCTGTTTACTGCACAACGAAATGGCCAGTTTCGAGCAGGCCGGAGTCAGCCGAGGCAACGACTGATGGCTGTCACCCGTCTCGATATGCTGCGTCACGGTGCCTGCGAAGGGGGAGAAATATTTCGCGGCAGCACCGATGTCCCGCTGAGTGAGTTGGGCTGGCAGCAGATGCGCGACACCGTCGCCTCTGTGGGGGAGCCACGCTGGCAGCGCATTGTCAGCTCCCCGCTGCAACGCTGTGCACGCTTTGCGGAAGAGCAGTCACGTCTGCTGCAATTGCCGCTTGAGTTCGATGACGCGCTGCGGGAAATGCATTTTGGCGACTGGGAGGGGCTGCCCCATAGTGAGGCTGAGCGCCGCTATCCCCAGGAGTGGCGGCAATTCTGGCAGTCACCGGCAGAGGCGAGCCCGCCTAGCGGTGAGGCGATGGGGGATTTCTGCCAGCGGGTGTGTACTGCGCTGGACAGCCTGCAGCAGCGCTATTCCGGTGAATCCGTTCTATTGGTTATTCACGGTGCGGTGATTCGCGTCATGATGTGCCACTTGCTGGGCATGCCGATGGGGGCGATGACTCGGCTGGCGGTGCCCTATGCCTGTCTGAGCCGTTTCAGTGTGTATCAACTCGACGGCCACGATCCCTGGGTACAACTGCACAAGCACGGTTAAAGCACCTTATTCGGCGGCCCTTTGAATTGTCGGTTCCGCCAGTGGCCGGCTGCTGCTGATACGCCATTTGCGTCCGTCACGCACAAAGCTGTAATGGGCGTGGTGGGTTTGTTGTTCGCCTGCGGTGAAGGCACCAAAGCTGCCGCGATATTGCTTGTAGGCCATATTATTCGGCTGCAGTTGCTGAGCCTTCACCACCGTTTCGAAGCTTTCTGGGAAAAACAGCACCACATCGACGCTGGCCTCGGCGCGGTCACCCAGGTCGGTTTTCTCTACCACGATGATTTCACGCAATTCAAACAGCGGCGGCTGGGTCAGGTTTTCCAGATTGTCGCGCAGCAGATTCTCGACGATGTAGTCGGTAAACGGGATCGGCTTGCTACATGCGCTCAGGCACAATAGCAACGCGACCAAACTTAGTTTTTTCATTGTATTCTCACTACCCTCTAGTTACACCGAAGCCAGCAGGGCGTCGATATCCATCGCCTGTTCAATGGCGTCGGCAAGGCGATCCAGATTGGCTTCAATCAATGCCTCATAGTCGAGGGTGCTGACGACACTGATGCCGGCCCATTGCAGCATAGCATTGCGGGTGGCCTCCTGATCAAATACTCCGTGCACATAGGTGCCGACAATCTGGCCGTCTTCACTTATCGCGCCGTCACTGAACTCCTGGCTGGCGTCGTGGTGGCGCAGGGTGGCAAAGGGCCGCGACAGGGCGGGGCCGTCGCTGCGCCCGGCGTGTATTTCGTAGCCGGCCAGCGCTCCCTTGCCGGAATAGTCCGGGTGCAGGTGAGCGACACAATGCCCTGTGACCTGGCGCAGAATCTTGTCTTCGGCGAGGGTGGTTTCCATCTCCAGCAGCCCCAGACCATCGCGGCTACCGGTGGGGCCTTCAATGCCCAGTGGGTCGTGTACCGCGCGGCCCAGCATCTGAAATCCACCGCAAATGCCCAGCACTTTTCCGCCGTAGCGCAGGTGCCGCTGTAGCTGTGTGTCCCAGCCGTTGTCGCGGAGAAAATCCAGATCGCGGCATACGCTTTTACTGCCCGGTAGTATGACCAGCTCACAGGGCGGAATGACCTGGCCCTTGCCGATAAAACGTAGATCCACCTGGGGGTGCATGCGCAGCACGTCAAAGTCAGTGTGGTTGCTGATCCGCGACAACACCGGCACCACGACGCGAATTTGCGCCTGATCCCGGTGTTGGCTGGTGGTGATCGCGTCTTCGGCTTCGAGGTGCAGGTCGTGCAGGTAGGGAATGACCCCAAGCACTGGCTTCGTGGTGTGATCCTCAAGCCAATCGAGGCCGGATTGCAGCAGGGCGATGTCGCCGCGAAAGCGATTGATAAGAAAACCGCATACCCGCTGTTGTTCCGAGGGCGAAAGCAAACTCAGGGTGCCAACCAAATGGGCAAATACGCCGCCTCGGTCGATATCGGCGATCAGTATTACCGGGCAGTCCACTGCCTCGGCAAAGCCCATATTGGCAATATCATTGGCGCGAAGATTGATTTCAGCGGGGCTGCCCGCGCCCTCGACAATAATCCAGTCGTAGTGCTCGCCCAGTCGGCGATGGGAGGTCAGCACCGCGTCCATGGCGACCTTTTTGTAGTCGTGATAGGCGCTGGCTTCCATATTGGTCAGCGCCTTGCCGTGGATAATCACCTGGGCACCGGTATCGCTGTTGGGCTTGAGCAGCACCGGGTTCATGTCGGTGTGGGGGGGCAATCCACAGGCTCTGGCCTGCACCGCCTGGGCGCGGCCAATTTCGCCGCCATTGGCGGTTACCGCGCTGTTCAGTGCCATATTCTGTGGTTTGAATGGCGCCACACTGAGGCCCCGGCGTTTAAGAATCCGGCACAGTCCCGCGACCATCACGCTTTTGCCGGCGTCTGAGGTCGTGCCCTGTACCATCAATGTTTTAGCCATCGTTGTCGGTTTCCTGCCAGGTGTCGGTCATAACCAGGTCGTGTATATCCTGCCGCTGGGCCCAGCCCACTTGCTCGAGCATCGGGCGATCGTAAAACCCGTCGACCGGGCCCAGACACAGGATGGCAATCGGGTGGCTGCCATCGGGCATCTGCAGCAGTGCTTTCAGATCCTCGGGATCAAACAGCGACACCCAGCCCATGCCCAGACCTTCGGCCCGGGCGGCCAGCCACATATTTTGAATCGCGCAGGAGGCTGAGGCGAGATCCATTTCGGGCAGGGTACGGCGTCCGAAGATGTGCTTGTCGCGGTTGTCCATCAGGGCAACAACGAGCAATTCGGCACAGTCCTGTATACCTTCCACCTTGAGTCTGAGAAATTCATTGCGTCGCTCGTCCAGCGCCTCGGCGGTGCGTTCGATTTCGGCGAGCACCTGGGTGTAGATGGCGTGGCGCAGCGCGGCACGGCGGATACGGATAAATCGCCAGGGCTGCATATAGCCCACACTTGGCGCGTGGTGGGCGGCCTGTAGCAGTCGTGTCAGCGTCTCCTTCGGCACGCTGCCGCCGCTGAAATGGCGCATGTCCCGGCGCTGCTCAATGGCGCGATAGACGGCGGCGATGTCTTCGGGGGAGTAGCGGTCGGTCATCAGCGGGGGGACTCGCTGGCGCGTGGCACAAACAGTTGTTGTCCGTCGTGTTCAATCAGTGTCAGCGGCTGGCGGTAGAGGGCCTCCAGCGCGCTGAGTGACAGCATGTCTTCCTTGGCGCCCCAGCAGGCGCGACCATCGGGGTAGAGCAGCAAGAGCCGATTACAATAGCGGGCGGCCAGGTTCAGATCGTGTAAGCACAGAAATATGCCGCAATCATTCCGCGCGCGGCGCTGCAGCAGCTCCATCACCTGCACCTGATGGTGCAGGTCGAGATGGTTGCTGGGTTCGTCGGCGAGGAGCAGCGACGGGGTTTGGCACAGTGCCGTGGCGATGGCCAGGCGTTGTCTTTCACCGCCGGACAGGGTGCTGACGAGGCGCTGTTCGAGGTGGGCCAATTCCAGTAGGTCAAGGGACTGACGCGCCAGCAGCAGGTCGCTGGCGGTTTCTACATCCCAGGGGGCGAGAAAGGGGTGACGGCCAATCATTGCAGTTTCCAGCACGGTGCCGGGAAAGCCGTCCTGTCGTTCCTGAAAGACCACCGCCAGCGATTGCGCGAGCTGCTTGCGGCGCAACTGATGAATATTGCGTCCGTCCAGATGGATTTCGCCACTGCGGGGTTGGCGCAGGCCCGCCAGAGTATGGAGCAGGGTTGTCTTCCCTGCGCCATTCGGACCAAGCACCCCCCAGATATCGCCCGCTTGCACCGACAAATTGAGGGCGGTGCCGTCGCTGCGACCAGGGATATCGATCACCAACTGATGGGCGCTGAGGGTCGTCATCACTGGCTCCGCCGCAGCAGATATAAAAAGGTAGGCACGCCGATCATGGCGGTAATCACCCCGGCGGGAAGTTGTTGGGGGGCGATAATCGTCCGTGCCAGCGTGTCGGCCAGTGTCAGCAGGCTACCGCCCGCCAGAGCGGCTGCCGGGAGTATGATCCGTTGGTCATTGCCGAGCACCAGGCGTAGCATGTGGGGAATAATCAGGCCGACAAAACCGATGCTGCCGGCAGTGGTTACCGCAAAGGCTGTGAGAATACTGGCGATAATATAAATTCCCCATTCCATCTGCTTGACGGGCACACCCAGTGCGGCCGCTTGCAGCGGGCCTCTGGCCAGCACGTTCAGGCTGCGCCCCAGTGGCATCAGCAGCAGGCAAATCGCCAGTAGCACGGTGAGTGCGGGCCAGGGCGAGCGGGAATAGGCGAGGTCGCCCATTAGCCAGTAGAGCATGCCGGGGAGTTTGTCGGTAGGGCCGACAGCGAGCATAAAGGTTACCAATGCGCTCCAGCCGGAGGAGATAATCACCCCGGTTAACAGCAGTCGCGTGGGTGTCCAGCTGCCGCGGCCATTGGCCAGGCTGAAGACCAGGGTGGCCGACACCACCGCGCCGATAAACGCCGACCCGGAGACCAGTGCCGCACCAAGGCCGAAGATCATCGCCATGAGTGCGCCTACCGCCGCGCCGCTGGACAGGCCGAGAATATAAGGGTCGGCCAGTGGGTTGCGCAGTAATACCTGCATCAGCGCGCCCGCCACGGCCAACAGGCCGCCGGTGGCGAAGGCCGCCAGCGCCCGGGGCAGGCGCAAATCCATAATCAGCGTTTGATGGAGGGACGATCCGCTGCCGGTCAATGCCGCCCAGATGTCGCTGCTGCTCATGGTCACGCTGCCAACACGGATGGCCAGTAGCAGGGAGCTCAGCGCCAGTGCGAGCAGAAGCAGCAGAGGCAAGGGCCCGCGACGAAATACGCCGGTGTGTGTGATGGACTCAGCGGCGTGCACGGGCGGTTTCCAGGTGCTGGCACATCAGCCTGGCCCCGTCCAGCAGGCGGGGCGTGGGCCGCTGCAGGGTTGAGGGTGGCACAAAAAACAAATTGTTCCGCTGTACGGCGGTGAGCCCGTCGAAGCGCTCCCAGGCGTCCAGCCAGTCGCGGTTTTCCTCGCCCATACCGCCGGCAATGATGGCCTCTGGATTGGCTGCCAGTACCGCTTCAAGGTCGATTCGCGCCGACAGCTTGCCCAGGTCGGCAAAGATATTCTCGCCGCCGCAGAGTTCGGTGGCCTTGCTGATCATATGGTCGCTGTTTACCGTCATCAGCGGATTGTTCCAGATCTGCTGAAATACCCGCACCTTGGGGGCGTCGGCGTAACGTTGTGCCAGTTCGGCGATGCCTTGACGAAAGTGAGCCGCGGCGGTGTTGGCAGCGTCTGCGGTGCCGGCTAGCTTGCCAATGCGTTCGATGGCACTGGCGATATCGTCGAAGCTATCGGGGTCTGAGTGATACACCGGCAGCCCCAAGGCCTTCAGCTGACTGAGCTGTTCCGCCGGATTGCCTTCACTCCAGGCTATCAGCAGATCCGGTTTGAGCGCGACAATCGCCTCCAGGTCGAAGCGGTTGTAGCCGCCGACACGGGGTAGTTCGCGAGCTTCTTCCGGGTAGTCGCTGAATGACACCGCCGCAACCAGCTTGCCCCCCGCGCCGGCGGCAAAGACCTGCTCGGTAATACCTGGCGACAGGGCGATAATGCGCTGGGCTGGGGCTGGCAGGCAGAGGTTCAGCTGCTGGTCGTCCGTGGCGCAAAAGGTCTGCTCGAATGCCCACAGAGGGGCGGTGGACCCGAGTAGGGTGGCGAGCAGTGCAATGGCAGAAGCGCGAAGGGGACGCCACTGACGATAATTTCTGTTTCGGGACACTTACCAGTCCACTCCTTTGCGCGCTTTGATACCGGCGCGGAAAGCGTGTTTTTCATCGCCGACTTCGGCGACGGTGTCGGCCATTTCGCGCAATGCTTTTGACGCCGCGCGGCCGGTGACGATCACACTCATTTCTGCGGGGCGGTTGGCGATGGCATCGAAAATGCGCTGTTGCTCGATCCAGCCGTATTTCAAGACGTAGGTTAATTCGTCAAGCAAGACCAAGTGAAGGCTGTCGTCGCGCAATAATTCTTCAGCTTTTGCCCAGGCTTGTTCGGCGGCGGCGATGTCCCGCTCGCGATTTTGGGTTTCCCAGGTAAATCCGCTGCCCATTACGTGATAGGGCACTTCCGGACAACGCTGTTCAATAAAGTTGCGTTCACCGCAGTCCCAGGTGCCTTTGATAAATTGCACAATACCCGCGTTGTAGCCGTGGCCCAGACAGCGGATCACCGAGCCAAAACCCGAGCTGGATTTCCCTTTGCCGTTACCGGTCAGCACAATGAGAATGCCCTTTTCGGTGGTCGCTTCGGCGACTTTCTCATCGACCAGTGCCTTGCGGCGCTCCATGGCTTTTTTGTGGCGAATATCTCTCGATTCCATTGGCGGGCCCGTTCTGCTGTAAATAAAGGTGATGGCTGGCAAGCCCGAAGGCTTGCCAGCGGCAGCGGCAAGTTTACTGCATTTTGCTGAACAGAATCTCGGTGGGGTTCTGAATCAGGTTGATGGTGCGCAGCAGGCTTTGCTGGCCGTCGAGCACTTCGATGCGCGGGCTGGCGGAATCCGCAATGCCAATCCACAGGTTTCCGGCGGCATCAGCCTCGATGGTGCGCATGTCGATGTTGGCGTAAGCGGTAACAGCGGTGGCGTCGCCGGTGCTGGGATTGAAGTGGTACAGGCTGGTGTTCATCCAGCCTTCATAGCCGACGAAATAGCCGTTGTTGGCGTCGACAATGGCGAGATTGGAGATAAACCCGTAGGGGTGATTGTCGTTGTCGCCGTCGTCGACTATCAGTTCGACACTATAGGTTTCAGTGTCAATTTTGCTGATGCCGCCGGTGTAGCCCGGCGTGCGGCCATTGCGTGAAGAAGCATAGGCGTCGCCAATGGATTGCAGGAACAAGCCAACGCCGTCGCGGTAGACCAGCTTGCCGGGGTTGCGGGTGCTCAGCTCAATGCCCTTGGGAGCACTGGGCTCGTCGTTGGGATTGGTGTCGATCTCAGTATCGGTGGCGGTATCAAACACGGCGACATAGGCGCTTACACCGTCTTCGGCGGGGGAGTAGTTCACCAGCCGTTGTAACACAACAAACAGCTTGCCATCGACAATCATCGCCGCCGAGGCTTCCGGTGCGCCATTGGCATCTGCGTCGGCGTAAGCGCTGAGGTCCAGCGAACCGATGATAAATTCCGCTTCAGTCTGGGCGCTGGGGTTAACAATCAGCACCTGCTGGGTGCGGTATTGGGTGATGTAGGCTTTTTCGTTACTGACAAAGGCCATGCGCTGGGCATTGCCGGTGGGGTCTTCGGCGTTCGCCTGGGTGGTGTATTGGTAGATCGGGGTGCCAGGGGCGATGAAACCATGCTTGTGTACTTCGTCGATATTAAACCGACCGATATGGTAAAAAAACTCGCCAAAACGGGCCGCGCCAAAGTCTGACTGATCCTTGCCAGCTACGCCGCTGGTGACGGTGACTTCGCTGCCGAGTTCAACCAGCTGGATATCTGAGCCGGAAAAATCAGCGGCGACGGTTGCCACAACCACTGTGTTTGCACCGACGACGGGGGCGGCGCTGCTGCCACCGTCGCTGCCGCCACAGGCGGCGAGCAGGGAGGTCAGGGCAAGACTTCCAAGTAGTTTAAGGGGGAGGTTGGATTTCATGGTTAAGACTCCGTAGTCGAGTATGCTGTCAGAGAGAAAGGGTAAGCGTGGCGGTTACAGACCGCCCCGGTGTGGGAAAGCGATTCGCATCAAGGAAGTTTTTATCGAGCAGGTTGCGGGCTGCCACATCGACGGTGACACGACGCCAAAAATGGCTGAACGACAGGGACAGTTCTTCCTTTCTATCGGCCTCGACCGCGTTGGCGGGGTCATAGAAGAGTTCATTGTGAACAACATAGTCAAGCTCAATCCGGCTGTGGCCGAGGCTAAGGGTAAGGCCGCTGCCAATGCTCTGATGGTAAATGCCGGGGAGTTGCTTGCCCTTTGCCGAGCGAATGTTCGATTGGTTTTCGCTGTCGATCAGGGTGGCACTGGCGCGAACAGTCAGCCACTTCAACGCACGCCAATCCAGGTCGGTTTCAACCCCTGCCACCACCGACGAACCGATGTTTTGCGGCTGGCCAACACCCCTGCTGTCGTAGATGGTAATAATCGCGTCGTCGACCTGGCGGTAAAACACGCTGGCGCTGCTGGTGAGAGTGCCGCGCTGCCAATCGAAACCGGCGTCGCCGGTGAAGGCCCGTTCCTGACTAAGTGAGGGGTTGCCGTCAAGCAGCCCCTCGGCGCCGAAATTTTCGGTGAGCGTGGGCAGGCGCAGCAGGCGACCAATATTGGCCTTGAAGGTCAGGCTTGAGCTCCGGCGCCACTGAACGCCGAGCTGGGCGCTGGACGCGGCCAGAGTGCTGTCGCTATTGTCGCCGCTGAGCGAGAAGTCGATATGGTCGTCCTGCAAATAGTGGCGCACAGCGGTACTCACCAGCAGATTGTCACCGGCACTCCAATTGTTGGCCAGTGCCAGCACGGCGGTGTCCCGCCGGGTTTCGGTCAGCATGCGCTGGCGCAGGAGGTCGTGTACTTCAATGCTGTCGCGGCGCAGTTCCAGTCCTGCCACCCACTCCAGACTTTGCCCTTGCCAGCGTGCAGTATTGTAGAGACCGAAACTGTCGTATTCACTTTCGACCCGGTCTTCGCCCAGACCGATAGTGCTGTTGGCGTCGCTGAATTGAGTGGTATTGCGGGTTACAAAACCCCTGTGGGCGAGATCTACACTGCCCAGGCGGTAATCCCTTACCGCCTGCACCCGCAGGGACTCCTTGTCGAGGGTGGCGTTGTCCCGTTGCTGATTCAGCGCGCTGGCCACCTCTTTTTCAGACTTGCTGTGCTGCAGCAGGGCGCTGAGGCGGCCATTGCTCTGGTCGCGGCCCACTTTGAGGAAGCTGCTGTGCTGGCGGTAGCCGTCGTTCTGGCGGCGGCGACTGTCGGTGCGAAACAGCTCGTCGTCGACGGGGAAGTCGTTGTCGGCCTCGGTGTAATTCAAGCCTGCGATGACCTCCCAGTGAGCAAAGTTGCCCCAGCCGCTGACCTCGCTGTGACGGGTGTCGAAGGAGCCCGCCGACAGACTGACGCGGGCGCCGCTGTCGTCGCGGCGCAATTGTCGGCTGCGAAAATTAATCGCCCCGGCAAGGTTGGCGTTGCCCAGCTGCACCGGGGTGAAGTCGGGGTAGGCTTCTATGCGGTCAATAAGTACCGTCGGAATGTCGCCTACACTGGCAGAACCGGAATCTGGATTGTTTAACAGTAAGCCGTCGAGGAAAACGCTCACCTGCTTGCCGCCGGAGCCGCGGATGGCAATACTGCTAAGCCCGCCAAGACCACCCAGCTGCTTTACCTGAATGCCCGGGAGGGTGTCCAGCAGGTCGGTAATGTCGGTGAAGCGGTGGGCGAATTGATCGCGGTCGATAACCTGTACAAAGCCGGTGTAATTGGCGAGATCGACCTCGCTGATGCTGTCGCGCTTGGGGGCGTGGCGATCGGTGACCAATACGTGCTCTTGCTCAGTGGCCGCCGTTGCAAATGGCACCCATAGCAATGTCAGGCACGCAGCAAAGGCCTGCGTCAGGTGTTTCAAGGATGTTCACCGTTGGTTGTGATCAGTGCATGAGCTATCGAACACCCCGTCGATAGAATTCAGGGCAGCAGTGCCGTGGCACGTGCTGTGGAAGGCAGGTCTCCTGGCTATTGCCTGTTACGTTTTATGCCTTCCCGGCAAAGCCAGTGGCGGGGTAAAAACGCTAAGCAATTACAGTTGCGGGGGCAGCTGCGGAGTAGTTTATGCAAGGGGCATAAACAGCACCGCGATTCCCTTTTAATCCCAATGGGAGCCTTCAGGGCGGCGATGATCGCATTTTACGGGGGTTCAGGTCAATTCGCGCCGGCGGGATGACGTTGGGTGACGGCGGCATACAGCGCCGCTGACTCGGGGGTGTCTTCGCCCAGCTCGCGAGCCTGACGGCACAGATAGCCACTGATGTAGTCGATTTCAGTGCTGCGTCCTGCCTCGGCATCCTGCAGCATGGAGGAGCGATTGAGGGCAGTGGCGGAGGCTACTGCGACAACCTGCTGGTGGAGGTCGCTGCCGAGGTCGATGCCCAGTCGCCGGGCTACAGTAAGCACTTCGTCTACCACGGTGTGCATGCGTTGAAGGGCGGTGGGATTGTCCAGCAGCTCGCCATTGCGACATTGGTAAACCACCGTGAGCGGGTTGATCGCGCAATTGATGGCCAGTTTGCGCCACAGGATCTCGGTCATTGCATCACAATAGACTACCTCGACGGGCGGGAAGCTCAGGCTTGTGGCTACAGCGCGGGCGTGACTCTCCGAGACAGTGGATATGCCGGGAATGTCTCCCAAGCGGGTTTCTCCGCGCCCGGCGTGAACAATGTGGAAATCGCCCCGGCGAAATGCACCCTCGGTGGTGCTCGCCTGAAGCAGGCGCAACTGCGGGTAGTGCCGGTGAATCACCTCGGCAACGCCCATGCCGTTTTGCAGCAGGACCACGGTGCAGTCGGGTGTCAGTCGGGGGGCGTAAGCGGAAATCGCGTTGAGCGTATCCTGAGCCTTGGTGCACACCAGCAACTGCGCGATCGGTGATTGCATGGATTCGGGGGATTGCGCCTGAACAGGGAGGATCTCGGCTTGTCCGCCGCTCTCGAAAATAATGCCCTTGCCGCGCTGATAGTCGGCGAGACGGTGGCCGTCGCGGAGTAACATTGCTGGGGGATTTCCGGCCCGTTGGGCCAGGGCTGCCCACAGACTGCCAATCGCGCCTGCGCCGAGGATGTGCCATTGTGGAGGGTGTGCGGTCATTGCGGCAGCTTAATCGAAGCCCGGCGGAAATGACACCGGGGGCGAGGCACTAGTTCGCCGTACATAAATAGCTGGGGCAAGCCTCTGGCTGAGCTGTGGCGGGGCTTGTTACACTTGCCGCGCAAACCTAAGAAGGAAGAGGCCCAATGCCGTCGTTTGATATTGTTTCTGAAGTTGATTTACACACCTTTACCAATGCCCTGGACCAATGCAATCGGGTAATTGAAACCCGCTTTGACTTTAAGGGTGTCGATGCGAGTTTTGAGCGCGATGGTTTGGCGGCAACAATGTTTGCCGACGCCGAGTTCCAGCTTACTCAAATGGAAGACATGCTACGCGGTAGTTTGGTAAAGAATAAAATTGATCCCAAAGCGATGGAAGTCGGCGATATTGAATCCCGGGGCAAGCAGGTCAAGCAGCGGGTCACGATGAAAAATGGTTTGGAGTCAGACCTGTGCCGCAAAATCGTCAAGCTGGTCAAGGATAGCAAGATCAAAGTGCAGAGCCAGATTCAGGGGGATCAGGTGCGGATCACCGGCAAGAAGCGCGACGACTTGCAGCAGGTTATGGCCTTGCTGCGCGCTGAGGATCTGGAGCAGCCCCTGCAATTCACCAATTTCAGAGATTAATCATCAGTGACAGCATGTAGCGCAGGCAGATCATGGGTCGAGCGGGACCGTTCAACGCCGGGCGAAGGCCGATGAGCGAGCGGGGCGAGGACGCGACTCTGGTCTGGTGGCGGCAAAAGCCGGTGTGGATCATGCTGTTCCTCGGCTTTTCTGCCGGGGTGCCACTATTGCTGATTTTTTCCAGCCTGTCGCTGTGGCTGAGGGAGGCGGGGGTCAGTAAGTCCGATGTGACCTATTTCAGTTGGGCGGCGCTGGGTTTCTCCTTTAAGTTCGTCTGGGCGCCATTGGTGGATAAGCTTCCCCTGCCGCTGTTGAGTCGGGCGTTGGGTCGCCGCCGGGGGTGGCTGTTGTTTGCGCAACTGGCGGTGGCGGCATCCATTGCGCTGATGGCGTCGGTTGATCCCCAGCAACAGCTGGCGTGGATGGCCATTGCCGCGGTATTGCTGGGGTTTTCCGCCGCTACCCAGGATGTGGTGATCGACGCTTTCCGTATCGAGTCCGCCAATCCCCGGTTACAGGCGCTGCTGTCCTCGACCTATATCGCCGGTTATCGCATCGGCATGATCGCCGCCGGTGCGGGGGCGCTGTATCTGGCGGAGGGCTTCGGCAGTACCAATGATGTCTATAGCTACATCGCCTGGCGCAACACCTATTACTGTATGGCCGGGCTGATGTTGGTGGGGGTAGCGACCACGCTGTTAATTGCCGAGCCGCCCGCGGGAGACGTTTCTCCCTACCACTATGATACCGGGGATTACCTGCGCTTTTTTATTGCCTTTGTGATCACGGTGGCGACCTTTGTCGGGGTGCTTTTCGGCATGCCTGATGCCCCGGTGTGGTTCAGTGGTTATTCCCAGCAGCTGTTCTCGTTCAGCTACTCCTCGCTGGTGCTGTTGTTGGCCGTGTTTATCGGCTATCAGGCGTTTCGCCTGCAAAGTGCCATGGGGGTGGTAAATCAGCAGCTGGTCGATGAAAGCTATGTTCAGCCCATTGCCGACTTTATTCAGCGCTATAAAAAGCTCGCACTATGGGTGTTGCTATTGGTGGGCTTTTATCGGGTGTCAGATATTGTTCTTGGTGTGATCGCCAATGTGTTCTATCAGGATATGGGCTACAGCAAGGATGAGATCGCCAGCGTGACCAAGGTATTTGGCGTGGTTATGACCATTGTCGGCAGCTTCCTTGGTGGTTTTCTCACTCTGCGTTTCGGGGTTATTCGAGTGTTGATGCTCGGCGCGGTGCTGGTCTCGGCGACCAATTTACTGTTTATGTGGCTGGCGGGGCTTGAGGTCAGTGTGCTGGCGCTGACGGTGGTTATCGCCGCGGATAATCTCAGCGGTGGCGTCGCCGTGGCGGCCTTTGTTGCCTGGTTGTCCAGTTTGACCAATGTGTCTTTCACCGCGACCCAGTACGCGATCTTCAGTTCGGTGATGACACTGTTCCCCAAGCTGCTCGGCGGTTACACCGGCTCGGTGGTTGAGACGGTGGGTTATGAAATATTCTTTCTTCTGGCGAGTTTGCTTGGCGTGCCGGTCATTGCGTTGATCTGGTTTTTACGCAAGCGGCTGGAAGCGGCTTGACCTCGAGCAGATGTTAGGGCCAGACCCGTTGTCGCCACAGTAGTTTGCCGTTGTCGTCGGCGCTGCCTTCGGCGATCAAGCGAGAGAGTTGGCGATGATAGGCGGGGCTGCCGACGGGAAAGCTGATTTTCCCCTGAGCGTTGACGACCCGATGCCAGGGCAGGCGGCTGTCGTTGGGGAGTTTGCCAAGCAGGCGTCCGACCCAGCGGGCCTGGCCGGGATACCCTGCCAGCGTCGCAAGTTGGCCGTAGCTGCACAGTCGGCCATGGGGAATTTGCCCGAGCACCAGATACAGCGGCTCGGGCGAAGGGGAGGGCTTAGCTGGCATCCGCCTCGTCGTCGAGGGTGCGAATCCGCTCCCAGTAGTCTTCGTAGAAGAAGTCCACTTCCCCGGTTTCCAGAGAGTACTCGGCGCCGACTACCATCAGCTTGCCTTCGCTGATCAGGGTCTCGAGGGTGGACGAGCCGCTGCACAGGTGCTCGACTGATGTGCGGACATTGGCGCGCACTGCCTGTTTTACCAGCTCATCTTCATCGTGGCGCAGCTCGGTGGCGAGCAGGGTTTCAACTGCCGGACGCACCCGCTTAACGATAGAGTGCAGGCTGGAGGTGGGGATCTTGGAGTTGCCGGTCAGCGCGCCGACGGTGGCTTTAACCGCGCCACAGCGCGAATGCCCCAGCACTACCACCAGTGGCGTGCCGAAGTTGAGGGCGGCGAATTCGACGCTGCCGATGCCCGAGGGCGCTACAACGTTACCCGCAACCCGAATGACAAACAGATCGCCAAGTCCCTGATCGAAAACCAGTTCGGCGGGTACCCGAGCGTCGGAACAGCCAAGAATAATGGCAAAGGGGCTCTGTTCTTCCACCAGTTCCGGTTTTTTGTTGTTGAGCTTGTAAGAGGAGTCGTCGTTGAGCTTCTCGACGAAGCGGGCGTTGCCTTCTTTGAGCCGTTGCAGGGCTTCCTGTGAGCTGATCATCGGTTTAATCCTGTACTGAAGTGAGACGTACGGGGGCACAGGTCGCTTGAGATCATACGATCTGTGCCCTGGGCTTATAATGCGTTGCTTTTGCCGCAGGGGCGTATTCTATAGAGAATTCGGTGTTGGAATCTACGTTGAGTGTTGCTGCCGCCAAAAAAACTGCGGGCCGGGCAGTGACCGTGAAAGGCTGGCATACTACGCCCCTGTCGTCGAAGACATCTTGAGCGCCCCGGCCTGGGGCACCAATCCCATTAAAGCAGGTCGAAGTCGCTATGAGAGTATTGTTTCTACTTTTTATTGTCGCCCCGGTATTGGAAATGTGGCTGCTGATCGAGGTCGGCGCCATGATTGGTGCGCTGCCCACCATTGGCTGTGTGGTACTGACCGCCGTCATCGGCGCGTCGATGCTTCGCCAGCAAGGGTTTGCCACCCTGTTTCGCGCCCAGCAACGCCTTGATCAGGGCCAGATTCCCCTCCAGGAAATGATGGAAGGGCTGGTGCTGGCGGTGGGTGGTGCGCTGCTGTTAACCCCTGGGTTTATCACTGATGCCCTGGGCTTTGCCTGCCTGATTGCGCCGCTGCGGGGCAAAATTATCGCCGCGGTGATTCGCAGCGGTGTCGTCAATATGACTGGCCCGGGTTCGGCGCCGGGTGCCGGCCCATTTCAGCGTCCCCCGGGTGCGGATACCAGAGACAGCGGCAATGTCACCATCGAAGGTGACTATCGGCGCGAAGAGTAATTTTTTTTACTTTCGACTCTTGAAAACCCTGTTCCCGCCCCCAATTCCTTCTCAGCCCACGGTGACCTGACACAAATCAGACCAGGTTCGCGCGCTGGGACCTGTGAACTGTCCCTGAGCAAGGGAATGTCGCAGCGCAGCCATTTGTGTTGCGGCGCCGGATGGTCCGGTCAAATAAAAATCTATTCATTGTTTTAATGGAGATTGATCAAGATGAAAATTCGTCCCCTGTACGACCGCGTCGTAGTTCGTCGCAGCGAAGAGGAGCAAACCAGCGCCGGTGGTATCGTTCTGCCAGGTTCTGCAAAAGAGAAACCAAACCAGGGCGAAGTTCTGGCAGTTGGTGAAGGTAAATTGCTCGAAAACGGTGAGCTGCGTCCCGTTGGTGTAAAAGTGGGTGATCGCGTCATTTTCGGTCAGTACTCAGGCAACGCAGTAAAAGTTGACGGTGAAGAATTGATTGTTCTCGGCGAGGGCGAAATCTTCGGTGTTATCGAAGGTTGATCCTGAAAGAACAATTAAATCAACGAATTAGCGAATAAAAGGTAATACGATCATGGCAAAAGAAGTAGTATTTGGCAACGACGCACGGGTGCGCATGGTTGCCGGTGTAAACACCCTGGCCAACGCCGTTAAAGTCACTTTGGGCCCCAAAGGTCGCAACGTGGTACTGGACAAGTCTTTCGGTGCCCCCACTGTCACTAAAGACGGTGTGTCTGTAGCGAAGGAAATCGAGCTGCAAGACAAGCTGGAAAACATGGGCGCGCAGATGGTTAAAGAAGTGGCGTCACGCGCTTCTGACGACGCTGGTGACGGCACCACTACCGCCACTGTTCTGGCCCAGGCCATTGTTAACGAAGGCCTGAAAGCGGTTGCCGCTGGTATGAACCCGATGGACCTCAAGCGCGGCATCGACAAAGCGATCGCTGCAGCGGTTGAAGAAGTGAAGAAGCTGTCTATTCCCTGCTCCGATACCAAGGCGATCTCTCAGGTCGGTACCATTTCTGCAAACAGCGATACCCAAGTGGGTGAAATCATTGCTGAAGCGATGGAAAAAGTCGGCAAGGAAGGCGTTATCACTGTTGAAGAAGGCCAGGGCCTGGAAAACGCACTGGACGTGGTTGAAGGTATGCAGTTTGACCGCGGCTACCTGTCTCCCTACTTCGTGAACAACACCGAGAACATGAGCGTTGAGCACGACAACCCCTTCATCCTGCTGGTAGACAAGAAAATCTCCAACATCCGCGAGCTGTTGCCGCTGCTGGAGCAAGTGGCTAAGTCCAGCCGTCCGCTGATCATTGTTGCTGAGGACGTTGAAGGCGAAGCGCTGGCGACTCTGGTGGTTAACACCATGCGCGGCATCGTTAAAGTTGCGGCATGTAAAGCACCTGGCTTCGGCGATCGCCGTAAAGCAATGCTGCAAGACATTGCGATTCTGACCGGCGGCACCGTGATTTCCGAGGAAGTGGGTCTGGATCTCGAGCAGGCTACCCTTGAGCACCTGGGCACCGCCAAGCGCGTGACCATGGACAAGGAAAACACCGTAATCGTCGATGGTGCTGGCCAGGGCAGCGATATCGAAGCACGCGTTGCTGAAATCCGTACTCAAATCGAAAATACCAGCTCTGACTACGACCGTGAGAAGCTGCAAGAGCGCGTAGCCAAACTGGCTGGCGGTGTTGCGGTTATCAAGGTTGGCGCAGCGACTGAAATCGAAATGAAAGAGAAGAAAGCCCGCGTTGAAGACGCCCTGCACGCCACTCGTGCTGCGGTTGAAGAAGGCGTGGTACCTGGCGGCGGTGTTGCTCTGGTACGTGCTATCTCCAATCTGTCTGAAGTGGTTGGTGACAACGACGATCAGCAAGCGGGTATCAGCGCAGCGCTGCGTGCGATGGAAGCGCCTCTGCGTCAAATCGTGACTAACGCCGGCGACGAAGCCTCTGTAGTGCTGGACAAAGTACGTGCAGGTGAAGGTAACTTCGGTTACAACGCTGGCAACGGCACCTACGGTGACATGATGGAAATGGGTATCCTTGACCCCGCCAAAGTAACCCGTACTGCACTGCAGGCTGCTGGTTCTGTCGCCGGTCTGATCATTACTACTGAGTGCATGATCGCCGACGCGCCGAAGGACGATTCTGCTCCTGCAATGCCTGATATGGGCGGCATGGGTGGAATGGGCGGCATGGGTGGCATGGGCGGCATGATGTAAGCCGTTCTGCTGAACCCTGCCGGGTAAGCTTTCCCGGCACGCTAAATACCCGCAGTTCTGCTGCGGGTATTTTTTTGTCAGTCGTATATCCTCTCGGTCTGTGCAGTGTTCGGGTCGAGTGGATATACTGCCGCAGAGGAAAACAATGAGCCGTTTGATGTTGTTGTGGGGATGTGAGTGAAGCTGTCGTCGGTAGTGCCCTGGGGGCGATCCCTTGCCGAGTATCGCGCAATGTTTGCCTTGGTCGATGAAGATCTTGAGGCCAATATTCTTGGTTGTGGCGACGGTCCGGCCAGCTTCAATGCGGAGCTGACCGCCGCAGGCGGACGAGTGATGTCGGTGGACCCGATATATTGCTATAGCGCAGAGGAAATTCGTCAGCGTATTCAGCAGGTCTACCCGGTGATACTTGCGCAACTGGCGAGAACCGCAGATCAGTACATCTGGACGCATTTCCACAATCCCGGACATGTCGGCTCGTCGCGAATGTCGGCGATGAATCAATTTCTCAGTGACTACCCACGGGGGTTGGACGCTGGTCGTTATGTGGAGGCCGGTCTTCCCGAATTGCCCTTTTTTGATCGGGAGTTCGATCTGGCCCTGTGTTCTCACCTGTTGTTTTTATACAGTGAGCAACTGGACGAGCAGCAACATATCGCGGCGCTGCTGGAAATGTGTCGGGTGGCGACCGAGGTGCGTGTGTTTCCCCTGGTAGGGCTGGACGGCAAAATCTCACCCCACCTCCCTCGGGTCATCAGGGCGTTGGCGGAAGCGGGCCACCAGCCAGCGGTCGAGCGGGTTGACTACCGATTTCAAAAGGGCGCGACGGATATGCTGAGAGTGCGCTCGGCCGCGCCGATAAACGAGGACGATACCGGTGAATAACCTGAATGCGGCGGAGCTCTGTCAGGGTGTGAGCTACAGTAATAGTACGGCGGAGTTCGGCAGTGCCGACAATGCCCCTGTGGTGGTGGTTGATACTGCCTATTGCCGTGCTGTAGTGAGCTTACTTGGGGCGCAGGTACTGTCCTTTATTCCCCGTGGCGGTCGGGACTGGTTGTGGCTAAGCCCCCGAGCGCGTTTTACCGAAGGGCAGGCGATTCGTGGCGGCATTCCTCTGTGTCTGCCCTGGTTTGGCGTGAATCGCCACCAACCCGGGCTGCCAAAACACGGCTTTTTACGCAGCCGTGAGTGGCAATTGCGTGCTGCTGAATGTATGGCGGATGGTGCGGTAAGGCTGCGCTTTGAGATCAGCTCCGCAGAGGGGGAGTTCACTCAGTTTCCCTGGCGTTACCAGGTGGTTGCCGAGATGGTGTTTAGCGATACCCTTCGTTTGCAGCTGACTATCAGCAATTCCTCCGCCACGACCATGCCCCTTTCCTTTGCCATGCACAGCTATCTGGCCGTTCATGGGCTGGACTCGGCTGTGGTCAGCGGCCTGGATGGCCAGCATTTCCTGGATAATACCGACGAGCTGCGGCGCAAGCTTCTGCGCGGTGAGCAGCGCTTTGAAGGCGAAGTTGATCGAGTGTTCGAGGGCGTACGTACAGATCAACGCATTGAGACCTCCGAGCGTCGATTGCGGGTCTCTGGTACGGGATGTGATACGGTGATCGTCTGGAATCCGGGAGCAGTGCTCGCCCGAACCATGGCAGATGTGGGTGACAGCTACGGGCAATACGTCTGTGTTGAGCGTGGCCGCGCCTTTGCCGACGAGATCGAGCTTGATGCAGGGGCCGAGTGGAGGGCCGAGATGTGCCTGAGTCAGGCGCCCTGAATGTATAGGTATTAATGCTTATTCAGCCAGGGTTAAGACAAGTTGCGTAGAATAACTATCGACAACGAGATACCGAAGTCATTCGGACAAATACAAACGAGGAGATACCATGCGTATTAAAATGATTTTTGTCGCGCTGATCGCCGTTGCGCTTGCAGCGTGTAGCAGTAGCACAACCTACCAGCCCGCCGAAAAACGCGGCGCTTACGGTTACACCGAAACCAAGCTGGGTAAAAATCGCTATCGTGTCACCTTCACCGGTAATACCATCACCGATAAAGAAACGGTGAATGACTACGCGCTGCTGCGCGCCGCTGAACTGACCATGCAAGAGGGTTACGATTGGTTCCAGTTGGTCAACCGCGACTCTGAAAGTAAAAGCCGTAGTACCTCCAGCTTCTCTGGCGTACATGAAGTGGGTGGTGGTAGCTCGGTTTACCAGCGTTGTGGCCTGATGAGCTGCGATACTTACGTGGTGGATCACCCCAGCCGTTTGAGCGGTGGCGTGTCCAGCACCAGCACCAGAACGTCGTACCAGTCATCGCTGGAAATCAAAATGGGCAACGATCCTATGCCTGACACTGCAGAGGCCTACAATGCCCAGGAACTTGCCGCGACCCTGCGTCGTTGGATGGGCAACCGTCAGAAGTAAATGACAGGCGCTTTCTGCCGACACTGAGCAATACCAAAGTGTGATCTGTTATGCCGGGCCTGCGCCCGGCTTTTTTGTGTATACATCGGGACCAAGCAATGCCTGAACATGTTGTTGTACTGGGGGCCAGCCCCAAACCGGAACGGTATTCCTACAAGGCCTGTGCAATGCTGAGCGATCATGGGCATCGTGTGTGCCCGGTTAACCCTTATCACAGCGATGTGGCAGGGGTGAAGTGTGTGCCTTCTATGGCAGAGATTGCCGGGCCGGTTGATACTGTGACGGTGTATATGCGCGGCGCGTTACTGCGGCCACTGATGCCGGCGTTGCTGGAATTGACGCCTAATCGGGTGATTTTTAATCCGGGTAGCGAGGATGCTGCATTGGCAGCGGAGCTTGAAGCAGCAGGTATCCACTGTGAGGAAGCCTGTACCTTGGTGCTGCTGCGAACAGGTCAGTATTGATGGAATTCGCCAGCAGGGCTGGCTCCCACAATGGTGATCCTGTTGTAGGAGCCAGCCCCGCAAGCGAACCTGCTCGAAGTTTGAAACAAGCCCTTTCGTCAGCAGGGCTGACTCCCACAATGGTGCTCCTGTTGTAGGAGCTTGCCCCGCAAGCGAACCCGCTCGAAGTTTGAAATAAGCCCTTTCGTCACCAGGGCTGACTCCCACAATGGTGCTCCTGTTGTAGGAGCTTGCCCCGCAAGCGAACCTGCTCGAAGTTTGAAACAAGCCTCTTAGCCAGCAGGACTGGCTCCCACAGCGGTGTTCCTATTGTAGGAGCTTGCCTCGCAAGCGAACCTGCTCGAAGTTTGAAACAAGCCTCTTAGCCAGCAGGGCTGGCTCCCACAGTGGTGTTCCTATTGTAGGAGCTTGCTCTGCAAGCGAAACCGCTCGAAGTTTGAACAAGCCTCTTAGCCAGCAAGGTTGGCTCCCACCGTGGTAATCCTATTGTAGGAGCTTGCCCCGCAAGCGAACCCACGCGGAGCCTGGAACAAGCTCCGGTATGGTTTTCAGACGAACTGCAGCAGAGCGACCATGCCGACAGCGAGGGCGATACTGCAATGCACTACGCCGACAACAGTGGTCATCGGGCCGGTTTTGCCAAAGATGGCATTGGCTTCCAGCAGTGCAATCAGGCCAAGGCAAATCCACAGGCCCAAACTCGGTGTGCCGGTGGCGGTTTTGCCGACCGCTGCCATGGCCGCGTCGCCGGAACCGTGGAATGAACCCAGCATGCCGATCAGCATCGGTGCGGAGAAAAGGGTGTTGGTGCGCGAAGCCAGGCCTGCCTTGGGTGCCGCTTTTGAGGCGTCGCCGGGTTTAATGCCGCAGACGATCTTCTGGTTTGGCCAAATGATAAGCCAGACGTTCAGGAACATCAGTGTGCCCATTACGGCACCAATAATCATGTAGCCATTCAAGCCCCGCTGCATCACAAAATGGAGCAGTGCCAGGCCGGTGATGAAAGTGAACATTGCGCCCCAACGGAACCACCACAGTGCCCGTGGTGCCAGTTTTTGCACAGCGTCGGCCTTGGCGGTCGGCTCGGCTTCTTTAAAGTATTCGGTTTGCACAAAGTTAAAGTAGTACAGCAAGCCGATCCAGGTGATGCCAAACAGAACGTGAAGCCAGCGCAGCAGTAGATCTGCCGATATAAATGCGTCCATAGTGCCCCTCTCTATAATCTATAGTCAGAATGTAACTGTTGTTATCGCGGAGGGGCGATTCGCCTGTCCTCCCGCTGCGGAAGTATAGCAAAGGCCCTGAACTTGCACAGTGGTGGCGTGGTCTTAGTCGGAGCATTCAGGCTGTGAAACGCTTATATGCCGTCCTGGCCCACGCAAAGCACTGGAGGAGTCGGTATTCGCCGTTCATAATGGCGCTAGCGCCGGGTGCGCCTCCGATTGGCCAACTCGTTTAATTTGGAATGGATAAAGTGGATAGAGAGAAACAGGAACCGCGTATTTCATTGACCCTCGACGAAGAGGACCTCGTTCGTCGGCCGCCACCGGGCAGCGACAAGGCCCCGCCACCCCCAGCGCAGGGTGGCGGTGGCACCGGCTTTGTGTTGTTTGTGCTGACGGTGTTGGTGTTGGCGTTGGCCGCGGGTGGCTACTTCCTCTTTGAGCAGTTGCAGCAGTCGCGCAAACAGTTACAGTTGGCGCAGCAGCGCCTGGATTCGCTTGAGAGCCGCCTGTCATCTGCCGACGAAAGCCTTGAGGAAAACAGTCTCACCACCAGCGTAAAGCTCAAGGAGCTGGACTCCGAGGTGAGAAAGCTGTGGGACAATGTGTGGAAGAAACAGAAAGAAACCCTGGGTGAGCACGAAGCGCAGCTCGCCAAAAACGAGAAGCGGCTGGTGGCCATCGAGGCCCAGGGTAAGAAAAACGAAGAGCTGGTGGGTCGCGCGATGAAGGGGTATCAGGCCGATCGCGAAACCATGACTTCAATGGCCGGAAAACTCGACCGGGTAATCGCCCAGGCAGAGGTCAATCGCAAGACACTGCTTGATGTGAACAAACAGCTTTCCGCCGGAGGTAGTCTGGATGCGCGGGTGAATGCGCTGGAGAAACGGGTGGGGCAGACAGAGGATTGGCTCGATTCAGTCAATGCCTTCCGCACTCAGGTAAACCGCGATATCGACGCACTGCGCCGGACCATGTCACAGTACCATTCCGGCAGCCCCCAGCCCCGCTAGGCTGCCGCCCTCGACTGCACTTGCCGCTTGGCTGGTGTATAATCCTGCGCCGACCCCGGCGCGGGAGCAGCGTATTCCCTCGCCAATCGCCTTGTATTGCCCGGCCAATGTCGTCGGGCAACCTGTATTCACGCCATCACTGGCCCCGAGAGGACTTCGCCACATGACCGTAATCCGTCAAGATGACCTGATCCAGAGCGTTGCCGACGCCCTGCAGTATATTTCCTACTACCACCCGGTAGATTTTATCAAAGCGGTAGACGAAGCCTATCAGCGTGAACAAAACCCCGCGGCAAAGGACGCGATGGCGCAGATTCTGATTAATTCGCGCATGTGTGCCGAGGGCAAGCGTCCGATCTGTCAGGACACAGGCATCGTAACGGTCTTTCTTACTGTCGGCATGAGCGTCCAGTGGGAAGCGGATATGTCGGTGACAGATATGGTCAACGAGGGGGTTCGCCGCGCCTACAATCTGCCGGAAAACGTTCTGCGGGCCTCTATTCTTGCTGATCCAGACGGTGCTCGTGCCAACACCAAGGACAATACCCCTGCAGTTATTCACTACGAAATCGTCCCCGGCGACAAAGTCGACGTGCATGTCGCGGCCAAGGGCGGCGGCAGTGAGGCGAAGTCCAAATTCGCCATGCTCAACCCCTCCGATTCGGTGGTGGATTGGGTGCTGAAGATGGTGCCGACCATGGGTGCCGGCTGGTGTCCGCCGGGTATGCTGGGTATTGGTATTGGCGGCACCGCCGAGAAAGCGATGCTGCTGGCCAAGGAGGCCTTGCTTGATCCGATTGATATCCACGATCTGCAAAAGCGTGGAGCGAGCAATCGCGCAGAGGAACTGCGCCTTGAGCTGCACGAGAAGGTGAACAAGCTGGGCATCGGCGCCCAGGGCCTGGGTGGCCTGACCACTGTGCTTGACGTGAAGGTGAAAGACTATCCGACCCACGCCGCGAATAAGGCAGTGGCGTTGATCCCCAACTGCGCGGCAACCCGCCACGCCCACTTTACCCTCGATGGCAGCGGCCCCAGTGCCCTCAAGCCGCCTTCGCTGGAGGAGTGGCCCGAGGTGACCCGCGAGACGGGGGGGGATGTGAAGCGGGTGAACCTGGACACCGTTACCGCCGAGGACATCAAAACCTGGAAGCCCGGCGATACCCTGCTGCTGAATGGCAAGATGCTCACCGGTCGCGATGCCGCCCACAAGAAAATGGCGGATATGCTCAGCAAGGGCGAAAAACTGCCGGTGGATCTGAAAAATCGCTTTATTTATTACGTTGGCCCGGTTGATCCGGTTCGCGACGAAGTGGTGGGGCCTGCTGGTCCGACCACGGCGACCCGCATGGATAAGTTTACCCGCACCATGCTGGCGGAAACCGGCCTGATGGGAATGATCGGTAAGTCGGAGCGCGGCGACGTTGCCATTGAGGCGATCAAGGAATTTGAGGCGGTTTACCTGATGGCAGTGGGTGGCGCGGCCTATTTGGTGGCGCAGGCGATCAAAAAAGCTGAAGTCGTGGCTTTCCCGGAACTGGGTATGGAAGCGATCTACGAATTCACCGTGGAAGACATGCCCGTGACCGTCGCTGTGGACACTCAGGGCGCGTCGGTGCACAAAACCGGCCCGCAAATCTGGCAGGCCAAGATCGAAGCCGAAGCCATCTCGGTAGTTTGACGGGAAAGGCTGGACGGGAGAGGGAGATGTTGCGGTGTGACGAGGCGCGAAACGCAAGACGCAAGACGCTAAACCGTCCGGCGCGACTCGCTTTCCCGTCTTGCGTCTCACGTATAGCGTCTCGCTTTTGGTATCTCCCGCTAAAAGCGTTTCCCGCCTCCCGTCCAGCATCCAGCGTCCATCAGCATGTCTGAAACCTTCTACTGGCACGACTACGAAACCTGGGGTACCAATCCGGCATTGGATCGTCCCTCCCAGTTCGCCGGAGTGCGCACCGACGCCGAGTTGAATATTATCGGCGAGCCGCTGGTGCAGTACTGCCGGCCGACACCGGACTACCTGCCCAACCCGGAGGCTTGTTTGGTGACCGGTATCACCCCCCAGCAGGCGCTGGAAGAAGGGGTGTGTGAAGCCGAATTTATTGCGCGTATTCACGCTGAGCTGGCCCAGCCCCGGACCTGCACGGTGGGCTACAACAGTATTCGCTTCGACGACGAAGTCACCCGCTATACCCTGTACCGCAATTTTTATGACCCCTATGCCCGTGAGTGGCAGAACGGTAACTCGCGCTGGGATCTGATAGATGTCATGCGGCTGTGTTACGCCCTGCGTCCCGATGGCCTGAACTGGCCTACGCGGGAGGATGGCAGTCCGAGCTTTCGCCTTGAGGAGCTCACCGCCGCCAATGGCCTGAGCCACGAGTCGGCCCACGATGCGCTGTCCGATGTACTGGCGACCATTGACCTGGCGAAGTTGCTGCGCGGAGCCCAGCGCAAGCTCTACGATTACGCGCTGACCCTGCGCAATAAGCGCACTGTCGCCGCTATGTTGAACACCCAGAGCCAGGTGCCGGTGTTGCATGTGTCCGGGCGCCTGCCAGCGCTGCGGGCGTGCAGTGCGCTGGTGATGCCGTTAGCAGCCCATCCGGTGAATAAAAACAGCGTGATCGTTTATGACCTGAGTGTCGATCCCACCCCGCTGATTGAACTCGACGGGGCAGAGGTGGCGCGTCGGGTGTTCAGTTCCGCTGCTGAACTTGGCGAAGACACGCCGCGTATTCCCCTGAAGGAGATTCACCTCAATCGCGCGCCGATTGTTGCGACCGCCAAACTGGTCGATGACGCCGCAGCGCAGCGACTGGCGCTCGATATGGACAGCTGCCGCCGCCACTGGGCCATGTTGCATCGGGCCGGCGGGTTGCAAGAAAAACTGATGGGTATCTATCAGCAGCGTGAATTTAATGGCTCCGATGACCCGGACACCCAGTTGTATGGCGGCTTCTTTGGCGACGACGACCGTCGGCAAATGGAGCGTATTCGGCAACTGGGGCCAGAGGAGTTGGCCCACGAGGTTTTTCAATTCAAGGATGCCCGTCTGCCGGAGTTGTTGTGGCGCTATCGGGCGCGCAACTTTCCCCAGCAATTGAACGAGGCCGAGCGCAAGCGCTGGTTTGCCTTTTGTAAACAGCGGCTGCGCTCACCGGTGACGCCCCTGCACGGCTTTGACACCTTCCGTCGACGTTTGCAGGAACTGGCCGAGGAGCCGCGCAGCGACTTCCAACAGCATCTATTGCAAGAGCTGTATGACTACGCCGATGCCCTGGAGCAGGAGGGGCTTTGAGCGACTGGTGGGTATATCTGGTGCGCTGTCGCAGTGGCAAGCTGTATACCGGTATTACCACCGATACTGAGCGCCGTTTTCGTGAGCACTGCGGCGAGGGTGGCCGTGGTGCACGGTTTTTTCGCAGTGACCCCGCCGAAGCGCTGGTGTATCGCGAACCCGCTGAAAATCGCTCCCGCGCCTCACAGCGGGAAGCCGCCATTAAAAAATTGTCCCGCCGTGAAAAACTTCAGCTGATCGATTCGCCGCTTTCGCCGGCCTTCGATAAGGGTGATAATGCGCCGCCAAAAGGGGACAACAATGGCTAAACCGGCAGAAACTGCACAGAAAAAGGCCGATCTCGGCGTGCTCAAGGCGATGATTGGCTTCCTCAAGCCCTATCGCTTGCAGGTGCTGGGTGCCAGTATTGCCCTGGTCTGTACCGCGGGTATCACCCTGTCTATCGGCCAGGGAGTGCGACTGCTGATCGACAAGGGCTTTTCCAGCGAAGCCAATGTAGAGGCGCTGAACCAGGCGCTGTTGCTGTGTATGGTGATGATTCTGCTGCTGGCCATAGGCACCTTCGTGCGCTTTTATCTGGTGTCCTGGATTGGCGAGCGGGTCAGTGCCGACCTGCGCAAAGCGGTGTTTTCCCATGTGGTTACCCTGCATCCGGGGTTCTTTGAAACCAATCTCAGCGGCGATATCCAGTCCCGTATCACCACCGATACGAGTTTGTTGCAAACGGTAATCGGCTCCTCGGTGTCCATCGCCCTACGTAACCTGCTGATGTTTATTGGCGGGCTGATCTGGCTGTTTATCAGCAACCCCAAACTGACCGCCCTGGTGATGTTAAGTGTGCCGCTGGTGGTGGCACCAATACTGATCTTTGGTCGCCGAGTGCGGGCCATGTCCCGGGACAGCCAGGACAAGATTGCCAGTGTCGGTAGCTTTGTCGGCGAGGCGGTGAAGAACATCAAACTGGTACAGGCCTTTAACCACCAGCAGTTGGACCGCCAGGCCTTTGACAGCCACGTTGAGGTGGCCTTCAAGGTCGCCGTTGGCAGAATTAACCAGCGGGCCTGGTTGTCTACCGTGGTGATCGTGCTGGTGCTGGGTGCGGTGATGGCCATGCTCTGGGTCGGTGGTATCGACGTTCTGGAGGGGCGCATCAGTGCCGGTGAACTGGCGGCCTTCGTCTTTTATGCGGTGATGGTGGCGGCATCGGTGGGGGCTATTTCCGAGGTCTTTGGCGACCTGCAACGTGCGGCGGGGGCGACCGAGCGATTACTGGAATTGCTGGCGGCGGACAGCCTGATTCTGCCTCCTGCACAGCCCGTCTCGTTACCGGCCAATATTTCCGGTGAAATTGCCTTCAACGGCGTCACCTTCGCCTATCCCTCGCGGCCGGACCACGCCGCCATCGACGATCTCAGCCTGCACATTCCCGCCGGCAGCAGCCTGGCGCTGGTGGGTAGTTCGGGGGCCGGTAAGTCCACCTGTATCGACCTGTTGCTGCGCTTTTATGATGTGACCGCTGGGGCCATTCTGTTTGATGGCGTTGATATTCGCGATCTGGAGCCCCATGAACTGCGCCGGCATATCGCGATGGTGCCCCAGCAGCCGGTGTTATTTACCGGTTCGGTGGCGGACAATATTCGCTATGGACGACCAGATGCCAGCGATGCCGACATTGTCGCGGCGGCGCAGTCGGCCTTTGCCCACGAGTTTATCGAACGGCTTCCCGAGGGTTACGACAGTTTCGTAGGTGAGGGAGGGGTTCGCCTGTCCGGTGGTCAGCGTCAGCGCATTGCGATTGCCCGGGCGATTCTGGCTGATCCCAAACTGCTGTTGTTGGACGAGGCGACCAGTGCTCTGGACGCCGAAAGCGAATACCAGGTGCAGCAGGCCCTTGAGCGATTGATGGAAGGGCGTACCACGGTGGTGATTGCCCACCGTCTGGCGACAGTCATCAATGTTGATCGTATTGCTGTACTCGATCAGGGTAAGTTAGTGGCCAGTGGCCGCCACAGCGAACTGATCAGTCAGTCGCCGCTGTACGCGCGCTGGGCAAGTTTGCAGTTTGACGATGCTGGCGCAGACGCGGCAGCCGTACCACACTGATTATTTTCTGACATTGTAAGTTCTCAGACAGGGGAGAGTGCTTTGAAATTTGCTGGTAGTCATATTCTCTCTATAGAGCAGTTTGCCCGTGGCGACATTGAGCGGGTGTTTGATGTCGCCGATATGATGGTGCCCTACGCCCATCGCGAGCGAGTGACCCATGTGCTGGATGGCGCGATTCTGGGCAATATGTTCTTTGAACCGTCTACCCGTACCCGGGTCAGCTTTGGCTGCGCCTTCAATCTGCTCGGCGGTGAAGTCCGTGAAACCACAGGTTTTGAAAGCTCCGCCATTGCCAAGGGTGAGTCGCTGTATGACACCGCCAGGGTATTGAGCGGTTATAGCGACGTGATCGTGATGCGCCACCCGGCCTCCGGCTCGGTGGCCGAGTTCGCCGCCGCCAGTCGGGTGCCGGTGGTCAACGGTGGTGACGGGGCTAATGAACACCCCAGTCAGGCCCTGCTTGACCTCTACACCATTCGCAAGGAGTTGCAGCACCACGGGCGTAACGATCTGGACGGTCTGCGTATCGCCATGATCGGCGACCTGAAATACGGTCGCACCGTGCACTCCCTGTGTAAGCTGCTACGTCTTTACCGCAATGTGCAGGTGGTGCTGATTTCCCCCGACGAGCTGCGTATGCCCGGTGAAATTGTCGAACAGCTACGCAGTGCCGGGCATCAGGTTACCGAATCCGATGTGATGGAAGACAGCATTTCCAAGGTGGATATTGCCTATTCGACACGCATTCAGGAGGAGCGCTTTGCCAGCAAGGCCGATGCGGACCTCTACCGCGGCCGTTATCGTTTGAACCAGGCCATCTATACCCGTTACTGCGAGCCAAATACGGTGATCATGCACCCCTTGCCCAGGGACTCCCGGCAAGAGGCCAATGAGCTGGACAATGACCTCAACGACAACCCCAATCTGGCGATTTTCCGCCAGGCCGACAACGGTGTGCTGGTGCGTATGGCGCTGTTTGCCCTGATGCTCGACGTGGTCGATCAGGTGGATAAAACCGCCCGGGATGTCAACTGGTATACCGAGAGGCGTTTCTGATGCCGCGGTATGGTCGCGACGACGTTGAGGTACTGGCGGACAGTATTGCCTGGCGGGGATTTTTTAAAATTCGCCTGCTCAAACTGCGCCACCGCCTGTTCGCCGGGGGCTGGGCCGCGGCAATAGAGCGCGAATTGTTTGTGCGCGGGCCAGCGGTGGGGGTGCTGCCTTACGACCCGGTGCTGGATGCGGTGTTGTTGGTTGAGCAGTTTCGAGTGGGGGCGCTGGCGGCGCCGCGAGGCCCCTGGCTGTCGGAACTGGTGGCGGGGATCATCGACAAGGAGGAAACCCCCGAGGAGGTCGCGCGGCGGGAGGCCGAGGAGGAGGCGGGTATCACTCTGGGTGAGTTGGAACCGGTAGCAGAATATTTCTCCTCACCTGGCGGCAGCGATGAATACTTTTATCTGTTTTGTGGCCGCTGCGATCTGAGTGGGGCCGGTGGAATTTACGGCCTGCCGAGCGAGGGTGAGGATATTCGCGCCGAGGTGGTGCCCCTCGACGAGGCGTTGGCCCGGCTGGAACAGGGGCTTATCAACAATGCCCACAGCCTGATTGCCCTGCACTGGCTACGCCAGCACCGCTCGCGGTTGCAACGTCAATGGCAGTAGACTCTACCGATAACACGCCCCGCCGGGGGCTGCTGCGCTCCAGTCTGGTGGTGGGCAGCATGACGATGCTGTCGCGGGTGATGGGCCTTATTCGCGACGTGGTGATTGCTGTGGTGCTGGGCGCTACAGCCAACGCCGACGCGTTTTTTGTCGCCTTTAAGATTCCCAATTTTTTGCGGCGGCTTTTTGCCGAGGGTGCGTTTTCCCAGGCCTTTGTGCCGGTGTTGTCGGAGTACCGGGAAGCCGGTGATCGCGCCGCGGTAAAACTGTTGCTGGACCGAGTGACGGGCGCCCTGGGCGGGGTGCTGCTGACCCTTACCTCGTTAGCGGTGCTGGCGGCGCCGGTGGTTGCCACGGTGTTCGCACCGGGATTTCGCGACGATCCGGTGAAATTTCAGCTTACCACTGAGATGATCCGCATTACCTTTCCCTACTTGATGCTGATTTCTCTCACCGGACTTGCCGGTGCCATTCTCAATAGCTACGGGCGCTTTGCCGTGCCGGCCTTTACGCCGGTGCTGCTGAACGTGTGCCTGATTGGCGCGGCGTTGTGGGCGGCGCCGTATTTCGCCGAACCTGCCATGGCTCTGGCCTGGGGGGTATTGATGGCGGGGATGGCCCAGCTGACCTTTCAGCTGCCGTTTTTGCAGCGGATGCAGTTATTGCCGCGGCCTCGCTGGGGCTGGTCAGACCCCGGAGTGAAGCGCATCGTACATCTGATGATTCCGGCGATGTTTGGGGTGTCGGTGAGTCAGATCAACTTATTGCTGGATACGGTGCTGGCCTCGTTTTTGCCTACCGGGAGCATTTCCTGGTTGTATTATTCCGATCGTCTGGTGGAGCTGCCGCTGGGGGTGTTTGCCATCGCCATTGCCACGGTGATCCTGCCCAATCTTTCCAGACAGCGGGCGGGGGGCGACGAGCGCGGTTTTGCCCACACTCTGGATTGGGCGATTCGCGGTGTGCTGCTTATGGCACTGCCCTGTGCGGTGGCGCTGATGATTCTCGCCGAGCCAATTCTTATCGCGCTGTTTCAATACGGTGAGCTGCAAAGTCGCGACGTCGCGATGGCGGCGTTGAGCCTGCGCGCCTACACCCTTGGCCTGGTGGCGTTTATGCTGATAAAAGTGCTCGCACCGGGTTTTTACGCCTGTCAGGATACCCGCACTCCGGTGCGTATTGGTATCTACGCGATGGTGGCGAATATGGTGTTCAATATCGCCCTGGTGGTGCCCCTGCATCACTACTGGCAAGTTGGTCATGTTGGGCTCGCCCTGGCGACGGCGGCCTCAGCCTGGCTGAACGCGCTGCTGTTGTTGCGGGGGCTGCGCAAGCGGGATGTGTATCGTCCCGATAGTGGCTGGTGGAAGTACACCGCCCAGCTGGTTACCGCCGTGGCGGTGATGGCGGTGGCTTTGCTGTTGGTGTTGAACCAGATCGCCGACTGGGCGCAGTGGTCTGTGTGGATGCGGGTCGGTGTGCTGCTGCCCTTGTGTGCGTTGGGGGCGCTGGTATACCTGTCGATGTTATACGCCATGGGCCTGCGGCTCCGGCATTTCCGCGGCGTGCCGCCAGCGGCGGAGTAATTCAAGTTTTTGTCAGGCGGTTGGGTAAGTTATAATCACCCGCTTTGTTGCATACGTAGCGGCCCGATGGGCCAATAACCTTGGGGTCTGGCCGTCATATGGAGTTAATCCGCGGATTTCACAATTTCCGCCCGCATCATCGGGGCTGTGTTGCCACGATAGGTGCCTTTGACGGTGTGCATCTGGGCCATCAGGCGGTATTGCGTGAACTGGTAAAAAAGTCCAAAGAATACGGCCTGCCCTCGGCGGTGGTGTTTTTTGAACCCTTGCCCCGTGAATTTCTGGCCCCGGACCTCGCTCCGCCGCGACTGACTTCGTTCCGGGAGAAGTTCCAGTTGATTCGCTCACTTGGGGTTGATCGGGTGGTGCGTATCAAATTTACCGACAGCCTGCGCAATATGAGCGCCGACGAATTTATCAACACCCTGTTCGTGAAAAACCTCGGCGCCAAGTACATTGTGGTGGGTGACGACCTGCGCTTTGGTCGCAATCGCAGCGGCGACTTCGAACTATTGCGCAAGTTTGGCCGTCGCGACGGCTTTGAAGTGACCGATACTCAAACCCTGGAACTGGGCGGGGAGCGTATCAGCAGTACCCGTATCCGCGAAGTGCTGGCCAATAGCGACTTTGTCCTTGCGGAGCGTTTGCTGGGGCGTCCTTACAGTATGTCTGGCCGGGTAATTGTCGGTCAGCAACTGGGACGCACCATCGGTGCGCCAACGGCGAATATTCAGCTTCGCCGGCCGACTTCGCCACTGGCGGGGGTCTATGCTGTGGAGGTGGACGGGGTGGCCGACAAGCCGGTACCCGGTGTCGCCAATATCGGCGTGAGGCCCACCATCGGCGATTTGAACAAGGCCATAATGGAAGTCCACCTGCTCAATTTTAACGGCGACCTCTACCGCCGTAATCTGCGGGTGGTATTCCGCGCCAAGTTGCGCAATGAAATCAAGTTCGACGGCGTTGATGCCCTGCGTGCCCAGATTGCCCGGGACATTGAACAAGCCAAACAAATTTTCTCCATCTAACCCTCCGTGACCGGATTCTGAAGATAAGCGTTTATGAGTGATTACAAGCACACCCTGAATTTGCCCGCGACTGATTTCGCGATGAAGGCGAACCTGTCACAGCGCGAACCCAAGGCGCTGCAACGGTGGTACGAGGAGGATTATTACGGCCAGATTCGCCAGGCCCGGGCCGGGCGCGAGAAGTTCGTGCTGCATGACGGCCCTCCCTATGCCAATGGCGATATTCACATCGGCCATGCGGTAAACAAGATCCTCAAGGACATGATCGTCAAGTCCCGCACCTTGAGCGGATTTGACGCGCCCTATATTCCGGGCTGGGACTGTCATGGTCTGCCAATTGAATTGAACGTCGAGAAGAAAGTGGGCAAGGCCGGGCACAAGGTGGATGCTGCGACCTTCCGCGAAAAATGTCGAGACTATGCCAGTAAGCAGGTGAATGGTCAGCGTGAGGACTTCAAACGCCTGGGTGTGCTGGGGGACTGGGATCGCCCCTACCTGACCATGAGCTTTGACTTCGAGGCCAACATTATTCGAGCGTTGGGCAAAATCGCCGAAAATGGCCATTTGCACAAGGGCTTCAAGCCGGTGCATTGGTGCATGGATTGCGGCTCGGCGCTGGCCGAAGCGGAAGTTGAGTACAAGGACAAAACCTCGCCCGCCATTGATGTCGCCTTTGCGGTGGTGGACGATGCCGATGCCCGTGCCCGCTGCAATCTTGGCAGCGAGGTGAACGGCCGTTTGAATCTGGCAATCTGGACCACGACTCCGTGGACGCTGCCGGCCAATATGGGGGTGTGTCTGCACCCTGAGCTGGATTATGTATGGGTCAGCTATCAGCGCGACGGTCAGGATGAGGTGCTGTTGCTGGCAGAGGCCCTGCACGAGTCAGTAATGACCCGCTGCGGTATCGAAACCTATGCTGTCGTGGGTCGCTGCAAGGGCGCTGCCCTCGACAAGCTGGTGCTGCAACATCCTTTCTATGATCGCCGCGTTCCGGTAATTCTGGGCGACCACGTGACCACCGACGCCGGTACCGGCGCGGTCCATACCGCCCCCGCACACGGCCAGGACGACTTTGTCGTCGGTCAGCAATATGGACTGGAGGTGTACAACCCGGTGGCGGCCAATGGTACCTACATGGACGGTACCGAGCTGTTTGCCGGGGAGCATGTGTTCAAGGCAAATGACAAGGTGGTGGCGGTACTGGCAGACCGGGGACGGTTACTGCATCACCGTCCGCTGGAGCACAGCTATCCCCATTGCTGGCGGCATAAAACGCCGATTATCTTCCGTGCCACCCCCCAGTGGTTTGTCAGCATGAAGCAGAGTGGTTTGCTGGATCAGGCGATGGCGGCGGTCGATGGGGTCAACTGGATGCCGGGTTGGGGCCGCGCCCGAATTGAATCAATGATGGCTGAGCGTCCGGACTGGTGTATTTCCCGCCAGCGTACCTGGGGCGCGCCGATCGCCCTGTTTGTGCACAAGGACACTGCCGAACTGCATCCGCGTAGCGCCGAACTGGTTGAGGCGGTGGCGCAACGTGTTGAGCAGGGCGGCATTCAAGCCTGGTTTGACCTCGACGCGAGCGAATTGCTGGGCGACGAGGCCAATGACTATGTGAAGGTTTCCGACACCCTGGATGTCTGGTTTGACTCCGGGGTGACCCACTTTGCGGTATTGAATCAACGGGAGGAGCTGCACTTTCCCGCCGACCTCTATCTGGAGGGTTCAGATCAGCACCGTGGCTGGTTCCAGTCGTCGATGCTCACGTCTGTTGCGGCCCACGGTGTCGCGCCCTACAAGGCTGTGCTGACCCATGGATTTACCGTTGATGCCAACGGTCGCAAAATGTCGAAATCCCAGGGTAACGTTGTCGCACCGCAGAAGGTGATGAACAACCTCGGCGCCGATATTCTGCGTTTGTGGGTAGCGGCGACGGATTACCGCAATGAAATGACGGTGTCTGACGAGATCTTCAAGCGCACCGCAGACTCCTATCGCCGTATTCGCAACACCGCGCGCTTCCTGTTGGCGAATCTGGCCGGGTTTGATCCCGCCGAGCATGTGCTGCCAAGCGGCGACATGCTGGCAATGGACCGCTGGATCGTCAGTCGGGCAGCGGCGTTGCAGGACGAGCTGCTTGCCGCCTATGACGCCTACCAGTTCCATTTGGTGTATCAGAAACTGCATAACTTCTGCGTAGTGGAGCTGGGCGGCTTCTATCTGGACATCATCAAGGATCGCCAGTACACCAGCCAGCCGGACAGCCTGGCGCGGCGCTCGGCGCAAACCGCGCTGTACCACATTGCCGAGGCGCTGACCCGCTGGATTGCTCCCATTCTGAGTTTCACCGCCGATGAGCTGTGGCAGGTGTTGCCCGGCGAGCACAGCGGCCCGGTATTTGCCGCTGAATGGTATACCGGCCTGGAGAAACTCCCCGCCGATGCCGAACTGGGCGACAGCTACTGGCTGCGGGTGCAGGAAGTGAAAACCGCAGTGAATAAGGTGCTGGAAGGTGCGCGCAAGGAGGGGCTGGTTGGCGGCTCGCTGCAAGCGGAGGTCACCCTGTTCTGCGATAACGAGTTGATCGACGTGCTATCGGCGCTTGGCGATGAGTTGCGCTTTGTGTTGATTACCTCCGCGGCGATGCTGGCGCCAATCTCCACGGCCAACGATTCCCATGCCACCGAGTTGGAGGGCTTGCAGGTGCGGGTTGCCGCCAGCGATGGCATGAAGTGCACCCGCTGCTGGCATCACCGCGAGGATGTGGGCCAGTCGCTGACCCACCCCGAGCTGTGTTTCCGTTGCATTGATAATGTCGATGGTCAGGGTGAGGTGCGGCACTATGCCTGATGCGCAGGTCCGCAGCAGGCTGTGGTGGATGCTATTGGTGGTGGTGACGATTGTGCTGGACCAGATCACCAAAATCTGGGCAGATGGCCAACTTACCTATGCCCAGCCAGTGCATATACTGCCGGTACTGGACATTACCTTGCACTACAACCCCGGTGCAGCGTTCAGCTTTCTGAGCAACGCAGGTGGTTGGCAGCGCTGGTTTTTTACCGTCATTTCGTTGGGGGTGAGCGCGTATTTGTTGGTGTGGTTGCTGCGGCTTCCCCGAGTCCAGTGGTTGTTGTCATTGGCGCTGGCGTTGGTATTGGGCGGCGCGGTAGGCAATCTGATCGACCGGGTGAGATTGGGCCATGTTATCGACTTTATTTCGGTGCACTGGGGCAGCGCTTATTTCCCGACCTTCAATATCGCTGATGCGGCGATTACGGTTGGGGCGATTTTGCTGATTGCGGATACGGTGCTGAATCCGGAAAAAGCCCCCGATAAGGCCTCGTAAGCCTTTTATTCAGAATTTTGTACGAGAGTTTGCCATGAGTGTAGTTGTAGGCCCGGGTACGCAAGTGACCCTGCATTTCGCCCTGTTGCTGGAAGATGGCAGTACAGTGGATTCAACTTTCGAGCGCAAGCCCGGCAGTTTCGTGTTTGGCGATGGCAGTTTGCTACCCGGCGTTGAGGGTAAGTTGCAAGGCATGGCGGCGGGGGCCAGCGCTGAACTGACACTGGCACCGGAAGACGCCTTTGGTCAACGCAACCCGGCGAATATTCAGCGTATTCCGCGCAAGCAATTTGCTGAGGACATGGAGTTGAGCGAGGGTTTAATGCTGAGTTTTGCTGATGCCGCCAACACCGAATTGCCCGGGGTGGTCTCTGCCTTTGATGATGAATTTGTTGAGGTTGACTTCAATCATCCCCTGGCGGGCCGTACGCTGACCTTCAAGGTCGAAATTATCGACGTATCCACCGCCGACAGCGCGGTGGGATAGGGGAGAGAGTGACATGGGTGACCGCGCCATGAATATCGTACTGGCCAACCCCCGGGGGTTTTGCGCCGGTGTAGACCGAGCCATTGAAATTGTCAATCGCGCTCTGGACGTGTTTGGTTCACCGATCTACGTACGACACGAAGTGGTACACAACAAATTCGTGGTTGAGAACCTGCGCCAGCGCGGGGCCGTATTTGTCGACGAACTTGACGAAGTACCCGACGACAAGATTGTGATTTTCAGCGCCCACGGTGTGTCCAAGGCGGTTCGCGCCGAGGCGGATCGGCGCGGTTTGAAGGTGTTTGACGCCACCTGCCCGCTGGTGACCAAAGTGCATATGGAAGTGGTCAGCTTCAGCAATGAAGGGCGTGAGTGTGTTCTGATCGGCCACAAGGGCCATCCCGAGGTCGAAGGCACGATGGGGCAGTACGACGCCAGCAAGGGGGGACACATCTATCTGGTCGAGGATGTTGCCCAGGCCGATGTGCTTGAGGTAAAAGATCCCGCGCGGCTGTCCTTTGTCACCCAGACCACCCTGTCGATGGACGATACCGCGGCGGTGATAGATGCCCTGCGCCGGCGCTTCCCCCACATTGAGGGGCCACGTAAAGACGATATTTGCTACGCCACCCAGAATCGCCAGGATGCGGTGAAAACCCTGGCTGGTCAGGCGGATCTGGTTCTCGTGGTGGGGTCGCCGAACAGTTCCAACTCCAATCGCCTGCGTGAATTGGCCGAGCGTTCGGGCTGTGTGGCCTATCTGATCGACAGCGAAGATGATATCCGTGAAGAGTGGCTCAAGCCCGATCAGCGCATCGGTATTACCGCCGGGGCCTCGGCGCCAGAGGTATTGGTGCAGGCGGTTATTGACCGTTTATGTGAACTCGGTGCAGCGCCACCGCTGGAGCTGGACGGCCGGCCGGAGAATATCACCTTCTCATTGCCGCGAGAGCTGCGCCTGGTCGATGTTTCCTGACGCGGTTTACCGGACGACGGCAAGCCATCTCATCACTGAGTCATATCAACAATAAGTGGCATTAAATTCCATTGCGCGGGTGTTCACCCACGTGCTTTTCTGCAGCTCAGCTATACTTTCTGGTGCCAGGGGCGCCCGAAAGGGCTGGTATCAGTACAATTCTGCATCGTAATACGGCTAATTGGCGCGATACACTGGTCGGCCGGGCTGTGGCTTGCGTAATAAAAAGATGGGTGACGACGGCAGGCCGGCGCAGGGGAATCGTTGACCCAGCTACCTAATACTGACTCTGAGACAAGTTATGTGCATTGCACGCCGAGAACACTGGCTTTCTTCCTGCAGCATTGCGGTGCTGTGCCTTGTGCTGTTGTCCGCCCTTCCCGGTGGGCGGCTGGAAGCGGCTGACGAATGCACTATTCGAGTGACAACTGACAAATATATTGGCAAAAACAACACGAACGAGAGTCATACCTTCCCGGAACTGGAGGAAATCGATCGCGTCGTTTCCTTCGATCCCAAGTCAGGCAACAATGTCGGATGTACGATTGCTTCCTACTCGGTCAGCGGAAATGTGCTGACGGTGAAAAACAGCAAGCTCATTCCCCTGACGTGCACGGCGAAATTCACCGTAGAGGGCAGCAAGAAGGGCTGTACACCGGCGGAACCCGCGACCGACGGCATAGCCCAGCAGCCCCTGTTTCTGAGCCAGGCGGCGACACCGAATATCATGTACCTGCTGGATGATTCCGGTTCCATGCAGTTTGAACTGATGCCCGGCGATATTATTGCCGGCAATACCCGCTACATCTTCCCCCGGGCGAACGGGATACATGGGGGAGCCGACTACTCGAACTATGTCCCCACTGTCGATGACGGTGACCCGTATAATGCGCGCAGCCGCTCCCCTCAGGTCAATACCATTTACTACAATCCGTCGGTGACCTATACCCCGTGGATTAAATCCGATGGCAGCTATTATGCTGATGCCAACCCCCGCTGCGCCCCCCACAACCCGCTAACCAAGGTGAATGTGCTTAATGACGTGTTTTGCCGCGATTTAACGAGCATCAACACCAACTTTAATTTCAACTACTGGTTCAGTTGCAATGAGGACGGCCGCTGCACCTACACCAATGCGCTGAAAACATTCTGGCCGGCGACCTATTTCTGGTATCGCGGCAGCGGCGACGTGTGGCGCTGGAACCGTTACGACAAAGTGGAAATTCGCCCTGGCAAGGACTACCGCGGTCACGGTCGTGAAAGCCGTGACGACTGTGCAGACGCTGACAAGGGTGTGTGTTCCTACGCGGAGGAAATACAGAATTTTGCCAATTGGTACTCCTACTACCGTTCCCGCGTCGCCACCGCGCGGGCGGGATCGGGCTTTGCCTTTGCCGAACAGGGTGACAGCTTGCGGGTCGGCTTCGGCAGCTTGAACGCGGTGAGTAATATACTGGATGGTGTGGCGACCCCGGTGATTACCCGGGGGGTAAGGCCCTTTTCCGGGGCCGACCGTCTCAAATTCTTTGACTCACTTTACGGCCTCGAGGTGCCTGCTGCGGGCACACCCTTGCGCCGGGCGCTGGACGCGGCGGGTAAGTACTTTTCCCGCAATGACGACAAGGGCCCCTGGGGCGGGGAGCCTGGCACAGGCGACCGCAGCGAGCAGTTAGCCTGCAGGCGAAACTACACCGTACTGGTGACCGATGGCTATTGGTCTGGCGGCAGTGCCGGCGGCGATGCGGCGAAAAACAATGATGGCACTGACAATCCCAGTCATCGTGGCGTCGGGAATACCGCTTATACCTACAAAGCTCTGCCGCCCTTTACAGATAACCGCGCTGACACCCTCGCTGACGTCGCGATGCACTACTGGAAGAACGATCTTCGTCCGGATCTCCCAAATGTAGTGCCTGCCAATAAGAATAATCCGGCGTTCTGGCAGCATATGACGACCTTTGGTGTTGGACTGGGTGTTAACGGTACCGTCGACCCGGTGGCAGCCTTCGACGCTGTGGACACGGGGGCGACCGTTAATTGGCCCAATCCATTTGCGGCGAATGTCTACAAAATTGACGACCTGCTACACGCCGCAGTGAATTCGCGGGGCGGCTTTCTCAGCGTGGCGGACCCGTCGGCTTTTGCCAATGAGCTGTCTACGTTGTTGAATGTCATTGTCAACGAAAGCAAAGCGTCGGCCTCGGCGATCTCGGCGAACTCCAGCCGTCTGGACTCCGGGTCTTTGATATATCAGGCAAGTTTTAGCAGCGACGACTGGAGCGGGCGCATTATCTCCTATCGCATAGACCCCGACGACGGCAGTATCGGCGCGGTGGCGTGGGACAGCGATACCGTCGGTATGCCAGCGGCCGCAAGCCGCAAAATCATTACCAGTGTGGGCACAGAGGGTAGTGGTGGGCGCGACGCTGTGGCCTTCACCGAGGCGAACTGGAATCAGCTCAGTAGCTATCAGCAGGATCTGTTGCGCAACGGCGGAAGCAAGGCCGATGGTACCGCACTGATAAATTGGCTGCGAGGTGACCGCAGTCAGGAGGGCACGCTATTTCGCAGTCGTAAAAGGATTCTGGGAGATATTGTTAATTCAGACCCCGCCTACGTCGGCCCGACGGAGGGCTATGGTTTCGGCAAGTTACCTGGCGCTGAAGGGCTAAGCTATAACAGCTATGTAAAAGCTAAAAAATCCAGATCGCCAGTGCTGCTGGTGGGGGCCAACGACGGCATGCTTCACGGGTTTGATGCCCAGAATGGCCGCGAGCTGTTTGCCTATATGCCCGTGGGCGTTTTTCCCTACCTCGCGCAGTTGGCGAGTCCCGATTATGTTCATCGCTACCTGGTAGACGGCTCGCCACGGGTGAGTGACGCCTATGTCAATGGCGTATGGCGGACCGTGGCGGTGGCGTCTACCGGTGCCGGTGGACGTTCGGTGTTTGCTCTGGATGTCAGCAATCCCGACGGGTTTAATAGCAGTGATGTCCTGTGGGAATTTGCCACTGACTCCGGTGGCACGCACAAACTTGGGGTGGCGATGAGTGAGCCGACCGTAGTGCGTTTGGAAGCCGGGAATAAATGGGTCGCGATTTTCGGCAATGGCTACAATTCGGGCGATCAGGTCAAATTATTTATTGTTGATCTCGCCACCGGAAAGTTACTGCGTGCCATCAATACCGAGCAAAGCGGTGTGGGCAATGGGCTGGCCACGCCGGTGCCCGTCGACGTGGACAACGACCGCATAACCGATGTGGTATATGCGGGGGATCTCAAAGGGAATTTGTGGAAGTTTGACCTGCGTGGTGCAAGCCCGTCGTCATGGAAAATCGCCCAGAGTAATGCCGGTTCCCCCGCCCCGCTGTTTGTGGCCGAGGATGATAAAGGCGTGCGCCAGCCCATCACCGTCAGGCCGACAGTGGGGCGCCATAACGACGGCGGCTACTACGTGTATTTCGGTACGGGAAAATTCTTTGAAAACAGCGATGTGCTGCTGCCGCAACAGCCTCAGGTACAGGACTTTTACGGCATTCGTGACCTGGATAAGCCGGTGGATCGCGATGATTTGCTGGTGCAGGATGTGATTTTCGAGAAGGTCGGTTTGACGGTTGAAGGCCGTAATACCGAATTTCAGGTACGGCTGGTCAGTGCCAGGGGAGGGGATAGCTCACCGCAATACGGTTGGCGTCTGCCGCTGCAACCGCCGGACAACAGCGCTGAAGGCGAGCGCTCGGTCTCACGGCCGGTGCTGCGTAATGGCCGAATTGTCTTTTCGACCACGATTCCCAGCAACGGCGTTTGCGGATTCGGTGGCCGCAGTTGGCTGATGGAGCTGGATGCCCAGACGGGGGGGCGCTACGCCGACCCTGTGCTTGACACCAACAGTGACCGTCTGGTGGATGAGCTGGATAAGGTGTATTACAACGGCGAGTACCTGCCGATCAGCGGGCGCGGCAGCGATGAAATTATAAAGACCCCGGGGATTATTGGTGCCGGGGATCTCGAATACAAATTAACCTCTGGCAGTAGTGGCTCGATCACCAGCATCGCGCAAAAAGGAGGCGGCGCTTCACGTTCGGGACGACAGTCCTGGCGGCAGCTGCGCTGACCCCTTACAGGCAGGGCTGGTTCCCCGACGCTTCGCGGCGCACCCGTCCCCCGATGCTGATCACCAGGCGAATTTCGTCCAGTCGTTCAGGGTGGCAGAGCGACAGTGTACCGACCTGGAATGCGCCGTTGGCGGTGTGTGCACTGCCATCAGCGCGGTAGGAAACATAGTCTGCCACCCAGCGGTTACCTCGAATTCGCAGTGGTTGGCGGGGTGGGAAATGCCGCAGTACCTGTTCTCCGGATTCCAGCACGCCGTTGCTGTTGTCGTCGATATACAGCGTCATGCCGGTGGCCCAGTCGCCATCGTTATTGGTCAGACTTACGGTAGTGGCGCGGCTGACGGCGGTGGCCCGGGTTATGGTCAGGGCCTGGTATAAATTCCGTGTACCGCTGCGCAACTGTTGTCGGCTGAGAAAGTCGCTGAAGGCGGGTACCGCCAGGGTGGCAATAATGGCCGCGATGCTCAGAGTCATCAGTAACTCGAGCAGCGTGGTTCCCTGAGTTCTTTTCATGGAGTCCCTTCCATGTGAAGTACTTAGCGAAATGAAGTGGCAAGACGTTGAACATTATGTGAAAGAGTATTGTTCGACGTCTCAGCGAAATACAATTAACCCATATTGAAAATGGTGGCAAGTGGAATGATCCCGGAGCGGGAATTAAGTCAACACAGCAGGGGGGGTACCCCGGGTTTTACTATGCTGGAGCTTATTGTTACCTTGGCAATAGCCGCCATCCTGGTATCGATTGCGGTGCCTAATTTCGCCAACTTTCTGAGTAATAATCGCGCCAGTCAGGATGTACAACTGCTGGGGAAATCCCTCAGTACTGCACGCGGCGAGGCGGTAGCCCGGGCTGCGAATGTATTCGTTAGCGCGGAGGGCGGCGACTGGGGGAAGGGCTGGAGAATTTGGGTAGATCTCAACGAAAATGGCCGCCGGGAAGACGGCGAAACCGTGAGGAAGGTTGAAGCGCCCGAAAGCGGGGCGTCGATTTCTGCTAGCCAGGGAGGGGCGGCGGTGAACGTATTCAGCTACAACAGCGAGGGTTTTCTTAATGGTGCAGGAACGGTGATTTTCAATTACCGCGCCCACCCCGTTGAGTGCAGTCGCGACCGCGATATTCGCGTGGGCGCCAGTGGTCAGGTCAATGTATCCAAAGCGGGTTGCCCGTAGCATGAAGCGCTCGCAACTGGGGGTATCGCTGATCGAAGTAATGGTGGCGGTATTGGTGACGACTACCGGTGTGCTGGGCGCGGCTGCTCTGCAATTGAATGCGGTAAAGTTTAATCAAGCCGCCCATGTGCGTTCGATGGCGGTATTTCTGGCCAATGATATGGCCGATAGAATTCGCGCCAACCGCGGCGCGGCGCTGGCCGGGCTTTACGACCTGCCGATGGATGCCAATGCACCCAGTGGTGACGATATTCCCGCTGCAGATCGCCGCGAGTGGTTGACTGAATTGGCGCGGCGACTGCCCTCGGGCGATGGTTCGGTGGTGCGGGTCAACACGCGTTTTACCATTACCATTCAGTGGGACGAGGGGCGTCTGCGGGAGACCCGCGAACAGAACGCCGACGACAACCAGACCTTTGTATTTGTGACGGAGTTATAGCGCCGTGACCCACAGCAGGCAGCGCGGCTTCGGCCTTGTTGAACTTATGATATCCGTTACCCTCGGCCTGCTGTTGAGTGCCGCGGTAATTCAGGTGTTTTTGGCCAGCAGCACCAGTTCGCAGATTCAGGATTCGCTGGCACAGGTGCAGGAAACCGGGCGTTTCTCCATGCATTTTATTGCCAGGGAAGTTCGCATGTCAGGTTATATGGGCTGTGCGTCCAGGGGGCTTGGCCGGGAGAGCGAAGACAATTTTCGCGATGCGGTGGAAATTATTGCCCTGCCTGCCGACGCGGTAAATTTTACGCCCCAGGACATGATTAGCGGCGCCAACGATGTCGGCGATGACAACGCCTGGGGCGCGCAGCCTGGTACCGATGTACTGATATTGCGGCGCGGCTCCGACAGTAATGCGCGGATTGAAAGTGCGACTGATGACTCTGCCACACTGGTGAACATCAGCGACAATGTCGCAGGGTTTGAGCAGGGCGATTTTGTGTTGCTGGCGGATTGCCAAAAGGCGGCGATTTTTCGCGTGAGCAACGAGCCGAAGAAGGCGGGGAAAGGTCCTACTGTTCTGGTTCACGCCGAGGGGGAATACAACAGCCAGAGCCGTCGCAACAGTGGCTCCTTTGGTCCCGGCGCCGAAATTCTGGGCCTGGATGAAGTGCGTTTGTTCGTCCGTGATACCGGGCGTGCCAATGACGCCGGTGACCCGATAAGCAGCCTGTTCCTGCGGCGGCGCGGGGTTGGGGGCGGCGGTGTACTGGGTGCTGCAATAGAGCTGGTCGAGGGTGTAGAAAACCTTCAGTTGCTTTACGGGGTTGATACCAACGGCGACTTTTCTATCAACCAGTACCTGGATGCCAGCGCAATTTCCGCCAACCCCGGAGTCACTCCGAATTGGGGGCAGGTGGTCAGCGTAAAGGCCCAGCTTACTGTGGTGGCCAATCAGGGCGGGGTAGTTGGCGAGGATGGCAGTGGTGACGCGCAGCGGGTGATCGATATCAATGGCAATGCGGTCGCCAACCCCGATGGAAGGATGCGTCAGGTGTTCACCAATGTATTTGCGCTGAGGAATAAATTGCCGTGACGGGTATACGACATTTTAGCAGCGAGATCACACTGGGCCGTCAGCGCGGCGCAGCCCTGATTGTCGCCTTGATCTTTATGGTGATACTGGCGGTGATCGGTGTGTCGTCGATGCAGACCGCCACCATGCAGGAGCGGATGTCGGGCAATGCCAAGGACGCCAGTATTGCGTTTCAGGCGGCGGAGGCAGCGCTGCGTCAGGCCGAGGCGCGCTTGGCCCCGGCCGGCGCTATCGGTGTGTTTAATGGCACCAATGGCAACTATATTGCCTGTGCGAATCCTGGTGATACCCGTACTGCATGTGCGGCGCCGGATTGGGCAGACAAAAAGTCGGTGGGCTGGGTGACTATCGCAACGGATATGCCGGGTGTGGTCAAACAGCCCGAGTACATTCTGGAACAGCTGGAAATTGAGGACGAAAACCGATCCCTCGATTCAGATCAGCCGGTCATCCCCTTGGATTTGTATCGCGTCACTGCCAGGGGCTACGGCTTTAGTGACAGAACAATGGTGGTGTTGAGCACAACCTTTAACCGCAACAATGAATAATACGTGAGTCAGGACGACGAAACGTGAACAGGGAGGTGGAAAGCCATGGAGTTGGTGTTGTCCATGTTGCTGGTGCTGGCCAGCCTGTGGGCGCTGCCCGTAACGGCGTTGTCGTGCAGCGTCGAACGTATCACCGATGAGTATGTGGGCAAAAATAAAAGAAACGACAGCTATACCTTCGGCGAGCTGAAAAGCATTGCGCGCATTGAAGTATTTGAATTAAAAAATCCCGATCGTCACGCCTGCCCCCCACGCTCATATCATGACACCAATGGTGATAATGTGCTGACGGTATATAACCGCGACGACGATGGCTATACCTGCAAGGCCAGATTCAAAGTCTACGGGGAACTTGAGGGCTGTACCGCTCCGGCACCGTCAACAGCAGTCGCACAGGCGCCATTGTTTCTCACGCAGCCCTCCGAACCCAATGTGATGTATATTCTGGACGACTCGGGTTCGATGCAATTTGAGTTGATGCCCGACAGTATCATTCTGTCCTCAGCACGCTATATCTTCCCTCGCGCGAACGGGGTATACGGCGGGAGTGATTACACTAACCGGGTGCCTACGGTAGCGGCGGGTTCTGCCTACAATGCCCGCAGTCGTTCACCCCAGGTGAACAAAGTGTACTACGACCCCGGAAGAACCTACGCGCCCTGGATAAAGGCTGATGGCAGTACCTACCCGAATGCCGACCCCAGCTGTGCCCTTCATCATCCTGAGAGACGCTCAGAGTCATACGATGCCGCAAGGTGCCGCAATCTGACCGTTCTGAACAGTAACTATAACGGGAATCAATGGGTGGACTGCAACAGCAGTGGCTCCTGTAGTGTTAGCAGTGACGGCAAAAATTTTTGGCCAGCGAAATACTTCTGGCATAACGGAGGAAGTGACTGGCTTTGGGCTAACTATTCCGCCGTGGAGATTCGACCGACGACCTCTGTTTATATCGGTCATGGTCGAGAGGCTCGGGACGACTGCGCCGATGCGGAAAACGCGACCTGCACCTATGCGGAAGAGCTGCAGAATTTTGCCAACTGGTATACCTACTATCGCTCGCGTATCAATATGGCGCGGGCGGGGAGTGGTTTCGCCTTTTACGAACAGGGCGCGGGATTGCGTGTGGGTTTCAGCGCTATTAACCAAAGTGAGCACCGTGTCGATGGGCATGATAGCCGGACGATCGTCAGCGGTGTGCGCAACTTCAATGGGGACAGCCGCGAACACTTTTATAATTTGCTGTATCAGCGGGATATTCCCGCCGAAGGAACACCCTTGCGCCGGGCGCTGGATGATGTGGGGCAGTATTTCCAGCGCCGTGACAATAAGGGCCCCTGGAGTGCGACACCGGGTGTGGATAATGGTGACGATCAGTTGGCCTGTCGACGTAATTACGCGGTATTGATGACCGATGGCTATTGGAGTAGCGGCGACAGCAATGATGCCAACGGCGATGCCAAAAACAACAATGATGGCACAAGCTCGCCCAGCCATAGTGGGCCAACCGGAGCGGCGTATACCTATACCGCCAGTTCGCCGTTTGCCGATGACTACAGCGATACCCTCGCTGACGTCGCAATGTATTACTGGAAGCGGGATTTACGCGGTGATCTGGATAACGTTGTTGCCGTGACCCGTGACAACCCGGCGTTTTGGCAGCATATGACAACCTACGGCGTGGGGCTCGGAGTCTACGGCACGGTTGAACCCTCTGCAGCCTTTGCTGCTGTGGGCACGGGCGAGGCGCTGAGCTGGCCGGACCCCACCGTGAGGGAAGGCTATAAAATTGATGACCTGCTGCATGCAGCGGTCAACAGCCGCGGAGGTTTCTTTAGCGCGGCGGACCCCGACACCTTTGCTGCGGAACTGTCGGCGGTATTGCAAAACATTGCAGATCAAAGCAAGTCGTCGGCCTCATCAATTGCCGCCAACTCGACGCGACTGGATTCCGGCACGCTGATTTACCAGGCCAGTTTCAACAGTGCTGACTGGAGCGGGCGGCTAGTGGCCTATCGCCTTCGCAGCGATGGTCAGTTGGGGCAGGCAGTGTGGGACAGCAATGACACTGTCCCCAGTGCACCGCAGCGGAATATCATCACCGGCGTTGGCAATCAGGGGGACGTCAGTACCTCTGCAGAGGCGTTCGAAGTCGCAAAGTGGACGGATTTAACCGACGAGCAGCGGGCTTTTTTGAGTGATGGTGGCGCCGAATCCGAGGGGCAGGATGCGATTCAATGGCTGCGCGGCGACACCCGTAACGCCGGCTTAAAATACCGAGAGCGCGTCGCGGTGTTAGGCGACATTGTCAATTCTGATCCATTTTTCGTCGGCGCAGAAAACTTCGGTCTGGGCATATTGCCGGGTGCCGAAGGCGTTAGCTATAACAGCTTTCTCAAAACCAAGGAAAGCCGAGCGCCGATGATATACGTGGGTGCCAACGACGGCATGCTCCATGGCTTCCATGCGGAAACCGGTAAGGAGATGCTGGCCTATATTCCGCTTGGGGTGTATCCCCGTTTGTACAGCCTGACCGACTCTCAATACCAGCATCGGTATTTCGTGGATGGCTCGCCCCGAGCTATGGATGCCTATCTCAATAACGCCTGGAAAACGGTGCTCGTCAGTTCGCTGGCTGCGGGAGGGCGCTCGGTCTTCGCTCTGGATGTCAGCAGCCCCGACAGTTTCGGTAAAGGCAACCTGCTGTGGGAGTTCGCCACTGATGAGGCCGACACTCATCAACTCGGTATTAGCTTGAGTCAGCCGGTTATTGCGCGACTCAAGGCAGACAACCGCTGGGTCGCGGTATTCGGTAATGGCTACGACTCCGGTGACAGCGTTAAACTGTTTATTGTCGACCTCGCTACCGGGGCACTGCTAAAGGCAATTGATACGGAGCAAAGTGGCGAAGGTAACAGCCTGGGTACGCCGGTGCCGGTGGATGTCGACAACGACCGCGTTACCGACTTTGTCTACGCCGGCGATCTGGCGGGAAATATGTGGAAGTTCGACCTTCGTGGCGACAACATCAGTGCTTGGTCAGTGGCCTATACCGAAGTCGGTGACCCTGCCCCGCTGTTCAGAGCGGTGGATGGCAATGGTCGTGGTCAGCCGATCACCACTCGACCCACGGTGGGGCGTCACCCCGACGGTGGCTACCTGGTTTACTTCGGCACCGGCCGATATTTCACCACCGACGATGCGGTGTTGCCCTCGAGTCCGCAGATTCTCGATTTCTATGGGGTGAGGGACAACGGAGAGCGCATCACCACCAAATCAAGTCTGGTATCACAGACGGTAATCTTTGAAGGAAGGGCCGCCACCCAAAGCGGGGGCAGCACTGCCGAGCCTGTTCGAGTGGTCAGCAACAACAGCGCGGATGCCGTTCCGGCCGCTGGCTGGCATCTGCGCTTAACTCCGCCCGATGGCCGGGCAGAAGGTGAACGTGTGGTGTCTGCGCCGCTGCTGCGCAGTGGGCGCGTCATCTTTGCGTCGATTATTCCCAGTGAAAGCCGGTGCGGTTTTGGTGGACGCAGCTGGTTGATGGAAGTCGATGCGTTAAATGGCGGTATGATTGCCGACCCGGTGCTGGATACCAACAGCGACGGGATAATTGATGACGGCGACATGGTGGAAGTCAACGGCCACTTTTATTCGGTCAGCGGTGTCGGCAGCGACGAAATGATTAAAACGCCGGGTGTTCTTGGCGCCGGGAAAGTGGAATATAAGTACACCTCGGGAACTAGTGGTACGATTGGTGTGATTACCGAGGATGCCGGTGGCCTCAGGTATCCGGGGCGGCAGTCCTGGCGGCAGCTGCAATGAAACAGGCTAAGCTGTGAGAGTGATAATAAATGGGAGCGAAAAGTGTGCGGCTAAAAGGGTTTACACTCATTGAGTTACTGATAGCAGTGGCGATCGTGGGCATTCTTGCGGCGGTGGCGGTGCCAACGTATCAGGAACAGGTGGCCAAGGCGCGCCGCAGTGAAGCCGCCGGGGCCTTGTTGACGGCGGCGCAGGCACTTGAGCGATTCTATTCCGCGAATGGCCGTTACACCACCGCCGCGGGCAGTGGGCAGCTACCGGCGGTATACCGTACACAGGTGCCTGAAAGTGGCACTGCCTACTACAATATTGTGGTCACTGCGGCCTCGGACAACCGCTATATCCTCAGGGCTGTGCGGGCGGGCGCAATGACCGGTGACGACTGCGGCAACTTTAATCTCGATGAGACCGGGGTGGTGTCGTTAAGTGATAAGCCCAGTGGTTCGAATCGTAGCCTCGCCGACTGCTGGCGACGCTGACCCGGCGTTTTCCTCCGGACGTGTCGCTATGACATAAGGGCTGGTGCCGGTGTCACAGCAATAGGTATTGTTGGCAAGTGTGTAATAGTGCGCGAATTCGCGCATTGGCTTTGTACTTTTAACAGTTGCCCCAGTATCCTAGTTTTAAGGTGTTTTCAGAATATCTACAGGCTGTCGAAATAAATCAATGCTGTTTGTCACGGAGTTAGCAGGGAAGCTATTACTCGTAATGGAATGCCGTCAATAGCGGTTTTTTTCAACTGTTTGTAGCCCCAGTAGCGTCAGGGACTCAACACAGTGAAGCATAAAAGAAATGAGCACGCGGGCTTTACCTTAATTGAGGTGATGATTACGGCGGCGATTATTGCCATCCTTATGGCAATTGCATTGCCAAGCTATAACGGGCACATGCAGCGCAGTAATCGCGCGGCGGCGGCAAGCTACCTGCTGGAACTGGCAAATATGCAAGAGCGCCGATTCCTCGAACGCCGCGCTTATGCAGTCGATATCGCGACTCTCGGGGTCGCGGTGCCTGCAGAAATCGCGGCGAAATACACTATTACTGTGGCGGCAAATAATGCGGCCACACCGCCCACTTATACACTCTCTGCAGCGCCGGCGGCATCCGGGGGGCAGACCAGTGACGCCTGTGGCACCCTGACGCTGAACAGTCGCGGGGAAAAGGGCCACGCTGCCGGTGCAACACGATGCTGGGATTAGGCCGAGCAGCCGTGAGGGGGTTCACCTTGATGGAGCTCCTGGTGGTAATGGCGATCGTAGCGATACTGGCCAGTATCGCTGCTCCCTCATTTACACAGCTTATTGAGTCCCAGCGTGCGCGCAGTGCCGTAGACAATTTGCGTTCTTCATTGGATCTGGCGCGCAGTGAGGCCATCAAGCGCAACAGCAATATTACTGTTAGCCGAGTGGGAGCCAGCTGGGAAGAGGGCTGGCAGGTTGCTCAGGGCGCGACTGTGTTACGCAGTGAGCCGGCTGTATCGTCGCTGACCATTACCAGTGCGGCCAATGCCCTGGTGTTTAATCCCTCGGGTCGAGCGGCGACATCGGTGAGTTTTGCTATTGCGCCTACTACGGGCAGTGGTGCTTCCGATTACTGTGTAGAGATTAGCTTGAGCGGGAAAGCCCGCAGTAAAAAGGGGCCTTGCTGATGACACGCAGTCGAAGCGGCGGTTTTACGCTTATCGAAGTGCTGGTTGCACTGGTCATTGCGCTAGTGGGCATGATGGGTGCTGCGGGGCTGATTGTGCGAACCGTACAGCAGGAAGTGGACGCCTTTCAGCGCTTACAGGCACTGAATCTGGTTCAGGACATTACCGATCGTATTAATGCCAACAGGCAGGTAGTGGACTGTTATTCCGATGCGGCCAATGGCCGAGTGCTGGGCACCGGGGCGGCGGCGCCGACGGCCTGTACCTTGGGCACCGCAGAACAACGGGCCACTGCAAATCTTGATTTGGCTGAATGGAACGCCGCGCTGTTAGGTGCGGCGCGACAGAATGAGGACGATGAAAATATCGGTGCGATGGTTGGCGCGCGGGGCTGCATAGAGCAGATTGATGCCGTTGATCGGCGCTATCGAGTGACGGTGGTCTGGCAGGGAATGAGCGAGAGCACCGCGCCTGCAGCAAACCTGCTATGTGGTCAGAATCAATACGGGGATGATGACCGGCAGCGCCGGGTGGTGAGTGCGGTGGTTCAGATAGGTGATCTGTCATGATTGCTCCACGGCAACATCAGCGCGGACTATCGCTTATCGAATTGTTGATTTCCATGAGTATTGGCGCATTCATGCTGATCGGGATTATCTCGCTGGTCGCCGCAGTGAGTGCCACGCGAACCCGGCTGGCGACCTCCTCAGAGCAGATTGAAAATGCCCGTTATTCGATGTTTTTGTTCAATGAAGATGTGGCGGTAGCGGGCTTCTTTGGAGAATATCATCCGGGAGTGGGTATTGGAGATTACCAGTTAACCGACCCCTGTGACGACAGTGGGCTGGCCGCGAATCTGGGGTTTGATAGTGGGACAATCGAGCTGCCCGTACCGGTGTCGGGTGTTGCGGCAGGTGACCCCCTCCCTGACTGTATTGCTGCGGAAAGCCCCGTGGCGAATGCCGAGGTTCTTACGGTTCGGCGGGTTGATGTGACCCCCGTTGCGGTCGCCGACATTGCTGCATCGAACACCACGCCTTATCTACAAATTGCCCTGTGTGCCCTCGATGCATCGCCTTATCTTCTTCATACCGATCCGGTTCAGCTGACCCTGCGCAATAAAGCCTGTGACGCCCCGGCGGTAGCATGGCCATATCAGGTGACCAGTTATTTCCTCAGTACTTGCGAAGACTGTAGCAACGGTGGCGATGGGCGCCCGACACTGAAGTTTGCGCGATATGCCAACGGCACACTCAGTGTCGAAGCGCTGGTGTCGGGTGTTGAGGATATGCACTTTCAATACGGACTGGACTTGACGGGTGATGGTAGCCCCGACTGCTATGTCGACAACCCTGCGCTAGCGGCGGCTCCCGCCGGTTGTGCTGTAGCGGGTTGGTCGGCGACCCCGGTGGAAAATTGGCAAAATGTGGTGGCGATAAAAGTTCACCTGTTGGTCAGAGCCGAAACCGAGACTCTGGAGGCGGTGGCCGACGACACCTACGATATCGGGCGCGCGGCGCGGGTGGGACCATTCGATGATCGTTTCAAGCGTCAGGTCAGTTCGTCGGTAATCATGTTACCCAATGTAGCGGGGCCCCGTGAGTGATGAAAAAGCCAGGTGAGTCCGGTGTCGTGTTGATCGTGGTGTTGATTATGCTGGGAATATTCAGCGTGATCGTGGTGGCCATGATCGGCAGCAGTAATATCAATTTTAAAATTGCCGGGAACCAGCAGTATCGGCTTGAGGCGAAGGCCAGTGCACGGAATTCGCTGGAGTCCTACTTGAGTAACCCCGCCAACTTTGCCATTCCGCTGCCCACCCTGCCCAGCGAGTTTGAAACCGATTTTAACGGTGACGGTGTCGCCGACATGGTCGCCGTTGTCGCGCCTCCTACCTGCATGCGCTCGGGGCCGATCAAACAACAGGAGCTGGATATTTCCAAAGCTGAGGACGCCCAGTGTTTGGGTACCGGCCAGTCATCGAGCGGAGGCACTCTCACTGATGACTCCACTGCCCTGCAGGGCAACTCCTGGTGCGCGAAAATGACCTGGGATGTGATGTCTACGGTGAATGACGTGGCGACTTCGACCAATATAGAAATGCATCAAGGGGTGTATGTAAAAGCCATTATTGGTACACCCTGTTTGAATTAGGTCGCCGGCGTTCCGTCGGTGACTCTTTGGTGTCGTCGGGACATTCCGGCGTTATCGAGAGCGGTAATATGATGAAAAACATGCTTCGTACAGGAATAAGTCTGATAGCAGTGCTACTGCTGTCGTCATCAGTACTTGCGGAAGATATTGATCTGTTCGCCGGGATCACTCCGGGTGGGGCGAACCCGCCGACAGTGTTATTGGGCTGGCACAGCTCGGCCAACTCCAATGCGAATGTGGTGCACGGTTGTCTGTACGCCGATGATCTCGGGGTTCCCAATCTCGGCAGTACAGTTGGGGGAATGGAACAGTGCGCCATGGTCAATACCATGCTGTCGCTGCTCGAACCCGAGAATGACTATTTACTGGGCGCTATTAAAATTGGTCTGATGGTGTTCAACCAGAACTCCTTCAGCAGTTTTGACAATGGCACGACACTGGGCAACGGTGACAACCGCTGCGGCTTTTTATTGGTACCACCGGTGTTGATGGATGAGGCGGGGATCAATGATTTTATTCGCTTGCTCAAAAGCATGGACAAGAGTGATCTCGGTAACCAAACTCGACTGGGCGATCTAATCGCCGAGAGCTGGGCAATGTTGAATGGTCTGCCCACGTCCTGCTCGGGGGTGGATTACTCACAGCTGGCCGAATCCGCTACCGATTGCCGGGATGCGGTATTGGTGTATATCGGCAATGCCACCAAGGAAACGGCCAATGTCAAAGACGGTACCGGTAATCCCGATGTTTTACTCAAGGCCCAGTTGACTGATAAGTTTGGTTATTCGACCAGCTCCGAGCAATACAACTTTTTCGCTACGCCGAGAGCCGTAACCCAATTAAACAATTCCGATGCGTCGAATAATTCCTATTGGGGCGATGAGTGGACGCGATTTATGAATCTGGTGGATACCAGTGACAGTAGTCAATCTGACCGCAATATCACCACCTATTCCATCGCGGTTTTTGATTCTGCACTGGAAGCAAAGCTGGCGGGGGAAATTAATTTTCTTGCCGATTTAGCACTGGAGGGCGGTGGTAAGGCCTTTAAGGTGACCGCTGCGAATCACGCGGGCCTACAGGCAATTTTTCTACAGATATTTAATGAGGTGCAGGATGTCAACAGTGCCTTCTCCTCCGCGACCTTGCCGGTCAGTGCCAACACCCAGGGCACCTTCCTCAACCAGGTCTATATTGCCAACTTCCGCCCCGACGGCGACGCGGCGCCGCGATGGAACGGTAACGTCAAGCAATACCAGTTGGGTTTTGATGCCGGCGGCAATATTGTACTGGCAGACGCCGACCAGGATGTGAGTGGTGTCGTTGAATCAGCGATCAATCCCCTGACCGGTTCTATCGAGCCATTGGCGCGCAGTTTCTGGACGACCAATGCGCCGAAGGACAGTTCGGGCACCCTCATCAGCGCCTGGCCCAGCGATGGTTTTTGGCGAAACAGCCCGGAAGGTCAGGCCTTCAAGAAAGACGCCCCGGATGGAGAATTGGTTGAAAAAGGCGGGGTGGGTCAAATTTTAAGGGTTGATAACCTGCTCAGTTCTGACCAGCGCCGGGTGTATACCTGTAATGCCACGGGCTCGTGTCCGACAGGGGGGGCGGCGCTGAATGCGTTTTCCACCGACAATACCACCTTGGTCAATAACTTCACTACTATGCTCGGAGCGGGGACAGCGGGGGGGGCTGCGAGCCTGAGTGGCGGTGATTACGAGCCGGCAATGGATCTCTCCACCTCCTGTTCGGGATCGGGTAACGGGCGTAGCTGCGTCATCACCCACGATGGCACCATGGTGATTAATGCGGCGTCTGACAAGTTGATTGTCAACGGGGCCTGGAATGACTCGCTGAATACCAACAAGCAGGTCTGTACCTCGAGTACCCCCTGTACGGTGTCCAATGTCACCGCGAATTCCTTTACCGTAAATAGTAAGGATATTCCCTCCGGGGCAAGTTACACCGGCATTGAAGTGCTGCGGGTGACCAATAAGCTCACCGTGACCCAGAGCGCGCATTCATTGGCACAGGGCGACGCGGTAACTCTGGATAATTGCACAGCATCCGGCACCACCAACACCTATAACCTCGCCTCGGTGACGGGGGAGGTGCTGGGTAGCGTGGCGAGTATAGAGAGTGCCAACAGTTTTGCGATGACTATTGGCAACTACGTGATGATAGAGGGTGCCGGGATCAGTTGTGGCAGCAGTGTGGAAACCCTGTCGGCGGCGAATCTGATCGACTGGGTGCGCGGTGACGACATCGTGGGCAACGAGAGCCGTCGAGGGCCGTGCCCGCCGGAATCCCGCGACAGTGACTGCCCTATCAGCGCGCGCGGCTCCATCCATGCCGATGTATTGCACTCGCGTCCAGCGGTTATCAATTATGGTGGTTCTACCGGGGTGGTGCTGTTCTACGGCTCGAACGACGGCCATTTCCATGCGGTAAATGGCAATCAGCAGAGCAATGTAGGCAGTGTGCAACCCGGCGGCGAATTGTGGAGCTTTGTCGCGCCGGAGTTCTTCCCCAAGCTCAAGCGTCAATTCAACAACAGCCCATTGGTGAGCTACCCCAATGTGACAGACCCGGATGCGGAGCCGCGGGATTACTTTTTCGACGGTAATACCACGGTGCTGCAAGATAAACGGAGTAGTAGCCCTACCGCCGGTAAATCGTATATTTATATGTCGGCCCGTCGCGGTGGACGTTTTATCTATGCGTTGGATGTGACCACACCGACCAGCCCCAAATTCCTGTGGCGTATCAGCGAGGCTGAGATCCCCGAGTTGGGGCAGACATGGTCGCAGGCGCAAATTGCACTGATAAAGGGTTACGCGAACCCGGTACTGGTGTTGGGCGCTGGCTATGATCCGGCGCAGGATGCCGAGCCGGCTCCGGCCAGCGATACCCAGGGCAGGGGCATTATCATTCTCGACTCGGTTACTGGCGGTGTTGTTTGGGCTGGCTTGAAAAGTTGTAGCGGAGTGACCACCGTGTCCGGGGGGCACTGCCTGGCCGTCAGCGATATGAATCACTCAATACCGGCGTCTATCACACTGCTGGATCGCGACCTGGATGGCTATATCGAGCGTCTTTATGCCAACGATGTCGGCGGGAATATCTGGCGGGTAGATCTCGAGCCGGTGTCATCAACCAGCCCGGCCTTCAGCGACGTGGCGGTGACGAAATTAGCCAGCCTGGGTGGCACGGGTAACAATGCGCGTAAGTTCCTGTTTCCACCCGATGTTATTCCTACCGGAAACTTCGATGCCGTTGTTGCGGTATCCGGAGATCGTGAGCACCCGCTGTATACCGCCGACACGACTCCGGGCCTGTCCTTTAACGTGCAGAACCGATTCTTTATGGTAATGGATAAAAACCTGGGTAAGTCGGTTCCCGCCTCGTACACCACGGTCACCATGTCTGATCTGGTCGATCAGTCAGTGTTGCAGTGCGCAGACGCCGGCGGCAGTGCGGTGGACTGTGCCAGTGCCGACAGTGTAGGTGCCCTCTACTTTGATGGTCAGTCGAGCACCATTGCCGGGTATTATTTTGACCTGTTGCCTGGAGAAAAAGGGGTAAATGCGCCGCTGACGGTGGCGGGCAAGGTCTATTTTGGTACCAATCAGCCGGATGTGCCGGCGTCGGGTTCCTGTACCGCTAATTTGGGCAATGCGGGAGCCTACATTGTCAGTTTGGTCACGGGTGAGCGTCAGCGCAATGAGTTTGTGGGCGGAGGGCTGCCACCATCGCCGATTGCGGGCCTTGTGGATATCGATGGCAAAACGGTGCCCTTTATTATCGGAGGCACCGGGCCATCGCCGTTTACGCCCTCAACACCGGCTTTGGACCTCTCCGGCGCACGCAAACGGACGTACTGGTACTACAAATAAACTGATAGAGGCGAGTGTTATCAGGCCCTAGTCGAAATTATATTTTTGCAGTTTATAGCGCAATTGCCGGAAGGTCAGCCCGAGCATATGGGCGGTCTCGGTTTTATTGCCGTCGTTGGCGGACAGCGCATCCCGCAGAATATGCTGCTCGATGCCTGCCAGATAGCCCTCGATATCGCCCTTTGCCTGACCGAGCAGCGAAGGCCCCTGATCCGCGCCGACTGTTGCGGGCACGCTGCTATCGGGCAGCGACAAGTCTGCCGCCACGATAATATTGTTTTCGCACAGGGTTGCCGCTCGCTCAATAATATTTTCCAGCTCCCGCACATTGCCGGGAAAACTGTAGCGTGTCAGGGCTTCCAGAGCAGAAGGGTTGAGCTCCGGGGCTTCAATTCCCCAGCTCTGCGCCAGCTTGTCGAGCATAAAACGCGCCAGTAGCGGAATGTCGCTACCCCGTTCCCGCAGGCTGGGCACCTGCACCTCGATAACATTGATGCGATAGAACAGGTCGCTGCGGAAGTGCTCGGCGGCGACCTCCTTGGCCAGATCGCGGTGGGTGGCACTGAGAATACGCACATCCACGGGAATTTCCTGATTTGAGCCGATGCGCCGCACGGCCTTTTCCTGAATCGCCCGCAGCAACTTAACCTGCATGTTTAGCGGCAAATCCGCGACCTCGTCCAGAAACAGAGTGCCGCCGTTGGCCGCCTCGAACAGTCCTTCCTTGTTGTCGTAGGCGCCGGTGAAGCTGCCTTTAACATGGCCGAAAAATTCGCTCTCTACCAGCTCGCCGGGAATGGCGCCACAGTTAACCGGTACAAAGGGGGCACTGCTGCGCGGCCCGTTGGCGTGAATCAAGCGGGCGACCACCTCCTTGCCGCTGCCGGACTCACCGCTGATATAGACCGGTGCCTGGCTGCGCGCCAATTTGGTGATTTGTTCGCGCAGTTGGCGGATCACCGGAGTTTCACCGAGCAAGCGGGTATGGCTGCTGCTATCGACCCTGGGTTCGCCGCTTTCCAGGCGCAGGGCCGTGGTGACGGTATTGCGCAGTTGTTCGATCGACACCGGCTTGTTGATAAAGTCAAAGGCCCCGGCTTTCAGGGCTTCCACCGCCAGTTCGGTGCTGCCGTAGGCGGTGAGGACCGCCACGGCGGTATCGCGGTTGTTGTCTTGAATATGGCGAACGATGTCGATGCCGGAGCCATCGGGCAAGCGAATGTCAGTCAGGCACAGGTGGACGGCTTGCTCCCCCAGCAGTGCCAGGGCGTCGCGTACGCAGCCAACAGATTCGGTGTGCACGCCCATGCGCCCGATAGTGATGTCCAGCAACTCGCGAATATCGGGCTCGTCGTCAACGATCAATACGGTTTTCTTGGTCATTGGTCCTGTTATCTGTTGTCAGCGAAATTGGCAACGGCCATATTCGGGGCCGGGTTATTCGGCGAAAGTGCCCCGTTCGGGATGGGCGAATTGTAGTCGAAAACGACTTTCCTTGCTGGTTCCTCGTTGATAAGAAATGGCAATCTGATTGGCGAGACATAATTCCCGGCACAAATAGAGGCCGAGACCATTACCCTGGGTCTGGGTGGTAAAAAAGGGCTCGAAAATCCGGTCGTGATCGGCCTCGTTAATGCCCGGGCCGCTGTCGATGACATCGACACAGGGGCCACCGGTAGCGCTGCCGACAGAAATGACAAATTGGATTTCGGCGCTGCCGTGGGCGGCGATGGCATGGCGCACGCCATTCTCGGTGAGGTTGCTCAGAATTTGATTCAGCTGATGGGGGTCAACATTGACCTGTCCACTGAATTCCCGGCCAGAGACGGTCAGTGTGGTCTTGTCCCGCTGCTCGCAGTGCCATTCCTGGCAAAACTGGTCGAGGTGTTCCACCAGTGAAAAACGTTGTGGTCGTGGTGGATTGCCTCGCGACATATTCAAAATGTTTTTTATAATGCCGTCCATGCGTACACTGTTGTTGTGGATAATGTCGAGAAAGCGGCGGTCGTCGACATCCAGATTTTCGTTTTCCTTCAGCAGTTGTGCCGCGTGGCTGATGGCCGCAAGGGGATTGCGGATTTCATGGGCAATACTCGCGCTGAAGCGGCCCAGGGAAGCTAGTTTGAGGTTCTGGGCGCGCTGGTTGATCTTGCTGATATTTTCGATATACAGCAGGCACTCATCTTCGGAATTATGGTCGAGATGGGTCAGGTTGATGTGTAATTCCAGCCCGGTGGAATTAAGCTGAATCACCTCTGACGCGCTGCGACCGCGCATCGCCAGTTCAATCAATTGTGGCGGTGCGAACAATTGGCGGGGGGCGTGTTGATAGCGAATATTCAATAGCTCTGCGGCGGCGGCGTTCAACAGCTTGATGCGTCCGCTGCGAGACATCAGCACAATGCCGGTCTGCATGCGCTGGACAATGCTCTGGTTGATTTCCGACAGGGTTTCCAGGTCGTAGCGGCGGCGTTCCGCCAGATTCTGCGCACTGGTGATGCGGCCGCTGAGGTAGCGAATGATCAGCGCGGTGGAAAAATAGGCGATACCGGTCATGCCGGCAACCACGAACTGCCGAGTGTCTGTACCGGCGTTCAGGCTGTGGGCACCGGCATCGGCCAGTGTGGTAATGGTAGATAAAGACGCAATCGACAGGCACAGCCTCGCCGGCAGGGTCATGCTCGCGGCGCTGATACTGACGATCAGCAGCAGCGGCAAGCCAGATTCGCCACTGCCTGAGCAGTAGGCCATAAGCATAATCGCGCCGACGTCGATAAAAAAATCGAAGAACAGGATGTTGTCCGACGGCTCGCGCCGCGACAGCAGGTGTTTGCACAGAGCCAGCAGGGAATAGCCCAGGTAGGCGAAGGACACCAGAACAAACAGTCCGGGCCTTTCAGAGCCGATGAGGTTGTCCTGTTCAGTGATAAAAAAGCTGAAAAACAGCAGATTGGCGAGTACCAGCCGATAACAGGAGTACACGCGCATTACGGCATTTTTTTGGGAATAATCCGCTGCAACCACCATAAACCTTCCGAACAGTAGGGATTCTCCAGTGTATCCGCAGCAGAAAGCGGATGCACTCCCCGAGTTTTGATAGAATGTCGCCGCGCGGGCTAGGTTCACTGCTTGGTGCTCGCGCTCAACATAGGAACAAGACCGAATGACATCGCTTCGAATCGTAACCGCCCAGATCAATCCCATAGTGGGCGATATCGAGGGTAACACCCAAAAAATCATCGAGGCGATGGCCTCTGCGACCGCCGCGCATACCCCTCAGCTGATTCTTTTTCCTGAATTGGTGGTAACCGGTTATCCCCCGGAGGATTTGCTGCTGCGCAGCAGCCTGAAACACCGGGTGGAGCGGGCCCTGGCACGTATTGCCGAGGCCAGCGCTGAAGCCTATGTGGTAGTGGGCTACCCCCGTGTGGCAGAAGAGGGGCTCTACAACGCTGCGGGGGTGTTTTTCCGCGGGCGTTTGCAGTGCGAGTATTACAAGCAGTGTCTGCCCAACTACCGGGTATTTGACGAGAAGCGCTATTTTATCGAAGGCCGCGAACCGCTGGTGTTCGACGTCTTCGGTGTTCCCACGGCGTTGAGTATCTGTGAAGACGTGTGGGAGAAAGCCCCCACCTCTGCGGCCAAGGCAGCAGGTGCCCAGTTGTTGCTGAATATGAGCGCCTCGCCCTTTCACGCGGGCAAGCAGGCCGAGCGTGAAGCCTTGCTGGCACAGCGGGCCTGGCAGGGCGGTATGCCCATTGTGTATTGCAACCTGGTCGGCGGTCAGGACGAGCTGGTCTTTGATGGCGCGTCGATGGTGGTCAGTAAAAGCGGCGAGCTGATGGCGCGGAGTCCGGCCTACGTCGAGCATCTGGGCTGTGTCACCGCCCACTGGAACGGTAAGCGCCTGGTCTTTGATGAAGCCGAGATCACCGATTTGCGCCCGGTGCTGGAGGATGTATACGAAACCCTGGTGCTGGGTGTGCGCGACTACGTGGAGAAAAATGGCTTTAAAGGCGTCGTGTTGGGCCTGTCTGGCGGTATTGACTCGGGCTTGACCCTGGCGATCGCCGTGGACGCTCTGGGCGCAGAGCGGGTGCAGGCCGTGATGATGCCGTTTCGTTATACCTCGTCAATGAGTATAGAAGACGCCGAGGCCCAGGCCGAATTGTTGGGTGTTGAATACCAGTGCCTGTCCATCGAGCCGATCTACGAGAGCTTTATGGCAACCCTGGCCGACGAATTTGCCGGCACGGCGGTGGACAAAACCGAGGAAAACCTTCAAGCCCGGTGCCGTGGCGTGCTGTTAATGGCCATTTCCAACAAGAAGGGCTACCTCGTGCTGACCACCGGCAACAAAAGCGAAGTGGCGGTGGGCTACTCCACCCTCTACGGCGACATGGCCGGTGGCTTCGACGTACTCAAAGACGTGTCCAAATGCCGTGTATTTGAGCTGGCGCGCTTTCGCAACACCCGCTCGCCGGCCATTCCCCAGCGGGTCATCGACCGGCCGCCTTCAGCCGAACTCGCGCCGGACCAAAAAGACGAAGACAGCCTGCCGCCTTACCCCATTCTCGACAAGGTACTGGAGCGCTACATCGAACACGACGAAAGCGCGGAAACGATTATCGAAGCGGGCTACGACCGCGACATGGTCTACCGCGTGCTGCGTTTGGTCGATCTGAGTGAATACAAGCGTCGCCAGTCGCCCATCGGCACTCGGATTACCGAACGCGGTTTCGGTCGCGACCGGCGCTATCCAATTACCCAGCGCTGGCCGATTGGGGATTGAGGTGGGGGCGCCAAGGGCGGCTGGACGCTAGATGGGAGACGTGAGACGCAAAGGCGGCCCGACCGGGCTTAAAAAATATAGAAAATGCTGAGAATTCGCTTGACTGCGATATTGGTAAAACCAAGCATTTTCTAGCGTCTAGCGTCTAGCGTCTAGCGTCTAGCGTCTAGCGTCTAGCGTCTAGCGTCTAGCGTCTAGCGTCTCCCGCCCAGCGTCTCCCGCGCTAGTTATTATCCTTATCGCGGTTGTCGAAACGCGGTGGTTCATAGCGGTCGAACAGTCCGAAGGTGGCTTTGTTCACCAGCGACCCTTCCTGATCCAGCCCGACATTGCTGACGAAGTTGCCTTTTTTGTCGAGGTTGGGGTGGTCGGGGTAGTTTTTACGCAACACCGTCAATGACTGCTCGGCCAGGTCGTCCATGCCCAGTAGTAAATACGCCTGCACCATGACCGCCAGGGCATCGGGTACTGCCGGGGTTTGTGGCAGGTTCTCGATCACGTAGCGGCCGCGGTTGGCGGCGGCGAGGTAGGCCTTGCGCTTGAAGTAGTAGTTGGCCACGTTGATTTCATAGCGGGCCAAGCGGTTGCGCAGGTTGACCATGCGCGCGCGGGCATCGTCAGCGTAAGGGCTGTTGGGGAAGCGCTGGAGCAGCATGCGGAAGTCCTCGAAGGACTGAATCGCTGACCCGGGGTCGCGCTGGGTCATATCTGTGGGGATAAAACGTTCCAGAATCCCCTCGCCCTCGGTGTAATTGGCCAGGCCGCGCATATAATAGGCGTAGTCTACCTTTTCGTGGCGGGGGTGAAGGCGAATAAAACGGTCTGCGGCGGTGACCGCGGCCTCGTTATCGCCACCGCGATAATAGGCGTAGATAATTTCAAGCTGGGCCTGTTCCGCGTACGGGCCAAAGGGGTAGCGGCTCTCCAGAAGCTGAAGATTTTGCACAGCGAGTGAAAAGTTCTTGCTGTTCAGGTAGCCTTGCGCGGTTTCGTATATCTCGCGCTCGGATTGCTCCTGCCTGTTGGGTTTACTGGCGCAGCCCGCAAGGACAGCGATGAGTAGGACTATTACGACATTATTTAACGCTTTCATGTACCCGTTCCAGATGGCGGAAAAACCCTGCGACCGCGAGGGCCTGCTATTTAACCACAGCGTGTGGGTGGTATAAAGAAGACCTCGGAGATTCACTATGACAGAGACCATCCAAAGGCAGGAAATTGTACCTGCGTCGCTTAATCACGCCCGCTTCGACCAGGCGGCCAGCAGCTTGTTCCCGGAGTATTCCCGCTCCCGCCTGCAAAGCTGGATCAAAAGTGGCGAACTGACCCTCGACGGCAAGGCCTGCCGCCCCAAGGACAAGGTAATGGACGGCCAGGAGTTGCGTATTGACGCCCAGCTACAGGCAGAAGGGCGCTACGAAGCCGAAGATATCGAGCTGGATATTGTTTACGAAGATGACGACATTCTGGTCATTAACAAGCCGGCGGGGCTGGTGGTTCACCCCGGTGCCGGCAATCCTGGTGGCACACTGCTCAATGCGCTGCTCAGTCACTGCCCCGGTATTGACGCCGTGCCCCGGGCGGGTATTGTCCACCGTCTCGACCGGGATACCACCGGATTGATGGTGGCGGCGAAAAATCTGCCCGCCCACGCCAATCTCGTTGCCCAGTTGCAGGCGAGGGATGTACACCGGGAGTACGACGCCGTGGTATTCGGGCGGATGACCGGGGGCGGAATCGTTGATGAGCCGATGGGACGCCACCCTCAACATCGTACCAAGATGGCTGTAATGCAGGTAGGTGGAAAGGAAGCGATTACTCACTATCGGGTGCAGAGTCGGTTCCGCGACCACACCCATATTCGCTGCTTTCTCGAAACCGGCCGGACCCATCAGATTCGCGTGCATATGGCCCATATTCGCTACCCACTGGTCGGTGACCCGACCTATGCCGGCCGTCCCCGCTTACCCAAGGGGGCCAGCCCAGAACTGGTTGATACCCTGCGCGGGTTTCGTCGCCAGGCCCTGCACGCGCGGCGGCTGGAGCTGGAACATCCGGTCAGCGGCGACACCATGAGCTGGGAATGCGAGTTGCCTGAGGACATGCAGGGCTTGCTTGCGGTGCTGCGCGCTGAGGAAAAGCTGTGCTGATTCGCCCCGACTGGCCGGCACCCAATAATATTCGCGCACTGGCGACCACCCGCCTGTTGCCGGCGGGGGCGTCAGTCGCCCCGGAGAGTCGCTACAGCGGCTTTAATCTGGCCAGCCATGTGGATGACAACCCCCGCGCGGTGGAGGCGCACCGCAGGGCCCTGCTCGCCAATGCGGCCGCTGACGGGCTGCGTGAGGTGTACTGGCTGAATCAGACCCACAGCACCACTCTGGTGGAGGTGCCCCGGGACCGGGACATAGACCTGGCTGTTTGCCCCGATGCCGATGCGAGTATCAGTCGGCGCTGCGGAGTTGCCAGCGCGGTGCTCACTGCTGACTGTCTGCCGGTGCTGCTGTGTAACCGCGGTGGCTTTGAAGTGGCGGCGGTGCATGCCGGCTGGCGGGGCCTGTGTCAGGGCATTCTATTGAAAGCCGTTGCACAGATGATGTCGCCGAGCCAGCAGCTGCTGGCCTGGCTGGGACCGGCGATCTCAGCCGAGTATTTTGAGGTGGGGGCAGAAGTGCGCGAAGCCTTTCTGCGCGACTTTGCCGGGCCGAGCGCTGCCGAAATCAACTGTGCCTTTTCATCGCCCCACACTGATCGCGCGGGGGTGACCCGCTATTTCGCCGACCTCTACGCGCTGGCGCGGATGCAGCTGAAAGCCCTTGGCGTCAGCGCGATTTATGGCGGCGAATTTTGCACCTATGGTGACGCCGAGCGCTTTTTCTCCTATCGGCGTGAGCCCCGTTGCGGGCGCCAGGCCTCGCTGATCTGGATTAGCGAGAACCCATAAAATACTACCGGCCACCTTGAAAGGTGGCGATTCACCCCCATCTTTTATTCAGCAAAGACCACAATACGAGTGCGGAAATAACGCGCTTGTCAGGGAGTTACTGAATATGCGTATAGACCGTTTTACCACATCCTTGCAAAGCGCTCTGGCCGATGCGCAGTCGCTGGCCCTGGGGCGCGATCACCAGTTTATTGAAGCTGAGCACCTGTTGTCGTCGATGCTCAATACCCGCTCCGGGTCAGTGCGACCGCTGTTGGCTCAGGCCCAGGGCAATATACCCATGTTGGAACAGGGCCTGAAACAGGCGCTGGATAAACTGCCCCGGGTGGAGGGCGCGCCGGGGGATGTGCACGTGTCTCAGGGTCTTGGCCGAGTGTTCAATGTTGCCGATAAATTGGCCCAGCAGCGGCAGGATGCCTATATCTCCAGCGAATTGGTCGTGCTGGCCATACTCGAGGCGGGGGGCGCCGTTGCTGAACTGTTGAAGAAGTCGGGGATACAGCGCCAGACCCTGGAATCTGTAATTGAAAAGCTCCGTGGAGGGCAGCCGGTGAATGATGCATCTGCGGAGGAAAACCGCCAGGCATTGGAAAAATACACGATCGACCTCACCGCCCGCGCAGAGGCGGGCAAACTCGACCCGGTTATTGGTCGCGACGATGAAATTCGCCGCACTATTCAGGTCTTGCAGCGCCGTACCAAAAACAATCCGGTGCTGATCGGTGAGCCGGGGGTGGGTAAAACCGCCATCGTCGAAGGTTTGGCCCAGCGTATTATCAATGGCGAAGTGCCGGAGGGCCTGAAAAGCAAGCGTGTGCTGTCGCTGGATTTGGGTGCGTTGCTGGCCGGTGCCAAATTTCGCGGCGACTTCGAGGAACGGTTGAAATCGGTGCTGAATGAATTGGCCAAGGAAGAGGGGCAGGTCATTCTGTTTATCGACGAGTTACACACCATGGTGGGTGCTGGCAAAGCCGATGGCGCGATGGACGCAGGCAATATGCTCAAGCCCGCGCTGGCGCGGGGCGAGCTCCACTGCGTGGGCGCGACGACGCTGAATGAATACCGTCAATATATTGAAAAGGATGCGGCGCTGGAGCGACGCTTTCAAAAAGTGCTGGTGGAAGAGCCGTCAGAAGAAGACACCATTGCCATTCTTCGTGGCCTGAAGGAACGCTACGAGGTGCATCACGGTGTCGATATTACCGACTCGGCAATTATCGCGGCGACAAAGCTGTCCCAGCGCTATATCACTGACCGCCAGTTGCCGGATAAGGCTATTGATCTGATCGACGAAGCGGCGAGCCGCATTCGTATGGAAATCGATTCCAAGCCCGAGGTGATGGACAAACTGGAGCGGCGACTTATTCAGCTGAAAATCCAGCGCGAGGCGGTGAAAAAAGACGAAGACGAGGCGGCGAAAAAGCAGTTGGAAAAACTCGATGCCGACATCGACAAGGCCGAGAAGGAGTTCGCCGACTTCGATGAAATCTGGAAGGCGGAAAAGGCCACCCTGCACGGCAGCGCCCAAATCAAGGGTGAGCTGGAGCAGGCGCGGCTCGACCTTGATGCCGCCCGCCGCGCGGGTGACCTCACCAAAATGTCCGAGCTGCAATATGGGGTGATTCCCAACCTGGAAAAGCAGTTGGCTTCGGCCGACGCGGTGGAACACGGCGAGATGCAATTGCTGCGTAACAAGGTTTCCGAGGAGGAAGTCGCCGAGGTGGTGTCCCGCTGGACAGGTATTCCCATCAGCAAAATGCTGGAGGGTGAGCGCGACAAATTACTGCGTATGGAAGAGGCCCTTCACCACCGAGTGGTTGGTCAGCACGAGGCCGTAGACGCGGTTTCCAATGCGGTGCGTCGCAGCCGGGCTGGGCTTAGTGACCCCAACCGACCCAATGGCTCGTTTATGTTTTTGGGGCCAACTGGTGTGGGTAAAACCGAGCTGTGCAAGTCGTTGGCGAGCTTCCTCTACGATAGCGACGACGCCATGGTGCGCATTGATATGTCGGAGTTTATGGAAAAACACTCGGTGGCGCGGCTCATCGGTGCGCCCCCGGGTTATGTCGGTTACGAAGAGGGTGGCTACTTGACGGAAGCGGTACGTCGCCGGCCCTATTCACTGTTGCTGCTGGACGAGGTCGAAAAGGCCCACCCCGATGTGTTCAATATTCTATTGCAGGTATTGGATGATGGCCGGTTGACCGATGGCCAGGGGCGTACCGTGGACTTTCGCAATACAGTGATTGTGATGACCTCTAACCTCGGCTCCGACGTCATTCAGGAAATGACCCGCGCCGGTAGCGATTATCCGGCGGTGCGCGATGCGGTGCTGGATGTGGTCGGCCGCCATTTCCGCCCCGAGTTTATCAACCGGGTGGATGAGCTGGTGGTCTTTGAGCCACTGGATCGCGAGCAGGTGCGGGCCATTGCCGGTATTCAGCTGGAGATTCTGAACCAGCGGTTGGCGGAGCGCGAGCTGACTCTGGATGTCAGCGACGCCGCAATGCAGCGGCTGGCGAGCATCGGTTTCGATCCGGTGTACGGTGCGCGCCCCTTGAAAAGGGCGATTCAGCAGGAATTTGAAAACCCGCTGGCGCAGCGCTTGCTTCGCGGTGAGTTTTTGCCGGGGCAGCGTATCGTGGCTGACATCGAGGGCGACCATCTCAGTTTCAAGGCGGCGACCTTGCAGTGAAATATCCCGCGGGAATACTGATCTGATTGCAGTTCGCCGCGTAAGTATAAGGGTGAAAAGTGTTTGCGCCAGATCGGTGCGGCGGGCCGTTTGCACCGACGCCACCCTTCGGGCCGGCCTGGCGCAAGCCTTTTCATATTATCTGTAGCGCCCCTCCGGGCGCCGATCGTACAGTCCTTTTTCCTCATTTGGCGCAGTTTTTCGTCAAGACTATTTTGTTCACCGGTGATCCAGCAGCATGGGTTGTGGCGTAGGCACTAAGTAGATTCCACTACATCGCCATAACGCTAACGAGGTGTTACATGAAATTGTCTTCCCCACTCCAGGTGCTCGTGCTGGGTGCGCTCAGTGCCGGTATTATCGCCAGTTCCGCCATGGCCTCCAGTCACCGTGAAGCGCCTTATATCGCCGGTTCGCCAAAAGTTGATGGCACCGATTTTTATATGTTCCGCAGTTACGAAGGCAATCGCGGCGACTATGTCACGCTGATCGCCAACTACCAGCCCCTGCAGGACCCCTATGGTGGTCCAAACTATTTCACCATGGATCCCAATGCGCTTTATGAAATTCATATCGACAACAACGGCGACGCCGTTGAAGATCTGACCTTTCAGTTTCGATTCAGCAATAAATACGCCCAGGCTAACGCCAGCGGCTTGATTACCAATGGTGCCGTTGAAACCGGTAACGGTTTGGTTCAGGTGCCTTTGGCAGCGGTCGGCGGCGGTTCGGGTACCAGCCCGGGTTTGTTAAACGTGGTGGAAGATTACACCGTGACTGTCGTTACCGGTGACCGCCGCACAGGCACCAAGGCCAGCGTGACCAAGCAGTCCGACGGCAGCACCAGTTTTACCAAGCCGGTCGATAATATGGGTGAAAAAACCATTCCGGACTACGCGGGCTACGCCCAGCAGTTTGTCTATGATGTGAATGTGCCTGGCTGTGCGACATCGGCTAAATTGTTTGTCGGTCAACGCCGCGAAGGTTTTGTGGTGAACCTCGGTGAGGTGTTTGACCAGGTCAACCTAAACCCACTGGGCGCGCGCAATAGTCGCCAGAACACCATTGGCGACAAAAACGTCACCTCACTGGCGCTGGAGTTGCCCATCAGCTGTGTGACTGCGGGAAGCAATCCGGTTATCGGGGCGTGGACGACAGCGAGCAAGCCCCAGGTGCGTGTTCTCAACCCTGAACCCGCCGGACCGACTGACGGCGACAACGGTAAAGGGTCCTCGGTAGAAGGTGGTGCGTGGACTCAGGTATCCCGTTTGGGTAGCCCGCTGGTTAATGAAGTGGTCATTGGTATTACTGATAAAGACAAGTTCAATGCCAGCGAGCCCAGTAACGACGTCGGTAGTTTCGGCAGCTATGTGTTGTATCCGACCCTGCCGGTTTTGGTTCAGGTATTGTTTGACGTTCCTGCACCGGCGACACCGCGCAACGACCTGTTGGCCGCCTTTGTGACCGGTGTCGATGGCCTGACCAAACCACAGGTTGATTCGCCAGCTCCGGGCGAGATGTTGCGCTTGAACACAGCTATCGCGGCGGTGTCGATCGAAAGCCAGAAAAACCTCGGTTTCCTCGACTGTGATCTGGCGGGTTTCCCCAATGGTCGTCGCCCCTATGATGACGTGGTCGATATCGCACTGACCGTAGCCGAAGGCGCGATTGACGGCACTAATGCCTTGAATCTGCAAACCTGTGACCTCAGCGGCGCCAGCCCAACTGTGGTGAACGAGGGAGCGGTGGTGAATGATGGTGCGATGCCCAGCCAGGCAGATTACCTGACCGTCTTCCCCTACCTGAACACGCCTGTTCCCGGCTCGCCCGGCGACACACTGGCGAATAACTGAGGGAGGCGACCATGAAACATTTAACCGGAATAGCACTTGCTGCGTCGTTGCTGGCGCTGAGTGCCTGCAACGACGACAGCAGTCGCTCGCCAGCGGCAGCCCCCGGCGCAGAAGCCGGGCAAGCCCGCAGCTTTTCAGCGCTGGTTGATGAGGCGTTCAAACGCAGTCCTGACGATGCGCCGCTTGCGGTGAACGGCGTGGACATTCAGTTTGCGGATAATCAGTCCTTTGATGAATATCTGCAAAACTGAGCGTGATAGCGCTAAGGCGAAAACGGGGTGCCGATGGCGCCCCGTTTACCTGTGTGCCTTGCTGATTTGGGCGCCCTTGGCGACAGCCGCACCGCCTGTGGCAGTTCCGGCGGAGCAGGATGTACTGTATGAAATCAAGGGCGATATCTGGGGTGATAGTGCTGATGGTGTCGTCGATAAGCCGACAGCTGGACTGTTGGGGCGTGCGGAAACGGCACTGCGGGCATTTCACCAAAGCGGTGATCCGCGGCGCCTGGGCGAAGCCCAAATTCTGTTGAATGGTGTTGCGAAAGCTCAACGGGGAGCGCGATATTACGAACTGGAGGCGCGAACCGCGCAAAGTTTGCACCGTTTTGACGATGCCATGGTCGCGATAGATATGGCGCTGCGCCAGCAGCCGGAGGCCGTGGCTCTATACTTACTGAAATATAGCATCGCTCTGGTGCGGCTGGATATGGGTACTGCCCGAGTTGCCTGTGCGGCGATACCATCAACGAGCAGCTATGCATCGGGCTGTCGCTATCAGCTGGAATTGCACAGTGCCGGCGATGCCGGCGCGGCAGAGAGCTTTAACGAACTGAAACAATTATTGATGTCGGCGGTGGTCGCCGGCGATGCCGTCGCGCCCTGGCTCGCAGTGACCCTGGCCGACGCCGGGGAGCGCAGAGCCCTTGGCGACGCGGTGGCCCTGTGGCAGCTGGCCGTCAAACTGGACGACAGCGACCTGTATGCCCGCAGCCGTCTGTGTGACGCGGCGTTGTACGCTGGCGATCCTGAACAGGCCCTTGAGGTCAGCAGAGGTTTCGATCATATCGACACCCTTGCGCTGTGCCATGCCGAAGCGCTGGAGCAGAGCGTGGACAGGGTTGCTTCGGGCGAGGCCGAAGAGCGTCGTCGTCTGCATCGCCTGCAAGCCTATTTGGCAGAGCGCTTTGCCGAAGCCGAATGGCGCGGGGAGGCCCTGCACAAGCGTGCTCAGGCCCGCTATCTGCTACGAATTGCCGAGCGGCCGGAGGAGGCTTTGGTGCTTGCTGAGGCCAACTGGGCCGAGCAAAAAGAACTGCCGGACTGGCGACTTCTCGAGGAGGCGCGGCGGGCTGTCGGTCGCGAGGAGGCACCATGATGGCGAGGTCTGCGCTGATTCTCCTTCTGTTGGTGGTGTTCACTATGGGCACCGCCCATGCCCACAAGGCCAGCGACAGCTTTTTGTATATAACCGACGGCTCGGCGCGTCTCGATGTGGCGGTGCAGGACCTGCAACGCTTGCAGAATATCGACAGCAATGGCGATGGACGAGTGGTGTGGGGTGAGCTGCGTGCCGCCGAAGCGGCTCTGGCGGCGGATATTCTCGGTGCTGTCGTGCTACAGCGCGACGGAGCGTTCTGTGCGGTCAATGCGGCACTCTCCGGTGTAACTCAGCATAGCGATGGCGCGTATGGGGTGTGGCAGTTGGAGTCGCCCTGTCTCGCCGCCGAGGTGCAGGGTGTCAGCCTCTCCTATGAGTTGCTGTTTGCCATCGACCCGCTGCACCGAAGTCTGTACCGGGTGGAACGGGGTGCGGTTGTTGACGTGGGGGTATTGGCGCCAGACTCACCGCCACTGCTGCTCGGTCAACATAGCCTGTGGAAGACCGTGGTGGACTTTTTCGGTCAAGGGGTGATTCACCTGGTCTTCGGTTATGACCATATTCTTTTTCTGCTGGCGCTGTTGTTGCCGGTGGTGGCGCGTCTGCCGGCTTCATCGCGTTTGCCCGGGCTATTGTGGCAGTGCGGCAAAATTGTCACCGCATTCACACTGGCCCATAGCCTGACCCTTACGGCGGCCAGTTTGTCGTGGGTTCGCCTGCCTTCGGGGCCGGTGGAGCTGGTGATCGCCCTGTCGGTGAGTATTGCCGCGGTGCTGGGGTTGTGGAGCCGTTATCACCTGCAATGGCAGTTGGCGGCGGGTTTTGGGCTGATCCACGGCTTTGGCTTCGCCAGCATGTTGGCGGGCTTGCTCGCCGAGGGGCCGCATACCGTGCTGGCGCTGGCGAGCTTTAATCTCGGTATTGAGGTGGCGCAAATCGCGGTGATGTTGCTGGTGTTGCCGGTACTTTACCTGTTTCGGCGGGCGGTTTGGTATCAGCGGGGAGTAAATCCCGCGGCGATGGCGGTCATTACCCTTATCGGAATGTTTTGGGCCTGGCAGCGCATCTAGGGCCTTAGCAGTGGATATCGATAACGTCCTTGGCGCGCTGCTTCTGCACTTCGATTTCTTCGGGGGTGAGGTAGCGGGCTTCACCGTCTTTCCCGGTTGCCTTGATGCGTGCCCCGGAAATCGACAGCGACTCCATATTGCCCTTGGCCCGGGTGCACAACTCGGGATTCTTGGGTGGAAGTACTTCCATTTTACCCGGCTCGGGTGCGGCTCTGTTGCTACTGCCTGACTGGGCGGGCTCTGTGCTTGGGGCTTTGCCCTGACGACCACTGACGGTTTCAATGAACACCGATGGCTTGCCCTGGGGCGGCTTTTGAGTGAAGTGGGTTTCGCCTTCATCGTCTACCCAGCGGTAGTAGCCACTTTTGCCCGCCAGCAAGTCTGCACTGCCCAGGGTCATCAGCAGTGCCAGTCCAATTGTTTGCAGGCGCTTGTGTGTCATTCGGGTCTACCGCGAGTCGGATTTGTGGACTAATTATGGCAGATAAGCCTCCCAGCGCAAAAAGCGTCTGCGCCAATTAGTGTGAAATGAGGCTCGATAAGGTGTAAATGGTTAAAAATACTGGCTTTACTGTCGGTTTACCTTGACAAAAAATGGGCCAGGTTAAAAAATACGCGGTCTATCCGAAAGGGTAGAGATGGCTGTTTTTCGCGCCGCTTACCTGCGGCCTATGTACAGAGTGCGACTCAAGCTGTCGCGCTGCTACCCGGTGTAGTTCCATTCACTCTGCAGACACATGACCTGTGTTGCGAGATTGCCCGCCCCGCGTACCCCGCGTGGCATATAAAAGGCCACCTTTTGTGGCATTTAGGCGATTCGCCCGAACGCACCGTTGTTGTGTTCGGTAGGTATGTGTTTCGACATCACGCGCGTTCACATTTACAGGCGCTTCCGAGTTATTCGGAGGCGCAGCGACGAAATTTATTTTCAGATTGAAGCGAGGGTCATTCAGTGGAGTTGTTATCTGGCGGTGAAATGATCGCACGCGCCTTGGAAGATGAGGGTGTTGAATTCATCTTCGGCTACCCCGGCGGTGCGGTACTGCATATTTACGACGCGTTATTCAATAAGTGCAAGGTGCCCCATATTCTGGTGCGCCACGAGCAGGCGGCAACCCATGCCGCTGACGGCTACGCCCGTGCCACCGGCAAGCCCGGTGTGGTGTTGGTAACGTCGGGTCCCGGCGCGACCAACGCTATTACCGGTATTGCCACGGCTTATATGGACTCGATTCCGATGGTGGTGCTGTCCGGTCAGGTCATGAGCCACCTGATTGGCGAAGATGCCTTCCAGGAAACCGATATGCTGGGTATTTCCCGGCCGATCGTGAAACACAGCTTTCAGGTCACCAGCACGGCGGAAATCCCCGAGATTATCAAGAAGGCATTTTATATTGCCTCCAGCGGACGCCCCGGCCCGGTTGTTGTCGATCTGCCTAAAGACTTGACCAACCCCCACGACAAGTACGAGTACAACTACCCGAAAAAGGTCAAACTGCGCTCGTATACCCCGGCCAGTCGCGGCCATAGCGGCCAGATCAAAAAGGCGGCCAGCCTTCTGCTGGCGGCCAAACGCCCGGTGATCTACTCCGGTGGCGGCGTGGTACAGGGCAATGCTTCTGCCCAGCTGCGCGAATTGGCCCAGTCGTTGAACTTCCCGGTGACCAATACGCTGATGGGCCTTGGCGCCTATCCCGGCAGCGACCGACAATTCCTGGGGATGTTGGGAATGCACGGCTTCTACGAAGCGAATAACGCCATGCACCACAGCGATGTGATTCTGGCGGTAGGCGCCCGTTTTGACGACCGGGTAACCAATACCACAGGCAAGTTCTGTCCCGGTGCCAAAATCATTCATATCGATATTGACCCCGCGGCGATCTCCAAAACCATCAACGCCGATGTGCCCATCGTTGGCCCGGTGGATTCGGTGTTGAACGACCTTCTCGATGTGCTCAAGGAAATGCGCGCCGAGCAACCGGCTTTGCCGGATCAAAAGGCACTGAAAGTGTGGTGGGAGCAGATCGACGAATGGCGCGATTCCCACGGCCTGTGGACCGCGCCGCGCTACGACACCACGACGCCCTATATCAAGCCCCAGCAGGTTATCGAGACCCTGTGCAAGGTGACCGGTGGCAAGGCGTTTGTCACCTCCGACGTGGGCCAGCACCAGATGTTTGCTGCCCAGTACTACAAGTTTGACGAACCGCGCCGGTGGATCAATTCCGGTGGCCTCGGCACCATGGGCTTCGGCCTGCCTGCGGCGATGGGGGTCAAACTGGCCTTCCCCGATGCCGATGTGGCGTGTGTGACCGGCGAAGGCAGCATCCAGATGAATATTCAGGAGCTGTCTACCTGCGCCCAGTACAATATTCCGGTGAAAATCCTGAATTTGTATAACGGTTACCTTGGCATGGTGAAGCAGTGGCAGGACATGCAATACGAAGGGCGCTATTCCCAGAGTGTGTATGAAGACTCGCTGCCGGACTTTATCAAGCTGGCCGAGGCCTATCATCACTCAGGCATCAAGGTGACCCAACTGAGTGACCTGGAAGACGCCATGACTGAAGTGTTTGCGCGTAAAAACGAACTGGTATTCATGGATATACATGTTGACCCACACGAGCACGTTTACCCGATGCACATTGCCCCCAATGGCTCGATGCGTGATATGTGGCTGAGCAAGACGGAGCGAACCTGATGCGACGGATTATTTCTGTACTACTGGAAAATGAGCCCGGTGCGCTGTCGCGGGTAGTGGGGTTGTTCTCCCAGCGGGGTTACAACATTGAGACCCTGAATGTGGCGCCGACCGAAGACCCAACGCTGTCGCGGCTCACGCTGACAACCATTGGCGACGACCACAAGATCGAGCAAATCACCAAGCATCTCAATCGCCTGGTCGATGTGGTGAAGCTGGTGGACTTGTCAGAGGGTGCTCACATCGAGCGCGAACTGATGCTGGTCAAGGTGCGGGCGACCGGTGCCCAGCGCGCCGAGATCAAACGCTGCACCGATATCTTCCGTGGCCAGATTGTCGATGTCGGCCCCAGCGTGTACACCATTCAGGTGACCGGCGCTGCCGACAAGCTCGACTCATTTCTGGAGGCAGTGGGTGACGCTGCCATCATGGAAGTGGTGCGCAGTGGTGTGTCCGGCATCGCTCGGGGCGAGAAAATACTCAGTCTGTAACCCGCGCGGGTTTGGTATTATCAAGGCGCCTGCGGGCGCCTTTTTTGTTGTGCACAACGCGGTGCCGAGCAGGGTGGAAAACGGCGGTCTTATGTCGCGGTATGGCCATCAGTGAAGGTCTTGAACAATAGCCTCAATGTCGAAAAATGCTCAGCAGGGAGTCAGAAATGAGCGAAAAACAGGCTTTACAGCTGGTATGCGCGAGCTGCGGTGCGGTTAATCGAGTGCCTGCATCGCGGCTTGCCGATCGCCCGGTGTGCGGCAAATGCAAATCGTTGATTCTCAGTGGCGAGGCCATCAACGTCGGGGATGCCAATTTTGCCCGCTGGCTGCAGAAGAACGACCTGCCGGTGGTAGTGGATTTTTGGGCGCCCTGGTGCGGCCCCTGTGTGTCCTTCGCGCCGGTGTATAAGGATGTGGCCAAGCGATGGGCAGGCCGGGCGCGCTTTCTAAAACTGGATACGGAAGCCCAGCCAGTGACGGCGGGGCAATACCAGATTCGCTCAATACCGACGTTGATGGTGTTTTCTCAAGGGCGGGAAGTGGTGCGCAATGCCGGTGCCTTGCCTCCGGCTCAGTTTGAACAATGGTTGGCGAACTACCTTCCCAGGCATTGAATGGCAAGGCAACAATAGGCCCTGACTGCCCAGACCCAAATTTTCCAGACCCTAAGTATCCAGCCCCTAAGTATCCAGACCCAGCTTGATAGCACGGGCGGTGGCCTCTGCCCGCGAGGTGACGCCCAGGCGCTGATAAATGCCGCGAATATGGCTGGCCGCCGTGTGATAGCTAATGCTCAATTCATCTGCCACCTGCTGAATGCTGCGGCCCTGGGCAATCATTCGCAACACCTGTAACTGTCGGGGCGTTAAGGGTTCGACCAGCGGCTCGGTGGAGGGCGTGAACGAACTGAGTACCCGTCGCGCAATACCCGGAGATAACGGTGGCTGGCCGACGAGAATGCGCTGCAGCTCATTGGCGAGATCCTCCTGGTCGTGATCTTTAAGCAGGTAACCGTCGGCCCCAGCAGTGAGGGCGGGAAACAGGTGTCGGTCGTCGTCGTAGATGGTGGTGACAATACAGGGCAGGGGGTTGCCACTGCCTTTGATCTCGCGAAGTAATTCAATGCCATCGCCATCGGGGAGTTTCAAATCGATCAATGCAATATCGGGGAGGGGAAGCAGGCAGCGTCGCCCCTCGGCCAGCGATGCGGCGATTCTGACCTTGATGCCAGGAAAGGCGAGTTCCAGAGCACCTTTCAGCCATTGTTGGGCCACTTCCAGGTCTTCCAGAATCAATGCGCGGGTAAACGGACGTAAATTCATGATGCGCGCCGTAGAGGCGGCTGGGGACTGAGCGGAATGCGTAGCTGTAAGGTGGTGCCGCTGTCGCTGTGGGCCGTTTTACACCACCGGGCGGTGCCGCCGAGTTCGGCCAATCGCTCGCTGATATTGGCGATGCCGCGAGTTCGTTTGACCTCCTTTTCCATCCCCACGCCGTTGTCGCGGATCTCCATGACCAGTGTTGGACAATCCGCCTCCTGACAGAAAATGCTCACTGCCACAGTGCTGCTTTGGCTGTGCTTGATAACATTGGATATCGCTTCCTTGAAGGCGCGGCGCAGGTTCACAATACTGCGGGAAGGCAGCAGAATATCGGCACTGTCGTCGACTCGCCACTGGCTATCAATGCCTGCTGAACGACAGCGCTCCTCGGTTTCGGCGCGCAGGTTAGACAGACTCTCGCTGAAGCTGAGATTGGAGCTTTCCATACCCTGTATGATTACCCGGAGTTCGTCGAACACCCGCTGTGCCTGGCGCCGGGTGTCGAGGTCGGGCGCCTGGTAAATCAGCCCAAGCAGGTCGCTGGCAATATCATCGTGCAAGTCCCGCGCGACCCGCGCCCGCTCCGTTAATACACCCTGTTCGAAGGCCGCGCGAAACTCCTGAATTTCTTTAAACAACTGCCACAGGCTGGCGGCAAACTCCTCGTCGTCAGGGCCCATCAGGCGAGTGCCGCGGTCCGCACCGTAGATTTCGAAGGCGGGCGCAGCGTCAAAGCCGGGAATCCGCATGCGCAACCCGTGGTCGATGCGCTCCGGCTGGCTGACGGCGCCGGGTGTCTCCTTGATCGACAGTGGTTGATATAACTCCTGCAGCAACTCCAGCCAGAGGGTTTTCACTTGCTGCGGGTTGGAGGCCGCCAGAATGGATTTGATCAGTTTCGGGAACAACTGCTGAAAATCGACTTTTACTGCATTCCAGCCCAGACGGCGCCACAGCAATTGCCGCAGCGGGAAATACAGCCAACCCACGACCAGCAATGCCAGTGACATGGCGACCGGAGCGGTGAGATTAATCAGCGTGACCAGAATAGAGTCGAGAATAACCACTAACAAGCCGCCAATAAACCACAGCCAGATCATCATGCTCAGGCGATCCATATCGAACAGTCGATAGCGCATGATGCCCAGTGCAATGCCCAGCTGCAGTACTGGCAATAAGCCGATAGCAAGGGTGTAATCCAGTTGCCAGCCTATGTCATAGGTCAGGGGCAGCAGCACCAATACGATGAAGGCGCCGGTGCCGGAAAACCAGGAGATAAAAAACCAACGCATTGCTGCGCGACTGAGAGGGTCGTGCCGGCATCGGCGCCACTGATAAATTGCCAGCGAGGCCGCGGCGATAAATCCGGCATACAGGGGGTAGCGCTGGCCAACGTCAAGGGACGCAGGAATTTCGAAAAAATCTACAGTAAACGCCAGTACAAAGGGGATGCTCAACAGTGGGCCAAAGGGCAGGGCGGAAATGCGCCTTGGGTAATACCACAGAGTGCCAATCATACCCCAGCCCAGGGTGCATACACCCAGCCAGTTAATTTTGGAGAAGGCCACAAACAACTCGGGGTGCAGGGCCAGTTCCCGCGATGAAAAATAACTGTTGGTGAAGATCACCGTGCTGATACCTAGGCCGGTCAGCGCATAGTAGCGCGCCGCCGCCTGGCGGTGCTGGAAGGCGACAACCAGGGCGGCGGTCAACAGCGCGATCATCGCGCAAATAAGCTGATACCAGTAGCTCCACGGCAGCGCGAGAACAGGACGCTTGGTCAAGGCCGTCACCTGAATATGCCGGCCGTCGAGCAGTTGCAAGGTTACAGGGCCTGATTTGAAGGCCTGGAAGAGCACCGCCTGCTTGGTGAAAAACCGTCGGTACTCGTCGTAGCGATTCAACAGTGCCGGGTCATCAATGACATCGTGGGCTTGCAGGGTGATGGTGTCGTTGGGAAGAGCGGCGGGCTGACTGCGCTGGAGTGGGGCCGTGTGCACTGCCAATACGATGTCGCCGGGTGACAAGCCGGAATGGGCAGCAGGGCTGTCTGCAAAGACCTTGGCGATAATCAGCCCCGGGCCGTCATCGGGCGGCACAAATTCCACCCCCAGCCAGGGTGACCGGTGCAGCAAACTGGTAATCACTATCATGGCGGCGATAGCAACAATCGCGATAGCGGCCAGTATATTCATTGGCGCCAATACCGTATTCGTGTGTCCAGAGAAGCGAATGCGATGTTTAACGCTGTGTTTTACCAACTTGTCCATGTCTTTCGGCTGCTCACACGGCGGCACTTAGCCTCATTAAACCACGTTGGTTATTTAGCCACGATCTAATTCGCTACGCGTCAACAGTTCTGGGGATGTGTCGTAGTTGTGCCGAGAGTAGACTCGAGCCATCCCGTAGTCACTCTGACACGGGCTTACATCGGACGCTGGCAGGGTAGTGCAGGAGTTGTTCCCGCGTAGTACTGAATGGCGGGTGTCGCATTCTGAAAGGAGATTGGAATTATGACAAATTGGCTTGGCAGAACACTTAACCCCTTGAAATTTATCGCATTGGCGGCGTTGATAAGCGGTGCGGTAAACGTTCAGGCGGGAGCGCGCGAGGATGCCGCAGACGCCCTCACCAACTGCATTCGCGCCTTCAAGCAGGAAATCGGCGGCAAAAACTTCGTAGCTCTGGATCGCACCTATGCGATATCAAAGGAAGGGCGAGATTACCGCTATTTTCTCAATGCGGTAAACAAACACCCCGAATTACCGAAAGCTCAGGAATATCGCGCTGAGTGTACCTCCGGTGGCTTCGCCAAGTTCCGTACTATCGAAGTGACCAATGGCCGCTGGGCCTTTGAAAACATGAACGAAACCCGCCAGCAGCGCGTGGTCGTGGCAACCTACTAAGGGCTTGTTTGGGGGGGCTGCCTGAGTAGATTCAAGCAGCGCCGTGTTGACTGGCTTGAGGCCCTGGTTACTCCCGATTTCCGCTGAAGGTTAGTCTTGCATGCCCTTGGCTTCGGCAATGATTGCCGCGTGCTCCGAGCTGACAGGCAGCGGTTTTATCGGGCTAACATTGCTGCCCCCGGTATTGCCAATGGGCACCCCCTTAATCGCTGTTAATGCGGCGGCTCCAACGATGCGAATAAGCTGGCCGACGACTTCCCGGCCGTTACGCTGCCGTATTCCCCATATCAACATCAGCCAATGCACCACGACGTGCCAGTACGTCGATTCCTGACCCAGTACATGGGCATTTTCCAGATGCCTGAAAGCGCCGCTGGCATCGCGGTTGTCGGCGGCCTGCTTTGCCTTGTCCAGCTCTGCCAGTACATAGGGGCGTATCGCCGTATCCGTCCGGCCAACACACCTTTCACTCCTGAGCCCAGGCCAACATGATGGTGTCCACCTATCTTTAAGTGGACACCTAAAATGGATACGCAAGGATTACTCCCACCACCGGTTAAGCCA
>NZ_JAAWWK010000005.1:22124-453950 GCF_012272835.1 Spongiibacter thalassae | reverse complement strand
CTCGCCACCGAAAACCTCTGCACAAACACGGGTCAACGCCGCAGTCAGAGTGGTTTTGCCGTGGTCAACGTGACCGATGGTTCCCACGTTAACGTGGGGTTTTGTACGTTCAAATTTTGCCTTCGCCATTGCGACAGTCTCCTAGCGGACCTTCTCGTAAAGTCACTATTTTGCCAAGTCACTACAAAAAGACAAAAACCCACCCGGGCTTTTGTCGCCGAAATAATGGAGCTCATAACCGGACTTGAACCGGTGACCTCTTCCTTACCAAGGAAGTGCTCTACCGACTGAGCTATATGAGCACCGCAATCAAAAAACTTCGTCAGCCGGAGCAAACTGGAGCGGGTAGCGGGAATCGAACCCGCACCATCAGCTTGGAAGGCTGAGGTTCTACCATTGAACCATACCCGCTGAAACTCAGTATTCTGCTGGTACATCTTTCAATAATGGTGGTGGGGGGTGGATTCGAACCACCGAAGCTTGCGCGTCAGATTTACAGTCTGATCCCTTTGGCCACTCGGGAACCCCACCTCGAAAGAGCGAAACATTCTGCTTATTCATCAACTACTTGTCAACTTAATATGACAACGAGCCGAGATCATATAACAGAGCGTAGAAAACGTGGAGCTGGCGAGAGGAGTCGAACCCCCGACCGGCTGATTACAAGTCAGCTGCTCTACCAACTGAGCTACGCCAGCGCAAACTTTCTACGTCGCTTCCGAACGAGGGCGGCATTCTAGTCCAAGTCTCTGTAAGACGCAATCAGATTACAGTTTTTTTTGTCCAGAGTACGCCCCACCCCCTGCCGCGCCGCGAGAAACTCCTGGCCATCGCGATAGCCCTCTTCATTTATATAGGTTTGGCGCACCAGCCAGTAGCGCTCGGCATATTTGACAATTTCACGCACCGCCGCGCTATACCCACGCTTGTCCATCGAACGTATATGCTTTTGCGCCCGCTCGGGATCACTGAACACCCCCAGCGATACCGCGTTTTTCAGCGCCCCTTGGCGGATCACAAAACTATCGATTTTCTTTCTGCGTAACTCCTCAAAAACCTGACCAGCGGCCTTGGAGGTAGCAAAGGGGCCCAGATACACCCAAAAATCACTTCCGCGACGATACTCCTCCTCCATCCAGCGAAGATTAAGACCTGGCGGCACTGCAAACCTATCCTCCCTTTTTGCGTAGGGCCCAAGAAACCAACACTCTTCCTCCGCGACATCCGCCTCGGCCTCCGCAGCCACGACCAACCCATCAACGGCGGCACTCGGCGGGGAGTCGGAAGCAGAAAGCTGTTTCAAATCTCGCGCCGACTCCTGAGCGGCTTCGGCTGGCTTTGACGCCACCACAGGCGAAGACGGTGATCCGGCATCGGCCAGCTCTGCTAACAGCGTGATATTCCCCCGGGCGACCTCACGGGACTCAAGCACCTGCAGCCGATCGAAGCTTTTCTCAGACGCCTGCCAAACGTAAAACGCTCCATTAAGCAGCACCAGCAACAGGAATGCCCAGCGCATCACCCCCCCCCCGAACCTTTCGCCTGAACGGCAAGCTGCAAACCGTCCAGCACCAATTCTTCGACAATGCTCCAACCAGCCGCCCTACTACCAGCCAACCCCGCAATTACCTGTGCATCCCCCCCCGTCAACACGACATCAGGCACCACACCCTCTGCCACGGTGTATTGCTCAATTGCACCACTGACGGCGGACACCAGAGCCAACCAAGCCGCCCCCTCTACACAATCCGCCGTCTGCCGACCCGGTCGCAGCGACACTTCGGCGGCATTGTCGTAACGCACACGGCCAGTGCTTCCGGTCAGCGACGAGCACATCAGCCTGAACCCCGGCAGAATATAGCCACCGATATGACGGCCGTCGGGCGCAACAAGGTCAATAGTGGCCGCCGTTCCCGCATCCACCACGACAACACCGCCCGGGTGCGCTCGATAAGCCCCCAACATTGCCAGCCAGCGGTCAACGCCCATCTTCCCAGGCTCGGCGTAGCTATTGCGCACGCCGGCGCATTCGTTAGCGGCACGAACAAATTCCGGTTTAAGTCCGTGGCGTTGAAAATCCCGGCAAAGCTGTGCCTCTACCTGATCGCTTGCCACCGATGCCACCCATAACTCGTCAGGACTGAGGGACGCAAGCCTATCCAATGACTCAGCATCCAAAGAACAGCGGCCACCATTGACCCGACGCCCGCGATCCATCAATCGCCATTTCGTCGCAGTATTACCGACATCCAACTGAAGACTGAGCAATGGGCTTACTCCTGACAGGCACGCAGCGATACTTCGCCACCATGGAATACTCGTCGACCCAATTCGGTGTCAATCACCAAGCCACCATTTGCCTCCACACCACGGGCCTGACCAATGATGCGCTTTTCACCCAAAGTGACTGCCACCTCCCTGTCGCGAAACGCGTCCAGCTCTGACCACTCCTGGTGAAACCGCGCAAAGCCCTTTTCACCGTATACCAGGAGCGCCTGATACAGCTCATCGAGCACCACCGCCAACACGGCACTCCGCGGCGCCTCAACACCGGCGCTGGCCAGGTCGACCCAGGGTTGATCGATAGCACTGACATCGACAGCGCCCATGCGCACATTTAACCCTACCCCGATAATCACCTGACATATGCCCGCCGGGTCACCCTGCATCTCCAGTAAAATGCCGGCGATTTTTCGCCCATCCAGCAACACGTCGTTAGGCCACTTTAACGAGGGCGATTCCGCACCGAGCCGACGCAAGGCCCTTGCAACCGCAACACCCACACACAAGCTCAGCCCCTCAAGCGCCGCAGCACCACTGGAGAATTCCCACACAACGGAAAAATACAGGTTTCGCGCAAAGGGGCTGAGCCACTGACGCCCCCTGCGACCCCGGCCCGCTGTCTGCTGCTCAGCCACGAGACATATCCCATGGGCGTCGCCCGATAAAATTCGCTGCGCAGCTTCGGTATTGGTCGACTCCGTCTGCGGCAGGATAGTCAGGCGATCGACGATATGCCGGCTCTGCTCGGGCAGCGCTGAGCGAATGGCTTCGAGAGAAAGGAGATCGAGACCGCCCTCAATGCGATAGCCACGACCTTTTTGCGACTCAAGGGTCAACTGCAATTCTTCCAGCTTTTGCAATTGCTTCCAGACTGCAGCGCGGCTGACACCCATCGCAGCACCCAGCTCTTCACCGGAATGAAATGCCCCATCAGCCAACACATCTAACAGCGTAGTGTTTATCAAAACCCAACCCCCAAATATTCAGGAAGCAAATCATAGCAGAAAACCCCCTTCCGTCCTTTGCATCACACCGCAGCGAGATTTTCGCGCCCGTAATCCAAATTCATAACGCACACCGTACACAAAGACACAGACAAAAAAGACGGAGACTCCCATCATGTACAAACAGATCACACTGGCCTCACTGATCGCGCTACCGCTCATTGCTACTGCAGCCTACGCAGAGGAGCACCATCGCGCGCCGACCGCCGTTCAAGCCCCGTCACCCTTTGCGATGAGCAAACAGGACAAAGTTACCACCGCAGCAGCGATAGACCACCTCAACAGCGACGAAAAAATTTCCGGGCGGGTACTCGTCGAAACGATTAACGGCGAGGTCATATTGAGCGGAAACCTCGACAGCCCTACGATGATTTACCGTAGTGTTGAACGGCTACGCAAACTTGATCAGGTCAAAAGTGTGAAAACCGTTAACCTGGACGGCTAGGAGTACACCCCTAAAGGGCGTTAATTGGAGAAAAACACGTCAAAGCGAAAGGTCAAGCTCGCGTCGGCATCCCAGCCCTGATCGCGGGCAAAAAACAATTCAGGACTCACGGTAAGAAACACCCAGTCCTCGTAGACGCGCTTGCTGTAACTCATCCCGGTGAAGTAAGCCGTCAACCGAGTATCGAATTCATTGGTTGCGAAAGCACCCACTCGATATTCAAGGCTTTCCCGCGAGCTCAAACCGTGCTGAAGAGACAGCACGTGCACGTTTTCGAAAAAATCATTCTGATCTTCAAATTCCAGAACAGTGACATAGCGTAGGTGAAACGCCGTCCCGACAGGGCGCCCCAACTGAAATTCCGAGGTCTCGCCCCAGCCCTTGTCGCGAAACCACCAGAACTCCTGCTGAAACTCAGGCGTCCACTCCCCCCATTTCTCAAAGGGTCGACGCATGCGCACTTTCGCGAAGGGCACCAGCGGCGCGCGAAACTTGATACCCACCCGGGCACTGCGCTTCCAGCGGTGCCATTCCGAGTCTGGGGCAAATTCCAGGCCGGTCAGCGAGTCATCCTTACGCACCCTTTCACCACTGGAACCGGTCCGGACCCTATTTTCAAGACTGCGGTCACTTTCATCATCGCTACTAAAGAACAGCTTGGCCTTGCGCTTGGTGTTCGGCAAATCAAATTTGGCCCGCAACCGTACATCGCTCTCAACCCCACCCTCTTCGAGGAAGCTTTGGCGAATCTGTAATTTCAGATAACTCTCATTGGTGTAGTCGGCGGGGGCATCTTCTTTACTGAAATAGCGATCGACCTGTTCGGCGAAGCTCACCCAACGGGCCGACCAATCGTCTCTGGTTTTCTCGGCGCTATCAAAGGTTCTCAGCAGGAAATTAGGGTGCTGCCCGGGAACGGTCGCGGGCTCCTGGCTTTCGTCTGCATAGGCCGCGATACCCGCCAACACACCGAGACCGCCAACCATAATTCTTGTTATTAATCTCACTGACGGTCCCGTTACCCCCTCTACCCTGTGACTATAGTTGCTTTTTTCACCCAGCGACAAGACAGGCCCATAAAAAAAGGCACCCTGAGGTGCCTTTGCGAACTATTGCCGGGAATTTTAGACTTCGTCTTTCAGTGCTTCCTGACGAGCAATTTCCCGCTCCATAAACTCAAGCCAGTTTTTGGCATAGTCCTTGGACTTTTCGCTCTTGAGCGCTTCCTTGAAGGCCTTCTTCGCTTCAGCGTATTTCTGCAAGTTGAAGCGAGCCATGCCCAGAACAAGATAAGCAGAATCAGGGCGCTTCAGGTCGCCTTTACGGAAGGCGCTTTCAATCGCTTTTTCTGCCTTTTCAAACTCGTCGTTATCCAGGTAAATACTACCCAGACGCGACCACAGCTCGCCCTTGTCGGACTTGGCTGCCGCTTTTTCCATTTCCGGAATAGCGCGCTTGATTTCCTGTGCCTGACGCCAGGAGTTACCCAGAATTTCCAGGTTCTTCGACGTTGCAGGAATAGCTCCGGACTTGATGCCCTTGTCGAGCACTTTAGCCGCTTTGTAAGGCACTTCCTGAGAGAGATACAAATAAGCCATATTGATCAGCTCTTTGTCTTTCTCCAGCAGACCCTGCTCGTAAGCGGCTTCCATAGTCGCGGTAGCCTTGCGGTCCAGCTTCATCTCGTTGTACATCGCAGAAAGCTGGAGCCAATAGGCTTTTTTCTGGTAGTACTTGAGGGTTTCCTCGAGGATAGCCGCTACGCGCTTGATGTCGTTTTTCTCGTAATAGAGATAACGCTGCAAGCCCCACCACTGCTCCTTGGGCACCTTGCCGCGCTTTTGATAGTCATTGATAGCAACTTCAATGTACTTCAATGCGCGATCGAGGTCTTTCAGCTGGTAATAACCCTGGGCCAAAAGTGCATAGGCACCGGCACCCGGGTCTTCCTGCATTTCCTGCTTGGCCTTGAACCACTCCAACAGCACGTTAACGCCGTTTTTGTAGTCTTCCTTAACAAAGTAAAGCTGAGCAATGGTGTACTTGGTATTAAGCTCCATCGCTTCCGGAATATCCGGCTGCTTGACTACGTTGCGGTAGGCATCCAGCGCCTGCTCATACTTCTCCTGAGTGAAGTAGATAAAGGCGTACATGTTGTACAGGTTGGCCAGCTCATAGCTGTTCAGCGAGCCCCGACCCTCCTTGTCGCGCAACTCATTCAACATGCCAATCGCTTCGTTATAGCGTTTGGCATCGGCAGCTTCCTGCGCCGCATTGAGCTTTTCAAATATCTTCGCGCGAATTGCCGGAGTACGACGGGTACTACGCTTAGGCTTTTCCTTCTCGGCCGCCTGAGCGGCAAAGGGGCTATCCATCTGCAGTGCCGGGGCCAGCGAAGAGCTGACCACAGGCAATGCCATCAGGGCAGCAACACCCAAACTGAAGGAACATGCCAGATTGAGCAGCACCGGGCGCACTTTACTTGTGCTCAAGTGATATTCAGACATTATTTCTCCAACTCGTAGGTGAAGCGGTTCTGGATACCCGGCACTTCGATAGGCTCCCCATCAACAACCCGCGGCTTGTACTTGAACTTCTCCGCAGCTTTTTGTGAGGCACGCTCGAAGTAACCCGGGGGGCTACAATCCACGGGCACGATATCCCTGGTAGTACCAGCCTTGGTTACGGTGTATTCCACCGTACAGTAGCCTTCAACACCACGGCTTTGCGCACGACGCGGATAGATTGGTGCAACCTTTACGATAGGCAGATATTCCCCGTCCGAGGCGGACAGACCACCAGCTGTATTGGTCATCTGCAGCTGTTGCTGCGGCGCCATATTGACAGCTTCAAGGTCAGGGTTAACATCTTCCATCTCCGGCTGTTCCATATCCGGTGGTGGCTCTTCCGGCTGCTTCGGCTTATCAGGCTTGGCATCCTTCATAGTTTCAATCTTGGTGTCCGGCATCTGAATATCGGCCAGCTTCGTACGCGGCTTTTCGTCCAACGTCTTGTCAGCTGTCTCGATCAGATATGGCATTATGATAAACAGCGCTGCTGTTATCACAAAGGCCAGTGCGGCACCGATCAGAATTCGAATATTCATAATATCGATCAGCTGTCTTCAGTGGCCAAGGAAACATCGTATACGCCTGCCGCGCGGCTGGCGTCGATAACCGCAGTAACCGTTTCGGTATTCGAGGCCTTATCAGCCTGAATAACCACGGCACCTTTCGGGTTTTCCGCGTGCATCCGCTCTACTACTGAGCGAACGGCGCGCTTGTCTACCCGGCGCTTATCGATCCATATTTCATTGGTACCGGTAACAGCGATCAGAATATTGACATTCTCTTTCTTGTTAGCGGTTGACGCCTCAGGACGATTCACTTCAACGCCGGCTTCCTTGATAAAGGAGGCCGTAACGATAAAGAAGATCAACATAATGAAGACCACGTCGAGCATCGGCGTCAGGTCGATCTCGGAGGAATTCTCCTCTGCACCTGCTTTGCTATGCTTTCTCATAATTGTTCTCTTAATGATCGGTTGTCAGATGGTCTTCCAAAAGCTCGCTCTCGCGGTCGGCAATACTCTTGATATAAGTATTGACGAATACACCCGACAGAGCTGCAACCATACCCGCCATTGTCGGGATCGTCGCTTTTGAAACACCTCCGGCCATAGACTTGGCATCACCACCACCCGTCACAGCCATGATATTAAAGACCTCGATCATCCCTGTGACCGTGCCCAACAGACCCAGCAGCGGACAAAGCGCTACCATGGTCTGAATCATGGGGAGACTCGCGTTGATCTTCAGAGTGACCTCTGAGATCAACTTTTCGCGAATCCTTTTGGCGTTCCAGGACTTGCGCTCAGCGCGCGCCTCCCAGGTATTGATGGCGTAATCGACGTCTTTCGACAGTGCGAACTTGTAATACCAAACCCGTTCAATAGCGAGAGTCCACATGACGAAGGTGATCCCTGCGATGAGCCAAAGCACATCGCCGCCGGAATCCATGAATCGTCGTATGATCTCAATCCATTCATTCAGTTGGTACATCGCTTAGTTCCCCGCGCGCCCTTCTGTGTGTTCGGCGATAATGCCGGTGGACTGCTCATCAAGAACATGCAAGATCTTCTTGGCGCGGCCGCTGACGAAGGTGTGCAGCAGTACAGTCGGAATCGCAACAACCAGACCGAGAACGGTCGTAACAAGTGCACCGGAGATACCACCTGCCATTGCTTTCGGATCACCTGCACCGAAGATCGTGATCGCCTGGAAGGTGATGATCATACCGGTTACCGTACCCAGCAGACCCAGCAGCGGAGCTACTGCAGCGATAATTTTCAGCAGGTTGAGAGAACGTTCGAGACGCGGTGTTTCTTTAAGTACCGCTTCGGACAGTTTCAGCTCCAGGGTTTCAGAATCCATGCTGGGGTTGTTTTCATGAACCTTCAGCACTCGACCCAGACAGTTATCTTCATTGGCAGAGCTGCTCTTAAGCTGTCTGTTAACTTTCATGTCTTCGATAGACAGAACAATCAGACGCCATACCGCAATCAACAAAGCCAACACACCGACTGCAGAGATTACGTAACCAACAACGCCACCCTGGTGCCAACGCTCGGTGAGAGTCGGGCTATCGATCAGCGCTGCAAGGTAAGAACCGCCGGTAGGACCAGTGGGGTCAACACCAAATGGAGTCACACCTGACGATGCGCTGGCCAGATCTTCAGCCCAGCTCATGTAGGGGCCATTGGGCTGACGCGCCAGAACCTGTACGGTGCCGTTTTCAGCAATGTACTGCAGGTATTCACCTTCGGAGTTAACCAGGTTGAAGGTACCAACACGCACAACTTCCTGCTCGGATTTTTCGCCGGCAGCACTGGTGACGGTGGTACGGAATTTCACCACACGGCCAGACTCAGTCATTTCGCGCTGAATTTCAAACCAGATACGCTCGATTTCTTCAATGCTGGGCAGCTCTTCAGCGCCAGCCATTTTCTCAATCAGCTGGTCCACAAACTCTTCACGATTTGGGAACTGAACGCTGATCAGCGAGGACTGGAAGTTGGAACGCATATCACCAGCAGTAGAGGTCAGGTGACCAAACAGCTCGGTCAGGGTACCCAGACGCTCTTTCAGCTGACGCTGTCTTTCGAGGATCATTGACTCGTTTTCTTCAAAGGTGTTTTCCAACTTTGAAGAACGCTTCTCCTCGGCATCCAGAGTTGCCTTGGCTTCCTTCAGCATTTTTTCCTGGTCGTAGCGGGCGTTTTTGAAACGCTGCTCGCGAGCGCGTTGCTCACGGGCATCTGAAACCTGGCCTTGCTTGACCATTTTCAGCAGCTCGTCCAGCGATTTCGCCTCGTCTTCAGCCATAACCGGCGAGGCCATTGCGATAGCGCCGCCCACAACCAGTACGGCAGCTTTAAAGAGATTACGTTTCATTATTTTGCAGCCTCCGGTGCCGGAATCGGGAGTTTCATGATGTCGATGGACGCCTGCTTACGTGCGATACGCAGACCTTTCTGGATCGCGCCGCGATAATCGCCGGCATCCAGCTCCACCCAGCGGCCCTGGGTCTTGTCCCAAGCTCCGGAGTGCTCACCGTCGTTTGTTTGATAGAGCAGGCCGATACGGCCGATACGCAGGAAGTTTACGTTGCGCTCAGAGCCAGCAACATCGGCAACGCCTTTGTAGCTGTCGATCTTGCGGCCGTACTCGTTTTCGATTTTGTAGGCTTCAAGCACCTGACGGAATTTCTCTGCAATAGTGATATCAGAGCGATCCATATTGTCACGCAGGAACTCAACACGCTCTTTACGCTCGTCAATGTGGAAAGGCACATCCAGATTCACGAACTGCTCCAGACCGTCGATCATGCGAATCAGCAGCGGCGTAATTTGACGCTGGATGACAGTAGCTTCATCGACTGCTTTGCCCAGGCTCTCGATACGACGCAGCTGGCCAGCGATCTGCTTTTCAAGACGTGCGTTGTATACACGCAGACCGTCTACTTGCTTCATGACGGTTTTATAGTCTTGCAACAGGTCGCCAGTTTCAGCGGCGAGGCGGTCAATACGTACCTGGGATTTCTGTTCGGCGATAACACGACGCTCGCCGACTTTGGTTATTGCACTTACGGGTACTAACGGCTTGGGGGGCGCAGCGGGTGCAGCAGCAGCGTCTTGCTCAGCTGAATAAGCAGACGATCCAGCGAGCACACCTGCAGTCGCGGCGACCGCCAGCGCGATTGATTTCAATCGATGCATTTTCATGGGAATTGCTTTTCCTATTTGGGACGTTTAGTGAAAGCAGAGCTTATTATCTTGATGCAGCCGTACGGCCAGTCATAACGACCGTGCTTTCATACAGCGGGACTTATTTTAATCACGGGCTTTCCCAAGAATCAACGAGAAAACTAAATGTTTCGTAATATAAAAATAACGGCAAATACCTAGACGGGAAGTGTTACTTTTTTGTAGGGACGGGTAACAAAAATGACTCGCGCAGTAACAAACTGCACCACAAATTCGCTAACATGCTGTTATGAGCTATTGCAAGCCCGAGTAGCGAACGCAACGGAAAGCGCCGTTAGCGGCGCTCAAAAAGCAGGAAAACACAGCTGGGCGCGGTATTCTCGCCAGACTCAGGGATCTCGCGGGCGGTTTCTCGCCACACAGCCCCTTCAAGCGGAGGGTAAAACGCATCGCCCTCGACCTCGACATCCACTTCTGTGAGATACACCCGGTCCACCTCAGCCAGGGTCTGGCGGTAGATCGTTTCGCCACCGATCACAAAGACTTCGTCAACCCCACTGTGCGTCGCCTCGACCTCGGCTTGCGCCATCGCCCCGGCAATATCGGCGAACACCTGCGCCCCTTCCGCCCGAAAATGAGGGTCTCGACTGACGACGATATTGGCCCGTCCCGGCAGTGGCCGGCCAATCGACTCCCAGGTTTTGCGCCCCATAACAATGGGCTTACCCATGGTTAATGCCTTGAAGCGGCGGAGATCCGCGGGAAGCCGCCAGGGCAATTGATTGTCAACACCGATCACGCCGTTTCGGGCAGCTGCGACAATATGGGCAAACTTGATACTCACAATAAGCCTCCTCAGACCGCGATCGGCGCCTTTATGGCCGGGTGGGGATCATAGCCGATAAACTCAAAGTCATCGAAGTCATAGTCAAAAAGCGTCGGCGGGCGGCGACGGATGTGCAGCCGTGGCAGCGGCCGGGGCTCGCGCCGCAGCTGCTCTTCAACAATATCATCGGTCAAATGGTTGAGATACAGATGGCAGTCACCAAAGGTATGCACAAAATCCCCCACCTGAAGATCGCATTGTTGAGCGATCATATGGGTTAGCAGCGCATAGCTGGCGATATTGAACGGCACCCCCAGGAACAGATCAGCACTGCGCTGATACAACTGGCACGACAACTTACCCTCGGCCACATAAAACTGAAACAGCGTATGACAGGGCGGCAATGCCGCCTTGTTCCGCCGGGCATTCTCCTGGGGGCTAAGGCTTTCATCAGGCAGGTCCGCCGGGTTCCAGGCATTTACCAACAGCCGACGGGAATTGGGCTTGGTGCGAATCATGTCCAGCAATTCGCTGATCTGGTCAATAGTGGAGCCATCGGGGCAGGCCCAGCTGCGCCACTGCTTGCCATAGATCGGGCCGAGGTCGCCATTGTCCAGCGCCCACTCGTCCCAGATGCTCACTCCGCGCTCGCGCAACCAGTTGTTGTCGCAACTGCCGTTCAGGAACCAGATCAGCTCATAAATAATACTGCGCAAATGCACTTTCTTCGTCGTCAACAACGGGAAGCCTGCACTGAGATCAAAACGAAGCTGGCGACCAAATACCGAACGCGTACCCACGCCGGTGCGATCGCCCTTGGTCACACCGTTGTCGCGTACATCCCGCACCAGATCCAGATACTGCTGCATAATCCCCCCTCAGTCCTTCGCCGCGCGGCGATAGGCGTAGACCATCACTCCCGCGCCCACAACAATCATCGGCAGCGACAACAACTGCCCCCGGGTCACCCAACCCAGGGCGTCAAAGCCAATGTGACCGTCCGGTTCGCGGACAAATTCCACCAGAAAACGAAAACACCCGTAGCACAGCAAGAACAAACCACCCGGCGCCAGCTGCGGGCGCGGCTTGCGGGTATAGAAAAAGATAATGGCAAACAGTACCCCCCCTTCCAGCGCGAACTGATAAAGCTGCGACGGGTGGCGTGCCAGCTGGCTCGGGTCTTTGGGAAAGACCATGCCGAACACACTGTCGGTGGGCCGCCCCCACAACTCCTGACCGATAAAATTACCCAAACGCCCGAGGCCGAGGCCAATGGGAGCCAGCGGCGCAATAAAGTCCCATACTGCAGCCACGGGCTGGTTGATTTTGCGGGCGTAAAGGGCCACCGCAATAATCACCCCCAACAAACCACCGTGGAAGGCCATGCCCCCCTCCCAGACTCGAAACAACCACAGCGGGTCCTCCACAAATTGAGGGAAGTTATAGAACACCACATAACCGAAGCGCCCTCCGAGGATCACCCCCATTGCGCCGTAAAATATCAAATCCTCAAGCTGTTCAGCCCGCAGCGGGCTCCAGGGCTGACGACAGCGCATTCGACCGATATACCAGGCCGCAGCAAAGCCGAGCAGATACATCAGTCCGTACCAATGGATCGCGACAGGGCCCAGCTGTACCGCCACAGGGTCAAAATTGGGATGGCTCAGCATTGCTATAGTGCTCCAAAAATAAACTGGGCGCCGACGAGAAACAGAAACAGGGCGAAGGACTGCTTTAGTATTTTCGCCGGCAGATGTTGAGCCAGGTTAGCTCCCAAGCGCGCCGCGGGGGTGCTGCACACAGCAATAGCCAGCAACGCGGGCCAAAACACAAAACCGGTGCTCCACTCGGGCAGCTCGGACCGCGACCAACCGGTCACGCCGTAGCTCAGGGCGCCGACCACCGCTATCGGCAGGCCGCAGGCGGCGGAGGTCGCCACCGCCTGCTGTATGCGCACATTGCACCAGGTCAGATACGGCACCGTCAGCGATCCGCCACCAATTCCGAACAGCGCCGACAGGCTGCCGATCACCAGACCGCCGCCGAGCAGCGCCCCCCGCCCAGGCAATACTCTGCCAGCCTTCGGCTTGATATCCAACGCCATTTGCACCGCTATCACCAGCGCAAAAACACCGATTATCAATTTCAGGCTTTCGCCGGATAAATTCGCGGCGACCACCGCACCCGCTGTTACCCCCACAGCGATACCCGGCGCCAGCAAACGCCAGACAGACCAGTCAACATTGCCGTGACGGTGATGGGCCCACACCGAACTCAACGAGGTAAAAACAATGCTGGCCAGCGACGTCCCCACCGCAAGCTGCACGGCTACCGCCGCCGACACCCCCTGAAGGGCGAAACAATACACCAGAGCGGGCACAATTATCAGCCCGCCGCCAATGCCGAACAGACCAGCAAGAAACCCCGCCGCCGCTCCGACCCCCAAGTAAATCAGTATTATCGCCATGAACGCCCAGCCGGCCGCAAACCGCCTATTATGCCCGAAATACCGTGCAGTTTGGCGATAACTTCCCGATGTGCGCACAGGCTCACGCTGCTATCATGGCCACTTGACACCAAGGACTCGACCCCATGTGCCTGATATTATTGCACTGGCAACCCCTCGCAGAGCGACGACTGATTGTGGCCGCCAACCGCGACGAATTTTTACAACGCCCCACCGACGCGGCCCATTTCTGGAAAGATCAGCCCCATATCCTTGCGGGCAGGGATCGGGAGTTCGGCGGCAGCTGGCTCGGCGTCAGTCTGAACGGCCGCTTTGCGGCGGTCACCAACCTCCGCGACACCGACGACGTCGGCGAGTTGAGTCGCGGAAATCTCGTTCAGGACTTTTTAAACAGCCACATAGGGGCTGCGGAATTTGTCGAAAATCTGGAGGAGAACAAGGGAGATTACCGCCCCTTTAACCTGATAGTGAGCGACCTCAAACAATTAGCGTACAGCAACAATGCCGAACCCGGCTGGCGTCAGCTCGACGAAGGCATTCATGTGCTGGGCAATATACGCCTCAGCAACAGCAACCCCAAGGTGCGCAAGGGTGCGGCGGATTTTTCGGAAAGTCTCGCCGACCCTGCCGATCACGAGGGCTTATTCGACCTGCTCAGAGATAGCGAACCTGCTCTCGACAGCAAGGAGCCGCTGGAGCGGGCCCTGTCCTGCCGCTTTGTCAACGCGCCAAGCTATGGCACGCGGTCGAGCAGCGTACTTCTCTGGAACCGGGATGGTAGCGGCGACTTTTGGGAAAGGGAATACAGTGCGCAGTTCGAGGTCGTCACCACCCGTCACTTCGCCCTGCCGCCGTCGTCACCCCCCTGATCGCGGCGGCAGCAGGCGCTCCATACCCACCTTGGCCAGGGTACTGCGCAGCAGGCCGCGTATTTCATCGGCGGTATCCAGCTCCATCACCACCGCGAGCAAGTCCTGCAAGTCTTCGAATTTACATGCCCGAATCACCGCCTTGACCCGCAATAGGCTGTTGTCGTTCATCGACAGCATATCGTAGCCCATCGCCATCAATAGCAGCACCGCTGCGGGATCTCCCGCCAGCTCGCCGCAAATCCCGACAGGTTTGCCCTCGAGATGGGCCGCCTCCACAACACTGCGCAGACTTCCCAGCACCGCCGGATGATAGGCGTGATAGAGGTCGGCTACCCGCGTATTATTGCGGTCCACCGCCAGTAAATACTGGGTCAGGTCGTTGGAGCCTACCGAGAGGAAATCCACCCGCCGCGCCAATTGCCGCGCCTGGTATACCGCCGCAGGAACCTCTACCATCACGCCGATAGGGGGCAGACTGATATCCCAGCCGTCTTCCAGCAATTCATCGTAAGCCCGACGCACCAACTCCAGCGCCTCATCGACTTCCTGCACATTGCTGATCATCGGCAACATGATGCGCAGATTATCCAGACCTTCGCTGGCCTTGAGCATCGCCCTGACCTGCACCAGGAATATCTCCGGATGATCGAGGGTCACCCGAATGCCCCGCCACCCCAAAAAGGGATTCTCTTCATCGATGGGAAAATAGGGCAACGCCTTGTCGCCACCGATATCCAGGGTACGCATGGTCACCGGCAGCGGTGCAAAGGCCAACAGCTGCTCGCGATAGATGATGCGCTGCTCCTCCTCACTGGGAAAACGCTCACGCAGCAGAAAGGGGATTTCAGTACGGTAAAGCCCCACGCCCTCGGCGCCGCGATCCAGCGACCGGGCCACATCAGCCATCAAACCAGTGTTCACCCACAGCGGCATATGGCGGCCATCCAGGGTTTCGCAGGGCAGATCCCGCAGGGCTTCCAGCCCCTGGGAGAGCACCAGATCTTCCTGGGAAAGCGCACGAAAGTGCTCGTGCACCTCCGCCGAGGGGTTGTAGTGCACAAAGCCACTGTAGCCATCGACAATCAAATTGGCGTGTTCAATCTGGGTGTAGGGTAAATCGCTCGCGCCCATGACCGTGGGGATACCCATTCCCCGCGCAAGAATCGCCACGTGGGAGTTACTCGAGCCGCGCACCGACACCATGCCAACCAGATGCGCCCGGGGCACTTCACCGAGCATCGACGCCGTCAACTCTTCGCCCACCAGAATGGTATCTGGCGGATACTCCCGCTCCTGTTCTTCATCACCGGCCTGAAGGTAGCTCAATACCCGCCGCCCCAGATCCTTGATGTCCGTCGCCCTATCCTTGAAGTAGGCATCGTCCATCATTTCAAAGGCATGAATGTGATTACTTACTACTTGCGCCAGGGCGCCCTGAGCCCACTCACCCTCGGCAATTTTATCCGTCACCTCCGACAGCCAGACACCGTCATCAAGGATGCGCAGATACACGTCGAACAGCGCCAACTCCTCCGGCGACAACTGGTCTACCAGCTTGTCACTCAGCTGGCGAATATCTTCCCGCACCGAATTCAGCGCCCGCTCGAAGGCATCCTGCTCAGCAACAACGTCTTCACTTTGCCGCTTGGGCACCGAACTCAGCTCAGCGGGAGGCACGATTACCACCGCGCGCCCGATTGCCACCCCCGGCGCACCGGCAATGCCCTTGAACAGGGCGGACGCCGCCACGGCCCCCTGGGGGGCGTTAATCGATCCGGTCGCACGGGCATGGGCGATAACCCCCGCCAGCTGCGCCGACATCGTTACCAGAAACGCCTCCTCTTCCTCGTCGAAGCGGCGGCTGTCTTTCTGCTGAACAACCAGCACTCCCAGCACTTCCCGCTGATGGATAATGGGTGCGCCCAGGAAAGAATGGTACTGCTCTTCACCAATACCCGGCAGGTAGAGGAAGTTAGGATGTTTTTCGGCGTGATCGAGATTCAGGGGTTCTTCCCGGCGCGCCACCTGCCCCACCAGACCCTCGTCGGGGCCAAGGCTGATCTTGCCAATCAGCTCCGGGTTCAAGCCCTGGTTGGCCATAAAGATCAACCGCCCGCTTTCCGGGTCGCGCAGGTAGACCGTGCACACCTCGGTACCCATCACACTGGCCACCCGCTCGACGATGATTTCAAGCGCCGTCTGCAGGTCGCCGGCCGCGTTGACCGCCTGAACAATACCCCTCAGTGCCGACAGCATTAAGTCACGCCCTCCTGCTGGCATTCACGCACCAGGCGCACATGACGCGAGGCCAATTCCTTCATCGCGCGACGGTAGACCTCACGCTTGAACGCCACCACCTGGCCAAGTGGATACCAGTAACTCACCCACTGCCAGTGGTCAAACTCAGCCTTGGCGCCGCAATTAAAGCGAATATTGTTTTCATCGCCGACCATCCGCAGCAGAAACCACTTTTGCTTCTGACCTATGCACAGCGGTTTGTTGTCGTGACGAATCAGCCGCTTGGGCAGGCGGTAGCGCAGCCACCCTCGGGTACAGGCCAGCACCTCCACCTCGTGCTCGCGCAGCCCAACCTCCTCGTATAATTCACGAAACAGGGCCTGCTCCGCCGTCTCACCATCGTTAATGCCGCCTTGGGGGAACTGCCAGGCACTCTGACCGACCCGGCGCGCCCACAGCACTTGGCCGTGCTCATTGGCGATAACAATGCCAACATTGGGACGAAATCCATCCGAATCAATCACATGCTCACCTTTCTATATGTTTTTTCTAATACGATCTATTGTTCCACAAATATCCCAAACTGGGAATTGAATGCGGCGGATGCAAATACGCCTAGCAAAAGTTATGCTAACGCGCCTGTTTATTGGAGGGCTCCCATGCCTCTTGCTATTTTCGACCTCGACAACACCCTGCTCGCAGGTGACAGTGACCACGCTTGGGGAGAGTTTCTGGTTGCTCGCCAACTGGTCGACAGCGAGGAACACCAGCGTCGGAACGACGAGTTTTACGTACAGTACCAGCAGGGCGGATTGGATATCGACGCTTATCTGCGCTTTGCGCTGGCACCCATCGCCGGACAGAGTCCCGCCGAGCTCGCACCGCTGCACCGCGATTTTATGGAAAATTATATTGCAGCTATGCAGCTTCCCAAGGCAACGGCGCTCATCGACAAGCACCGCCAACAGGGACACACCCTGATGATTATTACCGCTACCAACCGCTTTGTCACGGGCCCCATCGCCAAAGCACTGGGTATCGACATTTTGCTGGCCAGTGAAGCGGAGATTATCGACGGCGCGTACACCGGTCAAAGCGAAGACATACCCTGCTTTCAGGAAGGCAAGGTTGTGCGCCTGAACCGCTGGCTACGGGAAAATGGCAAAGACCTGGCGGGCAGCTATTTCTACAGCGACTCTCACAACGACCTGCCATTACTCAAACAGGTCGATCATCCCGTGGCAGTAGACCCGGACCAAACCCTGCGCGACTATGCCGCACAGCAGGGCTGGCCGATTATCAGCTTGCGCTAGCGGCGATTCAGCCCGCCTCGCACTCGGCGTCGTAATCCTCGGCGCTGAGCAGATTGTCCAGCTCGCTCACATCGCTGGGCTTGATACGGAAAAACCAGCCATCGCTGTAGGGGTATTCATTCACCGTCTCGGGGCTTTCATCCAGCGCCTCGTTGACGGCAACAATTTCACCCGATACCGGCGCGTAGATATCCGAGGCAGCCTTGACCGACTCAACCACCGCGGCCTCATCGCCAGCGGAGTATTCGGCGCCCACCTCGGGCAACTCGACAAAGACCACGTCGCCCAATGAATCCTGCGCGTGATAGCTGATGCCCACGGTCACAGTGCCATCTTCTTCAAGACGTGCCCATTCGTGGCTGCTGGCATACTTCAATTCACTGGGGGTGTTGCTCATGGAGCGGCTCCTGGTAAGAAAGGGTTAACTGGGCGCATTTTACCGCCGCCACGCACAAATACAAAACATTCAACGCCGAACACTGGCACGAATACTGAGCAGCACCGGCAAAAACCCGACCAGAACCAGACTCAGGGCGGGCAGCGCCGCCAACTGCCACTGACCTTCCGCGGTAAGTTCAAATATCCGCACAGACAGGGTGTCCCAGCCAAAGGGCCGCAGCAGCAGTGTCGCCGGCATTTCCTTCATGACATCGACAAACACCAGCACGAAGGCAGTCAACAGGCCCGGGCGCAGCAGGGGCAGGTAGATCTCCCGCAATACCCGCCAGCCATCGGCACCAAGGGTTCTCGCCGCCTCCGGCAAACTGGGCCGAATACGCTCCAAGGTACTGTCGAGGGGGCCACTGGCCACCGCCAGAAAGCGTATCCAATAGGCCGCCAACAGGGTCAGCACCGAGCCCAGCAACACCGGCCGGGGATCGATACCCAACCACTGCTGCAAGGGTAAAAACAGACGGTTATCCAGCCAGGTAAACGACACCATAATTCCCACCGCCAGCACCGAACCCGGCAGGGCGTAACCCAGCTGGGCCAGTGAAAACACATCGCGGCGGCGGGCGGAACTGAAGCGACGATTAAAGGCCAACACCAGTGCCAGCACCACGGTAAGCAGGGCCGCCATCGCCGCCAGCGACACCGAGTGCCCGATTAAATCGGCAAACCGAGCATTGAATTGCTCGCCGCCAGAGGCCAATACCCACAGCAGCAACTGCAGCATCGGCAGGAAAAACGCCAGCGACAGCACCGCGCCGCAATACGCAAAAATCAGCCAGCGCCCGGTGGGCGATAACACATAGCGGCGATGATGCTGTGGCCGCGCGCCCTGAGTATAGCGGCGCGCGCCCCGGGAACGGCGCTCGGCAAACAAGGTTAGCGCCACAAACAGCAGCAACAGCGACGCCAGTTGTGTCGCTGCCTGCAAATTGAAAAACCCGAACCAGGATTTATAGATAGCCGTGGTGAAGGTGTCGTAATTAAACACTGCCACCGTACCAAAGTCTGCCAGCGTCTCCATTAACGCCAGACTGACTCCGGCAACGATAGCAGGCCGCGCCATTGGCAGGGCAACGCGAAAAAATGCCTGCCGCGCATTGCAACCCAGCACCCGCGCCACTTCCAGGGTTTCGCTGCTCTGCGAGAGAAAGGCGCTGCGCGCGAGCATATACACATAGGGGTATAGCACCAGCGCGAAAATCACGATCACACTGAGATCGCCGCGCACATCCACCCCCCAGCGGGGGCCAAAAACACTGCGCCCCAGTGCCTGTAATGGGCCACCGAAATCAAACACTCCGAGCACCACGAAGGCCATCACGTAGGCAGGCACCGCCAAGGGCAGCATCAGTAACCAGTCAAACTGCTTACGACCGGGAAATTCGCACATTACCGTGCACCACGCCAGGCTAACCCCCAGCAGCGACACCAGCACACCCACGCCGATCAGCAAGACCACCGTATTGCGCAGCAAGCCGGGCAACTGGGTGGCCAGCAGATGCTGCCAGATATCCCCCTCCGGCGACCACCAGCTCAGCAGCACCACCAGCACTGGCGCCAGCACTGCCGCCACCAGAACCAGCCCCAGCACGCGGAGCACAATACGGCCATAGGCCCGGCCCACAACGGGCAGGGCCACCGGAGAGGACATTGTCACCTAGCGATATCCAGCCCTGTCCATCAAGCGGATAGCATCCGCCTGCAAGCGCCCGGCCTCAACCACGGGGACGTTGTCAGCCTTGAAGGCTCCCCATTCCTTAATCAGCGGTGTCGGCTCACTCGCCGGATTCACCGGGAATTCCTGATTAAGATTGGCAATGGCCAGCTGCGCTTCGGGGCCAGACAGCCACTCCAACAACTGCTGCGCCAGGGCCTTTTTATCGCTGGCCTGGGTCACCCCGACACCGCAGATATTCACGTGTACACCACGACCCTGAGCTCCTTCACCCTGCTGATTGGCCCAGAACAGCTCGACACCCAGATCCGGGTTGGCAGCCTGTTGTCGCGCCAGGTAATAACTGTTCACCAGACCGACATCACACTGACCAGCCGCGATGGCTTCAATAACCTTGTCGTCACTGGAGAAGGGGGCGACGGCGAGGTTTTTCACCCAGCCCGCCACAATGCTTTCGGTTTCCGCTTCGCCATTGGCACTCATCATGGTCGCCACCAACGACTGGTTGTAGACTTTTTTCGACGTGCGCAAACACAATCGGCCCGACCATTTTTCATCGGCCAGCGCCTCGTAAGTGCTCAACTCCTCAGGCTTTACCCGGTCACGGGCATAAACAATGGTGCGTGCACGAACAGACATCCCAAACCAGCGCCCCTGGTCATCACGCAGCGACGCGGGCACGTTTTCTGCCAGCACCGCCGAGTCGATCGGCGCCAGCAGGTTCATTTCGGTGGCCTGCCACAAATTGCCCACATCAACAGTAATCAACAGGTCGGCTGGCGAGTTGGCGCCCTCAGCATTCAACCGCGCCAGCAAAGGCCCTGCCGAATCGGTGACATAGCGGATGCGCACACCGGTTTCTTCGGTGAACTGATCAAAAATCGGTTTGATTAACTGCTCTATGCGAGAGCTGTAAACCACCAGCTCGGGGGACTGCGGTGCCTCGTTTCGACCGCAGCCAACCACGGACAACAGCACAAATAAACACATCAATGAGCGGAGCTTCATAGTAGAACAATCCAAAGGGAAAATGTTAATCGGCAATGATAATTATTATCATTACTTAACTCAAGACGCAGAAGGCTTTTGTTTTGCCGGAACAGGTCAGAGCACAGGCAAACCCATCGCCCGGGCAATGATCTGCCGCTTGAGGGGCACTGCGCGATCAAGCAAGCTCATGCCAAGATTACGCGCCAGTCGCAATGGCATCGCGGGGCTTTCAAACAAATGCTGAAAGCCTTCCATAGCCGCCATCATCGCCAGATTGTCACCCTTGCGGCGGCGCTGATAGCGCGCCAGAGCCACATTGTCACTGAGCATCAAGCCACGGCGCAGTGCCCGCTTGAGTTCGTCGGCCAGCGCCTGGGCATCGGCAAACCCAAGATTGATACCCTGCCCCGCCAGGGGGTGAATGGTGTGGGCCGCATCGCCGACGAGCACAATACCGTCTTTGACATAATCCACCGCGTGGCGCTGGCGCAGCGGAAAGGAAAAGCGCTTGCTACAGGCCAGCACCTCACCCAAGCGTCCCTCGAAGTGTCGGGTCAACGACTGCGCAAAGGCGTCGTCATCCAATCCCATTAACTGAGTGGCCACATCGGGCAATGCCGACCACACAATCGAGCAGTAGCGTCCACTACCCGCCGCATCCGCCAGCGGCAGAAAGGCCAGCGGCCCCTCCGGTAAAAACCGTTGCCAGGCGCGGTCCTGGTGGGGGCTTTCGGTCTCCACCGTGCAGACGATGGCATGGTGATGGTAATTCCATTCCCGAGTCTGAAAGCCACCGGCCTCCCGCAACCGGGAATTCGCACCATCGGCGGCCACCACCAGAGGACTGCCCAGACGGCGACCGTCCTCCAACTCCAGCACACCGCGCCCCGCCTCCCGACGATAACTCTTCACCGGCGCGCCCAGCACACATTGCACGCGGCTAGCGCGCAGCGCCTCCAGCAGGCCCGCGTTTACCAAGCGGTTTTCCACAATATGCCCCAGCGCGGACTGATTCACCTCGGCGGCAGAAAAGTGAATACGCCCGGTGCCCTCTGCATCCCACACCTCCATATCCCGGTAGGCGCAGGCGCGGCGCTCAACAATCCCCTGCCACACCCCGAGCTCATCGAGGAACTGTCGCGATGCCGCGGTGAGTGCACTCACCCTGGCATCGTAGTCCAGCACCGAATCGTCCAGCACCGGCGGCCAACCCTCGGGCATTTTTTGTCCGTCAATAAGGGCGACTTTAAGATTTTCCTCCGCCATGGCCAACGCCACTGCGGCACCGGCCATACCCGCACCGACAACTATCAGGTCAAAGGACTCCAGGGCGCGCTCAGCCATTGGCGGCATCTCCTCCTCGGCCATTTACAATACCCGCGGCGCGGGCGGTAAAGCGGGACTTCAATGGCGCACTGACATCCAGCACCAGTAATCCCAGGTTGCGCGCCAGACTCAGCAGCGGCTGACGGTTGCTGAAGATTTTGGTCACGCGGTCAGAAAAAAGTGTGGTCAAGCGCTGATCGCCCTGCTGGGCATTCAGATAGGATTTCAGCACGGCTAAATCGCCGATATCCTTACCCGACTGACGGGCTTTGGCGAGAATTTTCGCGAGGCTGTCGGCGTCGCGCAGGGCAAGATTAAACCCCTGCCCGGCAACCGGGTGCAGGGCGTGGGCCGCATTGCCCATCACCACCAGACGGCGGCGTATCTGCTCGTCGGCACAGCTCAGTGTCAGTGGAAAACACGCGCGCTGCCCCAGCTTGCGCAGATGACCAAGGCGGTAACCGAAGGCCTCCTGCAAACGGCGCAAAAACTCCTCCTCCGACCAGGCCATGGCCTCATCCGCGCGATCCTCCGCAAAGGTCCACACCAGGGCCGACCGGGACATTCCGCTCACATCCGGGGTCAGCGGAAGCATGGCCAGTGGGCCGTCGGCGGTAAAGCGCTCGTACGCGGTGCCACCGTGGGGCTTTTCGGTGCCGATATTGGCAATAATCGCGGTCTGGCCATAGTCATCGACATGGCGATGAATACCCAATCGCTCACACAGCCCCGACTCCGCACCGTCGGCAACAACCAGCAGGCTGGCGCTACGGGATTCAGCCACCTCCCCGCAATTCAGGGTCAGGGTCGCCCGCGACGCCGTTAATTCAACCGCTTCAACCCTTGCCGGAGTAATAAACTCGACCGCGGTATTCAGTCGTAAATAGCGCAACAGGCTGTTACCCAGCCAGGCGTTTTCAACCACATACCCCAGCGCCGGCCACCCCAGATCAGCCTTTTCCATCAGCACGCTGCCAAAGTGCCCCCGGTCAGACACCTGAATCGCCTCAATGGTGGCCAGCTTTTCGGCCAGCTGCGGCCACAGACCCAGCTGGCGATAAATTTCGGCACTGCCGTAGGACAGCGCGGTGGAACGGGCATCGAAGCTGGGGCGGTATTCCGGCTGCTCCACCGACAACGGCGGCAGGGGAAAGCTTTCCACCACCGCCACCCGCAACGCGCCGCCGCTGTGTTGATGCAGGCACAGGGCGAGGCTGGCGCCGACCATGCCGCCACCGGCGATCACGACATCGTAGTCAGCCGTCGCCACGCTGGGCCTCCGCCATCAGCGCCTCGATATCATCAACTTCCTTGGGAACGTCGGCGGTGAGAATGTCGCAACCCTCCCGGGTCACCACTACATCATCCTCGATGCGAATACCGATTCCACGCCAGCGCTCCTCAACATCCAAATTGTCCGGCGCGACATAAATACCCGGCTCAACGGTCATTACCATGCCCGGCTCCAGCAAGCGCCAGGTGCCGCCCACCTTGTAATCGCCCACGTCGTGAACATCCATCCCCAACCAATGTCCCGCTCGGTGCATATAAAAGGGTCGATAGGCCTCATTGGCAATCAGCTCACTCACGTCGCCTTTGAGTAAGCCCAGCTCACACAGCCCTTCAGTGATAACCCGAACGGTTTCTTCATGGGCCTGATTCCAGTGGTTACCCGCGCGAATCACCTCAAACGCCGCCTTTTGCGAAGCCAGCACCACTTCATACAAGGCCCGCTGCTCCGGACTGAAGCGGCCATTGGCGGGAAAGGTGCGGGTAATATCAGCGGCGTAAAAATCCAGCTCGCAGCCCGCATCAATCAATACCAGATCGCCGTCGCGAATCTGACTGCTGTTTTCCACATAGTGAAGAATACAGCCGTTTACCCCGGCACCCACGATGCTGCTGTAGGCGGGGAAACGCGCACCTGCCATGGCAAATTCGTGGAGAATTTCAGCCTCCAGTTGATACTCATACACCCCCGGGCGACAGAACTTCATCGCGCGCTCATGGGCGCGGGCAGAAATCTCCCCCGCCCGCCGCATGACCCGCAACTCCGCCGCACTTTTGAACAGGCGCATGTCGTGCAGCAGGTGGTCGAGGTCGAGAAATTCACCCGGCGGCTCGGCACCGCTGCGCACCTTGGAGCGGATTACATTCACCCAGGTCATTACCTGCTGATCGAACTCCGCATGGCGGCCCATGGCGTAATACACCCGCTGCCGACCCTCAATCAGCCCCGGCAGAATGTCATCTATATCGGTAATCGGAAACGCATCGTCGGCGCCGTAGCGCGCCACCGCCCCCTCCGGGCCGGCGCGATACCCGGTCCACAGCTCCATTGCCGGATCACGGTCGCGACAAAACAGCACCACCTCTCCGGCCTCTCGCCCCGGCAGCAGTGCCAACACCGCGTCTGGCTCATCAAAGCCGGTCAGGTAATAAAAGTCGCTGTCCTGGCGAAAGGGGTACTCGGAGTCACGGCTGCGGGTCAGCATTCTGGCGGAGGGGATAATCGCAATGCTACCCGGCTCCAGTAATTCCATGAGATTCTTACGACGACGGGCAAATTCCTGTTTAGTGATACTCATCATTTTCTCTGATTGGTCGCAGCGGGACGAAAAAGGCGCAGGGCACCACGGCTGAGCTTATCACAGGCACACACAAACCAATTAATGCAAACGCTCGCCCGCTGTAGGCCCCTGGGGCCGGTTACATTCGGTATTTACCGTCATCGCCACCACGCGCACGTATTCACATATTTCAAAGAAGTCCTGCTCGGCCCCCTCAGCCCCCGCCTCGTCTGCGGAAATCTGGGCAATCGCCGCAAGGTCACTGAGCGCCTCGCGGCTGTCGCTACTCAGTGCCTCCAGACTGCCGCCGTCCTTCTGCAGCTGTTTACCGGCCATCGCGAAGCCGGTTAGAAAGCCCTGTACCCACTGACCGAGACTGGCAATGCGTTGATCAAGATCCAACTCATCCCCCGGCAGCAGTAATTGCAGGGCGAGGTCATCCGACGCCAACGCGGTTTTGGCTGCGGTGTACACTCGGAACAGCTCATCGCTTTGTTCCGGGTCCGGGTTTTCAATATCCAGCAGGTCGCAGCAGTGCTTTAACCAGCCGCTGCGTTCTGTGCGACCGCCCACGGCGATAAAGCCCACCGCATAGCCATGCAGTTCCGCCGGAGACTGCAGGGCGCCCATTCCCAAAAATACATTGGCTAAATCGTCGTGATCTACTATATCGGCCATTCCGGCAATCCCAATAACGTGACATTCAAACAGGTGCGCATGGTAGCGCCCTTGCCGCCTAAAATCGAATACGCCGCCCTCGGTCATTGACCCGTGAATAGTGGCCGCTCTACTATTGAAACCTCCACAACGGGCACGGACACCAACAACAATGGATGAGCGACAACTACAGATTCTGGAACGAAAAGTGGATGAGCTGATCGAACTCTGCAAGCAGCTGGACCGCGAAAATCGTTCGCTGAAATCCGAGGCCCGCCAATGGAAGACCGAGCGCGAGCAATTGATTGAGAAAACGGACACGGCCCGCAGCAAAGTTGAGGCAATGATCCAGCGTCTGCGGGCGCTGGAGAAAGAAGCATGAGCCTCCCACCCAATCCGCCGCCCGGAGATACCACCGTGACTAAAGAGACGGTTACCGTCAAAATCCTCGACAAGGAATATCAAGTCGCCTGCCCCAGCGAAGAGCAGGTTGGCCTGATGCAAGCCGCCAAATACCTCGACCAGCAAATGCGCAGCATTCGCGCCTCGGGGAAAATCATTGGCCTGGAGCGCATTGCCGTTATGGCGGCATTGAACATCAGCTATGAACTCCGTCAGGCCAGTCTTGGCGGCGTGACCAGTGAAGCCGAGGCCGCCGCGGCCAAGCGCATTGGCGGCAAAATTGACGATACGCTGAATACTGTACGGCAACTCGACATGGGCTAAATAAAGCCTATCGGGGTAAGTCCTTAGCCCCACGACCCTGTTAACTGCTTCACACAAAAGTTATACTTCGCCCAACCCTGAGGTATTTGCCAGGCCGTCAGACCCCTGAGCCGATGCTTTTATACCCGGAACAATCCAGTCGGGATTTGTGTGCATGTCCGCGCGACGGAAAGCCTGAAAATCCCGCGGGGCGTTCCACCTTGAACCGCTGGGTTCAAGGGCCAAGCGGCCAGCGGTACCCCGGGGCCTTATCCTTGCCATCGCCAACATCGACCCGAACAGGCTCGGTATGCCATCTCACAGCGACCTTTGCACTCGCCAGTCCCTGCGTCAGCAGCTGCGCCAACGGCGGCGCGAGCTCAGCCCCCGGCACCAACAACAAGCCAGTATGGCCGCCCTGCGCCAACTGCTAAAACGCCCCGAGTTCCGACGGGCCAGACATGTCGCGGTATACCTGCCTAGCCAGGGCGAGCTACCGACTCTGCCATTGATCCGCCACTGCCAGCAACGGCACAAACACTGCTATGTGCCGGTGGTGTCGCCGAAGCAAAAACACATGACCTTTGTACACTACCGGCTCGGCCACACTCTGCGCCGCAACCGTTACGGCATTGGCGAACCCAACCCCCTGCGCCGTCGCCGAGCGGATTCACTGGATATGGTGATCGTGCCGCTGGTTGCCTTCGACCGGCAGGGCAATCGGCTGGGCATGGGTGGAGGCTATTACGACCGATGCTTCGCCCGGCGGCGACAACGCGACCAGCGCAGTAACAAACCCTTGCTGGTAGGCTGGGGGTACAGCTTTCAGCAGACTGACCACCTGCCAACAGCTCGCTGGGACGTCCCCCTTGATGCCATCGTCACCGACCGCGAATGGATCGCCTGCGCCGGTTAAATACAGCCCCCAAGGCCTAGCTAAGAAACAGTTGGTAAGCGGGGTTATCGCTCTCTTCGTGGTAGGGGTAGGCCAGCTTGTCGAGAAACACTTCAATGTCCTTGCGCTCCTCGGGAGCCGCCTGCAAACCCACCAACACACGACCATAGGCCGCTCCGTGATTGCGGTAGTGGAACAGTGAAATATTCCAGCGATTGCCCAGCTTGGTCAGAAAGTTCATCAACGCACCGGGCCGCTCGGGGAATTCAAAACGGTATAGCAGCTCACTGATCACCGCCTCAGGACGGTGACCGCCGACCATATGGCGAATATGCAGTTTAGCCATCTCGTTGTCGGTCATATCCACCACAGGATAATCCAGCGCCTGCAGGGCTTCGACCAGCTCACTGCGCCCGTCGCCACCACTGGCCACCGACACGCCGACAAAAATCTGCGCTTCCCGGGCACTGCCGAAGCGATAATTGAATTCAGTGATATTGCGCTTGCCCAATGCCGCACAGAATTTTTTGAAGCTGCCTGGCCGCTCCGGGATCGTCACACTGAGGATTGCCTCGCGCTGCTCGCCGATTTCGGTGCGCTCGGAAATATAGCGCAGGCGGTCAAAATTGGTATTGGCGCCACTGTCGATGGCCAGCAGGGTCTGCCCCTCACAACCATTTTCTTCGATATATTTTTTCAGCCCCGCCAGCGCCAACGCGCCTGCCGGCTCGGCAATGGAGCGGGTATCGTCGAAAATATCCTTGATCGCCGCGCAGATTTCATCGGTATTGGCGGTCATCACCCCGTCGATGGTTTTGCGCAGCACTCTGAATGTCTCTTTGCCAATTTGCGCAACCGCCACACCGTCGGCAAACAAGCCCACTTCCTTCAGGGTCACCCGGCGCTGCTTTTCCATTGCCACCTTCAAGCAGGCGGCATCCTCCGGCTCGACCGCAATCACCTTCACCTCAGGGCGTACATATTTGATATAGGCCGCGACACCCGCCGCCAGGCCACCCCCGCCCACCGGTACAAACACCGCATCCAACGGCCCCGTCACCTGGCGTAGAATCTCCATACCCACGGTGCCTTGACCTGCAATGACCTCGGGGTCGTCGTAGGGGTGGACGTAAACCATCCCCTTTTCTTCGACCAGTTTTTTGGCGTAGCCGGAGGCCTCGTCGTAGGTGTCGCCGTGCAGCACCACCTTACCGCCCCTGGAACGCACCGCGTCAACCTTGATCTGCGGCGTCGTCTTGGGCATAACGATAGTCGCTTTCACTCCCAGCTTCAGCGCCGACAGCGCCAGCCCCTGGGCGTGGTTACCGGCAGAGGCCGCCACTACGCCCTTGGCCCGCTCTTCTTCGGTCAGGTGCATCATCTTGTTGTAAGCACCGCGCAGCTTGAACGAAAATACCGGCTGCAGGTCTTCCCGCTTCAGCAGAATATTGTTATTGAGGCGTTTGGACAGCAGTCGCGCTTCATCTACCGGCGTGACAATGGCAACATCGTAAACGCGGGCATCGAGTATTTTTTTGATATAGCTTTGCGGCATATGACTTAACAGCTCCGATAGCGAGGCAGCGAAAAAAAGTGCAAGCCCGCAAGTCTACCGCGTCGCCGCCCAAAGCGCAGCTGCTGACGGTGGCACAGCGAGAAATCGCTGGCTGCGGAGCGCGCTTACTGTTCCACTAGGCCTCGGCAATAATAACTCCCGACAACAATGAATAAGGACACCACGATGAGTTTTTCAATGTACCAAGCCAGTATCAAACCGCTGACCACTGGCCTTAACAGCCTGAGAAGTATTCTGTTAAAGGCGGCCGACTATGCCAGGGAAAAAAATATCGACGAGACGGTGCTGCTCAATAGCCGCCTGTTCCCAGACATGTTCCCACTGAGCAAACAGGTGCAAATTGCCTGCGACATGGCGAAAAACGGTGTGAGCCGTCTCACCGAAGCCAATTTGCCCAGCATTGACGACACCGAATCCACTATTGAAGAATTGGTAAAACGCATCGACACCACCCTGGGACTGCTCGCCGGTATCGACGAAGCCCGCTTTGCAGGAAGCGCCGAGCGCGCCCTCAGCTTCAATCCAGCGCCTAATTTTTCACTCAGCTTCCCCGACGGCAAAACCTACTTGCAAGGCTTTGTGCTACCCAATTTCTACTTCCATGTGACGACCGCCTACAACCTGCTACGCCATAACGGTCTCGCGCTCGGCAAGGGCGACTTCCTCGGTAATTTTGGCGGCTCAATGGGCTAGAGCGCCAGAATAGAAAAACCCGCGCGGCCTTCGCCGAGCGGGTTCTATCTTTCTCGCCAGCTCTCACCGGGGAGCTGGACGCCTTTACAAATCAGCCGTTAAGACGCCAACCGAAACGCACCAGGGCGGTACTCGGCTGGGCCCGCCCGTCGAGGGTTTCCGGGGTGAACTGACATTTCACAATGGCCTCAAGCGCCGCGTTATCCAATCTGCTGGTGCCGCTGCTTTCCTGAACTCGCCCGTCCAGCACTTCGCCACTGGCACTCAACGAAAACGCCAGGGTGACCGTACCTTCCTGTTTCAAGCGCACTGCCGCTCTCGGGTAACGGGGTTTGTCGCAAGTGCTCCAGTCTACACTCGCGGGAACGCGCACGGCGTTCGCGCTGACCTTGGCCACTTTTTCTTCCCGCGGCGGTGCCGGCGCAACCTTCGCCTCGGCCCGCTCACGACGAGCCTCCATCGCACTGCGGCGAGCGATTTCAGCACTGCGTGCCCGCTGCTCCGCCTGCTCCGCTGCCAGTTTGGCCTCCTCTGCGGCCGCCTGCGCCGCGGCCAGTGCCGCTGCCTGCTCGGCCAGCATTGCATTCTGCTCCTGCTGTTGCAGCGCCTGCTCACGTTGACTGAAAGACGTTTCAAGGCGTTGACGCCACTCTTCAAGCACCGCGTCTTCTTCACTGGCCAACTCGCCATCAGCGAGACTGGCGTAGACCTGTACGGTGTCGATACTATCGACAGACCGCGCCTCATCACCCTGCAAATAGTTAATCAACCACGCGGCGACCCCCGCGGTCGCACATACCGCGAAAAGGACGACTGCAATAAAGGTTTCGGCCGACTGAACGGTGGCCTTTTTGTGAACCGGCTCGGCGCCGGTGTTCGCCGTCATAATGCTATTCATTATTGTTTTCTCCTCACCCGTCGACTCAGGCGGTCAAGCCAAACAGGCGACCGATACGCTTGAACACGCCACGGCGATCGCTTTCCTGCTCGGCAGGTTTGCTTTCCGCCGCCAGACGCAATGCCTGCTCGGGATTTTTTTGCAGAATATCGTAGCGGCGCACCGCGAGGTTCACACTGCCACGGAGCATCCCTTCACTCACCGGCTTACTCAGAAAACGATAAATTTGCCCGCGGTTAATCAGCTCGATGCCGTGTCCCGCATCGGCTCGGGAGGTCAGTACGATGGCGACCAAACTGGGATGGTGCTGGCGCAGTGCCGCCAGCAGATTGGTGACACTTTCGCCACCAACCGCCAACTCGGTGATAATGACCCCGATGTTCTGCTGTTCGAGAATTTCCAGACCTTCGTCGAGGTTGTGGGCAGTGAATACCGGGCGATCCCGGTGCAAGACTCGCTGCAACACTTCACGGGTGGTGCTGTCTTCGTCGAGCACCAGAATGCCGGTTTCGTTGCGAATAGCGACAGGTTCAGCCACCACCGCCTCAGGGGTCTCCTCGGCTTCAATTTCGGGAACCTGCTCTACCGCAGAGGCTCGCACTGCAGCAGCAATGGTTTCGCGCAGCTCGTTGTTGGACCATGGCTTGTTGATAAAACGGAAGATTTCACCGTCGTTTATCGCCCCCAGTATCGCACTCAGATCCGAGTAGCCGGTCAACAGCACGCGAATCGCCCGAGGGCGCATTTCCCTGGCACTGCGCAATACCTCAACGCCGGTCATATTCGGCATACGCTGATCGGAGACGATGACATCGACGTCGTTATCGCGCAATACGTCCAGCGCCGCCGCCCCGGAATTGGCGGTAAACACTTCGTAGCTGCTGCGGAACAAGGCTTTGAGCGCGACGAGAATTCTGGGCTCGTCGTCAATAAAGAGAATACGCGCTTTACTTTCCATTGCTTCTGTCATGAATATCGCCCTCTCATACCGCGCTGTCACTGAAAACGATGCTGTCTTCAGTCACCGCTTCAGATGAATTTTTTTCCGGTGCCCGAATCGGTAAGTTAATCAGGAACTCGGTACCCTGCCCCGGCGCCGACAACACATTAATGCGGCCGCCGTGGTCTTCGATAATTCTGAACACAATAGAGAGCCCCAGCCCGGTGCCCTCGCCCACCGCCTTGGTGGTGAAAAACGGCTCAAAGATATGAGCCACCGTTTCTTCATCCATACCGCAGCCGTTATCGGCAATGCTGATCTCCACCTCTTCGTCTTTTTGGCGGGTACGAATGGTCAGCTTGCCCTGGCCATTCATTGCCTGTGAGGCATTGTTTATCAGATTAAGGAAGACCTGATTGAGCTGGGACGGCGCGCAGGTAATGTCCGGTAGATCGCCATACTCTTTGACAATTTCCAGATCCTTGATCTGGTTCTGGCAAATTTTCAGCGAGGTATCAATGCCCTCATTCAGCGCAAACAATTCGGTGGACGAACGATCGACCCGACTGAAGTTCTTCAGCCCCATGACCAGTTCAGAGATTTGCTCCAGGCCGTACTGGGCATCTCCCAGGAGCATGTCAAACTCGGACTTGGACTCTTCATCAACGCTTTCTTCAATGCCGTTTATCAGCTCGCGCACAATCTGCACATTGCTGTTGGCATAGCCCAGCGGAGTATTGATCTCGTGGGCAACCCCGGCAACCATCTGACCGAGGGAGGCCATTTTTTCCGACTGGATCAGCTGGGCCTGCTGCATGCGAATATCTTCCAGTGCCGCGCTCAGATCCTTGGTGCGCTCGGCCACCAGGCCTTCCAGATTAACGTTGGCATCCTGCAGCTCGGTGTTCAGCTGATCCAGCTCATCAAAGCTGCCGCGCAGGCGCCAGGCAATAAGACCAAAGGCCAGCAGCAGCGCCGCCGCGTAGGCCGCCAGGGTTTGACGGTTGAGGTCGGCCTCCTGCTGCAATGTGCTGAAATGGCTTTCATAGCGATCGCGCAATTGGGCCAACTGCCCCGACACCGCCAATTCGGCAATGGCGTCTTGCTGGGCGTTGAGCTCATCCCGGGTAAATCGCAAACCGTCGATGGTATCCAGCAGCTGCGACAGCGCCGCCAGGGCATTGTTGTCTGTCAGGGAGCTTGCCTTCATCGCCACCCTTGCGCTGAGCTGGTCGATTACCGCGCCATTCTCTGCCGACGAAATAATGCTGTACTGCGTGGCCTCAAACATCAGCCGCTTGATATCTTCGCGCAGGCCGGGGGCTGCTTCGATAGGCGGTGCGCTCAGCAGGGACACCCCGCCTACGCGCATCGCAGAAAACAGCAGACGGAAGCGGCGCAGCTTTTCGCGGTGCTCTTCTACCAACTCCAGTTTTTTACCTGTACCTGAGCGGTAGTCGGCAAGGGCCCGATCGATCAGTGGCGACAGACCAGCCAGGCCGGTCTGGGTGTAGCTCAGGGACTGCGACACCGTTTGATAGCGTTCTCGCGCCGCCTGCAGCTCCCGCGACTCATCATCAAGAGCTAGGGGCGCGCGCACAATTGCGCGGTTCAAGCGGGTTTCGGCCTCCTTCGCGGCATCCAGTATTTCAAGACGAACGACGTGTATACCGGTTTCCAAAGGGTTTCTCAGCGTCACCCACAGCAAATAACCCAGCACCGAAAAGGCGAGCACAATGGCCAGCGGCGCAAATATGCGCTGCACGCGGAATCCACTTTGCTGGTTAACTGACTGCTGACTGCTTTCCCTTTGATCCGACTTCTCTTTTATAGTTATTCGGCTCATATCCATCTCCTACCCCCATGGGCCTAGTCACGATTTACGTGAAGCGCGAACTGTCCCGCTCGCTGCCATGCATTCCACTGCGTTATTGTTTAACGCTGTCTCGCGTTTTGATTTTCTGTCAGTGAAAGCGCCGTATTATTACACTTTTTGATTTTGGCGAGGCCCGAGGATAAAAGCCCCATTTCAAAATGTCTAGCACGATCCTTTTCAAGTGTGCTCTAGCACTCGCATTTAGCGGTGCTGAAACCTATAATTCGCCGTTCAATTTGACGGATGCATCACACTATGGATCAAGATCAGCTGAAAAAGGCGGTCGCCGCCGCCGCGATTGAAGAAGTGAAGTCGGCTATTCTCGATGGCGAGATCATCGGTATTGGCACCGGATCGACCGCCAATCAATTTATTGATCTGCTCGCGCCCTATCGCAACGAAATCAAAGGCACCGTCGCCAGTTCAGAGGCCTCAGCCCAGCGCTTGCGCAACCATGGCATCGAGGTGCTGGACCTGAACAGCACCGGCGATATCGCGGTCTATGTCGATGGCGCCGACGAAAGCAACCACCGCCTCGAACTAATCAAGGGCGGCGGCGCGGCACTGACACGGGAAAAAATTGTCGCCGCTGCCAGCGCTCGCTTTATCTGTATCGCCGACGAGAGCAAACTGGTCGATCAGCTCGGAGCCTTCCCCCTGCCGGTGGAAGTGATTCCCATGGCGCGCAGCTATGTTGCCCGGGAATTGGTCAAACTGGGAGGAAACCCGGTCTATCGCGAAGGTGTCGTCACCGACAACGGCAATATCATTCTCGATGTTTACGATTTTATGATTGCAACGCCCTGCAAGACCGAAGAACGTATTAACGCCATCACGGGTGTAGTCACCAATGGCCTGTTCGCCCTTCGCCCTGCGGACTTGCTGTTACTTGGCACCCCCGATGGCGTCAAGCGGCTAACAGCCTAAGCGCTTACACCCATCGGCTTACAATACTGATGTCGACACGGTTAACAGGCCGCCCAACTCACAGCGCAACTGATCTCCGCTGAGCAGCGGCCCCACCCCTGCCGGGGTACCCGTCAACACCACATCCCCCGGCAGAAGGGTAAAGCTCCGGCTGATTTCCGCCAGCAACTCATCCACCGGGAACAACATATCACTGCACGCACCGTCCTGCTGCCGGGCGCCGTTGCGCTGTAGTGTCAAACGCAGTTCGCGCCAGTCACCAACCTGTTGCGCGGGCACGAACGCCGATAGCGGGCAGGCCCCATCAAAGGCCTTGGCGCGTTCCCAGGGCTGGCCTTTTTTCTTTAATTCGTCCTGCAGCTCCCGCAGGGTCAAGTCCAGCGCCAGACCATAGCCAAGCACCGCTGTCATACATTCCTTGGGCGAGGCGTCACACAGGGGCTGACCGATCAACAGAGCCACCTCCAGCTCGTGGTGACAGGCGCCGCGCTGCCGGGGCAGTCGCAGGGGCGCCGTCATATCCACCAACGCCGTGCTCGGCTTCAGAAACAGCAGCGGCTGATCGGGAACCGGATTGTTCAACTCCTTGGCGTGGGCAGCGTAATTGCGACCCACACACACAACCTTCCCCGCCGGAAGTGCGCAGGCGCTGCCATCACTAAACCGGTGCTGATAGCTCATGGCGTTCCCCTCAATCAAAAATTTTACCCGGGTTCATAATACCCGCAGGGTCAAACACCTGCTTGACCTGGCGCATCAACGCCACTTCTTCGGCACTGCGGGAATAGGTCAGGTAGTCCTTTTTCAGCAGCCCCACTCCGTGCTCTGCCGACACACTTCCGCCATATCGCTTGACGATGTCGAATACCGCAACGCTGACCTTGCTGCACTGGGCAAAGAACTCCGCCTTGTCCAGGTCGTCGGGTTTGAGAATATTCAGATGAAGATTGCCGTCGCCGATATGGCCAAACCAGATAATTTCAAAGCTGGGGTACTCCGCGGTGACCAGCTCCTCGACATCCTGCAGGAAGCCCGGCACCTTTGAGATCACCGTGGAAATATCATTTTTGTAGGGCGTCCACTGGGAGATGGTCTCGGAAATATCCTCGCGCAGACGCCACAGATTGTTCAGCTGCTCCAGGCTCTGGCTCATTACTCCGTCGAGTACCCAACCCTCTTCCACACAGGACTCAAACAACGCCATCGCCTGTTCTTCGACCTCGTCGTTCAGTTTTTCAAATTCCAGCAGCGCGTAATAGGGGCACGCGGACTCAAAGGGTCGCGGCAGACCGCTGTGGGCCACGACCTTTTGCAGGGCCTGTTCAGAGAAAAATTCAAAGGCGGTCAGGTCCATCTCCGCCTGAAAGCGGTTGAACAGATTCATAATGCCATCGAAGTTTTCCACCCCGAGCACAAAGGCCGTCAGATTTTTCGGCGGTCGGGTAAGCTGCATGGTCGCTTCGACGATCAAGCCCAACGTTCCCTCGGCACCGATAAACAGCTGCCGCAGGTCGTAGCCCGCATTGTTTTTTAGCAGCCCCCGGTTCAGCTCCAGCAGGTCGCCATTGCCGGTAACCACTTTGAGGCCTGCCACCCAGTCGCGGGTCATTCCCCAGCGCAGCACTTTAATCCCCCCGGCATTAGTGGAAATATTACCGCCGATCTGGGACGAACCCGCCGAGGCAAAGTCCACCGGATAGTACAGGCCCTGCTCTTCGGCGTAGTGCTGCAATTGCTCGGTGATCACTCCCGCCTGACACTGAACGGTCCTATCGATGGGGTCGAAGTCACTGATTTTGTTCATATAGTCAAATGACACCACCAGTTCGCCCTGCGCCGCCACCGCACCGCCGCTAAGCCCGGTGCGCCCGCCCGAGGGCACAATCGCCAGGGACTCCCGTTTTGCCAGCTTGACGATGGCCTGAACCTCCTCGGCACTGCGGGGAAAAACCACCGCCAGGGGGGCCGGTTCCCAGGCCTTTGTCCAGTCGCGGCCATGGCTGAACAGAGTGTCCTCGTCGCAGCGCACCTTGTCGGCGCCGACAATGGCCTCGAGCTCAGCAATGACAGGGGCCGACGAAGGGGAGGATGGAGCAGATGACATGGCGATTTGCCTCGGAAATTGACTACGGGAAAAGCGTTTTATGATACCATAGCCGGCTTTCACTTCACCTCCTCGAGAGCGAACATCCCGATGGCTAAAACCTCCCTCGACAAGGCAAAAATCAAGTTCCTGCTACTGGAAGGCGTTCACCAGTCTGCGGTGGATGCACTTCATGCCTCCGGTTACACCAATATCGACTACTACCAGAAGGCACTGCCCGACGATGAGCTGAAGCAAAAAATTGCCGACGCCCACTTTGTCGGCATTCGCTCGCGTACCCAGCTGACCGACGACGTCTTCGCCGAAGCGAAAAAGCTGATTGCCGTCGGCTGTTTCTGTATTGGTACCAACCAGGTCGATCTCAAGGCCGCCACCGAGCACGGTGTCGCGGTGTTCAACGCGCCCTTTTCCAATACCCGCTCGGTAGCCGAGCTGGTGATTGCCGAAGCGATCCTGCTGCTGCGGGGCATCGCCGAGAAGAACGCCGCCGCCCACCGAGGCGAGTGGATGAAAACCGCCGTCGGCTCCTATGAAATTCGCGGCAAGCGCCTGGGTATTATCGGTTACGGCTCCATCGGCATGCAGCTTTCTGTCATTGCCGAAAGCCTCGGTATGGAAGTGTGTTTTACCGACGTGGTCAACAAGCTGCCGCTGGGCAATGCGGTACAAGTAAGCATGGGTGAGCTTTTGGCCACCTCGGATATCGTCAGCCTGCACGTACCGGAAACCGCTTCAACACAGGATATGATCGGCAAAAATGAGTTCGCCCAGATGAAGCGCGGCGCCATTTTGATCAACGCTTCCCGTGGCACCGTGGTCGATATCGACGCTCTCTGCAACGCTCTCAGCGACGCCCATCTGGCTGGCGCTGCCATCGACGTGTTCCCCGAAGAGCCGCGGAGCAACAGCGACGAATTCATTTCGCCCCTGCGGGAATTCGACAATGTCTTCCTAACGCCCCATATCGGTGGCTCTACCGCCGAGGCCCAGCAGAATATCGGCCTGGAAGTAGCAGATAAGCTGGTGAAATATTCCGACAACGGCACCACGACCTCGTCGGTGAACTTCCCAGAAGTCGCCCTGCCCGCCCACCCCGGCAAGCACCGCGTACTGCACATTCACCGCAACGTACCCGGCATTCTCAGCGCCATTAACCAGATATTCTCCGAGAACAATATCAACATCTCGGGTCAGTACCTGCAAACCAATGACAAAATTGGTTATGTGGTAATGGATATCGACCAGGCATCCAGCGAGCTGGCCCAGGAAAAGCTGTCACAGATTCCTGACACCATCCGCTGCCGTCTGTTGTTCTGATGACCGAGATACTCTCTGCAGAGCTGGCCGCCCTCGTCGAAAAATCGGCGGTGGTAGGCCTGAGCTATTTCGACATCAATGGCGACGCGCTTCAGCAACGCATGTTGATCGGCACCGTTGTTCGAGTTACCCCGAGTGATGGTATTACCCTGCGCCAGCCGAACGACCAGGAGTTCACCCTGCCGTCGTCGATGGCGCCGTGGTTTATCGCCCCGAAGGGTAGCTATCGCAGCAGCGACGGCGAGACGCTGGACAACCCCGACTACCTGGTCACGTGGAATGTGCACCGCTGTCAGGACAAAGACAAGCCCGAGGGTGAACACCAGTGGTGGGAGTGGGTGGCCAATACCACTCCGCCGTCAGTAGGCTGAGTCGCTAGGATTTGCTGTCGAACAGAAAATCATCGCAGGCCTGCCACACCAGCGCCCGGTAGGCCTCTCCCTCTTTAACCAGGTGATGGCGCGCCCCCGGAATCAACACCTCGCTCAACTGCCGATATTTCTTGCGCAACACCGGCAAATTGTAGCGCCAGTCTACGGTCTCATCGGCATCGCCCTGAATAATCAGCACCTCGGTATCCGTCGAGGGCAGCTTCTCAAACCAGGGCAACCATTTACGCAAGGCACCCACCCAGTCCAACGGCAAAATACGCGGCTGCAGGGGATCCCGCTCGCGCAAGAATTCAAGAAATGCCTGATCGTCGGAATTATCGGCAAAGCGCCGGGGCAAACTGCTCATAAACAGTCGCACAAAGGGGTAGACCAAGCTGCCACTGCGCCAACCACAGGGGCGCACCAGCGGCGCCAGCAGCACCACTTTGGCAAAATCCTCACCGCCCCCGTCCAACAGGTGCGAGCCCAGCACCGCACAACCGGTACTTTGTCCGATGGCGATCTGTGTGGTCGGCAGGTTGAAACCGCCGACCTCCCCCAGAACTCCCACCAATGCCTGCCGATAACGCTGAAAGCTGTCTATCGACGCCCGCTCACCGGATGACAGGCCGTGCCCGGGAAGGTCAAAGGCCACCACGGAACACTCATGGCGCAGGCAATACTCAATAACATTATTGAACAGGCCAACATGGTCGTAGTAACCGTGAACCACCACCGCCGTGTATCTGGCACCGGGCAAACTGAAAACCTGGGTCGCAAGCCGATCCTGCCCGACCTCTACATAACCGATGTAATGGCGCAGTCCGTCATAGTCCTTTTCGTAATCGATACCGTAATAGGCGCAATACTCCCCCAACCAGGGCAGGCTGTTAACGGTGCTTTCAGTAGACAGGGGCAGTAATTCAGGGAGGGCGGTTTGATCGACACGTTCAGGCCAGTACATACAACTTCCATTGACTCATTATTGGATTTCGCTGACCTAGTATAGCCGGGATGGCAGTTTGAAGTTGGCGGGAATTAGCCGGCAGGCGTCAGTTGCCGCAAGCGAACCGCGAATAGGTCTGGCGCTTTACTTGCGAGTTGGGAAAAGTGGTGGGAATAAAGGAGGGGGGGGGGAAGTCTACTGCGCCGAAATACGCTGGAGTAAAAAGCGGCACAGCAGCGCTCAAAGACGCCGCTGTGCCCGCAGGATTACTTGATTTTGGGATCAAGACGCCCTGATTCGTACTCACCGAACATGGCCTCAAGGCTGATCGGCTTGATCTTGCTTGCATTACCCGCCGCGCCAAACGCTTCGTAGCGGGCGATACAGATATTCTTCATCTCGGTAATGGTTTCTTTCAGGTATTTGCGCGGATCAAACTCGCTGGGGTTCTGCACCATAAAGCGGCGAATAGCACCCGTGGAGGCCAGACGCAGATCGGTGTCGATATTCACCTTTCGCACACCGTATTTAATGCCTTCGGCGATTTGCTCAACAGGCACACCGTAAGTTTCGGGAATCTCGCCGCCAAACTCGTTAATGATCGCCAACCAGTCCTGGGGCACACTGGAACTGCCGTGCATCACCAAATGGGTGTCGGGAATCCGCGCGTGGATCGCCTTGATACGGTCGATGGCCAGAATATCTCCCGTGGGTGGACGGGTAAATTTGTAGGCGCCGTGGCTGGTGCCACAGGCGATTGCCAGCGCATCAACATGGGTTCTGGCAACAAAGTCCGCCGCTTCTTCGGGGTCGGTCAGCATCTGGTCGTGGGACAGGGTGCCCTCTGCGCCAACGCCGTCTTCTTCACCGGCCTGCCCGGTCTCCAGCGAACCCAGGCAACCCAGTTCCCCCTCCACCGACACGCCACAGGCGTGGGCCATATCGACCACGGTGCGAGTCACGTTTACGTTGTAGTCGTAATCGGCGGGGGTTTTGCCGTCTTCACGCAACGAGCCGTCCATCATTACCGAGCTAAAACCCAGCTGGATAGAGCGCTGGCACACCGCAGGGCTGGTGCCGTGATCCTGGTGCATCACCACGGGAATCTCGGGGAATTCCTCAATGGCCGCCAGAATCATGTGACGCAGAAAGGGCGCGCCGGCATACTTTCGCGCGCCGGCTGAGGCCTGCATGATGACCGGGCTATTGGTGGCGCGGGCCGCTTCCATGATAGCGCGGGTCTGCTCCAGGTTATTGACGTTGAAAGCCGGCACGCCGTATCCATATTCGGCGGCGTGATCCAGCATTTGACGCATGCTGATAAGTGCCATAGTTGATAATCCTTTCGCTGTAATTTAAGTCGCTGATTTGTCGTCGCTAAAACTCGTTACTCGACGCCGGGCGCAATCTTTGCCCGGCACCGCCTGTTAACCGTTTGCCCGGGATTCCAGTATCGCCACTGCGGGCAACACTTTACCTTCAACATATTCGAGGAAGGCGCCACCACCGGTGGAGATATACGACACCTGATCGGCAATACCAAATTGGTCTACCGCAGCCAGGGTGTCACCACCCCCGGCTATCGAGAAGGCGGTAGACTCGGCAATCGCCTTGGCGATTTCTTCGGTGCCGTCGGCAAACTGTGGAAACTCAAATACGCCAACCGGGCCATTCCAGATAATCGTGCCCGCCGTGCGCAGGATTTCTGCCAAGACCGCCGCAGAAACCGGGCCGATGTCAAAAATCATATCATCATCGCCGACGTTTTCCGCCGGACGCAGGGTGGCGGGCTCGTTTTCGTCGAACTTCTTGCCTGTCACCACATCGCTGGGCAGGGGAATATCACACTTTTCCATCAATGCCTTGGCCGCCGGAATCAGGTCTTCCTCATACAGCGACTTACCCACGTTGTGGCCCGCGGCGGCGAGGAAGGTATTGGCGATACCGCCCCCGACGATCAATTGATCGACCTTGTCAGACAGTGTTTCCAGCACGGTGAGCTTGGTTGACACCTTTGAGCCACCGACAATCGCCACCATTGGGCGAGCCGGGTTGGCCAGTGCTTTTTCCAGATTTTCCAGCTCGTCGGCCAACAGCGGCCCCGCACAAGCCACAGGCGCAAATTTGGCAACACCGTGGGTCGAGGCCTGGGCCCGGTGGGCGGTGCCGAAGGCATCCATAACAAAAATATCGCACAGCGCGGCATAGGCCTTCGCCAGCTCTTCATTGTCTTTCTTTTCACCGGCATTGAAGCGAACGTTTTCCAGCAACACCAACTCGCCATCGGCAACCTCAACCCCCTGCTGCCAATCGGCGACAAGCTTGACGGGCTGAGCCAGTGCCTCGGCCAGATAATCGGCTACGGGCTGAAGGGAGTACTGCTGCTCAAACTCGCCCTCGGTCGGACGCCCGAGGTGGGACATCACAATAACCTTGGCACCTTGCGCCAAAGCGTGGCGCAAGGTGGGCAGCGCCGCACGCAGGCGGGCATCCGAGCTCACTGCGCCATCTTTGATCGGTACGTTCAAATCCTCACGAATCAGCACCCGCTTACCGGCCAGTTCGAGATCACGCATTTTCAATACTTTCATAGTCACTTCCTGATGCTATTCCGTGGCCGCGGCCACATCCCGTTTTGAGTTACCCGGCAATGCACTGACGCCGCCGGGAAATTTAGTCCTGTAGCCAGTGCGCGGTGACATCAAGCATCCGCGACGCGTAGCCCCACTCGTTGTCGAACCACACAAACACACTGACCAGCTCATCGGCTACCCGCGTTTGCGCCAAATCGACAATACCGCTGCGCGGGTCGTGATTAAAATCACAGGAGGCCAGTGGCTCGTTACTTACCCCCAGCACCCCGGCGAGTCGACCACGGGTCGCCATTTGCAGGGCGGCATTCACTTCGCCGCTGCTCACTGTGGCCTGCACCGCCAGACTGAGTTCCATCGCTGACACATTATTGGTCGGAATACGCACTGCCCGCGCCGCAAAGCGACCATCCAGTTCCGGCAGTATACGCCCAATACCGGCGGCCAGGCCGGTGTCTACCGGTATCATCGACAGCCCCGCCGCTCGCGTCTTGCGCAGATCGGTGTGGTGGTAGGCGTCGAGCACCGGTTGGTCGTTCATCGCCGAATGGATTGTGGTAATACAACCCGAGCGCACCGTAAACGCCTTGTGCAACACATCGATCACCGGCGTAATGCAGTTGGTAGTGCACGACGCGTTGGAGATAATGCGCTGCTCGGCACTTAACTCAAGGTGATTCAAGCCGTAGACAATCGTGGGAATCGACGCCTCGCCGGGCTGGGACAGCATCACATGGCGGGCGCCGCGCTCCAGGTGCATTGCCAACTCAGGCTGGGTACTGAAATTACCACTGCACTCCAGCACCACGTCGATATTATGACGCCCCCAGTCTAGATCTTCGGCGCGTTCGTGGTGGCTTACAGCAATGGCATCGCCGTTGATATGCAAACTCGCGATGCCTTTTTCCACCGCGCCAACAAAGCGCCCGTGGGTACTGTCGTAGCGGGTGAGATGCACAATCGTGTCGAGATCCGCCGGTTCATTGATGGCGACAATGGCCATTCGGTCACGCAGCGGCGACTCGTACAGGGCGCGCAGTACACAGCGCCCGATGCGACCATAGCCATTTATCGCCAGTCGCAGCATCAGTCGAGAACTTCTTCTACAGCCTCAACAACCGCCGCGGCAGTAATGCCAAAGTACTCGAACAATTCGCCCGCCGGAGCAGATTCACCGAAGCTGTCCATGCCGACAATGCGACCATCGAGGCCGACAAACTTGTACCAGTAGTCCTTGTGGGCGGCTTCGACCGCCACCCGGGCCAACACACCGCTGGGCAATACCGACTCGCGGTAGTAGCCATCCTGGTTTTCAAACACGTCGACACTAGGCATGGACACTACCCGCACCCGACGCCCCTTTTCAGCCAGGGTCTGCTGGGCGGCCATCGCCAGCTTCACCTCGGAACCGGTGGCAATAATGATGGCTTCCGGTTCACCCTCGCAATCACTGAGGACGTAACCGCCCCGCGCCACCGCCGCCAATTGCGCACTGTTGCGCTGCTGATGGGGCAAGCCCTGACGGGTAAAGATCAATGCAGTGGGGCCGTCGGTGCGCTCGATGGCGGAGCGCCATGCCACGGCGGATTCCACCATATCGCAGGGCCGCCACAGCGACATATTCGGTGTGCCACGCAGCGAGGCAATCTGCTCAATCGGCTGATGGGTCGGGCCGTCTTCACCGAGACCAATCGAGTCGTGGGTATAGACGTGAATCGCGCGCTGTTTCATCAGCGCCGCCATACGCACCGCGTTGCGGGCATATTCCATAAATACCAGGAAGGTCGCGCCGTAGTTGATAAAGCCGCCGTGCAGGGCGATACCATTCATCATTGCCGACATGCCGAACTCACGCACACCGTAGTGCAGGTAGTTGCCGCTGGCGTCTTCAGCCGAGATGGGCTTGGAGCCCTGCCAGAAGGTCAGGTTGGACCCCGCCAGATCCGCCGAACCTCCGAGCAGCTCGGGCAGCATCTCACCATAGGCATCCAGGCACAGCTGCGATGCCTTACGGGTGGCAACTTCCTTGCCCTCATCCTGGCACTGGTTGATAAAGGCCGTTGCCCGCTCGGCGAAATCAGCGGGCAATTCATTGTTTACACGGCGTTCAAACTCGGCGCCCAACTCAGGGTAGGCCGCTTTATAGGCGGCGAGCTTGTCCTGCCATTGTTTCTCAGCAGCGGCGCCGGCCTCCCGGGCACTCCAGGCGGAGTAGACTTCTTCAGGCACCTCAAAGGCACCGTGGGGCCAGTTCAGCGCTTCCCGGGTCAGGGCGATTTCATCGTCACCCAACGGGGCACCGTGGCACTCCTCCTTGCCCTGCTTGTTCGGCGAGCCTTTACCAATAACGGTTTTGCAGCAGATCAGCGTCGGCTTGTTGGGCTCTGCGCGACCGGCTTCTATGGCACGGGCGATGGCCGCACTGTCGTGACCGTCTACCGCGGGGATAACCTGCCAACCGTAGGCTTCAAAGCGGGCCGGGGTGTCATCACTGAACCATCCCTCAACCTCGCCGTCGATGGAAATACCGTTGTCATCATAAAAGGCAATTAATTTACCCAGCCCCAGCGTGCCCGCGAGCGAGCAAACTTCGTGGGAGATGCCCTCCATCATGCAGCCATCGCCCAGGAAGGTGTAGGTGTAGTGATCAACAATGGCGTGGTCGTCGCGGTTGAACTGGGCCGCCAATACTTTTTCAGCAACCGCCATACCCACTGCGTTGGCCAAACCCTGCCCCAGTGGCCCGGTGGTGGTTTCAACACCGGGGGTGTAGCCATACTCCGGGTGACCAGGGGTCTTGCTGTGCAGCTGACGGAAATTTTGCAGGTCTTCAATAGACAGTTCGTAGCCAGTGAGATGCAGCAGGGAGTATATGAGCATGGAGCCATGCCCATTGGACAGCACAAAACGGTCGCGGTTGGGCCATTCAGGGTTGGCGGGATTATGTTGCATATAGTCCCGCCACAGAACCTCAGCAATATCGGCCATCCCCATCGGTGCGCCGGGGTGACCGGATTTAGCCTTTTGAACGGCGTCCATACTTAAAGCGCGGATAGCATTAGCGAGATCGCTACGTGAAGGCATTGAGGGCTCCTGAAAGTCGGTGGCAGCAAAGAGGGGCGTATTTTCCCCTACCCGGCGCGATACAGCAAACATCTCGACCGTGAAAATGGCCGCACGCTGGAGCCTATGACACATTTAATTGCCAAACTATCGCTCAAACCGAAGAAAAAGCACCACCGACTTGCACCCTTCCGCACGGACAGGGAGAATTAAGTCTCAAGGAATGACTCAGGCCAGCACATTCATGTTTAACAACATTCTTATCGTTTGCATCGGCAACATCTGCCGCAGCCCCAGCGCCGAATACCTTCTTAAACAAAAACTTGGCAACAAACCCCAGATTGTGGTGCATTCTGCCGGACTCGGCGCCCTGGTGGACAAGCCGGTAGACCCCACCGCCGCGACCCTGCTCAGTGAACACGGCATCGATTGCAGCGCTCACGCCGCCCGCCAGCTCACCCGCGACATGCTGGTAAACGCTGACCTGATTCTGGCGATGGAGAGTCGTCATATAAAAGGCATTAACGACCTCGCCCCGCAGGTGGGCGGCAAAACTTTCCTGCTCGGCAAGTGGTCAAAGGGCCAGGAGGTTCCCGACCCCTACAAGAAAAGCCGGGAGGCCTTCGACCACGTGTATAACCTGCTGGACCAATTTACCGACGACTGGGTGAAATATCTGTAAACCCTGCAGCAACACGCTGTGACGAATTTCCGATTTTATCCCCCGCCATTCGACCTATCGCCGAAGTTACTGTAACGTTACCGGCAATTCACCGAAATACACGACCTGGAACTAAAGGGACTTAGCATGATAAAGCCTCATCTCGCTGTCATTGTCGCCGGCGCCTTCGCCCTCGCCACTGGCTGCACCAACACCCACGTAGCCAACAGCGAGCAGATTGAACTTCAGGCCCAGCAGCAGGCCAGCGCCACCGAAATCACCCCGGAAGACGCCCTGACCCAGGCCACTGAGCTCTACACCCAGGCCACTGCCCAGGAACTGATGTTTTACGCCCCCTCCCATATGGAAAAGGCCAGAGACAAGCTGGACACCGCACGTAAAATCCTGAAAAAAATGGAAACCCCGGAGGACAAGATTGCGGTGACCGGTGCCGCCTTCGCCGCCAAAAAGTTGGTTGAGGACGCCCACGCCAACAAGACCAAGGTCGAAACCCAGCTCAGTCGCGTGCTGGATCATCGAAAAGTGTTGCTGGAACTGAAAACCGACACCATTCATCCCAAGCTCTACCGCAAGGCGGTCAACAAACTTGAAGACCTGATTCGCGACATCGAGGGAGGCCTGCTGGCAAAAGCCAAGGACGACGAGGCCGACGTGCTGGAATACTACGCCGAGGTGGAGGCCGAAACCCTGAAGACCACCCACCTGGATATCGCCATCGACAAGCTGGACGAAGCGGAATCCATTGACGCTGACGACTTCGCTGAGGCCACCTTTGAAAAAGCCGAGGCGGCCATAGAGTTCGCCGAGGACTTTATACGCAAGAACTACCGCGACCGGGAAGGCGTCGTGCGGGTCACCCACAATGCCTATGTCGCCGCCCAGCGCGCTTACTATGTGGGCCAGGAAGCGGCGAAACTGGTTGAATTGAACAGGGAAAAAGCCGAGCAGTACGCCCTCTATGTGGAGTCACTGCTGCAAACCATCAATGAGCAGGCCAACATCCCCGACCTGCAAAGCCAGTCGTTTATGGCCCAGGCTCGCGCGCTGTCCAAGGCCATTTCGCCCCCCACTGCCAGCGTCGTCGCTACACCGCCTCCACAGCCTGCTGCTCCGGCCGCCACCCAAAGCCAGCCCACCATCAGCTGGGAAAACGCCGACGAGGAATAGCGCAGCAAAAACACTGGTCAGCGGCAGCGAAAAGGCGCATTCTGGAATGCATGTAATGTAGCGCCTTTTCGCGCACCGTGTGCCGCCAGCAAAACGCGTGCACCAGGAGATGTAATGAGAACCCGACTCAGCATCACTGGACTCACAACCCTCATTGCCAGCGCAGCTTTGTTGGCAGATACCTCGACACACGCTGGCGAGGGCACCCACTACGACTATCAAGGCGGCGGCCACTGTAGTTTCCCGACGCCCCGGCACGTAATGACCGCAGCGATGAACGCCACTGACTATCAGGGCTCAGCGGCCTGCGGCGGACTGGTTGTCGTCACCAATACCGACAACGACCTCAGCGTGGTGGTACGCATCGACGACGAATGCCCCGAATGCGCTCCCGGTGATATCGACCTTGATCGCCGTGCTTTCACCACCATCGCTCCGGCCGTGACCGGACGAATCCCCATCCGCTGGCATTATGTCTCCAACGATCACGGCGGCAAGCCAACTCTCTATTTCAAAGAGGGCTCCAGCCAGTGGTGGACAGCGGTGCAGGTGCGCAACCATCGCTACCCCATCGCTCAACTGGCATACCGTTCGGCAGGCCGAGGTGCCTATCAGCCCCTGCCGCGGGAGCCGTATAACTATTTCATAGCCCACAGCGGCATGGGCCGCGGCCCCTACGACTTTCGCCTTACTGACTTCACCGGACTCACCGCAGAGCTGCACGGTGTCACACTCCAACCCGGGGCGGACGTCAGCCCCAAACAGATCGTGGAGAGCGACTCCGCCCCCTGACATCCTCTCGGACGACCATCTTATTCATTTCGCCATTGGCAGTTCGAGTTTGGTCCAGGCGCTCATGCCGCCGAGCAGGTTATACACCTGTCTGTAACCGGCCCGCTGCAGGATACTGATCCCGATACCGGCGCGGTGCCCCACGCCACAGGTCACCACCACGGGGCAACCCCGTTTCAAAGCCAAATGCTCCAGCCTTGACTCCAGCTCGCCAACAAAACAATGGAGCGCACCGGGAATATGCCCCCCGTCAAACTCATCAACCTCGCGCACATCCAACAGCTGGTAGTCATCGAGATTGACCGATAGTTCTCGAGGAGAAAGCGTGGCGGCGCGCTGGATACCCCTGCCGGAGCTGCGCCAGCGACCAAACCCGCCGGCAAGGCCCGCCCGCACCTTGTCTATACCGATGCGGGACAAGTGCATCGCCGCAGTGTCGACATCCCCCTCTCTGTCGGTGGCCAGATAAACAGGGCTGTGTTCATCGCCCAGCCAACCGCCGAAAACCGGCAGACCGCCCAGCCAGATACTGTAACTCTCGGCAATATGTCCGCCGGCATATGCTTCCGGCTCGCGGGTATCAATCACCAGCTCGCCCTCACTTTCTTCGGCAAACCCCTCAACACCCAGTAATTCAACCACCCCGGGAGCGATCACTGGCGGCAACCCTCCCTGCAGATTCACCTTCTCCATATGCCGAAAGAAAGGCGGGCGGGACAAACGCTCTCCGCCTTTCTTTCAAGCAAAGTCCTCACGGGAAAGGGTAAACACCTCGTTGTAGCCCTTCTCATCACCAAGGGTGGAATAGGGCCGCTCTGCCATACCACTGCCGCACACAGAGCCGGGACCATGGGCGGGCAGCACCAGCGCACGGTCGCCAAGCCCGGCAATTTTATTATGCACCGAGTCGTAGAGCAGGCCCGCATTGTCTACCGACCGCTCCGCGTCGGGCAGATCAGTACGCCCAGTGGTTCCAAAGAACAGGGTATCGCCGGTAAATACACACCAGGGGGATTGCTCATTCTCGGGCGCATAGACGGCGTAACACATGCTTTCCGGTGTGTGCCCCGGCGTGTGCAGGGCCTTCACCGTTAGCTTACCCACCGAGAAACTCTCACCGTCTTTCAAACGAATGTCGCCGTGGCCAAATAGCTCGTGTTCGCCATTAGCAACCTCGGCTCCGGTGCGCTCGGCCAGGTGGGCACTGCCCATAACAAAATCTTCCTGGCGATGGGTTTCAATAACATAGCGAATTCGACTGCCGAGCTGTCGCGCGGCCGTGAGGTAGTCATCAATATCACGGCGCGGATCGACAATTGCCGCTTCACCGCCATCGGCAATCAGATAGGCATAGTGGGCTATACCAGGGGTTTCAATTCCATACGTCCTCCCAGAATAATAAGCAGCGGCCCACACAGGTCCGCCCCGGTCGCAACGCCGACACATTCGGCGTCACCCTCCCCCTCCGTATATCAATTTTTCCTCACACCGGCCGCGCGGAAAGAAGCCCTATAGCCCCAGCCAGATACCTCCCGCGACCACCATGTACAAGGCCAGCGCAACAAGGGCCACCAGACCGTCGCGGAACACCAGCGCCAGACCAAACATCGTCAACACCAGCCCGGCCGCCGTAGCAGAGAACGGCAGCAACTCCATTAATGGCATCGATATGGAAATAAGCAGACAGACCAGGGCGATCACCACGCTGCCTTTGCGATTGGTTAAGCGAGACAGTCGTGGCTGCATCACCCGATCCACCCGCTCGGCCGGCCCGCGCAACCCACTCAGCACCTTGACCACGGTGCGCTGATCCAGCGACCGGCGCATCAGCCAGGCGGGAATATAAACCTGACGCCAACCCAGCAATAACTGCAGCGCGACCAAAATCACCAACAGCGCCAGCAGGGTTGGCACCCCTGGCACACCACTCAAGGGCGACAAAATCACCAAGCCAACAATGAGCAACAACGGACCGAAGGAGCGACGGCCAACCGCATCGACCACCACACCAACAGACACCCGCTCCCGGCGCTTCACCGACGATTGCAAACCGTCTATCAATTCGCTCAGGCTTCCAGTATCAGCCTCCATCACGCCCCCATTACATCCACAACAGCATCAGCGCCATAGCAATCATTCCCAAATCCTCCGTCAGGGTAACTGTGCTGAGAGGTACATCCAGCACCGAGCCCATACACGGGCAATTGATATCCAAACCCCGCCGCAGGGCCGACACCACACCGACGGCACTAAAACCCAGCAACAGCAGCGTCAGTACATAGGTCAGGGTCGGCGCAAAAAAGCCGAGATAGGCCAATCCCAAAAACAACTCAAGGTAGGGATAGAGATAGGCATAAGGACGCCATCGATGGGCAAGCAAATCGTACATGGCAAAACCATCGGCAAAAGCGCCGGGATGGAACAACTTCAACATGGCGAAGACGCATAAAAACACCCCCATCGCCCCATGCATCCAGCCGACCATGCCAGGGAGAAAAGACCGGGACACCGCATAGCCCACCGCTGCCGACACCAGAATGAGCACCAGCAAGGGCCGATAATCGGACAAATGCTTGCCACGATCCTCCGCCTGTTTTTTGAAATCAGGTGTAGTCGCCACAACAACCTCCCATAGAGCTCACAATTCTCACCGCCGAATGCCCTGCTCACGAAAATCGGTGCATAAAACCAACTGCCTACCGCCTAAGCAGTGACATCGTTTTAGTAAGGGACAGAGAGATATTGGGGGAGTTCAACCGAGCCTCAGTTGAAAAAGCGGTACAATAATTGCCTTTGTCGAGCGCAAGTAAAGGCCCTTCAATAGAAAGGAATTAAATGCCATCAATGACTATAGAAGACCTACATTTTCCGGCGATGACCTGAGCAGTGACAGACCTCTTCAAAAAGCTGCCACTAAAACGAGTCGCTATCTATGCAACATAGAAACTAATGCCGTGCGGCTATGGACACCGAATTTTTTATAGATGCGGCGTAAATGATTTTCCACTGTATAGTAGGAAAGTGAAAGCACCTCCGCAATTTCCTTGTTGCTACGCCCCTGGAGCACTTCGCAAATAACCTGCTGCTCTCTTTTGGTGGCCCGGGCAAGCTCCCGCTGCAGCGAGCTGCCTTGATCTGATTTTCGAAAAGAGTCTACCGACTGCTCGATAATATAGTCACTGCTATAGTTAAGCCAATCCTCCATAGTCGCGAGCGCTCCATCCACACTGAGGTGTCGACGTTTTTCAGTGACCTGCATCCCGATAACCAAATGCAGGCTATTGGATAGCGAGTAAATCATGCTCGCGGTTTCCTGGTACCCGAAATTGCCCAGCCCCTGCCAATACAAGCTATCACTCCGTCTTTGCATCGTGTTCGACGGCACGATATTTTCTCTTATTTTAACGGCATAACAAGGAGTTACCTCGCGCCCCGCACCGGAAAGACCATTAAGAAATGAGTCATGTTTATGCAGCCGATGCCGATAGGCTTCCATTGCCTCAGCCCGCGTATTCTGCTGATGTAAAAAGAGAATATCGCCACCGTTTCGCTTGTCGTAAAGGAACAGGCTTATCCCATCTGCTCTACTCCGTCTCAGGACTTGCCGAGCAAAGCGAAAGTTAGCCACCTCAAAATCGTAATTATGCATTATCGATGCGCCATTCTATCGTTTATATTTATTAGAAATATCATCAGCTTAGCATAGGCGTTATCAAACAGGCCTTGAACAGCAACGGCGACACACCGGCCGCCTCGGTTAAGCGTAAATTGACTGGATTCCGTCTATTACCCCCCTATCATACGCATGCTATCGTTTCTTGCAAGATGGTGATCGAGGCGTTGCGCTTGAACGACCCTCTGTCCATGCCACGCATCCAGAATCGCGATTGATTCCTTTCTGAATGCAGCGCGAATAATAACGACCTCTACTGACATAACAATCAAAGGTCAATATCCATTTTCAATAGAGAAATCAAAGTATGCTGAAAAATCATAAAAAGCGTTATTGCTCCCTTTATTTACTTAGTGCTGCAATGACGCCCGGCACTGCTTTTTCCGCCCCTGTTCTAGAGGAGGTTATCGTCACGGCCAATAAGCGATCCGAAAACATCAATGATGTAGGCTTGTCGATATCGGCTGTCAGTGGCGAGCGAATGTCAGAACAAAAGCTCACCTCACTCGAAGAAATATCATCAGTAGTGCCGGGACTGGTATTTTCGTCAAGCGCATCGAATACACCGATTTTCACTCTCAGGGGGATTGGATTTAACGAACAGAGTCTCGGGGCATACCCTGCAACCAGCATGTATCTTGACGAGGCACCGATGCCATTTCCAGTATTGGCCAGCCACGCTGCACAGGACCTTGAGCGAGTAGAAGTTCTGAAAGGCCCGCAGGGAATACTGTTTGGTCAAAACTCTACCGGCGGAGCGATCAACTTTATTTCTTCAAAGCCCGGGGATGAGTTCGAGGCCGGCGGAGAGATCGGTATCGGTAACTACTCGCGAAGCGAAGTTAACGGTTACGTCAGCGGGCCCTTGAGCGACGCCCTCGGCGGACGCCTTTCATTCTCCAGTCTGGAAACGGGTGGCTGGCAAAAAAGTGCTAGCCGCAAAGACAAAAATGGTGAGGAAGAATATATTTCGGGCCGTATAATTTTGGAATTTTATCCCACAGACAACGCCCGCTACCTACTTAACGCCAATGCGTGGCAAGAAGATAGCGAGCCACAAGCCCAACAGTACGTCGCCTTTAATCCCGCTATCAAAACAGACGCCGCCACCGGCAATCCTCCTGGCACACTTGCAGCGATAGCAGCCCAGGAATTCAGCAGGGAAGATAATACGGCTGCAGATTGGTCCGCAGACTCCCCGCCTTACTCGAAGCGAGACTTTTACCAATTGGTGCTACGTGCAGACTGGGACCTTAATGACCAAATGACCTTGACCGCCCTGACGACTTATCAGGATTTCGAGCAGGAGCAGGCCACAGACGGCGACGGCCTTCCCTTGGTGCTTTTCGACCTAGCCCCCAGCACCGGTAAAATTGACACTTGGATCAGCGAGCTGCGCCTTGCATCAGTCGACGCGTCAATGAAATGGGTAATCGGCGCCAATTTTGAACAAAGCAACACCCAGGAAAACCAGGTGCTGCGTTATATCGACTCAACAAACTACACCGACCAAAATGCATATATAAACTCCAGTGGCATAGCGCTGGATCAGGATATCAACACTTTTGCTCTATTTGGCAATGTGGACTACAGCCTCAATGATGTGCTTACTATCAAGATTGGTAGTCGATATACAGACTCCAGCAATGAGGTGGAAAGCTGTAACTACGCTGCTGCCAATATGGCCGGCGCGATAGATGCGGGTGACGGCGCCAATGTCGCCACCTTATTCAACGCACTGGGAGATGCCTTCGGCACAACGCCCTTTACTCCCATTGGTGTAAACGACTGCTATACGTTGAATGAAAACTCAGTGCCTGGCGATGCCTACCGGGATAAATTAAATGAAGACAACCGATCCTGGCGCCTTGGCATCGACTACGCCCTTCTGGATGAAACCCTGCTTTATGCAAACATATCCAAAGGTTTTAAGTCCGGCAGCTACCCGGCGCTCGCAGCAGCTAACTTCTTCCAGCTAAACCCCGTTACTCAGGAATCCGTTCTCGCCTATGAGCTGGGTTTTAAACACGCCCTTGCCGGTAACTCAATCCAACTCAACGGTGCAGCATTTTACTACGACTACACCGACAAACAGCTACGGACCAAAGTACTCGACCCTATTTTCGGCTTTTTGGATCGCCTCGAGAATGTGCCCGAAACCGAAGTCTACGGATTGGAAGCTGACGCCACAGCGCAGCTGACTGAGCGACTGCGAATTTCGGCGGCGTTTACCTACCTTCAATCCGAGGTCAAACAGTATCAAGGTGCAAGCTTTACCAGTGAAGCTGTAAGCGATGGCAATGGATCGCTGGTATTGGCAACAGGCGAAGAAGATTTCTCCGGTGACCCGATACCTTTTACACCCGAGCTGACTTATATGATTGACCTGGAATACACCGCACCGCTGGCTTTGGGCGAAGAATGGTTTGTCGGGTTAAATCTTAACGGTCAGAGCGAATCAGACGCAGCATTTGGCGGCAGCAGGCTGAGCTACACCCAGGATCAACTCGATGCCGGCGCAAAGTCGACTACGCCCAGGTTTAATGAAATGGAAGGCTATCGCGTTGTTAATACACGACTAGGCTACCGCTCTGCCGACGGCCAGTGGCGCGTAACCCTGTGGGGTAAAAATATTCTCGATGAGTACTATACAACAAATGTTATCGCCTCCTCCGACACATCTGCGCGCTTTGTCGGCCGCCCGCGCACCTTCGGGCTAAGCCTTGGCTATACCTTTTAGGGCGTTAACCCTCTTACTTGCGGTATTAATATTTACATGCGAACCATAGCCAGCAGCCTTCGGCGATATATCGTCGGACTGGCTTCCACAATAAACATGACGCGGCGATAGCCGCCGGAGAACATCAACATGCCTGACCTGACAACAGAGTATATGACCGAAAACATCGAGAAATTGATCTCTAACCCGGACATCTACAAATGGAATCAAAGCTATTATTTTAATTTTTACGACCGTCATAAAAAAACAGGTGGCTTTTTCCGCATAGGTATACTTGAGAACGTTGGAGAGGTAAATTGCTTCGCGATTTTTTTCAGGGATGGAAAGCCACTCTTTACCCGTCTGAATATGAATTTACCCTACACAACGCAACGCCTTGACCCCGGCATTACGGTAGCCGGTATTACCATGAAGGCTACCAGGCCACAGCAAACCGCCACAGTAAAGGTGGAGACAGAGGATTTTTACGCCGAACTGGAGTGGGACCTTATACACCCAATGGGCGACAGTATTGCACTTAGCAAGAGCGGCGAAAACGATGCTATTGCAAAAGAACTTACCTATGTTCATCCGGAGGGTTTTTGCAATGTAAAAGGACAGATCAGGCTACGTAGCAACGAAACAATTGACATCAATGACAAAGGATTCCGTGACTTGAGCGTCGGCCCGCGCAACTGGACAGGCTTGATACACTATCGTCTCGCATGGCCAATATTTGACAACGGGGTAGGGTGTGTAGCGGTTCACGGAATCACCACCCAAGGCGACAGTTATCAGAAAATTTTGCACGATGGCGAATCCTGGCTAACTCTCGACAAGATTGAGGAAGTCATTACCTATGAAGACGATGACATCGGGTTCAAACAGGTGCACTGGAAGGTCTGGGACGAGAAGGGGCGCTTGTGGGACTTTACTGGAAAGCCACTGTTTCGTTGGATGTTCCCCTACGACTCCTTCATGTTTGTTGAGCAGATGATGGAGTACACCTTGGCCGACGGGACGAAAGGCTACGGCATGGCAGAGGGTGGTTTTAGCTTTCCCTGGCAGGGTAACGGCAACTGAGTCTTTATGACTCACGCCCCGGATTTGAGGTAGAAACAATGACAACACGAGCTTTACAACAGAATAACCATCGCCCCGATCTGATTGAGCCGCGAATGGCATACGTTCTTCAGCGTAAACTTCAACGCAGCAAGCTGGGGCCGTACCGACCCAAGACAGCAAGCGACATCGAGCAATCCTTAACACGCCTCCTCTCTGCACGGAGTATGTCCGATATTGCGATAAGCGGCGTAAAGCGAATGACGGGCGGGGCCTCCAAGGAACAATTTTTGTTTACCCTAACACATAAGGAGCAATCCAAGCCGCAACGCTACGTTCTACGAATGGATCCACTGGAAGGTATTGTCGAAACCTGCCGCTTGCGTGAGGCTGAATTACTTGAAGCCCTGGCAGGACATTTTCCGGTGCCGCCCATCCTAGCGGTAGATGGCGAGGGCGAATGGCTTGATAACCCCGGATTGATTACCGGCTTTGTCTCCGGGGTGACCAAGCCAACCGCCATGGACGGCCAGAGTGTTTCCGGCATTGGCTCAAGCTATGGCCACTACGCCGATATAATCGCCCCGCAGTTTCTCGACATTCTTGTGCGGCTGCACTCCTGGAAAGGTTGGCAGAACGCTGCTCTTCCCAACTATGTTATCCCCAAAGCCAACACCACCGAAGCTGCACTCTACCAGGTTAATCTTTGGTCTGAAATCTGGCGACTTGACGGCGTCGAGCCCGTGCCACTGATCACACTTACCGAACAGTGGTTGCGCGAAAATGCTCCCGTGTGTGCCGAGCCGTGCCTGGTGCACTGCGACTACCGAGTGGGCAACTTTATGTTTGAGGAACCCAGCGGCAGGATTACCACAATTCTGGACTGGGAGCTGGCCCATTTCGGCGATTTCCACGAAGACCTGTCGTGGATACTGCAAAAGTTATTCGGAAGCTGGAATGCTGAAGGAAAATTCCTGGTATGCGGCCTGATGGAACGGGAAAAATTTATCGCTGATTATCAGCGACTGTCAGGGCGAAGCATTCTTCCCGAAGTACTTCGCTATTACGAGGTTTTGAATGCCTGGAAATGCGCAATCATGGACCTTTCCAGTGCAATCATTGCCGGCCAAAGGAGTAACAATCACCAGGACCTGTTGATAACCTGGCTGGGGTCTGCAGGTGCTGTATTTCTTGACCAAATCGAAAAACTATTGCGTGAGGACACCAGCAATGCTGCCTGATATTACTACGAGAATAAACAACCTTAGTAAAGCGCTGGAAAGTGTCATCATACCGGCCATAGGCGAAGACGAGAGCTTTGCCGCTGAACAGGCCGCGCTAATGCTGGGACACCTCAAAATCCTCAACGAGCAATGGGACAATGCCTATCTCTACGAAAAAGGATCCTTTGACAACATGGCAGCACTGGCCCACACCCTGGTAAATCTGGCCAAAGGCGGCTCTCATAACCTGACCAAAGCTCAACACCTGGCTCATGCGCTCACCGAACTGCCCTGCGATTTGCCTCTTACCGTAACAGGGGTCAGCAAGCTAACAGCCCAGCTCGGTCAGGCGATCGACGAACTGGTTCGCAGTGCCTACGCAGCCGGTAGTACCGAGTTCAAGTCGGCGATGTTTAAGGAAATACTGAACTATAATCATTGCCAGTCTACCCGCGAACGAACGTGGTTTAAAAGCAACAATCTCGATCCTGATGTGCGGGACTTGCCGGATATGGACGAGATGCTCAATTCCTTCCTGTATATTTACAAGAATATCGAGGATTAGGACGTGGCCCTATCACCAAACCTCGAAAATCACAGAGTACGCGTACCGGCGTCACCCGTCCCGCTATTTCTGTTTTTACCTACGCAAATACCAAATAGACGATCATGCCCGTCGGCCGTATGCTGTCAGGGAATTGCGCCTGGCGCTGCAGATACATCACGGGCGCGAGCCGAGCGCCATCGCACATCAAACTGTGCCGTACACTAGCGCTTCCTTGACCGAACTCGGAAACCTCTGCAAGAGGTTTAACGCCCGGATCGACCTTAGCTTCGAGGTCGATCCGGGAAAACACCAAAAAGGCTGGTTGAATTTCACACCTGGCTGGTTGGGTTTCCGGAGCCCCTTGAGGGTTCCACCGATCCTGCGGAATCCATTACAGCCAAGGTGATCGCGAAAGCCAAATTCCGGGTAAAAAATGTAGACGAGTACTTCAACGCTCGACAGCCAAGAAAGTCGAACCAGCTTCTGGATGGACTTTTGGCGCCCGGCAAGGCGGAAAGAGCGCGATGTGCTGCACTACACAAGCGACTGAGAGCCTGCCTCCGAGCTCAGTGAGTGCTTTGGATAAACGCCGCAGGACACACCCCGACGGGTCGCATCATACGCTCAGACGTTGACCGCACCAGAGTTTAAAGATCCTTGACCACCTACCATTGAACGAAAAGACTATTCCGTTATTAATCAATGTCAAAATCAGCCCCCCACGCCCACGCCCACGCCCAATCACAATTTTCGATACACCAGCGGTGTTACACCTGCCCAATTTTTAAAAGCGCGTATAAACGCACTGGCGTCCGAAAACCCCAGGCGAAGTCCGATCTCCTCCACACTTAGACTGGATTGCTTTATATAGTGCATAGCCACATCTCGTCGGGTATCTTCCTTAATCTGCTTGAACGCATAGCCCTCTTTTTTAAGCCGACGGCGCAGTGTTTGCTCGGTCAAACCAAGGTAACTTGCTGCCTCATCCAAAAGAGGCAAGCCCCCTTCCTCTCGAAATAAACGCTCCATCCAAAGCCGTACTTTGACCGACACACGATTACTTTGCCGCGGCTGAGTCATAATCGCAGCGATGTGATGATCGAATAACTCACTTAATTCCTCACGAGTTCTAAAGTTGCCTTGCCGCAATGTAGCACCACTGAAATGCATCGCATTCCGTTTTTGACCGTAGTGAACCGGCGCACCGTAAAATAAAAAGCGGTGTTCACTACTGAAAGGCGGTTCCGAATCTACCAGCTCTACTCGCTCTATAGGCAAAAATTCGTTGGCCAGCCAGCAATGAAAACGATGACACCCCGTCATCAGGGACTCGATAATATAGCTATCCTTAATGCCTATGCTTTTTTGACCATTAAAGGCAATAAAACCACCGTTGCTGTCGAAAAAGGTGTGTGAATTCGCGCTACTGGACAGCCAATTAGTGGAATCGCGCCACGTTTGCATGGACTCCAATATGTTTCCACAGCTGAGCGAGGCCTTTGCCATAAGAGAAAAGGTGCCTATTGGTGAGGGTCTTGCCAGCAAGCCCACGGTCTCGTCCCGGAGCAGTTCGACCAGCGCCTGCGTTAAGCCGGCAAACGCCAAGGTCGATATTCTCAAGCGGGGATTACTGAGAATCTGAGGAGGAAGCCCCTGAGCCTGCAGTATTTCTTCAGGGTTATAGCCTTTAGCTATCGCGCCGTTCAGCGCCATACGTACATATACTGGTGATACTGTAGCCGCCTGCATAGCCGCCCCTCACAAACAATAAACCGTCAAAAACTCTAACACGAAATGTCAGAAAATGACGATTTTTTCGATAGCCTATGCCATGGCATCAGTCTTGTTTATTCCCCAAACTGCTCCACCTCAAGCCCGAATAAGGGCCGGGTAACGACAAAACGAGGAAGACAATGACAAATCACGCTTATATCTACGACGCAGTTCGTACCCCGCGAAGCAAGGGCAAAAAAGACGGCACTTTGCATGAGGTCAAGCCCATCGATCTTGGCGCAGGCTTACTTAAAGGCTTGCAAAGCCGCCATGATCTGGACACCTCCTACATCGATGACGTCGTCATGGGTTGTGTCAGCCCCGTTGGTGAGCAAGGGTCAGATATTGCCAAAATGATCGTGCAACGTGCTAATTGGGATGAGTCTGTCGCCGGCGTACAGCTGGATCGTTTCTGCGCATCCGGCCTCGAGGCCGTAAACTTTGCCGCACAAAAAATTGCCTCTGGCTGGGAAGACCTGGTCGTCGCGGGCGGCGTGGAATCAATGTCACGGGTGCCCATGGGCTCAAGCGGTGGCGCCATGGCCAGCGACCCTTCTTTCCAAATGGATAGCTCTTTCGTACCCCAGGGCATTGGCGCCGATGTTATCGCCAATCTTGACGGCTACAGCCGTGAAGACGTTGACGCCTTTGCATTGGAATCGCAACGTCGTGCCGCCCATGCGCGCGACAATGGCTATTTCGACCGCTCAGTACTGCCGGTTAAAGATAGCAACGGCCTGACTATTCTGGAAAAAGACGATTTCATTAAACCCAACAGCACAATGGAAGGCCTCGGCAGTCTAAAGCCGTCGTTTGACATGATGGGCAGCATTGGTTTTGATGACATCATTTTACGCAAGTACAACACCTTGCTCCGCGTAGAGCACGTACACACCCCAGGCAACTCCTCCGGTATCGTTGACGGTGCCTCTGCTGTGCTTATCGGTAGCGAAAAAGCAGGGAAGGATCTCGGGCTGACACCACGTGGGCGTATTGTATCCACTGCGGTACTGTCTACCTGCCCTATTATTATGCTGGCAGGCCCCGGCCCCGCCGCAAAAAAAGCCCTCGAAAAAGCCGGTTTGACCGCCTCGGACATCGATCTCTGGGAAATCAATGAGGCCTTCGCTTCGGTAGCCATGCGCTACATGAAAGACCTTGATATCAGCCACGAGGTCACCAACGTCAACGGCGGAGCCATCGCCATGGGTCACCCGCTGGGCGCGACCGGCGGCATGCTGGTCAGCACCATGCTCGACGAGCTGGAGCGCCGCAACCTTAAACGCGCCATGTTATCACTGTGCGTAGGCGGCGGTATGGGCATCGCTACCATCATCGAGCGGGTTTAAACGGCCTCGAACCGGCGACAACATTCCAGCGCCGGTTCTGAACACGCCACTAACAATGACAGAATTTAGGACAAGACAATGAGTGTATTCAAGTACGACAAAGATGTGGACGGCATCGTCACCATCACCATGGACATGACTGGGCCAGTGAATGCGATGAACGAAGAATATCGCACAGCCATGTCTGAAACAGTACAAAAACTGCAGGCTGAGAATGACCTGAGCGGCGTCGTGTTAGCCTCAGCTAAGAAAGTGTTTTTCGCCGGCGGCGACCTGAACGACCTGCTAGCGGCACAGCCTGGCGACGAAGACGAATTCATGGCAATTCTGGAATCCACTAAATCAGATTTGCGCGCACTGGAAAAACTTCCTGTACCCGTTGTCTCTGCGATCAATGGCGCGGCACTGGGAGGCGGCTTCGAAATTTGCCTTTCTACGAATTACCGCATTGCCTACAACCACAAGTCAGTACAACTTGGTTTACCAGAAGTAAGCCTCGGCCTACTACCTGGCGGCGGCGGGATTGTCCGCATGGTAAATTTATTGGGCCTGCAGAATGCACTACCCTACCTACTCGAAGGGAAAAAAGTTGACCCTGCCAAAGCACTGAAGGCGGGCATGATCCACGAGACTGTCGCATCTGTGGATGAACTACTCCCTAGAGCGAAAGCGTGGATTCTGGAAAACAAAGACAACGAAGCCGCGGCAATCCAGCCTTGGGATCACAAAGGGTTCAAGATTCCCGGTGGCAATGCCAGCTCGCCTAAGCTCGCTCAGGTGCTGATGGGCGCCCCCGCCATGCTGTCCAAGACAACTCGCGGATTGCTGCCTGCGCCTGAAAAAATTCTGGACTGCGCTGTTGAAGCGGCACGCCTCGACTTTGACACGGCGTTGCGCGTAGAAAGCCGTGGGTTAGCGTATTTGGCAACAACGCCACAAGCCAAGAATATGATTACCACGTTCTTCTTCCAGATGAACAAAATCAACGGCGGCGCCTCACGCCCCAAAGGTGTTCCACCGCAGGAAACCAAGAAACTCGGCGTACTCGGCGCCGGCATGATGGGCCAGGGTATCGCCTATGTTTCAGCAAAGGCCGGTATCGAGGTTATCCTGAAGGACATCTCTGTCGAGGCCGCTGAAAAAGGCAAGGCTTACTCCGAAAAATTGCTGGACAAGGCGATTAGCCGCGGCCGCATGACGGAAGAGAAGAAAGCAGAAATTTTGTCGCTCATCAAACCCACCGCCAATGACGAAGATTTGCAGGGCTGCGATCTTATTATTGAAGCGGTATTTGAAAACGTTGCGCTGAAAAACAAAATTACAGCTTCAACAGAAAAGTATCTTTGCGAAAATGGCGTATGGGGCTCCAACACATCAACCCTGCCAATCACCCAGCTCGCTGAAGGTTCAAGCAAGCCCGAGAACTTTATCGGCATACACTTCTTCTCACCCGTTGACAAAATGCCATTGGTTGAAATCATTTGTGGCGAGAAAACCAGTGATATCGCACTGGCCAAAGCCTATGACTACACCAAGCAAATCAGAAAAACGGCCATTGTCGTCAATGACTCTTTAGGCTTCTTCACCTCGCGTACTTTCGGCACCTACTTTGACGAGGGCGTGCGTATGGTCGTAGAGGGCGCGCACCCCGTTAAAGTCGACAACCTTGGCAAGGCCATTGGCATGCCGGTTGGCCCACTCACCGTACATGACGAAACCAGCCTCGAGCTGAGCCGCAAAGCCATGGAAACCTGGGAGGAAATGGGCGTTAAAGGGAAATACGGCGAGCAAAATGCGCTGGAAGAAATGATCGCCTTTATGATCGGCGAAAATGGTCGAGGCGGACGTCACCACGGTGGCGGTTACTTCGAATACCACGCCGACGGCAGCAAAACCCTCTGGCCGGGTTTGCTCGAAAAATTCTACAAGGAAGACGTGGTCATCAGCGATCAGGATATCAAAGACCGCTTACTGTTCCGTCAAGTGATCGAGTCGCTGAAGTGCCTGGAAACAGGCGTGCTGCGCACCGTGGCCGACGGCAATATCGGCTCTATCATGGGCATCGGCGCACCGGTATGGACAGGTGGCTTCCTGCAGTTCGTAAACACTTACGGTCTGGAGAAATTCCAGGCACGCTGTGAAGAGCTTGCTGCTGCATACGGTGAACGCTTTACCTGCCCCGCCATTGTTGCGAAGAAAATCGCCGCCGGCGAAACCTTCCAATAATCCCTTTTGCGAATTGGAACCCAGCTGTGCTGGGTTCCGGTTATGGAGATAAGAATGCGCAACTTTACCGAAGAACAAATGATGTTCCGCGACGCCTTTCGGAAATTTCTGGAAATAGAAATTGCACCAAACGTCGAAAAATGGCGGGACCAAGGCATAGTCGACCGCGAAGCCTTTGAAAAAGCAGGCGAGCAAGGCTTTCTGATGATCTGGCCGGATGAACAATACGGCGGCATGGGAGATCGCGACTTCCGCTACGAGCAGATTATTATCGAAGAATCAGCACGCGCCGGCACCGGAGAATGGTTCAATACCCTGCATAGCCGTCTGGTCGGCCCCTATATTGATCACTTCGGCAACGACGAACAAAAGCAGCGTTGGCTGCCGGATTGCGTGTCGGGTAAAAAGATCCTCGCCATTGCGATGACTGAGCCAGATGCTGGCAGCGACCTTGCCGGCATGCGCACTACGCTGCTTGAAAAGGACGACCACTTCGTTCTCAACGGCTCTAAAACCTATATTTCAAACGGTATCAATTCCGACCTGGTTATCGTGGCGGGCAAATCCGACCCGGACAATAACCCGCACGCAATGACACTCTGTGTTGTTGAGCGCGGAATGGAAGGCTTTGAGCGCGGCCGCAATCTGGACAAAATGGGCTTAAAAGCCCAGGACACCGCCGAGCTGTTTTTCAACAATGTCAAAATTCCCAAGGAAAATATTCTCGGCAAAACCGGCCACGGATTTTTCTACCTGATGCAAGGTCTCGCTGAAGAGCGCCTGATTGGCGCGACTGGCTCCGCGGCCAACGCCAGACGTGCGTTCAACCTGACCCGCGATTTTGTTATGGAGCGCAAAGTCTTCGGCAAGCCCCTGGCTCATATGCAAAACACGCAGTTCAAAATGGCTGAGATGGATGCCGAAATAGAAGTTATTCAAGCCTATGTAGATCACTGCGTGGCCGTGCACAACGAAGGTAAGCTCACCGTTAACATGGCAGCGAAAGCCAAACTGCAGGCCACAGAAATTGAAGGGCGTATGCTGGACCTTGGTGTGCAGCTCCACGGTGGCGCGGGTTACATGAAGGAATACCCCATCTGCACCATGTTCACCGACGCGCGTATAAACCGGATTCTCGCCGGTAGCTCAGAAATTATGAAGCTGATCATTGGTCGCGACATTTTTTCTGACAAATACGCCAGCATTTTGGACTAACCTTCAAAAAAAAACAAAGGAAAGAACGATGGGACCACTAACCGGATTAAAAATTATCGAGATCAAGGGCATAGGCCCTGGCCCCTACGCGGGCCAGGTTCTGGCTGATCTTGGCGCCGAAGTCATCGTCGTGGAGCGGGCCTCAAAGCCCAACTCCATTGCCCTGCCCTCGGCTATTGATGTCAACTCACGCGGCAAGAAAAGTATTGCTCTCGATCTGAGAAAACCGGAAGGCCTTGAGACCCTTCTTAAAATGGTCGAGGGTGCCGACGGCATTTTTGAAGGAAATCGACCTGGCGTTGCCGAACGCGTCGGCTTCGGCCCTGATACCTGCCTGGCACGCAACCCGAAAATTGTCTACGGCCGCATGACCGGCTGGGGCCAAACCGGCCCCTTGGCACACTCCGCCGGTCACGACTATAACTACATCTCCCTGAGCGGTGCTGCAGCGGCCATTGGCACACCAGACAAACCCGTCCCCCCCTTGAATGTAGTGGGTGATTTTGCCGGCGGTAGTTTGTTTTTGGTTATCGGCATGCTATCCGCCTTACTGGAAGCACAAAAGTCCGGGAAAGGTCAGGTAGTCGACGCAGCGATCACTGATGGTACATCTCACCTTATGAGCATGTTTCACTCAATGGACGCTCTTGGGCTATTCAACACCCAGCGCGAAGCCAATTTACTCGACGGGGGCACTCCCTTCTACGGTTCCTATGAAACCGCAGACGGCAAACATCTCTCTGTCGCGCCAATCGAGCCACAGTTCTTTGCCGAAATGATTCAAAAGCTGGGCCTGCCAGAGAAGTATATTGCAGAGCAAAACAATCAAGCTATATGGCCTGAGCTGAAAACCGCACTTACACAAGCCTTCAAAACCAAGACCCGCGACGAGTGGGTAGACATCTTTGAAGGCAGCGACGCCTGTGTGGCCGGCATCCTCACCTTGAAAGAGGCTGCTCAACATCCCCATAACAAAGCGCGCGGCACCTATGTCGAAGTCAATGGCCAAATGCAGCCAGCCCCGGCACCACGGTTTAGCCGCAGCCAAAGCGACACTCCCAAGCCGCCTTCCGCAGAAGGCGCGGATACCAAAGAAGTGCTTGGCGAATGGGGATTTGACGATGATGCCATTGCATCCCTGGAACAGGCTGGTGTTCTGAGCTAATACGCAGCATAAGAACCCATCCTACTAACAAGGCATACTTAAAATGAGTGATTTTGAAACCATTACTTACACGGTTGAAAACCGTGTCGCCACCATTGCCCTGAATCGCCCCAAGGCAATGAACGCCATCAGTCAGCAAATGCGCCTGGAACTGAAAAAGGCCATTGATACCGCCGAGCAAAGCGATGACGTCCGCATTGTCGTCCTTCGCGCCGAAGGTCGGGGCTTTTCATCTGGCACAGACCTGTCCGAGGGACTTGCCGGCTTCGATACCATCGACGATCAAATCCAACAGGAATACAAGCCTGTAATGATGAGCATCGCCAACTCCAGCAAGCCGTACATCGCATCGGTTCACGGTGCCTGCGCGGGTATTGGAGCAGCGCTGGCAATGTCGTGCGATCTGGCAATCATGTCCGAAGGCGCGTTCGTCTACCTGGCTTTCGCCGGTCTTTCGCTGGTTCCGGACGGCGGGATTGCCCATCATTTGGTGCGTAACATGGGCTACCGCAAAGCCTATCAAGCCTTTATCGAAGCAGCGCGTATTCCTGCAGCAGACTGCCTGCAATACGGCTTGGCAAATAAGGTTGTAGCCGATGACGCGCTACAAGCAGAAACCCAAGCCTGGGCGGAACGTCTCGCCGAAGGTGCACCGCTCGCTCAGAAGTATGGCAAGCAGATTATGCGTGGGGTTCACACTGCATCGTTCGAAGAAACACTGGATCTTGAATCGAAACTTCAGGTTAACTGCTCCAACAGCCAGGATTCTGCCATAGCAATAGGGGCTTTTTTCGAGAAGAAAAAGCCTGTGTTTACCGGCAAGTAAGAGCCGATACACAAGACTGAACTGAATTCACTGCCAAGCCATAAATAACCAATAGACTCAAAGGACGGTTAAAATGTTGATTCATCACTACTTGGAGTTTTACGAAAGAGCGATACCCGACGCTCCTTGCTACACGTTTAATAATACGACTTGTAATTATCGTGAATTCAACGAAAGCACCAACCAACTGGCTAACGGTTTACTTGGCCTAGGCGTCGAGAAAGAGCAACGGGTCGCTATTCTGGCGGAAAATTGCCTGCAGCACCCATTGCTTTTTATGGCTTGCAGTAAAATCGGTGCTATTTCAGTACCTCTGAATTATCGTCTCGCGGCGGAAGAGCTCGCCTACATCATTAACGACTCCGATACCAAAGTATTGATCGTTGGTGATGAAATGGCAGGCACGCTGGAAGCACTACGCCCGCTTCTGTCGAATGACATTACCTTAATTACCTCAAGCCTGCCTGACAGCCTGCACTGGAATAGCTTTCTTGAAAGCCAGGCAAACGCAAAACCCGATATTTGGGTAGACCGCGACGCGCCTTTGCTTCAGCTTTATACCAGCGGCACCACCGGGCACCCTAAAGGCGTTATCCTGACCCAGTTCAACATCACACAATTAACAGCGATGAACGTGTTGGCAACACCAAAGCGTGTTGACCAGCAAAGTGCCAGTATCTTATGCGCACCTCTGTTCCATATTGGTGGTGCAGGCTCGGCGATTCTAAACACCTGTGCTGGTCAGCACACCTTGCTTCACCAAGCCTTTGACCCGATGAAATTACTTGATGACCTGGAGAACTATCCCGTAGGCAACGTTTTCATGGTTCCTGCCATGATCATGTTCCTCCTGCAGATACCCGGCATTGAAAAACGAGACTTTAGTAAGCTCGACACCATTTTTTACGGTGCCTCACCTATATCGGAAACTGTCCTACGCCAGGCCATGGACGTCTTCAAATGTGAATTCATACAGCTGTATGGAATGACAGAAACCGCGGGCGCCGGAATACTACTGTCTCCTAGTGATCACCGCCGCGCACTGAATGGCAAGCCGGAAATCCTCGGCTCCTGCGGTCGCCCAACAATCGGTGCCGAGGCCAAGGTTGTCGGCGAAAATGGAGAAACCATGCCCGCCGGTGAAATCGGTGAGATCTGGCTTCGCTCTGACTGCAGCATGCTGAGATACCACAACTTACCCGACGCCACCGCCAAGGACCTCACCGATGGCTGGGTACATACCGGCGATGCGGGATACATGGATGAGGAAGGTTACCTGTACCTGAAAGACCGCATCAAAGACATGGTGGTTAGTGGTGGCGAAAACATCTACCCGGTTGAGGTAGAAAAAGTCCTCGCTAGACACGGCGCCGTTGCCGATGTCGCAGTGATTGGGGTACCTGATGATAAGTTTGGCGAAGCCCTGCTGGCCTTTGTCGTACTGAAGCCAGACAGCTCGCTCACTGCAGAGGAAATGGTCGAGTTCTGCCGCGATAAAATCGCCGGCTACAAGATTCCGCGCAAGCTGGAAGTTGTCGCTGAGCTACCGCGTAACCCTTCCGGGAAAATACTGAAAAAAGTCCTTCGCGAACCCTACTGGAAAGACGCGAAAAGATCGATCGGCTAATTCCTTATAGGGCATTGTGCCCCCCGTTAGGCAGTACAAACCCTGTTTGCCTAACGGGTCTTTTACTCTCCGCACCATAACTCCAAGAATAACACCGAGAGACCCGCCATGGATTTTCAAATCCCGGAAGACATTAGCCAATTCCTGGCTGAACTGGATCACTTTATTGCACAAAAGATTCGCCCTCTTGAAGAACAGGACGACAATATTCGATTCTTTGACTACCGCCGGGAAGATGCTCGCACTGACTGGCATCGAGACGGTCTTCCAAACGAAGAGTGGGAAGCGCTATTAGCCAAAGCCAAAGCACTGGCAATAGAGGCCGGGGTCTTTAGTTACCCCTTCCCGAAAGAGCATGGTGGTCGCGATGGCAGCAATCTCGGCATGGCCATTATTCGGGAGCACCTGGCGGCAAAGGGGCTGGGCCTACACAACGACTTGCAGAATGAACACTCCATTGTAGGGAACAACGTGAGCCTTTTGCTCATGCTCGAATATGGCACAGAGCAACAAAAAGCAGAGTGGCTGGACGGCTTGAAAAACGCCACCGCCGGTTTTGCCTTTGGAATAACCGAACCTGAACACGGCTCTGACGCGACCTGGATGGAAACCGGCGCCGTAAAAGACGGCGACCACTGGGTCATCAATGGCGAAAAAACCTGGAATACCGGCGTGCATATCGCCAATGCCGACATCGTCATGGCCCGTACAAGCGGCAAGCCCGGCGACGGATTGGGCATCACCGCTTTTCTTGTGCCCATGAACACGCCAGGAGTAAAGGTCGAAGAATACCTGTGGACCTTCAATATGCCCACTGACCATGCGCGGGTCAGCTTCACCAACGTACGGGTTCCCGATTCTGCGATTTTTGCTGGCGAGGGCCGAGGCCTACAGGTGGTACAGCATTTCTTCAATGAAAACCGCATTCGTCAAGCCGCCTCCAGCCTGGGCGCAGCACAATACTGTATTAACGAATCAGTAAAACACGCCAACACGCGCAAGCCCTTTGGCAAGCCTCTGTCGAGCAATCAGGGTATACAGTTTCCCTTGGTGGAGCTGCAGGCTCGCGCTGAAATGCTACGGGCCTTGATTCACAAAACCGCCTGGCTGATGGATAAAGATGGGGCCTTTTCCGTATCGGACAAAGTATCTATCTGTAACTACCAAGCCAATCGCCTGTGTTGTGAAGCAGCGGATTTTGCCATGCAAGTGCACGGCGGCATGGGCTACTCACGCTACAAACCGTTTGAACACATATACCGCCACCACCGGCGCTACCGCATCACCGAAGGCGCCGATGAAATTCAAATGCGTCGCGTAGCAGGCTATATGTTTGGATTTATGAAGCAAAGCAAACCTAAAGGGGTAAGTTAACCGCCATGTCTCCAAAACAACAGTTCGAGCAGTTGCTAGAGTCTACGCTGCGTCGACAAATTCCCGATTTTGAAGCCTTGCTGGATTGTCGGCAGCTGACTGCCGGCGCCAGCCAGGAAACCTACCGCATTACCTATCGCGATGCGAAGGGAGAGACGACACTGGCACTGCGACGGGCTCAACCCACCTCCGGCAGCGAATCGAGTGTCGGCGGCATTAGCCTCGCATCTGAGGCACGTCTCTTCAATCTCGCCAAACACTATGGTATCCCCAGCCCGACTGTCGTCTATGAATTGCAAGCAGAGGACGGCCTGGGCGCCGGATTTATTATGAACTGGCTGGAGGGGGAAACCCTCGGACATCGAATTAATCGTAATTCAGAGTTCAAAGACATTCGCCCACAGCTTGCCCACCGCTGTGGTGAAATCTTAGGCCGCATTCACGCCATAGATTGGCGCAAGGAAAAACTGGATCAATTTTTAACGATCACTGACACGAAAACGCTAATACAAGAAGTCTGGGACACCTACCAGAATCTCAATATTCCGCTTCCCATGGTTGACTATACAGCCCGATGGCTGCTGGAAAACCTGCCGAACCAACAACGCACCACCCTCGTCCACTCAGACTTCCGCAACGGCAACTTGATGGTAAACCCACAGGGCATTGAAGCCGTGCTCGACTGGGAGCTAGCCCATATTGGCGACCCCATTCAAGACCTTGGCTGGCTATGTGTGAACTCCTGGCGATTTGGCAACCGCGAATTGACTGTTGGCGGTTTTGGACATCTCGACGATCTATTAGCGGGTTATGAAAAGGAAACTGGCATTGCGATCACCGCGCAAGAGGTTTTATTTTGGCAAGTTTATGGCTCTTTCTGGTGGTCAGTTGGCACACTCAGTATGGCGCAAACCTGGCGCACCGGAGAAACGCCCAGCCTTGAACGCCCGGTAATAGGTCGTCGCTCTTCTGAAGCGCAAATGGATTGTGTAAACCTGCTGATTCCCGGCGAGTTTACCCTGCCGGAAGCAAGCGCCGAACTGGATCACGGCACACAGCTACCCATGCCCGCAGAACTGCTTGCGAGCGTTGCCACTTTTCTAAAGAGTAGCGCCACAGATAACATGCTGCCCCATGATCAATTTCTCGCCAAGGTTGCGGCAAATTCCTTGTCTATTGCACAGCGCGAATTTCAATATGCGCCCAAATTAGAACAGGAGGAAAAACAACGACTAGTCGCGCTGACTGGCCTAAATGCCGACCTGGACACCCTGCGCTGGCGACTTGTTGAGATGCTCCGCGATGGCGTGGCCCTGAATACACAGGGATTAAGTGAACACCTGCGCACCACCGTAGCCGGGCGGCTATTTATAGACCAGCCCAAATACTCCGCGCTACAAGCTTAAAGTGCAATCAAGCTTCTGAGAAATGAGTACGCTCAGAAGCTTGAACGCCACCCATCAAGCCGTGCTCACCTACCTTGGCCGGTAGCGCTCGCGAAAACGCTTTGGGCTTAAATTTGTTATCACCTTGAAGATTTTGGAAAAATAACTGAAATCCCGGTAACCCACATTAATACTAATGGCTTTGATATTATCATCACTGTTGATCAGACGATGCTTGGCCGCTTCCACCCGGAGGCGCTGCAGGTAACGAGTGGGCTTTTCACCCGTAGCCCGCTCAAAACGGCGCAAGAAAGTGCTCTTACTCATGCCGGCATTATCTGCCAACGCTCGAAATGACACCGTCTCGGCAAAGTGCTTATCGAGCCAATTCTGGACGTGGTGGATATTGTCATCGCGATGATGGCGAAAACCCGCCATATTAAACAGCGTTAAATCATAATCTCGTCGGCTGTCGAAAGTGATGTCCCTCGCCAGGTCGCTGGCCATTTCCGCCCCACAAACCCGCTCAACCAAATGCATGGCCAAGTCCATCCCCGCGTTCTGACCATTGGAGGTATACAAACCCGCATCTTCCACCAAACCCTGCTGCTCCAACCATTCAACATTGGGAAATTGCTGTTTTAGCGCAGGTATATGGCGCCAATAGGCTGTCGCTCGACGGCCCTGTAACAGCCCCGCTTGCGCCGCCCAGAACGCTCCGCTGTTTACACTGGCAATGAGTGCACCGGATTGATATTGCCGTTGCAGCCAATGAGCGACTTGCGGGTGTACTTCAAGCGCACGATCGAAATCCCCCCAGAAATGCGGGAGCACGACCCAGTCGTAGCGACCACTATCCATCATGGTTGCGTCACCCGTCATCCGCTGCCCGCTATACGACACAACACTCTGCTCAGTGGGCGTCACAATATTCCAACTAAAGGTACCGGTGAGCTGCCGTAAGTTTACACTTTGCAAAACATCGGCCGCGGGGTAGAGCGTAGAAGCCCAAACTCCCTCATACACCGCAAACGCTACACGTATTCCAAAAGGCGCCATTCCGTGCCGCTACCCCGCCGCAAATATACCTTTTACCATAGAATCTGACACTTTAGACCAAAGATAATCCTATTGGAACGCGCTAGACTGAATAGCTACATTCATCACCTAGAGAGCATCGCTATGGATATTCAATTTTCTGAGGCAGACCTCGCATTCCGCGATCAGGTCCGGGAATTTTTCAAAGAGCACTTTAGCGATGAGCTCGCGGCGCGCGTTGCCAACCCCAAAACCTTCAGGGATGCCATTGTTGAATGGCAGAAAATTCTGGCGAAAAAAGGCTGGATAGCGCCGAACTGGCCGGTCGAGCATGGCGGCACGGGTTGGTCCATTGCCCAGGAATACTTCTATGAGCGCGAACGGGCAGCCGCTGGCGTACCCGATGTTGTGCCCTTTGGCTTGAAAATGGTCAGCCAAGTCATCATTGCCTTCGGCAACGATGAACAAAAACAGCGATTCTTACCGCGTATTTACCATAGCGATGACTGGTGGTGCCAAGGCTACTCGGAACCCGGCGCGGGCTCGGATCTCGCCGCCCTTAAAACGCGAGCGGTACGCGACGGCGACGACTACATTGTCAATGGTGCGAAAATCTGGACCACCTATGCCCAATATGCAGACTGGATTTTTTGCCTGGTACGAACCGGCACTGAAGGTAAAAAGCAAAGTGGGATCAGCTTCCTGTTGATTGACATGAAAACACCTGGCATCACCGTCAACAAGATCGAATCCATCGACAACAATCATACGCTCAATGAAGTGGTGTTTGACAATGTACGGGTACCCGTGGCAAACCGCATTGGCGAAGAAAACAAAGGCTGGACCTATGCCAAAGTCCTACTCGCCCATGAGCGTACCGCCATTGCTGAGGTAGCTAGATCCGGTCGTTTCTTGAGCGAACTCAAAGCCATTGCCAACACAGAAGTTAGTGGCGGAAAACGCTTGATCGAAGACACGATGATCCAACAGCGTCTCGCCGAGATTGAAATAGAACTGATGGCACTGGAATACACCGAGCTACGGGTTTTATCTGGCTTCGCCGAAGGCAAAGGCCCAGGCCCCGAGTCCTCACTCCTTAAGCTCAAGGGAACGGAGATACAGCAAGCGATTCAACAGCTGCGTATGGATTTGGCCGGTTACTACAGCGGCGTGCTACAGGGCGAATTGAGCAACAGCGAACTGGGGCACGAGTTTGGCGATCGCGCTCGACGCGAGTACATGTATGGCCGCGCCTCCACCATTTATGGTGGCTCGAATGAAGTCCAGAAAAACATTACCGCTAAAGTGGTGCTGGGTTTGTAACACCAATTTACAGCGAAGGATAAACACTCCAATGCGCGCGCAGCTTAGCTCTCAAAAGGCAGCCTACTCCACACTTGTTTCTGCCATTGCCAAGCTGTTCACAGCGGTCTCGCCTGCGGCACAACAGAACCGCGCAGCGAAAATACAATCAATAGAGAACGCCCTATGAATTTTAATCTATCTGAAGAACAATCCATGATCAAAGACAGCGTCGCGCGCTTTATTGCCGACGACTACAGCTTTGAGCAACGCACTAAAAATGTTGCGATGGAACACGGCTTTAATCCAGCTACCTGGCAAACCTTTGCTGAGTTAGGATGGCTGTCTATTCCGTTCCCTAGCTCCTTAGGCGGTTTCGGTGGCAGCGCCGTTGACACCATGGTGATTATGGAAGAATTTGGCAAAGGACTGGTCGCAGAACCTTATGTGGCAACGGTGTTACTGTTTGGTGGTCTACTGGCTCACAGCGGTGAAGGCGAAATTCAACAAGAACTGATTTCCGGCATCATCGACGGCAGCCTTCAAGGGGGCTTTGCCTACCTTGAACGCCAAAGTCGATTTGAATTGAGCGATGTTAAAACCACAGCAGCCGCCGACGGCGAGCTGTACCGCTTAAACGGCGAGAAAACAGTCGTCTTTAACGGCGCCGCCGCCAACAAACTGATTGTCTCTGCCCGCACCGCTGGCGATCAATGTGACGAGAATGGCATCAGCCTGTTTCTGATCGATACCCAGGCGGAAGGGGTCAGCGTCGTCGCCTACCCGATGATGGATGGCCAGCAAGCCGCCAACATCACTCTAAACAACGTGACAGGTGCTCAGCTAATTGGCGAACTGCACCAAGGCTTCGGCCTAATACAGGCTGTTGTCAATGACACCATGCTGGCACTCTGCGCTGAAGCACAGGGCATTATGCAAAAACTCACCGACACAACGGTTGAGTACAGCAAAACCCGTGAGCAGTTTGGAACCGCAATTGGCAATTTTCAAGCCCTGCAACACCGTATGGTCGACATGTTCGTCGCCGGAGAACAAACCCGCTCATTGCTATATCGTGCCGTGTGCTCCGCCGACGCCAACAGCGAAGACGCGCTTAAAGATCTACTCGCTCTGAAAGTGATGGTAGGTAGAGCAGGAAAACTGATCGGCGGTGAAGCCATTCAGTTACATGGCGGCATGGGAATGACTGACGAATTGGACGTTGGGCACTACGTCAAACGTCTAATGATGATAAACACCACATTTGGCGATGCCGACTACAATCAGCAAAAGTTTGTAAAATTATCCACTCAACTCGGCTAAACCAGCGAAATTGCCGGTGAGTAGGTAGCAAAACTCACCGGCTTTCTTCCACCCTCGTTACGCGCGCCACAAAGCCACACACAAAAACAAGAACGGGCTTGATAGTTTACAAAATAATAAATACCTTAGAACAACGTCGTTAACTCGATGCAAAACCACTGCACAACAACCATCATATTCATACAATAAGGAATATTGTCGTGCCTCATATCAGTACTACCGCACAAACTGCTCCCAACAAACTCGCCTTTTGCATTGCAGAAACCGGCGAAAGCGTTAGCTATGCGGAGCTGGACCACGCTTCAAATCGTATCGCGAATTTGTTTCGCAGTTTGGGGCTGCAGAAAGACGACCATATAGCACTGATGCTTGAAAACCGTCGCGAATTAATAGAAATCGCGCAAGCCGCGGTACGCAGTGGCATCATTTTCACGCCCCTAAGCACCCACCTAAAACAAGAAGAAGTGCGTTATATACTAGAAAACTGCAATGCAAAGCTGTTTGTCACGTCCAACCAGTTTGTCGAGCAATTTTCAACACTAGCCCTTCCCGCGCTAAAACACCTTTACAATGTAGATGCGCAAGACGCGCCGCAGGCAGAATTCACAAGCTGGTCGAGCGCACTCGCCACTCAGCCAAACAGCCCGATTCAAGACGAGTGCTTAGGGCTTCCCATGCTGTACTCGTCAGGCACCACGGGCCAGCCCAAGGGCGTACTGGCCAGGCTACCTATCGATAGCATTCATGAAGTACACCCCAATATGGCGGCCCTCGCCGCCGCCTTTGGCATCAACGAAAATTGCATATACTTGTCACCTGCTCCGCTGTACCACGCCGCACCGCTCCACTACTGCATGTTAGTCATGCAACTCGGTGGAAGTTGCATTGTCATGCAGCAGTTTGACCCGGAGCGGGCACTAAAGCACATAGAAACCTACCGAGTCACCCACAGCCAGTGGGTGCCAATCATGTTCATTCGCATGCTTAAATTACCCGAGGCCGTGCGAAATAAATATGATGTTAGTAGTCTGCAGTTTGCCATACATGCTGCGGCCCCCTGCCCCATTGAAATCAAACAACAAATGATCGACTGGTGGGGACCAATAATAGCGGAATACTATTCAGGCTCTGAAGGCGCAGGCATGACCATGATCGATTCCAAGTCATGGCTCACCCATAAAGGCTCAGTTGGCCCGGCATTAGTGGGCGAAATCCGCATCGTCAGCGATGAGGGTGAGCTTTTGCCAAAAGGAGAGATTGGCACCGTATACTTTGCCAACGGCTCCGAGTTTGAATATTTCAACGAACCTGAAAAAACCGCAAGCGCTCACAATACACACGGCTGGTCAACACTGGGAGATGTTGGCTATTTAGATGATGACGGCTTCCTGTATTTAACGGATCGCAAAAACTTTATGATTATCAGTGGTGGGGTCAACATCTACCCACAGGAAATTGAAAATCTATTGATTACACACCCGCAAATTGCTGACGTCGCCGTTTTTGGCATTCCCAATGAGGAGTATGGTGAAGAAGTGAAGGCCGTAGTACAACTCCTCAACCCCAAAGAGGCTTCGCCAGGCCTTGCGGAGTCCCTGCGGGAGTGGACTCGCGAGCGGCTTAGCAGTATCAAAACCCCTCGCAGCATCGACTTCACTGAGGAACTACCGCGCATGGATAATGGCAAACTCTATAAAAAACGCCTTATTGAGCAATATAAAAAGGCTAGTGCCTGCGCATAGTTTCGCGGCAACCACTTCCTTTGGCATGCGGCCATACCTACTGGCCGCGATCTCCTATATTGCTGATCTATATACAGATCAAGATGATGAAAAAAACAGAAATACTGGTGCTTTTTCAGGCCATTTCAATGCAGGCAATAATCGGAGGACTCTGCAAACAGTCGCCTGACTTCCCAAGCGCCTCACTCGAAATCAGTCTACAAAATGCTTCTTTCGAATACTTTCGTATCGGATTCAATTTGACTCCCTGAACTCCCATTATCCGCCACGCACCCGAGAATTAACTCGAAGCCCCGCCCCCACGGTAGCGGCACTTTTCCTTCGTCGCAAAGGTCAAGCGGCCGGATTTGTCAACAAACGGCCTCGATTAACATTCCTTACACCCCACCCTCTCTACTAACATCCAAGGTTTATCTTTCAAAAAAAATAATGTATTCGCAGGAAATTCCTGCAATGAAATAATGGCCTCAACATATAGCGGGATTGTTCGCTTGCGTCGATCACGCTATTGACCTGCTACCCTCAATACGCACACGGTATGGCATACATCGGTTTCTGGAATGGGCAAGGGCTCATCATTCCGCCCGGATTTGATTTCAGGATTTCGCAATGAAAACAATATTTATAACAGGCGCTGCCAATGGTATCGGCTTGGCTACAGCAAAACACTTCGCTGGCCTAGGTTGGTTTGTAGGTCTATACGACATTAACAGCGACGGGCTCCAGTCACTGCTGGATTCCGGCGAGTTCCCCCATGCCTGTGGTAAACACTGCGACGTAACCCAACGTAACTCCATTAAGGAAGCGCTGGCGCACTTTGGCAGCCACACCAATGGGCGCTTGGATGTGCTGGTCAATAACGCTGGCGTTCTCAGCTCCGGAGCCTTTGAGGATATCAAGCCAGAGGCTCACGACCTCATCATCGATATCAACGTGAAAGGGCTTACCACAGTGGCCCAGGAGGGCTTTCCCCTTTTGAAGCAGACCCCGGGTTCCACTCTGGTTAACCTCTGTTCGGCCTCCAGTGTACATAGCCTACCGCTGCTGGCGGTTTACAGCGCATCGAAATTTTACGTCAACGGCCTCACCGAAGCCCTGAATATCGAGTGGGCCCAGCATGATATCCGTGTTACAGCGGTAAAACCGCCGATTGTTAACACCAGCATGGGCCATGCGATTGACCAAAGGATCACGCAGAGGATGGCTGTGGACGTTGAGCCAGAACAAATTGCTGAAGCGATTGAGATGGCTATAAAAGGCAAACGGGTCAGTTATCTGCTTGGCGCCTCCGCCAAGCTGTGGGGCGTGATCGACAAGCTGCTTCCCGAATCAGGCCGACGACGCCTGGTAAGATACCTTTCGAACCACTAGCAGATAGCGCCCAAACAATAACCTCATACAATAGAAATGGAGTGATAACAAAATGGCTGGAAGATTACAAAACAAGGTTGCCCTCGTCACCGGCGGCGGTTCCGGTCTGGGCGAAGCGACAGCAAAGCGATTCGCCGAGGAAGGTGCTGTGGTCGTTGTGACCGACCTCAACGCCGACACAGCTGCCCGTGTGGCAGAAGAGATCAACGCCTCCGGCGGTCAGGCCATGGCCCGGCAACAGGACGTTACCAATGAAGCGCTGTGGAAAACCGTGGTGGACGACATCGTCAGCAGCTACGGCGCGCTGCACATACTGGTCAATAATGCCGGTATCGGATTGCCGGGCAACGCCGAAGAGGCCACCATCGAAGATTGGCGTACAACACAGGCTGTGAACGGCGAGAGCGTATTCCTCGGTACCCGCGCAGCCATCGGCGTGATGAAGGAATCGGGTGGCTCGATTATTAATATTTCCTCAATCGAGGGCATTGTCGGAGAACCAGGTGCAGCGGCCTACAACTACAGCAAAGGCGGCGTACGAATATTTACCAAATCCGCGGCCCTGCACTGCGCCAGCAAGGCCTACCCTATTCGGGTGAACTCGGTGCATCCGGGCTTTATTCTCACTGCCTTGGTGGAACAAGGCATCGCCTCCCTGCCAGATGAGATGAAACAGGAAGCGATGCAACGACTGGCCCGCGAAATACCGCTCGGGGGAGCCATGGGAGAGCCTCTGGATATCGCCAATGGCTGCCTATTCCTCGCTTCAGACGAATCGAAGTACATGACCGGCTCAGAACTCGTTATTGATGGCGGGTATACCTGTCATTAGAGTAGCGCCCTCCTGCGAGGGCCGTTGTTGTATCATCGGCGTAAAAACGGCAAGTCAGCACGTTGCAGGAATCTCCTGCAACGCGCTGATCAAGGTGTGAACCCGATTTTGGCGCCGTAACTCTTGGTTACGCGGCGGGCAGCGTTGCGCCAGTTCGGGATAGTTAGGTATTCTCCGAAGGACTGCGCGAGGACGTTAATAGCCCCTTAGTCTGCACTGAGATAGTGGGCGCTGATCACGCCTAGCTCTGCCGTAGAAATCCCCTTTTAACTTACCGACACCAGTGCAGCTACAACTTTGGACGACGTGCAACAGAGCGTAAGCTTCCCTGCCACGCTCTGCTGGCTATCGCTGGTTTAAATGACTGTAGGGGAGATTGGTTTCGCAAGCTTACCGCATGCCTTCACAAGACTTACCAAAGCGTTTAACAAAACGGCAAATCGGCACGGACTCAACACCTGCTAAACAGGAAAAGGTGAAACGAACCTCGCAATAAAGTACGTTCACCCGCTGAAAAAACAGTATCCTAACCAATTACCGCTACGGCACCTTGCACGCAGTGAATACAGATACTCAGAACCGCGTCGCAAAGCTTAATAGCAGTCTACGAGGCTCATTGGTGTATGTATTAAAGCTACCTGCCTGCAATGGTGTGGCGAAGTAGAAGGTCTGGTAGGTTTCGTCCGTGCAGTTTTTACACGAGAGCTTCACTTCCCAATCTTGATCTCGGATAAATGTCATACCCAAAGAGAAATCAATCAGCGTGTAAGCATCTTGAACCTGATCTTCTGCATTGACACCAGAGTAGAATTCGCCGTTATAAGACGCTGATAAACGACTGGTAATCTCCATCGATGAGCTCAGTGCCTTGTTGTAGTTCAAAACCGCCACACCGGCGAAGTCAGGTGCCCGAGGTGTATCACGATCGGTCAAAAACTGTGTAAATTCCGGACCGTCGCTCAGGTCACCAAAGCTCGCATCAAGAAACGTCATGTTCAACTCAGCTCTAAAGCTTTCATTGATTTGATACATGTTTTCGACTTCTACACCTTTCGAGACTGCCTCCCCGGCGTTTTCAGTAAAGAAATTCAGGCCGGTGAAGAAATTCAACTGCAAATCGGTATATTCAGTATGGAATACTGCAATATTCGTTTGCGCGCTTCCGTCTAAATAGCGGGACTTGAAGCCAAGCTCATAGCTCGTCGCATACTCGGGCTCATAGAAGGTATTGTTAAGGTTATCTGCCTCATAAAACAGATTGACCGCACCGGATTTATAGCCGCGCCCCACAGAAAAGTAGGTATTTACATCGTCGGTGATATGAAATGTTGCGGCCAGTGTGCCGGTGAGTACGCCCTTAGAGAAAGATTCATCGAAGCTCTCGCCACGCCAGGTTCCAGCCAGGTCAAAAGCATTTCGGGGTGTCGTTGCATCGCCACTTGGGGGTGTGCCTACAGCGCCGGAAGCGACAATCGCCTGAGCAACAGGCGAGTTATACCAAAACAGGTTTTCATACCCGCCTTCTTTGCTGTCGTAGCTATAACGGGCACCAGCGATAATCGTCCACCGCTCACCCAGAGATGTTTGACTGTGAAGAAATGCCGCGTAGCTTTCTGAGTCCTGGAAATAGCGCTCAATCGAGACCGGCGTCCCTCCTGGTCCTACAAGCTGAAAATCACCGCACGAACCCGTTGCTTGCAACGACAGGCGACAGCTCTCTAACGCCGCATCTGGATTCGCCTGCGAAGCAACCAGATAGCTCACATAGGAGTTGGCATCTGTATCGGAGACTACCGATCGCGTATGCTCAATGGTCTCAAATGAATAGTACAAACCTGCAACAAAATCGGTTTCCGCCCACGCCCAGGAGAAATTGAATTCCTGAGAAAAGAAATCAAGCACAGCTGGTTCATCAAATAGAAGAACATGCGCTGGCCCAAAATCCGCATCGGAATCAATTTGCTCATCTTTGTAGCGGCGAAGGCCGGTAATAGACTTCACATCAACCGCTTCAAGCGCCAACTCTAAAGTCCAGGACAAGCCGTAGTCTTCAGAAATCTGAATTGAATGTCCGTTGACATTAGTCAAGCGACGTTCCGTCGCATTGTCTTCTTCGGTGTAGGTTTCCAGACCTCGATGGTTAGCAAATAACTCGATCCCGGGCTGGAGGGGTCCGGACACCACCTGAGCAGAACCAAAACAGCACTCCGCATCGGACTTTGTATAATCCGCGACTAGCAGCGAACTCAAACTATCGTTTATATCGAATAACCATTGGCCCTTAACCCCAAAACGATCAACATCGTTGTATGTCCTTTGCTGTTGCGGGCTTTCGTAGTAGCCATCGCGGCGATTTGAAATACCAGAGAAGCGTAGTGCGTGCTTTTCGCCAACAGGCACATTCACCGCGGCAGAAAACATTTCATGGTCATAGCTACCGCCACCAATTTCAATAGAGCCATTGACGCCATCAAAGTTTGGTCTGGTACTGGACATAGAAAGCGCGCCAGCGACCGTATTCTTCCCGAACAGGGTTCCCTGTGGCCCCCTCAGTATTTCAAGACGGCTAATATCATTCATATCCTGCATTGCCATTCCTGACCGGGACCGATAGACACCATCGATAAACACCCCAACGGCGCCTTCAAAGGTACGGCCATTACCAACGGTACCGATACCTCGAATTTTCAGACTGGCGTTCTGAGAGCTTTGCGCTATATCAAAACTTACGCTCGGATTCACGTCGGTTAAGTCTTTCGCACTAAAAACACCGGCCTCTCTCATGGCATCTTGCGACATTGCCGTTACGGCCACCGGCACGTCCTGTACACTTTCCGATCGCTTTTGAGCGGTCACGATGACCTCCTCAAGCGCAGCGGCCATCAAATTACCTGAAAAGAGTGCAGGCACTGCAGTGAATGCACACGCAATTGCAAAACGCTCTGACTTCATATTCTGCTTCCTTTTATTGTTGATATTTTTCAACGTTACACGCTAGCTGCTATCACTATTTCGGTGATTGCGCTAGCCCTGGATTAGCCAAACTGCTCTTTCGTAAATCGAACAGAATTTATCTTGGTTAAGCTCACGAAAGAGCAAAAATCTTAATCAATTAAAATTTATATAAACCGGCTTATTTATTACCTTACTGGCTACCACCTTCTCCCTGCCCCATTTGCAGCTATATTCGGAAAAGCGCTGGCATTGGAACCGTTGTTTTTCAGCATGAGCTCTAAAGTACACCGTTTTATTATGCTCTAGCTGCCGTTATACGATCCTTGCCAAACGGCACGGACCCTACGCTGTGCAGCCAAACCCTTTCGACGAACAGGCAACCAACGTCATAGACGCCACTCGAGTTCCAGAGTATTGATAGCGCAATATTAGGGGCTATGCCGTCGAGATATAATGCTAATTTCGGCCATCACTTGACGAATATGGCCATGCACAGATCGACTGCCAGGGTTTACCGAGCGTAGGCCGCAGGTACTGCACGGGCCAACATATTTTGAGATAACGACATCTTATGCCGACATTTGGAGAGAGCGCGCTGACTATGCCCGGCCGAGATCAAGGGATCAACTCCTCGACACCGAACGGGGTATACCACCAGTAAAAATTCTTATTGTTTTTCGAGTCCCGTAGGCTTGAAATACGCCTCAATGAATTATGACCGTAACCACCAGCCTCGGCTACCTGCATCGGTCACTGGCTTAATCGGGAGATCGGGCCAAGAGCTCCAGAACCAAGTCCACAGGAGCCCCAGCACGAAGGAACCAAGCCTATTTGACCGAAACGGCCTTTTTCCAGGCAGGGCGTTCCTGCAATCTCTCAAAATACCCTTGCACGCGATCTGGCAACGGCAGTCCACAAAGTGCGCTTGCCAAAAACAGGCTGTATCCCACAGAAATATCAGCTGCTGTAAAGCGGTCTGCAGCAATGAATGACCTTCCAATAAGATGATTATCTAACATCTCAAAAGCCTTCTCGGCTTGGTACTTTACGTAGGCTTCAAAACCTTCGGAGACGGCATATCTATCTAGGCCACTCAACTGACCAAGATACACTGCTAGATAGTGCGCCAGGCCACTCTCGGCCATGTGTAACCAAGTCAAATAGAATCCAAAGTCGCTCTCCTCAGGTTTTACGCTTAAAGACGATGGAGCGTGTTTAGCCAGAATATATTCCAGAATCACCGTCGACTCCAGAATAAGGTTATCGCCATCGTACAAGGCTGGCACCTTGCCCATCGGGTTGATCGCCCTGTATTCGTCGGATGCAAAATACGCCGCATCATAGGTGATCGTTTTCAATTCAAAATCGAGCCCCATCTCTTCGAGCAACCAAAGAGGACGGAGTGAACGAGAACTGGGGGTGTGAAATAATGTTAAGCGCATGGTTGTCGCAAATCTCCATTTATCAGGATTCAACAGTCAGAGATAGCCTAGGCCAACTGTCACGTGTGCAAGAGAATTCAATAATCTTTATGCCTGCTAAAGGCCCCCCGACACTTCCATTCATGTTATTAAAATTACAAGAAGAAAAATAAATAATACAAAAACGCCGAGGCTCCCCAGGGAGACCCGGCGCTTTTTACAGCAGCCTTACTTAGGCTGCATACGGATACCGGCGTCCATACGGATGCACTCGGCATTGGTGTAATCGTTCTCAACAATGAACTGCGACAAGTGCGCAATTTCATCTGCAGTACCCAAACGTTTCGGGAAAAGCGGGCTCTTGGAAAGCGCCTCGTATGCAGCCGGAGGTGCCGAGTCAAACAGTGGGGTGTGAATCAGGCCTGGCACAATGGTATTAACACGGATACCGAACTGAGACAGATCGCGAGCGATTGGCAACGTCATGCCCACAACACCGCCTTTAGAGGCACTGTAAGCCGCTTGACCGATTTGACCTTCGTAAGCGGCAATAGACGCGGTATTGATGATCACGCCGCGGCTACCACAGTCAGTAACAGGCTCTTGCGTGCTCATTTTCAAGGCAACCAAACGCAGTACATTAAAGGTACCGATCAGGTTTACATCGATAATTTGCTTAAACTTATCCAGCGGGAACGCGCCATCTTTACCAACGGTTTTAATCGCGTTGCCAATACCGGCGTAGTTATTACAAATGTGAATGTCACCAAAAGCGGCAACCGTTGCCGCAACTGCCGCTTCAACCGCTTCTTCGTTAGCAACGTTTACGTTTTGATAGATAACCGCATCGCCCAGCTCTGCAACCAAAGCGTTACCACGCTCATCGTTCATATCGAAAATGGCAACCTTGGCACCATTGTCTACATAGCGGCGTACCGTCGCTTCACCCAAACCCGATGCACCACCGGTGACGATGGCAACTTTACCTTTGATTTCCATAATATTCTCCAAAAAAATGGACGGCAATCACCGACCTTACTACTAGTTAAAAGCGATACTCATCGACGCAATCCATCAAGAATACTGCTTTAGTTTTCGCGAAAGACATCGCGACCAATGATGTGCTTTATGACCTCAAAGCTGCGCGCCAAGATGCAGCTAATACGCGCATCGTATTAACCAAACACTTTAGCTCCAGCCGCTTCTGTGACTGTTCCCAATAACAATTCAACCCTCTCCGGCATTAACTCACATTCTTCTTGGGTAAGTGCTGCTGGAAATTCCCCTGTGCGCGTAAACAAGGCATTGAGCTGCGCATAAACCACGATATTGCGATATTGAGTGAGCCACCAATAGAAATTCAGGTTGGTCTTTTCGAAACCTGTGAGCTTGAAATATTCCTCAATAACTTTGTCTCGCGGCCACCAGCCTTCGGCTTCTTTTGGCATACGGCACTGAAACTCGTAGGCAGGTTCGTCGGCCTGCTCGCCCCAATAAGCCAATAAAATAGCCAGCTCGTAGAAGGGGTCGCCCACTGTACACATATCCCAGTCAACAACGCCGTTAACGGCCAGAGACTCTTCGTCAACCAGCATATTGTCCAGTTTGAAATCGTTGTGGACCAGAGTGCCCAAACGTTGTTCTGGCAAGTTAGCCTGTAGCCAGTCGCGGATAGTGCCTAGCTTTTCCAGTTGCTGTTCGTTCAAGACGCGAGAACCGCGCTTGTACCAACCGCCGATTTGACGCTCAAGGAATCCATCGACATTGCCCAAAGATTCCAAACCCGTCGCCTTCAAATCGACTTTGTGTAATTTGGCCAGCGATTCAACAACCAGTTGGCTCAGTGCATCGCCAATTTGGGGACGATCGCTGAGTGAGTCAGGAAGATTCCGACCAATACATATGCCTTCACGGAATTCGCTAATGCAAAACGGCACACCGATAACAGACTCGTCATCGCAAAACACCAAACCTGTCGGTGCCGGTGGGTACTGTTCTTTCAAACTTGAGAGTACACGGTATTCACGGGCGACATCGTTTGCACCTGGCGGCAATGGGCCATCGGGTGGGCGGCGCAACACCGCCTTTTTGCCGTTTAGCATCACCACGTAGTTAAAGTTAGCGACACCACCGGAAAGTTTCTTCGGGTTAAAGGAAAGGTCGAGCGTATGGCCCAAACCTTCCACATACTTGGCAACCGCTTGCCATTGTTCCTGATTCATCATGCCGAATACCTGCTTACAGTGTAGCGCCACCATCGACAACAATTTGCTGGCCAGTTATATAGGCCGCCAATGGGGAGGTCAGGAATACGACGGCTCCGCCGATGTCTTCAGGCTTGCCAACACGGCTTAACGGAATTTGCTTAATCCATTGCTTCTCAGCCTCTGGGCCGGATTGGTTGGCTGTCAGTTTGGTGGGCACCATTCCCGGAGCGACAGTGTTAATACGCACGCCTTTACGCCCCCATTTCATCGCCAAACTTTTAGTTAGCTGAACCAAACCGGCTTTACTGGCACTGTAGGCAGGGTTAGCGGGCGCAGGGCGAATAGATACCACAGAATCCAGGTTAACAATGCTGCCGCCACTGGCTTCCAACAGTGGGAAAAATTCGGTGCACAGCTGCATGGCGCCGGTCAGATTGATGTTGATAATAAATTCAAAACCTTCGCGCTCGAATTCCTTTTTGTCCCACAACACGGTGCCTACACAGTTAACCAGCGCATCCAAGTGATCGAATTTTTTGGCAAAGGCAGAAATATCCTCACCGCTTTGCAGGTTCAGGCTATGAAACTCCATGCCGCTAAAATCATTGTCATAGGCATCAGCGGTACGGGTACCTGTGATGTGTACGGTCGCACCCAGCTCTTTGTACATGGTGGCAACACCATAGCCAATGCCATCGGAGGCACCACACACCAAGACAGTCTTGCCGGAATAATCTAATACGCTTTTAATGCTCATAATACTCTCTCGAAAATTAGTTAAGGCGTGATCAAGGTTTTAATGACCCCGTCTTCACGAGATTCAAATAAGCGGAAGGCTTCTGCCCCTTCGGATAGGGAAAAGTGGTGGGTAAATATACCTTCACCTTTAATGCGGCCACCCTGTACTAAGGGGATTAACTCTTCCCACAAGTTGGCAATACCAGAAATACCTGCGTGAACACGTAGACACTTAGTTTGCATTATTCGCACGGGCAGCTCTGTGCCTTTTTGCAAGATACCGAGAATGGACATAGATCCGCCGAAGCGCAGCATCATGGTGGCTTGCTTGAGTGTGGGGCCCACACCGACAGCCTCAACCACGGCATCAACACCGAGTCCGTTGGTGTCCTCCTTGATACGCTGGAGAGCCTCATCCGGCTTTAGAGGAATACCGCCAAATTTGGCCGCTAGCTTGAGACGGCTGTCCTGCATGTCGATACAGTAAACCCGAGAGGCACCTACCGCCATGGCCGCTTCCGCGGCCATTAAACCGACAGGGCCCTGACCAATCACGGCGACGCTATCGCCGGGTTTGACATTGGCCATTTTCACACCGTAATAACCTGTGCCCAGTGCATCGGTTAACAGAATAGCCTGCTCGTCGGTAACGCCGTCAGGGATTGTTGCGGCACCTATGTCGGCAAAAGGCACTTCCATGTATTCTGCGTGGCCACCCTGTAGCACAGGTGAAACACCATAGGCTATGGCCGGTTGACCGCGAGAGCCACCTTCGCAAAGGCTTAGCTCACCTCTTCGGCAGTGCTTGCATACGCCACAACCTGAACCGCCGGCAACCAGAATACGGTCGCCGACTTTGTGGGCAGTGACTGCCTTACCCACTTCAACCACTTCACCAATGGTTTCGTGCCCAGTGCAAAAGTGGTCCATGGGTTTGCTGTAATCAAACGGTCCAATGCGGTCACCGTGATACATGTGCAAATCGGACCCGCAGATACTGCAGTTCTTTACCTGAATAATCAGGCTACTATCTTTAGATATTTTAGGGTCAGCAAAGGATTCGTAACGCAGGTCTTTGGGGCCGTTAAATACAAGTGCTTTCATAAATTAATCTCCGTTTATTTGTTGCCTTTATGGCTTATTACTTACCTAGCACTTCAGCAATGGTCTGCTTGCCCAACTGAGACATATGCACTTCACAGGGGCCATCGGTAAAACGAATCATGCGAGCGTTGGCGAAGAAGTTGGCAATGGGCGTGTCCTGAGAAACGCCCATACCACCGTGCGCCTGCATGGCGCGGTCAGCCACGGTTTGACACATTTGCGGTGCAACGATTTTAATCATGGCGATAAAGTCTTTCGCCTCTTTGTTGCCCAGTTTGTCCAACTTATCGGCGGCGGCCAGCGTCAGCAGGCGAGCCTGCTCAATCTCACAGCGAGACTTGGCAATGTCCTGGCGAATACTGCCTTGAGCAGACAATTTCTTACCAAACGGAGAACGTTCTTCGACGCGATGACACATCAACTCCAAGCTACGCTGGGCGGCACCGATCATACGCATACAGTGGTGGATGCGGCCCGGGCCAAGGCGCCCCTGGGCAATCTCAAAACCACGCCCCTCACCTAAAATAATGTTCTCTACCGGTACGCGTACATTTTCCAACAACACCTCACCGTGGCCGTGAGGCGAGTGCAGGTGATTCATCACTTTTAACGGGCGAACCAAGGTCACCCCAGGTGTGTTTTTAGGCACGATAATAGTCGATTGTTGTGTGTACTTAGGGGCATCAAAATCGGTTTTGCCCATGACCAACAGCAGCTCACAACGCGGGTCATAAACACTGGAAGCCCACCACTTGCGACCGTTAATCACGTACTCATCGCCATCTCGAACAATAGAGCACTCAACATTGGTGGCATCGGAACAGGCGTTTTGAGGCTCGGTCATCAGGTAGGCAGAGCGAATATCGCCGTTCAGCAATGGTTGCAACCAGCGCTCCTGCTGGGCAGGAGTACCGTAGCGAGCCAGCACTTCCATATTGCCGGTGTCCGGTGCGCTACAGTTAAACACCTCACTGGCAAATTCCACACGACCCATCAATTCTGCCAGAGGGGCGTATTCCAGGTTGGTCAAACCCGGGCTAAATTCGCCATATTCTTTAGGCAGGAAGAAGTTCCACAGACCCTCTTCCTTCGCCTTGGCTTTGAGCTCTTCCATAATGGGCGGAACAACCCACAGATTGGCAGGATCAGTAACAAACTCTTCGTAAGCCTCTTCATTCGGATAAATATATTCCTTCATAAAGGCTTCAATACGAGCGATCAGCTCCATTACCTTATCAGTATGTTCAAAATTCATAGCCTGCCTCTTCGCTCGTTTAGCGCTTTATAGCGATTAATGATTGTCGGACAGTCCGACAATCATTAATCTATAGACAGCCCTAAAAGAAGTCAATAGGCTAAGCGCCCGTCAATCGAGTACGAAAGCGGTACCTAAAGCCGGGAAAAGCAAAAAAAGCTCAGGAAAAACATAGTGTTATGGTTAAGCCACTAAAGCGTGAACCGCTATACCGCCAGATTTACAACCAACTGGAATCACAGATAGTAAGCGGCCAGCTACAGCTTGGAGATACGCTGCCCTCGGAAACTGAGCTGGCAGAAAGCTACGGCGTTAACCGCTCCTCAGTACGCGAGGCGCTGAGACTGCTGGAGGAAAATGATCTGGTTGGCCGCGCTCCGGGCAAGAAAAAGCTCACGGTTACCGTACCGAAATACGAGAATTTTTCCCGCCGCATTTCAACCACTATGCTGATTGACCAGGTCACGTTGGCCGAGGTGTATGAGTCAATTCTGATGATTGAGCCGACCCTGGCGGGCCTGGCCGCAGGCCGAGTATCGACGAAGCTGCTGGGACAGCTAGAGGACAATCTGGAGCAAATGCGAGAGGCTCTGGACGACAATCAACGGCTTGAAATCCTTGACCGTGAATTTCACAGTCTACTAGCCGAAGCCTCCAACAACAGGGTTCTGCAATGGAGCCGCCTTGGCATGACTGAGCTGTTTTACCTCGCAGAGAGCAAGCTATTGGCAAATTTAGATAATGCCAATATTCGCATGTTAAAAGCACACGAAAGCATTGTGGCCGCAATCAAGCAAAAAGATTCAGCAGCTGCCGAAGAGTGGGCACGCAAACACGTGCGGGATTTTGGTCGCGGCTGTGAAAAACTGGGCTACAGCCTGGATATCCAGCCAAATCATTTTGGCTCAGACGATGTTTAAGTAAGCGCCAGGCTCAGAAAGCTTATCAACGAGCCATGCGCGGTAAACCAACAAAATGCGCAGACAAACCCAAGGATTTTGCCTGCGCACACTTACCGTAATCAGCTAATAGGAACGGCGCCCCACAGAGAATCAGCCGCCTACGCCAACTGCCTCCAAGTGCTCTTGCAACGAGCGATTAATACACTGATGATAAAAATCAGGGTCGGTCATCATTTCACGGCAACTTAAAAAAGTCAGGGTCACACTACCGTTGTAGCTCGTTACAGTATGAAACAGCCCGCTCCCGTCCGTTATACAACCTATCCCAAAACCCACTGACGCTTTAGCCCCGCAGAAATACAAGGGAAACTGCGGCCCTGGCACATTAGTTACAATCGTTTGTGGCAACGCTGCTTTTGATACCAGACCCGTTTTAACACCAACCCGCATTCCCAAAGACATCAGACTGGTGGGCACGGTATCGATCGTTGAACTCATCAACTCTACACTGACCGCTTCGGCGTAGGCTTTCGAGCTAACCGCATCTGAATTAATGAAGCGAATGCGCTCAAGCGGGTCTGCCACCGCCGTTCCCACACTGACGTACATTACGGAAACTTCGTTCCCACCTTCAGTACTAGCGTCAGCTTTACGGGTATTGATCGGCACAAGAGAAACCAGGGAGCTTTCCGGCAATTCACCCTTATCTTCAAGATAGTGACGCATTGCCCCGCCGATAATGCTTAACAACACATCATTTAACGTACATTCACCCGCAACGCGACGGATACGCTTTACATCATCAAGGTCCATACGCAAACCACCAAACACCCGGTGTGGGCTTATGGGCTGATTAAAGCGGGTACGGACTTTCAAATTATGTTCAGTCTGAGGCGTCTTTGTAGAATTGCCAAATAAGTTATTGCGTGACTTAACCACCTTCTTCACCAAAGACGTGGCTTTCCTCGGTGTCGTAATGAAATTTAGATACGCTTTACCTAATTTTCTTAGCTGACTGGGCTCCTCTTCCGGCTGCCAATCATCGCTTATATCCCGCGGCACCGGGTTAGGCTCCAGATCGTGTAGTACAGCCCCCAACTGCGCCCCGGTAGCGCCATCAATGGCTGCATGATGGATTTTAATCAACATCCCAAAGCTGCCTTCAGGCAGGCCGTTCACATTATTCAAGCCCTCAATAACGTAGACTTCCCAGGGAGGGCGACTCAAATCCAATGGCCGGCTTTGAAGCCTCGCCAGCGATATACACAGTTGCCGCCAGTCACCGGGTGCAGGTAAGGCGATATGGCGCACATGAAATTCGAGATCAAAATCCGGATCCTCAATCCAATACGGCGTATCGAGATCAAAAACCACTTTCGAGAGCTTACGGCGAAAAACGGGCGACAAGGGAAGACGCTCTTCGTAGCGACGCAATATGTCCTTAAAGCGAACAGGCGGCTCACCCTCAACGGGTGGGTCATAAATAAACATGCTGGAAATATGCAGGGGTGCTTTAGCTGATTCGTTGTAAACAAATAACGAATCCATGTTACTGAGTTGCTTCATTGGTGATCTTCCTTAATTTCAATACCGACATTCAAATTTTATTGCACACTAATCGTCGTCGCGCTCCGCTCAGGATGGAGCCTGTCACACTAAAAAATGCACCGAGTCGTTCAGCTCAGCCCGGTCCGTTTTCGCTGCATTAGCCGGTGCCTCTGTATCTTCGTATCCAAAAGACATGCCAAACAACACCCCTTCGGACTCGAGCATCCCCGTCATGGCGCGCACAGGCCCTGGAAATTGCCCTAACGCGCCCTGCATACAGCTGCTGATACCATTTTCTTCCAGTAATAATGAGAGCGACTGTGCATAGACCCCTAAATCCACCGCCCCCATAACCCCGAGGTACTTTTCCATGGTGAAAAAGGCGACATGGGGGGCGCCAAAAAACTGCCAGTTTCTTAGCATTGCCTCCGCGCGCGCTTGCTTGTCTTTCCTATCTATTCCCAATGCGCCATACAAGACCGCGGCAGCCCCAAATTGACGCTCGCGGTGATCCCCCTGATATTGCACGCTCCAGTCAAAATCCGGCGAAGCCGGTTTTCCGGAAAGCACACCCGCTACAAGCCTCTTACTCAGTTCGTCTTTTTTCTGACCGGAGAAGACATAGACTTTCCAGGGTTGGGTATTACAGTTTGACGGTGATTGCTGGGCGTTTTCGAATATTCTTCGCAAAATCTCGTCAGGCACCGGCTTATCTATGAAACCCCGTACCGAGCTGCGCATTTGCATCACCTGACTGACTTTCACAAAATATCCCTCTTACTGCTACTAAATTCCCAGCGACCTAACCCAGCACTTAAGGATCTATCTATATACACCCCACGCAGACGGGTTCTTACACACCAGAGTAGATCATAATGCCGGCAGGTGTAAATGATCAGATTTAACGGCCTTGCGCCACCCAGCGATCGCAGCATGGCCTATTTGTCCCGTACTGATACTCACTACGGGCAGATATAAAAAAAGGAGGCCGTTTCCGAACCTCCAAAGACCTTGCATCAAGGTAATCAAAGAACTGGAAGGCTATCCCAGCTTGATAAACTGATAGTGGGCAAATTCGGGCTTTGCAGTACGGCGGTGATACTCAAACATAGAGCCGACCCAGTTGTTGGTGTTGACACCCTCAGCGGTTTTATACCAACTTTGGCAATCACCCTCAAAGGTTGACTGCTCACTGCGCTCTCGTATTTCCTCTACGAAATCTTCGTGACAATCACTTTTGACATCAAGATAGTCCCACGACTTTTCACGGCGATCTACCAAAAGCTGAGTGATGTACCGTTGCTGACGTTCCAACATATAAATAATAGAGCCGGAACCCAGATTTGAATTTGGGCCATATAAGGTGAAAAAGTTCGGAAACCCGGACACAGCCATACCCAAATAGGCATTCGCGCCTTTCGCCCAGCGCTCATGAAGCAACTCGCCGCCAAGGCCGCTAACTCGCATCGGCGCCAAAAACTCTGTCGCTAAAAACCCTGTGCCGTACACAATAGCGTCTACTTTATGCAAACGGCCATCAGCGCTGCGCACACCGTCTTCGGTGATTTCCTGAACACCTTCGGATATAACATTGACATTAGGGCGAACCAGAGCCCGCAACCAATCCGTCGTCAACAGCAAACGCTTACACCCGATGGGGTAGTCCGGCGTCAGTCGTTTGCGCAGCACAGGGTCTTTTACCTGAATTCTTAGCTGCGCTTTAGACATCCACGTTAGCAATTTTTCAGCCCAGCGGTGCCCCCGGTAAGCATAACCAAGGCTTTCAGAGACCAGAAAGATACGTAAACGATCCATATCATGTAGAAACGGAATACGATCCAATAGCCAACGCTCTAGCGAGGAAAACGCTTTTTCAAACTTAGGGCCTACCCAACCCGGTGACCGCTGAAATACATCCAGCTTTTTAACCCGCTTGGCAATTTCCGGCACAAACTGAACGGCGCTAGCGCCCGTGCCGATTACAGCAACGTTTTTATCGGTCATATCAAAGTCGTGATTCCAGTTCGCGGAATGGAAGCTAACGCCTTTGAAGGTATCTCGCCCTGGAATATTGGGAATTGAGGGTCTATGCAATTGCCCGACAGCGCTGATTAGCACATCGGCCTCAATTTTTTCACCGCCAGCCGTGGTGATAACCCATAAAGCGCGAGCCTCATCGAAATCGGCCGCCGTCACCTCTGTGCCAAAACGTATATGAGAGGCTAAACCATATTTTCTTACGGTATGCCGCATATACTCTTTGATTTCATAATGCTTTGCGTACCGATACTGCCAAGGGTAATGTGGCTCAAAGGACCAGGAATACAAGTGAGACGGAACATCACAGCCCGCACCTGGATAGGTATTCTCACGCCACACTCCACCGACATCCGATTCTTTCTCAAGAATAACAAAAGAATCAATTCCGGCTTTTTTAAGATAGTAGCCCATGCCCAAGCCACCAAACCCGGTACCTATAATCGCAACTTTAAACGGCTTTTCAGAAATACAATTCATAACAACACCGAAATCAAATTAGGTTTCCCTAACATACTAATGAAAATAGTTATTAAATATGGGAATACAGGGCGTGTCTGCTCGTTTTCTAGCCAAATAGCTTCTTTTTATTAGAAAACTGGATACGCCACCGAAAACCTTAATGTTGACAACCCCATGTGATCAATGTACGCGACAAAGTGGCGTAGTTGAATGATATTATCGGACACCAATTGACCAAACAGGACACTTCCAAGTGTTTTACTTCCCAAGCACGATCCTCGTTCAAGGATAGCCCTCCTTGCGCCTGCATGCGCTTTCGTAGCTATTTTGGCATCCCCACATAGCCGGAAAAAACATCTACTTTTCCGGAGAGGCTTTCCATACTATTGATTGTCCTGTGATACTCTTTTTCTTCTCAAAATGCCAAAAAACAATTTCTTCATTAACAGCATCTGACTACCAGCAAACCCTGAAATTTTAGGTAGATCATCGTTAATATCATTGACTCGACGATGGTAAAAAATATGAGCACAGGATTCGGGAAGGTATGCCCCCTCCTGAATAGCCTGGCTTGGGATAATTGCCAGAGAAGGGAACATAGGGACATTCATGAACTCGATGGTAGGCTTATATCAGGGCCACACTTTCCGCGATCGACTACTTGTGCATACACCAACAACGTGTGCCCGTAGTTCATAAAAAGCTTCCCCTTACCACTCCGGAAATTACATCAATGCCAACGAATAAACGCCTGCAATTGCAGGCGTCACATAACCACTTAACAGCCTGAATTATGGCTTTATTTGTTTCGCGATATTTTTCTTCATAAGGTCGCTGTAGGGTGGCCGCAGAATCTTGAAAGGATCAAGCTTGGATTGTTTGTAAACAGCCTTGGCATGACTGAAGTTTTTAAATCCGTCGAAACCGTGATAACTGCCGGTACCACTTTCACCCACACCACCAAACGGCAGATCATCTTGCAGTATATGCGCCATAAGGTCGTTGATTACCATGCCTCCTGACACGGTCTCGTGGGTGATCTTTTCAATCTCATTTCTGTCTTCACCAAAATAGTAAATGGCTAGCGGCCTGCTACCTTCGTTAATACCATTGAGAACGCTTTGCAGACTGGAATAACTTTGTATGGCCATCAATGGCCCAAAGATTTCTTCTTGCGCAACTCGGCTACTGGCATCGGCGTTGAAAATAAGCTTAGGCAGCACACGGCGGCCACTCGCGCTATCATCGTAAAATTCCACTACCCGAGCACCGGCATCTCGCGCTTCTTGAGTCATCTCGCGCAGCCGATCAGCGTGACGTGGCGAAATAATATGCGTGTATTCTTCGTTATTAGCGATATCCGGGTACATTTTATCCAGCGCCGCTTTACACGCAGAAATAAACTCTTCTATTTTGTTATCCGGTAGGAAGACGGTATCCGGGCATAGGCATATTTGCCCACCGTTCATGGCCTTAGCCCACATCAACTTCTCTGCAGTGAGCTTGACATCTGCACTTTGAGATACGATAACGGGATTTTTTCCGCCTAACTCCAAGGTTAATGGCACTAACTGCGGCGCAGCAGACTGCGCCACTAATCTGGCTATATTCGTCGAACCGGTAAATAGCAGGTGGTCGAATTTTAGCGCGGCAAACTCAGCGGCCACTTCAGGCCCACCGAGAACAACTGCAAGTTCGGCACTATCAAAGTTATTTTTCGCCATGTCAGCCATTAACTGTGAGCTATTCGGGCTTAGCTCTGACGGTTTTAACATGACGCGATTTCCGGCACCAAATATATCAGCCATGGGTGAAAGCGCTAACTGAATAGGGAAATTCCACGGGGAAATATTTCCCACGACGCCCAGAGGCACATATTCGACCTTTGACTTTCCACCAATTAAACCGAGCGGAAATTTACTATTGCGTTTTTCCGGCTTCATCCAATTCTTGAGATGCTTCTTTACATGCTTGAGATTATCCAGGGTCGGCATAATGTCAGAAGACCGCGTCATGGTCGGTGAGCGATTTTCGAAATCCGCCATCACTGCGTCTATAATTTTCTGCTCATTGCATACCAGCATGTCGATCATTCGCTGAATACGATCGATTCGAAGCGACAAACTGGGGTACGGGTCTTTGATATGTGCTTTTCGCTGGGCCTCCAGGAGGCTTTGCAGTTGACTAGTCGTCGCGGCGTCATTATTAACGTTCATCGCTATATCCCTTTGAGTTGGTTACGGAACCATCTTTTTAATTAGCATTTCACACTGTTTTTGCTTCATATACTGGGGTACAAAATACGTATTGTGTGCTTCGTTTAACGCCCCTTTAGCGATACTCGGGATATCGTCAACGTTAAGTGCATCCAGCGATGTAGGAATGCCTAGATTTAGACTCAACTCACGCACAGCATCAATAAACTTCTGCGCTTGCACATCTTTCGAGTCAGCCGGGTTGGCTCGACCTACAGCCACACCCAACTCGGCCAATCTCGTCTTGCTAACCTCTTTCTGGTAGTCCAGCACATGGGGCATCACAATGGCGTTTGCCAAACCATGGGGCGTGTTGTAGAAAGCGCTGAATTGATGAGCAATGCCATGAACATAGCCTAACCCGGCTCGGTTAAACGCCAGGGCCGCGTGACACGACGCTACCGCCATGGCCTCGCGCGCTTCTACATTACCGCCGTCATGGTATACTTTTTCCAGATTTTCAAAGATAAGTTTGGCTGCGCCCCTCGCGTAGGCATCGCTTTCGTCATTGGCAAGTGCCGTAGCCAAATACGCCTCTACAGCGTGGGTCAAGGCATCCATACCGGTTGCCGCGGTGATATGGGGCGGCAATCCAAGCATTATGTTAGGGTCCAGGGCAGCCGCTAAGGGCACCGATTTGGGATCAGCTATTACGCCCTTCTCATGTGTCTTCGGGTCGGATATCACCGCTGCCACAGACACTTCTGATCCGGTTCCCGCGGTTGTCGGAACAGCGTAGAAGGGCAAACCCGGTTTCCTGGATTTCAGGAACCCAACCAGACTCTCAGGCGTTTTGCCATTGGCAGCCGCCAGCGCAATGACCTTCGCTACATCAATAACAGACCCGCCACCAAAGGCCAATACCGCATCGCACTGATTTTTCTTAAGCAATTCATTCCCCGCATGAACTTGCGTGAATGTCGGGTTTGGTTCTACGCCATCGTATACATACACCTCAACACCCGCGGCACTTAGCTTGTTTTTCAATGCATCCAGCAGCCCCATCTTGTGAAGGATCGCATCAGTAACAAGCAAAATTCGCTGGTGACCAGAAACCGCAATATGATTACAGAGCTGTAGCGTCGAATCGGGGCCCGTATAGATTAACGGTTTGCGTACTGGCACCGCCTTAAGCACCAAACCGATCACAGACATTTGCGCCTTGTAAAACAACACTTGAGTAAAAAATGGCATAATTTTGTTCCTAGTTGAGACGTCCAATTGGTTTTGACTAAACGATTTATCGATAACTAATTAGTTTATTCCCACAAGATTCCGCGCAATCCATCTACCTTTTCTTCATAGTGAGATTCGATATTGCTACGCTTTAATTTCATTGTTGGCGTGAGCATTTCGTTTTCAATTGACCACGGTTCACTCACAATCAGCGCGCCGGATAAACGCTCATGGGACTCTAATTGCGCGTTCACATTCTGTATCGTTTTATCCAGCTCTTCGGCCAGCGCGTCTTTAGCCAGCTTGATACCTTCAGCGAGTACGAGTAGCGCATACGGCTGGGAGTGCCCTGACCCACCTACGCACACTTGTTCAATATAGGGATTTGCCGAAAGCATGGATTCAATAGGAACGGGGGCGACGTATTTCCCTTTAGCCGTTTTAAACTGCTCCTTCATACGACCAATAATTCGCCAAGCGCCATCGTCGCTCAATTCGGCGCAATCGCCAGTGCGGAACCATCCGTCGACAAAGGACTCCGCTGTCGCCTCAGGGTTTTTGTAGTAACCGCCAAAAATGGTGGCGCCTTTTATGAGAATTTCACCGTCGTCTGACAATTTCATTTCCGCGCCATTGACGGGAACACCTATTGTGCCTAACTTGCTCGAGTCAAAGGGCGCATTGGCTGCCGCGACGCCGGAGGTCTCGGTCATACCCCAGCCTTCACAGATATCAACACCGATGTTCGAATACCAATTCAGCAACGAAGGTGCAATTGGAGCGGTTCCGGAGATAAACATTTTACACTCACCAAAACCCAGCTTTTCCCGAATGCTTCGCGCGACCTCTTCCCCTTGATCAGAATCCAAAACAACGTTGAGCGTATCAAAATCAATCTGGGCCAAAACCTGGGCTTGAAACTTCGCCCAAAGCCGGGGAACAGAAACAAAGCTCGTCACTCTGGCGTGGTGCAAGTCAGCAACAAACGTCTCGACGCTTTCGTTAAAAAACACCTCAACGTCATAGTACATTGAGCCGATAGCCACCGCAGAACGCTCTGCAACATGTGCAAGCGGAAGGTAGCATAGCACTCGATACCGATCGTCTACTTCATAGAATTGATATGGCAAATCCTTTGAAGAAGCTCTAACGTTGCTATAGTTTAGACCAACACCTTTGGGCACCCCTGTGCTTCCGGAGGTATAGACAATGGTCCACAGGTCATCACCTTCAGGCAGAACAATTTCCGGCCGCTCACCGTAACGATTAAACCAGTCCTGCAAAGTATCCAGGCCATCTTTACGATAACCACCCATGGTAACAAGATGATGATCAGGCAAGGCATTATCGACAGCGGCGTAATCATCCAGCTTTCCAATAAACACGAGCTTCGCTTCACTATGGGAAACAACGTGTGAGAGCGTAGATTCGCCCGCATTGGGATAGATCGGCACACTCACCATGCCAGCCATCATTATTCCAAGATCGACAATTATCCAATCTGCGCAGTTTTTCGATACTACGGCGACCTTATCACCCTTCTCACAGCCAAACTCAACCAAGCCCGCAGCGACTTTTCTTGCCATAGCAGCAACTTCAGCATAGGAAAAAGTTTGCCATTCACCTGCTGCGGGCTGATGTAAGTAGGCCGCATTGGGCGTAGCCTCAACCTTGGCAAGGAAGCTTTGCAAGGGGAGCATTGTGAGGTTGCTATTTTTCATATCTTGCGTGTTTCTCATTATATTTAGCCTTAAAATAGAAGGTCAGCTGCCGTCTCTATGCTTACATCACGCATGTTCGACGCTTGGTTTGTCGGTGAGTGGCCATGGATCACGCCTTATGATGGACACAGGTGCGGCGCCCAACATGCACCTTGCGGATCGAGACCAACTCTCCCTGGGCGTTCATCTCTCAGCCAGAGGCACAGGGAGGATAACGCCATGAATTTGGCTTGATGGAATATGTAAACAGGGGATACTCATTCACGTGACCCGCTGCTTTCCGAGTGCGGCGAACCAGCGCTGTGCACTTCACCTGTATAATTATTGGGTTAAAACCGAGATTGGAATACTAGCCATTGGCTAGATGACAAAGAATGGTATCTGCGGCCACGATTTGACAGATAAGGCCAAGACACCCTGGATGACCCAAGCCCCTGACGCAGCTTTTTATTATTTAGCGGAATATGGGCAGCCAGTCTGGGCAGATTTGAATGAAATAAACTAAAATCAGGCCGCGACCACGGCGAAATATGTTAAAAGCTTAACCCGGCAGCACAGAAACTCGCTTTAACAACCGGATTCAAGCACGAAACTCTTGCGGCGCCTTCCCCGTCCAGCCTTTAAACGCGCGCGAAAATGCAGACGTTTCAGAATACCCCAGCAGTTCAGCAATTTGCTCCACACTCAACTTGTCTCGCAAATATTGTTTCGCAAGCCCCAGACGTACCTCCTGTAACAGGTCCTGATAACTCGTGCCCTCCTGCTGCAATTTTCGACGCAAGCTTCGTGTGGACATCTCCAACTTTTTTGCAACCTGCTCTATTGACGGGAATGCTCCGGGGCTACCAATCAGCACATCCACCACACAGGATTTAAGCGACCCTTGGCTGGAAATTTCATCCAGCAGCTCCCGACAAGCTTTTATACAGGCGTCCATCGTTCACTCGTTGTTCCACGGCAACTCACTCATTACGCAAGAAACCGGCAGCAAAAAAGCATTGTGCGACTGCCCCATCCTCACTCGGCAACCAAAATGCTGCTCATAAACCGAGATATTATCTTCGTCGCGATAGCACAGGTGCACCTCGTCAATATAGGATCTCCCCAGCCCAATACCATGCCCCATAGTAAAGGCCGCCTCCACATCCCGATCAGAGAATAATTGCAGTAAATCATCGGGAATCGGGTAGCGTAACTCGTAGCGCTGCGCGAGATACTGCCCCTGCTGCGATTGCACCATACGAAAGTGGCTAAAAGAAAGGTCAAAAAAACGGGCAGACACCTCCATGAGAGTCGACACATTGCGCGCACTCATCATGGCATAACCAAAGATACCGTATGTCTGCGGCAGGTAAAGCCCACCCAATTTAAGCCCTAAATGCCGATCTCCAGTCAAGTTCAATAAGTTGCGGTAAAGCGAAAACTCCTGATCGAGAGTCATTCCGCCCTTTCGACCCCAGGCCTGCTCAAGCGTCAGCCCAGTCCCCTTAATGCACTCCTCTGCGGTCAGGCCATAGGATTCCATCAAAGGCCAAATATGAGGCAAGGCCTCAGTATGCCTACTGATTAGTGCTTGAGTCACCTGCGTCTGAATCATAAGCTAGCGAGAGTCAATAGTGGCCGAATACATCAAATTACAAGCAGCTGCAGACCGAACGTCAACAGGCTCCCCTTTAATGCAAGGCAGCACACACGCCAACAACTACGCACTTACGGCCTTAACACCATCGAAAAATACTCAGCGTGGCCGATAATGTCAATCATTGGCCACCAGCACCATTAATTCACCACCCCGAGCAAGGGTAGTCTATGTGGATTTTTCTCAAACCATGATACGCATGCGTTGCTAGACCACCGTCATAATGAAAAGAGTGAAGACATGCAGATACACGACCAAACTCCTATTATCGTCGGTGTAGGACAACAAACCGAACAAGTCCCAGAAGACTTATCAACAGCCCCCTCCCACGCAGATCTCGCGGCAATGGCGGCTAAACGCGCCCTTGCCGATTGCGAATACATCGGCATCGCTGAGCACATAGATACCATTGTCGGCGTGCGTATATTTGCAGATTCCAGCCCCGCCTGGAGTAGCCCATTTGGTAGCCCGGACAACTTCCCTCGCGCCGTCGGCCGCAGACTGGGCATCACCCCCAAGGACGCGATCTACGCAACGGTGGGAGGGCAAACCCCGCAAGCATTGGTTGGCGAATTTTCAGAGAAGCTGCACAAGGGCAGCTGCGAAGCAGTATTGCTCGTCGGCGGCGAAGTGATGGCGAATATCAAAGCCGCGTCACGCCAAGGCGTAAAACTGAACTGGTCAGAAAACATCGAAGGCAGCCTGGAGGACAGAGGACTTACCGATGGCGACCACCTGGCTACCAGTATTGAATTTGAACACCAGCTATTACAGCCCATGCAATTCTATGGTTTCATGGAGCAGGCACGTCGCGCCGACCTGGGCGAGGATATCAGCGAATACCGCAAGGAAATGGGCAACACCTTCGCCAAACTCTCCCAGATTGCTGCCAACAATCCTCACGCCCAGTTCCCACAAGCCTATACGCCGAACGAGCTCACTGAGCCCAACGATAAAAACCGCATGATTGTGTCACCGTTTACGCGCAATCTGGTAGCCAAAGACAGCGTGAACCAAGCCGCCGCGGTGGTACTCACAACCGTTGGCAAGGCAAAGTCACTGGGTATTCCGGAAAGTAAATGGGTGTATCTGCACGGATACAGCAACACCAAGGAACGCACATTGCTTGAGCGCCCTCGCATTGGCTACTCCAAAGGGATGGAGCAAAGTTTACTGGGCGCGCTGGCAGCGGCAGGCAAGCAGACACAGGACATTCAGCATTTTGACATCTACAGCTGCTTTCCCGTTGTTGTGCACCAGGCGAGGGATATACTGGGTATTGCGGCCAACGACCCCCGTCCACTGTCGCAAACCGGTGGTCTCCCCTACTTTGGCGGCCCGGGAAACAACTACTCTACCCATGGCCTTGTTTCACTAGTGGAGTCGCTACGCAAGGAGCCAGGCAGCTACGGCCTTTTGTACGCAAACGGCGGGTGGATGTCGAAGCACGCCGCAGGGATCTATTCCACCACGCCGCCCTCAGAGGCCTGGCAGCCCGCCCCATCCACCCACCTGCAAGCCAATGTTGACGCAGAAGCCCCCATTGAAATGGAGGCAAAACCCAGTGGCGAGGCAGTGCTGGAGTCATACATCATTAACTACTTCAAGGGACAGCCCTTGAACAGTGTTGTCATCGGGAAATTAAAATCCAATGGCAAACGCTTTTACGCACTGAACGCGTTTGAGGATAGCGAAACACTCGCCAGGACGCTTTCTGACAAGATGCTTGGCAGCACCATTTTTGTGGAAGCAGATCCGCGCGGGAATCGCTATGCGTATTCACGCGAAACCCTGCAACAATATCTCCCCCCCGTTATTGATGAATTTCAGGAAGACTATCAATACTGCCGCGTAGAGCGAATCGGCAAAGTGTTGAAGGTCACCATAAATCGGCCGGAAGTCCGCAATGCTCTCAATCCTGCGGCCAACCAAGAGCTGGAAAATATCTTTAACGCCTACGAAAAAGACAAAAACCTTTGGGTCGCCATACTCACCGGCGCAGGCTCTGAAGCCTTCTCGGCAGGGAATGACCTCAAGGCGATGGCATCAGGCGAGCCATTCTGGGTGCCAAAAACCGGGTTTGCCGGCCTAACCGCGCGGCCAAACCGCGTTAAGCCCATTATCGCCGCGGTAAACGGCTCTGCCTTAGGCGGCGGTCTGGAGATTGCACTAGCCTGCGACATTATTGTCAGCGCAAACCATGCCATTTTCGGTCTGCCGGAAGTCAAAGTGGGGCTGTTTGCAGGCATGGGCGGGATTCAACGCTTAACCCGCCAAATCGGCCTGAAAAAAGCCATGGAAATGCTGCTTACCGGCAAGTCTGTCACCGCCGACGAGGCAAGTGAGCTAGGGCTGGTGAATCATGTCGTTGCCAAAGAAGCGCTGGACGAACACGCCATGAATCTGGCCGAGCTTATCTGTGATTCCGCCCCCGTCGCCGTGCGCAGCACCATGCAATTACTTAACGAGACGGCTGGCTTTGCAAGTATTGACGATGCGGTAACTCAACCCCACAGAGTGTTTGACAACCTGCTCAACAGCGAAGACTTTTTTGAAGGCAGCAAAGCATTCGCCGAGAAACGCAAACCGCGCTGGACGGGCCGTTAAGCGCTATAACCGACCCATTGTATGAGGGGTTTACCGCTGCAAGCCCCTCATACATCCATGCGACGATGACCTGAAATGAAACCGTATCGCTTCCAGTACCTCATTATGTAGAAGAAAATATCGACGCCTGCCAAGCTAGGCTAGACTCAACACACAGCAAATACATGCTGACAAAGGGTGATGACACAATCGATAAAAACTCCCTTTGCTGCACATAGGAGACCACATTATGCTGAGAACGCAATCCACGGCAGCTGCTTTATGTCTAGCTCTGACACTAGGCACCGCCTGCAGCCCCAAAAACAGCGACCATCCCACTTCCTCCAACTCAGCTGAAGCCTCTTTTGCGGCAGTCAACCATGAGCGATTGGCGAATGCCGACCGCGAACCCGGCAACTGGATGTCCCACGGGCGCACCTACGGCGAACAGCGCTATAGCCCACTAAAGGAAGTGCAACAAAGCAACGTCAAAGACCTCGGTTTAGCGTGGTCGTTTGACCTGGGCGCAAAGCGCGGCATTGAAGCCACCTCTATCGTCGTAGATGGCGTAATGTATCTCACCTCCACCTGGAATGTCGTCTACGCCCTGGATGCTGCCAACGGCAAGCAGCTTTGGCGCTACGATCCCAAAATCGAAAAAGACGTCATGGTAAAAGGCTGTTGCGGCCCGGTTAACAGGGGTGTCGCCGTATGGAATGGGCAGGTCTTCGTGGGGACTCTCGACGGACGCCTTATCGCCTTAAATGCCGCCAATGGTGACGTCAATTGGGAAGTTACCACCGTAGACCAAAGCAAACCTTACACCATTACCGGTGCTCCACGTGTTGTGAAAGGCAAGGTTGTCATTGGCAACGGCGGGGCCGAGTTTGGCGTGCGGGGCTACATAAGCGCCTACGATGCCAACACTGGCGATATGGCATGGCGCTTTTATACCGTACCCGGCAACCCGGAATCTGGCTTTGAAAACTCGGCTATGGAAATGGCCGCGAAAACCTGGAACGGCGAATGGTGGGTGATTGGCGGTGGCGGCACCGTATGGGACTCGATGGCCTACGACCCTGAGCTCGATTTACTTTACTTTGGTGTGGGTAACGGCTCGCCCTGGAACCGCGAAATTCGCTCACCCGGTGGTGGAGACAATTTATTTCTGTCGTCAATTGTAGCCGTGCGCCCCGACACTGGCGACTTTGTATGGCATTACCAAACTACCCCCGGAGATAGCTGGGACTACACCGCTACTCAGCATATTATCCTCGCAGACATTGAACTCAAAGGTCAGACCCGCAAGGTCTTGATGCAAGCGCCCAAAAATGGCTTTTTCTACCTGATTGACCGCACCGACGGCACATTGCTCAGCGCCGAAAACTACATTGATATCAATTGGGCCACCCATGTAGATATGGAAACAGGCCGACCTGTTGAGGTAGAAGGCGCCCGCTACGTCGACAAACCCTACACTATATTTCCTTCTTTTCTCGGTGGTCACAATTGGCACCCTATGTCCTATAGCCCGGATACCGGCCTGGTTTACATCCCGGTACTGGATATGCCCGCTGTACATGGGCAGCCCGAACACTTTGAGTATCGCCCGGGTATCTCCAATACTGGTACCAGCGGCATTATCGGCAGCCTTCCTGACGATCAAGCCCAGCGCGATGCGCTAAAACCCCTAATGAAAGGTCGCCTGCTTGCATGGAATCCAAAAACACAAAAAGAAGCCTGGCGTGTTGAACACTCCGGCCCGTGGAATGGCGGCACATTAAGCACCGCAGGCAACCTGGTTTTTCAGGGCACAGCTGACGGGAAATTTGTGGCCTACCGCGCTGATACCGGAGAGCGCCTGTGGGACTTTCCAACGCAGACTGGTGTCGTCGCCGCTCCCATCACCTATACCGTAAACGGTGAGCAGTATGTTTCTATCAATGTCGGCTGGGGCGGCGTATTCGCGCTGGCATTTGGAGAATACGTTCAGCCAGAAAGCCTTCCAAATGCCGCTCGAGTGCTGACCTTCAAGCTGGGTGCCAAGGGAAAACTTCCTACTTTGGATTGGCAGCCTCGCGTTGTATTTAACCCGCCCGCTCAAACAGGAACGGAAGCAAGTATTAGCCAAGGATTCTCCATCTACCAGGAAACATGTATGGGTTGTCATGGTTTAAACGCGGTGTCAGGACTGCTCGTACCCGACCTCAGAGGGTCAGGGTTCTTGCATTCTCTGGAAGCGTGGAACTCCGTCGTGCGCGACGGCGCCCTGCAGAAAAATGGCATGCCAGCATTTGCAAAATGGATCGACGAAGCACAATCGTCTGCCATACGTGACTATATCATTCAGCAAGCCTGGCGCGGCCGGAATCTGCAATCGCCACAAGAGCCAGAAAAATAGGCACCAATGCCCTGAGCGCCGTCGCCCGTAGGCGGGAACAGTAAAAGACCTCATAACGAGACTCATGATGAAAGTCACGAAAGAACAACTACACGAAGACCTTCGCCCTTTTTATCTCAAGGCGAATGCCATTAAACCGGTATTTCAGTACAAGTGGCTGACTAAAAGCCTGAACGCCGTACTAAACCGCGTTTTAAAAGGAGCTGGGATAAAAGGTCTCAAAAGCGATGAAATATCCATCCCCTCCAGTGTCGGCGCTCATCAGATCAGAACACGCATATACCGCCCGCTGGAATCAGAGGGCGAGTTACCGGTTGTTGTCTACTTTCACGGGGGCGGCTATTTTGCGGGCATTCCGGAGCAGTTCCATGTGTATATAGAAGGCTTTATTAAAACCAAGCCCTGCATTGTGGTGGCACCGGACTACCGCAAATCCTATACAGCGCCATACCCTGCCGGATTTAATGACTGCTACGACACCCTGCTATGGGTCAAAAACAATGCTCAGAAACTGGGGGCATCACACCACGGCATCATTACCGCGGGGCATAGCGCGGGCGGCGGCCTCACCGCAGCCGTCACGCTGAAAGCCAGGGACACCGGTGACGTGCCTATTGCGTTTCAGATGCCCTTTTACCCGATGATCGACGACCAGCAGCCTGCAGACGCGTCACGCTACATAAAGGCACCGGTATGGGATTCACACACGAATAAAGCAGGATGGGGCGCCTATTTAAGTGAGCTACACAAGACAAATCAGGCAATTCCCGCCTACGCCGTTCCGGCGAAAAATAGCGATTATTCCGGCTTCCCCCCCACCATCACCCTGGTCGGTACGCTTGATCCGTTTTATCAGGAAACATGTCGTTATGTCGAAGCACTAAAGAATGCAGGCGTAGACGTAGCATTTGAAACCTACGAAGGTGCTTTCCACGCCTTCGAAGTGATCGCCGCGCAAACCAATATCAGTCAACAGGTCTTTGATTACACTTTCAGTCAATTTGCGAAATTCTACGATCGCTATGCGATTCGCGAACTATAGGACTCAGTGTGGGAAGCTCGGCATTAAACTAGTTTAATGCCGAGCTGGCACGATTCACCTATGATTGAGGCATAGCAACAACCAGAGACTGCGAAAATGAGCTCCTCCCCTCACTACCCACTGTTATTTCAACCACTCGACCTCGGATTTACGACGCTCAAAAACAGAGCCATGATGGGGTCCATGCATACCGGCCTTGAAGATATCGGTGAAGCTGGCTATGCGAAACTGGGCGCCTATTTCGCAGAACGCGCCAAAGGTGGCGCGGGGATGATCATGACCGGCGGAATCGCCCCCAATCCCGATGCGGGTGCAGACAGCATGGAAAGCGCCATGCTGTATCGCGAAGATCAGGTGCATCAACACCGCTTGGTGACCAGCGCGGTAAAAGAAGCCGATGCAAGCTGCAAAATTTGTATGCAGATTCTGCACCCGGGACCATTAGCCGGGAATCCGAACGCGGTCTCGCCATCCGGCATTCGATCTCGTATTAGTCCTATTAAACCCAGGATTATGAACGAAGATGATATAGAAAGAACCATCTCTGACTTCGCCAATTGCGCAAAACTGGCGCAAAAAGCCGGCTACGATGGGGTCGAAATTATCGGTTCGGCGGGCTATCTCATCAGCACATTCCTGGTTGAGAAAACCAACAAACGCAACGATCGCTGGGGCGGCAGCTACGAGAACCGCATGCGCTTCGCCATCGAAGTTGTGAAGCGGGTACGCGAAGCGGTCGGTGAAGAATTCATTATTACCTATCGCATTGCCGCTATGGAAATGATGGAAGATGGCAGCAGCTGGGAAGAGGTCGTCACACTTGGCAAGGCCATCGAAAACGCAGGCGCAACCATTATCAGTACACATTTCACATGGCACGAATCACAGGTGCCCACCATTTCCACCCGCGTTCCGCGTGCGGCATTTGCCTCGGTAACAGGGCGATTGCGCAAAGAGCTATCCATTCCACTGATTACCAGCAACCGAATCAACACACCACAGACCGCTGAGGATGTCCTGCAAAAGGGCTGGGCAGACATTGTCTCCATGGGGCGTCCAATGCTCGCGGACCCCGATTTTGTCAACAAGGCTAAAAGTGGCCGCGACGACGAAATCAACACCTGTATAGGCTGCAATCAGGCCTGTCTGGACCATACGTTTGAAGGCAAGCGCGTAACCTGTCTCGTCAATCCCAGAGCCTGTTACGAAACAGAAATTGAAATCCAACCCACAACCTCGGCCAAGCGCATTGCCGTTGTAGGAGCAGGGCCTGCAGGCCTGGCTTTTGCGATTACCGCTGCCCAGCGCGGTCATAATGTCACTCTTTTTGAAGCGGCCGATGAAATTGGCGGGCACTTCAATATGGCCAAAGTCATACCCGGCAAAGAAGAATTTCACGAAACGATTCGCTACTATCAACGCCAAATTGAGCTCAACAAGATCACGCTGCGACTCAGTACGCCGGTCTCCGCCGACGACTTACTGGGCTGGGATGAAGTCGTTATTGCCACGGGCATAAAACCGCGCACACCGGCGATTAAAGGAATAACACACCCGATGGTAATGAGTTACCAGGAGGCAATCAGAAACCCGGCACAAGTTGGAAAGCGGGTCGCCATCCTTGGCGCAGGCGGCATCGGCTTTGATGTAGCAGAGCTGCTCTCCCACGCCGGTGTTTCTTCAGGGCTGGATATCAATGTCTTTGCGCGGGAGTGGGGAATCGATTTTACCAATCACCCTCGCGGCGGAGTAGCCGGCGTGGAACCTGAAGTTGAAACCAGCGGCCGCGAAATATACTTGCTGCAAAGAAAAGATCAGTCACTGGGCAAATCACTGGGTACTACGACAGGCTGGACCCACAAAATCAGTCTAAGACGCAAGGGCGTCACAATGATGGCTGGTGTGCACTACGACTTTATTGACGACAATGGCCTTCATATTCAATTGAATACCGAGCCCAAAACCTTAAATGTCGACTCCATTGTGATTTGCGCAGGCCAGGAGTCTGACAACGCGCTATATCAGGCAGTGAGCACGAAACGCGACAAGGTACACCTGATTGGCGGAGCAGAACTGGCACAGGAAATTGACGCCAAGCGCGCAATCGATCAGGGTTTCAGACTTGCGTGCGCTATATAAATACAGGATTTCAATAATATCGGCTGATACTCGGCACAAGGCCCATCCATTAGCATCTTATGGAAAGTCTGCCGGTCAGCCGTCACCACCTTTTTACACACTACCGGCATTGCTACGACCCCAACGTATCGCTGCCACTTTACAAACCACTGATCATATCCAAATACTTATCAGCCCGTTGAAATAAGAAAGCCCAACAACACCTGGAGGTCCTATCATGAGCTATTTAATCCAACAATTTTCACTGGAAGGGAAAACCGCATTGGTCACCGGCGGTGCACGCGGCATAGGTGAAATGATCGCCAAGGGACTCATTCTAGCTGGAGCGAAAGTCTACATCACATCACGCAAGCTCGAGGATCTGGAACAAAAGGTCGAGGAGTTTAGTCAACTGGGGCAATGTGTTGGCTTGGTCGCCGATGTTTCCAGCATGGCTGGAATTGAAACACTCGCTGCCCAAATCACCGAGCGGGAATCTCAACTGGATATCCTAATCAACAACGCAGGCAAAACATGGGGAGCACCGCTGGAATCTTTCCCGGAAAAAGCCTGGGATGATGTGATGACCATCAATACCAAGGCGCCCTTTATGCTGATACAAAAGCTATTGCCCCTGCTTCGTGGCGGAAGCGCTGCACAGCCACATCACATTGTGAATATTGGTTCGATTGCCGGCATAAGCAAAGACAGCTTGAGCGCTTACTCCTACGGCACATCCAAGGCGGCAATTCACCATCTAACCGGCGTTCTGGCCAAGGACTTAGTCAAAGATCACATCAACGTGAATGCAATTGCACCAGGTCATTTTCCCAGCAAGATGACAGCAGGGATTATGAAAACAGACGAAGCCAAAGAAGCGGTGCTTAGCACTATTCCTATGGGGCGCATGGGCGCCCCCGAAGACATTGCCAACCTCGCAATCTACCTGTGCTCAAGCCGCTACATGACCGGGAATATTATCCCCATTGATGGCGGAACAGCGCTATAAGTGCCACGACAACTGTGGAAATCAGGAGTGTAGCTATGTCAAAACAAAAAGTAGCGCTCATTACCGGAGGCGCCTCGGGTATTGGGGCAGCAACTGCCAGACGCTTCGCCTCCAACCACTACCGAGTAATGATTGCCGACCGCAACCTCGCCCAGGCAGAGGAACTAAAAAACACATTAAACGCTGAGTACGGCAGTAATCAGCCAAACGGTGACATTGCCGACTGCCTGGAAGTCGATGTGTCGCAGAGAAGCCAAGTAGAGCAGATGGTGACCTCAACTCAGCAACGATTTGGCTCACTCGACGTATTGGTCAACAATGCCGGTGTATCAGGTTCTGGACCAGTTGCTACAGCCCCAGCCGACCACTGGCAAAAAGTGATGGATATTAATTTAAACGCCGTATTCTGGGCAACTAAAGCGGTATTGCAGATCATGCTGAAACAAGGCTCGGGGAATATTGTCAACACGGCGTCAATTTCCGGCCTGAGTGGCGATTACGGCTTCAGTTCTTACAGCGCGTCAAAGGCAGCCGTAATTAATTTAACTCGCACCACGGCGCTAGACCATGCAAGAGACAATATTCGCGTCAATGCGGTATGTCCCGGCGCGGTAGTCACACCGTTAATTGCTGGCGTGCTCAACAACAAAAACATTGCCGAGAACGCACTCGACGCGATCCCGATGGGGCGCGCGGCACAACCGGAAGAAATTGCCAACGTTATTCACTTTTTATGCAGCGACGAAGCGAGCTTCATGACTGGCGCGGTGATCCCCGTCGATGGCGGCATGACCGCATGGAGCGGTCAGCCTCGCTTCTTTTAACCAAGACTCCAGCCTAACGAAAAATAAGGACGCATATGAAACGCTATCAAGTAACCAAGCCGGGTGGCCTCGAAAATCTGGCGATAGTACAAACTGAAACACCCACGCCCAACAGAGGCCAGGTACTTGTTCGATGGCGTGCCACATCACTTAATTACCACGACTATATGGTGGCCTTGGGCGCTATTCCGACCGCCGCAAATCGAGTGCCAATGTCAGATGGTGCTGGCGAAGTTGTCGCCATCGGTGAAGGTGTCGACAGCTGGCAAGTCGGCGATAAAGTTGTCAGCCTGTTTTTCCCAAACTGGATAGATGGAAAGCCTACTCCGACCAATAACGCTGCCGTCAGCGGTGACACCGTCGACGGTTTTGCACTGGAGTATTCCTGCGTAGATCAAACCGCACTAACTCGCATGCCGGACAATTACAGCTTTGAGCAAGCAGCAACCCTTCCCTGCGCAGCTCTCACAGCATGGCGTGGCCTGATTGTTGAAGGGAATCTTCAAGCCGGTGACTCTGTACTAGTTCAAGGCTCCGGGGGCATGTCTATTTTTGCCCTGCAATTTGCCAAAGCGGCGGGGGCCTACGTTTATGCCACCACATCCTGTGATACCAAAATGGCCCGCTTGAAAGCACTCGGGGCCGACGAGGTTATCAACTACCGTGAAGACTCGAGCTGGGGAAAAACATTGGCTACGCGTTCCGGGGGCATTGACCATGTGCTCGATGTAGGTGCCGATGCCACACTCAAACACTCGCTTGACGCCGTTGCAATGGGCGGACATATCGCCTTGATTGGTGTTTTGGGCGGTATCACTGCCACAATGATGATGCCTACCGTGTTCTTCAAACAGGTCACCATGAGCGGTCTTGCTGTGGGCAGCCGAGCAATGCAAGAGAAAATGATAGCGGCCATAAACACCAACGGTATCGAACCCGTCATTGACAAGGTCTTTGCATTTGATGAACTCGCCAAAGCGTTTGAGTACCAGGCATCCGGCGCTCACTTTGGCAAAATCGTACTTCGTTACGACGACTGATGACACAATACATACAAGAGAAAGCCGTATGGATCCCTACCTGGATTTTTCAAACAAAACCGTACTCATAAGCGGCGCAGCGTCAGGATTTGGCGCTGGGCTTGCCGCTGAACTGGCGAAGCGAAATGCGCTACTGGTCATTTCTGACATCAATTTGGAGGCTCTGGAGAGTACCAGAGCTAAACTGGATAGCGAAGGCGCCAATGTTGTAGCCATCGCATGCGATGTGACCGATGAAAGCCAATGCCAACGGATGGTTGAGGTGGCCATGGAGAAATTCGGGCACATTGATATCGCCATTAACAATGCGGGGGCCAGTCACCCACTACGCAAAATGACCGACATCAGCACCAGCGATTTTGAACGTATGCTAGACCTGAATACCAAAGGCGTCTTTTATTGTATGACGGCTCAGCTCAAGCAGATGAAACAACAACGGCAGGGTGTCATTCTTAATATTAGCTCGATGGCCGGGATAAGCGGAGCCCCTTTAATGTCTGCCTATTCAGCGTCCAAGCACGCCGTGATTGGCTTAACAAAAAGTGCCGCACTGGAATATGCCGGACAGGGCATTCGGGTTAATGCGGTGTGCCCCTACGCTATTAGCGGCACCGCTATTGGCGACTCTATGGGTGACTCCACCGATCGATTCCAGGAAAATTGCGCTGCCACAAATCCTATGAAACGCGTCGGCACGCTGGACGAGGCCGTCGCCGCGATGATTCTCATCATATCGCCAGCGAATGCCTATATGAACGGCCAAGCTATTGCGATTGACGGCGGGCTATCGGCGTAACAGAACGTCTGTTGTTGAAAAAATACTCCAGACATGCCCGCGACCCCGGGGAATCCACGCAGGCCAGCCTACCTAAGCGGCTGTAGTTAGCAGGCGACCTGCCAGTCGCCTCAACTTAGTTTTCGCCGGGCATTTCCGACGCCGCTTCAAGAAGAACCCTCTTGAATACGCTTGGCGGCTGTCCCCCGGAAGTGACGTTTTTTCCATTAATGAAAAACGTCGGGACGGAATGAACGCCCATTGCGGCGCTCTTTTGCTGCTCCTTCCTGACTTGCTCTACATACGCGTCAGAAGTAAGTACTTTTGCAGCCTCATCACTATCGAGACCCACTGCGCGAACAATGCTCAACACTGTCGCCTGATCGTACAGAGGCATACTCTGTGAAAAATGCGCCTGAAAAAACGCAAGGCTCAATGCGTGCTGCTTACCTTTTTCTTTGGCCCAGGTTAGCAAGCGGTGCAGGTCAAAACTATTGAATATCCGCGACTCCTCCGAAAAACCAAACTCGAAACCTACCTCTCGCCCTTTTGCCGCTATCATGTTGCGCTGTAGCATGAATTGCTCGGGCGTCGTATTCGGATACTTCTCAGTTAAATGCCTGATAAAATTCTTCCCTTCTTTGGGATAGTGCGGATTAATTTCAAAGGGTAGCCAATTAATTTCAGCCTCTATTTCTGGAGCAAGATCAGCCAATGCGATCTCCAATCCTTTATAACCGATTATGCACCACGGGCACATCACATCTGAAACGATATCAATGGATAATTTTTTCACTTAAAAACCTACTAATTGACTAATCTACACTGATGTAGAATTTTCGATAATAACTCCCTAATGCACGCTAGGAATTCATTATCGACAGGAAAACACTTTCATAAAAGGAGCTTAACTCAGGGTTTAATGGATCCGGCCCCAACCCCTTAAACCAGGTTACCACCTTCGACTTAAACCTCCAGCAACCGTCGACGTCTCGCACAATGTCATCGGTATACTGGCCAATACCGCGAATTTTCCAACCTTTTTCACTAAGCTCCACAACTACAAGCTGACTAGTCGCATGGGCCGAGTCGCCATCTACATTGATAACAGAATTCAATTGCAGGTGTCGCGTTCCACTTAGGGGGGCAGCTTCTACTTCTGCTGACCGTGCGGTTTCCATTAACTGCTTGATTTTGCTTCGCGGACTCAATGTCACACCACAGTCGGTGAACGCGCCCTCTTCGACAAAGTGGTCGGCGTAACGCCGAGGATCTCGTGGAAAGGAGTCCACGGTTTGACCATAGCTGGCGATGAGATTTCTGATTTCATCTATATCATTCATTATTATTTCTCTTTGACGGACGATGCGGTCTGGATAATTAGCAAGGACAAAAATCAACGTAAATATCGTAAAGGATCAAACAGCCTGCCCCTGGACAGCTCAGCCTTATCAAAACCAGGAAGCCAGACTGGAACGGCTACACGCACAACACTCATTATGCACTAGTGCACTCCGATTCAGCAAACCTTCAATATCAACATCCCCCCGCGAGTCAACGAAGCATCTCCGACCAAAGCGAATGGATTAGTTTAATACGTATCTGGATATCGCCAATATTGCCAGTATAGAGAGCAGCACCTTAATAACCCACTGGTACTTGCTTAAATCAATATAGTGCCGAAGCTTTGTCCCCACATAAGACCCTATGATTGCAGAGCACCCCATACACAGGATAGCCGGTGCGTAATCTATGAAGGCGAACCCTATCGCATAGAACACGATGAATTTTAGCAGGTGATCGGTCGTTATAATCACCGCAACGGTAGATACCACCTGATGGTGGTTTGATAGTTTCCTTATTAGTGCGGGCATTTGCAGCGCCCCCGTAGCCCCAACTATCAGACTTAAGCCTGCCTGAATTGCACCTAGAATATAGAAGGACTCGATTTTTCCCATTACCGCTATAAATCGCTTACTCCAAACACTGAGCAGGATGTATGAGCCGATAATCGCCGGCGTCATCGCAAGATCCAATTTTCGCAGGAATAAGAAAGAAATAACTATCCCGATAGATGCGCCTATCAAATGCTCGCGAACAATAGGCCAATGAATAAATTTTTTACCGAAAGCCGCGAGGCTGGAGTTACTAATAAGCTGTACAGCGCTGTGCACTGGAATGACCGCAGCGGCCGGAAGAAGATTCGACAGCGCGGCGACCAGGATCATACCGCCAGCGAACCCAAAGACTGCTGCGATGGTAGAGGTGCTTAGCGCAATGGACGAATAGATTATGAGATCAGTAGCCGTCATAGCGATGCATTATCGAATACGCACCACTTATTTACGTTCGTGCATTCGCCCATTGCAACGCCGCCTTTATCGGTCTGCAGGCAGCGACCCTCGCCCAGGCGACTATAATCTGGCACACCTCTGCAGTCCAGAAGCACACCGCAGTAGCATTTAGCTGCTTTTAGCGACATGCTGGCCAGCAATGTATCCGAAGGTCAGCCCGGGCCCCAAAGTCGTGCCGCCACCCGGATACACGCCTCCGGTAATCGAGTCCATTTCGTTACCACATGCATAAAGCCCGCGAATCGGCTCCCCTGACGTAGATAACACTTGAGCGTGAACATTCGTTGCCAAACCACACGCTGTGCCAATATCCCCATGTTGCAGCTTTACCGCAAAGAAGGGCCCTTCTAACGGCCTCACACAGGCATTGGGCTTGTGCTCCGGGTCACCCATCATTTCCTGGTAGGCAGTCGACCCTTTACCAAATTCACTATCAACACCTTGAGCTGCATCGACATTGAAGCGCTCAATCGTATCCCGAAGTTCATTTTTAGGTACCCCTATCTCAGAAGCTAAATCTTCTATTGTCGCGCCTGTTTTCAGGTAACCGGAGCGCAAATATTTTTTATAGGGTATTGGCGCCGGGCGCACAGCCCCCAGCCCAAATTGCCGTAGCGCTTTTTCGTCACACACTAACCACGCGTACTTCAATCCTGCCGCTACCATACTTGCACCAAAATCATGGTAGGACGCCGCTTCATTCGTAAACCGCTTGCCGTCGGTATTGACTGCAATAACGCCTGGCTTGGCACGATCCATCAAATTGGTGTGCGGTACAGTAGTACCATCGGCCTGAGTGACCAAGGTCACTGGCATGTAGAAAGCAGGACTCGCGCCGACAGCCATTGGCTTGGCGCCAACTTTCACTGCGGCATCCTGAGTCAGGCCGTCACTGGATGAACGCGCCAGTGTGAAATGCTCGGCACCATTTCGCACGTGGGACATAAACTTGAATTTCTTTTCGGCACTTTGGGGAAATCCTCCGGCCGCTAGCACTACGCCCTTTTTTGCCCCCAAGCGAAGCATCTGGCCTTTGTGCTCGGCAACCACGCCCGTAACCACCCCCTCTTCTTCAATTAACTCTGTGACTCCCGTTTCCAGCCGAAGCGGAATGTTCAGATCAAACATGGTCTTTGCCAAACGAGCAATCAGGGCTTGGCCGAATAGCAAGCGCGTGCCTCGCCCATACTTTAACAGGCTAATGATATGCCCCGTGATAAGGCGAGTAACATAGCAGAAGGACTTGAAGGATTTTGAGACGTTGACCAAATGCGCAATATCTTTGTGATTTACCATTAAACCACGGAAGATTGTGATATCGGACAAGGGGGGGCGAAGCGCCGAGAAATGCTCTCCCAGGTTCCGCCCATCGTACAGGGACACATCCAGGGTTCGGCCCGCCATCGCAGCACCGGGCTTGTCTGATTGATAATCCGGCGAGTGGTCTCGATGCTCAAACCGTGCTTCAGTATTTTCTTCCAGGAAAGTGACCATTTCAGAACCTTTTTCCAAAAAGGTTTTTACCAGGTCTGGTTTAAAATGCTCGCCTGCCAGAATCTCGATATAGCCGTAGGCCGCCTCTAAACTGTCTTCAAGTCCCGCCGCCCTCATATGGGGGTTATCTGGAATCCAGCAGGCGCCACCCGATACCGCAGAGGTACCACCGTAGTGGTCAGCTTTTTCAACGACAAGAACATTGAGCCCATTCAACTTCGCGGTAATTGCCGCAGCCAAACCGGCGGCTCCGGACCCGACGACAATTACGTCATGAAACTCATCGTACTGTGCGTCTTGCAAGCTCAACGGATTACCCTCCTTCTTCACAAACCAGCTACAAAAAAGTCAGCCCCAAAGGGACTGACTTATAAGATTCACACTCAGTTTTTGCATTGCTGCCATCCCCAAGTGAGTAAGGCCACTATCTTAGCCAAGCTCGATTCCGAGAGCAGAGCCAACGGCCATTAACTGTTCTGAATCCAGGTTGTGCATGCCCGCCATTCCCAGGTGAGTCAAACCACCATCGATATAATGGTTAGCACCAGTTACCCACTCTGATTCGTCTGAGGCAAAATAAGCGACGATCGGTGCAATGTCTTCAGGCGTACCCATACGCCCTACAGCAAAAATAAGGTCACGGAACTTTTTGGTCATGTTAACAACAGCTTCTGCTTCTTCGTAGGTCATGCCGCTTCGCATTGCGTTAGACTCAATGATGTGGCGACCTTCAACAGAGCCAAGCGCAAGACTGTTAAAACGAATCTTGTGGTGACCGAATTCAACAGACAGGGCTTTTACCAAAGCCTGCAGTGCGCCTTTTGCAGCACTGTAAGCCGAAATGTGCTTGATGCCCACGTTCGCGGTCATTGAAGAGCTGAAGATAACCGAACCGGAGTTCTGCGCCTGCATGGTAGGAAGCGCAGCACGCACTGGCAACCATTGGCCGGTCAGCTCCAAATCAAGGCAGCGGGTCCAGAAATCCTTGTCTTGCTCCAGTGCTTCAGCAACCCACACCTGACCAGCATTTGCCCATACCGTGTCAATGCGACCAAACTCTTCAACGGCTTTAGCTGCCATTTCGTCACAAGCTTCTTCTGAGCGAGTATCGGTCGCCAAGGTCACAACTTTAGCGCCAGCTTCACGACATGCCTCGGCCGCAGCCATCAGGGCCTCTTCGCGGATGTCATTGAGAACCAGGTTGGCTCCCTCTTCAGCCAGGCGCTTTACGCCCGCAGTACCGATTGAGCCACCAGCACCTGTAACAATAGCTACTTTACCTTCCAAACGTCTCATTATTCATTCTCCTAAGTATGATATTTCGATTTACCTATGCTTCTCGAACTATGAACTACCACTCACCCGCGCCGCGTCCGCCGCTAACAGGCAAGCATAGCCCTGTAGTAAATGACGCCCTGTCATCTGCCAGGTAGAGAACCGCATAAACTACGTCTTCAACGGTACCCAAGCGGCCAACCGGGTGCTTATCTATTGAATATTGCGTCAACTCTTCTTTCGTCTTTCCGAATGCAGACAGCATTTCCTGTGTTTCTGCAAACATTTCAGTATTGATAGTGCCGGGCTCGATCGCGTTCACTCGCACAGGAACCTGCAGCCGCGCGAACTCCAGTGCTGCCGTCTTTGTCATCGACGTCAATGCGGCTTTACTCGCCGCATAGGCGCTAAAAAACGGCACTCCGCCCCCTGCAGCCATAGAAGAGATATTGACGACCGACGCCTTTGGTTCATCACTGCCTCGCTTGGACAGCAGTGGCAAAAGTTTCTGTATTCCGAGATACGCGCCGCCGAGATTAACATCCATCACCTGCGCGACTTTTTTCCACGGGGTATCAGCAATAAAGCCGAAATCATTGCGACCGGCGCAATTAACGAGCACATCGACTCGATTCCCTTTTTCCTCGATGGCCGCACGCAACGCGTCCCAATGTTCCTCATTGGTCACGTCAAGCTGCTTGAACTCAACATCAGCACCATCGTCGGAGAGGGATTTAGCAAAGGACTGCCCCAGATTCTCATCTCGATCGGTAATCCAAACGAGATGCCCCTGTTTTGCAAAGGCACTGGCAGTAGCCGCGCCAATTCCATTTGCCGCACCTGTGACAACAACCGTTTTTTTACTCATAAATAAACCTTAACTTATTATATTAAGTTATAAGCGAGCCACCGTAATCCCCAGGCTGCCTGGACCAATTAAACGCATGGCTAGCTATTACACCCAACCAATGTGCACTAGTGCATGTATATATGTCAAGCTATTATCGCTCGGGAATCCAATACCTCTCCGAGAGCACTACCGAATACTGAAAATATAACTTCCCCACGGCCCCGTAGCGCGCCCTGAGGAGCGAGTGAATTAGCGGTAAAGGCGCCAATACCCATCGCGGCCAGTCAGCTTTTGCTTAGGCCGTCGGGGCACCACTTGGCAATTGCATATTATTTCTGCTCTGTGTTTGTGTCGCCAGCTGACGCGCACCAACGTTCCCAAGATTACGAATAATTTCGATACGACGTAGAATGTCACGAATTTCATGCGCCTGAGAGCTGCGCCGCTCAGCAACAGCAGAACATTCGTCGCCCGCAGCTGAGCCACTGGTGAGCTTGCGGTGCTCCATTAACTGATAGGCATTTTTGAACAGCTGTTTGCCGATAGACGCTTCGCTACTGATGCGCCTCTGAAGATACAGTTGACGCCCCAACTTAAACGCTTTATTTGCGCAATCCTTGCTTTGGAGCGACTCCTCGGCGGGCATTTCTTCAAGGAGATCTGCGACGATAGCATAGGCTTCTGCATAGGTCAGAAGCGCCACATGGGCGACTAAGGGGTCCATATGTTTTAGCAGCCAACCAGTCTCCACCCGCCCCTGTTGGAGCACGTCTTCCCACTGGGGATCAATACGCCCCAACTCCTCGCGTATTTCCTGATGAAATTCCTCCGTGGGTGAATAAAAGAACTCGAACTTGAACAAATCACGCAGGGCGTCTACCTCCCTCCAGAAAACGTTCAGCGCAGCCTCGGCTTCGACCTCACTTGCCTTTAACAAGGCGAGCTCGATGATGGCTTTATTGACAAAAAAGTGCACGACAGTATTACGATAGTAGCTAGCCACAGGCTGTTGATTCTGAGCCAGGCCAAAGACGGTCTGCGGCCCTTCATCGTAGCGTGTCACTATTCCTTCGCTTATCATGATTCCCATCAAGCCTTCCATTTGGTCGGCAAAATCTCGACGAAAATCCTCCGAAATTCTAAGCTTCCTTTCTTCCGCCCATACCAATAGTTTTCTTAAATCGGTCGCAATCTCTTCCTCGGTCAGCGCTCGAGGAGCCGCGCCAAGTAAGCTCATGGTCACTAATGACGAAAAGGTAATTGGCGTAACACGGTTCGCCTCCACCGCCACTTCAAAGGCAATTTTGGACAATGCCAACTTGTCGCCGGGTTCAGGTGCCTGCTCCAGCACCACCGGCTCCCCTATATCCATATAGATTTTACCCATGGGGCGCGAGAGACTACGCACGTAACCGAAAAACCAGCGTAGCGTTTCTGCCCCCTTACCTCGACCCGTCTGCTCGGTGGCGTACTCCTCTACATCGCGAATCAGGTCATAGCTTATTGTGACAGGTACAATATGAATATTGCGGGCATCGCTGGCGTGGCAGGCTTCCAGCACGTACTTCAACAATCCGTACTTCGGAGGCATCAATTTTCCCATTCGAGAGCGCGTACCCTCAAAAGACCAGTTCATGGGAAATCGCTTCTCCATGAGATAGCCAATGTATTGGCGCAGCGTCAGCTTATACACCTCATCATCCTGAAAACTTCGCCGAATAAATATAGTACCGGCCCGCTGCCCCAACATTCCCAATGCCGGCATCTTCATATTGGCACCACCAAACATATGCGGCATAGGAAAGTCGTTGTCATACATTACTTTTGGAACAACAAAACCATCGAGGTAAGTCTTGTGTGTCCACAGCATGATCGAGGGGTTCTCTCTTACGACCTTGCGCAATTCCTCCAGGGCCGAAGGAGACACGACAATTTTAGGCTCATAACCTAGACCCAGACAGAAAGAGGCAAACCGTGCGGACACGTCGAGCCAAAACGTAGAGGGGACAGAGATCATCTCTTTCATGTAGGCATTGGCCCTTTTCATCAGCGTGCTCTTACTCTCGCCAGACTTATCCGCCAATGCATCCAATGCTTCGTTGAAGCTGCGATTATTACGCAAGCTCTCCGCTACATATCTCGGCACCTTGTAACGGCCGCCCTGCAAGCGTCGCTCACTAACGTCAAGGACAATAGCCGCTTGACGAGCTGTAAACGTACTGAATGACTCTGGCTCTGTAGCACTATCGCGACCGTACTTACGACTAAAACGAGCGCGCAGACTCTCAAGGGAATCAGGCTTTCCGATAATAGGATGGACTCGTTCGGGCATTTTCCGAAGTATTCGGCGGCAGCGCCGAGCACTGGGTCGACGAGGATCTCCGAAAACAAAATCCCGAATTCGAGGGCCAGAGTGAATCGCGTTATTACTGGGAAGCCAGGCGATTCTAAGAGGACAATACAACGTCTGTGGTGGAAGGCTCAGTGTTTGAAGCAGCTCACTGATATCAATGCCTTCACGATCGTCGCTCAGATCGAGTCTCACTTGACGATAGCTTCGCCCCATCGCGTATTGATCAATCCATTCTTTCAGCAAAGCGTAGATGTAATCATTATGCGCATCGAGCAAAAAAAGTACTTGCAAACCCTCACTGTCTTCTGGCCAGGGGTTGGTATTAAAGTTGGCAGGTAAGCTCACAGTAAACACTCCAAGTATTAATCATTATTATGTGAAATTGTGTTTTTCTTGGTAGAACCTGACCTGGACCTAACTGGCGGCTCGCTTTCTTCTTTCTGCCCCAGGGTGCGAGCAAACATATTGCGCACGTGGCGCACATGGGTATCGATTGTCTCCGGCGACCATTCACTGGTATCCACCGGCGGTAAAACGGTGACATCGACGGTTGCCGCACGCATAACGGAAGCGCCTTTAGGAAGAACGTCCAATGCATTGCGAATCACGATAGGAACAATGGGTACCCCCGCCGCCATGGCAACGTGGAATGCGCCTTTCTTGAACGGACCCAATGCAGGCGAAACCGACCTTGTACCTTCCGGGGCAATTACCACCGACTTACCGTCCACTAGCATCGCATCCACCAGCGGTTTCATTGCCTCAATGGCGCTTTTGCCATCAGACCTGTCGATAAAGACGCCCCCGGCCATTTGCATGACCTTGCCAAGCAAGGGGTTTTCTTTAAGAATTTCCTTCTTGGCGATCCCCGTAATGTCTTCTCGTATAAGGCTCGAAAGAATCATCATGTCAGCCTTACTTTGATGATTGAACACAAAGACTGCCGGCCTATGAGACCAAAGGTGTTCTTCCCCCTTTACATCCAGATCCAGACCAACGATCGCACTGACAGAATTCGTAAAGAGCGATAAGGAAAAATTTACGGCCTTCTGCTGGGATCCGGTGAAGGCATATATCGGCAGGCCCGCTGCCACAGACCCCAGCAAACTAGAGCTGGCGGCTAATGACCGGACGAACTGGCCCACACTTGGGCGGCCACGGCTATCGAAACGAGCTACAGGCCAGTTCCGCTCTTTTGCAATATCCGCGAGTTTGTCATTGGGATTGAGGGCTCGCGGATAACCCACGTGCTCCAGCAAAAGAATATCGTCTGTGCTGTCAGAGTAAAAAAAGCTTTTATCTAAATCTGAGGAGCTTTCTGCGGCAAGCTGCACTGCGGCAGCAACTTTTCCTTGACCAAAGCAAGTTGGACGAACCAAGCCTCCGGTAAACTTGCCGTTTTCCACCTCAAATTGCGTGCAAAGGACATGATCGATGCCCAAGTCATCTGCTGTAGCTTTAACCTGATAGGGCGTCGCCGAAGAGATTATAGCCACTGTGTGGCCCTTAGCCTTATGCGCCTCTATCAGCGCGCGTGTTTCTGGGTAAATGAGAGCCGCTATTTTCTTGGCATACAGTTTCTTCCCCAAATCCCAGTACACGTCCTCATCGATACCACGAACAAATTGGGCGGATACAGCCATCATCCCGGAGAAGCCAATATTACCTTTACCGAAGCTATTAATAGCGCGGAACATCTGCATCAGATCTTTTGGACTAAAATCTCCGCGCCTAATCTGCTCACGCATAAAGTGCGTCGCCGAGTATCCTGCGATGATGGTGCCATCGAAATCAAATAGAGCAGCCGTTTCAGGCCCTTCCGGACTTTTTTCTATATCCGCCAACAAATCCTTAATCTTTTTCATGGTTTCCCTTTGAGTGAGTTGCAAGCATTTTTGGGCACTACGGTATTTTTGTGATTAACGCGAACACCCAAACTGACTTGTGATACGGAACTGAAACTGGCTTTTAGGCGCAGGAATTCTCCACAATGCCTTACTCAAAAATTCAAACAACCAACTCACTGCGCCATAAAGCACAAGCAGATTATTCGCATAATTCTGTAGACGAAAAATAGCGCCATCGAAAAAAGAATGCACTAGTGCATTTATTATGTCAAGGAGGGAATTGATAAATGCTTTGACTGTACCGTAGGTGCGCCACTGCACCTGAACGATTAACAGGCCCGCCGAAAGCAACGCCATTTATCAATTTTTCTTTTCCTGGCGACTCGGTACATTGGCCGCATAGCTTGAGGGCATACCTTATCCGCCAAATCAGTCTATTTCTGCCACGAATAAGATCAGACGCAAGTGATTCTCTTGACTTTCTCACACCCTCCGCGAGCCAAACAAGCGCGTGCACCCGGTAATTAAAACCAGGTCCGAGCATCGTATGTCGACAATTGATTGTGTACTGCAAGGAAATTAGTAAGGAGAAGTACGGAAGGCAGCGACAATTGCCCATGACGAATAATTTGATCGCCATCAAGCTACCGCCGCGAAGTTATTACGCAGACGCTAGCATTCGAATAGTGGGAAAGTTCAGAGTATTTCACGTAGTAGGCCGGTGTTCAGGCGTAAGATAGCGTGATTTAGATCAACCACGCTATCCAACTTTGATCGACGCAAAGCCAGTGCAAAGATTTAGAAATGCGCTATCACAAGCGCCTAAACAGGCGTTGAAGCAATCAGGAGCCTTTGCCAAATAACCGGCCGACTTCGAATAGTGAAGAACACTTGCTAAATCGACCGGCGCAATTGGTGGCTATTCTTTCAATTCTCTTTTTGTGTCGATCTCGCAATTAGCATCGACGACAGCAAAATAACAAAGCCCATCGTAAATATGGTGATCAACCCCATACTGCTGTTGATGTGGTCTGTTTGCCATGCAACGCCAGCAGCGTCGTATACGGTAGTATTCTCAGGCTTATCTAGTGCTCTAAGTCCTTGGTTTAAGGCAACTGAAGCATAGCCAAGTACCGCCGTGTACCAATAAGCAGGAAGCATCATTTGAGGCTTTTGCTCTCTTGCCCCGCTCTTTTCACGGCGCGCTAGAAAAAGCGCGAACAGCTGAAAAATTGTATAAACACACAGCAACCAGCCAAGAAAATTGACAAATGGAACGCCGAAGTAATCACCACCGTCTTCCCAAATCCAGAATTGATAAATGGTGGCTGATTTTGGATCCATAACCAAATCCCACATCACCATCACGAAACTCGCGATAACGGGAACCAAAATACGCTCTGAACCACGGAGACTACGTCCCCAGGTGCCCAATAGCACTTGAGCCAACATCCACGAAAGATAACCCATGCCAATGTATGCCGGAGCAATCACTAATGGGACCAAAAAAAGCTTGGCACCGAACTTATCGGTATAGTAATAATCACCGAAAGGAAAGCCGGTCATAACGCTTAAGTTTTCATAAGCATTGCTAACAACAAAGCCAATAACGAAAAATGCAACGACCTCCACGCCGGAATAACTTCTCAACCCATGGAGTACCATAAACGAGGTCAGCAATACCACCATCAGGGGAGCATTTAAATATGTCGGCAGCAAGTGAAAGACCATCAGAACTGAATGTATAACCAGCGCTATACTTAGGCCCCAAAGTATTGTATTCGATTGATTTTGAGATTGTGAGTGCATAAATATTGCCTTTAAGTGAGAAATATTGCTTTACGCCATACTGACTTTCTCTCGAAGGCCGCGCCTTCTCGAGAGCGATATCGTGAAAAATGGACAACAGGTGTTCACCTGGAGCCTATCTACATTCATTTGCTCCTTCACCGAACCGTAGCCCTCGGAAATCGACTACCGAGATAATCCTATTCGAATTATAGGAACGTTCCACCATCGATCAGCATTGCCTGCCCAATGACAAAGGCTGACGCAGGGGAGCTAAGCCACATCACCGCGTCCGCAATGTGCTCCGGAGCAGCGATTGCCGGCATCTCTCCACCGGGGGCAATTTCCGGAATTGCCATGCCCACCATATCCTCTAGAAGAGGGGTAGCCACGCCACCGGGGCAAACCGCATTCACACGAATTCCCTTAGCCAAGTACTCTTTAGCGGCGGTTTTGGTCAAACCAATCACCCCATGCTTAGTAGCACCATAAGCCGCACCAGCTTTGGCAGCAAACAAGCCCGCTGAAGAACTGTTGTTGACGATGGATCCACCACCGTGTTCAGCCATATAAGCCAGCTCATGCTTTAGGCAGTTAAAAACACCCGTAAGGTTTACTTCAAGGGTTTTAGTCCAGTTTTCTGCGGTGAATGTGCCTGTAAGATTTCCATCGAAGCCAATAATGCCCGCGTTGTTGAACGCATAATCAAGGCCACCGAACGTCTCCACCGCAAAGGCGATAAGATTTTTCACCTGTGCTTCATCGCTAACATCGCAACCGTAGCCGACTGCTGTACCACCCTCTGCGCATATTGCCGTTGCATAATCCGCTGCGGCCGAGCCATTGATATCTGCAATAATAACCTCGGCCCCTGACTGGGCGAAACGTTTGACCGCCGCAGCGCCTATACCTGACGCACCTCCAGTGACCAAGGCTACCTTGCCGCTGAAGTCGTACCGAGGTAAGTTTTTGTTGCTATCTTCTATCATTTTAATTCACCAACGGAATAACATTTACTACCTTTCTATACCTTGATTAATCGCGATGCCAAAAATCGACAGATCAAGAAGCAATACACACCGCAACCAGAAGAGTAGTTTTTTTATCAAACTACCGAACTCGACAAACTTAAGGTTTAGGGCACTACCCACCGGTAGTAGTGTTGCTTCAACGACAATCCTGTACTTCAATAACGCTTGCTCTGGCCATCGCTTCGCCTGAGGCAAGCTAAAGCGACAGAGATGTGTCGCTAGCAGTAGATCCATTCTTCCGAGCCGTACCAATGACTTATTCAAGCATCAGTTGGCTAGCCCGTGCATACTCAGAAGTCATCGCTATTGCCAGGGATTGTTGAGCCAACCCAATCGGTATCTTTCTCTCCTTGCTTTCATTATGGATATTCAAGATAAGATTTTTTACGGCCACGATGAAAGCGCCTGCATCCGCAGGCGCTTTCATATATCACCAGCCAGACACTAGTGCACCTATACTTCTGCGAATATCAATTTAAGGTTTCCAGGTACCGTAAACATCTCACAAATTGAAATTATAGCGTGCATTCAAAAACAGCTGTCTAGGCTTGTCGACATTCGACCAGTAAGCGCCTACAAAGAAAGGAGCGCCACCGCCATAGTTAGCTGTAGTTTCATCAGTGATGTTTTTACCAAGAAGCGATACCGACCACTGATTGCTCTCATCAGCCAATTCCAGCAACACGTTGACCTTGGTAAATGCATCCTGCTGACCATATGGATCGTTTTCAGCAGTGAAATAGTAATCGTCGCTATAGGTCACCTCAGTACGGAAACCAAGCACCAACCCGCTGCCGATACCCCAACGATAATCTGCATACAGATTACCGCTCAAATCCGCCGCCAGCCGCAACTTATCCCCTGCAGCATTCCGCGTATTGGTGGAAGTATCGCAGTCACTTTCCTTGGAACTACCGGCGGAGCATGCCGCCCCCGGGAAATCGTCATAGGTAGCGTCGAGGTAAGCAACAGCACCGCCGATCTCTAGCTCAGAGGTCGCAGCAAGCCTGAAGTCGAGCTCCACGCCTTCGGATGTTGCAGTCGCAGCATTCTGAAATATCAACGCGCCAGCACCCGAACTATCAAAACTGCTTACCTGCAAGTCAGTAAACTTGGAGTGGAAAATCGCAGCATTCAAACTGAGACGATTGTCAAACAGGAAGCTTTTGGCACCAATTTCGTAGCTAATTGCTGACTCAGGTCTATAGGCACTGCCTTTTTCAGCAAGGGCTTGAGCATTGAAGCCACCGGCTTTTGTTGCCTCAGTATAGGAGGCATACAACATGGTTCCATCACTCACATCCCACTGTAGCGAGGCACTCGGATCTATCGTTGTGTCCTCAATTTCCGGCACCTCAACATCTGATTCATCAAAAGGCACGGTGCCAAATTGCGCGAGGATTGCATCGCCGATGGGATTATTGTTAAGCAGTGGGTTCAGAAACGGTGACTCAACCGAATGCTTCAGTCGATCCTTCGTTTCATAGGTATACCGAACACCTGTATTCAAACGCAAAGTTTCGCCAATATTCCAGGTCAGCTGACCGAAAGCCGAATAGGTTTTTGTCTGCTCCTTGAATATCTGAGTAATAATTGCATCAGTACCTTCGCCAATGCCGAGCTCCGACAACGCTACAAATATCTGCGCACCATCTACCTCTATGGTTCTATCCATGAAAAATAGACCAACGACGTAGTCAATTGTTTCCCCTCCGGGCGATACCAAGCGGAACTCTTGCGTAAACTGATCTAACTCATCTCCACCATTGCCCTCATCGGCTTTGAACTGGATCCAGTCAACAGGCACCATGCCATTAGACAGCAGCTGGGAATGCTTATAGGTCGAATAGCCGGAAATACCGGTTAACGTACCCAGACCATCAAGATCCTTATCAAACTGGAATACAGCTGCTTGCGCATCGACGGATATAAATGGTGTGCCATTAGTGGCCTCAATACTTAAGCCATTGTCACTTACCTTCAGTGTGCGACCATTTGAGGCAACACCATTGGTAATATAATCGAAATTGGGATCTCTACTCCGGAAGTTGTCTTCAATATTTCCACCGGGCGTGGTTGACGCACCGGGTTGAATGGCCCGAGTACCGAAATGCTCGCCAAGAATGTCTCTCGAAGAACCCTCGACCTTCCCGAAGAGCGTCAAGGTGTCAGAGAAATCCCAAACAGCACTCAAGCGTAAAACGTCAATTTCCGTGGTATTTTGATCTTCTTCGCCCTGCAGGATTACGCCATCAGAGGACTCCCGCGTTGTCTTATCCAGCCACCCGCCATTGCTGGTTGTTTGCCCGGTAACACGAACAAAGAAGTTGTCTGTCAATGCTCCTGAGATAGCAGCCTCTACAAACTCGCTTCCGTTTTGGAACTCATAACCACCTCGAACGAAGCCTTCTGTCTCAGCCGTTGGGCGCTTAGTGTGTATAACCACCGCACCGGCAACAGCATTTTTACCGGCCAAAATGCCCTGCGGGCCTTTTAGAACTTCAACTCGCTCGATATCCAGAAACGGTGCGTTGAACTGGTATCCGCGGCTAACATAGATACCATCAATAAACATGCCCACAGACTGCTCGGCTGCTGAATTTGCAACGCCGGTGCCCAATCCACGCATCGTCATAAACTGCGGACCGGATGCTGACGACAAGGTGACATTGGTCATTTGAGCGACCAGATCATCCATTTCCAATATATTTTCTCTGGCCATTGCGTCACCAGATACTGCCTGAATCGAAAGAGGAGTGTCACTCAACAATTCCGTCCGCTTCTGGGCCGTAACCACAACCTCTTCCAGAGCAGGCTTTGCAGCACTTACATGGCCCGAAGCCACTGCTAACGCGATAGAAAGTTGTGTTAAAACGAGGGGGGATCTCATTCTCAGTAATTTCATCATTGATACCCAGTATTAAAAGTTATTTTTTCAGTGCCACTATAAATTGTGCGCCGCTAAGCGAACCCATAAGTACACTAGTGCAACAATACTACCACGGCATTTAATTTGCACAAGTGCATTTTACATACCATATGCTTATAAGCGCCCTCTGTGTATATACCTATCCTCTTAAAAATTTGACACTTTAAGGCAGAGCGCTCGATATTTTTCCGTCAGATGATACGGCAGGTGACCTCAAAGTCCCGGCTAGAGAGCCTATCAATAGTGCAGAGACGAACACCCCAACCGCCGTAGAATAGAGAACAAGGTCAAAATTGCCGTAACGGTCGTACGTCGCACCAAACAGCATCGGACCAAAAGCCGAGGATAAATACAATATCCCCATTACCGCACCAAACACTTTCACGTATTGCTTATGCCCAAATATGCGGGTCACCAGGTAGGACAACACATCAAACTCCACACCGGTTCCGAAACCGGCCAAAGCGATGGCAACCAACGCCACAGACAGTGTTAAATCTTGTTGCAACAACATCAACAGCGCGACAGAGAGAGATAAAATCAGCACCCCTCCTACGATCCCAGGGTTGAATTTGTCCAGCAATACACCACCAACAATTCGACCGACGATAACAAATAGACCAAAGGACGATGCCGCCGTGACCACAACCTCTGGGCTAGCGCCGCCAGTCGCTAAAATAAGCTCCATGTTGGTAATCAATCCGGGAACAGCAAACCCAATCGGCAAGTAAGCCGCGGCTAATACCCAAAAGCGCCAGTTTTTCAGAAATTGTCGTTGAGCCGCGGCGGAATTATCAGCTGCATCACCGGAGTCGGCAGCGCCGTCCTTCGATCCAGCCTGCTCAATGTCTGATGCCGGCTCTTTAAACCATGCAAATATCAGAGGGAGTACGATTATCAAAGGAATAATACCCAGGCCAATATAAGCGCCACGCCACCCATAACCTTCAATAAGCGCAGCGGCAATCGGTTTTACCAGGGCCCCGCCCAGTCCGGTCCCTAACAGGGTAAGCCCAAGGGCCAGCCCGAGCCTTTTATCGAACCACGATGTGACCATTTTCGTCCACGTAATCGGCAGAGTACCTGCATAACTCACCGCGGTTAGAAACGCGAATAAATAAAAATACTTGATGTCACTGGGCAGTAGTGCGTGCAGACTGACAAACACTGAAGACAAAAACATGGAGGCGAGCGTGACGGCGCGAACGCCAAATCTGGCGGTAAGCTGCACGACGACAGGCAAACTTAGCACAACGGTAGATATTGAAATAAGGGATGCGAACTGAATAGAGCCATGTGACCAGCCATATTCTTCCGACAATGCCGGTGCCAACGCACCTATTGAGTAGAGCAGTACATTGGAGCCACAAAAAGCGATACCCAGCATGGAAGTGAGTACAATTTTCCAGCCGATTTTAAATTCGTTCATATTTCACTACCTATGTACAGCCCAGATGAAGCTGCGCTGGCAAAACCGCGGGAATACTTTACCCACGGTTTTATTATTATATTAAACGATGGTTTGTTTCTGTTGACCTAACCCTTCAATACTCAATTCCATGGTATCCCCTGGCTTCAGATAAACAGGCGGCTTCATACCCAGCGCGACTCCTGCAGGTGTACCGCTGGCGATTAAGTCACCTGGCTGCAAAGTCATAAAACGGCTTATGTAGGAGATTAACTCGGGTACACCAAATATCATGTCTCGTGTATTGGCTGTCTGGCGAAGTTCGCCATTAACGGTGAGCTGCAAATCCAAATTGGAGATATCCTTAACCTCATCGGGGGTAACCAACCAAGGACCACAAGGGCCGAATGTATCGCAGCTCTTACCCTTCAACCATTGCCCTGTGCCTTCTAGCTGGAACGCGCGCTCTGATACATCATTAAAAACGCAATAACCACCAATATGGGCAGCTGCATTTTCTACTGATACGTTTTTTGCGGTCTTCCCGATAACAACGCCTAGCTCGACTTCATAATCCAGCTTTTCCCCCCCGACCGGCATCTCCACATTGTCGAACGCGCCACATAGAGATGTGCTCGCCTTCATGAACAATACCGGCTCCTTTGGAGCCACGAATCCAGATTCAGAGGCATGGTCTACATAATTCAAGCCCACACATATAATCTTTCCGACTCCGGAGATACATGACCCAAACCGATCACCGTCAAGCCTGGGAAAATCGTCGAGATTCATAGCACTCAATTCGGCTAACGACTGCGAAGACAGCGCCGTCCCATCGATATCATCGACGATAGAGCTTATGTCTCTAATATTGCCCTCAGCATCGATGATCCCCGGGCGTTCGGCTCCGACCTTTCCTACTCGAACCAGTTTCATACTATTGCCCCACCTGCGATCTTATCCAGCTGTCCACAATCTCAATATATTCATCCGTGTGGTAGAGCATTAGCTGGTGAGAACCGCCCTCAACAACAACCAGTTCCTTTGGCCCGCCAATAGCATCAAAACAAGCCTCCATATACCGCGCGTTGGTAAATGGATCTTCTGATCCATAGCTGAGCAACACTGGCTTGGTATTTTCTGCAGCCGGACGCGGCGCCTGGTAGGTTCCATAGCTGGTAATACTTGCTATACCATAGCTCCAAACACGCAGGTCATCTTCCTGCTTTTTTGCCAAAATATTTGGATCGTTAGACGCGTAGTTTTTGTTCCAATCAACTGCGGTAGAGAGATCAATACGCTCACTATCGCCTACCGCTTCCGCGAATTTCCGCACGTTCTCATCCTGAAACTTGGAAAATTGCTCAAACAGCGGATCGCCTTCAATGGGAGGCACTTCGGTCAGAACGATGTTCATACAGACTGCGCCGCTAATGGCACGCGAAAAGTCCAGGGAATGGAACGCTGCCGCACTACCTTGACTAGAGCCCAATACAAATACAGGTTTTTTATATTTTTCCACCAACGCCGTGGCAGCAATATCGATATCTTCCAGCCACTCCGTAAAGCGGAAGTTACCGCGCTGGCCATCCCGGCAACGTGCCAAGCCATGCCCGGGGAGGTCTATCGATACGATACGAACCCCGCGCTCTGACAAAGGCTCGCAAAAAACATCGTAGGTTCCGCCATGCCCACCGATTCCATGGACGATCAACAAGGTGTAAGGAGCTTCCCCACTCGAGTCATATTCGTAGCCATGGACAGCCCCAACTTGAAAATCAGATCTCATATCAATGCCTTTGTCTTCTGCATAGCCTTATAAACGACAATGCCGGGCATACGCCCTATTTATCTTTTAGAATCTGGTCGGTATGTTCACCCAGTCGAGGCAGCTTTCGCTCTTTGCCTGCCGGCGCCAGCGGGAAGCGGATCAACGGAAGTTTGCCGTGCTCGGAGTCGGTCTCGACAAACATTTGCCGCGATAACGCTTGTGGATGCTTGATTACATCCGACATCGTGTTGACGTCACCGTAGGGAATACCCGCCTTGTCGAGCTTTTCCTTCCATATATGGCTTGGCTGAGAGGCCATAACCTCTTCAACTGCGGCCTCTGCCTGCGGACGATTTGACCGGCGAGAGGCGATCGTCGCCATTACGGGATCAGTAATCCACTCCGGCTTGTCGACTACCTGCTCACAGAAACGCTGCCAGCTTTTGTCGTCGGCGACTACCAGTGACACATAGCGGCCATCTGAAGCCAGATAAGGCCCGTAGGGCACAATGTACTGATGCCTCATACCAGACATAGGGGGCTCTGCCCCACTGTGCCATGCATGATGTGGAAAATAGCCTAGCCAGGGCAGCGCTGAATCGAACATGGAGACGTCGAGATAGGCGCCCTTGCCGGTATTTTTCCGCTGATACAATGCCATCATAATCCCCATGATGGCATTGGAGCCCGCAATCAGATCGGTTATAGGAAGCCCGACCTTTGCAGGCTGACCTGGATATCCGTTGCTCAGCAGCATGCCGGTTTCACCCTGCATGGTCAGGTCATAGGCCTTAACATCCCGATAGGGACCATCTTGCCCATAACCAGAAAGGCTCGCATAAACCAGCTCCGGCTGGTCGGAAAGATCATCCACCCCCAGGCCGATACGACTCGCTGCTCCCGGGCCGAGATTTTCAACAAAAACGTCGGCATCACGAATCAGATCCCGCAAGGCCTTACGGCCTTCCTCTGATTTAACATCCAACTCAACGCTCTTTTTACCCGCATTGACCCAGACGAACCCGGTCGACAATCCGTGAACCGCAGAGTCCCAGCCTCGTACAACATCACCTGTACCGACTCGCTCAATTTTAATGACTTCCGCGCCCATCTCTGCGAGAACGAAAGTGCAGTAAGGCATCGACACGGCTTGCTCAAGCGCGACAACCGTCACGCCTTCAAGCGGCTGCCCAAGTGCTTGCCTGCCGACGTTTTCGTGATTAGCCACTGTTACTCAGCTCTCTCTGGGAAAATGGACGCTGCTGGCGCATGCGCTTTTTTCCAAACCATCACCGAACGAGCGTAGTCGATGACCACCTTGCCGTCCTGATTGATGCCACGGGTACACACCTTCACAACACCTTGATGCGGGCGAGACTTGCTTTCACGAATCTCCAACACCTCGGTTTCGGCATAAATGGTATCGCCGGGGAAAACCGGGTTCGGAAGCTTGATATAGTCCCAGCCGAGTGCAAAGCCGTGCTCACTGACATCGGCAACAGCCAGTCCTGCGACAACAGACAGGGTCAGGGCACTGTTTACCAGCGGCGCGCCGAACTCGGTTTGCTTGGCGTAATGGTCGTTAAAATGAATCTGATTGGTGTTGTTGGTGATCATCGTAAACTGAATGTTATCAGTCATCGTGATAGTACGACCGAGACGGCAACGATAAATATCTCCCACGGAGAAATCTTCAAAATAACGCCCAACCCAACCCTCTACGACTCTTGTTTCACTCATTTTTAACGCTCTCCAATTTCTTTAAGAATGCGCTCTGCGCGCATTAATATAGGCAGATCGACCAACTGCCCACCGTGTGCAACAGAGGCATCGCCTCTCGCTTTGGCTTCATCGAAGGCTTTGACAAGCCCTCTTGCATATTCGATTTCTTCAGGTTGTGGCGAGAACACGTCGTTAATCATGTCAACCTGACGGGGGTTGAACGTGGACTTGGACGTAAAGCCAAGACGACGAGCCTGCCAGATGTCCTTGAGACAACCCTCTTCGTTGCTCAGATCCGGAAAAACACCATCGATAGACAAAACGCCCGCCGCTGCCGCAGCAACAATAATGACGTTGCGGGGGTGCAATAGCTCTGCTGCCTCCTCCACGCGATTTGCTCCAAGCCCCAACTCCAGTGCGTAGTCTTCTGCGCCAAAGATAAGCCCGCAAACACGCGGGTCAGCCGCAGCAATATCAGCTGCAGCGAGAAGACCTTTAGGGCTTTCAATTGCAGCAACGATACGCACAGTGCCAGGCTTCATGCCTCGCTCTTTTTCCCGCTGGGCGATTGATTCCGCACCGGCGCGAAGCTCATCCACAGAGTTCACCTTGGTCATGCAAACGCCTTCAAGACCTGGGCGAACGACGGCATCAAGGTCACCTTCAAACCAGGGCGTCGTTTGTGCATTCAAGCGAACAAAGCGACGAGGGCCCGACCATTCTTTTTCCAAAACCGGAATAACCATCTCCCGCGCTCTCTCTTTTTCCTCAGGAAGAACACCATCTTCCAGGTCAAAAAAAGCGACATCCAATGGAAGGGTTTCGGTTTTTTCCAGAAAGCGTTGTTTGTTGCCCGGAACAAACATAAAGGAGCGCGCTCTCTCAAGCTGTCTTTGTGCCATCATTAATTCCTCTAGGTTTTATTTAATCTTAATATTTGGCAACCATTGCCAGGTACGCCGGTGTCGGCGTAACCCGCTTGTACGGATCAATACTCACCGCATCAAACGTACGCTCCAGCTTGCCGCCCTCTGCTTCTATCTGCTTCCGGAACATCTCAAACATATCTCGATGCTCTCCCAGGGGGCCGTGTGTCACTGCCTGTGGCATATGCCACAACTCAGGCGCTTCCACACCAGCGAACAACGAACGAATCATCAGCACCTCTTCCATGTCCAGATTGCGGTGACGACTGGGAAGCTCTTCTGCCTCTACATCGCTAACACCGGACATGGGACGGAAGGCCACACAGAAGAAACTTGCGGACTCAAAAATGCACCAGGAAGACGGAGCAATATGCATCCGCTCAGCACTGATGTGTCGAATATCTTTTTCGCTCAACCGGAACGGGAATAAATCACCTTTCCAGCCAATGACATCGAAGGGCAAATCGTCAAAGAACCAAGAGGTTAGCTCCTCGCCTTGCTTCAGCTTCAGCTCCCACTCATCCTGCTCGGGCCAATCGTAGGCCTGCACTTCGGGAATACCCAAAACGCCGCTGTCAAATGGCGTGTGACGCCCCAGCATGGCATGCTCTGCGATGCCGATAGGAGCCATTGATTCCACAACCAAAGCCACTGTTAGCGACGAAGGCATCTGACGGTAGCTGATACCTTTTGGTATATAGAGGTAGTCCCCTCCTGAATACTCCAGAGGCCCGAATTCTGTGGCCAAAGTGCCGCTACCGGACTGCACATAAATCAAGGTATCAGCGTCGATGTTGCGCAACAGGAACGGCATTTCTGCCACTCGACGGCTCAGGGAAATACTCAATTCCGGGTTATGCAGCATGAGCGTGGGCAGACCTGCCTCACTTTCTTCGTCAAGCTGGTCAAAATGCTCAACCTTTGCCATTCGAACAGCCAGGGATCCCTCTACTCGGGTGGGCGCTTTGGCAGGTTTCTCGTGATAGATCATGGAAGCGGGACCAAAGAACCCCTCCCGACTAATATGCTCCTCGTGCATTTCACGCACTCCGACGCGAGCCTGAGGAACATATACCCCACTGGATGCCTGGATCCACGAATTCTTCATAATCTACTCCTGTTTTTATCAGCTAGCGCCCTGACTCAGACAGGGTTCCCCCCCAAGACAAGTACACTAGTGCATCCACATATCTTTGCACTAGTGCAGATGCAAGTCAAGAGGGATGTAGTTACAACGAAATCAGGGCAAAACAGATTGAGCCATACAGCTCAAGGCCGTATGACTCAATATCAGAGGGAAGAGCGAATAGCAGAAAATTTTGGAGAGCGAGATCTGGATAGATTCAGGGGCAGGCCGGGCGGCTTACCGGCAGCACAGCGACAAGGCGACACTCCGCAGCCACGGACAGGCTGGGTCTTGCAGAATTTACCGGAAACAGGGCATTAACAAGGAATAATAGTCAATAAAAACAATACGATATGAGATTATCGGGCACAGGCCGCAGCATTACTGCTACTTATTTATAAGCGGATAAGCCTCTTCCGCCACTTTATTGGCCACCCTCTCTACCTTTCGTAGCGTTGCTACAATAGACTCACCCTTTAGTAGGCCGCCGGCAAACCACTGCTCACTGGCGATTCGAATCATTAACGCAGCCTGGCCCGCCATAATCCTCGCCCGGGTGCTTTTATCTCTACCTGTCAGGCGATTTGATATTTCTTCAGCTATGCGCATTTCCCACTCCCCCATCAGGGACCATTGGCTCGCCTTCATACCCAGCCTCAACTGGCGCACATAGCGACGTCTATTCACATGGCTTGCGAAAAAATTCTGGTTCATATCTTCCATTGCCAGCAACGCTGCCTGAAGAGGCGCCTCGGATTCAGGCCTGTTTCGGAATGCGTTCAAATGATTTTCAGCCATCGTACGAAAATCGAGCATGAGAACATCGGCCTTTCCGGTGAAGTGATTAAAAAAAGTTCGCCTTGAAACGCCAGCCCTCTCAACAATTAGATCTACTGTGGTTGCTTCGTAGCCGCCTCCGTCATAGCCTCCAAGCTCGGAAAACAGCTCATCGGCGGCAACGATCATGGCCTCTCTAGCTTTTGATTTTCGTAGAACATTCCCATTTGGAGCAACGCCGGGTTTCGATGAAGATTTAGCCATTTCCAGGTCCGTCAGTGTCGTCTAAACACGAGATAAAAGAGTGAGGGGGTAAGTCAGCCATGTTACACCGCAAGCGATCAACGATCCAAACGACAGCACATAGCCTTATATCAAACAAAGATTTATGCGATCAGGCTTGCCGATACTTAATCGGTACATTTTAACCATATCTTGAACCAAAAGCAGACGATTCCTCCAGATATAACCCGCCGTAACCCTCCGGCTGCGCACTGGAGAGACTGTGCCAAGTCCTCGGTACTCGATAAGTATGCCAGATTGCCCCTTATTTCTTTTCTTCTTATCCATAACTCTATTCTAGGTTGCATTTGGTTAACGAAGGTTTAACAAGGGTCAGTAATGGATAGCGCAGATTTTCGCAACAGTCCGTTTCATACCTTTTGATCCCGAACGAACCCGCCTCGACCTGCATCAATCTTGGGTAGCAATTCCCGTTTTTCTTTTCCTCTTCCTTTTTTCCTCTGCCTGTCAAAGGCCTTAGCCACTGGATGATGATGTGTGGGCCGGGCGTAAAGGCCTTGGCAGTCAGGGCCTTCAGGAAAAGGAGCCAAAAATGAGAAAGTCCTACACAATCTTTGAACTGCAGTCCTACAGCCTGGGCTCGTTGCAGGCCCTGTTTCGCGCCGAAGCGGACGGGCTGCAAGCTGCAAAAATGGATCAATCCATCGCCACAGCTAACCTTCATGCCATCAGCGGAGTGATAGAAGCAAAGCGGAAAGCACCCGCGCCAAAGCCGCCTGGATTTTGAAAGTAATCAACCTGCTGGCCGCTAGCTAATAAAGCTGGCGGCCTCTTTATCGCTCAATCGCAAATGGGTTTAAAAACTGCCTACCCCAAAAGAGCTTCTTATCGACTTCACTGAGCTCAGCCTCATCGCAGACTTCATCCCAGTGTTTTTCAATAATGGCCTGCTGATGATCAAATAGCGTCGATGCTTCCTCTTCAGATACCAGAAAATTATGAGCGGCTTCCCTGCAGCTTTTAAGCTGACTTAGCCTGTTATCACCGGATATCAGCATGGCTTGTGTCGCTTCATTGCCGGTTCGCCCTTGAGGGCAGATATCGTAGGCAGGAGTTAATGCCAGCCTATGACCATCCCAGAATGCCGCATGGTTGCGGGCATGATCATCGGTGTTACCACACAGGATATTAAAGACCAGACGGGCATACAGCTCTTGAAGCGTATCCTTCGGATCGCTGAACCTGCGGCGAATGATTTCTGCGAGCGTTTCATAGCTTGCATAGCGCGCCATCATGTCATCCAGCCCGAACAGCGTAAGTGCCGAGACCATTGCCTTGCGTGACCATCCGGCCCCCTTGGGCAGCCGGTCAAAGCGCTCAATAAGAAGCACTTCTTTGTTGGCCGCTTTCACCAGTTTTACCGGCGCGACATCAAGCCCCGCAAGCGCGGCAAGCCGCATCGCGATGAACTCTGCTTTTACAACGCTGTAAAGATCAGCACTTGATGAAAACTTGGCAACGTATTTTTTACCCTGGTCCTGTATCAGTGCTTTGGGGCGTGCCCCCCCGATAGAACTGCCATGGAACAGCGCCTGATCGAGCTCGGGCGTGAGGGGCACGCCTTTCTCCACCCGCGCAGCGGACTCAATCAGCTCTTCCATGCTGACGTTATTCGCTGAGCGCGGTACGTATTCTGTAGGAGAGCGCTGAAAATCAAGTGCGCCAATACGGTCGGAGCCGGATTCCAGTAAATAGGTCAGTTCACCCAGTTCGGCAGTATCTGTTCCTGCGCCTTTTAGCCCCAGCTTTTTGTTGATGATTACACGCCGCCCCCATGCATCGGGTGCGGCATCACGGATGCAACCAGGCATGGATAAGCCATCAAGCAAGGGGAGTATTCCCTGCTTTAATGGAAGTTCCGGCTCATAAATGGAAATCGCCGACTTACTATCACGAACCCGCTCAAGATAACTCTTACCGTAGTTGAACAGGACATTACCGTTATCGGCTTCAAGCCGTCCGGCAACGACGGGTTCGGTTTCTTCCGGCAACCATATCCAAACAAAAGCCTCGTTATCAGCACTAGAAGTCATCGCGCACCACCTTTGTGGTTTTGCGGACGGATTTCGGTAGGAGAGCGAGCTTGTCCTTTACCTGGCCAAGCTGTTTTGAGAGTGCGAGCTCATCGGCTTCAAAGAGTGTGACCCCGACAATCGTGGCCACCTCGAATACAACCCCGATTTCGCACTTCATATCTCCCTTTTCGATCCTCTGTAATAGCCCACGGGAAATTCCGGCGCGATCAGCGACCTCCTGTACTGTAAACTTCCGTTCGGTCCGCGCTTCGCGGATCAATAAGCCAAGAAGAGAGACCGCTTCGCGGCTATAGCGAGAATATGTGCGCGTTACTGATTTAGGCATAGACTTACTTTGTTTCGTATATAGCCCATAAGGGCCTATTGTGACTCATATATGAATCACAATAGTGTGCTTTCGCCCACTTAGTCAACTTAAAAATGATCTATAAAAAGAGCATATGACCTTAATATGATCCATATATGGATCATATTTCAAGCAGAAAGCCGGTTGAGCGCCGTCACGTCGCGCATCCATGTGCAATTACCAGGTTTTGTAGCGGTTGTTTATTCGCATCATATTGGGAAATCCATCAAAACGATGGATATTTCAATATGAAACAGAAAACCTGAAAGAATCTTCCCCCTCTCAGACTCTTTTATGAGCCATTTTGATAAGCTGGATTCACCTCCTTGCCAATGCCACTAATTTACGGAGGTCACGATAGAGCGCAGCCCCGACTCGCGATGATGCCGCTAGGCTCGGCTTTGCAGCCATGCCGTAATCTGGCTGCATGGAGCGTTCAAAGAAAAATCAGACAGCGACAGCGCGGCATTCACCGGAGCTGATAGCCCTGGTCAAACTGCTGGCGCGGGCGGCAGCGGAGAGCGATCACAAAGCCTCCGGCGAAGCCCATGATCAATCGTCGCACGAACATCGCCAGAATGGCGAGGAGTCTGTATGACACGCTCACACGCAAATATCGCCATCTACGCGCGTTACTCAACCGATATGCAAAGTCAGGCCTCGATTGAGGATCAGGTTCGCCTTTGTACCGAACGGGCGGAGCGCGAAGGCTGGACTATAGTTCAAATCTATACCGACCACGGCCTGTCCGGGGCAAGCATGATGCGCCCTGGTATTCAAGCGCTCATGCAAGATGCCCAAAGCGGAAAGTTCGATATTGTCCTGGCTGAAGCGCTGGATCGTCTTTCGCGTGATCAAGAGGATATTGCCGGAATTCACAAGCGCCTGAGCTTTGCCAATGTCCAGATGGTCACCCTGTCCGAGGGTGAAATCTCTCATCTTCACACCGGCCTGAAAGGCACGATGAATGCCCTGTTCTTAAAAGACCTTGCCGATAAAACCCGTCGCGGCCTGCGCGGTCGTGTGGAAGCCGGTAGTCCGGCGGCGGTAAATCCTACGGCTATGATGTCGTGCGCAAGTTCGATGGGAACGGCGAGCCGATCAAGGGTGATCGCGAGATCAATCAGGATCAAGCCGAGATCATCAACCAGATATTCCGAGATTACGCGGCGGGCATCTCTCCGAAAGCGATTGCCAAGTCATTGAATGAAAGTGGCATCCCTGGCCCCAGCGGCAAAGGCTGGACCCAAAGTACAATCAACGGCAATCGAGATCGCGGCACGGGTATTCTCAATAACGAGCTTTATATTGGCCGCCTGGTCTGGAATCGCCAGCGCTTTATCAAGGACCCAGACACCGGCAAGCGCGTCCCGCGCCTTAATCCTGAATCCGAATGGATCATTCAGGATGTGCCGGAGCTGGCGATAGTTGATCAAGTGCTTTGGCTTGCTGCCAAAGAGCGTCAGAAGAAGCTGACCAAGACGCGCAAGAAGAATGATGCACTGTGGAACTGCCGTCGCCCGAAATACCTGTTCTCCGGCTTAATGAAGTGCGGGGAGTGGGTGGCTTCTCCAAAATATCCAGTGAGCATTTTGGGTGCTCTACAGCGCGCAATAAGGGAACGTGTTCAAACCGCCGCGCCATCCGTCGCAACCTGCTCGAAGATACCGTGCTGAACGGGCTTCGCCACCACCTAATGGACCCAGAGCTGGCAGCGGTGTTCGCGGAAGAATATACCCGCCATCTGAACAAGCTTCGTATGGGGCGCAATGCGGCTATCAAAAGCCACAATGAAGAACTCGCCCGTAATAACAAGGAACTCGACAAGCTGATCGACGCGATCTGCAATGGCGTACCTGCCGCTCGTGTGAAGGACCGCATGTGGGAGCTGGAAAACCGCAATGAGGAATTGAAAGGCTTGCTCGAAACTACCGTGGAAGAGCCGGTTTACATTCACCCGAACATGGGTAAACGCTACCGCGAGCAGATCGAAAAACTGGTGGCTGTTTTGAACGAGGATGACAAGCGCGCAGAGGCCGCAGAGATCATTCGCGGCCTGGTCGATAAGATCGTACTAAGCCCAGATACTGCTGCTAAGAAAGGTTTGAAAATTGACCTTCACGGAGCCTTGGCAGGCATCCTAAGTCTTGGAAAAGCTTGCAAAAACTCCAAGGACATATCGCCCTCAGAGCTTCAACAAGTAGTGTTGGTAGCGGGGGCAGGAGGTTATGAGAATGATTGTATAAGTACATATTATTTGTACTAAATTGACTTGTTTTGACGTTTTAAGCTGTGATAAGAAGGTTTCAGGGAGTTTTATCCGGTGGAAATAAGAGCATTTAAAGGTGACGGAAGACACTCAAGATCGGCACAAGATCGATGACGCCCCAGCGACCTTCAGGCTACCGCCTCGCTATGACGGGATATCAGAGTGGGCAATCAAGGCGGGCTTTCATGATGAGCTGGAGATCGCTTATTTTTGCCTTGGCAGACCTGACGATCCTCGAGCAATACACAATTTTGCTAGCGAATTCACCCAGCCGGTCTCCGAGCAAATACTATCAGAGTGGGCAGGTAAACCGATTGTATCTCGCCTGTGGGAATTTTCTGAAACACTGAACAATACTAGCGAGTATATCCCCAAAGCTGACTCGCCAATTTCTCATAAAGGTAAATCCGCAAAAGGCACGAAGTCTGAGTTTTCCCCACTGACTTCCAGATATTACCTCCTTGCCATGATCGTGAACCCCCGCTCCCATAGCGATCAGGACAAAATTGCCGAGAGCCGCCAAAGGCTTCGACTTTGGTTAATTCTTCAGGCGGCTATTCGCGTTGCCGAGGAAGGCTGTATCTCTGATAGCAATATCAGCTGGGCGGCACGCCATATTACCTTAGACAGGATTGATCCAAAGTGGGAGACGATTGATGAATTGCTTATCCGCGCTCGGCATGAAACTCAAGGCTTTCCAAACACGTTTCAGTGGTTCAATTATGCTATAGAAAAGGCTGCATCTGGGCTTGCCGCTCACGCAGATGATTCTGACAAGCGATTCCTTGGCGCGATCTCTCCTATCGCCAGGGGTTATTGCAGCCCATTACCACTTTCTGTGGACGTCGACTCCCCAGGCATCTATCCGCAGTTAGGCTCAGTCACGACTGAAGGTCTGCCGTTAGGTCTGCTAGACCCGGAACTGCCGGCTATACAAAACCTCCCAGGTGCCGCAAACGATGACGAGGACGAACCAGACAGCACACTCGTAGAAGTTGATCCATCGAGTACGGATGAGGAGCAAGCACTTACTTCCCGGTCTGTCTTTCTCTATTCCGCGGAGGAGTCTCAATATTTGCCCTGGAGTTGGGATAAACTCCTGCCGCCAGAATTACTTCAATTTGATGCCTGGCTGGAAAATACAGTCAGCTCCAAGGAGCCAGTCCAGTCCCTTGGCGCAGCGATCGCAAAAATTGGGAGTCTCGTCGGGCGCTCGCTTTACCATGCTCAAAGGATCGAGATCGATGCGACTGTTGGGGACGACTGGCGAATTACGCCTGATTATCGTCATCTTCAGCGACAATCACCGCGTCGACATAGCCCGTGGCGCCCACAATCTCCGCAGGAACAAGCGGAGGTGCACCCATATTCGGAAATCATCTGCTTAGCGCTCCCGCACGACATTACATCTGCTTTGAGACGGGTCACCAGAAAGCACACCTCAAGCAAAGCTACTTTAGGCAGCTTATGGAATGAAGTTAACCCTGCTATCAAAATTACTACATGGTTTGATAGGGTAGCTAATGAGCAGTTTCCAAGGGTGACCAGCGGGAAACTGGCCCAAGTCGCAGCGCAGCGAGTTTTTGATAATACTGGCGACCATAATCTTGCTCGAATCGTGACTGCATTGCCTCAAAGTGGACTACCCGCGGCATGCGGTTATGCTAACTGGGATGTTAGCACCATTGCTAAAGGGCTTGATCTGCCTGTAGTAACAGACAATGTGGACTTCGCTACGCTGATGCTTGGCAGTTTGCTAGCCCCGATTGAATCAGTACTATCTCAAGGTATAGCTGAAGCAAAACTCTTGTTAGTCGGTGCACGGGATCTCGTTAGCTTTCATAATCGGTATACCCAGTATTGCTTGCTGGCGCTGTATGCGGGTACTGCTAGCCGGTACTTAAAATCACCTTTTGAATTACTCGACCACTTCAACTTTAATCATCTTTGTGCATACATTAACGATAAATCGGACGGTGCGCGTCATAATGGACGGATAGTGCCGATTCCTGAACAATTGGCCAAGCTCCTGGCTACTTACCTCGAGTATCTTTCACGACTTCAAAAGGATTTAGAAGTCCTGCGTCCAGAACTGGCCGGAAAAATACTCGCTTTGCTGGAGCGTAAGGACGGTGCGCTTCCTCTGTTTTTCTTCTTGGACGAGCAGCTTTATTGGCATCAAACATCTGACGGCGACCTGCTCGGCCTGCCCATTGTTGGCTGGTCACTTCCACCAAATCTGTTTCGGCACCGATATTCGCAGCAACTCGCCCGCGCTGGCGTGCCCTGCGGGGTTATCGATGGGTGGATGGGGCACTCCGAGCGAGGAGGCGCGGCTTATGGGGATTATTCGCCCAGGTGTTGGATCAACGATGCCGATCAGTACCGCCTAGCGTATAACGCGATTTATGATTCGCTTGGTTTCGATGTTATAAGTGCGCCGGCAGCGTTACCTAGCTACCTCGGTTCACGGGAAAAAGAGCGGAGCTATGTGGAACCGAGTATTTATGGCTTAAAAGAAAGAGCGCTACGCCGACGTCAGAATTATAGAAATGCTCGCAGAATAGCACAGCAGGAAATTAAGCTATTTATTGGGGAGCAAGAGCTTGAGGAGCTGAATCCTACAGAGATTGAAAAACTCGGGAATCGCATGTTAAAGCGAGAAAATGGACTGCCTCATCCCGATGACGGCATTCGATTTCGTGTTCTTGAGCAATTCCTGAAATCAAGAGACAGCAAGCATACTCGCTCTATTAGAAAAAAAATCCTTAAGCGGGAAGAAGAGCGAAATCTGCTTGCGGGAAGTTTGCCTGCAGATTTGGATCGTTACAGGAACGCAAAACAGTGGGCAGAACACACGACAAACACCGTTCAGAAGGGCAAAGCTAATAAAACCACGGCGTTGATTGTCGGGACGATGCTGCTATGCATCGATAAAAGGCTAAGCTACCGCGGCATGCTGCTGGATGTACTTAACGGGCGGAACTTCCGACTCATCCAACATAAGAAGAAATACTTTATTGAATACAGTGAAGAATGGGATGCAAGTGATTTTGATGCGCCGGTCCAGCGGCATGAAATTAGTTATAAAACAGCATCCCTGCTTCATTTCGGTTGTACAAATTCACGGCTAGCAGACCTAAGCTCTCTGCCAATTCCGCCGGAACTACATGCGCTAGCAACGTACATTGTGCCAGACGTAGAGAAAGATGGAATTACCGTGAAGGACATTTTGACGCGGCTTACCAAAGTCATCGGGCAAGCAAACCTTATAGAGCTTCCTGGCGTGGTGGCCGGCGCGCTCAGCGAAAGGATGCCACCGACTAGCCTAAACTGGCAAGATGTATTCAGGCTTCAACACGGGATATGCATCTCGCTGCCAAATACAGAATCAAACTCAGACGTACCTCAAGACTTCAGATTTAATCAGCGAGTACCGATTGAGAACAATGCCCTGGCCCTCCAAGACAACGCCAAGGAGCTATACAACGAAGTGACGAAAATTCTGAGTCGCTATGAGAAGAAAAATGCAAAGGAAATCGCGAAAAACATTCAAAATTCCAGCCGAGCATACAGTGGGAAGGTGAGTGCATCGATTTCAATGGTAGTCTATTGGATAAACCATGTCATTGAATCAGGGCAAGGTCGCGGCAAACACCACCGGCCTTATGCCAAAAAAACCGTGCAAAGTTACTTCAGTACTTTAAGGCTCGCGTTCCAAGGTTTAGCCTATTCCTGTGACCTCCTCTCTATGGATTCCGATGCAATTACCGATCTCTATCATGACATGATCGAGTCGCGTCGAGATAGGGAAAAGGAAGTCGGATATTTTGGCAAACGCTTAAAGGCGTTCCATCATTGGGCCGCGAAGTTTGGAGTAAGTAATCCAGACTGGTCTGAAATTGACACCGAGGATAACCACCGCACTGTAAGTCCCGGATGTATTTCTGAAAACGAGTATCTAGCTTGCCAGGAATACATCCGCAACGCTTATGGTGAAGACAGCCAATTCGCATTATTTCTGGGGTTTGTTCTTCTACTTACATTCCGGTTTGGGCTGAGAGGAAATGAAGCCTTGGGATTGCGCCGCCAGGATTGGTGTCAATGGCAAAGTTTTACTTGGGTACTTGTTAGAGATAATAGAATTCGCCAGTTGAAGCGAAAAAGCAGTCGACGCGCTGTACCGCTGCTGTTTAAGCTGATGCCGCATGAAATTGAGCTCATCGAAAAAGTGCTGGCGAATTACGACAGTATTGCCGGGACGGGGCAGAATGCACCTGTTCTTTGTGAGGTCCGTGGTGGGCGCGTTGCTCAATGGGCAGCATGCCGCGAAATCCAGGAAGCACTTACTGTTATCTTGCGAGCGGTGACTGGAAGCAAGACCTTGACCCTCCATCATTGTCGCCATGCATTCTATAATCACATAGCTCCAATACTGCTTGGATTTGAAACTTCCACAGAAAGTGAACTTTGCAAAAACATCGATACAAAAACACTATTGGGAATGGTGTTGGGAGAACATCAAAGCAGATCAGTTCGGTCATCGATAGCCTTGGCACGACTGATGGGGCACAGTGGCGCATCGCCTGGCCTCAAAAATTACAACCACCTAATGACCGAATGGGCCGATGCGCTTACGCCCGTCAAAACTGAACGAGCACTGGCTATTAATGGCATTGTTAATACGGCGGAATTTGATCGAGTTCAAATAGAGACGCCTTCTCAGGCACCCTATATTTCATTTCAAAAGCCAACACCATTACTGCTATTCAAGCTACTGAGACTCGTTGCCCAAGGGAGGTCCTACCAAAACGCCGGAAAGCTCGTTGCGCTACATCCTGATTATGTGTATTCAATCCAAGCAAATTTTGACAAAGCTAACGAGGTGATGCGATTCAAAAAACGTGGCGAGAACGCCTGGTTCAAGGGCAAGGCTTCACCTAATGCTATTTTGCACTACATCACTGATGCGGCCTGGAGTCGTTTCATCGAGCTAGCTGAAAATATTGAAGAGTTCGATAACCTATTCGCTTCAAATTATCCGAATATCGATGAGCTGCCTATGATGCTTGGAATGAACAGGCAGCTTAAAATGAGTCACGTTCGTCATTGCGAAATCGTAAAAGGCGTGTTTAAGCTGCTCGATATCGAAAGCAATCGATACGATGTCTATGTCAGAAAGGATGAACCCATAGTGACTAAGCTGCTCGTTGACCAAGGTTTTAACGTAAAGTCGATCAAAAGCGCTATTGAGTCTGGGCGGAGTGTTCAGCTTGATGTATTCGATTGTACGATAGAAGAACGTAGTGGTGGCATCTATGACTACGGAGCGATCATCCTTGGCTCATCCCCTAGTGGCGTTGTTAGAAATACATATGAATTGGCTGTGGGTTTTTTGGCGATTTCGATGATAATGGTCTGGAGTTCTGATGCGTGCAGTAAGATCGTGGCTGTCAATTGACGGTAACCATCTTGACTACACGTAGAATGTACGTTCACCCAACTATTTCTATGTCTTTGAGGATAAAGGTTGGCTTGTCTGGCCGAACCTCAAACACCTTATCGGCGACATAGCGAATTTTATTGCCAAAATGTTTAGCCTCCGTGATCTTCTTAAAAAGTGTCGTGTCCTGTACTACAAAGACTTTGGATGCCTCTAAAATTTCAGCGGAATCAAAAATAGTTAGATATGCGGTATTGCGAAACTCGCGAAATCCGTCGACTATCGCTAGTCCAGAAACTTGTTCTGCGGGGGAAAGTTCAAACTCGAACTTGTCGAACTCACCGGAAAACCCAGTAAGCTCGGTGCTGGGATCCAACGTTTCAACTCCAAAAGGATGGGTGATTTTTATACCAGACATACGCTTACGAAGCTCATCAATCTGTTCCGTAAGAAATACGACCTCCGAGGCAAGAAGCCCTGTCGACTCATCTCGGAAGAATAGGTCCGGCTGGTTTTGTTGGACTCTCGAACAAACAAATCCGGCAACATGAGATAGCTTCTCTGCTATTCCCCTCGTCTCATTAGGATCAACCAAAAATAATGCCGTTCTTTGATTTCGTCTGATCTTTGAGTTTTTTGCGGTCAAGTTTCGTACAGACACGCTGGCGTCGAGTTCTGGATAAAATCGCTCTATGAAAAGTTCACATACAGACGTCAATTGACCTGCAAATTTTCTTCGTACCTGAGAACCCACATCTTCATTATCAGTTGAAACCCAGTCGTTATTGAGATGGATAGCCAAGGAGCTTTGCGGGTAGAGGTATGTGAAAGATATCCCGAATCTTTTCAAGTCCTTCCCCAGAAGGCTTTCCGATTCGAGATCAAATTCTTCGCCAAGAGAATATTCTGTTGTTTTCATTTCCGCGCCCCATTTCCTGTGATATAGAAATATCTAATGAAAATATGTGATAAAAATTACTGCCTGTTTTACGAAATCGACCTGAAGTTGTTCAGTCGGTGCATTATTTATAACTTAATAGGACAGGAAGTATTTTTCTGCGGGAGAAAAATGCGCCGTGTAGGGCGCAAAACCTAAAGAGGCTACTTATATTCGTCTGTTCAAGTGGTAAATGTCAGGACGGCGTTGGGCTTCCTGAGCCGAAAGCTCGGCTAGCGTTCAAGGAGTGACCAAGCTGTCCAGCTAGAACACAGTTAAGGAGTGACCGAGGTGTTTATGAGAGGGAGTACCGGTAATTTTTGAATCTGGTAGATATGCGATGCATTAGATATGATCGAGTCTGATCTGCCCCCCCGTCACATTAGTGACGTGGCAATGTGGCTTGGTCACTTGCTGCCTTAAACTCTACAACTATAGAGAACTGAGATTCTGGGCTTCTACGGTAGAAAGGCGATGACGGTCCGTTCGATGTTTCTACGGTAGAAAGACTCAAATTTCCACTGGACTTGAGTAGCTGAGACCTCGGTATGTGCCAGAAAATGACCGCTTTTTGAGTTGAAACCTATCTCATGCCCTCAAATTTGACGGCCTTCTATAGTGAGTTACTTTTATATCGTTGTGAATAGAAGGAGATAGCGATGTTAGTAGAGAACTTAGTTTGGCATGTATACCGCGAGGGCATGAGGAGTGGCGTTGTTGAAATTGATCCAGGGTATATGCTCCTCGATGCTGGAGAGGCAGCGGGATACTATTACTCGGGCTGCTATCTAGCTGAATTTGATTTCGATGTTGCTAAATTGTGGTTTATGGGGCGAGCAATGAGCATCGAGCCTATCCCAATTAACAAGCCGAAGGACCTATATCTCGCACTGAATGAGTGGGCGCCGAGCTTTAGATCCTTAGATTTGGAGCAATTAGGGATATGGTAATGATGAGAATATAGGAATGCCAACGTCGGGGGGGGAGGATGACGTTGTTTGGTGGTTAGGGGTCGTTTTGGATGCCATATGTATTCGAAAATTAATGAGTAACAGAGGTCGTGATGAAAAAAAATATCCCGAAAGAAATTATCGAAATTCAATCTAGTCCAGAAGCTAGTCGTGTTGTTTTACCAGTAATATTTGATATTCTCTCGAAGTGGTCGTTCACTATCGACGATCAATTGATTATCCTGGGTTTTAAGGAAGAAAAGGTGCTGCGCGATTGCATGGAAGCTCCTGAAAAGGTCGAATTGACCATGGATTTGATTGAGAGGGTCAGTCTTATACTGGGCATATTTAGATCATTAGAAATCGTGTTGCCGGCTCCTCATATAGCGGATGCTTGGCTGAACACGCCCAACGAAAATTCAGTCTTCAAAGGGGTTCCTCCTAAATCTCATTTATTGTCTGGTTCTATCGATGATTTGGCGGCGGTGAGGGATTTTCTAAGCTACCAAGAGCATCAATAGAGGTGTATTTTTGCACTTTGGGGCTGATCTATGTGTAATAAGTGTTGAACCAGTCGGCAGAGGAACCATCAGTCGTCATTATTGTTGTTTGAGGATGAATTTTACAACTGAACTGAATTTCTACAAATCAGGTTTGATCTGGCCGCAGCTCAAAACTTACTTAAATTGCCAGATCAAAACCGGGTGCTAAATTTTAGTCCTCATCAAGGAGAGCTGAAATTTCGGCCTCGCTATATTTAGAATATTTTTTTCACGGGGTAATACATGAACATGGGGCTTTTGTTGTCAGTGAGGAAAATTATGAAGAATTTTATGGAAAATTAAAAAACAATCTGAAGGACTATATAGATAAAGAAACGTGTTCGGCGACAATTAGGATGACCTGTTAGCGACAACTATCTTGGCCGGTTGGGTATGACAATAGGCATTTGTTTTCCTTCATGGAGCACAAGTGCCTGGTCAACACATTACCCACCGACAAGAGGATCTGTATATGCAGCATCGTAAAGCCGGCGCCAGTCAGGACGTGGCCGCCGCCAAAGCAGGTATTTCCGTCCGCTCCGGGCGGCGCATAGAGCAAGCTGGGGGAGCCCGCAGTAAAATGGAGCGTGATTGGCGCACTCGTGAAGATCCGCTCGAAGCGGTGTGGAGCGCTGAGCTTGTGCCACTGCTGGAGCGAGAGCCGTCACTGACGGGAACCACCTTGCTCGACTATCTGGAAGAGCATTACCCGGAACTTATGATCAGCGCATCCTGCGTACCCTGCAGCGGCGTGTTAAACAATGGAAAGCCCTGCATGGCCCTGACCGGGAGGTGATGTTCCGGCAGCAGGCAGTGGTATCACAGCAAGGTTTCTCCGACTTCACCCACCCCGACAGCCCGATCACCATCCAGGCGCAACCCTTCGCGCATCTGCTGTATCAGTTTCGTCTGGCCTACAGTGGCTGGCGTTCGGTCACCGTGGTGCAAGGGGGTGAGAGCTATGCCGCTTTGGCCTGCGGTCTGCAACGCGCCCTGAAGCAAGCGGGTGGCAGCCCTTTGGAACACCGCACCGACAGCCTGAGCGCTGCGCGTAATAATACGCAAAATGTCTGGACAGACGACTACACCAAGTTGTGCGAGCACTACGGCATGCAGCCCACCCGCAACAATCCCGGACAATCCCATGAGAATGGTGTAGTCGAGTGCGCCAATGGCTCACTTAAGCAGCGTTTGTCCCAGCAACTGAAGCTGCGCGGCCACGCTGACTTTGATTCGGTTGAAGCCTATCAGGCATTGATCGATCAGGTGGTGGAGAAGTTGAACCGTCGGACTCGCAGTCGCTTTGCAGAAGAACAGGCCTCCCTGCAACCCCTGTCTGGCGATGAGATGGCGGATTACCGGACGTTCAACGTCAAAGTCACCCGCTCATCGACCATCGAGATCAGGCGTGTGGTCTATACCGTACCCTCACGACTGATTGGCGAGCGTGTTCAGGTGCGTTTGCACCACGATCAATTGGCGCTGTACGTTGGCCAACAACGGGCACTGACGTTGCCGCGTGTCTATCCCAAGCCGGGTGAGCAGCGGGCACGCAGCGTCAATTATCGTCACGTTATTCGCTCGCTGGCCTCAAAGCCACAGGCGTTTCGCTATTCCCAGCTGCGAGATGATTTACTGCCTGATGACAATTACCGTGAACTCTGGCATCTGGCCGACCAACACCTCGAGGCTCGTGAGGCCTGCAAGTGGATCGTGACCGTGCTGAGACTGGCGTTTGAGTACGACGATGAAGAGGGGTTAGGACAAGACTTGTTGGCGTCAGCCCGAGCGGGTCACTTCGCGTCAATTACGGACATGCAGGCGCGTTACCTGAGAGGCCAGACCATCACTTCTTCGGTGATGACCGCCCAACACCCATTGGCCAGCTACGACGAATTGCTATCTTCGATCAAAGGTGAGAGCCAACGCGAAGCCGCTATGGCGGAGGGCTGCTCATGAGCGATACCGTTGCCTTGTTACTCAAAGAGCTCAAGCTGCCCGCGTTTGTTCGTCACTACCAGTCGTTGTGGGATGTCGCGGTTGAGAAAGGCTGGTCGCACACGGACTACCTGGCCGCCCTGTGCGAATACGAACTCTCCGACCGGTATCAGAGACGAACCTACAAGTGGTTGCGTGAAGCCGGTCTGGCCGCCAATAAAACCTTTGCCACCCTGGAAAACAGCGAGCTGATCAAAGCCGAACAAACCTCGCTGGCCAAACTACAGCAGGACATCGACTGGGCACACCGCGCTGACAATGTTCTGCTCCTTGGCCCGAGCGGCACCGGCAAAACCCACATTGCCAACGCCCTGGGGCATCGCCTGGTCGAACAGGGTATTCGCTGCAAGCTGTTTCCAGCGATTGCCTTGGTTCAGCTATTGCAGCAAGCCAAGCGCGACTTGGATCTGATGACGGCGATGACCCGGCTGGATAAATATCGGGTACTCATCATCGACGATATTGGCTATGTGAAGAAAACGGATGCGGAGACGCATGTGCTCTTTGAGTTTATCGCGCACCGCTACGAAAGTGGCAGCCTCATCATTACCGCCAATCAGCCGTTCAGCGAATGGGATCAAATCTTTCCCGACAGCATCATGACGGTGGCAGCGATTGATCGGCTTATCCATCATGCGACAATTATCGAATTTGAGGGAGAGAGTTACCGGAAGCAGCAGCACGTGAAAAAGGTACAAGGCCAGTAGAAAACTGAACCACCCAACCGGCCATCATAGTTGTCGCCGACCGGACAAGATAGTTGACGCTAAACAGACCAGCTTACGTTAACACAATTGCGCGGCAGCGCGCGCAATTTCACCGGTACCGAGTTGCAGAAAGAACTTGCAGTGTATCACCACATTCAACCGCTGATGGCAGAGGTGACCGCTGTCCTCGACTCGCTTTCTCTGTCTCAAAAAAATCAGCAGCACTATGCCGAACGGATTCACTATTACGGCGCCAAAATAAAACGTCAGTCGCCTGAGAATCAGTGCCTATATCTGCTTTGCTACCTACAGTTTCGATACCAAGAGGGGCTGGAACGGATGGCCGAAGGGTTCATTCATCACGTTCGACAGGTCAAGCAACGAGCGCATCAGCTGGCGCAGGACCGAGTTTATCGGGATTGGCAAAAGGCGGCTACCAATGTGAGTAAAGCTGCGGAAATCTTGCGTCTGTTCGTTGATGATCGTATCGATCCCAATACGTCATTCCACTCTGTACAGAAACAAGCATTCCAGGTTCTCAATGCCAGTGAGCTGAGCTCCGTCTGCCGGTATCTCGGCAATCAGAAGCAGTCGGCGGATGAGGCGTTCTGGCAACACCTGGATACAGAATCTACGTTGAGAACCGGCCTGTTACGATCACTCTTTTGTTGTCTTCGCATTGATGGCACCGATAAAACACAACGGTTGGCAGCGGTCTTGAGTCAAGCTCGACAGGAGCTGGCAGCCGGCAATATGCTCGGGGATGTCAGTATTGACAGGCGTCTTCCACCCAAAGCCACGCGACCACTCTTGTTGAAATCTGACGGCGGCATAGACAAGGCTAGATATGAATGGTTCTTGTATTTGCAGATTCCCAGCCGCCTAAACGGCCAGTTAGTGCTGCCAGAAGTCATACGGTATCGTGCACTGGACGACGATCTGGTAAAACCACAGACTTGGAAAAATCAGAAGCAGGCCTTGGTCGAGGGTACGAAGCAGCCCAAAATTACTGAGGATCCAAAGCAACTGATCCCGCGCATGACGGATCAGTTGGCCACTCGGCTACACGAGGTCAGTGACTACCTGGAACGCCTGGACAACAGGGATATCATTCTGCGCCCGAAGGGCGGTAAACACCTTTGGCGTTTACCTGCTGCCGGCAAAAAACATCTGGTGAACAATCCGTTCTTCCAGCAAATGAGGGCTATCGGAGTCGCCGATGTCTTGCGCGTGGTGGATCAGGATACCGGATTTATTGACGACTTCGAGCATGTGCTGGGCATGACCTCCAAAAGCCGCCAGTATGAAGTGGACCTGTTGGCGATCCTGATCGCCAATGCCACAAACCAGGGCATCTATGGTATCGCCCAGATCTCCGACCGCACCTACGATCAGCTGAGCACGATCCAGGCGAACTACCTTCGGCTGGAAACATTAAATGCCGCAAATGACCGCATCAACAACGCCACTACGCGACTGAGCATTTTTAATCACTACAATATCCAGGATGACAACCTGCATGCCAGCGCCGATGGCCAAAAGTTCGAAGCTAAGCGCGAGACATTCCGTACCCGGTATTCCTCAAAATACTTCGGCACCAGCAAAGGGGTCTCGGCTATCAGCCTGAACGCCAATCATATGGCAATCAATGCCCGGGTGATCGGCGCTAACGAACATGAATCCCATTACATCTTTGATCTTCTGATGAACAACAGTACTGAGATCATTCCAGATACACTCTCCACGGATACCCACGGGGTAAACCATGTAAATTTTGCCTTGCTCGATCTGTTTGGATACCGGTTCGCCCCCCGATATGCCCAGGTAGGCAGGGTCATCAATGAGATGTTCGATATCTCCGAAGACGAGGATCAGCGCGTGAAACTCGCGTTGCGTAAACCGATTAACATGCAGAGCATTATGGAGTACTGGGACACCATCCAGCGAATTGCCGTCTCACTGGCTCAGCGGCAAACCACCCAAGCCACATTGGTCCGGAAACTCTCAGGCTACAAGCAAAACCACCCTCTACTGAAAGCGCTGACTGAATATAACCGACTATTGAAGGCCCAATATCTACTGGATTACATCGATGACGCCAGCCTTAGAAACCACGTGCAACGAGCCTTGAATCGGGGAGAAGCTTATCACCAGTTGCGCCGGGCAATCAGCAACGTGAACAGCGACCGGTTCCGGGGAAATAGCGACGAGGAGATACAAATCTGGAACGAAAGCGCCCGGTTGGTAGCAAATGCCATTATCTACTTCAACTCGAAAGTACTCAGCAACCTGCTGGATAGCTTCGAGGAGCAGGGCAGCGAAAAATACATGGAAACCGTAAAGGGCGCATCACCTGTCGCGTGGGAGAATATCAACTTCCGGGGTACGTATACGTTCGCGCCGACGGGAGAACTACCGAAACTGGATGAGTTAATGGCACCGATTGAGGGCTATCGGCCGAAAAGTGAAAGCCAATGCCTCCCTACAGGCCAGTAAACACGCGGGCTTCAGAGGCTTTTGCAGTATTTGGAGGCAAAATCCCTAGGCCCCCTAAATGGAAAGATAGAAGATGTCCAGGATCTGAAACGCGATTTTGAAGATGCCGTGACGAAGTATCGGGATTTCCAGCATAAAAATGAACAATTGGCGGAAAACATGGCAGTGATGACCATTCAGAAAGCAGATATCAGCAAGGAATTGGCTGTGTTATCTCAAGTATTGGAGACCACCAAAGCCGAACTAAAGACCTGCAAGGACAAGATTGCATTTCTGACTGACGAGAACAAGGTAATACTTCAGGAAAAGGCGATGATCCAAGGTCAGTTCAAGCAACTACAGGACTCGCTGTGATAGTAAGAGCTGGCTGTATTCCTGATTACGCAAATCATGCGTAATTGCGCGTAAGTTTTGATAACTTCAATAATATCAGATAGATATGCTTAAATTGGCTAAATCTGGATGTTTTACCGGCCGGATCTCAAATTATGTGGATAGAGGCCATTGGACAGAAACCTACCGTTACGATGTGGTCGAGGGATTCAAAACCGTAGGTTTTCGTTCAAATGCCCCCGCTGGTCCAGTTAGGGAAAATTCAGTGTTCACGGTAGGCAAAAATACGCAAGCGCCGAGCCTTCTGCATTTCATGTCAAAAAATTATGGATAAATGTGTACTTATTCTACTATTCAAGACTCTTCTTCATTCATACAAGCGTCAAGGAGTGGCCACGCTGATCTATCTGATTTTCCGCTTTATCGATATCGCCCACTAAGTGGTTGGTGAGCCGCCGCCACCTTTAGAGCTGGACGATGGCATTCCTTTTCAGTTAGTGGCTCGACCGCTTTCATAGAAGCCGCACTGCGCATTGCCAACGCAACGTACTCTTCTGTCCCACTGGTTTTCCAATTGACTTCCTGCTCTGTTAACGCGCGCATCACTTTTGCAGGAGAACCCGCCGCTAAACTTTGGCTGGGTAAGACAAAATCTGCCTTGACGAATGAACACGCTGCAACGATTGCACTTTCACCGATTACCGCGCCATCCATAACCACCGCATTCATGCCGACTAGGGCATTCCTTTCAATAGTACAGCCATGTAGCACAGCTCCGTGGCCGATATGACCATAATCGGCCACGGTAACAATTTTTCCCGGGAAGGAGTGAATGACACAAGTGTCCTGTACATTGGCCCCATTGCCGATTTCGATGGTACCAAAATCGCCTCGCAGACACGCCGCTGGACCGATATAACAGTGGGCACCAATAATGACATCACCAATTAAAATAGCATCCGGGTGTACAAAGCTAGTGGGATGCACCACCGGCCTGACCCCATCAATTTCATAGACACGTGACATCGACTGGCCTCCAAATCATCATTTACGGGTGGGCAGAGACAAAAAACGCCCTCAATGGGGCGCAAAAATTAAACCTGGGCGGTCAATTTAAAAACTAGGCTGACTGTTCCATTCCCTCTTTCAGCAATGCTTCCATTTTAGGGATAGCCTGCTGAATTAATTCACCCATTGCCTGTATCTGTTGGGCGACCTCGGGGTCTTCGAAGTCGAGCAGCGGACTAAACAGATCGGTTCTGGACTCATTAATCCATTTCACCACTGCGGGCTCAGTCAACCACACAGCCATATTCTTACTGTTCTGCAATGCACAGCGCAAATAGTCGATTTCCAGATAAGGCAGAGGCACTGGGTGGCATAGCTCATTCTTACGATCTTCATCTGCATTGACGTTACACTCGACATTGCCGATAAAGCCTGCACTGTATACCTGCTGACACATACGAATGGTTTGCAGGGTGATGGTATTGCCATCAAACACTTTGGTATCCGTTACTTTGGGCAGACCATCCGCTGCACAGTCCACGTAAACGGCATTGTGCGGCGCGGCTACGTTACCCTGAGACAAGGTCATTTCGCTGCTGGTTACCGCTTCCAGATATCCTTTTCTGACTATGTTTTTAACACGGCGAAGCTGCTCCAACTCAAGCTCGGTGAACGTAGCACAGCGCCAACGCGTCGGTTTATGAGCGGGATCGAGCTGCTTGATTAGCTCTCGTCCTGCCAGCCGATCATAGAAATCGCGATAGTTTTCAGCCTCCAGCGCGCATTCGAAAATGCCGATCGCATATTGGGTTACCGGGTCACTAAACTTGCGACCGGGGTCCACAGTGAAACGATCGAACATCCATGCATCCGCAGGCATAATCCAGGTGATCTGGTCGGGGTCGATGCCGTTCACCAGCAAAAACAACACAGCGTCCATACCGGTTTTACCGGAACCCACAATAACAAAGTTGTCGTAATGAGGCGCCACCCGTGGCAAATCATTGACCGCTACGGCTTTGACACCTTCCGCTACATCAAAGGTTGGCGGGCGCTGAGAAGGAACAGTCACATTGAGATACGTTGAATCGACAATTTTCTTTGCACGAAACTCGTATTCTTCCCCGCTAACAGTGTTGCGAGCCTTGCCTGTTGCCTTGTCGTACTCACACATCGGCAAAAACTGTACTCGACCTGAAGGAATAAAGCGCCGGCGCATCACGTTATCAAAGTATGCAACGACCTCGCTGCCGCTCGCGAGCTCGTAGCACCCTTTATTCAGCCCAAATTCGTCGCGGCGGTCACCACCCAGCTCTGTCGAGTTCACTCCATAGCACGTCGATGTCTGATGCAAGCGGCAGAACGGATAGACGTAGTTCCAGTGCCCCCCAGGTCGAAAATTCTTATCAACCATAATAATACTGGCATCGCTATGGCTGAGAATTTCATCGGCAAATGCCATCCCCATACCACCCGCACCAATCACGAGATAATCTGCTTCTAACACCTGGGCCATTTAATTTTCCTCAAAAACAGTTCGTTATTGTGATGTCGACACACCATTGCGACGCACAACTTTCACGTTGAAAATGTCTGCACCGCTGCAATCTGTAGTGATAGTTTGTCGCGAACCAGGCCACAATAGCTGATTACAGGTGCAACATAGCTGACGTTACGTGCAATATTTTGCCGATAGCCGCAATTTAAGCGAATCTGGCACCCATTGCACCCTTTTTGGGGCGATGGCAGGGGTGGTCGTTGTATCGCCCGCGGCTAACTCATGCCCGACCGAGCCGTTGAATAGCGGCATGGGTCAAGTATTCGTCATAAATTGAGTCGTCGTTGGCGCGGCTGTAGTGCCCCCCATTAAGTTCTCTCACCTGCTCGATACGAGTCATCCTGCCCGACTGAAACTCGTATGCGTGGAGATAGGTCCATGACCAGTAGGGATGTTGCCCATCCATGATCTTATTATCGCCGTTATCGTAAATACTGTAGCAACCGTCGAAAGAACGAAAAGGTTTACCTTTGCGATCGTAGGTGACCATCGCTACCGGCATCCCGTTGCGCACATCAAACCATACGCGTTTCTTACTGACAGGTGCTCGGGCAAATCCAACAGGCTCTGCTTCGCAGACAATGGTTTCAGGGACCATTTCAACGACACTATCGAAAAAGGTTTCGCCTTCCTGACCACCGTGAACGCTGTGCTCCCAATTTTCATGCCCGCTGTTCCACCCCCCCGACACACCGGCAAGTAGAGGCTGGCGGCCAATGACTTTATAGTTCCCCCAAGTTAAAAGGGGGTCACCCGCAGCCCAGGCGTCGGAGAGATAAAGAGCCGACCCTGGCACCAAGGGTTCAAACCGCTGATTGGTCGGAAACTGGCGAATGCGCCTGAATGTGGGGACATATCCGTACAACACGGGAAATTGGTTTTGGTCGTAGGGCCAGATGTTCAAATAGCTGGCACCGCGCTCAGACTCTGGTGACAGGTATACAACCGTATTGTAACGCAGGTTTTCTTCATGGCCTGGCCAGTAAGGATTTGGCTCAAGAGATAATCTGCCAACCGGTGACAACTCCGCCCACACCAGATCATACTCGTAATCGACGATGCCATCGCGGCTGACATCAAACTCTTTCATCGCGTATAAACTGGCATCGTGCCGCCCCCAGGAGAGGGTTAATCCGGCAAATAACTCCAGCGCATTCGTAGAACCCGGAAACGGATGGCCGCCAATCCACGGTTTGCCATCGCCATTTACTACATTACCGGTTTTGTCAAACCGCGCTTTGCCCTGATTGGACAGCGTTGCTTCCAGATATTCCCATGGGCCCAGTTTCATCCAGTCCATTGTGGTGGGCAACACTTTCAGACGCCTTCCCATGTTTTTGACATGGTGGTATTTCGCTGGCTCCAGCAAATCCTTTACCAAATCGACATTGTCAGCCGTGATATATTCGCCCGTCGAAATGCCACCCCGGCTGTACTCGTCAATGGATAAAAGATCGTCGGGATAGGCCGCTTTTATACTGCCGCTTGAAGCCAGAGTCGACCACAATGGTGCCGTCACTCCAGCCCCCACGCCGGTTAACGCATATTTCAGGAATTGTCTTCTTTTTTTATCAACTAGCCAACTGCTCATGTCGTAGTCCCCTGATGCAAAAAAGCCGGTCGCTAAAGGCGACCGGCAAAAGGGTGATCGGCAGGAATCACCCGTCCCACTGGGTTGAGCTCATTACAATTGGTAAGTGAAACGCATACCTACTTCTTCAACATGGTCTATTGCGCGAGTCAGAGTACTGGTGCCATCGCCGTGGAGATCACCAGTGACATAGTTGTAATACAGGTCAACACTCATTCCTCGACCCGGATTCCACTTGATCAGAGGTTGAGCCAACAACCCGCCTTCTACATCGTAGAGGAAGGCCCACTCGGCGATAAACTTACGGTTTGGCCATGGCTGGAAGCCAGCAAATACAAGGTAGTTTGCACTATCGATTCCTTCGGGCAATTTGGGGTCAGTGTTGCCTACGTTTCCGCCATAGCCGGAAAGATGAAGACCGACCAGATCACTTTCACTGCGATGCATAAATTGACCGACGAGATAGGCCGCTGGGAAGCTTTCAGTCCAGCGATACCATTTCTCTGCAACCAGCGTCACAATCACCTCGTCGGTTTCAATGCCATCCTGGCTCAAGTCGGGAGACGTGAAGCGACGCTCAGGCGCATACTGCACTTCCAAGTTGAGTATGATTTGATCCCAGAAGGAATTCACATCCTCTGTAGAGGTGACGTAGCCCAGCCCCAAGCCAAATACGTCTTCACGGTAGTAGTCACGCTCAACGTTACCACGGATACTGCCACCCGCACCGATGAAAAAAGTGTTCAACAATGCACTGGCTTCTTCGACATTGTTGACTGGTGATGCAAATACATCACGCAATGCGGGAAAATCTGCAATGGCTCGGTTCAACACATCCACACCATGTAAACGCACGCTAGCTGCAGTTGAGAACCATTCTTTGTCGCTGTACACACCGCCGGGACCAACAGTGAATGGCGTGTGTCCCAAGGCCTCTCCGACACTGCCATAAAGACGACAGAAGTTGTCATAGGGGTTTTGTTCGCCCTGGCACTGAGGCTTACTTAAGTAGGCCGCTTCAACTGCCGCACCGACTGATCCACCCCAAGGGCTTAGCCCCTTCTCAATGCCACTTTCTGCCCAACTAAATACACCAAGCGGGTTGTAGCGACTGACCGCCATTGCCTGCCAGCTCCAGTTGCCATAGTCGCCTTTCAAGCGAAAACCGGCATCCAACTTGTTGTCGTAACCACCGCTGTGGTAGTTATCCAATGGTTTGTAGAACTGTGAAGGCACAACGTTATACGGGGTATTGGGATTAGGTAAGATATCCGGCTGAAACTTACCTATATAGGCGTCAAAAATTACGTTTCTTGTGGCCTGCACTGTACCGCGCAAGGCTAGCTTCGGCACACGTTCGTCTTCAAATTCCTCAATCCCCCGATCGAGAATCAAGTGACGGCGCAAATCCAGACTGTTGGCAACGTCGAACGTTCGGAAAAATACCGCCTGCCCCCAGGCGATTTGTTGCAGACCAAAGCGAAGGTCATACTTTCCAGACTTGTAATTCAGAATAAAAGTCGGAAAATCTACCATATAGTCACGACCAGCAACTTCAAAAGGGTTTAGATTTTCGCCGGTACGGCTTTTCGCTTCGTAAAAATTGGTTTCGCCGGTGTCCGCATAGCGATCTCCCCCACCGGAAGCAATCCCACCTTGGTCATTGCTAAACATCCCGGCGTTGAAGCCCTCATGCACTACAGGGTCGAAAATGGCTCGCATCTTGACATTCATACGCCATTCGCGATTGAAACGCATATCCATTTCACCGCTGAAGCGCAGGTTCAACTGATTAGTTTCATAGTCTTCGAAGTAGACTCTATCATCTCTGCGAATTGTATCATTGGTTGGAATTAGACCCAGAGGGTCCGCCATCAAGGGCACTGCCCCCCAGCTACCACCACCAAGATCTGGCGGCAAGTATGCCTGTCTTTCAACAGCAACATCCTGAAAAGGAAAAGCATTTTGGTTGTACGGGTTCTGCTCATCATTGGTCTTGTAGGCAGCATCAAGACGAATCTGTCCCAGAAACGTCGTTCTATCCCACAGCTCCTGAATCCCGCTCTCAGCTTGAGCATGACTTGCCAGAAGACCTCCAAGAGACACCAGCAAAGCCGGCGCCACACGTCGATACGTCTTTTTCATGTTATTGAGTCCTCACCTATCTACCGCTTATTAACCGCGTTATTTAAATGGATTTAATGAGAGAATCCGTGCGCTGTGACCAACGGCCAGCAAATTTTCTGTGGCCAGATCACCTTTATTTTCCAGACCGGCATACCAGTTCAAGCTAATATCCAAGGCATCAAACACTTTCCAGTTTTGACCATAGTCGTCGCTAACTACGGAAATGCGCTGACCAATGGCAAAGATATTGCCGCTCTGATCACCCGTTACGGCAAACAAGCTGGATTTCGTCGGGCTATTGTGGGGAGACCAGGTACGACCTTCATCTTTCGAAACCAATACCAAACCAGACTGTCCAACAGCGAAGGCCACGTCTTCATAGAACTTGAGATCAAATAATGTGGGGGCAATGACATCACCCACTTCAGGGTGGCGATAAGTCACGCTAAAAGACTCACCGCCATCTTCAGAGGTCAGCAACGTACCGTATTCCCCACCAATGAGAATGCGGCCATCATCAAACACGCGGACGACGTAATTTGTCGGCTCATCGCGTATTACAGCGGTATCACCTTTCCCCGAGTCATAGAGTGGCGCCCAATCTGGCGTAAGCAACTGCCAACTGTTTCCGCCATCTTGCGAACGCATCAAGGTCCCAAATGCGCCGACAGCGATAGCTAATCCATCGCTATTCATATCAACGCCAAGCAGGCGAAGATCAGTATTGGTCGACAATCGCTTCCAGCCCTGCCAATTAGCATTCACGACAACCTCTCCAAGCTGTCCGACTGCCACAGCACCTTTGCTAGTCAGGGAGATATTGGTCAGCGCGAGCGTGGTATTACTTTGCTCTTTCTCCCAGGTTTCACCACCATCTGTAGTCTTCATGATCAAACCAGCCTCACCAACGGCGTAACCTACATTGCCCAACATTTCAATATCGAAAAGCCTGTCTGTTGGAGTTTGCGTCGAGACGAGTTTTGCTGACTTATCGGCAAATGCCGCTGGAATACCAAAACAACTGACTAGCAAAAATATTGACGTCAGCAGTGGCTTTTGAGCGAATGACATTATTCTCATCATGTTATTCCTATCATTACTGGAATAGCCAGCGGCCAGATTAACCGCCGACTATCTTTTTCTACTGCAACTTACGCACGACCCAGAGATTGCAAGGCCTGCTGAGTGCAGTAGGTCTCGAACAACCAATCTTCATCAATGTCAAAGCGGGATTCAGTACCGACACCTTTCTTCGCATGGTGGGTTTTTGACATGCGCTTATTTTGGTGGTCATAGATCATGACATAGGTCCAGGACCACGCCGGCGTCTTGCCATCTGCACTCATCACAACGCGATTGCCATCCTTACCACCGCCAACAAATTGACCGAAGGCCATCTCGAAGTTCGCCCACAACTTGCCTTGACGGTCGTAACGCATACAACCACAGGGCACACTGTTACGCGCATCGGCGAAAACCTGCTTCTTACTTACAGGCGAACGCGGGTATCCGACCGGTTCACATTCTGTCACGATGACATCGGGACACATTTCGTACTCGGTTTCCCAGAATTTGGGATTATTTTCCTGGGTTTTAGGCTCCCAGTTGTCATCAGTGCTACCGAAGTTACCGTTACATGCGAGCAACATAGGCTTGCGGTCAGTGATTTTGTGGTTACCCCAAGTCAGGAACGGGTCGCCAGCAGCCCATGGGTCAGTCAGGAACCAGGTAGCGCCCGGAATTAGCGGCTCGAAGCGCTGGTTTGCAGGGAACTGACGTACCCGGCGGAATTCAGGCAAATAGCCGTAGAGGTCGGGTATAACAGACTGATCGTAGGCCCAGTTACTGAGGAACGATGTGCCACGAACGTCTGCTGAGTTACTGAAGTAAACACACTGGCGACGAATTTCATTATCATAGCCACGGAAGATTTTGCGGTCGGTTCGGGCCTGCATTTGCAGCTCAACCCACTGGAAATCGTATTCGTATTCCAGGTTGCCACCTGCACCGTAATCCCACTGGCGGATGGCGTAAGTATTTGCATCGGCACGTCCCCAGCTCATGGCCATATTGGCCCAAATTTCCTTACCCGTTTTTGGACTAGTAAACGGCAATCCGCCGCCCCAAGCTTTACCACTAGAGTCGACTACATTACCTTTAGCATCAAACTTACCAGTTCGACCTTCGGCTAAATTCCGTTGCATCGCTTCGTAGTAAGAATGATTGAACAATTGACGAAGATCCGTGGTCGGCGCTCTGACCTTAATACGACGACCTTCATTTTTAATCTGGTCGTATACAGAGGGGTCCAGCAAGTGCTTGGCATGTTCAACATTGTTTGCGGTGATGTAATCGCCTACGCTGATTTTTCCTTTTGTTTGATCATCGATTGAGTAAAGCTCATCAGGATAGGCCTTGAGCAAGCTCATGTCTTTCGCCAGAACTTTCTCCAGCGGCATTAACACCCCTGCAGCCGCACCGGCAGCCATACCTTTCAACAACTGGCGTCGGCTAAAATTCATGTCATATTTACGAATGTGCATAACTACCTCCAGATTTATTCTTCAAGTTGACCGCAGTTGTTGAGCCGCCTGCGGACGGACGGATGCATTCAAGGTTGATACTTTATTGAAGCGTATTCACGTTCAGCTCACTGCCACGCAAGCTATTCGTGTTTGATTTCCCAAGGGCTTTGTCTTCGTTGAACCAAGACATGTCCAGACTCTCACCAACCATCAGGTCATTGCGCGTTACAAACCTGGGTTTCACCACATAGACGATCAGCGGCAGTACCAGCAGCGCCAGCACCATGTTGATCAACATGACAGATGACAACAGCAGCCCCATATCAGCCATGAATTTCAAATCAGACAAGAAGTACCAGGGAAGGATACCTACCAGCATAATTGAAGCTGTGAACATAATGGCTTTGCCTGTAGTCGTTAGGGCTTCAACAATTGCCTTTTCCCAACTTTCACCTTGCGCACTGTATTCCTCACAGATCCGTGACAGCAGATAAATACCGTAGTCGATACCTACTCCAACACCGAGCACTGCCACCATAACCGAGTTAATATCCAGACCAATACCCAGCAGATGCATGGCAGCAGTCAGATAGAAGTTGGCCAACACAACCGGGATTAACAAAATGATGGAAGCAACAAACGATTTGTAAGCAAACGAGGCAATAAGGAATATCGCCACACACGCCAAGCCGAGCATGATCCACTCATAGCGCTTCACCACCTGGTTCTGAGCTTCTTGCAGTGCGATAGTCCCGGAAGCCATTCGGACGTTGATAGTTTCGTGATCGTCGCCGACTTCGGCAACGGCCTCTCTGGCAACTTTCAATGCAGCGTCGATCGTCTCTTGCTTGTTGTCTCGATAGAACAGTGACACTGCACTGTGCTGAAACTGGAAGTCGGTGACATCAGCAAAGTTAAGCGGGTTCTGCCCAAAGGCCACCGCAACCCCGGCTGCATTGACCGCACGGTCTGTTGGGTCCAGTGACAACCATGCAGGATGACCGCCTGAATAGAGGCGCGAACCTTCTTCCATAAAGTCGGAAAATGTTCTGGTCGCTTTAGCCGGGCTCTCACTACTCATGACACTACGCACGATTTGCTTGGATACCTCATAAGCTTCCTTGCTACGTGCCGCGCGGGCCTGAACATTATCCGGATCTTTCGCTTCCAAAATGATTTCAAGGGAATTTACACCGGGAAAGTGGTCATTCACATCACGCGTGCCCACATTGAATTCGGAGTTATTCCACAGCAAATTACTGCCTTCAGTCGGGTTACCGATCGCCACCTGGCGTGACACAACAATGACAACCAGAGAGACGACGACGGTCACTGCAGCGGTGACACGGGTGCGCTTGACGTTACCGGTAATCAACGCACCAATAGCTTTAAGGGCCTTTTTCTGCATGCCGTGAATGCCTTTGTCATTCACATTCCCTCCGATAATCGAGTCGATGTTTTTAGGAGTAGGCATGTAGGACAACAATACTGCGATCAGCATTACACCAGTAGGAATGAGGAAGAAGGCCCAGAATCCGCAGAATAGTGCAAAGCGTTGCATGGCAGGGATTGGCGCGACACCGATACACAGTATTGCCAGGGTATCTGTAATGATGCCGAAGACACTCGGCGCCATCATCACTGCAAGCGTCGCCTCTGACGCCAAACGCCGATCTTTCAGCTCATGAAACACTTCGTAAAAGCGCTCAGTGTATTGAACACAGTGGGAAAAGGAGCGCGCGATTAGCAGCAGAGGTACCACCATCAGCAGCGGCTCGATCGGCGACTCCAGCCAACCGACCAAACCAAAACCCCAGGTAGCGGCAACAAGACTACAGATAATGGGCGTGGTGATACCGGCCAGATTCCGCATGTAAAACACCAACGCCAGCAACAGCAACCCGACGGTTACAGCGAAGATAGCGTAGGTCTGCTCCTGCAGCAGGTAGATCCATCCGGTCAAGACCGGCTGCCCAACTACACGAATGGAGTGTTCGTCATCACTTGCTGCTTCCGCCAGCTTTTGGACTTCGTTAAACACGTGGCCATAGTCCAGCAAATGCTCGTGAAAGCCAGCGCGGATCAGCGTAGCCTTTTCATTGGCCGACACCAGATAGGTACGCGCCATTGGCGAGCGCTCTACACGGCGCTGGAGATCATTCAGCTCTTCCTCGCCACGCGGGATTCTATCCCCCATAAGCGGCTGCATTTCCACACCCATCGAGGTCGCTTCAGCATAATTCGCCTTCTCTGTGGTGATGGAAATGATTCGATCGTGATCCACGCCTTCGATCAGGTCTATATCACGCGTCAGGTTCCACACCTTCTCCAGCGTGTCCTCGTTATAGATCAGCTGACCGTCTGTACGCTTCACCATGACTGTGATCGTCAGCGGGTTACCAAAGTTAGGATGATCCTTAAAGGTCTGGACAAATTGATCATCTGCTGGTAGCAGGTCGGCAAAAATAGTCCTGATATCTACCTTGGGCACACCGATCGCCATAAAGATTGTGATGAGCACGAACGCAATTGCTACATATGCGCGCTTTGCTATCACTAACTTTGCAAGTTTGAAACTTAAGTTATCCATAAAATCACTACTTCGTATATTTATTGAATCAGCCGCTTACCTGAGCACCCCGAGCAGGGCCTGACACCGGCATTACGCACATTCAAAGTGTCCCGCACTATCGAAATACAGGCCTATCTCACTGTGCAAACCGAGTGACATACCGTGCACGCACGGTATCATTCGCTCACTTTCACAATGGATTTACCGATATTTCGGCCTTCGAATAGCTCGCGAAGTGCAACTGGAGCATTCTCCAGCCCAGTCGTGACGTGCTCCACCGGCTTGATCGCGCCGAGCCGGATCCAGGCTGACATTTCCTGCAGAAACTCACGGTGGATATCAGTATTCAGGTAATCCAGCACAAGAGAGCCCTCGACACGAAGGCGCTTGAGCAGTATTTCGTTCAACACCGCCATCGTGCGATCCGGACCAGCAGGCAATTCCATCATGGAATACAGCGCCATCAGGCCACACACCGCAACCCTGCCATTGAGCGCCATCAACGGAAAGGCCGCGTCAAAGCTGCGCCCCCCTGCCGATACCATCATGGCGTCAATGCCGCCATCAATTGCCCTGCCAATAGTGCCACCAAGATCTTTGTCAGCATGATTGAAACAAGCGGTATACCCCATTTGAGCTACGGCAAGCTCACACTTTTCTTCACTACCCGCAGTACCGTAGACTTCTCCGCCCTTGAGTCGGGCTAATTGACCAATCATCTGCCCTAGCGCGCCTGTTGCCGCGCTACAAAACACCTTGTCACCGGGCTTTATATTCAACACATTGCGGTTAGCCAAGTACGCACCAAAACCCGCAGCACCCAGGGAGCCGAGCATATAAGAGGGCGACGGCACATCCGGGTCTATTTTTTTTATGTCGCTACCTGAGCTGATGTAATACTCCTGCCAACCCCACAGACCGTATACGTAATCTTCTTCCTTGAACTCAGGCACATTGGACGCAATGACCCGGCCGACAGTTGCACCATACATCACATCTCCAATACCAATGGGCCTGGCCTGCTCGGAGACTTTTTTGACTTTTGAGAACAGGTATGGGTCCATACCCAAAGAAGTGGTTTGTATTAGCAATTCACCGCTTCCGGGTTGTCGAATGAGGGATTCTTCAACCCGGAAACATTTCTCGGTGGGGATTTGAAAGCGGGGCCGTTCTTTCAGGACGACACATTTGTTTATCATTGACATAGAACACCTTTTGATTGGAGTTATATTTCAAAGCATGTATCAGTCAAACTGACACGACGTGGCTATCAGTGCAATACGAATGACAAACAGTGCGGCGCGACTATTTGTGTTGCGCTATCCTACATTCCTTCCGGGATTATTGCGAAACTCACTGGGAGTCTTTCCGAATTGCGATTTAAATAATCGGGTGAATGTGGCGTATTCATTGAAACCGGAATCAAAGGCAATATCAGTAATCTTGCGGCCGCTTTGCTGACTATCCAACAGCACACGCATTGCCGCTTCCAAGCGGATTTCGCGAATCATTTTAACCGGAGTAGTATCAATTTCTTCAAACAGCATATACAGCGACCGGCGCGACATACACATTTCCGACGCCAGCTCATCCGGCCCAAAATGACTGTTCGAAATATTTCGAACAATAATGTCTCTCGCCTTATTCAAGCGCCTATCTTCGAATGAATGCACGCCCATCTGTTCTGCGGAGCGATACAGCAGTTTGGTGACCATGGTTTGCAATGCATCAAGTACAGCTTCGACATCATCTTCTTCGTCACCACGATTGGCAGCAGTCAAGGCCATCAATGTCCCCAAAATAGATCTGGACGATGCTCCCTTATACAACTCAGTGCCACACACAGACTCCGATATATGCTCCCACCCCGCACAATAGCTGTGCGGCAGCATCAGTACCGCAAATTTTGCCTTCTCTGACATTTCAATTTTATACGGACGTGAACTATCACAGACTGTGGCTTGACCCGGCATAAGGATGCAGCTGTTTTTATCCTGCTCCAGCCGCAAGCTGCCACTCAGTTGCCACATGATCTTGATCAACCCATGATCAGTCAGCTCTGCGAGATGGCGCGTACGCTTAACCTCGCCCTCAGGCACCCGTAACAAGCTCAAACTGGAACTGCCAACAGCTTGTGAAGAGACCTCCGCAGAAAAGCGCTCGCGACTATTATTTTTAAACTCTAACCATGGAAAGTTATCACGCACAAAATCCTTCCATTCACGAAAACACTCCAACTGATAGCTGGCTCGAGGCTGCCAACCCAAGGTGGAAATCGCACTATCACTAACCAACTGATTTTGCATTGTATTCATGTGATACCTTTATGTTTTATTATTAAATCGGCTTCTAACCATTCCACTGAGTCGCCAGCGCCTTCGTTGGTTATACTCTGCATTCCCTGCCTAATCAACACTGAGCGCTTAGCGACTCACTTCATTCTTATCCGGATACCCGTCCCATCCATACTGATCTTCTGGCCTATGCTACACTGCGACCCTTTTTTAGCGCCGCCAGACCAATAACCGCCAACGCCCACAACGCCAGCACGCCGAATAAGTACGCAGGCGCCAAACCGAGAATACTGAAAATATCACCTTCACCCAAGCGGCTATCTCCGAAGCTCAGGGCACGGTTTCCACTCAGGTTGCCGAAGAAGTAAAAACCCACATTACTCCACCCGTCCAGCAACACGACCCCCCCCAGCAGCTTGGCCTTCTTCTCGCTGAAATCAAGATGAGGCAAAACCAGAGCGACGGCTATTACCATCATGCCATTCAGGGCGGGGCCAGAGTGCGCCTTTTTCCATCCTTCTGCCGTGCCCGGCATATCAAAATTGACGATATAACCTGGAACGATCTCAAAACCACCAACCAGCTCCATCCAGTAGAACACACCAAATAGAAGGCATGAAAAGATCATCAGCGTACCATGGCCTAACATTTTATTCTTGAACGAGTCTGGCATTTCTATCTCCCGGAGATTTATTCGAATTATCGATATTTGATTATTACGCTTTTCAGCTGACACAGAATACTGTTGTTTGTACGGTGCAAACCATAACACAATTCACAATATTGGTGTAAACCTTTTTTTCTGTATCATATGAGATATTACTAAACAGTATATAATGTTTAAGGGTAATAACCTAACCACAGCATTTATCGGCGGGCACAGCGGAGACGGCCTTTTGCGAGGGGCTTCCGCTCACATTAGTAGAAATGACTTTTTATATTTAAATCAATGAGGTAGGAGAAGAGATGAGGTGCGAGGATTAAAAAGGCCGCCAGGACCCAATTGAGAGAGGGGCGTCCACCCTGGCGGCAATAGAGGTTAGTCTGTAACGACGGTAATCACTTTCTCTTCGGTGTAGGCCATAACACCTGCGAGTCCACATTCGCGGCCGATACCGCTCTGCTTAACACCGCCCCAGGGCAGTCGCGCGTCGATCGGCGCCCAGCAATTCACACCGACCGCACCGGCCTTAACGCGCTTGGCCAGGCGATGGGCCCGCTTTACGTCCGACGTCCACACCGTAGCTCCCAATCCATAAACCGTGCCATTCGCTATTTGAATCGCCTCGTCTTCGTCTTTAAACGGGATAATGGTGGCTACAGGACCAAATATTTCCTCTTGGGCGATCACCATGTCGTTGTTGGCATTGGCAAAAACCGTCGGTTTAACGAACCACCCCTGGGTGTACTCGCTGACACCACCCGCCATCAGCGTTGCGCCTGCATCGATGCCTTTGCGTATGTAATCATTGACTCGGTCAAATTGGGCCTTTTTCGCTACCGGCCCCATTTGCACACCTTCCTGAGCAGGGTCGCCCACCACTATGCTCTCTGCGACCGCGGCAAACTGTTGCGCAAAGATCTCTGCGATGTCTTCGTGTACCAGAATTCGAGACCCCGCCGCGCATATTTGCCCCTGATTGAAAAATATCCCCATTGCGCAGCCGGCAACCGCTTCGGCGAGGTCAGCGTCGGCGTAGACGATTTGAGGACTTTTACCGCCCAATTCCAACGACACGCGCTTAAAGTCTTCTGCCGCCTCTTGCTGGATGTGTTTACCCACACCGGGGCTACCGGTAAAGGTCACTTTATCCACCCCAGGGTTCCGTACCAAGGCGTTGCCAATGACAGAACCGGATCCCGTCACAACATTAACCACTCCATCCGGAAAACCCGCTTCCTTGACCAGCCGGGCCAAATGCAGGGCCGACATCGGAGTTTCTTCAGAAGGCTTGATCACAACCGTGCAACCCGCGGCCAGCAGCGGCCCAACCTTCCAGCAGGTAATCATAAACGGTGTATTCCAGGGCGTAATCGCCGCTACCACACCAACGGCTTCATGCACTGTGTAAGAGATCGTCGGCCTGCCGAGGTAACCGGGGGTCGGAATGGTTCGCCCTTCCAGTTTATCTGCCCAGCCTGCTGAAGTACGGATAGTCTGAATCGCATTGGGCAAATCGAGAATACGAGGCTCCATCGCCGGGCGCCCAATGCAGGCCGCATCCATTTCCGCAATCAGGTCTGCATCACGCTCAATGAGATCCGCCAGCTTGTTCAGTAACAAACCGCGATCATAGCCACTCAGACGAGACCACTCACCGTGATCAAATTGCGCACGGGCTGAAGAAACGGCCTTATCTACGTCTTCCTCGCCGCCGAAAGCGTAAGTAGCAAACACCGCTTCGTCTACCGGACTGAGCAACTCTCCGCGCCGGCCATCTGCGGACTCGACCTCGCGACCTTCGATGAAATGCCGCATCTCACGCGGCAACGCTAAACTACCTGCCATGTCTGTCATCACTAATCTGTCTCCGCATTATTATTTGCGTTAAAATTTCGACCTCTATTTCAACGCAATTCCGCCGCAATAACCCCCTCTCGCGTGCAGAGACACTCACATTTTGTGCAAAGACCCGCTTACTCTGATGCCGACACTTCATTGACCTGCATAGCCGGCGTGATTTCAGTATAGTTTTTGACATCGCGCAAAATTTCTTTTTGCACTGCAGAAAACGCTTGATAGAACTTCTCTGTGCTTTCTGTATACAGATGACAAGCCGCAATAATATCTGGCGCACTTCCCGGCATCGGACCGCACACACCTTTGTCAATTTCATATTTTATGCACGCGTCGCCCAGCAGAGACTTCACCATTGGCAGGTGCTGAGCCGAGTAATACGCGTGATCAAAATTGGCGTTTTCTTCATACTTGTAACTGATACTGACTTTAATCATGCCATTCTCTCCCGTTTTAACATTCCACCAAATTTTCCAACAAGATTGCCATACCCCGCCCATCGCTAGACGATGCCGCGCATAGACCATAACGAAGGTTGTTGGCCTGCAGTTTGTTCATGGCGGTCACGACCAATCGCACCGAAGACGCGCCAGAGGCCTCACCTACGGCGAGATCTCCGCCATTGCCATTGACTTTTCCTGACTCCAGTGTGATATCGAAATGGCGCATAATACCGAGCACCTCGACGGAACAGGTCTCACTGATTTCAAGCATATCCAACTGCGATATGCTCAATGCAGCTTGATCAAGTACCTGTTCAATCGCTGGAATACAATACGGTGTAGACAAATCAACGGCGCTTTCTGTTATCGCCTGCGCCATGACTCTCACTCTTGGACGCAAGCCGAGCAGATCGATCCCCTGCCGCGAGGCGAGCACCAGCCCGCATGCCCCTTCCGCGGCCGGAGCAAAGCCGGCCCTCAACGCGGGCTTTAGCTGCACAATCTTTTCCATCTTTGTCACTTCTGCGGCATCGGGACTGGCAACAAACTCAATATCGTCTTCGCGAAAATAGGCCAGATGCTTCGTATCTGTCCTTTTCACCAGCATACATTCACGCTCGTAAAATCCACTTTTACGAGCGTGACCGGCATTAGTAAAAGCCGACAGAATGTACGCATCGCGCAACTCACTGGCTACGCGGTAATGACTCGCTATCTTCTCGCGACGAGCCACTCTCTCGTTTAAATTCGTAAAGTAAAAATCATCAACAATACGCGGTGTAGCAGAGTCATCTCCATGCCAACCCACACCCAGCACAACTGCAACCTGACCGCCCCCACTCTCCACATCCAGCGATGCCTGGGCTAAAGCAGCCATTCCCGCACAGTATGAGCCTGAAAACTGTTGCGCAGCGACATGGCTACTGATTCCAGCGTGCTTCAAACATCCCGCCGCGAATTCACGAAATCGATACGTCGTGCATAAATTCTTATTATTGGAGCCAACGTACAAACTGTCGATATTCCGCCAGTCTATGGCGGCATTTCGCCTGACCATATCGCGCAGTGGCAACGAAGCAAGCTCAGCTATCGTTAAGCGGCGGTAAAAGCTGCTCATACTGGCGAATGGCGTACGCACGGCTCCACATATATATGCGGAGCTCATGACTGGCCTTTATCGGTAATCTATCACACGCTTGGCCTTGCCTTCAGAGCGGGCAAGCCCAGCACTATCGACCAGCTTGACCTTAATGGAAATCCCTACATAGGTTTTGACGAGATGCTTGAGACGAGCCAAAATATCCTCGCGCATGGTATCAACCGCCTCCTGATATTGAGGGCACAGCTCTACCGAAACGGTCGCCACGTCCATATTACCCTCCTTGGCCACCTCAATCAGATAGATGGGCGCAAGCTCGGGGATCTTAAGAAGCAACTCTTCGATCTGCGTCGGAAATACATTGACCCCACGAATGATCAACATATCGTCAGAGCGGCCGGTGATCTTCCCAATACGGCGCATGCCACGCGCAGTCGGGGGCAACAACCGAGTCAAGTCGCGCGTACGATAACGGATTACTGGAAAGGCTTCTTTAGTCAACGAGGTAAAGACCAGCTCGCCCTCTTCACCATCAGGCAATACCTCTCCGGTCACCGGGTCGATAATCTCGGGCAGGAAATGATCCTCCCAAATCACTGGGCCGTCCTTGGTTTCAACACACTCACTGGCTACTCCGGGGCCCATCACTTCCGAGAGACCATAAATATCGACAGCGTCAATGCCTGCACGCTCTTCAATTTCCTGACGCATTGCATTGGTCCACGGTTCAGCACCAAAAATGCCGATCTCCAAACTGGTCGAGCGAGGATCAATTCCCTGGCGCTCAAATTCTTCGATTAAATTGAGCATGTATGAAGGGGTCACCATAATGATCCGCGGCTTAAAGTCCTGTATCAATTGGACTTGCTTTTCTGTTTGCCCGCCAGACATCGGCACCACCGTGCAGCCGAGGCGCTCGGCCCCATAGTGCGCCCCCATACCGCCGGTAAACAGACCATAGCCATAAGCATTATGTAGGATATCACCGGGACGCCCGCCCGCCGCACGAATACTGCGCGCAACCAGGTCGGCCCAATTGTCAATATCATTTTTGGTGTAACCGACCACTGTCGGCTTGCCAGTCGTACCGCTGGAAGCGTGTATGCGACACACTTTTTCCCGTGGAACGGCAAATAATCCAAAAGGATAGTTATCGCGAAGATCCTGCTTAACCAAAAAGGGAAATTTACTGAGGTCTTCGAGTGAGTGCAGATCTGCAGGTGTCACACCCGCTTCGTCGAATTTCTGCTTGTAGAAAGGTACATTATTGTAGGCCTTTTCCAAGGTTTGCTTGAGCCTTTGCAATTGCAACTCAGCGATTGTTTCCCGGCTTGCAGTTTCGATTGGATCCAAGTCAGCGCCAGCGCCGTGCGGTGTATGAGTCATTATCACCCCTCCTTTTGCAAGGGATGTTGCCCCAATTCAACATGACTAACGTTGCATTCTGTGCAGCGCTAGCCTCATTGTGTGCAATTGACTTGAGCGGCGCGCTGCGGCATCAAGGATAACCAAATCCTGTTGCGGCAGAGACCTCAATAGAACGATGGGTTATTAAAACTTACCATTGTTATTAGCCCAACTTTCCCTTGCGGGAATTTCCTCAACCACGTCCCAGTGTTCTGCAATTTTCCCCTGATCAATTCTAAACATATCGTAGTAGGCCACTGACGCACCATTGAAGCAACCCTCAGTCACGACCAGAACCATATCCCCCTTTCCTAATACATGATGGATTTTTTCATAGCGGACTTCGATGCCCTCAGTCTGCCACTGGGAAAATGCTTCTCTGAGCCCATCCAGCCCATCTCGCACAAGCGGATGGTGCTGCAGATAGGTATCACCAACATAGTCTCCCGCATTGGACAAATCGCCCACCATCAGCACATTTTCCACAAACCCTTTTGCCACGGCTTTACATTGATCGAGGGAAACCCCGGGATCCGCAAGCGTTTGTTGACCGTCCAGCAGAGAGCGGCCACTTGGGTTTGGCGGTGTCAATGCCTGGGCCGCATCCCAATGCTCGACAATTCTATCCCCGTCGAATCGAAAAATATCGAAAACGGCTCGAGCACCGCCAATATCTATTTCACTGTGCGCAACGACGTAATCACCATCCTCGAACACTCGGCGCGTATCGACTTTGGCAAACCCATCAGGTAATGACTGCACAAACGCCACAAATCCCTTTCGTCCATCAGCAACAAAGAGGTTGTGCTGAATATATTGTTCAGAACTGATAACAGCAAACCCTTCAGGGTCTTTTGTTTCAATTGATTTCAATAGCTTTACCACCAGATTTTCACGTGTGGTCGTCGTCATAATCTCTCCATCTGCGTTGAGTGACACCTGTTTTTGCCCGAATACCGGGCGACCAACCTTTTTATGTATCTATTCATGTTACATATAGAGGTAAAATTTTTTAGCCTGCATCCCGCGCGCGAATAGACTGAACCAGATCCTCAATGGTGTGCTTCGCCAGTATTGAACGAAATGCGTCAAAGCCATCATTCAGAATGAGATCCAGCACATGACCGATATTCCGCCCTACGGGACACGCCGGATTGGCTTCACCGTGGATTTTCACCATATCGCCGACTCCAGTAACCGCGTCGAGTACATCAGCCAAATTAACGTCGTCAGCAGCGCGCGCAAGACGAGCACCACCACTATTGCCACGTTCAACGACAATCAGCCCGGCTTGGGCCAGGACAACCAATAATTTGCGGATTACCACCGGGTTTGTGCCAACACTGCTCGCCAGCAATGACGAGGGTACGGTCTGCCCGTCGCTTAGACGCAACACGCTCAACACATGTACCGCAACCGCAAATCTCGTATTGCTCATAGATACCCCCCGATATATGTAACATTAAATACTACATATAAACCCGAGTCAAGCTGACCGACATTACTTGATACAAATATATTTTTTTACTAGTTTTTTGTGTTACATTAAGTTCGCTACACTGGGTCGGCTCAGTGCGTCCCTCAAGTAGGTTAGCGTTTTACACTCAATAAGAACGAGTTTAGGAAGAGGAGTATCAGATGGGTCTCGGCGGAATCAGTATATGGCAGCTCTTGATTGTTCTGGCCATTGTCGCAATGTTATTCGGTACCAAACGCCTCGGTAGTGTCGGCAGTGACCTCGGTAGCGCGATTAGAGGGTTTAAAAAGAGTATTAATGGCGACGCTGGCGACAGCGGAACATCGCTTGCCGTGCAAGTTGACGAAAAAGACTCGCGCCAATCTTAAGCTGTGCGGAAGTGAGCCGATTTAGCGCCGGCACCAGCTAGCAGTGAAACGCTCCGCTGCGCGTCACAGCGCGGGTTTCGCTCACCACGCCGGCATTTAATGCCCGCTGTATCAGCTCAGCAGCGAGGCACCGACCTGATAAGACTTTCCACGCATCAATGCGATCAATTCACCATCCTGATTTTCGATAGTTACGTCGTACACGCCAGTTCGCTTACCACGCGACAATTGGGCGCATTTCGCTGTCAAGGTATCGTCCAGTTTACCGGGGCGAACATACTCGATGTTACAGCCCTGGGCGACAGAGACAGCGTCATAGGTGTTACATGCGAATGCAAAGGTGGTGTCGGCGAGAGTGAAAATATAGCCACCGTGGCAGTTTCCATGCCCTTGGACCATGTAATCCTTCACCAGCATTTTCATTTCCGCCTTTCCTGGAGACACTGACACCAGCTCCATACCTAGGTGGCGACTCGCCTGATCCCGTGCCATCAATACCTCGGCACAACGTTCGGCAAGCGTCTGGGGGGACAATACCACTTTGGTCATTGCGAGTCTTCCTTGTGAGCTAAAAACATGTGAGCATTATTTTTCATCAAAATTAACAACAACCTTCTCTGATATCGGATGAGCCTGGCAGGTTAGGATGAAACCCCGTTGAATATCACTTTCTTCAAGCCCGTGTGTAATATCCTGATCGACCTCACCCTCCACCAATAGGGCTTTGCAAGTTGAACACACACCACCTTTACAGCTGTATGGCAAATCCATACCGTGACTCATGCCGGCATCCAAAATGTTTTCACCGTCAGCACTGAGGTCGAATGAGCTGCCTCGGCCATCGAAAATGACGGTCACTTCGCTCATTTTCCCCGCGTAGGCTTTCGCGCGAGCGTGATGCTTCTCCAACACTGCGCTGGCATCATCGGCAGAGGTGCCAAACAACTCATAACGAATATTGTCTTCCTCGACGCCAATACTGCGCAAACCGCGTGACACTTCAGAAATCATTGATTCAGGACCACAGATATAAAACTCATCATAGGACGTGAGATCCAATAATCTGGCGCCTAAATCACGCCCCTTGGCGTTATCAATACGACCATTAAGCAAGTCCACGCCCTGATCTTCCCGACTGAGGATATTGATCCACTGAAAGCGTGTCAGGTAGCGATTCTTCAAAAAACCCAGAGCATTTCTGAACATGATCGAGGTGGTTCGTTTGTTGCCGTAGATCAAGGTCACCTTGCTATTACTTTCTACATCGAGAATTGAAGTAATATTAGAAAGTATCGGCGTGATGCCGCTGCCGGAGGCTATAAACAGGTAATTCTTACTATGGGCCGAATCGATGTCCGCGCTAAAACTACCCTGAGGCGGCATCACCTCTATGACATCGCCGGCTTTGAGTTCATCATTCGCAAAATTGGAAAACTTGCCTCCGTCAACACGCTTTACCGCAATTTTCATTGCGCCATCGTTAACCCCGGAGCATATCGAATAAGAACGCTGAACGGCTCCGCCATCGACATTTGCGCGCAATGTCAAGTATTGGCCCGGACGAAAATAAAAATCTTCTGCTTGCCCCGCCGTCAGATCGAAGCCAATCACTACAGCAGAATCGGTTTCTTTTTGCACACTGGCAATGGCCAGCTGCTGAAATGCTCTCGTGCTCATTATCCCGCTTCTCTCTTATCTCAATCTCTATAGGTTTTTAAAATAGTCAAAAGGCTCATCGCAACTTTTACATTGATACAGTGCCTTGCAAGCTGTTGAACCAAAATAACTCACCAGCTTGACGTCCACAGATCTGCAATGTGGACACTGGATTCCCTCGTCATCTTTTTGCATTGGCGCGATGCCGTAGTCGACCAATTTGCGCTTAGCCTCTGCAGACATCCAGCTTGTCGTCCACGCGGGCTGCAATCGAGTTTGCACATTGACATGATCGTATCCCGCTGCCGCCAAACAATCGACAATATCTTCAGCCATTGCATTGATCGCTGGGCAGCCGGAGTAGGTTGGCGTTATCGAAACCGTCACGACATCTTCTTGAACAGTAATATCTTGAAGGACTCCAAGCTCCCAAATACTGATTACCGGCACTTCCGGATCCTTCACTCTGTCAAGCAAGTCCCATATATCAGCTACTGGCGACATGCGTCGCCGCTCCCGCCGCTCGAATTCCTCAATCGGCAACATAGGGATCAAAGTCTCGTCGCTCACACGTTGCATCCTTAGCTACCACTGACACCCAGGGTATGCGCGTTGTACAAACTGCATGTCTGCCAACAGATGCCCAAGGTGTTCAGTATGAAATCCTGTACGACCTCCTTTCACGCGCCATACTGCCTGGGGCATGTTAACGCCAGCCTCATCAAAGGTCTTTTCGCAAGCGCTTCGCCAAGACTCTTCGAGACCAGCTCGATCTACCGCGATCCCCCCCGAGATTAAATCTTTCTCTAAAGCATCAACCTCGAAAAGTTCAGGCGTGTAGCCTATCAATTGCTCGACAGCTGTCTGCAATTTTTCCTTGCTTTCTTCCGTGCCGTTACCCAGCCGTAACATCCACTCTTTGCTACGACGCAAATGATAGCGTGTCTCTTTCAGTGATTTTTCTGCTACTGCGGCCAGAGTACTGTCTTCGGAGTTACACAGAGCGGTTAGAAACAGAAGTTCAAACTCGTCAAGCAAATATTGTCTGGCTGTAGTGAAAGCGAAGTCACCTTTCGGCAGCTCGTAAATCAATAGATTGGTATACTCGAGACAGTCACGTTCATACGCCAATGTATCTTCAGTTGCTCCACCACCAATCAGCTCTGCGGCATATGTCAGAAAATTGCGCGCACGACCAATGTAATCCAGCGCAACATTGGTCATGGCAAGATCTTCTTCAAGGAAGGGGCCATTACTGCACCATTCACTTAAACGGTGACCATGAATTAGTGAGTCGTCACCCAGGCGGTTGGCATAAGCCGCTATTTTTTCGTTAGCTACATTACTCATGCTCAGGCTCACATGTTGTTAACTTTTTCGGGAAGTTGATAATGGGTTGCGTGACGGTACGGCTTGTCGTCCAAGGGATCGTAAAAGCTTTCGCAGTCACTTTCCTGAGAGGCGCAGATATCAGAGGAATTCACTACCCAAATGCTGATACCTTCGCCACGACGTGTATAGACGTCGCGGGCGTATTCCAGCGCTTGCTCAGAGTCTTCTGCGTGCAAGCTGCCTACATGTTTATGATCGAGACCTCGACGGCCGCGGATAAACACTTCATACAATTTCATATTTGATTGAGACATGTTCTTTACCTTTAAGCAGTGCGAGCAGCAGCTCTTTTATTTTCGTATGCGTCCAGAGCTTCCCGGACCCACGCACCCTCGTCATGGGCGCGTCGATGATGGGCGACACGGTCACGGTTACAATGTCCGTTGCCCGCAATCACAGAATAAAATTCATCCCAATCAATCTCACCAAAGTCGTAATGACCACGCTCTTCATTCCAGCGCAAGTCAGGATCGGGTAGCGTCAGGCCGATGGCTTCTGCTTGCTCAACACTTTGATCGACAAATTTTTGCCGTAGTTCATCATTGGATTGACGTTTGATTTTCCAGGTCATTGATTGACCAGAGTGTTCTGAATCAGAATCGTGGGGACCGAACATCATCAGCGATGGCCACCAGAAGCGGTTAACGGCGTCCTGAGCCATTTTCCGCTGCCTTTCGTCGCCCTCCATCAGCGTCATCAAGATATGGTAACCCTGACGCTGGTGAAAACTCTCCTCTTTACAAATGCGAACCATACCTCGGGCGTACGGCCCGTAAGAGGTCCGCTGCAGGGAGACCTGATTTACGATCGCAGCACCGTCGACCAGCCAGCCAATAGCGCCCATATCGGCCCACGACAACGAGGGATAGTTAAAAATTGATGCGTATTTCGCCGCACCAGTATGCAGTGCATCAATCAATTCTTCGCGCGATATTCCCAATGTCTCCGCCGCACTGTAAAGGTACAAGCCATGACCTGCTTCGTCTTGTACTTTAGCCAGTAACACAGCTTTTCTGTGCAAGGAGGGCGCACGCGTAATCCAATTGCCCTCGGGTTGCATACCGATGACTTCTGAGTGCGCGTGCTGGGAAATCTGCCGAATCAGGTTTTTACGGTATGCTTCGGGCATCCAATCTTTCGGCTCAATTTTTTCTTCGTTATCAATGCGGCGCTGAAATTCTGCTTCCAGCTCCGCTTCATCCTGCGAGCGATTCAAATTCATAGTTGACATATTCACGGCATACTCCTTTTCAGTCGGCAACGCGTTCGATCACCAGCGCAATGCCCTGACCAACACCAATGCACATCGTGCACAGTGCGTAGCGCTGTTGTTTCTGAATCAATTCATACATAGCGGTAGTAACAAGACGCGCACCACTCATACCGAGAGGGTGACCCAGTGCGATCGCACCACCATTTGGATTAATGCGAGGATCATCATCGTTCAAACCCAATGCGCGAATAACTGCCAGCCCCTGTGACGCAAACGCCTCATTCAGTTCGATAACGTCCATATCGCCAATACTCAAGCCTACAAGCTCAAGTACCTTTTTAGAGGCTTCATACGGACCGAACCCCATGATTGAGGGCTCAAGTCCACTCGATGCCATCCCCAATACTTTTGCTTTCGGAGTCAGCCCGTGCTGCTTTACGCCTTCCGCGGACGCGAGCAATAATGCACACGCGCCGTCATTCACACCAGAAGCATTACCCGCTGTAACGCTTCCGTTCTCTCGAAAAGGCGTTGGCAACGTAGACAATTTCTCGTAGGTCGTTTGTGGGCGAATATGCTCATCTTTATCAAACACAACGGCATCGCCCTTGCGTTTTGGAATAGTGACCGGCGTCACCTCAATATCAAAACGTCCGGCCGTTTGCGCAGCGTGGGCTTTGGCGTGAGAGCTTACGGCAAATGTATCCTGATCTTCTCGGCTTATTTCAAATTTGGCCGCTACGTTTTCAGCCGTCTCAGGCATTGAGTCAATGCCATACTGAGCTTTCAATACCTTGTTGACAAAGCGCCAGCCAATAGTCGTGTCGAAAATTTCAGCTTTGCGATCAAATGCAGACGTTGCTTTGGGCATGACGAAGGGCGCTCGGGACATTGACTCGACCCCTCCGGCAATAGCCAGATTGATTTCTCCGGCGCGGATCGCTCGCGCAGCTGTTCCCACCGCATCCAGACCAGACCCGCACAGGCGGTTGATCGTCATTCCGGGTACCCCCGCAGGCAGCCCTGCCAGCAATGCACTCATTCGCGCGACATTACGGTTGTCTTCACCGGCCTGATTGGCGCATCCGTAAAACACATCATCTACCTGTGCCCAGTCTACGCTGGGATTGCGCTCTTTCAATGCACGCATCGGTACGGCGCCGAGGTCGTCAGCGCGCACCTCTGCGAGCGTCCCGCCATATCGTCCAATTGCAGTTCGCTGAGCATCGCAAATATAAGCGACTAGCGGTTCCATGTAGCTTCTCCGTAATTTAACAGTTGGGATTATCGGCCCACAAATTCAGGTTTGCGCTTATTCATAAAGGCATTAACACCTTCCTTGTAATCTTCAGTCTGCCCTGCAGAGCGCATTAATGCCTTTTCGAGTTCAAGCTGTTCATCGAGACTATTTGTTGCAGAGGCGTGTAGCGCTTGTTTCGTATACGCAAAACCCTTGGTCGGTTGAGTCGCTAACAATTTGGCTAACGTTATCGCAGCTTCTATCAGATTTTCATCGTCAGCCACATCCCAGATCATGCCCCACTGTTGCGCCTGCTCCGCCGATATCTCAGGCCCCAGCATCGCAACGGCCTTGGCCCGAGCCATCCCGAGCAATCGTGGCAAATGCCAGGTACCCCCTGAGTCCGGGATCAAGCCCAACTTACAAAATGATTCGATAAAACTTGCTGATCGCGCCGCAATCACGATGTCGCACGCCAACGCAATATTGGCTCCCGCGCCGGCTGCAACACCGTTGACGGCACACACCACCGGCTTTTCCATCGTAGTAATTAATCGAATCATCGGGTTGTAATATTTCTCAACGGATTCCCCCAAATCAGGTGATGCCTCTCCAGGTGACACTGCGCGGTCATTCAAATCCTGTCCAGCGCAGAAGCCGCGACCCTCACCAGTAAGCAGCACACAGCGAATCTGCTGATCTTCAGCGCATCGTGTAAGTGCATCACGAAATTCGAGATGCATATCTACGGTGAAGCTGTTAAGTGTGTCAGGCCGATTCAAGGTGATAACGGCGACACCAGCTTCAACTGAAAAGCGGATGTTTTTATATTCCATTGTGCGGTCCTCTTGAATTTTTAGTCGTCTTCTCGACGCTCGACCAGAGTCATAATGTCGTACACCGCCACCAATTCGTCATGCTGATTAATGACCTCGATAGCCCACTGCACAACTCCATTAGCCTTTTCGTCACCGCGTTTAGCCTTCTTGATTTTTTTCTTGACGGTCAATTTAGCCTGAATGGTGTCACCAATACCTACCGGCTCAATAAATCGGAGGCTTTCCAGTCCATAGTTGGCGATAACCGGGCCTTTAGCAGGATCGACGAACATGCCAGCCGCAGCTGACAGCACGAAGTAACCGTGAGCAACACGTTTCCCAAAGAAGGAATCTTTTGCCGCGATCTCATCAAAATGAGCATAGAAATGATCGCCACTTAAACAGCCGAAGTTAACAATATCGGCTTCACTAACTGTACGGCGATGCGTAACAAGCGTTTCGCCTACGATCAAATCTTCGAAGTATTTTCTGAACGGATGAACGCCATCAGACTCGACCACAGCGCCTCGGTGATACTCGGACGTCACTGCTGTCAGCGCTCTTGGTGAACCCTGGATCGCAGTGCGCTGCATATAGTGTTTCACAGCGCGCAGCCCGCCCAATTCTTCACCACCGCCGGCACGTCCGGGACCACCATGCACCAAAGGCATAAGCGGAGACCCGTGCCCCGTCGATTCCTTGGCACAGTCACGGTTGAGAATCAGCATGCGACCATGCCAGGCCGCAACCGATGTAACCAGCGATTTAATTTCGCCGGCATCGTAACTGTATACCGATGCGACAAGACTGCCTTTACCAAGTTTTGCAATATTGATGGCATCGTCCAGCTCGTCGTAGGGCATAACGGTGGTCACCGGTCCGAAAGCCTCGATTTCATGAACGAGCGTTTTTTCAAAAGGCTTGTCGCAATATAAAATGGTTTTCGGGTAAAACGCCCCTTTGTGCTTATCTGCACCCACCACGTCAAAATCTTCGCTCCCACCGTGGACAATTTCGCACTCTTGAGACAAGCGAGCGACTTGTTCAGCAACATCCCGTACTTGATCACGACTGATCAAGGCACCCATTCGCACCCCCTCGTGAGCGCTATCACCCATCGCGATCTTATCAAGTCTGGCTGACAACCCCTCAATGACAGCACTGACCTTGTCGCGGGGCGCAATCACGCGGCGAATCGCGGTGCACTTTTGCCCCGCTTTGATTGTCATCTCCTTCGCCACTTCCTTCAGGAACAAGTCAAATTCCGGGTCGTCCTCGCTGACTGACTTACCAAGAATAGCGGCGTTCAACGAGTCCGCTTCCATGGTGAAGGGAATGGAATTGGCAATGATATTGGGATGAGTGCGCAGCTTTCGACCGGTACTTGCTGAGCCGGTGAAAGTGACCACATCTTGTTCGCCAAGGTGATCAAGCAGATCTCCCACAGACCCACAAATAATCTGAATTGCGCCTTCTGGAAAATAACCGCCAGCGACGATATCTCTTACCATCGCTTCAGACAGGTAGGCGCTGGGAGTCGCAGGCTTAACAATCACCGGCACGCCAGCAATCAGGCTAGGCGCAATTTTTTCCAGCATTCCCCAAATAGGGAAGTTGAACGCATTGATATGCACGGACACACCGGGTTTGGAAGTCAGTATGTGACGCCCCAGAAAACTGCCCTGTTTAGAAAGAACTTCAGTGTCGCCTTCAACCAGAACGGTGTCATTGGGCAACTCGCGAGTTGCCAGACTGGCATAGGAAAAAACCGTCCCCAAACCACCTTCGATATCAACCCAACCATCAGCACGTGTGGCGCCGGTCTGGGCCGAAATCTCGTAGTATTTTTCCTTGTCCGCCATTAGCGCCTTGGCCATATTTTTCAACGCCAGCGCACGTTCATGAAACGTCATCGCCCGGAGTGCTTTACCACCGGCCTCCCGACCGTGGCGAACGACTTCCGCAAAATCGATACCTTCGCTACTGACATGACACACAGTGGTACCGGTAATGGCATTAAATGTTTCCACTCCCTGACCGGCACCTTCGTGCCACTTACCACATACGTAGCTGCTGAGCTTCATAAAACTGACTCCAATGCGCGAGATTTACATCTTTATTAGCAACGCTCCTGACGGCTCAGTGTTGAGACCAGCCAGCGAGACGACCTTGATCTTTATGATACACTATTTTTACCTTTGGGCAAGTTTACTGTAATATATAATTCAATGTGAGCCCGACACCCTATTACATCAGAGGTCCGAAAATGCCTTCACCCAGCTCGACAACCCTACTTGAATCAGTGACTTACTCAATTTCAGACGGCATTGCCATTGCAGCAATAAACAATCCACCTATGAACGCCATTTCGGAAGCTGTCCGCCGCTCCTTGCTGTCAGTACTCGAACAAGCGCGGTCCGACAACGCCGAGTTGCTGCTCATATACGGAGAAGGAAAAACATTTATTGCCGGTGCAGATATTTCGGAGTTTGGCAAACCCCAGGACTTTCCCCAGCTGCCAGATGTGATCGCGGCGGTTGAAAATGCCGACTTCCCGGTCCTCGTAGCGATGCACGGCAACGCACTAGGGGGTGGCCTTGAGCTCGCTATGGCCGCCCACTACCGCTGCGCCGTCCCCGATACCAACCTGGGACTGCCAGAAGTGAATCTGGGACTTCTACCCGGCTCTGGCGGAACGCAACGCCTTCCGCGACTGGTCGGCGCAGAGAAGGCACTGGATATGATCCTTGGCGGCAAACCCCTGTCAGCTACCATCGCCCTCGACTACGGACTGCTCGATGCCCTCATTGATGGAGCACTGCCAGACGCTGCCCTGGAGTATGCACGCGAACTGGTGTCCGCGCGTGCACCGATTAAACGGACCCGTGACCGCCCTCGCCCGACCGCTGCAACTGCAATGTTCGACGAGGCTCGCGCCAAGCACCGACAACACCGCAAGCACCTGCTTGCGCCAAACTACATCATTGACCTGATCGAAATCGCTACTCACTTCGATGTAGAGGAAGGCCAGAGACTTGAGCGCGAGCGCTTCCTCGAGTGCCGCGCGTCTCGCGGCTCACAATCTTTGCGGCACCTGTTTTTTGCCGAGCGCAGTGTCGCAAAACCCAAAACCATCAGCCCCGAAGTCACTGCCCGTGACATTAACCATGTTGCCGTTATCGGCGCGGGCACTATGGGAGGCGGCATTGCCATGTGCTTTGCCACAGCGGGCTATCAGGTCACTTTGGTGGAAGTTAGCGAAGACAACTTAAAGCGCGGCCTCAACATCATCAGCGGCAACTACGACAAGGGCGTGAAGAGAGGAATCTACTCACGCGCCGACGCTGATGCGGCCTTCAATCGGGTACACGGCACGACACAGATGACGGACATCGCAAAGGCCGACCTCGTGATCGAGGCGACGTTCGAGAGCATGGAAGTCAAGTCCAATGTATTCCAGAAACTCGATGCCACTTGCAAGCCCGGGGCAATCATGGCGACGAATACCTCTTATCTGGATATTAACGAGATTGCGCAAATGACATCGCGACCCCAGGATGTGGTTGGGGCGCATTTTTTTAGCCCTGCCCACATCATGAAACTGCTTGAAGTGGTACGCGCGCAACACACAGCGCCAGACGTGGTAAAAACCTTGATGCAGGTTGCCAAACGGCTCGGGAAAATACCGGTTACTGTCGGCGTGTGCTACGGCTTTGTCGGCAATCGTATGCTACAAAAGTATGCCCGGCAGGCACAATTACTGCTGATCGAAGGTGCTACCCCCGCGCAAATTGACGCCGCCATCAAAGATTGGGGAATGGCCATGGGTCCCCTTTCCGTTGCCGATCTTGCCGGACTGGATATCAGTTATTTTTCGCGGCGTAACCAAGGCATTGCCCCCGGAAGCCTGCCGGAGTGTTCGGTCCCGGATGAACTCGTCGACCGACAGCGACTCGGCCGAAAAACGGGCTCGGGATTCTATCAATACGACCCGGACACAGGCGTGCAACAGGAAGATCCTTCGGTGACCGCCCTAATAGAGGAACATTCAAAGAAATGGGGAATTTCCCGGCGCGACATCAGTGCCGACGAAATCACAGACCGACTGATTCTGGCTTTAATAAACGAAGGCGCGAAGCTTCTGGAAGAGGGCATTGCCGAACGAGCCAGTGATATCGATGTGGTTTATGTGAACGGTTACGGTTTTCCCCGCTGGCGCGGCGGACCAATGTTCTATGCAGAAACCTATGGCCTGGCGAATGCCGTGAATCGTATGACGCAGTTTCAGCAGCAAACCGGCGACGACTTCTGGCAGCCAGCCTCAATTCTGGGTAAAGCCGCCGAGGCCTCGTGTGAACGACTTGATAATATCGCTCAATGTGACTGATCTCATTGCGGTCGACTTTATACGGCGATTCTCCTAAAATTCGCCGATGGGCGTGGCTTCGCCATCACTGTGAACTCATCATGGGTAGCGGCACATCATACCTGCGGAAAGTTCACCGTTACTTTTCTAAGCTATTAGATAGAAAAACGAGCAGGCAATGCCTCAAAAAATCATGACAAACACACTGGAAAAGTGGATCAACCACTATATTAAAACGGAAGAACCGCGTTCAAAATCGCTCATAATTTCCGTGTTCGGCGATGCTATATCCCCGTATTCAGAGGGAATTTGGCTGAGTGAGCTGATACAGCTGATGTCTGTATTCGGAATCAACGAGCGTTTGGTGCGCACCAGTGCCTTCAGGCTCTCAGACGAAGGCTGGCTCACCTCCAGAAAAGAGGGCCGTCGGAGTTTTTACTCCCTAACGCCAGCAGGTACCCGCCGCTTTGAGTCTGCCTACAAGCACATCTACCAGTCCTATCACATCGACTGGGACGGCCAGTGGACACTGGTTGTACTGCAAAAAAATCTCGAAGCTACTACCGAGCGCACTGAGCTTAGAAAAGAACTGGAGTGGAACGGTTTTACCCTGTTATCCAACGGTGTATTTTTGCATCCGCTAGCCAGTTTGGACACCGCGCGACAGATCGTCGAGCGCAATGGTTATCAGGAGTTGGCTTTGATATTCCGCGCCAGTTCGATCGAAGACAGTGACGGATTCAGCAATATGCCAAAAATCAGGGCAAGCTGGAATCTGGACGAGGTGAATCAGCGCTACCAAAAGTTTGTCGCAGATTTCAAACCGGCGCTCGCTCTGCTTAACAGCAATGACCTGTCGGCACTGAGCGCATTTCAATTGCAGACTTTAATGATTCACTCCTTCCGGCGAGCGAATCTTCACGATCCTCAGCTTCCCAATCAGTTGCTACCCGCAGACTGGCCACATGCGGACGCATTCAATCTTTGCAAGACAATTTACAATATCACCTGTCAACGGGCCCACGCGTTTATTGCCGAGTTGACACACATCGACACCCAATCCAACTCCGGCAACAGGTTGAATATTGCAGTAAAAGACCGCTTTAACCAGCCGTGAGTGCAAAACTCTGGAACAGAGAGAGGCATACCTAGCCTCCCCTGTATAAATCTACGGATACTAATTCATAGTCAATTTCACGCTCTCACTGACTTCTATAGTAAAACAGATGACTAACAGCCTCCAGGAATAGTCATTAGTGGTTTTGCATCGTAAGCGTCCGGCAAACACACCTGTAAAAACGTCACGATCAGCATAATGATGGTGTCCACCTATTTTTAAGTGGACACCTAATATGGATACACAAGGATTACTCCCGCCACCGGTTAAGCAACGCCGTCGCCGTCACTCCAGTGAGCTCAAGGAGCAAGTGCTTGCAGCCTGTCGTCTGCCGGGGGCGTCTGTTGCAGCTGTCCCCCAGCAATTTAACATCAACGCGAACCTGATCCACAAATGGCGACGAGCAGCAGAGCCAGTGTCTGCCAAAGCCCGAGGCGACTTCGTCAAAGTGCCATTAACGGTGTCACCGAATTCTGGGATATCTGCCCCGACCAGTTCACCCAGGAGCAACTCGAAGCCTATTTCTCATCACTGGTGGAGCCCCATTCCTAGTCGACGGTGAATGTGTATCGCAACGGGCTCCGGTTCTTTTATCAGCACGTGCTTAAAAAGGAGCTTGTCTTCGGTGATTCTGCCTACAGCGGCAAAGGCTGCGTTATCCGCGAAGCGGCACCCAGTGCTTTGGATTTGACCCAGATGAAAGGCAGCCGCCACCGGGAATTGACGGACGCTGAGCGCGATTTTAACGCCTGCCATTGCTGGCGAATCAGACCCTCGCCATCACTGTAACCCTCAATCAAATCGCCCACGCTGACCACAAACTCAGGCTGCAGTGCATTGATTTTGTCCAGCGCGCGACTGAATACCCCAGGGCGGTGACCACCGGTGCGATCCCCCACTACCACAAACTGAAAATGATCGGGATTGTTCTGAAAGGCTTTGTCACTGCGCGGCACCGTGTCAGATATACGCGTATGACTCGACGCACTCACATAGCAGCCGCTGACCACGGACAAGGTCAGCATCATTAACAGGGTTTTTATAGGTACCATGGCAACATCAACATCATCATTATTATCAGTTTCACACACATCGCGTTGCCCCAACGCTCAGCTGCTACTGGCGCAGTATTTTCGCCATCGCCTTGCCTTTGGCCAACTCATCAACAAGTTTATCGAGATAGCGAATCTCCCGCATCAATGGATCTTCCACCGTCTCGACACGCACCCCGCAGACGACGCCTTTAATCAGTTCGCGTTTCGGCTGCATCGCGGGCGCGTCGGCAAAAAACGTTTTGATATCGCAACCGCCTTCTACCTGTTGCTGCAGTCCGCTTGCATCATAACCGGTTAACCAGCCAATAATGGTATCAACCTCCTCCGCCGACCGCCCCTTGCGCTGGGCTTTGTCAATATAGCAGCCGTAGACTTTCGCAAAGGGCATGCTAAATATCTTGTGCTCGCTCACTGAAATCCACCGCGTTCAGCCATAGCCGATGACGGCGCATCCAGGTTGAGGATTTTTACCTCCCGCTGCGGGAAGGGAATCTCAATACCGTTTTGCTGCAGGGTTTCCAGAATGGTCAACAACAGGTCGCCGCCCACGCGGTTGCGGCCGTCGTCGATACCCTCCATCCAGAACTCGACAAACATATTAATGCCGTTGTCGCCGAAGCTGTCGATTTCGCAATCGGGGCGCTCCTCTATCGGAAGTCGGTCACCGCTCAGCACCTGGGGGTGCTCTGCCACCGCCGCCTTGACCAGCTCAACCATCGCCCGTACATCGGTCTTGTAGGCCACGGAGAAGTCGACGCGATAGCGCTGCTTGTTGTTCTTGTGGGTCCAGATGGTAAAGCTGGAGGTAATAAATTTCTCATTGGGCACCACAATGTCTTTGCCATCGTAGGTTTCCAGCGTGGTCGAACGCATATTCAGCTGGGTCACGATACCGGTGCGACCGTCCTCCAGCTCCACGTAATCGCCGACCGTGACCGAGCGATCCAGCAATATGATAATACCGGAGATAAAATTGGAGGCGATCGCCTGCAAACCAAAACCCAAACCGACACCGACCGCACCACCGAACACCGCCAGCGCGGTGAGGTTAATGCCCATCACCTGCAACAGCAGCAGAATGATGACAATGCTCAAGCCGATTTCAAACAGCTTGGCCAGCACCTCTCGGGTGCGAATATCCAGCGACTCCTGGCGGCGAATAATGGTTTGGCCGGTATTTGACGACACCCGCCCCAGCCAAAACAGCAGCGAGCCGAAGATGATCAGCCGCACCACGCCGTAGCTGGAAATGCGGATATTACCCACCTCGACGGCGATGGAATCCAGCACTGTCACAACATCATCGAGCACGCCCACCAAGTGCAACATCAGCACCGGCGTGGCGATCCAGCGGAACCAGGTGGCCACCAGCCGATTGCGGATGGCGATATTCACAAAGGAGTGGAACACCAGCAGGATGGCGATAATCAGCGCGCCCTTCATCACCCAGGCGTCGTCGCTAAACCAGGCACTAAACTCCACCAACATGCGCAACATCATGATGGCAAACACCGGGAACAACAGCTTGCCGCAGCGATAGCACAGGTGTTTCAGTGGATGCTGCTCCGGCGGCAGCGGCTCGACGCGAAACAGGGGCAGCATTTTGCGCACCCGACCCGCCAGCAGCCAGGCCACGAAATAGACCGAGACAATGGCGCCCAGCTCGCTGTAGAGCTGGCCCTGCACCAGTTTGTCGATCACGGTGTAAAACTGCGGCTCAAGGCTGAGCAGGATATTGTCTTTTTCATGGTTCCACGCCGATTCTGCGTTATTTTCAGTGGCTAGTGGACTGTTTATGGGGGGGATTGTCAATGATAGAGAGGCGCGCTCCATTTAACTCGGGAACGCGCCCCGGCTCGCCAGGCGGCGAGAGAACTAGCTCCTAGGGCCAGAACTGATCAAACCAGGCCTTCACGCCAAAACTGCCTATTACATCTGAGGTCAGTTCATGATCGTAAACACCCTCCAGCTTTTCCGTCGTGAAACCATCTTCTACCAGCTCGTCATAGTATTCCCGCATCGTCGATATGGGAACGACGGAATCCTGACTGCCATGCCAGAACTTGGTCGGCGGGTGATTGGCGGGCAAGGCATTGGGCACCGTGCACTGCCACCCCGCGCACGTTGCGTAGGACGCCGCAATGACCGCGAGTGACTGCCAGACATCTGCCATCGAACCACTGTTGAAGGTCACCGCCATACGGCTGGTATTGTAGCCGCCACTGGAGAGCCCGTAAGCGTAGCGCTGATCCATGTTGTACAGGGAGCTACTGCCATATTGATTATTTTCGATGTCATCAAAAAAATCGTTGAAGAAATCGTAGTCGCAACTCGCGCTGTAGGGATACACCACGTTGGTATGCCAATACTGCATATAGCCCGAGGTGGCTGGTGGATCGGGAACAAACACCGCGTATTGCTTGCCGCTCGCCATCGGATCGTCCAGCAGCTCGTGAATCATGCGGGTTTCATACACCAGCCCCAGTACTTCATCGGCATCGCGGGCAAACGCGTGAGAGCTGGTGTTATATTGCGTACCGGCGTAGTAAAAGGCGACCGGCCATCCACCCGGCGGTGGCGTCCCCTCGGGAATCTGCCAGCGTACCGCCCGTCCCACCAGATACCCGTTACACCAGTAGTAATGCACTTTGCTATTGTGACTGCAGGCCCAATCACCCTGCCCGTTGTCGGCACAACGGTCAGCTACTGCGATGCCAGGCGCAAACAGATAGACCAGCAGTACAGTCAGAAAAGTCCCTTTAATGGAATGACACTTCATCGTCTTTATTATCTTTTTCATGGTGTATTTCCTCTCGTTAGTGATCAATCGTCAAAGTATTTACGCAGTACCTCCTTTTTTATTTTTCCAGTCGGGGTCATCGGAAATGTCTCCACCAGCACCAGCTTTTCAGGGCATTTTTGGCGAGCCAGCCCCTTGGCCAGCAAATGCTGCGCAATACGGTCCAGCGACACCCTCGCGGGATCGCGTGAGATCGCGCACAGTGCGACACATTCACCCAAACGATGATGAGGGGCCGATACCACCGCACACGCATCAATCAAGTCGAAATCGGCCAGCGCGTCCTCGACCTCGCGCGCACTGATATTTTCGCCGCCGCGGATGATGATGTCCTTGAGCCGGTCGGTGACCAACAGGGCGCCGTCTTTTCGCAGCTCGCCGATATCGCCGGTTTTAAAATAACCGTCTGCGGTAAACGCGCTTGCGGTATGTTCCTCGTCCAGATAACGGTCCATCATGGCCCTGCCGCGCACCAGAATTTCACCCGGATGGCTGTGGCTGTCATCGCCGATTTTCACGTCCCAATTGCAGGGCAAGCCATCGGCATTGAAGTTCTCGACGCGCTTTGCGCCTGAGGGGAAACCGGCGGTGATCAGTGGTGCTTCTGTACTGCCATACACGCGGAAGGTGTCACAAGCGGGTAGCAGAGTATTCGCCCTGTCCATCAAGTCGGCAGACACCGCCGCGCCACCGCAGGCAAATAGTCGCAGGCTACGAAGCGCTTCCAGCCCTTTGGCATCGCAATTCAACAGTTCTTCCAGAAAGGGGGTTGCCGAAACACAGAGCGTGGCGCGGTGTTGCGCGATGGCAGCGCGTGCTCGGTTCGCCTCCCAGCGATCCATAAAAACCGTTTTAGCGCCTGTAAAAAGTGGCAATTCGATGCCGTTGACATATCCGGTGATATGCGTGCAAGGCGAAGGCATAAACATGACATCGCCTGAATGTACTGACCAGGCCGTGCACGTATTGTGCAGCGCTACATACAAGCTGCGCTGGGTGTGTACCACGCCCTTGGGCAAGCCGGTCGAGCCTGAAGTAAACAGATACAGGTGGTCACTATCGAGGTCATTGTCAGCAGGTGGAATGAAAGAGGTGCTATTGAACAAATCGTTGTAGCTTGAGGTGCCCGATGGCGCACTCTCCCCCACCGTAATAATGTGCTTCAACGCTGGAAGCTCGGATCGAATATCGACCATCAGCTGGGCGTGGTGAGTATTGCGATAGATCTCCGGCACTACCATCGCTGTTGAACCACATCGTTTTAGAATGGACGTCAACTCGTGGGATCGATAGATCGGAATAACGGGATTGACAACGACGCCCAACAAACTGGTGGCAATACTCAGTACCACCGCCTCCGGCGAATTGGGGAGCTGGAAACTCAACACATCACCGGCTGACAAGCCTAATTCCTGCAACCCGGCCGCCAGCGCACAAGACTGTCGGTAGGCATCGCCAAAGGTGAGCGATGCGCCCGAGTCAAAGTACCAGGCGACCATCTCCGGGCATGATTCCGCCTTTTTTTTCGCCGCAATGTGCAATGGCTCTGCACTAAACACTGGCCACCTCCGCCAAGATCTCGTCGAGCGTCAGGGCGTCATCGGGCAAACATCGGCAGATGTGTTCAGCCCAGCTCAGTGTCATCGCGGCATCTTTTAGGTAATGCCCCACAATGTATTCCTCTGTGGTGGCAATGGCGCCGTGAATCTGAATGGCCAATTTGCAGGCAGAAAGCACTCTGTTGATCGCTTGCAGGCAAAGGGCTTTGATGGCGGCAAATGTTAATGTGTCATTTTCCATCAAGAGAACAGCATAGTGCGCCGATGAGCGTGCAAACTCGACATCGGCGGCGAGCTCTGCCAACAGATGCTGGACAGCCTGGAACGCGTTGATCGTCTGGCCGAATTGGCGTCGCTCAGCGCTGTAGCGAACCGATAAATCCAGAACAGCCTGCGCCATACCGACACCGCAGCAGGCGTGTGCGATGAGCAGAATCGCTCCCCAACGGCGGCTATCCATCGCTGCGCTAGTATCAGCGCCAAGATCGTGGAGCTCTATGCTCAGGTCGCAATGAGAGGTGGTGTTGTACCAGCGATGGATCTCAGACCGATTGAATTTGCTCGATGCTAACAGAAGTGGGCGCACCGCCTGTCTCACCGGAAGCGGAATAAGCACTTCCTGTGCACTGTCACCGGCGACAACGTATTTTAATTTGGCGTGATAACTTTCTTCATTGCGCAGTCCATTATCAATCGGCCAGGCCACAGCACGTGGCGTTTGCGGTTGGGTCACCAAAGGCGAATGATCCTCCGCCAACAGAGGAAGGCAGATCATTTCATGTAACAATTCGGCACCCACCCGATGATGGCCGTACACCGCCGCCACTGCAGCGAGCTCGCTACCACCCGCGCCAAAGCCTCCGGCGTGTTCCGGCACAAATAGCAGATGAAAGCCTTCATCAATGAGTCGTTGACGACGCTGATGTGTGTCAATTTCCCGTGAAAACAGTGCGGCAAGACTGTGCTTTATCGCCCGCGCCTGCTCAGTAATGTTCAAGTACATGCTTACCTCGTCGTGATACTGGTCTGACCTGTTTCCCTTGTGCTCTGCAAGCGCCTGCCACTAGCGTTGCAGTGACCGCGCAATCAAGGTCTTTTGAATCTGGGAGCTACCGCCGTAGAGGGTGGCAGCGCGATTGTTCAAATAGTGTCGCGAGATCCCTTCCAGCGCGTCGCGTTCAAGCCCGGAATATTCCGCTTGCGAGGTCTGCCCAAATTGCAATCCGCAGCAGTAACGCGCCAGTTCATCAATATCCTGACTCAGCCGAGTGCCTTCGAGTTTGCACAGCGACGCCGACGATTCAGGTGCCGAATCATCCTGCGCCACAACGCGCAGTTCGAGGGATTTCAGTGAAAGTGCTCTTGCCGTCAGGCGGGAAAAACACTGGCGGTAGTGGTGGTCGGCAACGCAGTCTGGCGTTGCATCTACCAGTGCTCGCAATCGCTTGAGCTGGCGATAGGCCGCTAGGTAATAGAGGTAGCCGCCGCGCTCCTCCTTCAGCAGCGCTTTGGTGATCTCCCACCCATCCCCCTCCTTGCCCACAAGGGCAGAAGCCGGAAGTCGCAGGTTGTCAAAGAACACCTGACATTGCTCAACCTCGCCATCAAGACTGACGATGGGCGTGATAGTGATACCGTTCGCGCGGAGATCATCGACAAGAAAGAAGCTGATCCCCGTCTGTCGCGCCGACTCACTCGACGTTCTGGCCAGCAGGAACATACGATTGGCGCGATGCGCGAAGCTTGTCCATATTTTGGTGCCATTGATGACGTAGTCGCCTCCCTCTTTGTGCGCTTTGGTCGACAGCGCAGCAAGGTCAGAGCCCGCGTTGGGTTCCGAGAATCCCTGACACCACACGTCCTCGCCTGACACAATACTCGGCAGAAATCGTGCCTTCTGTTCAGGGCTGCCAAAACGCATCAGTATCGGCCCCAGCATTTGCAAACCAAGGGGAAAAGGCTGGGGGGTATCGGCGCGCGCGCACTCCTGCTGAAACACAATATACTGCTCTGCACTCCATCCCGTGCCGCCGTACTCGACCGGCCAGGCTGGCGCCCCCCACCCTCTGTCGGCCAATATCTTTTGCCACTGTGACGCCGCATCAAAGTCACTAAAAATACTGGCCTGCTGCAAACACGACCGCCGCATGTTCTCGCTCAAATTATTCGCCAGAAAGGTTCTCACTTCGCTGCGAAATTGAACAAGGGAGTTTCTGTTAGTCATCGCGCTCGCTCCAGAATATTGACACCGCTGATTCCCGGCGCCCCGTATACCTGGGTATAACCGAGGCGTGGTTGGCAAGGCACCTGTCGCCTTCCCCCCTGTCCGCGCAATTGCCAGCACACCTCGATCACCTGCCGCAGTCCGCTGGCCCCCACGGGCTCGCCATTGGCGATACAGCCGCCATCGGTGTTAACCGGCAATTTCCCGCCAATCTCGGTATGGCCCTGTTTCAGCCACTCACCCTGTTCGCCGTGTTCGCAAAAGCCGTTTTCTGCAAGATGGATAATCTCAGCGCCAGCTTCTGTGTCCTGCAACTGGGCAACATCAATATCGCCCGGTCCCACCCCTGCCTGCTCAAACGCGGCAACCGATGCGATTTCTGTTGCAGAGCGACCTCGTGCAGTGGGCAGGCTCGGACTAAACACTTCGAATGAGCCGAACTCGCGGCCCCTGACTACCGAGGCGCGCAGCGTTATCGGCGTCGAGTGAAAGTCTTTCGCCAATGACGAGCGGCACAGAATAATTGCTGCCCCCCCTTCAGCGGGGCTGCAGAACATCAGCTTGCGCAAGGGATAGCTGAGCATGTCAGACTGATTGATATCCGCCTCGGTAAAAGTCTGTTGGCGCCAGGCATGAGGCGTTATCGCGCCATTGGCGTAGGCTTTACGACTGACCTGAGCCAGAATGGATGGGTCCAAAGCATGGTCATGCAGGTAGCGATTGATTTTCATGCCGAAGAACTGGGTTGTCAGCATGAGTCCACTTTCGCCATACCAGTCACCAATGCCCCAATCCGAGGGCTTAGCCGCAAAGGCGCCGCGGGGATGTTTATCGAACCCGACCGCCAGAGCGATATCGGCCTCACCCGCGCGAATGGCATTGGCTGCTGCACTAATGGCACTGCCTCCGGTCGCGCAACCATTCCAGATATTGGTGAAATGAATCCCGGTGTGTCCCAACAGATTGGCCAGCGCGTCAGCATTACCCGCATCCTGGCTACCGCCGTAGGCACACTGAATGTCTGTCCATTGCAATCCGGCATCCTCGAGCGCTGCTCGCACGGCTACCGCGCCCTGTTGTAATCCACTCATTGAGCTGCGCCCGAAGGGTGACAGGCCCACGCCCACAATCGCAACGCCGCTCATATCGCAATACTCCGGTAAGCAAAGGTGGTTACAACAGCGCCGTTCTCAGGTAACAAATTCAGAGTCGTCAGTTCATAGAGATCGCCTATCACCGGTTGTCCCGGCTGAAGCAGTCTCGATTCAATCAGCACAGAGGTATTCAAGGGATTGAGATAGCCGACGTAATAAGACTCAAATGGCTTCTTATCACATTCCAGATAAGGCGACTTCGGACAAAAATCCTGACTGGTCCAGGTCCACAATTGCGCGCGACCGACAATGGCCAGAGGCTCTATCTCTTCGGCCATACAGCGCTGACAGCGCTCACTCACCGGAAAGCTGTCGTGGCCACAGGCGCGGCAACGACTGGCGCGCAACACCGGCCCACTATTTGTGATGTCCAGAATTGAATCATCAATGCAAATCGTCACAGTTAAACATCCTCTTTCCGATGTGCGCTATGCCCTTGTGCACAGCGAGTAAAATGCCCGATGAGTTCATCACAGAGTTCGGGCACGATCGCTTCCGGTAAGTCGTGTCCCAATCCGTCAATCATATGCAGCTTCGCCAGTGGTATGGCCTGAGCCGTGCGCTTCCCACATTGGGGTGGTACCAGTGGATCGTCGGTACCGTGAATCACCAGCGTCCGCGCGGTGATCCGCTCGAGATAATGCAGACGACAACCGGTTTGCTGGACCGCCAGAAACTGGTGAAGGCTGCCCGCCGGATGAAAGGAACGCGCCATCTCTGCGCGGAGTTTGGCTTCCAGATCACTATCGCTTAGCGGAAAAGCCGGACTCTGAATCATTCGCTGGGTCTTGATCGCTTCGCGTAAATAGGCCTCGCCGGACTTGCCACGTTGGCGCCCAACCTGACGGGCAAGAGGCTTCGAGGCGACGGGTTCCTCCGCGGCACCGGTGTTCGACATCATCGACGTTAAACTGAGCACTCGGCCCGGTTGGGTGGCGCAGAGTATTTGCGCGATCATTCCGCCCATAGACACCCCGACAATATGAGCCTGATCGATCGCCAGTGCGTCTAACAGCCCAAGGCTATCTGCGGCCATGTCCTCCAGTGAATACGGGGCTGGCGGATACGTGCCTCTCAGAGACGCCCACAACCACTGCCACACACGGGGTGCGTTCCGGGCTTTGGTTGACAAGCCGATATCCCGGTTGTCAAAGCGAATCACTCGGAAGCCCGACGACGCGAGGCGGTAACAAAGGCTATCGGGCCAGGCAATCAGCTGTTTGCCCAATCCCATAATCAGCAACACCGCAGGGTGTTCTGAACTGCCAAAGATCTCGGTTTGAAGCACGATGCCATTGGCCTTTACCGCCCGTCGAATGGGTAAGGCTGGCGCAGGGGACGCAGAAGAATGGTTCATACAAAGGTTCCGTGTATTAGAAAATCGGCGCGCACGTGCGCCCAGGCTGATCATAGGGGCCACCGCGGGACTGGGAGATAAAGAAATTCCACGCCGCTCGATTGATATCGGGGCCAAAGGGGTCGGTGTAAGTGCCCTGCGTATTGCCTTTGGGGTAGTTGTGTCCCAAACCGTGTATGGTCCAATACTCGGCCAGCAGGCACTGCCGGGCATCGATAAACAGCTCAATGCTGAAGGGGTAGTCGCCGCTGGAAAACAGGGTGCCCACCGTACAGGGATAACTGCCGCTGCTCACACAAGGGTTGTATTCACCCGGCAGCGCCGCCTGATCGAAGCCGTAATGCATCTGATGCGCGGGCAGCTGCGATACTGTCTGATTGGCTTCGCCATCATCAATGTAATCGTTAGTGCCCAACCACTGTTGCAACGCTTCACGACTGGTGGCAACGGGCTGAACCACGTCGGCGCTGCCCTGAAACACGATGACGGGCATGCGTCGGGCAAGGTCTCCCATTGCCTCATAGGCGGGTTGCCCGGTGGAGTCGCTGCAGTAGGGGTAGCCACAGCCAGCAACAATGCCACCCGCGGCGTAGAGCTCGGGATAGTTCGCGAGCATGGCGCTGGTCATAATGGCACCGGCAGACAAGCCCATGACAAACACGCGGTCGGGGTCGCTGGCGAGTTCCTCGCGAACACTCTCGGTGATTGCCGCGATGGCACCTACTTCGCCCTGCCCACGCACCACTTCATCGGGCAGAAACCAGTTCCAGCACTTGCCTGCATTGCCATCGACCGCGACATCCTCCCGCGCCGGAGGGGCCGACTCACTATTGGGGTCGCGCTGGTCGGGAAAGACCACAGCAAAACCCAGCTCGTCGGCGAGTTCAGGCCAGCGCGTACCAATGGCAACGTCTTCAGCACTCTGATCGCAACCGTGCAAATAGATCAGCAACGGCGCGCCCTCTGGCAGCGATGAAGGCGTGTACACCAGATAATCCCGACTCGCGACACCGTCCTCGTCCAGGCGATAGGACTGCAGGTCAGCCGCTGGCACAACAACATCACCGCGATTGCTGCCATTACACGCCGAGGTCAGCAAAATGAGCAGGACGAGCGGAATACGGGCCATGTCAGAACGTCCAGTCAAACTGGCCGTAAATCATCCTCGGGGTTTCCGTCAGCTCAATGATCAAGCCGGGAAACAGATCCCCTTGGCGAATGCCGGTCTGCTTGTCGGTCAGATTGTCGCCAATAATGCGAAAGGACCATCCTGCCTCTCGATTGCCAATGCCAATACTTGCCTTGTAACGCTCGAAACCATCCTGCAACTTGCGGGGGTCCAGATCGACATCGAGGTTTTGTTCCGAGTACACCTCTACCGTCGCCGAGGCGGTAAACTCATACGCAGAGTCAAACAATGGCTTGTTGATCAGGGCGGTGAACGTATTATTCCATTTGGGCGCAAAGGGGAATGACTTGCCCGATGCGTTGGAGCAGTCTTCGCGGGTATCGTCCGGGGCACACTCGTTATCGAAGAATTTTTTGTACTCGGTATCATTGAAGCCAATCGTAGTCACCAACGTGAGCCAGTTATTCGCCAGCCAGGTCACATCCGCTTCGACCCCCTGTGATACCGCTTCGGCGGCATTCTTGACCAAGGTCACGCCTATGCCAATATTGGTGCGCTCCGGGTCGCGAGTCAGTACCTGAAAGTCTTCCACGTTCATATGAAACAGGGAGATATTGGCGCGCAGGGTGTTGTCCAGCCAGGTGGTTTTCGCGTTTAAACTCCACTCCGTGGTGTACTCGGGCTTGAACTGCAGCTCATCATCGACACCACGGAAGGCAAAGGCATTAAAGCCCCCGCCTTTCACGGCCTCCGCTCGGTGTAAAAATACACTCACTGAATCCGATGGCTCCCAGTTCAGCGAGATTTTGTGCTGGAACTGGTTGTCTTCCATACTGCGCTGCGCCTCGAAAGGCACCAGTCCCGCTTCAGGTAAAATGATGGCGGGCTGAGACTGATTGTAGAACTGGTGCCAGTTCGCCTCCTTGGTTTCAGCGCCGTTTCTCGCACCGATTTGCAATGACAATCCGGGCATAAATTCCCAGCGCAACTCACCAAAGAACGCCAGTGTTTCAGCACTCTGGTTGAAGGTCTGGGTCACGTCTTCGGTGTAAGCCCCCTCCGGAGTGACTGGAATTAGCGAGTAGAGATCGGCGTAGGGCGTGCTTTCCTCTCCCCCCGACGTTGCCGCCACCAGCCCTAAATACGCAGGCATATCAAAGGCAAATCGGAAAAAGCTGTCATTGATTTCCCGTTTTTGCCAAAACGCCCCGAGGATAAAATCGCTGCTCCCCAGCGAGCGACCAAACAACGAATCGATCCCGAGCAGTCCATTGATCGGCGGCGAGACCACACGAAATTCGGCGCTCGTGGTTGGCGAGGTGTCTCCGCCTTCACCCAGAATCGCTGGCGCGGGCGTAAAGTCTGTATCCAGCGTCAGGTACTGACGCAACTCGGAGTGACCACCGACCAGTACCAGTCCCCAGTCACGCACATCGTAATCCACCTGAAAACTGGTGGTTTCGATTTCCACATCACGGCCATCCGGTGCATCCATCGACGCGACATAGTTGCCTTGTACAAAGTCTGTATTCGGGTCGTAGGTGCGCAAAAATGCTTTGGTGTCGTCGTTTGCGCCGGTCAATTCAGCACCTGTGCCGTAATCACTGAGCTCGACCCGCTCATGAGTGATTTTGGCATAGCTCCCCGCGCCCAATGCATCAGGCGCTTCGAGCTTGATGCGATAGCCACTGCGATCGTGTCCGCGAAATACCCGCTCCGATTCAGGGTCAATTGGCGCCGTGGTATTTTTAGTAAAGCCGTCGCGCACATCATCAAAGGCCGCCATTCTGAACAGCAGTTTGTCCTTCAATAGTGGCCCGGTGATGTGCGCCTCATAGCGCTCTCGCTGATAGTTGCCCTGCTGGGTGGAAAAGCCAAAACCCCATTCATTCTGCGCATCCGCCGTCAGCATATGCACCACACCGGCCGTTGTATTTTTGCCAAACGTGGTCCCCTGTGGCCCACGCAAGACCTCAATCCGTTTCAGGTCGTAGGTGGCCGCCATAAAGTAGGGAATGCGGGTATAGGGCACGCCATCAATCGCCAGCCCCAGCGGCGGCTCAAAGGCCTTGTTATTGTTGTTGAAGGTAAATCCACGAGCCCTGGGCGCCGCAAAGAAGCCCGCCTGTTCGACTTTTACATTGGGTACAAACAACAAGGCTTCGCGAAGGTCGGTGATACCCTGTTCTTTCATGAAATTCGCATCCATCACCGACATGGAAATCGGTACATCCTGGATGGCTTCATCGCGTTTTTGCGCAGATACAATGACTTCTTCTATTACACGACTGCGCGTTTTTTCCTGCGCCCCGACAAACGGACTCGCCGCAATGGCAATTCCCAGGCCCACAAGTTGTATACATTTTTTCGTCATGGCTAGTTCCTGCGTATTATCATTATGATCATTTAGGCGTTTTTCAGGACGAGCGAACCCGTATGCCCGTGGCGATACGTCTCGCCGTGACGGGTCACTCGTCAGTGCTATGGCAAATCAGTTGAAGCTAGTCAGCGCCAAGTATTCGCAACGCAAAGTCTGCGTAGGCATTCTGAACATCCTCGATAGAATAGGGTTGCTCCTTGCTATACCAATGCGGCAGGCGCAAACCCATCGCACCAATTGCCGCCGCGGCAAGCATGACCTCATGGCCAATGGAAAAGATACCCTCCGCGACGCCCCGGTGCAGGTTCCCGGTCATCAGCTCAATACTCTGATCTCGCAATACCAGTACTTCGGTGATCTTGGACGTAGGCAATGAGTGCAAATCGAGACTGATGGTGGCCGCCAGCATCGGATACGTCGCGTGAAACAACGCGTGGGCTTTCACCCATTCAACGACCTTATCGCGGGTAGTCGCCCCACCACGCACAGCATCCCTCACCAGGCGGTGGTGCTCCCGGTAACCAATATGGACCAGCGTGACCAGCATCTCCTCTTTGGATTTGTAATGCGCATACAGGGTCGCGGGTTTGAGCCCGGCGGCACTGGCAATATCGCGAATCGAGGTAGCGGCGTAGTTATTCTGCGCAAACAGGCCGAGAGCGGCCTCGAGAATGGCCCGCTTCGACCCCTCCAGCTGCACATCATCAGGCAGCTGAATCGGATTACTGGCCAGTCGCAATTCGACCACATTGCTGGCCGACTGAGGTGTATCGATCACTTTGTTATCTCCGAACGATTGATCGGTTGGGGTAACTATCCGGCATTCTACTCACTTTGTCAACGAACGATTGATCGGTCGGGGTGAATTTGTGTTTGACGGATTATTGTCGAAACATACATATACATCTATGCGGCCGCAGGATATACATAGCGCACAACCGTGTTATCGGAGTAGGTCGGGCTAGCGAAGCGCATCCCGACGCGAAGGGCTAGCCCGGATATTTCATGAACACCCAGCTTGGGGTTCAGGCGCTGGAATATAACGATACTACATAGCAGCACCCCTCTGATTTGGTTGTTTTATGATCTATTTTGCGTCTTGAGGACATAGCTCCCCCTTACCCCCATTGTTTGTCAGCATGCCGGGGACAGCATTCAAGGGTATTCAGGAGGTATTGAGTGCGCAGGCAACCTGAGTGAATAGCGCTCGGTGGGGGTTGCTGAAACAGGCAAAATTGCGTCTGAACGCTCAGGCGGCGGACATCGACTACCGCGCCCGTCGCGGCCTGCATAAAGATACCCTGGCGCAACTCCTGCAGCTGGACTGGATCCGGCATCATCGTAACCTGTTGATAGAAGGTGCCACCGGCACGGGCAAAACCTTCCTGGCTTGCGCTCTGGGTCAAAGCGCCTGCGAGCAGGGGATCTCGGTACGCTACTTCCGTGCCAGCCGCCTGTTTGAAATGCTGACCATCGCTCATGGTGACGGCAGCTTTGGAAAGCTGCTCGCGCAGCTGGCCAAGACAGAGTTATTAATTATCGATGACTGGGGGCTGGACGTGCTCACCCAGCAACAGCGCAATGACATGCTGGAAATCATGGAGGATCGCCACGGTCGTGGCGCGACATTGATCACCAGTCAGCTGCCTACCCCCCACTGGCACGAAGCCATTGGCGATCCGACTCTGGCTGACGCGATTCTTGACCGATTGCTACACAATGCCCACAAGCTGCAGATACAGGGCGAATCCATGCGTAAAAAACAGGCTGAGGTTGACCTGCCGTGAACACTTTAGGTTAAATGACCACGCCTGCAGGAGGGCCGTGGAAAAGTGTTCACGCTTCGCAAAATTCGATGTTCATAGTTAGAAAAATACGCAGAAGACACCGATAACGGCTGCCGACGCCCTCAACGACCGAGTGCTACCGTTCTTCGAGCAGCAAGAGCTGCCGATGCTACGGATATTGACGGATCGCGGAACGGAGTATTGTGGTCGCGTCGATCAGCATGATTATCAGCTGTATTTGGCGATCAACGACATTGATCATACGAAGACGAAAGCCATGCAACCACAAACCAATGGGATTTGCGAGCGCTTCCACAAAACCATTCTGCAAGAGTTCTACCAGATCACCTTCCGCAAGAAACTGTATGCCGATATTAACGAGCTACAAAAAGATCTGGACGAATGGATTAAATATTACAACAATGAGCGAACTCATCAGGGCAAGATGTGTTGCGGCAGAACGCCAATGGCAACTTTACTTGATGGTAAAACGATCTGGGCTGAGAAGAATTTAGCTCAGATCTAAACTGGCAGACACCGGTAAAAAACGGGTAACTGTCAGATCAAGTCTGAGCTACTACATTTACAGGCTCGTAAAATTTCTACACACATGAATTATTGTTACTCATTTTGATTTCTAATAATGTCAACTGGCGTCCTTGAACTTTTGCATCAGGCGCTGTGCTAATGGCAGTGTAAGTTCGCTAGGGAAGTACGTGTAGATCTGTGTTTGTATGGAGGTCCATGCTGCAATCCTTTCAATTGCATTGCCTTGGCCATCCAGTGGCAAATCGACCAGCGCGTCTAAATAGTCTCTCGATCCTTGCCCCAAAACCAGAAGGTAGATCCCGCGAGCAATACAGCGTATCTCACGGTCAGTAAGTGCTTTTGCTGGCATAAAGCTTGGCTGTAGTGGTAGTTCGGTTATTACGCCAATGGCCACTTCTAGTCGTATGTCATCGAGATGTTGAGTCAGTACCTCGGACGCGTATTCCATTAGCATGTCCCTGCGCCCGACTTCGACGTGGGCGAAGCGAGACATTAGCCATGATTGTACGGCTTGTTCATTATTTGATTCGCGGCCAGTACCAAGAATTGCAACTAAATCATCGTTGTAACAGGTCGAAAGACGGCTGTTGATTACTTTTGCTAGTGAGCGGGCAGTCTCTTTGGTTAATGTGTTCATAGTGTCTCCTGTTGGCATATAGCGCCATCATCTTTGTTCCGTATAAATTGGTGTTGTCGTTAATCGATATTCAATTTGGAGCAGGGCATTGCCAATCTGGTTTACCAGCCGCCCCCAAGCGATTTGTGTTCTAGGTATTTGCGGACCTTCAGCGATTCGCCGTCCTGAATTGCTTGCCACGTTGTTCGGCCGTCGTAGTTCTTATTGTTTGTGTGTATATACTTACTTGGCTCGTTCCTGGGGAATAGCACCAGCAGTAGCTGATGGATAACGAGGAGGCTACTTAATGCTTCATCAGCGATATTAACCAGAAATGCTTCTATGTCTTCCTGAGGCACTTCCCATATGTTCAGTATGCGTTCCGCGAGGATAAGTGCGGCACTGCGTAGTAGCCCTAGTACAGCGTCATCGGGATTATCTGCAAGATGTTCCGGTACCTTGATGTTGAGTAAGCGCATATCGCCTAGGGTGAGCAAAGCGATAAAATTGGTATCGTTTGTTTCATTGGTCATGAATATTTCCCCTTATTCCGTGCTGTGTTGTTGGGCGGCGTGCCGTTCATCCTGTACGCCAAGCATTTGCTCAAATGCGGAACCATCTTGTCTGGTCAGGTTGGGTATATACCGTGAGTACACCTTGAAGAGCATTTCGGTGCTGGCGTGGCCGAGAAACCTTGCTACCCACTCCGGATTTTCACCGGAAGCCAGTAATAGCGTTGCTGCGGTATGGCGGGTTTGATAAGGCCGTCGCATCTTCAGGCCTAGATGGCGGAGTAGGGGGTACCAGACACGCTTAGTAATATTGTTGTGGTCCAGGGGCTTGCCTTCGGTGTTGCAGAATACATAAGGACTGAGCTTGCCGGTTGCTTGATATTGAGCCTCTAGTGCAGCTTTAACTGGCCCTAGCATGGGAATATCCCGCTGGCTGCCGTCAGTTTTGGTGTATTCGGTCTTGCCTTGAACTAATGTTTCTCTGATAGCGATTAGTCCGCGCTTAAAATCGACGAACTCCCAGCGAAGCCCATCGATTTCGCCGGTACGCATGCCCGAGTAAAAGCGCACTGCATAATAATTGCGGTAATCTTCGCGTACCGATTCGATGATGCGGTTAACCTCGATTAAGGAAAACGGCTCAACGTGACTGCGCTGGAGTTTGAGTGGCTTGATGTTCTTATAGGGGTTCTCAAAGGAATAGCGATCTGAGGCCTCTTCCAAAATGGCCTTCAATAGCGCCATATGAGTATTGATGGTCTTGGCTGCAATCTGCTCTTTACCGCCACGACCTGGCTTCGATGCCAGTTTAGAACGGAATTCGAGAATCTCGGCTTTGGTGATATCGGATAACACGCGTTTGCCGAAAAACTTGATCAGTGAATTTGAAAGCACCGATTCAATGTTGCGGGCATGGGATGCACGCCATTCTATTTTCTTTTCGGTTTGCCATTGGCGTGCGAAGATTTCAAATAGCGGTGCCCTTGTTGAGATCCTCGCGGGGATGTTGCTGTTTTGTACACGTACAAGCTGTGTTTGACTTGTATTGGCGTGGTTAGGATTTACCTCCAGGAATTTCTGAATGTTTTTGCTACCAGGGAAAAACTCAGCATAGTTGAACTCCCCAAGCTTTATTCGGGCTTCTACTTTGTCGAGAAGTGCTTGCACCTTCTTGCGGTTTTGCTGGTTGTCGGGAAGTGCGGTTTGTTCTCTGAAACGAACTCCGTGAAAGTGGAAGTCCAGCAGTAATTTCCCGTTTTCCTTTCGAGCCCTAATATTACCCATGACACACTGCTCCGTTAGCCATAGGGATATCCATTTCACCTGTCTGGCGTCCGCTAAGCATCTCTTCTTCAACTGCTTCCCACAGGTATAGGATTTTGCGTCGACCGAAAGGCTTGATGTAATGCTTGCCCTCGAGCAACACGCTGTCGTTGAGTTGTTGGCGAATGGTGCGCACGTCATATTTGATGCGCTCAGAAAGTTCTTCTGTCGTTAAATAGGTGTGTGCCATAATTGCGTTCTCCAGTAAGTCATGCCGATCTTTAATGCGGTATTTTTGATCTCCTAAAGATCATAATAGCACTAAAATGACCTATTGCAACATTTTTTGACCTCTTGGGGATCATTTTTTATTTTTGGAGAGTATTGTGATCAAGTGCCACCTTTCGAGAATACTTGGAGAGAAGAGGCTGAAGATTGCCGACGTCGCGCGAGATACAGAAATAAATAGGGGGACTATTACGCGTCTTTACCATGAAACAGCAGTGCGTGTTGATTTTGAAGCCCTGGAAAAATTGTGCCGTTATCTGGATTGTGAGATCGGCGAAATGCTGACGCTCGAAGACGACAGTTATTAATTTGGTTTATGTGTAGGCAAGCTAAGAGGCATAACGAGATTTACAAAGCTTGGGGCTGCAGACAACGTTAGCGATATGAGCGCTCGTGGAGTAAAGTGGGGAAAATTGACCTAATGATCCGATGCATTAGGCCATGCTGAGCAGGCACATAATAACGATTTAAAGCCGCCATCTAATACAAGGAAGTTACCCATGGATACAGGGACAATATCACCGCTGCTAATACTCTTGCTCGTTATAGCACCTATAGCTCTCGCAATTGTATTTTACAAAAAGACAAAGAGGCTAAAAAGTGCCATTGAGGATGAAAGGCGCTCTGTAGCTGAGCTACAGCTCAAGTATTCGGCTTTGGAACAGAAATATGCGCCTATTATATCCATTGACAATTATGTGGCCAAAGTTAGAACAGAAGCTGAGGAAATTGAACAGACTACGCTAGCTATTCGTGAGAAAGCTGAGCATGCAGCGTCTACCATCGCAACACATGCGAGCAAAGAAAAGCGCGAACTTTTGGATGCTGCGAGAAAGCAGGCCTCTGAAATTGAGCAAGCGGCTCAAATCGAGCACGACAGCCTGCTTGCTTATGCGCGAGAGCAGGCTAAGAAAATTGCTGGGGACGCGCTGGACGCTAAGCAGAACGCGGACAAATTCTCTGCTGTAGTAACCGCGATGAGAAACGCGATTGAGGGATATCGCGACGATTATATTATTCCCAATCACTCTGTTCTGGATGAATTGGCAGCAGAGTATAGCCACAAGGATGCAGGCCAACAGTTGAAAACTGTGCGGGAACGCATTCGCAAATTAGTAAAAGATGGGCGCGCAGCTGACTGTGACTATAAAGAAGCGAACCGAAGGGAGACCGCCATCCATTTTGTGATTGATGCCTTTAACGGTAAGGCAGATTCAGTTTTAGCCAAAGTAAAATACAATAACTACGGAAAGCTAAGGCAAGAAATCATTGATGCTTTTGCGCAAGTCAATTTCCATGGCCAACCATTCAGAAGTGCGCGTATCGAGCAAGCATATTTAGACACTCGCCTCGAAGAGCTGAAATGGGCCGTTACTGTCCGAGAGCTTCAGCTAAAGGAAAAAGAAGAACAACGCGAAATTCGTGAGCAAATGCGAGAAGAGGAGCGTGTCCGGAAAGAGATTGAAAAGGCGATGAAAGAAGCTCAGAAGGAAGAGCGTTCACTTCAAGATGCAATGCAGAAGGCTAGAGTTGAGTTGGCGCAAGCCGGCGAAGATCAACGAGCTCAATTTGAGGCACAAATTATCGACTTGGAAGGCAAGCTAAAAGCGGCCGAAGAAAAGGAACAGCGAGCCATGTCGATGGCCCAGCAAACCCGCCGAGGGCATGTTTACGTTATCAGCAATATCGGTAGTTTCGGTGAGCACACATATAAAGTCGGCATGACTAGAAGGCTTGAGCCGCTCGATAGGGTAAAAGAACTCGGTGATGCATCTGTACCATTCTCATTTGATGTACATGCCATCATCAGTGCCGAAGATGCGCCCGCCCTCGAAGCTGAACTTCACAGGCAGTTTGATCACGCACGAGTAAATAGGGTGAACTACCGCAAAGAATTCTTCAAGACCACTCTCGCCGAGATTCGACAAATCGTTGAGCGAGAAGTCGGTTCTGATGTTCATTGGACCATGCGGGCAGAAGCCGAGGAATACCGTGAAACGCTCAGTATTCAGAACGCGCAAGAGGCGAAGAAGACTGCCTGAGAGTGACGGGCATGAGCATTACAAGTCTTAAGTACAGGGCAGAAATCGACCGAAATGAGTCATTAAATATTAACCTTAAATCGATTATTAAGACATGAAAGCAGAATATCTCGGTGCCAGAGGCTCTAATTCAGGTGATGATTTTCATGAGTGGTGGGCTCTTCGTTTGGCATTACAATTGCTGGATCAAAATACATCTTTAGCTGCTGTAACAGTTGAAGGTGTAAACCTTGATGATGAAAATTCGCAAGAATTATCAGAGTGGGATTCCGTTGATTGCGCATTATTCTATGGTGGCCATACGGTAGAGCGAGCTGAAAAAATTGTCATTGAACAATTAAAGTATTCCTCGTCAACGCCTGAAAAGAATTGGACAGTTTCAGAGTTAACAAACTCCAAGTCGAAGTCTTCAAATAATAGCATCATCAGAGGGCTTGCTGATTCATTTAATGCCATATTGAAAACTAGGCCGGATTTGATCAGCACTAGTGCGCTAACAATCAGGCTAGTCAGTAATCGCCCCATTGGTGCGGACCTTCAGAGATCACTTTCCGATGCATGCAACAATAAACATGAAACGCTGAGGGTCGCTAGTGGCCTCAATAAAAGAAACTTCAAAAAATTTATTTCACTCTTCGACTTTTCTGAGTGTGGTACGGGGTCTCGCTTTGAGCAAGAAGAGAATGCGATCAATGAAATTCTAAATCTAACACATAGTGCTGATCGAGGCTTTGTGCTGGATTTGAAAGACCAAATTCACAAGTTGATGCTGCCGGAGGCTACGGGAAGTTATATCACGAGAGAAACAGTGCTGACATGGATGAATGTGTCAGACCCTCTTGCTCTGTTCCCATGTCCTCCAAGACTCAAGCTAGTAGAAAACTCGGTTAGTAGAAGCGCTGCTACTGCGTTACAAACTGCCATGATTAAGGGCGACCAGTTTATCTGCCTACATGGAGAAGGTGGTAGTGGTAAGACGACCGTACTAAAACAGGTTGAAAGCCTATTGCCCGATGGCTCAGTTATGATCACCTATGACTGTTATGGCGCGGGTACTTATATGGACAGTGAAGCCTATCGACATAGAGACAAAGATGCCTACTTGCAAATAATCAATGAAACCTCGGCGCAGTTAAGATTGCCGCTGCTGATTAGTCCGGATTCTTCCATTGATTTTCTCAAAGCCTTTTCTTTACGAGTTGACAGTGCAAGTGAGGTTTTAAAGGCTCAAGCGGGCGATGCATTGTTGGTCGTTGTTATTGATGCAGCGGATAATACTGTAACGGGGGCAAAACAGTGTAAACCAGAAGAAACTAGTTTTGTTCATGAGCTGATTAAGATTGGTAATCTGCCGAGTAATGTTAGGCTGATGATCTCTGCAAGAACTGGACGCTTAGAATCTTTATCTATTCCTGATAAATACAAATCGGTAGAAATTTCTAATTTCTCACTTGAAGAGACTGCGCTCAATGTGTCTCGCCAATACCCCAATGCAACGGAGGCGTGGATAGAGGATTTCCACAATTTATCTAACCAAAATCCACGGGTGCAAAGTTACGCATTTGAATATGCAGGTTCTGATCCGGGGAAAGCCATCGATTTTTTAAGACCAAATGGCAAGGGGTTAGATCAAATCTTTGAAGCCCGCTTTGAAGAGGCAATTTTGAAAGAAGGTGATTTTGATGCATTGTCTCTTGTCTGTTCGTCATTAATTGCATTGCCTGCACCAGTTCCAAAGCAACATTTGGCTAGTGTTGTAGGAATATCAATAGAGAGGATTAATGATATTGTCTCTGACCTTCCGGGAATGCGTGTTCTTGAAGACAAAGTTGGGTTTCTTGATGAGGATGTTGAATTCTTTGTCCGAAAAAAGGCTGAACCGAAGCTGCTAGAGGCTTATCAGCGTTCAGCAGCCCATTTCTGCGCTCATCACGAGAACGATGAATATTCGGCAATGCATTTGGCTTCAGCACTATTTTCAGCAGGACAAGGCCAGAAAATCATAGAAATCATTCAGGAAAGTGAAGCACCACTAGCCATAAAAGATCAAATAATTCGTCGAGAAGTCCAGCGTCAACGGTTACAACTTGCAATGAAAGTATGCCGTGCGGCAGGTGAGCCAGCAGATGCGATATTTACCTTGTTGGTTGGTGCAGAAGCCATAAAAACGGATGATGCCGTGGACAAGATTATTGCTGAGAATCCAGACTTATCTATTCATTTTGCATCCGATACCGTAGGTCGAAACATACTTTATTCGTCAAAGACGTATGAAAGTCATGGCAGATTCTTGTCTCATATAGTTGCTCGTGATGCCGCCGACAAAGACTTTATTGCTGCTCGCGAAAAGAAACGTATTCTTCGCGAATGGATGAATCGACGAAGTGAGGACATTGAGCGGAAAAAATCTGAGAAAAGCGAGCATTGGCATCAACATACTGAGCCTTGGCCAATAGAGCTTGATGATATTGCTGCTATTGCTCATTCAGTCTTGGATATGGAGGGTTATAAGGCTGCATATGACTTTATTTGTAGTTGGAAGCCGAGAAGTATTCATTACAAGATCGCACTCTTACTCGTGGGTCGTCTATTGTCATCAGGGAAGGCAGCTACTATTCAAGAATTTTTAAGTAGTGGCTGTATCCCCGAGCCTTGGTCATCATTATTCGGCATACATTTAGCACTTGCCGGTAATGATATTAACTGTGCCGCTCTTGAGAAGTCACTGTGTAACAAGAGGATACTGAAGTACTGCGATCTGAAGGAGTTGGAACGGCACACTTCAGGAGACGCAGGCGAGTTCAACTACCCAGAAATGCTACTTAGTGGCTGTGAAATTCTGGCAGCCAACGGAGTGGATTTGTCCACTGTTGAGCCAATCCTTGAATATCTATGCCCAGATAAATGGCGTTTAGTTAATAACATCTACATACATGACATTCTTAAAAACGATATTGCTTTTAGAGCTTACTCTTTGTTGATGCGTCATCGTGGTCTCGACGTCACAATAGAATTATATTGGATTGATTCAGCTATACATGAAAATCTTGAAGAGGCTGAAAAAAACAGGAAGAAGCAAAAATTATCGGAAAAACACAAGGAAATAAAAGAAAGCCTGTCTAATTTAATGACAGTCTATGCTGTCCGTGCAGACATATTGCTATCCAATATATTGCCTAAAGATGCTGGGGATAAAGTTAATTCTGCACTAAGGTCTTTATTTGCAAATTCTTGGAGAATGCCTAGAGAGCATTATTTTGAATCTATATGTAGTCGGCTTTCCTTATCTGTAGCAAGTCTATCAGTAATGCCAGATGTTGATATGAATACAATATTAACCTTGTCTAAGGCATGTTTTAAAGAGTGGCCATCTGTATATTCTTCCGGCCAACGCAAAGTTATTTCAAATCTAATAAAAATACCTGAGTTAAGATTATTGGTTGCTAAAGACATTTACGACCGATCAGTTGAAGTAAAGGCTCTAAAAGCAGCAGCTAGTGAAAAAATCAGTATTCTTCTGGATTTGTCCAGAATATTGCTCTTTGTGGACAAGGATGAAGCTAGGGAGGTATTCAAAATTGCAGTTAATATCGCTAATGACGTTGATGTCGATGCTATGCGTGATGTAACTCTATTTTCAACGTTATCCAAAAACGCCAAAAAGCACTTTTCGACAGGAGTTTCGCAACAAACAGCTAATCAGATGGCGGCGATAATAACGGAATACGGTACTCTTCTTGAGGGATATGATCATTTCCCTTGGGGGGATGCGATTTCTGCTGTTGCTATATTGGATATGGCTAAAGCCATCAGTCTGATCGGGTATTGGGAAGATTTCGATTTGGTTTCAGCCAATGAAACCCTACCAGCATTGATGTCAACGGGTTTATCAGAGGGAACTATAAGCTCTGCACAGGCAGCATCTCTACTTAATTTTTGTGATGATCTGAGTGGTGAGTTTCTTACCAAGCTGGTATCGGCTGTAAACTCTCAAAATTCCAGGCAGCTAATAGAAGAAGTCGCTAGAGCCGAGCTGTTACGGTTCAGCAAGAATGGTAGCTCCAAAGTATGTCAAACGCTAAATGAGCTAATCCCGTATGACGATGATAGTGGATATTGGCATTCGGCACTAAATCAACTAATTCAGTTTAAGGTACAAAACAGAGAAACTATTAAGGTTGATGTTGATAGCGATAAGCTCGACTCTAAAGCTAGGGAGATAACAGAAAAGGAGTTTCTTGACCGTGTAAATCTTGCGGAAATCTCCTTTGAATCACCTACTGATTTTGTAGATTTGATAAAAGCTAAAAAGAAGGAGGCTAGAGGTAAGAAGCTTTATATTGGGACCGATGACTTCTTGATGTCAGCCAGCAGTCGTTTGGAATCAAAAGATCGTATTAATTTTCTGAATCTTCTAGCTGATGATCGAGTAATTGATGATGTTGGCTATACATGGGCTAAAACATTAACTGACTGTATTAACCTCTGGGTAGGATCATCCCATGCTATATCTTCCTGGAGGGAGGAAAACCTACCAATTTTGATTGCTAATCACTTGGGCGAATTTTCTTACAATGAAAGTTATGGCTACGACAAGGGGATGCTAAAAGGCGTAATTCATAGCCTTCATTTGAATAAAGAAGAGACGGTTAGTTTGCTGCTAGATGGTCTGGAACGAAATGCCGAATTTTTGCCATTAACCAAGCTATATTCGGTGATCAGACTGCTGGCTGATTATTGCAGCGATGAACAAATTGCAGATGTCACTACTCGGTATATTCATCGGTTGAGCACACGCTTAAAAATCCCAACAAAAGTAATTGATTCTGAACGCTCAGCTGAGTCAGCGTTAGCATGTCAACTCTATTCATTTCTAGGTGATGTAGATACTAGGGTGAGATGGAGAGCGGCGCATAGTATTAGAGCATCTGCCAGAATGGGTGATTTTAATACAATAGTCGCGTTGACCGTTCTATATGACCGTAAATCTATGCCAGGCTATCGTGAAGATAACGTGCCTTTTTATTGGTTGTCAGCACGTCTTTGGCTCATCGTTACATTTGATCGAATTGCATCCGAGGAGCCAGAGGCGATTGTATCTTTGGCGCGTTGGCTGTTGAGTATTGCTACTGATCAAGAGTTTCCGCACGTATTAATGCGCCATTTTGCTAAATCTTGTTTGATCAAGCTGATTTCAGGCGGTTTCTTGGATTTCGATGAATATGAAATTGCTGCGGTACGCAGTATTAATACCTCAGACTTAGTTACCGAAAAACCTAAGCGTAGAGTTTCCCGTGGAGGGTTTCATGAGGAGGATAAAGAGAGACGGTTTCGTTTTGATTCGCTAGATACTCTAAGTTATGTATATCCAGGGGCGATAAGGTGTTTCTCTGATGTAGACCAAGAGATGTTTCTTGACGAGGCTGAAGCTTGGATCATTGATCGATGGAAAAGCGGTTCAGATTTGTCAGCATGGGAAAACGAACCAAGGAAATATAAATTCGAACGGGCTAACTATAATCTTTACAGTCATAGTCACGGTTCTATGCCGACGATTGAACGGCATCGGTATTATCTGGAGTGGCATGCTATGTGGTGTAGCATTGGCTCTCTAATGGTTGAAAATTCGCTGGCTGAAGCTGAATATGATGATGACGATTACGGAACGTTAGATGGTTTTTTAAGGCAAGAGGGGTTAACTCAGCCGCCACACTGGTCGAGTGATCTTCGATGCCCGACTCCGCTGGAAAGCCGCTTTCACAAACCTCCTTCTGTTGAGGTAGAGAGCTGGATAGCTGAAATCAACGCTTATGATTTTGAGTTGGAGATCGGCTTATCCTCTGGTGATAAAAGTCTAACTGTTGATTCGTATCACAGTATACGAACCAGTAAGCACCGTTCTACCGTGAGAATATCATCTTCTCTAGTTAACCCTGATACAGGCCTGTCCTTGGTTCGGGCTCTTCAAACATCTGATGACTCGCATGATTATCGCCTGCCACCCGCGGGTAATAAGTTTGAGATAGACGATGACCCCTATCTATTGCGTGGCTGGATCAGTGAACATTCTGGTGATTCACGATTGGATGAGAAAGATACGTTTAATCATGGTGTTCGTATGATTGAAAGTATGCCCTCTGAAGAGGTCGTTAAGATACTAGGATTGCACCGCACCAATAGTTATCCGGTTAGCTGGGTTGATTCCAATGGAGAGAATGCGTTTGCTTATGAAGCATGGGGTGACGTTAGAGACGATTCCAGACAAAGGGAATACATATATGAAGAAGATGTTATTTCCGATGGGCATCGCCTGAAAATATCATCATATTACCTTAAGAAATACCTAAATGAAGTTGAATTAGATTTGATTATTGAAGTCGAAATAACACGAAGAGCAAGTAAAGATGGAATTACAAAATATAACGAAGACTCCGAAAAAGAAGCGCGGTACGCAAGACTCTATCTTTTCAGAAGAACTGGAGAAATCTTTACCACTGAAGGATGTGTTGGTACTTGGTCACCATCTGGCGGCTGAGCTGGGTTTTTCAGATAGCTGTGACACTCTCGGAAAATGGATGTCCCACCACTTGGCAGAAGTGATGGATCGAGCTGAACGGGAGAGTAACCCTGAAAAGAAAGAAGAGTACCAGAAGCAAGCTGTCGAATTAATACTGAAAGTATGGAAACACAGGGCCTCTTTAAAAGCAGATGCTTATCCATTAGCTCGATTCAAAGGGATTATCGACTCATTGAGCATACTTTCTCCCGAAGCAAATGTATGGGAGAGAAATAGGCTAGGTAAATATGAATCACTTGCAGCAGACAGCTTCTCAATGCTTGTTGACTTATACAGGACATTGCATTTTATTGAATTTGTTTCATTAGAGTCTATAGGGAATCGTCAAGTGCCTCCCTCTGTCTTCTCAGGCGAAGAGCAGAAGATATATGATTTTTTGACTTCTTGGGCTGAAGAGGAACTGGATTTTCGCACATCTGAAAGAGTTTCTTCGGGTAAATCAGAGGTTGAAAATGCGGTCGACAGTGTGTGCGACTTTATTGATAAGTTATGTGGAAAGCTAAACGAGCTAAAAAATGAATTATCGGATAAAGGTGAGTAAAATGGCAATGTCCGCTTCTGGCGAGTCCGGCCTTATGAGTTTTTAAGACTTTACTGAAAAATGCCCTTCGGTATGTGTTATTCAGTAAAGATAAATATCCATAGGTGGCTAATCATGAATACAGCAATATGTTTTAGTCAGCTGTCGTGCGCGGTTCTCTGAGTACTTTCCATGGAAAACGTCAAAGACCCCCTTAAATCATTATCGACCATTTTTGAGTATGATCGACCGTTCCTAGCCGGCGAGATTGAAGATTTTCACGCTGAGTTGTCCTTGGTCACTCTAGATACCAGTATAGATGTGGACGTTCGCCAGCTTTTTGAAACTGCCAAGAACGTTGCTTTATATTCACGCTTTGTTTATCGCTTTCACCAAGTGGCAGAAAGTGTCGGATTTAGTACGCTTGAGCTTGCATTGAAGAGAATCCATGCGAAGCTTGCACCCGGGAAGACGCCAATTGGTTTGGGTCGTCTACTGCGCTGGGCTTTTGATGCAGGGTTACTGGATACGGCTTACTTCGGAGATCGGTTGGACGATCTTACCAAAGCAGGTATTCGAGAAGAGCGAAAGCGCTCTGCAGATAAATTGCGAGCTGCAGGTCAAGTACCGGAAGATCCAAGTCGCCACATTACCGTTGACGACCTGCAAGATGGTTTAACTCGAAACCTAGGTGTTCACTACTATATCGGAATTGTTTCTGGGCTGCGCAATAATCTCTCCCATGGCAGCACGATGCTGGTGCCTGGCAGTATATCTAGCCTTCGCCGAACGGCTGAGCTAATAAACCACATAAACAGCAACGCACAAGTACGGTCCATTATTGAATAGCAATATTCATTGCCATCGAGGCGTATACGCTGCGACTGCCAGATAATTCTTTGGATTTTAAGCGCGCGACATTTCGAACTCGGGATGCCCGAAGGTCGTTTATGAGCCCACCTCCGGTCTCTCGATTTTCAAAACCGTCACAGAAACCGTCACAAAGCGTCACAGGCTATAAAAACCAACAGGCGAAAAAAAACAGCAAGCCAGTAAGTAACTGATTTGCCGTTCTTTAATGTGGTAGCGGGGGCAGGATTCGAACCTACGACCTTCGGGTTATGAGAAATCCAACCAATTCCTAAGCTACTGTTTTTAAATGAAAAATATCCGAGGCGTCCGTTGTTTTGGGTATAGTTTGGCATAGTAGAGGACATGTGGTCCCCACAAATCTCCCACGTAAGCCGGACTAGCAATACGCCGTTGATGAGAAGGAAGCCTTGCGGAGAATGCCGTGATTGGTGTCATCAGTTTTCGGCAAGTGTCATCAAATCTGGCAGAGATTATCGGCATGCATCTTTCAATCAGCAGGCAGATTTACAAACTTCAGCGAAAAAGACGATACCATGTAAACCTTCCGCTATGATACGCAGCAGAAATGATCAAATTATGATCAGAATGCTAAAAAAGTGATGACACTTGTCGAATTTCAGAGCGCCTTGTCTCGTGTCTTTGCAAAAAGCAGGTAAGCGATACCAAGCACTGTGCTGAATGCGGCATAAAACAGGATGCCTGTCATAATTCTTCTCCGAGTTACGATATTTTTCGATCTTCGCTGCGATAAATCGTGATATCCGTCGACCAGTCTCCCGAGTTTACAACATCACAGGCGGCTCCAATTTCCAGCATTCTAGTAATCTGGGCCTTTGGGTCATCAGTGAAATCGAACTCCCTGTACCGATATTCAGACTTAGTTGTCCAGTACCCTACGCCCTGATCGAAGGCCAGAGTATATTTTTCACCGGACGTTAACTCGAGAGTTAACACCCGCCTGTGAGTGAGCTCCTTAACCGAATCAGCAACGCTGACCTGGATTTTTGGGCCGCTCTCTTCTGCATCTTTTAAACTCAGTTTCAAAAACGCCTGGGTGACAACCCGTTGGTCTTCCTCGTCCAGCCAATCGTGCCAGTTAAAACGCCCTATTCGGTCGCTGGTCGCTCTCGCGGTTAGGATTTCGACAGCGCAGTTTTCGTCCAAAGAGAAACCTCGAAGCATGCCTGCCAGAATGATGACCGATGAAGGAGACTTTAGGTATCGGTCCTCGTAAACAAGCCGACTGACTTTTTCATCCCGTACAGCTTTGAAAAATGAAGGCGCCTTTTGCTCGAGCAAACTGATAAAACGCGACGACATTTTTCGAGCTGCGCCATTCAGTTCAGTATGAACTTCTACCACTTCAGCGCCATTTCGCTGCGCTTGCCATTGCGCAGCATCAATTTTCTGGAATCGATATCCTGAAAACTGATCAGTTGTTACCCACATCGACTGCTCATCACTTGCAAGAAAGTGGCTTCCAGGGCAAGCGGCAATTAAATTATCCCCAAGAAGGGTTTTGCTTGAACCGTCCCTGTATCCGACTTGCACTGGCGCACAAACACCCGGATAAGGTGCTTTGCCATCGTATTCTGCGATCAACACCCCCAAGCTAGCTAGCAAGGCTAAGTCTTGCTTGATTTCATCAGAAGCTATTGCCGCTTTTTCAACCAGAATTGCAACCTGCTTTTGATGCATCACCTTCCAGCCCATGACGAGGCGTCGAAAAATTGGGCTTCCTAGCTCCCACTCCATAGCGTCACCACTAAGGGCGAGCACGATAACAGCGGCGTTATCGTTCAACGCCGACCTAAGGAAGCTCTGCATAACCCCCGTAATTTGAGATAATTTTGCGATCACCTATTTCAACCGGACTACTGCATGAGCCAGCTGACCTTCGCCGAAGCCGAGTACCGGAACAAAAAGCGTAAAACGCGGCGGGAGCTGTTCCTGGAAAAAATGGATGGCTTGATTCCCTGGGCCAAGCTGGAGAAGAAGCTCCGCAAGTACTACCCCAAGGGTGAGAATGGAAACCCACCTTACCCGCTCCCCATTATGCTTCGGGTGCATTGCCTGCAATTATTTTACAACCTCAGCGACCCGGCGATGGAAGATGCGTTGTACGAGATTGAGTCCATGCGCCGCTTTGCCGGGCTGCGCCTGTCTGACCGGCTGCCAGATGAAAGCACCATTCTCCGCTTCCGTCATTTTTTAGAGCGTCACAAATTGGGCAAGGTGATCTTCGATACCGTGAGCGCCCAGTTGCGGCAGCAGGGCCTGATGATGCGTGAAGGCACCATTGTTGATGCCACGATTATCGCCGCGCCCAGCTCAACCAAGAATCAGGATGGCGAGCGAGACCCGGAGATGCACCAGACCAGGAAAGGCAATGAATGGCACTTCGGCATGAAAATGCATATTGGCGTGGATGACCGGGACGGCTTGATTCACAGCATCGAAACCACAGCCGCGAATGTGCATGACCTCAATGCGGCAGATCAGCTTCTTCATGGAGAAGAGCAGCGGGTCTGGGGTGACGCGGGTTATACCGGCATCCATAAGCGAGATGAATTTAAAGATTGGGATGTCGATTGGCGCATCGCGCTACGGCCCGGCACCCGGAGCAAGCTGGCTGACAAGCTTCAGGAAATGCTTGAAGGGATAAAGGCCAGCGTTCGTGCGAAGGTTGAGCATCCGTTCCGAACGATCAAGCAGCAGTTTGGTTATGGGAAGGTGCGCTACCGCGGACTGGCGAAAAATACCAATCGCCTGTATGTCCTATCGGCATTTACTAACCTGCTGAGAGCGGAGAAATACTTGCCTTCGTAGGGAAGGTGCGTCTGTAGCCAGCCAAATGGCTGACTACAGACAAGGCGAAGCAGCGAATGGCGTTGTTTTGCGCATATGGCGCGGAAAAACGACCATATTTTATGAATGCGGGAAGTTGTGCAGAGCTTCCTTAGCTCTCCCGAATCAATGGATATTATGCCGATACTGGTCAGCGGTGTAGCGTCGGGCATCGAAGAAATTCGTATGCAGGAGATCTTCAATTACGGCCTCTATGATGCGCCAGACGTTGTGCGCAATGTCATTGGCTTTGGCCTCAGTATGGATACGCTGCCGCGTATGCTGGAGGAAGAAGCGCTGAAAATCGTCTGGGCGCCGATGGTGGCGATTGTCGCCGAGGTGCTGGATGTGACACTCGATAGCATCGAGACGCATGTGGAGCGCGTCGCGCTGGAGCGAAGCATTCAGGTTGACGGCATGGGCGAGTTTGAAGCCGGTACCCAGGGCGCCTTCCGGTTTGAAGTGCGCGGCATGGTGAACGGCAGGGCGCGAATTGTTGTTGAGCATGTGACCCGCATTGACGATGACTGCGCCCCTGACTGGCCCTACCCGCCGGAGGGGCAGGGTTGCCATCAATTGATGATCACCGGCACGCCGGATCTGGTTGTGAGCTATCACGGCCACGACCGCATCGAACCCGGCCCGGCAGGCGGTGGTAACGCCTCGGCGGCGAACCGCATTGTGAATGCCATACCTGCTGTCTGTGATGGCAAGGCGGGTATTTTGTCTCCCCTTGACCTGCCACCGATTCACGGCGGCGCGCAAATAAACTGGTAGTCGCTGGGGGAATTGTAGGTCACCGATATTGGCCTGATAGGCGGCTATCTAGGCCGGTGGCTTCTCGGGGGACGTTTGCGTTGTTCGCTTGGGTAATCTTCCTTCAGGCAAAATGTCGCTTCGCTCTATCGATATGCATGAGGAATTGAGCGGTAATCTATTTGAATCGATCGACAACGGAAATGTTCAGTCTGTTTCCCTTGCGCAAGTCAGCCGGAACATCTGCATGCATGGAGAGAAAGGCGTGTGCCTGTTCACACGTTACCTTATAGATATCCTTGCATATCTCGTAGGCTTGAGTGTGGGGCCAGTTTTCCGGAAGCAGTTCGGTGGGCAGGAGTGGGTCATGCAAGTTTGCTCGCCGGAATGAGTGGATCATGAGTGTTTGTAATTGAAAGGCGACTAATGGTGATAGTTTATCCTCATGTACCAGGTCCAGAACGGGCGTGAAGTCATTGATGAATTTCCGGTAGAGGTGCTCAACCTCCTCAAGATTCCAGCTCTCCCTAATCTTCGTGAGGCTGTTCAAACCATTGCTATCTCCAGCGGACTCAGCTCTGAATAGGATAGCTAGGTCTTGATAGCCATTCCGCTCAATGATTTGCCTAGCGGTATCAAGGGTGGCGAGGGGATGGAGGAAAATACCGTTCGAGAGAAGGCTGAAACCATTCCACTCAAGTTCTTTCCGTAGCTCAGATCGCTCTGTCGTGGCTTCGATGTTCTTTTGCAGAACCACCAGGGTCCATTTTCCATCCCAATCAATACTGTACTCTTGGTAAATATGCTTATACGCCGACTCAAAGCGCCGTGTTCCTGCGTCGGTCAGTGAGTAAAAGCTACGTCTGCCCTCTTTTCTTGACGATAGCCAGCCCTCGTCCGCCAGACGAAATGCGCTGGTACGGACCAAGCGTTCGTTCACTGAAAAAGCTTCCATGAGCTTTATAAGCTCACCCAGCCAAATGCCCTCGGAAAAGGGCGAGATAGCATCGCCAAATACGGTAATGATCAGAGATTTTGAGCGTGGTTGCTCCGTTGCAATATAGCGTTCTATCCAGCTGACGAGTGATGGACTTCGAGTAATCTTCGGCATTACTGATTCTTTTCCTTGTCTCTATACCGGCGAACAGAGCGACCCTGGAGCCTGTTATGGCCCTGTTACCTCCAACGCCTAGGCGGCAGTTTAGGCAACTTGCAAGCTGAAGTCGATTGTCGGGCCAGCCCAGGCTCTCCTTAGCGTATAGCCAGCGTTGCAGACCCTTGCTCAGCTGCTTTGATCAGGAGTGTGGGTGGTTCCCAAAAATCATCCAAGGTCTGTTGCTGGAATTGTCTGATGCGCTGAAGAGCAGTCTCCAGTCCAATCGTCTCCGCATAGAACATTGGGCCGCCTCGCCAACGGGGGAAGCCATAGCCGTTAACGTAGACGACATCGATATCGCTGGATCTATCGGCAACGCCTTCCTCCAGAATTTTGATGCCTTCTATGACCAGTGCCAGGATAAGACGATCAACAATTTCTTCATCAGAGATCGCCCGGCGGGTAATTCCCCATCTATTTGAGTGGGATTTTATCTTTTCGACGACGTAGTCATCTTCAAACTGTGTCCCGCTAACGGCGTCGTATCCGTAGAATCCAGCCAGTGTCTTTCTTCCGAGCCTTTTTTCGTCGACTAGCTCGTCGGGTACGGAGCATTCTGGCTGACTACCCACCTCGATACCCTGATTACGACGGGAGAAGTAACCGATATCCAATCCGGCAAGATCCGCGACAGACAACGGTCCCATCGCCATTCCCCAGCTTTTGATTGCATTGTCGACCTGCGCGGGTGTGGCGCCTTCAATGAGGAGAAGCTGAGCTTGGCGCGCATATTTCTGAAGCATCCGGTTACCGACAAACCCATAGCACACGCCAACTGTGACGGGGATTTTGCCGATCCGCTTAGCGACCTGCATCAGGGTTTTGATGACATCGGGTGCGGTTTTATCGCTGCGGACGACCTCCAATAGTTTCATAATGTGGGCTGGACTGAAGAAGTGAGCGCCTACTACGTCCTGTGGGCGTGATGTCATGCTTGCGATCTCATTGATATCGAGATACGAGGTGTTTGTAGCGAGGATGGCGCCTGGTTTACAAATGGCATCGAGCTTGGCAAATACATCGCTTTTGACATCCATGCTTTCGAATGTTGCCTCAACGACTAAGTCTGCGTCGCTGATATTTCCAATGTCCGTGGTGCCTGTAATACGCCTGAAGGCCTCTTCAGCAATCGTTTTTTGCGTAATGCCGCGATCGACCGCTTTTTGGTAATTGCCCTGTATAACGCCAAGCCCCCGCTGCAGGTTGTCGCTGCTCAACTCGACCAATGTCACCGCGTAACCTGCGGTGGCAAAACACATGGCGATACCGCCCCCCATGGTACCCGCGCCAATAACGGCAACCCGGTCAATGCTGCGCGGCGGGATATCGTTGCCAATCCCCTTGGGCTTGGCGGCAGTGCGCTCCGCGAAGAATAGGTGACGAAGTGACTGGGAGCCCGACGAGGCGCGGCACTCTACAAACCGTTCGCGCTCCAGCTTTTGACCTAGTTCTATAGAGCTGCATGTTGCCGCTTCGATAAGGTCGATAATGTAGTTAGGGGCAAGCAGTTGGCTGCGACTTTTCTCCTGTTTTGCACGCGCTGCAGCAAACAACTCGGGTGCCGGGTTTTCCACTGACAGCTGGCCGGTACGCCTGGTCGATGCGTTGGCTTGTACCAGTTCTCTGGCATAGCTAAGTGCTGATTCGCGGAGATCGCCGTCGAGGGTGCGGTCGATCAGGCCAGCCTGAAGTGCTTCCTCCCCGCTAATGGATTTACCCTCCAATATCATTGCGAGCGCTTTCTCGGCGCCGACCAATCGAGGTAATCGCTGGGTGCCTCCCGATCCCGGCAGTATTCCCAGCTTAACTTCTGGAAGGCCCAGTTTGGTGCCGCTTAGGGCGCTTCGGTAGTGTCCGGCCATCGCTATCTCAAGCCCACCGCCCAGAGCATTGCCGTGCATGGCGACCATGACTGGAATAGTCGCGTTCTCAATCGCTGCAACAACATCTGGGAGCTGTGGGAAGTCCTGTGGTTTACCGAATTCGGAGATGTCTGCACCGGCAATGTAGGTATTCCCCTCACAGTAAATCATCAGCAATGACGCGCCATCTTCTTCTGCTTTTTTTAGTGCGGCGAGCAGGGAGCGTCGCACGGCCGCTGAAATGGCGTTGATGGGTGGATTGTTGATTGCGGTGACGGCAATCCCGTCGATGATCTGGTAACTGGCTGATTCTAAAGATATTGACGGGTTTGCTGCAGACATATCTGTGCCCCTGTTGCGGTGATGTAGCGTCTTCTTGATGATTCATATGTTACAGAAAACTTGTCCAAAGGTAAAAATTATGTATCATAATGAAAAAGGCCGATTCATCGATCGCCTGAATAATTCGGCACTGTTCGACGGGTGCCGCTAATAAAGACTGGAAAATTCGCGCATTGGAGTCAGTTCTATGAAGCTCAGCAGCTACGTATGTGGAAAGTGGTACGAGGGCACCAGCCAAGGGGTAGAAACATTTAATGCCGTCACTGGTGAAGCCGTTTGTCACGTCAGTAGTGAAGGCATCAATTTCGCGGATGTGGTTCGCTTCGGTCGCGAAGTCGGTGGCAAAGCCCTTCGTGAAATGACCTTCCATGATCGCGCGCTGGCTCTGAAGAACATGGCTAAGGCGTTGATGGCTGACAAGGAGAAGTTCTACGAAATCTCCGCACAGACTGGGGCAACCCGTGCTGATGGATGGGTCGATATAGAAGGTGGTTTGGGTACAGTTTTTTCTTATGCAAGCCTTGCTACCCGCGAGCTGCCAAACGATACCGTGCTGGTTGAGGGGGAGACGGAAACGCTATCTAAAAACGGTAGTTTTCTGGGGAGACACATTCTCACGTCTAAGCCGGGCGTCTCGGTACATATCAATGCGTTTAATTTTCCGATTTGGGGGATGCTGGAAAAAATTGCTCCCAGTTTGATTGCCGGGGTTCCTGTGATTGTTAAGCCCGCAACGCCCAGCGCTTATCTTTCAGAGGCGATGGTCAGAGATATCGTTGATGGTGGCTATTTTCCTGCAGGTGCAATCCAGATTATTTGTGGCTCGGTTGGGGATTTGCTCGAACACCTGAATGAGCAGGATGTGGTGACGTTTACTGGTTCGGCCAGTACCGGGCGAAAGCTGCGCACGCATCCCAACATTATTGAAAACTCCATTCCATTTACTATGGAAGCGGATTCTCTCAATGCCGCCATCCTGGGTAAATCGGTGTCGGAAGACGACCCTGAGTTCGACTTGTTCTTACGGGAAATCAGCAAGGAAATGACCATCAAGGCCGGTCAGAAATGTACGGCTATTCGCCGTGTGATTGTGCCGCGTGAAAAGGTTAAAGCAGTCATTGATGGTTTGTCGACAAAGCTGGATAAAATCGCGATGGGCGATGCCTCCCACGAAGGTGTTCGCATGGGGGCGTTGATCAGTCGCGATCAGGTACGTGATGTGGCGGAACAGGTCGCCCGCCTGACTCAAGAGTGCGAAATAGTACACGGCGGCAGCGATGACTTTGAGGTCATCGGTGCAGACAAGAACAAAGGCGCGTTCTATCCAAAAACCGTCTTGTATTGCGACCGTCCGTTTGAAAAGACACTGGTGCACGAAGTTGAAGCCTTCGGTCCGGTCACTACCGTTATGCCTTACGACGAGTTGGACGACGCCATTGATATTACCAAGCTTGGCAAGGGTAGTCTGGTCGCATCTGTTTACAGCTACGACAACGTCGAAACCAAGAAGCTGATTACCTCGGCGGCCGCATGGCACGGCCGTATGCTTATCCTGAATCGCGATTGCGCGAAAGAATCTACAGGTCATGGCTCGCCATTGATGCCGTTGGTCCATGGCGGTCCGGGACGCGCGGGTGGTGGTGAAGAGCTGGGCGGCTTGCGGGCTGTTAAGCACTATATGCAGCGTACAGCAATTCAGGGCTCACCTGGCTCACTAATGGCGGTCACGTCTGAGTACCATCGCGGCGCCTTGGTGGAATCTGATGGGGTACATCCGTTCCGAAAATATTTTGAAGATCTCGTTATTGGCGAAACGCTGGTAACACATCGCCGTACGGTGACGGAAGCCGATATTGTTAACTTCGGTTGTGTCAGCGGTGATCATTTCTATGCCCACTTCGACGAGATTGCTGCCCAAGACTCGTTCTTTGGTAAGCGCGTCGCTCACGGATACTTTGTGCTTTCCGCCGCAGCAGGCATGTTCGTTGATCCCGGCAAGGGGCCGGTTATTGCCAACTATGGCCTGGAGAGTCTGCGCTTTATTGAGCCGGTGGGAATCGGCGACACGATCCAAGCCAAACTGACAGTGAAAAAGAAGATCAAAAAAGCAAAACGTGGTGACGAAAAAGCCAACGGTGTTGTGCAGTGGGCTATCGAAGTTGTTAATCAACATAACGAACCCGTTGCTGTGTACGACATCATGACGCTGGTTGAGCGTCGCGACGATTGATTCGCAGATAGGGGGGAAGACGATGGACTATAAAAATATTCGATTCGTGGTTGAGGCCGGTACTGCCTTCATTACGCTAAATCGTCCTGAGGCACTGAACAGTTTTACTGTGGAAATGCATTTGGAGTTTAGGGATGCGTTGACGCGTTGCGCCGATGACCAATCGATACGCTGTGTGTTGCTGACCGGCGAAGGCCGCGGTTTTTGTGCAGGACAGGATTTGAACGACCGAGCGGTCGCGCCGGGTGAGGCTTCTCCCGACCTAGGGGATTCGGTAGCGAAGTACTACAACCCCGTTGTCAGGATGATTACCAGTATGGAAAAACCTGTGATCTGTGCAGTGAATGGTGTTGCTGCGGGTGCGGGTGCCAATATCGCGTTGGCCTGCGACATCGTGATTGCCGCGCGATCTGCTAGCTTCATCGAGTCGTTCTGCAAGCTGGGTTTGATCCCGGATTCCGGTGGTACCTGGCATTTACCACGTCTTCTAGGTATGGCGCGCGCCAAAGCGGTGGCGATGCTCGGCCCAAAAATTTCGGCAGAGCAGGCAAAAGAATGGGGCATGATTTGGGACGTTATTGATGACGACCAACTCGTTGAGCAGTCTCGTGAGATGGCGACCACTCTTGCTACACAGCCGACGAAGGGCTTTGCCTTTACTAAGCAAGCCTTGTATGCGTCGGCCACAAATACACTGGATGAGCAGCTCGAGTTGGAAAAAGAGTTGATGCGCGCAGCGGGACAAACACAAGACTACAAGGCAGGGGTCGATGCGTTTATGAATAAGCGCACCCCTGAATTTGTCGGTCGCTAGTTTTTAGAATGCGAGTTTTGCTCGCGCTGCGTCAATAAGACAAGAAGATGAACGGAGATAATCAATGGAGCCGCTAGTCGCTTATATCTGCGATGCTCAGCGCACGGCGATCGGTCGATATGCCGGTACGCTTGCCGAGGTTCGCGCCGATGATTTGGGCGCCGTGCCTATGAAGGCACTTATGGAACGAAATCCCTCTGTCGACTGGGAAAAAGTCGACGATGTATTTTACGGCTGCGCAAACCAGGCTGGTGAGGACAATCGCAACGTTGCGCGAATGAGTGCCCTGCTGGCGGGACTACCTGCGAGTGTGCCGGGTATGACGATAAACCGGCTTTGTGGATCGGGGCTTGATGCCGTTGGAACGGCAGCGCGCGCTATTCGTGCCGGTGAAATTAATCTGGCGATTGCCGGGGGAGTTGAATCCATGTCCCGCGCGCCATTTGTTATGCCGAAAGCCGGATCGGCATTTGATCGTCGAGCGGAAGTCTACGACACCACCATTGGTTGGCGTTTTGTTAACAAGTCCATTAAAGCGCAGTACGGCATAGACTCCATGCCTGAGACCGCAGAAAACGTGGCCGCCACGTTTAATATCAGTCGAGAGGACCAGGACGCATTTGCAGTACGCTCCCACGCCAAAGCCCATGCAGCGCAAACCTCGGGTCGTTTCGACATTGAAGTGACGCCAGTCACTATTCCAAAGCGTAAGAGTGATCCGGTGGTTTTTGACAAGGATGAGCATATCCGCCCCGGGACAACCTACGAGAAATTATCAGAATTGCCGACCCCGTTTCGGGAGAGTGGCAGTGTGACCGCTGGTAATGCGTCTGGTGTTAACGATGGCGCTTGCGCGCTGTTGATCGCCTCCACTGATGGAGTAAAGCAGCATGGTCTGCAGCCAAAAGCCAAGATCTTGGGTATGGCTTCCAGTGGTCTTGAACCCGCGATAATGGGGTTTGGCCCTTATGAAGCTTCGAAGAAGGTACTGGAGCTGGTGGGCCTGAGTATCAATGATATGGACGTGATCGAGTTGAATGAGGCTTTTGCGTCCCAGGGGCTTGCGGTTATCCGGGCCCTCGGGTTGAAGGACGACGATCCGCGTATTAATCCCAATGGCGGAGCCATCGCGCTCGGCCATCCTCTCGGGATGAGCGGCGCACGGTTGGTGACTACCGCCATGTATGAATTGATTGAAAAAAAGCAGCGTTATGCGCTGTGCACTATGTGTATCGGGGTAGGCCAGGGCATTGCGCTGGTTATTGAACGTGTTTCTGACTAAGAGGAATGAGCCATGAGTTTATCAACGAATGAAATGAATCGTTCTGCCGATGAAAAGACGCTGGAAGCCGAATTTCAACGCCGCATAGATAACGAAGAAAAAATCGAGCCTAAAGACTGGATGCCGCAGGCATACCGCAAAAATCTGATTCGCCAGATCTCACAGCACGCACACTCTGAAGTGATTGGCATGCAGCCCGAGGGTAACTGGATTACCCGTGCGCCAAGTTTGCATCGGAAAGCGGTATTGCTGGCCAAGGTTCAGGATGAAGCCGGTCATGGCCTGTATCTGTATAGCGCTGCTGAAACCTTGGGTATTTCAAGGGAAGAGCTGATTGATGCACTGCATACCGGGGCTGCCAAGTATGCCTCTATTTTTAACTACCCGTCGTTATCTTGGGCAGATATGGGCGCAATTGGCTGGCTGGTTGATGGTGCTGCCATCGTAAACCAGGTTTCGCTGCAACGGACCTCCTATGGTCCCTACGCCCGAGGCATGGTGCGTATCTGTAAAGAGGAAAGTTTCCATCAGCGTCAGGGCTACCACATTCTGATGACCCTGATGGAGGGCGACGAGCGTCAGCGCAAAATGGCTCAGGATTCGGTGAATCGATTCTGGTGGCCATCGCTGATGATGTTCGGCCCCCACGATTCGGATTCCCAGCACTCTGGTCAGTCTATGACTTGGAAAATTAAACGGCAGTCCAACGACGAGTTGCGTCAGAAGTTTGTAGATCAAAGTGTAGAGCAAGCAGAAGCGATTGGCTTGACGCTGCCAGACCCGGATCTGCGCTGGAATGAGGATCGTGGGCATTACGATTTCGGCGAAATCGACTGGGAGGAGTTTTATTCAGTCATCGCCGGAAACGGACACTGTAACCGCGACCGTGTTGCGCATCATCGCCGCGCCCATGACGAGGGCGCCTGGGTTCGCGAAGCGCTCGATGCCTACGAAAGTAAAAGATCTGCAGCCCGCACTGCTTGAGGAATAGAAATCATGTCTCAATCCAATATGAAGTTGTATGAAGTGTTCGTTCGCGGCCGTCGCGGTCTCGATCACAAGCATGTCGGTAGTCTGCACGCTGAAGATGCCGAGCAGGCCTTGGAATACGCGCGTGATGTCTATACCCGTCGCGGGGAAGGTATCAGCATCTGGGTGGTTAATTCGTCGGACATTTGTGCTTCTCAGGAAAGCGACTGCGATAGCTTTTATGACCCGCTGGATGACAAGCCATATCGCCATGCGACGCATTACCAGCTTCCCGATAAAGTTAACAATATGTGAGCCCGCGTATGACTACTGATAACCAACAAGATCTTGCGGCTTATGCCATCCGGCTTGGCGATGACTCCGTTATTCACGGCCATCGTCTGAGCGAGTGGTGCAGTAACGGCCCTTTCCTCGAGGAAGATCTGGCTATGACCAATGTGGCTCTGGACTATATCGGTCGCGCACGTAACTTCCTGACCTACGCGGCAGAATTGACGGGTGAAGGTGTTACTGAAGACACACTGGCTTACGACCGAGACTGTCTGGACTACACCAACCTGCTGATCTATGAATTACCGCGAGGCGACTTCGCCTTCACCACCGCAAGACAGTATTTGCTGGATGAATTCGAACTGCTGTTCCTGACGGCACTGACGCAGTCCGCTGATGAAACGCTAGCGGCAATTGCCGAAAAGTCACTGAAAGAAACTCTCTACCACCTGCGTCGTAGCAAAGAATGGATGTTGCGCCTGGGGAATGGAACTGAGGAGAGCAGGGCGCGGCTGCAAACTGCGCTGGAACAGTTGATTGGCTACACGCCCGAACTGTTTGAAATGGACGCGCTGGAAAAGGAGCTGGCTGAGAAGGGTGTTGCTGTAGACAGAGCGAGTCTTGAACAGGGTTGGCGTTCAGCCTGTGATGCCACCTTTGCCGAGGCCGGCGTGACCTTACCGGATGTGGCCTGGCGCGTAAAAGGCGGGCGTACAGGTTTTCACACGGAGCACTTGGGACACCTCTTGTCGGAAATGCAGTTTGTTCAGCGTGCGTACCCGGGTTGTACGTGGTAACTGACGAGGATCCGGTTTGTGAGTGAAAACAACCTTATCCCGATTCTGCCGCAGGAAGAGTTTGAGCGCCGTGAGCGTCGACGTTCTTCAGTAGTGCCGGAGATATGGAACCTGCTCGACAGTGTCAAGGATCCCGAGGTGCCGGTAATCAGTATCTGGGAGCTGGGCGTGCTTCAGGATGTGCTGGTAACGGACGGAGCGGTAACCGTATCCATCACGCCGACGTATTCCGGATGCCCTGCCATTAACGCTATGGCGGAGGATATTGAGCTCTGCCTGAAAAATGCAGGCTATGAACGGGTTGAGGTCTTGCGTCAACTTCACCCGGCCTGGTCTACCAGCTGGATGTCTGTTGAGGCAAAGCGAAAGCTGGCGGATTACGGTATAGCGCCGTCGCAAAAAGATGATGAAGGTATTGCTTGTCCGCACTGTGGTTCCTTCGATATCAAACTGGTAAGCCACTTTGGCTCCACCGCCTGTAAGGCACTCTATCAGTGCCGAAGCTGTAGTGAGCCGTTTGACTATTTTAAGAATCTGTAACGATTAAGATAAGAGAGAATCGGGATAATGAGTACGAGAGGATTCCAGCCGCTGACCATTTCCAGTGTGCAGAAAGAAACGGATTCGGCTGTTGTGATTGGCTTTAATGTCGAAGCGCAACAAGCTGAACTGTACAAATATCGGCCGGGCCAGTACCTCACCCTGCGGGCCAATATCGACGGTGAGTCGGTACAACGTTCCTATTCGATCTGCTCTGGTATCAACGATGCTGCCATGACGATCGCGGTAAAACGTGTCGAGGGTGGTAAGTTCTCTAATTTTGCGAATGACGCTCTAGTCGCAGGAGCACAGATTGAGGTTATGCCGCCACAGGGCAACTTCTGCGCTGATATCAGTCAGGGGAATAGGAAGAACTATCTGTTTATTGCGTCCGGTAGTGGTATTACTCCGATTCTATCCAATATCAAGTCGATCCTAGATGTTGAGAGCAATAGCCGGTTAACACTGATCTACGGCAACAAGCGCACGACGTCGATCATGTTTCGCGACGCACTCAGCTTTCTTAAAAACCAGTATCTGACGCGTTTTCAGTGGATCAATATTCTCAGCCGTGAAGACCAGGGCGTCGATCTTCTCAACGGACGTATCGATAACGCCAAAGGGCGCGCTCTCGGTACACAGTTAATCGACTTGAAATCCTATGATGAGTATTACATTTGTGGCCCTGAGTCGATGATCTCTGAGGTATCAAGGGGCCTGCGTGGACTGGGTATTGAAGAGAACAGTATACGCTATGAGCTATTTGGGGCCTCTGCCGACGATGCCAGTGCCGTAATTGAGAAACACCATGCTCGCGCTAACGCTTACGCTGGAAAGACCAGCGAGGTCACGGTTATTTTTGATGGTCGTGGAAGTTCCTTCGATCTCGCCGCCGATGGCGAAAATATCCTAGATGCCGGCATGAGTCACGGTATGGATCTACCGTATAGCTGTAAAGGCGGCGTTTGCTCTACCTGCAAGGCTCTGTTGGTTGAAGGCGAGGTGGATCAGGATATTACTCATGGCCTCGAAGAAAGTGATCTTAAACGTGGCTATATACTGACTTGTCAGGCGCACCCGATTTCCGAGAAGGTCGTCGTCAACTTTGATGAGAAGTAAGTCGATCACCAAAATAGCGGCTAGGTGGGAGAACTATTCATGGCAGTAGAAAGCCTCACTGCTCAGGAGCTCGCGGAGCGCTGTGCGGAGGTCTTGATGCAAAGAGATGACGCCAGCCGCCACCTGCAGATGAATGTCGAATCGGTGTCGCCCGGCACCGCTACAATCACGATGTCAGTGCAGGATTACATGATCCAGGGACATGGCAGTTGTCACGGTGGATACATTTTTTCGCTTGCGGATACCGCATTTGCCTTTGCATGCAACACATACAATAAAGTGACTGTAGCGCAGGGATGTAGTATCGAATATGTTAAACCCGGTAAGCTTGGCGATACCTTGAGGGCAAGTTGCTGTGAAGTCTCCCGTGGCCGTCGAACCGGGGTCTATGATGTCTGCGTGGAAAATCAAGAGGGACTGATTATCGCAGTGATGCGAGGTAAGTCTTATCAGCTTGGGACGGCGTTGCTGTCCTGAAAGTCTTCTATAAAGGGTAGGCTCAAAGCCTTCCAGACAGGGTTTTGGACGGAGTTTCCCCAAATGATTCACAGTAGAGTTTGCTGAAATTGCCGAAATGAAAAAAGCCGCAACTCATGGCGATATCTGAAACTTTGACCCGAATATTCTGGTTTCTAGAAAAAACCAGCAGTTCCCGCGCCCGACGCAAACGCCATTTACGTAGGTACAGCATAGGGGTGGTGTGCTCGTACTGTTCGAAGCCTTTCTGTAGACTTCTTGCACTTACACCAACTGCGTTAGCGATATCCAACACTGTCAGCTTGCGGGTGTAATTTTCTTCAATAAATTCTTTGGCCCTGATGACCACCCGAGGTCTAACCCCGTACTTAGCGTTGAGGATTGCTTCGCTATAACTGTTTCCTTGTGAGAGTAGAGATAACGCAAGCACTTGTTCAATTTTTTCGAACAGTTCGGGATTTTTCGCCATGTCATTTGCGTAGGGGTTGTTAATCAGAAAATTTCCCAGTGCTTCCGAAAATTCAGACAGTGAGGCGAGTCCGGTTGTTGATGAGTTGAATTCAACCGCGTTTTTAGCTTCTATGCCATAACTCTGATAAAGTGTTTCATCGAGCAGTCGTCGGTTAACTTTGTATATCAGGTTACTACAGTCCTCAGACCAACGCATATCGATGTGTTTGTCGGCATCGAGGATGATCGGTTTGCTTGGGGAGGCAACTCCTTCGATGAAGTTTTGTTTTACATTGAAATGGCCACTACTTGGCAGCATGACCAGATAAAAATCTTTAAACGGCTCGGAGTCTATTTGGATTTCAGCATTGTAGAGTAGGCGGCTCAGGGAAGTGTCGCGAACGTCGCGGTGTTTCATCTGTGCGCGTAGTTGGTCTCTGGGGTGGCATAGCTTCAGATCATGGGGCTGGTACAACGCGCTGACTCGCTCACAAGCATCGTCAGGATCGGAGCTGTTTTCGAAGACCGATTGTAAAACCTCGTCAATATTATTATTCATCATAGTCAACTTGCATACGTCGCTACCAGAATCCTGATACTACACCCCGCCGCAAGTTATTGTCTAGAAACGGCGGGCGTATGTATCAATCGATCTGTTTTTCTGCTTCACCGATATACATATAACCGGTGATTTTCGGAAAGCTCTCCATATAGCAGTTATCGAGCTCGGTAATGGTGAATCCACTTGACGAAATCATTTCGCTGATCGATCGGTTCAGATGACAGCCGCCGGCTAGTTTCTTCCACATTGGTGTAATCCTGTGTTGCCATTTTGAGACCGGTTCATGACACGAATGGCCATGTTCACAAAACAGCAGTTTCCCTTCGTGTTTAAGCACACGATGCATTTGTTCAAGGGCGCTTTGCCAGTCGGATATAGTGCAAAGGGTATAGGTCAGCAATACTGTATCGACGCTCTCGTCGTCGAGTGGAATTTTCTCCCCTGGCAGATCCAGCCATTTTACTTCGACTGGTGACTTGGCCAAGTTGGGCAGGGCTTTTTTGCGCATTCCCTCTGCTGGTTCAAGTCCCCAGACGAAATCAACGATATCAGGGTTGTAAAGCGGCAAATTGATGCCACTACCCATACCGACTTCGAGAACCACTCCGCGTGCACGTGGTACAACACGTTCACGTTGGCTCATCACTGCCCCGTGGCTACAGAGGGTATCTAGAATATGAGGAAGGATTTTATTATCGTAAAAACTCATCTGGAACCTCGGGAAACGCTGTTATTATTTACTGACGAGGGACAACGTTCACTATTGGATTAACGATACGGCCGGCTGGTATCGCCAACCTCGTGTGCATAGCGAATTCGATCAAGAATAAACTGGCGAATATTTTCCGCATCCCCGGCATCCAGTTCAGATTTGAATGACACCATGCCGCGGCTTTCGAGTATGCCGCCTAGAACTACCGAAGCCCAGGCTTCTTCCGATTGGGTAATGCCTGAAAAGCGAAGGTCCGGCACAACTCCACCACCTACACCACCACCTCCGTGGCAGACGACGCAGTAGCGGTCGTATGTCTCAAAACCCTTGTGTGCGGCATCTTTGTCGATCTGTGTTGTGACTGGAGCCATCTGTAGGGCCACGCGATCATCGACAGGTAACTTTGCACTAGCACCGAGTTTGAAGACAAGTAGTCGACTGATGTTACGTGGATATTGCTGAGCGGCATCCTTTGTCAGCTCACCAGTCATCAATGGCATAATACCACCCCAGCCAGCATTGACCGCAATATATTGTTCGCCATCAATTTTGTATGTCACCGGTGGTGCCACGACGCCGGTTTGCGCATTGAAACGCCACAACCTTTCACCATTGTCGGCGCGGTAGGCGTTTACGTAACCAGTCGCCGATCCCTGAAAAATGATTTCACCCGCAGTGGCTAGCACACCGCCGTTCCAGACGCCGGGATATCCGACCTTCCATAAATCCTTTCCAGTTCTTAGGTCTCTTGCGAGTAGTGCCCCGCTGGTTGCATCTTTAACTGCCTGGATAACTTTTGGGTCATCGGGCAGGTTCGCAGCCTTTGTGTCGACACCGAGGTTTACTGCCAGTTTTGACGGTGTTTGTTCATCTTCAGCAAGGTAGGGAAATGCTGATGTTTGGGTGGGGATATAGATGACATTGTTGTTGGGGTTAAAGGCCATCGGGTGCCAATTGTGTCCTCCCATCCATGACGGCATGACCAGAGCCGGCTTCCCAGTCTTCCAATATTCGGCTTCCGGATTTACTACCGGTCGGCCGGTTGTCATATCGACATGCGAGGCCCAGGTGACGTCTACAAAGGGTTTAGCTGATAGCAACTTGCCGTTAATGCGGTCGAGGATGTAAAGAAAGCCGTTCTTTGGAGCCTGGATGGCGACTTTACGCATCGTGCCATCGAATTCCATATCAGCAAGGACGATCGGTTGCGTTGCGGTGTAGTCCCAAGCTTCCCCTGGTGTAGTCTGATAGTGCCAATTGTAGTTGCCGGTGTCGGCGTTCACCGACACGATAGAGGAAAGGAATAGATTATCGCCGCCGCCAGGTGAGCGAATATTCGGATTCCAGGGAGACCCATTGCCGACACCGAAGATAATACTGTTGGTGTCAGGGTCGTAAACGATGCTGTCCCAGACTGTACCACCTTTCTCCAGATCGCTGCCCTGTGCCGACCAGGTTTTGGCCATCAACGCCTCTGGCTCAACGCCAGAATCTAAGTTTTTGGAGCTGGGGACGGTATAAAAGCGCCACACAAGTTTACCGCTATTTATATCATAGGCTGAGATATAGCCTCGAACCCCGTATTCTGCTCCGCCATTACCGATATAAACTTTTCCCCTGGCCACGCGAGGAGCACCAGTGATTGTGTAGTTGAGTGTGTTTTTGAAGGTGCGGGTTTCCCATAATGGAATACCAGATTTGGCATCCAGGGCGATCAGGCGGCCATCGAGGGTAGCCTGAATAACGCGGCCTTTGTCGTAGGCCAGGCCGCGGGTGACTGAATCGCAGCAGCCTTTAATTCCTTGTTTTTTCGGAACCTTCGGGTCGTACTGCCAGAGTATTTCACCGGTTTTGGCATTCAATGCATGAACATGGTTCCATGCTGAGGTCGTATACATCACTCCATTGATAATCAGAGGCGTTGCTTCCTGGCCGCGATTTTCAGGAAGGTCGATATACCAGGCAAGCCCAAGTTCAGAGATATTTTTAGCGTTGATATCGGTAAGTTCAGAAAAGCGTTGTTCGTAGCGGTTGTTCCCGTGCATCGGCCAGTCGGTATTCGCTGTGCTCTTCTGCGGTGTGGCGTCTATGCCATTGCTAATATATTTGTTGAACCCGTTCGAGCAGGCACTCAGGGTTAAAACCGCCGCAGCGGTTAGGAGTGGAAAAAGTGATATTCCAAGTTTATTGTTTTTCATTGTAATGATCTTTCATTTAAGTAGTTCAAAGTCGGTTTTGGGGCAGCTGCATTCAAAGCATGTCCAGTCGTCCGGTATGTCCTCCCATTTTGTGCCTGGGGGGATTCCGTCCTCAGGAAGACCAAGTGCTTCGTCATAAATAAACCCACACACGATGCATTCGTATTTGGCCATTCTTCATTGGTCCTCGACTTTTTCGAAATCTATTTTGTCTCTAACAGAGCAGTCGGGGCAGGACCAGTCGTCGGGAACCACTTGCCATTGAGTACCCGCAGGAAAGCCTTCGAATTCATCGCCTTTATCTTCGTCATATGTATAGCCACAACCGGGGCAGCGATAACTAGCCATTAGGATGCTCTCCCATATTTCGCAATGAGTGCATCGCGGTGTTTGGGGTCGAGGTTAGCTTTGAGAATGTCTCCGCCATAGACCTCGAGTACTTTTGGATCCATGACTTTGCGCCAGATCGGTGTGAAGTAAGCCATGGTGAAACAGCCAGCGTAACCAGTGGGAAGTTCGGGGGCGTCGTCGCTGCGCAATACCTGGTAACGGCGGGTTGGTCGGGAGTGGTGGTCTGAGTGGCGCTGGAGGTGATAGGTTACGAGGTTGGAAACTCGAAAATCAGCGTTCCATGAGTGCTCAGGGCGTGTGCGCTCAAAGCGACCGTCTTCTTGTTTCTGGCGCAGTAGACCGTAGTGTTCGATATAGTTGGACGTGGATAGAAACTGCCAGCCCCACAAAGTTGATATGACCATAAAAGGAATAACAACAGTGCCCCATAGTGTCAGTGCAGCTCCATAGAGAACAAAGGTAATCGCGAATGACTGTAGGATCTGGTTTTCGGCACTGATTACGGATTTACCCTTTCGCTCGAGTCGTACCTTTTCATCATGAAAGGCTCTGACAAAAGCACCAGGAATTTCTCGAAGAACAAAGCGGTACAATGACTCTCCCATCCTTGCAGATGCGGGATCATCAGGGGTAGCGACATCTTTGTGGTGGCCGCGATTGTGTTCAGCAGAGAAATGCCCGTAAGCGGGTACTGCCAGAACCCATTTGGCTAGGTTCTTTTCCAGGCGATTGTTCTTGTGTCCCAACTCATGTCCAACTACCAGTGCCAGTCCATTGGTCAAGGCAACACCGATCGTCATACCAAGGTAGTCGGATACGGAGACAGCTTGGGTTGACACCCACCAAGCACCATACATCCAAGTTACAAAAAACAGGGGGACCGACAGGAAAACCAACCATTTGTAGTAGTTGTCATTCTCTAGCTCGTCGGCACGCTGTGCACTATAGTTTTTGTCGTCTCTACCAAACAAAAAGTCACCTAGAGGGACAAATAAATACCATAGAATCGGTGTAAACCAGGCATAGATGGCGTTTCCGGTGGTTTTATAAAATTCGATTCCAACAATGGGGGAGATCGCAATAAAAAGCGGAAGCCACCAAAAGTATCGTTTTTTGTCTCGGGTAGCCAAATTTCGTGTTTTTTGGCGATTCATTACTTCACTCATTTATACCACCTTTTTATTGGTAACTTGGGTTTCGAGTCGGCCGTTAAGCCGTTACTGGTAAATGATATTAATGAGAAGGAAAGGGGGCTATCAGTTTTGCGAAGGTAATGTCAGGATTGCGAATATTTGTTGTTTCGCCATGGAATTTTATCTATGCGCGGTTGGATATATTTCGGTATTTGGGCAAGGGTTTGGTGCGCGTGGATTATTCTTTGTCATGCGGTGATAGAGTTTGTGTTTCATCGTTTTTGTTGCTTAGGCTGTTTTTGAAGCCCGCTATTGCGCCACCAAGATCAGAGCCAATGTTTCTCAGTCTTTTTGTACCAAATAGCATGGCTACAATAGTCAGTATGATAAGAAGCTGCCAAATACTAAGGAAGGTCTGCACAACCTCTCCCTTTTATAAAATATCGCCAAATTTCCGCGTCAACGGCGTAAAACGCAGCAATCCTCAGTTCATCTCAGCCTGTAGGCAGCCATTTGGCTGACTACAGGCGTACCTACCCTATGAGGGCAGGTATTTCTCCGCTCTCAGCAGGTTGGTAAACGCTGATAACACATACAGGCGGTTGGTGTTTTTCGCCAGCCCATGGTAGCGAACCTTCGTATAGCCAAACTGTTGCTTGATCGTCCGGAACGGATGCTCAACCTTGGCGCGAACGCTGGCCTTTATCCCCTCCAGCATTTCCTGCAGCTGATCAGCCAGCTTGCTCCGGGTGCCGGGGCGTAGCGCGATACGCCAATCGACATCCCGATCTTTAAATGCGTCTCGCTTATGGATGCCGGTATAACCCGCGTCACCCCAGACCCGCTGCTCTTCTCCATGAAGAAGCTGATCTGCCGCAGTGAGATCATGCACATTCGCAGCTGTGGTCTCGATGCTGTGAATCAAGCCGTCCTGGTCATCCACGCCAATATGCATCTTCATGCCAAAGTGCCACTCATTGCCTTTCTTGGTCTGGTGCATTTCCGGGTCTCGCTCGCCATCCTGATTCTTGGTTGAGCTGGGTGCGGCGATAATCGTGGCATCAACAATGGTGCCTTCACGCATCATCAAACCCTGCTGACGCAACTGGGCGCTCACGGTATCGAAGATCACTTCGCCCAATTTGTGGCGCTCTAAAAAATGACGGAAGCGGAGGATAGTACTTTCATCTGGTAGCCGATCAGACAAGCGTAGCCCTGCAAAGCGGCGCATGGACTCAATCTCGTACAACGCATCTTCCATCGCCGGGTCGCTGAGGTTGTAAAATAATTGCAGGCAGTGCACCCGAAGCATAATGGGGAGCGGATACGGCGGGTTTCCATTCTCACCCTTGGGGTAGTACTTGCGGAGCTTCTTCTCCAGCTTGGCCCAGGGAATCAAGCCATCCATTTTTTCCAGGAACAGCTCCCGCCGCGTTTTACGCTTTTTGTTCCGGTACTCGGCTTCGGCGAAGGTCAGCTGGCTCATGCAGTAGTCCGGTTGAAATAGGTGATCGCAAAATTATCTCAAATTACGGGGGTTATGCAGAGCTTCCCTAGCTCCGTCTTGGCCAGTTGGGCGAGCAGCTTGCCAAAGCTGCCGTCACCGTGGGCGATGGTCAGCATTTCAAACAGGCGACTGGCGCGGAAGTAACGTACCGAGATCCCATGCTCACAGGCGCTTTGGCCCAGGGCACAGGCCAGGAAGGTTTTTCCCGTACCGGTAGGCCCTTCTATCAGCAGATTACGGTGATGCCGGATCCAGTCCAGCTGCAGCAGTTGCGCGAGGGTGTCTTTGTGAAGGCCACGACGGGCTCGGTAATCGATGTCCGCCGCCTGCGCATTCAGGCGCAATTTTGCCTGTTTCAGCAACCGGGTGATTTTACGGTTATCGCGACAGGTGGCTTCGCTATTGATTAGCAGTTTAAGACGCTCCAGGAAGCCGAGTTCCTCATAGGTTCCAGGCTGATCCAGTTGTCGCGAGAGGGCGTCGGCCATGCCGGTTAATCGCAGGCGGTGCAGTTGTTGCAAGGTGTGTTGAGGCATTGGATGTCTCCTTGTGAGTGATTGAGGACGTGAGGGCTAGTGGTAATACTCGCTGCCGCGGACATTGTCGTGTGCCAGCGGTAGCGGGGTTTGTCGCGGGGTGCTGGGGTTGTCCAGCGGTACCTTGTCCATGCTGTTACTGAGGATGGCGGCGATATTTTTATAGTGCATACCGCCGATCTGGGTGGCGCGGTGACAGGCGGCTTCCAGCCGCGTCTTGCCGTATTTTTTGCTGAGATGGAGCAACCCCAGGCAGGCGCGATAACCGTGTTCGGGATGCCGACGACTTTCCAGCTGATACTGGATGACAGTGTGGGTGTGCGGCCCGATGCTCCCCGCCCAATTGAGGAAGCGTTGTGGTGACCATTCCTGATGCTTGCGATGGGCCTTGGCCATATGCTGGCTGTCGGTGGTATGGCCGCCGGCATGATGGGCGCGTGGGTGAAGGGCGACCTGGCGCCCCTGATGGAAGACGGCCAGTGTCGTCTCGCCGGCATGGACCATGACCTCTTCCTTCACCAGCTGGTAAGGGACAGAGTAATAATGGCCCTCGTACTCGACGTGGTAGTCGAGGTGAACCCGGGCCTTTTTGATGTGGCGATACTGGTAAGGGGTCTCGGGCAGGGGTGCCAGGGCCGGCTTGTCGAGCTGTTCGAACTGCGTCACCCGAGAGCCAGGCCGCTTTTTGAAGGGGCGGCGATTCAGCTCATCCAGCAGCGAACGAATCGCCTGGTTGACGGCGGCCAGGGTATGGAAGGTGTGATGTCGCAAACGCATCATGATCCAACGCTCTACGATCTGAACCCCGACCTCAGCCTTGGACTTATCCTTGGGTTTGTAAGGGCGTGCCGGCACAACGGCAACACCATAGTGCTCGGCCCATTGCTGGTAGCTGGGGTTCAGCTCGGGGTCGTAGCGGCAGGCTTTGCTGACGGCACTCTTTAAATTATCCGGCACCACCACGTCGGGCACGCCACCATAGAATTCAAGCGCCCGGACGTGGGAGCCGATCCAATCTGGCAACCCCTGTGTCCAGGTGGCCTCGGCAAAGGTATAGGAACTGGCGCCGAGGACAGCGACAAACACCTGGGCGCTGCGGATCTCGCCAGTATCGGGGTTGACTACCGCCAGCGTCGGCCCGCAGTAATCCACAAACAGCTTCTCGCCCGCCTGGTGGGTCTGGCGCATCGACAGCTGCTGAGCTTGACGCCAGCGCCGGAACAGGACGGTAAATCGGGAGTAGCAGTAGTGATTGCCGGGGTGTGCCTCGGCATATTCCTCCCACAGCAACTGCCGGGTCATCCCCTTGCGCTTGAGCTCCTGCTCAATCGCCGGGAAGTCTGGCTCGGCCAGGTCGGCGGAGGTCGAACGGCAACGCCCTGGCTGCAGCTGAGCTTCCAGTTCGGCCTCTGACACGCCATCTGGCAGTGGCCAGCTGAGTCCCGCTGCCTCCGCGCGCTGCAGATACTTGGAGATGACGCCGATGGACAGGTTCAGGCACCGGGCAATTTGCCGCTGCGACAACTGCGCGTCGTACTTGAGGCGCAGGATTTCTTTTAACTTACTCATGGTGACCCTCTTGGTAGTCATTCACGCTCCCGATAGCTGATGAACAGGCAAAGGGAACGCAGGTTACGGCCGTAGCCAGTACCTGCAAGAGGAATACGGGGGGGATTGGGCTGCGTGCGCTAAATTTTGCGTACCGTGAACACCGAATTTTGCCTGGCGGAAAAAGTGTTCACGCTTAGAGAAAATTCAGTGTTCACAGTGGAGAAAATCGGGTGTTCACGCTAGGGAAAAATCACTGTTCACAGTGGGCAAAAATACGCAGTTTTTGGAAAGTCTCGCCCCGCAAGGGAGTTCTGAGCTTCTGGGTTTGATGGGGTTGGCTGAGCGGTTGGCTCCGCTGCTATTCAGTGCAAGTACGGTTCAAGCTAATCCGAGGTTGGTCAAACGTTTTCTCAACACTGTATTCCTGCGCAAGACCCTGGCTAAACCTCAAAATATCGACGTGGATGTCCAGGTTTTAGCGAAGTGGCACCTTCTTGAGCGGTGCGATGAATCAATCGCGAATGCGCTTGCAGAAAGGGTTTCTGCTGAGAACGAAGGCAAAGTTGAAATTCTTCGCGAGGCAGAGGAAGTTGCAAAAGAGGAGGATCAAAAGCTTCCCACGCTCTTTGGCGACAAAGAGTTTGCGCGTGAGTGGCTCAGGCTCGAACCGCCTCTTGGCGACATGGACTTGAGGCCAATATTGCATCTAAGCCGCGACAGCACGATCAGGGATTTTGGCGCGGATGAGCTAAATGCCGCTGGCAAGGCGCTGCGTGATTCGCTGGTTTCCGCTCGAACATCAAATGATGCATTAAAACAGCAGATTCGAGAGGCCGGGGATATTCAATCTGGCCTTGCTATGGCGAGGGCGTGGGATGCAAGGCGGTCCGGTAGAACCTGGCAGAAGCATGACGAAATTTTGATGTTGACTGAGGTTTGCCGCATTCACCCAAGTGCGGGGCCGCGTGCGGCGGCATTCATTAGTCAAGCGCCTATTGCTCAGCTTGCTCCCGGATTTGTTTCTGCTTTGGCGGACTGTGATTGGGCAAAAGACATTCTGGACAAGTGGGTAAGCGATGCGGATGCGCAGGAGTCTGTGAAGCGGGCAATCACTAATGCGAGGAAGAAGTAATGGGTACGTCAGCATCGAGCTCGGGTGCGGGTACAGGCGCGCCCTTTGATCCTCCATGGCTGGATGATGCTGGCGCCGGTATTGATAGCGACTACGCGGAAGTTCCCCTAAGCCCGGGCGCAACCCCCTCAGATGACGGCAGCAGCACAGAGGATGGGGAGGATAATCAGAATCCGACGACACCACCTGCCGGCCCTGCCAAAGCTCCGCCAGGACGGTATCAACAAGCTCGTGGTGCATTGACCGGGTTTGTACGGTCTGGTAGCAGCTCCGACCTGCGCCGAGGTGTTTCAAGCTTTGTGAAGAAGGGCATGGGAGGATCGTCCAGAGCCGCGAGTCGAATGCGGACTAGCGCAATTGCCGCATCGTCTTTGGGTGGATTTCTTGCCACCGCTCGCGACGGTTCTGATCCAAGCATTAATACTTGGGTCGATTCAATAAAGCAGCGCGGACTTTCTGCCAAGGAAACCGCACTCGAAGTCGTGCAGAAATTGATTCCAACGGGAGGGAGTGTTGACGAGGATTCAGCCAGACACTCCATGGATCATGCTATTGCACATCTCTACGAAGTGGAACCGAACGCCGATATCTTTAATTTGACGGACGATCAAATCGCCAACTTGATGGCTTACACGGTGGCTTTTGATGTTTATAACCGGGTTCAGCTTGAGCTTGGGCAGGTATTTGAAAAACTGAAATATGCGCCCCAGCTTGTGCAGAATCGATTGGGGCAGGTTCTAGATTACGTAATGGTAGTGGTCAATCGATCTATGCAGAAGGCTCGTGCCGGCAGTGCACCACGAGCGATGAGGGAGATTGCGAATGCTGCTCTTCAAGATGCACTGACGGTGTTTGCTGAATCATGAAAATTATCTGTTCAAGTGTTGATGCGCTGCCAGATCCTCTACCTTCAGGAGCGCTGGCATTTACATTCCTGAAATCGTCATCGCGGCCGGGGATTGGTCGCATCGCTAATGGTTGGCTCCGAAAATTGGAAAAGGAAGGTTATGCCCCTTCGGTTTCAGTGTGGGATTTTGTACTGTTTTGCTTTTCTGTCTACGCTGCCGACGTGGCCGTTCTTCGCAAGAAAAGCGCCGATGGATGGACTCGCCAGATTGAGCTGGATATTACACTCAATGACCCGACTCCATGGGATGTAAATCGGCAGCTTGTCGAAAAGATGTTGCGGGTATTGACAGGCGATTTTTGGACATTGCAGTTTTCAGCAGGTGGCCCTGTCCCGCCCAAAGGACAGCGCCGACTTTGTGATCGTGACTGTGTTGCTTTGCTTTCCGGAGGGCTCGATAGCCTGATAGGTGGGATCGATGCTGTAGCACACGGCCATAAGCCAATCTTTGTGTCACAGCGTGCTTTTGAGGATTCAGCCCGACAAACTAAATATGCCAATGAGCTTGGTGGTGGCGAGTGGCATCAGCAGTGGAGCCACCGTGTTGTATTCAAAGGTAAGAAAGAGACATCCACAAGGGCTCGTTCAATGGCCTTCTATGGCCTGGCGGTACTTGCGACTTCGCTGCTACCAATGGAGAAAACAGAGATCCTTGTGGCGGAAAATGGGTTCATAAGCATCAACCCACCTTTATTGCCGGGAAGGATGGCCAGTTTTAGCACCAGAACTACCTACCCGTTGTTCATGTCCATGCTTCAAGAGTTGTTGATAAGCCTGAATATTAAATCCAGTCTTATCATGCCCTACCGATTTAAAACCAAAGGGGAAATGCTGGAAGAATGTGCTGATCAGTCAATGTTGAAGAAACATGCTTGTGACACGACAAGCTGTGGTCGTTTTCGTACCTACAATCGCACGCACTGTGGACGGTGTGTGCCATGCATGGTTCGCAAGGCAGCCATTCAGCATTGGGGGCAAGTTGATACAACACATTACAAATTTCCGTCGTTATCTTCCGCCGGCAAGGCAAAAGCGGATGATCCCATGGCAGTGGCTTGTGCGGTTCTAGCCTCTGAGCAACAAGGTATCGATGCCTTTCTGGGGGCCACATTATCGTTTGCCTCTCAGGCGGATCGACCTCAATTTCGCCGTGTTATTGAGCAGGGATTAAGAGATCTTGGCGTCGTGCTTCGTAGGGACGGCATAATCTGATGGATTTTCATTGCCACTTGGATCTTTATCCTGATGCCCGAAACGTTTATGCGGAAGCATCGGATAGGGTTGAGTTTGTTTGGTTGGTCACTACCAGCCCCAGAGCATTCGCAGCAACATCAAAGGTACTTCTGGCCTCGGAAAAAATATTCATTTCTCCAGGCCTTCATCCGGAAGTTGCTGGTAAAAGATCTGGCGAGCTGGAGATGCTGCTTTCACAGATGGAACAGTACTCTGGGGTTGGTGAAGTCGGTCTTGATGGGTCTTCCCGCTACAAGCAGCATTTTGAACTACAGAAGAACATATTTCAGTCAGTTCTTCAGAAAAGCGTAAATCTCGGGGGGCGAGTCCTTAGCATTCACTCTCGATCGGCTGCAAAAGACGTGTTGTGTTTACTTGAATCTCACCCGGGTTATGGAACTGCCGTTCTCCACTGGTTCACTGATTCACCGTCGCAACTTTCCCGAGCCAAGGAAATGGGCTGTTGGTTTAGTGTTGGGCCTGCGATGGTGGCTTCTGCTAATGGCCGGAAATTGGCCAGCTTAATGCCTCGTGATCGTGTAGTGCCCGAAAGTGATGGGCCATTCGCTAAAGTTCGAGGTGCATCTGTGATGCCGTGGGAAGCTGCGTCAGTAGCAAGTACCTTGTCAGAGATATGGAGTATCCCTGTCGAAGAAGTCGTACTGCTACTTCGCGATAATGGTTCGCGATTAACCCAAGTTCTTGCCGAAGGCAAAAGTGGGCGATAGCATTGAATGGAATCAGCTACAGCAAGTTATTCCCTTTTTGACATTTTTGCCTGTCTTGCAAAGGTCAGGTATACCGCACCAAGCAAAATACTAAATGCGGTGTAGAAAAAAACGCCGACCATAGAGCTCTCCTTTCTAAGCATTCCGTCAAAATTTCCAGCCTATTTTCGAGATCGTTAAAGCCACACTGTGTGGCTTTAACCAAAAATGTAGAGCGATCTCCCACTGTGTTTATGTCACAGCAATCATGCCTTGACATAAATACATCAACCGGAGAAATCCCATGAAAGAAAATATCAAATCCGAAATAATCCAAGAAATCGAGCGCGAGCTCGGCAAATGTATCGCGGACGCCAATGCGCGGGAGCTACTCTCAGTGGCACTGGGTAAACCACACAAAGCATTTTCTGTCTCGATTTCTCAGAAGCTTCACCTGGCAATTTCCTACCGCGCGCTGTCGGAAGGGCTAATGATCAAGGAAGTTCTGATTTTAGCGCTGCTCGATTACCTTGATACTCCTGTTAATCCTGATATTTCACCTGAGCGGTTAAAAGAGCTCATTCTTGAAAAGGCTAGCCGGCGTAACCGCAACAAGGTTAGTCCGGCGCTTCGAGAGATGGTACTTCCCGAACGCTACAGGCAAAAAATGCCTCCTTCTGACGAAGGCTAAATGACTGCCCCTCAGGGCTTAAGCCCTGAGGGGTTCCTCAACCTAGTGCATAGAGGACATGCCTGCGACATAACCTGCGGCATAGTCGTCGCCACCGATCTCCATTTTGCGCTCAAAGACACTTTTCCATTCAAATTTTTCGTTTGGATCAGTTTCCACGCCGATTAACCGCATTGACCAGTGCATGATCTTCGGCGCTGCATAGCCGCCCAAGAACATGAAAACCACTGAAACGGCAAAAATAGCAAGAGAAACGCCGGTCATTACGCTGTCTGGAAATTCTGGGCCACCCAGTGCCAGGACAATGACTTGCACGATACCAAAAACGACAAACGGGATAGCCATGAACCAGATGAAAGCGGTCGCAGACAGCAGAACGCCGACCAGTGCAAACAGGCACATCAGTGCTTTCATGGGATACCACAGCGGCATCAGCATAACGGACAGCAGTTTGCCAGCCAGGCCAGGTTGAGCAGCGACAGCGCGACCAGGGTGTAGCACCAGGTCAACACTATCAGTGCAGGGTGTTAACACTTTCAGATATATCCCTCTCATCCTCATTACCTCCTGATCTACAGTACCGAACCCAACTAGGAACTCAAAACGGAACCTTTAGAGCCCAATTATAAACTATAGTTTATAGATGTTCCAAGGGCTTACTGCGACTCTTCTCCCATGCCACAGAAGCCCACTTACAAGGTTCGCAAGATCCTCGCATCCAATGTGAGACGGGAGCGTATGGCCCGCGGTTGGTCGCAGGAAGGGCTGGGGTCCAAAGCGGGGACCTCCCAGGTGTACATCAGCGAAATTGAAACCGGAAAAAAGGCCGCGTCTGTGGATATGCTCGAGGCTTTGGCCAGCGCCTTGAGCTGCGAGCCCTTTGAGCTGCTTCGCCCCTCCGACATCTAACCCTTCTGTCCCCCAGTCCTCTGCGATAGCCGCCGAGGAAATGAGATGATCTTTTCTGCATCGGTGCGCGGCGTCTGGATCCCACATTTGTCGGTCACTACGCCTATGCCTCAAGGGCTAGACAGACAAATACGGGATCTCGATTGAAAAGCAACGCCTGGCGATGGCTGTAGTGGCTCAGTGGTGTTTCAAGCGAAACACATAACGTGGTATTGCCCATAATTAACCCACCGCATTGTGCTCAAAGCCTGTCACGATCGCGATGCAAATCGCGCCGAAGGCTTGATCTTTACTGGGTTTGGGCGGGATGCAGGCTCTTGATGGGCAAGCACCAAGACCAGCGCAGCTATGGATTGGGTGCTTTTACTCTGAGGCGGGGTTACATCCGCTGATTCAGCTCATATCCAATATGTAGCTGGCCGCGATTGTGTGGGTGACCGTTTTGGCCTCAGAGTAGACAACTATACTGCAGCCACGACCTCCATATCGGCCCGAAACCGCTATTCGATACTCACTGGTATCCACTATCTGAATGCTGCAATATGAAACCTTTGACCTCCGAGTCCAAACATAGAAATTAAATGAACAGCTTTGCTTGCGCAGAGTTAGGGCAGCATTGGATGCATTATCGTCTCTTAAGGGTAAGCTAATTCAGCATCGCATGATAAAGACCATCACCTCCATAGCAAGACGCCTTTCTAACAGGCTCAATACCACCGTTTCATGGTTGGAGAGTAAGGAGCGCTCCATCGGTGCGCAGTCGAAGTTCGTGGACCTTGCACCGACCGATGAGGCAGACGAGACCGGGATCTACTCTGAAGCGATCATGTATGCAACGAGCAATACAAAAGTTACCAATATTGCATTAACTGGCCCCTATGGATCAGGAAAGAGCAGTATTATCCAAACATTCCTGAAAAAGTATCGGCGGCCTGCGCTTCATATCTCACTCGCTGCGTTCACTCCCGAGGCAACTTTGGGGAGCGAGAGCGTCAGTCGCCAAGAGATTGAGAGAAGTATCCTGCAACAAATGTTGTATGGTGCTGACGCAAACAGGCTTCCTTTATCACGGTTTAAAAGAATTCAGTCGCCCGGTGTTGGGGCAGTATTCAAATCTCTATACATAGTGCTTGGGATTATTGCGATTTGGTACGTATTACATGAGCGAGAAGACATCATCAGCGGCGCATTTTTCGTTCCGCTGTCCCTCGGCAACTGGTTTAACCTGGGCAGCATTACGCTCGCAGCAACGTTTTTCTGGGTGACACTGCATCACTTTTATGTCGCGAGCTTTGGTCTGTCACTCAAGAGCATCTCGTTGAAAGACGTTGAGATCAAGCCAGCACATGATGACCAGGCTTCTATACTGAACCGCCACCTAGATGAAATCATCTACTTTTTCCAATCCACTGACTACGACCTTGTGATCATTGAGGATCTAGATCGATTTAATAATGCCGAAATCTTCGTCACACTACGTGAAATTAATAGCCTCGTGAACGAGAATGCAGGTGTGAGGAGAACCATCAGATTCCTCTACGCCTTGCGCGACGATATGTTCACCAATACTGATCGAACAAAGTTCTTCGAATTCATCATTCCTGTGATTCCCATCATCAATACGTCTAATTCGATCGACATGGTACTAGAGCAAGGAAAGAGACTTGAGCTTGACGAGCGTCTTGATCGGCAGTTTCTTAGGGAGGTATCACGGTATCTGAACGATCTTAGATTAATCCAGAACATCTTCAATGAATATGCCATTTACGTAGCCAACTTGGAAACGGATGGAGAAACCATTCTCGACGCCAATAAGCTCCTCGCGATCCTGATCTATAAGAACGTCTATCCAAGGGACTTCGAACAATTGCACCGCGACTCGGGTAATCTCTATAGAATCCTAAACCGCCAAGGGGAGTTAATTCATCAGGCCGAGGAGGCGCATAGAGCCGAGATTACAGAACTCGAAAGGCAGCTTGAAGTTGCCGAGCGACAGACACCATCGGATCTGAGAGAATTGCGGCAAATTTATTCTATGGCCCTGATTGAAAGGCTTCCACCGAATGTGGTTAGCGTCAGTAATGACCAACGAGGATGGGTCCAGCTTTCTCAAGTAGTTAACCACGAGTCTTTCGAACAACTGATTGAGTCGACTCGCTTGTGGAGCCGCACCGCACAACGTCACCACGAGCCGGTCAATGTATCCAAATTACAAAGCGAGGTGAATTCTCAGAAATCCTATCAGCAACGCAAAGAGGAGATCGAAGGCAAGGCGGCGGATAGCAAGAGCAGGAGCCTTCGACAAATACGTGACCTTAAGTCGAGGATTGCAACGCTTCGCACCACGAAGTTCAACGAGCTGTTGCGTTTAAATGCCAACCGAATCCAAGATCTTTTCGAAGACTTCGGGAAAAACGGAAAGCTCGCGCGTTTTCTAATCCTAGAAGGGCATCTCGACGATACTTACTACCAGTACACCTCACTCTTTCACTCAGGCCGTTTGTCGCCAAACGACAATAAATTTCTGATCCAGATACGTGCGTTTGTCACTCCAGAGCCGGATTTTCCTATCGACAATCCAAAAGAGGTCATCGCTGCAATGCGAGATGAAGACTTCCGGCAAAGCTATGTCTTGAATATACGTATTATCGATAGTCTCCTTAGTGAGCGGAGTCGTTACCTCAACCAAACGGAGAAGCTTTTCGGCTTTCTCTCATCAGAATTTGAAAGTTGTGAAGCCTTTTTCAAAGGCTATTATACGAGCGGCCGCTATGTTGGAGAGCTTCTTTCAGGGCTAGTCAAGACATGGAAATCTCTTGTTCCAACGGCCATTGCCAGCGCCAACAATGTTTCTCACATTACCCAGTTGCTCACAAGCCTACCGGAAAGCCAGCTAAAATCCCTCGCAAGGGATTTTGACGAACTACCAGAATTTGTTTCCGCGAACCTTCCAGAGATTCTAGCCAATTCACCCGAATTAACCCCGGAACGACTTGAATGCGTTGGCGTTGAAGTGAATGATCTAGCGGCAATCGAAGAACACTCAGAAATTGTACGTTTTATGTTCGAGAAGGGGCTTTTCGAGCTAACAATGGCTAACCTTGAGCATGCTTACCAATCAATTTTGGGAGAACACGATCTCCAACCACTGCGCGTTCAGAATTTTACTACAATCAGGTCAACGAAGAATGCCGCATTGATAGAGAGAGTCGAGCGGAACTTCAATCGGTACCTACACAATATTCTTTTGGAACTTGAAGACAATTCAACAGAGGACGCTGCGGCGATTCTAACAGTAGTTCGTCAAGACTCGATCGACCAAGATGATCTTCGGCAGTTTCTTGAGCAGCAAACAGTCCTGTTGCCAAATCTAGAGGGCGTACCTGCTAAACTACACCCTATGCTATTCGAGCTATACGCCATTGAGCCTGTTTGGGAAAATGTTATTACATTTATGGAAAGTGAGGGATTCGATGCAGAGAGTTTGATTGGGTATCTCGATCAAGACGATGTTCGTCTGGCTATCCTCAAAAATCCCATATCAAGTGACACAGGTTCGCAGCAATTACGGCGATTCCTTTATGAGGCTGATACTTTGACTGATGCCTCCTATAAAGCTTATATACATGCACTGCCGAAACCATTCAATATGCCACCCGAAGGACTTGAGGCAGCCAAGCTCCGAATTCTGATAGATCAACGAAAAATTACTTTCTCCAAAGCGAGCCTAGATGCTCTCGCAGAAAACCGGGATTTGCAGGTATTTTTCGTTGCGACCAACATAGACACATATCTGGCCGATCCAACACGCTTTGAACTCGACGATGATTTCCGAGAGGAGCTTCTTCGATCTGCAATCGATAGCACCTCCAAACTCAAGATAGTCGAATTGGTGGATCTGGAGTTACTTGTAGACCTTCCCGACAGATCAGCACTTATAGGACCAATTATTAACAAAAGCCCCACTACGATATCTTACGTGAATGGAGCTGTAGCACAATCCTTGATAAAGCATTCGACACCCATAGCGACACAAATTTCGCTCTTTAATAAATATCATTCATTGATGTCAATTGAGGAAGTGCGTCATGTCTTGGGTAGTTTTCAGAAACCATTTTGCGAAATAAATTTCGGGCATCATCGACCTAAACTGCAAAATACTCCTATCAATAGAGATTTTGTCAGCTGGCTTAAATCAAGAAAAATTATCTCTTCATGGCGTGAAGGCGGGTTATTGAGTAACGAAATAAAAGTGAATCTTTTTAGGCGCCGGTAAGTGGGCTTGAATTCCTCAGCCAAGAGCTGACAATCTAGCCTGAACCAACGATGATCCAATTTTTTTCCAGGACGGTTACACACTTTGAAAGGAACGCCAGCCGAAACAAACGAGCATGGCCAAGCTATAGGGGCACCGCTCCCCAACTGGCAAGCTCCGCCAGCATTATCGAAGACTATCATCGGTGGCGAGTTCTGTCGGCTCGAACCACTATCCGTTGAAAGTCATGCAATGCAACTCTTTGAGGCTTTCTCAAGGGATGTGCCGGGAAGGATTTGGACCTATTTGCCTTATGGCCCCTTTGATGATTTAACTGACTTTTGTGATTGGGTTTCAGAGCAAGCTAGGAAAGACGATCCCCTCTTCTACTCCGTGGTCGATACAAACTTGGGGCGGGCCACTGGCGTCGCCAGTTTTATGCGTATCTCCCCGGCGATGGGCGTAGTCGAAATTGGTCACCTCAATTTCTCACCATTGCTTCAACGCACAGCCGCCGCCACTGAAGCCCTCTATCTGATGATAGACCACATATTCGAGTTGGGTTATCGCCGTTGCGAGTGGAAGTGCAACGCACTGAACGAGGCCTCCCGCAATGCCGCTCTGCGGTTGGGGTTTAGTTACGAAGGCACGTTCCGTCAGGCGGCAGTGATCAAAGGACGAAACCGGGATACCGCGTGGTTTTCCATGCTGGATGGTGAGTGGCCTCGGCTAAAAACGGCATTTTCAGCCTGGCTGTCGCCAGACAATTTCACTGAGGACGGTCGCCAACGGCAATCCCTTTCGGCGTTTACCAGCGCTGCCATTAATAAGAATACAGAGACCTTATAGGCCAGGACATGGAATACAAAACCATCCCTATCACACGTATTTTTGACGAGCAAAAAACGAAAAATTTTTACCTGGGCTACCTCGGCATGCAGCTGGATTGGGAGCACCGATTTGAGCCTGGTCTGCCAATCTACATGCAGGTCTCCAAAGGCAATTTTGTCTTGCACCTCAGTGAGCATTCCGGCGATTGCAGCCCCGGTAGCAAGCTTTTCGTTGAAGTGGATAATTTACAAGCCTTGTATGATGAACTGAGCGCAAAAGACTACCCTTTTTGCTCACCGGAGATTGAGACACCACCGTGGGGTGGACGCTGCTTTACGATTACCGATCCCTTTGCCAACCGGATTCTATTTAAGCAAGCAGGTAGCCATGAAGGTTGAGCTTTCAAGCTACGATCTCAACTGGCCGAAGGCCTTCCAAGCTGAGCGTGGGTTTCTGCAAGAGCTTATTGGTGATTGGCGTGTCGGCACCATTGAACACGTTGGCAGCACCGCGGTGCCGGGGATGGTGGCAAAGCCAGTTATCGACATAATGTTCGGCGTGGAAAGTCTCCCAGCTTCTAGGGCAGCCATAGAGATTTTGGCGCGCAACGGCTACTGCCACTCCCCCTACAAAACGGATGTAATGCACTGGTTCTGCAAGCCTTCTCCGGAAATGCGAACCCACCATTTACACCTGATCCCCTACCATAGTGCTCTATGGATGGAGCGAATCGCCTTTCGCGACATTCTGCGTAACAAACCCGACGTAGCTCGGGAATACGCAGAGCTAAAGCAGGCGCTGGCAGCCGATATGGCCGATGATCGGGAGGCTTATACTCAGCAAAAATGGCCGTTTATCAAACGGGTATTGGACGACGCGAAGAATGGCTAGTATCGATGTTGAAATTGGTCTAATCGGCGGCGCTGAAATGCGCGAAGTCGCCCTTTGTTATTACAATCCAGACTGGCCAGGCCAGTATGAAACTGAGGCCGTAAAGATCAGGCGGGCTCTGCGCAACCATGTGCTGCAGATCGAGCATATTGGCTCAACTGCGGTGCCGTTACTGGCTGCAAAACCGATCATCGACATCTTGTTGGTGATCGCCGACCCCGGCGTTGAGGCGGAGTACCTGCCAGCGTTACTTCAGACTGGCTATCAACTGCGCGTTCGCGAGCCAAAGGATGACCAGCACCGTATGCTCAGAACACTAGCACGCGATGTTCACATTCATATCTACCCGCCATGGTCTGGAGAAGTTGATCGATATTTGCTGTTCCGCGATCAGCTTCGCGCCAGTGAGAATGACAGGATTGAGTATGAACGCACGAAGCGTCGGCTGTCGCAAAAGGTGTGGGCAGATATGAACGATTACGCTGCAGCCAAGAGTGAAATAGTTGAGGCTATAATCGCCAGAAGACGCGCTGATCTGCTGAGGAATGCTACTTAACTTGCTTCTTTATTGCGGCACCTCAACACTGTGAATACAGCGGCTTGGGACATTCAAAAATGAGAGCGCGTCAATCTGCTTCCAGGGCTGTAGAAATACCACGCTGTGATGCTGATTTCTCGATTCTTCCACAACGAAAACGTCACTATTCTCGTCGCCTAAATTGCCAAATTTAGCAACGGACAGCGTGGTGATTTCACTAGGGAAAACAAGAATTTTGGCTGAGGGAAGAGTGGCAAATTCCTTAATATTTCTTGGCCTAACCCACCTCAATCGGATCATGATTTCCATGATTTTCAGATCAGGGCTGCTTTGAAAATACGCCCCCAAAGGGTCTCTTATGACATCTGCCAGGCGGCACTCAAAGGGTGACAGCGGGACGTGTTCACCCGCAGGAATATCAGGTTTGTTCGGCAGAAAATATCGACAGGTTTTGCCTTTGCGGGAGAGTGTCATGTGGCGGGAAAATGGTTCCCAGTGCCAGTGATCTAACTGATCGTCCGAACGGCTGTCCTCAAGATTACTTGTACGCTGCATCAATCGTTTTCCTCCCGACATCCACTCATTTTAACCCCAAAATAGCGTTAAATTACCAGGCAAATTGGCGATTCCATCAAGGTCAATAGGGCTCGATACCAGCCTCCGGGATCAGGCCATTAGCACCCTTAAACGCATTATTTCCAGCGGGAAATAACAATCTGATCGTCCGATTAGTTGACCCTGAGCAGACGACGGAATCTTTCCAGATCAAGGCCTGCAGAGAGCGCTGATTTGCGCGTAAGGCCCCATTTTTCTGTCCCTGAAAGATTGCATTTTGAAGAAAATTGGGCGCGCTAATCTGCTTCATCAGGCGCTGCGAAAGCACGCCTTCGCGCCGCCGGCTCCGCCGGCCACCCGAGCTGACGGAGGGGTGTAATTCGAGCGGTCGGGCCCCGGATTGAGGCCGTAGGCCGGTCGCAGCGCGACAATCAGGGCCGCTCGAATTGCACCCCGTGTCCAACCCGACGGGGGTCCCCGCGAGCGGGGCGTCGGGTGGAGTCCGAGGATGCCGCCGCCGCAGGCGGGCAGGAGCGTTAGCGACGATACGGCATTCGCAGGACCTGGAAATGCCGCAGCCCGCAGGGCCACCGGGCGGGCCCCGATAAGCAGCGCTAGCTGGTTATTGGGCCGGTGGCACTAGGGGCGAGCGGAGCGAGCGCTTTTCCAGCCCGTCAGGGCGGGTGGCCGTCGAAGACGGCGGCGCGAACTCACTTGTGGAAAAGCACAGCTTTTCCGCAAGCAGTCTTGGCCTGTTCGGGGCCCCGCGACAGCGGGGTGGCGGGCAAAGACCTTCCAGAAATCAATGAGTTGGAACTCACTAGGCAAAGATGCTTCCTACGTGATATCGCTTCGGGCAGAGGTTGGAGAGCCTCAGAACTACCCGGACGAAATGGCCGGACTCCGTGCTGGACATCCAGTCCACCGATATGTCGCCCCGAGCGTCCGACAGAGCCAGCGCCCTCTCTTGCATAGGCCAGCAAGATCAATTCTCGTGGCGTGTTCTCCTACTGTGATTGTGAAGTCCAATTAATAGGAGAGAAACCCCATGAAATTTAGCGACTACGATTACCACTCCGCCAAAGCGCGCTCAGGCGAAAAGCTTGGGCAAATGCTGCGATGGCTATACAGGTGGGAGGTATCTAGCGTACATGCGCTAGCGGAGTTGTTTGGCACGAAAAGATCAGCCACTTACTCTACACTTGCACGATACGAAAAATTTGGCTTAATTGACTCATTCACAATGCCCAATGTTTGTGGTCGGGTTTACCACTTAAAAAAGAATGGAGTTTCGACCGCCCGAGAACTATTCGTGGGCCATAAAGACGAGCACCTAAAAACGGCCTATTTCCCTTCAAAAATAAATAGGAGTCATGTGGTCCACGATCTATTGACGCAGCATATTGTCTTGCGTCTGAAATCCGAACATAGTCAGGCGCGCTTTTTAACCGATAGGCAGCTCAGATTGAGGCAGAAATTTTTCTTGCGGCAAGACTACAAAATTCCAGACGCTGTGGTGCATTTGGGATCGCATAAAAAACCGCATCAGGTTCTGATCGAAGTTCAGGAATCTCCTTTACGATCCTATCATTTGGAACTGATTCTTTCCCTATATGCGGAATCAATTATCCGGGGCGAAATTCAAGGATTGGTCTTTGCAAGCACAAAGAGAAATATTCTGGAACATGCGAGGCGGATAATTGATCGTGGGGTTCGCTCTTTTGATTATATCGATGGACGTTGGCACCCAATTAACCCGACGGTTCGTCAAGGGCCACTTTCATTAAGTATGCTTGGGGATTCGATTGTGTTATACGACCTCAGCCATTACGCGGGCAGGTATTACACCCACATAATTCGCGGATAAAGGAATCTTTTTGATATCAGCTGAGTAGGTCGTGCGCGCTCAAGATTTGCATATGCGCACAGCTCGAAATGCTGTCATCAAATTGACAGGGCTAAGTGCCCGCCTAGGCCAGTGAATGTAGTGAAGTAAAGTAGGCAGGTCCGGCGTCTGTATGGGGCGGGATTTCGTTTTCTCTAAGTGAGTTTTTGGCGGAATTTGATGCTCCTCCGGGCCTAGCCTTTTTCTTGTCTAAAATCTGAATATTCCCACCTGAAAAAAGGCTTTTATAAGCCCAATTAATTATCGGCTGCTTAGTGGCGGTGCTTCTTGCTCCGTCCCTTCGAACGACTTTGTGGAAGGTTCTCCCACTGTACCCCAGAGATGCCAAGTTGGGAGTGCTCAATGAAAGACGAAACACTCATTTCACCAATCCAGCCCCGAATTTTGAGGCTGCCAGATGCGTGCCGTTACCTCGGTATCTCCAAAACGCTATTTAACCGAGAAGTCCGGCCGCATGTTGCGGAGCTAAATTTTGGTGGAAACAGCTCCGCCTTTGATCGCCTTGATCTGGATCGCTGGGTGGAGGATCATAAGCACTGCAACGGACGTCTCGGTCAATCTCAAGGAGATCGATTATGGGACGTAAAAAATCGCCGGGGCTCACCCTCAGGGGTGGGGTCTGGCACGTTGACAAAGTCGTCTACGGACAGCGAATTAGAGAGTCTACTGGTACAAGCAACCTCGAAGAAGCCGAAGCGTTTTTAGCGCACCGCATTAACTCATGTCGTCAGTCCAAGATCTATGGTGTGCGACCGGAGTGGAAGTTTAGAGATGCGGCAGCGAAATACCTGCAGGACAACATGGACCGGCAGGGCATTTCGAAAGACGCGAGTCGAATCAAGGTGCTTTTGCCCTTTATTGCGGACGTACCATTGCGCTATTTGCACGATGGTACATTGCAAGGCTATGTGAATGATTGCAGGGCTCGTGGCCTGAAGTCCAAGACCATCAACAATGGATTGGAGATGGTGCGACGAATTCTCAATCAGGCGGCACGGCGGTGGCGGGATGAAAATGGCCTAACCTGGCTCGAAGTTCCACCACTCATTACCATGTTGCCTTCGCATGATTCTCGGTCGCCGTATCCGCTGGATTGGGAGGAGCAGCGCATGCTGTTGCGTAAGCTCCCTGACCACTTGGCTGCTATGACGCTGTTCAAGGTCAATAGCGGGACAAGAGAACAGGAAGTTTGCCGCCTGCGTTGGGACTGGGAAATTGCTGTTCCTGAGCTCAATACGTCGGTATTTCTGATCCCAGGTGACTGCGTCAAAAACAGAGAGGATCGTCTGGTGGTGCTCAACCGCATAGCTCGCTCAATCATTGAGGCGCAGCGGGGCAAGCATCCAACCCACGTATTCACCTTTCGCGGCCGTCCGATTGGTGGTATGCGCAACTCCGCTTGGAAGCGGGCTCGGGCGGAAGCCGCCAAGGCCCATGCGGAAAAGCTGGGGCAGCCTGTCGCGTGGGGCTTTGAGAATTTGCGTGTGCATGATCTTAAGCACACCTTTGGGCGTCGCTTAAGGGCGGCGGGCGTACCACTGGAAACGCGCAAAGTCTTGCTGGGCCATCGGAATGGCGACATTACTGCGCACTACTGTGCGCCGGAAATTGAGGAGTTGTTGATCGCAGCAAATAGGGTTTGTGGGGACGAATGTCACAAAACTCCCATACTCACGCTGCTGAAACGAAAAACGGCTTAGCAGATAATCCGCTAAGCCGTTGATCTACTTCACTAAAATTTGGTAGCGGGGGCAGGATTCGAACCTACGACCTTCGGGTTATGAGCCCGACGAGCTACCAGACTGCTCCACCCCGCAATTGACTGGTTGTCTTGTTCTCTAAGACAGGACGCGCATTATAGGGATGAGAATTCGATCTGGCAAGGGGTTTCCTGCTTTTTTCTCAACTCACTAAAACCCAGGCCCGTACTGGGCAGTTTTCGACCAACCCACAACGCCGTGAGGAAGAAGCGGCGCGTGGGCATTCATACGCCGCCCTGTGCAGGCATCACACAACGTATACATGCTTCGGGGCGGCGATGCTAACGCTTACTTTTTTACCTCAAGGTTATCCTTAACTTCCTTCACGTGGTCATAGCCCTTGGCTATTTCAATCGCGAGGTCGTGGGATGCATCGCTGCGCACGGTGCCGGTCAGGGTCACCACGCCATTTTTCGTATCGACATCAATCGAAGTAGCTTCAATACTGTCATTAACGGCGTATTTCATATTCAGCCCCGCGGTGGTGGACAGATCATTCCATGTTCGGGCGAAGCTATCGCCGGTCTGTTCCATTTTGCTACGGTAGTTTGCATCCACTTGAATATTGTTGGTCACGTCTTCGACGCCCTCAACATTTTCGGTAATCTCTTCGGCGAGATCTTTTTCAATTTCCGAATTTACCACGCCCGCCAGAGTGACGTTTCGATTGTGCACCTTGGTGTCAATATCAAAATTATTCAGCTCACCGTTCAACATCAACGCGGTTTCGATCTTCCCATCCAGCCAGGCATCTCGGGATTCGCCTTTCCATGAATTTGTACCCGCGCTTGCAGCTACGCTGACCAACACCGCGGTAATGGCACTTGCAAGAATAGTCGCTTGATATTTCATAAACACCTCCGTGAGATACACCGCGACGGATCCTGTGGTCGCATTCGCGGTGTATTTTTACCGTTGCTAACTGAATATTTCCGGCCCAGGGTTATCGGTCGCACAGCGACGCTCAACCCCGGCTACATCGAAAACCTTCAGTGCAGTTTCTTTTTCATTTCTTCAAACTGCTTTTCCGCTTCGTCTTTGGCCAGACCTTGGCGCTCTTGCAGCATGCCGATCAGGCGCTCACTGCTGCCTTCAGCGGCTTCGAGGTCATCATCTGTGATGTTCGCCCATTTTTCCTTGATCTGACCTTTGAGCTGTTTCCATTTACCTTCAGCAATATCTCTGTTCATGGGTTACTCCTTAAAGGTTTCGTTTCTGCCGCCCGGAGCGAAGTGCTCTGGCTTTGGCCTTGTATTCAAGCTTACTGATGTTAGTAAACCTGCATCGGTCGTGCTGAACATTTCGCACGACGCAGTTAATACGACAGGGCAAAACGCCGTAGTTCAACGCTATTTATGAATAGTTTATTTAACCTCAATGCCATAGCTGGCACCTATCAGCCGAGTATGCACCGTGTTCATTGGTTTCACTGATCGCCCGCCCGCCTCACTATCGTTAGTAGTAATCGTTACCGCTTTTCGCCGAACTCATTGCTAACCGCACAGTCACTCTTATAAGCGCCAGTACTTGATCAAGGTACTTAAAACGCGCCGATCCGTAGACGAAATTCCCGTGCAACAGCACAACCAAACTTGATCAACCACTACAACAGGAGGCTCACCATGGAAGCCACAAAGTCCAACGCCCACGCCGCTGACTCTGCCCACGCAAAAGTCGATCACGCCGCTGAGCGCGCCCACGAAGCGGTTAATCGCGCCGCCCAGTTCGCCGGTACCGGAGAGGAAAAGCTGCAACACCTTGCCGAGGAGCTACGAACTCAGGCCGAGCAGTTAGCCAATAGCGCCAAGCGCCGGTCCGACGAAGCCAGTGCTGCGGTCAGCGACTACACCCGCACCCACCCACTGAAAACACTGAGTCTGGCCTTTCTACTTGGCGCCGTAGCTGCGTTTCTGTTCCGTCGCTAAACAACGATTATTATGACGACCATTGAAGACCGCCAGCACACCGATGCAGCCGGCAATAAGCCTGAGGACGCCCCTGAGACATTGCCCGAACTGGATCTGCACACCCTGCTTGGTGCCCACGGAGAGCAATTTTATTGCTTGCTGGAAAGCGCTGAGCTACGCAGTCGCCTGGTACTGATGAGAGTACTGAAGGCTGCTGCGGGCACACTACTGTTTGTGTTCGCAGCCTTCAGTGCATGGGTCTTTCTGGTAGCGGCCTTGCTATCCTTATTGGTAACCGCCGGTGCACCGGTTGCGGCGGCACTACTGCTCGGCGGGCTAATAATGGCACTGACGACCATCCTGCTTTGGAAGAAGCTGACCGGCACCTTTCAACACAGTTTTTTTCAGCATCGCGCGGGTTCAGCGGAGGACTCAAACCCATGACAAAAGAGTCACGCCTTCGCCACTCCCTTGCTGAACTGAAACAACGACGCGAGCAGCTTGCACAGCGCAATCGGTTAATGCGGCACTACTACCGGGAGCAATCACGACAGCGCGCAGTGCGCCCCTCGACGCTTCTGGGCGCGGGTATATTCGGCGCACTTTGTTATTGTATCGCGGCATCTTCATCAGCCAGTTCACCGGGGCGAGGCGTCATCGCCACCGAGACTCGGCATATTTTACTGGATCTGCTGGACCGGCAATGCGACCGCTGGCTGTCCAGGTTTATTCGCAGTACCGCGAAGAGTATGCAGCACAATACAGCTGTGCGAAATAAACACTAATGCCACTCTCGCAGGCATGGCATCGGCGCGCACTCCGCTAATCCAGCAGGTAAGCTGCTTCACCTTTCGCACGCAAGCGCGGGCTTTTACCGGGCCGCACAAAGGGCAACGTCGCGGGATAGTAATCGCGATAGTGGGTCTTCAGATGCCAATGCCGCCGCAAGCTGAAATACAGCTTCACCGGATGATAAGCCAGCCTTTCGAACAGCGTCATTGCGCGACTGCCAGGGTCCGCTTTTTTGGCAATATTCGATTCACGTTCCACTTCATAGGCAACGTGGGGTTCTACTGAGAAGGTATCCAGGCCAAATATATATCCGTGGTCGAAGACGCCATCTATCGCCTCGTAAATCGTCGCCGCATAGCGCAGAAACTTGACCATGCCGTCTCGGCTGAACAGGTAGGCCTGTGCGCCAAGGGTTCCCCGCTCAGGACGCGTCAACACGATGCCCGGCACCAGTTCTTTAACCCGCTTGCGCCGACGAATTTTAAGATCCATCAGGCGTACAAAATCCCGCTGTTCTCCCAATAGCGCCTGCAGGGTTTCAGCAAATCTCGGTTCGAGCACCACATCGTCTTCCAGCACACAAACGTAATCGCAGCCCTGGTCATAGGCTTGTTTTATTACGCGATAATGGGACAGGTAACATCCCAGTTCGGTGTTCGTCAGCAGCCGCCTCAAGCGCAGCATCGCCAACCTGTCGTTGAGTTTTTCTCCTGCCGCGAGCGGCGGACGAGTCGAGCGACCATCAACGGCGGCGAACAGCGACGCTGTAACGCCCTGAGACTGCAAGGACCGAAGCAGCAAGCGGGTGTGCGCTGCCTCCGGCTCAAGGCTGATAACAAAACATGCCAGAATGGGGTCGAGTTTCGACATGGGTGTCCTATTGTTTCGCAGTGTCTGTTTCGCTGAGCCTGTTTGCCAGAGTCTGCTACAGGAATTCGAGGTGATATAACATCGAGGCCATATTCGACTAACCCCAATCGCCCCATGATGCCACCCGGTAGATGAAGGCTTTATGTCAGCATGATTTACGACGGAACTCACGCCATCGCGTCGGCCACCAGTGGGTGTACCAACCGCGAGGTAGGGGCCAGATTGCGCAGCACACCGGTCGCAACCAGCTGGCGAAAAATAGCCGTCAATTGCTCGTCGTAGGATAACGCCGGTGCATAGGGTGTAGGTTGATACTCGGCAAGATCAGCGATTTTCCACCGCTCCAGCAAACCGCTGGACTGCATATGCGCGACCATTTCGTGGTGGGTTTGCCCATCAGCCCTCTCCGCTGGGCTAAACGCCACAACGGGCTTATTCATTGCCACTGATTCCGACAACATACTGAGGCTATCTTCGCTGCAAAATATTCGGCTGGCCGCACCGAGATAGGCGGTTAAGGGCGTAGCGTTGGCCTCGCCGTACCAGATCGACGAAGCCACGGCCGCGCTGTCCAGATAATGCTGCAAACACTGGAGGCCCTCGCTGCCGGTTCTCCGCGAGGTGCTGAGCAACCATCGTATGCCGTGGATCTCGGCCAGGGTATTCAGGGCCTGCGCAAGCGATTGCCAGTCCTGCACAGTGTAGCGATAGCCGCTACCGTCGCCACCGACAAACAGCGCCCAAAGCGGCGTGGGATGTGTATCCCGCATGGCTCGCCCCGCTGCGTCACACACATGGCGATCAATGCTGCACATCGCGATATGGCTTGCCACGGCGTTTACCTGCCCCTCCTTGCCGAAGCCCGTAATGTGAGCATCAAAGTCCGACTCGGCAAAGCAGTAGATGTTACCAATAGCAATATTGCGGCTCTGCCAAAGACGTTTCAGTGCCACGTTCAACGCCACCACATTACCGCCAAAGGAAATAATAAGATCGGGACGCTGGCCCGGCAGCGCCGATATGTTATAGAACGTCAGCAATCCCCGACACAGGCTTCGCCGCCCCCATGCTGCGACTTCGCGGAGTGGCCGGTTGAGCAACTTCGCCCGGGGTTTCGCGCGCATCACCGTAATGGCTACCGGCGCAGACAAGCGCTGCTGAATCAACTTCGCCAGACCCAGCGACTGGGACAGGTGCCCCGGCTTGCCGTCGTATATCACCAGAATATTGATCGTACCCATCGCCCGTACCGCCCCTCCCTGTTTGACTCGTTGTGAGTATCTGGCGCAGGACTGCGTGGGCTGCGACCAGTGGAAGTGGGAGTATCAGCAACGGGGTTTACGTTGAGGTGGTAGTTTTATGAAGAATTTATTGGCAGTGGTATAAAAAGACGGGAAGGAAAACGAATGAGGGCTTGAACAAGCCGATGAGGGAGGCCTCCCTCATCGGCTGATCACGTCGGCGTGACCGACGCGGGATTAACTGTTCAGGAACCGGAAGACCCTGCGCCGGAACTGCTACCGCTGAACGCCGACTCGAAGGTGCCGTCGCTATAGGTGATAACAACAATCCCTGCGTCTTCGTCGATGTCCGCGTACTTCTCACCGCCCTGTTCAATTTTACCGTTGATACCCTGCTCAGGGTCAGCGGGATCATTCAGGGTTAACATCACATTGTTGTGGTTGGTGATCGTAACCGAGCGACCCGCGGCATCATCACTCAAGTCGGCAACATGGGCCACGGTAAGTGAACTGCCATTGTAGACCAGCTCAAGATTGATGGTGACTTCTTCAAATCCGCTGCGGGTACCGTTGGCGGTCACTTTGACCACATCGGCAATACCGTCCAACTGCGCGGCAAAGATCAATGTTAATGACGCGTCGGCAAAATCAGCTTCTTCGTTCACCACCGTGCACTGCTCAGCACTGCCCTCGCTGGTAAAGCCTGTCTCGTGGTCATAGCCCCCCTCGTCAGTGGTCTGCCCGGTAACAGAGGTGGTTTTACTTGAGTTTCCGCTGCAGCTGGCGTCAAACTTTTCCAGTGTTGCAGAGATACTGGCCCGCAATTGATCGCCGCTGGTGTTATAGAGACGCCCGGAGAGGGTCAGCGCGATATTATCGATCAGCAGCGCACTGTCCGCTTCTTCACCACTGGTCGTGCCATTAATACTGCTGTCCTCGCGGTAGTAACGGTCGTGACTGCCATCAATACGATCAACTGACATCGCCAGTTCGCCGTCGAAGCCGACCGGGTCAGTGACCTCATCGCTCGCCAACTGATTCAGGCTCACCGCCAGCGCCGCCGACAGGTCGGTAACCACCACGGTGGCATGGGTTTCACCCACGGTGCTCTCCTCACCCACACCGGGGAGAGGTGAGCCGCCCGTGGTGGTTTCGCTGGAGCGGGTTTGCACATCCAGTGTTGCGGTTACCGCCGACGTATCGGCAATACTTAATACCGCTACAGCAGTGCTCGATGAACCGCTGATCGACAGATCCACAGGCCCCTCGTGATCGACAGTCGTCTCACCTTCCGCGGTTGTCTCGGTCTGCTCCACCGCGCTGTCATCCACCGCCGTCAGCGCCAGATCAACGCCGATATCAAGCTCATCGTTCACCGCAATAGTCAGCGTCTGGTCGATGCTGTACTCAACCCCGGTCGCCGTTGCAGTGATAGTGACTTCAATGTCGCCTTCGGTGTGACTGGCCGGCGGCGTTTCCTCATTGAGCTGTGCTTCGCGATAGGCCGCATGGGCCGACGCAATCGCGTTGACACCCAGCCCCAGGGCATCAAGGGTCGCGCTGGCGTCATCCGACATCATGTCTGCGGCTATACCGATTTGCGCATGGAAGCCCTGCCCCGCGCTTAATTGCGCGCTGCTCAGGTTTGCCGCCGAACCAAAGTTGCGCAACTGCTTAACAAAGGCCTTGGTCGCCTGCAGCCCCTCGGAACCGACGTCGTCGGGCGCGTCGCCGCGGTCAGCCACCGTTGAGCCACCGGCCAGGCTGGATTTTTCAGCGTTGACCTCATTACTCACCTGGGTGACTGCCGTATTGGTAACACCGGCAACATCATCCACCTCCCCAAGCAGGCCCTGGGCGGCATCGAAAATCTCTTCCAGACTCAGGGTATCGGCGGGGGTGTCTTCGTGCTCGGCAACACCGCTGTCGACATACTGGCTGACAAAACCCTCAAGCGCCTGCTCAAGGGTGATGTCGTTGCTGCTACCCAGTGCCGCAGCCACCACTGCCGCCGCCTTGACGTTGTATTCCAGCGCGTCCTTGGTCGCGGTATTCAGCGACGTAGAGCTGGTAATGTCTACAATGGGCTGGTCGATAAGATTGCCGGTCAGTTTGAACTTGTTGGCCACCTGGGCATTGGCCGCCGAAGCCGCGTCGAACACGCGACCGCCCTTGGCGACCTTGTCGAGGGTAAACTGCGCCGCGATATGAGTCAGTGGCGTCACGCTCGCGGAAATTTGGCCACTGGCATTGGGGATCACCGCCGCCATCGTAAAGTCCGAGGCCAGCTCATAGGATTCGCCAAAACTGACAATGGCGTCGCCATTGCTGTCGCGCTGGCAAACCAGAAGGTCACAACGCATTGTCGTGCCGGTAGCCGCAGAGGTCACTTCAACGTACACCACGCCGCCAGTGTAGTTGGAGTTCAATACCAGCGAATAACTGCCATCCTCGCCAGTGGTCGTCTGGGTGGCCAATTTCACGGTGCGATCGACTTCACCGCTTTCGCTGATGGCATAGGCGTTTACCACGCCCCCGGCGATAACACCCTTGGACGCCCCGCCCTGAACCCCCTCGGCGGGCGCACGGCTGCCGCCACCTCCACCACTGCTACTGCTTCCGCAGGCAGCCAGTACCGAGGATACTGCGAGCGCGAGTAATACGTTCTTGTTCATTAATATTCTCCCTATCAGATCGGCGTTGCAGGGCCTGTGATAATGAAGATGGTGCTGCCCTGCGATGTAGAATGCGGCGCCACCAAACCATAGCCGGCGCTCGCGAACACGATGTTGTTATAGCGATAAACGCGATGTTGTCGTTTTAGTGTAATAGAAGCCCTGTACCAATAGCCAGCCATTGGTCGCCGCCATCGCCATGCTGCTACACTGCATACTTGTTTCTATCTGGCCCATCCACCGCCAATGCCCCTCGTGACCGCCGACAGTCTGACCCCCGCCGCCCTCGATGAGCCACTGTATTACCTGCACAATTTGCGCACAGTTGTTCGCTGGGTGTCAGATCATCACCGCGACCTGCTCACCGATGCCGAATGTGCACAACTGGTCGCGCTACTGGCACTCGCCGAACCCAGCCAGGCGCTACTGGCACGAATGACCATGCGCAAGGGCGCATTGTTTCGCAGCGACACCCTGAACTACCGGGAAATCCCCGACATCCACGGCGCACTCAATGACCTCGTCGCAGGTGGCTTTATCGATTCTGCACCAGCACTGCCCGCCGAGGCCCTTCACGCCCTGTGCCGCCGCGAAGACATCGTCACACTGCTTTTAGCCCAGGGAGTAGCGGTTCCCAAATCGGCCAGAAAAAGCGACTTGCTTCCGACCCTGCACGCACTCAGCACCGAAAGTCAGCCGCTATCAGACTGGTGGCCCGACGCCCCCTTCAGCATCGTTGCCCTCAGCTGCATGCCCCTGCTGGACCGGGTCAGGTTGTTGTTCTTTGGCAATCTGCATCAGGACTGGTCGGAATTTGTGCTCACCGAATTGGGGCACCAGCGCTACGAATCCGTTCCCTTCAATGGCGATTCACGTGCTTTTCGCAGCCGCGCCGAAGTAGACACCTATCTCGCCATCCATCACTGCCACGAAACCCTGACCGCTCTCGTGGAAGCCCCCGAGAGATTGCCGCTGCTGACCGAGCAGCTCCCCCCCCCAGACGACAACCCCTGGCTGGAGAACCGCCGCCGCAAACTGTTGTTTGCCGCAGCCCACAGCGCCGAGCGTCTGGGCCAGCACGACCTCGCCCAGACGCTTTACCAGCAAAACCCCCACGAGGAGGCTCGAGTGCGCCTGTATCGCATGCAGGAAAAACACGCACCTCCCGAGAAACTGCTGCCCCTGCTCAACAAGGAGTTGTCCGGACAGTTGCGGCCCGAGACCCGCTTGCTGCTGACCCGAGTGCAACACCGGCTGCAGAAAAAACTCGGCCAGAAGGTGGCAAGAGCCGCCAGGAGCCCGCTGCCCACTCGGCAAATGCTGCTGCCCAAGCAGGAACAACGGGTTGAGTTCGCCACCCTGGACGCCCTGACCCACGACAGCTGCCTGAACGGCTACTACACCGAAAACTGGCTGTTTACCGGACTGCTGGGCCTGCTGCTTTGGCCGGTGATCTTCGCCCCCCTGCCGGGAGCGTTTTTCCACCCCTTTCAGTCTGGCCCCGCCGACCTCTATCGACCGGATTTCGTCAGCCGCCGCCAGCAAAAAATCGACGAACGCCTGTCCAGCCTGCATCGCGGTGATTATCGCGATCTGATCCGCCAGTGCTGGCACGACAAATTCGGTATTAGCTGCGCCCTGGTACACTGGCCCGCCCTGCCTGAAGCCTTGGTGGAACAAGCCCTGGCCATTATCCCGGCTGAGCATTTACAGGTGATCTTCCGCCATCTGCTCGCTGACCTGCGCCACCACCGTCGCGGTATGCCCGACCTGACCCTGTTCGACGCTGACCAGCGCCGCTATCAGCTGGTCGAGGTAAAGGGACCCGGCGATCGCCTGCAAGACCATCAGACCCTGTGGCTGGAGACCATGCACCGCCACGGTATTCCGGTGGAGGTCGCCACGGTCACCTGGAGCCCCTCCCCATGACTCAGGTATCGGTGAAAAACCTGTGCGAATTTGCCGCCCGCACCGGCAGTCTGGAATTCCGCTACACCCCCGCCCCTACCGCCGAGGAAGGGATTACCGGACATATCACCGTGCAGAACCGGCGGCCAGATCCTTATATCGCGGAATACCCGCTTAAAGGTGAGTGCGAAGGTATTGAGATCGCCGGACGGGTTGACGGCTACTACGCCAATCAGCAGGAATGTTTTCTCGAGGAGATCAAAACCCACCGCGGCAATATCGAGCGTATTGGCCCCGGCCGCCGGGCCATGCACTGGGCCCAGCTCAAGGTCTACGGCGCGCTGTTCTGTCTGCGCGACAAACGCGATGAGGTGATGCTGCGGTTAACGTATTTTGAGGTGCGTCGCGAAGAAGAAGTCCACGACGACATTCTGTTCAGTGCCGAGGAACTGTTCGACTACCTCCGCCAACTGTGCCGACGCTACGCTCTGTGGGCCGACAGCGAAGCGTGCCATCGCCACGCCAGGGACACCGCCCTTGGCCAGCTGACCTTCCCCCACAGCGATTTTCGTACCGGACAACGCGCCCTGTCGGAAACCGTGTACAAAGCCATCAGCACCGAGACATCCCTGCTGCTGCAGGCGCCAACGGGTATTGGCAAAACCGTTGGCGTGCTATTCCCGGCGATGATGGCCATGCCCTCACAACACCTCGACCGCCTGTTTTTTCTTACCTGTCGTAACACCGGACGCAAACTGGGGCTGGAGGGTGTCGGCACCATCCTCGCAGCCCAGCACAGCGCGCCGCCCATTCGAGTATTGGAACTCTCCTCCCGCGAGGCGGCCTGCGACCACCCCGACCGCGCCTGTCACGGTGAGTCCTGCCCCTTGGCCGAGGGCTTTTTTGACCGCCTCGACGCCGCCCGGGCCGAGGCGGTGCAGCAGCCGATTCTGAGCCAGCAAGCCCTGCGCGACATCGCCGGCAACCACGGCATCTGCCGCTATTTCCTCGCCCTGGAAATGGCCCGCTGGTGCGATATTGTCATCGGTGACGTGAACCACTACTTCGACCAATTCGCCCTGCTCTACAGCCTCAGCCAACAACACAACTGGCAGGTGGTGCCACTGGTAGACGAGGCCCACAATCTCATCGACCGTGCCCGTAGTATGTACAGTATTGTGCTCAGCGAAGCCGAAACCCTGTACACCATTGCCAAGGCCCCCGCGCCGCTGCGCCAGCCCCTCAATGACCTTGAAGCGGCGTGGCAGGCGCTGGTCAAACCCTATCTCGACGAACACTGCGACGACACCCTGCGCCGGGCCTTTTTTCTCGACACGGTGCCCGAGGGTCTGAATACCGCCCTCTACAGCCTGATCGCCGCGATTACCGACTACCTCAGCGACCACCCCACCGCCGCGGATATTCAGCACGTGCTGTTTACCGCACTGGGCTTTTTGCGCCTGGCAGACAGTTTTGGCGACCATTCCCTGTGCACCCTGGAATTCGAGATGACGCCGGTCGATGGCGGCCGCCTGCGCGGCAGCGCGCGGCTGAAAATCGACAATCTGATACCCGCTGACCACCTCAAGGACCGCTTTATCGACGCCAGCAGTACGGTGTTATTCTCCGCCACCCTCGCACCGGAAAACTATCACCGGGACCTGCTCGGCATGCCGTTTAACACCCACTTTGTCGATATCGAGAGTCCCTTTCATCGCAGGCAGATCGACCTGCGGCTGGTTACCGACATCAGCACCCGGCGGGATCATCGCCACCGATCGCTGGCCCCGATTGGCCGCCGCCTGGCCGACCAATATCATCGCCAACCCGGCAACTATCTGGTGTATCTGAGCAGTTTCAGCTACCTCGGTGCACTGCACGACCACCTGGCCAGCGAGTATCCACAGCTGCGATTAATCCAGCAGCGCTCCGGCATGACACCGGGCGAGCGCGAGCAATTTATTGCCGAAGTCAGCGACCCCCGGCCCAGCATTGGTCTGGCGGTGTTGGGTGGCGTGTTTTCCGAAGGCATCGACTTGCCCGGCGACCAGCTGATTGGAGTGTTTGTCGCCACCCTTGGTCTGCCGCCCCACGACGAACTCCACGAGGTGCTGCGCGAGCGGTTGGAACAGCGCTACGGCGACGGCTATGGCTACACCTATCTTTACCCCGGCATGCAGAAGGTCATTCAGGCGGCGGGACGATTGATACGCACCCCGGAGGACCGCGGCGTTATCGAACTGATCGACGACCGCTTCCGCCGCAGGGAAGTGCAAGCCATGCTGCCCAGGTGGTGGTGGGAATAAGCTGCCGGGGGCGCCTACTGCACCCCCGGCCCCTGTAGATGGATCGCGTCATCACCACGATCCGGCACGTCATCACTCCAGCGCACCGAGCCCGACGGCCGCCCCAGCCAGCGCGATACTTTTACCGGCTCAGCGCCGATATGCATGGCCATCGCCTTGTTGTGCATGGCGCTTTCTTCAAGGGTGCGTCGCCCGCGCAGACGCAGGTAGTCGTTCCAGGTCGGACAGCTAAAGCGTTCGCTCCACACTTCCGGGTCGCCAATATTGCGCGACAACGACCAGTCATAGGCCCCGTTGCGCCGGCGTGCCTTGCCCTGTTCGCGCATCAATTTGTAGAAGTCCCGAGCCTCATCGAGGGCAATGCGGTATTGCAGATCAATGGTAATCGGGCCGCTGCGGCCGGTAATGGCAAGATTCACATCCGGGTCACTCAGCGCCACCTCGTCCAACTCCGTCGCCGAGGTACGGTCTGCCACCGGCAGCAACACACCGAGTACGATGGTGGCCAACAGTCCCGCCGCGGCCACGTCAAAGGCGATGATCAGGCCGTAGTCCCTGGCGATCACTCCCCATAGCCAGGCTCCCGTCGCCACCCCCAGGGTAATCGCCGCTGACGAAGTGGCAATGGCCCGCCCCATCACCCAGCGCGGCACGAATAATTGCACCATGACGCTGATAGTGGTGGTAATCACCATCCACGCCATCCCCGCCGCCAGCAAGATCGCATAATCCAGGTAGACATTGCGGCTGTACGCCAGCGCAAGAATGCCACCGGCCACCAGCGCGCTGCACAGGCGCAGCGTGCCCTCGTTCCCCAAACGGGTGCGCAGGGGGTCGAGAACAAAAATGCCGCAGACCGCCCCCACACCAAAACATCCCAGCATCAGCCCAAAGGTGTTGGCACTGCCCTGCAACAACTCACTGGCAATGAGCGGCATCAGCGATGGCAGCGCCGCACCAAAAAAACACACCACAAACGCACGACCCATCGCACGGCGAAGGGGCTGCATATTCAGCACATAGCGCACACCGGAATTAATCGAACGCAACATTCCCTCCGGCGGCAAACGGGAGGACTCCGCCTGTCGCTGCCAACGCCGCAGGGACTCCAGCATCGGCAAAAACGACAGGGTATTTAACGCAAAGGCCACCGTCGCCCCAAATGCCGACACCAACATACCACCCAGCGCGGGGCCGACACTGCGGGCCACGTTATAGCTGATATTGTTCAATGCCACCGCCTGCGGAATCAGCACCTTGGGCACCTGCTCTGCCACCGACGCTCCCCGCGCCGGGGCCGCCAGGGCCGCGCCGGTGCCCACCAGCGCGCAAAGCCCCAGCAGATTCCACGGAGTAATCATGTCCAGCCAGGAAATCAGGGTCATCAGCGCGGCGGCGACCATCGACAACAAAAAACACACCATCTGCACTTTGCGTCGATCAAAAATATCCGCCACCGCCCCGGCCGGAAGGGCCAGCAAGGCCATTGGCAGAAAGGTTGCCGTCTGCACCAGCGCCACGTGATCGGCGGTAGAAATACTTGTCATAATCCACGCGGCGGCCACGCTCTGAATCAGGCTACCCGCGTTGGACACGGTGTTACTCACCCACATACTGCGGAAGGTACTGTGCCCAAGTGGCGAAAATATCCCCGCTTTTTCTCCGCTATCCTTTGGCGTATTCCCCATCGGTTTATTGTTTCCCTATCAGCCTTCGCAAATGCCGGCACAGAATCACTATAGGAGACTTCCCGCCAATTCTAAACACCATCTGCCATCACTTATCCGCGGGTGTGGTCTAAGCTCACTTCACCACCGTAGTGTGAAATGTCGGCGGGGCACGACTCCCACTACGACAATCTCAGAACAATCGATTCGCAAAACCTATTAATACAAAAGGAAATAGAGATTAGACCAATAGATGAATAGGCGCTTAAATCTATACTCAAACCGACGCGCTTCAACGATAAAGGAGATACCCGATGAGCGACGCAAGCAAATGCCCGGTAATTGGCCACGGCCAGGCTCTGAGTGCAGGGGCAGGAACCCGCAACCGCGACTGGTGGCCAAACCTGCTGAACATCAACATTCTGCATCAGCATTCGGCGCTGTCCGACCCCATGGGCGAGGACTTCGACTACGCTGAGGAATTCAGCAGCCTCGACCTTGCCGAGGTCAAAAAAGATCTCCTCGCACTGATGACCGATTCCCAGGACTGGTGGCCCGCCGACTACGGCCACTACGGCCCACTTTTTATTCGTATGGCCTGGCACAGCGCTGGCACCTACCGTATCAGCGACGGCCGCGGTGGCGGCGGCACCGGTTCGCAGCGTTTCGCCCCACTGAACAGCTGGCCCGACAATGGCAATCTGGACAAGGCGCGGCGTCTGCTGTGGCCCATCAAACAGAAATACGGTCGCAAGCTGTCGTGGGCCGATTTGATGATTCTTACCGGCAACGTGGCGCTGGAGTCCATGGGCTTCAAGACCTTTGGCTTTGCCGGTGGCCGGGAGGATATCTGGGAACCCGAAGACGACATTAACTGGGGACAGGAAAAGGGCTGGCTGGAAGACGAGCGCTACAGTGGCGATCGCGAGCTGGACGATCCCCTCGGCGCGGTGCAAATGGGTCTGATCTACGTCAACCCCGAGGGGCCAAACGGCAACCCTGACCCGATCGCGGCCGCCCGTGATATTCGCGAAACCTTCTCGCGCATGGCAATGAACGACGAGGAAACCGTTGCCCTGATTGCTGGCGGTCACACCTTTGGCAAGTGCCACGGCGCGGCTCCGGCAGACCACTGCGGCCCCGAGCCGGAAGCGGCACCGATTGAAGAAATGGGCTTTGGCTGGCGCAACAGTCACGGCAGTGGCAAGGGCGGCGATACCATTACCAGTGGCCTTGAGGGCGCGTGGACCGAGCAACCCGCCAAGTGGGACAACGGCTTTTTCGACACCCTGTTTGGCTACGACTGGGAATTGACCAAGAGCCCCGCCGGCGCGCATCAGTGGACCCCCAAAAACGGTGCCGGCGCAGGCCGTGTACCCGACGCCCACGACCCCAAAAAAACCCATGCACCGTTTATGCTGACCACCGATCTGGCGCTGCGGGAAGACCCCGAGTACGGCAAGATCTCCCGGCGCTTTCACCAGAACCCCGAGGAGTTTGCCGACGCCTTCGCCCGCGCATGGTTCAAGTTGACCCACCGCGACATGGGCCCGGTGGCTCGCTACCTGGGGCCAGAGGTGCCCAGTGAAACATTGATCTGGCAAGACCCGCTGCCCCCGCGTGACCACAAGTTGATCGGCGAGCAGGACATTGCCTCCCTGAAGCAACGCATTCTGGATTCTGGCTTGACGGTGTCCGAGCTGATTTCCACCGCCTGGGCGTCGGCGTCCACCTTCCGCGGCTCCGATATGCGCGGTGGCGCCAATGGCGCGCGGGTAAGACTCGCCCCGCAAAAAGACTGGGAGGTGAACCAACCGGCCACTCTGCAGAAAGTGCTCACCGCACTGGGCAACATACAGCAGGACTTCAACAGCAGCCGTAGCGATGGTGTGGCGGTGTCACTGGCCGACCTGATTGTTCTGGGCGGTTGTGCCGCACTGGAAAAATCAGCACAGGATGGCGGCCATTCCGTCACGGTGCCCTTCACCCCGGGTCGGGTCGATGCCACGGCCGAACAGACCGATGCCGACTCCTTTGCGCCACTGGAACCGGTCGCCGACGGCTTTCGCAACTACCAACGCGGCAGCCATCGTGCTACGGCAGAGGAGCTGTTGATTGACCGAGCGCAACTGCTCACCCTGAGCGCACCGGAAATGACGGTACTGATCGGCGGTCTGCGGGTCCTCGGCACCACCGTGGGCAATAAACACGGCGTGTTGACCAAACGTCCCGGCATCCTCAGCAATGACTTCTTCGTCAATCTGCTGGACATGGGCACCGTGTGGTCACCCACCGACGACAGCCACAGCGTGTTCGCCGGCTGTGACCGCAGCACCGGCAAACCCCGCTGGACTGCCACTCGGGTAGACCTGGTGTTCGGCTCCAACTCGCAGCTGCGCGCACTGGCGGAGGTCTACGCCTGCGCCGATGGCGAAGCGCGCATGGTGGCCGACTTTATTCGAGCATGGGACAAGGTGATGAACCTGGATCGCTTCGATCTGAAGTAAACCCCACGGCAACACCGGGGACTGTCCCCGGTGTTTTCCCCAAGGGCTATTCCAGCTGGCTTATCTCTGCAATAGCCCTCACCTCGCCCACCTGATATCCCAGGTGAGCAAAATAATCGCGTATCGCGTCCCTATCAAAGGTGCCCCTGGCATCACGAAAAGTGGGGCAGCGTTTGGCATTCATAAAGCCATTCAAAACAATTTCAACTACAAGCATCAGGCAATCTCCCAGAGCGACTATTGTTATTTTGGTGTTCGGGTCTATGGCCATTTAGTGTTACGGCAAAACAGATGTAGCAAGGTGTCTGCCAACACTGGAATATTTGAAAAATATCCTTGCTTTGAACGTAAAATCAAACAGTTAGAGTCACTTCATAGTCAGACAACATCCTCTCGCAACCCCTCCCTTTCCTGTACCGACGCCTCATCACCCTCCAGGGGAATCACATTGGTGCGAATCCCCCGTCATTCGCCCGGTTTCGCCCACTCAACGATCACTTGGTACAGGGCTTCACTCACCGTCGAACGGGCGCGGCGGCGATGGCTCACAATGCCGATATTGCGGCTGATCTGTGGCGACAGGGTTCGGCATACCGCGCCCATCTCCTCCAGCTGACCGGCGCTGATCGCTGGCACCACGCTGACCCCAAGACCCTCGGCGACCATGCGCCCCACGACCACCAACTGGTGGGCCTCAAAGCTCGGCGCAAAGGTGACATCGTAACGGCTCATCATCTCACTCACCTGCTCGCGAATACTCGACGGCCTCTGCAGGGCGATAAACGCACAGTGGTGCAGATCTCGCCAATGCAGTTTTTTCTTGCTCAACAGCGGGTGGTCTGCTGGAAAGGCCGCCACGAAGCGGTCACTGAACAGCGGCAAAAAATCCAGGTCCTCCTGTTCGCCGGGATCAAAGGTAATGCCCACTTCGACCCGACCACCGCGCACCATCTCCAGCACTTGCTCCGCCACCACATCGTGCACGGTGACATTGATATTCGGGTGACGACGCTGAAAACGCCCCAATATCGACGGCAGCAGAGTGCCGGCAAAGGTCGGCATGGCGGCAATATTCAGTTTTCCCCGGCGCAGGGCGAAAAGGTCGCTGACATCCTCCAGCGACCGCTCCCAGTCCTGTAACAATTGTTTGGCACGGGGATAGAACTCCTCGCCCTCGGGGGTCAGGACGACCGAGCGGGTGGTGCGCACCAATAACTTTCCGCCGACAGCCTCCTCCAGATTCTTGATCGCAATACTCAGTGCCGGCTGTGACAGATGCATATGGGTACAGGCTTCAGCAAAGCTGCGGCTGCGCGCCACCGCAACAAAAGCCTGCAATTGGCGAATGGTGATATTCATAAATAAAACTTATTAATTAGTGATTTTTTTAAATTGGACAAATATTACTCACTAACGCATTCTGAGCCAATCACTTCGTGCAACGCATAACAAGACTGGAGAAACACTATGCCCGGCCTGGATAAAGTAGTAAGCAGCTACGAGGAAGCCCTGGACGGCCTCGAAGACAATATGACCGTCGTCGCCGGCGGCTTCGGCCTGTGCGGTATTCCGGAAAACCTTATCAAGGAAATCAAGCGCAAGGGCACCCGTGGCCTGACGATCGCGTCGAATAACTGCGGCACCGATCAGCACGGCCTTGGCCTGCTGCTGGAAGACCGGCAAATCGCCAAAATCATCGCCTCCTATGTGGGCGAGAACAAACGCTTCGAAGAGCAAATGATGAAAGGCGAACTTGAAGTCGTATTGACGCCCCAGGGCACGCTGGCGGAAAAAATGCGCGCCGGCGGCGCGGGCATTCCCGCGTTCTATACCGCTACCGGCTACGGCACCCCGGTCGGCGAGGGCAAGGAAGTGCGGGTGTTCAACGGTCGCCACTATATTCTGGAGGAGGCCATTCAAGGTGACTTCTCCATCGCCAAGGCATGGAAGGCCGATCGCTATGGCAACCTTGTGTTTCGTAAAACCGCGCGCAACTTTAACCCCATGGCGGTCACCGCCGGCAAAATTGCGGTGGTCGAAGTAGAGGAAATCGTCGCCGTCGGCGAACTCGACCCCGACGAAATCCACCTGCCCGGTATTTATGTGAACCGGTTGATTCAGGGCACCTTCGAAAAAACCATCGAACAGCGCACCGTGCGCGGTTAATAACCGCCCACCGCAAGGAGAACACACCATGGCACTATCACGTGAACAACTGGCGCAGCGCGCAGCGCAGGAATTCCGCGACGGCTACTACGTCAACCTGGGCATCGGCATTCCCACCCTCGCCGCCAACTATATTCCCGACGGTATGGAGGTAATGCTGCAATCTGAAAACGGCTTGCTCGGCATGGGCCCCTTCCCCACCGAAGATGAAGTCGACCCCGACCTGATTAACGCGGGCAAACAAACGGTCACGATGGCCAAGGGCGCCGCCCTGTTCAACTCAGCCGAATCCTTTGCCATGATTCGCGGCGGCCACGTCGACCTGACCATACTCGGCGCCTTCGAAGTCGACTGTCAGGGGAACATCGCCAGTTATATGATTCCCGGAAAATTGATCAAGGGTATGGGCGGCGCCATGGATCTGGTCGCCGGCGCAGACAATATTCTGGTGGTAATGACCCACGCCTCCAAGCACGGGGAGTCCAAGCTACTTAAAGAATGCACCCTGCCCCTGACCGGCAAGGGCTGTATCAAACGGGTGCTGACCGACCTCGCCCTGATGGATATCGAAGACGGAAAATTTATCCTGCGCGAGCGCGCCCCCGGTGTCAGCGTAGACGACATTGTCAGCCTGACCGCCGGCGATGTCGTCGTACCGGAAGACGTTAAGGAAATGAGCCTCTGAATCCATGCCCGGCTCGCCGCCGGGCAGCGGCGTGGGTCAATGCACTATATCCGACGCCGACAACGCGACCCCCATTGCCTGTAGTTGTCTGCCAGCCTGGGGATCGCGACTTTGCTGCCAGCGCTGATACAGCCGCAGCACATCTGCGGCGTCGAAGCGAGTGTGCCGCGAGCAGGCCCGGGCAACCAATTCAAGCATAGCCGCAAAGGTAGACGCCAACTCGGAATAAACATGGCGATTGTGCCGGGCATGTTCCGACAGATAGCTGTATGCACCCCCGCCCATGCCGACAAAATAATCTTTATACAAACCGCGACGGCGATAGTTTTCAGGAAACAAGGCACCTATAAACAACGCCAGGTCGCCCAATTGGCGCATCAACAAACAGCGTGCACGGGGGTCGCGGCTTTCACAGGCATCGCTGTACAACAGCGCCAGTGGGCGCAGATCCAGTCGGCCGTCGTCGTAGCTGAACACCTGCTCACTATCACCGAAGCGGGCAAGCATATCGCCCATATACCAGAGCGTGTCCTCCTGTGGCGGGCGGCGTTGTTTATCGCCCTCTTCGTGCAAGCGCTCACGAAAATAGTCGGCCAGGGGCTGTTCAACACGGGACAAGACAGACGACGTCATAGACTCTCTCCTTTTCAGGTGACCTGACAAAAATATAAGGGGTATTTTCTTATTTTTCCATTTATAAGAGCCCTCGATTTTATAAGTAAAAAATATATAAGACGCTTCTTGAAAAGCCGTTTTTCGATCCTATTTTGCCCTTGAGAGGGGATTGAAGGACGGCCTTCCATCACCCCCTCCACGGTTTGTATCAACAGACTGGGCAGTGCTATAAGCCCTACTATTGGAGGAAGAAACATGAGTATCAAGCCGCTCTATGATCGGGTGGTTGTTAAACGGCTTGCCGCGGAAACAACAACCAAAGGTGGAATCGTGATTCCCGAAAAAGCTGCGGAAAAATCAACACAGGGCGAAGTCATCGCTGTTGGCGACGGCGCGCTCCTCGACAACGGCAGTGTTCGCGCCCTGTCGGTCAAGGTTGGCGACCGCATCCTGTTCGGCCAATACGCTGGCACAGAGGTCAAAATCGACGGTGAAACCTATTTGATCGTAAAAGAATCTGAAATTTTTGCGGTAGTTGAACAAAGCGCAGTACAGGAGAAAGCAGCATGAGTGCGAAAATCGTAAAATTTTCTGATGACGCCCGCGAGCGCATGTTGAATGGCGTGAACATTCTCGCCGATGCAGTGAAGGTGACCCTCGGCCCCAAGGGGCGCAATGTCGTTCTTGATAAAAGCTTCGGTGCGCCACGAGTGACCAAAGACGGCGTTTCCGTGGCCAAGGAAATCGAACTGCAAGACAAGTTCGAGAACATGGGCGCACAAATGGTGAAAGAGGTTGCCTCCAAGACCGCCGACGTAGCCGGCGACGGCACCACCACCGCTACCGTGTTGGCTCAGGCGCTGGTACGGGAAGGCCACAAGGCTATCGCGGCGGGCATGAACCCGATGGATCTCAAGCGGGGTATCGACGCCGCCGTTGCCGCCGCCACCGAACAACTGGGTAAAATTTCCAAGCCCTGCGACGACAACAAGTCCATCGGGCAGGTCGCCACGGTCTCCGCGAACTGGAACACCGACATCGGTGAAATTCTGGCGGAGGCGATGGAAAAAGTCGGTCGCGATGGGGTTATCACCGTTGAAGAAGGCAAATCCCTGCAGAACGAACTGGAAGTGGTCGAAGGGATGCAGTTCGATCGCGGCTACCTGTCACCCTACTTCATCACCAATCAGGAGAAGATGCAGGTCGAGCTGGAAAACCCCTACATCCTGCTGTTCGACAAGAAGATCAGCAATATCCGCGACCTGCTGCCCACACTGGAAGCCGTGGCCAAGGCCAGCCGTCCGCTGCTGTTGATTGCCGAAGATATCGAAGGCGAAGCCCTGGCAACACTGGTGGTGAATAACCTGCGCGGCATCCTCAAAGCGGCAGCGGTAAAAGCCCCGGGCTTCGGCGATCGTCGCAAGGCCATGCTGCAGGATATCGCCATCCTCACCGGCGGTACGGTGATTTCCGAGGAAGTTGGTCTCGATCTGGAAAAAGTCACCCTGGAGCAGCTCGGCAGCGCCAAGCGTGTAGTCATCGACAAGGACAACACCACCATCGTTGACGGCGTGGGCCAAAAAGCCGATATCGACGCCCGTGTTGCCCAAATCCGCGCCGAGATCGACAACTCCAGCTCTGACTACGATCGCGAAAAACTTCAGGAGCGTGTTGCCAAGCTGGCCGGCGGTGTTGCGGTGATCAAAGTGGGCGCCGCCACCGAAGTGGAAATGAAGGAGAAGAAAGACCTCGTCGACGACGCCCTTCATGCCACCCGCGCGGCAGTGGAAGAAGGCATCGTTCCCGGCGGTGGCATCACCCTGGTGCGCGTGGCCGACATTCTGCGCAAGGAAGGCGTTAGTGCCGCCAATGACGACCAGAAAGTCGGCATCAATATCGCCCTGCGCGCGATGGAAGAACCCTTCCGTCAGATCGTCGCCAATGCCGGCGTGGAAGGCAGCGTGGTGCTGGATAAAATCCGTGCCAACGACAATCTGTCCCACGGTTACAACGCCCAGAACGGCGACTACGGCGATATGCTGGAATTCGGCATTATCGACCCGACCAAGGTCACCCGCTCTGCACTGCAGCACGCGGGCTCCATCGCCGGACTGATTCTCACCACCGAAGCGATGGTAGCCGACAAGCCCGCCGACAAGAAAGACAGCGCCGCACCGGCGATGCCTGACTTCGGCTAAGGCCCCCTCCACAGCAGGCGCCTGGCGCCTGCTGTGCTCCCTCTGCCACAATTGGGGCGGCCAACCTCCGCCACCCCATCCTCGCCCCCACTAACACTTCCCCCGACGATCGCGTACCCTTGAGACATTCACCATCAGGGGATCGATACCATGAAAAAACTCGACAACGAAAAAGAGCTGGTGAAAAAGGCCTTGGCGGTGGGCGGCGCCTACGCCGAAAAGCGCGGCGCGGCACAATTTGAAGACGGCGACTCCGCCAACGAACGCCTCGAATTTATCTACCGCCTGCTGGTGCGCGATAAACTGATCCAACCCATGCCCGAGTTGCAGGTTTCCCAACAAACCATCCGCCACCGCCTGGCCCTCTGGGCAAAATCCCTCACCCCCAATTAGGGGACAGACCCCAGGGACAGACCCCGGGGTCTGTCCCCATGCCTGCGCTATTTACGTATTGAAGGTTCGCTATTGAATTTGCAACTATGGGGATCTACACCCACCCATTTCGCCCATTCGGCGGAGTAGGAGCTGCATACCAATGACGTCTATAACAAAAGGCAGCACAGTGAATTCAGTCGCGCTGGGGCAACTCCTGGTTTCCGGCGGGTTTATTTCTGACCGTACGCTCAAGCAAGCCTTGCATCGCCAGCGGTGGAACCCGCGTCCCCTCGGTGCCATTTTGCAGAAAAATCACAAACTTAGTCACATAGACACACGATCTGTGCTGCACTTGCAGCGCCAGCTCGGACAATTCGCCGACGCACCCGGCAAGGTTACGCCCCCCGCTCTGCACTTGACGCTGGGAGAGCTGCTGGTGGCCAATGGCGAGGCCACCCGTGAACAGGTCGATAAGGCCCTGGCGGAGCACCGTCGCCAGCGCCGTCGCCTCGGCGAAGTGCTGGTAGACCAGCATATCCTCACGCCCAGTCGGCTTTGCCGCTGGCTGATGCTACAGAAAAAACTGCTCAGCGCCGCCGCGATGGCCATCGGGCTGATGTCAGGCAGTGTCACCGCCGCCGCAGACGAATCATCCGGCCAACGCGTATCCGCCACCAAATTTGTACAAGCGGGCCTGCCAGGCATCACTCCTGCCTGGGTTCAGCATAAACCCGCCAGTCTGGCCCGACTCAGCATCAAGCACCGTGACTTTAGTGAGATCAGCCGCAGTCGAGATGGCAGCCTCACCCTGAAATTGAGTCGTCAGGGCTTAAATCTCACCAAACGATTTTAGGGGGTCTGTCCCCGGGGACAGACCCCATCACAAATTTGGCAACGAGCTGCTGACTCACTGTCGTTTTTGTTGACGAGTTATGTTTTCTCTGAAAACATAACTCGTCAAAGACAGCCCATTCTAATAATTTACACGCCAGCTGAATGCCCTCTGGGCGAGAAGCTCGCGAAGGCAGTACACCATGAAAAAACCTCTACAGCCGACTTCTGTGCCCGTTGTGTTCAGCCGCATTGCGCTGCTGGTGCTGAGCAGTGCTCTGCTTTCCTGTGGCGGCAGCAGTTCCAGCTCCACCAGCTCGTCCAATTCGTCCAGCGTGAATTCACCTACCGCCTCCACCGCAGACACCAATGTCGAGGCCTTTACCACCCGTAGCAGTATGGAAACGGCCCCCGAGGACATTAACCCGGACTGCGTGCCCGACGAGGCCTCCGGCTTGATTCCACCACGGGGATACCTGGTGTCCAAACCCGGTGAAGAACCCACTCGGCTGGTGGTATTCGCCCACGGTATTGGTCACAGCGTGCGGGCCAGCTGGCTGCCCCATATGCGGCGAGAACTTGCCCTGGCCCAGGAGCTGGAGAACAACCCCGGCAGCGTGGCCTTTGTAAGCACTGACTATCGCGACAACTTCGGCTTTCCGGCACTGCGCGGCGCCCACGACACTATCGCCGCCACCCAATATGCCATGGAAAAATTCCCCACCATTGACACGGTGTATCTGTTTGGCGTGTCGATGGGCGGCGCTGTGTCGGGCACGGCGATTGTGGAATCCACAGCGGTAACGGAAGACGGCAGTTCACTTTACGACTACTGGTTAGACGTTGAAGGTGTCAGTCTGCTTCACGAAACCTACACTGAGGCGCAGGCCGCAGCCAATGCCACAGGCAATGCCACGGCAATGGCGGCGGTGGCTGGAATTGAACGGGATACCGGCGGCACACCGGCGGAATGCCCCCTGGCTTACCAGCGCCGCTCGCCCGTGTTTCACGCAGCAGAGATGCAGTTGGCCGGCATTCGTGCCGCTACGGTGATACACGCCGTTAACGATGGCCTTGTCCCCCACAATCAGGGTCGTCAGATGGCCAGTGCCCTGACCACCGCAGGAATTCCAACCCAATTTTTCACCATAGTTGGCATTCCCGAGGGCCAGGATCCAGGTAGCACGGGAACAGGCACCCTCGGCGCCGGAGAGGCCGATAGCACGCTGAATCTGGCGGGACACGCCAGCGAGGCCGATGCGGAGCACCCGGTGATGCGTATCGCTTTTGAGAATCTTCGCAAGATGCTGGACGGCACCTACAATGAAACCGTGCCTTACCACGAGTGCATAATCGATGCGAATATTCCGCAAGACACCTGCCAGGTAGACCAGTTACAGCCTTGAACAGAAACCAGTAATCGGCGCCTGCCAACACGAGAGGTGCCGGTTACATCAGGCTGTTGCGAAACTGCGAGGGCGTTTTTCCCGCCCAGCGCTTGTAAGCTTTGGCGAAGGCACTTTCATCGGAGAAACCCAGCCGCTCAGCAATATCAGCCACGGCAACACCCTCGGCCAGAGACTCCTCCGCCAGCGTTTTTAACAAGGTGCTGCGCAGCAATTTGAAGGTTACCGTTTCCTCCTGCAGTCGGCGCACCAGATGACGACCACTCATGCCCAAGCATTCCGCCACCCGCTCCTTGCCCCAATGGGGATGCTGACGCAGCAGCGCCTGCACCTGCCGACTCAGCTCACCGTGGGCGATGCTGGTCATCACCTCCTCGGCCAATTGCCGCAAATGATCGCGCATTTCGGTGTTGGCTTGAATCAGCGGTGTGGCGAGAAAACCCGGAGCGAACACCAGGGCATTCTCTCCCGCGTCAAATATAACGGGCGCATCAAGTTGCGCTTTATAATGTTCCCGCGGCGCCGCCGCACTCGCCGCGAAGCTCACCATCTCCACGGTAAACACCCCGCCGCTCAGCCAGCGAGCCAGATTCAACACGCAGGCCATTACCGCCTCGACCCGTTCGCGGCGACAGACATGGTAGTGAGCGTCGTACACCAGATGGCAGTGGTCACCCTCGTGGCGCAGGGCAAAATCCCCCCCCTCGCCGACAATAGGGTGGTACTCCAGTAGCTGGTCGAGGGCCTCGCCAAGGGTTTCACAACTCATCAGCAGCATTCCCACGAGGTCGAGGTGGCCAACCTGCAAGCTCAGCCCCAGCTCCAGGCCGCACAGTGGGTCGTTGGCGTGATCGCAGTAATACCGCCATAGGGCATCCTGAGCGCTGAGAGGCATTCTGCTATCGACCTGGGCCGGCTCACTCAGCTGGGTCGGAATAGCGATCCCCCTCCGAGCCGCTGCTTGCAAAATGCCCTGGGTAAAGCGAAATGTGACGGAGCGCTGATCTGCTGTCATCGTCCTGAATTACCTTTTTCCCGTCCCGAAAAGACCATCACTGTAGGCGATGAATCCGCTATGCTCGACCCACAATGATAACAAACTCGGCGGAGAGACCTTATGTACGCACTGATTGGCGCGGGGCCAATGGGTCTGGCAGCAGCACGCAACCTGCAAAAGTACGACATTCCCTTTACCGGTTTTGAGCTGCACAGCGATGTGGGCGGCCTGTGGGACATCGACAACCCCCACAGTACCATGTACGAGTCTGCACACCTGATTTCATCGCGGCATATGACCGAGTTCCGCGAGTTCCCCATGGCAAAGGAGGGCGCACCCTACCCCCACCACTCGGAACTGCGCCAATATTTTCGCGACTATGCGCGACATTTTCAGCTGTACCCCTGCTACCGTTTCAACACTCGGGTGATCGCAACAGAACCCACCGCCGACGGCGGCTGGAAAATCACCAGCGAAAACACGGAAACCGGCGAGCAGAGCAGCGATTTTTTCAGCGGACTGCTGATCGCCAACGGCACCCTGCACCACCCCAACATCCCCGACCTGCCAGGTCAATTCAGCGGCGAGCTACTGCACTCATCGACATATCGCGACCCGGAAATTTTCGAAGACAAGCGGGTATTAATCGTCGGCTGCGGCAATTCGGCCTGTGATATTGCCGTCGATGCGGTACACCGAGCCCGCTCGGTGGATATTTCGGTGCGCCGTGGCTACTACTTTCTGCCCAAGTTTATTGCCGGACGCCCCACCGACACCCTGGGCGGGCTCGTCCCTCTGCCCCGAGCCATCAAACAACGCCTAGACGCCGCCATGATTCGCATGGTGGTCGGCAAGCCCTCCCACTATGGCCTGCCCGACCCGGACTATCGAATGTATGAATCCCACCCGGTGATAAATTCGCTGATGCTGCACCACCTCGGCCACGGCGACATCAAACCACGGGCCGACATCGTGGATATGCAGGGCCGCACCGTCACTTTCAAAGACGGCGACAGTGCCGATTACGACCTGATACTTCAGGGCACCGGCTACCACCTTGATTACCCTTTTATCGACCGCCAGCTGCTCAACTGGGAGTCCGGTGGAGCACCCTCACTATACCTCAACATCTTCCACCCCCAGCGCCGCAACCTGTTCGTGATGGGTATGATTGAAGCCGCAGGGCTGGGCTGGGAAGGCCGCAATGAACAGGCGGAACTGGTCGCGCTGTATATTCGCCACCAGCTGGACAGCAGCCGCGGCGCCGAGGGACTGGAGCAGGACATTGCCCGCTTCAATGGCCAGCGCATGGACGGCGGTTACAACTACCTTGAACTGGAGCGCATGGCCTACTATGTGCACAAGGACAGCTACCGCAAAACTATCAACGGTTATATCAAAACCCTGAAGCAACAGCTCAGCGCCCCGAGCCTGGCCCATGCCGACTAGCGCCTACAGCGACATCAACGTCGCTTTCAGTCCGACGAGTTTGCTGTTACTCAACGGCATACTCGCACTGATGATCTTTGGTGTGTCCATCGGTCTGCGCAAAGAGGACTTTCTGCGCATTCTGCGCCAGCCCCGCGCCCCGGTCGCCGGATTGATTGCCCAGTTTGTTCTGCTGCCCGCCGCCAGCTGCGCCATTACCATCATATTCAATATTCCTGCAGAATTGGCGTTGGGTATGATCCTGATCGCCGCCTGCCCCGGTGGTAGTTTTTCCAATATCATGACCTGGCTGGCCAAGGCCAGTTTGCCGGTGTCGATCAGCATGACAGCGGTATCGAGCCTTGCCGCCATGGTGATGACTCCACTGAACTTCGCCCTTTACGCCCAGATCAACCCCTCTACCCGCGCATTGATGCGGGAAATCTCCATCGACACCGGCAACCTGCTGCTGCTTGTGGCTCTGGTGCTGCTACTGCCCATGCTGGTGGGCATGGCCCTGGGCCAACGCAAGCCCGAGCTGGCACTGCGCGCCGAAAAGCCCATGCGCTGGGTGACCCTCGCGGTATTCCTCAGCTTTGTGGTCATCGCTTTCCAGCGCAATCAGGCGCTGTTTATGGAATATGCCGACCGCATATTGCTGCTCGTTGTGGCGCAGAACCTGATCGCCCTGTTGCTGGGCAACCTGGCGGGGCGGGCCTGTCGCCTGCCCCGCAATGAACGGCGCGCGGTGACCATGGAAATCGGCATTCAGAATTCAGCACTGGCGCTGTCGATTATCTTTACCTTCTTCCCCCAGGCCGGCGGAATGATGCTGATCGCCGGTTTCTGGAGTTTCTGGCATCTGTTTTCCGGGCTACTGCTGGCACTGTACTGGTCGAAAACCGCAGAGGACACACCATGACGGCAAGCGCTGCCAAAACCGTACTCATCACCGGCGCCTCGGGCTATATCGGCGGACAACTATGCCTGCGCCTTGCCGGTGAATACACTGTGGTCGGGGCCGATATTCGCAAACCCCGGCAGAGTTCGCTCACCGGCAATCCCGCCTTCCACTTTTACCGCTGCGACATTCGCGACGACGCGCTGGCCGACATTATCGCCCGCCATCAGGTCACCCACGTTATCCACCTTGCATCGGTGCTGGAAAGCAGCGGTGACGAAGAACGCGACTACGACATCGACGTAAATGGCACCCGCAATGTCGTTGAGGCCTGCCTGCGCCACGGCGTGCAACACCTGTGTGTCACCAGTTCCGGGGCCGCCTACGGCTACCACGCCGACAACCCGGAATGGATAGATGAATCCGCGCCGCTGCGCGGCAATGACGAGTTCCCCTACTCCCGACACAAGCGCCTGGTCGAAGAATATTTGCAACAGGTGCGACGGGACCACCCAACCCTGCAGCAACTGATCCTCCGCCCCGGCACCGTACTCGGCCGCCACACCCGCAACCAGATCACCGCCCTGTTCGAGAAAAAACGCTTGCTGGCCATTCGCGGCTCGCGCTCGCCCTTTGTTTTTATCTGGGATGAAGATGTGCTGGGGATTATCGAACACGGCATCCGTGAGTCGAAAACCGGCATTTACAACCTCGCCGGCGATGGCGCGCTGAGCATTCAGGAAATTGCCCAGCGCCTTGGCAAGCCGGTATTGAACCTGCCCGCATCGCTGTTGAAGTGGGCGCTGACCCTTGGTCACGCACTGGGGGTCAGCCGCTATCGGCCCGAGCAAATCAATTTTTTGCGCTACCGGCCAGTCCTCAGCAATGCCCGCCTGAAAAAGGAGTTTGGCTACCCCCTTCAGCGCACATCAGCTGAAACCTTTGAGCTGTTTCAGCAGGGCCTGCAAGAGCAGGAGGCACAGTGAAGCACATCGTAATAACAGGAGCCGCCAGTGGGCTCGGTTGGGCCCTGGCACAGGCTTTTCACCAGCAAGGCCATCAGCTGCACCTGGTCGACCGCGATGAAGAGGGCCTGCGTCGCTGCAGCGAAGTCCTGGGCCTGGAGCCATCCCGGCTGTTTGTCGCCGACTTGGCCGACCGCAAACAGCGCGCCACGCTGGCTGCTGCCCTGACTCAGCTCAGTGTCATCGATGTACTGGTCAACAACGCCGGCATCACCCACCGCTCGCTGGTCGGCGTGACCGACCCCGGCGTATTCGACAAGGTGATGACCATCGACTGGCTGGCCCCGGTTGAACTGGCCTCCGCCCTGCTGCCACAGCTGCGCGCAAGCCGAGGGAGTATCATCAATATCGGTTCGATGGCCGGCTGGATGCCGGTACTCGGCCGCGCCGCCTATTGCAGCGCCAAGTCTGCCCTGGGGCAATTTTTTGAGGTGCTGCGTGCCGAGGAGCACCGGCACGGTATTCATGTGTTGATGGTCTACCCGGCTTTTCTGAATACCAATATCGAACGCAATGCCCTGGGCGGCGATGGTGGGCAGGCCCGTCATGCCCGCTCCACCCTGGGCGGCGTGGGAGAAGCGGCCCCACTCGCCAGTGCAATACTCAAAGCCTGGCAAAAACGCCGCCCCCACCTGTTTCCCCACCGGGGCATCTGGGCAGCAAGCCTGCTGTGGCGCATCGCACCTGGACTGTTCCACACCCTGATGCGCCGCCGCTTTGCCGTTGAACTGGAGCAACATTGATGGACCCGTGGATCTGGCTGGGCCTGTTTATTTTCCTCGCCTTTGGCATCGAAGCCATCACCGGCTTCGGCAGTATTGTAATCGCCCTGTCACTGGGCGCGCTGCTACTGCCGATCAACAGTATGCTGCCGGTACTGGTGCCGCTGAACATCGTTATGACCGGTTTTTTACTCCTGCGCCACTATCGGCATATTCACTGGCCAACCCTGCTGCGGCTGATTCTTCCGCTAATGGCCGGTGGCACCCTCGCCGGCTATTTTATGCGCCCCTGGCTGGGCGACGAGGTATTGCAGGGTCTTTTTGGCGCATTGGTGCTGTGGTTCGCGGCGCGGGAATTATGGAAGGTATACCGTGGCATTCGCGCGGCTCGCCACCATCGTTTATGGACTGCGAGCTGGATGCTCAGCGCAGGCATCACCCACGGCCTGTTCGCCTCGGGAGGGCCGTTACTGGTCTATGCTTTATCCGGAGTACAACTGGATAAAGCGGCGTTTCGTGCCACATTGATTACCGTGTGGTTCAGCTTGAACAGCCTGCTGACTCTGGTCTTTGCCTTCGACGGCAGCTTGCTACCGGCCCTGCCCAGAGTCGGCGCCATGCTTCCGGCGCTGATTGCCGGGGTGCTCATTGGCGAGTTGCTCCACCACCGGGTCAACGAGGAAAAATTCCGCGTAGTGGTTTACGGCTTGCTGTTGCTGACCGGAGGCCTACTGGTGACAACGGCGCTATAGCCTTGAGTACAGGCGTTGATATAAAGAATAAAACTGCACTACTGTCGATAACGATAACAAAGAGGATCTGCCATGGCTCGGTTGACTACCCCTCACTTACGGAGCGCGCTGCTTCTGGCATTGCTTGGCAGCGGCTTTTTGCAGTCCGCCCACGGGCAATCTGCCTCGACTCCTAACGTGGAAAACAAGTCGCAAAAGCGGGTGCTCGAGGAGGTCGTGGTGACCGCCCAGAAAACCCAGCAAAGTGCTCAGGATGTGCCCATTTCCATCAGCGCCCTGGGTGGTGACTTTATGCAGGAAAACGCCATTGGCGATTTGGTTGATGTCTCGACCTACGTACCCAATGTGCGGGTGGAGTTCACCAGCCCCTCATCGCCCCAGGTGTTTATTCGCGGTTTCGGCACCAACAGCTTCAACCCCAGCTTCGAGCCTGCCGTCGGTCTGGTGCAGGACGAGATTTTCTACGGGCGACCCAGCTATTTCAGCGAATCCATGTACGACCTCGAACGGGTCGAAGTATTGCGTGGCCCCCAGGGCACCCTGTTTGGCAAGAACACCATCGCCGGGGTGTTTAACGTGAGCAGCCACCCGGTACCCAATAGCGAGGGCAGTGAGGGCAAGCTGTCCTACCGCCAGGAAAAATATGGCGAAGAACGCATCGAGGCCGGTATCGGCATCCGCCTGTCACCGGAATTCGGCCTGCGCTTTTCAGCGATGAACTGGCAGCGCGACGGCCGGCTGACCAACACCAAATTGAACCGCGAGGAAGATGATCGCGACCAGCAGGCACTGAGATTGAAGCTGCTGTGGTCACCCAGCGAAAACAGCGACGTGGAACTGATCGCGCAAACCTCCGACACCAACGTGAATTTCTGGCCACGCCAGCTGATGAACCTGGATCAGGATACCTACGATTATCTGGTGAATTTCGACCCCGACATTGAAGACGACCCTTACAACTTTCAAACCAGCTTTAACGAGGAGGGCAGCTTGTTTCAGGGCTCCGATAGCGCCGTGCTGCGTATCAACCACGACTTTGGCGAAGCTCTGGGCCTGAACCACCTCACCACAACAGTTGTAATCGGCGCTTCCTGGCTGGATGTAGAACAGTATCAGGATCTCGATGTTTCACCCGCCGACCTGCTCACCCTCGACGAAGTGGATGACTACAGTCAGCACAGTGTTGAATGGCGTTTCAGCGGCCTCAGCGACTCCCTGTTCGGTCTGGGTGGCAGTGTTGAGTTCATTGCCGGGCTGTTCTATTTCGAGTCGGACTTCCACATCATCGCCGATGTAATCGTCGGTGACGACATTGCCTCCTACGCCCAGACCCGGGACGCCCAACAGCTTTTGACCGGCAACAGCAATGCCCCGGGCAACCCGCTGAGCGGCCCCATCGGCGGCAGCCTGCCCCAGCTCACCGACAGTGTGCATGAAACCGACTACTACCGTTTCGACTACCTGCAAAACACCGTCGCCACTGCCCTGTTTACCCAGATGAGCTGGGACATCACCGACAAGTGGGTGCTCACCCCCGGGCTGCGCTTGAACCACGAAACCAAGCGCTCCACCCCCACCGGCACCTCGGTGTGTACCAACAAGCCCGTGCCTCCCTGTGTGACCTCGGCGCTGATCGGCGCTAACGATTACGCCCCCGGTGAAATCGAGCGCAGCGAAACCAATCTGTCGCCCAAGCTGTCACTCAGCTACTTCCTCGACGATGCTGTGTCCTTCTATGGCTCGATCTCCCAGGGCTTCAAAAGTGGCGGTGTCAACGCCATATCCTTTACCGGAGAAGAACTGGAGTTTGAACCCGAGGAAGCCCGCTCGGTTGAACTGGGCCTGCGCAGCCAGTGGCTGGATAACACCCTGAAGTTCAACGCCACCCTTTACCGCATGGACTTCGATGACTTGCAGGTGCTCGCCTTTAACGGCCTGTTATTTGACGTGACCAATGCCGCCGCGGCCTTTTCCCAGGGACTGGAAACCGAGTTGCAGTGGCTCACGCCTTATACCCCCCTCGCCATCGACGCCTCGGTGGGCTACCTCGACGCCGAATACAAGGATTACCCCGGGGGTCCGGCACCGATCAGCGACGGTATTGGCGCCCAGCAGGACCTGGCCGGAGAGACCCTGGCCTTCGCACCGAATGTGACTGCCACGCTGACACCCAGCCTGGAATATGTTTGGGGCAACCTGCTGTTCAAGGCCAGTCTCAGTGTGAAACACCAGGGCGAGCACTACACCGACACAGACCTGGATGAAAACACCCGGATTCCCGCCACAACAACCTTTTCCGGTTTTCTGTCCCTGCGCAGTGAAACCCAGGGCTGGAACCTCAGTGTGGGAGGCAAAAACCTGACCGATGAGCGCACCCTGAACCAGGTTATCGACACCGCAATGTTCCCCGGCACCTACAATCCCAGCCAAAATCCCGGGCGCAGTGTATTCGCCAGTTTGTCCTTCGGCTGGTAGCACAACCCTCCACCAGGTGGGGCGTTAACAAACGCTTCGCCTGACTCGGCATTTGCTATATTATCGCCGGCCCAGCGCCCCGCCCCGATGAGCCCGCCATGTCCAGCAACGCCCTCTATACCGACCTGTCGGCTTACTACGACTTGATGTGTGCCGACATCGACTATCAGGCACAGAGCACCATGGCCCGACGCCTTCACCAGCTGTTTGGCAGCGGTTCGCGACACCTCGATCTCGCCTGCGGCACCGCACCCCATATCGAACATTTCATTCACTTCGGATACGACAGCAGCGGACTGGACATCAACCAGCCCATGCTCGACCTTGCCCAGCGCCGCTGCCCCTCGGCCTCGTTTGCCATGAAAGATATGTGCAACTTTACCGTTGAGCAGCCCTTTGACCTGATTACCTGTTTTCTGTACTCCATTCATTACAGTGGCAATACCGCGCAACTGCAGCAATGCTTTGCCAGCGTCTACGCTGCGCTCAACGACGGCGGCGTATTCTGTTTCAATGTCGTCGACAAGGACAAAATCAATAACGCCTTGTCACAGCGGCACAGTGTGGAAAACGAAGGGAGTACCTTTGCCTTTCAATCGGGCTGGTTTTACGGCCACGGCGGCGACCAGCAGACACTGCGACTGCGCATTGATAAAACCACCGCGGGTGTAACCGAATCCTGGCGAGACGAACATGCCATGGTCGCCTTCAGCTTCGCGGAATTGCAGGGCTATCTAGCGGCCCTGTTTGAGGTGTATTTGTTCGAGCACGACGATCAGAAAATACTGCCCTGGAACACCACATCGGGGAATGCGGTTGTCGTCTGCGTGAAAAAACCCGGCGCCGGGCTTCATTAAAGAGCCCTCAGCAAAACGGCTATCAAGAAGCCCTCAGCAAATCGGCGACAAATCCCATTCCGCTCGGCGCCGCTTCATGCCCGGCACGCGACCTCGGCCTGCCCTCAAGCTATCGTGACCTGCCCGGAAATGATTACAATGGGCCGGAGCGAGCACCGACTCAACACCACTCCATCGCGACGGCGACAACAATAATTTAAACAAACATTTCGAGACGAGACAGGCGATATGGCAGACCCCGGCTTTAGCGGATATGACACGGTGATTATCGGAGGTGGAAGTGCGGGCTGTGTATTGGCCAACCGCCTGTCCAGCGACCCCGAGCATCGGGTATTACTGCTTGAAGCCGGCGGCAATGACAACTGGCACTGGTTTCATATCCCCGTGGGCTACCTCTACGCCATGGGTAATCCCCGCGCCGACTGGTGCTACGAGTTGGAGCCCCAGGCCGGTCTCAACGGTCGCACGCTACCCTACCCCCGAGGCAAGGTATTGGGCGGTTGCAGCGCGATTAACGGCATGATTTATATGCGAGGCCAGGCGGCTGACTACGACAGCTGGAATCTGCCCGGTTGGCACTGGCGGGATGTGTTGCCTCGATTCAAGCGATCGGAGAATTACTACGCTGGAGAAAGTGCCTTCCACGGCGCCAGTGGCGAACTCCGAGTAGAACAGCAACGCCTGCGCTGGCCGGTACTGGAGGCCTGGCAGCAGGCCTGTGAGGAATATGGCATTCCCGCCAGCGACGACTTCAACACCGGCGACAACGAAGGCGTCGGGCGCTTCCACGTCAACCAGATCAAAGGGGTGCGCTGCTCGGCCAAGCGAGCATTTATCAACCCCGTAAGAAAACGAAAAAATCTGACGATAGTCACGTCGGCGCTGGTGGATAAGTTGACCTGGGAAGGGGGGCGAGTCAGCGGTATCGACGCCATTATTGCGGGCAAGTCCCGGCACATTGCAACCACTGGCCGAGTGATTCTGTCAGCAGGAGCGATCGCCACACCCTGCATACTCCAGCGTAGTGGCGTTGGCGACGAAGCGACGTTGCGTGAGGCCGGCATTCCCTGCCACCAGCTCCTGCCCGGTGTCGGCGCAAACCTGCAGGACCACCTGCAAATTCGTGTACAGTTTCGAGTGACCAATACCACCACGCTGAACTGCCTGAACGGCAGTCTGTGGGGCAAGGCCCGCATGGGCGCACAGTACCTGATTAATCGCTCCGGTCCGCTGTCGATGGCGCCGAGCCAACTCGGTGCTTTTTTCAAGTCTTCGCCCGAGATCGAACGGGCCGATCTGGAATACCATGTGCAGCCGATGAGCGCCGACAAACTCGGCACCCAACTCCATCCCTTTCCGGGCATGACTGCCAGCATCTGCAATCTGCGCCCGACCTCTACCGGAAGCGTCACCGTGCGCTCTGCTGACCCATTGGCGGCACCGCGCATTGATCCCCGCTATCTCAGCACCGAGCACGACCGCCACCTCGCCGCCCGCGCCATCGAAATTACCCGAGAAATCGCCCGGCAACCTTCGGCGCAGCGTTTTCAACCCGAGGAGATCAAGCCCGGCCCGCAGTTGACCAGCAGTGCCGAGCTCGCCAAGGCCGCCGGCGACATCGCCACCACCATATTCCACCCGAGCTGCACCTGCAAAATGGGGCCAGACAACGACCCCACAGCAGTAACCGACAGCCGCTTGAAGGTGAGAGGCGTCGATAACCTTTATATTGCCGACGCCTCGGTGATGCCCAGCATTGTCAGCGGCAATACCCACGCCCCCACGGTCATGATCGCCGAGACGCTGGCAGAGCAACTCAGAGCCTGTTAACACTCACTCCTGAGGCCAGGCGAAGTCCTTGTATTCAGCGCGAATATCTTTCTTGCTGAGCTTACCCGTGGCGGTGTGGGGCAGGCTGTCGACAAACACACAGGCTCCTGGCACCCACCATTTCGCCACTTTGCCGTCGAACCAGGCAAGCATTTCTGCCTCCGTCAGGCTTGCCCCGTCGTTCAGCACCACCAACAGCAGTGGCCGCTCGGTCCACTTGGGGTGGGGAATGCCAACGACCGCTGCCTCGGCAACATCGGGGTGGTCTACCGCGCAGTTTTCCAGCTCGATGGAGCTGATCCACTCGCCGCCGGACTTGATGACATCCTTGAGTCGATCGGTAATGTGCATATAACCGCGCTCATCGAAACAGGCCACGTCGCCGGTTTCAAACCAGCCGTCGTCGTCCAGCGTTTGGCCGTCGTAGCGATAGTAATCGCCCACCACCCACGGCCCCCGCGCCTTCACCGCACCGGAGCTTTTGCCATCCCAGGGCAGTTCGTTATTGTCTTCATCAACAATTTTCAGCTCGATGCCGAAGACCGGGCGTCCCTGACTGACCAGCAGCTGGTCCTGTTCGGCCTGGGGTAGTGCCTCAACCTCGGGACTGAAGTTGCCGTTGTAGGTGCCCAGCGGATTCAGTTCGGTCATTCCCCAGCCTTGTTGTACCCTCACCTGATAACGGTCGCGGAAGGTTTGAATAATAGAGAATGGGCAGGCCGCCCCCCCTACCGTCAGACGCTCAAGGCTGTCGACCTTTTTGCCAGAGGCTTTCAGGTAGTCCAGCAGCGCCAGCCACACGGTTGGCACCCCCGCCGAGGCGGTCACCTTCTCCTCGTTGATAAGCTGGCACAGGGTTTCACCGTCACCCATTTTCGGGCCAGGCATCACCAGTTTCGCCCCCACCATCGGTGCCGAGTACACCACCGCCCAGCCATTTACATGGAACATTGGCACTATCGGCATTGTGGTATCTCTGACCGACAGCCCGAATACATCCGGCGCCACCGAGGCGTAGCAGTGCAGAATGGTCGAGCGATGGGTGTATAGCACCCCTTTGGGATTGCCGGTGGTACCCGAGGTATAACACAGGGCCGAGGGCGTATTTTCGTCAAACTCCGGGAATTCGAACTCTTCACTGGCTTCGGCCAGCAGGGCCTCGTAGCAGTGCACATTGCGCAGACTGGTCTCGGGCATATGCGCCTCGTCGCTCAGCACCACAAAGCCCTTGACCTCCGGTAGCTTGTCCTGCAGTGGCTCCAGCAGCTTCACCATGGTGGCATCGACAAACACCCACTGGTCGCGGGCGTGGTTGACGATGTATTCGATCTGCTCGGGAAACAGCCGCGGATTAATGGTGTGGCATATCATGCCGCTGCACGACACGGCGTAGTAAATTTCAAAGTGACGGTAATCATTCCACGCCAGGGTGGCCACCGTGTCCTGCTGTTCCAGACCCAGGGCTTTCAACACATTCGCCAGGCGGCGAACCCGGCGAAAGGCCTCGCGATACGTCTGCCGATGCCGGGGATTGTCGGCCGTGACCGAAACAATCTCGGTATTGCCGTGTACTTTTTCCGCGTGGCGCATCAACATGTTAATGGTGAGCTGGCTGGTCATCATCGGTGTCATTATTGTTAGTCTCCCTCGCAATATCATCGCAGTGCAAAATAGTGCTCTGCAGTGTAGTAAAATTCATGCGCAATGTTTTCATAGAACACAATAGTCGTGCCAGAATGGCATGTCACGCACAAATGCTCATCGGGGCACTGATGATCTATACTCACTCAAAGTAATGTGCAGTATCGTAGTAAAGTACGACACCAGCCCCGTGCGGCTACGGCTGCGAAAGTAGCTGCTGCAGTAAAAAACCTGATGCCGACAGCCACACTCCCTGCAATAAGCTGCCGGCAGAGACAAAGGTAACGAGTTCATATTTATGACCATAAACGTCGACATCCTGGACCTCAACGACAAGCGATTGCCCCCCGTGCCACCGGTCACCCGAGGGCTGGCAGATCTGCTGCGCATGGGCGATGTCGATGTGGAGGACGTGATTCACACCATTTCCCAGGAGTCGCAGCTGGCCAAGGGCACCTTGCACCTGCTTAACTCCCCGGTATTCCATCCGAGACGCCCGGTCGCCGATTTCCGCCGCGCCGCCGTCATGCTCGGCCCGCGCAATGTACTGAGTGTGACCATCGCCTTTTCGGTAATCGACACTTTCAACCATATTCGCTTTAACAGCCTCGACCGCGATCAATTCTTTCTTCGCGCGCTGGCCTCCGCCTCGGTGGCCCGCCTGCTGTCGGAGAAGGAGCGGGGGCTGGCCATCGACGAGTGCATTCTGGCAGCATTACTGCAAGACTTCGGCATGATTGTGATCGACGCCCTCGTACCCCAGTACTATGGCAGCATCGCACCCGAGTGCCGGAACCACACCGACTACGTCGCCCGGGAAATTGACGACTTCGGCCTGGACCATGCCGCCGTCAGCCGCGCCCTGTTACGCCATTGGGGCGTCGCCGATTACATCACCGATGCCTGCGGCCTCAGTCACTACAGCGACATTCTGTCCAGCAAAAACAAGGTCGACCGACTTGGCTATATCGCGGGGGTGTCTTCCCTGTGCGGCGACCTGTTCTATACCGACAAACCCAAAGTCCTCGCCCAGGAGCTCCGGGTGCGCTGTGAGCGCGACCTGGGCTGGACACCGGATCAGCTGCCGATATTTCTGAACCTGCTGCGCAGCATGAGCGAAGGAATTGAACCACTGGTCACCGAACTGAAAATCTCGCCTGCTGGCTACAAGCAATTTTGTCAACGCGCGCGCGAGGTCTTGCAGCCGCGTCTGTTTTCCGGTTCCCAGCCACCACCCGAGCCACCCCCTCAAGCCGACCCGGACGGCATTGCCGACGCACTGGATGCCGCCACCGGCCTGTACAATCGAGTGTCGTTTCCGCAGGTGCTGCAAACCGCCATGGACAAGTGCACCTATGATGACGAGCCCTTGAGCATTGTTTTTCTGAGTCTTGTTAACTACCCGCGACTCAAGCAGGAGCGCGGCGCGGAGTACACCGATGCCCTGCTGCGAAAGATCGGCGAGGTGCTTGAAGCCTGGGTGAGACGGGATGACATTCCCGGGCGGATTGCCGACGGGGTGTTTGCGGTGGCCATGCCCAAGGCCCCGGCTCAGTCCTGCGACGCCATCACCCGCCGGCTGCGCGACCAGTGCGAGCTGGCCATTCCCCCCGGCGAGGAAGGTGCTCTGCAACCCCGCTTTGCCGCCACCCATGTCACCCACTACGTCGACAGCGACTTTGGCAGTGCCAGTGGCCTACTCGATGCCGGTACCGACGCCCTTCTCGCGGAGCTACGCCCCTCAGTACAACAGGACGGCTAGAAAAACACCTTGAGGTCCAGCCCATAGGTCGGCGGAGGGGTAATGCCCACATGGTAGGTGCCGAGTACATCGCCGGTTAGCCCGCCGGGCTGGGAGGTACGGCCGTTGTCGAGGAGGTTTTTACCCCACAGCGCAAACTCGTAGTCACCCGAGGGCAAAGTGAGGGCAATGCGGGCATTCAACAGTTCTGTATCTGTGCCATAGCCGTTCACACGGTTGAACTCGTCAATATGATCCTCGTTTTCAGGATCGGTGTTTTCCTCAAAAATGTAATCGACGTGGAACAGCAACAGGCCGAACCGGGTCTCCGGCGACCAGTCGAGGCTCAGGGTGTATTCCTGCGGTGTGGATTCCGAGCGGTTGTCTGCCTCGACAAACTCGCCCTGGGCATCGAAGTGGGCCTCACGGCTGGAGTCCTGTTCGCGATAGGTGTACACAATGCCCGCACGAACCGACTCGGTTATCAGCCAGTCAAAGGTCAGCTCAATCCCCTGCAGCTCCTCATCGGTATTGATGACTGTCGGCACCGCCGCACTGCTGCCGGGTTGCCGCGATTCAATGGCCTCCTGACGGTCATCAATGGTCATGTGGAACAGCGCAGCCTGTGTGCGAATGCGGGATTCCAGAAAGTCTCCCTTTACCCCAAGCTCGTAGTTCTGCACCACTTCAGGCTCCAGCGGTGCCTCCCCCGATCCAGGGTTCAACGAATCATAGCCCCCGGATTTATAACCGGTTGAATAGCTGGCAAAGACCATTGCCCGCTCGCCTAACTGATAGTTCAGCACACCCCGACCAGTGACCTTGCCCCAGCTTTCACTGGCCGATTCCAAACCATCGCTGTTAAAGAAAAAATTCTCCCCCTGGGCCTGTGACAGGGGGAAGTCAGTCAGTGGTGCGAACCAGGTAAAGGCTTTGTCGTCGCGGCTGTAGCGCAGCCCGACGATCACATTCAGCTTTTCGGTCAGGCTGAAGTCCATGTCGGTATACACGCCGTAGCTTTGGAAATCACCGGTGTTGGTCATGGTTTCGGTGACATAGTTGCCCGCCAACTGGGAGCCCAGCAAGGCGTTAATCACCCCCGGCGGCAGACTGGCCATACTCGATGCCAGTTCCGCGACCGCGCCGTAACTGAAGGTGAGGGAAGTGCGCTGAAAGGTATCTTCGGTGCTGTAGTTAACGCCGACAACAATATCGGCCCACTCGCTGGCCACATTGTACTGCAGCTCGAAATAGCTGATATTGGAGTCTTCTTCGTTGTTGGTATCCACGTAAACATCTTCAACCGCTGTGCCGTCTTCATCCTGCAGGTTGTAGGTGTCAAACTGGCGGTAGCTGGCAATCAGGCTCAACATGCCACTGTCACCGAAGTCGTACCACAGCTTTCCCGTCAGCCCCTCCATGTCGCGGCTCTCACCGGCATTGATGGCATCGGTATTCAATTTGCGGTCGCTGGGGTCGGGATAGTTGGAGTGCTCTTCGCTGATACCAATGCGCACCTCCGGCCCGTTATCGACCCGGTCAATATCTGCCGTCCACAGGGTACGCAGGCGATCGTTCACCTCCCATAAAAAGGCGACGCGGGCAAACTGGTTGTCCTGCTCACCGGGGTCGGGCTTCGCCGGGCCTTCGTTTTCGGTGACGGCCGCTCGCTGGTTGTGCAGCATATTCACCCGCAGCGCCATAGCGGAATTCAGCGGCAGGTTGCCCATCAGCTCGCCGCGCAGCAGCTCGTAGTTGCCCCCCTTCACAAAACCAAAGCCGTAGGCCTCCTCAAGGCTTGGCGCATTGGAAATAAAATTCACCACCCCCGCCGCCGCATTGCGCCCGAATAGGGTTCCCTGTGGACCCTTGAGTACTTCGACCCGTTCGATATCCGAAAAGGGAACGGTAATCGCCGCCCGTGGCAGATAAACACCGTCGAGAAAGGTTGCCACTGAAGGGTCGCCGCCGGTACTGATATTGGAGCTTTTGATGCCGCGAATCACAAAGGACGACTGGGTGACATTGCTGTCATCCTGCACCGAGTTGCCCACTTTGAGACCGGGGATATAGGCCTGAATATCACTCATGGTCAAGGCCCCGGTATTCTCCAGATCCTGGGTGGTAAAGGTGTCTACCGTCACCGGAACGGTCATGGCGCTTTGCTCGCGCTTTTGCGCGGTCACCAGAACCTCCTCCAGCGCCAGATTATTCGCCGCAAGGGCGAGCGACGGCAACAGACAACTTACCCCGATTCCGCACTGCACTGCCTTCATCTACTGCCCTCGCTGCGTTTGCCACTGCATTGCCACTGCATTGCCACTGGAAGCGCCACCCTGCCCGCGCAAGCAAACAGGGGCGCGTCGCCCCGGGGCGCTACTTTTTAACGTTAAGCATAAACTCTGCCACCTTCTGCCGAATTTCCTCGGAAAGATGGCCCTGACCCGGCATGGGCGGGTAGTCCGGGCGCACTTTGTGAGGCTCGGCAATATAGTCGGCAATCCCCTTGGCATTGTTGTGATACAGCGCCTGAATGGCCACGGTAGGAGGCCCGATCATTCGCATATTGTAGGCGTGACAGCCGGCGCAGATCCCTTGATAAAGGCGCAGTGTGCGGTCTTCATCATTTTCAATTTCACGGGGAGGCGCACCGTCTGCCAACAGGTAGGTTTCGATATCGGCGGTTGAAGTGCGCTCGCACTTGCTCCATTTTTTCAGCCCGAAGGTCACATACTGCTCTTTGTTCAAAATGCAGTTATCCGGCTCCTGAGCGGAACCAAAGTTGGCGAGAATATCCGGCCCACGGCGCTTGAACTGGGTCATCATTGCCGCCTTCACATCGGCCACCGGGTCGGCGCCATTATCAAACATCAGGTTGTCGAGAATTTCGATACGATCCGGGTTTGGCTCCGAGTCCGGGTCGCTGGCGATATCGGTCACAAAGGCGAGGTCGGTAATCACAATACCCGCGGTCTGGTTGCCGGAAATAATATTGCCCTCTACCACCACCTCGTCGGCCGCCATAATCACCACGCCGATGCCCTTGGGCACCTTGGCGACAATAGAGCCGGGAGCACCGAAGTTTTCGGTGTTGTTATTCACCACAAAGTTGTTGCGCAGAATCACATCGTAGGTGGTTTTAATCGGCAGGCCCGGCGTAATAAACACCAGCAAGCCCGCTGTATTGTTGTGGGCATAATTGTTTTCGACGATGGCATGGCGCGTGTTTTCTATCTCGATGCCGGCCACGTTGTCGAACACTTCGTTGTGACGCACCACCACGTTGTCGCACATGCCAACATAAATTGCTGCGTCTTCAATGCCGCTGAGAACGTTGTATTCGATCAGGCCGTTTTTACCAAACTGGGGGAAAATCCCGTACACCCCGGTATCGATGACGCGGTTGTAGCGGATGGTATAGTTATTCCCCGCCTGCCCCATTATCGCGTTGCCTTTAAAGTGCTTGATGGTCAACCACTCAACGGTGAAGTTATTTCCCGAGTACAAAATGGCGTCGTTGCGCTTGCCCTCACCCTCCAGCACTGGCCACTCGCCATCGACCACCACCCCGCGCAGGGTAATATTGTCCTTGTCGACATAGACACTCTCGCGGTACTCACCCGGGTGAATCAGCACCACGTCGCCGGGGGCCGCCCGGTTTACCGCTGCCTGAATGGACTCGCCTTCCTTGACCGGAATATCGGCGGCCCATGCGCTGTGCATACCCGCGACCAGACTGAGTGCTATCACCAGCCAATGCATTGCTCTCACCATCGTCCTGCTCCTAACTAACGCGGCTACCTGCCCGCCCCACCTTGTGTTATTGAACCCCAACAACCGGTGCCAACCCCGAGGGCACCGACGCGGGGATTTGCGGCATAAAGGACTCATCTGTCAGAGCCCCCATAAAGTCCACCAGACGGTCGAGTTCTTCGCCGGTTAACTTCGGTTCCCAGATATGCCAGTGCAAACTGAGTTTTTCTCCCGGAGGCACCGCGTGACCGCGCCCCCCGGTATAGAATTCTGCGGCCTCGCGCAGGGTGGCGAACCGCCCCGAATGCATATATGGCGCCGTAAGCGCGATATTGCGCAGCGACGGCACCTTGAACCCGCCCCGCTGTGAGGCGTCGCCGGTCACCGCCGCCACACCGGGATCGAGTGGGCGGTTATTCGGCTCAGGGGTGCCTATCACCGCAATCTGCTGATGACTGAACAGGGGCGGCGTATGGCATTCCGCGCAGCGCGCGACAAAGGAACGAAAGATATTCATGCCCTCGATTTCCGCCTCGTTCAGCGCCTCGTGGTAACCGTGAGCATAGAGGTCGTAGCGGCTGTTCAGCGAAATCAGCGATGATTCAAAGGCCGCAATGGCGGTATATACCTGATCCAACTGAATACTGCTGTCACCGTTAAAGGCTTGCGCAAATAACTCCCGGTAAGCGGAGGACGCCCGCAGGTCAGTCAGCAGTTGTTCCGGGGTATTGGCCATTTCGTGGCTGTCGTACAAGGGGCCCAGCATTTGCTCTTCCAGAGAACTGGCCCGTGCGTCCCAGAACAGCCGCTTGAGAAAGCCGACATTCCACAAACTGGGTGCCGAGCGCTTGGCCAGCTGCCCCTTGCTGCCCACACTCAGTGCCCGGCCATCGCTGAAGCCCTTGTTGGGGTCGTGACAGGACGCGCAGCTCATGCTGTGGTCGCCGGACAATACCGGGTCAAAAAACAGCAGCCGCCCCAGATCGATTTGCCGTGGGCTAAACCCCTGGCGCAACTCCGGCAAGCCGGTTTTCAATCCGCCCACGCCACTGTCCTGCAAGGAGTCGTAGCTGGCGTACAGGCTTTGCAAATAGCAGCCTTCGCCATTCAGTTGAAAGCCTGCGGGACAATAATCCTTCAGGCTAAACTCGGCCCCTGCCGCGTGAACCGTGGCGGGCAATGGCAACCAAAGCAGACACAGAGCTACGGCTAAACGCCGCAATGCGCGCGCGGAATACCTTTTCTCCATGCTGATTAACGCGCCAGCGACTGGGTGTACACCAGCACATCCTTTAGCACTTCCGTGCTCGGCAGGGTATTGGCCATCATCGCCATCTGATAGCCGTATTTGTCGTCTTCACTCGCTCCGCGTATTCCTTGCTGGAAGTGCTCATACTGGCGCTGCAAATACCAATCATCGACACCCGCCAGTGCCGGTGCCTGCAAAATATCATTGCCTTCGGCAGCGGGCCCGTGACAGGCACCGCACAGATTGCTGTAGTAGTCCGCCCCACGCTTGGCATTGCCAGTCAACGTCGCCTCAGCGGCCTTTTTACCCAGACCGCTGATATAAGCGACCACCGCATCGACCGCCGCGTCGTCGGGCAGAGTCTTGGCAATCGCCTGCATTTGCATACCGTAGGCGTCTTTTTCATGGGAGCCCCGCACCCCGGAGCGATAGGCCTGAAGCTGACGGCGCAAATACCAGTCCTGCTGATTGCGCAGCGACGGCGCAGCCAGCGCCTTGTTGCCCTCGGCCTTGGCACCGTGGCAGGCGGCGCAGGCGGCATAAAGCTGCTTGCCGTCACCCGCCGCGCCGGTTGCCAGCAGCTGTTGCGCCTGACTGGCCGCCTGCTCGCTGTCGGCACTGGGGCCAACATCGCCGCTACACGCCACCAGTGTGAGCAGGGCAAAGGGCAGCATCATTTTTGAAAGGGCACGGCTGTTGTTCAGGGGCAAACCTCTACGCATCACTGGCTCCGGGCTTCAATCCGTTAATTGAAAACACATTAAGAAAACTTTCTCAGCCCACCCTGACACGCTTGTTATTGTGATTGGTGTCGGCAGCGCACTGGCAAAAGTTAGCATGTATTACATCAACCTTAGCGCGTATTCCCGAATCTGTTAAGAGCCTGCAACACCAGATTCCTGACGGCGCCAACAAGCACCGGCCATAAGCGAAAAATATTCTTATATTTCAGACAGATAAAACGCGAGAACAAATATCCTTCAAGACCGGACGCCACGCCTACTGCATTTGGACGAGGGCAGACCTCACAGAAAAGCAAGCCAAAGAAACAAGTGATGAAGGACGAGGAAGACCGGGGCTGGCAGCGAATGCCAGCCCCGAAGGGAACGACCGCCGCTCAGGGCGCGTCGGTATAGAGCTGGTAGTCGCCGCTACCGCTGTAAGACTTCACTCTCCAGCGGTAAGTACCGGCACTGCCATTGTAGTTGATCTCTTCATTGGAAGACGTACTCTCGCTGCTGGCAACCGACGACCAGCCGCTGAAGAACAAGCTGGTTGTGTACTTCTCCAAATACAGATCAAAGTCAGCGTTGGCCGGGCCCTCAAGTAAACCGTAGAACTGGCCACCGTCACTGCTGAAGCCAGCGGTGTTGGGCGCATAGTCACTCGCATTGGAGCCGCTCAAATTGCCATTGCGCTGATCGCAGCCCGGGCACGGCCCGGCATTGGGGTCAACCACACTGACAGTTTGCGTTGCCGCTGTCGCCTGGCCAGCGTCATCGGTTACTGTGAGCGTTACGGTGTAGTCGCCATAGCTCTGGTACACATGGCTTACACCCACACCGCCGGCACTTGTGCCATCACCAAAGCTCCAGGCATAACTGCCAATAGCGCTGTCATCACTGGAGGCTGAAGCATCAAAGCTGCAGCTCAGTCCGTCGCAGCTCTGACTGAACAAGGCCACTGGCGGCTGATCTACCGGTGTCACATCACCGGGCACCGTTTGCAGCATCAGGTTGGGCGAGCCGCTGCCCAGACCGGTGAGGGTGTTGGCCTCGCCCTGCTGGAGCACCGTCGCGAACACCTGTGCGGGCGATGCGGAAGCGTTTTGCGCCAGTACCAGCGCCGCTGCGCCGGCAACGTGGGGCGCCGCCATCGACGTGCCGCTGATCGTATTGCTGTCGCTGTCACTCTGATACCAGGCCGAGGTGATCGAAGAACCCGGCGCAAAGATATCGACACAACTCCCTTTGTTAGAGAATGAAGAGCGGGCGTCGGCGGAGGTCGTTGAACCCACGGTAATCGCCTCGGCTACCCGGTTAGGCGAGCCACTGCAGGCATCGGCGTTGTCATTGCCCGCGGCAACCACAAAGCTGACCCCGGCATTAATCGCCCCGCGCACCGCTGCATCCAGCGCATCACTGTTGCCACCGCCCAGACTCATATTGGCCACGGCGGGCATCTGCCGATTCGCCGCCACCCAGTCTACACCGGCGATCACCCCGGAATTACTGCCCGAACCGTTACAACCCAGCACTCGCACCGGATGCACAATAGCGCCCTTGGCAACACCCCAGGTCGTGCCTGCCGAGGTGCCGGCAACGTGGGTGCCGTGGCCGTTACAATCGTCGGTGTCTTCGGGATCAGTGCTACCGAACAGCAAACCGGAAGAGACAAAATTACGCCCCACTCCGACCCGCCCGGCAAATTCGTTGTGGCTGGTGCGAATACCGGTATCGACCACATAGATATGAACGCCGCTGCCATCGACACTGTATTGATAGCTACCATCCAGCGGCAGGTCGGGCTGGTCAATGCGATCCAGTCCCCAGGTGGCATTGTTTTGCACCGCGGCTATGGCCACGGTCTGGTCTTGCTCAACCAGTTTCACCACGGGAAGGTTGGCCAGCGCAGCGGCGGCCTCGGGACTTAACTGGGCGACAAAACCGGTCACAGCATGCTCGTACACCCCGAGTAACTGGCCACCCACCTGCCCAAGCAGCGTATCAATTAATGCATGCAGGGGCAGTCCGGCCAGCGGCCCTTCAGTTACTTTTTGCAGCAGCACAATATACTGCCCATCAATCGCTTCACCGGCCGCAATACCGTCGGAAATCGACGATTCCAGCCCGCGCCCGTCATCGGCGGCTGCCAGAGTATCCGGCAACGCTGAGCCGCCACTGCCACCCCCGCAAGCTGTAAGGGACACAGCCAGCGACATGGCCGTTATTATTAGAGGTTTTTTTACAATCATAGGGCGCTCCACGCAGCTTGATTTCATTACTCGCACCTTTGCCGCATCGTAAAAGGTCTTATTACACAGCGGTGCACGAGCGTCACTATACAAGCTTGTTGGTGACAAACTGTTAACCAGCGCATAACAAAGCGTCGGATTCACCCCCAAACACCCCGCGTGAGCACAGGTTGTGAACTGTTCACCACTTTGCGTAATGATCTTCCACAAGACCAAGCAAGCCATTGATTTCTATGGCTTTATTGTCAATACGTAATTTCCCGTACAAACGCCCGAAATGCTGAGTGAAGTTGGACGCCAACAGCCCCGCATTCACCTTTTCACGCCGCGCACCAATAGGCACAAAACGCAGCTGAACATCATCGTTAAAGTCGTTGATTTGCCATTCACCATCGGGGTTTTGACGATCAAACTCAAAATTTACCGTCGCCAAATCAACACGCCGACCATCCAGCCACAGCGCATTTTCCGTTACTCCGGTATCATTTACCCCCGCCGCAAAATTCAGTCCGAGTGTGCGACCATCAGGCAGCCTTGCCGACAAACTCGCCCAATTCCAAAAGGTCTCCCGGCGCATAAAGCCCGTGGTCCAATCCACTGACCCCAGCGCCTCTAATTCTCCCAGATCATACTGTCGATGCCGCCAGCTCACCCGGCCAGTAACAGGTCGCGCGGCCGCCTTTTGGGTATAGGCCCAGCCCTGGTAACCGGCCCGCGTCGCAACTGCAACGGGCTGATAGTGGCTGGCTTCATCAATGTGGGCATCAACCTGCAAGCCCGACTTCAGCACCACCGACACCTCTCGCTCGCCGGGCCGGGCTGTAATGGTGAAGCGATTGCGACCCGAGCGGAACGCACTGACGCCATCATTGGGACGATTATCAAAGCGGGTGTGACGGCCGAGAGGAACAATGAAGCTCGCCTCCTCAAAGTCGCCGGTTTCCGGTGAATAGCAATATACAAAGGCATTGCTGACCCACTTGAGATCGACAATAGCCAACCCGACAAGCAACTGGGGGCTGCTTATCGCCACAAACTGAAACTGATTGACGGCGAAGCGGCGCGCCAGCTTGCTGCGGGGCCGGTCCATCGCCGTGCGCAATGCGTAGTCGAGATAGTTCACCTCTTTACAGGGGGCATCGAAGCGACCCAGCGCTACCCGTCCCTGTGCATCCACCAATTTTTCGTCCATCTGCACCAAACCTGTCATTCCGTATCGCCAACACAAGTGGCGGATACTATCCCAGCGGCATGACTAATACACCCATACCAAAACACCGCAACACCTACACCCGCACACCGCAACATCACTACTAGACGATCGGTCTACACTCTGTCATCATCCCTCCATGACCACACCTGCAGCAAAAGCCAACAACGAAAACTACCAACGCATTCTCTCTGCGGGCTACACGCTGATTAGCCGAAAGGGCTTTTCCGCCGTGGGCCTGGCCGAGCTGCTGGTGCATGCCGGAGTACCCAAGGGCTCCTTCTACTATTACTTCAAATCCAAAGAACAGTTTGGCGAGGCCCTGGTCGATCATTATTTTGACGACTATCAACAGCGAGTGAAGCAACTGTTTAGCGCTCCAGGCCTCAACGCCAAAGACAAGCTACTGCGCTACTGGCAGGAATGGCTGCGCCGGGAATCCGCCGAGGGCGACTGCGGCAAGTGCCTGGTGGTTAAACTCGGCGCCGAGGTGGCCGAACTGTCTGAACCCATTCGCCTGCGCCTGAAAGCCGCCAGCGAAAAAACCGTGCAGCAACTCGCCGACCTGATCGAGCGCGGGAACCGCGATGGCTCGCTGACCATTACCGACCCCACCCAGTGCGCCGCGCAGCTCTATCAAATGTGGCTGGGCGCCAGCCTGCTGACCAAGCTCCAGCAAAGCGCCCAGCCCCTTCAGCGCGCGTACCACAGTACCGAAATCATTCTGAACACCCCGTAGTCACTGGCCGCAGTACGCCACTAGACAGCTACGGAAAAATTACTAGACGACTGGTCTAATAGAAGACCAAAGGAGTAAGTATGACAGCCCAAATAAACCGCCGCATCGTTCTGGCATCGCGCCCCGTAGGCGCGCCCAACAACGACAATTTCCGCCTGGAAGAGCAACCCATCCCCCAGCCCGGCGACAATGAGGTGCTGCTGCGCACCATATACCTGTCACTCGACCCCTACATGCGTGGCCGCATGAGCGACGCCAAATCCTACGCCGATCCCGTCGCCATCGGTGCGGTAATGACGGCCGGCACCGTCAGCCGCGTCGTGCAAAGCAACAACCCGAATTTCAAGGAAGGCGACTGGGTACTGTCGATGAACGGCTGGCAGGAATACGCCATTTCCGACGGCAGCGAACTCATGCCACTCGGCGACAATCCCCCAGCCCCCTCCTACGCTCTGGGCATTATGGGTATGCCCGGCTTCACCGCCTACATGGGCCTGCTCGACATCGGCAAGCCCCAGCCCGGCGAAACCCTGGTGGTCGCTTCGGCAACCGGCCCCGTAGGCGCTACCGTCGGCCAAATCGGCAAAATCAAAGGCTGTCGCGTGGTCGGTGTAGCCGGCGGCGCAGAAAAATGCCGCTACGCCGTTGACACCCTCGGCTTCGATGCCTGCATCGACCACCATGCCGACGACTTCGCCAAACAACTCAAACAAGCCTGCCCCGACGGCATCGACATCTACTTCGAAAACGTGGGCGGTAAAGTGTTCGACGGCGTGCTGCCACTGTTCAACACCGGCGCGCGCATCCCCGTGTGCGGCCTGATCGCCATGTACAACGCCACCAGCCTGCCCGATGGCCCCGACCGCATGGCCCTGCTAATGCAGACCATCCTGGTGAAGCGCATGACCATGAGGGGCTTTATCATCTTTGACGACTACGGCCCCCGCTACCCGGAATTCGCCAAAGACATGCAGCAATGGCTTGCCGAAGGCAAAATCCAGTACAAGGAACACCCCGTAACCGGCCTGGAAAATGCGCCCCAGGCGTTTTTTGATCTACTGGAGGGGAGAAATTTTGGGAAGGTTGTGGTGAAGGTTGGGGAAGACTGACCCGAAGCAAACCACCAGCAAGCGAGGATCACTGTCACTCCGCCTCGCTTGCACGACCACTTGAGCCGCATCAAGCAAACCTCGCGCAACAATAACTCCAAAAAAATCTTGTACCCCACAAAACTACTGTATTAGCATACAGTCCACAAAATATTGCAAAATGCAATAATAATTCCCGCCGGGTGGAGATAGTCATGAGCAGCGACAGCGTACATTTGTATTTGAATGATGCTTTGAAAGTGTATAGCCGGAAGGATTTGGCCTGCGCGCTCGAGATAGACACCAGCACTCTAGGGCGCTGGCTAGTAAAGGAAAATGAGCCTCGACCCTACGTCGTAGATCGACTAAAACAGATACTACTCCCCTTCCACGCCCGGCGAGAACCCGGTGAGTTCAAGTTTATCGACTTATTTGCCGGAATCGGGGGACTAAGGATTGCGTTTGAGTCAATAGGTGGCGAGTGTGTTTTTACCAGCGAATGGGATAGTTACGCGCAGCGAACGTACCTGGCCAATTTCGGCGACACCCATGCTTTGCATGGCGACATAACCCAAGTTGATGTCTCAGACATCCCGGACCATGATGTACTTCTGGCAGGCTTCCCATGCCAGCCGTTTTCTATCGCTGGGGTATCAAAAAAGAACTCCCTGAATCGGGCACACGGATTTGCATGCGATGCACAAGGCACACTATTTTTCGATGTAGCGCGCATCATAAAGGAAAAGCGTCCACGCGCATTCTTGCTGGAAAATGTCAAAAATTTACAATCTCATGACAAAGGCAGAACCTTCTCCGTAATCAAACACACTTTACAGGAAGAGCTGGGATACCAGATCCACACTCGGATAATTGACGGCCAGCACTTTGTTCCTCAGCACAGAGAGCGAATCGCTATAGTTGGCTTTCGCGAACCCACTCCTTTTTCCTGGGATGCACTTGAACTTCCTGAGAAGGGCAGTTTTCGAATGGGTGAAGTACTTCACAAGGAGGACGGTAGCGAACCTTACCTCGAATGGGATGGCAGCCGTTTTTTTGACCATGAGAAAGGGTGCGTAAATGAAAAATATATCCTCAGTACGAAACTCTGGTCGTACCTGAAAGCCTACAAGGAAAAACACACCGCTAAAGGAAATGGATTTGGATTTGGACTGATTGGCCCGGACGATGTGTCGAGGACCCTTTCCGCGAGATATTACAAAGATGGCTCGGAAATACTCATCAAACGAGGACCAAAGAATCCGCGACGCCTTACTCCAAGAGAATGCGCTCGCCTTATGGGTCTTCCCGACACTTACAGGATTCCTGTTTCGGACACTCGAGCATATAAGCAATTTGGCAATTCAGTTGTAATGCCCGCATTTAAGGAAGTAGCCAGAGTCATGAAGCCGTATATCTCACAAAACTAGACAATAAACCTGTAAACACCAGATTTTTAATTCACACGGGCATTAAAGCAAAAGACGAAGCCGAGAATACGACATCAAGATAACTTCCCACTATAGTGAATCGGTGCACAAAATGGACTTTAAAAACTGGATTACCCAAATCGCGAGTGAAGACTGGATGGTCTACATAAAGCGCCTGTCTGCTAACGACACAGGCGCCACAAAGAGCCACCAAGCCGGTATTTATTTTCCGAAATCAGTCCTCAGCTCGATCTTCCCAAGTATCGGCAGAAAAGACGTAAGTAACCCCGAGGCGTTCTTCAAGGCTTCCATAGAATCCGACTCCGTACCGGAACAAGTACTTCGTGCAATATACTATAATCAAAAAAGCAGAAATGAGAAGCGTATAACTCGCTGGAACCAAGGCACCAAGTACACACCGCTACAAGACCCTGAAAAGACCGGTTCGATCGCAATTTTCGCCTTCAACAACTGCGGAAGTGGCGACTCCGAATACATGAAGGCCTGGGTTTGTCGCGACATAAATGAGGAAAACTATCTAGAAGAACGCATTGGTGAAATAGATCCACAATCCACTTACTTTGAGCGAGGAGATATAATATTCGAAGGAGCGATACTTGAAAGTCCGATAAAATCGGACAAATATCCTAGAGAGTGGAATGAAGAATTTCCCTCAGGGGCTGCGATCATTAACCACTTATTCGAACAGGGCCTCCATGCAGACCTAACTGCCGATGAGCGGATATTGAAGAGAAGAAGCCATGAATTTGATTTATTTAAACTCATTGAACATCACCACACGATCCCGCTAATAAAACAGGGTTTTGATGACGTAGAAAGTTTCATCAAGCTCGCTAACTCGATATCAAATCGACGTAAATCGAGATCAGGAAAGTCTCTTGAGCTACATTTGGAAAACATATTTAAAGAAGAAGGGCTGACCCTTTTTGGCGTCCAATGTCGTACGGAAGAAAATAAAAAGCCAGACTTCTTATTTCCGGGCTGTGACGAGTACCATGACCCCAACTTCCCCACTGAAAAGCTACGGGTACTGGCCGTCAAAACCACGGTAAAAGACCGTTGGCGTCAAATCCTCAATGAAGCCCGAAAAATAGAAACATCGTATCTATTCACACTACAACAAGGTGTATCTGAAAACCAATTTCGAGAAATGACAAGTGAAAAAGTCAAACTCGTTGTTCCTTCTCCTATACATAAGTCTTTTCCAAGCTCCATCAGGGAACACCTCTATACACTGACTCGATTTATCGAAGAAACGAAAGCAATTTAGCCATCCCCGAGCGACCCACCAATGAAAATATGACTGACACTGTCAATTCTCAAACCCGTTTACGCATGATGTCCGGCATTCGCGGAAAAGACACCAAGCCTGAATTGCAGATTCGCTTGGCTTTGCATAAACGAGGATTTCGCTACTGTTTGCATTACAAACGACTGCCAGGCAAACCCGATCTTGTGCTCCCTAAGTACTCCGCAATAGTTTTATTAAATGGTTGCTTTTGGCACTGCCACGACTGTCACCTGTTCAAATGGCCGTCTACGCGCAAGGAGTTTTGGCACAAAAAAATCACCGAAAACAAACTTCGCGACCAACGAAACATCGCGCAATACCGGCGTCTGGGTTGGAAAACACTGACAATCTGGGAGTGCTCTTTAAAAGGGAAAACTCGACTGGGCCTGGAGCAGGTAATTGAAACCACCACCCGCTGGATACAGTTCGACACGATGGACGCCGAAATCACCGGGAGAACTCCGGATTAGCCAGACCTGACCCATTCAGACTTATCCGGCGACTCCGCCCAGCCCAGCATACCCATGATGGCAGCCTGCCCGACGTCATAAACCTCGTCGCCATGAATATTCAGCATACTCGACAGTATTCGCTCCAGCTTCGTGCACGCGTCTGTGCCAAAACACGACCTGCCACTATCCTGGAACACTATCGTGTCTGGCATATCATCTGGATGAAAAGCCACTCCCTGCCCGGCCATCTCAGACCACCATTCTTCTATGCTGTCACCGACTGTCCAGTCTGGAACCTGACTTGCATTCAGCATATGAACCCCTCCTTGTTTCGTTGCTGCCTGCTCTCAATATTAACAAAAGCTGTATGTATAATCAGTATTAAATTTCACCCTTGAGATATCCTCATACACCCAGCGTGCAAGACAACACCTCCCCCACCCCCTACAATAGCCCTATTCTGAAATTAGCCGAACATGAACCATGACTGATCTACCCAATATTCAGGCGGATTCTCTGCACGACATTGACCGCGAGGCCCTGTTTGCCGCGCCTTCATCCACTCACCCTCCACGTATTTTGCTGCTTTACGGTTCACTGCGGGAGCGGTCGTTTAGCCGTTTGCTCACTCAGGAAGCGGCGCGCCTGCTGGAGCATTTTGGCGCGGAAACCCGTATTTTCGACCCTCGGGGCCTGCCGTTGCCGGATGCCGAGGATGCCTCTCACCCCAAGGTTCAAGAGTTGCGGCAGTTGGCGGAGTGGGCAGAGGGCATGGTGTGGTGCTCTCCCGAGCGGCACGGCGCGATGACCGGCATTATGAAGGCGCAGATCGACTGGATTCCGCTGGCAATTGGCGCAGTGCGACCCACCCAGGGCAAAACGCTGGCAGTAATGCAGGTTTCCGGCGGTTCACAGTCGTTTAACGCGGTGAATCAGTTGCGGGTGCTCGGCCGCTGGATGCGTATGGTGACCATCCCCAACCAATCGTCGGTGGCCAAGGCCTGGTTGGAGTTTGACGACAACGACCGCATGAAACCCTCGTCGTATTACAACCGTGTGGTGGATGTGATGGAAGAGCTGATGAAGTTCACGTTGCTGTTGCGCGATCGCAAAGAGTATTTCGTAGACCGCTATTCCGAGCGGGTCGAAACCGCCGAGGAACAAAGCAAGCGCGTTGCGCAGCGCTGAGCCGATGGAGATTGGAAGGTTTTTACAGACTGTTGGGCTCGACGAGTTATCGCCACCCGCGCCGTTAGCTATTCTCGGCGCGCGCTTTGCGCTCAGCCGTTTTGATAAAAAACTCTTCGCCGACTACGGCATTTATCAACCCGACAATATCTCCCAGGCAGTAGAAAAGCGTCAGGCAGAATATTTTGCCGGGCGCTATCTCGCCGCACGGGCCTTTGCCCGCTTTGGCCTGGACAATGTGACGCTGCGCAGCAACAACAAGCGCGGCCCGGTTTGGCCAAAGGGCTTTGTCGGCAGCATCAGCCACACCGACGACTTTGCCTGTTGCGCACTCGCCCGCGCCGAACACTACCTGGCGCTGGGCATTGACGCCCAGGCGTGGATCAGCGAAGAAAGCGCGCCGAGGCTGAGCCGCCGAATTTTATCACCCGGCGAGAAAACCCTGCTAACCGAATCCGATGTGCCGCTCGCCGAGGGTCTGAGTTTGGTGTTTTCCGCCAAGGAAAGCATTTATAAAGCCTTTCACCCTCATGTTCAGCGATTTTTTGGTTACCGTGAAGCGGAATTAACCGCATTGGATTGCACCACTCGCCAGCTGCATTTCACGCTTTCCCATCAGCTACAGCGACATCCTGCTTGCCCGCACACCGTGAAGGTGGATTACTGCCTCCTCGACGACGGGGTACTCACGGCGGTTATGCTCAGGCGCTAAGCCAGCGATGTTTGGGTAAATTTCCCGCAATGCGGCAGGCAGGGCTTGCAGGATGCTGAGCGGGTGTCAAAATCTACCCTAAACAACGATGCGCAGGACCGCGTTAATACCTTTTGTCATGCACCGCAATTCTATCTGCAATCTCATGGAAGATGCTTGCCGAGAATTTGGCCATCTCCCCGCCGTACTCACCGGCGATAGCCCACCGCTCAGTTTCACGCAGCTGGCGCAGTTGTGCCGCTATGTGGATGAGACACTTGCGGGCTGGAATATTCCTGCCCCCAGTGCGGTTGCGGTGCTGTTACCGCAGTCGCCACAAAACGCCCTGTTATGCCTGGCCTTAATGCGGCGATACCAATGCATTCCCCTCAACCCGGTTGCGACAAACCCGGAGCTGGAGCAACAGCTCGACCCCTTGCGGCCAACACTGATTATCACCGACACCATTCTGCGCGCGAAATTAGACAAAAGCTCACTGCTCAGTGCGATTCCCCATGCACTGCTCGAGGCTCGAGCCGGGCCGAGTGGCAGCTTTCACTTATTGCCTCCAACGCCTGCTTTTCGCTCTCCACCTGTTTCCACCGTTCTCCGCGTTGACACTGCTCTGGTTCTGCATACCTCCGGCTCCACCGGGCGCGCAAAAGCGGTAGCCCTCAGCCACACCATGCTGCTTTCTGCGATTCGCCGTACGGTGATGTCGCTGCGTCTCAGCGACAAGGATTGCGCGCTGAATCTGCTGCCGCTATTTCATATTGGTGGACTCATGGATGTCCTGCTCGCCCCCTTGAGCGTGGGCGGCAGTGTCGTCCTCAGCAGTCACACGGAGCGCTTGGCGGTGCGCAAACTGCTGGCCACGTCACCTGTTACCTGGCTGCAGGGCGTGCCCACCATGTTGCTGGAGTACAGTCGTACAGACGCCCCGGACACCCTCACGCCCTTTCGCAAGCTGCGATTTGTGCGCTCGGTGTCGGCGCCATTGTTGCCCGCCCAGCTCGCCCAACTCCGCCGGGGCTTTGGCGTGCCGATTGTTGAAATTTACGGCATGACCGAAACCTGCGGTTTGATTTGCAGCAACCCCGTTGAGGAAGGAACGCAGGTGCCGGCGTCGGTGGGCACACCGGTGGCCACTGCGGTACGCATTGCCGATACTCTCGGCAAGCCCCTGCCAACAGGCACCCGCGGCGAGGTGCTGATTCGCGGCGAACACGTGTTTGCCGGCTACCTCGGTGGCGAGTCAACCACGCAGCAGGATGGCGTGTTTATCGATGGCTGGTTTCGCAGCGGCGACCAGGGCTATGTCGACGACGCCGGGCGACTATTTCTCACCGGACGCATCAAGGAACTTATCAACCGCGGCGGGGAGAAATTCTCGCCACTGGAAGTTGAAATTCCACTTCAAACCATCGCAAGTGTTAGCGATGCAGCCTGTTTCGCCTTGCCTCACCCCAGCCTGGGAGAGGAACCCGCCCTCGCAGTGGTTGCCGAAAAGCCCGTGGACACCGAGCTGATCCACCAGGTTTTAGGGGAGCAACTGGCAGCCTATAAAATTCCGCGACACATTTTCCAGGTTGATAGCCTGCCCAAAAACGCCAGCGGTAAGGTCCAACGCCATCGACTGCGTGAACAGTTCATACCCACCGTCAGAAGTACCTCCCCGACAAACCAACTTGGCCCACTGGGTGAGCAGCTGCGCCCCCTGTGGCAACAGTCTCTGGGCGTAACGCTCAGCAACGCCGATATCGATGCGAACTTTTTTGACCTTGGCGGCGACTCACTCAAAGCGGCAACCTTGATGGCCACACTGTCTGACATGCTCGGCGTCGCCATCCCCCCTGCCCTGCTGTTCGACAATCCGACGCTGGTGGCTCTTGAACAAGCCCTGCTCACGGCCCTGCCCGACGACAGCCTTGCCTGTCACCCTGCACTATCCGCCGACTTTCCCCAAACCATGTTGCGGGAGCTGTCCGGCTATCTCGCCGGCTGGCAAGGCAAGCGACAAGGGTCGCAAAGCCTGCTGGTGGGGGTGAACACCCGGGGCTCGCAACCCCCTGTTTTCTGGGGCTGCCAATCCTATGAGGAGTTTTCCGGTTTTTGCGCGCAGTTTTCCAGTGACCAGCCAATCTACGGGTTTCGCTCGCTGTTCAGGGTGAACAACAAAGACACCCGCAGCAACCGTGCGCTGGCGCGCTATTACTGCGATGAAGTACAACAACTACAAGCTTGCGGCCCCTACGTGCTGGGCGGCTTCTGCGAAGGGGCCTGCTTCGCTTTTTATATCGCCGAGGCACTGCGTGAACGGGGCGAAGAAGTCTGCCTGCTGATGGCCGTCGAGCGTTTTATCGCCGAGCCCTACGATGGCCGCCTCTGTTATGTCTTCAGCGAACACAGCAGCCACAGCCCGTTTCGTCGTTTTGACCAACCGCAAACCCTTTGGCCTACCCTGTATTCCGGCGAGGTAAGCTGCTATCGCAGAAAATGGAAGCACCGGTCATTTATGGCGTCACCCTGCGTGGAGTCGCTGGGAGAAATACTCCGTGCAGAAATCGCCGCCGCCCGCCGTGGCCTCCCCTCCGCCAATGGCCTGCCCCTGACAGACAGCACTTTGCCCGAGTATCCGCCGGAGTCCGCCCGCCAGGCTGATATTCAGGCCACTTTACCTGCGACACTTTCTCCAGGGCAAAGCGTTTGCCTGCAGGTTGCCGTGGCCAATCGCAGCGACCAGTGCTGGCTCCCCGGACACCGCAGCGGCTTGCGGCTTTACGCGCGCTGGCGGCGGCAGGGCAGTGGACGGGTAAGGGACTGGAAGGCAGGAGTCGCCGAACTCACACACCCAATCAGCCCCGGCAGCGACGCCATCATTGCCATGACAGTCACCGCGCCAACCCGAATAGGGCGCTGGTACCTCGAACTGGATGTCGCCTGTGAGGGTCTGATTTTCTTCGCTGAATCCGGCTCGACCCTGTGCCAACTTCCCTGCCTGGTCGTGTACGGCGGCCGGCATTTTTCCCCACAACTGCGCCCGCCAGCGACCGCCACTCAGGAGCATTAATATGTCTCATCGCCGCTCGCCTTTTTATATTGAACTGGAACACCATATTGCCAAGACAGGGGGGATGCACAACGCCCACCTTCATCTGGATCGTGCAGGCACCACCGACGAACACTACCTCACCGTGGACAACAGCCACGTACTGGCAAGCTCGCATGTGTCTCTGCACGAAAAACACAGCCTGATCAACAACCTGCACGCCAGCCCCGCCTATAGTGAAGCCGACTTCCATCGACGGGTGAACCTGTATCTCGATCACATGGTAGAGGTCAACACCCGCCGCGCAGACACCCTTGTCGATGTTACCGCCGATGCTATTGGCTTGCGCGCACTGGCAATGATGCAGGACATCAAGCGTCAGCGCGCCGACGAAATAGACCTGAATATCGCCGCCTACTCGCCCTTTGGCTTCGACGATAGCCACCCGGAAATGTGGGAAGTCTTCGCCGAAGGTGCCGAGTCCGCCGACTTTATTGCGGCCCTGCCCGAAGCCGATGATCGCCGCGAGTATCCCAGGCATATCGGCTTTGATGAACACCTGCGCCGCACCCTTGAACTGGCCCGCCACAAACAGTGCATGATTCATGTTCACACCGACCAGCGCAACGAGCCATCGGAAACCGGCACAGAGCAGTTGATCGAAGCCCTGGCTCGCTACGGTGGCCCACAAGGAGACGACACGCTGGTGTGGGCGGTGCATATGATTTCGCCCTCGACCTACGACGACGGGCGTTTTACTGCGTTGACAGAAGGCATGAAGGAGTTTGGAGTGGGTGTTATCTGCTGCCCGTCGGCAGCACTGGGCATGCGTCAGCTGCGACCCATCAACACGCCCACCTACAACAGTATTCCCCGGGTGCTGGAGTTGCTGGTTGCCGGCGTGCCGGTACGCCTCGCCTCAGACAATATTGCCGACATTTGCTCGCCGAGCACCACCGCCGATCTGATCGACGAGGTCTTTGTTCTTTCCGCCGCAATTCGTTTCTACCATCCCGAAATCCTCGCCAAACTGGCCACGGGTACCGCGCTCAACAGTGCAGAGCGCGAGCATATCGCCGATCACCTTGAGCGCAACAACGGCGAAATCCGCAAAGTGGTCACAGCTTGATGCTAAAACGCTTACGTCATCGCTGGTCGCGACGCGCACCGCGCGGGCCAGCTGAATCTATTGATCTGACAGGGTTTTCGCCCTTCGATCCAACCTTTATCAACGACCCATTTCCCTATCTGAGCGCCCTGCGTGAACACAGCGCCGCATTTCCCCTGGATAATGGCAGCTGGGTAATCAGCCGCTATAACGATATTCAGGAGGCGCTGGCTCACCCACACCTGTGCAATAGCCCCTCGGACTACGCGGTGGTGCACCAGCGCCACCGACACAGCCAGGTGTGCGCCGATGTTGCCAATAATATTCTGCCCTTCCTCGATGCGCCGCAGCACACCCTGCCCCGAGCAGCATTAACCCGCGGCTTTCATCAGCTATTGCGCGATTGCGCCATTGATATTGAAGCATTGGCCCAGACACGGCTACAGGCACTGATGGCGCGACGCGAGTTCGATGTGCTACACGACTTCGCCACCCCCCTCTGCGCTGAGATCATGGGTAAACTTCTCGGATTCAACGCCGACCCCGCGCTCGCAAAGCAACTGAAGCGTTGGTCGGAAACCTTTTTCTATCTGTTCTCCATTATTCCCTCTGAGGAGGTTCGCGACACCCTCAACCGCGAATTGACGGACTTTCGCCATTTTGCCGAGACGCTGCACACGACATCTACGTCGCCTTTAATGTCTGTGCTGGAAGGTGCCGACCTCGGCGAGTTCACCTCACCCACCGGTTTTATTCGCGACAATACCCTGCTGCTGATCGCCGATGGCCTTAATAGCGACCACGGGATTGGCAATGCGCTGCGCCACTGTATTCTGCAACCGGAGCTGCTCACCGGGCTGCGTGAACAGCGCTATCGCGCACTGGACCTCGCCGACGAACTGCTGCGTTTCGACTCGCCCACCCTGTTTATCGCTCGACGCACTTCTGAGGCAGTAAGCATTGGCGATACCGTTATCGAGAAAAACCGAGGGGTATTTCTCATGCTTGCAGCGGGCAATCGCGACCCTCGGGTTTTCGATCAAGCCGACGAGATCAACCCCCTGCGCAGTGGTCCAGCCCCGATAAGCTTTGGCCGGGGAGAACACAGCTGCGTCGGACGTCAACTGGTGAGGCAGCTGCTTGCCGCCAGTCTGCGCGCCCTAGCGGCGCAGCCGCACACGCTCCGTTTGAGTCAACCCAACAGCCGATGGACCCAGCGTGCCGGACACCGCTGGCTGGAGGCCTTACCGGTCCACACCTGAGCTGTCAGGAATGGCGAGCGCCATTATTCATCTCAAGGCGAATGTGCACCGTCCCCTTGCAAAGGGCATAAAAAAGCCCGGCAAGCCGGGCAAACAAGAATCAAGGCATCAGCCTGATTTACAGCGGGAGACCGACAGGCAGAGCGCCTGTTCCTGGGAGGGAGGGTAAACCACCTGCCAGCAGCGAAGTGGGATCAACCGGCAAGGCACCCAAACCCGGCAGGCTGGGTACACCGCCGCCCAACAGCGACGTCGGGTCTACTGGCAGCGCACCAAGGCCAGGCAGGCTGGGCAGGCCACCGCCAAGCAAAGACAGCGGGTCAACTGGCAAGGCACCCAGGGGCAAGCTTGGTACGCCGCCACCCAGCAATGATGTCGGGTCTACCGGCAATGCGCCAAGGCCAGGTAAGCTGGGCAGGCCACCGCCCAGCAAGGACGTCGGATCAACGGGCAACGAACCTACACCAGGCAGGCTCGGTACGCCGCCACCCAGCAAGGACGTTGGATCAACCGGCAACGAACCTGCACCTGGCAGGCTGGGCAAACCACCGCCCGACACGTTCGGCAATGAGCGACTCACCAGCGGCAGTGGTGGCACCAGCGAAATGGTGGGGTTCACCAGAGTGCCGCCGTTGGCAAAATAATTGGCCAGCCCGGCGGGGTCATTCGCCAATTGCTCAAGCACCGGCAGCATCGACAGTATCAATTCCGGGGTAATCGACGACCCGGAGTTGGCCAATACTGTAGGATCGGCGGCAATCGTTTCAACAAAGGTTTGCACCGCTCCGGCAATTTGAGTTGCCTTGGCGGGGTCGAGATAGGCCTGATATTCATTCACATAGACCATGATAATGTCCAGGCCCGGCACATCACCCAGCAACGCTATCGACGTAGGATCAACAGGCAAGGCTAGCGACGCAGGATCAACAGGCAAGGCTCCAGTTCCGGGAAGGCTTGGCAAGCCCCCGCTCAACAGCGACGTTGGGTCTACCGGCAAGGCTCCCACTCCTGGCAGACTCGGCAAACCACCACTGAGCAGCGATGTTGGATCTACCGGCAAGGCATCAAGCCCGGGCAGACCACCGCCACTGGGAATAGGCAGCGCATCCAGTCCGGGAACCGGCAGGCCATCCAGGCTGGGCAGACCCGCTCCGCCCAGCGCATCGAGGGGTAAGCTGTCGAGACTGGGCAGCGCGCCCAGACCAGGCAGTGCGCCAACGCCGGGAACAGCACCCAAAGCGTCGGTAGGAATAGGTAAGCCGCCAAGCTGGGCGTGACTCAAACCGGAAATTGCCAGGGTAATACCGAACGCCAAGCTGGTTTTTGCTTTGCGAATTAACATGGTTGTAGCTCCTCGTAGTTGTATTCGAAATTTCCGAATACTCTCCAGCCCGTTAACGATTCGTCACGCCAACTCTCTTTTCAACGGAGTCGTGCGCATGTAGCCAATCGCGGCAGAGCAAATTTTTATGTAGCGGTTCACATAGCAGTGAATGTGACATTGCTGAAACTACTAAGGAAAGAAGCGTATTCCCATACGCACTTCTACCTATCGGGCGACGTTATGAGCGCTGGCCCACAAAATTTGCACGACAAAAAGTGACGCACATCACTTGTTGCGATAGAGAGAGGAGGTAAACGCAGAGTCCACGAGAAAAACAAACGCGGCGAAAAGGGAAAAGGCTTGATAAAAAACGGCCCGGAGAGTCCGGGCCGTAGCATTGCAACAGACACCGCAATTGCGGTTTAGTCTATTAGTTAGGGTGCAGGAAGCGCTTCAGGACCAGGCAGTTCGCCCTCGGGAAGCATGCCCGCAACATCTACAGGCAGAGCGTCTGCGCTGGGAGCGGGCAGAGCTTCTTCATCGTCGCCACTGTCCATCGAAGGCGAGCCCAGGGGAAGGCCACCGCCACCTTCTGGCATTGGCGCTGAACGATTTACCAGAGGCGCCGGAGGCACAATGGCAATCGTCGGGTTCACCAGGGTTCCCCCTTCAGCGAAATAAGCGGGCAAGGCTGCCGGATCATCCTGCATCACTCCCAGCACCGGGAACATCTGCAAAATCAATTCAGGTGTGAGTGACGACCCGGAATTGGCCAGCACGGTCGGGTCGGCAGCCACTACATTGACAAAGTTCTGCACGGCACCCGCGACCATATCGACCTTGGCCGGGTCGAGATAGGCCTGGTATTCCTGAATATATTGTTCAACGATCTCCTGACCAGGCAGCGCAGGCGCATCGCCACCACCCCCACTCGGCGCGGGAAGATCGTCGGGGCCAGGCAGGGCATCAGCACCAGGCAGTGCATCGGGCGACGGCGCTCCGCCGCCACCGCCGGAGGGAATCATACCCAGAACATCCACCGGCAGTGCATCAGCTCCGGGCAAGGCATCAAGGCCCGGCAAAGCGTCCGGGCCGGGCAACGCATCAGGCGACGGCGCACCGCCATCACCGCCAGAGGGAATCATGCCCAGAACATCCACCGGCAGTGCGTCGGCTCCAGGTAAGGCATCAGGACCAGGCAGCGCATCCAGTGACGGCGCATCGCCACCCTGTTCACCTTCACCATCTTCGCCTTCTTCATTGCCAGCGGGAATCATGCTGAGCACATCAGCTGGAAGGGCCTCTGGCCCCGGTAGCGCATCGGCGCCTGGCAGAGCGTCAAGACCCGGCAGGTCATCTGGCGACGGCGCTCCGCCACCACCGCCAGAGGGGATCATACCCAGAATATCCACCGGCAGTGCGTCGGTGGGCAGGGCATCAAGACTTGGCAGGGCATCGAGGCCCGCACCGTCGATACCAGGTACGCCCCCGAGCGCATCGGTCGGAACCGGCAAGGCCTCCAGCTGCGCGTGACTCATCCCGGAAATCACCAGTGAAACACCCAGTGCCAAACTGTTTTTCGCTATGCGAAATGACATATTTCGTAACTCCTCAAAATCCATATTCGAGTTTCCCGAATATTTTGTTGGTATAGCCCTTCATCCACGGCGCTATATATAGAAGTGTCGGCAACGTCTCGCATAAGGAGACTGTTACATCGCCGCGGCTCTGAATATTGATGTTGTCAGGGCCGTCAGAACATACCGTTCTGCAAGTTCAACTGTCGACGCTACAGATCGCAGGCAAACACACTCCAAGTAACTTAATCCCGCGCTACTTGTAGCGGGCTGCGAACTGATGTCACAAAGGTCGTGTGACGCGCCTTACATAAGCAGTGACCTCTAAGACACATTTTAGTTCACCCGCGCATTTACTGTCGATCACTCTCCCCGCCCTGACAACACCAATGAGGGCCAGCGCACAATGAACACAGTCTTTCGCAAAAGACTGCTCTACAGAGCCCTTGACCCCAACGCGCAATTACGAATAATATTGAGAACTATTATCATTCGCACAAGAGATTAACATGCCCAACCCCCTCACCACCCTTGTCGCAGCCGACCCGGTTATTGTCGTGCTTGGCCTGTTCTCCCTGTGCGCCCTGAGTACCGTGTTGTACAAACTATGGCACTTGTTTATTGCATTCAGGGTTCACCGCGACAATACCGACCCCGCGTTCGCACTGCTAGGCCAGGGTAAACACCGCGAAGCCAAAATGCGGCTTAACACGCCCAAAGGCCCGCGCGCACAACTGCTGTCAGCGGGGATTTCACTCGCTGCGAGCGGCGCGCTCCCGCAACCGGAGCTGCGCAACGAACTGCTGCGCCAGGCCCGCCTCAGCGCACAGCACATGGCCAGTCACCTGCGCATTCTCGAAGTGATCGCCAATCTTGCACCACTATTGGGTCTGCTCGGCACCGTACTCGGTATGATCGACGCTTTTCGTGCAATGGAAGCCGCAGGGAGCCAGGTAAATCCGGCCATTCTATCCGGTGGCATCTGGCAGGCCCTGTTGACCACCGCCGCCGGCTTGCTTGTTGCTATTCCGGTGTCTCTCGCCCACAGCTGGCTGGAGCGCCGAGTCGAACGCGAGACCATGGCGTTACAAAACGACCTTGAACGATTTCTCGGCCTCTATGCTGCCCAGCCGCAACTGCGCAACTCCCTGGCCACCGCGCCAACCCCGGAAACAACACACAATGCCGTAGCCGTACCATGAGCACGACCACACTTCTCCCCGCACGAAAAGCCAAACCAATTAGCCTTACAGCATTGATAGACGTGGTGTTCATTCTGCTGATGTTTTTTATGTTAACGAGCAGCTTCAGCCGCTGGCAGGCCCTGCCTCTGGCACTCGCTGGAGAGGGAGGTGTCGATAACGGCACTACGCCGCAGTTCCTGCTGCTTCACAGCGACAGCACCATGAGCTACCAACGCGGCCAACAACGGCAGGACGCTCCACTGGAAACCCTGTTAGCCCGCATCGACACCCGGCAAAGCATCACCCTGCTCCCCGCGCCCGAGGTTTCCCTGCAACAGATGGTGACAACACTGACAGCCCTACAAACGGCGGGCGTAAAGGTGCTGCTCGGACGCTCTCACCCCCTTGCTGGAGAGGACGGGTTATGACCAGCGAGATGTCTTCTGAAAGCGGGACCATCGTTCAACCCCGGCGGCGAAACCAGGGCGACGACAACCTGATTCCACTGATTAATATTGTCTTTCTATTGCTGGTCTTTTTTATGGTGGCCGGGCAACTCCGCCCCGCCGCGCCCACCGGGGTGGAGTTGGCCCGTGTCGCGACCAACGCAGCCCCCGCAGCGTCTCACCAAACAAGGGTGGCAATCCACCTTAATGCTCAGGGACAAATCTGGGTTGATGGCAGCCCCGTGGCCGACAAGCAACTGCGCGCGGCTCTCGCGTCATTGGAAGCTGGTCAGCAGGTAAAGCTCTACGCCGACCGCGCAGTTACCGCCGCCGCGTTATCGACGGTGTTGAGCAGCCTGCCCGCGCAGAACCTGACCCTGCATCTGCTCACAGAAGCAGACTCCAGCTCATCGGACACGGCCGCGCAATGAATACCTCTGCACCCTGGGCATTCAGCATCGGTATCGCCGCACTGATTCATCTGGCCGTGGCCAACACCCTTTTGTCTCACACTGAGCACAACACGGAGGGCGCAAAGGCCGATGGCGACCACGGTCTGGATGTCGGCATTGGTCTGGCCGGCTCCTATGCCGAATTACAGGCGCGCTCAACTCCCCCCGCCAAACCGGAAAGCCCACCCGCGCCCCGGCCTGCCCCCGTGCCAGCGCCGACACTCCAATCGGTACAAGCACCCCCTATTGCACAGGCCGCCACTCAGCCAGCGGTCGCCGCCGAGCCGAAAGCGCCGACGACAAACGAGCGCGATAGCGCCACCACACCGGTGGAAGAAGACGCGCCAAGGAAGGAATCTAACCGGGCAACCGAGTCGCCAAATCCGCACACCTCCGACGCCGACGCCACGGTAAACCAGCAGCGCGCCACCGGCAGCGGCGAGCAACGCCAGGCCGGGGGCAAGGCAGGCGGCGCGCGGGGCTATTTTGCCGAACTCAGCGCCTGGCTGAATCGGCACAAAACCTATCCCATAACAGCAAAAAAAGAAAAGCAGGAGGGAACTGTGAAATTGCAGTTCACCATCCATCGCAACGGAGAAATCAGCGATGCCCAGCTGCGCGCCAGCTCGGGCCATCCGTTACTGGACCGGGCAGCACTCGACATGCTGGCCGCCGCCAGTCCGGTGCCCGCGCTACCCGACAAGCTCGGACGCGAGCAGATAAGCATCGTTATACCAATAGAGTTTTCCTTAATTACCAACACCTCTTTCAAGGAGTAGGACATGACTGACAACACCGCCACCGCGCTGAGTTTGCGCAAACGACGTTTTCGCGCCGCCCACAGCGCCTTCACCATGGGCAGCATACTGATCACCGGCAGTGCCCTGGCGCAACAGGCCGCCGACGAACCCTTTGAGCTGGACACTCTGCAGGTGGAAGAACGCACCCTCGACACCAACCCCTACGCAGAGCCCGGCGCGCCCTACAAGGCACGCATTTCCGGTGATCGCCGCCATGTCAAAGCATTGGCCGACACTCCGCAAACCATTCAGGTATTAACCCAGGTACAAATTCAGGAGTCTGGCCGTGCCGACCTCAAGGACATACTCGCCGCCCAACCCGGTATTACCCTGGGCACCGGTGAGAACGGCAATGCCTTTGGCGACCGCTATGTGATTCGCGGTCACGAGGCCCGCAGCGATGTGTTCGTCGATGGCCTGCGCGACCCCGGCATGACCACCCGCGAGAGCTTTGCGGTGGAACAGATCGAAATCACCAAGGGCCCCAGCTCGACCTTTGCCGGACGCGGTTCCACCGGCGGCGCGGTCAACAGCATTACCAAGCAGGCGAGCACCGACTACAGCTTTAACAAGATTGAAGCGGGCCTGGGTACCGACAATTACCGCCGCGTGACTCTGGACAGCAACCAGCCGGTATCCGACACCACTGCGGTGCGGGTCAATGTGCTGCACGCCTATGAAGATGTCCCCGACCGCGCCCCCGCCGACCGCGAACGCAATGGCACGGCAATTTCCGCCACCACCCAGGCCAGCGAACGTCTCGACATCACCGCCGACGCTTACTACCTGAGCGCAGACGACCAGCCCGACCTCGGTTCCTACATAGATGGCAGCACTGGCAAAGCCAACGACGCCATCCCTGTGTACAGTCAGAACGAAGACTTTCTGGAGTCCGATGTACAAACGCTGACCCTGCGTGTCGGCTACACCTTTAACGACGCCCTGCGCCTGGAAAACGCCACCCGCTATGGCACCACCGAAAACGGCTACGTCGTCACCGGCGCCCGCGGCACCAATCGCGACGCCAGCGACCCCGACGCCCCCGGTGCGGCCACCATCAGCCTCAGCACCCACCAGGGCTGGCAGGAGGTGGACTATTTCGTCAACCAACTGAACCTGTACTGGAACACCGAACTCGCCGGGCAGCAGCACCAATGGCTGTTCAGTGCAGAATACAGCCAGCACGATGTAATAAACGGCAATTACAACGTCACCAATAACGGCGCCACCAACTGTGTGGTCAGCGGTCGCGGCGGCCCCAGGGACAGCTATTGCATCATCGACCCCAGCGGCAACGAAGTCTCCAATATCAATACCTTGATGGGCCGTCAAATCAGCCGTGGCGATGCCGATGTCGACTACAGCATCGATACCGTATCGCTGGCGGTAATGGACACCATCGACCTGAGTGAGTACTGGAGTGTATTTCTGGGTCTGCGCCTGGACAGCTTCGACTACAGCAACACCGTTAACAGCCGTGGCGTAGTCTCTGACTACACCTATTCCGATGAATTGTGGAACGGCCATATCGGTCTGGTCTACAACATCAACGAAGACGCCAATGTCTACCTTACCTACAGCAGCTCCGCCAATATCAACGGCGGCGAATCCGACGTTGGCGGCAACTGCGGCTATGGCGGCCTGTGTGGCAGTAGCGACGTGGTTGACCAGAGCAAGCCGGAGCAAACGGAAAATCTGGAGCTGGGCACCAAGTGGAATATTCTCGACAACAAACTATTGGCCAGCGCCGCCGTCTTCCAGATCACTAAAGACGATGTGATGGAAGGTGCCGACTACGACACCACCGGCACACTCAACACCGGTAAAAACCGCGTAGACGGCGTGGAAGTGTCGCTGGTCGGCAATATCACTCCACGCCTGAGCACACAGTTTGGCGCCGCGCTGATGAACGCCAAAATACTCAACAGCGTTGACCCTGCAAACGAGGGCAAAACCCTGGCGAACTTCGCTGACAAGAGCCTGTTCCTGCAACTGCGCTACCAGCCGGTTGACGCCTTCTCGGTCGGGGCAACCGCCACCTACTCCAGCGAAGCCTTTGTCGGCCAGCCCGACAGCGCCGCCAACGAGGAGCGCAGCGTGCCCAGCTATACCGTGTTCGACCTGTTTGCCAGCTACCGCTTTAACGAGCAGCTGAGCACTCGTTTGAATATTGGTAACGTAAGCGACGAGGACTACTACCTGACGGCATATCGCAGTGGCTCGTTTGCGTATATTGGGGATCGGAGGAATGCTCAGTTGAGTGTGCAGTATGAGTTCTGATCGGCGAGGTTAAACACCGGCATAAGCACTGCTGATTAGCGCGGGGGGTTGATTGCCTGGGTTTCGTCCTGCTGGGCGAGTGACTTCTTTTCGGAAAAGAAGTCACCAAGAAAACCCGTCCCTGCATCACCGTCGATGGCAAAAAAAACGCCATCGATCCCCTGCGCGCTTCACACGTCACGGCGCGTAAAGAACTCGGCCTGCGGCCTCAGACAGCTTTACGCTTCATCCGTGACGTGCTCCAGTGCTCGGCGGCGCTGAAGGGACTCCACGCAGGTTGAAAGTACCGTTGGCTAAAAACGTAACTCGCCCAACTGGGCGAAACAAATGCTTTCAATAAAACTCGTAAGCAACGCAGTACCCGGCAAGCAAAAACACCAATGGGCAATGCAACCATGACCACCCACTACCCTTTAAGCGAAATTCCCCCGGACATCGTCTGCGCCGACGATTACGAGCGCCACGCCCGTGAAGCGCTGCCCCACTCCACCTACGAACATATCGCCTCTGGCAGCGGCGATGAAATCACCCTGCGCGGTAATCGCGATGCCTTTCAGCAAGTGCAGATACTGCCGCGTATGCTGCGCCGTTTTGATCGAGCTTCGGCGCAGCTGAGTCTGTTTGGCGACCGCTACGCCAGCCCGATGGTTGTCGCACCATTGGCCTATCAGCAACTCGCCCACCCCGAGGGCGAACTGGCCACGGCCGCCGCCGCTGACGCACTGGATTGCGGTTTTGTATGCAGCACTCTGGCCTCCTGCAGCCTTGAGCGAGTGGCATCGGCGGGCCGCTCCCCCAAGTGGTTTCAGCTGTATTTTCAGGCGTCAAGGGCGAATACCCTGGCCTTGGTGAGGCGCGCCGAGCAAGCGGGCTACCGCGCCATTGTGGTCACCGTTGACAGCAGCGTTACCGGCATTCGCAACCGCAGCCAGCGCGCCGGATTCGCCCTGCCCGACAATGTTCAGGCGGCAAACCTGCGGGAGCTTGCCCCGCCACCTCCACGCCCGCTGAAACAAGATGAAAGCATTATTCTCAACGGCATTATGGCCGACGCCCCGGACTGGGACGAACTGGCGTGGCTGCGCAGCCAAACCGCTCTGCCGCTGATTGTAAAAGGCATTATTCACCCCGAGGATGCCCGCCAGGCCCTGCTCCTTGGCGCGGACGGTCTGGTGGTTTCCAATCACGGTGGGCGCAGTCTCGACGGCTGCCCCGCCAGTCTGCGTATGCTGCCATTAATTCGCCGCACCGTTGATGCCTTCGCCGCCAGCCATCCGCACCGCACCGCTGCAACAGTGCTGCTGGACAGCGGCATTCGCCGGGGCAGCGACGTGTTCAAGGCACTGGCTCTGGGAGCCGATGCGGTGCTGCTGGGGCGACCCTGCTTTTACGCACTGTCGGTAGCCGGCGCACTGGGGGTCGCCCATTTGCTGCGAACATTGAAGGAGGAATTCGAACTCACCCTCGCGCTAAGCGGCTGCCAGACACCGGCGGATATTTCCCGCGACGCGGTAATCATTCCCCGAGATTTTTCCCCTGATATTCCAGGCTGCGAGACCAATCATGCTACTGACCATTAATAAGGTATTGAGCCTCCAGGAAGTGGAGCACTGCCGCCAACAACTGGCCTCGGCCACCTGGCAGGCGGGGGCGCTGACCGCAGGCGCCAGTGCCGCGCGGGTAAAAACCAATCTGCAGGTTGACCCCCACTGTGATATCGCCCGCGCCCTGTCTTCCGCGTTAGTCAAAAAACTTCACACCTGGCCAGAGTTTGTCTCTGCGGCGCTGCCCCACAAAATCTTTCCACCCCGCTTCAACTGTTACCAGCAGGGCGGCCACTACGGCCTGCACACCGACAGCGCGATTCTGCGACTGGATAACGGCGAGGCCCTGCGCGGAGATATATCCGGCACCTTGTTTTTATCCGAACCCGACAGCTATGAAGGGGGCGAACTGATGATTGAAACCCGCTTTGGCGCGCAGTCGGTCAAGCTCGCCGCCGGCGACCTGCTACTGTATCCCGCCTCCAGCCTGCACGAAGTACGGCCCGTCACCAGCGGACAGCGTTTGGCCGCCTTCTTCTGGGTACAGAGCATGGTCGCCAGCGACGACCACCGTGAGAAACTGTTCAGCCTCGACCAAAGCATACAGGTGCTCAGTAGCGAACGGGGCGCCGACGATGCCGAGGTGCTTAACCTGAGCGCCCTTTACCACAACCTGCTGCGCGACTGGGCCACAGTGTAGGACGCGAGGCTTTCCTGCAGGAATATTCTCCTGTTGAATAGAGGGTATTCAGCCCAGCGAAGACTCGATTGCGGCGGGTCTGCTAAGCTGGGCCTGTTCACAACCTGTATTGGCCCGCGTGTATGAACAATTTCAGCTTTACCACCTGCCGCTCACTGGTCAACGAGCTGGGCGGCATTCAACATATCGCCGACCTCTGCCGACAGCAGGGCATCACCCGGCCACTGATCGTCACCGACCCCGGTATTCAACAGCTGGGGCTGCTGCAGCGGCTGGAAACCCTGCTCAGCCAAGCCAACATGCCCTTTAGCAGCTTTGCCGAGGTCGTCGCCGACCCACCCGAGGCAATTATCTACGCCGGCCTGTCCCAGGCCAAAGACTTTGCCGCCGACGGCATTATTGGCTTTGGTGGCGGCAGCTCGATGGACACCGCCAAGCTGGTCGCCCTGCTGGCGCGATCGGGGCAGTCGCTAACAGAGATCTACGGCGTCAATCAGGCCCAGGGACAACGCCTGCCACTGATTCTGATTCCGACCACCGCGGGCACCGGTTCAGAGGTGACCGCCGTGGCCATTGTCACCACCGGCAGCACCAGCAAGATGGGGGTCGTCGCTCCCCAGTTATTCCCCGATGTCGCCCTGCTCGACGCCGAGCTAACCGTGGGTTTACCCAGTGCAATTACCGCCATGACCGGCATCGACGCGATGGTGCACGCCATTGAGGCCTACACCAGCATCCACCGCAAAAACCCCTATTCCGATATGCTCGCCCGGGAAACACTGGGGTTGATGGCCGGGCATCTTCGCCGAGCCTGCCAACAGGGTGACGATCTCGATGCCCGCCAGGCCATGCTGTTTGGCGCCTGCCTGGCCGGACAGGCCTTCGCCAATGCCCCCGTCGCCGCCGTGCACGCGCTGGCCTATCCTCTGGGTGGCAATTACCATTTGCCCCACGGGTTAAGCAACTCACTGATGCTGCCCCATGTGCTGCGCTTCAATAACGCCAATGCTCAGGCCAACCACTGGTACAGTGAGCTGGCCAGTCTCATTACGGGCACACACTGCAAAGCCGACGGCGGGCTGGTGCTCGCGGCGTATTTCGATGAGCTGACCGCCGCACTCGGCCTCAGCCAGCGTCTGCGCGATTGCGCCATTGCTGAGGCAGATTTGCCCCTTCTGGCCAGCGACGCCCTGCAACAACAGCGGCTGCTGGTTAACAATCCCCGCACGGTCAGCGAGGCTGACGCCCTCGCCCTGTACCGCGCGGCCTATTAAATTCTCACACGGTAAGCCCTATGTCAGACGATACCCTGCTGCGGCGTGACCACTACCACTGGTTTACGCCCATTACCCTGCGCTGGATGGACAACGATGTTTACGGCCACGCCAACAACGTCAACTACTACTCCTGGTTCGACACCACCGCCAATACCTTTTTAATTGAGCAAGGTGGTCTGGATATTCACCACGGCAAGGAAATTGGCTACATCGTGCACAGCGAGTGTTTTTACCGCAGCGCGGTGGCCTTTCCCGACACCCTCGACGGGGCGTTGCGGGTGAATCGACTGGGCAACAGCTCAGTGGAATACGGCCTGGCAATTTTCCGTCAGGGGGAAGACACCGCCGCCGCCCACGGCCGTTTCACCCATGTTTTTGTCAACCGCGAAACCGAAAAGCCCGTGCCCATCTCCGGCAGCCTGCGCGACACACTGGCCAGTTTGATGAGCAGCTAGGGGCCGGCGCAGGAAAACTCGCCCCTGCGCCGCACTATCTTGCCAATCTACCGTCAAAGGGCTATAAGAAATCGCCTCTTTCGTTACAGATTCCGGTAAACTCCGCCGTATGGATTCAAAATCGCAAAATGCCGAACTTCCCTTTGCCAGCACGGCGCAATTTCGCCTGAAAGCCGGTCTCTTTCCGCTGACCCAACTGGATATCAGCCACTACGAACGTGACGCTTTCACCGAACAACTCGCCCAGAAGGCCGCCGAGGCCCCGGCTTTTTTTCAGCACACCCCGGTGGTACTCAATTTTGACACCTTCGAGGGCACCCTGACACCGCCCCTTGGCGAGATTTGCGGCCTGTGCCGTGAGCACGGGCTGATGCCTGCGGCGCTGCGCAGCGGCGACGACGCCATTCTCACCCAGGCAACAGACCTGGCACTGGCCATCATGCCCGCCGGAAAAACCAAGGTAAGCGAGGTGGCCAGCACGGCGCCCCCCGCACCGGACCCGGCCCCGGCCAAAGAGGAAGCCCCCAGCCCCGAACCGCTGCCCTCCGCCGGCCCCACCAAAGTGGTGAACACCCCGATTCGATCTGGCCAGCAGGTATATGCCGCCGGGGGTGACTTGATTGTGCTGTCTTCTGTGTCGGCGGGCGCCGAGGTGCTGGCCGATGGCAATATCCACGTGTATGGCGCACTGCGCGGTCGTGCATTGGCGGGGGTCCGTGGCGACACCTCGGCGCGAATTTTCTGTCAGAGTCTGGAAGCCGAACTGGTCTCTATTGCCGGCAACTTCAAACTCGACGAGGATATGCGCGCAGAGCACTGGAAGGCCCCACGGCAAATCCATCTGGATGAACAAACTTTAGTGATTCAGCCGCTGAGCTGAACCAACACCACTTAGCCGGCGTTCGCAGTCCAACGCCCAACGTCTTAAGGGAGTCTTATTTTGGCAAGAATAATTGTAGTGACCTCAGGTAAAGGCGGCGTGGGCAAAACCACCACCAGCGCCGCAATCAGCAGTGGCCTGGCCCTGCGCGGCCATAAAACCGCTGTCATCGACTTCGACATCGGCCTGCGCAACCTCGACATTGTGATGAACTGCGAACGCCGAGTGGTGTACGACTTCGTCAATGTTATCAACGGCGATGCCAACCTGCGCCAGGCATTGATTAAAGACAAGCGCGTCGAGAATCTGTACATCCTGCCCGCCTCCCAAACCCGCGACAAGGATGCACTGACGGTAGAAGGGGTTGAAAAAGTCCTCACCGACCTCGCCGCCGACGGCTTTGAATATATTATTTGCGATTCCCCCGCAGGTATCGAGCACGGCGCCTTTATGGCCCTGTATTTTGCCGACACCGCCATTGTGGTTGCCAACCCAGAGGTAAGCTCGGTACGCGACTCCGACCGCATCCTCGGCATTTTGCAGAGCAAGTCCCGCCGCGCGGAAAACGGCGAACGTGTTGAAGAATGCCTGCTGCTGACCCGCTACAACCCCGAGCGGGTCGCCAAGGGTGAAATGCTCGCCGTGGCCGACGTCGAGGAAATACTCGCCACCAAACTGCTGGGGGTCATTCCCGAGTCAGAAACCGTATTGAAGGCCTCGAACCAGGGTGTGCCGGTAATCCACGACGCCACCAGCACCGCCGGCCAAGCCTACACCGACGCGGTAGCAAGATTGCTGGGCGACGATGTAGAGCACCGCTTTATCAACATGGAGCACAAAGGTTTGTTCAAGCGTCTGTTTCGGAGGAGTGCATGAGTATTTTTGACTACTTCCGCAACAACAAGAAAGACAGCGCTTCGGTCGCCAAAGAGCGACTGCAAATTATTGTTGCCCACGAACGCAATCAGCGTAATCAGCCGGACTACCTGCCCAAGCTCCAGCAGGAATTACTGGAGGTAATCCGCAAGTATGTTGATGTCGATCAGGATCAAGTTGAGGTCGCCCTGGACAACAACGGCAACTGCTCGGTTCTGGAACTGAACATCACATTGCCGGACCGCTAAGCCGCCCCTCCCCTCGCGGGCAAGCTCCTGAAACGCTTTCAGGCTTCAGGAGCTTGCCCGCAAGCAACATGACACACCCCTATTCCTCGAACAGCCAGTCCGGCGCCTCGCGTTTGCTCCAGCGCGCAAAATGCTGTTTATCACCACGATAAAACTGCCGGTAGGCCCGCACCGCATCGCCGGGCACTTTATAATGTTCCGGCATCGCCTGGGCAAAGGGCATCAACCCCTTCGATTCATAGCGTAGCCCCTCGATCTGCGCCAGCACCGCCATCGACTTGTGATCAACATCCTTGTTGTAGCGGTAGCGGTATTCCCGGTTCAGCGCGTGGGTCAGCGCAACCAACCACTGAAAATTATCCCAGGACTCCTCTACCCAGAGCACACAGGGGTGCTGGCTGTGGGTGGATTTATAGGGGGTTTCAAACTGCTTTTTATTAAGGGCCGTACACAACAGCTGCACGCTCTCCAAAATCATCTTCACCACATGCTGGTCGCAGTGATACGCCGCACAGCGCTCGACGTCTTCGTCAAGAATAAAAATATTCATTCAGTTACCGCAGGTGGTCAGTGTTTATTATTACGGCTATTTGCAATTTCTCTGGCACAGGATGTAATGACGCCCCCAAATACCTGCCCTCACCAATTGTAGAGATCGGGAACGAAAATACGCTGCGGTGATGATTGGCCTTGCTACGCGTATACTCACTGCCCATTTCCGATTGCCTGCTTAATAATGGGTGCTACTGTTTCCGGCGATATACCGCGTTCTTTGCAATACTTTGACTGGAGCCAAACCGACAATTGCTTTTGACCCTTGCTCGCATTACACCCCCTACAGCATAGCGCAATATTTTCTCTGCTAATAATTTTTGCATCATTGATGATGTGCTCCCAACTCGCAGAATGCTTGGCTGAGTCTTTTGTCGAAAGAAACGCTTGTTTGCAGTACACGCAGACTTTATCCCGCTCGCGAACCTCTGCCTCCAGCCATGCTGGGATATTCCAGTTATTTGCCATGATCGCCTTTACTCAAAACGCCGCAAGCAGCCACGTCGCCTTTCCACCTATTTTGCTTTGCGTGAATTTTCGGCATAAGGCAGCCCTGTTTTTGGAAGAATAATACCCGCCGCGCTGCTGACTTTTACATATGCGTCCTCACCTAGAACCCAGTGGTAGAGATTCCACAGCTCATCCGGAAATAGCTTTAACCCTGAGCCACCGATGTATCCGAAATGATTGCTAATAAGCATATATTTAACTAAGGGGAATAACTCGCCAGCGTACCTATCTTGTCCTGCAACCATAGCTGCAGTAATAGACGTGACCAAGTCAGCTAGCTGTAGATGCTTAACAAGGTGAGAAGGGGTGGTAAGTATATTGAGTGCTATTCGGTCTGGACCTACATGAACCGTACCGCCGTTAACGCGCTCAAGAAACTCTGCCAGAAATGCCTCATCTTGCTTGTGACTACCGCCTGGACGATCTGCGATCATAAGGCCTATGGTATCTTGCTTCTCTAGATGAAGTGAAATACGTTCAAAGGCAAAGTCTAGGGCTTTATTGAAAGCGCGCTCGCCTTTTAATGTCGTTCTTCCTTCGTCCCAACAAATTACAATTGCTTTGACACCGTGATCTAGGGCTGACTGTAAGATTTCGCGATAACACTCCGTCCTTTTCTCGCCATGTAAATTTTCATAAATCCATGACTTTTTCTTCGGAGACCACTTTATTTCTTCGCCGTCAGGAACCCCATAATTTTTTTGACAAATATCTGTAATTTTTTGTTCTAGTGGCATTAGCGCCAACGGCGATACAAAAACACCACCGAACGAGATGATTTTTCCCATTCCATCACGAACACCGTTGTGCGTAGAATCATCAGCAAAGAACAACTCCATCGTTCACCTCTTATCCACAACGCCTTAGATTAGGTGCGCTTGAGGCAACGCCTACTTTTGGGGAAGCGACATTAGGTGGCGGGCCAACAGTCACCTGCAGTCATTCGCTTACTGACAACTCACCCAAGCACACGGACTATTTCTCCAAGCAAGACATCAACACCTGCCCTGAAATCTACCTGAGTAGGACTCGGCAACGATTCACGCTTCCGGATTTGTTGGTGCAGAAGTGAGTCTGCAACGTGCCTTAACGCTTTATCCAAATGCTGCATCGAGCCTCGGAAGGACTTACTACCCGGATAGTTATTTACCACCTCAGCAAAATTCTTGCACCCGAAGATCGGTGGAATGTGATCCAAGATTGCGCGAACGAGCATCGCAATGCTCATGAGGCAACCATTCTCGTGTGCGATGTTCAATTCCTCGCAAAGCCGAACCAAGCGAGCCATATCCCAATTTTGACCTACTATGCCCCGTAACTCTGCAAGGCGGGTTGTATCAATATATGCCGGTGAAGTTGGCTTTCTTTGCAGCACCCCAAAGTTATGCCTTCGTCGTAGATGATTGAGACTTCCGACCAAAACTTTACGTGTTTCCTTCACCTTAGCCATGGACGGGCCACCGAAAAACCCATCGCTCCCTGAATTTATTGAACTAATCAGGTTCATCGAAAAATCGTTTGCGCGCCCAAGTTCAGCGTCCAAGATTGACTTGGCCTCAACGACGATGCGTTTAAACTCGGCCTGATCATCAGTTTTGAGGAAATAGCCAGAACTGCTGGAATGGACGAACTTACCCTCCAGTTGTTCGATTTCTTCCGCCAGCGCGGCCAGGTCTACTTCGCTACTCATGCTTTTATCAGCTAACAGTTTTTAACGAAGAGCAGAACCTTATATTACTTCGGCTCCCTATCTCGGGGACAAAATTTGAAGAGCGATCAAAAACCCCAGCAATATAAAGGGCTGGAATGTATTTCATGGAATGGACTGTCGACGTTAGCAAGACTTGCTCCCTGTACTTTTTCTTCATTCCTTTCTTATGATCATAAACACGCACTCTAAAAAATCAACAACTTATACGACGCCCTGCCGCGTTAACGAGCCACCACTGACTGAACGCACGCATATTTCGACATTGGAAATGTTCACGCAGGTAGTCAACTGCCTCAGCTCATGGCCGTGGCCATGCGTTTGACTGCCCGCTTTTGTTGGTGCTTTAAAAGGGTCAATCCAGGCCTGGCGTGCAAACGCCGCATCTATCACAGCAGCACGATAGCGAAAGATTCCAAAAGACCTCGAAATATATTCACCGAACACATTTCGGTGCACAACCACATTTACCCGCACTGTTACCACGCACATCGACAGGGATTTTTCGGCTAATTCGGCGAAATTTGCGGCACTGTTCTCGCTTTGGTGCAGGTCGGGGCACGCTGGCACCAAAACTGCAATGCCTCTATAGCAATGCTGCAAATAGCACTGCACTCAAACAGATGTCACAGCCGAATAACCGGGGCCCCGCTTGTCGCCTGTCACTCAATGCATGACGTACCTCGATTCCCAGTAGGAGCATTTGATGGAAAGCCCATTCACGCCGCAACGTCGGTCACTCTTTCGCCACACACTGATTTTTACACTGTTCGCCTTGGGCGCGGTGTCCTGCGGCGGCGGTGGTTCGTCGCCCTCGGCGCCCATCGCAAATTCCGGCGACACCACCCCCGACAACAGCACCCCTGACCTGCCCCGTTCCTACCCCGCCAGCGGTGCTATCGACTATCGCTACGAGCCAGTGGTTGCCACGCAAAATATCGACGACGATACCGGGCTTTCCACCAGTGAATTCAGCGACCCGGTCGATATTCTTGGTGTGATCCACTATCCCCTTATCGACGCGGAGCACGCGCCCCCTGCTGAGGGTTTTCCGCTGATACTGTTTCAGCACGGTCGGCACTCAACCTGCTCGACCACCGGCGATGCCAACGGTGATGAATCCTCGGGCACCGATTGCGAAGCCAATGGGCTGGTGCCGATACGTTCTGACAAGGGCTATGACTATATTGCCGAAACCATGGCGGCCCAGGGCTATGTGGTTATTTCCATTGATGTGAATGACATCAACGCCCAGGATTCCGGCTCGAACGACCAGGGCATTACCGCCCGCGCCGAAGTCATTCTGCATCATTTGGATATTTTTCGGGATATCAGCGAAAACCCCACTTCCGCTTACATCACCGATTCCCACGGCAATGACTTCAGCCCGCTGGCCGGTGCAATTGATATGAGTCGGGTTGGCCTGATGGGACACTCGCGGGGCGGCAATGGTGTGGCCAAAACCATTACCTACAACAAGGACACCCGCTTCAGACGCCAGAGCGATTTTGACCAGGCCCACGAGATCAAGGCGGTGTTTTCCCTGGCGCCCACAGATTTCGACTCCGAGCTGCCGCTGGACACGGCGTGGGTCACCCTGTCGCCCTATTGCGACGGCGATGTTTCAACCCTGCACGGCGTGTATATGTACGACAATGTGCGCTACAACGAAAACGACACCGCTCAGCCGCAATTTATGATTACCGCGATGGGCGCCAACCACAATTACTACAACGACTTCTGGTTTAACGACGATGCCACCCTGAATGGCTTTGACCCTTACTGTACCGAAAGCTCACCGACCTCGGGACGCTTCAGCCGCAGCGACCAGAAACGCCACGGCGCCTTCCTTATCAGCAGTTTTCTGCGGCTGTTCGCCGGCGGTGAGACTCAGTTCGCCGGATACTGGAGCGGTGCGGAACCGGCTCCCGTCAATGCCTGCCCTGAGGGTGTCGATGAGTGTCAGGAATTGCTGCACCTGTCCTTCCACCAGTCTGCCGAGCACCTGATTGTGGTGGACGACACCCTCACCGATGCCTCTCTGTCGCAGAACCGTTTTGCCAGTAATGCCTATAACGGCTTTGTACTAACCGGCTGGTGTGAGCCCAACGGCGGCAGTCTTGACGACACCCTGGGAATGAACGAGGACCGCTGCCCCTCGCCCTCGACCATTTCCAAGGCACCTCAGGTGTTTGCCAGCTACCTGGGCAGCGGCTCAATGATTCACTATGAACTGCCCGACTCAGGGCTGGATGTCAGCGACAGCGATTACTTCACCCTGCGGATGGGGGTCAGCGTGACACCGGAAAATGCGGAGGGTCAGGACTTTACATTACTGCTTCGGGATGCCGCCGGCAAGGAGGTCACACTGCTGGCCAGTGAGTTCAGTAAGGCGCTGTACTTTCCCCCCGGCCTGACGGTTTCAGCACGGGACACCGGCGCCAAAACGGTGATCAATATGCTGCCGTTTCCCCTCGATGCCACGGCGATTGTGGATGGCGGGCTGGACCTTACCGCGCTGACCGATATTGAAGTTCACTTCGACCAGCGCACTAGCGGCACGGTGCAGATAACCGATGTGCTGTTTCAGAAAGTGCCCTACAAAGAAGGCGCCTTGTAAGCTGCACGGTTCAGCGTCGCTTGCGGCGCGCTCCACCCTTCCCGGCGGGGCCTGACGGATTCTGGCCCGCCGCTGTCGATTTACCGTCGGGATCGGGGTTGCGCGAACCCGCCTTAAAGCGCCGTTTGCGCTCGGCCTTTTCCGCTTCTTTACGGGCCTTTTCCGCTTCGACTTCCAGCAGTTCCGCCTCGACCATCTCCGGTGATTCTAGAGTGATTCGTCCGATCATTCCCGACCGCAGTTCGTTAATCAGCAGCTCGCAGATTTTGTGCAGGTTCACCCGTCCCTTGGCACCCAGCGCGCCGCGACTGAGGGCAGCGGCTTCAAGAAATGCCAGGTCGGTGTTGGGAATATCTTCCAGCTTGTAGCGGACTTTGAGTAATTCCGGGTAGGCTTTGATCAAGTATTCGGCGGCATAGAAACCGACATCATCGAATTCCATTGCCGTATTTTTGATCGCCCCGGTGACCGCCAGGCGGTAGGCGCTGTTGGGATTTTCAATCTTCGGCCAGAGAATGCCGGGGGTATCCAGCAGGGCAATACCGTCGCCAATTTTGATGCGCTGCTGGCTTTTGGTCACAGCCGGCTCGTTGCCGGTTTTGGCGATAATCCTGCCCGCCAGAATATTGATCAGCGTGGATTTGCCGACATTGGGTATGCCGACAATCATGGTGTCGATGTCCCGCGGGCCAGCGGCCTTTTCCGGCAGCATTTTCTTGCACAGGTCGAGGATCTGTTTGATCTCGCCGGGGTTGTTGTTGGTGGTGGCAATGGCGCGCACCCCCCGCTCCTGTTCCAGATAGGTCTGCCAGGCGGCGGTTGCCTCGGGATCGGCCAGGTCGGCCTTGTTCAGCACCTTGATACAGGGTTTGTCGCCGCGCAGGGAGGCGATGGCCGGGTTCTCGCTGGAGAAGGGGATGCGAGCGTCGAGCACCTCAATCAGCAAATCCACTGTCGGCAGGATTTTTTTGATGTCCTTCTGGGCCTTGTGCATATGCCCGGGGTACCACTGAATCGCCATGACCTAACGCCTTAACCTGAGAGTGGCCTTATTGTACGCGACCCGACGGCGCGGCGGGAAACTCAGCTCAATCGCCGATCAGAATAAGCTTGCCGGTTGCCGGGTCGCGATAGACCTCGCCCAAGGACTCGTAGCCCGCGCCACTCTGCCGCTCGCGCTCAACGCTCTCGGGCACTTCGACCAGTTCCTCGCCAAGGGTAATCGCCCTCGTGTCCGGGCGCGCATCAAAGTGCCGCTGCAAGTCTGGGCTGAATGCGACCAGCGCGGCGATCAAACCACAGGCGAACACCAGAATAATATCCACCAGATTCGCCAACGGCCCCAGCGGGTCTTCGTCGTGGTCGAGAAAACTGCTGCGCCGCCACTTATCCATCGCTGCCCGCCTCCGCAGCCAGCGCCGCATCGTACCAACGGCGGCGCAAGCGACCCAGCACAAAGCCCACCATACCCACCAGCAGACCGATTACCGTGGTATCAAAGGCAACGGTCATGGCGGTGGTCAGAATGCTCAGCTCCCCCTCACCCAGTGCCGCCAGCCCCGGCCCCAGCGGAATCAGGGTGCCCATCAGCCCAAGCATAGGCGCCAGCCGAGTGATAAAATCCGCCCGTTCGATACGCCGCTTCCCCGCCTCCAGCAGTGCCCCCTGCCCCCGCCGGGACAATCGCCTGATGCCGCCAAAACGTTCACCAATGGCCAGCCCGGATTCATAGACCGCGAGCACGACAAACAATAACAGCCCCCACACCACCGGCTCCAATAACCAGGTGGTAATGCTGTGCATGATGCCCAGCGATAAACTTGTGTTCATCCTATCCTCCTCTGCGTCCGCGCCAAACCCCGGCGGCGGCAATGACAAGCGCCAGGCCGAACAACAGGGGCAACCAGGAGGGCTCACCCGCCGAGGCGGTGCTCTCCCCGTCGGTGGCATCCTGGGCGGGGGCGTCGTTGATCTCCAGCTGGCGAATCCGGCTCGGGCTACTGGCCGGGCTTGGGGCAGCAATGCGGCTGCGCGCCAGCACCTGCTCAAGCGCCGCCGCCTGCTCCGGTGTCACCAGTGATTTCACCAGGTCGTACATGGGGTGGTCGGGGTGGGTATGGCCACTGCCGGGCAGCCCCCGCTCGATGATATTGGTCGCGAACTGTTCGGCCAGCTGCTGACGTGCGGTGGCATCGGCATTCCAGAAACCCTTGTCGATGGCGACCAGCATAATCGCCAGAATATTGCTCTGCACATGCCGCCGATGCCCCTCGGCAAGAAAGGTGTCCACGCCGAGGTCGAGTCGGTCGTCGATATACACCGCCTTGACCTCCTCCCACACTCGGTCGTTAACAATCTCGGGGCTGGTCACCTGCCAGCCCCACAGGTATTCCACAAATTCGCTGCCCATGGTGCGTGCGCCGGCATAGCCCTCGTCCATCAGCGGCTTGATCCACTGGGGATTGAGAAAACGCCCACGCAATTCACCAAGCAGGGCCTCGCTCAAGGATTCGATACGCAGCTTTCGATTGTCGGCGTGGTTTATCACCGCACTCCCCGGCTGGCTTCCGGTAACCGCCTCGACCGCAAGATTCAAACCGCCGAGATAGTCGAAGGCGTCGTTGTTGTCGATCAGTCCGTAGAGATTGCTGGCCCGCCCCAGATAGGTCTGCGACACCCCCGCCAGCTGTTGCCGGAACAGGTTCTGGGCCGACTCGCCGGCGAGATCGCTGCCGTAGACATGGCCCATGCGCTGGATAAACACGTCGGCCAGCTCCCGGCGCTCCTGCCATGCCGACGAGCGCTCCGCCAGACGGTTAACTCCGGCACCGTAGGCCCCCGGCGCAATGCCGAACACCCGCAGGCTGGCCTGACGACCCAGCGCTGCGCCATCCTGTTCGGGCTGTGCCCGCAACATCGCTCTGGCTTCATTCACCCAGTTGGTCGCCACCAGATTGTGCTCGAGGGGCTCCTGCCCGGCGTCGTACTCGTCACCCAATGGCGCCAACGCCCCCCGCAAGGCCAGCGCCAGTGCGGGGTATTGCGCCACAATGGTGTCGCGGCTGGCGGCAAGCGCCATCAAGCTGGCCCGTTCAAGTAACACCAGATGTTCGCCGTAAAGATCGCGGAATAGCCCGGAGGTGGTAAACAGCACATCCAGCCGCCGGGGCTGGCTCTTGCCCAGGGGCAGTCGCTCCAGTCCCTTGATAATGCCTCGGCTGTTCCACACTGGGCGCACTCCCAGCAGTTTCAAACCAAAGGCGATCATCGCCCCCTCGTCACGCACCGCATCGGAGGCCCACAGAATAACCCCCTGTTTGTTGCGCTCACCGGGCTGGTGGCCCTCAATGTTGGTGTCCTCGCCAGACAGCACCCTCGCGGCCAACTGCTGGCCAATATCGTAGCCGGTGCGGGTGGGCAGCAAACTGCCATCCAGCGCGTAAAAATTGCGTCCGGTGGGCAGCGCCTCCGGGGTGCGAATGGGGTCGTTACCCTTGCCCGGCGCGACAAAACCGCCGTTGAGGCCATTGAGCAGCGCGGCCATTTCCGCTGCGGGGGAACGGCGCAGGTCCTCTCGCCAGCGCTCGCTGTCGCTCTGCCCGGCATCGCCATCCCGCATGGAGGCAAGCATGGTGTCCACCGCCGTGTCGCTCCAGTCCCGACCGAATACATGCAGCCCGAGGGGCATGAAGCTCTCTTGCAGTTTGGTCAGGTAATGGCCGACCTCGTGAAGCAGAAAGTCCTCGTCAATATCGTCAAAGCCCACCCCGCGCACCTGCAATTCTTCGTCCATGCTGGCAATCAACTCCTCGCGCAGGCCGGCCTCGTCGATGACCCGGCGCAAACGAACAATGGCGCGATCGCGAGTGGCGTCATCGGTGGCCGCTTCGGCGCTCTCGATCAGTTGGCGCAGCTCCAGTAGCTCGTCATACAGCTCGGTAATTGCCAGTGGCGGTGTCAAATGGTCGATCATCACCGCCAACCCCCGGCGTTTGGCCTGAATCCCCTCGCCTACACCGTCGACGATGTAGGGATAAAGGCCCGGCAGATCGCCGGCGACAATCGACGGGTAGTCGTCGGCGCTCAGGCCGAGGCTGCGCCGGGGCAGAAATTCATAGGTTGAGTGCCGCCCCAGGTGGATTACCGCATCCGCTTTTACGGTGTGCTGAATATGGTGGTAGAAGGCCAGATACTGGTGGGGTGGTGGAAAGCTGAGGTTGGCGTGCAGCAATTCTTCGTTGATCTCCCAGCCCCGTGGCGGTTGCGGGCCAACAAATATTTTGCCGAACTGGACTCCGGGAATCAGCAGCTGCTTCTCCCACACCATCACCTTGCCGGGCACCTCCCCCCAGCCGCGAATTCCCTCAATACCCATCGCAAGCAGGGCTCGCAAACGGGGCTCGCTGTCTGACCAGTCCGGCTCGGCCCCCGCCCGGGCTTGATCGATAGCCCGCTGGTAACTGACCTCAAGCTGCTCAAGCAGGGCAAGGGCACGCTCCCGCCCCGGGTGGCGCAGGCCATCGAGGGCGTGGTGTAAATCGCGCACCGCGTTGTGCAGATTGTCCTGCAACATATCGAGGCGGGACTGACGCAGGGTATTGCTATCCAGCTTCTGCGCCTCGGCTACGGCGGCCCGCAGCCGCACATCCAGTGCCGCCAGAGGGCCGTTGCGCATTTCGGCCTGCACCGCCGCCGGCAGCGTGGCAAACCAACTTCCGTAACCCTCGGCACTCATTGTGGCAACCTCACCGGACATGCGCGCCAGGGCGGCGGCATCCTCGGGCAAATTCACCCCACGGGCTTGCAGAATATCCAGCAACGCATCGGCGTCTTTCGGCAGAGTGCCGGTGTCGTAGCCCGCGGCTTTCAGCCCACGCAGAATTTCCAGCAGGCTCTCGGGCACGTTGAGGTTGTCGGCGCCGATGTTGTGTCGGCCCGGCGGGTGGTTGTAGTACACGATGGCGAGGCGTTTTTGCCCATTCGCCTTTTGACTGAGGTTCAGCCATCCCCGCAGCCGCCGGGCCTGACGGGCAACTTCGGCGGTTTGAGGCACGCTATTCGCGACCCTGGCTCCGGTCACCGAGTCGATACGGGCATCGTCCGCAAGGGCCAACACCACGGGTTGACTCACCCCCTGTAACTCAGGCATTGCCACACGGTAGTGCACCGACTGCCGTGGAATACCCTCCGGCGACAGACGGTAGTCAGCACCGCTCCACTCACCCAGGCGCACACCCTTCAGCACCGGCACATTTATGGCGGCGAGCAGATCAGTGACCGGCGCACGGCCTTCGCCGCCGCCGATTACAAAGTCCTGTAGGGCCAGCACCCCGGTGGCCACGCCCTGCAGGTGACCACTCACTAGCTGCTGAATTGTGGCAATCGCCTCGACACTTGCCTGCCCCCAGGCGGCCAGCACCGACACACATTGCACCGCCAGCTCACGACACAGCTCCCGGTGTAACTGCCACTCTCCCGCCAGATCGCCGGAGTCATGGTCAACGATCCACGCGGTTGCCTTGCGGGCCAACACCTCCGGAAGTTGCTCCGCCGTCAACCAGCGCGGCTCGGCGCTCGGTTGATGCAGCGCAAAACGCAGCGGGGCAACATCCTGCACGGGCGCTTGCTCGGCCCCAGCCGATGCAGCCAGCGCCAGCAGCGCCTGTGTATTCGCCACCGAGCGATTCACCCAATAGGCCCTGGCCTGTAGCCAGTCGCGGAACGATGCGAAGCTCTGCTGCTTGTCTCGCAAGTGTTGCGGGTCGCCAACCGCCTCCCGGTCGCCCACCACCGACTCGGGAATACCCTTACTGAAAATCGCTCCGTGGCGGTCGCGATGCAGGGCGAGCAAACGGCGGTCGCTGTGCAAGACATAGCGATGCTGTGACGCCGGCCAGTTCAGGCTGTGCAGACGCTCAACCACATCGCCGAACACCCCCAGCATCAGCACGGCATTGCTTTGCGCCGCGAGGGTATGAAGAGCCTCCTCGCCCAGCTCATTAAGCTGGCTGACACTGCGCACGACCACGCTGTGGTCGGGGTGGGTCGCCAAATGCCGGTGAGCGGCGGCAACCACCACCGGCGTCGAACGATCAGACACCAGTACCAGTACCTCAGCAGCCATTGCAGGTGTCATTACCAGGGTCAGCAGCAGGCTGAAAACAAGCCGGGGAAAATTGAAATAGTTGGGCATCTGGTCGTCCGTGGGAGCACAGCGGCTCGATAAACTGGAAACCGACGCAGGGGGAGGCAAATGAGATATTGCGATAACAGGCACCCCGCCGCGACTCGTCTTGCGTTTCGGGCCGGTCTCCGGGCTTGCAGTTGTGTCAGCTGACGCCAACACCCTCCCTCACCTTCCCGCGCCGAGGGCACAGTGGCTGTCGCGCGCCGAGTGCGCACGACCTGAGACGAGTCTTTCTGCTTACCGTTGCGGGGGCAGCACAGGACTTGTCAGGCAGCCAAAAGACCGCCGAACGCACCTGTTTCCCGTTTAACCCCGCTGGTTGACACCAGCCGGGCACCTGAAACTTGCGGGTGCATCATACCGCTATACCCCGGCCAGTCAACTGAGGGGCTTAAGTGGGACGGCGGGCCAGAATCTGATCGAGCTGGTTAGCGAAGGCCTGCTTCTCCCGCTGGCCGAAACTGCCCTGACCACCACTCTGTATACCAGACGACCGCAGGGTTTCCATAAAGTCGCGCATATTTAGCCGCCCGCGAATATTTTCCCGAGTGTAGCGGTCGCCTCTGGGATTGAGCGCCAGGGCGCCCTTGTCGATCACCTCGGCGGCCAGCGGTATGTCACTGGTAATCACCAGATCCCCCGCCGCACAGCTCTGTACAATGTGATTATCAGCAACGTCAAACCCGGCACTCACCTGCACCGCGCGAATCATTGGCAATGGCGGCACCCGCAGTGACTGGTTGGCCACCAGAATCAGCTCCACCCCGGTGCGCTCTGCCGCCTTGAACAAAATATCCCTTACCACCACCGGACAAGCGTCGGCATCTACCCAGATTTTCAACAGCGCGCCCTCACAACAACACATAAGTCCGTGAGTGTAACAGGTGTAATTACGGATTCTGCCATGCCTGCGTACCCGGTACGCTAACCTTCCCGTGTGCTCCGTGTGCACGGTGGAGGCAATACTGCTAAACCCAGGCACCACGACATCCCGCTTAGGCCGGGAGGATGAGAATTGAAGTTTTCAGCGAAAAGCGCAAAACAACGCCACCGTTACGACGGTGGCAACCCACCGGGGCCCTTGCTTCGGCGCACGCGTTTTCATCGCTCTTACAAACTGGTGCTCACTGCAGCCTTTGCACTGCTGGCAATGGCTGCACTGTATATCGACAGCCTCAACACCCGCATTCAAGCCCAGGACATCGTGCGCCAGCACCTCAGCGAGGTCACCGCACGCCTGGAAAGCAACGTTAAGGGCAATGTACAAACCGTCAAGGCCCTGATCGCTGCGATCAGCTATATTCCCGACCTCGATCAACGCGCATTTTCCGATTACGCTGCGCCCCTGTTCGACGACGAAGTTCAGCTGCGCAGTATTGGGGTAATCCGCGACTATGTGCTGCTATATGTCCACCCCCTGAAGGGCAACGAGGGGGCAATTGGTTTAAATTTCCGTCAACAGCCGGATCAGCTCGCGGATTTAAAACGCTCCCTCGACACCATGACCCCGATGCTGGTCGGGCCGATTAACCTGGTGCAGGGCGGTCGCGGCCTGATCGCGCGTATTCCGGTGCGCAACCGCGATGTTCTGGCCGGCGACAATCCCGAGGCCTGGGGCTCCCTGTCTGCGGTGATAGATATCGACCGTTTGCTGCTGGCAAGCGGCATTCACCACGATGCACCGCTTAATATCGCCATCAGAAAAGCCGATCCGCTCACTGGTGAACATATTCTGGTCTACGGCGACGAGGCACTATTCCTGCCTAGTACCGGAGCATTGAAAAGCAGCGTCGGCCTGATGTATAGCAGTGGCTGGGAGCTGGCGGCACTACCCCGGCACGGCTGGCAATCGGTGGCGATAAACAACCGCTTGTTCCGCACCGCTCTGATCGCTGCCTCACTTTTGTTATTTTCCGCCATGATCGTTATGGCGGGACTAATGAAGCGGCGCCAGGAAAGCAATGTGCTCCTGCACAATATGTTTGAGCTGTCGCCTATGGGCATACTTCTGACGAATAAAGCCAGCGGTGAAATTTCAACCTTTAACGGCGCGGTGCTTGACGAGTTGGGCTGCAGCGCCGACGATTTGACAGACCGCCATTTAAGCTATTTCCTTCCGACTTCCGCACTGGACATTCTCGACGAAGGGCAATACACCAACGGCCAGCTCGGGCCGCTGGAAACGACCCTGCGCAACGCCCAAGGTCAGGAAGTTCCGGTACTGACAAGCAGTGTGATTATCAAAGACCACAGGGGCCAGGATTATATCTGGTCGCTGTTCGAGAACATCAGTGCCAGAAAACAGGCGGAAACGGCCATTTCCCGCCAGAAGGAAATTCTATCCTCGATGAGCGAGCAGGCCAGCATTGGCGCCTGGGAGCTAGACATCACCCACGGCGAGCTGACCTGGTCGGAGATGACCCGGGAGATTTACGGCGTCGGCCCCGACTACCAGCCCACTCCTAAACTGGCTGATGAGTTTTATGCCGACGACGAATCCCGTCAACTCGCCCGCAGCATGGTCGCGCGCTGCATCGCCGAACAGCGGGATTTTAGCGGCGAGCTGCGTATTAACCGGGCCAATGGCGAAACCCTGTGGGTGAAAATCACCGGTCGCGGGGAGTTCAAAGACGACAGCTGCGTGCGGGTATACGGCTCCTTCCAGAATATCAACACACAGAAACTGACCGAGCTGGAACTCATTCGCGCCAGGGACGCCGCCGAGCAAGCCGCCGTGAGCAAGAGCGAGTTCCTCGCCACCATGAGCCACGAAATTCGCACTCCGATGAACGGCATCATGGGTATGTTGAGTTTGCTGGGTAATTCCGAGCTGAATTACGAGCAGAGCAAGCGGGTACATATCGCCAAGACCAGTGCCCAGACCCTGCTGTCGCTGATCGACGATATTCTCGATTTTTCCCGCATCGACGCGGGCAAACTCGAAACTGAATCCATCCGCTTCCCACTACACCAGCTGTTTGAAGATGTCGCCGAAAGCATGTCGCTGCGGGCTCAGGAAAAAGGTCTGGAACTGGTACTGGATCTCAGCGAGGTCGAGCCGGAGTACGTGATTGGCGATCCGGCGAGAATACGCCAGATTCTGAACAACCTTACCGGTAACGCGATCAAATTCACTGAATACGGCGAGGTGGTGATCCGCGCAGCAGTGCGCGAGACCAGCAACGGTCTTGCCCTGAGCTGCGCAGTACGCGACACCGGCATCGGCATACCGCTGAACAAACAGGGCCTGCTGTTCTGCGCCTTTACCCAGGTGGATGCCAGCACGACACGCAAATACGGCGGCTCCGGGCTGGGACTGTCGATCTGCCATAAACTGTGTACGCTGATGGGTGGCGAAATTAAACTTTCCAGCAATGCCGGCGATGGCAGCACCTTCAGCTTTTACTTGCCGCTAAAGGCGGCCTCCAGCGATCAGCGGCACTCCCGGATCGCCACTGGGCGCACCATTCTTGTCGTGGATGACAATCAAAGCTCTCGCGAGGCCATTGCTCGGCAGTACACCCACTGGGGAGCCACCGTCCACACCGCCGCCTCGGCGGAAGCCGCACTTGCCCTGGTGGAACAGCGCGACGCCTGCCTCGCCCGCTGCGACCTGTGCATTATCGACCGTAACCTGCCCGGCCTGGATGGCACCGAACTTGTACAGTTCCTGCGCCAGGCGCCACAACTGAGCGACGTACCAATGGTGCTGATGTGTAATATCAACAGTCACGGCACCAATGACCATTTTCGGGAACTGGGCTTTGACGCCTGGTATCCCAAACCCGTTACCCGCTCGGCGATGGCTGATTTCCTCCAACTAGAGCGAACCACCGACACCGATCATCAGCATGACATATGTAACTCGTTGGAAGATACAAACAAGCAAGACTACAGTGTATTGCGGGGGCGGCGCGTTCTTTTGGTTGAGGACAATCCGGTTAATCAGGAGGTTGTGCGCTGCCTGCTACAGGAGCTGGGCATTGCGGTACACGTCGCCGAGAACGGCAAAGTAGCCCTGGACTATCTGGCGCAAAACCACTTCGATGAACAGAGCCACTATATGGCGATATTGATGGATTGCCAGATGCCGGAGATGGACGGTTACGCCTGCACTCGCCACATTCGCGATGGCAGCGCTGGCCGCGCCGCGCGCAATATACCGATTATCGCGCTCACCGCCAACGCGCTGGAGTCCGACCGCACGGCCTGCCTGAACGCGGGCATGAATGACTACCTCAGCAAGCCCATCGACCCCCAGCGGCTCAGCGATAAAATCATGGAGTGGCTCCCCGCCGACGCCCTGCCCGCGCTCGGAGCACCGCGCGCTGCTACGGCTATACCTTCCCCGCAGAAAGCCGGCAGCGCTATCTGGAATGAGGCCGCCGCACTCGAAGCGGTCATGGGTCAGCAGAAAACCCTGAACAAGATGCTCGGCCTATTTGTCGATCTCAGCCGGGAGCAGCTGAGCAAGCTGGATGCTGCGGTCAGCGCGCGGGATCTGAAGGCTATTGGCGACCTCGCCCACACCCTCAAGGGAAGCTCGGGGCAATTACAGGCCACTGCATTGCGGGAGGCGGCGGTGGCTCTCGAGGCCACCGCGCGCGAGGGCAATACCGCCGATATCGACAAGCACCACGAGCAGGTGAAATCCACCTGCGAAGCCCTTACTCGCCTGTTCAACGACTACCTCGAGGACCACGCAGCCCAGCGCCAGGCCCTCGCCTGAGTATACATTCCCGCAGCGGTTCGCAGCCGCTATACTGGCGCCCATGACCCCAGCCCTGGACTATTCCCCCATCAACGATTGCCGCGACGCGCTGTCCCGCATTGATGACGTGCTCACTCGGCATCGCCCATTCTGGCAAGCTCGGCCCTTTAGCGAGCAGTCGGTACCTGACTGGATTGCCGAACACCCCGCGCTGGCCAAACTGCTGCTGGGCCTAGACGACGACAGCGTCGATCGCCTTCAGGGCAGCGATACGGCATTGCTGGACGCCCTCGAAAATCATTTCCCGGTGTGCGCTGATATTCGCCAACTGATTGCCCTGCCCGCCGCCTCACAACCACAATGCAGCGAGCCGCCAGCGGGAATACCCGGAAATAAATGGCGGCAGATTGACGCCTTCGTGGCCGCAGCAAGCCCCCTGCGGGCGCCGTATTTCGAGTGGTGCTGCGGCAAGAGTTTTCTTGGTGAGGCGCTGGTAACAGGCTGTTTCGCGAATGCGGAAGCAGACCCGGTGCTTTCGGGGGTCGATATCGATGCGGCCTTGCTGGAGGCCGCCCGGCACAGAGCGGTGCCAAAGCGCCAACTAATCTGCGCCGATGTGCTTGGCGACGACCTCTCCGGGTCGTTGCACCACGACCATCACCTGCTCGGACTGCACGCCTGCGGCGGACTACACCAGCGCATGCTCAGCCTCGGCGCAGAGCAACAGTGTCACCGCATCAGTCTGTCACCCTGTTGCTACCACCGGTTTATCGCCGACTATCAACCCCTTTCGCAATTTTTGCGCGCCGCCAGCCTGCGCGTCAGCGCCGACGATCTGCGCCTGGCGGTACGGCAAAGTAAAACCGCACGCCGTGGCGAACGGGACGCTCGCCGCCAGCTGCAAGTCTGGCACCTTGCCCTGCTCGAACAGCGCCAGCAACAGGGGCGGGAGCTTTCCCGCTTTCAGAGCCTGCCACACAGCGCGGTTAAACGCGGTTTTGACGACTTCTGCCGCCGCCAACTGGCCGCCAACCAATACCCCGAAGACCTGGTGACGGTAAACGATGTGGATATGGATGCTGCGGAATTGCGCCTGCGCAACGCCGAGCGGCTGGGACTGGCAGCGATGGTCTTTCGCCGACTACTGGAGATGCGTTGTGTGCTCGACAGCGCCCAGTATTTGTGTGAGCAGGGCTACGTCGTCGCACTGACGCAGTTCTGCGACAGTGCTATAAGCCCGCGCAATATTCTGATTGATGCGCGCCGCGACGACTCTTGCGGCGGGAAAGCTCAACGGGAATCGACGGCCTTGCCGTAGGAGGCGTTCACACTGCGACCATTGCCGTCGGCACTTAAATAGCGTGAACTCGGCACCCAGCCGTTGTCGGTATAAAACCCCCAGTCGCGTATTTTCGGGCCGGTAATAAACAGTGTGAGGCTGTCCGGCGAGCGCAGTGCCAGACGGTGAGGGGCGCGACTCATGCGCGCTGTCAGCGACCCCTCCTGCAACAACCGCTGCCGGGTGGGAAGGGTTTCTTCGATATCGCCACGCAGCACAATTGACAGGTTGAACAGCCAGGGGTGATCGTGAAGGTTCATATCAGGGTCATCGCCGCACACATGGTGCAGATAGATATTGAACAGGCGGTTCTTCGGCAGGATGTGCCAGCGGCTCAGATAGTTGTCGCCGATCACCTTGACCGGCGGCCGCGCCTGCACTGATGCCGCGTGTTGCTGTAATCGTTTGAGCAAAAAATCAGGTAATTTCATCTACTGCGCTTCGCCTTTTCCACCCTGCTGTCAGCACGACAGTCAACAGCGTACGCTAGCAGATGTTGCCGCCAGCTACCAGAGCCAGCGGCAATCGCTCAATCAGGCCGATGCTTAATAAACTCGGTCCGGTTTGCGGCGCAGATCCAGAGTATTGGGGTACTCCCCCGGGGATTCCTCCGGCGGCGGCGCCATCGGCCGTGGCGGCTCCTCGAAAAACTCCCTCACCGCGTTGACCTCGGGGCGAGGGGTGTAGGGCCCCTGGCTGTGACTGAGGGTATCGAAACGATTCACCCGCCGGGATTCTGCCTCAAAGGCATTCACCGGGAAGGTATCGTAGCTGCGGCCACCGGGATGGGACACATGGTAGCTACAGCCCCCGATCGAGCAGCCATTCCAGGTATCAATGAGATCGAACACCAGCGGCGTATGCACGCCGATGGTGGGATGCAGCGACGACGGCGGCGCCCAGGCGCGATAGCGCACCCCGGCGACAAACTCTCCCTTGCGCCCTGTGTTTTCCAGTGGCACCCGGCGACCATTACAGGCCAGCACATAGCGTCCCTCGGTCATGCCACTCAGGCGCACCTGCAATCGCTCCACCGAGGAGTCCACATAGCGCGCGGTGCCGAAACTGCCCACTTCTTCACCCAGCACATGCCAGGGTTCTATTGCCCAGCGCAGTTCCAGCTCCATGCCATCCAGCTTGGTTCGCCCGTAATGGGGAAAGCGGAATTCCTCAAAGGGCAGCAGCCACTCGGGCTTGAAATCAAAACCGTTGCGCTTAAGGTCATCACACACTTCCAGCACATCCTGCCACACAAAATGAGGCAGCATGAATTTGTCGTGTAACTGGGTGCCCCAGCGCACCAGCCGCTGACGGTAGGGGTTCTTCCAGAAGCGCGCTACCAGACAGCGAATCAACAGCGCCTGCACCAGCCCCATGCGGCTGTGGGGCGGCATTTCAAACCCACGGAATTCCAGAATACCCAGGCGGCCACTGGCACTGCCCGGAGCGTAGAGCTTGTCGATGCAGAATTCCGCCCGGTGGGTATTGCCGGTGATGTCGATCAGCAGATTGCGCATCAGCCGGTCGATTAACCAGGGCTGTTCAGACAACCCCTCGGGCATCTGCTGAAAGGCAATTTCCATCTCGTAGAGCATTTCATCGCGGCCCTCGTCGGCTCGCGGTGCCTGGCTGGTGGGGCCGACAAAGGCACTGGAAAACAGGTAGGACAGACTGGGATGGTGCTGCCAGAAAGTCACAAAGCTACGCAGCAGATCCGGCCGGCGCAGAATCGGGCTGTCCGCCGGGGTGCGTCCACCAAGGGTAATATGGTTGCCCCCGCCGGTTCCGGTGTGTCGCCCGTCGAGCATGAATTTTTCAGTGGCGAGCCGCGATTCCCGGGCCAGGCGATAGAGCTCCGTGGTGTTGTCCACCAATTCTCGCCAGCTCGCGGCCGGCTGCACGTTGACCTCGATCACTCCCGGGTCAGGAGTGACCAGTAACTTCTGAATGCGCGGGTCCTTGGGCGGTTCATAGCCTTCAATAATCACTGGCGTATCGAGTTTTTCCGCCAGCGCTTCGATGGCGCCGAGCAGCGCAAGGTAATGCTCCAGTGCTTCAAAGGGCGGAAAGAAGAAATGCAAACGCCCCTCACGCACTTCAACACACAGGGCGGTGCGGATCAGCGCTTGCTCCCCATCGGCGCTCGGTGCCTTGCGTGTATGCTGCTTGCGCTGGGGCTGGGCCTGCACCGCGCCGCTGGCCACATAATCATCGTGGCTGCGCAAGGCCTCACGGGGCGCAAAGGGATCGCGCTCCGGCGCTGGCTCTTTCGGAAAGTTAAGCTCATTCAGCGGCAGACGAAGCCCCATAGGCGAATCACCCGGGATCAAAATCAAGCGCTCGCGCCGACTGGGCCACAGACTGCTCAACCAGGTCTTTTGGGTATCGTCCCATTCCAGCGGTATCACATAGCCCGTGGGCTCGCAAAAGCCCTTTTCAACCAGTCGTGCGAGGCGACGACGACCGAGGTCATCCTTCACCTTTGCCGCCAGCAGGTCGATATTCTTCGGGATTTTTTCGCCCTGCAGCAGGTAGTACAGGGCATCTTCGTAGGCGGGCTGAACATAGCTCTGCTCTACCCCCAGGTGCTTGGCCAGCTGCTTGGCAAACTTGTGCGCCAGCGCGATGTTGTGCCCGTAGTCCTTGTCGACCCGGGCGAATAACTCGGGACTTTGCCACACGGCTTCGCCATCGGTGCGCCAGAACAATCCCAGCGCCCAGCGCGGCACTTCCTCACCGGGATACCATTTACCCTGGCCATAGTGCAGCAAGCCCTGCGGGGCAAAGTGGTCGCGCAACTTTAACAACAGGGTTTTCGCCAGACTGAGTTTATCCGCACCCAGCGCCTCGGTATTCCACTGGGCCGACTCCATATCATCAACAGAGACGAAGGTCGGCTCGCCGCCCATGGTCAGGCGCACATCGTCGCTGAGCAGGCCCGCATCTACCGCATTGCCAAGCAACAGTACCTCGGCCCACTGCTCGTCGCTGTAGGGCTTGGTGACCCGGGGATCTTCATGCACCCGGCGCACATCGTTCACATAGGAAAACTCCACCTCGCACTCATCGGTGAAGCCGTCAATGGCCGCCGCCGACACCGGATCGGGGGTGCAGGCCAGAGGAATATGCCCCTCGCTGGCAAACAGCCCGGATGTGGGGTCGAGGCCGACCCATCCAGCCCCCGGCATGTACACCTCGCACCAGGCGTGCAAATCAGTAAAGTCTTTTTCCGCCCCTGAGGGGCCATCAAGGGATTTTTCATCGGGGGCGAGTTGCACCAGATAGCCCGAGGCGAATCGCGCCGCCAGACCGAGATGGCGGAACATCTGCACCAGTAACCACGCGGAATCCCGGCAGGAGCCCTTGCCCAGCTCAAGGGTTTCCTCCGGCTTCTGCACTCCGGGCTCATAGCGAATACCGTATTCCACCGCTCCCTGAACAATCTGATTCAACTCCACCAGAAAGTCGTTACTGCTTCTTTTGGTCTTGTCGATGCGGTCGAACAGGGCGGCAAATTTTTCACCCTGTGGCTGCGCTTCCAAATAGGGCGCCAACTCTTTCTTCAACTGCTCCGGATAGCTGAAGGGAAATTTCTGGGCGTAGTCTTCCAGAAAAAAGTCAAAGGGGTTTATGACCGTCATATCGACAATCACTTCGACTTCCACAGAGAGCTTTTTGGCCTTTTCGGGAAACACCACCCGCGCCAGGTAATTGCCAAAACCGTCCTGCTGCCAGTTCAGGAAATGTTCCCCCGGTGAAACCTTGAGACTGTAGCTGTGGATATTGCTGCGGCAATGGGGTGCCGGGCGGAGTCGAATAACATGGGGTGACAGCTTAACCAAGCGGTCGAATTCGTAGTAAGTGTTGTGCCTGATCGCAACGCGTATTGCCATTACTTGCCCCTAAGGATAAATCCGTTCCAACGAGCGTAGTTGAACCTGGTTCAGTGAAGCGCCAGAACATGACATTCCATGCTTAACGAACAACAGGTTTTATATAATTTTCAATTCCAAGTGCATTCCCTATGCATTATGCGCGCCACAAACCCTAGTCTGATGTCCCATCCAAAACAGACGACGCCTTGACGATTTCAGGGATATAAACGCACCATTTTGAAACAGCTGCACCGAGATGAAGGCCAATCATGCGCTTAAATGGATAACAAGGATACAGCCCCGCAAGCTTCCTGAAAAAACCGCCCGAGGCGATGACCGAAAGTACCACACGCCCCCGCCGATCCTGCCAAGCCCCCACCACAATCTGCTGAGCCTGATTCTGAAGTCATTGATAAAAGCCCTTGTTCTGGATAATTATTTTCAGAAATGCGCAATAGTCCCGCTAAAAATTTCAGCACAACGTGACATCCGTCGCGCTTTTTTTGCGTAAATAATGCAGGCGGCAAGTACGGACTATTACCCGGTTTGCCACTACTGGACAGCCAAGCGGTATAGCAAAATGGAGTTGTCGCGGAAGGACCCGTGTCAACACGCTGATCAACGACACGATCATTTTTGGTGGAACCTTAAGGAGAAGACCATGTTTGAAACGACCCTGCACAACCACCTCGCCATGCTTGTCGGCGCCATGGTAGTACTGACCCTGTTTATACCCAGCCTCGGTTAAGGTACTTCCCATCACTGCACCACCGCTGACACAGGGGGTGCAGCTCACAATCCTCCCTGCACATTCCATCCTTCTAACACATAGACAATATCTCACGCCGAGCACGGGCGATGACGCCTGTCGTTTTTTCGGGACAGGGGTACACTGGAATTGTCAGGGATGACTGGGTGCGCACAGGGATGTTAAGCACCTCCATGCCTGTCGATAGGGTTGGTACATGCAGAACAGGGAAAAGGTTTTGCCCGACCCAGGCACCACGGACGGATGCTGTATCGGCAAAGGCAAATTCGGGAATGAATGGTCTCCTCCCCGAAAAGACTACCCCAGCGAGCGCTGGGGTTTTTTTTGCCCGGATTTCAGCAAAGGGGCTTATTCGACGATATCCACCAGCTCGACATCAAATACCAGCGCCGAATTCGGGCCAATCATCTGTCCTGCACCACCGGCACCGTAGGCCAACTCGGGCGGAATATACAGGGTCCACTTGGCGCCGACTTTCATCAGCTGCAATGCCTCGGTCCAACCGGGAATCACACCATTTACCGGGAAGGTAACAGTTTCGTTGCGCTTGTAGGAGCTGTCAAACACGGTGCCATCGAGCAGCGTGCCCTCATAGTGCACTTCTACCTTGTCCTCGGCGCTGGGCGACTCACCCTCACCTTTTTCAATAATTTTATACTGCAGACCGCTTTCGGTCGTAATCACGCCTTCCTCTTTGGCGTTTTTCGCCAGGAATTCCTCAGCGGCCTTCTTGTTCACTTCGCTCTCGGCCTGGGCCTGCTCCTGACGCGCCGCCATTTGCTTCTGCTGGAAGTTTTGCAGCGTGGTCATGATCTCTTCGTCGCTCATTTTCAGCTCACCGCCCGCCAGTGCATCGCGCACCCCGGCACTGAATGCGTCGACATCCAGGGGCAAGTCATCACCAAAACGCGAACCGATATTGGCGCCAATACCATAGCTGACCTTCGCGATTTCAGAATCGAGTGACGGCTCCGCATTTTTCTCGCCGCCGCAGGCGACGAGCAGCCCACTGATCACCACCGCACTTAAAACTGTCTTTTTCATGCAACTACCTTATCTGGAAAGGAATTGATTGCCGCCACCATGGCAGCACAGGGTCAGACCATAGTCTGCCACAAGCGTTCACGGTTACACAGTGACTCAGCGATGAATTCACTAACTCAAAGGCAATAGCATCCCACACACAAGTTTGTATAATGGAAATTGACCGATTTTTAATCAGCCCTCGGGTTTCTGACTATGGCCACCAGCAAGAAGAGCACCACTCTCGGATCGATCAATCAGCTGCAGCAGCTGCAGTCAGAGCTGAACGCCCTGCGCGAAAAATCCATTGAGGTAATGGAGAAAAATCTCCAAGACATTGAAAAATCTATAAAAACCAAGTCTATCGCGACGCAGAAGCAACGTGATTTAATCGCAGAAACCCGACAAAAACTGGCCACCCTCGACAGCAAAAGCCGTCAGCACCGACGCATGACAGATAAGCTGGAGAGCGCTACCCAGAGCCTGCAAGCCCTGCAAAATGAATTGGCCCATTTGCGCAGCGAGTCCATTGAGCAGAAATTGCGCATTCGTCGGGAAAAAGCCGTGCTTAAGGCCATTACTGGCGCCGAAAAGGCACTAAAAGCACCGGCAGCAGCGAAAAAGCCCGCAGCCACCACAAAAAAGAACGACACCAAGGCAGCGGCTACCGTCCCCGCCACGCCAGTGGCGAAAAAGGTCGCCGCGAGAAAGCCGGGAAAAGTCACTGACATCAGCAAAGCGGCGGCAAATTCTCCCCCCGCCCCCGCCAAAAAAGCCGCTACCGGCCCACGGGCCGTGCGCCGCCGCAGCAATGTACCCAAGCATATGAGCGATATTCCCAGCCACCCGAAGAATCAGGCCGACCGTCTGGCCTCTCTGTTTGACGACTATTAGGGCCAGACTTACACCACCGCCCGTTCGAATTGGCCCAGCGCCGCCCGCGCCCGCGAAGAGTGGCAACGCGGCACAAACAGGGCCATATTCGCTGAGATAATGGTGGCGCGATCCGCTACTGTGTCGGCAGGGGAGACGCCCCAGCCAGCGATTTCCACCATAATCAGCTCCACCTGCCAGTGCTCCGCCGCCAGTTCGGCCTCTTTAAGCGCGTTGTAGCAGCGCTGCTGGCCGGCACTGCCGGCCTCCTCGGCCACCTTCCGACGCAGCTGTCGCAACACCGCCACACAGGACTCACGTGGCACAGCTCCCGCGACCGTCAGCTGCTGCAACTCCACCTCAGAGAGCCGCCTGCCACAGTGCCCCAGATAAGCAGCGGCCAGCAACAGAATGACATCCACACCGGTCTCGTCTTGCAGGCACAAGCAGGCTTCCTTCACCTGGTCGCGGGCATAGACCTGCAGGGCGTACTGCCAGAGGGGGTTTTGTGTGTCGGCCATCGAAATTCCTCTCGTCAATGGATCGCGGCGGGCTATAATCGCGCCCCATGATAGAACTCATCGATCTCAGCTTACAACGCGGGGGCAAACCCCTGCTCGAAGACGCCTCGCTGCGGGTGAACCCCGGCGAGCATATGGCGCTGGTTGGCGCGAACGGCAGCGGCAAGTCCAGCCTGTTCAAGCTGCTGTGCAAGGAATTGGGCTACGACAGCGGCGAGCTGCACCTGCCCGGGCACTGGCAAATCGCGCAGATGCGCCAGGAGGTCGATGCCAGCGACCGCCCGGCCATCGACTATGTAATAGACGGCCACGCCGCCTTCCGCCGATTGGAGAGCGAGATAGCGGCTTGCACCGACGACCACCGACTGGCCGAGCTGCTCGGCGAAATGGAGCTGATTAACGCGTACCAGATTCGCAGTGATGCCGAACGACTGCTGCAGGGCCTCGGTTTTCAGCAACAGGAGATCGAACGCCCGGTTAACGGATTTTCGGGGGGCTGGCGTATTCGCCTGAACCTCGCCCAGGCGCTGATGTGTCCCTCTGATCTGCTGCTGCTCGACGAACCCACCAACCACCTCGACCTCGACGCCAGTATGTGGCTGGAGCAATGGCTGCGCCGCTACGAAGGCACCCTGCTGCTGATTTCCCACGACCGGGATTTTATCGACGCCTGCTGTGACTTTGTGGTGCATCTCGAACACCATCAGTTGTACCGCTATCGCGGCAACTACAGCGCCTTTGAGCGCCAGCGCAGCGAGCGACTCGCCCAACAACAACAGGCCTTTGAAAAACAACAGGCCGAACGCGCCCATATGGAAGACTTTGTGCGCCGCTTCCGCGCCAAGGCGAGCAAGGCCAAACAGGCCCAGAGCCGCCTGAAGGCACTGGAGCGGATGAGCGAAATCGCCCCGGCCCACGTCGATTCACCCTTCAAGTTCCGCTTTTATGCGCCAAGTCAGTTCTCTGACCCCCTGCTGAGCATTAGCCAGGCGTCGCTGGGCTACAGCGAGCCGATTCTGCGCAACGTCAATTTGAGTATTCATCCGGGCAGCCGGGTTGGCCTTCTCGGCGCCAATGGCGCGGGTAAATCGACACTGATGAAAACCCTCGCCGGCACGTTGTCGCCCCTGGCCGGACAGCGCCAGCAGGGTGAACATATTTACATGGGCTACTTCCACCAGCACCAGCTGGAATCCCTGGACCTCCACGCCAGCCCCCTGCTGCAATTACAGCGCTTGCGCCCCGATGCACGGGAACAGGAGGTACGCAACTTCCTCGGCGGCTTTAACTTCAAGGGCCCCCGTGCCGAAGGCGACTGCCTGCATTTTTCCGGCGGCGAAAAGGCGCGGCTGGCACTGGCTATTATTGTCTGGCAAAAACCCAATATGCTGTTGCTGGACGAACCTACCAACCACCTGGACCTGGAAATGTGCCACGCGCTGACCAGCGCCCTGCAGGATTTCGAGGGGGCGGTCATTGTGGTGTCCCACGACCGTCACCTGCTGCGCAATACCGTTGATGAATTCCTGCTGGTGGATGACGGCGCCGTCACCCCCTTTGATGGCAGCCTCGACGACTATCGGCAATGGCTGCTCAGCCGGGACAAGACCTCTGACAATGGCGACACCGGGGCGAGCCCCGAGGAACCGGTGGTCGACAGGAAACGCGCCCGTCAGGAGGCCGCCGCCCGCCGCGCCAAACTGGCTCCGCTCAGCAAGGAAGTGAAAAAGCTGGAAAGCCGTATGGCTACCATAGGACGGGAGCTGGCCGACATTGAGCAGCAGCTGGCCGACCCCGCCCTGTACGAAGACAGCAACAAGCAGAAGCTCAAGGAATTACTCACCCGCCAAGGCACCCTGCGGGAAGAAAACAACGGCGTCGAAGAGGCCTGGCTGACCCTGCAGGAAGAAATGGAAGCCCTGGCCGACGAGTTGTAACGCAAGCCACCGCCCATATCGAGCATTGCCCCGCCTGGCGTCTTTCGCTATGGTTTCGCTTCCCTGAAAACTGGCCAGTAGAGCTTCATCATGCCCCTGTCTTTACCCATCGATATCGACGCCATCAAAGGTTTTCTCGCCGAAGATGAAGCCGAAGCCCTGCTGCACTTCGCCCGGGAGCAGGCCGGCAACGGCCCCCTGCTGGAGGTCGGCAGTTACTGTGGCAAGTCTACCCTGTATCTGGCCGCCGCCTGCCGCGAGGCTGGCAGCGTGGTATACGCCGTAGACCACCATATTGGCTCGGAGGAACACCAGCTTGGGGAGATGTTTCATGACCCCGAGCTGTACAACGCCCAGGAAGGTATTTTCGACACTTTCAATGAATTTCGGCGCAACCTGCGTACCGCCGGACTGACCGACTATGTGGTGCCACTGGTGGCCCCCTCGTCGGTGTGTGCCCGTCACTGGCAGACACCGCTGGCCATGGTATTTATCGACGGTGGCCACAGCCTTGAAGCCGCATTGGAAGATTACCGCTGCTGGGCCGCCCATCTTCAGCGCGGTGGCATTCTCGCCATCCACGATCTGTTCCCCAACCCGGAAGAGGGCGGTCAGGCACCGATTGCGGTATATCGCCTGGCGCTGGCGTCGGGTCTGTTCGAAGCGGTCAGCCGGGTTAACAGCCTCGGTGTACTGCGCCGAATATAAGCGCTGCTAGCGCGGCGGATCAACCGCCTCCGCCGAGCTGGCATTCACTCTGAACCAACCGGCAATGCTGTGACGCAGTCGGGTCGCAAGCGCCACCTCATGGGGGATTTTCTCGCTGAGAAACACCACCAGAGTGCCCATTAACGGAATAACCTGCTGATCCGGCTCCAGCGATGCGCTGTCGGGATAAACCAGCAACTGCCCACCATCGGCCAGCGTCCACCCCGGATTGAGATAGAGCACCGTCGACAACACCCGATTGCTGCGACCGCGAAAGGCATCAACATGCTTCTTGTAGAAACTGCCCGCAGGATAGCGGGCAAAGTGGCACTCGTAGTCGAATAAACCAAGAAACAAGCGGCGATTGAGCCCGACCCGCAATTGCTCCATCCACGCGAGGTAATCCCGTTCCACGGCGGAATCGCCACTCATCCAGCGGATTTGATCCCGGCGCACAAAGGGGTTGCGGGTAAAGTCATCCGCCCGCCCCACCCCGGCGGCCCGAAAGTCTTCATCGGCCATCGCCAACACATGCTGTAACAAGCCCTCGCTCAGCTCGGGAGGCAGGGCCACCGGCAGGTGCACAAAGCCGCTGGCCACAAGGCCATCGGCGATCTGGTCGTACAGCGCTTCGCTGTCGACGGCGTATTCGACTAATTCAACTGACACGGCGGTTTCCGGGGACTAGGGCATGGTACGCAGCAAGGCGAGAAGGTCGGGAAGATACTGCATATAGCCCCCCCACTGCCAGAGCTGTTCGCGCCGAGGTGGTAATAATTCCCGATGTACTTCGTCGATCAGCCGATGCAGGCGCCGCCGACGCCACATGCGGTTAAACAGACATTCGATCAGCGGGGCAAGCAGCGGCGTCAAAACCAGCATGGTGCAGGCGCCCACCACAGCTCCAGTGATGCTCACCCACGACGGCACGCCGAACCACGAGGCCCACCACGCGCCCAAAATGCCCTGCTGGCTGATATACAGGCTGCTTGCCATGGACACGCCGACCAGTGACGCGCTGCCGATCACCACCTTGTCGCTGAGGCTGCGCCCGGCGACCCCGAGCAACACAAACAACAACAGCTCCCGGCCACCCTCGTGGCTGCCACCCCAGCGCGCCACCGCCTGATGCAAACGCCGGGTCGCTTGCTCATCGTCGGGCAGCGACGGCTCGCGACGTGGCGATGCTGACATCGGCGACGTGTGGATCTGCGCCTCCAGCCGCTGGCGCAGCCCGCTGAGGTCCAACACCTCATTGGCCAGTAGCAGCGCGACTTCCTGCTCCTTGCCGGTTAAACGGCGGGCGCGGTCTGCCGGACGGCGGCGCAGCATCCGCCACAGGGCGCGGGGCATGGCCAGCAGGTCGCCGGGAATATCCCGCCAGTGCCGGCGGTGGCGATCACACACCGCCGGCAGAGAGGTAAAGTGTTGTCGATAAACCCGATCAAGCCGCTGGTGGGCATCCTCAAAATGATGGTCCAGCGCCAGCTGCCACTGCTCACGCCAGTTCTCACAGAGCGCTTCGTCGTCCAAATGCCGATGACTCATCTATGCCCTTCAGGTTGACTCATATTGCAGAAAGCCCTTGTAAGCGACTGAGCATGCACACAAAATAGCTGCGACTACACAGCTAACGGCCGCCGCCATGTCAGAACAGACTGAATACGTTAAATGGTTCCGCAACTCTGCGCCCTATATAAATGCCCACCGCGGTAAAACCTTTGTATTGATGCTTAGCGGCGAGGCCATTGCCGACGGCAACTTCGCCAATATTGTGCACGATATCGCCCTACTGAACAGCCTCGGCGTGCGTCTGGTGCTGGCCCACGGCGCGCGACCACAGATCGAGGAGCGGGTGCACAGCTGTGGTCTGGAGAGCCAATTCCACAATGACCTGCGGGTGACCAACGAGCAGGAACTGCGCTGTGTCACCGAAGCGGCGGGCGCCATGCGCGCCCACATCGAGGCACTGTTATCCATGGGGGTCGCCAACTCGCCCATGCACGGCGCGGCAATTCGAGTGTGCTCCGGCAACTATGTATTGGCACGCCCCCTCGGCGTCATTGACGGCGTTGATTTCAAGCACACTGGCATCGTGCGCAAAATCGACGCGAAGGCAATCAGCCACCAGCTCGACCACCAGAATATTGTGCTGCTTTCCCCCCTGGGCTACAGCCCCACCGGGGAGATCTTCAACCTGACCTCAGAGGATGTCGCGGTGCACTGCGCCGCCTCGCTGAAGGCGGACAAGCTGATTCTGCTCACCGCCGAAGCCGGCCTGCTCGACGCTGACGGCGAACTGATTCGCCAGTGCGAATACCGCGATGTCGATGCCGAGCTGCAAAAACAGCCCCTGCTGGCCAGGGACAGTATCGTACAGGCGGTGGTTGACGCCGGCGACCTGGGTATCGACCGCTGCCATATGGTGTCCTTCAAGAGCGACGGCGCCCTGTTGCAGGAACTGTTTACCCGGGATGGCGCGGGCACGCTGATTACCCAGGAACACTACGAGCAACTGCACACCGCCAGCATCGACGATGTCGGCGGCATCCTCGCCATCATCGAGCCCCTGGAAGAGCGCGGTGTCTTGCTAAAGCGCTCTCGGGAGCTGCTGGAAAACGAGATCGAGCACTTCACCATATTGGTCAGGGACGGCATGGTGATCGCCTGCGCCGCCCTGTACCCCTATCCGGAGCAGCGCAGCGGCGAAATCGCTTGTGTGGCCACCCACCCCGACTACCGCGGCGCAGATCGCGCCGAGCGCCTGTTGGAGGCACTGGAGGCCGCCGCCCGCCGCCAGGGACTGGAAAGTGTGTTTGTGCTTACCACCCAAACCTCTCACTGGTTTCAGGAACAGGGCTATGTCGACTGTGCGGTCGCCGACCTGCCACCGGCGAAACAGCAGCTGTATAATTTTCAGCGCAAGTCCAAAGCCTTTATCAAACAACTGTAGCAAAGCGATGCGAGTACCCAGAATTTATACCAGCCAAGCGCTGGCAAACGGCGCCACCATCGCTCTCGAAGAACGTGCCGCCCACTATTTATTGCAGGTGCTGCGAATGAAGGTGGGCCGCGAGCTGCGGTTGTTTAACGGCGACGGCAGCAGCTACCACGCCGTCGTCAGTGCCGCTACCCGGCGAGACATCAGCTGTACCGTTACCGCCGTCGAAGGGGATGTCCACGCCGAGCCTGCCCTCGATATTGAGCTGGCCATCGGTATTTCCAAGGGCGACCGTATGGACACGGTGGTTCAGAAGGCCACCGAGCTTGGGGTGTCGCGTATCGTACCGCTGCGCACCGCCCGCGTTGACGTGAAACTGGATGACGCTCGCGAGCAAAAGAAATGGCACCACTGGCAACAGGTGATGATCAGCGCCTGCGAGCAGTGCGGCCGCAATCGTCTGGTGGAGCTGGCGCCCCTGCAAAGTCTGGAGCACTGGCTGGGGGAGTGCAGCGCCGCTCTGAAACTGGTGTTGCAGCCCCACGACGACGCGCCACTTTCCGCCCGTCAGAAGCCGGAAAGTCTCGCCCTGCTGGTGGGACCGGAGGGAGGGCTCAGCGCCGAAGAAATTGATTCCAGCCTGGCGTCGGGGTTTACCTCATTGCGCCTCGGCCCCAGGGTGCTACGCACGGAAACCGCACCCCTGGCAGCGCTGAGCATACTGCAATTCCATTGGGGCGACATGGGCTGAGACCCACGCGCTAACTCAAAGAATCGTTGTTCTCGGTGGTATGCTCGCTGGCGGCCTCGGTCGGGGCCTCGCCAATCGTATGCAGAATTTTCGCCTCGACGGCATCGAGATTCGGTACGATCAACCGCTGGCCATGCACCAGCACCTGGGCATAGACCGCTTCGCGCTCAGCCAGATCGGTATTGTCGTCCAGCTGAATATCCACTTCCCGCAAGCTCAGCAAATGGGGCACCGAGGCTAGGATAATGGCGTAGTGCGGCAACTGCTCATGGGCGGTGAGACCGCTCATCACCGCCACCTGACGAAAGGACGCCGTGTCTGGCATCACACCGTCGCGCAGGGCTTCAAAACTGACCAATGGAATATTCTTGCTGCGCCAGCGCATCAAGCCGACCACGCAGTCAGATGACAGCGCACTGACCAATTGCCCCGCCGATGCCACCTCGGTAACACAGCTGTTCGGCACCAGCAGGCCACCGCCCTTCAGCGGCATAATTAAATTGGCCAGGGATGCTCCGGCCTGCACCGCATTGCTCATGGGTTTTCCACCTTGGCTAACACTTCTTCAATCGCTTTTAACAGCTGAATTTCCTGATAGGGTTTCCCCAGGAAGCGGTCCACGCCGAGACTGGATGCCCGCTGACGGTGTTTCTGCCCGGTACGGGAACTGATCATAATGATGGCAATGGACGCGAGGCGGGGACTGCTGCGCAAGCGGCTCGCCACCTCAAAGCCGTCCATGCGCGGCATTTCAATATCCAGCAGCAACACATCAGGCAGGGTCTCCATCTCCTGAAGCAGGTTCACCGCTTCCAGACCGTCCCGGGCGAGACTCACCTTGATCTGCTGACGTTCCAGCAGGCGTGAGGTAACCTTGCGCACCGTCACCGAATCGTCCACCACCATTACGTGCTTGGCGTCAGCGGGATGCTGCTCCAGCGCAATGTGCTGATCGGCACGTTTCAGCCGGCGCGCGGCATCGGCGCGAATACTGGCCAACATATCCAGTATCACCACCACGCTGCCATCACCCAGTACTGTCGCACCGGACAGATCCGGCACGGCGGCGAACTGGGGCCCGAGAGCCTTCACCACCACCTCGCGGGAACCCATCAGGGAGTCGACCTGTATGGCAGTGGGTGGCTCAGCGTTGCGTATCAGCAGCACCGGCCGAGGGTCAACATGCCCCTCCAGGTGAGGCGCATTAACGCCTATCATCTGACCCATATAGCGCAGTTGGTAACTCTGCCCGGCATACTCGAAGTCCGGCCCACCTTCCTCGTAGTAGACCTCCAGCTCGTAGGGGCTGACCCGCACGATACCTTCTATATTGTTCAGCGGCACGGCGTAGACTTCACCGCCCACGCTGACCATCAGTGCACGGTTAACCGATACGGTAAAGGGCAGACGAATCTCGAAGCGGCTTCCCTTGCCCCGCTCGCTGTGGACATCGATGGAGCCGCCCAGCTGTTTGATTTCGCTGCGTACAACGTCCATACCGACGCCACGCCCGGATATCTGGGTGACATTGTCCGAGGTGCTGAAGCCCGCATGGAAGATAAAGTCGAGCAACTGCCGCTCGCCGATTTCGACGTCGGCACTCAGCAGGCCCAGCCGCTCCGCCTTGCGACGCACCGCCTCAAAATCGATACCGCCGCCGTCGTCGCTGATTTCAATAAGTACATCGCCGCCCTGCCGGTCAAACCGCATCGACACCATGGCGGTATCCGGCTTGCCTGCGGCGCGGCGCTGCTCAAGGCTCTCGACACCGTGATCGACCGCATTGCGCAGCATATGCTCCAGCGCGGGAATAATACGTTCCAGCACCCGCCTGTCCATTTCACCTTCGGCGTTAAAAACCTGGAATTCAACCTGTTTGCCCAGCTCCCCCGCCAGCTGGCGAATGCCCCGCCGCAACCTCGGCACCATGCGCGAGAAGTGAACCATCTGCGAACGCATCAGGCCTTCCTGCAGCTCCGAGTTGATCCGCGACTGCTGCAACAGCAGGGTTTCCATATCGCGGCTCTTGTCCACCACTGTATTGCGCAGGTCAACCAGATCCGACGCTGACTCCAGCAGTGAGCGCGACAGCTGTTGCAGCTGCGAATAACGGTCAAATTCCAGAGGATCAAATCCCTCTGCGCCCTCGCTTTCCATCTGTTCCTGACGGTGGATAATCTGTGCTTCAGTTTCCATATCCAGCCGACGCACCTGTTCCTGCAGGCGCTCAACGGTCATTTCCATTTCTTCGAGGGAGAAATGAACTTCGTTAACCTGCTCCTCTACCCGACCACGGGCAATAGAGGTTTCACCTGCCAGGTTAATCAGACGCTCCAACAGTTCGGAGGGCACTTTGATCATTTCCTGGGGACCGCGATTCAGCGCAGCCAGGGGTTGCTGCCGCCCTGCTACCGGCGCTTCCGCTGCCGCTGTCAACGACGCCGCATTGGGCACACCCTCTACCAAATCGGCAGCCTCCGCCGCACCGCCCTCAGGCTGTTCAAGCGCCGCCCCGGCAAGTACGCCCTCAAGACTGCGCACCAGAGTGTCCTGGGCCTGCTGCACCTGTATCAACAGCTGCGACATGTCGGTACCGCGGTTCACCAAGGCTTCGGCAATCAGCGTTTCAAGATCGTGACAGCGGTCACCAAGGGCGCTCATGCCCGACAGACGCGCCCCGCCCTTGAGGGTATGCAAGTAGCGCTGAATATCGTCAAGAGGTTGCTTGTCGCTGAGATCTGCACGCCATTCCTGCAGACTGGCATCGAGCCCCTCCAACAGGTCGCGGGCCTCCTCCAGAAAGATTTCGAGGATTTCCGGGTCGACGTCATCATCAAGCTGGATCTCGGTCTCAGCCTGGGCTTCGACTTCGGCGACAAATTCCTCGAGGCGCGAGGTTGCCAGCGGCTCTGGTGATAGCGCAGGGCCGTTGGCATCGCTCTCGGCAACATCGCCAAGGGGCATTGCCGCCTCCGGCAACGCATCCAACCCTGTTTCTGACTCTGCTTCGGATTCCGGCGGTTCTGGTTGGTCTGGTTGTTCTGGCTCGAATGTTAAATCCGATGGACCGGCTGACTCTGGCTGGCTTGCCTGTTCCTGCTCTGCCAGCACGTCATAGTCGCGCAGTCGCTCAAGCAAGCGAGGGTTTTCTACCGCCGAATTTTCCGCGGCGAGCTGATTGAGGTCGTCCATTAGCTGGTCGAGGCTCTCCTCCACCAGACTGACAAACCCGGGGGACACCGGTGTGCTGCAATGACTCAGCAGCACCTCCAGCGCATGGGCAAGCTCCGCGGTGGGCTCGCTGCCAATTTCCTCGGCGCGCTGGGCAAAGTGCCCCATACTCAACGCATATTCGGTAAACAGACTACCCGGAGGGCTCCCCTCGGCGAGCTGCAGACGCTCTTGTAACGACTGTATCTGATCGCCAAAGGTCAGCAGAAAGCGATCCAGGGCACCCGATGGCACGGCCTGTGACGCCGAGTCACCATTGGCCTCGGCCTCAGCCAGCAACTTCAGGGACATCGCTTCGATTCGAGTGCGCAACACCTCCGGCGTAGTCAGCGACGAGGCATCGGTATGGCGCAGGCGCGATACCAATTTCCGGGTTTCCGCCAACACATCGGCAATCAGCGTCACCAATGCCTCGTCGGCGTAAATTCGCATCGCCCGCAGCTCTTTCACCAGTCCCTCAAGAGGCGTAATGATACTGGCCACGGCCCACACTTCGGCCATCTTTGACGACCCTTTAAGGGTGTGCAGGGAGCGCTGCAATTCGTCGGTCAATCGCGCGGGATAGGAATAAACGTTGTTGACGAAATTTTCGATAACGCCGAGATGGACTTCCGCCTCACCAATAAAGACACCGGTCAACTCGCTTTCTTCACTGCTGCTTTGCGCGGCGCGGGTGACCAGCTGGGGCGACTGTTCGCGGCTCAGCGCGGCCGCATCAACCAACACACTGTGCAGGCGCGCTGGCGGCAACGCTCGCCCCTGGGCCAGTTCTTCGATCAGCTCCGGTAGTAACTGGCTGGCAGCCTCGACGGTATCAAAGCGCAGCGAGTCCATGGTGAACTGGCCATCTACAACCTTGTTGAGCATGTTTTCCACCGCCCAACCCAGCTCACCACACTGCTCAGCCCCCACCATACGGCCGCTGCCCTTGAGGGTATGAAATGCGCGGCGCACATCGGCAAGAATTGAGGTCGACGCCAGACCGCTTTTCCAGCGCGGCAGCTTTTCATTGAGCGCGCTCAGTACGTCTCCGGCTTCCTCAATAAAGATGTCGACAATATCCGGATCCAGCTCAACCGCGCTGCCTTCGGCTTCGGCCCCGTCAACCGCATCATCCACCATCGACGCGCCGTGATCGGTTTCTGCCACGCCCGCCGGCGTGTGAGTATCAGCCGGATTCAGGGAGACGATATTATCCGCTGTGGGCGCAATGCCGGAATCGCTCAAGCGCGCAATACAGTCTGCGGCCACCGCCATCAGATTCTGGTCATCACCATCGGCACCCACCCCGCAGCGCTCGAGATAGTAATCCACCGAAGTGAGTGCATCGGCAAGAGCGTCGAGCGTCGACCATGTTGGCCCTTCGGCCGCGCCGATCAGTGTGTTGTCGATGTAACCGGCCGCACTGTCGAGTATCGACGCCGCCTCGTCAAAATTGGCCTCGCGCAGGGTCTCTGCCAGCTCCGACAGCTGTGCCGGCAGGGGGCGCAGATGTTCGTAGTCCCACTGTTCGGCGACATAGTTAACAATCGCCTCCTGGCACACCGACAGGGTCTTGCGACCGTTCGTGATCAGGCTGCGCCGGGCGTCATTCAGCGCCTCTGCAGGCGAGGCCTCGCCAACGTCTTCGCCGCGGGCTTCAAGCTGTTCTACCAGGCGCTGGAGCGCGCGGCTCACACCCTGTGCCGTAGGCAGCGAGGTAGAATCGTCAAGTAATTTTGCCACCGCACGCAGAGCCAACAACGAGTCCTGCAAGCCGAGCACAGCCATGCCGTCGGCAATATCATTAATCTGTATTCGCAGCGGTGCACTGGGACCATTGAGGGCATTCACCGAGGCTGACTGCAACGACTGCACCAGACTTTGCAGCGCGCGGGCAAACAACTGCTGCTGGCCGCTGATTTCGAGCAAGCCCGTTTCAAGCTGCTGCTGGCTGCGCAACTGTTGCAATGCCGCGGAAGAATAGTCGCCGCACAAGGCATAGAACATGACGTCTTTTTGCAGCGTCTCCACTCGAGTGCCGTCGTCACCCGCCACATCGCGCAGCACTCTGTCCAAGCGGCGCAGCATATTGTCGAGCGCCTTGTTGCCAGGTGAACCATTTGCGTCGACACCATCGAGCAGCGCACTTGCCGCCAACCACAGTGTCTGCTGCTTGCTGCCCGCTCTAAGGCGCACCATTCGGTGGCTTACCTTCTGTAAATACTGCAGGCCTTTTGCCCGATCGGCGCCGCCGCGAAAATAGCTGGTCAGCGCCAACTGGAACATTTGCCGCAATTTTTCCAGCAGCTCGTCGACATCCTCGCGTTTGGGCGGCTGACCCTGGGGTGGCACTCGCTGCGGGGAAAACAACAGCCCGCTGGACAGCAGAGGCTGGCGGCGAACAACGCGCAGCTCGTTGAGCATCAGCATCAACGACACCGGCAGTTCACAATGGTGGGCGCGCAATGCTTCGAGGTAACCGGGAATATCGTCGGCGACGCTGGCAACCGTGGTCAGCAATTCCGCGCGCTGGCCGGAGGCGATTGCACCGTCCATCACCGCGCGCACCGCCTGCTCCATTTCCGATACGAGCAGCGCCGCACCGCTGAACTCGATCATTTGCAAGCTGCCGTGCACCTGATGCAGCAGCCCGGACACCGACTCCAGCACCACGGTATCGACGTCGTCGCCGCCCAGGCCACGGATCATCGCAACGCACTGCTGCAGCGTTGCGCGCAGTTCGGCGGTCAGCCAATCAAGTGCAATATAGTCTCGACGATCACTCATATCCCTGAACCCGGTTTCCTGTAGGGCCTGTATCTGGCTAGCTTGTTTGGCCGGGGAGCGTGAAGCCCGCTACCGAACTGCGCAAGTCATCGGTCATCTCAGCCAGCTCACCGATTGATTTTGCGGTTTCGGTGGTACCGGCAGAGGTTTGCGAGGTGAACTCCTGGATAATTCTCATCGTAGACGAAATTTGCCCGGCTGACTTGGCCTGGTCGGCGGCGGCGTTCGAGATCGTCTCGATCAACTCCGCCAGCTCCTGGGATACAGTCTCGATCTCTGTCAGTGCGGCACCGGCGTCCTGCGCCAGACGGGCACCCCGCACCACCTCCGAGGTCGTCTGCTCCATCGAGATAACCGCCTCGGAGGTGTCTGACTGAATGGTCTTAACCAGGGCTTCAATCTGCTTGGTCGCCCCGGAGGAGCGCTCTGCGAGGCGCTGAACTTCGTCGGCAACAACCGCGAAACCACGGCCGGCGTCACCGGCCATCGACGCCTGGATGGCCGCGTTAAGGGCGAGGATATTGGTCTGGTCGGCGATGTCGTTGATCAACGATACGATATCGCCGATTTCCTGGGTTGATTCCCCCAGACGCTTGATACGCTTCGAAGTTTCCTGAATCTGTTCGCGGATATTATCCATACCCTTGATCGTGTTCTGTACCACCTCGGCGCCGGTATTTGCGATAGCAACCGAGCGCTGGGCAACCGCCGCGGATTCCCGCGCATTGCTGGATACCTTGTCGATGGTGACCGCCATATCGGTAATGGCCGCCGACGCACCGGAGATTTCCCGCGCCTGACTCTCGGAGGCCTCAGCGAGGGTCAACGCCGTCGACTGCGAGCTCTGTGCGGCCGAGGAGACCTGTTGGGCGGTTTCATTAATTTGCGACACCAGCACCCGCAATTGGTCGATGGTGTAGTTGATCGAGTCGGCAATAGCGCCGGTAAAGTCCTCGGTCACCGTCGCCGACGTGGTCAAGTCACCATCGGCGAGATCTGCCAGTTCGTCGAGCAGACGCAAAATAGCCGTCTGGTTGCGCTCGTTGGTTTCCGCTGTGGCCTTCAAACGGCGCTGGGTACTGCGGAATGAACTCAGACTCAGAAAGGCCAGTGCGAAGAAAATCAAACCGGCAAAGCCCAGTGCACTGGGTACCGACAACGGCCGCGATTGATCCAGGCGACTGATCGCTGCTGAAAGGTCACTGGTCACCTGCATGATTTCAGGGACGTTTACCACAATCGATTCAGCGGCTTCCGTGGACTTCGACAGCTCCGGCGACACCTGGAATATTTCGTCTACCGAACCGCTAATCATCTGGAAGTCCTGCCCGATACGCATCAGCAGTGCACGGATTTCCTTGCTGTTCACACGGTCTATGCCCAGGCTTTTGTTCCCCTCCAGCAGACCACTGACGACCGTGCCAAACTCCCGTGCATCCAGACTGAACTGCTCCGCCGCCGATGTCGCCTCATCGCTGCCCTGAAGCATGCGATCGACGTTTCGGGCAATTCGCTCCAGCAACCAGGACTGGCGCTGGGCCAGGGCAACCTGACTGGCAGATGCGCCTCCGTTAAGCAACAGTGCCACCACGTCGTTGTTTGCTGACTGCAATTGGGGAATCAGTCGGTTAAGGTTTGTCGCGACTTCATAGAGGAAAATAATCCGCTCGCGGTTGCTGACGATGGTCTCTGCCGCCGCATCAACTTTCTCCCACAGCTGATTGAGCTCGTTGATATCTGACCCGAGCATATTGGCCGGTGAGGGCAAGTCACTGGTGCCGTCAACCAGCTGCCGACGCACGGCTCTGAAATTCCGCTGCGACCGCGCCAGAGTATCGAAAGAGGCAGTGTCACCCAGTGCGGCTTCGCGGGAGGCGTTGGCCAGCTGCTGGGCATACAACCGCATTTCTCCGGTCAATTCCAGGTAGCGCTGGTCATAGTCCGCATCACGCAGAATCACATAGGTATTAAACCCTGCGCCGACAAACCCTACCAGGATAAGGCCGACCAACACGCTGACAGTACGGCTTGTTCGCAGCGCCGATCTGCCCCCCTGATTATTCGCTTTCATTCGCCCCGACTCCAGAATCGCAGTTGTTGTATTCAAGTTTTATGCTGACCGCCTGTGCGCGAATTGATCTGTCTTCCACACAGACAAAGACGGCGCCACTGGCGCCGGCATTCGCCGCCGATTATTCAGGCTGCGACATTATAAAAATCTTCATCTTCAATTAAATACGGGGGACGAAACAGCGCCCATTGGGTGCCCCCCTGTTTGTAATGGCCATCGATATAGCGCTGCAAGCTTGGCGGAAAGTTCTCGCTGTCGTGCTGAAAGGCGTCAAGCTGGAAATGCTGCATACCAAACACTTCATCAACGATGAGTCCGATATAGATATCGCCGTGCTCCACCACCAGTACGCGCCGGCTGGAACGCTGCTGCACTGCGCCGCGCTCCAGGAACGCATTTAAATCGAGCAGTGGCAACAGGCGCCCGCGCACATTGGCCACGCCCTTGATCCAGCTTTTCACCCCGGGCAAACGGGTCGCCACCGGCTCGGTGAGCACCTCGACAATTTCCCCCATCGGGGCGACACAGCGATGACCATCTACGGAAAAACCGACGCCACTCCACAGCGAGTCGGAGGCGTCCTGAATCGTGGTGAGATTACCGCTGCCGCCGCGACTGCGGCGGGCAAGCTCGGTGAGATATCGAAAGATATTAAGCGGCTCAGACATCGACGTCGGCCCGCTCAGTTCAACACGGCTTCGATAGTTTTGATGAGTACCCGACCATCGACCGGTTTGGTGATATACCCCTTTGCTCCCTGGCGCTGTCCCCAGAGGCGGTCGGTGTCCTGACTCTTGGTGGTCACTATGATAACCGGCACGCCGCTGGTCTGCGGGTCGCGACTGAGCTGACGTGTTGCTTGAAAACCGTTGAGACCGGGCATCACGATATCCATCAATACCACATCCGGCATCTCGGTCTTGACCATTTCTACACCCTCTTCACCGCTGGCAGCGGTAATGACCTCGTAGCCACGTTTATGGAGAATCTGGGTGATTTTCAGAATCTCAGTGGGTGAATCATCTACGATTAATACGCGTGGCATTGCATCCCTCTCGCTAAAACAATCTGCCTGCTTACAGTTCCGGGCCGTCGGACTCTGCTTATCGAGCTGCTACGGTTAGTCGACCGCTTCGTTAGCGACGTGGGTCTGGATCGCGTCCAGCAACTCATTTTTACTGAAGGGCTTGGTCAGATATTGATCCGAGCCCACGATACGGCCTTTGGCCTTGTCGAACAAGCCGTCCTTGCTGGACAGCATGATGACCGGCGTGTCCTTGAATTCACTGTTATTTTTGATCAAGGCACAGGTCTGATAACCATCGAGACGGGGCATCATAATATCGACAAAAATAATGTCCGGCTTGGTATCGGCTATTTTCGCCAATGCGTCAAATCCGTCGATGGCAGTTATGACGGTACACCCGGCCTTGGCCAGCAGGGTCTCAGTCGTCCGACGAATGGTCTTGCTATCGTCGATAATCATGACCTTAAGGTCGGAAAAATTAGCGTCCATATACACCTAAACCCCAAAATAAAGACGAGCCGCGCTCACGATCTACTTGCGGACGCGCCTTATAAAACCGTGAAATGTGGCAAAACACAAGCGGACAGGCGCGGTAATGTGACCAAGCTCTGCCGCCGACCCACAGCCCCTTTACCACCATCGCAGGCGCGATGTTCAAATTGCGCGCCAGGTCTCGTATACGTTATTTTATGTCAGTGGAAACGGCGAAGTCTCAACCAAACCGTCCCGAGGATACGCTTTTTTCGTTAACATAGCGCGACGGCTTTAACAGTTATCACATTTATCCGGTAACGCGGTTTACTGTCCGCCTTTTGGACCGACCACCGGCGCGCACCATCCAACATCTGCCACAGGCTTATATATGACAATCCGGCTAGGCGTGGTTATGGATCCCATAACCCAGGTCAACTACAAGAAAGACTCCACCCTCGCCATGCTCTGGGCAGCCATGGGTCGCAGCTGGGACATTCACTACATGTGCCTGCCAGATCTGTACATTGAAAATGGCCGTGCCCGCGCCCGCAGCCAGAGTCTGCGCGCTTTTCGCAATCCCGACGCGTTCTACGAGCTGGGCGAGTGCCAGGATATCGACCTCGGCGACCTCGACGTGATCCTGATGCGCAAGGACCCGCCCTTTGACAACGAATTTCTCTACGCCACCCATATTCTGGAGCTGGCCGAACGACAGGGCGCACTGGTGGTCAATCGGCCGCAAAGCCTGCGCGACTGCAACGAAAAGCTGTTTGCCCTGCAATTCCCCCAGTGCGCGCCGCGCCAGCTGGTCAGCCGCGACCCCCGGCGCCTGCGGGAATTCTACCGGCAGCACGGTGACGTGATTATGAAGCCGCTGGACGGCATGGGTGGCAGTTCCATCTTCCGCCTGCGCGAGGGCGACCCCAACGTGTCGGTGATACTGGAAACCCTGACCAATCACGGCCAGGAAATGATTATGGCCCAGGTCTATTTGCCGGCCATTACCGACGGCGACAAGCGCATTCTGCTCATCGACGGCGAGCCAGTGGAATACTGCCTGGCGCGCATCCCCGCCGCGGGTGAAACCCGAGGCAATCTCGCGGCCGGCGGCACCGGTCGAGCACAACCGCTGAACGATCGCGACCGCTGGATTGCCGAACAGGTCGGCCCGGTCGCTCGGGAGAAGGGCTTGTTGCTTGTTGGTCTCGACGTTATCGGCGACGCCCTCACTGAAATCAATGTGACCAGCCCCACCTGCCTGCGGGAAATAGACGCCCAATACGGCACCGACATCGCCGCACGACTGCTCGACTGCATCGCTGGCAAACTCAAGGATCGCAAGCCGCTATGACCGGCAGGCAGGGGGCTGTTGTTCCGCAGTATGCCAACGGCGACATCGCCGCGCTGCACAGCGGGCTGCAACCGTCACCTGAGCGGCTGGGCTTTATTATCTGCTTCGCGACGGCCCTCCATCTGGCGATGATTCTCGGCGTCAGCTTTGACATGGACGACATCCGCCCACGACTGCCCAGCCTCGAAGTCACCCTCGCCCAATACCAAAGCAAAAGCCCACCGGACAAGGCCGACTATATTGCCCAGTACGACCAAGCCGGCAGTGGCACCCTCGACGACAAAGCGGAGCTCAGCAGCCGTCGTGAAAGCGCCTATCACCACAATACCGCGCCGACCGAGGAGGTGCTGAAACAGGCCCGCCGACAAGAGCTGCGCGACAGCAAAACCCTGCTACACAGCAATGCTGACGCCTCCCGCGCACTCAATGTCTCCACTGCCCGGGACAAGCGCCAGGTGGAGCGCCATCAGGGCGATGACGACACCAGTGAGCTCAGCGACAATATTGCCGCGCTGGAGGCTCAACTGGATCGTTTGAATCAAAGCTATGCCAACATGCCGAGACCCAAATTTATTACCTCGGTGGCAACCCGCGGCTCGCCGGATGCGCTGTACCTCGACCGCTGGGAGTCCCACATCGAGGAAATCGGCAACCGCTACTACCCCGACGAAGCCCGCCGCACCGGCATCGAGGGCGAACTGCGCCTGCTGTTGATGCTGTTCCCCGACGGGCGCATCGACGAAGTCCGCATTATGAGCAGCTCCGGCAATCCCCTGCTGGATCAGGCCGCCCACCGCATTGTTCGCCTCGCTGCCCCCTTCGAGGCCATTCCCGCCGAGGTACTTGACGGCAAAAATCGCCTTGGCATCGTCCGCACCTGGCGCTTCGAGCGCGACGCCCTGCGCGCCAGCGGAAGCTGATTCTTGAGTTTGTCGGGATTTGACCCATACTGTTAAGGAATGCTCATTAAAGGCGCCCGCCGGGGTTGCCACCACACCGATGCTGTCAACCGGAGCGCTGTACACATGGGCGACAACAGCTTTCAATCACTGAAAAATCACTTTCTTATCGCCCTGCCCAGCCTTAGCGACGGGATCTTTGCGCACAGCATTACCTTTCTCTGCGAGCACGATGAGCACGGTGCCATGGGCATTATTATCAATCGCCCACTCGATATGCAGATTGATGAAATTCTCGAACAGCTGGATTTCGATGAGCCCATCTACCGCAATACTGCACCGGTATACGCCGGTGGCCCGGTGCACACCGACCGCGGCTTCGTTTTGCACCTGCGCGGCCACCAGGACTGGGACGCCTCCATCCCGGTGAGCGACAGCATTGCCTTGACCACCTCACTGGATATTCTCGACGCCATTGCCCGGCGGGGCGGCCCGGAACACGCTCTGGTGGCACTGGGTTACGCCGGCTGGGACGCCGGCCAACTGGAGGAAGAGCTGCAGGAAAACACCTGGCTGACCGTACCCGCCGACTACAATGTTATTTTTTCAGTGCCACCGGAGCAGCGGGTCGACGCCGCCCTGGCAACACTGGGTATTTCCTTCGCCCAGCTCGGCTCGGACACCGGCCACGCCTGATCCGCAAGCAATATTCCGTTACACTGGGCGCCCCTACGACATAGACCTCGGCAATGACTGCAAAACACCTGCTCGCCTTCGACTACGGACTGCGCTGGATCGGCTGCGCCGTCGGCCAGAGCCTGACCGGCACGGCCTCGCCCTTGACCGCACTGCGGGCCAAGGACGGCATTCCCCGCTGGGAGGATATCGACGCCCTGCTCAGGGAATGGAAACCCGATGCGGTAGTGGTTGGCCTGCCCCTGAATATGGATGGCAGCTTGTCGGACATGTCCCAGCGGGCACGCAAGTTCGGCAATCGCATCCACGGCCGTTTTGGCATCGCCGTGTATTTCGCCGACGAGCGCCTGAGCAGTTTCGAAGCCAAAGGCGCTCTGCTCGAGCAGGGCGGCAACCGGGAATTCAAGGATCGCGGTGTCGATAGCCTGAGCGCGGTGCTGATTCTGGAAAGCTGGTTTCGCGAGCAGGCCTGACGGGCTGCTCAGAAACGCCCTACTCCGCCCTTGTTGCCGGAGTCCTTGCCGTTGTCCTCAATACTGAGCCGCCCCGCCGCCGAGGTCATGCGACCCACGTCGTTGTCGCTGCCCAACTTTATCAGCAGGCGCAAATCATTTGCCGAATCCGCATGGGCAATGGCGTCCTGATAGGTGATCTCACCCGCGGTGTACAGCTCATACAGCGCCTGATCAAAGGTCTGCATGCCCTGCTCGGTAGACTGGCGCATCAAATCCTTCAAACCGGCGACATCGCCCTTGCGAATCAAGTCAGAGGCCAGCGGCGTGTTCAGCAGAATTTCCACACAGGCACGACGACCATCGCCATCCCGCGTGGGAATCAGCTGCTGGGCGACCATGGCCCGCAGATTCAGCGACAGGTCCATCCACAGCTGCCCGTGGCGCTCCGCCGGGAAAAAGTGAAGGATGCGATCCAGCGCCTGGTTGGCGTTGTTGGCGTGCAGGGTGCACAAACAAAGGTGGCCGGTTTCGGCAAAGGTAATGGCGTGCTCCATGGTTTCCCGAGAGCGCACCTCGCCGATCATAATGACATCGGGTGCCTGACGCAGCATATTCTTCAACGCCACCTCAAAGGACTCGGTATCAATGCCCACTTCCCGCTGAGTGACAATACACCCCCGGTGCTGGTGGACGAATTCGATGGGGTCCTCGACGGTAATAATATGCCCCTTCGAGTTTTCGTTGCGGTGGCCGATCATCGACGCCAGCGAGGTGGATTTACCCGTGCCGGTGGCGCCGACAAAGATAATCAGGCCGCGCTTGGTCATCGCCAGTTCCTTGACGATCTCCGGCAGCCCGAGGTCGTCGGTGGTCGGTATTTTCGACTCGATGCGCCGCAGCACCATCCCTACCAGGTTGCGCTGATAAAACGCACTCACCCGAAAGCGCCCGATTCCCCGGGAACTGATGGCAAAATTACACTCCTTATCGCGAACAAACTCCCGGCGCTGCTGCTCGTTCATCACCCCCAGCACCACCTCCCGAGCCTGCTCGGGGCTGAGGGCATTGCTACTCAGCGGAATCATCTGGCCGTTGAGCTTGATCGACGGCGGTACACCGGCGGAAATGAACAGGTCAGACGCGCCCTTGTCATGCATAATCCGCAATAGTTTTTCAAATTCCACTTAACTCTCCTGCACCACACCACAACCTGCGGCGAGCTTAAAAATTTTCCGGGAAGCGCGCTTTCAGCTTGGCCGCATCGCGGGTAATCAGACGCTTCTGCAGCAGCTCTTTCAGGCACTGGTCCATTGTCTGCATACCGACATTGGCGCCGGATTGAATGGCGGAGTACATCTGCGCAACCTTGTCTTCACGGATCAGGTTACGGATCGCGGGAGTACCGATCATAATTTCATGGGCCGCGACACGACCACCCTCGGGGCGTTTCAACAGGGTCTGGGAAATCACCGCCTGTAACGACTCCGACAACATCGACCGCACCATCGCCTTCTCCTCACCCGGGAATACGTCAACAACCCGGTCGATGGTTTTCGCCGCCGAAGTGGTGTGCAGGGTGCCGAACACCAGGTGCCCGGTCTCCGCCGCGGTCAATGCCAGCCGAATCGTCTCAAGGTCACGCAGCTCGCCCACCAGAATAATATCCGGGTCTTCCCGCAGTGCCGAGCGCAGGGCCTCGTTGAAGCCGTGGGTATCCCGATGTACCTCGCGCTGGTTAACCAGGTATTTTTTCGATTCATGGACAAATTCAATGGGGTCTTCCACGGTGAGAATGTGGTCGAATTTATTGTCGTTGATGTAGTCGATCATCGCCGCCAGCGTGGTCGACTTACCCGACCCCGTCGGCCCGGTGACCAGCACCAGCCCCCGGGGGAGCAGGGAGATGTCGATAAACACCTTGCCCATGCCCAGCTCTTCAAGGCTTAATACCTTTGACGGAATGGTACGAAATACCGCCCCCGCGCCGCGGTTGTGGTTAAAGGCATTGACCCGGAAACGGGCCACGCCGGGAACCTCAAAGGAAAAGTCGGTTTCCAGAAACTCCTCGTAGTCACGCCGCTGGCGGTCGTTCATAATTTCATAGATCAAACCGTGCACCTCGCGGTGCTCCAGCGGTGGCAGGTTGATACGGCGAACATCGCCATCAACCCTTATCATTGGCGGTAGTCCGGCAGAAAGGTGTAAATCCGAGGCTTTCTGCTTGGCACTGAAGGCCAGCAATTCTGTGATATCCATGACTCTCCTTAAAGGCCTGGCAACCAAGTTATTGTGCTGCCCGGTGGCGCGCGGGTATTCAGCTGATTATGATGCGCTGCAGGGCAGGGGCGCGCAATTGCATTATCGCAAGTTAACGACATGAAGGTCGTGAACTGCGCCATAAAGCCCCACTCACACCACTGTGCGGAGCCAGTTTTACGATGACCAACGCCTCCCCCATCGCACTGAATATAGCATCGCTGCGAGGGCAAATCGCCATAATTGCCAGACAACACTCACGCGATGCCGACAGCATTTGCCTGCTCGCGGTCAGTAAAACCCGCAGCGCAGGGGAAGTTGCCGAAGCTGTCGCGGCGGGCTGCCACCATATCGGCGAAAACTATTTGCAGGAAGCCTTGGCCAAACAGGCCGAGCTACGTACCTGGACCGAAACCCCGGAAATTCACTGGCACTTTATCGGCCCGATCCAGTCCAACAAGACCCGCGACATTGCCGAGAACTTCGCCTGGGTGCACAGTGTAGACCGAATGAAAATCGCCCGGCGCCTGAGCGAGCAACGCCCCGACAAGCTACCACCACTGAATATTTGCCTGCAGGTCAACATCAGTGGCGAGACCAGAAAAAGCGGTTTTCGCCCCGAGGAGGTGGTCGACGCCGCCGCCGACATCAGCGCCCTGCCGCAACTGCGCCTGCGCGGCCTGATGGCAATTCCCGCTGCCGAGGATGATCCGGCGCGGCAACGCCGCAGTTTTGCCAAGTTGCGAGCCCTGCGCGACACCTTGCAGAAGACCTGTCCGGCACTGACGCTGGACACGCTGTCGATGGGCATGTCCGGCGATATGGCGGCAGCCATTGCCGAAGGCAGCACCTGTCTGCGTATCGGCACTGCGATATTTGGCCCACGGCGGCGCTGATATCCCCTGCGCCCTTCGACAGCCATGGCCAGCCTGATATACTCCACCGCACTTCAGCCAGCACGGCAGCAGCCGGGCATCACCGGGAGGTCAGGGTGAGTACAGCGACAATCGGATTTATCGGCGGCGGCAATATGGCCGCCAGCATTATTGGCGGGCTCCTCGCCAGTGGCGTCAGCGCGGCAAATCTTCGCGCCGGCGACCCCAACAGTGACAGCCTGCAACGCCTGCGCGAGCTTGGCGACATCACCACCAGTGAAAATAACGGCGACATTATTCCCGGCTGCGACGTGCTGGTACTGGCGGTCAAACCCCAATTGATGAAAGTCGTCTGCGAGCAGATTGCCGCCGACGTACAAACCGGCAAGCCACTTATTATCAGCATTGCCGCGGGCATTACCGCCGCCAGCATAGAGCGCTGGCTGGGCAGCGGCCTCGCTATTGTGCGCTGCATGCCCAATACCCCCGCCCTGATACGTTGCGGCGCCACCGGTCTGTTCGCCAACAGCGCGGTCAGCGAGGCCGAAAAAGCCCTCGCCGAGAACATTCTCAGCGCCACCGGTCTGGCCCTGTGGGTCGATACCGAAAGCGACCTCGACGCCGTCACTGCAGTATCCGGCAGCGGCCCCGCGTATTTTTTCCTGATGATCGAGGCCATTCAGCAGGCTGGAACGGAACTGGGCCTGAATGCCGACACCGCGAACCGGCTGGCCCTGCAAACCGCCTTTGGCGCTTCGCGAATGGCGCTGGACAGCGACGTTGACGCCGCCGAACTGCGCCGCCGGGTCACCTCACCAAACGGCACCACTCAACGCGCCATTGAAATCATGGAAGAGGGCGGCTTTCGCACTCTGATGAGCACGGCACTGCGCGGCGCCGCCGACCGTTCGGAAGAACTCGGTCGCGAACTGGAAGGAGAATAGAGACCATGGGTGCAATCAACGACATTACCGTTTTGCTGATCAACAGCGTCGTCAGCCTCGCACTGATGCTGTTTTTGCTGCGTATGCTGCTGCAACTGGCCCGCGCGGATTTTTACAACCCGATCTGCCAGACCATTGTTAAAGTCAGTAATCCTGCGGTGCTGCCGCTGCGCCGATTCATTCCGCCGATGGGACGCATCGATTCATCGTCGCTGTTGGTCGCCTATGCAATACAGGCCATCGGCATTGTCTTGCTGTGCAAGCTGCTGTTCAATGCCCTGCCCAATCCCGCGCAAATCCTGCTGTGGTCGGCTATCGGCATTGCGTCCGCCCTGCTCAGCCTGTACTTTTTTGCGATTATCGGCAGCATCATCCTGAGCTGGGTCGCCCAGGGCAGCCACAACCCCGGTGCGCAGCTGTTGCAACAGCTGACCGAGCCGGTCATGGCGCCCTTTCGCAAGCTGATTCCACCGCTGGGCGGACTCGACCTGTCCCCCATTCTGGTGTTTCTGTCGATCAATGTACTTGAAGTGCTGCTGCGCCACGCCGCCGCCTCGGCGGGAATGCCCCGGGGACTGGTGCTGGGGCTATAATCACGCCCCCGCGGCAAGCAATGGCTTTTACTACCGGCAGGCTGGCGATTCAGCGCTGTTCTGCCATATTCAAAAGGCCGGTCGCCAAGCACCATCCGACACCGACCGGAGCAACATCGACATCGCGGGTACGCACAGCAAACAGAAGGCGCAATCACAGTAATGACCGAGCAGCAGCACGCCACCGACACGCCCTTTGGCAGTGACAGCGTAGGCATTGTCAGCCCGCAAACCCTGCACTTCGACCAGCCCCTGATGCTGGCCTGTGGCCGGGAACTACCTGAGCACGATATCGTTTATGAAACCTACGGCGAACTGAATGCCGCGCGCAGCAATGCCATTCTGATTTGCCATGCCCTCAGCGGCCACCATCACGCGGCGGGCTATCACAGTGCCGACGACCGTAAGCCCGGCTGGTGGGACAGCTGCATTGGCCCGGGCAAGCCCATCGACACCCGCAAGTTTTTTGTGCTGAGCATCAACAATATCGGCGGCTGCCACGGCTCCACCGGCCCCGCGACCCTCAACCCTGCCACGGGAAAGCCCTGGGGACCGGATTTCCCCCCCCTGCGCTGCCGCGACTGGGTCGAAAGTCAGCGACTGATGATGGCCCACTTCGGCATCGAGCAGTGGGCCGCCGTCATTGGTGGCAGCCTCGGCGGAATGCAGGCCATGCGCTGGTCACTGGAATATCCCGACGCCCTGCGCCACTGCGTGGTGATTGCCTCGGCCATGAAGCTGTCGGCGCAAAACATCGCCTTCAACGAGATCGCCCGCAACGCGATCTGTTCCGACCCTGCCTTCCACGGAGGCCGTTACCTCGAACACGGCACGTCACCCAAACAGGGGCTGGCCCAGGCGCGAATGATCGGCCATATCACCTATCTGTCTGAGGACGGCATGAAGGAAAAATTCGGCCGCGATCTCAAGGCCGGGGATTTAAAACTCGGTGCCAGTGGGCCGGTAGAGTTTCAGGTAGAAAGCTATCTGCGCCATCAGGGCGAGCGCTTTGCCGGTAGCTTTGACGCCAACACTTACCTGCTGATGACCAAGGCGCTGGACTACTACGACCTCGCCCGGGAATACGACGACGACCCGGTGGCGGCTTTCAGTCATGCCAAGTGCTCGTTTATGGTGATCTCCTTTACCTCGGACTGGCGCTTCGCCCCCGACCGCTCCCGGGAAATTGTCAACGCGCTGGTCGCCGCCGACAAACCCGTCAGCTATGCGGAAATTGAGGCAAACCACGGCCACGATGCCTTTTTGATACCCATTCCCCGCTATATCGCGGTGTTTGGCGCCTATATGAGCCGCGTTGGGGAGGGCCTGTAATGCGCTTGGACCTGACACTGATCAAACCCTGGATCAAACCCGGTGCACGGGTACTCGACCTCGGCTGCGGCGACGGCACCCTGCTGAAAATGCTGGCCGATGAAAAGCAGGTGTCCGGGCTCGGTCTGGAGATCGACCCCGACAATATCACCACTGCCCTGCACAAGGGCGTCAACGTGATCGAACACGACCTCAATACCGGCCTTGGCGACTTCCGCGACGACAGTTTTGACGTTGTGGTGATGACCCTGGCCCTGCAAACCCTGCGCTACCCCCATCTGGTAATAGAAGAAATGCTCCGCGTCGGCCGCGAGTGCATTGTCACCTTCCCCAATTTTGGCCACTGGCGCAGTCGCTGGCATCTCAGCCGCCACGGTCGTATGCCGGTGAGCAAATTTCTGCCCTACACCTGGTACGACACCCCCAATATCCACTTCTGCACAGTCAAAGACTTCGAAGTCCTGTGTCAGGACATGAATATTCGCATTCTTCACAGCAGTGTCATCAATGGCGAAAACCGCCATGGTGGCCTCGCTCGGCGTTTTCCGAACCTGCTCGGCGTGACTGCGGTCTATCATATTAGTAAATGAGTCTTTACATGCTTCAAGGAATTCGCACCATGACAACATGGCTGGCACCATTGGTATTGCTGTTCAGTCTGAGCCTTCCCGTACAGGCTCAGGATCAGTACACGCCCCCGGACCCCACCCCCACCACCAAAACCTTTGGCGCTGACACGGTGCATTTCAGTGTGTTCAACACCAGCTTTCTGTCCCCGGAGGTCGCCCGCAGCTACGGCATCACTCGCGGCAAGGACAAATTCCTGATCAACGTTGCCGTGCAACACCGCGACGGCAACCAGCAACAGGCGATACGCGCCGAGGTCAGCGGCACCACCTCTGACCTGATTCACCGCACACCGCTGGAGTTTCGCGAGGTAATCGAGCAGAACGCGATCTACTACATTGCCGAGTTCCGCCTCGACACCAAGGAAGAGCGCCGCGACTTTCGCCTGAAGGTCAACACCGCCACCCGCGCCCTGCCCTATGACATTCAGTTCAATAAGAAGCTCTACCGGGAGGAGTGATTATGTCACTGCATATTGTTCTGGCCAGCGGCAATCGCGGCAAACTCGCCGAATTCTCCAGCCTGTTGGGTGAGCGCTTCCGCTTTAGTGCGCAGAGTGACCTGGGCGTGGAAGAGGCCGAGGAAACCGGGCTGAGCTTTATTGAAAATGCGCTGATCAAAGCCCGCAATGCCTCACTGCACACCCAGCTGCCCGCCCTCGCCGACGACTCCGGGTTGTGCGTCAACGCCCTGGGCGGCGCTCCGGGTATATATTCCGCCCGCTTTGCCGGCAGCGACGCCGACGACAGCGCCAACAACGCTAAGCTGATTCGCGAACTGAAGGGCATCAACGATCGCCGGGCTCACTTCCACTGCGCGCTGGTATTCGTCCGTCACGCCGAAGATCCCGCACCCATTATTTGCGAAGGACGCTGGCCCGGCGAAATCGTTGACGACGCCAGAGGCGAGAACGGCTTTGGCTACGACCCCCATTTCTACATTCCCGAACTGGGCTGCTGCTCGGCAGAACTGCCCAGCCAGCAGAAGAATCGACTCAGCCATCGCGGGCGGGCTGTGGCCCAATTGATCCAGCGTTTGCAATCGGAGTTCCCGGCGAGCTGAACGACATGCGACTCACCGTCGACGGCACACCCCGGCACTGCTCGCTGAACCGCGAGGACACGCTTTTGCAGCAGGGCCTCGCTGCCGGCTGGCCACTGGCCCGAAGCTGCCGTAACGGCAACTGTGAGCGTTGCTTCTGCCAGCTGCTCAGCGGCGAGGTGATCTACCCCGACCACCGTCGCTACCGCGCGGGCAGTACCATCGCCCTTTGCCTCGCACGGCCCACCGCAAACATCGTTCTCGGTTCGCTGCCCTTGCAGCCGCACCAGCGGGCCTGGCGCTGCGAAATCATCAACGACACTTCCCTGTTGCTGCCCGCAGGTCGCAGCTCCGGCCTTGAGCCCGCCTGCCATATTCTGCTTATTCACGACAACAGCATCACCAACACAACGTTGCGCCGCCGCGAAGGCCGCCGCCTCACCCTCGACGCACCCCTCGCCAGCACCGTCCCCAGCCTCGGGCTGGTGCTTATCGACGCCCACCGCTGCGGCGACTGGCAACTGCACAACCGCGCCTGCTCACCGTCCTTGCAATGGCAGGGTCTGGACGAAGACACCGCCCGGCAGGCACTGGCCGTCGCCCGCAAAGGTCGCGGGCAATGGTTTGTTACCACCGGCTGACACCGGGAAACTATCTGCGCCGCCGGTGATCTGAATCTGCCTCAACGCGGTAGCACTGGAACCGGGGAGGAATTCCACCTTCCCGCCGACCGCGAATGCTATGCTGTACCACAACGTAGAAGATAAGGAGACACACTAGAATGCTAAAGCGGATTATGAAGGGAGTCGGCATCCTGCTGCTCATCGTGATCGCCACCGTGGTGTTTGCCCTTGAACCCATCGCCAAATGGGCCATTGAAAGCGAAGGTAGCAAAGCCGTTGGCGCCAGGGTTAACGTCGACAGTGTGGACATCGCCTTTTACCCCACACATGTCGCCCTCCACGGCGTGACCGTCGCCAACCCCAAGGAGCCCATGCGCAACCTGTTGGAAAGCGCGACAATTTCCGCCGATGTCGACGCCAGGGCTCTGATTAAACAACAGCTTATTGCGGATCAGGTGTTGCTCTCAGGCATGCAGCTGAACACCGCCCGCAGCACCCCCGGCACCCTGGATGGCAGTATGCCGCCACCACCACCGGAATCGGATTCCGCCATGCCCGGCATTGCCCTGCCAGATGCCTCAGCGGTCATCGCCGAGGAGCAAGCCATTATCGAAGCGGAAGTCGCAGAGATTGAACAGGGCTTTGCCGCACTGCAGGAGAAGTGGTCTACAAACTCAAAGTCACTCCCTGAGGAGAGCAATATTGACGGCTATAAAGCCCGCTGGGAGGCCCTCAAACGACGCAATAAATTTGAACGCTTGGTGGGTGCCAAGGAGCTGCGCGACGATATCAAGGGCGAGCTGAAGCAATACGAAGGCTTCAACAGCGAACTCCAGGCAGACATCGCCACAGCCAAGGCGCTGGCCAGTCGCGCAGCGAATCTGCCCAGCGCTCAATCCCGCCGTATTGCCGCAAAATACGGCCTGGATCAGGGCAGCGAGGGCATGTTGCGCTTTCTCCTTGGTGACGACGCCACCAACCTCGTTCAGCGAGGACTGACCCTGTACAAGCAAACCATGGGCGACATGGCCGTCAGGGAAGAGCAACCCGCCGCCAGCGAGGGAGGTGAACTGCCCGTCAAATTACTGATTCGGGAGGTATTGATCGACGGCTATCAGGTGATCGGCGAACAGAAGCTGGCCTACACCGGGGAAATTCTCAACATTACCGATCAGCAGGATTTCTGGGACAAACCCACTACGCTGAAGGTGACCGGCGGCGTTGAAGAGCAGGCACAATTATTCATCGACGGCTTGTTCGACCAACGTAACGGCGACCTGAAGAGCACCTTCAACATGGCGCTGAAACAGCTGGCACTGGCGGGCATTTCCCTGTCGCAAAGCCCCAACCTCCCCCTGCAACTGGAGCGAGGCATCGCCGACATCAGCGCCAATTTTGGTATCAACGGCGACTCACTGTCCGGCTCCGTTGAGGGACTGGTCAACCAGGCTTCACTGCTGGTCAAAAATGCCGCTGAAGAAAATGCCACAGCGAAAAGCCTGGCCTCTGCCCTTGAGGGTGTCAGCAAGCTGGTGATGGACATGAATGTTAACGGCAGCGTAGACGACCCCATTATCAAGTTGAAATCCAATCTCGACCGTATTCTTGGCGATGTTCTAGGGGCAGAGCTCAAGGCCCGGGTCAAGGAATGGGAGGGTGAAATGAAAACCGAGCTACAGGCCAAGTATGGCGACAAGCTCAGCGGCCTTCAGGAGAAGAAAGAACTGCTGGGTAGCTATCAGTCGCTGCTCGGCGACCGCGAAGCGGCCTTGCAGGCTCTGATGAAGGAGTTGCTGAAATCCTGAGCCCTGCTCGGCTGAGTTCACTTTAGCTGAGCACAGCCTGCCACGGATGTTGGAGCAACTCGCCGGACTGGGGCGGCCCGCTGCGGTCCGGCGACATTTCAAGGTGGCATTCCGCCTTGCCGCTGCGCCGCCCTGACCAATCCCGTATACTCTGCCTCCTTGAACAAGGAGTACACATGAGTCACGACACCCTGATTGCAAAACTGAACAACGGCCCCGTCGATTTCGCCGAGGTTATCGGCCACATCGATCAATATTACGACTTTAGCCCCACCCGTTTCCGCAATGGTGAGCAGGTCAATGAGGCCGGCAGCAATAACGGCTCCTGCAAGATTTTCGCTTTCGCCCAGCTACACCAGCTCAGCCCACAGGCTACCCTGAATGCCTTCGGCGATTTTTACACGGTGGAAGTCCTGCAGCAGCCAGAGGCCGACAATCACGGGAATATCCGCAATTTTATCCGCAGCGGCTGGGCGGGCGTTCACTTTGACGGCGAGGCACTGACCCCCAAGACCAGTTGAAACTCAGCGGCGACACGCACTCCCTTCGCCGTCGTGTTCTCGTGTCAGTACAACGCCAGAGTTGTACTGGATACGATAGTAGCTCGCGGGCACAGGGGATTTAGTTGGACGCATCACGTTTAGCGAGTTTGCGCAAAAAAACCTCGATTTCCCTCTCCACCTGCTTGTCGCCGCTGCGCTGGGCGGCGGCGAGGCCCTCCTGCCACACTCGCCGCGCCTCGCCAATGTTGCCGCTGCGTTCGTAAGCCCTGCCCAGCAACTTCCATGCGGCGGAATAGTCCTCATCCTGTTCAACACAACGTATCAGGTGCTCACAGGCTTCGTCGTAGCTGCCCTCCTCAAGGAGGGCAGAGCCCAAGCCAAAGCGCAACATTGAGCTATCGGCGCCACGGGCCAACATTTTTCGCAGTGCATCCAGATTCATTTTTTATTCACTTGGGCAACGCGCTCTGCACGTCGCCAACGGTTGATTGAAAGCCGGTCACCCTCTGGGCTGGGGCAAACTTGGCAGCTGCTGCCCCTGCAATTGCATACCCTCGCTCAGATAGGCCGCCGCCGCGTCGGTTTCCCCAAGGTTGCCCAACAACCGCGACAACTCAAAGCACACCGCCGCCGAGGGTGCCACGCGATGGGCTTGCTCCAGGTATTCCCGGGCCTTGCCCCATAGCTCGTTGCGCAGGCTGATGCGCCCGAGCGCGAGCAGCAGGGTGGTGCTGTCGCCGTGCTCCTTGAGCCAGCCTTCCGCCGTAGACAACTGCTTTTGGGGATTGCTGTCATCGATGCTTGCGTACAGCAGAACAAGGTCATCCTGCCATTCCATTTTTATCGCCTGACGCAACAGATTGCTGGCTTCGTCGGCCTCCGCCACGGCCAGCAGCGCGGGAATATAGTCCCGTAGCAGCGCAGCCTGGCAGTCGCCCTTGGACAGCTGACGCCACCATTGTTTCAATGCCGCGGCATCGCCGGCCTGTTGCAAATTACGCATTTCGCCGCGCAGGGCCAACTCCTCGAGACTGGCCAGATCATTGTCGGCGAGCAGGCTGCGCTTGCGCAGTTCCGGTATCAGCTCGCGCAGGCCCGTCCAGTCATTAAGGCCGCGGTAGACCCGCGCCAGCAGCCCAAGAACAGCGGGGTGGCGATCAGCCCGACTGCGCAACCTGCTCAGGGTCGCCAGCGCGGGCTCCAATTGCCCCCGCTCAATCTGGATCTCCGCCTGGGTGAGGGCAACAGCAACATCGGCACGGACGCCGCAGTGTTCTGCCCGACTCAGCGCCTGCACCACACCCTTGTCATCGCCCAGCCTCTGGCTAGCCCGCGCCGCGAGGAGATAACCGATAAGCGGGCCCTCACCGTCGTGGGCAGCGTCCTGCAATAGCCGGCGGGCCTTTTGCCAATTGCCCTCGACATAGGCGACAACCCCTCGGTGCTGCTGCAGACGGGCGCGCTGGGCGCGGCGCTCACTGCGCAGCGATCCCAGGCGGTCGGTCAGCTTCGCCCCCCGCCGCAGAAATGAAAACAGCAGCCACACGGCAAAGCAAAATACCGCGAGCACGGCCACCGCCACCCACAGGGTCATTTCCACTGTGGTCTGACCATAGGCCAACAGCAGGTAACCACTGTCGTATTGAATCGCAACCGCTACACCCGCAGCGACCACCAGGGCAATCAACGCATAGAAAAAGAGAATCATTGGCCAACCTCACGCTGCCAGCGGCGGGCCTTGATAAACTCTTTCAATTCGGCCAAAGACCCGGACAAATCAGGTCGCTCAGCCTTTACCGGTGCATCGATAAGCGGTTCGAGCTGCGCCAGTACCGCCCCTCGACGATCGTTCAAGGGATAGTATTCGCGCAAAAACTTCGCGGCCTTTTCCAGTGAGCGGCGATACAGTGCCGGGCGCTCGGCCAGCAGAGCCAGTTGGGCCTGCTCGATCATCATCCGCAGGCTCGCGCGCACGGCCTCGGCCTGTTCAGGAGCCAGATTCGCCTGGAAGTTGGCGTCGTGCTGGCGCACGCGGATGTAGCTGCGCAACTTGCCCCAGGCCCGCTCAAATCCATTTTTCAGATTCTCCTGCCAATCCCCTTCTTCACTCACGGGCACCGGCTCAGGCTCATAGCTTGGCGCCTCGTAAACCTCCAGACTGGCTGCACTGTCAGCAATACCCTGCAGTTTCAGGTAGGCGCCTTCCAGATCGTAGTCAGCGCTACTGCGCAGCGCGGCCTGTTCCTTAGCGAGCGCCGCTCGCACCGGGTGCAGCGCAGGCTCGTCCATGCTGCGCAGAATATCGTCGGCACTGACCAACAGCTTCGCCGCAGCACGGTTATCACCACTCAATTGCAAGCGCTGATTCGCCAGCCGCAGCAGGTACTCAGCCTCTGCCAGCAGCCAATCATCGCGATCGACGGTGCTAAGGGTTTGCAGCCGATCGGTAATCTGTTGATATTGCCGCTGCCCCACCGCCTGCTGCTGTGACAGAGCCGCCTCCAATTCGGCGACCCGTGCGCGCTGCATGGCCAGCGCCGCACTGGTCTCACTTTGTGCACTTTCGAGCTCGCCCACCAGCTCAGTGATTTGCGCCGCCTCGGCAGACGCCGCCTGGGCTTTTTGGGCATTTAGATAAATAAGCTGGTAGTAAACCCAGCCCGCCAGCGCTAATCCAGCGAGCCCGATCAGCAGCGCCAGCGCCGCCAGCCCCCTGCCGGACTTGGTTTTCGAAGGTTTCGCTTTCGACGTTTTTTCACCCTTGTCGTCCGCTGAAACAGGGGCCCCTGTTTCCGCAACGATCACACCGGTCTCAGCGTTTTCTTTGTTATCACCGTCTTGTGCCGACATGCTTCTCTCTCAGCCATTGGGTTATTGCGGCCAGCGTTGCTGCTGTGCCTGCATTTTCTGCGCATAGAACCTGCTGAAAACCAGCGTCTTGCGCAAGCCTTGCCACACGAGCGCCCGGCACCACGACAGCAAGTTGACCTCGCAACGCCGTGTCGGTGCACTCACAAAAATATTTCAGGGTGTCGCCGCTGTTCAGACAGACAACCTCGACCTCACCTGCGCGGAATATCTCCGCCAGGCGCTCCGCCGCATGTGCCACGGGACGCCGTCGATAGCATTCAGCATAGTCTACCCGGGCGCCGCGCTCACGCAATTTAGTCGCCAGTGTTTCCCGGCCCCCCACCCCGCGCACGATCAGCACCCCATCGCCGGCAACCTTTTGCAGTGAGGGACAGGCCAGCAGGCTTTCACTGTCGTTGGCCCCAATGCTATCCACCAGTTGCAATGGCAACCCGCAATTAGCCAGGGCTGCGCGGGTCGCCTCACCCACACCATAACACTGGATGCCCTGGGGCCACTGGGGCCAGAGGCTTTCAATGCGCAGCAAACCCTGCTCAACCGCGTTGACGCTGATAAAAATCAGGTGCCGGTACAGGTCGAGGTCCATCAGCCGCCGTCGGCTGGCCTGCCACTCCGGCTCGCTATCTGCCAACGGCTGAATGTCCAGCAGGGGCTGCACACACACTCGGGCACCCGCCCCTTCCAGAGCGGCCTGCAGGTCGCCGTTACGACCTTCGGGGCGGGTTATCAACACTCCCAGGCCGGGCATATCAGGAGTTCGCGTCACCGTATACCGCTTTCAATATCTCGCCCGCGCCCTGCGCCAACAGTTGGTCGGCGACCGCGATCCCCAATGCCTCCGGGTCGCTGGCAGCGGTGAGCTCCGCTCGCAGCACCCGGCTGCCGTCGGGTTCGCCAACCAGCGCCCGCAACCACAATCCGCCCTCATCGGTCTCGGCGGGAATCGCATAACCCGCGATGGGCACCTGACAGCCGCCTTGCAAACGCCGATTCATCGCCCGCTCGGCAAGCACCTGTTCAGCGGTTGCCGGGTCGTGCAGCGGCGCCAGCAGGTCTATCGCCCACTGGTCATCACTGCGGGTTTCGACACCCACCGCCCCCTGGCCGCAGGCGGGCAGACTCTGCTCCACCGCCATAAAGTCGGCAATTCGGTCTTCCAGCTTGAGGCGAATCAGGCCCGCCGCCGCCAGAATAATCGCGTCAAACTGACCTTCATCGAGCTTGCGCAGACGGGTCTGCACATTGCCGCGCAGGCTGGATACTTTCAAATCCGGGCGCAGGGCCCGCAACTGGCACTCGCGGCGCAAACTACTGGTGCCGATATGAGCGCCCTCGGGCAGATCATCGACACTACTGAAATGATTGCTGACAAAGGCATCGCGGGGATCCTCCCGCTCGCAGATAATGCTCAGGCCCAGCCCCTCGGGAAATTCCATCGGCACGTCTTTCATCGAGTGCACGGCAATGTCCGCACGGCCATCGATCAAGGCCTGCTCCAGCTCCTTCACGAACAGCGCCTTGCCGCCAATTTTGGACAGCGGCGAATCCAACAGCTGGTCGCCGCGGGTCGTCATACCCAGCAATTCAACCTGCAGGCCCGAATGTGCGGCTTCGAGACGCGCCTTGATATATTCCGCCTGCCATAAAGCAAGGAGGCTTTCGCGGGTGGCGATACGGAGAATTCGATCGGGCATAGAGGGGGTCCAGAATAGCTAAAGCGTCTTATCATACGCCAGCCATCTGCCAGACTGAACCACTGAACTGAGTGGATCTGAGGAAAAGGGGCAGTAGCCGCCCCCGAGGCATGTCAGCACATTACCCCGGCGCGGCGGCAGTAGTCGCGTCAATGGACCGGAAACGCGCTCCAGCCATCCATCCAGGTGGTGTTGCTGCCGGGGCGCACTGCGCCCAGGTAGTTTGCGGCTTCATCCCAGAATTCACCCTCGGGCACGGCCACCGCACCCTCACGGGCGGGCGATTGCGCCGCCAGGCGGAATTCCGGCTGTTCCAGCAGCGCTGAGCCGGGGCGATGCTGTGGCGAAACACCAAGGCGCGCTGCGTCCCTGAAGAAGGTCAGCTCATCAAAGCCGCCATCGTCGTCCTGCGCGCCCAGCTCCGCCGCAAAAAAGCTGCGACCGTCGGCGCCAATATTGTGGATCAGCAAACCGGAGAAACTCATCATACCGCTGCCGAGCCGGCTCACTGTGCTGAGGTCCTTGATATCAATCGCCTCGCCGGAAAAGCCATCAATAATCATATTATTGAAATGGCCGCCGGTGCCGCGGCGCAAAGTCATTCCGCGCTGATATTTCTCGGCACCGGACATGCTTTGCAAGGTCACATTGTAAAAGGTCGGCTGAGACACTGGCTCGACATCGTGGCGACCATCGCGGTTGTCCGCCTCAAAGCCGTTGTCGCCAATGCCCGGGTACTGCAGCACCTGCAAAAACTGCACGCGGCCAGTCCAGCCCATATCCCAGTCCAGCGAGTCATCCGCTGCCCCGCTGATCAGCACGTGCTTCAGATCAACCGTGCCGCCAAATACTTCAATGCCGTCATCAGAGGCTCGGTGCACCTGCACATGACGCACAATGGTATTGCTGCCACAGCCCCCCAGGGTCAGACCGTTCAGCTCGTTGTTGGCGTAGACCTCGTAACCGGCAAACTCAATACGCACGTACTCCAGAACACCGCAGTTGTGGCGACTATCCACCCCCCCGAACATCCCACGGGTGTCGGTCAATGGTACACCTTCAATCTGGGCATCGCGGGTGTTCACCGGCGCATTGCCCAACAGCACCAGGCCACCCCAATCTCCCGCCTGGCGCGCACCCGCGTCCTTGGCACTGGTAAATACGATCGGCGCCTGCGCCGCGCCCCGGGCCATAATTGTGGCGTCGCGGGTGACCACCAAGGCGCTACCCTGCAAGCCCTTGACCACAGTACCCGCTTCTATGGTCAGGCGAGCGCCCGCCTCAAGATACACAATGCCATCGAGTAGCCACGATTTATCTGCCGTCCAGAAATGTTCGCCGTTCAGGGAACCGCGCACACTTTGCTCGTTACCGGACATGGGGTTCAGGGCAACAAAGCCTCCTATCGCCACCGCCAGCAGCACCAGCGCAGCAAGCGCCAGTCGCCCGCTGTTCTGTTTTTTCTTTCCAGTGACCGCCGCCACGGTTTCGGCAATATCGGGGTTCAGCGGTGCGCTACGAATGCGACTTTGGGTTAACTCGCCGTCGGTATTCAACACCCTCAAGCTCTGGCCAATTTCCCGCAGTTCCCGGTTGCTGCTTACTGCGGCTTCGTTAATCAGTTCGCGGCGAAAATCCGAGTCCCGCAGCAAGGTATTGAAGTGAATATTGCGCTCACCATCGAGTTGGTCATAGTTCTGCTTTAACTGCCAGAGCAGTTCGACGAGTTTCGCGCGGGGGGCGCTGACCTTATTCATGATCACTCCTTCGCGACAAGGTTACACAGGGGGAAATGAAGCGAAGTATGCGAGGGGTTTATGACAGTTATATGACGATGCCACACTCTTCGGCATTAGCTCAGACTCCGTCACAAACAAGGAAGTCTGATATACTGCGCGCCTTGACTAGAAGCGGCCCAGAAGCTAGATGCACGGGCCCAACCGCAGAACAGGACCACCAGACAATGAGTAACAAAGAGCCAAGTATCAAGCCCTGGGGCGGTCGCTTCGCCGAGGCCACCGATAAATTTGTCGAGCGCTTTACCGCGTCAGTCAGCTTTGACCAGCGCCTTTACCACCACGACATCAACGGCTCTCTCGCCCACGCCGCCATGCTGGCCAAGGTCGGGGTTCTCACCGGCGATGAATTGATCCAGATCCAGACCGGACTGGAAGAAATTCGCAGTGAAATAGAAGCGGGCACCTTTGAGTGGTCTGTGGGCCTTGAAGACGTACACATGAACATCGAGGCGCGACTGACGCAGAAAATCGGCATCACCGGCAAGAAGCTGCACACCGGTCGCTCGCGCAACGACCAGGTCGCCACCGATATCCGCCTGTACCTGCGCGACGAAATCAACGCTATCTGCGGCGAATTAACCCGCCTGCAAACCGGGCTGGTCGAGCTGGCCCGCCGCGAAGCTCATACCATTATGCCCGGCTTCACCCACCTGCAAACCGCGCAACCAGTGAGTTTTGGCCACCATATGCTGGCGTGGAATGAAATGCTGGAGCGGGACTACAGCCGACTGAAAGACTGCAGCGCGCGCATGAACCAAAGCCCCCTGGGCGCGGCGGCACTGGCGGGAACAACCTACCCCATAGACCGCCACTACAGCGCCGAACTGCTGGGCTTTGATCGCCCTACAGAAAACTCACTGGACTCGGTGAGCGATCGCGATTTTGCCATTGAATTTGCCGCCGCCGGCAGCCTGCTGATGACCCACCTGTCCCGCTTCAGCGAAGAACTGGTACTGTGGACCTCAGCCCAGTTCAACTTTATCGACCTGCCCGACCGCTTCTGTACGGGCTCGTCGATCATGCCGCAAAAGAAAAACCCCGACGTGCCCGAGCTGATTCGCGGCAAGGTGGGGCGGGTAAATGGTCACCTGATCAGCCTGTTAACGCTGATGAAGTCTCAACCGCTGGCCTATAACAAGGACAATCAGGAAGACAAGGAACCGATCTTCGATGTGATCGACACTCTCAAGGACAGCATCAAGGCCTACGCCGACATGGTGCCGGCGATTACCGTCAACGCCGACGTGACCCGCGAAGCCGCCATGCGCGGTTTCTCTACCGCAACCGATTTGGCCGACTATCTGGTTCGCAAGGGCCTGCCCTTCCGCGACGCCCACGAAGTGGTCGGCAAATCCGTGGCCTACGGTATCGCCCGGAAGAAAGACCTGTCTGAGATGAGCCTCGAAGAGCTGCGTCAGTTCAGCGGCGACATCGACGAAGACGTGTTTGAAGTACTGACCCTCGAAGGTTCTATCAACGCCCGCGACCATATTGGCGGCACCGCCCCGAAACAGGTGCTGGCCGCCGCCGACCGTGCGGCACAACGCCTGAACCAACGCTAGCTGCGCGGGGCTTTCCGCCCCGCAGACAACGACCCCTTCCTCTTTTCAGCCACCGCCGCCCGCGGTGGGGCTTCCCTGCACGCGCCCTTTCCATGACACCCCATCACAGCAAAACCTATATCAAAATATTTTGATATAGATTAAATCACTGTTACACTGCGCGGCATGGAAGCCCGTATCCGCTCCGTGGCCACCGACGCGACATCGCCACCGGAAGCACAAGCCGCTTACGCCACTGCCCTGCAACAACTCTGCAAGGCCGGGGGGGATGAGTTGCGCCTGCAGGTTTTGCGAGTATTGAGCCGCAACGCCTATTCGGTACAGGAGCTGTGCCACATTCTGGATGCGCGGCAGTCCGGGCTCAGCCACCACCTGAAAATACTTGCCGCAGCAGGGCTGGTCACCAAACGGCGCGAGGGCAACAGTCTGTTCTATCGCCGCTGCTGGCGCAGTGAACACTCAGCGCTAGCCGCACTGCATGAAGCCCTGTTGAATAGCGCCGACCAATTGGCACTGAGCGCAGACCAACAACAGCGACTGGAAGAAGTGGTCGCCGAGCGGGCCGAACGCAGCAGAGCATTTTTTGCCGAGCACGCCGGGGAGTTTCACGAGCAACAGGAGCAGATGGTCGCCTATGCGGTATACGGCCAGAGCAGCGCCGAACTGTTGCGCGCCAGCCAGCCCGAGGGCGGTGAGTTGGCCATTGAAATCGGCCCCGGCGAAGGCGCCTTTCTCGCCGAACTGTCAGGCCATTACCACGAAGTGATCGCGCTGGATAACAGTGACGCCATGCTGGCCCAGGCCCAGCAGTTTGCCGAAGCAAAGGGCCTGAACAATGCCCGTTTTATTCTCGGCAACAGCAGCAGTGACGAACTGCCAACGGCGGCAGCGGACTGCGTGGTGTGCAATATGGTGCTGCACCATGTGCCCTCACCGTCGGATATTTTTCACGACGCCGAGCGGCTGCTAAAACCCGGCGGCCTGTTTTCGGTAACAGAGCTGTGCCCCCACGACCAAAACTGGGCCAGAGACGCCTGCGGCGATTTGTGGCTGGGCATTGAGCCAGATGACTTAAGCGAGTGGGCCAGTGCCTGCGGGCTGCAGGAAGGCCCCGCAGCCTATTTGGCTCAGCTCAACGGATTTCGAGTACAGGTTCGGCAATTTATCAAGCCGAACCACCTTTAATACCGCGACCCCACTGCCACGGCAGGGTCTTTTACAGAGGAAGACAGCATGTCTGAATACAGTATTTTCACCTCCGAGTCCGTCTCCGAGGGACATCCGGATAAAATGGCCGATCAGATTTCTGACGCCGTACTCGACGCGATTATCGCCCGCGACAAGCACGCCCGTGTCGCCGTGGAAACCCTGGTAAAAACCGGTATGGCGGTCGTTGCCGGCGAGGTCACTACCTCCTGCTACGTCGATCTGGAAGATATCATTCGCGATGTCATTACCGGCATCGGCTACAACAGCTCCGACGTCGGCTTCGACGGCGCCAGCTGTGCGGTACTGAACGCTATCGGCAAACAGTCTGTCGATATCAACCAGGGCGTAGATCGCGCCAGGCCGGAAGATCAGGGCGCGGGCGATCAGGGCCTGATGTTTGGCTACGCCACCAACGAAACCCCGTCGCTGATGCCCGCCCCGCTGTTTTTCTCTCACCGTCTGGTAGAGCGTCAGGCCTACCTGCGCAAAAACGGCGTGCTGCCCTGGCTGCGCCCTGATGCCAAAAGCCAGGTTACCCTGCGCTACGAAAACGGCGTGCCGGTAGCCGTTGACGCGGTGGTACTGTCTACCCAGCACAACCCCGAAATCAGCCAAAACGACCTGCAGGAAGCGGTGCGTGAAGAAATTATCAAAAACGTCCTGCCCGCCGAACTGCTGCACGCTGGCACCAAGTTTCATATCAACCCCACCGGCAACTTTGTCATCGGTGGCCCCGTGGGCGACTGCGGCCTGACCGGCCGTAAAATCATCGTTGACACCTACGGCGGCATGGCTCGCCACGGTGGCGGGGCATTCTCCGGCAAGGACCCCTCCAAGGTTGACCGCAGCGCAGCGTATGCTGGCCGTTACGTCGCCAAAAACATCGTCGCCGCCGGCCTCGCCGACCGCTGCGAAATTCAGGTGAGCTACGCCATCGGCGTTGCCGAGCCCACATCAATCTCCATCAACACCTTTGGCACCGGCAAAGTCAGCGACGACAAACTGGTCGCCGCGGTACGGGAAGTTTTCGACCTGCGCCCCTACGGCATTACCAAAATGCTCGACCTGGCTCACCCGATGTACCAGCCGACCGCCGCCTACGGCCACTTCGGCCGCGACCCCTACGAGCACACCTACACCTACAAGGAAAACGGTGAAGTGCGCAGCGAAACCGCCACCGCCTTCAGCTGGGAGAAAACCGACCGCGCCGAGGCACTGAAAGCGGCGCTTTGAAGGGAGAGGCTGGACGGGAGACGGGAGAGGCCAACGGCGCTAGACGCTAGACGCTAGACGCTAGACGCTAGACGCTAGACGCTAGACGCTAGAGAAATTATTGGAGTTTTAATGAGGGTGCAAAGCGATGGAACGCAAGCACACAAAATTGCAGGTATGGCAGCGATCCATGGCACTTGTGCCGGAGATTTATCAGCTGACCAATGCATTCCCTGCTCATGAGCAGTTTGGATTGTTCAGCCAGATGCGTCGCGCTGCAGTCAGTATTCCGTCGAATATTGCCGAGGGCGCTGCCCGGGAGAGTGACAGGGAGTATTTACGCTTTCTTTACATCGCGCGAGGCTCTTTAGCCGAGCTGGAAACACAATTATTAATCGCATCGAGCCTGGGGTATTTGAATGACACAGCAAGTTGGCGGGAAAAAACCGACGCCATATTTGCTCAGTTATCCGGGCTTATTCGAAAACTGAAACAGAGCTAAGGGCTTTGGCAAAAAGCGTCTCGCATCTCGCGTTTTGCGTCTCGCCAGAAATCAAACATGAGGTAGACATTATGACCACCGCAACAGCAAGCAACACCACCTTCACCGACTACAAAGTCGCGGATATTTCACTGGCCGCCTGGGGTCGCAAGGAACTGGCTATCGCCGAGGGCGAGATGCCCGCTCTGATGGCACTGCGTGAAAAATACGGTGATGAAAAACCATTGGCCGGTGCCAAAATTCTCGGCTGTATTCACATGACCATTCAAACCGGCGTGCTGATCGAAACCCTGATCGCCCTCGGTGCCGAAGTGCGCTGGTCGTCGTGCAATATTTTCTCAACCCAGGACCACGCCGCTGCGGCGATTGCCGCTGCCGGTATTCCGGTATTTGCCTGGAAGGGCGAAACCGAGGAAGAATACGAGTGGTGTATCGAGCAAACCATTCTGAAAGACGGCCAGCCCTGGGACGCGAACATGGTGCTGGACGATGGCGGCGATCTGACTGAAATTCTGCACAAGAAATACCCGCAGATGCTCGACAAGATTCACGGCATCACTGAAGAGACCACCACAGGGGTTCACCGCCTGCAGGAAATGCTGAAAAAAGGCACGCTGAAAGTGCCCGCCATCAATGTGAACGACTCGGTCACCAAGTCGAAAAACGACAACAAATACGGCTGCCGCCACAGCCTGAACGATGCTATCAAGCGCGGCACTGACCACCTGTTATCCGGCAAAAAAGCGCTGGTCATTGGCTACGGTGACGTGGGCAAGGGCTCTGCGCAATCACTGCGTCAGGAAGGCATGATAGTAAAAATCACCGAAGTTGATCCCATCTGCGCCATGCAGGCGTGCATGGATGGCTTTGAAGTGGTATCGCCCTACATCGACGGCATCAACACCGGCACCGCCGACTCCATCAACACCGACCTGCTCGGCAACACCGACCTGCTGGTGACCACCACCGGCAACGTCAACGTCTGCGACGCCAATATGCTCAGCGCCCTGAAAAACGGCTGTGTGGTCTGCAACATTGGTCACTTCGACAACGAAATCGACACCGCCTATATGCGCGCCAACTGGGAGTGGGACGAGATCAAACCCCAGGTCCATGTGGTATACCGCGACCGCGCTAGCAACGATCACCTGATCCTGCTGTCGGAAGGCCGCTTGGTTAATCTGGGCAATGCGACCGGTCATCCCAGCCGCATCATGGACGGCTCCTTCGCCAACCAGGTACTGGCGCAGATTCACCTCTATGAGCGCCGCTTCGCCGACCTCGACGCCGACAAAAAAGCCGCCGCACTGACCGTGCAGGTACTGCCCAAGAAACTCGACGAAGAAGTGGCGGCCCACATGGTTGCTGGTTTTGGTGGCGTGATCACCAAACTCAAGCCCGAGCAGGCAGAGTATATTGGTGTGAGCGTGGACGGGCCGTTCAAGCCTGAGAGTTATAAGTACTAAGGCGGCGGGACGCTAGACGCTAGACGCTAGACGCTAGACGCTAGACGCTAGACGCTAGACGCTAGACGCTAGACGCTAGACGCTAGACGCTAGACGCTAGACGCTAGACAGTGTTTTGGTGGGGCTTGGATTGTGTCAAGCAGCACCGGGATGATTTTACGTCTTGCGTCTCGCATTTAGCGTCTTGCCCTAAACAGGAAGATCCAATGAACAAACGCTACAGTTTTGAATTTTTCCCCCCCAAGACCGAAGCCGGGCGGGAAAAACTGAAACAAACCCGGGCGGAGTTGAACACCCTCGACCCCAGCTTTTTTTCCGTTACCTACGGTGCTGGCGGTTCAACTCGGGACAACACTCGCGGAATCGTACTGGAAACCCGCGCGGCGGGAATCGACGTGGCCCCTCACCTGTCCTTTGGCGGTGACGAGGAAGCCGATGTGCTGGAGTTGATCCAGCAGTACAAGGACGCCGGGGTAAAACGCCTTGTCGCCCTGCGCGGGGATATTCCCTCGGGCATGGGTGCGACGCGGCTGGTATATGCCCGTGAGCTGGTGGAGTTTATCCGCAAGCATACCGGCGATCACTTCGAGATTGAGGTGGCGGCCTACCCGGAAATTCACCCCGACGCCAAAAGCTACGACAAGGACATCAGCTACCTGAAAGCCAAGCTGGATGCCGGTGCCAACAGCGCCATCACCCAGTATTTCTTTAACGCCGATGCCTACTTCTACTTTCTGGAAGACTGCGAGAAGGCGGGCATAGATAAGCCGATCTACCCCGGCATTATGCCAATACTGAACTTCACGAATCTGGCCCGTTTTTCACGGAACTGTGGCGCGGAAATCCCCCGCTGGCTGACCCGAAAACTCGAAGGTTACGGCGACGATCAGGAGAGCGTCAGCAAGTTCGGCAACGAATTTGTCACCGAGATGTGCCAGATTCTAATGGAAGGCGGCGCCCCCGGAATTCATTTCTACACAATGAATCAGGTGGAGCCGGTGAAAACCATGCTGCAGGAATTAAAGGCCGAGGACTAACCTTCCCGCCATAAATCCCGGTGTTGTAAGTGAGAGCGAAACATCGCTCTCACTTTTTGCAGTTCCCGCACACAGCCAAACACTACTCACCAACTTTCCCTGAAAACGCTTTTGAGTTTAGCCGTGCAAGCCATGCTCAATCGGGCACTCACCCCGCGCCAGCTTCCGCGCCCTCGCGACCAGAGTTTCTTCCATACTTTCACGGCCAATCATAATCACGAAGTCGCGTTGTTTCAGACCCGCCAGAGCGAACTGTGCCAGTTCATCCAGATCCTGCACTGGCAAGTCCACACCGATCTCCTTCATGCCACTCATAAATTCGTCGAAGGTCATTTCCGCCCCCTCCGCCGGCGGTTTTTCACGGGCCAGTTCTGCAGGGCGGTTACGCCGCGTCGTCCAGATTCCGGTTGGTAAAATGCCACCGGAGGGATAAAAAATACACGCGCGCAAAGCGCTGTTCTGACCAACGAGCTGGGCGTTCAGGCACTCGGTCATAATCGACACACCCGCTTTGCTTGAGGCATAGACCGACTGATCCGCAAGCGGTGAAATACCACCATCGCCGGAGGAGGTATTCATAATCACACCCTCCTCACCCCCGGCCAGCATACGCGGCACAAAGGCCTGCACACCGTGGGCAATGCCGCGGAGATTCACCCCCAACACCCATTGCCAGTCGTTAGGCGTGGTGTCCCACACATTGGCATTGGGCACACTCACCCCCGCGTTATTGCACAGCACATGACAGGCGCCAAAGTGTTCGTAAACCTTGCTGGCCAAAGCCTCGACAGACTCTGCCTTGGACACGTCGCAGACCACCGCCAGCACTTCGCCGCCCCCTGCGGCTAACTCCGATGCGGTGGCATCCAGCGCCCCCTGTTCCACATCTGACATGACGACCTTGGCACCCTCGGCTAAAAACGCCCTGGCCAACGCCTTGCCAATACCGCTGGCAGCACCGGTAACCACTACAACTTTATTGCTGAAATTTTGCATCGCCTGATCCTTATTATGTTGTTTAAAACTGCTGGTGAAAGTCGATACCTAACATTCTGGGCTCGCCCCAGGTTTCATTGAACACCCCGGAGGAATCCGCCACCGCGACAACACCAATGCGGTAGCGCTCATCCGTTACGTTTTTCATCCACAACGACACGGTTCTGTCTCCCTCCGGATGCTGCCAGCTCACCCGGCCATCCAACAGCTGATAGGCGGGCTGCCCCGCTGATGCGGGATCACGTTGAAAGGCCGCATATGAGCCGGGGTCAAAGCCGTAGAACACCTTGCTTTTATAGCTGAGGTCAGCCCGAGCACTGATCAGGCCATAGTCACCGGACCAGATATATTGCAGCCCCAATGCCGCAGATTTATCCGGCGATACGGGAAAGGTTTCATTGGTGCGATCGACGGTCTCCTGCCGCCCCAGCACTGCCGCCATTAAATCCAGCTCATTGAATTCGGTATAACGGTAATTATTCAGGCTCAAACTGGCATTGATTTGCAGCGCTATACTGGGTAGCCACAGTAATTCCAGCTCGCCGCCGTGAATTTCCGACTGGCCGGCATTACCAAACACCACAACAACGTTTTGGCCGGAATCGGCACCCACAGCAATCAACTGTTGCTGCTCAAAGTCCATGGCGTACACCGCACCGTTCAAGCGCAGGCTGCGTTCAAAGGCATCAATTTTGAAACCCACTTCGTGGTTGGTCACCACCTCCGGCTCGATCCGCTGCAAGCCATCGATACCGCGAGGCTCGAAAAACCCGGATTTAAACCCCCGGCTCCAGGTGGCATACAACATCGCATTACCCAGCACAGTGCTGTTCAGCCACGCCTCGGGCAAACTATAGGACAGGGACATCATCGGCGTGCTTTGGCTGAAGGTTTCTTCGCGCATTTCACTGCGCTGGGAAGCGGGGTCAAGAGGATAGTCCAATAGCGCGTCGCCATTGGCGTCGGGGAATAAGGACGCCGCCAAACCCACCGGATCGTCAAGCCAGCGCAACGGCCCAAGATAGGCGTAAAAATCGGCGGCTCCGGGGCCAAACACGCCGACATTGTTCGGCGCGGTGAACAAGCCACTGCCAGTCACACGCTGGCCAATCGCGGCCATATCGGCTTCGATCGTTCCCAGTTCGGCACGGCGGGTTTCAGCGGTAACCCGGTAGCCCAGGGTGAGCTCGATATTGTCGCTGATATCGAAGGATGCCTGGGCGAACATTGCCCCCGTCGTATTCGCCAGTTCAAAATCCGATGACACCAAGGGCGCGCCGATAAAACCGACAAGGGGAATCGATCCGCCGGGGGCGGGCTGGCTTGGCTCCTCCCCCGCAGCTATCTCAGCGAGGGTCGGACTATCGAGGCCGCGGAAGGTATTCGACACCGAGAAGTTTTCAGTATTGGTTTCACGCATCAAAAAAACACCCGCGGTATAGCGCAGGCGCTCCTCCATCGCGGAGCCGTTTACCTGAAACTCCAGACTATAGGAGCGACGGTCGCTATCGTCGGTATTGATGTAGCTGCTCCACAGTGCCGGTCCACCGTCGGGATCACTGGCTTGTATCGGCCCCTCTTTCTCCCCCCTCAATCCAATAACCGCCTTAACACTGAGTGTCTCGCTCATTTGCCATTCAGCGGTGGCGGCCAATAGCAGGGTATCCAGATCCCTGCCCAAACGGGGGTTCGATCCCTGGTTGGATTTTAAATCGCCAAGGCGCGCCCGCGAGTTGGCATCGCAATTCTCCTGAAAGGCACGAGGATTGGACGGGTCAGTATCTCCGGGGTGAGCTAACCACAGGCCCTGGTAGTAGAGCGCATCCTTGTTGGGCACCGTACAGTTAATGCCGCTGATATTTTCCCGCACTTTGCCGAGAAAGCCCTGGGTGTCCAGGCTGAACTCGGCGCTGGGCTCCCAACGGGTCTGAACCAACAGGGACTGGCGGTCATTGCTGGGGCTGCCAGCGCCACCCTGCCCGATGTTTTCGATATAGCCATCGTCCTTGGTGATATTGATCGCCACACGGCTGAAGAAGTGGTCGTTGATCGGCACATTTGCCCCTGCCTTCAAACGACGCTGCGAGTAATTACCCACGCCGACTTCAATGTAGGCATCGTCGCTGTCATCGGGCTTCAACAGGCTCACCACCATCGCACCGCCGGTGGTGTTTTTGCCAAACAGCGTACCCTGAGGTCCTCGTAAAACCTGAATACTGCTGATGTCCACGGTATCCAACAGCTGTCCGTCAGAGCGGGGTAAAAACAGGTCATCGATATACACACCCACCGTGGGATCTACACGGGTAAACCCGGTGCGTTCACCAATACCACGAATGTAAATCTGGTTGGCCTGCCCTTTGCGGATTTCCAGACTGGGGACCGACTTGGTCAACTCACTGGTGTTGGCGATACCCCGGTCGCGCAGATCATCGGCACTTATCGCGGTCACCGCGATGGGGATAGTCTGCATGCTTTCACTGCGCTTTCGCGCCGTGACCAGCACTTCTTCTATTTGCGCTGAAGCAGCCGCCGCCGGTTCTGCCGCAATCATTGCCAGCAAACAAAACCCACCACCCAAACCTAGACTCATTCGGCGCCGAGGGGGCCAACGCTTGTACATCACCCTCTGCACCGCAGGAAGTACGACATCACTGTTTTCAGACAAATCTCCACCCTCACACCACTCACGGCGGCCAATTATTATTAAACTTACGAGTATTATTACACTATAGTGCATTTATTTGGCAATAGCCGATCAGAAATAATAGACAACAAGACACCTGCTCACCTTCCGCTCCGTACACACGCCAGGCAAAGTGAGAGGAAGGAGGCGACGTCGTTGAATATTTCAGCGCGCTCGGTGTCATAAGCTGGCCCGGCGCAATGCATAATGTTTCGCGAATTAAACCGACAGAAGAAAAGCAGATGAATACCAGAGCTCGACAGCTAGCCATCACCCTCTCCCTGCTTGCGCTGGCCGCCTGTAGCAGCACAACCACGATTGAGAACGGCAACTGGGCGGGGTTCACCGAAACGGGGAAGGCGTCGTATTACGCCGACAAATACCAGAATAGAAAGACCGCCAGCGGCGAGGCCTACAAGCACGAACACCCTACTGGCGCCCACCGAAGACTGCCTTTTGGCTCGCGGGTACGGGTGACCAACACCGACAATGGCAAAAGTGTCGTGGTCAAAATCAACGACCGCGGCCCCTTTGTAAAAGGACGTATCATCGACCTGTCGAAGTCAGCGTTCAGCCAGATCGGCAATCTATCTGCGGGTATCGTAGATGTCGACATTGAGGTGCTTCGCTGACCGTTACCAAGCTCGGCACTGGTGGGCCTCCCTTGTCCGGATGAGGCCAAATTCCGCGTAAGGCCATAGAATCTCTCCTTCTTATCGCCGAAAAAACGGAACAATAATGAAAATCGGTATTTGCCTGCCTTATATGAAGCGCGACCTGAATCGCAGTACCTTCACCGACTGGTGCCGGGTCATCGATCAGGGGCCCTTCCACAGCCTGTCCTGTGGCGAACGCATTACCGGTTACAGTCTGGAAATGCGCAATATTCTCGCCTTTGCCGCCGCCCGTACCGAGCGGGTGCGTATTGTTCCTGCGCTCTATGTACTGCCCATGCACAGCGCAGTACAGGCCGCCAAGGAGATCGCCACTCTGGATATTCTCTCCGAGGGGCGGGTAACCCTCACCGTGGGTGTCGGTGGGCGCGAAAAGGACTATCAGGCCCTCGGAGCCGACATGCGGGGGCGCTTTCAGCGTATGGACGAGCAGGTCGCACTGATGAAACGGGTGTGGCGCGGCGAACAGATTGAAGACTTCGACGAGATTGGCCCGAATCCGGTGCAGGTCGGCGGCCCGCCGATTATGGTGGGCGCGATGGGACCGAAAAGCATCTCCCGGGTTGCCAAATGGGCCGACGGACTCTACGGTTTTGCCATGGACGGTGACCCGGCACTGATTAATCATTTTTTCACCAGCGCCGACCGCGCCTGGGCTGATGCGGGGCGGGACAGCAAACCCTATCGCATGGGCGGATTCTGGTACTCGCTGGCCGAGAACAGCGCCGCCGCCCTGCAGGATTATGTGTTCGACTACCTGAAAATTTTCGGCGAAGACGAGGCTCGGAAAGTCGCCCGGGGCATGACCATGCACGACCCCGACGCCATTCTCGCCGGCATCGCTGCCATTGAGGAACTGGGCTGCGACGAACTTCAGCTGGTGCCCGCCACGGGCAGTATTGCGGAGGTCGAAGGTCTGGCTGATCTCCTCTCTCGCCGCTAATCCATCGAAATATTCGATTGAATCGCACAGCTTAATGCGCTTTTTAATCGGCTGGGATTATCTATACTGGGTGCTTATTCAACACCGACAGGGAGTCCAGCCATGCCGCTCAAAAATACGCCTCAGCGCTACGGCTGGTTGAGCATCGCCCTGCATTGGTCGATGGCCATTGCCGTTATTGGCATGTTTGCTCTGGGCTTGTGGATGCGCGACCTGTCCTACTACGACCCCTGGTATCGCGACGGGCCCTTTATCCACAAAAGCGTCGGCATTATTTTGCTGATGATGCTTGTCCTGAGGGTACTGTGGCGGGCCAGCAATATCCGTCCCGACGACGCTCCGAGCCTGAAGACCTGGGAGCGGATCACCGCCCACCTCACCCACCTGGCGCTGTACGCCCTACTGTTTGCGATCATGCTCGCCGGCTACCTGATTTCCACCGCCGATGGTCGGTCGATTGAGGTCTTTGACTGGTTCTCAGTGCCCGCCACCCTGCACGGCCTGAGCAATCAGGAGGATATCGCCGGGGAAGTTCACGAAATTCTCGCCTGGCTGCTGATGGCAATCGTCGCCGTACACAGCCTCGCCGCCCTGAAACACCACTTTTTTGACCGCGACAATACCCTGAAAAAAATGCTCGGCATTGCCGCAAACCCTGCAACCCCAACCTCTGCCCAAAAGGAAGACCGCTGATGAATCGCTTGATTGCCCTTGGATTTGCCCTGCTGCTTGGCTTTGGCGCCACCGCCCACGCCACTGAATACAAAATTGACACCGCCGGTGCCCACGCCTTTATCCAGTTCAAGATCAAACATCTGGGTTACAGCTGGCTCTATGGACGCTTTGATGAGTTCGAGGGCCGTTTCAATTACGACCCGAAAAAACCGGAAGCCTCCAGCGTCGAGGTCACCATCAACACCGCCAGTATCAACAGCGCCCACGCAGAGCGGGACAAGCACCTGCGCGGCAAGGACTTTCTGGAAGTGGACAAATACCCCAAGGCCACCTTCAAAAGCACCAGTTTTACCCCCAAAGGCGATGGCAAGGCAGAGTTAAAAGGTACGCTGACACTGCATGGAGTAAGCCGTGAAATCACCATTGATGTGACTGAAATCGGTGGCGGCAAGGACCCCTGGGGAGGCTACCGCCAGGGCTTCCACGGCACAACGGAATTCGCCCTGAAAGATTTTGGCATCGACTACAACCTTGGCCCGGCATCGCGCACCGTGCAGTTGATCCTCGACGTTGAGGGCATTGCACAAAACATGATGTAAGCGGGAACTTTTCATTACCCACCCCGGTCTTAATTACCGACCTATCTCAATACCCTCATTCGGAGCCCTCGCGGCTCCGCTTTTTTTTGCCTGAACATATTGCGGAAATACACCCTTCTGACAGCGGGCGCAACACCGCCTATCGGGGTTCAATCGCGCGCAATTCCCGCCCGACCACCAGCACCGCACCCAGCAGTCCCAGCCCGGCGGCGGCCAGCCACAGCAACAGGCTTTCGCCCAAACCCAGACCAATCAGCAGAAAATCGCTGTGATACAAACCGGATAATTCCGACACTGGCCCACGCAGCCACAACAGGCAGGCCTGAAGCAGCAACCACGCCAGCACGCCCCCCATCAGCCCGTACCAAAACCCCATATACAGAAAGGGCCGACGCACAAAGGCATTGGTGCCGCCAACCAGCTTCACCACCAGAATTTCCGCCCGGCGGTTTTCAATCGCCAGCTTGATGGTATTGCCCACGATGAGCAGCACCCCTGCCGCCAGCATCACCGCCAGCGCGAGGGTCAAGCGTCGGCTGATCTCAGTGATGGTGTTGAGCCGCTGCAACCACTCCATATCGAGTTTGACAATATCCGCCTGGGGCATTGCCGCCAACTCACCGCGCAGGGCATCCAGCTGTTTGGTGCCACTGTGCTCGGCATGGGGAGTCAGAATAATCAGCCCCGGCAAGGGGTTGCTGTTCAGCTGGTCCAACACCTCGCCAAAACCGGAGCGCTCGCGAAACTCCGCCAGTGCCGCCGAGGGCGAAATATATTCCGCCACCGCGATATCCTCGCGCTTGAGCAACTCACTGCGCAGGGACTCGGCCGCGCTGTCGTCAACGCTGAACTTGAGAAACATCGACACCCGCGCCGCGCCGTCCCAGCCCTGACTCAGCTCATCCACATTATTCAGCGCGATATACAAACCTGCCGGTAACACCATCGCAATGGCAATCACCAGGGTCGTCATCAGCGTGGCGAGGGGACGCTTGAGCAAACGCCGCAGGCTCTCCCCCGCGACCTGACGGTGATGGCTGCGATAGCTGTCCAGCCGGTCGCGGAATCCGGTGCGGTGTTTTTTCGCACCAACGACCTCTCGGCGGGGGGGCTTGCCCGGCGACTGAAGCTTGCTTAACCGTCTTGGCTTGGGACTCGCCCCGCCCTTATTCCCGCTCATCGCCACCCCCGGCATTGACCAACTGGCCATTTCGTAAACTGAGCAGTTTGTAGGGCATACGCGCGATCAGCGACAGATCGTGGGTGGCAATCAGCACCGTTACACCCACCTGGTTGAACTGTTCAAACAGGCGCATGATCTCGGCGGAGAGTTGCGGGTCGAGGTTACCGGTAGGCTCATCGGCCAGCAGCAGCGCCGGCTTGTTCACCACCGCCCGGGCGATACCCACCCGTTGCTGCTCACCCCCCGACAGGGTAATGGGGTTGAGCTTTTCCTTGTCGAGCAGGCCGACCTTGTCCAGCGCTGCGCGCACTCGCCGACCAACATCGCGATGGCCGTAACCGGCAATAATCAGCGGCAGAGCGACATTGTCGAACACCGAGCGGTCAAACAGCAGTTGGTGATTCTGAAACACCACACCGATATCGCGGCGCAGCTCGGGAATCTTGCGGGCGGGCAACTTGGACACATTGCGGCCACCAATCAACACCTGTCCACTGGTGGCCCGCTCCATCACCATGATGAGTTTGAGCAGGGTACTTTTACCCGCACCGCTGTGACCGGTTAGAAAACGCATATCCCCGGGCGGCATATGAAAGCTGAGCTTATTCAGCGCCTCGTGGCCACCGGGATAGCGCTTGCTGACCTGATCGAACTGGATCATTGACTGCGTCGCCAGCCAAACAGGGCACCGACAAATTCATCGGCGCGGAAGGGGCGCAGATCGAGAATACCTTCGCCAACGCCGATAAAGCGAATGGGCAGGCTGAGCTGTTTGGAAATCGCAAACACGATACCGCCCTTGGCGGTGCCGTCGAGCTTGGTCAGGGTCAAGCCGGTCACACCGACGGCCTGCTGGAAGTGCTTGGCTTGGGAAAGTGCATTCTGGCCAGTGCCGGCATCGAGCACCAGCATGACCTCATGGGGCGCTTCGGGGTCGATTTTTTTCATCACCCGCACGACCTTTTTGAGCTCTTCCATCAGGTTGTCTTTGTTGTGCAGGCGCCCGGCCGTATCGGCGATCAACACGTCTACATCCCGCGACTTGGCGGCCTGCAGGGCGTCAAACAATACCGAGGCGCTGTCGGCGCCGGTGTGCTGGGCAATCACCGGCACATTGTTGCGCTCGCCCCACACCTGCAACTGCTCCACAGCAGCGGCACGGAAGGTGTCCCCCGCCGCCAGCATTACCGAACGGCCCCCGGCCTGGAACTGTTTGGCCAGCTTGCCAATGGTGGTGGTTTTGCCGACGCCGTTCACCCCGACCATCAGAATAACGTAGGGGCCTTCCTTGTCGGGAATGACCAGCTCCTGTTCGGCAGGCTCCAACAGCACTCGTAGCTCTTCCTGCAGGGCGACATAGAGGGCTTCCGGGTTATCCAGCTCGTTGCGCGACATTCGCCGGGTTAGATTGCCGATAATCTCGGTGGTGGCATCTACGCCGACATCGGCCATCAGCAGATGGGTCTCGATCTCGTCGAGCAGCTCGTCGTCGATTTCCTTGCGACCGAGAAACAGGTTGGCCATCCCTTCGCCCAACTGGGCGCCGGTTTTGCTCAGGCCTTCCTTGAATTTCACCAGCAGAGAGGCTTGCTCCTCCGGCGACAGTTCGAGATGCTGCCAGGGTGCGATTTCTTCATCGGCAATGAAGCCTTCGGCCGCCGCGAGATCCTCTTCCGAGCCGACAAAGCTCTCTTTAAAGCGGGTAAAAAAGCTCTTTTTCGCCGGTTTTTCCCCGTTTTCCTGCGCGTCTTCAGCGCCGGACAGGGCCGACTTCTCTTGATCAGTCATGGGCTTAGGTTTACAGCTGGAATAAAAGACGTATCCTACCACTTCTCGCAAATGACTGGCACCGGAACCCGCATGCCCCGCCGACCGAAATCACCACCCAGCCCCGCCCGCTCCACCAAAGCCCCCAGTCATCACGGCGACGGGGTGGTGCGCATCATCGGCGGCCAGTGGCGCAGCCGCAAGCTGCACTTTCACAGCGCAGAGGGTCTGCGCCCCAGCAGCGACCGCATTCGCGAAACCCTGTTCAACTGGCTGGCGCCCACCATCGCCGGGGCGCGCTGCCTCGATCTGTTTGCCGGATCAGGGGCACTGGGACTGGAGGCACTGTCCCGGGGCGCCGCGAGTTGCGATTTTGTCGAGAGCGACAGCGCCACCGCCAATCAGATTCGCCGCCACCTGGACACCCTGCTTTGCCGCGAGGGACAGGTGCACACCATGACGGCGGATCACTACCTGAGTCGCAACAATATCCCCTGGGATATCGTGTTTCTCGACCCTCCCTTCGGCAAGGAACTGCTGCCACCGGCCATTGGGGGTCTGTCCCCCCTTCTTCGGGCAGACAGCCTGATCTACATCGAAACCGCCAAGGGTGAGTCCGTCACCGTGCCCGGCCACTGGCGGGAGGAGAAACACAAAACCGCCGGGCAAGTTGAATACCGGCTGTATATCGTCGGCGAATAAACCACTAGCGAGGTCGGTTTTCCGCCCCCTTGCCCGCATCTGCCATGCCCTCTCGCTCCGGGCCAAAGGGCTTCACTGTCATCAACAGGGCCGGCATAAACAGCATATCGGCAACAAGAGCCGCGGCAATCGATACCGACAGCAACATGCCAAAATCGGCGATTACCGCCATATTGGAAATCTGATAGCAGGAAAAGGCCCCCAGCAGAATCAGCGTAGTTATCACCAGCGCGGGGCCAACATCACGCATGGACAGTTCCAGCGCCGAGGCGTAGTTCCCGGTTTCATAAAAGCGGCGGCGAAAACGGGTGACCAGATGGATGCTGTCATCCACGGCAATACCGATGGCAATGGTGGCCAACAACAGCTTCATATAATCCAGATGCATATCCAGCCAGCCCATCAGCCCCATCACCACCAGCACCGGCATGACATTGGGGATCATCGTCAGCAATCCCACCTTGATCGAGCCGAAGGCGATGCACAAAATCACCGCAATGCCGACAAACACCAGGCTGTAGCCGTAGAGCTGGGTGTCGGCAATATAGTCGGCGATTTTCACCCACATCAGCCCGATGCCCGTCTTGCGCACCTCGGCTCCGGGCAAGGGGTTGGCCTCCAGATAACTGTCTATCGCATCCATTACCCGGCGCACCTTCGAGGACTCAATAATTTCTATGCGCAACTCCAACACTGCCTGGGAATAGTCCCGGGTAATAAAGTCCTCCAGCTCCTCGCCGCCGGACATTTCATAGAGCAGAAAATACTGTGCGACCAGATTGCGGTCATCGGGTACGGTGTGCCTGGCCTTGTCATCGCCGTGGAAACTGCGGTTCAAGTCTTTCTGGATATCGACCACGGAATAGGTCTTTTTAACGTGGGGTAGCGACTCCGCATATTGCTGAAGCGCATCAATGGCGTTGAGCAGCTCCGGCTCCTTGAGACCATCGACGCGCTGAGTATCGATCAGGTAGGCGAAATTCAGCATTCCCCCCATGACCGATTCCGCCTTTTCGGTATGCTCACGCCACTCTACATGGGGCTTGAATTCGGTGAGAAAATTGAAATCGGTTTTCAGCATCGACAGCCCGATGACGCTGGCCACAAACACCCCGGCTCCGGCCCCCAACAGGACTCTGGGGTATTGCAGATTGGCATTAATACACCACTGCACACCGGCGCCGACATAGCGATTGCCCGTCGCGGCGGACTTCGCCCCCGGCGACGTTTGCTTGCCCCCCGCGAGAAATACCACCAGCAGCGACACCGAGAAAACCAGTGTAAACATCACCCCCGCCGCGGCATACATAGCCATCTCGCTGAGTACCTTGAGATGAGACACAGTCATTACCAGAAAGCCAAAGGCGGTGGTGACAGCGGCCATTAAACAGGCGCCGCCCACCTTGCCAATTGCCATTTGCACCGCCTGGCGGCGATCGCCGGTTTCACTGTTGGCTCGCTGGTATTCCAGAATAATATGCACCGACTGGGCGACCCCCACCGCACACAGCAGGGTAGGCACAATGCCGAAGAACAGCCCCAGCACCCAGCCGAAGATTCCCATCACCCCCAGCACCAGCACCGTGCTCAGAATCACCACCGCCAGCGGCCCCAGCAAACCCAGCAGGCTGACCCTAAACAGCAGAAAGGACATCAGCGCAAGCAGGCCCAGAGTCAGCAGGGTGCCAATCGCCGTATCATTCATAAACACATTGTTATAGGCGGCGTTCATCGCCACATCACCAGTAAGGTAGAACTCGATACCGGCGAATTCAGGGCGGTTGAGTATGTCGCGAATAGCCAGATCACTGACCTGGGGATAGAGGTTATCCATCGCCGGCCCCAGCTCGGGGTCGTGAATAATCTCCTCTAGCGTATCCACGCTACTGCGCTCCATCTCGATAATAATGGCAGCGTAACTGGCGTCGCTGTTGACCAGATAATCGACATACAGCGGCTTATCCAACACCGCCTCACGCAATGTCAGCAGCGATTGCTGGTCCCTGGGAAAGTCGAGCATCAGCTCGTCGATGGTGATGTCATCGCCATCCGCGCGGATAAATTCCACATTGGTCAGGCTGGTAACCTCGCGAACGAAGGGCACCTCATTCTCCAGCGCCTCGGTGAGCCGGGCGATTTTTTGCATCGCCTGATAATCAAATACCCCGTGCTCGCTGTCGGGTATGCGGTAGAGGATGTAGCTCACCTCGTCGGAATGGTAGGCACTGAGGTACTCACTGTAGGCGATATAGGCCGGATCGGATTTATCAAAATACGCATCCAGACTATTGTCGCTCTGAACCTTTCCGGCAAAGTAGAGCCCTCCCGCCAGCAGCGCCAGGCTCAACACCACGACCACCGCTCGGTGGGCGACTGCCCATCCGGCAAAGCGATAGAATACTCGGTCGATAATATCGACAAACTTATTTTGCTCAGTAGGCATCTGCACGGTGTCCCGATGTTATTGTTAGAAGCTGCCTACCTTGCCTTTGGCAGCGTTTTGCGATTCCCTGAATGGGCAGATAATATATAACGATCGGTATGTTCGCCACCTCGACAACGGCGCGCACTGCACCACTACATAACAAATAACGGAGTTTCTATGATCGCGGCCAGACAACTGTTCATGGTCTTAATAACGACCCTCCTTGCCGCACAGGCCAATGCAGAAGCCGATTTCGGCGATATGAGCGCCGACCAAAAGGGGCTGGCCATCGCCGAACAGGTCAAGGCCCGTGACCGGGGCTGGAACGACAGTCGAGCTGCCATGGAAATGCAGCTGTACCGGCGCGACAAGCTGCTCGCCACACGGGAAATGCGCATACAGGCTCTGGAGGTTGTGGATGACGGCGACAAATCTTTAACCATTTTCGACACCCCCCGCGACGTTCAGGGTACCGCGTTTCTCACCTTTACCCACGTTCTTGAGGACGATGAGCAGTGGCTTTATTTACCGGCGCTAAAGCGGGTCAAACAGATTTCCTCGAAAAACAAAACCAGTCCCTTTATGGGCAGCGAATTTTCCTATGAAGACCTCAACTCCTTTGAGGTGCCCCGCTACAGCTACACCTGGTTGCGCGACGAGCCCTGCGGCGACACCACCTGCTTTGTGATCCTTGCCCGCTCCAAAGACCCCTACACCGGCTACTCCAAGGAAACCATCTGGATTGATAAAGATGAATATCGACCATTAAAGGTCAAATACTACGACAAGCGCCAAAGCCTGCTGAAAACCCTGACCCTCAGCGATTACCTCAAATACCTCGATCGCTTCTGGCGGCCCGGCAAGCAGGTGATGGTCAACCATCAAAGTGGCAACCGCACTGTTATTCTGATGAAGGACTACCAGTTCAATACCGGCCTCACCGGCGAGGACTTCACCCGCAACAGCCTGATGCGGGCACGCTAACCGTGGCGCGCACCGGGCAGGCAAGAACCGCTCCGCTGTGGGCCCTGGCGGCGTTCCTGGCCGCACCGCCAGGTGGGCACGCCGAGGTTCAGGGCTATGTCGGTATACAGTCCCGCTGGTTTCCCGACACCCCGCTGGATCAACGCCAGCGCAGTGCCAGCCAGTCGCTGGTTGTGGTGCCGGAATGGTACCAGCAGTTCAACAACGGCGACGACAGCATCAATATCAAACTGTTTTACCGCCACGACCACAATGATCCCGAACGCCGCCACGGCGATGTTCGCGAGGCTTACTGGCGACATGTTGGCGGCGGCTACGAGCTGACCGTTGGTGTGAACACCCTGTTTTGGGGGGTCACCGAATCCCGGCACCTGGTCGACATTGTTAATCAGACCGATCAAGTCGAAGCCCCCGATGGCGAGGAAAAGCTCGGCCAGGCCATGATTCACCTGGCCCTGTTAAAGGACTGGGGCGTTCTCGACCTGCTGGTCTTGCCCGGCTTTCGTGAGCGCACCTTCGCCGGAGAAGCCGGTCGCCTGCGTTCCATACCGGTTACTGTCGAGGAGGGCGTTTATGCCAGCAGCGACGGCGATGAGCATATCGACACGGCCCTGCGCTGGAGCCACTACGTCAACGACGTCAGTGTCGGGTTGTCGGTATTCCGCGGCACCTCCCGCGAGCCACTGCTGTTTCTCGACAGCGAGCGCGGCGAAGCGGTACTGCGGCCGTATTATCCCCAAATGCAACAAAGCGGATTGGACGTCCAATATGTAAATGGCGATTGGCTGTGGAAGCTGGAGGCGATTTACCGGGATTATCTTGGCAACAAGCTGCTCAGCCGCACCCTGGCCACCGACTTTGCCGCAACAACCTTTGGCTTTGAAAAGACCACGGTAGATATCGCCGGCAGTGGCTGGGATCTCGGCTGGATAGCAGAATACTCCTATGACAGTCGCCCAGCCTCCGTCGCCCCCTTCGACGACGACCTGTTTCTGGGCGCACGACTGAGCCTGAATGACATTGCCGGCTCCGAACTGCTTATGGGCGTTAGTCAGGATCTGACCGTCAATGATGCCCATCTGGCCGTTGTCGAAGGCAGCACCCGTGTGGGCACCGCGACACGGATCAGTCTCGAGCTGAATTACTTCCACAGCAATTCACCTGAAGACGCACTGTTCCCTCTGCGGCAGGACAGCTTTGTGGAGCTGGGCATCGATTATTATTTTTAATACAAAAGCCCGGAACACGCTGCGGTAATTCCCCTGGCTTACAACCCACCTCGACTATTCACACTGCAATTTTTCCCATAATACTCACAACAAAAAAAGGGCGTCCTATGGACGCCCTTTTCATATTGCCGATCAGGTGGAATTACTTGCCGGTAAACTCCGGGTAAGCTTCCATACCGCACTCGGACAGATCCACACCTTCGTACTCTTCTTCTTCAGAGACACGCAGGCCGATGACCGCTTTCAGAATCGCCCAGACGATACCACTGATGATGAAGGTCCAGCCGAAGATAACCAGTGCACCGTAGATCTGGTTGCCGAAGGTTGCATCGCTGTTAGTCAGCGGCACAGCCAGCAGACCCCACAGACCCACTACACCGTGAACAGAGATCGCACCAACGGGGTCGTCGATTTTGATCTTATCCAGGCCGAGGATAGAGAACACTACCAGCACGCCACCCACTGCACCGATCAGGGTTGCTTCAACCGCGCCGGGAGCAAGGGGTTCAGCAGTAATAGCGACCAGACCAGCCAGTGCACCGTTCAGTGCCATGGTCAAATCCGCTTTGCCGAACAGGATGCGCGCCACCAGCAGAGCTGCGATCAAACCACCACTCGCTGCAGCATTGGTGTTAACAAAGACCTGCGCTGTCGCGTTGGCTTCTTCGATGTTGGACACCATCAGTTCAGAGCCGCCGTTGAAACCGAACCAGCCCATCCACAGGATGAAGGTACCCAGGGTTGCCAGCGGCAGGTTAGCACCGGGAATCGCATTGACCTGGCCGTTAGCGCCGTACTTGCCTTTGCGCGAGCCCAGCAGCAACACACCCGCCAGAGCTGCAGCAGCACCACACATGTGGACGATACCGGAGCCAGCGAAGTCAGAGAAACCGGCTTCAGACAGGAAGCCGCCGCCCCAGCTCCAGGAGCCTTGCAGAGGGTAGATAAGACCAGTCATCACTACTGCGAATGCCAGGAAGGCCCACAGCTTCATACGCTCGGCAACTGCACCGGAAACGATGGACATTGCCGTGGCAACGAAGACCACCTGGAAGAAAAAGTCCGCAGAGCCTGAGTAGTAAGTGTCGCCGTTAGAGGCCAGCACTTCTTCTACAGATGCGTCAGAAATGGAGTTGCCGAACCAGCTGTCGGGTAAAAAACCGCCCTCTGATCCGCCGTACATAATTGTGTAGCCGCAGAGCAGGTACATGGTACATGCGACCGCGAACAGGGAAATATTTTTGGTAAGAATTTCAGTGGTATTTTTAGCACGGACCAAGCCGGCTTCCAGCATGGCAAAACCTGCTGCCATCCACATTACTAACGCGCCACAGACCAGAAAGTAGAATGTGTCCAGGGCGTACTTGACCTGTATGATGTCTTCCATCACGTGCCCTCCAAAGGGAAAAGTAAAAACTGTTTTTAGTTTGTTGGAACAGTGCTCGGGGCGCTGTTTTAAATCGCGTCTTCGCCGGTTTCACCGGTACGGATACGAATCACCTGCTCAAGGGCCGAAACAAAAATCTTGCCGTCGCCGATTTTTCCGGTGTTGGCAGACTTGCTGATCGCCTCAAGTGTGCTGTCAACAACGTCGTCAGCCACGGCAACTTCAATTTTTACCTTGGGCAGAAAGTCGACAACATACTCTGCACCACGGTACAGCTCAGTGTGTCCCTTCTGACGCCCAAAGCCTTTTACCTCGGTAACAGTAATACCCTGCACACCAATGTCAGAAAGCGCCTCACGCACGTCGTCAAGTTTGAAGGGCTTGATAATCGCGGTTATCAATTTCATCGGAGTTCTCCTTGTCATGTGCGTGACGCACACTGAAATCGCCTGAATTAAAAAATGCCTCCGCAGTCAGCGACCGCAGAGGCAAACGTTTTACATGGAAATAGGCAGGCTGTAGGAAACGACGAATTTCAGGTCGTCATCTACATCTTCGTCAGCAACCTGGCTGAAGGTAAAGCTCAGGTTGTCGTTATAGGCATAAGACACGTCGAAGTGAGCGTAGTTACCGTCTTCATCCTTGTTGTCAGTGCCGCCAGCGGTGAAGGAGAAAGCCCCAACGTCGTAACCCAGGGTGTAGTACATGTAGCCGTTATCACCGGCGACGTTGTCATACACGGTCAGGCTAACCGGGCCAGCACCCAGGCCCAGAATAACTTCACTCAGGTCGCCAAAGGTATCGCCGTTGTCAGAAGCAGCCATGCCGGGATAGACGTAGTTCCAGACACTCAGATCAACGCTCAAGCCGCCAATTTCTGTGGCAAAGCCCACAAAGTAATCGACTTCCTGGCCTGCAGAATCGTCACCACTTGAGCCCCACACGCCACCGTACAAACCACCAGCGCTGAGAACAAGGTCACCGGACACGGCGGGTGAACCGTTGGACAAATCCTGCCCACGCCACAGGTACATGCTGGCAACCGAAGCGCTTGCAGATACTTCAGCAGAAGCCGGCGCAGCTACGATAGCCATTGATGCTGCAGCAACGCTGGCTGCGAGTAATGTTTTTACGTTTTTCATTGCATTAGTCTCCACTTAAGGTTTGCAAGAAAGTGATTGATCACAATCTTGCAGCGGAATTAGCATTTTCAATGCCAACATTAACAAAGTTGTTTATTATCAATAAGTTAAAACATAAGCGCTCAGCAACAGCACCGTAACCAGTGCCATTCAAGGGCAATCCCAATGGTAGCACCCAAATTGCGCACCATAATGATGCGCCAACCAAAAAGAGAAGGGAAACATGCATTGATATGAGGCACTACGCACCGAAAGGAATCGCAGTGATTTTTGAAAATAATGGTGGAACTTTATAATTATCAAATAGTTATATTTTTTATTCACCGCCCCCGGGCCGCCGTGGCGATGACCCTCGGCAGCCGGCGGCTTAGCGCACCATGTTGAAACAGAACGCTCGCAAGAGAGGCCTCAACACCACCGAGCTGCACCATACTGCACTAGGACTGCGCAGACCGGCTGCACTGCTTTAATTTCGGTTCTGCTCCAGCCGCTCCACTCTGCGCTGCAGTGCTTCAAGCTCGAGCCTGAGGGCATCGATATCAGACCCTTTTTCTGAGGGCGCCACACTGCTCGACAGGAGTTGCAGATGGCTTTGCCCCGCCTCACCGGGGCGACCTTTGCTGCCCTTTCTACCATCGTCGGCCCGCCCCTCTCCGGCCACCCACTGCCGGTTGCCTGTAAGGGAACGACGGGTGATAAAACGGCCGCCCTCGCCTTCACCACCGGGGCCGCCCTGCCCCATGGCCCCGCCACGACCGCCGGCATTGGCCAGGTTGATGCCATCCAGCACTTTGGCGGCGGTCAAACCGTCATCCAGCAGACGATAGGCAATGCTTATATCACCGCCATTGCCACCATGTCCGCCGCTGCCTCCGTCGCCGCCCGACGAAGGCTCAGGGCAGTTGTCACTTTTATTGGCTCCGGCCCCGCCGCGCCCCCCTGCACCGCCGTCACCACCGGAACTGACAATTCTCAGACTACCCAACTTCGCGAGCCCCAGCTGCCAAACCAGGTTGGCACCGTCGTGACCAGAGCCGCCCTCTTCGCCGGCGACCGCAGTGCAGTTCAGCGGTGCGCCGCCATCCCGGCCGGCGCGCCCTGCGGCACCACTGGCATCAATTACCACATTGCGACCAATCTCTGCCCGCGCCACCTGTAAATGCCAATGCCCCACACCCTCGGCGACTCGAATACGGGCACCGTCGCCAATCTTGAGCAGACTGACTTTCATGTCGCTCCGGTCGGCATCGATCACAAATTCTTCGCCAGCGGGAATAATCAATTCAGCGGAAAATACAGAAAGGGGAAGGGTCAGGGCCAACAGCCCAAAAAAGCGTTTCATAACTCGTTCCATCGCGGGGTCACCGGGCCCGCGGAAGCGCGAGCCAAGTTGACGTCGGGGTTGAAAACGACAGTGTAGCCCAGGCGCGAGCACTTTTCCGCAGTGACGGAGTGCTCTGCCCAGCGGGTGAGTTTATACCGTCATATGACGACGGACTTCTTCTTCCACCATGTCTTTACCGCGACCGGACAACAACACTTCGCCCCGGTCCATCACCGCATAGCTGTCGGCCAACTCCCGGGCAAAATCGAAGTACTGCTCAACCAGCACAATCGCCATCTCGCCCTGCTGGCGCAGGATGCTGATGACATTGTGAATGTCCTTGATAATCGACGGCTGAATACCCTCGGTGGGTTCATCCAATACCAGCAGGCGCGGTCGCGTAACCAGGGCACGGGCAATCGCGAGTTGCTGTTGCTGGCCACCGGACAGATCGCCACCTCGGCGGCGCAGCATGTCCTTCAACACCGGAAACAGGTCGTAGATTTCAGAACTGATTTTGCGCTCGCGACGTTTTAGCGGCGCATAGCCGGTGTAGAGATTTTCCAGCACCGTTAGCTGGGAAAAAATTTCCCGCCCCTGGGGAACGTAGGCAATGCCGTTGCGGGCACGATCCGCTGGCCCCATGCCCCCTATTTGCTTGCCCTCCCAGACGATATTGCCACTGCGCACCGGATGGCGACCGGTAATCGCCCTGGCCAGACTGGATTTGCCGACACCATTGCGGCCAAGAATACAGGTCACCTCGCCTTTTTCGGCGGTCAAACTCACCTGTTTCAGCGCCTGGCTGGCGCCGTAGTAAAGATCGATATTTTCTACCACTAACATATCAACGCCCCAGATAAACTTCGATAACACGGGGATTAGCCGAGACCACCTCGAGGCGACCCTCCGCCAGCACACTGCCCTCGTGCAGCACGGTCACTTTGCTGTCCAGCGCCTTGATGAAATCCATATCGTGCTCTACCACCACAATCGTGTGATCGCGGTTGATCTCTTTGAGCAGCGCGGCGGTCTCCATGGTTTCCTGGTCGGTCATCCCCGCGGCAGGTTCGTCCACCAGCAACAGTTCAGGTTCCTGCATAATCAACATGCCGATTTCCAGCCACTGCTTTTGCCCGTGGGAAAGATTGCCCGCCAATTCCTGTGCGCGCTTGGCCAAGCCCACCAGCTCAATAACCTCAGCGATACGGTCCCGCTGCTCGCCGGACAATTTGTGGAACAGGGCTTTCACCACACTGCGATTACCCGCCAGGGCCAGTTCAAGGTTGTCCCACAGACTCAGGCTTTCGATGACCGTCGGCTTCTGGAATTTTCGGCCTATGCCAAGGTTGGCAATTTCCGCCTCGTCGTAGCGGGTCAGGTCGATGCTGTCGCGAAAACGCACCTCGCCGACATCGGGCCGGGTCTTGCCGGTGATGATATCCATCATCGTACTTTTGCCCGCACCATTGGGGCCGATAATCGCCCGCAATTCGCCGGGGGCGATATCCAGCGACAGATTATTAATCGCCTTGAAACCGTCGAAACTCTTGGTCACCCCGTTGAGATACAGCATGCTCTGCATTTCTTCAAAGTGATAACCGGGCTTGGGGACCGCACTCATGATGAAAGCTCCTGAGGTTTATTAGCACTGTTCTTTACCGCCAGGCGCTCGCGGTATTGATTGACGACACCGACAATGCCCTTGGGCAAGTACAGGGTGCTGATAACAAACAAGGCCCCCAGCATAAACAGCCAGACCTCGGGAAAGGCACCGGTAAAATAGGTCTTGGCGTAGTTCACCACGATGGCGCCAATCACCGCGCCAAACAGCGTTCCGCGACCACCAACCGCCACCCAGATAACGATTTCGATGGAGTTCACCGGAGAGAACTCACCGGGATTGATAATGCCCACTTGAGGCACGTACAACGCTCCGGCAATACCCGCCAGCATCGCCGACACGACAAATACAAACAGCTTGAAGTGCTCAACCCGATAGCCCATAAAACGAGTGCGGCTTTCCGCATCGCGAATCGCCACCAGCACTCGACCGTATTTGCTGCTGACAATCGCCCGGCACAGCACATAGGCTCCGGCCACACTCAAGGCTGAAAGCACAAACAGCACATTGCGCGTGCCATCGGATTGCAGACTGAAACCGAGAATGTCCTTGAAATCAGTCAGGCCGTTATTCCCGCCAAAGCCCATATCGTTGCGGAAGAAGGCCAGCAACAGGGCATAGGTCATGGCCTGGGTAATAATCGACAGATACACTCCGGTCACTCGGGAGCGGAAGGCCAACCAACCAAACACAAAGGCCAGGGCCGCCGGCACCAGAGCCACCATAAACATGGCAAAGAAGAAGTTATCAAAGCCGTACCAGTACCAGGGCAGTTCCGTCCAGTTCAGGAAGACCATAAAGTCCGGCAGCTCTGCGTTACCGTAAACACCCCGGTCGCCAATCTGGCGCATCAGGTGCATCCCCATCGCGTAGCCACCCAGCGCGAAGAAAGCGCCGTGACCCAGACTGAGAATACCGCAATAGCCCCAGATCAAATCCAGTGCCAGCGCCAGCAATGCGTAGCACAGATATTTCCCCATCAGCACCACCAGATAGGTGGGCAGATGCAGGAAGCTGTCGGCGGGAATCACCAGATTAAAAAATGGCACCAGCACGGCCAGGGCCAGCAACGCGCCCAATAGCCAGGTTCCCGCCCGGTCCGACTGCAACAGTCGGCCAATCAGGCTTTGTTTAAAAACGTCATCAAATTTAGACACGGTCGATCAATCCTCCACAAAACGGCCTTTCAGCGCGAACAATCCGCGCGGCCGCCATTGGATAAACAGGATGATAAAGACAAGCACAAAGATCTTGGCCAGCACGGCGCCGGCAAAGGGTTCGAGGAATTTATTCGCCACACCCAGGCTCATCGCCGCAAAGAAGGTACCGAACAGATTGCCGACACCGCCGAAGACCACCACCATGAACGAGTCGATGATATAGCTCTGGCCCAGGTTGGGGCCGACATTGGTCAACTGGCTGAGGGCCACCCCTGCAATACCGGCGATGCCCGAGCCCAGACCAAAGGTCAGCGCATCCACCCAGCCGGTGCGAATCCCCATTGAATTCGCCATGGCCCGGTTTTGGGTTACCGCCCGCATTTGCAAACCTACAAAGGTCTTCTTCAGCACAAACAACAGCAAGGCCAACACCACAAGACTGAACACAATGATGTACAACCGGTTGTAGGTCAGCGACAAGGCGCCATTGATTTCCCAGGAACCACTCAGCCACGAGGGAGCAGTGACCGACTTATTCAAGGGCGAGAAAATACTGCGCACGGCCTGCTGCAAAATCAGACTCACACCAAAGGTCGCCAGCAGGGTCTCCAGCGGGCGGCCATAGAGATGACGAATTATGCCCCGCTCGATAATGATGCCCACCAGACCCGAAACAAGAAACGCCGCCGGTATCGCCACGATAATCGAGTAGTCGATATAGTTCGGCATGATCAGCTGGATAACATAGGTGGTGTAGGCACCCAGCATCATCATTTCACCGTGGGCCATATTGATCACGCCCATTACCCCGAAGGTGATCGCCAGGCCGACCGCCGTCAGTAATAACACCGAGCCGAGGCTCAAACCGAAAAAGGTGTTTTCAACAATTTTATATAACTGCGCCTGCGCCTTCATATCGCGCAGCACTTCCGCCGCAGCAAGACGCACGACCTCATCGCTTTCCTGATAATTGCCGTCGGCGTCCTGTATTTGCATTCCCGCCAGCAGCGACATCACATCGCTGTCCAAAGTGTCGCTGAATGCCTCGATCGCCGCCAGGCGTTTGGTCTGTTCGTCGCTGTTGATGTTAATCATGCCCTCGGCCAACCTTAGCGACACCAGCACCTTGTCACTGGTCTCATTGGCGATAGCCTTTTCAATCGCGGGCAGGTATTCCTCGGCGGGGCTGCGAATCAAATTTTTCGCTGCCTGCAAGCGGACATCAACCGACTCGCTGCGCAGGGCCATTTCCGCCAACAAGCCACGCAACAAATTGCGCAGGGCATTATTAATACTGACCTTGCGCACATCGCGCAGGCCGACGACACCAAGGTCTTCGCCATTGAGTGCCGAACTGATGCTATAACCGTCGGGATGATTAACGGCAAATACCAGTACCGGAGGCTTGGCCTTGGTGTAATACAACTCCCCTTCCTGAAGCGCCTGCAACACGGTCTGGGCCTGGGGGAAGTCAGAGTTAGCGATTTTTTGAATGGTGTCAGTCTTGGCCGAGGTACTGCGCGCAGCAATCAGCTCGGCAAACACTTCTTCTACCGACATTTCGGCAGAAGCCTCAATAGCGCTGTCAGCGGACTCAATCTGAGCACCCTGAACAACAGAATCTGTGGCCATATCTGCCTGGGCCAGGGCTGCCATTGCCAGCAGTACTATCAATGCACTGCGAAAAATATAACGGGGCAAAGTCATTGCGTTATCCATAAACAAGCTCCATCAGTGCGGAGCGGCAGGGAGTAGCGGGCTCGAAAGAGCCCGCTGGCTGGATCAGTAGTTCTGACCTGAGCACTTCTTGGTTTCAGTGTTGTAGTTACCACACATGATCTTTGGATCTTTCCAATCCGCTTCCAGCTTGGCACTTTCCGGCAGGAAGTCAGTCCAGGCATCACCGGGCACAGCGCCGTCGGTTTGCCATACGATATCGAACTGGCCGTTGTCCTGAATTTCACCGATCAGCACCGGCTTGGTCAGGTGGTGGTTTGGCAGCATGGTCGCGATGCCACCGGTCAGGTTAGGTACGCTGATACCGATAATGGCATCGTGCACTTTATCAACATCGGTCGTACCGGCTTTCTCAACCGCTTTCACCCACATTTTGAAGCCGATGTAGGTCGCTTCCATGGGGTCGTTGGTCACGCGCTTTTTGTCGCCGATAAATTCCAGCCATTTGTCGATAAAGGCATCGTTGGCATCTGAAGGGGCGCTCATAAAGTAGTTCCATGCGGCCAGGTGACCAACCAATGGCGCGGTGTCAAAGCCGGAAAGCTCTTCTTCACCCACCGAGAAGGCAACAACAGGAATGTCACCCGCTGAAATACCCTGGTTCGCAAGCTCTTTGTAGAAGGGCACGTTGGCGTCGCCGTTAATGGTGGAAACCACTGCGGTTTTCTTACCCTGCGAGCCAAACTTTTTAATATCAGACACAATGGTCTGCCAATCAGAGTGACCGAAAGGCGTGTAGTTAATCATGATATCTGATGATTTGACGCCTTTGCTTTTCAGATAGGCTTCAAGGATTTTGTTGGTCGTACGGGGATAAACATAGTCGGTACCCGCCAGTACCCAGCGCTTCACTGAACCACCGTCTTTACTCATCAGGTAGTCCACCGCAGGAATCGCCTGCTGGTTGGGCGCCGCACCGGTGTAGAACACATTCTTCGACGATTCTTCACCTTCGTACTGAACCGGATAGAACAGCAGGCCGTTCAGCTCCTCGATAACCGGAAGTACTGATTTACGCGATACCGATGTCCAGCAACCAAAAATAACATCGACCTTTTCTTTTTCCAGCAGCTCTTTGGTCTTCTCGGCAAACAGCGGCCAGTTGGAGGCAGGGTCTACAACAACCGGCTCCAGTTTCTTACCCAGCACACCGCCTTTTTTGTTTTGCTCTTCCACCAACATCAGCACCGTGTCTTTCAGCGTGGTTTCACTGATTGCCATCGTGCCTGACAGAGAGTGCAGTACACCAACCTTGATGGTATCCGCCGCCTGGGCAATGGACGCACTCAGGCTAAGCGTCGCTGCCGCAAGAGCAATGCCACCGCGCTTGGCGAATGTCTTTATCGATTTTCGACTTTCCATATTTGAGCTCCATACTCTTTTGTTAAGAACGCAGCGACAGCGACAACACTGTGCTCGCGAAACTACCGCGTGCTTAAAGCAGATTTGGTGCCAACAGATGGAAAGCGACGTGAGTGCTAGGTCTTAGCGCGAATTGCGCACAAATAAGTGGCAGAGAGCCATGCTTAATTGAAAAATCCGTGCAGATAGTGGTTTTATGTTGGTGCACTGACACCAACTTGGTGCGCAACAGGTATAAAGCACCGCTTTTCGCTATCGTCCAGATGATCGCTGAAAAGGTTTTGAGGAGAAAAAATAAAGATAAGCCCCACGCGAAAACCGGGAGGGAGCGCAGAAATCCCCCGGATAAATACGCTACTTCAGCGCCCAACTACCTCAGCCAGGCTGATGAGTTTTCGATTTCACCGGGTTTTAGTCCAGAGTAAAATCGACAGGAACTGGTCTATGAAGCACAGCGCTATAACTCCACCTGCACTGCAATATTGCACCAAATGAAGCCACGACAAGAAAAAGCTGTTAAATAAAAATCGAACTAATTTGGGGCAAGATCATTGCTGACTTGGCACTTCCAACACAAACTTCGACGAAACAGACCGGGAACCAGCACCGCCGACACAACACTCCGCTGACAACGTCGAGGGCTTAATCGGTGAGGACAATGCCTTGGGCCGTACCGACCTCCCAGGGTGCCACCGGCGAAAATACCCCCAGGAGAAAATCAATCATCGCCCTCACCTTTGGAGCAACGACACGCCCACTCGGATGCACCGCCCAAATCGCGGAGCGGGTGAGCAGCGGGTAGCCGGGCAACACCGGCACCAGGCGCCCCTCTCTCAGACTCTGACTGGCATTCCACAGCGATTTCACACCAATCCCTGCCCCGCGCTCCAACAGCAGCCGCATCGCTTCGCCGTCGTTAACGGTTGTCGTCGGCGTAATACCCACGGAACGGTGATCCTCAAACGCCCACTGCGTGTCTCCCGGAAAGGCCACAATATGATGCTGAGAAAGATCTTCAGGGCTTTGTGGTACTCCCGCCCCGGCCAGATACTCCGGCGAGGCCACCAATAACCGTTGATCGCTGGCCAGCTGGCGGGCGATCAGACCGCTGTCCTCCAGCGGCGCATTGCGAATCACCAGATCAAAGGCCCCCTTGACCACGTCCTGCACCTCGTCAGACAGGCGCAAATCCAGCGTGATATCGGGGTAGCGGGCCTGAAACTCACCGATCACCGGCATGATGTACATCCGCCCGAAGGAGCCTGGCATCGACATACGCAACAGGCCGTGGGCCTGTTGCGCCTCGCCTGAAAGTGTCGCCGCCCCCGCCTCCAGCAGTTCCAGCGCGTCCTGGGCAAAGGGCAGGAAGGCACTGCCATCGGTGGTCAACGTGACCTCCCGGGTCGTGCGGTGGAACAGGCGGGTTCCCAGGCTGGCTTCCAGCTTACCCAGTCGAGCGCTGGCACTGGCCGGCGACAGGGCGAGGTCACGTGCCGCAGCGGTAATCGAGCGCAGCTCCTCAATACGAATAAACAGGCGCAGGGAAAGCGTGTCCATTTTCAAAAATAACCGAATAGTGAATTACATTTCACCCCAATTCTATCGCTTATCAGAAATATGTACAGTCACTCCATACCCAGAGGCCCGATACACAGCCACCCCATAAATAACCACGCTACCCTTAGTTATCAGGAGATCACCCGATGAAAGCCATGGTACTGACCCAATACGGCCCACAAGCCCAGTTTGAACTCCGCGATGTCGCCACCCCCCAACCCGCTGCAGGCCAGGTGCTGGTTCGCGTCGCGGCCACCAGTGTGAATACCGTAGACACCATGATCGGCGCGATGGGCAAGGACCTGCCACTGTCGCCTGACCTGCCCGCCATCCTCGGTATGGATTTCGCCGGCACCATTGAAGCCGTAGGAGACGCCGTGGACGGTTTTAAACCCGGCGACGAGGTTTACGGATGCGCCGGTGGGCTGGCAGACCTGGCGGGAAGTCAGGCCGAATATATTGCCGCTGATGCCCGTCTCGTTGCCCATAAGCCCGCCAGCCTGTCGCTGCGGCAAGCCGCGGCTATCCCACTGGTCGGCATTACCGCCCTGGAAGGGCTAGAGCGGGCCAATGTTCACGCCGGTCAGCGGGTGCTGATCCACGGTGGCAGCGGCGGCGTCGGCCATGTTGCCGTACAGCTGGCGGTACAGCGCGGCGCTGAGGTGTACGCCACCGGCGGCAACGACGAGGCATTGGCCGCGATCAAGGCCATGGGCGCCACCCCCATTAACTATCAGACCCAGGGAGTCGCAGAATACGTTGAGCAGTACACCGACGGTGCCGGCTTCGACGTGGTATACGACACGGTGGGCAATACCAATCTGCTGAAATCCTTTGAAGCCACCGCCCTCAACGGCCAGGTGGTCACGACAACCACGCTACTGAACCTGGATCTGAGCACCGCCCACCTGCGCGGCCTGTCGCTTCATGTGGTATTTATGCTGATCCCGATGCTGCACAACCACCAGCGGGAGGTACATCAGCGTATTCTCCGTGACATTGCCCGACTCACCGACGAGGGCCACTACAAGCCCTTACTGGATAGCAGCACCTTTTCGGTAAGAGAGGTCGCACAGGCCCATCAGCATCTGGTCAGCGGCAAGGCGATGGGCAAGATCGTGCTTGAGGGTTTTTAAAGACGGGCTCAACCGGCAGAGCAGTGATTCACTTCTGCACATAAGGGGCTCAGAGCGCTACTCTGCTGGCCGGCAAGACAAAGGAACCTTCTATGCAACAGGATACTCCGATGCAAAAAACACTGCTCATTACCGGCTCAACCGACGGCATTGGCCTGGAAACCGCAAAATCGCTGTTAACAGCGGGACACCGCGTACTGCTGCATGGGCGCAACCCCGACAAGGTTAAAGCCAGCGCAGAGCAACTCGCCGGGCTCGGCACCGGCGACCCGATAGAGACCTTCGTCGCCGATCTGGCCAAGCTCCCCGAGGTTTATCAACTGGCGGCGAATGTTCGCCAACGGGTCGGTACCATCGACGTTCTTATCAATAATGCCGGCATTTTCAAAACACCCCATCGGATTGCCGCTAACGGCGTTGATATGCGGTTCATGGTCAATGCCATTGCGCCGTGGGTGTTAAGCCGCCAGCTCCACCCGGCACTGAGCGACGACGCCCGCATTATCAATCTTTCCTCAGCGGCGCAGGCGCCGGTTAATCTGCGGGCGTTACGGGGAGAGGAAACCATCGCCGACGACTTCAATGCCTACGCCCAAAGCAAGCTGGCGCTGACGATGTGGTCAATGGATACCGCCGCGCTGCCCCTCTCGGCCAATCAGAGTATCGTTGCGGTCAACCCCGCCTCAATGCTCGCCAGTAAAATGGTCAAGGAAGGCTTTGCCTCGGCGGGAAAGGATATCGGCATCGGTGTGCGGATTTTGCACCAACTGGCCACCGGCCCCGGAGCGATCCGCTCTCACCAATATTTTGATAACGATCAGGGCAAGTATGCCGCCCCCCACCCCGACGCACTGAACGCCGACACACGCGGTGCCGTGCTGGCGGCAATGGCAGAGGCAATAATGGGGGCAATGGAGGAGTAACAGCCCCCCGAAACATCCAGCTCAGCCCGTCGAGCCTATTGCGCCGTTTCCAGCATTCCCTGGTGCACGATAAAGTCGATGATGGTGGAAACACCGGTGCCGTCTTTCAGGTTGCTGAAGACAAAGGGCTTATCGCCGCGCATTTTTTTCGCATCGCGATCCATCACCTCAAGACTCGCGCCGACCAGCGGTGCCAGGTCTATTTTATTTATCACCAGCAAATCGCTGCGGGTAATCCCCGGGCCGCCCTTGCGGGGAATTTTGTCTCCGGCAGAGACGTCAATCACGTAGATGGTCAAATCGGATAATTCCGGGCTGAAGGTGGCCGCGAGGTTGTCACCGCCGCTTTCAATCATCACCAGTTCCAGGCCAGGGAAGCGGCGATTCAGCTCACCCACCGCCGACAAATTCATCGACGCATCTTCGCGAATCGCGGTGTGGGGGCAGCCGCCGGTTTCCACACCGAGGATGCGGTCTTCGTCGAGCACCTCGTGGCGCAGCAGAAAGTCGGCGTCTTCCCGAGTGTAAATATCATTGGTAATGACCGCGATATTAAAGCGGTCCTTCAACTCTGCGCAGAGGGTTTTTACCAGTGCTGTTTTACCAGAGCCCACCGGGCCACCGATTCCCAAACGCAAGGCGGGTTTTTTCATGTATCTCTCCAAACCAGATAGTTCCGCAGCGAGTCACCCTGACTCAGGAGCGGAATAAACGTGAATACTGTGTTTCGTGTTGGGCCGAGGCCATCGCCAGACGCGGCAGCCCCACCCCCAATTCGTCGTCGCCGAGGTGGGCCGACTTGGCCACCGCCTCGCTCAGTTTCGGCATCAGGCGCAGCAGCAGTCGCTGGCCATCGGTCTGTCCCAGCGGCACCAGCTTTATCGCCGCCGCCACCTGATTTTCCAGCCAGCTCCAGGCAAAGCCATCCAGGCAGTCGTCAAGCTCCACCTGCCAATGCACAGCGGCCAGGGCAAACATGGTGGCAAAGCTGGGCGGGCGCTCCTCGGGCCAGCGCTGGGCGGCAGGAAGGTCGATATCCCGCATCAGCCGCAGCAGGGCCTCGCCCATCTGCACATCTTCCAGCAGCAGCTCCCGGGATTCCCGGCTGGCCTGTAAAAAGTCGTTCCAGTAAATCAGCCCCTCGTCATCGTCAGCAGTGGCCAGCTGATGAAGCCTGCGCAGTACCGGCAGGTCCAGCCCGCCAAGGCTGTGCCCCATAACTTCGCCGATCCAGTCCTCGGCCTCTGCCAGTGAGCTCACCCAGCGGCTCTCCACCGCAAACTCCAGACACTGGGAGTAGGCATAGGCCCCCACCGGCAGCGCCGGGCTGACCAGTTGCATCAGGTGCAGCAGTGGCTTAGCCATGGGCGTGCTCATCTCTGTGACTGTGCCCATGGGAATGGCCATTCCCATGGGAGTTAGAGTGGGAGTGACCGTGGGCATGGCCGTGACCCGAGCCATGATATGCACCGTTTTCCGGCTGAAAAGGACGCTGTGCAACTTCCACCGAGAGCCCCAAACCCCGCACCATATCGTCCAGCACATGGTCGTGCTGGTAGCGCAGCTCCCCCTCTAGAACCTGCAAGGGCATATGCCGATTGCCCAGGTGGTAGGCCGCTCGGCATAACAGCAGGGCATCGTTACTCGTCACCACCGACAGGGTTTCCTCCGCCGCCAACACCAGCACGGTTTCACCGCTGCTTGCGGTCAATACATCGCCATCACACAGCACCACGCCGCGCTCCACAAACCAGGCGACTTCCCGGCCATCTACAGCACGGGCGCGACAGCGGCTGCGCTGCCGGTCCTGAAACACCAGCCGTAATTCGGCGTCAGCTGCCACCGACAACGCCTGGGCGTCGGCACCGGTAAAGTATTCATAACATTCGAGCATAGTGGGTATTCGCTTCTCTTAAAACAGACAGTAGCGCTGGGCCAGGGGCAATTCCGTGGCAGGCTCGCAGATCAGCAGCTGACCATCGGCGCGCACCTCGTAGGTATCGGGGTCCACTTCCATCACCGGCTGATAATTATTGTGCACCATATCGGCCTTGGTCACCGAGCGGCAGTTTTTCACCGCCACCAGCGGGCGCTCCAGCCCCAACCGCTCTGCCAGATCAGTCTCCAACGCCGCCTTGCTGACAAAGGTCACCGCGGTTGCGGTACAGGCCTTGCCATAGGCACCAAACATCATTCGGTAATGCACCGGCTGCGGGGTGGGAATCGAGGCATTGGGATCGCCCATCGGCGCCGCGGCAATCGCCCCGCCCTTGATAATCATCGACGGTTTGATACCGAAAAACATCGGCTTCCACAGCACCAGATCTGCCAGTTTGCCCACCTCCACCGATCCCACTTCATGGGAAATACCGTGAGCGATGGCTGGGTTAATCGTGTACTTGGCAATATAACGACGGGCGCGGAAGTTGTCGTTGTGCTCGCTGTCCTCGGGCAGAGGACCGCGCTGCACCTTCATTTTGTGGGCAGTCTGCCAGGTGCGGCACACCACTTCACCCACGCGGCCCATGGCCTGGGAATCCGACGAGATCATCGAAAACGCCCCCAGGTCGTGAAGAATATCTTCGGCGGCGATGGTTTCCTTGCGAATACGCGAGTCGGCAAAGGCGACGTCTTCAGGAATATTGGGATCGAGGTGATGGCACACCATCAACATATCCAGATGCTCGTCCACGGTATTCACCGTGTACGGCCGAGTGGGGTTGGTTGACGAGGGCAACACATTGTCGGAGCCGCAGGCCTTGATAATATCCGGCGCGTGACCACCCCCGGCACCCTCGGTGTGGTAGGTGTGAATGGTACGCCCCTTGAAGGCTGCGAGGGTATCTTCAACAAAACCGGACTCATTGAGGGTGTCGGTGTGAATTGCCACCTGCACATCGTATTTTTCCGCCACACTCAGGCAACAGTCTATCGACGCAGGAGTGGTTCCCCAGTCCTCGTGCAGTTTGAGGCCCATCGCCCCCGCTTCCAGTTGTTCTTCCAGCGATAGGGGCAGGCTGGCATTACCCTTACCAAGGAAGCCGAGGTTCATCGGAAAACTTTCCGCCGCCTGCAGCATTTTGCCGAGATGCCAAGGCCCCGGCGTACAGGTAGTGGCATTGGTGCCGGTGGCCGGGCCGGTGCCGCCACCAATCATGGTGGTCACCCCACTCATCAGGGCCTCTTCAATTTGCTGGGGGCAAATAAAGTGAATGTGAGCGTCGATGCCCCCTGCGGTGAGTACCTGACCCTCACCGGCGATCACTTCGGTGCCGGGGCCAACAATAATATCGACATCGGGCTGGATGTCCGGGTTACCGGCCTTGCCGATTGCCGCAATACGCCCGCTCTTGATGGCCACATCGGCTTTGATCACGCCCCAGTGGTCGAGAATAATGGCATTGGTAATCACCGTGTCAGGGGTGTCGGCGCTGCCCAGCTGGCTCTGGCCCATACCGTCGCGAATGACCTTGCCTCCCCCGAACTTCACCTCCTCACCGTAATGGGTGTAGTCCTTTTCGACCGAAATCCACAGCTCGGTGTCACCCAGACGCAGGCGATCGCCCACCGTGGGGCCATACATATCCGCGTAGGCGCGGCGGTCAATGCGAGTCATGCGTCTGCTCCCTTATTTGCGGTTGACGATGCCGAAGGACCATCCAGCGGTCCCATCACATCGCCGCGAAATCCATATACTTCTCGTTTGCCGACCAATGCGACCAGCTCCACTTCGCGGCTTTGTCCGGGCTCGAAACGCACCGCCGTGCCCGCGGCTATATTCAGGCGAAATCCCCGCGCCGCCTCCCGATCAAACACCAGTGCGAGGTTGGTTTCGTAAAAATGGTAGTGAGAGCCCACCTGTATCGGGCGGTCGCCGCTATTGGCCACGTCTATGCGCAGGGTTTGTCGCCCTGCATTCAATTCGATTTCGCCCTCGGCAACCTGCACTTCTCCGGGAATCATGGCTGTCTCCTTATGCTGCCACTGAGGCAATCAAACAATGGGGTTGTGCACGGTCACCAGCTTGGTGCCGTCGGGAAAGGTGGCCTCTACCTGAACCTCGTGGATCATTTCAGCCACACCATCCATCACATCATCCCGGCCCAGCACCTGACGACCGGCACTCATCATTTCCGCCACACTGCGCCCCTCACGGGCCCCCTCCATCACCTCTGCGCTAATCAGCGCAATGGCCTCGGGGTAGTTCAGTTTCAATCCCTTGGCCTTGCGCCGCTCGGCCAGCAGGGCCGCGGTAAAAATCAGCAGTTTGTCTTTATCCCGTGGACTCAATTCCATCGTTAATTTCCTGCCTTATCAGCTTGTCGAATTATCAAAATCAGGTATTCCAGATACGCGGACGGCTCACCACCGCCTGCCCCATCATCGGCCGCACACGCGCCCAGATATGCTCAAACCCCCAGCGCGCCTTTTCCGCTGAATCGCCCAAGTATCGCACCAATAGCAACTCTCCCTTCTGGCTCAGCCCCCACTCACCGGCCAGCGCCAACGCCGCCAGTGACTCGCGCAGGCTGTCCAACTGGTCGCGGTTAGTGCTCAGCGTAACCACCATACTGCCGCTGACCGAAGCCGAGGCCATGCCCCAGGGTGCCGTTAACATTGCCGAGCCACCAATATAGTTCGTGCGCTCGTGCAACAGGGGGCGCCCCTCCCGATAGACCTCAAAGAGCTGCTCACAGCGGCCATGGCGAAAGGCCTCACCACTGGCGCGGCGGCCCAGCACCACAATATCCCAGGCGCACAGGCGGGCGTCGCCACTCAATTCAAAGCGGTTGTGCAAAATGCCTTGAGCACCCTCGAAGACGATCGTTTCCTGGGGCAGCCATTCCAGCATCGCCCCCGCAGCCACCTTGGCCATAACGCCCTGGCGCTGACGGGTGGCATGTGCATCGCTGCGATACACCTTGCCGGCAGAGGGCGTGGTCATTAACAAATGGCTGCCGCTGGCCAGCGACAGGGCAACACTCAGCTCATCACCGGGCACCATGCCGCCCGGTGGGTGCAGTAAATATAAGTGGCAACACCCTCCCTCCGGGTAAAAGGGTCGTTGCACTCTCAGGGGACCAACATGGCTTGATCGCACCAAAGCAGTGCGATCCCGTCGATGTTCAAAGTCCAATTCAATGGCCGCCGCCCAGTGCTTTGCCGCCGTCGCGGCGACGCCCGGTGTCCCGGCAGGTGCCGAAATCGGCGCTATACGTGGTAAAACCTTCAAAAAATACCCTTACTTTGACAGCGAGTGTGCTGCACTTTGGTGGCGCGTGAGTCGCCTGATTCAAACTACCGACAGCAAACTTTGTACCAGAATTGTGCACCACCCTCGCGCAACATTAATTTACAGCCGCTAATCGCACCTCATTTGTGCGTGCCGCCAACTCCGGCCACGACGCGCCTGCGGGTAAAATACAGTACACTAAGCGGCGATGCCCCATTGTTAAAAAAGGTAGCAGATCCATGGCACGACCGGACTTTATTTCTCAACTCGCCGAACAGGCGGGCCGGCTTATCAGTCAGGGGCCCGAGATTCAGCAGGATATCGAGGCCAAACTCCAGGTACTGGTGCAGAACGCCTTCAGCAAAATGAATGTGGTGTCCAGGGACGAGTTTGACGCGCAGCTGGCCGTGCTCAACCGCACTCGGGCGCGGGTCGAGGCCCTCGAGGCACAGCTCGCCGACATCACCCGTCAACTTGACGACAACACTCCGACCTAGCCGACTCCGCGCGCCCTCGCGCAGATTCGGTGCCGTCTACTCAAGGATGAGTCTATGGCCCTTGCCACGGTATACAGCCGCGCCCGCCTGGGTGTCGATGCCCCACTAATCACCGTCGAAGTCCACCTCTCAGGGGGACTGCCCGCCTTCAATATAGTCGGTCTGCCCGAGGCCACCGTGCGCGAGGCAAAGGACCGTGTGCGATCGGCATTAATAAACTCCCAGTTCAACTTCCCCGTCAGCCGCATCACCGTCAACCTGGCACCGGCAGACCTTCCCAAGGAAGGGGGCCGCTTCGATCTGCCCATTGCCATCGGTATTTTGCTCGCTACCGGCCAACTTACCCAGCAGCAAACCGCCGACTATGAATTTCTCGGCGAACTCGGTCTTGGCGGAGAACTGCGCGCCGTTGCCGCCGCCCTGCCCGCCGCCATCCAGTGCGAACAGGCCCAAAGAACCCTGGTTCTCCCCAAAGACAATAGCGGTCTGGCCTCACTGGTGAACGCCAGCGCACTGCGGGAAGCGACCGACCTGCTCAGCGTGGCCGCCCACCTCTGCCAGCGCCAGCCACTGCCCGAGGGCAGCTGCGCCGATATTATCGACGACGGCGGGCGCTACCCGGACATTGCCGATGTGCGGGGGCAGGCGATGGCCAAACGTGCGCTGGAAATTGCCGCCGCCGGTTGCCACAGCCTCCTTTTCAGCGGCCCTCCTGGCACTGGGAAAACCCTCCTCGCCAGCCGTCTGCCCGGAATATTGCCGCCGCTCACCGATGAGGAGCAGTGCGATATCGCCATTATGCAATCGGTGGCCGGCCAGCCGTTAAAGCTGCAACGCCCCTTCCGCACACCCCACCACACCGCCTCCGCCGCCGCCCTCGTTGGCGGAGGCAGCAGCCCCCGCCCTGGAGAAATCTCATTGGCCCACCGGGGTGTGCTGTTCCTGGACGAACTACCGGAGTTTCCCCGCAAAGTGCTGGAGGTACTGCGGGAACCGATGGAATCCGGCGAAGTGGTGATCTCCCGCGCACGCCAGCAACTGACATTTCCGGCTCGTTTTCAACTTATCGCCGCCATGAACCCCTGCCCCTGTGGCTACGATGGCGACGACCGCCAACCCTGCCGCTGCACACCGGACCAGATACAACGCTATCGCAATCGTATTTCCGGCCCCTTGCTCGACCGCATCGACCTGCGCCTGCGGGTACAGCGCATGGCGGTGGGCGAACTGCAACAAAGCCCCGCCGGAGAAGACAGCGCCACCTTGCGCAAGCGGGTATGCGAAGCCCGTCAGCGGCAAATGCAGCGCCGGAACAAAGTCAACGCCCTGCTCGACGCTCCAGAGGTGGCCGAAGATTGCAGCCTGAACCGCGACGGCACGCAATTTATGATGCAGGCCGAAGCGCGACTCAACCTCAGCGCCCGCGCCCACCACCGCATTCTGAAAGTCGCCCGCACCATCGCCGACCTCGCCGCCGCTGACCATATTGAACTGCCCCACCTCCACGAAGCCATTCTCTACCGCGGCGACCTTTAACCGGGGTCTGTCCCGGGGGTCTGTCCCGGGGGTCTGTCCCGGGGGTCTGTCCCGGGGGTCTGTCCCGGGGGTCTGTCCCGGGGGTCTGTCCCGGGGGTCTGTCCCGGGGGTCTGTCCCGGGGGTCTGTCCCGGGGGTC
>NZ_JAAWWK010000005.1:0-22024 GCF_012272835.1 Spongiibacter thalassae | reverse complement strand
TGTCCCCGTTTTTGCGGGGACAGACCCCGGTTAAAGGTGCTGGACAGGTGCAGCCGGTCATGTCACGGTTAGGCCCTCGCTAAAACAGCCACCATGGACAGGCATGAAGACCAAAGACAAGATTCTGCTCACCAGCCTCGAGCTATTCAACACGGAGGGCGAGGCGAACGTTACTACCGTCGATATTGCCAATGAACTGGATATCAGCCCCGGCAACCTGTACTACCATTTTCATGGTAAAGAAGAGATTATCCACGCGCTGTTCGCCGGCTTTGAAATCGAGCTGATTGATATCCTCGAAGCCCCGCTGGAGAAAAATCTGGCGCCTCAAGATGCCTGGTTTTATCTGTATATTGTTTTCGAGCACCTGTATAAGCACCGCTACCTGTACCGTAATCTCAACGATATTTTGCTGCGCTACCCTGACATCGGCAAACGCTTCGGCAAACTGCTGGACTTGAAATTGCGCGCGGTACAGGCCGTGGCAGAGGAGCTGATCGCCGCAGAAATTATTGATATCGACGAATCACAGGTAGCTCGACTGTGTGACAACGTCACCCTGAACCTGACGTTCTGGCTTAACTTCAACAGTTTGCGCAACAACCACCAGGACGACAGCGACGAAATTATGATTCACCGGGGTGTGTTTCAGATTATGTCCCTCGCGGCCCCCTATCTCGCCCCGGCGTTCCGCTATTTCTACGAAGAGTGCAGCGCCATGTTTGAAGTGCTAACCGCCACTGATTGACCCGGCTGTCAAGCCTCGCAGGCCGAGCAAAGTTTCTGCATAATGGCTCGCTTTAAGCCAGTATCGGATTCAATAATATGAGTGCCATTGCCAACCGCATCGCCCAGGAACTCAATGTTCAGCCTACTCAGGTCAGCGCTGCCATTGCGCTGTTAGACGAGGGCGCGACCGTACCGTTTATCTCCCGCTACCGGAAAGAAGTGACCGGCGGACTGGACGATACTCAAATGCGCGACCTGGAAAGTCGGCTGGCCTACCTGCGGGAACTGGAAGACCGCCGAGCGACGATTCTCAACAGCATTCGTGAACAGGAAAAACTCACCCCCGAGCTGGAACGGGATATTCTCGCCGCCGACAGCAAGAACCGACTCGAGGATCTCTACCTTCCCTACAAACCCAAGCGCCGCACCAAGGGTCAAATCGCCCTGGAAGCGGGCCTGGGGCCCCTCGCCGACACACTGTTTGACGACCCCAGTCAGGACCCCGCCGTGCTCGCGGCGGACTTCATCAATGCCGAGCAGGGCGTCGCCGATATCAAGGCCGCTCTGGACGGTGCCAAGTACATACTGATGGAGCGCTTCAGTGAAGACGCCAACCTGCTGGCCAAATTGCGCAACTACCTGTGGGAGAACGGCCAGTTGTCCGCCAAGGTGATGACAGGCAAGGAACAGGAAGGCGCCAAGTTCCGCGATTACTTTGAACACAGCGAACCGCTCAAAACCACCCCCTCTCACCGGGCACTGGCCATGTTCCGCGGGCGCAACGAAGCGATACTTGCGCTGAGTATTACTGCCGGAGACGAGGACAGCACCAGCCACCCCTGTGAAGTCATGGTTGCCGAGCACCTTGGCATCAAGGACCAGGGCCGCCCCGCCGACGGCTGGCTGAAAGAGGTGGTACGCTGGACCTGGCGGATCAAACTCTACACCCATCTGGAAACCGACCTGCTGGGCAGCCTGCGCGAACGGGCTGACGCCGCCGCCATTGATGTGTTTGCTCGCAACCTGAAAGACCTGCTGCTGGCCGCCCCTGCCGGACCACGTCCAACTATCGGACTCGACCCTGGCCTGCGTACCGGCGTGAAAATCGCGGTACTGGATGCCACCGGCCAGGTACTCGACCACGGCGCGATTTTCCCCAACCAGCCACAAAACAAGATTGCCGAGTCTGCAGCCGTGCTACTGTCGATGATAAAAACCCACAACATCGAGCTGATTGCCATTGGCAACGGCACCGCCAGCCGCGAAACCGAACGCTTTGTGAAAGACCTGCTCAAAGCCCACCCGGAATTGAACTGCGCCAGCGTCATGGTCAATGAATCCGGCGCCTCGATCTATTCCGCCTCGGAGTATGCCGCTAAGGAATTCCCTGACCTAGACGTGACCATTCGCGGTGCCATTTCCATTGGCCGACGGCTGCAAGACCCGCTGGCCGAGCTGGTAAAAATCGATCCCAAATCCATCGGTGTTGGCCAGTACCAGCACGATGTATCGCAAACCGCCCTGTCACGCAGCCTTGAAGCGGTTGTCGAAGATTGCGTAAACGCCGTCGGCGTCGATGTAAACACCGCCTCTCCCGCACTGTTGTCACGGGTGTCGGGTTTGAACCTGTCGATTTCCGCCAATATCGTCGACTACCGCAACCAGCACGGCGCCTTCAAAAGCCGCGAGCAACTGCTGTCCGTCAGCCGCTTTGGTGCCAAAACCTTTGAACAGGCGGCGGGCTTCCTGCGAATTATGGGCGGCGACAACCCGCTGGACGCCTCGGCTGTTCACCCGGAGTCGTACTCTGTCGTTGAGAAAATCGTCAATCGCTGCGGTCGTGAAGTGCACAACCTGATTGGCGACAGCCGCTTCCTGAAGAGCCTGAACGCAGCGGACTACGCCGACGAGCGCTTCGGCATCCCTACTATCAGCGATATTATTCAGGAGCTGGACAAGCCCGGTCGCGACCCCCGCCCGGACTTTAAAACCGCCGAATTCAAAGACGGCGTGGAAAAGATCTCCGACCTCGAAGCGGATATGATTCTGGAAGGCGTGGTCACCAACGTGACCAATTTCGGCGCCTTTGTCGATATCGGCGTCCACCAGGACGGTCTGGTGCATATTTCAGCCCTGTCCAATACCTTCGTCAAAGACCCCCACACCGTGGTCAAAGCCGGCGACATCGTTAAGGTCAAGGTGATGGAGGTAGATGCCCAGCGCAAGCGCATCGCCCTGTCCATGCGTCTGGAAGACAAGGCCAGCGAACATCAGGCGGAAGGCCGCGGCGGCAGTAATCGCGAGCGCCCGAGCAAAGCCCAGCGCAACCACAGCACCAGCCAGCCCGCGCAAAACGCCACCATGGCGGCCCTGTTCGCTCAGGCCAAACAAGGCAAAGGCGGCCGTCTCTAAACACCGGGGTCTGTCCCCGGGGACAGACCCCGGTTCAGGGGCAGCTTGCCGGGGCGGGGCCTGAACCCGCTTCGACACTGAGGGCGATAATTTCCGCAGCGCTTTCGGCAAAGGCCCTGTCGGCAGACAGGGCCTGGGCACGGCTGATCGCCGCCACTGCGGCATCGTGACAACCCGCTGCCTGCAGGGCATAGGCGTAGTTATTCCACAAACTGGCAGAAGGCTTCAGGGCCAGCGCGGCGGCAAAGGCCTCCACCGCAAGAGTGACGTTGCCACTGTTGTAGGCCGCATTGGCCTGTGCCATATGGGCCAATGCGGAATCAGGCCAGGTTTCGACGGCGGCGGTGTAATAGGCCATGGCCTGCTCACTGTGGCCGGTTTCCTCAAAGGCGTGGGCCGCTTGAATATACGCCAACGGCTCAGCACTCGCGGGACGTATCTCCGCATCGACGGGCACAATCGCCCAACTATCGGCACGCTGCCAGGTCGCCAGAAAATTGCCCAGCGTTGTCGAATAGTGCGCGCGACTGCCGGAGTGCAGATAAATAACCTGCTCTGTCAGATCGTAGCCGGTTGCCACCGCATAGTGCCATTTTGGCCACCAGCTCAGCCCCAGATTTTGCAGCACCATCACCGGGTTGCCCGCCGCGAGTTCATCCAGCAGGGCGTTGATACCTCCCTTCAGCGGATAGGGCAACAAGCCCTGACGTCGGGCAGCAGCCTGCACTTCAATCGTCAGGCTACCCTTGCGTCCGGGAATAAAGCTCTGCCGGGCAATGTCTTCCTGCGAGCTAGCGATGCCGCGATAGGCAGCAATCGACGACAGCGCCGCCGGGCCGCAGTAAAAGTCCTGCTGAGCCACAAAGGGCACATCAATTAAAGCACGGGATTCAACATCGGAGGTCAGTGTGGGCACAGTGCTACACGCACTGAGCAGAACAAGAAAGGCCGACAGCGCGGTGCAGCGCCATCGGCCAAAACGGTTAATTCGCGGGGTGAACAAAGGGGAATACGTCCGTCACACCGAGAATGTCAGTGATAAAGAATATCAACACCAGCAGCGCCAGCAGACCCACCGCGCCGGAACCTGCGGGCAGTTCGTCCATCTGCGCATGCAGGGTCGCCAGCTCACTCGCACTCAAGGCGTCGATGCGTGCATCAACCTCTTCCGGCGAGACACCCAGCGAGAGTAGGCGCTCACGTACATTCTCCTGCTGCAGGGCTTTTTTCAGCTCGGCCTTGTCGTGATCCAGACGCTGCTCACTGATAACCTCGCCGGTACTTACCATGGCCGCGGACGCCGCAGTGGTGAACAGTCCTGTCCACGCTACCAATGCGCAGAGTAGCAGCCCCATAAACCGGGTGCTGCGCTTTGCTCGTAAACTGTGGGTTCGCAATTGTACTGTTTTCATAGCCCTTCCCTCTCTCGACTCAATGGATGATCGCTTTCTGAAAATTGGCTGGAGTTACGGAGTATTTGCGGCGACATCAAACTGAAGCTCGCCGTCTTTTACCGGAATTCTTGCTCCTGGCTCATGGTCCATCACAATCGTTTCCGTTTGTTCCCCGAGCTGATAAGTCACCCGATAGCCGGTGACCCTCTCCTGCGGATCTTGCAGCGTCTGACAACGGCGCTCTGTACGGGTTTGGATGTTTTTGCGCTGCATATCCTCCTGTACCCGTTTACCAGCATAGCCGCCGGCAGCGGCACCGGCCACTGTGGCCAGTTTTTTACCATTGCCGCCACCCACCTGGTTGCCGACAACAGCACCGACAATCGCGCCGATAACCGTGCCGGTTACCTGATTCGTGTCTGCAGCAGGCGCTTGCTCCTGAATCACCTCGTCATAGCACTCTTCACGGGAGACAAAATAGGTCTCGGTCAGCGGCTTCACCGCCAATACCTCGGCAAACTGCGCCTTTGGCTCGGCATATTGGTAAGCCGTATAGCTGCCGGTTGCTGTGATAGCCGCAAGCGCAATACCACCACCGACTAAAAAAGCATTGTTCATGGGGTAACTCCTCTGTGATCTGTGTAGTAAGACCCATACCACCCGGACTAGTGCCCTGATTGGGGTGGGAATAGTTCACACATTGGCTGAGTGGGGGCGGCTGGATGGGGTCAGTCCCCTGTAACAGCGGGGACAGACCCCAGGGCAGGCACGGAGTAAGGGGGCTGCCCCCGAGGAAGCATAAAGGCCGGAAGGAGTAGGGGTCTGTCCCCGACTCACAGGGGACTGACCCCGGCTAGATCAAACACACCAGATAAAAAAGCACCTCGCCCATCTGCTGGGCCGCCCCGAGAGCATCACCGGTATACCCGCCTATGCGCTTACGCAGGTATGCCGCGAAGCCCAGTCGGAAAACCACCAGAGCAAGGGCCGCAACGACAATGGTTTGCAGCGGCAGCAGCGGCAACAGAATCAGTACGGGCATACCGGCGAGCAGGTATTGTCGAAGATCGATACGCGTGGCCAGCGGCTTGGATTTACCCTCCCCGCTCACATAGGCTAAATCCAGCAGGTAGGATATGGCCAACCAGCGACTGGCCACATGAGCGAAGATCATCGCCGCAGCGACTTGCGCCGACGTGTCCAGCGCCATCAAGGCAGCAGCCTTTAGCGCCAGCACGGCGAACAGCCCCGCCGCGCCATAACTGCCGATGCGTGAATCTTTCATGATGCGCAGCACATCGTCCCGGCGCCAGCCCCCTCCGAAACCATCCAGGCTGTCGGCAAGACCATCTTCATGAAAGGCACCGGTTAGCAGCAGGCCAGCTGCCATGGATAACAAAACCGCCACCGAGCGATCATTAAACAGATATTCCCCAATGAGGTATGTGGCGGCAGCAATTGCACCTACCACCAGTCCCACAGCGGGAAAATATAATGCAGCACCATCCAGTTTTTTTTGGGAAAACTCAGGATCATTCGGCACAGGTATTCGGGTTAAAAACCCCAGCGCCAACAAAAAGACCTGCCATTGATACTTTAATACCGACACGCCCTTACTCCCCGATTCAGCATCGCAGACTAAAATACTGTGGATAAGCGAAACAACATTTTCTATGGCCCATAAAAAAATATCGCCTCAAGAGAGGCGATATTTTACACGGGATTAAACACAACGCGCCGTTTAAATTTCCAGCTTGCGCCAATCCACTTTCAATTCGCTGGCCCAGGCTTTGATGGTCTTATCCACCTGCGGAGCGCGGGTTTCTGCAATCTCACCGGTATTCGGGTTTTTGAATTTACGCAGTGGACGTGCTGCCTGCTTTTTACGAGGCTTTTTGGCAACGGCTTTAGCGGCAGGTTTGGCGGCAGCAGCAGGCTTGCGACCACGCTTGGCGGGCTTGGCCTTTTCTTCACTGGGGGCACTGTTCAATATTTCAAGCAAACCTTCAGTGGTTTGGCCGTGTTTTTTCATCAACGCCTGCAAATCAGAAATAAACTTGAATTTTTGATCAAGCGCTTTGTGTTCTTCCTGCAATTGTTTTTGAAGCGTAGAAATATCCATAGATTACCTTATGACGATGTACTGATTAATTGGATTGAAAATATAAACCAAGCACCCTTTAATAATGGGCTTGTCTGCTGCGGCGCGGATAATACCATATGTAGAATATTTATCACCCCGCAATAAACGTGGCCTGCGGGACACTAAATTCTTTGCACCGAATATTAAAATCAGTTTAAACACCGCTTTAAGCAATCATTAGCGCAGCGTCGAATCGGGAAATATCACCATAAAATAATTGGAAAAATAGCCTTCTGAAGCCTACTATTTCCCCATAGGACAAAGCTGCATCGTAAAGTGCACCGCAGAATAACAATTTCGAACAGCTTTCAGGATCGAATAAGGGCTAGTGTGCCCCATTACAGGAGTAATACCATGACATCCAGCACCCCCTTCCGCCTCAGCGGGCTCACAGCCCTCTTGTTAAGCGGTGCTTCCGCCGTGTCTGCCATGCCGGGCAACCTGCCCGCCGGCGCAGAGCTTGTCACTCGAGGCAGCTATACCGGCTTTTTCAACCCTAGCTTCTCCAGCAACCCCGCCATGCTTCCCGTGGCGCTGGGCGACAGAAGCTACTCTCTGGGCGGCTTCTCGCTACCGGCCTTTGCTCTCGAGATTGGTCAGGTTGATAACCTGGCAGAACAGTTCGACAGCATGGAAGAGGCCCTCGACAACGCAGAGTCCAGCAACAGTGATGGCGGCGAAAATGTCACCCAGGATGAGGCCGATGCCATCAAGGCCGAGTTTGACGCCTTTGTTGCCGAGCTCGATGAGAACGCCTACGTGGCCTTCGACGTCGCGTTGCCGCTGCCCGCGCTGCCGGTCATGTTCAAAGCCTTGGGTGGCACCATTGCGGTCAACGCGGAAGCGAGTGTTGGCGTGAACATTCAAGCTCTGGGCGATGAACTGCGCTATAACCAGGCCGACGAGGAAATCGAAACCGACACCTCGCTTTACGTACGCTCCGGAGAATTTACCCGGATTGGCGTTAGCTACGGTAAAGAAATGGGCAAATTCGCCATCGCCGGTAACGACTTCGACGTGAACGTCGGTGGCCGCCTGACACTCACCAAGGCCAGCCTTAGTCGTCAGGTAATTCGCATTGTCGACGACAGCGATGACGAAGATGAATCCGCCTTTGACCGCGCAGAGGAAAACTACGACGAGAACAAGGAAGACACCACCACCCTGGGCCTCGATGTTGGTTTTGCCCTGCACAACAGCAAATCCCATTTCGGCGCGACCATTCGCAACCTGATTCCCCAGGAATTTGATTACGCCGACATCGGTATCGACTGCGGACAAAAGCCTACCGAGGGTCAGCAGGCCGACTGCGATGCGGCGGCTAATTTCGAAGGTCGTATTAACCTGCGCGACAGCTACGAGCTAGAACCCCAACTGGCACTGGAAGCCAGCCATACCATCCACGAATCCGGGCTACGGGTTTTCGGTGGACTGGAAGCCAATTCCGTAGAAAATGTTGCCGGCCATGAATACCAGTGGGCTAGCATTGGCCTGGGCTATGTCGGCCCATGGTGGCTGCCCGGCGTTCAAGTGGCTTATCACAGCAATCTTGCTGGCGAAAAACTCGACATGCTCTCCCTCGGCATGCAGCTGTTCAAAGCCGTCAACCTGCAAGTCAGCCTGTCTCCTGAAACCGCTGAAGTGGATGGCGACGACATATACCGCTCTGCGGCGGTGTCGCTGACCTTCGCCACCTCCCTCTGAGTACAGCGAGCGGGCGCTCAGCCGCCCGCTTTGCGCCCAGAATCAGTTCACGCCTGATAGAGAAAATAGCATGCTTACACTATCGACAAATTTTTTGCGCGCGGGGTTTGTTGCACTCGCTATTGCCGCCCCCATCGTCAGTATCGCCGAAACCACGAACAGCACTCGACAAAGTTTCTCCTTCCTCGGCATTGGCCCCACCTTTGTTGATTACGAAGAAACGACTACCCCCAGCGAAGATCTGAATGTGCGAAGCGACGCCCATGGCACGCTGTTGTCACAGCGAAGCGGCGCCTATGTGGCCTACGACGATGACTGGGGGTTCTACTTCAATACCACCTCCTACATCGGCACCAACACCATTGATGAAGAATGGGAAATCAATGACACACTGGTGCAAGAGAATATTTTCTCGCTCAAGCGCACCGCCATTCAGCTGTTGGTGACCCGACGAGTTGAGGGCAACCACTACGCGGTTTTCGGTGGCGCCAACATCGAGAAAAGCTTTACCCGCTATGGCTGGACGTACCCTCCGCAAGACGAGTACCAGGTGCAGCGGGAAACCCGCAATATTACTGAAGATGTGTCGCAGCTAGTGGCCTATGTCGGCTACGAATACAATGAGTTCTTCACCACCAAGGAGCCCGGCTGGCGCTATCAGTTTCAGGCCCTTGCAGGACTTGCACTGTATTCGGAAACCCTGAATAACGCTGACGGCGACAACACCTTCGATGCCTCGATGGATGGCTACCTGTTCCGCTTCTCGCCGACCGTGGGTTATCAGCTAAACGAAAACTTTATGGCGGCTCTGGCGGTTGACGTTAATATCAACCGTCGCGATGAAGACCGGGTAACCTACAACGCCGAGGTCAACGGCCAGAATGCTGAAGTCACCCGGATTTTGCCGAGCAACCACTTCTGGAGCGTATCACCAACCTTCAACCTCTACTGGTCGTTTTAAAACCGATAGTGGTAAGCCAGGGAAAAGGCCAGGTGACTGGCCTTTTCCCAATCGGTATTATCGCTGCGCAGCATCAACGACAGCCCGCTAAGCTCAGCGCCCACCGCCAGTGCTCGGGATCGCAGATCAACATCGGCTGACACCAAGAATTGGCCCACCTGCTGCGAGCCACCCAATCGCGGAAACACCCGCCCGTCATAGCTGAACAGCGTGGCATTGACGGCATATTTTCCGGATAGTTGATAATCTGCCGCCAGCGCGGCACGTAATGGCATACGCTGGGTTTCGTCGCGGTAAGATTCAATTCCCGACAGAGCGGGGCGGGTTTGAATTGTGCCATTTTCGTCGAAGCTGACATTGTTGCTGGTCAATCTGGCGCGAGTGTAGGTCACGCCCTCCCACTCCAGCCGGGTCAACACGTCCCGCAGCATCAGCGAAAAGCCAAGCTGAGCGGTCGGCTGGTAGCCCACGTCAAGATCAAAGCCGTAGCCGTGGGCACGCACCGACTCGGGGGGACGCTTTAACAGCGTGTCTTCGGAATAGATGTAATCCAGGCCGATATCAGCATCGTAGTCATCCTCGCGGGACACCAGAAAGCCCTGCATTCCACCCTCTTTCAGCTCCAGTGCCCGCAATAAATTCAAGCGTACTTTCGAGGACCACTTTGCCGCCGGAGAAAAGTAATAACTGTAGCCAACCCCATTTGCACGGATATGTTTGGCGTCGAGATACAACTGATAGACCCTGCCCTCATCCAAAGGCAGATCATTTTTGTATTGATAAGCCAGGTCGACGGTATCGCGATTAAACCGCAGGTAGTAGTCGTAGCGGGCAAACAACGACAGCTCGAAACCCCCTTCTCTATAACTCAACTCCGCTTGATTATGGGTGAAAGCAAAATTGCCATCGTCGAGCGCAGGGCCTTCCAGATCATCCAGTAGCTGCTTGATCGGGCCAATATCGCTGTAGGCCTCCACCTCAACCGAGGCCGAGATTGTATATTGCTCCTTCGCCACAGCGGGAAGCACAAGCAGGCATGCCACGCCGAGTAACCCGGCGCGAGAGGGAAAAGTCAGATGCAACACATTGGCCTCTTATAACAACGCATAAAGAACATGAAGCATCGCGCACCGCGCAGATCAACACAAGAGCAGAACCTTCGCTTGCAGGGCAAGCTCCTACAATGTAGGAACGCATCACCTGTGGGACCCAGCCTTGCTGGCGAACATTCACGCAATGCAAGACGAAAAAAGGGGCCAACAGGCCCCATCATTAACCCGGCGCTGAATCTACAGGGCAAAACTTTCAAAGGTGCCGTCGGTATAGGTCACTGTCAAAATACCGGCATCTTCATCCAGTTCGGCGTATTTGGTCCCGGCGCTTTTAATATCGCCACTCACTGTCTCCTGGGCAATTACGCGCATGACAACGCCATTGTGATTGGTGACATTCACTGTACGATTTGCGGTGCGGCTGTTGTAATCAAAGGTCAGTGCCCGGCCATCTTCATAGGTAAAGTCCAACTCCAGCTCACCATCTTCCAGGCCATTGCGGTCTGCGCTGAATGCCATGCGCATATCGTCGCTGACGCCGGCCACATCGAGGTTCAAAATCACGCTGAAGCTCACCTCGGCAAAATCGCTGTTGGTGTCGGTATCCACACAGGTTTCGCTTTCTTCATAGGTAGAAAAGCCGAAGTCCCGTGGGCCGTAACTCGACTCCACATCGCAGGTCACCGAATAGGCACCCGCAGTGAAGCTCATGCTACCGGTAAAGCTTCCCGATGGCGCGCTCAACTCGCCGGAAAGACTCGCCGTAAACTCATTGTAGGATGTCGTTTCGGTGTAAGTCTCGGAATCGGAATAGGGCTCTGTCGGGCCGTAGCTGTTCTCATAGTTACCGGCAGTGGTGCTATTGAGGCCCGTCAATGACATATTCATCGAGCCCGTGAACGCAACAGGGTTGGCTGCTTTCTCTGTGATGGCCACATCGATAACAAGACTGGCAGAATCCAGTGTAAACCTGTCACTCCATTCATCGGTTTCAGAGGTCGTTCCGGCGTCGCTGGTTTGCTTGTAGGTCGATTCGTCGTTATAGCTGAATTTGGCCACCAACTTGGATCCAGACTTTAACGTCATTGTTACCTTGTCGGTTTCCGCGGAGCCCGACAGTGCCACCTCGCCATCTCCGCTACCGGTATACGTCTCTGTTGTAGAACCGTCGGCATTACTGGTAGACGTCATATTCTCTACCATATTCCCCGCATCCACGGCCGTTGCGGTCACCGCCACGGTAACCGTCTCAATCACCACATCCTGATCGACACTGTAGGACACCGTATTACCCGACGTCGTAATTGCCACGGTGATGCCATTTTCGCTATAGCTGGTTAACGGGGTGCTGCTATTTTCATAAGCCTCGATTGCGTTGCCGATGGCCGTTCCCGCCGCTTCCAACGCGGCACTTGTCACGTCAAGATCAGCGGCCAGCAACAGCTCTGTCGCCTCCACCTCATCCCGGAAGGCTGCCTGGCTAGTAGTGGGCGTAAACATGTCTGACGCCGCTATCAAATCGCGAATTTGCGACACCATCGCCTTGGTCGCAACGAGCCCCTGCTCGCCAATATTGGCGGGTACATTGCCCTGCGTACTGGCGGTCGAGCCATTGGTCTGGGCATCTGCCTCTGCCGTCGTCAGCACCGTTTTGACTTCGTCTTTTGCCGGCGCACCGGACAACTTGTCTATCAACAACAGGGCTTCTTCGAGCGATTCCTCAACCGTCACCGCCCCGCTATTCACCTCTTCCCGGTCAGCAAGCCCCTGGGCAAGATAATCTGAACTCAGTCCGTCCAGCGCGGTGTCAATGGCATTACCCTTGCCCTGAGTTACCGCAGCCCCCAGCAATCCCGAAATTTTGAGGCTGTTTTCCAACGCGTTTTTGTTTGCATTACCCAACGCGGTTGGATTCGTCAGGTCAACCTGAGGCGCATCCACCAAATTAAGGTCACCGATTCCAAAGCGGTTGGCAACCTTTGCGTTTGACGCAATAACAACATCTTTGAGCACATTGGTGTCATTGGACTTCACGTCCTGCAGAGCCAATAACGCGGCCATTTTAGTGATCGCATTCAGATTCGCGGTGAGCTTCAAGCCGCCACCCTCTGCACGGGTAATAGCGCTGGAGCTCGACGGCGTCGGTGATTGGCGAATCACCACCATGCCAGAGAGACTGATCGTCGGGCGATGACTTTCCCCGTAACTTACTGCTGCATTGCCGTCGCCATCTCGCTCGCACACGGGCAAGCCACAGAGCACCTCTGAGCCATCGCTGGTCAATTCAACCAGCACCGCGTCACCCTCCAAACCACTAAAACTGATGGAATAATCCTTGTTTTCAGAGGTTGTCACTTCGTCGGTATAAGCCTCACCTCGCTCACCGTCTTCGGTGACCCGGTAGACATTCACCACACCGCTGAGCGCGGAACCCGCCAACGCCTGGCCACTGATTTCGACATCCACCGGCTGAGGTCCAACAGGCAAGGCAGGCCCATCGCTGCCCCCACCGCCGCCACAGGCGACTAATATTGAACTCAAACTTAATGCCGAAAGCAGGCGATGCTTCCCAAAAGATGTTTGCGCCATCTCACTCTCTCCTTGTAGTTTTTTTGGTCGCTTATCAGATGCTCCCACCAGGAAGCCAATTCTTGTTATTAGAGTAGTAATTCCAACTGGCTTAGGACCAGACACGATAACAAAAGGAGAGAAGGGAAAACGAATGGTGGCAGTCCCTACGCCAACTTGCGAAACCGAATCCTTGGACAGTCATGACAAACGTTAGAGTTATTTTTAGCAGTGATTTAGTGGCTAGTCAATTTTCGGGGGATTGAGCCGAGGCCAGTGGAAGTGAGCCCTGTTCATGAACGACTGCAGTACCTCACCCATTCGCTTGCAGGGCAAGCTCCTACATCAACACCCAATCCGTGGGAGCGAGCCAAGCTCGCGAACGACCACAGCACCCCACCCATTCGCTTGCAGGGCAAGCTCCTACAGGTGTTGATCTATCCATATAGCATCCCACAAGCCGTAATCTCGAACGGAATCAACCAAATCAGCTCGCAACGGATTCGCGACAATATACCGAGCAATAGCAATCACGTCCTCGTCCCGCCTTACCGCGCGATCATGAAAACCCGCCTGCCATACCTCCCCTGCCACACCCAGTTGCCGCAGTTTTTTGGTGGCAACCGATTTCATTTTTTGCACACAACTTGAGAGGCTTTCACCACCATCAAGCTGCACAAGCCAATGGATGTGATCCGGCATAACGACGTAGCTCAGCGTGGTAGCATTAACGGCCATCATCCCGCAGACGACACAGCGACCGTACAGCCAGAATGAAAAAATTTTGCGGCGTTTATGTGTCGTGGAGGTAATGAGATAGCAGCGGCCCATTTCACTGACTCGTCCGCGCCGCAGTCGGTTGCTATGGGCCATCCGTGGCTCCTTAACATTTTCAAGCGTAATAGGTCGGGCCCTGCGGGAGAAGGTCATGCACGGCACATCGACAACTTCGCTTGCAGGGCAAGCTCCTACATCAACACCCAACCCGTGGGAGCGAGCCCTGCTCGCGAACGACTGCAGCGCCCCACCCATTCGCTTGCTGGGCAGGCTCCTACATCAACACCCAACCTGTGGGAGCGGGCCCTGCCCGCGAAAATCAGGCCCTCCCGGATACTTACTTCGGCGCTCTTCCGTAGCGGTCTTCAAAGCGCACAATATCATCTTCACCCAAATAAGAGCCCGACTGCACTTCAATCAACTCAAGCGGGATGACCCCGGGGTTCTCCAAAGCATGCACCACACCTACCGGAATATAGGTTGATTGGTTTTCTGTCAGCAGGATTTCCTTATCACCATTGGTAACCTTGGCCGTACCGGAAACGACAATCCAATGCTCCGCGCGGTGATGATGCATCTGCACCGACAACTTGGCGCCGGGTTTCACTGTGATCCGCTTAACCTGATAACGTTCACCATTGTCGATCGAATCATATACACCCCAGGGGCGGTGCACATGACGGTGGTGCAGCACTTCATTGCGGTCGCTCGCCTTCAACTGCTCGACGATTTTCTTCACCTCTTGTACCCGGTGTTTATCGGCGACCAATATGGCGTCGTTACTTTCGACCACCACTACATCTTTCAGGCCGACGGTGGCCACCAGACGGTGCTCCGAGCGAATATAGCTATTATGGGTATCGTGGCTCAGCACATCGCCAAACAGCACATTGCCGTCTTCGTTGGCGTCACCCACTTCCCACAGTGACGACCAGGCTCCTACATCGCTCCAGCCCGCCGACAAGGGCAGCACAACCGCACGGTCGGTCTTTTCCATTACCGCATAGTCGACTGAGTCATCCGGACACGCCATAAACGCGTCTTTACCCACCCGCAAAAAATCCACATCACGCTGCTTTTGTTGCCAGGCCTGCTCACAGGCGGCATAAATATCCGGACGATGCTGTTTTAATTCATCCAGATACACATTTGCGGCGAACATAAACATGCCGCTATTCCAGTAATAACCGCCGTCATCAAGGTAAGACCGGGCCGTTTCGGCATCGGGTTTTTCTACAAACTGCGCAACATCATAGGCTTCGCCCGACGCCGCACCGCGCTTGATATAACCATAACCGGTGTGTGCCGACTCCGGCACAATGCCAAAGGTAACGAGTTTGCCTGCCGCGGCCTCAACCCTGGCCCTGGCCACCGCCGCCTGAAAGGCCGGCACATCGCGAATCAAGTGGTCCGCCGCCATCACCAGCATAAGGGGCGACGACTCTTTCTCCAGTAATTCAAAGGCTGCCAAGGCAATCGCTGGAGCGGTGTTGCGCCCCACAGGCTCAAGAATAATAGACCCCAGATTCGCGCCGCACTCCTGGGCCTGCTGGGCCACGATAAACCGGTGCTCCTCGTTACAGATTACCAAGCTGCCTTCGGTTTCTACCCCCTCCAGTCGAGCCAAGGTTTCCTGAAGCATGGTTTGGTCACCCGCGAGGGGAAGAAACTGTTTGGGGTAAAGACCGCGACTCGCTGGCCATAAACGGCTTCCACTGCCCCCAGCCATAATTACCGGATACATGACTTGTCCTCAAAATAATTTAGAAATGAATATCGAATAAGCTAACGTGATGGACCATAGCCATTGGGATTCTTACTCTGCCAGCGCCAAGTGTCGACCATCATATCGTGTAGTGAGCGTTGCGCGACCCACCCCAGCTGCTGCCGAGCTTTATCAGCATTGGCCCAGAAGGCCGGCAAATCGCCGCTGCGACGGGGCGCAAACACATAGGGCACCGGCTGACCGCTCACGGTCATAAAGGTATTCACCATTTCCAGCACCGACACGCCCTTGCCTGCTCCCAGATTAATCGCGTGATAGCCCGACTCTTCCAGCCTGTTTAACGCCTTGCAGTGGCCCTCGGCCAGGTCCACAACATGCAGATAATCACGAATACAGGTGCCATCGGGGGTATCGTAATCATCGCCAAATATCTGGAGCTGCTCCAGCTTACCCACCGCCACGCGGCTGATAAACGGCATCAGATTGTTGGGAATACCCAGGGGGTCTTCCCCGATAAGCCCCGAGGCGTGGGCGCCAATAGGGTTAAAATAGCGCAGCGCCACCACCGACCAGCGCTCGTCCGAGGCGCATGCATCACTAAGCATTCTCTCCACAATCGCCTTGGAAGCACCGTACGGACTGGAAGGCTGCCCCAAAGGCATGGTTTCAATATAAGGCACCGCTGCATCTGGCCCATAGACCGTAGCCGAAGAGCTGAATACCAGCTTGAACACCCCGGCGCGGGCCATCGCCCGGCACAGGGTCATCGAGCCATTCACATTACAATCATAGTATTCCAGTGGCCGCTGAACACTCTCACCCACCGCCTTCAAACCCGCGAAGTGAATGACAGCGTCAATGGCAAAGCGACCAAACACATCATCCAGCGCAGCAGCATCCCGCACATCACCCTGCACGAACTGAGGCCGCGCGCCAGTTATTTGCTCAATGCGATCCAACACCACCAGCGTACTGTTCACCAGGTTATCCAGCACCACGACTGAATAACCCTGTTCCAGCAACGCTACCACCGTGTGACTGCCTATATACCCGGTGCCGCCGGTCACCAAAATCGTCGCCATCAAATTAAACCCAAAACCTCACCCCTGAGGGAACATTCCATACAAGCGACGCCCAATGAACCTATCAAAAACATTCACGAGGAGGCCTCGCTCCTAAAAGGCATCTATGCGCTCGCTACCACACTGCGCCCTCGGCCGATGCCATAATACGCGATACCATAACCCTCAACCAACTCAGGCTCATAGAGGTTTCGCCCATCTACAATAAGTGCATGGCTCAGGCTGTCTTTAATCAAATCGAAATCAGGGGCCTTGAATACGTTCCATTCCGTACATACCACCAATGCGTCAGCCCCGTTCAAAGCTGATTCTTTCGTGCCCATCAAGGCCAGATCCTTGCGATTGCCGTAAATCCGCTGAGTCTCGTCCATTGCCGCAGGATCATAGGCCTGCACCCTGGCGCCTGTCTCCCACAACGACTCCATCAACACTCGACTGGAAGCATCGCGCATGTCGTCGGTGTTGGGTTTAAATGACAACCCCCACAGGGCGATCACCTTGTTGCTCAAATCGCCGTTGAAATAGGCATTGAGATGGGCAAACAACTTATCTTTCTGCCGGCGATTCACCGACTCCACCGAGCGCAGCAACTCGGGCATATAACCCGCCTTTTCAGCGGTATGCACCAAGGCTTGAACGTCTTTAGGGAAGCATGAACCGCCATAGCCGCAGCCCGCATAGATAAAGGAATAACCAATTCGGGGATCAGAACCAATACCCTGGCGCACTTTTTCGATATCAGCGCCCAGCCTTTCTGCTAGATTGGCAATCTCATTCATAAAGCTTATTTTTGTCGCCAACATGCAGTTGGCGGCATATTTGGTTAGCTCCGCCGAACGCACATCCATCACGATCATCCGCTCGTGATTGCGGTTAAAGGGCGCATACAGCTCTCTCATACGCTCTTCAACTTTCGCGCTGTCGGTGCCGATAATGATGCGATCAGGACGCTGACAATCTGCCACCGCCGCCCCTTCTTTCAAGAATTCGGGGTTCGACACCACGTCGAAGCCGAAATCGACGCCGCGACCCGCCAGCACCTCGCCAACACAGGCCGATACCTTGTCGGCGGTACCCACTGGCACCGTTGATTTATTCACGATAATCCGGTGCTCGGCCATATGCTGAGCGATGGTCTTCGCCACTGCCAGCACATACTTCAAATCAGCGGAGCCATCTTCGTCAGGAGGGGTACCCACTGCAATAAACTGGATTTTGCCGTGTTTAACGCCTTGGGCCGCATCAGTAGTAAATATCAGGCGGCCCGCCTCGACGCTAGCCTTTACTAGGGATTCAAGGCCAGGCTCATAGATAGGGATTTGGCCCTGCTGGAGCTGCTTCACACGAGCTTCGCTCACGTCGACACAGACAACATTGTGGCCGACACCGGCCAGAACGGCGGCCTGCACGAGGCCTACATAGCCGATACCAAAAACGGTGACTTTCATACAACTTTAACCAAGGTAATCACATCAACAGGCTACCATATATAAGCCAATGTTGGGGAGTATCACAACCATCGAGTTCATCAGGTTTCTGCAACGCAAGCCTCCGGTAAACGCCGGCTGATTAGGCCTTCAATTGTGCGGCAGCAGCCCTTCGGTCTTGGACAGTTTTCGTCTACGGACTCGCCATCGCCTCAACTTCGACTTGCTTTCTAAATATCACTGACCAATTATATAGTGGAAACCCATTGTAGCTAGATCGTGTGGAATCTGAGTCTCTCAAATTACCACGATCACCATAACCTGCCGCTTGGTTATCGCTACCACCAGCACCGTTATGATACGCATAACTAACAATAGCATTGGGACCAATATTATCAGAAAGTGTTAATTGGACTACATTTTCCCCGATTATATCTACACTCTCGATTGACCCGTTACTATCATCTTGATAATCGAAGCCATAGTTCTTAGCCTCCCTTACCATCGTGGTGTCTAATCTTAATGGGCCAACGTTCCCCTCATACTCAATAGTAACAACACTCTCTAAACCTTTTACGCTTGCTGGTCTAAGAGGATCCCACATACCTGTTGCGGAAAATTTACGAAATGCCTTGCTATAGTACTCGCCTAATAACTTCGTTGAATCGTTCGTTAAATGCGCTAAATCCGTATATTGAAAATGATACTTTGGACCTACAAGTAAAATTTCACCAGGATTCCCTTCATGAGCACTGAGCTGAGCCAACGGAACCTGAAACCAATCCTCGTCAACCCCTCCGTTATATCCAAAACCTCCGGCTGAAGAAGTTTGGCATATTAAAACCGGAATAGAATTTTCCTGTCCAGTTATCGCCTTCCAGTCCCTATTAATATCCTCTCGTAGCTCAACCAAATTATTTTCATAATCTAAGTTGTTATCCAACCCATCTTTCTCACCATGGATCCACACATACGACTCAACAGTCACGCTGCCAACCAAGTCGACAACTTGCTCGAGTAATCCAGTCGTATTTTCGTATGCCCCAGACTCTCCACCTTTCTTCAAGCTTTGGTAACTCATCCCTGAGCGCGCATGACCACTAAACACTAGCGTGTTATACATATTATTAGCGATGGCGTCCTCCGCTATTTCCAACATATAGCTCGAACCTACGCTTACTATATCGCCCTCTGCAAGCGGGACTAATTTATCAAAAAGTCCATTATTATCACTCGCAACTGGCCCGCCATCGAGCATCAACAAATTTCGTGGAAACGCTGGCTCATGAACACCGTTAACATACTGTGAATCCTGGCCTCCAATCGCTAACGATTGTCCGCCGATAAGATGTAGAAAATTCCGAGCATAGTCTATGTCACACCGGTCTCCGACCAAATCATGATCGCGATCGATCTGATCAGGGTTATAAACGCCTACGCAATTATCCTCGGCATCGGTAACACCATCCAAGTCCACGTCAGGACCAAAGCTCTTTGCAGATCCACCATGATTGCAACCCGCCAATAACTTCACTGCTATAACACAAAAAAGCATCGATCTGGAGACCTTAAACCAAGCCATAAATCAACCTCTATAACCGACCACCCAAACCAACTACTAACTATAAAGGACTGTCCGGGGTAAATAGGTTGCCAAACGACGCTTGCAAAGCTTTCTAATCATAACCATATTGCAAACAACGCTCGCCCCCTCCTTACCAGCCAACGCCTAACCAGCTCTCAATAGACGCTTAGGCCATACTATTGTTACAAGCCCTTCCGTAATTCTATTAGCGATCATTAAAAAGAAGAGATAATTTATCGCTTCGAGGCCCCTTGTCGGCTTTCATATCACTCACCACCTTACGCGCGATTTTTTGCGCATAAACATAACTGGGGTGATTGTTATCGCGATAGAACGCATTCAGTTTTTGCTGATTATCGCATCTACCTGTTACATCCTTACATACTAATGAGTCAGGTCTTATCACGATCGCTCTATCTGACAGATTATCCAGCAACTCATTTACACGCATGTTCTTCTTCAAGAAGACATCATAACTTGTAGATAAGGTGTCAGATTCCCCTTTATTATCAAAAGCTATCCCTTTTGCTATACGATCGGGAACAGTCCATCCAGCCTCTGGAATTTGCCCGACAAGTACAACCGGCATTCCCTTTGAAAACTCCTTTAGATAGCTTTCAACATACATGTAAATATCGTCGTCTAAATTATTTACATTGTAATGCTGGGAATTTTTCCCGGACTCGACCCCTCCTTCCTCATTGTTGTAGCGGACTCCATCCAAATACAAACGCCAGCGAGTTGATATAATCACCGGCGCTGGATTCGCTTCTATAAAAGCATATACCTCACTTTTGTACTTTTCATGGAACCCATTTTCTACGATTGGAAGCCTAGACGTACCTGGAACCGGAAAACAACCGTTCTCTGTCCATGAAATCAGACGAATCCCTTCCTTCGACAGCTCTTCCCGTAAGGCCTTCGATATAGAGGCCGCATGGGAGTCTCCGATTAAATACACATATGGAATTGATCCATCTCCGACACAGGCACTTGCGACCCTTTTTGACACTCCAACTCCGGTTACCGCACATTCATTAATATCTTGCCACCCGCCTTCACTTGCTTGCAGTACCTGTATAGTCCGCTTGTCAAACCGATCGCTAATACCATCGCCCTGCCACATTACAACACCAAGGACTAACGCCACCGCCATCCCCGCAAAACTGAATTTGAACACACTCTCTCTGGATATAGCCTTCTTGTTTCGAAAAGGCGCCTCTACATACTTCCAACTAAAATACGCCAATAGCATTGAAACAACCGAGAGAGATAACATGGCAAGTATGTTCAGATCACCCTCAAACCTATGTCTCGCAAATGCAAAAACGGGCTGATGCCACAGGTACGCGCTGTAACTTATCAATCCAGTACCGACAAAAACAGGAGCACTTAATAGTTTCCCAACTCGGGTATCGCTCGTTCCGAAGCAAATTAAAAACGCTGTACCCAATGTCGGAACCAAAGCATAAAAACCCGGAAAGGGGGTGTGCTCATCATAGAAAAATATCGACAAGAGAACCAGAATTAGCCCTGCAGCGGATAATGCGTTTCGAATACCACGGGGTAGTGGGTTACATGCGTACTTTCGTAGATAGAGAGTACAAAATACACCAACAAACAACTCCCATACCCTAAAAGGTAATAGAAAAAACCCTGCGACTGGCTTATTAATAGATGCCCATTCTGCCATCGCAAAACTAACCAAAGTGACTACAACCAGCAGACCTAAGAAGAAAGACTTCCACCGCCGCCAAAACATCATGGCAAAAATCGGGAAAAAAATGTAGTACTGCTCTTCAACAGCCAAGCTCCACGTGTGTAAAAGAGGCTTTAACTCATTCACGCCACCGAAATATCCCGACTCTTGCCAAAATAATATATTGGACGAAAAAAGACTTACAAATACTATACTTTCAGAGAAGTCGTTAAAATGATGAGGCAGCAACCAAAACCACGCGAAAGGCAAAGAGCATACAATTACGAAAAACAAAGCTGGAAGTATTCGTCTTGCGCGGCGTTCGTAGAACGTAACTATACTAAATTTTCCGTCATCAATTTCGTCAAGTATAATAGTCGAGATGAGATACCCGCTAATAACGAAAAAAACATCCACCCCAACGAAACCACCGCCAAAAACAGTAATTCCAGCGTGGAATAATATAACGGGGAGGACCGCTATAGACCTTAACCCATCAACCTCTCGCCTGTAATCCATCTACACGTTCCTAAATATATTAATAAATAACCTATGTTAATATTCGGGTTAATCTTTATGGCGTATCAAGCGGAATGTAGAATATACACTGTTTCCGTAATTCTCCCCGATACTTCGGCTTACTTGACCTGCCCCCAAAATCTAAGCCAACCGCTGCTTAGCAAAGTCCATTAATGCGATCGTTTATTGATCGCTTGCTTTGCCCCCCTATCCCGTTCGGTATGCTGCCGCAAATTCAGACGGCGT
>NZ_JAAWWK010000004.1 GCF_012272835.1 Spongiibacter thalassae | reverse complement strand
AGCGGGCTTTGCCAATGGGATTACCGAGATTGGCTGCTGGGCTCATGCCCGACGCAAGTTCCATGATTTGCATGTGGCCAATAAAAGTCAGATAGCCGAGCAGGCGCTCGGCTATATCCAGGAGCTGTACTTGATTGAGCGGGAGCTGGCTGAACTGCCCCCGGAGGAACGACAACGGCAGCGGCAGGAAAACTCAAAGCCCATCCTTGATCAATTGCATCACTGGCTCATTGCCAAACGACAGCAGGTGCCGGATGGCAGTGGTACGGCCAGAGCGATCGCCTACAGCTTAAAACGCTGGGACGCCTTAACCCGCTGTCTCGATGACGGCGCCGTGCCCATCGACAACAACTGGGTGGAAAACCAAATCCGCCCCTGGGCACTCGGGCGCTCAAACTGGCTGTTTGCAGGGTCATTGCGTAGTGGGCAGCGTGCGGCAAATATCATGACCTTGATCCAGTCAGCCAGGATCAACGGCCTCAATCCGCAGGCGTATTTGCAAGATGTGATGGAAAAACTGCCGACGCAGAAGGCCTCTAAAATCGAAGAGCTGCTGCCGCACAATTGGACGCCTTGATCAACCGGGGATTACCGGAGGCTTACAAACAGACCGCGCGGCCCTGCGCTAGGTACTTTCCTCAATATTGATCACCTGAGGTAAGGCGTAAAATCCCGTTATTGGTATGAGCAACAGACAGGCGGGGTAAAAGGATGAATCTGATACAGGAGAAACGCTCGGGCGACAGCGCGATTCCCCCAAATATTGAGGCGCTGCTGACCGATATGCAGCAGCGTTCGCTGCGCCGTATAGAAAACTTTGGCTGGCAGTTGAAGTTTGTTCGCCAGCCGCGCTTCGAGCCACCAATTGTTGTGGTGGAAAATGCCACAGGCGTGAACATTGGCATTCTCGAGCAGGATGGTGGCGTCAATATGCGCCCGCTGATTACCCTGAGAGATTAAGCCCCACGGCCCCACTACTCATTAGCGCGGGGGTCGAACAGTTGAATGACCTGCTCCTGCGGGTCACGGCTGGCACCGGCCTCGCGCAACCTCTGCAAGTAACTGTCCCACAGACTCTCGCGATGCTCGCATAGCTCGCGAAAGTAATCCCACGAAAAAATGCCCGAGTCATGGCCATCGCTGAATACCAGCTGCAAGGCGTAGTTGCCGGTGGGAATGATATCGACAATCTCGACATCGATTTTGCCGGTTTGCAGCACTTCCTGGCCGTGACCGTGACCACGCACCTCCGCCGACGGCGAATGCACCCGCAGAAATTCACAGCTCAGACGAACTCCGCCGATGTCGCGATACACCAGTTCCAGCTCGCGGGACTTCCTGTGCAGTTTGATCGACTGCGGGGCATTGCTCATGGTCTCACCTTACAGGGCCAACAGCGGGGCAGGGCAATTACAGAATAAACCGGCTGAGATCTTCATCCTTGGCCAATTCACCCAGTTGTTTTTCTACGTAGGCGGCATCCACTGTCAGCGGTTCGGTAACGTCTCCCGCCGAGAAGGAAATTTCCTCCAGCAGTCGTTCCATCACCGTATGCAAGCGCCTCGCGCCAATATTCTCGGTGCGCTCGTTCACTTCCCAGGCGGTTTCAGCAATACGGCGAATACCGTCTTCGCTGAAGGTGACATTCACCCCTTCTGTAGCCAACAGGGCCTGGTATTGTTCTGTCAACGACGCGCGGGGCTCAGTGAGAATGCGCTCGAAATCCGCCGGTGTCAGCGCCGACAGTTCTACACGAATCGGTAGACGACCCTGCAATTCGGGAATGAGGTCTGAGGGCTTGCTCAGGTGGAAGGCCCCGGACGCTACAAACAGAATATGGTCGCTGCGGATCATGCCGTGCTTGGTGCTCACGGTACAACCTTCAATGAGTGGCAGCAAATCCCGCTGCACCCCTTCGCGGCTGACATCAGCACCACCGGATTCCTGGCGCTTGGCGACCTTGTCAATTTCGTCGATAAACACGATACCGTTTTGCTCGGCGGCCTCGATGGCTCGGGCCTTCAACTCGTCTTCGTTAATCAGTTTGGCGGCTTCTTCGTCCTGTAACTGCTTGAACGCGGCCTTTACTGTCATACGGCGGGTCTTCTTGCGGTCTCCGCCCATCTTGGAGAACATGCCCTGCAACTGGCTGGTCATTTCTTCCATGCCTGGCGGCGCCATAATCTCAACGCCCATCGGTGCCATCGACACTTCGACATCAATTTCACGCTCGTCCAGGTCGCCTTCGCGCAGTTTTTTACGGAACAACTGGCGGGTCGAGCTATTGCGTTCTTCTTCGCTCTGCTCGCCTCGGGGAGGCGGCAACAGGGCGTCGAGCACCCGCTCTTCCGCCGCATCGGCGGCACGGTGACTGACCTGCTCCATCGCCTGCTCGCGGTGAAGTTTCAGCGACACATCAACCAGGTCACGGATTATCGATTCCACGTCCCGGCCAACATAGCCCACTTCGGTAAATTTGGTCGCCTCAACCTTAATAAAGGGGGCATTTGCCAGCTTTGCCAAACGGCGAGCGATTTCAGTTTTACCCACTCCGGTAGGTCCAATCATCAGGATGTTTTTCGGGGTAATTTCGCTGCGCAGGTCATCGTCCAGCTGCATCCGCCGCCAGCGATTGCGCAAGGCAATCGCCACCGCGCGCTTGGCGTCCTGTTGACCGATGATATGCCGGTCGAGTTCGTGAACAATTTCACGGGGTGTCATCTGCGACATGGTAACTCCGTAAAAGCCCGCCACAGCGAGCTGTCTTCATATTTGAATGGGGCCTCGCCCCGGACACACCGGATCAGTATTCGAGCTCTTCAATCCGGCGATTGTGATTGGTGTAGATACAGATATCACCGGCAATGGTGAGCCCCTTTTCCACAATGTCCCGAGCGGAGAGGTCGGTATTGTCCATCAGCGCCCGTGCCGCGGCGGTAGCGAAAGCGCCACCGGAGCCGATGGCGATCATATTGTCTTCCGGCTCGATGACATCGCCATTGCCGCTGATAACCAAGGTGGTTTCCTTGTCGGCCACAATCAGCAGGGCCTCCAGCTGCCGCAGTGAGCGCTCACTGCGCCAGGCCTTGGCCAGCTCTACCGCTGAACGCACCAGCTTGCCCTGGTGTTTTTCCAACTGGGCTTCAAACAGCTCAAACAGGGTAAAGGCATCGGCGGTGCCTCCGGCAAAGCCGGCCAGCACCTGGTCGTTGAACAGGCGGCGCACTTTGCGCGCATTGCCCTTCATGACGGTATTGCCCATGGTGACCTGGCCGTCGCCACCGACTACAACCTGATTGTTGCGACGCACCGATAAGATTGTGGTGCCGCGAAACTGTTCCACGCGGGACTCCTTTTTTAATGACGGAAGAAAGTTAGCCCCAGTATAGCGGCTGTCTGACTGCTTGTTGGATATGGGGGCGGCGAGCGCGTATTCAAGTCTGAGCGAGGCCAGGGCGCTGTTGCGCCCCGCCTGAGACAGTTATCCCGCTGTTTTCTGGCGAATAACCAGGGTGTCGATACTTTCACCAATCAGCTTGGAACGTGCGCTGGACAGGGTGTTATGGGTCTGGAATGGCCCGACATACACCCGGTGCCAGGTATCACCATTGGCTTCAACCGACTCGACCTTGGCATCCAGACCCAGCAATAGAATCTGCGCGCGACGGCGGTCGGCGTCTTCGCTATTGCGGAAGGAGCCCGCCTGAAGAATATAACGCTCGCCGGTTTGAAAGGTCTTTTCCGGCGGCACCGGTGGGGGAGCGGGCGTTTTTTCGGTGACCACCGGCTTGCTGCGGTTTTTCGGTGCGGGGGTTTCATCGGCGACCACCACCTCCCGCTCAGGCAACACGGTAAAAAAATCAAACTTGGTGCCGGCAACGGCCTTTTCGGTTTTGGCTGGCTTGGCCTTGGGCTGTTCCTGCTGAACCGCAGCTACCTTCCGTCCGGCGACCTCCCGTTCACCCAGGGCATTGACCACCAACACGGTACACAGAATACCCGCCAGAAAACCGGTGCCCAGCAGCACCGAAGCAGGCAAACCCTTGCTCGCCGGGCTGCGTGTCGCGCCCCGCGTGGGGCGTTTTTTAGCTGCCATGATTACATTTCCTCTGGTGCCGAGACTCCCAACAGCGTAAGACCATTACGCAGCACCTGTTGCACCGCCACCGACAGTGCCAGTCGCGCATCGCGCAGGGCCGCATCTTCGCCCAGCATTTTGTGGGCATTGTAATAACTGTGGAAATCACCCGCCAACTCACGCAGATAGTGGGCCAGGCTGTGGGGTTCGAACTGCTCCGCCGACGAGCGCAGCACTTCGGGGTAACGTGCCAGTTTAACCAGCAGATCCCGTTCAACGTCTTCGCTGAGCATGCTCAGCTGGCGCAGGCCGCTCTCCTGGGTCCACTGCTGCCCCTCGGCCTCCAGCTTGCGCAGGATACTCGCCACTCGGGCGTGGGCGTACTGAATGTAGTACACCGGATTGTCCTTGCTTTCCGATTTAGCCAGCTCGAGATCGAAATCCGTCGCCTGATCCGCCTTGCGCATAATGTAAAAGAAGCGCGCGGCATCGTTGCCGACATCTTCACGCAGCTCCCGCAGCGTGACAAAGGAGCCCGAACGGGTCGACATTTGCACCTGCTGGTCGCCCCGGTACAGCGACACAAACTGCACCAGCCGTACCACCAGACGTTCGGGGTCGAGTCCCAGCGCTTGCAGGGCAGCTTTCACCCGGGCGATATAGCCGTGGTGGTCGGCGCCCCAGATATTCACCACGCGCTCGTAGCCGCGCTCAAATTTATTCAGGTGATAGGCGATGTCGGAGGCAAAGTAGGTGGTCTGACCGTTGTCCCGACGCACGACACGGTCCTTGTCGTCGCCGAAACGGGTGGACAGAAACCACAGGGCGCCATCGCGCTCCTCGATAAAACCGTTGGCCTGCAGCTTGTCGATGGCACGGGCAACCTGGTCTTCACCGGTGCTCAGGCTGCGCTCGGAAAACCACTGCTGGTATTCCACGCCAAATTCCGCCAGATCCTCGCGGATATCACCCAGAATGGCATTCAGGCCTTTGTCGAACACGGTGCGGTAATCGTCGCCCAGCAGCGCCTTGGCGCGGTTAATCAGGTCGTCGATGTGCTTTTCCTTGTCACCACCGGCGGGCTCGTCGGCGCAGATGCCGTCAAAGACCTTGGCGGCGGGCTGACGCAGGGCTTCCCCGTGGCTGTCGAGCAGTTCGCGACCATAGTCGGCAATATAATCACCCTGATAACCATTGCTGGGGAAGGCCAGTGTTTCACCGCAGGCCTGCAGATAGCGCAGCCATACACTGGTGCCAAGGATGTCCATCTGGCGACCGGCGTCGTTCACATAATATTCGCGGTCAACGCTGTAGCCCGCTGCGGCGAGCATATCGGCAACACTGGCGCCGTATGCGGCACCACGGCCGTGACCGACGTGCAGCGGGCCAGTGGGGTTCGCCGAAACAAACTCGACCTGCACCCGCTGCTGATTGGCGGGAGCGCGACCAAAGCGGTCACCCTCGGCAAAAATCCGCTCGATAATGCGCAGATTGGCAGACTCGTCCATAAAAAAGTTGATAAACCCGGGGCCAGCGATCTCTACCTTGAGCACGTCGGGGCTGGCGGGCAGAGCAGCAACTATTTGCTGGGCTATCGCGCGGGGATTGCTGCGCAGGGGCTTGGCCAGCATCATCGCCACGTTGCAGGCAAGGTCGCCGTGGCTCTTATCACGGCAGTGCTCCAGTTGCACCGACACATGCAGATCTTCGGGCCAGGCGGCTTCGCTGCGTACGGTCTGCAGGGCCTGTTCAACTAAATTGGCGACGATCTCTTTCATGTGGATTCCGGACTCTCTTGCGTGGGGGATATAAGGGCCGCGTATTATCGCTGTTTACACGCCGGCCTGCCAGCGTCAGAACAGATCGATGGGGTCAACGTCGATCGACCAACGCAGCCGCTGGCCGGCGCGCTGCCCTTCGGCAACGGCGCAGGCCCGCTGTAATTGCCCGTGCAGTCGCCCGCGAGTGTCGGCCTGCAGAATCAGCGAGGCGCGAAAGCGTCCGGCGCGACGAGCCATGGGAGCGGGCAGCGGTCCTACCATATGCCAGTCGTTGGCGGGCTCCGCCAGGGCCGAGCGCAGGGTTGCCAGAAAATCTTCGGCCTCAGACAGGGTTACAGCGTCGGCGCGGATCACCGCGCAGTAACTGAACGGCGGCAAACCCAGCAGGCGGCGTTCGGCCAGCAGGGTACTGGCGAACTGGCGGTAACCCCGGTGCACCAGCGTTTGCAGGGCCGGGTGCTGAGGGCAGTGAGTCTGCAGCAGGACTTCCCCGGCTTGCTCGGCGCGACCAGCGCGCCCCGCCACCTGCAGCAGCAACTGGGCACTGCTCTCAGTGGCGCGGTAGTCGGCACTGAACAGTCCGGCGTCCATATCCAGCACTCCCACCAGTGTGACCTTGGGAAAATGATGCCCCTTGGCCAGCATCTGCGTCCCCACCAAAATACAGGGCTCCCCTTGCCTCACCTCCGCGACCAACGCCGCCATACTGCCCTTGGCGCTGGTGCTATCGCGATCAATACGCAGCACTCGCTCGCGGAAGCGCTTTTGCAAATTCATTTCCAGCCGCTCAGTGCCCGGCCCCTCGTAGAGCCACTCGGCATTGTCGCAGTCGGGGCAGGTTCGCGGCATCCCCCGCACTGCCTCACAGTGGTGGCAACGCAATTGGCGACGCTTATAATGCACCGTCATCCTGGCGTCACAGGCGGCACATTCGGCGATCCAGCCGCAATGGTGGCACTGCAACACCGGCGCAAAGCCCCGCCGATTCAAAAACAGCAGCACTTGATTGCCCGCCGCCAGGGTCGCATCCACCGCCGTCAGCAAGGCCGCGCTCAGGCCGTCCTGAAGCGGCTGCTGACGAATATCAACCAGCCGAATTGCCGCCTCGCTGGCCTCTCCGGCACGCTGGCGCAGGCGCAGCAGATGGTAGCGCCCCTGGTCACCATTGTGCAGGCTGTCGAGACTGGGGGTGGCACTGCCCAGCACAATCGGGCAGCCCTGATCGGCAGCCCGTTTTACCGCGATATCCCGCGCCGAGTAACGCCAACCATCCTGCTGTTTGTACGAGGCGTCGTGTTCCTCATCGACAATTATCAGCCCAAGGCGGGGCAGGTCGGCAAAGACGGCAGAGCGGGTGCCAAGCACGATGTCACAGTGCCCGTCCCGCGCCGCCTGCCAATTGCGCAGGCGCTCACTATCCGCCAACCCGGAATGCAAACTGGTCACCCGACCGGGGAAACGGCGTTCAAACCGGCGCAGCGTCTGGGGTGTCAGGCCGATCTCGGGCACCAGCACCAGACATTGCCGCCCCTGCTGCAAGCACTGTTCAATGCCACGCAAATAGACTTCGGTTTTGCCGCTTCCGGTAATGCCGTCCAGCAAAAATCGCCGAAACTGACCCAGTGCGTCGGTAATCGCTACCAGGGCCTGCTGCTGCTCATCATTCAGTGGCGGCCCCTGCACGCCGCCCCCTACCGCCGCGGTGGTTGCAGCCTCTTCAACCAACGCTTTTTTCTCCAGCTCGCGCAGGGTTGCCCGACTGAAGCCCAACTCGCCCAGGGCTTCGCGGCTCAGCACACCGTGTTCGCGAAATGCCTCGCAAAGGGCGCGCTGCTGTTTTGCCTGGGGGGGCAGAGTACTGACATCGACACCGGCGCACAGCTGCCAGCGCTCTGCTTTGGCTCGGGCCGGGGTCGCGGCCTTGCGCAGTGCCACCGGCAACATCTGCTGCAAGCACTCACCTACCGGATGGTGGTAGTAATCCGCAGCCCACAACCCCAGACTCAGTAGCGGCGGCGACAGGCTGGGCCGCTCATCGAGGACTTCGCTGACGGCCTTGAGGCGACTGGCATCCACCGCTGCCCCCTCTGCCGGCGCGATCACCACGCCCACCACCTCCCTGCGACCAAAGGGCACCCGCACCCGCAGTCCGGCCTCGATCACGCGGCCAAGGCTATCGGGCCAGAGATAATCGAAACGGCGGCGCAGGGGACAGGGAATCGCCACTGATACAAGCAGAGGGGGCATAGCAGTCCGCAGATAAAAAGAGGGAGTGTATAAGAAATTGTGACCAAAGAGCGGAAATCTGCGGGAAAACCGCCGGGGGCCTTGCTTCTGCGTACGATTCTGCTACTATTCGCGGCCTGTTTTTTCGGTGGTTTTTTGTTCAGTTTGAATGTATCAAACCATTGGCCACCGAGCGCATCAGCCCAGCGCGGTGCCCGGCAAATGACCGGGTGGCGGCGCCCGAAGAGGATTTAATGATGAAAGCCGATATCCATCCAAAGTACGAAGCCATCAATGTGACGTGCAGCTGTGGCAACAGCTTCGCCACCCGTTCTACCCTGGCAGAAGACCTGCACGTAGACGTGTGCGGTGCCTGCCACCCGTTCTACACCGGTAAGCAAAAAATGCTCGACACCGGCGGCCGCGTTGATCGCTTCCGCAAGCGTTTCGGCAGCCGGGGCGGAGCCAAAGCCTGATCATTGTGTCGAGTTTGCACCTTGCGGCAAACCTCAGGACACAATAAAAAAATGCCCGGACGCCACCGTTCGGGCATTTTTGTATTCGCCGTTCTGTTTTTTTTCACGGCGACAGCCATCGCCGACTGCCTGCCCTCCGGGCCACTGGAAGCGGTGCAGGTAGACACCGCAAGTGATGGTGACTCGCTACGACTACGAGACGGGCAGCGACTGCGACTGCTGAGCATCAACGCCCCCGAGCGCGCTCGGGACGGCAAGGCCGGCGAAGATTTCGCCGAGCAGGCGCACCGGGCACTGATAGCCTTACTGCCCGCCAACAAGCGGGTCTATATTCGCCGCCACGGCAGCGACCGCTACCAGCGCCTGCTCGCTGAAGTATATACCCGGCCAGATGGCGGCCACTTGGGCGAAGCATTGCTACGGCAGGGTCTGGCACGGTTTATCGCCGTACCGCCTCAGCTTCGCCAGCCCGACTCCCGCTGCCTTATCGCTGCGGAGCAACAAGCGCGACAGAACGCACTGGGGCTGTGGTCCCGTCCGATTGCGGCAGCGACCGACCTGAGCCACCCCCGCGACAGCGGCTTCAAGGTGATACGGGGGCGAGTCGAAAAAATCAGCACAAGCGCCACAGCAATATGGGTCGACCTCGACGGTGATGTGGTGCTGCGTATCAGCAAACGGGATCAGTCCCATTTTGCCGACCAACCCTGGCAGCACTGGCCGGGAAAAGAAATAGAGGTTCGCGGCTGGCTCCGCTGGCGGAAAACCAAGGGGAATTTCGCACCGTTGAAAATGGACCTCCGCCACCCGTTGATGATTGAGGTGCTCGACCCGGACACCACCGGCGGTACAGAAAGTGGTCGGCGAACACAATGAATTCCTGCAAAGGCAGAGCTGGCGCGGACCTTCGCCAGGGGCAAACTTGTGGGAATAGATACTTTTATATATGCTTTCTCGCCATTTGAGAGAGCACAGACACCGAGAGCATGACAATGTCTAAAGATGTGAAGCAGGCGGCTCTGGATTATCACTCCATTCCGACACCCGGCAAAATCGGCATCTGCCTGACCAAACCCGCTGAGACTCAGTACGACCTGTCGCTAGCCTACAGCCCTGGCGTCGCCGAACCCGTGCGCGAAATCGCCAAAGACCCCCTCAACGCCTATAAGTACACCAGCAAGGGCAATCTGGTCGCGGTAATCTCCAACGGCAGCGCCATCCTCGGCCTCGGCGACCTCGGCCCCGCCGCCAGCAAACCGGTTATGGAAGGCAAGGCACTGCTGTTCAAACGCTTTGCCGATGTTGATTCCATTGATATCGAAGTGGACGCCGAAGACCCACAGGCCTTTATCGACACCGTGCGCCGCATTGCCGGCACCTTCGGTGGGATTAACCTTGAAGACATAAAGGCTCCCGAATGCTTTGAAATTGAGCGCATTCTTATTGAACAGTGCAATATTCCGGTATTCCACGACGACCAGCACGGCACCGCCATTGTTACCGCTGCGGGTATGCTCAATGCTCTGGAAATTCAGGGCAAGTCTATCGAGACCGCGAAAATCGTCTGCCTGGGTGCCGGCTCTGCCGCGATCGCCTGCATGCGCCTGCTGATTAGTCTGGGCGCCACCTACGACAACCTGTATATGATCGACCGCAGCGGCGTTATCACCCCCGGTCGCGCCGGCCTGAACCCCTACAAGGAAGAATTCGCCAATGCCAGCGGTGCAACCACCCTGGCCGAAGCAATCGTTGGTGCCGATGTCTTTGTCGGCCTGTCCGGCGCCAACCTGCTCAGCGAAGAGATGCTGCGCAATATGGCAGATAAGCCTATTGTTTTCGCCTGCTCCAACCCCGACCCGGAAATTGTGCCGGAACTGGCCCTCTCGGTGCGGGACGACCTGATTATGGCCACGGGCCGTTCGGACTATCCCAACCAGGTTAACAATGTTCTCGGCTTTCCCTTCATCTTCCGCGGCGCCCTTGACGTACGCGCCACCACGATTAACGAAGAGATGAAGGTCGCCGCCGTTCACGCGCTGTGCGAACTGGCACGGGAGCCCGTCCCCCAGGCGGTCATTGACGCCTGCTCTGTGGGCGAGCTGAGCTTCGGCCCAAACTACATCATCCCCAAACCGGTAGATCGCCGCCTGCTCGGCAAGGTTTCCGCTGCGGTCGCCAAGGCCGCGGTAGACAGCGGAGTAGCGTTACTGCCCTACCCCGAGCACTACCCACTCAGCTAAATCGGGCCACACCCCCAAAAGCCGCGCCTGTCGCGGCTTTTTTGTCCCTGCCGTAAACGCCACAGCCTTTTACAAGGCGGGGTAAAAACGATAATGTATTCAACGAAAACATAAGTGGCGGGGATGCGCGATGATCGACAAACAGGAATTGGCTGATTTCTTTGCCCGGGAATTCCCCCAGGCTGATATTGAACTGGAGCATTTGGGAAAACTGAGTGCCACCCTGCGCAAACGAATCGGCCACAGCGACCTGCGACCCGGGGGCACGGTGTCGGGCCCAACCTTGATGGCACTGGCTGACGCAGCACTCTACGCTGCCATACTCGGCGAAATTGGCCTCGTGGCCCTGGCGGTGACGACCAATCTGAATATCAACTTTTTGCGCAAGCCCAGCGCCAATCGGGATATCCTCGCCGAATGTCGGCTAATCAAACTGGGCAAAACCCTCGCTGTGGGCGAGGTGTCGCTCTACTCAGAAGGTAACCCCGACCCCGTGGCCCACGTTGTCGGCACCTATTCCATTCCACCACAGCGTTAAATCTGCGCCAGCGTCGCCTTATTGCGGGCTTCCTCGACGTATGCGACAAACTGCGCACTTGGGACAGGCCGACAGAAATAATAGCCCTGGAAGTACTCACAATTCCGCGCTTGCAGTAACGCCAACTGCTCTTCTGTCTCCACACCTTCGGCAACGACTTCCAGACGCAGGTGGTGGGCCATCGACAGAATCGTCTCGACAATCACCAGGTCACTCTCGTCGGAGGCCACATCGCGCACAAAGCTCTGGTCGATTTTCAGTTGGTGGATCGGCAACTGCTTCAGGTAACGCAGCGAGGAGTACCCGGTGCCGAAATCATCGAGGGAAATTCTGACCCCCAGTGTTTTCAGCTCATTCATTTTTGAAATGGTGTCGATCACGTTCTCAACAATCAGACTCTCGGTAATCTCGAGAATAATCCGGCTCGGATCGACGCCGAAGTAGTCCAGAGCGTCGCGCACATCCTGCACAATATCGCCGCAATGGAACTGTCGGGCACAGACGTTGATCGCCAAATGATCGAGGTAAATGCCGTCATTCTGCCACTCCTGTAGCTGCCAACAACCGGCGCGCAGCACCCAGCGCCCCAGCCGCTCGATTAGCGCGCTCTCCTCGGCGATGGGAATAAATTCCCCCGGCGCCACAACACCGCGCTCAGGGTGGTTCCAGCGCACCAGCGCCTCGGCAGACACACACTGCCCGGCAGAATCGAGCTGGGGCTGGTAATACAGCTCCAGCTGATTGTTATCGATGGCGTAGCGCAGCTCCTTCTCGACCTTGAGCCGTTGGTCGGCCCGCTTTTGCATGGCATCTTCAAAGAAGCAATAGGTATTTCGGCCGCTGTTTTTCGCGTGGTACATCGCGGTATCGGCCTGCTTGAGCAGGTCGTCCGCCGATGTGTCCCGAGCGTTGACACAGAGACTGATACCGATACTGGTGGAGATATGGTAGTCATTGCCGTTGATATCAAAGGCTGCGCCCAACAACTCAGTAATATGACGGGCAACCTGCTCGGCGCGAGCGGGCAATTGCTCGCTCTGGGCCACCGGACTCAGCACCAGACTGACAAACTCGTCGCCGCCCACACGAGCGACCAATTCCGCGCCTGCACCGTTGCGCAGCCGTTCGCCGATCTGCACCAGCAACTGGTCGCCAAAGCCGTGCCCCAGCGAATCATTGATATGCTTGAAGCGATCCAGATCAAGAAATAGCAGGGCAAAATGCAGCTCGCCGTGGGCAACACTGGCCAGCAGTGCCTTCAACCGAACGTGGAGCATATGGCGATTAGGCAAGCCCGTCAGCGGGTCGTAAAACGCAAGGTGTTCTATCGCCTGCTGACTGTCGAGTAATTGCAGGGTGCGCTGGTTAAACAGATGGGTGAGCGCCCCCAGTTCTCCGCGATCTTCGGTGAAGATCAATTCCGACTCCCCCTCCTGCAGGGCCAGCTTGGTACGTAGCTGCTGGGACATTTGCTTCATCGGAATGGCAAGCTGGGCGCGTATCAACAACCAGGTCACCACCAGCACGGTCAAAATAGCGTAGATAATGACATCGAACAGGCTATCGACAAACTCCGTGGCTTCAAGCCGAGCGGCGCTGTCGGGCATCACCGTAACGATATTCCAGAAGGTGCCGGGCATAGTGGTGACCGAGACGTAGATCTTTTCCCCCAGAAGAAAGTCACTGCCCATAATGGCACCAGCCTGACTCGCCCTGGTCGCCTCCGCCGTACCAAAAAAATAGGCTGAACTGATTCGCTGCGCTTCCTCGCGGCCAATCTGGTAGCTCTCGTCGCTGATTTTTTCCGCCAGGGTATCAATTGCCGTGCTGCGCTGTTTCAAGCCCTTCATCTGCACGCTGAGCATGGCGACTATCGGCCTGTACTCGGGATATCGCCGGGCCAGCTCATCAATGTGAATATAGGGCTCAAGGGAGTTACCCGTTGGCGAGTCCCCCTCCCTCACCATTTTTTCATTGGGGAAGGACAGCAAGCGACCGCTGCGATCCACTATAAAGGCGTAGCCGCCAAAGCTGTACGTGGCCTGAGCAAGTAGCTCGGCAATCCCTTCCAGCTTCAGATCCACTGTGGCCACCCCCAGCAATTCACCATTGCGGTGCATCGGCGTGGAAACCGTCACCATCTGTTGGCGGGAATGGGGGTCGATATACGGCTTGGACCAGTAGTCCTGCCCAGGGGCCAGATAGCGGGCGGGCACGTACCACTCTTCCCGGTGATAACCCGCACCTTCCATCAGATTGTAGTCGTTATAAAATTCCAGCTCTCCGCTGGCGTTACGACCCCAAAAAATACTGCAGCGCTCGCAGTCAGGCTCAAAGGCGAAGGGCTCCGGCCAAACGCCGCCCCCGGCAATAATACTTTCTGCCCCGGGCGGGTTTAACATATCACGCAGTAGCAGTCGGCCGTTGTCGTGGTCGATCACCCACTGCGCGGCCCGCGCCATATTGTGTGCAATAATCGATGCCTTCGCCGCGCGCCGCTCCAGCTCCGCCAGCACATCGCTTCCTGCGCCGGCAACCGTCTGCGAGGCCTGACTGCGAATCAGCGACTCACCGACGGTTTTACCAATGATAAACAGGCTGACAACAACCAGAATGAAAAGGGCTGCAAAACTGGCAACCACGCGAAACTCAAGCCGGTGAAACCAGCGAATGGGGAAGTCGTTATCCGGTTTTTTTTTGCGCGACGATCTACTTAGCACCTGAATCACCAAGGCTATGGGCATGTGTCACCGATGTCAGTACCTGTTCGGTCATCCCAAGCCCTCCATTGCAGATGCCATTTCAGCACATTCTATCAGCTACACCACATTGGGGGTGTACGTGGTTTTACGACAACGACCTTCGCAAAACCCTACGTACTCCCTTCAAGAATAGCCCAGCGCCGCGTTCTGTCAATCGAGCTGACTGACGTCCCGCACAGCGCCTTTATCGGCACTGGTCGCCATTTTGGCATAGGCTTTCAATGCTGCAGACACCTTGCGCGGACGCTCTTTTACCGGCTTCCACGCGTCGGCACCTCTGGCCTCCATCGCCTTGCGACGCTTGTTCAGCTCGCTATCGTCCAGCAGCACATTAATGGTACGGGCAGGAATATCTATGCGGATAATATCCCCCTGCTCGACCAGCGCAATTGCCCCCCCTGCAGCCGCCTCCGGCGACGCGTGGCCAATTGACAGCCCCGATGTGCCGCCGGAGAAGCGACCGTCGGTAAGCAGGGCACAGGCCTTACCCAGCCCTTTGGACTTGATATAGCTGGTGGGGTAGAGCATCTCCTGCATACCCGGGCCGCCCTTGGGGCCTTCGTAGCGCACAATAACCACATCGCCCGCCTTCACCCGGTCGTGAAGAATGTCATCAACGGCGTCTTCCTGGCTTTCACAAATATGGGCCGGGCCTTCAAAGACCAGAATGCTTTCGTCAACGCCGGAGGTTTTCACCACACAGCCATCAACAGCGATGTTACCGTAGAGCACCGCCAGACCACCTTCGGTGGAGAAGGCATGGGCCAGCTCGCGAATACAGCCATTTTCCCGATCGGCGTCCAGCGACGGCCAGCGGGTGCTTTGACTAAAGGCGGTCTGGGTAGGTATACCCGCGGGGCCTGCCTTGTAGAACTCCTTCACCGCGTCATTATCGGTCACCATGATGTCCCAGGTAGAAAGCGCCGAGGCGATGCTACTCGCGTGCACCGTGGGCAAACCGGTATTGAGCAGGCCAGCCCGGGCCAGCTCACCGAGAATGCCGATAACACCACCGGCACGGTGTACGTCTTCCATATGGTATAGCGGGGTATTCGGCGCGACTTTACACAGCTGGGGCACCGTGCGCGACAGGGCGTCAATGTCCTTCATGGTGAAGTCCAGCTCGGCCTCCTGAGCAGCGGCCAGCAGGTGAAGAATGGTATTGGTCGAGCCGCCCATGGCGATATCCAGGGCCATGGCGTTATTGAAGGCATCACGACAGGCGATATTGCGCGGCAGCACACTGTCGTCGTCCTCTTCGTAATAGCGCTTGGTAATTTCGACGATACGACGACCCGCTTCGCGGAACAGTTTTTCCCGGTCGGCGTGGGTGGCCAGCAGCGAACCATTGCCCGGGAGCGACAGCCCCAGGGCTTCCGTCAGGCAGTTCATCGAATTGGCGGTGAACATCCCCGAGCAGGAGCCACAGGTCGGACAGGCCGAGCGCTCGTATTCCGCTACGGTTTCGTCGTCAGCGGAGTCGTCGACCGCAATTACCATCGCGTCAACCAGATCGAGCTTGTGCTCCGACAGCTTGGTTTTACCCGCTTCCATCGGCCCGCCAGACACGAAAATCACCGGAATATTCAGCCGCATCGCCGCCATCAGCATCCCCGGAGTGATCTTGTCACAGTTGGAGATGCACACCAGCGCATCGGCGCAGTGGGCGTTTACCATGTACTCCACGGAGTCGGCAATAATATCCCGGCTGGGCAGACTGTACAGCATGCCGTCGTGGCCCATGGCAATGCCATCGTCTACAGCGATGGTATTGAACTCCTTGGCGACCCCACCGGCTGCTTCGATTTCGCCCCCGACCAGCTGTCCCATGTCCTTGAGATGCACATGGCCAGGCACAAACTGCGTAAAGGAGTTGGCGACGGCGATGATCGGCTTATCGAAATCGCCGTCCTTCATACCCGTGGCGCGCCACAATGCGCGGGCACCTGCCATATTGCGACCGGCGGTGGAGGTTTTGGAACGGTATGCAGGCATGCTGACCTCTTATCTGTAGACTCTCCAGTAAAGGCCGCAAGTTTACCACAGAGAGGCCATTCTGAGTGGACTGCGACATCGTGGAGAAAGCGCCGTACTATTGCCACTACCGACGACAACGCAAAGGCCGTCAATCTGGTAGATTGGCGCTGTTGCATCTATCCAGCTGCTACGCGGACACCACGCCGAGCAGACGACCACAAGGCCTGATATGAACGATCCTGTAAGCACTGCCCACTCGCTGATCCTCCCCTGGCTGCCCAGCCTGATTACCCTGTTGGTGCTCGGCATCGCCTGGCTGTTCACCGCCAAGATATTTACAGTGCAAAAGGAGCATGGCGCCGATATTCGCTACCGGGAGCAAGGCACCAAGCTGATTTTCCGCCTGCTTGGGCTGGTCATGCTGATCGCCACATTGCCGATGGACAGCGAGTTACGCGGCCAGTTGTTTTCATTGATCGGCCTCCTCGCCAGTGCCGCGATTGCCCTGAGTTCCACATCGGTGATGGGAAACCTGATGGCGGGTTTTATGCTGCGCACAGTGAACAGCTTTCGCGCAGGAGATTACATCGAGTTTCGCAACGAACTCGGGCGAGTATCCCAGCGAGGCTTACTCCATGTGGAAATCCAGAATGAGACCAGCGAGCTGGTGACCGTACCCAATCTGCTGCTGGTACAGGAGCCTTACAACGTTGTGCGGTCCTCCGGCACGGTGATTTCCGCCGATGTCTCGCTGGGCTACGACGTTGACCGCCGCGATATCGAGGCAGCCCTGCTAAAGGCCCTCGAGCAGTCCGAACTGGGCGACGGTTTTGTACAAATTCGCGGGTTGGGCGACTTCTCCGTCACCTATCGTGCCAGCGGTTGGCTGGACGAAGCCGGGCTATTAGTGAGCACTCGCTCCAAGCTCAGGGGCCGTATGCTGGACGCCCTGCACGAAGCCGGCATTGAGATCGTATCGCCCAACTTTATGAACCAGCGGGTGCTCGACCCCGCCGGAAAAATCATCCCCGCCAAACGCCACCGCCAGCGCGAAAAGGACACCGACGGCCACGCCGAGGGCGTGCTGTTCAACAAGGCCGAAATCACCAGCACCGTTGATACGCTGGAAAGCAAGATTCAGTCGCTGAAGGAAAGCCTGAAAAACGAAGAGCTGGATGAAGCCGAGCGCGACGAGATCAAGGCCGAGCTGGGCATACGCACCGAGGAACTCGAAGCAGCCCGCACCATCGCCAAGCTGGAAAGTGAAAAAGACCGCAAAGCCGACAAAGACAGCAGCGACGAATAGGGGTCTGTCCCCGGGGACAGACCCCTGTTTACAGGCGGGTCTTCAGCCAGTCGGTTAATGCCAGGCCCGTCCCCATTGGCCAGGGCTTGATCTCTTCCGGCGGGACAATTTTGTAGTCGTCCAGCTCGTGGTTCAGCGCGATCTGGCCCGCAGCCTTGATGTGATAGGCAATAATGACCTGGTTTTGCTGGGCAAAGGGGTACACGCCCACCAGACGGGTTTCCAGCGCGTGGAGGTTCAACTCCTCCTGGGTTTCCCGCCGCGCGCATTCTTCCGGGTCTTCGCCCGCTTCCAGAAAGCCGGTGATAATCGAATAGAACTTTTTCGGCCAGCTGACGTTGTGGGCCATTACCACGCCGCCTTCAACCTCGACGATCATCGCCACCACTGGCACCGGGTTGTTGAAATGCACAAAACCGCAGCCAGGGTCAGAACAACCGCGACGGATTTCATGGTCAATTAATACCTCACCGATCGGCGCGGCGCATTGGGGACAAAATTTCATCTGTTCACTCTCATTTCACTGCGACAGGACTACACCGATGACGGCTCACCAGCGATTCCTTTCATTACCAAGCCGTCGATAATGCCCAGCCCGGATCAAAACCGCAACTTGGCCGCCCCCGGTCCTGGTATGAACCTGTCCAAGCTGCGCGATTCGTGGCAGCCTGTGTGCCTGCCACCCTCTTTGCACTGGAGTCGCTATGGAATTGAATTTAAACAATCGCCTCGCCCTGGTCACCGGAAGCTCACGGGGCACCGGACAAGTGATCGCAGAAACACTGCTGCGCGAAGGGGCTACGGTAATATTTCACGCATTGGAACAGCGCGATGCAGTGGATGTCGCCAAACGCGCGAAATGCTATAGCTGCTGGGGCGATATCACCAGCGAGGCCGGGCGCGCGCAGCTGGTAGAGCAGATTAGCACCATTGGTGAGATTGATATTCTGGTAAACAACTACGGCACCGGCAGCGCCGGCAAATGGGCCAGCTGCAGTGAAGAGGACTGGCTGACAATGTATCAGCACAATGTGCTGTCGGCGGCGGGGCTATGCCGTGCTTTCAGCCCCGCGATGCGCCGGAAAGGCTGGGGACGCATTGTGCAACTGGGCACTATCGGCAGCCACCAACCGAATAATATTATGCCCCATTACTATGCCGCCAAGGGCGCTCTCGCCACTATGACGGTTAGCCTGACCAAGGAACTCAGCGGCAGTGGTGTCACGGTAAATACCGTATCGCCGGGGCTGATTCACACCGCCGAGCTGGAGCAGAGCTATCGCCGACGAGCCGCAAAGTTGGGCTGGGGTGAGCGCTGGGAGGATATCGTTGCCGGCATTGTGAGCCACGATTTTCCCAACCCCTGTGAACGCATCGCCGAACGGCAGGAAGTAGCAGATCTGGTGGCCTTTTTGTGCAGCGATCTGGCGGGGTTTATCAACGGACAAAACATCCGCATTGACGGTGGTGCCGTGCGCTATGTGTAATCGACGCCGTCAATCACTCGCTCAACCGCCGATTGCGTAGCCTGGGCCGACCGGAAGATGGACCTCTACAAGCTCAGAAATCTCAACGCGATTTCGCCCGGCGTGTTTGGCCTGGTAAAGCGCGCGGTCAGCGGCTTCGATCACTGACTGGGGCTGGCCGGGGGTAACGAGGTCACCGAAGTATATCCCCGCACTGATAGTTACCACCGAAGCGCAGGAAGAACTCTTGTGTGGAATGGCCAGTGCTGCGATACCATCGCGCACCGTGTCCACATGCTGGTAAAACGTGGTCACCAATGACTCACCGATACTGAGCACAACAAACTCTTCACCGCCGTAGCGCGCCACAACATCGGTCTCGCGACTAAAGCCGTCCTGCAGCACCATGGCGATTTCCCGCAGCACATCGTCCCCGGCTTGATGACCATAGCTGTCGTTAAATTTCTTGAAGAAATCCACATCAAAAAATGCAATGCTTAAAGGGAACCCCAAACGTTCATGCAAGCCCACCATTCTCGCCAACTCTGCGTCGAAATGGCGGCGATTATATAAGCCCGTTAGATCGTCGCGACTGGCAATGTTTTCCAGCGCGCTGTTTTGTTCTCTTAGCAGGCGGTTCTTACTCTCGATCTTTCTGGCATAGCGCACTGTGTCGCTGACATCGTGGGCCATCATAATGGTGTGGGTCCAATTTCCGCCGTCATCGTTTAACGGCGACATATTCATTTCACACCAAAAGGTCCCTCCGGTGAGGCGTCCAACTTCAAAGGTGTAACGAAAACTCTCACCCGTGCTCAGGGTTTGACGAATAGTCGAACGCAGGGATTTGTCTAACAAAATGCCATGAAGTTTGCTGGCGCCGTCTACAGGACCTAGGATGTCCGCTCTGTCAAAACCAAACAGCATTGCACTGGAAGGGTTGGCATAGACGCATTCCCAGCCGTGGCTGCCCGTGGCAAATATCATGACTCCTTCGCTGCTAGCATCCAGAGCTGATCTCAAAACCTTCTCATCAATCATAGACTACCCCCATAATCCAAAGGGCGCCGGTAAATTACCCTCCTTTCATGGCTTGAACTACTCGTTATAAACTAATCGCGCTGTAGCAAGGCATATCGGGACTCTACTTGATTTACACGCGGGCGACGATATGTAGATTCCGAAGGTTTACAACTGAAGTGATCACACCGCAACACCGGGCGAAATTTCCCATCTGCTCAGGTGCAAAGATAAAAAGGGGAATAGATTCAAATACTAAAGGAATTCGGCCAGTACACTGTCAAGAAATTCAAAGCCTTTATCCGTTGCTGCGATAGTTCCTTTTCGTCTAACCAGCAAGCCATTGGCGCGCAATTGCTCTAACGAATTATTTATATCGCCCAGAGGCACTCCCGTTCGTTGAAAGAACAGCGCTTCATCCACACCCTCGCGCAGGCGCAGGGCATTCATCATAAATTCGAGGGGCAATTCTTCCCGAGCAATCATCTCCCGCTTGCTGGTGCGGCTACCTATTCGGCTGAGATAATCCTCGGGCTTGCGGGTTTTCTGGTAACGAAACACCTCCCTGCTATCCGCTACGGTGATTTTGCCGTGGGCACCGGCGCCGATCGCCAGATAATCACCAAAACACCAGTAATTCAGATTATGCTTTGCCCGATGCCCCTGCCGGGCATAGGCGGATACTTCATAGCGTCCAAAGCCGGACTCGGCCAACAGCTCATGGCCCTCCTGCTGAATCGCCCCCAGTTCAGACTCCACCGGAAGTTGTGGTGGCCGTTTGTAAAACTCGGTATTGGGCTCGATAGTCAGCTGATACCAGCTGATATGGGGCGCTCCGGCATCAATGGCAGTCGTCAGGTCTGCCAGCGCCTGTGCCGCTGTCTGCCCGCTCAAACCATGCATCAAGTCGATATTGAAATTATCGAAATCAGCCTGCCTGGCACTGTGGATGGCGGCCAGCGCGTCGCTGTCACTGTGGATTCGACCCAATTTCTTTAACTGTTCAGGATCAAAACTCTGCACACCGATAGACAGCCGATTGATACCAAGCGTCCGGTAAGCGGCGAACCGCCCCACCTCCAGGGTCCCGGGATTGGCCTCAAGCGTGATTTCAATGTCTGCGGCAAAGCCCAACCGCGCGCGCAATCCGGCAAAAAGCCTGGAATAGGCCGCTGCACTGAACAAACTGGGGGTCCCGCCGCCGATAAAGATGCTGTGAATCGACCGCCCCTGAACAAAGCCAAGATCCTGATCGAGGTCTTCAAGCATGGCGTCGACATAGGCAAATTCGGGGAGCTCACCTTGACGGGCATGGGAGTTGAAGTCGCAATAGGGACACTTACGCACACACCAGGGGATGTGAATGTAGAGCGACAGCGGCGGCAGAGTATGCATTAACGGGAGAGGCTGGACGGGAGACGGGAAACGCCCAGTGAGCGGCGAAACGCAAGACGCAAGATGCAAAACGCCAATGCCGGTATTGCGTCTCGCATCTTGCCCCTCGCGTCTTGCACCACAGCTCTCACAACCCCAGCTCCTGCCATATCTCATCGATTTTCGCGACTACTGCCGGGTCTTTCACAATCGGCGTGCCCCACTCGCGGTCAGTTTCGCCGGGCCACTTGTTCGTGGCATCCATGCCCATTTTTGAACCCAACCCGGACACCGGCGAGGCAAAGTCGAGGTAGTCGATGGGGGTGTTCTCGACCAGTACCGTGTCTCGCGCCGGGTCCATACGGGTGGTGATTGCCCAGATCACATCGTTCCAGTCCCGGGCGTTGACGTCGTCGTCACATACAATCACGAACTTGGTGTACATAAACTGGCGAAGAAACGACCACACGCCGAACATCACCCGTTTGGCATGGCCGGGATACTGCTTCTTCATGGTGACCACCGCCATGCGATAGGAACAACCTTCCGGTGGCAGATAGAAGTCGATAATCTCGGGAAATTGCCGACGCAACAGAGGCACTAACACCTCATTCAAGGCGACGCCGAGCACCGCAGGTTCATCCGGTGGGCGACCGGTGTAGGTGCTGTGATAAATCGGCTGATCGCGATGGGTAATATGGGTCACGGTAAACACCGGAAAGCGATCAACTTCGTTGTAGTAGCCAGTGTGGTCGCCGTAGGGGCCTTCGTCTGCCATTTCCTCGGGGTCGATGTAGCCCTCCAGAATAAACTCGGCAGTGGCAGGCACCTGCAAATCGTTGCTGATGCTGGTGGTCAGTTCGGTTTTCTCGCCCCGTAACAGTCCGGCAAAAGCGTATTCGCTCAGAGTGTCCGGTACCGGCGTCACCGCGCCCAATGTTGTCGCGGGGTCCGCTCCGAGGGCCACTGACACGGGGAACTTCTCGCCGGGGTGGGTGGCCTTGAACTCCTGAAAATCCAGCGCGCCGCCGCGATGGGACAACCAGCGCATAATCAGCTTGTTGCGACCCAGCAACTGCATTCGGTAAATACCGAGATTTTGCCGCTCTTTGTTCGGCCCGCGAGTAATCACCAGTGGCCAGGTAATCAGCGGCGCGGCGTCGCCGGGCCAGCAGGTTTGAATCGGCAGCTTACGCAGATCGACGGCATCGCCCTCAATGCGGTGCTGCTGGCAGGGCGCCTTGCTGACCATTTTTGGCCCCATGTTCAACACCTGCTTGAACACCGGCATTTTATTCCACGCGTCCCGCAATCCCTTTGGCGGATCGGGTTGGCGCAAAAACGCCAGCAGCTCACCGACTTCGTGCAAGGCCTCAATGTCCTTCTGCCCCATCCCCATCGCCACGCGCTTTTCCGTGCCAAACAGATTGGCCAGCACCGGATAGTCATAGCCCTTGGGATTTTCAAACAGCAAGGCGGGGCCACCGGCACGAAGTACCCGGTCGCAGATTTCGGTCATTTCAAGATTGGGGTCAACAGGGTAGCTGATACGCTTCAGCTCGCCCTGTTTTTCGAGATGCTGGATAAAGGATCTGAGGTCGCGGTGGGTCATGACTAAACGCGAGACGCAAGACGCGAGACGCGAAAACCGCTACTGCACCGGCGTCTGACGTCTCGCGTTTTGCGCCTTGCTTATTTCCTTTTCATTGAATCGAAGAATTCGCCATTGGTCTTGGTGTCTTTCAGCTTGTCGATCAAAAACTCGATCGCGCCGGTGTCTTCCATGCCGTGCAGCAGTTTGCGCAGTATCCACATTCTCGACAGTTCTTCTTCGCCGGTGAGGAGTTCTTCGCGACGGGTGCCGGAGCGACGAATGTTAATGGCGGGGTAGACGCGCTTCTCGGCGATTTTGCGGTCGAGGTGCAGTTCGTTGTTACCGGTGCCTTTAAATTCTTCGTAGATCACTTCGTCCATCTTGGAGCCGGTGTCGATCAGGGCAGTGGCGATAATCGACAGGCTGCCACCTTCCTCAACATTCCGCGCGGCGCCAAAGAAACGCTTGGGACGTTCCAGTGCGTGGGCGTCGACACCACCGGTGAGTACCTTGCCGGAGCTAGGTACGATGGTGTTGTAGGCGCGGGCCAGACGGGTAATGGAGTCGAGCAGAATCACCACATCGCGCTTGTGCTCTACCAAACGCTTGGCCTTTTCAATAACCATTTCAGCGACTTGTACGTGACGAGCAGGGGGTTCGTCAAAGGTCGAGGCGACCACCTCGGCTCCCCGTGCACCGACAGAGCGCTGCATTTCGGTCACTTCTTCCGGACGCTCGTCGATCAGCAGCACAATCACATAACATTCGGGATTGTTGCGAATCACGCTCTGGGCAATGTTCTGCAACATCAGGGTTTTACCCGCCTTTGGCGGTGCAACGATCAGCCCGCGCTGGCCCTTGCCGATTGGCGCGGCGAGATCAATGATACGGCCGGTCAGGTCTTCGGTAGAGCCGGTGCCCATTTCCAGGGTCAGGCGCTCATTGGGGAACAGGGGAGTAAGGTTTTCAAACAGAACTTTGTTTTTGGACTGCTCAGGTCGAGTGAAGTTAACCTGGTCTACTTTGAGCAGGGCGAAGTAGCGTTCGCCTTCTTTCGGTGGCCGGATTTTGCCGGCAATGCTGTCACCCGTTCGCAAGTTAAAGCGACGGATCTGACTGGGCGACACGTAGATATCATCGGGGCCCGCCAGATAAGAGCAATCTGCAGAGCGCAAAAAACCAAACCCATCTTGCAGAATTTCCAGTACGCCATCGCCGTGAATGTCTTCTCCGCTCTTGGCGTGGCGCTTGAGTATGGAGAAGATGATGTCCTGCTTGCGAGAGCGGGCGATGTTGTCGAGGCCAATTTCCTTGGCGATATCGAGCAATTCCTGGGCAGACTTGGTTTTAAGATCAGTAAGGTTCATAGGTTCGTGGGTAGTTGGTTTGAGTAAAGATGAGACTCACGAAGAACGCAGGAGTGCCGGGTGACCTACACAAAGGTGACCGGACGTGCGGACGACGCAGACGTAGCAGAAGCGAAAAAACTAACAGGTATTATTGTGAAAAATGGGGATTGACGAGACTCTATCACCGAATGGCAGGAGCGTAAAGCCTAAAAATCTGCCCCGCCGCAATTCCGCGGGGCAGTGTCATCACAGAGCGCCGTCGATGAAGTCGCAAAGTTGGCTCTTGGACAGTGCGCCAACCTTGGTTGCCTCGGCGTTGCCGCCCTTGAAAATCATCAGCGTGGGAATACCGCGTACGCTGAACTTGGCGGGAGTATCGGCATTTGCGTCAACGTCGAGCTTACAGATTTTGATCTTGCCAGCGTAAACACCAGAGATCTCATCGAGTACTGGCGCGATCATCTTACAGGGGCCACACCACTCCGCCCAGAAATCTACCAGCACAGGCAGATCGGACTTAAGCACTTCTTCTTCGAAGCTGCTGTCAGTGACGTGAACGATGTTGTCGCTCATCTTGGTTCTCCGAGTTGGTATCGTAAAATTCAGGATCGGCGATGATAACACAGCTAAATTTGCGATGGAAAAGCCCATCGCCCCTGCACGGCGGCCGCACATGCGCTAAAGTAGGCGGCGACGCTGGCAAGGCAGGGCAGGGCAACACCTGCCCCCGACCAAAAACCAGCCCAATATCATACACATAGCTAGGGAGCGAGTAATGACAAAGGTCGCAGTAATTCTTTGCGGAAATGGCGTCTATGACGGCTCGGAAATTTACGAAAGCGTCATCAGCTTTATGGCCCTGGAAGAGGCCAACATCAACTATCAATGTTTCGCCCCCAACATTGAACAGATGCACGTGATTAACCACCTTACCGGCGAGGTCGCCGAGGGGGAAAGCCGCAATGTGCTGGTAGAGGCCGCGCGCCTGGCACGGGGCAACATCAAGGACCTGAAAGACGCGAAGGTCGATGACTATGACGCCCTTCTGGTTCCCGGCGGCTTTGGCGCGGCGAAGAACCTGTCTAATTTCGCGGTAAAAGGCGCAGACATGCAGGTGCTGCCGGAATTCCTTCAGTTCGCCCAGGCCATGCACCAGGCCGGCAAGCCCATCGGACTGATTTGTATCGCCCCGACGATGGCGGCGAAAATTTTTGGCCCCGGGGTGAAATGTACCGTGGGCAACGACGCCGAGGTATCGGCGGCAATTGCCGCTATGGGCGGCGAGCACTTCGACTGCAAGGTCGACCAGGTCTGCGTTGACAGTGAGCGCAAACTGGTCACCACCCCCGCGTACATGGTCGCAAACAGCATTTCCGAGGCAGCCAAGGGCATTCGCACCACCGTGGACGAACTGCTTAAAATGCTATGACATCCCTGATCGCGGCGGCTATGCTGGCCGCCCGACGTTAAAGACAGCGAGTTCCATGGCACGACTGCTATACAGTATTTTATTTTATCTGCTGCTGCCGCTGGTGCTGCTGCGGCTCGCCTACCGTGCACTGAAGGCCCCCGATTACCGCCACAGGGTGGCAGAGCGATTCGGCTTTTTTCGCTCATCTCCGCCCCCCGGCGGGCTGTGGGTGCACGCCGTATCCGTCGGTGAAACCATCGCCGCCGCACCACTGATCCGGCATTACCTGCAGCAACACCCGGATCTGCCGGTGACGGTCACCACCATGACCCCCACCGGCTCTGAGCGGGTACGTGCGCTGTTCGGCAACCGGGTGTTTCACGTGTACGCACCCTACGACACACCGGACAGCATTCGCCGCTTTTTGCGAAGAATAAGACCCCGGGCCGCAGTCATCATGGAAACCGAAGTGTGGCCAAACATGGTTTGCCAAACCGCCGCCAGCGGCGTGCCAGTGGTGTTGGCCAATGCGCGACTATCGGCAAAATCTGCGGCGGGTTATCAACGTGCCGGCGCCCTCAGCAAACCGGTGATGCGCGCCTTTTATCGAATTGTTGCCCAACACCAGGCCGATGCCCGGCGTTTTGCTGAACTGGGGGTAGAGCCCCACGCGCTGCGCGTCTCCGGCAGTATCAAGTTTGATTTGACACTGGAGGAGACCCAGCGCCGGTCAGCCCGGGAGCTTCGCCAGTCGCTGGGCAGCGACCGCCCGGTGTGGATTGCGGCAAGCACCCACGAGGGCGAAGACGAGTTGCTGCTTGCAGCCCACCGCAAACTACTCACGCAACTGCCTGAAGCGCTGCTGATACTGGTGCCGCGCCACCCCGAACGCTTCGACAGCGTCGCCCGGCTTATCGAAAACCAGGCGATGTCCTACCTCCGCCGCAGTGCCAGCACCGGCGATACCGGGTCAATACAGGTGTTACTGGGCGATACTATGGGCGAGCTGCTGGTGCTGCTGGGCTGCGCAGATGTCGCCTTTATTGGTGGCAGTCTGGTCCCCCACGGCGGCCACAACAGCCTCGAGGCCGCGGCATGGGGTCTGCCGATACTCACCGGCCACAGCGACTTTAACTTTGCCGATATCAGCCAACGTTTAGAGGAGGCGGGGGCGCTGATAAAAACCGACGCTCAGGAGATCGGCGCTGTACTAACCTCGTTATTGGCCAATCAGGGCAAACGAGAGTCGATGGGCAGTGCCGCTCTGGCGGTCATGGAGGGGAATCGCGGCGCGCTGGCAACATTGATTGCCGAGATCGACGCCGCATTGGCGAGCGGGGCAGAGTAAGCCTCAGCCCTTAGTCTCTTTCAGCGAAACAGCGGTGCTTTCCTGCAACCAGCGATTCAGCTGCTGAATATCTGCCGGACTCAGGGTCCCCGCATTCAGTTTCAACTTGAGCAGATCCACCACGTAGCTGTAGCGGGCATTGCTGTAATCGCGCATGGCCGCATAGAGTTTGCGCTGTGCATCCAGGACATCAACTACATTGCGCGTGCCCACTTCATAACCGGCCTGAGTCGCATCCAGGGCGCTGCGCGCCGACACGATATTCAGTTTCCGCGCCTTTACGGTCTGCACGGCGGTGTGCACTGCAATATGCTGGGCGCGGGTGCCGGCGATCACCTGACGCTGGGCCAATTGGGCGTTGTATTTGGCTGCATTGTACTGCTCGTAAGCCTGGCGCCGCCCGGCACTGATACCGCCACCGGCAAACAGCGGCATGGTCAACGTGACCCGCACTACCTCACTTTCGTACTCGCTCTCCGGCGGCACCGAGAAGGTACTTGGCGGATCAAAGGTGCGAGAGCCGTCGGTGTCATCCTTGGTATAGGAGAAACTGCCCGAAATTTTCGGCAAATGCTCGGAACGCTTTGCCCGGGCCATATCGTGGGCCGAACCCGACGCGGCATTGGCGACCTTTAACTGGTAGTTGTTCGCCAGGGCAAACTCTACCCAGGCCGCGCGATCGGCGGGCTCCGGCAGCACAATGGGGAAATCCCCCTTCAGCGACCACAGATTGTGGTGCTCCTGTCCGGTAAGCGTGCTCAGGTTCTCCTTGGCGACGGCCAGCGCCCCCTCAAAGCCCAGGCGCTGGGCCACGGTGGAATCGTAGACTGCACGGGACTCATGTACATCGGTAATCGCGATCAAGCCCACATCAAAACGCTGCTGGGTTTGTTCCAGCTGACGCTTCGCCGCGCGCTCTTCAGCCTTGGAGGCGTCGAGATTTTCACGGGCACGCAATACATTGAAATAGGCCTCGGCCACGCGAACAATCAGCTGCTGCTGATCGTAGGCAAGCTGGGCCTGTGCGCGCTCACTCACCCGCTTGCCCGCGCGATAGCTGAACCAGGCGGGCAAGTCGAACAGTGGCTGAGTCAGCGACAGTGAATAATTTTCGGATTCTGAATCGGTTGAGGTATGCTGATCGATAACCGTTGCCGAGGTGCCGGAAAAGGTCGTGCTCTTCGACGCCGCATCTGTCTCTGACTCCTGATAGTATGCTTGCCCGGTCAACCGTGGCAGCAACGCGGACCGCGCCAATACCTCGGTTTCACGGTCAGCGCGATAGGTCGCCTCAGCGGCCTTCAGTTGCGGGTCGTTCTGTACCGCCAGTTCGTAGACATCCAGCAGGGTTTCAGCGTGGGCCGCCGGTGCACCAAGGGCAACCGCAAAGGCGACACGAAGCAAGTGACGATGGGCAATCATAGAGTTAACCTGTGTTGCTAACGGGGAAACGGTGGGCTGCGTGAGCATCGCAGTTTATCAGACTCACCCTTATTGAAAATGATTATTAACTAATTGTATGGATTATGAAGCCGCTCGCCCTGAGCCGTATTACAAGTGGGAGCAATGTGAAAGATACCGCCTATAAAGTCGATCTCAGCACGCTTCTCGCCGACTGCGAGATGAATTACCTGCGCCTGAGCAAACTGATACCCGACGAGTTGGCCGAAGGCAGCAGTCTGTCCATTGGCGTTGGCACCGAGACGCTGCAACTGCATATTATGGAGCGCGCGCCGTACACCACGATGATCGACCTGAGCCTTAACCACGCCAGGACGCAGGGCTGGATGGAAACCCGTCTGCAGGTGCGCATGTATCACGACGCCGAGCTGGCCGAAGTGGTCGAGTCCCAGGGCGTAAGACCCATTCGCCCGCGCTACACCTACCCCAACGACGCCATGTTTCAGCAGGATGAAAAAGCCCAGCTGAACCGCTTTCTCGGCGAGTGGCTCAGCCAGTGTTTGCGTTGCGGTGAAATTAGTGCACACTCTCTAACAGAACTTGTTAGCCAGCAGAGCAATGATTAACGGGGAATTTGAAGTCCATCACACTAACCAGTCCCGGACCTATACCCCCCTCCCACGCATCCGTGTCATGCTGACTATAATCAGGTAACGATGTAGGAGGCTCGCTGGTTTTCCTACCCAGGGTAGCAACGCATTTTCAAGGAACCCACGAGATACTTTGTGACTACTGCAAGGGCTGCGGCCCCATCGGAACTCTGCGTGGTACAGATCAGTGACTGCCACCTGGGTACAAGTCTTGGCGATTGCCTGCTGGGCATGGACACCGATCACAGCCTCGACGAAGTACTTAAATTAATTCGCGACAATCACCCCCATATCGATGTCCTTGTCGCATCGGGCGACCTGTCGGGCAACGCCGCCAAATCCGCCTACCAGCGTCTGCTGCCCAAGCTCAATGCACTCGCCGATCGCCTTGTGTGGCTGCCCGGCAACCATGACGATCTGGGCGTGATGCAGCAAGTCGCGGCCCCGGAGCTGCTGTGCAGCACCCTGGAGCTGGATCCCTGGCAGCTGGTATTTCTCAACTCTGCGGTGCCGGAACAAGTCGGCGGACATCTGGCCCCCTCACAGCTGCAACTGGTTCGCGACTTACCCGACGACAATCCCAGCCTGATTTTCGTTCACCATCATTTACGCGCCTTGGGATCAGACTGGCTGGACGAGCAACGCATCGACAATGCTGATGAGCTGTTCGACATTATCGATAGCCGCGACAACATCGCCGCCATCGTTTCCGGCCATGTCCACCAGCAGTCAGACACCCGGCATCGCTCCCATCGCTTGCTGACCAGCCCATCGACCTGCATTCAATTCGCACCAAACAGTAATTCCTTCGCCGTAGACGAGCTGAACCCCGGGTACCGCTGGTTCACCCTATTTGCCGACGGTCGGGTAGATACCGGCGTAGAGCGGGTAAGCGGCGTGAGATTCACCATCGACAGAACAGCAGACGGTTACGAATGAGCAACACGCTAATTTATATTCATGGCTTCCTTTCATCTCCTGCATCACACAAAGCGCAACAAACCAGACTCTACGCTGAGCGCCACCTACCCGGGCTGAATGTACTGATACCGGATATGCCCAACACCCCCGCGGCCGCCCACCAGCGCCTCGACGAAATCATCAGTGCCGAGCTGAACAAAAAAGACAACCAGCTCGCCCTTATTGGCAGCTCCCTGGGAGGGTTTTTTTGCACCGTTTTCGGCGAGCGCTACAACCTTCCCGCGGTATTGATCAATCCCGCGGTTCGCCCCCACACCTTTGGCGATGCCTTCGTCGGCGAACATCGCAACCCCTATACCGGAGTAGACTTTACCGTCACCCCCGATGACCTCGACTGTCTGCGCGACTTACACCCCGAGACCATTACCCCCTCGCGCTACTGGGTAATGGTGCAGGAGGGCGACGAGACCCTCGACTATCGCCACGCCATGGATTATTACCGGGAGTGCAGGATTCTCTGTGAGCCTGGCGGCGACCACAGTTTTCAGGGATTCGAGCGACATCTGCCCGAAGTAGTGGCATTTCTGCGCCTGAACAGTTAACAATACGGCCTGAATTCAACTAGGATGGCGCGGGTAGCCCGCCCTCTCCATAGTCGCACCCCGCATCGGCCAACAATACGATTCGCCTGAGCGCGTGCCGACAAGGGCCAGTCAACAAAAATGGGAAAGCATGTCTAACTACACCTCACAGTCTATTGAAGTTCTCACGGGCCTGGAGCCGGTGCGCAAACGCCCCGGCATGTACACCGACACCACTCGGCCTAACCATCTCGCCCAGGAAATTATCGACAACAGTGTTGACGAAGCACTGGCAGGGCACGCCAGCGAAATCACCGTCACCCTGCACAACGACAACTCACTGAGCTGCGCGGACAACGGCCGCGGCATGCCGGTGGATATTCACCCGGAAATGGGCCTGCCCGGGGTCGAGGTGATCCTTTCGACCCTGCACGCCGGGGGTAAATTCTCCAACGACAACTACCAGTTTTCCGGCGGTCTGCACGGGGTCGGGGTATCGGTCGTCAACGCTCTGTCCACCCTGCTTGAGGTCACCATCAAGCGCGACGGCCAAGTGCATCAAATGCGCTTTGCCAACGGTGACAAGGCATCTGATCTGGAAGTGATCGACACCTGCGGCAAGCGCAATACCGGCACCCACCTGCGCTTCTGGCCCGACGCCAAATACTTCGACAGCCCCCGCTTCTCGGTGCGGCGCCTCAAGCACGTGCTGCGCGCCAAGGCCGTACTGTGTCCCGGGCTCAAGGTCATCTTTCTCGACGAAACCGGCGAAGAAAGTGAGGAGTGGTATTACGAAGACGGTCTGTCAGACTACCTGTCCAGCAATACCCGCGACTACGAAACCCTGCCTCCGCAGCCCTTTATCGGCCACTTTTCCGGCAATAATGAAGGCGTGGATTGGGCTGTGCAATGGCTGCCCGAGGGCGGCGAGCTGATTACCGAATCCTACGTCAACCTGATTCCTACCGCCCAGGGCGGCACCCACGTCAACGGGCTGCGCAGCGGCCTGCTCGACGCCATGCGTGAATTTTGCGAATTTCGCAACCTGATTCCCCGCGGCGTAAAGCTCACCCCCGACGACATCTGGGACAAGTGCAGCTACGTGTTGTCGTCGAAACTCGCCGACCCCCAGTTTTCCGGCCAAACCAAGGAACGGCTCAGTTCGCGGGAAGCCTCGGTGTTTGTCTCCGGCGTCGCCAAGGACGCCTTCAGCCTGTGGCTGAACCAGCACACCGAAGAAGCCGAGAAGCTCGCTGAGCTGTGTATCAACAACGCCCAGAGCCGATTGCGCAAGGCCAAAAAGGTGGTGCGCAAGAAAGTCAGCGCCGGCCCGGCACTGCCTGGCAAACTGGCAGACTGCTCCGGAGTTGAAAGCGAGCGCTCAGAGCTGTTTCTGGTAGAGGGCGACTCGGCGGGCGGCTCAGCCAAACAGGCACGGGACCGCCAGTTTCAGGCCATTCTGCCGCTACGGGGGAAAATCCTGAATACCTGGGAGGTGGACTCACAGCAAATCCTCGGCTCCCAGGAGGTCCACGACATCTCCGTTGCCCTTGGGGTCGACCCCGACTCCAGCGACCTGAGCGGGCTGCGCTACGGCAAGATATGCATCCTCGCCGACGCCGACTCCGACGGTGCCCATATCGCCACCTTGCTGTGCGCGCTGTTTTTGCGCCACTTCCGCGCAATGGTCGAGCAGGGCCACGTATTTATCGCCATGCCGCCGCTGTATCGTATCGATATCGGAAAAGAGGTGTACTACGCCCTCGACAACGGCGAGAAGCAGGGCATTATCGACCGCATTGAAGCCGAGAAAATCAAGGGTAAAGTGTCCGTGACCCGCTTCAAGGGCCTCGGTGAAATGAACCCCCTGCAACTGCGTGAAACCGTTATGGACCCCGACACCCGTCGATTAGTGCGCCTGAGCATTGAAGATCAGGACAACACCGACGAACTGATGGATATGCTGCTCGGAAAAAAACGCGCCGCCGACCGCAAGGAATGGCTGGAGCGCAATGGTGATGAAGCCGACGTATTGATGTAACCCTCTGTTCGCGAGGTAGCCTCGCTCCCACAGATCCGCACCACCTCCTGTGGGAGTGTGCCCCGCACGCGGAGCCCTCCGCATCTTTCCCACCATGCAGCATTTCGCGAAGTGGCCTCGCTCCTGCAGGCCTGAACCACCCCCCTGTGGGAGTGTGCCCCGCACGCGGAGCCCTCCGCATCTTTCCCACCATGCAGCATTTCGCGAAGTGGTCTCCCTCCTTCAGGCCTGAACCACCCCCCTGTGGGAGCGTGCCCTGCACGCGAAGCCTTCCGTAATCATAATTAATGGACCAGAATTAGCCGAAAACTGCATAGGAAAAGTGATGGCAACAGACGAACATCCCCTCAACTACTACCTCGCTGCCTGGCAGCGCTACGGCAATTTCTGCGGCCGCGCACCACGCCGGGAATACTGGTACTTCATTCTGTTTCATATACTTGTCAGCATGGCCGCCAACCTGATTGACACAGTGTTCGGCACAATGAATTTTCAACGGGGAATAGGCTTGTTGGGCAGCATGTATTTTGTTGCCAGCCTGCTACCGGCGCTGGTCATGGCTGCGCGGCGATTGCAGGATACCGGGCGTTCGCCCTGGTGGTTATTGCTGTTAGTGATTGCCCCTATCGGGCCATTCATACTGCTGGTCATGACGCTGTTTGACAGCCAGCCCGGCGAGAATGCCTATGGTGCCAACCCCAAAGGGGCTGACACCAGCGCCGGATAGTAGCTGGCTTGTCAGCGGATCACGTGACCGGCAAGCAACTATCGGGAGATCGAGCCTCAGGAAATCAGCGTGACGGTATCTTCCAGTGGCGCGCGGTCCATAACCACTTTATTAATTTGCTCACCTTCCTGCTCATAGCCAAAGGACAGGCCGCAAATAATGCCGTGACCCTCAGGGAGGTTGGCGATTTTCAACACTTCGTCCGGATAGAACGCCAGCGCTCCCTGGGGAATGCTCGCCATGCCGTGCTCAACCAATAGCAGCATCAAGGTCTGCAGATAGATACCGATATCCACCCCATTTACCGGCCCCATGCTCACCGGCATCGACAGAAAGCCCACGTGGGGGGCACCGAAAAACTCCCAGTTTTTCAGCATCAGCGCCTGACGCTTGTCCTTTTCATGGCGCTCGATACCCATGGTGCCATAATAGGTCATGGCGCAGTCGTACTGACGCTCTTTGTAGACACCGGTAAGTCCCACATCACCGGGGGGAAATGCCGGCGACGGCGCCTTGCCGGAGAGTATTTCGGCCATAATCGCTTCCTGCAAACGAGCGCGGGCCTCACCCGACACCACAGTAAAGTGCCATGGCTGAGTGTTGCAGTTGGAGGGAGCATGCCGGGCCGTGTCGAGAATTTCCCGCAGGGTGGCTTCCGGTATCGCATCGGGCTTGAAGCCCCGAATCGAGCGACGATTTTTGATCGCTTGGGTAACGTGCATAAGTAAAACCTTGAACAGTAGTAAATAGATGGCAATGTGCACCAACTTCGCACCTCAGGTACACATATGCTCCCCGGCGTATAATTGCGTATATTAACATCGCTCGGGATTAAGCAAGATAACATACCATTGGCGGCTGATCTGTCGAATTTCCAGGTGCAAGGAAACCGCCCATTGGCAGGGCCGTGAACCGTCATCCCAACAAACCCGGTCGCTTCAGCCAGCACCGCGAAAGGAACACAATGTAATGGCGTCATTGCGAGCCTTTATTAAGGAGTATCATTCTACCGAGGCGGGCGTTCGCCTGTTTAGTGATGCCCGTAATATCCACCTCTTCAGTTGCCTGGGTGCTGCAGTGCTCACACTGCTACTTTGGGGCGAGGTGCCCGGCCAATGGCTGCTAAGCTGGCTAGCCACGATGACCTTGTTTCAGTGCCTGCTCACCCTCTGCGCACGCCTTTATATTCGCTACGGTAAAATCGCCCACCTGCGCTTCTGGTTACGAATTTACAGCGTGTTGAGTATCAGCACCCACCTGACGTGGGGCTCGCTCACGCTGATGTTCGAGGATTATCTGGGGGTGTGGCAGCAGCTTTTCATACAACAACTGCTGTTTGTCGTTATTCTGGGCTCACGGCATTTGCTCAGTCGTATATATTCACTGTTCAGCGCAAATGTCGTAGCCCTTGCTCTGCCATCTCTTATCGGCCTGCTCTACACTGAGCACATTGAATGGCAGTCTCTGGTGAGCGGCGTTATTCTGGGCTCGGGCGCGCTGTATATTCTCTATCTGGCCAAACGCGACGCCGAGGACTTTCTTGCCCAGCTAAATCGCGACCCTGTGACTTCATTGATGACGCGTCGCACATTTTTTCGCGAGCTACAGCGCTCTCTGGTACCCGGCGACAGCGTGTTGGTCTGCCAAGTCAGAAATTACACCGCTATCTGCAATACCCTCGGCGACTCCGCCGGCGACGCCGTGCTCAAACACCTGAGCGAACTTCTGCAGGACGCCCTGCCTGGTAATGCCATTATCGGCAGGCTGTCCGATGCTGAGTTTGGCATGTTGGCGCGGTTTGCTCCGGAGCGCATCGCCTCCCGGCTGCTCAGCCATAGCAGCCGCAACCTGCAATGGAACGGCCACGATATTCTCCTCGACATAAGCCTTGGCACCGCGAGCGATGACGGCAAATACAGCGACGGCAAGGCCACAGTGCGCCGCGCCCAATTGGCGGCCGCCAGCAGCGATGCCCACGGCAGCCTGGTGAGCTACCACCCGGTATTAATGCAGCAGGCCGAGCGGGAAATTCGCCTGCGCGCGGGCCTGGCCCAGGCCCGGCAAAACGGCGAGCTGGCCCTCCACCTCCAGGCCAAGGTCGATATAAAGACCGGCAAGGTGAACGGCGCCGAAGGCTTGTTGCGCTGGCATAGCCCTGTTTTTGGAGAGGTCAGCCCGGTTGAATTCATTCCCCTTGCGGAAAAAACCGGCTTGATTATTGAAATTGGTAACTGGGTCATCGAACAGGCCGCCGATTTCCTGATGCATTTGCCCGGCTCCGACTATTTTTCGCTGGCGATCAATGTGTCGGTGGTGCAGTTTGCAGAGGAAAATTTCGTCGATGAATTCCGCAAGCGAATGCCAACACTGCCGCCGGGGCGCCACCTTGAGCTGGAAATCACCGAAAGCGTGGTGATGCTCGACACTACAGTAGTACGCAAGAAGCTCGCAGAGCTCTCGGAGATGGGTATCCAAATCGCCCTTGACGATTTCGGCACCGGCTACTCCTCGCTCAGCTATCTCGCCGAGCTTGATATCGACACTCTGAAAATCGACCGCAGTTTTATCAACAATATTTTGAGCGACGAGAAGGCCGCAAGACTGGTTAAAACCATGATAGACATGGCTCAGGGGATGGGGCTTACAGTGGTAGCCGAAGGCATTGAGACGGTTAATCAACTGGATAAGCTGAACGGCTGGCACTGCGATAGCGCCCAGGGCTACTACATTGCGAAACCCATACCCGCCATGGCTTTTTACTGCCAGTATTCCGGCTACCCTAAAACCGCCGGGGCAGCACGCTAACCGGCTCCCGGTGACTGCTCCAGTTCGAGAATTGCGTCACCGAGTTCATCGAGGCGGCGCTGGAGAATGGCCTGGGCATCGTAGAGGCCGCGATTGTAAAAATAAGCGCCAATTTCTGTCGAAATAAAATCCAGTAAAAATTCAGCCTCGAATTGCCCGAGATCCTGATCGAGTTCTTCTGAGAAATAGCGCTGGAGTGTCGCCGCCATGGTGTCGCGTTCTTGCCGGGAAAATTGCATAACAGTCATGGGATCTCTCCTTTGGGTGAGCTTCACCCCTATCGACATATAGATGGGTTCTCAAGAACCTGATCGGCAGACCCTTCCAGCCTAGCAGTAAATGACCGCAGGCGCAGCGCCTTTCATTGGCCCATCAACTGTTATTCCGCCAAGTGCCCGCGTAGAATGCGGCCTTTGTCGCGACCCCTTCGGCCCCATGACTGACCTGCATCTGTACCAATATATTCTGATCGGCCTGTGCTTTGTATGGAGCGGGTTTGTACGCTCCGGACTCGGTTTTGGCGGCTCGGTGCTGTCGCTTCCCTTTCTGCTGCTGATCCACAATGAACCGCTGGTATTTCTGCCACTGATCTCCGTTCATTTGCTGTTTTTCTCTTCACTGACCATCGCAATGAACAACCGCGAACAATTGCGCAATGGTGAAAGCGGCCAGGGCACCGTCGACTGGCCCTATCTGTGGCGGATACTGGGGATAATGATCGTGCCCAAGCTACTGGGCGTATTTGGGCTTATTACCCTGCCCAGCGGGGTGCTCAGCGGGATTATTTTCACCATCGTATCGGTTTACGCCCTGACCTATATCTTCAACCGCCCCTTTCGCAGCAACAGCCGCCTGGTAGATACCCTGTTCCTGATGCTGGGCGGGTATATCAGCGGCACCTCGTTGATCGGTGCGCCCTTGATTATTGCCGTGGTCGCCCAGCATGTGGCTCGGGAACAGCTGCGCGACACCCTGTTTGCCCTGTGGTTTATTCTGGTCACTATCAAAATGGCCGCCTTTATCTGGGTTGGTGTCGATCTCCAACTGGAGCACCATCTGTGGTTGCTACCCTGTGCCGCTGTCGGACATGTCATTGGCTTGCGGGTACACGAGCATATGCTGAAGGCGGAAACCCCGGTGTTCTTTCGAGTAATGGGCTCGGTGTTACTGGTGATAAGTGTGATTGGACTGATTGGGGCGATTAGCTGATATTTCAGTGCTATTCGCGGGCAAGGCCCGCTCCCACAGGAGCAGAGCTAGTCGTATGATCCCCAGGCGCCGGCAGTGAACTGATATTCCAGCGCTATTCGCGGGCAGGGCCCGCGCTTGCAGAGGGGTGGATCAACTGTAGGAGTAGCGACGGCATTTGTGGGAGCGGGCCCCGCCCGCGAAAATCGCCCAGCGAGCCACCGACCCTGCTATAGGGGGTGGAGATTTACGCGGCAGAAACCTGCCTTAGGCTACTCCAGCCTTGCTCTGCCGCTTACCACTCACACTATTCGCCACAAGATAAACCAGTACCCCGACAACAATACCCGGCAGCCCTTCATAGACCATATTGTGCAGGTCGAAGTACCGCCACAACAGGGCAGTCAGTATTCCCGCACAGCTCATTGCAATGGCGGTTGTCTGAGAGGGCCGCCCGCCAAAAATCAGCACCAGTAGCATGGGCACAAAGGCACTGGCTAATCCCGACCAGGCCATAACTACCATGGCGAACACACTCTGGGCGCTGAACAGGGCCCAGGCCAATGACAGCAGGGTAACAACCAGCGTCGAGGCTTTAATAAGCAGAGGTTTTTCAATGTTGTGGGGCAACAGGTCGTGGGTAAACGCTGCGGAGGAGCTCAGAATCAACGAGTCCGCCGTGGACAGGGTTGCCGCAAAGATCCCGGCCAGTACGAGGCCTACCAATACCGGTGGCAGTAGCTGTTGGGCCATGGTCGGCAACGCCAATTCGGCGTCAAAGCTACCGGCTTCCGGAATATACAGCCGCGACAGTAGACCCACCGCCGTGGCCATAAGATAAAACGCGGTAAACCATAGGTAGTACCAGGTGCGCGCTCGATTCATATCGCCGCCATCGGAGAGCGTCATAAACCGCACCATCACATGGGGCTGCCCCACCACCGACATACCGGCAAACAGCCAACCGAGAGCAAAGAGCAGGGCGCCGGCAACGCCGGGAAAGGCGAGATCATCGGGAAACCAGTTCATAAAACGGGGGACGTCGTGGAGCTGTTGCAGCGTCGCAGATGCACCACCGAGGCCATCGACCGCTACCCAGAGCAACACCCCCATCGCGGTAATCATCACAATGGACTGTGCGGCATCGGTCCAGATCGATGCGCGGATTCCGCCGGCCAGGCAATACAGCGCCACCAGGATCGCACCGGTCACTGCACCCGCCCACAGCGGCCAGTCGAACAACACATGCAGAGCCTTGCTCCCGGCCAACAACTGCGCCGCGGCATAGGCCATAAGCAGGGTGAGGCAGATCAATGCCGCCAGTCGCTGGTAGCGCACCATGGGTTTGCCACCCCAATTGGCAAGCACCCCGAGGTAGCTCACCTCGTCGCGCTTTTCAGTCATATTGCGCAGTTTGCGATGAACAAAATGAGAGGCGATAAAGTCGCCGCTGATCCAGCCGAACATCACCCAGAACGCCGACAAACCCACCGTATAGGTGTAGCCAATCACGCCGATAAACATATAACCGCTGTTATTGGTGGCCACCGCTGACAGCCCCACCAACCAGGGCTTTACGCTGCTGCTGGCGAGATAGTAGTCCTGGCTGTGATGCTGGTTTTTGAACAGTGACGACAGCCCGATCAGCACAAACACTGACAGGAACGCAATAAAACTCCAGGCGGTTATCATTCAGCACTCCATTGTTATTGTGTGTCCGCCCGGTTATCAGGCCTTACCTATCGGCACCGATTCCAGCAGCTCGTGCACCAGGGGGTGATCCCGCAACGGTGCCAGCGCCGGATCGCGATCCAGCTCTTCCCGGTAGATTTCGGATTGACCCACAGCTTTGGCGAAGTAGCGAGCTCCTTCGTCCAGGTGGTCCATCGAGGCATAGGCGCAGGCCAGCTGGTAAAACGCATGGGCGTTGGAGTCATCCAATTGCAGGGCGTGGCGGCACAAATTGACCGCCCACTGGGGTTCGCCCTGGTCGAGGGCCGCGTCGGCCTTATAGGTAATAGCTTCTATATCGTTGGGACGGGTAGCCAGTATCTGGTCGTAAATCGCAATTTTACCGGCGGGATTGGTTTCCTGACTGGCGCGTAACCACAGCGAATGAATCTCCTGGGTGCGAGTGATTTCCTCGCGGTTGGATTCGATATGTGCCGTTTCCTGCTTCAACTGCTTCTCGATAATACGCAGTCGCTTCTCGTATTCCATAACGAGTTCCGCCACCTGCTCACTGGCGGCGCTGTGAACCTTCTCCTTGATCTCCCGCAGGGAGTTCCAACCGATAACAACCAACGCCGAACTGACCCCGGCAATCAGGTAGAAGAAGTAGGTCACAGTATTGGTCGCATAGGACACGGCCTTGTCAGCCGCACCCAACTCCCGATCAACCACCTCCTGGGTAAGCTCCCGGTGCTTGCGCTCCATGTCGATGCGCAGGGAGCGCACCTCATCGAGAATATAACGCTCTATAAAGGGGGAGTAGAGGGGCTCTTTCAGCGATTCGACGTGTTCGTCTATCGCCTGATCGCGCTCCTTCTCAGAGGCGGGGAGCTGGGCCACTGCCAACAGTGGCCACAGCGCCAAAGCACAGATCCACGCGACCGCTATGCCGCGCATATAGCGTCGCCATGGTCGTGCACTTCCACCAGGCAGCGGTGCAGGCTGGCTACTGCCGCCTCGTAGTCATCTTCATTGATGACAAACTGCATATCGACCTGACGCATCGACTGATGCATGGCCAGCACACTGATATCGGACGCCGCGAGCGCGGAAACCGTTTTGGCCAACATGCCTGGCACTTGCATATCGCTGCCGATGGCTGAAACAATCGCCACTTTACGGGTGCTCACTTCAGCGGTTTCAAACTCTTCATTCACCGCTTTAACAATACGCTTCACCGTTTTCAGGCTGGTGCCCAGATAGTGGGTGATGGTATTGGCATTGATGTCTTTAGTGATGACCGTCGCCTTGAACCGCTCAATGGCGTTGAGAATACGCTGCTCGTATTTCCACAGTGAGCCCACCATATCCTGGTCGAACACCTCCAGGGCATAGACCTGCTTGCGACCAGCGATAATTTCCACACAGGGGCTTTCACTGCGGTAGTCGCAGTCGATCAACGTGCCATTGTGCTCGGGCTCGAAGGTGTTTTTCACCCGCAGCGGAATATTGTCCTGACGCAAACCCTTCGCAGCGCGGGGGTGAATCGCCTCCATGCCCAGGTTGGCCAACTGGTCTGCCACATCGTAGTTGGTGCGGCCAATGGGCACGACCTTGTCGGCACCGACAAGGCGCGGGTCGGCGCTGCTCAGGTGGTATTCTTTATGGATAATCGCCTCGGTAGCCTTGCTGATAACGGCAAGACGACTGAAGGTCATCTCGCTGTAACCGCGATCGAAGGTCGCCATCAGACCTTCGCTGCAATAGGCGTAGCCAGTAACGATGGGAATTTCCTTGGTCAAGTCGATCTTGTCCAGTTCCCGGGCAATATGCGCATCCAGTGGAATCGCACTTTCCATACGCCAGCCGGACAGGTCAACGAAACGGGCGTTAACGCCGTCGCGCTTAAGCAGTCTGGCGGTATTCCAGGCGCTGTGTACCTCGCCGATACTGGCCAGCATTTCACGCACGGTCAGCAGGTGGTCGGCCAAACCAAAGTGTCCGTGCTGGCACAGCAGGTGCAGGTTATCCATGCACCGCTCGGCCTCGTTCAAGCGACCGTCAATAAAAGCATTGGCCTCGGCGCACATATCACTGTCGCCGTAGAGCTCACTGTTGATTTGATGCAGGGCCTCGCCGACCTTGCTCAGCGCATCCCGCCACAGGGCGTCGGCACCTTCGCCTTCAGCAAACAGGGCATACACCCCCGGATTGCCGTTGCGCTTGTTTTCCAACAGCAGATCGGTGATACCGCCGTAGGCCGATACGACAAAAATACGGCCGTAGAGGTCGTCGCCGCTGGCGCCGGCCAGAATGATATTGTCGCGTACCGCGGCGTAATCACTCATTGACGTGCCGCCGATTTTTTCCACACTGTGTGACATGTTTTTCTCCATAGCTGATTAAAGTGACTGCGTCCAAGGGCTTAGGCGCAGCTCATCAATCAATCGGATAAACACCATTCTCGTCGTGAACTTCCTTGCCGCTCAGCGGGGGATTAAACACACAGGCCATTTTCATGTCTTCGCTACCGCCGCGCAGCAGGTGCTTATCGTGCTTGTCGAGGATATACAGCGTGCCGGGCTCGATTTTATACACCTTGCCATCGGCCAGGGTTTCGATTTCGCCATTCCCCGCCATGCAATACACCGACTCCAGATGGTTCTGGTAGTGGATAAGGGTTTCGGTACCCGCAAAGATGGTGGTGATGTGGAAAGAAAAGCCCATATTGTCGTCTTTCAACAACATTCTTACGCTTTCCCAATTGCCACCATTGACCTTGCGTTCCGAGTTTTCACAATCTTCCAGTGTTCTTACAATCATGCTTTGTATTCCAGTAAATTCAGTATGTAAAAATTCTCGGCAGCCAGACCGGCTGCCGATTCGGGCTTGCCCACTCGGGCTTAGCCTGCCAAACCCGGGAGGTTCGGCCACAGTATTTGCTTAGGAAGCCTTGCGCTCGAAAGCTTTCTCAACCACTTCGGCGACGGCTTCAGCCATGATATCCAGGCCGCGAATCAGCTCGTCTTTTTCGATGGTCAGCGGGCAGAAACACTTCACGATCTGGCCACGGTTACCACAGGTCTCGATAACCAGACCGCGCTCAAAACAGGCTTTGGCTACTGCATCGGCGGTGTCGCCGTCGGCCATAGAAATGCCCTGCATCATGCCGCGACCCTTGGGCTTGACCCGGGTCACACCATAGCGATCAGAGATCTTCTTGAAGCGGTCGGCCACAATGGCAGCTTTTTCGATGACACTGTTGGCAAAGGTCTCGTCTTTCCAGAACTCGCGGATCGCCGCTGTGGCGGTAACGAAAGCGTGGTTGTTACCGCGGAATGTACCGTTGTGCTCGCCCGGCTCCCATACGTCGAGGTCAGGGCGCAGCAAGACGATCGCAAAGGGCAGGCCATAGCCGCTCAGCGACTTGGACATGGTCACGATGTCGGGCTTGATACCGCTGGGCTCAAAGCTGAAGAAGGTGCCGGTACGGCCACAACCCGCCTGAATATCGTCAATAATCAGCAGAATGTCATGTTTGCGACACAGTTTTTCCAGACCGCGCAGCCAGTCAGCGTTAGCGACGTTCAGGCCACCCTCGCCCTGCACACACTCGACAATCATTGCCGCCGGCAAATCGACACCGGAGGAGGGGTCGCTGAGCAGGGTATCCATCATTTTCAGGCTGTCGATGTCGCGACCGTGATAGCCACAGAACGGCATGCGCGATACATCGCCCAGCGCCACACCGGCACCACCGCGGTGGTGGCTGTTACCTGTGGCCGCGACGCTACCCAGGGTCACCCCGTGGAAGCCGTTGGTGAACGACACGATAGTGTTGCGTCCTGTCACCTTACGCGCCAGTTTCAGCGCGGCTTCAACCGCATTGGTGCCTGTGGGGCCGGTAAACTGGAAGGTGTAGTCCAGGTCGCGGGGCTTGAGAATATATTCGTTAAAGGTCTCAAGGAACTCGGCCTTGGCCTTGGTGTGCATATCCAGGCCATGGGTAATGCCGTCGGCCATGATGTAGTCCACCAGTGCCTGTTTCAGCACCGGGTGGTTGTGGCCGTAGTTCAGCGTGCCGGCGCCGGCGAGAAAGTCGAGATACTTTTTGCCGTCCTTGCCGTACAGGTGCTCGCCCTGGGCCTTGTCAAAGGTCACCGGAAATGAACGTGCGTAACATTGAACTTCTGATTCGAGCTGGTCAAAAATAGTCATGATAAATCCTCTTAGCTTCCTTTACTGTTCTGTTTAACCGACCGTTATTTATCTAAAGGGGGTCGAGGGAAGGGGCCTATACGCAGCAATGACTCACTGTCGTGTACCCCATTAAAGTGTTTGTCTTTCTCAAACCAGATAGCGTGGTTCAACTCGGCTCCCACGTCCCGCGCAAAGCTGCGGAACAAAGCCCAGGACGCCTCGTTATCCGGAGTAATCGTTGATTCAAGATAATGGACATCGGCGCAGGCCGGACGTTTCACTATCTCGTGCATCATTTTCTTTGCCAGACCTCGCCCGCGCTGACTTTTATCGACCACAACCTGCCAGACAAAAATCGTGTCCGGTTTTTCAGGGGGGATATGCGCAGAGATGAAACCGACCAGGCGGCCATCTTCTTCCACCGCCACCGATGTAGACGCAAAATGCGTGCACTGCAATAAATTGCAGTAAATCGAATTCGGATCCAGGGGTGGACTCGCCGCAACGAGTTGATTGAGGGGAAACCCGTCTTCGGCAGTCGGTTGACGAAATACGAGCTGGAAAGCGTCAGAGTCAGTCGCTTTATTTGATTTCAACACAATTCATTTGTGTTCATTATAAACTGAATGTCACAAACCCGTGGTTCAGTACAGAAAACCACTGATTTAGACAGCTTATGAACCCAACCTCCCTAATAATTGCTTAGTACACGATGTATTATACGCAGGTAGACGGGTATTTTTCAAATGAAGACTTTGTGAACTATGTATTACTTGGGTGCATTTTAGTCCTAACGGCACTATTATTGTGCACTCAAACCGAGAACGATTATGAACGAGAAACTGATTGAAGAAGTGCTGATCGCACTGCGCCGCGTGACCCGCGCCGTCGATCTGCACTCCAAGCACCTGATGAAAACCTCGGGCCTCACCGCCCCGCAAATTCTTATTCTGCAAACGCTGCGGGACAACGGCGACGCGATTATTTCTGATATCGCCAAGCAGGTCAGTCTGAGCCAGGCCACCGTGACCAGCATTATCGACCGCCTTGAAAAGCGCGAGCTGATCGTCCGCGAGCGCAGCAGCCGCGACAAGCGCAAGGTCTACGCCTGCCTTACCGAGGCCGGAGCCGACACCATACGCAACGCCCCGACACCGCTGCAGGAATATTTCAAAAGGCAATTCAGAGACTTGCAGGATTGGGAGCAGATGCAAATTATCAGCTCGCTGCAGCGAGTGGCGATGATGATGGACGCACAGCACATTGACGCTGCGCCCTTGCTCGACGTGGGCGCGATCGACCGCCAAAGTGAGAGCGAACTGCCCAAGTTTGGATACAGTCATGGCCAAAAATAGCCTGTTCGCCGCACTTGTCGCCCTGGTCTGCGCAGCCTGCGTCCCCGACAGCAGCGCTCCCGCAAGCTCCAGCAAGACCCAAATGCCAGATTCACCAGCGCTGAAGTCCCTCTATATTCAAAGCTGTTACAGCTGCCACGGCACCGGGGTCAATGGCGCGCCACGCACCGGCAACCAACAGGACTGGGCACCGCGTCTGGCCACCGGAATGGACACCCTGCTAAACCACACGCGAAATGGCTACAACGCGATGCCACCGCGGGGCATGTGCATTAACTGCAGCGACGACGATTTCCGCGCGCTCATTAACTTCATGGCCCACCCCGGCAACTTGCCAAACGCTTCGAAATAGGACTACGCTAAAGCTGAACAGGGGTCGCCTGTCGACACACCCCCGCCCCAGCGCATCTATTCACGCCGAGGTCTCGTATACAGGCTTATGCCACGGGCTATCGACGCCCCGACACCTGCGCTCACCCAGCCTCGGAGAAGCTAAAGCAACATGGATTTACCCGCGCAAATTCAGATTGGTATCAGCGCCTGTCTTATGGGGGACGAAGTCCGCTACGACGGCGGCCATAAACGCCTTCCCTTCGCCACCGACGAACTCAGTCGCCATTTCAGCTTTATCAAGGTCTGCCCGGAGCAAGCTATAGGTATGGGCGTGCCGAGACCCACAATACGCCTGGTGGGCGACCCCATTCATCCACGGCTGCAGGGGAGTAACGACCCCAGCCTTGATGTGACCGAGGCAATGCAGGTTTTCGCCAGCGATACCGCCCGTCAGCTCAACCATATTAGCGGCTACATTCTCTGCGCCAAGTCCCCCAGCTGTGGCATGGCGCGGGTGCCCGTGGTCAACGACGCAGGCCAGGGGCTCGGCAAGATCGGTGTCGGCATCTATGCCAAAAAACTGATGGAGACCCTGCCACTACTGCCCGTAGAGGAGAATGGCCGACTCAACGATGTCCACCTGCGCGAAAACTTTGTTATGCGGGTCGTCGCCTATGCCCGCTGGCAGGCGCTGCAGACCAGGGGCATCACCGCCGCAGGACTGGAAGAGTTTCACCGCCGTCACAAATTTTTACTGCTTGCACACAACCAGCGCATCTACCGCGAACTCGGCCCAATCGTCGCCAACGGCAGCCGCGACCTGAACGCCGCGGCCGATACCTACATCAGCCTGTTTATGGAGGCACTGAAAACCCCCGCTCGACCCGGCAATCATCGCAATACGCTGATGCATATTCAGGGCTTTTTCAAGGATCACCTGGATCGCACCGAACGCGCCCAGCTGAGCAAGGTCATCAGCGACTACGCCGCCGGCGAGTTACCACTGCTGGTGCCGCTGGAAATGCTCAATATGTTCCTGCAAAAGTACGGAATCGACTACCTGCTCGACCAGTACTACTTTGAACCCTATCCTCGCGATCTGAAGCTGCGTATTGGCCTGTGACAGCGCTGGTCTGGTTTCGCAACGATCTGCGCTGTCTCGACCACCCTGCACTGAGTGCCGGGGTCGAGCAAGGCAGCTGTCGCGCCGTGTACCTGCTTTGCCCGCAGCAGCTGGACGAGCATATTATCGCCCCCATTCGCCGCCAGTATCTGCGCCTGGCGCTGGATGCTTTGGCCGCTGAGCTGGCGGCTCTGGGCATCCCCTTCGACATTATCGACGCCGGGCACTTTCGCGACGTTCCCGGGGTGCTCAACCGCTACTGCCAGCAACACCGAATCAGCGAAATTTTCGCCCACGAGGAATTACTGCTGGACGAAATCGAACGGGATCGTCAGTGCGCGGAAACCCTGCCTGTTCCCCTGCACTTACTGGACGACTGCCTGCTCCATCCAAAACTGGTGTGCAAGGACAACGGCGAGCCCTACAAGGTATTCACCCCATTTTCCCGCCGCTGCCGCAGCCGGCTTCGGGAATATTGGCCCCGCTGCCTGCCCCGCCCAAAGCCCCAGGCCGCACCCATAAAAGCCACCAGCGCACCGGTGTTTGGTGAAGAAAAAGACGCCACCGACTGGCCGGTCAGCGAACGTGATGTTTTAGCACAATTGAAAACCTTCAGTCGGGAACGCGCCCCGGACTATGGTCGCCAGCGCGACTTCCCCGCCGAGGAGGGCACATCGCGCCTGTCAGCGGCGCTGGCCCTGGGCCTGCTGAGTCCGCGCCAATGCCTGGCGCGCCTGCAACTGGAATGCGGCGACGCCCTGTGGGACACCCAGTCCGGAGCTGGCATCTGGTTTAACGAACTGCTCTGGCGGGAGTTCTATCGCCAGGTCTGCTATCACTTTCCGCAGGTGGTTCGCGGCCGCGCCTTCAAACCCCACACCGAGCACCTCCAATGGCGTAACAACCGCGAGGAATTTGCCGCCTGGCAGCGCGGCGAAACCGGCTACCCCATCGTGGACGCCGGTATGCGCCAGCTCCTCACCACCGGCTGGATGCACAATCGCCTGAGGATGATTACCGCGTCGTTTCTGTGCAAACACCTGCATATTGACTGGCGCTGGGGCGAGGCGCATTTTCTCGCCCACCTGATCGACGCCGATTTTGCGTCCAACAACGGTGGCTGGCAGTGGGCGGCATCTACCGGCACCGACGCGGTGCCCTATTTCCGCATTTTCAACCCGACCACCCAAAGCAAGCGCTTCGACGCCGACGGGCGCTTTATCAAACGCTATGTACCGGAGTTGAGCGACCATAAGGGCAATGCACTGCATCTCCCCCCGAATGTAAAATATTACCCGAATCCCATCGTCGATCACGCCGAAAGCAGGGCCTTTACCCTCGCACTTTTTGAGAAATTAAAGGACTAAGCCTCCGTACATCGTTTTTATCTATCGTGCCGGTAGCGCAACAACCCGCTGTGGGCTTACTGGCGCATTTTTCCGCAAGTGTTCTATGCTGATTGAGCATTTGCCGTATTCGACAGGAGGTTTCGTGAGACATCTTTCACCCTATCTATCGGCCCTGAGTACCGCTTTTATTCTGCTGATGCTCGCCGCTCCCGCCGCCCTAGCAGAGCAGCAACGCACCTTCGGGCTAACCGAATATGTGTATATCGAGGAGCTGGGTGTCAAGTACAAAGCCAAGATTGATACCGGAGCCGAAAGTGCGTCGATAAACGCCATTAATGCCAAAGTCGAGAAGGCGAAGGGCGACGATGAGGATGATATTGTTCACTTCGATCTGGTGCTGCCCAGTGGCGAACTGAAGTCGGTAAGCCTGCCGCTGGAAAAGCATATCCGCATCATTCGCCGAGCCGGAGACATGGACGAAGATGACAAATACTACCACCGCCGACCGGTGCTGAAGCTGACCCTGTGTGTGGGCGGCCGCTCGGAAAAAGTCGAGGTCAACCTGGCCGACCGCCGTCAGTTCTCCAAGCCGATGCTGTTCGGCTCGGATCCACTGATTGCCTTTAATGCCATCGTCGATCCGTCACAGTCATTCCTGCAAAATAAGACCGCCTGCGAGAAGGCGGAAGAAACTACCAGCGACGACACCGTCGCAAATAACGAGGAGAGCGCCGGATGAAAGGCGTAAAGCTGCATGTAAGAGTGCTGGCGATTGTTCTGATGCTGATCGGTGCTGCCAGCACCGCATGGCAGATTTTTGCACTGAATATTCCGGTGAGCGCGGATACCGAGGAACCGGTGTGGGTGATTGACACCCGCATCAGTTTTACCGCCCGCCCCAAAAACCCGATCAAGGTGCAAATGTACCTGCCGCCGAGCTGGAGCAAGTTCATTACCCTTGACGAGAGCTTTGTCGCCCGCAATTACGGGGTCAACATCGACGACCTGGAACACAACCGCACCGCGGTGTGGTCTGCCCGCCGCGCCGACGGCCAGCAGCAGCTGTTCTACCGCCTGATGCTGACCCAGCGCAGCAATACCCGCTTTACCAATGAGGAGCCAGGCCCCCAGTTCCGCGAAAGCCCTGACCTTCAAGGGGTGGAAAAAGTCGCCGTCGAGGCTTTGTTGAAACCTATTCGCGAGCACTCCGCCGATATCGAGACCTTTATTCGCGAAGCGATCAAGCTCATCAACAATACCGACAACGACAATGCGCGGCTGCTACTGCGCAACGACTACTCGCAGATCAACAAATCCCGAGTGCTGGAGCTGCTGTTGTCCTCGGCCCATATACCAGTCGAACAGGTACACACGGTAAGACTGGCCAGCGGCGTGAGTCAGTCGCCCGAATTGTGGATGCGCAGCTATAACGGCCAACGCTGGCTGTACTTCAACCCCGAGACCGGCTCCTTTGGCATGCCCAAGGACCGCATTGTGTGGTGGACCGGCAGCGAGCCAATGGTCAAGGTAGATGGCGGCCATCACCTGAAGGTGGAAATCAATTCTACCCAACAGACGGTAAACTCCATCACTCTGGCACAAAGTATTCAGGAGGCCCGCGACGGCAACAGCTGGGCGCTGTCGATGTACAGCCTGCCTCTGCAATCCCAGCAGACCTTTGAAATCATCCTGATGATTCCCATCGGCGTCATGCTGATTCTGGTGCTGCGCAATATCATCGGGATCGAAACCCTGGGCACCTTTACCCCTGTACTGATCGGTCTGGCCTTTCGGGAAACCCAGGTGCTGTGGGGCATTATTATGTTCTCCAGTATTTCGGCGCTGGGCCTCGGTCTACGCAGCTATCTTGAACACCTGCACCTGCAATTGCTGTCGCGACTGTCAGTCGTGCTGACCTTCGTGGTAATCGTAATGGCGCTGATCAGCGTACTGGGGCATCAGCTCGGCCTCGACCGAGGCTTGTCTATCGCCCTGTTCCCGATGGTTATTCTGACCATGTCCATAGAGCGCCTGTCCATCGTCTGGGAAGAGCGGGGCGGCCTGCACAGCATGAAAGTAGGCTTTGGCACACTGGTTGCGGCAACCCTGTCTCATCTGATGATGAGCTATTCGCCGTGGATTTATTTCGTGTTCACCTTCCCCGGAATTTTGCTGGTGTTTATGGCCTTTATGCTGGCCCTGGGGCACTACCGCGGCTATCGCTTCAGTGAGTTACTGCGGTTCAAGGCACTGATTAAGGACGGTAACTGATATGTCACTGTTCAGCACCTGGCGGGAACTTCGCCAGAAAGGCATCATGGGTATCAACGAGCGCAACGCCGATTTCGTGTTGCGCTACAACCAGCGTCATCTCTACCCCCTGGTAGACGACAAGATACTGACCAAGAAGAAAGCCATCGACAACGGCATTCACGTGCCACCGATGTATGGCATTGTTGACTCGGAAAAACAGATCGGCAACTTTCGGCAGCTCATTCAGGATCATCGCGACTTTGTGATCAAACCCGCCCAGGGGGCCGGGGGCGATGGCATTATGGTGATCGCCGACCAGTTCGAGGGCTATTACCGCACCACCGGCGGCCGTCTTATCAGCGCCGAGGATATCGAGTTTCACCTGTCAGGCGTTCTCTCGGGCATCTATTCTCTGGGCGGCCACCGCGACCGGGCATTGATTGAGTACCGGGTTATCCCCGACCCCATCTTCAGCGCCATCAGCTTTGAGGGTGTTCCCGACATTCGCATTATCGTGCTCAAGGGCTATCCGGTGCTGGCCATGTTGCGCCTGCCCACCCGCCAGTCCGGCGGAAAGGCGAACCTGCATCAGGGTGCTATTGGTGTCGGTGTCGATCTCGCCACCGGCATCACCCTTGACGGCACCTGGCTGAACAAAAAGATACAGACCCACCCCGACACCACCAACCCGGTGCGCGGCGTGCAGCTGCCCTATTGGGAAGGCTTTATGTCTCTGGCCACCCGTTGCTACGAGCTCACCGGGCTGGGTTATATCGGCGTAGACATGGTGCTCGACAAGGATCTGGGGCCGCTGATGCTGGAACTCAATGCGCGCCCGGGGCTGAATATCCAGATCGCCAACGACACCGGTCTGGCGGCGAGATGCCGTCAGGTAGAAGCGGAGATCGAACGCCTCGAGCAAAAAGGCATAAAGCGTGCCGCGGCAAGTAAACGACAGAAATTCTGTCAGACCCGGTTCGCCAATCCCGAGTGCGCCGCACTGGCGGCACAGCGAGCCGAGGAAGCCCGTCTGCTAGAAGAGCAGGAAAGAAAGCAGCGGGAGGCGGAAATGCCGATTGTTGATGCGGGGGTAAAAGTTCAGGTGAAGACACCACCTGATGGTAAGGGCTGACAGTAGCAGGTCTGGCCAAGAAACCTGATCCAGCCCTTCCGTTTTTCCTTCTGGAGAGTATTGGTTTCGTCCGGCAGGGTGAAACCAATACTTACCGCAACGATGCAAGCAGAGGCAAAGCAATAAGGAAGTTACTTGGCCGCGCGCTCTTTCTCAATCAACTCTTCCGCCACCTTAAGCATATTCGCCTTGCTACCCGCAGCGCGACCGGTCACCCGGTATTTGCCATTGACGATCAGCTCGGGGGTGCCGGCAATGCCATAGCTACGCGCACGGGCGTCAGCCTGCTTCACCTGGCTGTTGACGCCAAAAGAGTCAAAGGTCTTGCGGAAGGTTTCTGCGTCCAGGTCGGTGTGCGCCAAAAAGAGCTTTTCCAGCGCGTTTCGATCCCGCAGGGGATTTTTGTTCAGGTTGATTTCGTCGAACAGGGGCTGGTGTACCTTGTCCAGCACACCCAGAGTCTTCGCGGTATAGAAGGCCTTGGCATGCAATACCATCAGCTCGTTCCACATCGCCGGAGAGCGCACCAACACGACGTCGTCGGGCAGCTGCTTTTCCCAGGCGTGCATCATCGGCTCAAAATCAAAGCAGTGGCTACAGCCGTACCAGAAGACCTCGGTCACTTCGATTTTATCGGGGTCTGAGGTGCGTACCGGCTGGGCGATACGGACAAAACCCTCGCCTTCACGCTGCTCAACACGCTCGGTCTTAACCGCGCTTTGGGTCTTGGCGGGAGCAGTTTTCGCCGCCGTGGGCTCGGCGCCATCGCTACACGCGGACATGGTCATGGCCAAGACGCTGAATATCAGCAGTGAAAGGTATCTTTTAATCATTGTTTCCCCCAAAAGGATTTATCGTTACAAGCACAACTGATGTGTTATCGGAAGAGTTCTGACCCAGGCGATTAGGTCGGGTTCCGCAAACTGAACTCCGCCGCCTACCATACCAAAGTCGCGCCCATAAAAAAGGCGGCTAACGCCGCCTTTTTACCAAGCTGCCACGACTTATTCGTGCAGGCCTTGAATAAAGCTGGAAACCGCCTCGATTTCCGAGTCACTCATCTTGAAGGCGATGCTACGCATCACCATGGCTTCGCCGTCGTTGGCACGACCATCGCGACCGTCCTTCGCGGCACGGAAGGCCTTCAGCTGAGCCGCGGTGTACTCGGCATACTGGCCAGCAAGCCTCGGGAAGCCAGCGGCGGCCATTCCGGCACCGGTAGGTGAATGGCAAGCAGAGCAGGCGGGGATAGCGCGGTCGGCGATACCGCCACGATAGATTGCCTCACCTTTTTTGACCAGTGCGGGATCAGCCTGACCCGTGGTGGATTTTTTGCTCGCGTAGTAGGCGGCAATATCGGCAATATCCTGGTCAGACAGATTATCGGTCTGGCCAGCCATCATCGGCACCGGACGTGCACCGGATTTGATGTCCTGGATCTGTTTGATCAGGTAGCGCTCACCCTGGCCCGCCAGTTTGGGGAAGCTCGGAGCGGGGCTGTTGCCATCCTTGCCGTGGCAAGCCGCACAGGCCGCAGACTTCGATTTACCGGCAGAGGCATTACCCTCCAGCGCCATTGCCGTGCCGCTGAGCAGCAGTGTTGCCATGAAAACTAGCAGTGGTTTTTTCATAATCACTTACTCTATGTAAAGACAGAAACTGTAATAATTAAAACGTGGCGAAACCTTACTTGGCTTCGGCCATAAATTCGATCAGGGCCTTGAAGTCCTCATTACTGCAATCAAAACACAGCCCCTTTGGCGGCATGGTGCCAAAACCTTCGGCGGCGTGCTTGACCAGCGTGTCCATTCCCTTTTCCAGTCGCGGCGCCCAATCTTCGGCTGATCCGGTCTTGGGGGCACCGTTGGCACCAAAGCCATGACAGGCGTAGCAGCTTTTCTTGTAGCGGTCGGCCACGGACATTTCTGCGGCATTGGCAACGAGGCTACCGACAGCCAGAAGTACGGCGAATAAGTACTTTTTCATGATTTACCCTCTCTTCCGAGCTGCGCCTGAATATTGCGGTGCATTCGGTTTAAGTAATGACCCCCCGCAAAAACTGCGGCATTATACACAACAAGCCCGAGTCGGGGCCATTTTTTGGCCCGGGACTCGCCCCTGCTTTTGGTGTTTTTCCCCGGATTTCACATGTCTGTCAGTCATTCTGTTAACTATCGTCGCGCTCAGTACATGAAAAGCGCACCCACTCTTGCCCAATGCCCGAAGGACAGCGGCGCAGAGGTGGCCTTTGCCGGTCGCTCAAATGCAGGCAAATCCAGTGCCATAAACCGGTTGACGGAAAACGGTAAAATGGCCAAGACCAGTAAAACACCGGGACGGACCCAGCTGATCAACTTTTTTTCCGTTGATGCCGCCGATGCCATGCGCATCGTCGATCTGCCCGGCTATGGCTTTGCCAAAGTACCCATCAAGGTCAAACAGGAGTGGGAGCGCAACCTCGAGTACTACCTGCAACACCGTCAATCCCTGCGCGGGCTGGTCTTGCTGATGGATATTCGCCACCCCCTCACCGAATTCGATACCACCATGCTCACCTGGGCCCACGCCGCAGGGATGCCGGTGAGAATATTGCTCACCAAAACCGACAAGCTGAAGCGCGGCCCGGCACAGGCCGCCTTGTTGCAAGTGCGCAAAGCCCTGCAACCCTACGGCGGTCTGGTCTCTGCCCAGCTGTTTTCGGCCCCCCGGGGAGACGGTCTCGACGAGCTGCGCGAGCAGCTGGATATCTGGCTTACCACCCGCTTTGAGGACGAGGAACTGGACGCCGACATCGACCCCGAGGTCTAGCGCCGGGTCAGTGCGCCTCGTCCCAGTTGTTGCCGCTGCCTACCCCGACTTCAAGGGGAATGGCCAGCTCGGCAGCCGCTGACATCAGCTCGACGACCCGCGCCTGTACTTGCTCGAGCTGGCCTTCAGCCACCTCCAGCACCAGTTCATCGTGCACTTGCATAATCATTTTTGCATCGGGATTTTCATCGATCAGGTAGCGATCCACGGCGATCATTGCGTTTTTGATAATATCAGCTGCAGTGCCCTGCATCGGCGCATTGATCGCCGTACGCTCGGCAGCCTGGCGGCGCTGGCCGTTGCGCGCATTGATCTCCGGCAGGTGCAGACGACGCCCAAACAGGGTCTCGACATAGCCCTTCTCGGCGGCCAGCGCTCGAGTGTCGTCCATATATCGCAGCACCCCGGGGTAGCGCTCGAAATACAGGTCGATGTATTGCTGGGCCTCGTTGCGACCGATATGCAGCTGCCGCGCCAGCCCGAAGGCAGACATGCCGTAAATCAAGCCGAAATTGATCGCCTTGGCATTGCGGCGTTGCTCGTCACTCACGTCTTCCGGCGCCACACCGAAGACCTCGGCCGCGGTGGCGCGGTGAATATCCTCGCCATTTTTGAATGCGCGTATCAGCCCCTCGTCCCGGGACAAATGAGCCATAATACGCAGCTCGATCTGGGAGTAGTCCGCCGCCAGAATCTTGTACCCTTCTGCGGCGATAAAGGCCTTGCGAATCCGGCGCCCCTCGGCGCTGCGAATGGGAATGTTCTGCAAATTCGGGTCCGACGACGACAGCCGCCCCGTCGCGGCCACCGCCTGGTGGTAAGAGGTGTGCACCCGCCCCGTGCGTTCATCGATCAACTGGGGCAACTTATCGGTGTAGGTGGACTTGAGCTTGGCCAACCCTCGGTAGTCGAGAATCACCTTGGGCAGGGGATAGTCGTGGGCGAGTTCGACCAGCACTTCCTCGGCGGTAGACGGCGCCCCCTTCGGAGTTTTCTTCACCACCGGAATTTCCAGGCGCTCGAACAGGATTTCCCCCAGCTGCTTGGGTGAGGCGAGGTTAAACTCCCCCCCGGCAATCTCGTAGGCCTGCTGCTCCAGCTCCTTCAGTTTTTCTGCAATTTCCAGGCTTTGCTTGCCCAGCATCTCGCGACTGATTAATGCGCCGTTGCGCTCAATACGCGACAACACCGGCACCAATGGCAACTCGATATTGCGATAAACCTCATTCAAACCCTTTTCCGCGCCGAGCTGGGGCGACAGGCACTGATGAAGTCGCAGGGTGATATCGGCGTCTTCAGCGGCGTAGGGGCCAGCCTGCTCCAGTGCAATTTGGTTGAAACTGAGCTGCTTCGCCCCCTTACCGGCAATATCCTCGTAGTGCACGGTGGTTTCACCGAGGTATTTCAGCGCCAGGGTATCCATGTCGTGACGACTGGCGGTGGAATTCAGCACATAGGACTGCAACATGGTGTCGTCGGCAATACCGCGCAGCGCGATGCCATGATTGGCCAGCACATTGGCGTCGTATTTGAGGTTTTGCCCCACCTTGGCACAATCGGCGTCCTCAAGCAGGGGCTTGAGCGCACCGAGCACCTCCTCCTCGCTGAGCTGATCCGGGGCATCGATGTAGTCATGTCCAAAGGGCACATAGGCCGCTTCCCCCGCTTCCACCGCGAAGGACACCCCCACCACCCGCGCCTGCATATAATTAAGGCTGGTCGTTTCGGTATCAAAGGCGAACAGCTCCGCTGCGGCCAGCCGCTCTACCCACTTGTGGAAAACCTCGGCATCCGTCACCACTTCGTAGCGGGTTGCTGTGGCGGGCTTGCTGCTTTCGACATCAGTGGCGGCCTCACTGCCCTGCAACTCTTCCACCCAGCTGCGAAACTCCATTTCGCTGAACAATGCCAGCAGGGCATCGTTGTCCGGCGCCTTCGGAATGAGTTCGGCAATACTGACCTCCAGCTCGACGTCACACTTGATCGTCGCCAGCTCATAGGACAGCATCGCCGCATCCCGCGAATCTTCCAGCTTTTTGGCCAGACTCTTGGCTCCGCGAATCGACAGCGAAGGCACTTCATCCAGACGCTGATAAATATCTTTGAGGCCACCCAGAGCCTGCAGAAGGGCGAGGGCGGTTTTTTCCCCCACACCTGCCACGCCGGGTATGTTATCGACCTTGTCACCCATCAGCGCGAGATAGTCGATGATAAGCTCCGGCGGAATACCGAATTTTTCCTTTACTCCGGCCACATCCATCCGCGTGTCAGTCATGGTGTTCACGAGGGTAACGTGGTCATTGACCAGCTGGGCCATGTCCTTGTCGCCGGTGGATACCACGACCGGGCGTTCGGCCCCGGCCTGGGCTGCCAGCGTACCAATGACGTCATCGGCCTCAACACCATCGACCACCAGCCTCGGCAGCCCCATGGCATCAATGATGTCGTGAATGGGCTGAATCTGACTGCGCAGATCATCCGGCATAGGCGGGCGCTGGGCCTTGTATTCGGCAAACATCTCGTCGCGAAAGGTCTTGCCCTTGGCGTCAAACACCACCGCAATCGGACTGTCGGGGTAGTCCTTTTGCAGCCGCCGCAACATGCTGATTACTCCGCGTACGGCTCCGGTGGGCTGGCCACTGGAATTGCGCAGATCGGCCTGAGACATGGCGTGGAATGCGCGATAGAGATAGGAGGAGCCATCCACCAGCACGAGGGGCGAAGTATCAGTCATTGCAATGTGTTCACTAACCGGAAAAGAGGGGAGGAGTGTAACACGACCACCGATACGGTAAATCGTTCCGGCGCCGACACTGAAACACAAATGTTACCTAACCGTGACATCGGTAACATGACGCAGCACACATATCCCGCGGGTTACGTAGAAATTAACAAAAATTAAGCAGCTATTCGGGAATTCACTGTGTTACCTTATGTAACACGGGGTGACAAACGCACTCCGTGAGGGTCAAGCAGACCCACCGTAAAGGAGAAAGAGAGATGAAAAGACTTACCAGCGCAATCTTGATTTTGGTTGCCAGTGCCATGGCGACTGCTGCCGAGCCAGAAGTGGGCACGAAACAGTCGCTGGTATTGGCTTATCAATCCGGGGAAGAAACCTACACCCCAACGGTAAACTACGCCAGCAAGGAATCTGCCGAGCGCGTTCTGGAAAAAACTCTGGACGCCGTGTCAGCCAGCCTGAGCGTATCACTGGATGATTTCGCGGCCTTCACCATTCCCGCCGACGACGCCCAGTAAGCGCTTAACCCACAATGGGTGTAAAACAGCGCTGTAAAGTACTTCCCAGCTGACGGTATAAGCCCATAAAGCCGTCAGCTTTTCGCACATCACTTCCCAATGGGTCTAACTCCAGCACCACCACCGACACATCCCGCGTCAGCGCATTAAGCAATGAGCGCGAATACTGTGGTTCGCGAAACACACAGGAAAACTCTCCAGCCTGCAGCCGCTTGCGCAGCTCGACCAAGTGACGCGCTCCGGGCATTTGATCTTCCGCCGACACTACCACTTCACCTCGGGGCAAGCCGTAGCGCTTCTCCAGCCGCGAAAAGCCATCGTGCAGAAACAAATGCCGCACACTCTGGCTACGCGCCAGTGACGCCGCCAACTCACGGTCGTAGGCCTGCAACTCACTGACGAAACGCGCCGCGTTGGCGTGAAAATAAGCACTACGCAAAGGCAGGCGATCGGACAGCAGCAAGGTGATCTGCCGAGTCACCGACACAACCTCGGCGACATCCAGCCAGAAGTGAGGATCGACACCACCGGGCTCAACATCGGGGTACAATGCCCGGGCATCACTGAAGCGACGCAGCGGCCGCTCAAGATGGTGCTCCAAGGCGGGCCCAAACCACAGCACCAGATCCGCCGCCGCCAGACGCTTCATATCCGACGGTCGCAACTGAAAGTCGTGGGGCGACTGTCCCGGCGCCTGCAGCAGCTCAACCTCAATGGCATCACCACCTATATCCGCTGCCAACAGAGCCAGCGGCTGTATGCTTGCCACGACCCGCAGGGCCTTCCCCTGACTGACGCTTGAAAACAGGGCCAGTGACAGTACCAGAACATAAAACAGACTACGGCGCATGAGGCATCAAATTCCAGACAGTAACGGTGGTGCGGATTCGGTTAATGCAATATTATAACATTAAACCTTGTGCAAGAGCGCTCCTTCTCAGTCATGTCCCTGAATCACAACCACCAACGCTGCATTGACGACGCAATGGCCATGGCCCGGCATCGCTGCAGCGAGCGCGGCGCACGTCTGACCCCGATACGCGCAGACATTCTCAAGCTGATCTGGGCCAGCCACCAGCCCGTGGGTGCCTATGACTTGCTGGAATCCCTGAGCGCCCGTAGCGAGAGGCGCAGCACCCCACCCACGGTTTATCGCGCCCTCGATTTTTTACTCGAGCAAGGCTTGATTCATCGCATCGCCTCATTGAATGCCTTTGTCGGGTGCAACGACCCCGGCCACGGCCACTCCGGGCACTTTCTGATTTGCAAGGACTGCAATAACGCCACGGAATTGCTCGCCGATGGGATAGGCACAGCGATACAGTCCGCCGCCCGCCAGCAAGACTTCACTATCGACAGCCAGAGCGTGGAAATCGTCGGTCGCTGCAAACACTGTGCAGGCCAAAATGACTGAACAGGCCCTGCTGCAGCTGCGTAATGTGTCGGCACAACAGGGTAGCAACACCTTGCTGTCCAACATCAACCTGAGCCTGAGCCGTGGGCAGATCATGACGGTGATCGGCCCCAATGGCGCCGGCAAGAGCACACTGCTGCGGGTGGCGCTGGGCCTGCGAAACTGTGACCAGGGAGAGGTGCAACGACGCCCTCATCTGCGCGTAGGCTATATGCCGCAAAAACTCAGTCTGAACCCGCTGATTCCCATCAGCGTCAGCCGCTTTCTGCGCATGGCCAATAACCGTCGCACCTCTATCAAGGACGCACTGCAGCGAGCCGGCATCTCCCACCTGGCCGACCGTCCGCTACACGATATTTCCGGCGGAGAAACCCAGCGTGTGCTGCTGAGCCGGGCGTTGCTGGCGCAACCCGAATTACTGGTGTTGGACGAACCCGCCCAAGGGGTAGATATTACCGGACAAACCGCCCTTTACGAGTTGATCGGCAAGCTGCGGGACGATCTCGACTGTGCGGTGCTGATGGTGTCCCACGACCTGCACTGGGTGATGGCACAAACCGACACCGTGATCTGCCTGAACCAGCATATTTGCTGCCACGGGCACCCGGAAACTGTCAGCAACGACCCGGAGTACCTGTCTCTGTTCGGTCGCCGCCACGCCGAGGCCATCGCACTGTATCAGCACGATCACGACCACCAGCACGATATGCACGGCGAAGTCATCCAGCCTTCGGATCACTGCGATCATAGCGGCCACCACCATGATTGATATTCTGTTATATGCTGGCATTGCCGGCTTGATTCTCGCGGCCATCTGCGGCCCTCTGGGGGTATTGGTCACCTGGCAGCGCATGGCCTACTACGGTGACACTCTGGCCCATTCCGCGCTGCTAGGGGTGGCACTGGGCCTCAGCCTGCAGATCGATATTCAGCTGGCGGTGTTGCTGGCCTGTCTGCTGATCGCCAGCTCCTTATTCGCCCTGCAACTCTGGCGGAACACCAGCCTCGACAGTCTGCTCGGTATTCTGTCTCACAGCAGCCTGGCACTGGGACTGGTCTGCCTGTCATTTATCGACGGCCCGGGGTTCGACCTCAACGCGTTTTTGTTTGGCGACCTGCTGGCGGTCATGCGCGACGACCTTTACCTGCTTGCGGCCATCGGTGGCGCGGCACTGGTATTGCTGGTGATATTCTGGGGCGACCTGTTGTCGATGATTGCCCACGCAGAACTCGCCGCAGTGGAAGGGGTGAAGGTACAGCGGCTGCGACTGCTGCTCATGTTGCTGATTGCGGCCACTGTGGCGGTAGCGATGAAGATCGTTGGTGTCCTGCTGATCAGCGCCATGCTGATTATTCCAGCCTCAGCCGCCGGGCGGCTCGCCCGCAGCCCCGAGCAGTCGGCACTGCTCGCGGCGCTGGTCGGCATGGTCGCGGTGTTGATCGGTCTTGGCGCCGCCTGGCACTTTGACAGCCCCGCTGGCCCCAGCATTGTCCTCACCGCCGGCCTGATCTTTATTATCAGCCACTTCGCCCCGGGGGCGCGGCGTGTCAGCAATCAGTAGTGTTCGCGAATGGTCAGGTAGGTCGTCTTTAACTTACTGATATTCAGAGGCGCCTTGAAGAAGCCCTGGGAGTGCCCCTGGGGATTCACCAGTGCAATATTGGCGCTGTGCTCAACCAGATAATCGGCGCCGCCACCGGGCACTTTGGCAAAGGGAATATTCAATGCCGTAGCAAAACGATGGATTTCCAGAAAATCCCCGGTAATGCCCTTGAAACTCGGATGGAAAAATTCCAGGTAATTCTTCAACTGCTCCGGCGTGTCTCTGGCGGGATCAACACTGGCTAACCAGATCTGGGTATTGGCCTGTACCTCTGGCTCCAACTCCTGATAAAACAGCTTCATTTGCGCCAGGGTGGTTGGGCAAATATCCGGGCAATAGGTAAAGCCAAAAAACAGCAGATTCCACTTACCCTTCAGGTCTTCCGGGGTAATAGTCGCACCGCGCTCATCAAGCAGACTAAAGCCGGGAATCAACCGAGGGTTCTCGTAAAGATAGGCCCCTTGGTCACGCAGCTCATCGCGGGTCATTACTCGAGCTTTGGTAAAGGCGTAGAAGAAACTACCCACCAAAAATGAGGAGATAACCACAATGCAAATCACGGTGGCGCGAATGCCGCGCTTTTGCTTCTGCGAATGGGAACCGTCGGTATTACTCATAGCCAGGCACCTCGTAGATTATCGTGGCGGGTAACATATAGTGGTCGAGCAACATCACCACAAATAACGCCATAAGATAAATAATCGAATATTTGAATGTTGCCATGGGAGCTTTCGGGTCTTTTCCCCGCAGCAGCACAATGGCCCAATAGATAAAACCTGCACCCAGACACACCGCGCCGAGCAAATACAGCGAACCACTCAGGCCCGTAGCGAAGGGGAGCAGGGTGACCACAAACAACAGGATGGTATACAGCAGCGTATGCAGCTTGGTGTAGCCAATGCCGTGGGTGACCGGCAACATCGGAATATCCACCTTGGCATAGTCGTCGCGACGGTGAATCGCGAGGGCCCAGAAGTGAGGGGGCGTCCACACAAAAATAATCAGCACCAGCAGCAGCGCGTGACCGTGCACTTCGTTGGTCACCGCCGTCCACCCCAGCAGGGGCGGGGCGGCCCCGGCAATGCCTCCGATCACGATATTTTGCGGCGTGGCTCGCTTCAGATAGAGGGTATACACCACCGCGTAGCCCAGCAGGGAAGCCAGGGTCAGCCAGGCCGTCAAGGCGTTGATCTCAATCAGCAAAATGGCCATGCCAAGCCCGCCGAGAATCGCAGCAAAGGTTGCCGCCTGCAGGGTGCTTAGCCGACCCTGGGCGATGGGGCGGTTATGGGTCCGCGCCATTTCCAGGTCGATGCGACGATCTACCAAATGGTTGACCGCAGCGGCCGACGCCGCACACAGAGCAATTCCGAGGTTGCCCAGAATCAGCACCTTCCACGGCACCATTCCCGGCACTGACATAAACATGCCAATCACCGAGGTCAGCAACATAAGCAATACAACATTGGGCTTGCACAGTTCGTAGTAGTCGCGCCAGCTAACGCGACCTTCTTCATTGGCAACCTGATTCATAAACGTACACCTCCGCGATTCACCTCGGCGGTGAACAGAAAATAGTTGGCACTCACTACCACCAACAGCAACAGCGCACCCACGAGGTTGTGAGCCACAGCGACCGCGATAGGAAAACTGAACACAATATTGCTGACACCCAGCAGTATTTGTCCGATCAGCACCACCAACAGCACCCAGGACATTCGGTTCGCCGCCATATGGCCGAGTCCGCGCAAGCGCACAAACATAAACAGCAGCACTATTGCGGTGAAGATGGCGCCAATTCGGTGGCTGACATGAATCGCCACTCGAGCGTCGTTATCCATGATGCCGCCAAGGTAGTTTGGGCCCACATGCTGGCCAATATTAAAGCCGCTGGCAAAATCCATCGGCGGTAACCAGGCACCCTGACAATGGGGGAAATCCGGGCAGGCGATGGCCGCATAGTTCGACGTTGTCCATCCGCCCAGGGCGATTTGCGCGGTCACTACCACAAGGGCCACCACCGCAAAGCGACGCAACGAACGCAGCCGCGCCTCGCCAATTGCCGGCACCTGCCAACGGTGGTTATTCAGCCTGAGCGTGAGCAACCACAGCAAACTGAGTGTGGTAAAGCCGCCCAGAAGGTGGGCGGTGACAACCTGGGGCCACAGCTTGAGCGTTACCGTCCACATGCCAAACATGCCCTGCAAAATAATAAAGCCGAGCAAAAATATTGGCAGTTTGAGCGGCTGTTGTGGCCCTCGATGGCGCACCGCGAGGACCAGCAGGGCAATGGTAAACAAGCCCAGACTGGTCGCCAGATAACGATGAATCATCTCCGGCCAGGTTTTATCGTGCTCAACAGGCGCGTGGGGAAACGCTTCATTCGCCCGGGCAACTTCGTGTTCTTCATTCGGCCAGAGGATATGACCGTAGCAGCCCGGCCAGTCCGGACACCCCAATCCCGCGTCGGCAAGTCGAGTGAATACTCCCATACCCAGTACGATAACCGCGACGAGACACGCACAAAACGCAAGGCGAAAACCGGGCTTGCGCAGTTCAGGCTGATTAAACAATTGCATCATGATGTTTTACCATTTCCAGCGGCGCACTACTTAAGCAGGCGCTTCATATCCTTCAATACATCCTTACCCAAGGCGGTCAGCGTATCCTGCTCGGTGTCCTGGGCACGGTAGGCCATCATCATCCAGCCGAGCGGGTCAATCACATAAAAGCTTCGATCATCCCGCGGCGACGCCGACATATGAGACAGCGCCTGCATGTAGTCCGGGCCGTCGGCATAGAGTACGGTTAAATCGCTATGCTCCGCCTCGAGAAAATCCCGCAACTCCGCTGAAATCCGACCATCCAGCGCGATATAAACACGCTCGACTCGTCCGGTTTTTTTACCCAGGGCAACATGGGTCTGGCGGGTGAGATAAAGCATACGCTCACAGGGGCCCGTACACGTCTGTCCGCCAACCACCGCCCATACCCATTTTGAATCGACCTGATCGAATAAAAACTCACTGCCATCAGTGCGCTTAAGATGGAGTTCTTCCATCTGCACCGGCGGCACAATAAGGGTGCCGCGATTCACCGTCGAGAAGTTGAGGATATTTTTCTGTGCCAGCACAAATAACAAACTCGACAAGGCGATAACCACAATGGGTATCGCCAGAATGACGGTAAGTTGTTTTTTTCCGGTAGCAGACCCTTCAGATGTCATCGCTTGCTCTCCTCGGCACTCGGCTTACGCCGCGTGAGAATATTACTGTTACGGATAATAAAGATCACACCAAGCACTGCGGCCATCGCAAACCACTGAACGGCATAGCCCCGATGCTTTTGCGGCGATACGTTAATCAACAGACGATCGGTTCGCAGAGCCCCTGGGCTGTGCTCGCTCAGGCGCAAAATTGTCGGCAGCAGCGAATCCACGTCTTCAGCGGCGCGGTCATAATCAAACCACTGACGACGGCGCGGCCAGTGCTGCTGATCCACTTCGCCGAGGCTGTAAGGCGTTTCCAGCGAGCGGTATAACTCGCCCTCTACACGCTGAATACCCTCGGGAAAATCCACCTTCGGCAGTGTTTGTCGCGACGGATCGGCGGCTATCCAACCACGCTCGACCAATAGGTGCCGACCGTCGGTCAATTTCAGGAGCGCGATTATCTCATAACCGAAACGTCCCTGCCGAATTCGATTATCCAACAACCAGTAGCGCTGACTGTCAAAGCGACCTTCGGCGAACACCGGGCGGTAATTCGGGTATTCCTCAAGGCTGCTGACATCGACGGGGGACAGACCCCGACGCTGCTCAGCGGCGTCCAGCAAGCGCTGCTTTTCCGCCGCCCGCTCCAGTTGCCAAAAGCCGAGACTGAGCAATACCGGTAGCATAAGAACAATCGCCAGCAGCGATTTCCAATCCAGTTGCCAGCGTAGGCGGGGCGCAGAGTCAGCCATATATTTGTTCCGATTGTGTATACTGCGGCAAATTTACGAGGAGACAGGTTATGTGGATAAAAGTCGTCATTGTTGTGCTGTTTATCGCCTTGTGCATCAGCCTGTTCAGCGGCCTGTTCTTTTTGGTGAAAGATCAGGGCAAAACCATGCGCACGGTGAATTCCCTCGGGGTACGACTCGCCATTGCGGCAACAATGATGGGCTTCCTGCTTTACGGCATTTATACCGGCGAACTCGGCTCCAATGCCCCCTGGGATCAGCGCCACGCTGAGGCCCTGCAAAACGATCAATAACGTTTTGTTGAACCCTCAAACAGACAGATACAAAATCGGCCGGAACCGCTAATTTGCAAGCAAATCAACGGGCCGGCCGTTTTCGGCACACTCTAAGCCGGGCTTAGAGGATGTAGACAAACAGGAACAGGAATACCCATACCACGTCAACAAAGTGCCAGTACCATGAAGACGCTTCAAAGCCGAACTGGTCGCTGGCGCTGAAGTGTCCCTTCGCTTTGGAGCGTACCAGCTGCACCAACAGCATAAAGGTACCCATTGCCACGTGGAAACCGTGGAAGCCGGTCAGCATGAAGAAGGTGGTACCGTAGACACCACTGTTCAGCTTGATGCCGTACTCAAACAGAGCTTCGTGGTATTCCATGTACTGCAGGTACAGGAAGATCACACCCAGAGCAACGGTGATCGCCAACCACAGGTTAAACTTCTTGCGGTTGTTTTCCTTGATGCCAATGTGAGCAATGTGACAGGTGAAGCTCGAGGTCAGCAGGATGATTGTGTTGTACAAGGGCAACCAGTGGCTCATATTGGCAAAGCCAGGGAAGGACAGGTGTTTGCCCGGGCCGGTAAATTCACCGTTGTTGGCTAAATGACCCGCTGCTGCCTGCGCCTGCACACCACCAATGGCGTCCTGGGGCGTATCCATCAGCGGCCAGCTGTATTCAAAGCCAGGCCACAACAGGCTGTTCATCGCACCAGCGCCTTCACCAGCAAGCCAAGGGCCTGACAGGTTGCGGATATAGAACAACGCGCCAAAGAAGGCGGCAAAGAACATCACCTCAGAGAAAATGAACCACTGCATGCCAATCACATAGGAGTGCTTGAGCTGAGCGCTGTTCATGCCCTGACGGTTTTCGCGGATCGCGGTTCCGAACCACACCCACAGGGTCGCAGCCATGTAAGCCAGACCAGCAAAAAGGATAAAACTTGAGTTGGTTTCCTCGCCGGGGCGGTAGGTGGCATCATTGATGACACTGGACGCACCGTAAACTATGGTAATCAAACCAATAGTTGCATTGATAGCAAGGCTACTCTTCTCTGGCACGTAGTAGGTTTCGTGCCCGGCACTGCTTTGACCTGCCATGTTTAAGTCTCCGTTTTCTCGCTTGAGAAAAATCTCTTTCCTAGTTCGATGCGGCCAGCGATTCCTGCTTGGCCGCCATCTCAGTTACATCAAAAATAGTATAGGACAGGGTGATGACGTGGATGTCCTTGGGCAAATCCCGGTCGACAATGAAGCGCAGCGGCATATCGGCCTCGGCGCCAGCCTCCAATGGCTGGTTGTTAAAGCAGAAACACTCCGTTTTGTGGAAGTATTCCGCCGCCCGGCTTGGCACGAGGCTCGGTATCGACTGCGACACCATAAACCGGCTCTGGGTGTTTTTTGCGTAAAACGTCACCTGAGCTGGCTCACCGGGGTGCACTTCTACCTGACTGGTATTGGGTGCAAATTCCCAGGGCATCATTTCATTGTTTTGCGCCACAAACTGGACCTTGACCGTGCGAGTGGTATCCACCGCACTTTCAACCACTTCGTAGCGCCCGCTGGTCTTACCGTTAATCCCCAGCACCTCGCACAACGCGTTGTACAGGGGCGGCATCACCCACATGGCAAAGGCGAACATCGCCACAGAAAGCACCAGAAGCTTGCCAGTGGTTTTTGCTACGTTTTTATTCGCCGTTGCCATTGCCTGCTACTCCTCTTACTTCACTTCCGGCGGAGTGCTGAAAGTGTGATAAGGGGCAGGGCTGGGTACTGTCCACTCAAGAGTGGTTGCACCGTCCCAAACCTTGTCGCTGTTAACCGGCTTGCCGTGGGTGATAGTCCGCACGATGTTGAACAGGAACAGCAGTTGGCTGGTACCGTAGATAAACGCACCGATGGACGACATCATGTTGAAGTCAGCGAACATCAGGTTGTAATCCGGGATACGACGCGGCATACCCGCCAGACCCACAAAGTGCTGCGGGAAGAAGGTCAGGTTGAAGCCGAGGAACGAAATCCAGAAATGCGCTTTACCCATAGTCTCGTTGTACATCTTGCCAGTCCACTTGGGCAGCCAGTAGTACACGGCTGAGGACAGGGCGAAGATCGCACCGGCAACCATGGTGTAATGGAAGTGGGCAACAACGAAGTAACTGTCGTGGTACTGGAAGTCAGCGGGCGCAATCGCCAGCATCAGACCAGAGAAACCACCTACGGTGAACAGGAATACCTTCGCGATGGCAAACAGCATCGGCGTTTCAAGGGTAATGGAGCCCTTGAACATGGTCGTGATCCAGTTAAACACCTTGGCAGCTGTCGGCACGGCAATCAGCATGGTGGCGTACATAAAGAACAGCTCACCGGCAATCGGCAGACCTACCGTGTACATATGGTGAGCCCATACGATGAACGACAGGAAGGCGATAGAAGCCGTTGCGTAAACCATTGAGTCGTAACCGAACAGCGGCTTGCGCGAGAAGGTCGGAATAACCTCAGACACCACACCAAAGGCGGGCAGAATGATGATGTATACCTCGGGGTGACCGAAGAACCAGAACACGTGCTGGAACAGAACGGGATCACCGCCACCGGCTGCATTAAAGAAGCTGGTGCCGAAGTGAATATCCATCAACATCATGGTGACCGCACCGGCCAGTACTGGCATTACCGCAACCAGCAGGAAGGCAGTAATCAACCAGGTCCAGACGAACATCGGCATCTTCATGTAAGTCATGCCGGGAGCGCGCATGTTTACAATGGTAGCGATGATGTTGATCGAACCCATGATGGACGAGATACCCATGGCGTGAACCGCAAATATAAAGAAGGTCACACTTGGCGGGGCATAGGTCGTCGACAGCGGCGCGTAGAACGTCCAACCGAAGTTAGGACCACCACCTTCCATGAACAGGGTAGACGCCAGCAACAGGAAAGTCGGCGGCAGAATCCAGAACGACCAGTTGTTCATCCGGGGCAGAGCCATATCCGGAGCACCGATCATCAGTGGAATCATCCAGTTCGCCAAGCCAACAAAGGCCGGCATGATGGCACCGAAAACCATGACCAGACCGTGCATGGTGGTCATCTGATTGAAAAACTCGGGCTGCACAATTTGCAGGCCGGGCTGGAACAGCTCCGCACGAATAATCATCGCGAAAGAACCGCCAAGCAAGAACATGGCGAAGCTGAACCACAAGTACATCGAACCGATGTCTTTGTGGTTGGTGGTCGTTAGCCACCGGGTCAAACCTTTAGCAGGTCCGTGAGCACCCATGGTGAATCCTCCTACTGACCTTTCTTGAATTTGTAAATATCGATTGGCTGCAGCATGTCACCCATGTTGTTGCCAAACCCATTGCGCTGGTAGGTAACAACGGCCGCAAGATCGACTTCGTTCAACTGACCACCAAAGGCCTGCATCGCACTGCCGGGAACACCGTTGACGACCACATCAAGATGGCCTTTTGTCGGGCCGGTGGCAATGGCGCTACCTGCAATGGCTGGGCCAACGCCGCCTTCACCCGCGGGGCCGTGACACGCCGCACAGGAACGGTTGTAGACCGTCTTGCCGCGAGCAACCAGCTCATCCATGGTGAATTCTTTTGACATCAGCGCTTTCAGCTCAGCGGCTTCCGCTTGCTTGCCAGCCATCCATTCCTGGTATTCGGCTTCTTCAACCACGTTAACCACGATGGGCATAAAGCCGTGGTCGCGACCACACAGTTCCGCACATTGACCGCGGTATACACCGGTTTCAGTGGCTTTGGTCCACGCTTCGTTGATAAATCCGGGAACCGCGTCGCGCTTGACCGCCAGGGCGGGAACCCACCAGGCGTGCAGTACGTCGTTAGCGGTAACCAGGAAACGAACCTTTTTATCGACGGGCAGTACCAGTGGCTCATCTACCTCGATCAGGTAGTTGGAGCCCTTGGCTTCGCTGTTAGCGATTTCCGCTTTATCGGTCAGCAGGTTGGAGAAAAAGCTGACGTTGTCGCCATTCGGGTTGATGTATTCGTATTTCCACTTCCACTGATAACCGGTCACCAACACATCGAGATCGGCATCATCGGTGTCGTAGATTTCGATCAAGGTTTTGGTAGCAGGTACTGCCATAACCAGCAGCAGCAGGAAAGGCACGATAGTCCACGCGATTTCAACGCGAGTATTTTCGTGGAAGGTGGCAGGCTCCTGATGACGCTCTTTGCGGTAGGCGAATACCGAGTAGAACATCACACCAAAGACGAGAATCCCGACAACAACACACACCCAGAATACAAACATGTGCAGGTCGTAGATTTTGGCACCGACTTCGGTAACGCCAGGCGTCATATTTAATTGCCAACGCTGTGGGGCTCCCTCGGTCGCCCAAGCGCCAGTACTAAGCAGGCTAAGCAGCATCAGCACAGGACAAAGCGCCAGCTTGGAAAGCCGTTTCGCTTGTTGATACATCTCCCGTGTCTCCGTATAAGTTTAAAGAACCCCTCGGCTTATCAGCGGCGAGGCAAAACACAATAGTTTCCCGTCGGAAAACGCGTTAGCGAAGTGGACTTTGAAACTGGACAGGAGGACTGCCGGGGGCCTCAAACCGAAGCTCACCGAACGCCTCTCCATTTATATTGTGCAGTGCCCGCACGCGTAGAATGAGCTTTGGGTGCGACAAAACGCCGCAATTATAAACCTTATAATTGGAGCAAGGCTACTACGCATTCAGTCCACAAACACATGCAGTGTGGGCATCAGGCGGGTTTATTCACATAAACTACACAAGCTAAGGGGTTTGAAGCTCACAACAACCACTAGATATAGAAAGGTGCTTGTGAAAATGAACTAAAAAAAAGTACTGTAGTCGGCACCAATTGCGTGCAACCAGCTCGAATTTGCCCCGCCCAACCACAGGGACAGTCCGTTGACCGGAAATCTGAATCCACCCCCACCGCTGCCCCAACGCTTTTGGGGACTGGCCTGGCCGATGATCCTCGCCAATCTCTCAATCCCGATGCTCGGACTGGTGGACACCGCGATTCTCGGCCACTTGCCCGACAGTCGCTATCTCAGCGCTGTCGCCCTGGGCAGCAGCCTGCTGGCCTTTACCTACTGGGCCTTTGGCTTCCTGCGCATGGGAACGACCGGGGCCAGCGCGCAAAGCGAGGGCGAGGAGGCCAGCGCCCTGCTGGTGAAGGCGCTTTGCCTGGGCCTTGTCATTGGAGTGATGGTAGCAGGCAGTGCGCCCGCGCTGCGCAGCTGGGGCCTGACCTTAATGAACGCCCCCGCCAACCTGCACGGGCTGGCCGCGGAGTACCTGTCTGTTCGTTTGCTCTCGGCCCCGGCGGTAATGGCAACCTACGCCGCTGTCGGCTGGCTGACCGGCCAACAGAATACCCGCGCCGCGCTGTATATCGCCGTGACCACCAATAGCCTGAATATTGTTCTGGACCTGGTGTTTATCGTCGCCCTGAACATGAACAGCCGGGGCGCCGCCATCGCCAGTGCCGTCAGTGAAGTCGGCGGCCTACTACTCGCCGGCTACTTTCTTCGCCATTCACTTCGCGTCGGTCTGGCGCTGGGGCTCCGTCGCTGCCTGACCCTCGGCATATCACTGCACCGGTTTCTTGGCAGCAATTTTCATCTGTTCATACGCACCACGGCACTGCTGTTCAGCTTTTCATTCTTTACCGCCCAGGGTGCCGCCCTTGGCGAAACCATACTCGCCGCCAACGCCCTGCTATTGCAACTGGTACTCGCCTCAGCCTACGGCATGGACGGCTTCGCCCATGCCGCAGAGGCTTTGGTCGGGCGCGCCCACGCCAACCGCGATCTCAGGGAATTCAAACAAGCCAGTCAGCTGTGCTGGCGCTGGTCGCTGTACTGCGCGGTCGGCGCAAGCGCCTTACTGTTGTTCGCCAAACCGCTAATCCTTTCCGCCATGACCAGCCTGCCCGAGGTCTACGGCCTGGCGAGCCTCTATTATCCCTGGCTGGTGGTTTTGCCCGTTCTCAGCGCCAGCTGCTATACCCTGGACGGCATCTTTATTGGAGCCATGCGCACTCGCGCCATGCAAGTGAGCATGCTGCTCTGCGTTTTTGGCGTTTACCTGCCCCTGTGGGCACTTACCCAAAACTGGGGCAACCACGGCCTATGGTTCGCGTTCGCCTGCTTCAATACCTGCCGCGGACTCACCCTCGCCTGGGCATTTCGTCGACTGTTACGGGAAGCCCGATGGGAAGCCGCTTGCAAGTAACACCCAAACACACCTAAGTAACACTCTGACGACACCGTGCAAAGTATAAAACCCAAATCACCAAAATTTTACTAACTCTTTGTTTTATATACTAATACCAATATAAAACACCAACCAAACCCGCGCGAGAACACAAAATTTATTGCATCACAACAAAAAACTTCTAGCATTAGGTGTGTATTTTGGTATCATCCTCAACACAAAGCGCAAAACTGTCAGTTATGGAGTATGACAAATGCCACACGCCGCCAAATTACTGCTCGCCGCAGCAAGCCTTTTGCTTTCATTCAATGTCAGCGCCGCATGCTCTATGGCCGCCATTATGAACGCGCCGAAAATGCCCGCCGCCAGTGAAGCCAGCTTCGAAGAGGTCGCCGAGCTGCATACCCAGGTAGACCGTTATCTCGAAAAGGCCAGCAGCCGCCTGGAAAGATGTGCAGACATCTCCGACCCGTTTCTGTACAACGTCGCCGTGGATTACCTGAACCGCGTTGCCGCCAACTACAACTCCCTGGCACAGGCTCACAACACGCAGATCACACTGTCAGCACGATAGATTTTTTAAACAAACCACCCAGGTTTTTTGGGCGCAGCGACGAAAGTCCTGCGCCCTTTTTTATGTCTGAGTTTTTTATGCCCCCACTCCACTGGCGCTGAGCGAAGCCGCCGCGGCGATAAGCAACTCTTCGGCCCGCAGCGCCGCCGGGCCGGCGCAATCCCGATCCGGCAGAATCAAAAACAATTCGGCATACCGCTCTCCTCCAACCTTCAGCGGCAAGGGCAGCAATTCACCTTTCAGCAATTCCTCCCGCACAAATACCTCGGGCAGCCAGGCAAAGCCCAGGCCCCGGGCGACAGCTCGGACCGACATATCCATGCGGCTGACCGTCAATCGTTGCGCCGCCTCCAGCCAACCCGAGTCCCGCCGCTTACGCTGACCGGAGTCGCGCACGACCACCTGGCGAAAGGGGCGCAAATCCTGAAACTCCAACTCTCGACCGAGCCGGTGCAAGGCGTGCTGGCAATGAGCAACAGCAATAAATTTCACCCTCAACAAGGGGCGCCCCAAAAACCCCGGTGGAACAACTCCGGTGATGGCGATATCACAGCGCTGCTCCAGCAGGGCCTCTTCGGCGCCACTTAACACGGTTTCCACACACTCGATGCGGGTGTCCGGGCAATCCCGGCTCAACACCTCCAGGCAGTCCAGCATGGCATGGGCCGGAAACAGGGCGTCGCTGACAATCCTCAATTGAGGCTCCCAACCCGCCGCGATCGACTGGGCAGAACTCTCCAGGCGCATTGCCTCATCGAGCAATGTACGCCCCCGCCGATACATTACCTGTCCCGCCTCAGTCAGCTCTGCCTTGCGCCCGCGAATCTCAAAAATTGACACCCCGAGCTGCTCCTCCAGCTTCTGGATCGCATAGGTCACCGCCGACTGGCTTTTGTGCAAAGCCTCAGCCGCCCTGGCATAACTTCCTTCATCTACGACAGCGAGAAAACAATGCCATTGATCGAGACTGGTGCGAGGTCCACGCATACCCCAACTCCCTATACATCTAATTTTTAGATATTTTAAAGCGACAAATTGCGCTTTTTAAACAACTTAATCAATAGTTAACTAACTCCACGGCAACAGGGGCCCAAATCCGCCCACTACCAAGGAGCACAAGATGACTAAATTACTGTTAATCACCAGCAGCCTTAACGGCGAGTCCAGCCATTCCAGCCAGATGGCCAACGAGTATCTGGCAACCCGGCGCGCTCGCGGCGACCAACTGGAAGTCACTCACCGGGACCTTCACGCCAACCCCATTCCCCACCTGAGCGGCGAACGGTTCACCGCCTTTACCACCGAGCCCGAGCAACGCAGCCGCGCCCAACAGCAGGTGGTTGACGAATCCGATGCGCTTATTAATGAATTGCGCAGCGCTGATGAGGTCGTGATCGGCCTGCCGATGTACAACCTCGGCGTACCCTCAACCTTTAAAGCCTGGATCGACCACGTTGCGCGGGCTGGCGAAACCTTTCGCTATACTGAAAAAGGACCTGTGGGGTTACTTGAGGATCGCCCGGTGACCGTATTGGCCGCCCGTGGAGGACAGTACCAGGGTACCGAAATGGATACCCAAACCCCCTATGTCCGCCATATTTTTGGACTGTTTGGCATAAGCAATCTCCACTTTATCTATGCCGAAGGACTGAATATGGGCGAGGCAGAAAATGCCAGACAGTCGGCCCGCCTGGCCATGGCCAGCTGAAACCGGAGCCAGGGAGACACCCGATGACACACCGAGCGATCCAACAGATTATTGCGGCCATCCCGGTGTCAGACGGCGCCGGGGTTCGCCTTAAACGCAGCCTGGGGCAGTCGAGCGCCACCCGGCTGGACCCTTTTTTGATGCTGGATGAATTTGTCAGCGATCAAGCTGACGATTATATCGCGGGCTTTCCCGCTCACCCCCATCGGGGCTTTGAAACAGTGACTTATATGCTCGCCGGGCACATGCTGCACGAAGACCACATGGGCAACAAAGGTCACCTGCGCGACGGCGATGTACAGTGGATGACCGCAGGGCGGGGGATTATTCATTCAGAAACCCCGCAGCAGGAAGCGGGATTGATGCATGGCTTCCAGCTGTGGATCAATTTACCCGCCGCCGAGAAAGGGCGCGACGCGGCATACCGCGATATCGCTGCTGCGCAGATTCCGCGCCACACGCTCGACGACGGTATCGAACTGCGGCACATTGCCGGGACAGTCACCCTGGTAGAGGAGGGCACACCCCTAAGCGGATTTATCAATGGCCAGGACGGCCAGCAGTTGACCACCGATCCGGTCTACCTCGACCTGCGCTTTTCCCGCGCCGCGTCGCTGCAACTGGCGCTTCCTCCCGAACATAATGCCTTTGTCTATGTCTATGGAGGAGATGTGCACGTGGGCGACAGACAAATCACAGCGGGGCAGCTGGGGGTTCTCAGCACGGGGGACTTGCTCAACCTCGAGGCCAAAGAGCGCGCCAGCCTCCTGGTACTGGCAGGCAAGCCCATCGGCGAACCGGTTGTGCAATACGGGCCCTTTGTAATGAACACGTCGGCTGAAATCGAACAGGCCTTGCGGGACTACCGCGACGGACGCCTTTGTGAGGGCTGCGCACCACCTTCGCCATAGATAGCGTCTATTATGATTATAGTCTGTAGCCACTCACAGTTTCACAATGGGCCGAGTATAGTAAAAGCGGAACGAACAAGGAGTAGCAGCTATGAGTACCAGTATTCGCGTTCGAGACATCATGACCAGCCCAGCACCCTTTGTGCTGGCATCCACGCCATTGGGCGAAGCGGTGGAAACCCTGCTCAAGCATCAACTGATGGGCCTGCCGGTCGTCGATGACAATCGCACAGTCATCGGATTTGTGTCGGAACAGGACTGTATTCATGCAATGCTGGTGAGTAGCTATCACTGTGAGGGCGCACCGAATGTCCACGACGTGATGCGCCATGAAATTTTAGCGGTTGACCCCGAGCGCAATATCGTCGATCTGGCCCAGGAAATGGGGCATAACAAACCCAAGTCCTACCCCGTACTCGACGACGGCAAGCTGGTGGGCTTGATTACCCGCAGCGCGATTCTCGCCGCCCTGTGGGAAAATCGCGCAACCTGCGACGCCCCGGCCCGCCAGGCCTGAGCACACGACACTAACGGGACACGCTGCCATGAAAACTCTGCTTTCAGTGGTCTTTCTGTGCGTCACACTGAGCGCCTGCAGTAGCGGCGCCTACGACGACGAACGCGAATGGCGCCTGAGTCAGTGCGAGAATATTCTCGACGACGATGACCGCGCCAAATGCATCCGCAACACCCCCTACTACACACAATAATTTCGCGCCCTGAAGGGCCTTTTACCGGGAGTCACTGTGAAGCCATCTCAGTATGAAATCGTCATCTACGGCGCAACCAGCTTTGTCGGGCAAATTATCTGCCAGTACCTCAGCGAATACCGGGAAGAACCCGCCATCCGCTGGGCGATAGCCGGGCGCTCTGAGTCCAAACTCAAGGCACTGCGCGACACCTTGCCCGGCACCCAGCCGGATATTCTGGTCGCCGATGCCGAAGACGAAGCTGCTCTGCGCAAGCTCTGCGAATCGACCTCGGTCATCGCCAGCACCGTGGGGCCCTACGCACTATATGGCGAAACCCTGCTGCGGGTGTGTGCCGAAAGCGGCTGCGATTACTGCGACCTTACCGGCGAAGTGCAATGGATACGCCGCATGGTCGATCGCTATCAGGCCACCGCCGAGGCCAGCGGCGCCCGCATTGTCAACTGCTGTGGCTTTGACTCTATTCCTTCGGATATTGGCGTGTTGTACACACAGCGAGAGCACCGCGCCCGGTTTCAGCAACCCAGCACCGACATTCGCATGCGTGTAAAAGCTGCCAAAGGCGGGCTGTCAGGGGGAACCTTTGCCAGCCTGATGAATGTGATGAAAGAGGCCGCCAACGACCCCAAACTGCGCAAGGAGATGGCCGACCCCTATTCTCTGTGCCCGGGCATCGCCAGTAAAACCCGCCAACACAACCCCGGCCTGGCGGAGTTTGACAAGGTCAGTGGAAGCTGGACCTCACCGTTTATCATGGCTGCAATCAATACCCGTGTTGTCCAGCGCAGCAATTTCCTGCTGGGTGGTATTTATGGCGAAGGCTTTCGCTATCAGGAGTCGATGATTATGGGGCGCGGCTTCTCAGGTCGGCTTAAGGCCAGCGCTTTTGGAGGGGGCTTGGCCGCGTTTATGATGGGGGCTGCCATCAAACCCGGCCGCTGGGTACTGGAGAAACTGCTGCCTGCGCCGGGCGAAGGCCCCAGCCCCGAAGAGCAACAGAGCGGCTTCTACGATTTGCGCTTTTTCGCCTGCGCCGACGATGCGGTAACCCTGCGCACCAAGGTCACCGGCGACCGCGACCCCGGCTATGGCTCCACGGCGAAAATGATCTCCCAAGCGGCAATTTGTCTGGCACGGGACATCGCCCCCGAGCACTGTGCCGGCGGCTTGTGGACTCCAGCCAGCGCCATGGGCGAAAAATTGCTGGCGCGACTGGAAAGCCACGCGGGCTTGACCTTCAGTACACTGGAGGAGGGCTGAGCCATGCGCATCGGTGAGCTGATGAGTCATCCCCCGGTGACCATTGGCCCCGATGACCGCCTGTTAGTCGTCAGGGAAATATTTCATCACACCGGTTTCCACCACCTGCTGGTGGTGGAAGAAAAGCAGTTGGTCGGGGTGGTATCAGACCGCGACTTGCTGCGCGCCATCAGCCCCACTTTGGGCACCCCTATTGAACATGCCCGCGACCTCGCCACGCTGAATAAATATGTGCATCAGATTATGAGTCGCAAACTGGTGGTTCTCGGGCCCGACGACGATATGCAACAGGCAGTCGCCATTTTCAACCAGCAGCCAATTTCCTGTATTCCGGTGGTCGATAGCAACCATCACCCCTTGGGCATTCTCAGTTGGCGGGATATTATGCGCTGGCTGGGCAGCCTGAAGGAGGCGCCCACAGCTATCCCGCCAAGCCGCTGACAAGTGCCGGCAAGTCGGCAATGCCATTAATACAAAAGGCTGAGGGTGCCATGTCTTCATCGCCCCGACGGTATTTACCACTGCGCACCAGACAAGCGCGCAAGCCGGCATTTTGTGCCCCCAGCACATCGCTGAGCACATCGTCGCCCACCATCAATACGCCGTCGTCATCCACTCCCAGCGACGCGGCCACATCCTGAAAAAAACGCGCTGCAGGTTTACCGATAATCGTGGGCTCAACATCCGCCGCATATGCCAGTGCACGAATAAACGGACCAGCGTCCAAGTGGCGCCGACCTCCGCTGCTGTAATAGCGATTATCACCCACCGCGATCAACGGGGCGCCTGACTGCAACAGCTGAAATGCGTCGTCCAGTACCCTGTAGTGAAAGTGTTCGGCGGCGTCAAAGACCACCACAGCATTGGGCTTGTCTTGTGGAATATCACTGAATTCCGCCTGCAGGGCAGGGGTACAGATCAGGAAAGGGCGCAGCTGCTCAGTAAGGAGATAGTGCCGTACCGCCGTGGGCGCCGTAATCAGTTGCTCCGACCTGAGGGCAAACCCCAGGCTGAGCATTTCAGCCAGCACCTCGCTCCGTGTGCGCTTCGAGGTATTGGTAAGCAGTCGCACCGGCAGCGACATCGTCGCCAGCTCGGCCAATGCCGACACGGCGCCGGGCAGCGCCTGGCCGTCTTCGGTAAGTACCCCGCCGATATCCAGCAGCAACGCAGATATCGGCGAATCCCCATACTCTTCAACTTCGATATTACTCGACATCGCCACCCTCCCTGCATCCCGGGCTGGGGTTTGTTAACGATTGTTAGCCGGAAAATGCCCCTACATCCCGCTCGCTTACCCAGATCAAGGCCTCATCGTGCTGAATGGGGGTAAAGTGTTCAATTTCTATATTGGGGGTCCAGTGGGTGATGATCTGCGCGGCTCGCCGATACCATTGGGTATCACTGACCAGAGCAGTGCGGGTAAAGTGCCCGAGAAAGCAACTCAGCAGGCGCATTTCCTTGAGTAAACCCCGCAAGGTGAAGCCCTTGAAGTGATCGAGTTCGATGTAAACACCAAGGCTTTCATGGTCTTTGAGCTTGCGTTTGACTTCGACCAGCACCCGCTCCATGTCCTGATGATTGACCTTTCCGCTCACTTTTACGCCGACCACATTCCCGATAGGAATCGGCAGTAGCTCCAGCATCGTACTTCCTCCACGTATCATTAGTGATAAGTATAGATAAGCAGCGACGACTTGCGTTCTTCAAAGTGTAACTATTGCCCTAATGGTCGCGCCGGGAAGCACCATCGCGCGGGTCGATAATAGACACCACCCTCACTTCGTCCTCGTGGGGCAGCGCTTCTTCACCCACACGGGGCTGGTTTACCCGGGTCGCCGGCTCGGCGGTCGCAGGCGCTTCATCGTGAATCGTCTCGGTATGTCCGCAGCGAACGCATTCCCGTTTCTGCTCAGTATCAGACACTCGATACATCACCGTTTTGTCCATCTCCGCGCATTTGGGGCACACCGCCCCCGCAATAAAGCGCCGTGGTCGAAATTCCGTTGCCATACTAACCTCCCGTCGCCTGCTTGGGCACAATACCGCTGTGGCGCAGCAGCGCCTCGTTCGCCGGTGCCCGCCCGCGGAACTGTTCAAACAACTCGGCAGCATCACGACTGCCCCCTTGTTCGAGAATCTGCTGACGGAAGCGCAGCCCGGCGTCAGGGTTCATCACTCCTTGTTCTTCAAATAGTGAGAACGCGTCTGCCGACAGAACTTCCGCCCACTTGTAGCTGTAGTACCCCGCCGCGTAGCCACCGGCAAAAATGTGCGAGAAGCTGTTCTGGAAGCGATTGAACGCCGGCGGCACCAGCACTGACACCTGGTTGCGCACACCGTCCATCACTGCATCCACGTCAGCCTCGGAGCGGATATCGGTCTGCATGTGCAAGCGGAAATCAAACAGGGCGAACTCAATCTGCCGCAGCATCTGCATACCCGACTGGAAGTTCTTCGCCGCCAGCAGCTTGTCCAGCATGTCTTCGGGCAAGGCCTCACCGGTTTGATAGTGAGCGGAAATCTGCGGAATTACCGATTTTTCCCAGCACCAGTTTTCCAGAAACTGGCTGGGCAGCTCTACGGCATCCCAGGCCACCCCGTTAATGCCTGACACCGCCAGGCAATCGACCTGGGTGAGCATATGGTGGAGACCATGACCGAATTCGTGGAACAGGGTGGTCACTTCATTGTGGGTGAGCAGAGAAGGGCGGTCAGCCCCCGGTGGGGTGAAATTGCACACTAAAAAGGCGACCGGCCGCTGCACACTGCCATCGTCGAGCAGCCGGCGGCCACGACAATCAGCCATCCACGCGCCGCCACGTTTGTTCGCACGTGCGTAGAGGTCCAGATAGAATTGGGCAAGCACTTCACCGTGACGGCGAATCTCGTAGCAGCGAGCATCCTCATGCCAGAGCGGTGCCTCGGTTTCGCTGATCTCAATATCAAATAGCTGGGACGTCACCTTGAACAGCCCCGACAATACCGTTTCAGCGGGGAAATACGGGCGCAGCTCTTCCTGGGAAATAGCATAGCGGGCCTCGCGCAACTGCTCGCTGTAGTAGGGAATATCCCAAGCCTCCAGCTGGCGCTGACCACGCTCGGCAGCAAACTGACGCAGCTCAGCCAACTCCTCCTCGGCAACGGGCCGGCTGGCCGCGGCCAACTCTTCAAGAAAACCGACCACCACCTCACAGGACGGCGCCATTTTGCTGGCAAGTGAATCCTCGGCGTAATTGGCAAAGCCCAGCAGACCCGCAAGTTCCTGACGCAACTGCAAAATTTCGACCATAATCGGGCCGTTGTCCCACTGGCTCCCCGACGACGCCCGGCTTACATAAGCCTCATAGAGCTCGGCACGGATTTCCCGGCTTTCGCAGTACTGCATCACCGGCAGATAACTGGGAATGTCCAGACTCAGGCGATAGCCCTCAAGACCTTTCTTTTTCGCCGCCGCGGCGAGGTTATCCAGAATAGACTCGGGAATCCCCGCCAAAGACTCACGCTGCTCGACAATCTTTTCCCAGGCATCCGTCGCGTCCAGTACATTGTTGGAGAACGTCGTGGAAAGTTCGCTGAGACGCTGCTGAATATCGCTGAATCGCTTGGCGTCATCGCCCTCCAGAGCCACCCCCGACAAACGAAAATTTCTCAGCATGTTGTTCACCGCCTGACGGCGCGGCTGATCCAGCTGCTGGAACTCCTCACTTTCGGCATAACGACTAAGCCGTTCATACAGTTGGCGATTCTGCCCAAACTCACTGTTATAGGCGGTGAGCTTGGGCAAACAAGCACTGTAGGCCCCCCGCCAGTCGTCGCCGGACAACACCGAATGCAGGTGGCTGAGCGGTGCCCAGAATTGACTGATTTGGTCGTCGATGTCCTCCAGGGGGGACAACAGATTGTCCCAGTTCGGGGGGGCATCCATGCTGCACAGCGCTTGAATACGTTCACGGCTGCGGTTCAACAGCACATCACATTGCTCGGCGAAGTCGTCGGCGCGCAATGCGGAGAAGTCGGGCAGTGGTTGGTCTCGATACATAAATGCTGTGGTCTCTGCGGGAGTAGGCTCAGCACCGAGTTTATCAGAATAGCCCTGCGCCTGTAGGTTTTCAGCACTGTTTAGATTGCACTACAATGCGCCATGGCCCGTCGAAAACCGAGAAATCCCATGACTTATCAGCCCGGCAGTTTCACCCGCACTTTCAACAATCACACACCGCAACTCGGCGAGCGGGTATTTATCGACCCCAGTGCTGTGGTCATCGGCGATGTAGTAGTCGGTGACGATTCTTCCATCTGGCCGCAGACCGCCGTCCGCGGGGATATGCACCGTATCCGCATCGGCGCGCGCACCAGTGTGCAGGACAATAGCGTATTACACATCACCCACGCTGGGCCTTATAACCCCGACGGCTACCCGCTGACCATTGGCGACGATGTTACCGTTGCCCACAGTGTGACGCTCCACGGTTGCACGATCGGCAGCCGGGTATTGATCGGCATGGGCAGTATTGTGATGGACGGTGCGGTGATTGAAGACGACGTGGTGGTTGGCGCCAATAGCCTTGTCCCGCCGGGTAAAACCCTTTCCAGCGGTTTTCTTTATGTGGGCAGTCCGGCCAAGGCGGTGCGCGCCCTGAGCGAAAAGGAGTACAGCTACTTCTGCTACAGCTCGGCGAACTATGCCAAACTCAAGGATCAGCACATCGCCGAACTGGCCAGCGACTGACCGCGCTGGCCAGTTACCCCGGCAGGGCAGCCCGCAATCAGATCGCGCCGCTGTCTACCAGTAGATAACCCAGATAGGCGAAGTAGATCACCACCAACATGCCCCCTTCGGCACGGCGTATGCGCCGTTCTTTGCGGGGGCCGAAGGCGACCAGGTAGAACAGGGCGGTGAGCCCCAGCATCAGCGGGTAGTCCCGGCTAATGACCGCTGCATCCACCGGCCCGGGAGCGATGACCCCGGGCAGTGCCATTACCCCAAGCAGGTTGAACAGGTTAGAGCCAACCACATTGCCAATGGCGATATCGTGCTCGTTTTTACGTGCCGCAGCGACTGATGCCGCCAACTCCGGCAGGCTGGTACCAATAGCGACAACGGTCAAGCCAATCACGAGGTCGCTCACGCCGAAGGCGGTGGCCAATTCCACCGCCGACCACACCAGAATGCGCGCCGAGCCCATTAGCAATATCAGCCCCAGCAGCAACCAACCCAGGGCAACCGGCAGTGTCATATCCCGGGGGATTTCCGCCTCGAACTCGGCTTCTATCGCATCGCCCCGACTGTGTTTGGCCTCCCACAGCTGGCGCAATATGACCAATCCAAAGCCGGTCAGCAGCACCGCGCCGTCGATAAAGTCCAACACGCCGTCGCGCAACAGCACGTAGCCGATAATCATCACCAGCATCAACAGCGGTATTTCCCGGGTCACCAGCTTGCTTTGTACCCGCAACGGAATATACAGCGCTGTGATTCCCAAAATCAGCGCGATATTGGTGATATTCGAGCCCAGTGCATTACCCACCGCCAGGCCTGGCTGCCCATCGAAGGCGGCAATACCCGACACCAGCATTTCCGGCGCCGAGGTGCCAATGCCCACCACCAGAATACCCACGACCAGGGGCGAAACCCCCAGTATTGCGGCGGTCGCCGAGGCGCCGATCACAAACCGATCCGCGCTCCAGACCAATAAAATCAGGCCCAGAATCAGGGCCGCGACGGTTAACAACATAGATATGTCCAACAAACTGTGTGGGGTGAGGTCGGCATCAGGCCGCCAGAGACTGGCGAATAGCTTCGATTACCGGTTTGGTGTCGGGCCGAATACCCCGCCATATGCAAAATGATTCCGCCGCCTGCTCAACCAGCATGCCGAGGCCGTCGGACACCGCCCAAGCGGTTTCCGCCGCAGCCCAGCGCATAAACGGTGTCGGCTCTGCACCGTACATCATATCGTAGGCACACCCTTCACTGCTGAGGATCTGCGAGGGCAAAGGCGGCAGATCGCCACTCATGCTGGCGCTGGTACCGTTGATAATCAAGTCGTACTGGCCGCCGTCAAGGGCTTCATAGCAAGTACCCCGAACATCGCCCAGTTCATTAAAAATCTCTGCTAATTTCTCTGCCTTCGCCACCGTGCGGTTGGCAATAACGATATGCTCAGGCCGTTGCTTTAACAGCGGGCCCAGTATTCCCCGAACCGCACCCCCGGCACCCAGAATCAACACGCGCCGGCCACTGATCTCCCAACCGAGGTTGTCGTGAATATCCCTGACCATGCCGACGCCGTCGGTGTTGTCGCCGTAAATACGGTCGTCCTCACCCTTGGCCAGCGTATTCACCGCGCCGGCACGGCGGGCGCGGCCACTCAGCTCGTCGGCAAATTCATACGCATCCAGCTTGAAAGGCACGGTGATATTCAAGCCTTTGCCATCGTTGTGAAAAAACTGTCCCGCGGCATCGGCAAACCGCCCCAGCTCCACTTTATGCGCGCGATAGTGCAACTGCTGACCGCTCTGGGCGGCGAAAGCTGCGTGAATTTGCGGCGATTTACTGTGCTTGACCGGATTACCAAAAACGGCGTACTGATCTATTTTTTCCATAAAATTACGCTAACCAGTCCTGGTGGGGAAGGAAGTCGCGATAAAGAGACTCTTCCGGGCTTCCGACGTCGGGCTGCCAATTATACTCCCATCGTACCAATGGTGGCATCGACATCAGTATTGACTCAGTGCGCCCGCCGCTTTGCAAGCCAAACAACGTGCCGCGATCAAACACGAGGTTGAACTCAACATAGCGGCCACGGCGGTATAACTGGAACTGGCGTTCCCGCTCCCCCCAGGGGGTGTCGCGGCGGCGGCGAACAATCGGCAGGTAGGCCTGGGTAAACGAATCGCCAACGGAACGCATAAACGCGAAGCTGTGATCGAAACCCTGCTCGTTAAAGTCGTCAAAGAACAGGCCGCCCACTCCCCGTGCTTCGTCCCGATGCTTGAGATAGAAATACTCGTCGCACCATTGTTTCAGTCGCGGATACAGCTCGTCACCAAAGGGCGCACAGGCGTTAGCGGCGGTCTGGTGCCAGTGGCGACAGTCGTCGCGGTTGCCATAGTAGGGAGTCAGGTCATAGCCGCCACCAAACCACCAAACAGGTGCCTCGCCGTCTTTTTCGGCCACAAAGAAGCGCACATTGGCATGACTGGTGGGCACATAGGGGTTCAAGGGGTGGACCACCAGGGAAACCCCCATGGCCTGATAGCGCCGCCCCGCCAGCTCTGGCCGGTGAGCCGTAGCACTTACGGGCATCGCATCTCCCTGTACATGGGAGAAATTTACGCCGCCTTTTTCAATCACGGCACCGTCGGTGATAATCCGGCTGCGCCCGCGGCCCCAATCATCTTCGACAAAGCTCGCCTTGCCGTCCTCCTGCTCCAGTGCCGCGCAAATACGGTCCTGCAGATCAAGAAGGTATGATTTAACCGCGGCTATATCCACATCGCTCATTGCACTATCCCTCTCGAAGCACCGCGCCGGTCAGCGCATCGTAGATGGCGCTGGGTTTGTCGCGACCGCCACAGCGACCGGGCATATAGTAATGTACTGCTGCGGCGAAATAACGCTGGGCCTGCTGTTGGTCACGTGCAGGATTCATTCCCGCCGGGTTTGCCGATGTCGATACCAGGCAGCTATCTGCCGCCGCACACAGCGCTTTTGTAAGCGGGTGCTCACTTACTCTAACTGCCACGCTATCAAAGTGACCCCGCACCCAAGGTGGTGCAAATTCTGTGTCGGGAAGAACCCAGGTTACCGGCCCAGGCCAACTGTTCAGCACCCGGTCCCGCTGGGCAGTCGTCAGCGACTCCAGCAGGGGCCGCACCCGGTCGATGGAATCCGCCACCAACAGCAGGCCCTTTGCGGGATCGCGCTGCTTCATGTCACAGATTCGCGCCACCGCGGCTGGGTTATGTGGCAGACACGCCAGGCCCCAGACCGCTTCAGTAGGGTGGCAGACAACACCTCCGGCCCGCAGTAAATCAACCGCGCGCAGAAGACGATAGCGGGATACATTCATGGCATGGTTTACCTGTTCAATGCGTGACCATCGCAGCGTAGGCGGCGGTGGCCGTTCCGCGTTAGTCACCAGACGCGGCAAAAGTACCCAATGCCGTCGGGCATTGCAAATCAATGGGGGCGATTAGTGCCACTCATTCGCGACGGCGCAGCCAGCCCGCAGGCTGTTGTTCGACCCAGCCGCCCAGCTCGAGTTCGCCCAGCTCCGCCAATAGTACAGGTATCGGCAGTGCCGAACGGGCTGCCAGGACGTCCAGCGCCTGCGGGGCAAAGTCGAGCAGCGGCAGCAGGGCGGAGTCGGGGGCCAACACATCCGGCGGGGTTTCCTCTGCCAGAACAGGGCTACCCGCCGACCAGCCGCTGAGTTCCTCGACGATATCGGCGGTGGTTTCAACCAGTTTGGCACCTTGTTTTATCAAGGCGTTACACCCTCGACTGGAGGGACTGTGAATTGAGCCCGGCAAGGCAAAGACATCGCGATTCTGCTCCAGCGCCTGGCGCGCAGTAATCAGCGAGCCACTCTGCACCGCTGCCTCGACCACCAGCACGCCCAGGCTCAGCCCGCTGATAATGCGATTGCGTTGGGGAAACTGGTGCCGCAGTGGCGGCGTGCCGAGGTTGTACTCACTCAGAATCAGACCCTGCTCGGCGATCTCCTGGTACAGCTTTTGACTGCTGCGCGGATAGCATACGTCGACCCCGCAGCCCAGTACGGCCAGTGTCGTGCCGGCGACATCCAGCGCTCCGCGGTGGGCGCTGGCATCGATCCCCCGCGCCATACCACTGACGACGCCAAAACCAAGACTGGCCAGTGCGGCGGCGAATTGGCGGGCGTCATCAAGCCCTCTGTGACTGGAACGACGACTGCCGACAATCGCCAGCATGGGCACCGACAGGAGCTCGCGGCGGCCGCGTAAAAACAGTAGTGGCGGAGGATCGTGAATTTCCGCCAGCAGCCCCGGATAGTCCGCATCGGCCAGGCAGATGATCTCGCAAGCGGCCGCGTCCAGGCGCTGTTGCAGCAGGTTCCGCGCGTCCGCCTGCCGCAATACAGCGGGCACACGACGAATCACCGCACGCAGCGGTGCCTGTGTGTCGTCGGTTAGTCGATTAACCAGTAAGCGGGGGTCGGGCGCCAGCGCCATTAATTGACGCAGCACTCCGGAGGGCAACTGCAACTGTTCGCGCAGCTGCAGCCAGAGCAGGGCATGGGATTCCATCGTCTGCATCCTTGCATGACAATTGCGCCACTCGAGTCGGTGGCGCGGTATTCAGTGTCGAATCAAGGGTTGCGCACCTTGTCGCCAACGGTCAGCGCTTCCTCAGCCTTCAGGACCAGGGCATAGCTGACCTTCTCAAAGGTGCGGAACACCATCAAAATGCCCGCGCGCACGTCGGGAGCGCGAAGGCGCTCGCCTGTCACGGGGTCGCGCACCATCACTCCACGGGTGTAAATCGCCATCACGTCGCCGGGCATCACCTCGTTGCGGGTGCCTAGATCCAGGGTAACCACATCCATGCTGCCGATCTGGGTCAGGCCGCCTTCCACCGCAATAATATGGCCGTCGACATCCGTTGCCGGTGCAGCGGGTTCAAAGCGGGCGGTCAGCTGCCGTCGTTCAAGGGGTAAAAAGCGGTCGGCGCGACGAATTTCCTGAGTGCTGCGGTTCAGCGCCAACGTCGCCACATCGCCCTCTTTACTCAGCAGGTGGGCAGTGCCGATATCAATGGCCTCAACACCAAGCTTTTCGCGAGTATCAGGGTCGACATAGACCTTGCCGCGACGGTAGATGCCGTAGTTTTCATCGCCGGAAAAATCACCCCGGCCGAGGATTTCGTCGCCGGCACCCGCCACAATGTTGCCGCGCTTGCCCGCCAGCACATAGGGCGCGCTCTCCAGTTCCTCGTCGGTAACGATGCGGCTGCGGGTCAGGAAGGGGGCGATAACATCCAGCGGGATCGCGGGAATGGCATCGCTGATATCGGAAATTCGCATCTGTGGCGTCAGCTTAACAATGCCATCACTCGGTGCCGGATTGCGCACCAGCACCGGGCGTCCGTCCACCCACATCAGCTTCAGCAAATCACCGGGGTAGATTAGATGGGGGTTGGCCACCTGGGGATTGTAATGCCACAGCTCGGGCCACAACCAGGGGTCGTCCAGAAACATGGCAGAGATCGCCCAGAGGGTGTCGCCCTTTTTAACGACGTAGGTCTGCGGATGTCCGGCTTTAAGGGACAACACATCGCCCGCATGGACAAGACCCATCATCAGGCACATCACCAGACCCAATACGGTTTTTCTCATAACACTTTCCTTAACGCCGCCTCTGGTCACGATGCCCTGGTTGGTATGCCATGGCCTGCGCGGGAATCAGGCATTTCCGTGGCGCTCGCGGTATAATAGCTGCTATCAATGGAACAGAGACGGCTTTTCTTTTTCAGAAGCGGTTTCCACTCCGGTATTCATCGCCCTGCTTTTGCGAATACTCTTTATATTAGCAATAGTTAGGCAACATACACGACAACTTGGTCACATTCACTTATGGCAGTGCTTGAGATTCTTGAATTTCCCGACCCGCGCCTGCGCACCGTTGCTAAACCGGTAGCAGAGGTTGACGATCGCATACGCAATATTATCGACGACATGTTCGACACCATGTACGAGGCGCCTGGCATTGGCCTGGCCGCCAGCCAGGTGGATATCCACGAGCAAATTGTGGTGATCGACATCAGCGAGGATCGCAGCGAGCCGCTGGTGTTCATCAACCCGGAAATCACCGTGTTGGATGAAGAACACTTTCAGTATGACGAAGGCTGCCTGTCAGTACCGGGCTTTTACGAAACCGTAGAACGGCCCCGTCACATTCGCGTCAAGGCGCTGGATCGCAACGGCGAGGCCTTTGAGATGGAGCCGGAGGGCTTGCTGGCGGTGTGCATTCAACACGAAAAAGACCACCTTCTGGGCAAGCTGTTCGTCGACTATATCTCGCCCCTCAAGCGCAATCGCATTCGCGGCAAGCTCGAAAAACGCCACAAGCGTCAGGCATAGGAGGCGTCAGTGGCCACAACCCGACTCAAACTGGTGTTCGCCGGGACGCCGGAATTCGCCGCCCAGCACCTGCGGTTTCTGCTCGACAGCGGCCAGCACGACATCGTCGCCGTTTATACCCAACCCGACCGGCCCGCCGGGCGGGGCAAAAAGCCACGCCCCAGCCCCGTGAAAAACATCGCGCTGGAACAGGGCCTACCTGTCTACCAACCGCTGAATTTCAAGGCTGAGGAAGACCGCCGAGCGCTGGCAGCGCTGGGTGCCGACCTGATGGTCGTCGTAGCCTACGGCCTGATTCTGCCGCAAAGTGTGCTCGACATTCCTCGACTCGGCTGTGTAAACGTCCACGCCTCGCTGCTGCCGCGCTGGCGCGGTGCCGCGCCCATTCAGCGCGCCATCGAGGCCGGCGACAGCGAAAGCGGTGTCACCATCATGCAAATGGCAGCGGGGCTCGATACCGGCGATATGTTGCGCAAGGTAAGCTGTGCTATCACCTCCAACGACACCGCCGCCAGCCTCCACGACCGGCTGGCGGACATGGGCGGACCGGCACTGCTGGAGACCCTTAATAGCCTTGCCGACGGCACCGCCGTTGCCGAGGCCCAGGACGACACGCTGAGTAATTACGCGGCAAAGATCGACAAGCAGGAAGCCATACTGGATTGGCGCAAACCCGCAACGCAGCTCGACCGGGAAATCCGCGCATTTATTCCCTTTCCGATTTGCTATACCACCCTCGGCGAGGACCGCCTGCGGGTGTGGCAGGCCCTGCCCCAGGACAACAGCCCCGGCGCAGCCACCCCCGGCACGATTATCCACACTGACAAACAGGGGATTACCGTGGCCTGTGGTGAAGGCACCCTGTTACTGCAGGCACTGCAGCTACCTGGCGCCCGGCAACTCAGTGTCGCCGAAATACTCAATGGCCACGCTGCACGCTTTAGCCCCGGCACTGTACTGGGTAGCCAATGAGCTGCCCACGCATTGCCGCCGCCCAATGCCTGGCGGCCATTGTCGGCGACGGACAGTCACTGAGTCGCCAACTCACCATTAATGAAACCAAGCTGCCTGAGAATCAGCGCAGTCTTTATCGCGAACTGTGCTACGGCACCCTGCGGCAGTACTGGCGTCTGGATGCGGCCCTCAAGCCCTGCTTTAGCCGCCCCCTGAAAAAGCGCGACCTGGATATCAAAATGCTGGTCTACGTCGGCGCCTACCAGCTGTTCCACACCCGAGTTCCCCACCACGCAGCAATCAACAGCTGTGTTGAAGGAGCGCGCAAACTCAACAAAAAATGGGCAGCGGGAATGATTAACGCCATTCTGCGCCGCTGCCAGCGCGAGGGCGACGAGTTGTTCGAGGGTCTGTCCCCGGCGGCGGCCAGCAGTCACCCCCAATGGCTGCACCAGGCGATTAGCCGGGCCTGGCCCGAGGCCGCCGATCAAATATTCACCGCGAACAACAGCCATCCGCCGTTTTGTCTGCGGGTGAATGCGCAACACAGTGACCGTGACGCCTACCTCGATGCCCTGAGGGCCGAGGGTATTGGCGCCAGCCACTGCGCATTCAGTGCGCGGGGACTGCGTCTGGACCAGGCCGTGCCGGTGTCTTCACTGCCCGGTTTTGCCGAGGGTTCGGTGTCGGTTCAGGACGAAGCCGCGCAGCTGTGTACTGACCTCCTCGATCTGGCCCCCGGCCAACGGGTACTCGACGCCTGTGCCGCCCCCGGCGGCAAAACCTGTGCGATCCTGGAAGCGGAGCCGGCACTGGATGAAGTGGTCGCCCTCGACGTAGATGGCCAACGCCTGGAGAGGGTGGAGGACAATCTCGAACGCCTCGGCCTGCGCGCCAGCTGCGCCGTGGCTGACGCCTCGACCACCGACTGGTGGGACGGCCGGCATTTCGACCGCATATTGCTCGATGCACCCTGCTCAGCCACCGGGGTGCTGCGTCGCAACCCGGACATTCGCCTGCATCGCCGCGCCGAGGATATTGCCGAACTGGCGGCATTACAGGGAAAAATGCTCGATGCCCTGTGGCAATGCCTCGCCCCCGGCGGCCGACTGGTTTATGCCACCTGCTCCGTGTTGCCCGCCGAGAACACCTCCTCGGTAGGCGCCTTCTTAGCTCGGCACAGCGACGCCAGACACATTGAGATCAAGGCACCCTGGGGACTGAACGTCGAGTTCGGCAGACAAATACTGCCGCAGACGGACGGTGCAGACGGCTTTTTCTATGCTGTACTATCAAAAGATGCGGCGTAACATGGCAAGCCCTTTCAGGCATCCTGCAAGACCTTAAGAGTGAGCGCGGTGCAGTGTTCCAGATAAACCAAAAACGGCAACTATGAAAATTATCATTCTCGGAGCAGGCCAGGTTGGCGGCACACTGGCAGCAAATCTGGCCAGTGAGCACAACGATATTACGGTGGTCGATCGGGATGTCGACCGCCTGCGCGAGCTGCAGGATCGTTTGGACATTGGTACGGTGTGCGGTGCCGCCTCCCATCCCGATGTGCTGGCCCAGGCCGGCGCCGAAGACGCCGACCTGCTGATCGCCGTGACCAGCAGCGACGAGGTCAACATGGTGGCCTGCCAGGTGGCCTATTGCCTGTTTCGCACCCCAACCAAAATTTCCCGCATTCGCTCCAGCGCCTATACCAGCCAGGAAAAGCTGTTTGGTAATGAGGCCATTCCCATCGATGTGTTTATCAGCCCCGAAGAGCTGGTGTGCCGCTATATCAAGCGCTTGCTTCAATACCCCGGCTCACTGCAGGTACTGGACTTCGCCGACGGCAAGGTCCAGCTGGTCGCCGTGAAGGCCTATTACGGCGGCCCGCTGGTGGGCAATGAGCTGGCCACCATCCGCGATCACATGCCCACCGTCGATACTCGAGTAGCGGCCATTTTCCGCCGAGGCAACGCCATTGTGCCCACCGGCAACACCGTTGTAGAGGCCGGCGACGAGGTGTTCTTTATCGCCGCGCGCAAGAATGTAATGCCGGTGATGGGAGAGCTGCGCCGCCTGGACACCCGCTATAAACGCATCATTATTGCCGGCGGCGGTAATATCGGTGAACGCCTGGCCAAGGCGGTTGAAAGCCGCTACAACGTCAAGATTATTGAACGGGACTACCAGCGCTGTCGGACGCTATCGGAACAATTGCGCCACGCCATTGTGCTCCATGGCAGCGCCTCCGACCATGAACTGCTGGCCCAGGAGAATATCGACGATATTGATGTCTTCCTCGCCCTGACCAACGACGACGAAGCCAATATCATGTCGTCGCTATTGGCCAAGCGCATGGGCGCCAAAAAGGTCATCACCCTGATTACCAATCCCGCCTATGTTGAACTGGTGCAGGGCGGCGAAATCGACATTGCCATTTCCCCCCAGCAAATTACTATCGGCAGCCTGCTTACCCATGTGCGTCGCGGCGATATCTACAATGTTCACTCCCTGCGTCGGGGCGCCGCCGAAGCACTGGAAATTATCGCCCACGGCGACGAACGCTCCTCCAAGGTGGTCGGCAAGCGCCTCGACGAGATTGATCTGCCTGACGGGGTAACCATCGGCGCGCTGGTAAGGGGCGACGAGGTACTGATTGCCCACAGCCACTTGACCGTCGCCAGTGAGGATCACCTGATTCTTTTCCTGGTGGACAAAAGCAAAATCAAATCTGTGGAGAAGCTGTTCTCCGTCGGCTTCACCTTCTTCTGAGGCTTACGGAACATGCACCTGACCACCATTTGCCGCATTATTGGCATGTTACTGATGATCTTCAGTCTGACCATGGCGCTGCCCGCGGCGCTTGCGGCAATCTATCAGGACGGCGCACTGGGTGCGTTCTCCTATGCCTTCGGATTAACCTTTCTCAGCGGCTTGTCACTTTGGGCGCTCAGCCGCGGCAAGCAACCCGACCTGGGCATCCGTGATGGCTTCCTGGTCGTGGCCTTGTTCTGGACGGTACTGGGCTTGTTTGGGGCACTGCCGTTTTACCTCGCTGATAACCCCGGCCTGTCGGTCAGTGCCGCGGTATTTGAGTCGGTATCCGGGCTGACCACCACTGGCGCAACGGTCATTACCGGCATCGACGATCTGCCCATTTCCATTCTGTTCTACCGTCAGTTCCTGCAATGGCTGGGGGGGATCGGTATCATTGTTATCGCCGTGGCAATACTGCCCATACTCGGCATCGGCGGCATGCAGCTCTATCGGGCGGAAACCCCGGGGCCGGTCAAGGACAACAAACTGACACCACGTATTACCGGCACGGCGAAGGCACTGTTCTTCATGTACGTCGCCATGACGCTGGCCTGCACCCTGGCCTATTGGGCGGCGGGCATGAGCTTTTTTGACGCGATATGCCACAGCTTTTCCACCGTTGCTATTGGCGGCTTTTCGACCCACGACGCCAGTATGGGCTACTTCGACAGCCCGTTAATTCTGCTGATTTGCACGGTGTTTATGCTGATCGCCGGAATGAGCTTTGCCATTCACTACCATGTCTGGCGCAGTGGCCGGGTACGCCTGTATATGCAGGACTCTGAAACCAAGTTCTATTTGGGCGTCATCGCCACCGCCACACTATCGGTGTGCGGTTACCTGATTTTCAGCGGCGAACAAACCCCGCTGGACGGCATCATCAACGGCCTGTTCCACACAGTTTCCATTGCCACCACCGCAGGTTTTGGCGCCGACGATTTCGCCGCCTGGCCGAGCTTTTTACCTGTTGGCCTGCTGCTGCTGTCGTTTATTGGCGGCTGCGCCGGCTCCACCGGTGGCGGCATGAAAGCTGTGCGGGTAATGCTGGTCGCCAAGCAGGGTATTCGTGAGCTGAAGCAACTGATCCACCCCAGCGCGGTTATTCCACTGAAGATTGGCTCGCACCGGGTTGAGGCCAAGGTGGTCAGTGCCGTGTGGAGCTTCTTCGGTGTCTACCTGATTTCCTTCCTGGCCATTACCCTGGCAATGATGGCCTGCGGCCTGGACTTTCTCTCGGCGTTTTCCGCTACCGCGGCATCGATCAACAATATGGGCCCGGGGCTGGGGGAGGTTGCCGCCAACTACAGCACCGTGAGTCACACCGGAAAATGGATTCTGTGCTACGCCATGCTGCTGGGACGACTGGAAATTTTCACCCTGCTGGTGATACTGCTCCCGGCATTCTGGAGACGCTGAGTGAGTAGCGATATACAGACCAAATGGGATCTGCGCTATCGAGATGCCGAGCTGCCGCGCCCGCCCTGTAAACTGCTGGCCGAACACCGCTCGCTACTGCCCGCAAGCGGCAATGCTCTGGATCTGGCCTGTGGACTGGGGGGCAACGCGGTATTTCTCGCTGAATCGGGATTAGCCGTAGACGCGGTGGATGTCTCCCCGGTGGCGATAGACCACCTCAATCACTACGCAAGCCTTCACCAACTGCCCATTCGCGGGCGCTGCCGAGACGTCGAAAAAACGGGGCAGGGCGACGACCTGCGCTACGACGTGATTGTGGTCAGCTATTTTCTTTACCGCCCGCTGCTACCGGTTTTGGCCGGCGTACTACAACCCGAAGGGCTGTTGTTTTACCAGACCTTCAACAGCATCAAACACAGTACTCACGGCCCGAGCACGAAGGACTTTTTACTGAACGACGGAGAATTGCCGCTGGCAATGCCCGATCTCGACATTGTGTTCCACCAGCAGGACATCCAGGGCGAAAACACCGATGGACCGTGGCAAACCGGCTATATAGGTCGCGCGCGGACTATTCATCGTTCGCCGCGCCTGCGATGATACAGCCATTGAAACCCCGGTATCGCGGTCGATTCCGCGGAATAATAACTGTCCTTTACCACTAATAATGTCACCAAGGCGTTTGGCAGGGAATGGCGTATCTGTATCTTGTAGTAATTGTTGGTTTGTCTGCGGCAGTAGCCATTATTAGCGGCCTTTACTTCCCTTTCAGCGACTTTCCGCCGCATCTTCCGGCGATATTGGGCTTTGCCGCAACGGCAATCTGTTGTCTGCTGCTATTGTGTTACCGACTTAACAAAAAGCTTAACGCCAACCTCAGCGCACTCGAACAGCACAACCATTATCAGCTTATGCTCGACAGTAGTCCGGTAGCCAGTGTTCTGCTAAACAGTGACTATACCCCTTTGGCCTACAACAAGACCTTCGCCGACATCACCGGCCTTGGACCGGTCGACTCCTGTACAAGCGGCGATATTTCCAAACTTGTACGCTATCTCTCGCGGGATTGCAGTGAGCGCATTGTCTACTCCATTAGCAACAAGCAGGACTGGCAGGGTGAGCTAAAGGTAAAGGGGAGGGATCAATATCTGGCCGCCGAGCTGCACTGTATGCCGGCGGGAAAGGACGGCAAAGACCTCTTCGTCTTCAGTTTCGAGAATATTTCCGAGCACAAGGCCATTGCCGATCAGTTGTTCGTCCGAGAGCATTACAGCTTGCTAACAGGGCTGCCCAATCGGGAACTGGCGTTGAAAACCCTTGAAAACAGCATCGCCCTCAACCAACACGACGACGATGGTTTTGTGCTGCTTCACCTCGACCTCGACAGGGTGCGCTACCTGAACGACTCCCTGGGCACCGCGGTGGTAGATCGACTTATCGCCGAAACTGCCGAAAGACTGCAACGCTGCCTGCGCGAAGACCAACTGGTGGCACACCTGGGAGCCGATGAATTTATTGTGGTGCTCGGCGCCGGCAGCTGTATCGACGAGGCGCAAATTCTCGCCGAGAGCCTGCTTACTCGGCTCAGCGATCGCTTTGTGATTGGCAACCACAACCTGACTATCAGCGGCAGCATCGGTATCTGTCGCTACCCGGAGGACGGCACTGACCCGCCAACCCTGATGCGCCGCGCCGAAGCGGCGATGTACGAGGCGAAAAACAAGGGCGGCAACTCTTTCGTCATCTATCAGGCGGGCATTAGTAGCACCGCTGAACACCGTGTTGAAACGGAAAGTCATTTACACCACGCACTGGAAAAAGAGCAGTTTGAACTGTTTTTTCAACCAGTCATCGACTTGACCAGCCATAAGCTGATCGGCTCCGAAGTATTACTGCGCTGGCACAACCGGGATCTCAACAACCCAGGCCCAGCGGAGTTTATCTATATCGCTGAGGAATGTGGTCTGATTAATCCCATAGGCGAATGGATATTAATCAAGGCCTGTAAGCAGGTTGTACAGTGGCAGCAGGCTGGGCTACCGAAAATAAATGTGGCAGTAAATATTTCGGCGAGGCAGTTTGAAGACGACGCCATTGTCGATAGCGTGGTACGCGCACTGAATCAGTCAGGGCTACCTCCACAGCAACTGGAACTGGAGGTTACCGAAGGCCTGCTACTCCACGACACGCCAAATATTCGCGCCTGCTTCAACAAACTGAAGCACATGGGGGTGCGCATTTCCCTGGACGACTTCGGTGTCGGCTACGCATCGTTGAGCTATTTGAAAAGTTACCCCTTCGATATTCTTAAGGTTGATCGCAGCTTTGTGCAGGACATCGATACCGACGAGGGTAGCGTTACGCTGATTGACGCCATTATTAATATGGCCCAGACCTTTGGTATGAAGGTTATCGCAGAGGGCGTTGAAAACCTGCAGCAACGCCGGATTCTGAGGGAAAAGAATTGCGATATGGTGCAGGGCTATTTGTATAGCCCACCGCTGAATGCCGACCAGTTTTACGAGTGGGCCAAGCGCTACTGCGATGTGCAGCAAACCCAGCATAGCTAGCCCTGGCAAGTGAACAGGCCCTAGGGCAACGACGGGTAAAGCGCACTTTCGCCGCGCCAGACCTCCGGTGGCAAGCAGGTGGGTAGCGGCGCCGAGCCGGGCAGTAGCCACACTGGCGCACTGAACATGACCGGACGGCGATTCGCCGCCGTATCCAGCACCCGCAAAAACAAATAGGTTTTGTCATTGGGCACAATCATCTCCGTCTGCGCCCAGCCCCCACTGAATTCGGCCACGACGGTATTCCCCGGGCCCACCAACTGAATCAGCGCACTGTGCATTGGCCTGCCGTCGCGGGTAACTTCCATGGAGACGGGCACTACGCTGCCTACCGGCGCTCGCAAACGCGAGCCCATGGGCATGCCTCCCACATTGAAGACCCCGCGCACATCAACGTAGTTCTGCGCCACCGCATAGGCACGGCGGGCCAACATCGCTTCGCGCAAATCGTCCAGGCTGCGAGAACGGGAAATCAGCACCGTTTTCGGCAGGTCCGGGTCACCCCATGCCAGACCGTGGTGGTCCTCTGAGCTGATCGGAGCCAGATGCCAGCCCTTGTCGAGGGCATAGGATAGCCAGCTACCCCCTGGGCCATCGCTGTCGTACTCGCTTCCCTTGCCAAAGACCTCGATGCCCACCGTGCGATAGTCGGCGGCCGGAACAAAGCGGAAATCGTTAAAGGTGTAGGCGGGGTCACCACCCAGGTTCTCCAGCACTCCTTCCACAGCATCCTCTCGCCCCGGATGATTAAAGCTCAACAAACCGTCGCTGCCGCCGCCGAACGCCGCGGGATAGGAAAACCATTGCCAAAAGTTCGCCATACTCACCGCGTAGCCCGGCCCGGTTTTCGCATTGATAAAGTTTCGCGAAAAATAAACATTGATATGGCCGAAGCGGTCTGAGGTCCACTCAAAGCCACGAATAGCGGTAAAGCTTGCAGAGCTGGCAGCCACACTTTGATCCAGAGTGGCCGCCCATTTCACCAATGCGTCCTGGGGCCGCGCATCGTCGACGAGAAATACGCAGTAAAGGAACTGTTCGGGAGGGCATTCCGCGCGACCCAGCCCCACGGACAGGGGTATTTGCAAGGTGTCTGAATGATCGGAGCTCGCAGCAAAATCATAGCCTTTGGCCGCAATTTCCCGATAGGCATCCGCCGGGCGGGTAAGGGGGACCCCGTCGGAATAGCCGGTGTGTTCATGCAGGGCGCCGATGTAGTGTTCGAAGCTCTGCTCGTCGTAAGCGGGGTTGCAGGCGTCGGCAGGAGCGTCGCTGCCTAACTGCTCCAGCACGTAGCTGGGGTCATGCAATTGCTTAAGGCCGTCGCGGCAGTGATCCGGTTCATTGTCGGTCAAGCATTGGCGCAACGCCGGCCCCATCAGGTCGGCAAAAATGCAGGCTTCGTCCAGGGGATCTGCGCAGGCGCTGAAGGATGCGGGATCAAGCAGTCCGGCAACCGGATAGAGTGGGCAGTTCGGCTGCAAGGGCGACTGCACACAGGACAAAAAATCCGGCTCAGCCTGCTGGCGGGGCAAAATCTGCACCTGGCGGGCGCGGTGCACTGTCTCACGGCCATCGCTGACCCTTAGCACAACGTCGATCGTATACGGCTTGTCCAGGGGAGGTACGATGAAACCGGCCTCGGACTTGTCTGCAGGTTGTACTGAAATTTCCGGCGCGCCATCGTCGCTGGTGACCTGCCAGTGCAACTGCAGGGCATCGCCGTCGGCGTCACGTGTCTGTGCGCTCACAAAGGCGGTTTCGCCGCTGTACACCACCCCGGGTTCGACGTTTACATGAACAATTTCCGGGGGCCAATTACTCCCCGGATGCACGGTAAGGGCAATCTCATCTTCCGCCACACCGCCATCATTGTCAGTGACCCGCAGCCGAATCCTCAGCACCTCACTGCTGGCGACATTCGGAGCGATAAAGCTCGGCTCCAGGGTGTCGGCATCCGCGATGGCGAGATGCTCAAAGGGGGGAAGGGCAATCCACTGTACCGCAACGATTTCGCCATCGTCATCGCTGGCCAGCCCGCTAAGGATAATATGTTCCCGACCGAAAGCGGCACGATCGGCGCCGGCATTGGCACTGGGAAGCCGATTGGGCAGGGTATCCAGCAGGTGAATCTGCACTTCGTCCTCACCGGTGAAGCCGCCGCTGTCAGTCGCCTGCAAGCGAAAGGCCAGTGTCTCCGGCTGGTTCACCTGGGGTAGCGACAGGCGCAACAGGTCCTGGTCGCTGCCGCCAATAATGTCCGCCGTCGGACCACGGCTTTGCTGCCATTGCATTCGGCGAACACTGCGGCCACCACGGGCCTCCGCACGACCTGACAAAGTCAATAATGTACCTTCATCAGCCTCGCTATCATCCCCGGCAAACACCTGTGGGCGCTGGGTATCGTCGTCCGAAGGATAGAGCTGAATGGTCTTGTTCGCCAATAGCTCACCATCGCCGTCGTCAACTTGCACCGCCACGACGATTTCGCGCACGGTCTCAACATCGGTAGCGACAAAACTGAAGGTATCGCCCTCGGAGATCGAAGATGTCAGTAGTGATTCACCCGCCGCCACCTGCCAGCGCCAGGGGCCTTGGGGAGCAGGCTCCGTATTCGTCACCGCATACAAGCGGTGCTCCACGCCGGGCGCGACCTGATTCTCGCCAACGATACTAAGCTGTGCTGACGCCGTCGTTTCCTGTGTGGGCGGAGGCGACGAGGTACCGCCGCAGGCCGACAGCAGCAGAAACAGCGCTATATATTGAAGTTTTGTGGATTGTCTCGCCCGCATAACACACCCCGCCTGAAATTCAGACCGGGGAGTTTACGCTGGCAACATGACATGGAAATGACGATTAAGGAACGCAGGCGGGAGATTATGCCAAACCGCGGTGCTTGCCGATTAATTCATAGGCCGCCGAAATTTCCTGGGATTTTTCCGTGGCGATACGCACCATATCCTCCGGCATACCCTGGGCGATCAGTTTATCCGGGTGGTGCTCACTCATCAGTTTCCGATAGGCCTTTTTCAAATCTTTATTGTTGACGTCTTCACTTACCCCAAGCGCCTGGTAGGCCGCGTCAAGGGCGCTTTGTTCGTCGCGCCCGTGGCCTTGCTGATAACCGCTGTTTGTACGCCCGTCAAAGCGGCGTTGCGCCTGGGCCATTTGCAACAAGCGTTCAAACTGGGCACCACTCATTCCCAGTAGCTGAGCAACCGTGGACAACACATCCTGTTCAGCGGAATCCAGGTCATCATCCGCCAGCGCCATAGCAATAAGCGCTTCGAGGATCATTTGGCGCATCAGCGGCTGATCGCCGCAGGTCGCCAGGAAGCGCTCTATGGCATTCTCAAGCTGAAAACTTTCGCTGCCGCCCTCCTTAAACCGCTCGATAGCAAAGCGGCGGCGCTCCGGCGTTAAACCCAGCTGGGCAAATATCGCGTCGGCCTGGGCAATTTCAAATTTGCAGATACGGCCATCCGCCTTGGCGATATGCCCCATCACGCGGAAGGTTGTCTCGAAGAAGGACTGCTGCATCAGCTCGCGCTTTTCAGCAGAATTAAACCCCATTGCCTGTTTCAGGCTGCGGTCAAACAGATGGCCCACCGCTATACCGATCAGAGCATAGAAGAAACCACCCGAAAACAATCCGAGCAGGCCGCCAATCAATTTTCCCATAGGATTACGCTCCTCTAATTTTGACTTCGATCATACCAAGTGATCGAACACAAACTCCATGTTCTTCACCAACCCTCGCCAGAATACCCAAAAAACCGACTTATTCACCCTCGATCACCAGCACAGGGGCGCTCTGCATCGCCCCACGGGCGGCAACTCTGTATAATCCCGTTCTTTCCGGGTAAATGACAAGCGTGTTATGGGGAACGTTGTGAAACAGGCAGATGTGAGCAGCTTTCAGGGGCTTATCCTGAGTCTGCAAGAATACTGGGCCAGCAAGGGCTGTGTAATCTTGCAACCGCTGGATATGGAAGTCGGCGCCGGCACCTTCCATCCCGCCACCTTTCTTCGCGCGGTCGGCCCCGAGAGCTGGAACGCCGCCTATGTACAGCCCTGCCGTCGACCCACCGATGGCCGCTACGGCGAGAACCCCAACCGGCTGCAGCACTACTATCAATTTCAGGTAGTCATGAAGCCCTCACCCCACAACATCCAGGAGCTCTACCTCGACTCCCTGCGGATGCTGGGCATCGACCCCACCGAGCACGACGTTCGCTTTGTTGAAGACAACTGGGAGTCCCCCACTCTGGGTGCCTGGGGCCTCGGCTGGGAAGTGTGGCTCAACGGTATGGAAGTTACCCAGTTCACTTACTTCCAGCAGGTGGGTGGCATTGAGTGTTTCCCGGTCACCGGTGAGATCACCTACGGACTTGAGCGCATCGCCATGTACCTGCAAGGCGTAGACAGCATTTACGACCTGGTCTGGACCGAAGGCCCTGAGGGCAAAGTCACCTACGGCGACGTGTTCCATCAAAACGAAGTGGAAATGTCGCGCTTTAACTTTGAAGAGGCCGACGTTGAGCAGCTCTTTAGTCTGTTCGATCACTGCGAAGCGGAAAGCCAGCGCCTCGTTGCCAAAGGCTTGCCCCTGCCCGCCTATGAAATGGTGATGAAGGCCTCCCATGCCTTCAACCTGCTCGACGCCCGGCACGCTATCTCGGTGACCGAAAGACAGCGTTTTATCCTCCGGGTAAGGGGCTTGGCCCGCGCGGTAGCCAGCGCCTATGACGAAGCCCGCAGCGCCCTCGATTACCCACTGGCAAGCGAAGAACGCAAATTGATTTGGCGGGAACAATTCCGCGCAGAAAAAGGGACTGCCTGATGAGCAAGCATGATCTGCTGATTGAAGTTGGCACCGAAGAACTGCCCCCAAAGGCATTGTTGGGATTATCCCAGTCTTTTACCAAGGCGATAGCCGCCGGTTTGGCGCAGCGCAATGTCAGCGTTGGCAAAGTATCTTCCTTCGCTGCACCGCGGCGACTGGCAGTACTGATAAACGCCGTCGATGAAACCACTCCCGATGAAAATTTGGAACAGTGGGGGCCACCGCTCAAAGTCGCCTTTGACGCTGACGGCAACCCGAGTAAAGCGGGTCAGGCATTTGCGGCCAAAAATCGTATCGATATTGATCGCCTAAAGGAATGCGTTAAAAACGACGGCAAGCAAGACAAGCTTTATTATTCGCAAACGATTTCCGGCAGCCCGATCGTCGATCACATTCCCGGCATTATCGACGACAGTTTAAATGCCTTGCCTATTCCCAAGCGTATGCGCTGGGGCGCGTCACTCGAGCAATTTGTTCGCCCGCTGCACTGGATCACAGCGGTTTTCGGTAGCAATACGGTTGCGGGGTCCGTTAAAGGGCTGACTATCGGCAATACCACTCGCGGTCATCGCTTTCATTGCAGCGAGGAGCTGGTTATCGAACAGGCATCCAACTATGAATCACTTCTGCGTGAACGCGGAAAAGTTATCGCCTGCTTTGACACCCGCAGATCAATCATCAGCGAGCAGGTTTCTGCAGAGGGTGAAAAACTCGGTGGAGTAGCGGTTATCGGTGCCGACCTGCTGGACGAAGTCACAGCACTGGTAGAATGGCCGGTGGCCTTGTCTGGAAATTTTGAGAATCGCTTTTTAAAAGTGCCATCAGAAGCTTTGATTTCTTCCATGAAAGAACATCAAAAGTACTTTCATGTGGTTAATTCTAACAAAGAGCTTATGCCGCATTTTATCACGGTGGCAAATATTGAAAGCAGCGCGCCGCAAAAAATTATCGACGGTAACGAAAGGGTTATTCGTCCTCGCCTCAGCGATGCGGCCTTCTTTTTTGAAACTGACTGCAAAACCAGTCTGTCAGCCCGCCGCGATCGCCTGACTAAAATTGTGTTTCAGGAAAAGCTCGGCACGGTGTTTGATAAAACCGAGCGTATCGCCCAGCTAGCCGACGTTATCGCCAAGGCCATTAACTGCAATGCCGACGAGGCACGCCGCGCCGCGCAATTGTGCAAAAGCGATCTGGTCTCGGAAATGGTACTGGAATTCGACGACATGCAGGGTATCGCCGGCTACTACTACGCACTTAACGACGGTGAATCTGAAAGTATCGCACTGGCAATGAACGAGCAGTATATGCCGCGCTTTGCCGGAGACCAGTTGCCCACCAACGAAGTCGGTGTGGTTCTCGCTCTCGCCGATCGTCTGGACACTATTAGCGGTATTTTCGGTATTGGTCAGGCCCCCACGGGCTCCAAGGATCCCTTCGCCCTTCGGCGCGCCTCTCTGGCGGTTATGCGGCTGATAATAGAAAAGAACCTGGATCTCAACCTGCGCTCGCTGCTCACCGTTGCACTGCAGCAACATCACGCGGTGACCTTCAGCGAAGAGCTGCTCGATACCATCCAGGGCTATATGTTTGAACGCCTGCGCGCCTGGTATGAAGACCGCGGCATTGCTACCGAGGTCTTTCTTGCCGTAAGCGCTAAAAATCTGCCGCGACCACTGGATTTTGACAAACGGGTACGCGCAGTACAGGCCTTTACCGAACTTGACGAAGCTGCCGCGCTGGCTGCCGCCAATAAGCGGGTGTCCAATATATTGAGCAAATCGGAGACCGCCGTCACCGGAACAGTGGACACAGCGCTGTTACAGGAAGCCGCAGAGAAGAAGCTCGCCGAAACATTGGCGACACTGTCAGAGGATGTAAACGCCCTCTACGCCGTTGGCGAATACGAGCAAGGGCTGAAATCCCTGGCCGTATTGCGAGAGCCTGTGGATGCCTTTTTCGACGGGGTTATGGTGAATGCCGATGACGTCGCGCTGAAAAACAATCGACTGAAGCTGTTGCTGGCCCTGCAGCAGCTGTTTCTGGAAGTCGCCGATGTTTCTATGCTTGTGCCGGCAAAAAAATAAGAGAAGTCACTGGAAGCTAGCCGAAGATGGACGACACACTTTCACCTTTATACAAGAGTTGGTTGGCGCTGCGCTCCGGAATTTTCTTCGCCGGCTATGCTGGTATCACCGTATTCTTTAGCCTCACCGGTATGTTGTTTTTGTGGTACTTGCCGTTTCGAGTGCGCGGACGCTATTTCGTGATGGGCAACCAACTTATCGTTTGGCTGCTACGCGTCGTCTGCGGAGTTCGCACCAAGGTAATAGGCTCGCTACCTGAACAGGGACCCTATGTGGCGCTGTCCAAGCACCAGAGTCAATGGGAAACCTTCTATCTGCAATGGTATTTGTTTCCGGTAACCACTGTGCTGAAAAAGGAACTGCTATCTATTCCGTTTTTTGGCTGGGCTTTGCGGCTGATGAACGCCATTGGTATCGACAGAAGCAATCCCAGAGCCGCACTGCGCCAGACAATGGAGCAGGGCTGCGACCGTCTGAGCCGAGGTTATAGTGTGTTGATTTTCCCCGAGGGCACCCGGGTCAAGCACGGCGAAGTCGGCAAATATGCCCGCAGCGGGGCCGGTATGGCGATCAAGGCCGAAGTCCCGATCGTCGCGCTTGCGCACAATGCCGGCAAGTGTTGGCCAGCTAAAAGCCTGCTTATACGCCCCGGCACCGTTACGCTTTCGATCAGCCCACCCTTCGATTCACGGGGCCGGGATGTGAAAGAACTGAACAACGACGTCGCTCAATGGATAGAACACCAGTGCCAGCAAATAGGCTAAGCTATTCCTGACAGAAGCAGACGGCGCTGCCATAGCCCCGCGTGCGAATAGGGAAGGGGAGCAGAGCATGCCAACGATAATCAAAAATACCACCCTGATCGCGCTTGTTGTTTTGCTGGTCGCCTGTAGCGCTGCCACAGATCAACGGCACTCGGTCGCCCTGAACGACGCAACCTCCGGAGAGGGACATTGGCCGGTGAAGGGTTGGGACACCGCCACTCTGGCGACCGCCAGCAAGGCGGATTACCTGAACCCGCGGGAACGGGAACTGGTGCTGCACCTGAACATGGTACGCAGCGACCCCGCACGCTATGCGAAGGAATTTATCGCACCGCGCTTGAACTACTACTCCGGCAATATCTATCGCCCGCCGTGGACACCCAGCCAGTTTGGCGGAACCATGACCAACGAAGGGGTTGCCGCACTTAAAGAAGCAATAGCCGAACTTAGCTCTGCATCTCCAGTCCCGCTGCTGCAGGTTTCTCGGGGAATATCCCGTGCCGCAAGGGATCACGCGCAGGATCAATCCCGCAGTGGCGATACCGGCCATATCAGCGGTGACGGCAAGGCACTTCCAGAGCGTTTGAACAAATATGGCAGGTGGCGCTATCGTATCGCGGAAAATGTCGCCTATGGACGTTCCGCTGCGGTAGACAATGTCGTCGGGCTGCTGGTGGACGATGGGGTTCCCAGTCGCAGCCACAGAAAAACCATTCTCAATCCGGACTTTAAACTGGTGGGGGTCGCTGTCGCCAGCCACCCCCAATATGGCAATCTCTGTGTAATGGATTTCGCCGGGGCGTTTATCGAGAAGTGAGTAACGCTGACTGGTCTGTCTTTCAGACCGGCCAGCGCCGAGTTATCACACGTCGAGATTAGCCACCTTCATCGCATTGTTTTCGATAAACTCGCGACGAGGCTCGACCTGATCGCCCATCAGAGTTGTGAAGATCTGATCCGCCGCAATGGCGTCTTCGATAGTCACTCGTAACATACGCCGCGCATCGGGATCCATCGTTGTTTCCCACAGCTGTTCCGGGTTCATTTCTCCCAGCCCTTTATAGCGCTGTACGCTGTAGCCACGCTCAGCTTGGGCCATCAGCCATGTAATCACCTGATCAAAGTCACTCACTTCCTGGGTTCGTTCGCCGCGCTTGATGTAAGCGCCTTCTTCCAGAAGCCCCTCAAGGGATTCGCCCAGAGTCGCAATGGTTTGGTAATCCGCAGACTTGAAGAAGTCGCGGCCAAAACGATAGTGCGTGCTCACTCCATGAGAGGTGATTTCGACCTGCGGTACAAAAATATGTAGTTCGGGGTCTTCAATTACCTGCACGTCGTAGCGATGCTGGGGATCCTTGGCTTCCATTTCAACGGTGACTTCCGCCAAGGCCGTGGCCCATTTATCCATCGCTTCACGCTGACCAATTTGCTCTTCGGTGATCGTTGGCAGGTGGACAACTTCTCGCAGGAGACGGGCAGGGTAGATTCTGGACAACTTGTCGGTAATCTCTTCCACGCGACGGTACTGCTTAACGATTCCCTCAAGACCCGGGCCGGATATTGGCGCAGCATCGGGGTTTACATATAGCGCAGCACCTTCCAGCGCGCTCTGAGTAAGGTAATCAGAGAGAGACTGCTCGTCCTTGAGATACTGGTGTTGCTTTCCCCGACCTATTTTATACAGCGGTGGCTGCGCGATATAAATATAGCCATTTTCGATAAGCTCCGGCATTTGGCGGAAGAAGAAGGTCAGTAGCAGAGTGCGGATATGCGAACCATCGACGTCCGCATCGGTCATGATGATAATTTGGTGGTAGCGAAGTTTATCGAGGTTAAATTCGTCCTTGCCAATACCACAGCCCAAAGCAGTCACAATTGTCCCGACCTCAACTGAGGACAGCATCTTGTCGAAGCGGGCTTTTTCAACGTTAAGAATTTTACCTTTCAAAGGCAAAATGGCCTGACAGCGACGGTCGCGACCCTGTTTAGCGGAGCCGCCCGCCGAGTCACCCTCCACTAGATACAATTCAGACAGGGCAGGGTCTTTTTCCTGACAGTCGGCTAATTTGCCTGGCAGCCCGGCGATATCCAGAGCGCCTTTACGGCGAGTCATTTCCCGAGCTTTCCGCGCAGCTTCCCGAGCGCGGGCGGCATCCAGCATTTTCTGGACGATCTGCTTAGCCTCGGTGGGGCTTTCCAGCAGGAAATCGCCAAAGTTGGCCGTCATAGCCTGTTCCACAACGGTTTTTACTTCACTCGAAACCAGCTTGTCTTTGGTTTGGGAGGAGAACTTTGGATCGGGAACTTTTACCGAGATCACCGCGGTTAAACCTTCACGAGCATCGTCGCCGGTGGTCGATATTTTGGCCTTTTTGGCCAGACCTTCGGCTTCAATATAGTTGTTCAGGTTACGGGTCAAACCGGCGCGAAAGCCCGCCAAATGGGTACCGCCATCCCGCTGAGGGATATTATTGGTGTAGCAGAAAATATTTTCCTGGAAGCCATCATTCCATTGCAGCGCAACCTCTACGCCTATGCCGTCGGCTTCGGTGTCGAAATGAAATACCTTATTGACGGTGGTTTTGTTGTTGTTGAGGTATTCCACAAATGCCCGCAAGCCGCCCTCGTAGCAGAAAACTTCCTTCTCTCCACTGCGCTCATCAATAATTTCTATATTGACGCCGGAGTTCAGGAACGCGAGTTCACGGATGCGTTTTGCAAGATAGTCAAAATGGAATTCGATGTTGCTGAAGGTTTCTGCGCTTGGTTTGAAACGAATTTCGGTGCCGCTGCGCTCAGTGTCACCAATTACCGCGAGAGGGGCCTGAGGCACACCGTGCTTGTAGATTTGTTCATGTACCTTTCCGCCCCGGCGAATGGTCAGTCGCAGCTCTTCTGACAGGGCATTAACAACCGACACACCAACACCGTGAAGGCCACCGGACACCTTGTAAGTGTTGTCGTCGAACTTACCGCCCGCATGAAGAACCGTCATGATGACTTCGGCGGCCGACACCCCTTCATCGTGCATTTCTGTGGGAATACCACGACCATCATCGGAAACGCTGACTGATTCATCGGGGTGTATGATGATTTGAATTTTGCTGCAGTGGCCCGCCAGAGCTTCATCTATAGAGTTATCGACTACTTCGAACACCATATGGTGCAAGCCAGAACCGTCGTCTGTGTCACCAATGTACATTCCTGGACGCTTTCTTACCGCATCCAGACCTTTCAGTACTTTAATACTAGAAGAGTCGTAATTGCGCTTTTCGTCTACCATTTATCGAACCTCTAAACACTGCAACTCGCCAAATAGCGAGACACCAAAATTTGTATTTATTAATCGCGTCTATGGAACTCGATTAGTGTTCCACGTGAAACCTTTTAGGCGAGGCACCATTCCTCAACCACTCATCCGACAAGTCTGCCTCATGTATTGAAGTTGCGAATAGCTGGCAACCCAACGCATCTACCTCTTTGAAAATTGCCGCACATCTATAGCGATCCAGCTCTGCGGGCAGATCGTCGATCAACAACAACGGATTGAGACCGTAATTCTGCAACACCTTTACCTGGGCTAGCTTCAATGCACAAACAAAGGTTTTTACTTGTCCGCGGGAAAGCACATCCGCCGCTAACAATTTATTGCAACGAATTTTTATATCCGCGCGGTGAGGCCCCACTCGAGTGAACCCCTGTCGAAAATCCTGCTGACGACTTTCTATCAGCGACTGTAAAAAACCTTCTTCAGAGTCGCTGTTTCCATCCGGCAGTCCACTGATAAAGGTCTGCTCCAGCTCTAGCGTATCGCCGCTTTCGTTGGGCACCGCCCCGCAAAGTCGTTGATATATACCACTGAACTCCGCACAAATCTCGCCGAACTGCTTGCGCCTGAACGCACTTATGCGGGCGCCTGTGGACGCCAACTCCAACTCCCAAGGCATGAAGAGGGAGTCGTCTAGTTTACCACGTCTGAGCAAACTATTACGCTGTTGCAGGGCCCTACGGTAACGTGACCAATCTTCATAAAAACCAAAATGTTTCACGTGGAACACTGACCAATCGAGAAACTGGCGGCGCACTGAGGGAGCACCCTCCAGCAGCTGAAAGCTATCCGGGTTAATCAGCTGCACTGGCAGCAACCCAGCCATATCAACATAGCTGCGCAAGCGTTCCCCACCATACTTTACCAGCAAGGTTTTATCCCGACCTCGACGGATGCCCAGACTGCTTTTACATCCATCGCCTGATGGAGGCCGAAGGGCCGCCCGCAAAAGCACATGATCAGCTTTAAAATTAATTACATTCGCTATTTTCCTGGAGCGAAATGAGCGAGTCAGCGACAGCATATGTATCGCCTCCAGTACTGACGTCTTGCCACTGCCATTTATTCCGTGGAAAAAATTGAGCAAGCCGAAATCCCGAAAATCCTGTGATTCGAAATTACGCAAACCTTGAATGTGCAAGGAATCTAGGTGCATAAGTGAGAGGAGGAGGGTAGAGGGATAAAGCGATATAAGAGTAAAAACGGCCGCTCTGGATAGGCGGCCGTTTTGAATAAACTTATTTCTGGAAAGCGCGCCAAAGCGACTTATAGCCTCATTGGCATAACAACGTACTGGCAATCGCTGGACTCAGCCTCTTCAACCAAGGCCGAGCTATTGGAGTCCGACAAACTGAACTTGACTGTTTCCCCACTCAAGGCCGACAAAACGTCCAACAGATAACTGACGTTAAAACCGATTTCCAGGCGGTCACCTTCATAATCAACCCCTACGGTTTCTTCAGCTTCTTCCTGCTCCGGGTTGTTAGCCACGATCTGCAGGCTACCACTGGAGAGCACCAACCGAATACCACGGTATTTCTCATTGGACAGAATTGCTGTCCGCGCAAAGGCTTGCTTCAAATCCGCCCTTGCGCCAAGTACTGTCTTATTGCTGCCACGGGGCAAGACCCGCTGGTAGTCGGGAAATTTCCCATCAATGAGTTTCGACGTAAAAGTAAACTCACTGGTGACTACACGAATATGGTTATTACCAATATACAATTCCACTGACTCATTTTCGCTAATCAACAGTCGTGAAAGCTCGATAACCCCTTTGCGCGGTAAAATCACCTGTGCAGCTGAACTCTCGGAAAAGTCTCCCACCAAACTCGCCAAAGCCAGCCGGTGACCATCGGTTGCCACGACCCTTAGCGTCTCTGCGTCGACCTCAAACAGCATACCGTTGAGATAGTAGCGAACATCCTGCTGGGCCATCGCAAAGCTGGTCTTGTCGATAAGGCGTTTTAAATCACCCTGTTTGACTGTCAGACGCTGTCCGCCGTGCCCCTGCTCAATACTGGGGAAATCATTGGCCGGCAGTGTGGCCAACTGAAAGCGGCTGCGACCGGATTTAAGGATAAGTTTCTGGTCGTTTTGACTGATTTCCACTAACGCTGATTCCGGAAGCGCCTTGCAGATATCGACCAGTTTCTTGGCCGGCACGGTGATTTCACCCGCTTCCAACTTGCCATCAGGATCTACCGCCACGCGGCCAATCAACTCTACTTCCAAATCAGTGCCTGTCAGCGACAACTGAGAGCCTTCCAAAACCAGTTGTACATTAGCAAGAATGGGCAGCGTTTGTCGGCGCTCGACAACTCCAGCCACCAGGTTCAGGGGCTTGATTAACGCTTCCCGCGAAATAGAAAATTTCATTGATTTGGTTCCCGTAGTCTAGGTCGCTAAGGCAGTAAATACCGATCAACTATTCCACTTTTATCGGCATTCGAACAACTACCACTTTAGTATAAAAACCGCCCTAAAAACATTATGTTGTCAGCAGTCGTATCAAATTCTTGTAGTCTTCTCTGATATCCGCATCGGAGTCTCGCAACTCCTTTATTTTACGGCAGGCATGCAATACGGTTGTGTGATCCCGCCCTCCGAATCCCTCACCTATTTCTGGAAGACTGTGATTGGTTAATTCCTTGGACAGGGCCATTGCCAGCTGGCGCGGCCTGGCAACGGAGCGACTTCGCCGCTTGGACATTAAATCTGAAATCTTGATTTTGTAATATTCGGCGACAGTCCGCTGAATATTATCCAGACTGACCTGCTTATCCTGAAGGGCCAATAGATCCTTTAGCGACTCCTTTACCAAAGGAATGTCGATAGGACGGGCCATAAATCTGGAACTGGCAATAACGCGCTTTAGCACACCTTCCAATTCGCGCACATTTGAGCGCACCCGTTGCGCGATAAAAAATGCGGCATCTGAGGGAAGGGGTATTTTTTCCTGCTCCGCCTTCTTAAGCAGTATAGCAACCCGTGTTTCCAACTCAGGTGGCTCAACCGCCACGGTCAAACCCCAGCCAAAGCGGGACTTCAGGCGCTCTTCCAGACCCTTTATTTCCTTAGGGTAGCGGTCGCAGGTCAAAATCATCTGCTGACCACCTTCCAACAGGGCATTGAAGGTGTGGAAAAACTCTTCCTGAGATCGCTCCTTACCGGAGAAAAACTGAATATCATCAATTAACAGGGCATCTACCGAGCGGTAGTAGCGCTTGAACTCGTTAATGGCATTTAACTGCAGCGCCTTCACCATATCCGCCACGAAACGCTCGGAGTGGAGATAAACCACCCTAGCATTCGGGTTCTGCTGCACCAGTGAATTACCTACGGCATGCATCAAGTGGGTTTTCCCCAAGCCCACACCGCCGTACAAAAACAATGGGTTGTACGCTCGACCGGGGTTTTCTGCGACCTGACTCGCCGCTGCTCTGGCCAATTGGTTCGACTTACCTTCCACAAAGGTTTCGAAGGTATAGTTATCCATCAAAGAACTTTGGTGACGAATACCGCCTTCGACTTCAACTTGCCGATTGCCCTGCTGCGGCGAGGACGACACGATCTGACCATTGGCCGACACAATCTGACCTGGGGCCGAAGGGGGGGAGACCGGCTCACTACCGGTGTCCAATGGGAGTTGCTGGCTCAGCTCAACGTCCCTGGACGCCTCGGCGGAAACATGAACAGACTCCCGCGCCATCACCGCTGCCGGCGCACTGGCGTTGGCTCTTGTTGATTGTGCCTGAGCGCGCTGCTGCCGCTCTGCGATCAGTAACTGTACTTCCGTACCACCAACCTCTGCAGACAACTCACCAACCAGCTCTTTTATCCGTGCAAAATAGCGGTCCTGAACCCAGTCTCGAACGAAACGATTCGGTGCCAGCAGATTTATCCAACCCTCACCGGCGTCGATTTTCAGCGGCCGTATCCAGGTAATAAAATGCTGAGACGGAAGCTCCTCCTGAAGGTGTGCCACACATTTCTGCCACGTCGCTTCAGACAAAATACCTCCCCCTTTATTTCACAGATTAATTAGAAATGCCGCAATACGACTGAGCCACGCCTGAATATCTGCGGAATAGCGCGACGAATATATTGTTAAGCCGGCAATAATACTCCCCGGCGCATTAGTTATCCACATAAATATCTGTCAGCACTTCCTAAAAAAACATAATTCTTTCAAAGACATATTAACTTTAAACCTTGTTTTTATACCAGCAACCCAAAAACCTGTTGATAACTGCACAACCAAGCTGTGAATAAGTTATGGACAAGCTGTTACGATAGCCTATGCCTTACCAAAAACAGCAGGCGATAGCTTACGACACATGTTCCAGTACACCCCTAAATCTTCGCGGCGTATCGCCAATTGAGAAAAAGTATTGGCCCGATGGCTTTGACCAGATAATCGTTGCTATTAGATAGGCCTTACACTAAAATTCGCGATCCGATTTTCAGTGCTTTGCCAGCAGACACTGCGGCAAAGTCGGCGCTATCGCCAATTTATCCGACAACGTGAACGGACGAGATCATGAAAAGAACATTCCAACCCAGCAACCTGAAACGCGCGCGCACCCACGGTTTCCGTGCTCGTATGGCCACCAAAAACGGTCGTAAGATCATCAACCGTCGTCGTGCAAAAGGCCGCGCCGAACTGTCTGCCTAATTCTTGCTGACCAGTGCCCGGTATTGCGGTGGATTACAGTTTTGATAAATCACTGCGACTACTTAATGCCGGGGACTATCAGGCGGTGTTCGACCAGTCTCGCCTGAAAGTCTCAACACCCGAGTTATTGTTTCTCGCTCACAGCAATGGCATTGACCGCCCGAGACTCGGCTTGGTCATCGCCAAGAAGAATGTACGCCTGGCTGTTCAACGCAACCGTATCAAGCGTATTGTTCGGGAAACATTCCGAATGCAACAGGGGCATTTAAAAGGCATCGATGTCATTGTGCTGGCCAGGCGCGGTGTAGATCAGCTGGATAACCAAGCCCTGCACAGCACTTGCAAGCAGCTCTGGCACCAACTTGAAAAACGCGCCGAGAAACGTTTTAAGAAGCAAGAGGGCTGATCCTTGCAGCGCCTACTTATTGCCTGCATAAAATTCTACCGTTTGTGCATCAGTCCCCTGATGGCACCGAGCTGCCGTTTCTACCCCAGTTGTTCCCACTACGCTATCGACGCACTATCCCAGCACGGCGCCATCCGTGGTGGCCTGCTCAGCCTGCATCGAATCTGTCGTTGCCATCCATTCAATGCCGGTGGCTATGACCCTGTTCCGCCCTGCAAACACAGCCAGTATCCGCCCAATTCTATCAAGGCCGCAAAGCAATGATTGATATTCAGCGTTATCTCCTTATCGCCGCTATCGCAGCACTGTCCTTTATGCTGCTGATCGAGTGGCGAAATTTTGATATTGAATCCTCCGCGCCACTGGCTACTGCCGTAAAAGTAGACGAAGACCGCTCTGCGCCACTCGACTCGGGTGATGATCTACCCCGCGCAGAAGGTGGCGTCGATAACACCGCCTTTGACGCACCGACCTCCACTACCAGCGGCCGCTTCATTCACCTGCGCAACGATGTTCTCGATCTTAAGATCGATCTGGAAGGTGGCGACATTGTCAGGGCCGAAATGTCCAAATATCTCGCTGAACTGGATTCCAAAAAGCCCTTCGTTCTTTTGGAAAACAATGACCAGCGTCGCTTTGTGGCACAGAGCGGATTAATCGGCAAAAACGCCACTGATACCGCCGATGGTCGCCCTTTATTCAGCGCGAACAACGAGCGTTACCTTCTGCAGGAAGGGAGCGATGAAGTCGTCGCCGACCTCCACTACCGCTACAACGACCAGATCGACATTATCAAGCGCTATACCCTGAAACGCGGGGAGTACCTGACGCGTATTGAATATTTGATTAATAACCGCAGCGACAAGGTGTTCAGCGCCAGTTTGTTCGGCCAACTTAAACGGGACAACAGCAAGGACCCCGGCGTCACCGACGACGGTATGTTCGCGATGAAACCCTTTATTGGTGTCGCCTATTCCAGCCCGGAAGACCGCTACAACAAACTGGCCTTTGAAAAAATGAAGGACAAGCCCCTGAAGCAAAAAATGGAAGGTGGTTGGATTGCGGTTATCCAGCACTACTTCCTTTCTGCCTGGGTACCGGAGCAAGACGCTACAAATAGCTACAGCACCGTGGTTACCCGTCAGGGAATGAACATTGCGCGCTTCACCTCTTCGGAAAAGCAGATTCCCGCCGGCGAGACCGGAAAAATTGCTACCGCCGTTTATATTGGCCCCAAAGACCAATACAAACTGGAAGAAATCTCCCCCGGCCTGGAGCTGACCGTGGACTACGGCTGGCTGTGGTGGATCGCCCAGCCACTGTTCTGGTTGCTAACCAAGCTTCACAGCGTCATTGGCAACTGGGGCTGGTCGATTATTGGTGTAACCATTCTGGTCAAGGCTGCGTTTTTCCAGCTCAACGCCAAGGCCTTCACCTCTATGGCCAATATGCGCAAGGTCCAACCCAAGCTGGTTGAGCTCAAGGAACGCTACGCCGACGATCGCCAGAAACAATCCCAAGCGATGATGGAGCTGTACAAAAAAGAGAAGATCAACCCGGTTGGCGGCTGTTTGCCAATGCTGGTGCAAATGCCGGTGTTCATCGCCTTGTACTGGGTATTGATGGAAAGCGTTGAACTGCGTCATGCGCCCTTTATGCTGTGGATAGAAGATCTATCGGCTATGGATCCCTACTTCGTGCTGCCCCTGATTATGGGCGTATCGATGTTTATCCAACAAAAGCTGAACCCGCCGCCACCTGACCCAATGCAGGCCAAGGTAATGCAGTGGATGCCTGTGATCTTCACCTTCTTCTTCCTGTTCTTCCCCGCAGGTCTGGTGCTGTACTGGGTGGTCAACAATAGTTTGTCCATTGTTCAGCAGTACATCATCACCAAGCGGATCGAAAAAACTGGCCTGCCTACACGCTAGGCAGCGACGATGAGCCATCAGGATACGATCACCGCTATTGCGACACCGCCAGGGAAGGGCGGTGTCGGTATTCTTCGTATCTCCGGCAGCAAAAGCCTGCAAATAGCCGAATCTCTGCTCGACAGCAGCCCGACACCACGACGGGCACTATTCAGCTACTTTGCTGAGGGTGAGGGCAGTCAACGGGACCTCATCGATCAGGGTATCGCCCTGTATTTTCCCGGCCCAAACTCCTTTACCGGCGAAGATGTCGTTGAACTGCAAGGCCACGGCGGCCCAGTGATAATGGATCGCCTGCTGAAAGCCGTTATTCGCGCTGGCGCCCGCATGGCCCGTCCCGGCGAGTTTTCCGAACGCGCCTTTTTGAATAATAAAATCGACCTTGCCCAAGCCGAGGCGATTGCCGACCTCATCGACAGCGCATCTGAGCAAGCGGCCCGACAAGCCATGCGCTCTTTGGATGGTGCCTTCAGTCGCGAGATCGACGCACTGGTTGAAGCAGTCACCACCCTGCGCATTTATGTTGAAGCCGCTATCGACTTTCCTGAAGAAGAAATCGACTTTATCAGTGACAGCCACGTCGCCAACCAACTTAAGGAAATCCAGCAACAATTGCAGCGCGTAAGCCAGTCTGCCAAACAGGGTAGCCTGCTCCGAGAGGGTATGACCGTGGTAATCGCCGGCAAGCCCAATGCAGGAAAATCCAGTCTGCTGAATGCGCTGGCAGGGCGGGAGTCGGCCATTGTTACCGATATCGCTGGCACAACAAGGGATGTGCTGAGAGAAAATATCCTGATCGACGGCATGCCCCTTCACGTCATTGATACCGCCGGACTTCGCGACAGCGATGACCCCGTAGAACAGGAAGGTATACGTCGCGCCTGGCAGGAAATTGATAAGGCAGACAGAGTGCTACTTATCGTCGACAGCAGCCTCGACAACGGCGAAGCCTCGCAGCCTATCCCTGAGGAATTCAGCCACTTTGCCAAGCAGGGCAAGCTCAGTCTGATCCTGAATAAATGTGATATCAGCCAAAGGCCCGTCGCCTATAACAACAGCGACATTCCCACGCTAACCCTTAGCGCGAAGCAGGAGCAGGGCATCGATCTGCTGCGAACGCACCTGAAAGAGTGCGTCGGCTTTGACGAGAGCGACAGCCCATTTATCGCTCGGCGGCGCCACATCGAAGCCCTTCACCAGGCTCAACACCATCTCGACCAGGGTGAATACCAGCTCCGCGCCAATATGGCTGGCGAATTATTGGCAGAAGAACTTCGTCTCGCCCAACAGAGCCTTGCCGAAATCACCGGCAGTTTTACCTCCGACGACCTGCTGGGACGTATTTTCTCAAGCTTTTGTATCGGTAAATAACGATCCCCCGAGCAATCGTCCCGCGCTACACTTCCCTATCTCCCTCCGTCCGACAAAAACACGGAAATTCCCTGGCACCGCTATAAAAAAAGCGCAGCAGGGACTATAACTACAGATGCTTACACTGAAAGGCAGAAAAATGCGCAAAACCAAACCTATCGTCAGCTCTAGTACATTAGTTATAAGCCTTGCCCTTTGTGCCCCGACACAGGCTGAGTTATGGCAGGACGACGCACTTCCTGTTGTTCTCACCCCCGCTCGCCTCAAGCAAAGTCGTCACAATGTGCCCGCCAGTGTCAGTATTATCGACCGGCATATGATCGCCGCCTCAGGAATACGGCGCATCCCGGAATTGTTCAGGCTGATTCCCGGCACCTTTGTCGGCGCCAGAGACGGTTGGAACCACGTAGTCAGCTATCACGGCACCAACTACCGGGACTCGCGGCGTATGCAGGTTCTTATTGACGGCCGCAGCGTGTACCAGGCTGGTCTGGCCACCGTAGACTGGAACGATATTCCCCTGGCGATTGAAGACATTCAACGAATTGAAATAGTTCGCGGCCCATCAACAGCCAGCTATGGCGCCAACGCTTTTCTGGGCGTGATAAACATTATTACCCGACATCCCGACGACAGCGATCGACTCTATGTAAAGGCTCAACAAGGCAGCGGCAGCACCGAGGATTATTTACTCAGTCACGCCGGCGACTTTGAAGGTGGCAAATACCGAATTACCGCCGTCAGCCGTCGGGATGAGGGTTTCGATCACGACAGGAACGGCGCAGACCGCCGCGACAGCGACAACAGCGAGTTATTCAATCTCCGTTACGAGCGCTTCCTCACCGACGACGTCGGCCTGAATATCAGCGCGGGTTACAAACAGGGAGAAACCACCGATGATTTCGCTGATATCGACGTAACCGCCCCGGACGACTATGTAAAAGACTATTTTTTTACCACCAAACTCGCCTGGGAATACAGCTCCGAACACAGCCAGCAGTTACGCGTCGACTATTCCCGTCAGGTACAACGGCGCCGGTGGACAGCCCAGCTCCCACCAGCCTTTGTCAATCAGCCGGAGCACAGTTCTCCGCTGGTCCTGGTTGACGCCAACGAAGACATTACCCAGTTCAGCTACGATGTCGAGTTCCAGGACACACTGGTATGGAACCACGCCTTATCCACAGTGAGTGGGTTTCATATCAGAAACAACAGAGTGCACTCCGAAACCTACTATAACGGTACAGTCAGCAGCGAAAGTTATCAGCTATTCGCCAATGCGGAATACGCCGCCTCAGACCGCATCACCGCCAATATTGGTGCGTCCTGGGAGCGTGACGACAACGAACAAAACCATCTGTCCCCCCGCGCCTCACTGCATTTTCATATCACCCCTCGGCACAGCCTCAGGGCAGTATATTCAGAAGCGGTGCGCAGCCCTGATCTCTTTGAAACCTCTGCCGACTGGACCTATACCGCGAGAAATATTCGCCCGCGAGAAGAGGGCAAAGAGACCGGAAAATTTATTCTTCACGCCAGTGGAAACCCGAACCTGAAAGCCGAGAACATCCAATCCCGAGAAGCCGGCTATTACGGAAATTTTATTGAACTAGGACTGCAATGGGACGTCAAAATCTTTAATGACAAATTCACCCGACTGATTTCCGATCCTGTTTCACTAGAGCGATTTAACCCGAAAAATGGCGACTGGCTAAAGCAGCGCGGTGTCGAAACCGAAATCGACTTCAGGCCCTCTCCACAATGGCTGGTGCACGCAAGTTACTCATATATCAACTCTGATACCAGCTCGCCGCATACAGAAGCCAGTTTCACCTCAAAAAATGCCGCCAGTGCGTTAATCAGTTACGAATTCGGCAACAACATACAAATTTCCTACTCTCGCTATTACACCGAAAATACGGAAACCAGAAACAGGAATACGTTTTCACGCTCAGATACCAGAATCGCCAAACAGTTTACTTTCGCCAAAACAGACATCGAGCTGGCCTACGTATGGTATTACCGGCACGACAATAATAGTGAACTGCTTTCAGACAACTTCTACAACGATGCGTCGAGACATCTGGTCTCACTGAGCCTACGTTACTGAACAGCGGCAACCCATTATGAGCGGCAAGGACTAGCCTCTTGAAATACATTACATACGGAATAATGCTGATAATGCTATTAAGCACTTTCAGCAACGCCACCGCCGATGACAGCAAAGTCACGGTCGATATTGTATTGCCCACAAAAAATTCGGCGTTAACAACACTGGTAAAAAAAATCAGCAATAAGGCCGAATTTAACGTCAGGGAATACGAAAATTCCCTGCCTGAACCTTCCCAGCGCGGCGACATACTCGTGGTCGTTTCCGACCACTTACTTCCGTTGCTGGATAATAACAACTACCGCGCCAGCATCGCGCTCTACGCCGACGTGATCGCCTACCGCAAACACCACAATGCAAAAAGCAGCGCGATTTTCTCAGGACAACCTCTACGCCGACAGCTCGAACTTATCAACGCCTTGGTAAAGGGAAGTGCCGCACGAATTGGCGTAGTGTTTATGGATAATTATTATCAGGAAGAGCTGGAGAAATCGAAATCAAATTTTCAAAATTTCGATTTTATTACTGCCAAAGTTGACCTTCATAACGCACAGCGTCAAATAAACAAGGCGATACAGGACAGTCATTTTTTACTGGCGACACCCGAGCGCGAACTGTACAACGCACAAAGTATTCGTGGCATTTTACTGGCAAGTCTTCGGCATCGTTCACCGTTGATTGGCCCTAGCGAGAGTTTCGTCACGGCCGGCGCTGTCGCTTCTGTCGTCTCCCAGACTGAGCACTATGCGACAGCGCTACGGGATATGATTCACACTTATATCGGCACAGACACACTTTCCGCGCCGCACTACCCACAGGAGTTTGACGTAAAAGTGAATTACAACGTTGCGGAATCCCTTGGCCTAAACCTGCCTGGCGAAGAGGCTCTGAAGAAATTTATGCTGCGTGAAAAAAATGATTAAAAGGAAATTTTCAAACAGTCTTTTCCAGCAAATATTGTTGGTAAGCCTGGCGCCTATGATCATTTTATTCCTCGCGCTTTTTGGTTATTCCATTGCGAGCCGTTTACACGATGCCAAGGAAAACCAGCTCGATATTGCCTATAAAATCGCCCAGAATATTGCTTCGCTGAGTGAGCTCGCGCTGATTTCCAACAATAAGGAACAGCTGCACGAAATCATCAAAAGCGCACTTAACAAAGACATCGTCAGTATAAAAATCACCACCCGCGATAATCAAACGGTGTCAGTGGCTTACACTGATCACAACTATGATTCGACGACTTTGGTACAGCAGGAAATCACCCAGAGCAGTATTCCACTGCGTGACACCATCACCGGTGAAATTCTGCAATCACACCCGCCGAGGGCCCTGGGAAAACTTGAACTGGAAATTTCCAATAACCGCCTCCATACGCTCCAATCACAAATTTTCGTTGTGTCCAGTTTTATCGGCGGCGTTGCCTTTTTACTGGGTATTGCTCTGGCCTGGTACATCAGTAAAAATCTGTCAAAGCCTCTGCAAGAGGTACAGCAGGTGACTCGGCAACTCGCCCGCGGGCATCTCAGCAGTCGTATACAAACCCGTCACTCCGGCGAACTCGGTGAGCTGCAAAAGCACATCAATAAAATGGCGGAGTCGATAGAAGAACAAAGCAACGCGCTGAATCGCCATTTGAGCGAACTTCAAATCGCCAAGGCAGATGCAGAACAGGCGAGTCAGGCGAAAAGCCTCTTCCTGGCAACAATGACCCACGAATTACGCACGCCCATGAACGGCGCCATAGGCATGTTACAACTGCTTGCAGGCACCGACCTCAACAGTGAACAGAAGGACTATCTCGACATCGCCCGCAGTTCCAGCGAACACCTGTTGGAGATCGTCAACGATATCCTCGATTATTCCAAAATTGAAAAGGGCAACCTCGAACTGGAACAGCGCTATTTCAGCATAGACGGGCTTATTCGTCAGATTATCCCCACCCAGGAGCTGGAAGCAAAACGCAAGAATATTGAACTCACTTATACCTGCGCGTCCTTTCTTCGCAGCGTTGACGTTCTCGGTGATGAAACCCGACTTCGGCAGATACTGATTAACCTGTGCTCAAATGCCATTAAATTTACCCACGAAGGCAAAGTCTCGATCATTCTCGACGGCCACGCCGTGGATCAGCAGAACTGCGAACTATCCCTCTCGGTGACTGATACCGGCATTGGAATATCCGAGGCGCAAAAAAGCTATATTTTTGACAGCTTTCGACAGGCCGACAGCTCCACTGTTCGCCGCTATGGCGGCTCCGGACTGGGGCTAGCCATTGTCAAACGCCTCAGCGAACTGATGTCAGCAGATTTGGTGTTGAACAGTGTCCTGGGTGAAGGCTCTACTTTCACCTTAAGCTGGCGCTGTCCCTATCAGCAAAAGGACACTGGCCTGGACGACACGCCGCCTCCCCAATACGCCCTTGATGGACTCAGTGCGCTGGTCGTAGAGGACAACCCCATCAACCAGATGCTGGTGATCCGCAGCCTCAAGAAGTGGGGAATGTTCGCCATCAGCGCGAACAACGGGGAAGAGGCTCTGCATGCACTCCAAGAGCACCCTGTCGACGTCATTCTTATGGACGTGCAAATGCCTATTATGGACGGCCTTGAGGCCAGCAAGCAGATACGCGACCAGCTCGGCCTCACCACCCCTATCATTGGACTCTCCGCCAATACCCATCAGGAAGACCAGCTGCGCTGCACCCAAGCCGGTATGGACGCCTTTTTGAGCAAGCCGGTCTCCTTACAGGGCCTCCACGGGAAAATAGGCCAATTACTGGCTCTTGACCCCAAATAAACCGCTCTGCTTTCCCAAAATATTCGCTTTTCCCCCAAAAATGTGGCCTTAACAACTACGGTATGAATTCTCCCCAGCCTGTGTAAAACCCGTCATTAACTTGGGCCTTACCCACAGCCGAAAAAAACAGGCCAACTTATCCACATTTCATCCAAGGGCTACCCACACGGTCCGAACAGGAATCCTGTGGATAAACAACGTGGTTATACATTCAATTTATACTTTAAAATCAATACATTAAATAAGTTATCAACAAAAATGGACTCCAGTAGTAACAGCATTAAGAATAAAAAAACATAGATTTATCAACATATAAAATATCTATACTTCTTAAAGACTTAATTCTTAACAAAAAAAGAATTGATTAAAAATTCACCAATTCATTGCAGCGAATTTTCAAGCCCGTATAATTTCGCCCCCAGCTCATTTACTCGTCAGGTGCACCGTGGATTACCCGGAACGTTTTGATGTCATTGTTATCGGTGGCGGTCACGCCGGAACCGAAGCCGCTTTGGCAGCCGCTCGAATGGGCTCTGCCACGCTTTTGTTGACCCATAACATCGAAACCCTTGGTCAGATGTCATGTAACCCCGCCATTGGCGGCATTGGTAAAAGCCATTTGGTGAAAGAGGTCGATGCACTCGGCGGCGCAATGGCGCTGGCAACAGACAAAGGCGGCATCCAGTTTCGAGTACTCAATGCCCGTAAAGGCCCTGCCGTGAGAGCAACGCGAGCGCAGGCTGATCGGGTGCTGTACAAAGCGGCCATCCGTGAAACCTTGGAAAACCAGCCGAATCTGGCCATATTTCAGCAAGCTGTAGACGATTTGATTGTCGAAGGTGACACCGTCAAAGGGGTAGTGACCAATATCGGCCTGAAATTCCGCAGCCGAACGGTAGTACTTACCGCTGGAACATTCCTTGGCGGCAAGATACATATTGGTCTGGACAACCACAGTGGTGGCCGTGCCGGGGATCAACCGTCCATCGCGCTGGCACATCGGTTGCGGGAACTGCCGTTCCGGGTAGACCGCCTGAAAACCGGTACACCTCCACGGATCGATGCCAAAACCGTCGATTTTTCCGGCCTTGAGCAACAGTGGGGCGACAGCCCGGCCCCGGTGATGTCCTATTTGGGCAATCGGGACATGCACCCTGAACAGGTCTGCTGCTGGATTACCCACACCAATGAGCGCAGCCACGAGATTATCCGTGGAGGGCTGGACCGATCACCAATGTATACCGGCGTTATCGAAGGTATTGGCCCCCGCTACTGTCCGTCCATTGAGGACAAGGTGCACCGCTTCGCGGACAAGATATCCCATCAGGTCTTTATCGAGCCCGAGGGATTGAATACCCACGAGCTCTACCCCAATGGTATTTCCACCAGCCTGCCCTTCGATGTGCAGCTGGAGCTGGTTCGCTCGATCAAAGGCTTTGAAAACGCCCATATGACAAGGCCGGGATACGCAATCGAATACGATTTTTTCGAGCCTCGTGATCTGAAAAGCTCCCTGGAAACCAAGTTTATCCACGGCCTGTTCTTCGCGGGTCAGATCAATGGCACTACCGGTTACGAAGAAGCCGCGGCCCAGGGACTACTGGCCGGTGCCAATGCCGCACTGCTGGCACAAGAGCGGGAGGCTTGGTGCCCTCGCCGCGACGAGGCCTACATCGGTGTGCTGGTCGATGACCTGATAACCATGGGCACCAAAGAGCCCTATCGCATGTTTACCTCTCGTGCGGAGTACCGCCTGCTGCTGCGCGAAGACAATGCCGATCAGCGCCTGACCGAAAAAGGGCGCGAATTGGGTTTGGTCGATGATCAGCGTTGGCAAGTGTTCTGCGAAAAGCAGGAAGCCATCACCCGTGAGCGGCAGCGTCTGGCCAGTACCTGGGTGCAGGCCGGGTCTGCGGCCGCAGAGACCTTATCGGCAAAAATCGACAAGCCTTTGAGCCATGAATACAACCTGCTGGAGCTGATGAAGCGCCCGGAACTGGGCTATGCCGATGTGGCAGCGGTGATTGAAAACGGCGAAACCATCGACCCGGCCGTTGCTGAACAACTGGAAATCAGCGTGAAGTATGCCGGGTACATCGAGCGGCAGAAGGACGAGATCGAGCGCCTGCGTCGCCACGAAAACACGGCGTTGCCGGTGGATTTCGACTACTCGGTGATCGAGGGCCTGTCCAATGAAATCAAGCAGAAGCTGAGTGACACACGGCCTCAGACTCTGGCTCAGGCGTCGCGTATTCCCGGTGTGACCCCGGCGGCGGTGTCACTGTTGCTGATAACGCTGAAAAAACGCGGCCTGCTGGAAAGGAAGTCTGCCTGAGTGACCAATCTTGAACAGGCGCTGACGAGTGGCGCTAGGCAACTGGGCGTTGAATTAAGCACCGAGCAGAGCGCCTCGCTGCTGCGCTATCTGGAATTGCTGCACAAGTGGAACCGGGCCTACAACCTCACCGCCGTTCGCGACCCCCAGGACATGCTCAGCCGCCACCTGCTGGACAGCCTGAGTGTCGCTAATTTGCTCACGGGTCAGCGGGTGCTGGATGTTGGCACCGGTCCCGGTTTGCCCGGTATACCCTTAGCAATACTCTACCCCGAACGCCATTTCGAGCTGCTGGACAGCAATGGCAAAAAAACCCGGTTTCTGATTGAAGCGCGTCAGCAGTTAGGCTTGAAAAATCTTGAGGTGCACTGCTGTCGGGTTGAAAAACTGCAGGATCCACGGGGCTTTGACGCCATTACCTCGAGGGCCTTTGCCTCCCTGGCCGATATGGCCAATGGCTGCGAGCATTTGCTTGCTGAAGGGGGCAAACTGTTCGCGATGAAGGGCCAATACCCCACTGAGGAGTTGAGTCAACTGCCAAAACACTTTATCGTCGACGAGTGTTTCTCTCTTTCAGTTCCCGGTGTGAACGAAGCTCGGCATCTGCTGCTGATTTCGCGACGCTCCGCCAGTGAACCTTCTGCGCGCGATAACTAGGAACCCGGCTGTGGCCACCATATACGCAATCACCAATCAAAAAGGCGGTGTCGGCAAAACCACCACCAGCGTGAATCTCGCCGCATCCCTGGCGGCGACCAAGCGTCGAGTGTTGTTGGTTGACCTCGACCCCCAGGGCAATGCCACCATGGGTTGCGGAGTAAACAAAAATGCTGTGGAACACAGCATCTACGACGTGCTGGTGAACAGCCGTGCGGTCAGCGATACGGTTGTTGAAGCCCCGGAAAGCGGATTTATGGTACTTCCGGCAAACCAGGACCTCACCGCTGCCGAAGTCGAGCTGCTTAACGAGATAGGCCGCGAATTTCGCCTGCGCGAGGCGCTGGCCCAGGTAATTGACGACTACGAATATATTCTGATCGACTGCCCGCCGTCATTGAACATGCTTACCGTCAACGCTCTGGCAGCGGCCCACGGTGTGGTAATTCCGATGCAGTGTGAATACTACGCTCTGGAGGGTTTGAGCGCGCTGTTGAACACCATCAATCGAGTTAAACAACTGATTAACCCCGAATTAAAAATCGAGGGCATCCTGCGCACCATGTTCGACGGTCGCAACAGTTTGACCAATCAGGTTACCGATGATTTGCGCCGCCATTTCGGCGACGACCTCTACAGCACGGTGATTCCACGCAATGTCCGCCTTGCCGAGGCGCCAAGCCACGGCCTGCCGGTGCTGTACTACGACAAGCAATCCAAGGGGGCGCTGGCCTACCTCGCGCTTGCCGGCGAGATTCTCCGCCGCGCCGGCAAGAAGGGCCAGGTGGGCATAGACCCCAAGAACAATAAACAGGCTGAGCCACTACATGGTTAAGAAACGAGGATTAGGCCGCGGTCTTGACGCCCTGTTGGGTGCGAGTGCTGAACCCGTCGCTATTGCTGAACCCCGAAGCCCCGTTGATGTTGGCGACAAATCAGCGGCGCAAACCGCAGCCGATGCGCCATCGTTGGATGGCCAGCTGCGCAATCTGCCGATTGAATTCCTGCAGCGGGGCAAATATCAGCCGCGTCGGGAAATGCCGGCGGAAGGTCTCGAAGAACTGGCGGAATCCATTCGTTCACAGGGCATTATGCAGCCCATTGTGGTGCGGGCGGTGGCCGAAAATCGCTACGAGATTATTGCCGGTGAGCGCCGCTGGCGGGCCAGCCAGCTGGCCGGGCTGGAGGCGGTGCCGGCGTTGATCCGCGAGGTGCCGGACGAAGCCGCGGCGGCGATGGCACTGATCGAAAACCTCCAGCGCGAAGACCTCAATCCCATGGAGGAGGCGATGGCGCTGGTGCGCTTACAGAAGGAATTCGAGCTTACCCACGCTGAAATCGCCGGACTGGTGGGTAAATCCAGAACCACGATTACCAACCTGTTGCGCTTGACCGGGCTGCGTGAAGAGGTGCAAAAGCTACTGGAAAATGGCGATATCGAGATGGGCCACGGTCGCGCACTGCTGGGACTGCCTGCCGAAGAGCAATCAGCGGCCGCCGACACGGTTGTCAGTCGCGGGCTGTCGGTACGCCAGACTGAAGCCCTGGTGCGCAAGATGCTCGACGACAGCAAAAGCGAGCACCCGGTTCGACGCCAGGACCCCGACATCAAGCGGCTGCAGGAGACGCTGTCGGAAAAAGTTGGCTCGCCGGTAAATATTCAGCATGGGGCCAAGGGCCGTGGTAAGGTGACGATCTCCTACTCGAGTCTCGACGAGCTGGAAGGAATTTTAAGCCACATAAAATAGCTTATCTGGTGGGTACAAATACCGGCGACTACTCTATCTGGTATGGAAGCTGAAGAAATCGCAGTTTTACCGGGCTAAATTCCTGAAAACATTAACGAATTGCAAACTGTTCAAAATACCGACTTTGGTATCAGTTAGATGAAATCGGTTGATCCTTAGCCAGTGACAACCTATAATTCGCCCCGCTTTTTAGACAAGCACACAATGCATCGCAGCGGCAGGCGTCAAGGGTGAAAAAAGCGATCAGGAGCAAGCCGAAATCGGCGCTCGACTCAATTCGTCCACCCCTGATGACAATATACGGCCTGCAGTTAGGCGTGCTGGTGGTGGCAAGCGGCATAACATTTCCAATCGACAGGGTTGCCGCGTATTCCCTGCTGATGGGCGGGTTGATTTCCGTCGTACCCAATGCGTATTTTGCGCGCCAGGTGTTCAGATTCTCTGGTGCGGCTTACGCGCGCGAAGTGGCTCGGTCATTTTACGTAGGGGAGTCGGGGAAGTTTATTGCGACGCTGGGGCTGTTTGGATTCAGCTTCGCACTGGTCAAGCCGCTGAACGTGTTTGTCTTATTTTCGGCATATCTGATGGTTATGCTGATGAACGCTGTAATGCTCGCTTATTTTTCGCGGCGACAGCGGAAAGCCTCTAACTAGGTCAATGCGTAAACACATACGAGAGTGACACATGGCAGCTGAATCGCAGTCTACCGTTGGATATATCCAGCACCATCTTACCAACCTGACTTACGGCAAACTTCCTGCCGGATACGAACGCCTCGATAGCGATGGTAAAGTCGTGGAAGTGTTGGATCAGGCCACCTGGACCCTGGCTCACTCAGGTCAGGAAGCGTCGGACATGGGCTTTATGGCCATCCACGTAGATTCCATGCTGTGGTCAATTGGCCTCGGTTTTCTGTTTGTTCTGGTTTTCGCACGCATTGCCAAGCGCGCCCATAGCGGTGTACCCCGCGGTGCGCAAAACGCGATTGAAATGATTATTGCCTTTATCGACCAGTCGGTGAAGGACGGTTTCCACCACAAAAATGCAATGATTGCCCCCATGGCACTGACCATCTTCATGTGGATCGTGCTGATGAATACGATGGACCTGGTTCCCGTAGACTGGATTCCGGCATTTATGGCCTGGGCCACTGGCGATCCGCACTTCTTCTTTAAAGTGGTACCCACCACCGATCCCAACGTAACACTGGGTATGGGTTTCACGGTTTTCGGTTTAATGGTCTATTTCACCATTGCCAAAAAAGGCTTTATGGGCTTTGTTAAAGAATTGACGCTGCACCCGTTCCACAGCCCCAAGTGGTATGTGAACCTGTTGCTGATTCCGATCAACTTCGCACTTGAGGCGATCTCCTGGATCTCCAAGCCAATTTCACTTGGCCTGCGACTGTTCGGCAACATGTACGCCGGTGAGATGATCTTTATTCTTATTGCTACCATGTTTGGAGCGGGATTGATTTTGGGACTGTTTGCGGGTGTGTTGCAGTGGGCGTGGGCAGTATTCCACATCCTCGTAATCTGCTTGCAAGCTTTCGTCTTCATGGTGTTGACCATCGTTTATATGGCGTCGGCTCACCAGATTGAAGAAGAAGACCAGTTCCACTAATAGAGTTCACACAACTACTTTTTTTAACTTAACTTAAATTAGATCTAGGAGAACTACCATGGGTTTGGCTCTGATTGCTGTTTCATTGATGATCGGTTTTGGCGCACTGGGTACTGCGATTGGTTTCGCACTGCTGGGCGGTAAACTGCTTGAAGGTTCTGCTCGTCAGCCTGAGCTGGCGCCAATGCTGCAAGGCAAAATGTTCCTCATCGCCGGTCTGCTTGACGCCGTTCCAATGATCGGTGTTGGTATCGCTATGTACGTACTGTTCGTTGTTGTTCCTGGTCTGCCTGCTTAATTGCAAACACCAACGGAAACGACACGTTCAGCAAATGACATAGCAGAGGTATCGGCGTGAATATAAATCTCACACTGATTGGACAATCGATCGCCTTCTTGTTCTTCGTATGGTTCTGCCACGCCTTTGTGTGGAGCGCCATTCGCGGCATGATGGAAGAGCGTGAAAAGCAGATTGCTGACGGTCTTGACGCCGCAGACCGCGCTGGTCGCGATCTTGAGCTTGCTCAGGAAAAAGCTGCAAAGCAGCTTCGCGAAGCCAAAGCGGAAGCGGCAGCCATCATCGATGCTGCTAACAAACGCTCCAATCAAATTATTGATGAAGCGAAAGAATCTGCACGAGCTGAGGGCGAGCGCCTGAAAGCTGCGGCTGAAGCGGAAGTAGAGCAGGAAGTGAACCGCGCGAAAGAAGTGCTGCGTTCACAGGTTGCAATGCTGGCGCTGGCTGGAGCTGAAAAAGTGCTTGAAGCATCCATCGATGAGTCTGTTCATAAAGACATGGTCGACAAGCTGGCCGCGAGCCTGTAAGCGAGGTTGACATGGCTGAATTGAGCACGATGGCTAGACCCTATGCCAAGGCGGCGTTCGAATACGCCCTGGCATCGTCGGCACTCGCTGAATGGTCAAAAATGTTGGCGACTGCGGCTGCAGTTGCCAACAGCGAAAACGTCGGCAAATTGCTGGCGTCGCCGTCTTTGACCACCGAGCAGCAGGCCCAGGCATTTATTGATGTCTGTGGTGATGAATTGAACGCCGGCGTTCAAAATTTCATCAGGATTCTCGCAGAAAACAAGCGCTTGGCTTTGTTGCCAGTGGTCAGCGAATTGTTTGAAGCGCAAAAAGCCATCCAGGAAAAAACGGTGGATGTCGAACTGATTACAGCCTTCCCGCTGGACTCAGAATCCGAGCAACGTCTTGCAGACGCATTAACAAAGAAACTGGAACGCCAAGTTAAAGTACACAGCCGTGAAGACCGCAGCCTGATTGGTGGCATTGTGGTTCGCACGGGAGACTTGGTAATCGACAGCTCGGTGCGCGGTCGCTTAGCGAAACTCGCTGAAGCATTACATTCCTGAGCGTTTAGAGAATAGGATTGAGGAACAGAGCATGCAGCAACTGAATCCCTCCGAGATTAGCGATATTATCAAGCAGCGCATCGAAAAACTGGATGTCACTGCCCAAGCCCAGAATGAGGGCACTATCGTCTCGGTATCAGACGGTATCGTACGTATCAACGGCCTGACCGATGTTATGTACGGTGAAATGATCGAATTCGAGGGTGGCCACTTCGGTATGGCCCTTAACCTTGAGCGCGATTCTGTCGGTGCGGTAGTCCTGGGTGACTACTTTGACATCGCCGAAGGCCAGACCTGTAAATGTACAGGCCGTATCCTTGAAGTTCCTGTTGGTCCGGAACTGCAAGGTCGCGTTATCGACGCACTGGGTAACCCCATCGACGGTAAAGGTCCTATCGACGCCAAAGAAACCGACGCAATTGAAAAAGTTGCTCCTGGCGTAATCTGGCGTAAGTCGGTTGACCAGCCAGTACAGCTTGGTTTGAAAGCGGTAGATGCCATGGTACCCATCGGTCGTGGCCAGCGTGAGCTGCTGATCGGTGACCGTCAGATCGGTAAAACAGCGATCGCTGTTGACGCCATCATCAACCAGAAAGACTCAGGCATTAAGTGTGTCTACGTCGCGGTTGGTCAGAAAGCTTCTTCTATCGCTGCCGTTGTGCGCAAACTGGAAGAGCACGGCGCAATGGAGCACACCATTGTTGTTGCCGCGACAGCTTCTGATCCTGCGTCCATGCAGTTTATTGCTCCCTTCACCGGCTGTACTATCGGTGAATACTACCGCGACCGCGGTGAAGACGCGCTGATCATCTATGATGACCTGACCAAGCAGGCCTGGGCCTACCGTCAGATCTCTCTGCTGCTGCGTCGTCCACCGGGCCGTGAAGCCTATCCTGGTGACGTATTCTACCTCCACTCTCGTCTGTTGGAGCGTGCTGCACGGGTATCTGAAGCCTACGTTGAGAAATTCACCAACGGTGCAGTTAAAGGCAAAACCGGTTCATTGACCGCTCTGCCTGTTATCGAAACCCAGGCAGGTGACGTATCGGCCTTCGTACCGACCAACGTTATCTCGATCACCGATGGTCAGATCTTCCTTGAGACTGACATGTTCAACGCCGGTATTCGTCCTGCGATGAACGCCGGTATCTCGGTATCTCGTGTTGGTGGTGCAGCCCAGACTAAAGTTATCAAGAAACTGTCCGGTGGTATTCGTACCGCTCTGGCCCAGTATCGCGAATTGGCAGCGTTCTCGCAGTTTGCCTCTGACCTGGATGAGGCGACTAAAGCCCAGCTGGAGCAGGGTGAGCGCGTTACCGAGCTGATGAAACAGAAACAGTACAGCCCAATGAGCATTGCCGAAATGGCACTGTCACTGTACTGCGCGAACGAAGGCCACCTGAAAGACATCGAAGTCGCCAAGGTGCTGGACTTTGAATCTGCGATTATTTCCTTCGCGCACGCTGAGTACAGCGACGTGATGAAGCAGATCAACGACACCGGCAACTGGAATGACGAGCTGGAAGGCAAGTTCAAGGAACTGGTCGAAAAGTTCAAGTCAACTCAGACTTGGTAAGACGGATAAGGCGCTCTCCCCCAGGGGATCAAGAGCGCTTTACTGCTTGAGGATATATCTATGGCAGGTGCAAAAGAAATACGCACCCAAATATCCAGCATCAAGAGCACGCAGAAAATTACCAGCGCCATGGAAATGGTGGCTGCAAGTAAAATGCGTAAAGCTCAAGAGCGCATGGAAGTGGGTAAGCCCTACGCGCAGCGCATGCGCGCAGTGGTTGGGCATATCGCCAATGCCAATCCGGAATACCGCCACCATTATATGGAAGAGCGGGAAGTCAAGCGCGTCGGTTTTGTTATTGTTTCCACAGATCGCGGCCTGTGTGGCGGCTTGAACACTAACCTGTTCAAGAAAGCCATCAAAGCCATGAAAGAGTGGTCTGACAAAGGTGTTGACGTTGATCTGTGTTTGATCGGCGGCAAGGCAGCGGGTTTCTTCAATAGCTTCGGCGGCAATATTGTTGCTTCCGTTCGCGATATGGGCGAAGCGCCCAGTGTTGCCGATTTGATCGGCAGCGTGAAGACCATGCTGGACGCCTACAGCCAAGGCAATATTGATCGTCTGTATCTGGTGGGTAACGAGTTTATCAACACCATGACCCAGACGCCCTTTGTTCGCCAAATGTTGCCGCTGGAAGCAGAACAGGACGACAGCCTGAAACATCACTGGGACTATATTTACGAGCCCAGCCCTGAAGAGCTGTTGGAAGGACTGCTGACCCGCTATGTCGAGTCACAGGTTTACCAGACAGTTGTTGAAAACGGGGCCTGTGAACAGGCAGCGCGGATGATCGCGATGAAGAGCGCCACCGATAATGCTGGCGATATCATCGACGGACTGCAACTGGTTTACAACAAAGCGCGTCAGGCAGCGATTACCCAAGAGCTGTCGGAAATTGTTGGCGGCGCGGCGGCGGTGTCGTCATAAGACGGCCCGAAAGGAATTTTGAATTTTTAAGGTTTTTAAGAGGAACCTAACATGAGTAGCGGACGTATCGTACAAGTCATCGGCGCCGTTATCGACGTGGAGTTTCCGCGCGATGCCGTGCCACAGGTTTATGATGCACTGACAGTTACTGACAGCGGTCTGACCCTGGAAGTACAACAGCAATTGGGTGATGGCGTAGTTCGCGCAATCGCGCTGGGTTCTTCTGAAGGCCTGCGTCGTGGACTGGACGTTAGTAACACCAAAGAAAAAATCAAAGTGCCCGTGGGTATCGAAACCCTGGGTCGGATCATGGACGTACTGGGTAACCCCATCGACGAATGTGGTCCTATCGGCGAAAAAGAGCGCATGGAAATTCACCGCGCTGCACCCAAGTATGAAGAACTGGCAGCGTCTTCCGACCTGCTGGAAACAGGCATCAAGGTTATCGACCTTGTTTGTCCGTTCGCCAAGGGTGGTAAAGTTGGTCTGTTCGGTGGTGCCGGTGTTGGTAAAACCGTAAACATGATGGAACTGATCAACAACATCGCAACCGAGCACAGTGGTTTGTCTGTATTCGCCGGGGTAGGTGAGCGTACTCGTGAGGGTAACGACTTCTACCACGAAATGCAGGAAGCCGGCGTTGTAAACGTCGAAGACTTCAGCAAATCCAAAGTAGCAATGGTTTACGGCCAGATGAACGAGCCACCGGGTAACCGTCTGCGCGTTGCACTGACTGGTCTGACCATGGCTGAGAAATTCCGTGACGAAGGTCGTGACGTACTGCTGTTCGTTGATAACATCTACCGTTACACCCTGGCCGGTACTGAAGTATCTGCACTGCTGGGTCGTATGCCTTCTGCGGTAGGTTACCAGCCAACACTGGCGGAAGAGATGGGTGTTCTGCAGGAACGTATCACCTCAACCAAGACCGGTTCTATCACTTCTATCCAGGCGGTATACGTACCGGCGGATGACTTGACTGACCCCTCGCCAGCAACCACCTTTGCTCACCTCGACTCGACTGTTGTACTGAGCCGTGACATTGCAGCAAAAGGTATTTACCCAGCGGTAGACCCACTGGACTCAACCTCACGTCAGCTGGATCCGCTGATCGTTGGTGCTGAGCACTATGAAGTGGCCCGTGGCGTTCAGACTGTACTTCAGCGTTACAAAGAGCTGAAAGACATCATCGCCATCCTGGGTATGGACGAGCTGTCCGAAGAGGACAAAATGACGGTAGAGCGCGCGCGTAAAATCGAACGCTTCCTGTCACAGCCTTTCCACGTTGCAGAGATCTTTACCGGTAGCCCTGGTAAATACGTGTCACTGAAAGACACCATCACTGGCTTTAAAGGCATTCTGAATGGTGACTACGACCACCTGCCAGAGCAGGCGTTCTACATGGTCGGCACTATCGACGAAGCGATTGAGAAAGCGTCCAAACTGTAAGCTCTCGCAAGAGAGCTTCATCAGCCTGAGAGGCTAGATTATGGCTATGACAATACATTGCGACATCGTTAGCGCTGAAGCCGAGATCTTTTCCGGTCGTGCCAAGCTGGTCGTTGCCAATGGAGTCCAGGGTGACCTGGGTGTGACCTACGGTCACGCGCCATTGCTGACATCCCTTGAGCCGGGCCCGGTTCGAGTCGTTCTCGACAGCGGTGAAGAGCAGGTGTACTACGTGTCTGGTGGCTTTCTGGAAGTCCAGCCCAATGTGATCAGCATTCTTGCTGATACCGCATTGCGTGCAGGCGACCTCGATGAAGCCGCAGCTCTGGAAGCACAAAAGCAGGCTCAGCAAGCCATGATGAACCAAAGTGCCGATGTAGATTACTCGCGCGCGGCGGCTCAGTTGGCAGCTGCTTCAGCTCAACTGCGTACCTTGCAGCAAATCCGCAAGGCGATGAGCAAATAAGTTTTCGCAGTAATGTGAAATGCAAAAAGGCAGCCTAGGCTGCCTTTTTGCATTTCAGGAGAGAGGATTACTGTTTACCGGATTTAAATACGCAATCCGCCATCCAGTTCCAGTGTCCGCCCGTTGTAGTAATCGTTTTCAAATAAATACACAGCGGTGTGAGCGATTTCCTCGACCTTTCCCAGGCGCTTGAGGGGAATGCCGCTGGCCATTTTTTCAAGCGCCTCTGGCTTCATACTGGCCACCATATCAGTGCTGATAAATCCCGGTGCGATGCCCGCACAGCGAATGCCATAGCGTGCCAGCTCACCGGCCCAGGTCACCGTAAGCGCGGCGACACCCGCTTTGGCGGCGGAGTAATTACTCTGCCCTCGGTTGCCTGCTTTGGAAATACTGGAAATATTTAGAATCAAACCTTCTGACTGACTGCGCAGCATTTGCTCTGCCGCGGCCCGTCCGCAGAGAAAGACGCCGGTCAAATTAACATCGATTACCGCCTGCCATTGGGCGAGACTCATTCGGTCGATAATTTCGCCGTCTTTTACTTTCAACAACAGACCATCACGCAAAATACCTGCATTATTCACCAGTCCGTGTAAGCAGCCATGATCCGCGAGGATGTTAGCAAACAGCTCATCCACCTGCTTTTCGTCGGCAACATTCGCGGGATAGATGCCCGCAGCGATATCCATTGCCGCCAGTTCGGAGCGTGCGTGCTCCAGGTCATCGAGGCTTAAATCAATTAATAGAGGATAGGCGCCCTTCGCGCCGAGTCCTTTAGCAATGGCGAGACCGAGCCCCCGCGCGGCGCCGGTTATCGCTATGCGTTTGTCTTTAAGATTCATACAGGTCCTTTTGTTATCACATTGCACATTGTGGGGTGTTGGGGCCGCCCACAGCAGCCCCGGCTTGTTCGATAAAAAGTTGATATTCGGCGACAATATCCTCCGCAATGCGCAGGCCATTGTGATCGACACCAGGAAACTCCCGATTGTCGGCACCCGACAGCTGCGGAGAGGGGCCGTAGTCACCGGCAAAGGCAACATCGCCAACGCCGCTGCCATCGTAAATGGTAAGCCAAGCGGTATTGCCATAGGTTTCCAAAGTGCCGTCTTCTCCATTAAGTTCTTCGAGCCAGGCAGTACCTCGGGCGATTTCGTCACAGCTTATCACCGAAGTTTCCGAGCCTGGGGGACAAAGACTGGTGCCGTGATTTGCACCGGCTATCCCAACAAAAGCGACAACATGGGGTTTTAGTTCCGGGTAGCTATGAAGTGCCTTGCGGGCAAGAGTGACTCCGAGGGAGTGGCCAACCAGAGAAAAGCAGGCGGAACCGGTATAGTCCTGTACGGCTTGGATAAATCGCACCAGGTCGACTACATTCAGATCGTTGTTGGTGGATCGGGATTGCCCGTCGCCACCGGAGCTTTCCCGCTCGGCACTGGCTTCGGGCTGGCTGCGCAGAGGACTGCTACCGCTGTTACTGCCCACACCGTTGTATGACAAGGCCCAAAGCTCTTGGTCGGACCAGCCACCCCGTCGAAAATCATCGCGTACCACATACCAGTCGCCGTGATCGGTGGTATTGCCGTGAACAAAAATCACTGGCATTCGCTGGAGCTGGGCGCGTCGTTGTACGCCACCAAAGCCACCTAATTCAAAGCCCCACTCCCAATCGAAAAGTGTGGGGAAATCCTCGGGAAAATTGCGTTGTGCAGGGCCAGGGGGCTCTCTATGCAAGGCATTGGGCCCGTCCCGCTTGGGGTTTTCTATGCGCTGTTCGTCGCTGGTTGTGTTGCCGCTTGTCGGAGCCGGGGAGTCATTGCCGCAAGCTAAAAGCGAAGCAAAAAGGAGTATCGTTGATAGTGAGTGCCAACTTCTCACTGCCTTGCCTCAGTCCAACAACTGCCGGACGCGCTCGGCTATGGCCTTGGCTCCACGCGCTGACAAAAGAATGGTGTAGTGATTAACACCTTCGACATCGACGATATCCATTTGAGGTAGGCGGGTTTGCATCTCGGCCATACGCTCGCGGCTGTACAAGGGCTCCTGATTCAATAATCCCTTTGGTGCATACAGAAACTCCAGCGGTATACGCAAGTCACGAATGGCGTTGGGAATATCATCGGTCATCAGCTGGGATTCGGTATCGCCGAGTATCGCTTCTTTGCGAACACAGGAACGAATAGCGGGGGCTTGTCCCCGTAGTTCATAGCGCAGATAGTTTTCCAGCTCCGGGCACCAGTCGTTGGCAAGGGCGGGGTGAGCACGCCAAAAATCCAGAAAGGCCTCCTCACTGGCAAATTCCTTATCCAGTCGCTCCATGGCCGGCCCGACGATTGCGGTGATCAAGGCTTCCGGCGAGATCCCGCTGGGCAGCTCATCAGCAAGGGGCAGGCCGCCGTCGATAAACAGCAATTGCTCAATACGAGAGGGGTGGCGGTGATGGGTAACTGCAGAAATAAAGGCGCCCATCGAATGACCGACCATAATCGGAACCGTCGGCAATTCGAAATAATCCAGGCAACGAGCCACATCGTCGGCATGGGCCGACATTCCCCAAGGGCCGACAATAGTGTCGCTGAAACCACGGCCACGGTGATCCGGCGCAACGATACGATAGTCGTCGCCCAGTTCCCGTGCCAACCACTGATAGGAGAGATGATTGGCGCTGAGTCCATGGGAGCACAGTACAACCGGGCCACTCTGGCCCCATATACCGACACGCAAAGTGCCGCCGTCTACAGGAACATCGTGTTGTGCATAGTGCATCGCGACCTCGCTATTTTATTTATTCAACGATGAATGAATAAAATTTATAGAGATGAGCTATAACTGTCAAGTTATAAACAGAAGCTGTGACAGTTCTAATCGCTGGTTAACAGGTCTTGGAGCAGGTCGCGATAAAACCCGCGGCGGAGAAGTCCACCAGTTCATCAAAGGCGGTGCTCATGTCGGAAGACAGGCAGCGCTGATCAGATAGTCGGTCCAGTCGCCCGCTTTGGGACATAATCAGGGTGAGTCCCCCGGACAGGCAGTGATAGGCCCAGAAGAGTTTTTCATCGCGAGCCTCGGGCAATACCCGACGAATTACTGCCAGCAGGCGGTGCACTACCGGGTCGAAGTTCTCCGACATGATTTCGCCGCCGATTTCAGGGGTGTTATTAATCATGGCGACAATCGCAAAAAAAGACCGCCATCCCGAATCCCCGGAATCGGCCTTGTCCTTTAGTGGTTGGATAAACGCTGCGATAGCGCCGTGAACTGTTGGTGATGTCGTGGAGCTTTCATAGGCGTCCAGCGCGGCCATACGGTCTGCATTGAGCTCGGCGCTGCGCCGCTGGAAGACGGTGTCGAACAAGCCCCGCTTGTGTTTGAAGTAGTAGTGGAGCAGCGCGGTGTCCACCTTCGCAGCCGCGGCCACCTGGCGCAGGGTTACCGCGTGAAAGCCGTTTTCGGCAAACAGCTTTTCTGCCATATCAAGAATACGTTTTTGTCGGGCTTCCGATTGCTGGCCCTTCGGGCGACCTGGTCTACTGGCTTTTTTGATGTCGCTCATGTTTTGGCTCGTTGTGCGTAATACCGGTGGTGAAGTAGGGTCGCCCACCAAGAGGTTAATTATTGTAGCACTTGACAGCGACGGCAGTGGCGACAGATACTTGCATTTAATTCACCGTTGAATGAATTAATTTATAACAATAATGCGAACCCCTGGTGCCTCTCAGCCCAGTCGGCGTTCAGGAGAAGCACTATGCCGGGACTACCCGTACACCCGAAGATATGTTCGCGCTTGTTGATAGCAGCGGCGGTAACCGCGCCTCTTGCTCATGCGGACTCGCCGAAAAACCCTCAGCAGAAGCGGGTTATCGAAGAGGTTATCGTCAGCGCCCAAAAGCGCGACGAGGCGATTCAGGATGTGCCTATTTCAATGTCGGTGATGGACGCTAAATTCATGACTGAACAGGGAGTAACGGATCTTCGTGAAGCGCTGCTCTATGTACCAAATGTTCAGGTAGAGCAGGCAGGCTTCTTTGCCGCTCCCCGGGCGCGCGGGTTTACCTTTAATAACAACAACAAGGCATTTGAGCCGCCGCTGGGTTTTGCCGTGGACGGTGTGCCCTATACGCGTATTCCTTATTTCCTGGCGGCAACCTTCGATTTGAAACGAATCGAGGTGCTGCGTGGCCCTCAGGGAACAACCTTCGGTAAAAACACCACTGCGGGCCTGATTCATATTATGACCCAGGATCCTGGCGAAGAATTTGAAGCCGCGCTGTCGGTGCAGGGTGGGGAGTTTGAACGGGAACGTTATGAGGCATCGATAAGTATGGCGCTGCCAAACGATGCACTGCGTTTTCGTCTGGCGGGCTTTGACGACAAGCGTGACGGATTTGTCGAAAATACCAGTGACGAAACCATTGCCAAGGCACAAACCAACTTTCGTGGCCATGATCGCGATGGCTACCGCTTTAAAATAATGGCCCCCGATTTGTTTGGCACCCAACTGAAAATCAGTTGGGAAGAAGTGAACCTCACCGATATTGGTACGGGCTTTGAAATCATCCGCGCCAATGAAGAAGTTAAGGGCTTTTTGCGCACCTATGACCCCAATGTCGACTTTGAAAAAGGAAACTATATTGCCTCGTTAGATGATAGGGACGGACGCAGTGTGCATATTGAAACCCTTACTGCGGAACTGTCAGGCAATATGGGTGAATGGGGATGGGTGCTCGTCGGCGGGCATTCATTACTTGAACAGGAATTGGCACTGGATACCGACTTTACGCCGGCACCGGCCATCTTTGGTTTGGGGGGCGACAGTTCACCCACAACGACAGCGGAATTTCGCATTATTTCTCCGGACCTCGACGGCTTCTTTGGTTTAAACCAGCTCTTTGGCAGCGACCTTGGGCGCACAGATTTTGTGGCGGGTGTGTTCTGGCAGAAGCGGGAAATCAACGACAGCTACTTTCGATTTATCTTCGATATGCCGGCTTTCCTGGGGCTGACCTCGGCCGCTGGCGGTAGCGATTCGGCCGAAGCGGGGCTCTTGTTGTCGATGCTGCCAAACACCGGAGAGGGAGATTACGTCGAAGACGTGACTCAGAACTTCAATCAATCTGCGGAATCCATTGCCGCCTTCGCCGAATTCAAATGGCATTTTGCCCAGGACTGGACCTTCCAGCTGGGCATGCGCCAAGGGGTGGAAACCAAGGAGGCTGACTGGAAACAATTTTACAATCAGCCCCAGCCCGCCGTCATTTTACCCCAGGCTGGCCTGGATGAATTCGAGGCAGAACGCAGCCAGCGCGACGAACAGTTTCAACACAAGGTGTCACTGAATTGGCAGCCTGCCGACAACCTCAGTTTCTTTATCCACCGGGCAGAGGGGGTGAAGGGCGGCGGTTTTAACGCCTTTGCATTCCGCAATGTTGAAGACGAGCTGACCTTCAAACCCGAGTACACCACAGAATGGAGTTTGAATGCGAAGACAACGTGGCTGGACAATACCCTGAAGGCCAATGTGTCACTGTTCCGCATGGATGTTGAAGATTTTCAGGTGTTAAGTCGCGACCCCGAACGTACCAATATCGGTATTGGGGTAACCCTGGTGAAGAATGCCGCCGACGCCCGCTCCCAAGGGGTAGAGGGCGACTTTACTTGGTTGCCCAATAGTTGGTTGACCTTGATAGGCACCCTCGGTTTTAACGAAACCGAGTACATAGAATTTGTCGACAACGAATGTCCGCCGGATCGCAGCAGCGAGCCAAACTGTGGCGACGCCTCGGGTAAATCCTTCCCCTTTGCGCCGGAGTGGAACAACACCCTTACCGCGATCGTTTCGCTACCGGTTTTCAGCAGCGACGTGCTATTCAATATGAGCGCAACAGTGGAGCAAATCAGCGAACAGTTTCTCGACCTCGACCTGGATGAGCGCAAGGTGCAGGAGGGTTTTGAACGCTATAAGGCCAGCGTCGGGTTTTCCAACCCGGTCCAGGGTTGGAGCTTCAAAATTATCGGCGAAAATCTGACCAACGAGCAGACCGGTATTCGCCAGGGCGACCTGTTCTCAGGAGTGTTTGTTGAAATTACTGAACAACCGCGATTGATCTACGGACAGTTTAACTGGGAGTTTTAACAATGAAGTCGGTTAACACTGTGGGCATAAATGCGACGAAGCATTTTTCTCCGGCATTTATTTCTATTGTCGAAACCATTGCGATCAACGCGCGCCACCGACCCGCTGATATTGCGTGGATCGAAGGAGAGCGTCAGATCAGTTGGGCAGAATTCGACAGCGATATTAATTGCCTGGCCAATGCGTTGTCAGCAAACGGACTGAACCCCGGCGACGCGGTGGCGCTCATCGGCGGCAGTTCTTATTGGTCGTATCGCGTCGGGTTTGCGGTAATGCGTTGCGGGGGGGTGATATGTCCGATTTCCGCGCTGCTTACCGGGGAAATGCTGGCGCGTCTCAGTGAAAATTGCGCCGCCCGGCGGCTGTTTGTCGATAGTGACTACACTGATCTGGGTGAGGCAGTGCAGCAGCATTTGCCCGCCCTGCCCACGGTATACGCGCGCTGCCCCGAGGGGAGTCATAGTGGTATTGCCTTTGATGACCTGATAGCCGATGCGTCCTTTGAGGAGCACTATCATTTGATCAGGTCGGAAGACCCGGCGAATGTAATATATTCGTCGGGCACAACCGGGCTACCCAAGGGGATTGTTCACAGCCACGGGGCGCGTGTTGGTTTTATGCACCAGTTGGGGCACGGGCTGAGATTCACCCGACGGTCCCGAACCCTTGTCGCGACGCCGATCAATAGCAATGCAACCTGGATGATGATATTTCCCGCTATATGGCTGGGGGGAACGGTGATTACCATGGGCGCATTCAATGTTGATAAATTCCTCGATGAATGCGCGCGTCTGCAACCGACGCACAGCTTTATCGTGCCAACTCAGGCGCGATTGATCTGCGAATCGCCACGATCGGCGGGCCAGGACTTCAGCCATCTTCAATGTATTGTTACTGCTGGCGCGCCAATGCCGGTTCAGCTGAAAGATGCAATGCGTGAGCGTATTGGCGAAACCTTGTACGAGCTATGGGGTTTTTCTGAAAGTGTTGGCACCATTATCGACCCGGAAGAAATGCGCGCCAGGCCGGAGTCGGTGGGACGCCTGTGGACGGGCAGCGACCTGCGTATTATCGACGAACAAGACGTGGATATTACCGGAAACGGCGTGGGCGAGATCGTGGGTCGCACCAACAGTATTATGTCGGGCTACCATTGTCGGGACGAGGCCAACGCTGAAATACAATGGCACGACAAGCACGGCAGGTTGTATCTGCGCACCGGTGACATAGGTGAACTGGACGGCGATGGTTATTTGTATCTGCGCGGACGCAAAAAAGACATTATTCTTTCCGGTGGTTTGAATGTGTTTCCTATCGACATCGAATCCACCATGCTTGAGCATAAAGCGGTGGTCGATGTGGCGGTATTCCCGATAGAGGATGAAAAATGGGGCGAAACCCCGGTGGCAGCGGTTATTCTTGCCCAGGGAAAAGCCGTTGCTGCGGATGAACTGAAATCCTGGTTGAATCAGCGCCTGGCAAAATTTCAGCGGGTCAGTGACGTCTATATTGTCGACACCGACTTTCCCCGCAACACCATGGGCAAGGTATTAAAAGCGGAATTGATCGAGCGATACTTGCAAGCCGTATCGAGCAGTTCCTGACTAATAGGAGTGACGAACGCGAGGCGGTGTATATTCCCGTCTCCCGTCCCCAAACTGACGCCAGACGGCGACAGATTTTCCTGTTTCTATAGCGGGTAAAACCGCATATAGACAGCGTTTCGACGAAAATGCTGCCGTCATCGGCAATATTCCCCGCATTGGGCTTGCGGCGCGTCAGTCGCTGGTAGCCCGTTGCGGCTTTGGTTACCATTCCCGCACATTCCGCTGAATACTCAAGGAAGTATTATGTCTCTGGAAGTGATAATTCTCGCTGCCGGTCAGGGTAGCCGCATGCGTTCCAAACTGCCCAAGGTATTACACCCCATTGCGGGCAAGGCCATGCTCAAACACGCTGTAGACGCCGCTGCCGCTACAGGTGCTGATGCTATTCATGTTGTGATCGGCCATGGCGCGGACCAGGTAAAGTCGGCGATGGCTGACAGCGGCCATGAGCTGCGCTGGGCGATGCAGAGTGAACAGAAAGGCACGGGTCACGCCGTTGCTCAGGCCTTGCCGGCAGTCGCCGACGACTCGATGGTATTGATTACCTATGGGGACGTACCCCTGATCGCTCCGGAAACTCTGGCTTCGATGTTATCCGGGAGTGAGCGCCCGCTGGTACTGTTAACCGCCACCCCGGTAGACCCCTCAGGCTATGGTCGCATTGTGCGCAACGAACAGGGCGACGTGCAGGCCATTGTCGAGCAGAAAGATGCCAGCCCGGAACAGCTGTCTATCTGTGAAGTGAATACCGGTATTATGGCGGTGTCCGCCAAGCGGCTAAAACAGTGGTTGCCGCGTTTGTCTGCCGACAACGCGCAGGGTGAGTACTATCTGACCGATATCGTTGCTATGGCGGTGGCAGACGGCGTGGAAATCGCCGTAGAGCAGCCGGCCAATCTCTGGGAAGTGGACGGCGTGAACAACCGCCAGCAACTCAATGCCCTGGAGCGGCGCTACCAGCGCAACTGCGCCGAGCAACTGATGGTTGAAGGCGCCAGCCTTGCGGATGCGGACCGTATCGACGTGCGCGGCACACTGCGGGTCGGCCAGGATGTTGTTATCGACGTCAACTGCGTGTTTGAAGGCGACGTGGTGTTGGCTGATGGCGTACAGATAGGCCCCAACTGCCATATTATCAACAGCGATATTGGCGAAAATACCGTTATTCGCAGTCACTCAGTGTTAGAAGACGCCAAACTAGCCGATAATTGCACTGTTGGCCCCTTCGCTCGCCTGCGCCCCGGCACAGACCTGGGTAGCAAAGCCAGAGTGGGTAATTTTGTTGAAACCAAAAACGCCCGAGTCGGGGTGGGCAGCAAAATCAATCATCTCAGCTATATTGGAGACGCAGAGCTCGGCGATAACGTTAATATCGGCGCGGGCACAATCACCTGCAATTACGACGGGGTCAACAAATTCCGTACGGAAATCGGCAACGGTGCCTTTATCGGTTCAAACACGTCGCTGGTGGCGCCGGTGTCAGTGGGAGAAAATGCCACTGTCGGTGCCGGGTCGACCATCACCAGTGCCGTTGCCGACAACGAACTGGGCGTGGCCCGCGGCCGGCAACGCAATATATCGGGTTGGCAGCGGCCGACAAAAAATAGCTGAAAAACCAGCAGACAACAGCGGAAAACAGGGCAAAGTCTATGTGTGGAATTGTAGGTGCGGTAGCGCAGCGTGAAGTCTCTGCCATTCTCTTGGAGGGGCTGCATCGCCTGGAATACCGTGGCTACGACTCTGCGGGTATGGCGGTCATCTCTGAATCCGGTGCTAACGACTGCCGCAAGCGGGTGGGCAAGGTGGCGGAGCTGCAACGGGCGCTGGAGTCGCAGCCTCTGCCCGGCCACACCGGTGTCGCGCACACCCGCTGGGCCACCCACGGCGAACCTTCAGAGCGCAATGCCCACCCCCATCTCTCCGGCAAATTGTCGCTGGTGCACAATGGCATTATCGAAAACCACGAAACGCTGCGGAAAAAGCTCACTGCACTGGGTTATCAGTTTGTTTCAGCCACCGATACTGAAACGATTGTTCATTTGATTCACCACCACTACAAACAACAGCGCAATTTGCTGGGTGCCGTCAAACTCGCCGTACAGGAGCTTGAAGGGGCCTACGGCATGGCGGTGATACACGCCGATGAGCCGGATAAGTTGGTGTGCGCCCGCGAGGGCAGCCCACTGGTGATTGGTGTGGGAATTGGTGAAAACTTTATCGCCTCTGACCAACTCGCGCTGCGCCAGGTTACCGACCGTTTTGTTTATCTTGAAGAAGGCGATATCGCAGAAATTTGCACGGGCCATTATCGTATCTGGGACATCAACGACGTCCCGACACAGCGAGAAATCCAGCGCATCGACACCGTGGCAGAAAGTGCCGACAAGGGTAGCTATCGCCACTACATGCTCAAGGAAATCTACGAGCAGCCCCATGTGGTAAAACGCACGCTGAGTGGCAGATTAAGTGGCGGAAAAATACTTGCTGAAATCATGGGTAGCAAGGCCAACGATATTTTCAAAAGTGTCTCCTCGGTGCAGATCGTCGCCTGCGGCACCAGCTACCATGCAGGTATGGTAGCCAAGTACTGGATCGAAGGGATTGCCGGTGTGCCCTGTCGGGTCGAGGTCGCTAGTGAATTCCGTTACCGAAAATTCAAGGTACAGGACAACACCCTGTTTGTGACGATCAGCCAGTCCGGTGAAACCGCCGATACTCTGGCCGCCCTGCGTTTAGCGAAAACCCTCGGCTATAGCGCCAGCCTTGCGGTGTGTAATGTTGCTCAAAGCTCCCTGGTCAGGGAGTCTGATCTCTATTTGATGACCGAAGCCGGGCCGGAAATCGGTGTCGCCTCGACCAAGGCCTTTACCACCCAACTGGTGGCATTGCTCCTGCTTACCGTCGCGCTGGGGCGTTATCACGACCTTGATGAACAGCAGGAGGCCAATATTGTTCAGGGTCTTCACGGCCTGCCGGAATTAATGCACGAAACCCTGGCCCTCGACCCCGCTATTAAATTGATGTCAGAGGCCTTTGCCGACAAACATCACGCTCTCTTTCTAGGGCGCGGTGCCCAGTGGCCGGTGGCAATGGAGGGGGCGCTTAAGCTCAAGGAAATCTCCTACATTCACGCAGAAAGCTATCCCGCCGGTGAACTCAAGCATGGCCCCCTGGCATTGGTAGATAGCAATATGCCGGTGGTGGCGATTGCCCCCAACGATGAACTGCTGGAAAAGCTCAAATCCAACCTTCAGGAAGTCCAGGCCCGGGGAGGCCAGCTCTTCGTCTTCTGCGACAAATCCGCTGGCTTCAGCGCGGCACCGGGGCTGGATCTTATCGCGTTGCCCCACGTCAGCGATATTATCGCGCCGATACTTTATACCCTCCCGCTACAACTATTGTCCTACCATGTGGCTATACTCAAGGGTACGGATGTAGATCAGCCGAGAAATCTCGCCAAATCTGTTACCGTGGAATAGAGCAGAGCCAGCTTGGATATAGCCAGAAAATCGGATGTTCCCCAATCTGCGTGGTGGTTGTGTACGTAAAAGAGACCCATTTCTTGGTATTTAATAGTTTTACTCAATAATTCATAGTGCACAGCACAGGGGCGGTCGAGGGCGTATGAAAAAGCTGAATATGGTTGATAAGGGCTTCCTGTTGGCAGAGAGCCGGGAGATGCCAATGCACATTGGTGGGGTGAATCTCTTTACTCTGCCGGATGGAGCCGACGAGCATGAATTTCTCCACAACCTGGCCCATACGATCCGCGATACCGACGAACTGATTACGCCCTTTGGCGATTGCCTGAAAGTGGGTCGCGCCGGAGTTGTTGGCAATGCCCAGTGGGAACCTGATCCCGCGCTCGATATGGAATACCACGTGCGTCATTCGGCATTGCCGAAACCGGGCCGTTACCGGGAGTTATTCACACTGGTGTCGCGGCTGCACGGCACTTTGCTGGAGCGCAGCCGGCCGCTGTGGGAAATGCACCTTATAGAAGGTCTGCAAGACCGCCAGTTCGCGGTTTACTCCAAAACCCATCACGCAGCGGTAGATGGCGCGCGCTCAATTCATATCAGTCGCAGCATGCTGTCTCGCGATCCGCAGCATGTGATGGACGTGTCACCGCTATCGCAAGAGTCCTGGCGGCGATATAAGCTTGCGCTGCAAAGCGGAAGACAGGATATGCCCACCGAGGAGGAGCTGCGCAATGTTGCTGATATGCTCAAGTCTACCTATGACAGCAGCGCAAACCTGTTCCGTGCGGTCAAACGATTGACCGGGGCGCTGGCAGGGGGGAGCAGCCTGAACTTGCCGCATATGCGGGTGCCGTCGAGTGTGCTCAATAGCTCGGTTGAGGGAGCACGGCGCTTTGTTGCTCAGTCCTGGCCCTTCGCCCGGATTCACCGGGTGGCCAAGGCCTATGATGGTACCTTCAACGATGCCGTGCTGGCGATGTGTTCCGGCGCCCTTCGGCAGTATTTGATTAACCACGCTGAATTACCCACCCAACAGGGCTTGAAGGCGATGGTGCCGGTGTCCTTGCGCCAGGAAGGTGACTTCGACTCCGGCAATGCAATTGCGGCTATCAGCGCGGATCTGTCCACCCATATTGCCGATCCCACCAAGCGTATACGGGCGATTATCCAGTCTGTGCAGGCGAGCAAGGCGTTTTACCGAGGCATGTCGCCCAAGGAAGTAGAGCTGGTTAGCCTACTGATGCAGTCACCCTCGATTTTGTTGACGCCGCTGGGATTGATACCAAAACTACCGCCCTACAATGTCGTGATATCAAACGTTCCCGGAATTCGTGAAACCATGTACTGGAATGGTGCGCGAATGGAGGGCTCCTATCCTATGTCGATCGTCACAGACGGCATGGCAATGAATATTACCCTTGTGACCTATGGTGATAATGTCGACTTTGGCATCGTCGCCTGTCGCCGATCACTGCCCCAGGTGCAGCGATTGATCGACTATATGGAAGACTCGCTGTGTGAACTGGAGGATGCCGCCGGATTCAATGCACGTGCCAAAAAGCCGCGACGCACTGCGTCATCCCCAGCGAAGAAGAAAGTAACCAAGGCCAGAGCGCCGTCCAAGGTATAACAGCCCGACCCAAAACGCTTTGATCTTCTTCGACTATAGTTAGGGGATAGACACCTTTCCAGCCAAGGAGGCGACAGCAGTGTTTGATTACCACGTCGAGGTGCTGTTGATTGCGGCGGGCGCAGGGCTGTTTGCTTCCGGTGTTGTCTATTTGTGGCTTGAGCGCCGCCAGGTTGAGCCTGCGGTATTCTCCGAGAGCAGCGCCGCAGGTGGTGAGGTGGTTAGCGCAAGCCCTCGGCAGAAGGGCATCAATGTTCGAGTTTTCGCGCAGATGGATGAGGCGGTGTATCGACGGGCGTTCGGCGAAGACTGCAGCGGGCAGCAGGCTCTCGATGAACCGCACGCGCAGATTTATCGGGAGGTCTGTGCCGAAATCCCCGGCGTCATCCACCAACCTGAGTATTTTCCCCGCAAGCCGTTGATCCTGCCCCAACTGCTCGCGGCCATTCGCCACGAAGAAAATTCCTTGAAGGCGCTCGTGGATATCATTATTCAGGACCCGGTACTGACAGTGGGTGTGCTGAAACAGGCCAACTCGGCTTATTATCGCGTCTCGGAGAAGCCCATTGAGTCACTGGGCAAGTCAGTGACTCTTCTCGGCGCCGATGGCCTGCGCTCGCTGGTGGCCAGCTCGCTGTTGCAACCGGTGTTTATGGTAGATAAGGGGTGCTTTGATAATTTCTCTGCCACTTACTGGTTGATGGCCCAGAACACCGCCCTCGTGGCGCAGACTTACGCCCGTGCTTCCCGTACCAGCGACAGTTTTACCGCCCATCTTCTTGGCCTGACCTACTACCTGAGCTACATCGTGATTTTCCGCCTGAGTATCGCCCGGTACAAGGCTGCGGAGCTAACGCCCCACAGCGAGACACTGATCGCGCTTATCAATAGTCATGCAGCTCCGCTGAGCGAATCCATTGCCGATGCCTGGGCGCTGCCGGTGGAAATCCGCCGAGCGCTGGGCGGCGCCAGTCCTGCCGGTGCGGACGCATCGCCACTGGGCGTCGCACTCTATGTGGGGCGGGTGTGCGCAATGGCAGTGTTGACGGATCAGGACCGTAAATCACAGGAGCAGCTGGTCGCTCAATTATTAAAAAGCAGGGGCATTCCCAATGCGGTGATAAAAACCGTTTGGCGCAAGGTACACACCCTTTATGAGTAGTGGATGACGTGGACCAAGCTATCGTTGTAGGGAGACGGAGCCGGTATCAGCGACGTGTATCGATACCGGACAATTACAGGCATTGACATCCAGACGCTATAGCTTTCCACTACGCCGATGACTCTTTGGCGGTATGGCGACCCGGAAATGGAAAAAGCGAGTTTTCTCAGTACCCTCGAACAACAGTTTTATGTCTTTTTGGACAAGTTGGTACAGGGGCAGTTGTACAGTGAAATCGGGGCGATTGTATCGGTGTACATTGTCGCGTGGCTGCTGGCGGGCCGCGTCCACAAAATGGTACCCCTGTTTCGCTCACCGCCGGAGCCCGCTGACCAACACCCGTTGAAAAGCTTTTTCTATCGCTGTGGCAAGCTGTTGTTCCCCGTATTTGCCATTATGATGCTGCGCATGTTGGTGGAACTCAGTGCGTGGTTTACCGACGACGGCTGGGTGATGCAGGCCGCTCTGGTTATCGCTATCGTCTTGGTGTTCCACTCCTTTGTAAATGTGGCGATCACAAACCGCTTGGTGGCGAACTGGTTTCGCTGGATAGCGACGCCTCTGTTGATACTGCATCTGGCCGGGCTATTGGACGATGTTGTTGCGGTCCTCGACTCTATTGCCATCGAAGTGGGCAATATCCGTGTATCCAGTTACGGCGTGCTGCGCCTGATTGTGTTTGGCTCGTTGTTATTCTGGCTTGGCCGAGTGTCCACCAATACCGGGCAAACCATTATTCGCCGCCAGGAATCCCTGGATATTCGCACCCGGGAAGTCCTCGCTAAACTATTCGAAATCGGTTCGACCATCGTCATAATCCTGCTGCTGTTACAGGTGATGGGCATCAACCTGACGGCACTGGCAGTATTTGGTGGCGCGGTCGGTGTTGGCCTCGGTTTTGGTTTGCAAGCAATCGCCTCCAACTTTATCTCCGGTATTATCATATTGCTCGACCGCTCGGTGACCGTCGGCGACTATGTCGAACTTGAGGACGGTCGCACCGGTATAGTGACCCAGCTGAATATGCGCTCGACCACCCTGGAGACCTTCGACGGCAAAGATATTGTTGTTCCCAACGAAAAATTTATCACGGCGAGCTTCACCAACTGGACTCACAAGAACAACAAGCAGCGCTATCGAGTGGACTTTTCCGTGGCCTATGCCACGGATGTGCGGGCGATGGTGGAGCTGGTGAAGGAGGCGGTCGCCGCGCACCCCCAGGTTCTCAGTGGTGACCGCGTGCCTATCGAAGAGCGCCCGGACTGTGAAATCGACAGCTTCGGTGATTCCGGCATCAATATGTTTGTTGAATTCTGGATGGAAGGTATCGACGACGGTCGCAACCGCGTTGGCGGCGACCTCCTGCTCATTATTCTGGAAACCCTGCAACAGAACGGCATTGAAATACCCTTTCCCCAGCGCGAAGTGCGCATTCTCGACCAATAGGCATGGTAGGCATGGGTCTGTCTCCGAGGACAGACCCCAATGTCAGGAAATAAAGCCTGAGCCTTTGAAGAAGGGGCTTTTCCAGCCGCCTTGCCAGGCTTCAAGGTAGGCATCGGCGTCAAAGCCGCTTTCTTTTGCTGCGGCCAGGAGCACATGCGGGTTGTGAATGGTCAAGCCATTTTTGGCGATGACGATGGTTCCGGTGCGTTCCCATTCTTTTAATATGGCATTGACCCGCTGACGCGCGCCCCCCACTCGATTGGCAATTTCTTCCTGACTGTCTGATGACTCGACAAAATACCCCTTGTCAGCACCGTTACTACCGCGCACCACCACTAGTCGTAACAAGTACACCGCCAGTCGTACTTTAAGGCTGTGCTGGGTCAATAATTCCATGCGCCCGATGGTGGCCGCGCCGCGGGCGGCAAACTCGGCATACAGCCCCTTATAGAGTCTGGGCCAGCGTTCGCCGAAGGCCATAAAATCGTCAATGCCAATACGTACCAGCGTCGATACTCTGGTCGCCGTGCAGTTGCCGTAATAGCTGGGTTTGTCGGTGAGCATAAAATGGGGAAACCAGGAGCCAACTGCCAGCTCTTCCAGCGTCATCTCCTGCCCGGAGGCCGAGGCGGTGTAAATCCGCAGCGATCCACTGAGTAGCCCGTAAATATGAGTGACAGGGTCGTTGTGCAAATACAGCGATTGCCCCTTCTCGACAGTGTGGAGCAGGCAGTGCTCGGCAAACCAACGCTTGCCTTCTTCCGGCACAAAGGCGAACCAATCCCAGCGGTTGACCAACTCCATAGCCTGTGACGTAACGGTACTGCTACCGGGCTTTTCCACGTGAACTGTCTCCAACAGGACAGCACGCCAAACCCGTGAACGCTACAGTGGCCCAGCACTGGGCACAGGCGCGGGTTTGCTTGGCTGATCTGATCTAATAACAAAAGGCTGGTTTGATTATATGTGTATTTCCAGATACGTGCAGGGAATCTCCCTGTTGTTGCTGGCCACCGTGTTGGTGATAAAGCCGCAACCGGGTCTCACAGAGGCGATAGCCAGGGTGTCACCGGAGAGCGAGGGCCTGTCTACAGAGCGCCTTGGGCGCATTGCAAAGCATATGAACAAGGCGGTGGAAAGCGGTGAGATGGTGGGTGGATTGGGTCTGCTTGCCCGAAATGGTTCCATTGTTTATTTGCAGGGCTACGGCGATGCCGATCGTCAACCGTTACGACCCATCAGCGAGGACACCTTGTTCCGCATCTACTCAATGAGTAAGCCGATCACCAGTGTCGCGGTGCTGATGCTCTATGAAGAAGGCCATTTTGCATTGAATGACCCTATTGCTCGCTATCTGCCGGAATTGGCTGGGTTGCGGGTAGCTGTGTCTACTGGCGACGGCGCTGCACCGGGCCCTGACGAACATGGTGTGTCTGACGGAACCGACATCCGCGAGCGTCATACCACGACCTCGGCGGCGATGGGGAAAACCCGCGCCGCCAGCCGCCAACCGACGATTCACGACCTGCTTGGGCACACCTCTGGTTTGACCTACGGTCTGCTGGGCGACTCTGAGGTAGACCGTCTCTACCGCAGCGCAGGCATTGGTTTGATGAGCACACTTTCACTGGAAGAATTGGTGCGGCGTCTGGGCCGGTTGCCACTGCAATATGACCCTGGTACACGCTGGCACTACAGTGTGGCGACCGATGTACTGGGGCGACTGGTAGAGGTTGTAGCCGGGCAAGCCTTTGACGAGTTTCTACAGCAACGCTTGTTTGCGCCACTGAAGATGGTTGATACCGGCTTCACGCTGAACGAGACGCGACGCCAGCGACTGGCTCAGCTCTATTCGCCACCTGGTGTTGATCTCAACGACCCCGCGTCTATTTTAAAGGGCATGCAATCTCCGGAATTGGTCGAAGCTGATCCCGAATTTGACACCAACTACCGACCCGGTGCGGCGTTGAAAAGTGGTGGCGGCGGTTTGCTCAGCACAATTGGCGACTATCTGCGTTTCTGCCAAATGCTGCTGAATGGCGGCGAGCTGGACGGGGTCCGCATTCTGTCACCCAAAACTGTGCAGTTGATGACGCGTAATCATTTACCCGCGACTGGCGAAGTTATGGCTCGCAGTGGTACGGGCTTTGGTCTCGGTGTGGCAATTGCTATCGATCAGGGAGCCATCGGCGAGCTGGGTAGTAACGGTGAGTACAACTGGGGCGGCGCGGCGGGTACAAAGTTCTGGATCGATCCTCGGGAAAAACTGATTGGAATATTCATGACCCAAAGCCTTCCCCACGCGAGCCAGATAGGTGTTGATTTCAAATACTTGAGCTATCAAGCCATTATCGATAGTTATGAAGATATTACGTCCAATGTAAAAGAACATCGTTGGTGGCGGCGTTGAGCGATGCGCTTAACAAAAATAACAATACAACAGAGGCGCGATTATGAATGCCAATAACGGTGGTAAATCGGAGAAGAGTTCGGCTTACTACGCTCTGGGGGTACTCACCCTTGTATACAGTTTTAATTTTATTGATCGTCAATTGCTGGCCATTCTTCAGGAGTCAATAAAGGCGGACCTGAGCTTGAAGGATGCGCACTTGGGCTTGCTCACGGGCTTTGCCTTCGCCGCCTTTTACGTCACCGCCGGCATTCCCATCGCACGTTTGGCGGATCGTTCCAATCGTCGGAATATCGTTGCCCTGGCAGTGTTCACCTGGAGCTTTATGACCAGTATCAGCGGTATGGCACAGAATTTTGTGCAATTGCTGTTGGCTCGAATCGGTGTTGGTGTTGGTGAAGCAGGGGGCAGTCCTCCTTCCCATTCAATGATTTCAGACCTGTTTCCTCCCCAGAAGCGGGCCACCGCTATGGGGGTATATTCAACAGGGGTGAATATCGGCATTCTTTTCGGCTTTTTACTGGGGGGATGGCTGAATGAATTTTTCGGCTGGCGGATCGCCTTTGTGGTAGTGGGTGTGCCGGGCATTCTTCTGGCATTGCTGGTGCGCTTCACCCTCGCTGAGCCACGGCGGGAAATTTCCATGAGGACCGCTCAAGCGGCGGAACCAAGCAGCTTGAAAAAGGTGTTGGCGCTGTTGTGGTCGCGCAGTTCATTTAGGTATCTCGGATTAGCATCTGCGCTCAACGCCTTCGCTGCCTACGGCATTGCCAACTGGACCGCGTCATTTATGATTCGCAGCCACGGCATGGAAACCGGCGAATTAGGCACCTGGCTGGCGTTTATCCTCGGGGTGGCGGGTGCAGTGGGGGTAGTGAGCGGCGGTGTGTTGTCAGACAAGTTAGGCCGCAATGACAAACGCTGGTACGTATGGCTTCCGATGTTGTTTCTGCTGGTGGCGGCGCCCTTTACTGCGGTGGCCTTCAGTGTCGATTCTCGCTACTACGCGCTGCTATTGCTGTTTATTCCCGGCGCGGTACTCAATGCCTACCTGGGTAATGTGATTGCGGTAACCCACGGCTTGGTACCCTCTGATATGCGGGCCACCGCTTCTGCTGTGCTGTTTTTTATCATCAATATATTGGGGATGGGGTTGGGGCCGTGGACGGTAGGTATTGTCAGTGATCTGCTTACTCCGACATGGGGCGATGCCGCCCTCGGCGTTGCGCTCGGCTCGGTTGTTCCTCCGGCAATGTTGCTTGGCGCGATATGTTTTTATGCTGCCTCTCGTCGATTACGCGACGACCTGGCTGCGGTGCACAAGTAACTCAACTTTTTTTCGGTAGAGCAATTATGGATGGCTTGTCTTATTTTTTACGTAGTTTATTTTCGGCTTTGGTCTTGCTGGCGGTCGCTGATGCTATCGCGACGGAGGATTCAGGATCGGCAACTGCGTCAACATCAAGGGATTACACCTCGGTCATACATACCGCAGCAGGGCAGCTTCGGGGCTTTAGTGCCTCAGGCGTTGAAGGCTTTCTGGGTATTCCCTATGCGGCACCGCCAGTGGCCGATTTGCGCTGGCAGGCCCCTCGGGATGCCTCGCCGTGGCAAGGAGTGCTGGACGCCACTCGCTTTGGATCTGCCTGCGCGCAGTTCGGCAACTTCTACACCAGCAACGAGCCGGAAACCTTTGAGCAGCCCTACGGCAGTGAAGACTGTCTCTACCTGAATGTGTGGAAGCCGGCGTCCGCCGAAAAGCGTCCGGTGCTGGTGTTTATTCACGGCGGCAGCGCAGTGCACGGTGCCGCATCGCTGCCGCTCTACGACGGCCAGCGGCTGGCGAAGGAACTGGACGTTGTATTTGTCAGTATAAATTACCGACTCGGCTTTCTCGGCAACCTGCACTTGGCCGCTCTGCATAACGATGATCCGTCAACGAACTCGGGTCACTTCGCCTTGCTGGATCAGATCAAGGCGCTGGAGTGGGTGCAGGGGAGTATAGGACGTTTTGGTGGTGATACTGATAACGTCACAGTGATGGGGCATTCAGCGGGGTGTGCCAGTATCTGGTCACTGATGAGTTCGCCCCTGGCCAGCGGTACCTTTCACAAAGCCATTTGCCTTTCCGGTATTCCCCTGGAAAACACGGCCAGTCAGCAGCGCGATACCTCCCATCGCTTGCTGGCTAATCTGCTGCTTAAGGATAAGCTGATCAATTCTGCCGAGGCGCTGCCGGACTATCTGAACGTGCAAAAGGCAGGCGAACTGAGAGAGTATCTTTATCTCAAAACCACCGAGGAGATTACTGCCGCCGGTCAGGGCATAACAATGACAAGCAATGCAGTTGATGGGCATGTGGTGACCACTGAGGCAAGCGAAGCGGTAGTTAACCCAGTGCCGACCCTGATGGGACAGACCCTTGATGAGGCGCCGTTGTTATTGCTGCACGGCATGGCTAACCGGCGCTATAGCGGTCTGTGGGAATTGATCCATTGCGACTGTGAGTTTGAACCACGAACGCTGTTTGACAGCCGTTATCAGTACGCCAGGTTCAAGCTGAGCGCATGGGTGGTGAATCGAATATTGCTGGGCAAGGTGGATGATGGCGCCGATATGCTCAGTCGCTACAGCGGTGCACCGGTCTACCGGTACAGCTTTGAATGGAAAAACATGCCGGAGCCCTGGCGGTCTTTAGTTGGGGCCTACCACGGCGTCGATATCCCCTTTGTGTTCGGTAACTTCGGTATCGGCAGTCGAAATTTTACCCACTTTACCTGGCCGCTTAGCTCCGGTGAAGAGCGGGAAGCCCTGCACCGACAGTTAATGTTGGGGTTCAAGGGCTTTGTTGAATCCGGCGATCCGAGTCATTATCCGGCGGGGCTGCGCTGGCCGAGTTGGGCAGAATACCGGGAGATGGCGGTGATTAGCGGTGATAGATAGAACCAGGCGGCATCGCTCAGTGCCGCCGCCCGGTTTTTTTGCAATGCTGTCTCAAAGGTGACTGAATCGAAATACCCAGCAGCGGATACTATCGCCACGCTGCTGCAACCAACTGCGAGAAATAAGATGAATAATCCGCACAACAGGCTATTTTCCACGCGACTGTCTATAGTGGCCGGGTTAGTGCTGGCCTACTCCGACCTCGGTTATGCTGAGCCGCGCAAGGCGCCGCAAATAGAGGAAGTCCTGGTTACCGCCACTAAAAGAACGGAAAACCTTCGGGATATTCCCGCGTCGATTGCGCATTTTTCCGGCGCTGCACTGGAGGAGCAAGGCAAAATGAATCTTGCAGAATTTCTGCAGGAAACGCCGGGGGTGGTTATCAACAGCGCCACGCCCGGGTTTATGCGAATTTCCGTGCGGGGTATTGGTATCGATAACAGCCCAACTGCCACGATCCCTTCGCCAGTGGGTATTCTGGTTGGTGATACCTCATTTACTGACCCCTATATCGGCAGTATTACCCCTGATCTCAGTGCCTTTGATCTGGCCAGCGTAGAGGTATTGAAAGGGCCACAGGGTACGGTATTTGGCGGCGCGGCTCTCTCCGGTGCGGTGCGCTATGTGTTGCAGGATCCCCATTTCGAGGGAGTGGAAGCGAGGGCGTTTGCGCAGCGTACCGACGTCGATCACGGCGGTGTGGCGACGACCTCCGGGGTAGCGGTTAATATTCCGCTGTATAAGGACACTCTGGCCGCACGTGTAGGGTACGTGAAACGCGCCTATCCCGGTCTCTACGACAACCGTCGCAGCGGGGAAGACGATGTGAACGACGGTGGTGGTGAGCAGCGCCGTGCGCTGGTGAAATGGTTACCGACAGACAGGATGTCATTGAAACTGACCTATCTGGATCAGGACTACGAGGTTGATGATGCGGTGTTTATCGCCGATAACCGTGAGGATCGCAGCCTTGACGATGTGTTGTTGGACCAACCCGGCAATCACGATTTTTCCCTGGCCAGCCTGGAGCTGGGCTACGAGTTTGATACGTTCAGTGTGATGGCCTTGAGTTCGAAGGTCAGCAAGAACGTGTACAGCTTCAGCGACATCTCCGCTACCTTTGCGTCGCCACCGGAAGGGCCAGGTGAGAATCAGGCTATTTTCCTGGCGTTTAATCACAATGGTGAGGCGACCTCCCATGAGCTGCGCTTTCAGTCCAGCGGTGATTGGTGGATGGACTGGATCGTGGGTGTGTACAGCTACGATTACGAAATGTTCTTTGATATTTACGTGAATACGCTGCGTCAGCAAGATGTCAACGATGTGCTGATTCCGGTGCTCGGCACGACAGGTGGTGATGTCGCTCAGGAAACCTCTGTGCTCTATGCCTTTAACAACGCGATTGCAACAGAGGAGGCGATATTCTTTGATTTCTCCAAGACCTTTTGGGAACGCCTGAAGGTTTCGGCGGGTGCGCGCTTTTATGAAACCGTTGTCGAGGGCGGGTATACCGGCTACGGTGCGCTGGCGCGAGCGGCTAATAATGGGCAGGAAGTGGACATCTATGAGGAAATTCTGGAAGACGGCGTTAGCCCCCGCTACTCGGTTAAATACGCGCTGACGGACGAGGTGTCGGTCTATGCCCAGGCGGCCAAGGGCTTTCGTTTTGGCGGCATTCAGACGATTCCGCCCAGTGAGTCCGAGGGCGTACCATCCACCTACAAATCTGACAAGCTCTGGAATTACGAGTTGGGTTTCAGGTCTACCTGGTTTGATAACTCATTGTTGCTTGATGCAGTGGTATTCGAAATTGACTACAAAGATCCCCAGATCCAGCAGCAAACGGAAACGACCCGTCTCGGTTTTAAAAACAACGTGGGTGGTGCCGAGAGTAATGGCTTTGAGGTCAGCCTGAAATGGGTGACTCCGATTGTCGGTCTCGTTCTGGCCCTAGATGGTGGTAAAGTCGATGCCTATACCACCGAGCCATTCGAGGACGCCAGCGGGAATATGATCGCCGCTGGCACGCAAATGCCCGGCGCAGCAGACTCTCAGTATTCGGCTTCGGCGTCCTACTTCAGCCAGGCGTGGGGTGTCGATTACAACACCTATATCAACTACAACTATATCGGAAAAAGTTTCGGGGATCTGGCACAGACGGAGGCGGTCAATGATTTCGCCACACTTAATGCCGGTATCTCCCTGAGCATGGAACAGTGGCGCTTTAAACCTCAACTGGCGGTTAATGTTACCAATATTCAAGATGTTACCGAGCCGATAGGCGGCTCATCACGAACCCTCTCTACCGGAGAGGAGCAGGCGCTGTTTACCCTGAATGCGCCGCGAACGCTGAATGCGCGGCTGTCCTTTGAGTTCTGACCTGCCGCGTTAGGGTTGAAACTTCGTTGGGGCAGCGCACGACCCGTCCTGTCCCTCTCAGCCTGTTCGCGATTACAATATGGTATGACATTCGCCACCACCAGACTCGACCGCTTTATCGCCCGGAACACCGCCTTTAACAAGTCGACGGTGAGGTTATTACTGGCCCAGCGGCGGGTGGTGGTTAACGGTCAATTCGCTAACTCTATTCAACAGCAGGTTACTCCCTTCACCCACGTGGAAGTGGATGGCCTGTGTCTTAATAACCATACCCCCCTCTATATTATGCTGAACAAGCCCAAAGGTGTGGTGTGCGCGACGCGTGACGATCGGCATACTACGGTGGTGGATTTGCTCGATCACCCTCGACGGGACGAACTGCATATCGTCGGTCGCCTGGACTTCAATACCACTGGCCTGGTGTTGTTGACCAATGACGGCAACTGGTCGAGACGCATCAGTTTGCCGCAAACCAAACTGCCAAAAACCTACGAAGTGGTGCTGTCCAAGCCGGTAACAGCGGACTATATTTCGGTGTTCCAGCAAGGGATATATTTCGCCTATGAGGGGATTCATACCCAGCCCGCTCGGCTTGAAATTACCGGAGAATTCTCCGCCAGACTGACTCTGACCGAGGGCAAGTACCATCAAGTGAAGCGAATGTTTGGCTATTTCCAGAACGAGGTGCTTTCACTTCACCGAGTGTCTGTGGGCGACTTTACTCTGGATGACCTCGCAGCGGGGGAGAGTCGGGAATTGCTGATAGCGCCAGCGGGCTAACGGGCGGCCTTCGCCACCCGTCAAGGCCCTGAGTGGCGGGCTTAGCTGGTCCGCTCAATTTGCAGAATTTCCCGAGTTTGCGGGTTGATATGGCAGGTAGCGTTAAAGGGTGATTTGCCTTTCTCAAAAACCTGCAATTTAACCTGCTTGTGCTGGTTCGAGCCCTGAATTCCCTTGAAACGGGCCCGCGCCGGAGAGTCTTCCGCGCTGAATTCACTGACCGCGTTCGTCTTGCACTCCTTGATGAGCACTTTGGTCGAGGCACCACCGGCATTCGCCGCGGAAGTGAAGGCCAGTGAGAGGCTGATAAGCAGTGTATTGATCGTTTTCATGGCACATACCTGTGTTGAGTGAGGGGGCAGGTCGTTATTTGCTACGACCTTGGAGCTAGTGTAAGTTGTGCGATATTGTTTATAAATATCCATAAATACACATAGTAGGTGCAAAAATGCACGGCCTGAATTGGAATGATGTCCACTACTGTCTGGCGGTGATTCGCGAAGGCTCGGTGACCGGGGCGGCAAAGCACTTGGGGGTTAACCACACAACGGTGTCGCGACGAATCTCTGCCCTGGAAAAGCGTCTCAATGCGCCGCTGTTCGACCGCTCGACCTCTGGTTGGTTGGTCACTCCCCTCGGTGAATCCATATTGCCCAACCTTGAGCAAATGGCCGAGGCCGCGCAGGCTATCGAGCGCGGGGTGTATGCTGATCGGCAGGAGCTCAGCGGAACCCTGCGAATTACTGCGGTAGACGTCTGTATACAGCGAATTTTGCTACCTGGCTTAAAGGACTTTGCCGAGCAATACCCGAATATCGATGTTGAATTGCTGGCGTCAGGGGAGTCTCTGGATCTGTCGGTACATGCTGCGGATATCGCCTTTCGCAATACCAATAATCCGCCCCCGGATGTGGTGGGCACGAAATTCGCAGATTTGCACTATGGGGTATACGCTCGCCGTGATGTGTGGGCGGCCTATCAGCAGGGTGATGACAATGTTGGCGCGGTGTCGTGGATGCTGGATGGCAATGCCCGGCCAGGATGGTTGCAACAAAGCTACCCATCGATGCCGGTGCGCTATCGCTCGAATTCACTGAATGTGGTTTACGACCTGGTGCAGCAGGGCCACGGTATTGCCGAATTGCCCTGTTCCATGGGCAACTCCCACCCCGAACTGGTCGCGGTGCCAGCGAAGGGAGTTTCCGAGCCGACAGGTTTCTGGCTGCTCTCCCACATCGACCTGCGCACGACGGCGAGAATCCGTATCTTTCGCGATTTTATGCTGGAGTATATTCAGCCCTTTGTGGCGCGACTGGAAAATCGCAGTCCATAGTGTTGATTTGGCTATCCAACCAGATTTTCGATCGCCTGGGGTACGCCCACATGATAGCCCTGAATGTAGTCGACGCCCATTGATCGCAGTAGCGATACGGTTTCCTCACTTTCGACATATTCTGCAATGGTTTTTTTACCCAGGGTGTGGGCGAGGTGGTTGATTGCCGAGGTGATGGCTTCGTTGACTTTATCGTGTTGTAGATTCTGAATAAAAACGCCGTCTATTTTTAAATAATCGAAAGAAAAATGTTTTAGATAGGCGAAGGAAGAATGTCCTGTGCCGAAGTCGTCGATCGCAATTTTGAAGCCCTTTTGGTGCAATAATTTAACAAAACCTATGGCACTTTCCAGATTGATTACCGCAGCAGTTTCGGTAATTTCAAAACAAAAATTCTCGGGGTTCAAGCCTGCCGACGCAAAGGCCATATTAATATAATCTGCCATCTTCACGTTGCGCAAGGAATTGGCAGAAAGGTTAATAGAGCAAAGATTCAGCTTTTCAGTAATGTGCGGGTTCTGGCTAAAAAACGCCACCGCTGCGTCGATTACCCAGCGGTCAATTTTTTCACTTAGAATATATTTTTCAGCGGCATTAAGCATATGAACCGGCGAATGATGTTGGTTATTTTCGTCGATTACACGCAGTAATAATTCAAAGTGCAGTCCCGTCTTGTCGTCGTTGATTGAGCGGATGGTTTGATAATAAAGTCGCAGGCGTTGTTGGGAAATCAGTGTGTTGATATGACTGAAGTAGCCCATTTCCTCGAGTCTTTTTTGTAACTCAGGATCGTCTATCGACGAGATATAAACACTGTCGCGTCCTTGCTCCTTGGCGATTTTTGTCGCGATTTCGATCAGCCGCATAAGCATATTGGCGTCGGCGGCGGGCGAATGCAGGGGAATCGCACCGATGCTCGCGGTAACGTCAAAGCGGTTGCCCTGCCAGGAGAAATCGAGGTGGGCAATATCCCGACGAATAGCGTCGATCAGAAAGTTGACTTTCTGGCTGTCGCAGTTCAGCAGATACATCACAAACACATCATTCGAGGTGCGTGAAACAATGTCGTTGTCGCGACTGTAAACCTGTAAAATATTGGCTATTCGTCTGAGCAGCGCATCGCCGGCGACGAAACTGTGCAGCTCGTTCAAGAGATGAAAATGATTGATGTCCAGGCACAAAATGACATCGCGGCGTTTATTCGCATCGGTCAGGGCGTCGGCCAATTTTTCCTTGAAAAAAGCGCGGTTGGCGAGCCCGGTGATGGTGTCAGTATTCTTGTGGAGGTCGATTTCCACTTCGAGCGACAGGCGTTTTTTTTCCGCTTCAAGGCGTGTACGGAACAGTGTGCTCCCTTCGTCAATGGCGCGGCGCAGTTCGGTGGCAGGGCAGGGTTTACGCAAAAAGCGGAATACATGGCCGGTATTGATCGCGTGTTGAGCCGCGTCCTGGTCCAGCTCTTCGGTGAGCATGATCAATACAACCTGGGGGCACTCGACCTGTACACGTCGCAGTAGCTCTATGCCATTGAGATCAGGCATACTCATGCTCGTGACGAGCACGGCGATATCCTGACGCCGGGCGAGAATGGCAAGTGCTTCAGCCCCGCTTTGGGCTGTGACAATATTGCAGCCCCTGAGATCACGCTGATAAAGGGCCAGCCCCTGCGGGTCATCATCGACCAGCAGACATGCGAGGTGATCCTTGGGGCTTGCGCTCATGGCAGTGTCCTATGGCAGTGTAACGCCTCGCGGAAGTTTGCTGGCAGCTCCATAACGCCTTCGCGTAGTCCAGCCGTCAGTATTTTATTTATAGCAGAGCTTTACGCGATCGGCCAAGCTCGGTGAGCCTTGGTTGTTAATGTGTTGTAACCCTATTGTACTTGCAGAATGTCAATAGGGGCTAGTCCCTATAATGAGGCAGGTCGGGCGCTTGCTATTGTTGGCGGGTTTTGAGCAGATCAAACTGCATCTATACATGGAGCGTAAAATGAACAGGATTTTCCACGCCGCACTGACGGTGCCGCTGTTGTGTCTACCCGGGGCCGTTTATGCCCAATATGAATCAGCCTATATTATATTCAGTGGGGGCTTCAGCGAGGCTGATATCGACTATGACGCGATGTCAGCCACCTTGAACCAGTCTGGTGCGGGGATTACGGCGGTAGACGCTGATAACGAAGACCAGGTTCTGCGTATCACCGGAGGGCTGTCGTTTAACCCCTATCTGGCGCTGGAGGCGTCCTATATCAACCTGGGACGCTACGACGCCGATTACACTTCGACAAATGGCAACTTTTCCTCGGAGTTCGATCTGCATGGCTTGTTGGTTGGTTTTCGCCTTTCCACTTCATTCAGGGCGCCGATAGCGGCGTATCTCAAGGGCGGTATCAACCGTTGGACCAACGACAGCACGATAAGAAACGCTGCGGGGGAAACCCATGGCACCGAGAAGGACTACGATCCCTATGCGGGGGTGGGCTTGTCCTTTGTGTGGCAGCCGCAAAGCAGGATCAACCTCGGTGTAGAGCGCTATCAAATTGACGAGGTGGATATTGATGTGGCGGCACTGGAGTTATTTGCCTATTTTTAGCGCCGGCTAAGCTGCGCCCGGCGAGTTCTCACTGCCCCTGAGCAAGGCTCGCAACAGGCGCAGCTTCAGGGGTAGCTCGCCCTGTAAATTCAGTACATCGACGGCCTCTGATTCACGCGCAGTGGCACTCGAGGACCGGCCAAAACCCCGCATCAACGCCCTTATTCTTGCCGAAGGGGCCAAGGCATTAATCTGCTTCAGCCGCCTCGCGGTGCGCAGCTCCCGATCGGTGAAGTCGCAGCCAAAGGGGTAAGCGGGAAGATCCTCACCGGCCCGCGCTACCAGCTCGGTGACCCTGTTAGGCAGGTTGTGCCTGTAGCGGGGGTCGAGTTGATAGTCGGCGCTTAACAGGCCCTGCTGCTTAGCCTGGGCGATCAGGTGTTTTTGAAAGCGTGAATCGGCGATTTCAATCAACGACGAACAGACTTCACCATCGGTCCTGGCGCGCAGGTCGGCGACGCCGTATTCGGTAATTACAATGTCCCGCAGGTGCCGCGGAATCGTACAGGCACCGTAGGCGGGTACAATATTGGACACCGGTTTGCCGTCCTGGGTGCGGCTGGCGCGGATCATCAAAATAGAGCGACCGCCGCCACTGCTTCCCGATTCGTCGAGTTGCGGCTGTAGCTGGTGGGCCATCGCCACGAAGTTGTATTGTCCCCCGACCCCGGACACTACCTGCCCGTTTTCCAGGGTGTCCGAGGCCACTGCGCCGTTCAATGATACATTCAGGCCGGTATTAATAAATCGTGCATCCCGTCGCTGGGCGCGGTACAACCGCGGGTTTAAATCAAGCTGGTTGATTTTATCCACCCCGCACATCGACAGCAGGCGGCGTCGGTCGGCTGGCATTTCCCGCAGGCTGCGATAGAACCAGTCACTGCCGAGAAAAAACCCGCCGTGGAGCACACAGCCATTGCGTAATGCCGTGCCAAGGCAGTGCTCCGCCATAAAGGCGCGGCTGTCGGGGTTGGCGACATTGGCAAAGCAGGATGCGCCGCTGTCGTTGTAAATCTGTCCCTCGGCATAGCGACAGTTGTCGTGAAAAAACCCGTGGTGCTGGAGCACGGTAAAATCCTTGCCTCGCAATTCTCTTACCCCCAGCTCTGCCAGCTGTTCAAGGTTTTTCGGGTCCAGTGCCCGGGGCTTGCACAGACCCTCGTTGATCAGTATCTGCAAGGCCCAGAAATCGTAGACCTGGCGGCGCAGAATCCCGCCGTTGAACAGGTGGAGAAAGCCCTCGACAAACATTTCTGTTGCGGCGTACAGGCCCTCGGTAAAAGGAGCGGTGCCGCCAATGCTGTCTATAAGCGGCCCGCCTATATCGGCGTTGCGCAAAAGCTGTTGATAGGCGGTGTTATCGCGGTGTCGCAACAGCAATGACTGCACGATGGCATCGCCCATTGAGCCAATACCGAGCTGGAGTGTGCCGCCGTCTTTGACCAGGGCGCTGGCGCGCAGGCCGATCAGATAGTCAGGGGCGGGAATGGGCAGCAATCGGGGCACCGGAAACAGGGCCTCGCCGGGCCCCTGCTGAGCAATAATATGATCGAAATCCTTTCGGTTGAGCTCGGCATCGCCAAACATATAGGGCATGTCCGGGTGCACCACTGCTACTCGGCTAAAGGGGCGGCCCGCACTGCGCAAATGCCGCACCAATTCGTCGGAGGTGTCGGGGTTGCAGCCGGTGCTAAGGCGTTGTGGGTGTTCCGGGTTTTGCGCTACGAGCTGGATCACCAGATTGCAGCCCCGCGCCGCGACATCCCGCGCCGCATGAGTGTAATTCGAGGAAATATAGCTGCGCTGGGCGGTGGCATTACCCAGCTGACTGCCTGCTCGAAAGTAAAATTCGTGTACTTGAATATTCGCTGGCAACGCTTGTGCGCGCAGGGCAGAAAGGTAGAGCGGCTCGCGGTAGTCGCCATAAAAGCGGGCAAACACCGGCTCCAGCAGGCGGGACTTTATCGGATCGTGCTCGCTGGGGCGCTCCAGACTCAGGGCAGTGAGAATCGTCAGCGAAAGGGAAGGATCGGCGCTGGCGCGCCGATACAGGGCATCGATCAGGCCGATGGGCTTGCCCAGCCCCAGGGGCAGTGCTACCCGTATGTCGGCACCCAGCTCATGAAAAAGTGTTTCCGCGCAGGTGTCGTAGTTGCTGCCTCTGGTCATATACCGCTCTCCGTCCCGGTGCCGACATCACATCGGCACACACAATACCGTCCATCCTAGCGCAAAGGCGGGGGGTATGTGCCAGTGGCAGAGCGCGGGTATTCAAGCGGCCCGTCGCCGGGGGCGCGAGGGAAAGTCGCTGGGTTGTGACGCGCTCAGCAGATAGCGCTGTATCGCTTCCCGCGGCGCGCGCTCGCCGCCGGGAATGGCCTGATTACCAAACAAGCGATTGAATTCCAGTACATAGGGGTGGTTGCCGACCATGGCGATATCGAAGCCGGCATGATTGATATCCAGCGACCTGGCCAGGTGCAAGGCCAGGTCAATGGCGACCTGTGGTACCGGGCTGTAGTCAGCGGCGCCGCCCTTGGCAATATTGTTGTAAAAGCCCTGATCGGACTGCAAGCGCCAATAGGCCGACACCACCTCGTCACCCACCACCACAATACGAATATCCCGGTCGATGGGCAGGTATTCCTGCACGTAGATCACTTCGGTGCGGGCCAGGTAGGCGCGCCAGTCGTCGCGCTGCTGAATAAGCCAGACCCCGCAACCCTGTGCGGCCTTGGGTAGCTTGGCAACAAAGGGCAGCAGCATGTCCTCCCACACGGCGTCGGCATTTTCGGCGGTGTTGGCGCGGATTACAGTGTGAGGTGTCTGCGCCGGGGCGACCATCTCAAAGGCTCGGGTCATTTCGATTTTGTTGTGACCCAGACGGTAGCTGGCTTCGCTGGGGAATATTCGCGCCTTGAGGCCATAGGTGAGGGCGTTGACCTGCCAATACTCCGGGAACAGTACCCAGTCGGCAGCACTGATCTCGTCCCGGTGGCGAAATACCTCGCCGGGTTTAAGTTGAAGGGTGTCGGGAAAGCCGAGGGTGCGAAAAATATCGAAGGAAATCCATGCCATGATGTGACACTGCAAATTTGAGGTGGCGCTTTTTATCGCCAAACCTTGCGGCGGTCAAGGGGACTTTTTCGCAATTCTCCACGGCGACGCCCAAAGGCCCCGGCGGGCAGGCGACATTGCTGATCCGTTGGTCAGCGGCTACCATTGCACTACTATTCTGCTAATAACCGGAATCATTATGCGCGCTCTTTGGTCAATGCTGGCACTGGTCACCCTGCTGGGCTGCGAGTCCACTTATTACAACGCGATGGAAAAGGTCGGTGTGCACAAGCGCGACATTCTGGTGGACCGGGTCGATGAGGCCAAGGGTGCCCAGCTGGAAACCCAGCAGCAGTTCAAAGATGCACTGAGCGAGTTTCGCGCCGTGGTGAGTATTGAAGGTGGCGATCTTGAGGCGCGCTACAAGCGCCTGAAAAATGAATACGACGACAGCGAGACGGCGGCCCGAAACCTCAGTGAACGCATTGAAAAGGTAGAATCGGTGGCCGAAGCCCTGTTTGACGAATGGGAAGACGAGCTTAAGTTGTACAGCAACTCGCGGTTGCGCGCGGACAGCGAATCCAAACTGAAGGCCACCCAGCGCCAGTATCGAGGATTGCTCAGTGCCATGCAGCGCTCCGAGAAAAGTGTCGAGCCGGTGCTGGCGGCGCTGCGGGATAATGTGCTGTACCTGAAACACAATCTCAATGCCTCGGCCATCGGTGCCCTCAAGGGGGAGCTGAATACCATCGACCGCGATGTACAGAAGCTTATCAGTGCGATGGAAAGTTCGATCAAGGAGTCGGACGAATTTATCCGCCAGCTCAAGTAGCGTGCAGAGCTGTGCGGTGTAGTGCGGGAGGTTAGATGACGTCGTCGAGCCTACTATACCTGAGCCGCCGTTACACACCCCTGGTCCTTGGCCCGGCACTGTTGTTGATGACCTTGGTGGTGGCGCCGCCCGCAGGTTTTTCCATTGCGGCGTGGCACTGCGCTGGCCTCGCACTGTGGATGGCCCTGTGGTGGGCCACAGAAGCCATTCCCCTGCCGGCGACGGCGCTGTTACCGCTGCTGGTCGCCCCCTTGGTTGGGCTGTCACCTTTAACGCCGGTGGCGCAATCCTACGCACACCCCATCGTGTTACTGTTTATGGGGGGATTCATTCTTGGTCTTGCCATGCAGCGTTGGGAGCTGCATCGCCGGTTGGCACTGTTGATTCTGTCGCGGGTGGGTGGCAAGCCGGAGGCCCAGATCGGCGGCTTTATGCTCGCTACTGCCTTTCTCAGTATGTGGGTCAGCAACACGGCCACCGCGGTGATGATGTTGCCGATTGCCCTGTCAGTGCTGGCGGTCTTGCCCGACGACCAGTCCCCAGCGCGCCGTCGTTTCGGCCACGTGTTGCTGCTGGCGATTGCCTACAGTGCCAACATCGGAGGAATTGCCACACTGATCGGCACTCCGCCCAATGCCATGTTGGCGGCCTATCTCGCGGCGAATCACCAGATTGAGCTCGGCTTTTTACAATGGATGACACTGGGGCTACCTCTGACAGTGGTGCTGCTTGCCATCTGTTGGAAGCAACTTTGCGCCGGCGGCTTTGCCGGCCTGGGCGAGGGCGTTGGCGGGGCTGAATTTGGTCGTATGCTGTCGGCACTGGGGCCAGCCAGTCGAGCGCAGCGGCGGGTGTTATGGGTATTTATCAGCACGGCATTGGCTTGGGTGCTGCGTCCGGTCTATAGCGATCTGTTACCCGGTATTAGCGATACCGGCATTGCCCTTGCCGCCGCGTTGGCGCTGTTCGTTATACCAGCGGGTGAGAGCAAGCGACCCCTGTTGACCTGGCCCGAGGCCGAGGGTTTGCCCTGGGGTGTGCTGCTGTTGTTTGGCGGCGGTTTGGCGTTGGCGGGGCTGATTAGTGAATCCGGCCTGTCCGATTGGATTGCAATACAATTCGGTGCGCTGGCCGGCTGGCCTGAGCTGTTGCTGGTGTTGTGTCTGGTGCTGCTGATGGTGTTCCTCACCGAATTGACCAGCAATACCGCCACCACGGCGGCGTTTCTTCCCCTGCTCGGGGCACTCGCGGTGGCCACCGATGTGTCGCCGCTGTTGCTGTGCACGGCGGCGGCAATAGCGGCGTCCTGTGCGTTTATGATGCCCGTGGCGACGCCGCCAAATGCGGTGGTGTTCGGCAGTGGTGAATTGCCGATTCGGGTAATGATGAAACACGGGCTATATCTGAACCTGAGCGTTACACTGGTGCTGAGCCTGACGGTCTGGGTTGTGGCCGGACTGTGGTGGCAACCGTAACCACGGACAGAGGAAACGCCGACAGATGAATATCCCCCTTTTGTGTATCGCGCTGTTGGGCAGCCTGTGCATCGGCACTGGCTTTGCCGTAAGCCTCGCCCGGGCAAAAACCAATCGTGCCGCCGGGCACTCCACCGAACCTGACGACTACCTCCACAAGCGGGTGCGCGCCCACGGTAATACGGTGGAATACACCCCGGTTCTGATGGTGATTATCTACATTGTCAGCCAGTCGCAAATGACGTCGTGGATGCTGTGGTTTATGGTGATCGCCACCATTTGTCGCTTCCTGTTGGTGGCGGGGCTGATTCTCCCGCCCACCATGGCAAAACCGAACTCCATGCGCTTCATCGGCGCGTTGGGCACCTATATCTGCGGTTTTGCTCTCTGTGCGGCGCTGTTTATGCAGGCGATGTAGCGCCAGCGTCGACGGTATTGCTTCACAATCTGTTTAATCCCCGCTGGAATTCAGCGTCTATCCTTTGCCCTCGCCGGGCAGGGGGGTATATTGGCCAAGAAACGCTGCTAAAGCCGAATAACATTGGCAGTGGTTAGCCGGTTGCTCACCAATAAGGATATTGAGATGACAACATTACTTCCGATTGCGCCCATTCTGCGGATAGGAGTTGGTAGCCTCCTGGCACTATTGCTGACAACCTCCTGTATGGAGCACGACGCGTCCTCCATAGATACATCTCAAGAGCACCACTCGACCGATGCTGGCTACGATGAGTCGGTTCACGAACCTGACGCTATCGTCGAAGAAGCGCCGCCAGAGATGGCGCCGATGCCAGCGCCGGTGGAAGCTGATGCGACGCCAGCGCCGGTAACGGGTGGCGGCCGCGATCCTGCCTCGGTGGAGGGAGGAGAGGAATACAAGGTAGTGTTGGGCGCGGAAGAGCAGCTGCAGTTACCCGGCTTGCCTGGTGAATTGCGGGTGTGGATCGGACCGATAGATCGTGACCCCACACTGCCGAACCATTTCGTTGCTGATGAAACACGGGTGCCAGCGGAGGGAAAGTCGGCGGAAGTAGAGCCCTTTGCGCCGGGCTTTGAGGTCTCGCCCGCGGCAACACAGTGTATTAAGCTTCATCCCAGTGGTTCGGAAGTACGCTTTCAATTACGGCCAAAGTCTGCGGGCGACTTCAAAGTAGGTGCGGATATCCGGCTATACGACAGTGTGGATTGCAGTGGTTCGCCGGTGCCGAAAACGGCGGCGACTTTAACGGTTACTGTCGAGGTTAGCGCCCCGGACTGGTTAATGGCTAAAGGCAATGAGCTGTGGCAAATTTTCTGGGATCAATTTATTGAATTTTGGGCGGCCTTTTTGGGGTTGTTTTTCGCCCTGCTATTATTCCTGTTCAAAAAATCCCTGAAACGGCGATTTGGCTTTGGTGAGGGGGATGATAACGGTGGTCCGCCAGCGTAAATCCGCCACCGGCAATTACTCGGTGGCGCAATCATGGAGTGTTGATAAGGTTCACAAGGAGGCGATATGAACAGACAACAATGGCCCTTCACTATTCCTTTGTTTATTGCCGGTCTGGTGTTTAGCACCGCGGGTTTTGGTCAGGGTGACGATGGGCAGCAGATGCCCGCCGGTATGCCGAATATGGCGGAAATGATGAAGCAGATGCCGCCGGAACAGGCGGAGCTGCTGCGCAAGATGATGAGCGGCCAATACGATAATGATCCCGATGGAATGATGCAGGAAATGAGCGCCGCCGATGCCACCGCCCAGCGCCGCCGCGACCAGCAATTTGCCGAGGAAAAAGCCCGTCGCGACGCTGAGCGCAATGCCGCCGCCGCGCGTCCACCGGCGCCGGCCAATGGTTGGGTGAACGACTTTGTCGGCCGCTATATGGTCGCGCTGAAAGCAAGTCGCTCGCTGGCGGAAACACAGCACTTTCGCGCACCGCAAGGCCAATCGCACCGGGATACCGAGAGCGTATTGAACAATGCGCCGGCGGTGGCCCGCCAGCAGCTGGATATCATCCACCGAGCCCTGTCCCGTTGCAGCAACGTGCAGACCCACCTTAATGGCGACGATCCTACGGCGCGGGAAAACGGTGAACACGCCTATCAGGTGTTGAACAACGGGGTTGAGGGGAATTACTGTTTTACCATGACTCTGGCACCCAATAGAGCAGGTTCCGGAGAGCCATGGCTCATCGGTTTTGAGCAGTGGGGAGGCTAGCGGGCATCGACGACTGACTCAGATTGACCAGTCCGGTGCGCTACCGGTGTCCGGCTTCTTACCAGCGGCGATTATAGTGCTCACGGCCAGGTGCTGCGACAGGTGGACCTGGCCGCTCAGTTGCCCCAGAAAATCGGTTTTCTTCAGTACATCCATCACCGGGCCTTTCAATTCAGAAAGATGCAAGCGGATATCCCGCTCCTTCAGACGCTGGTTGATGGACTCCAGGGCATCCAGTGCACTGAGATCGATTTCATTGACGGCGGTGCACATCAGAATCACGTGGCGGGTGTGGGGATAGTCCTCCAGCAAGGCGTAGATTCGGTCCTCGATAAACCCGGCGTTGGCAAAATAAAGGCTTTCATCAATACGCAGGGACAGAATTTCATCGTGGGTAATCACCCGGTGGCGGTTGATATTGCGGTAGTGCTCGGTGCCGGGCACTTCCCCCACCACTGCCATATGGGGTTGGGAGGTTTTGTACAAATGCAGGGTCAGCGACGCAAATACTCCGCAGGCGACGCCGGCTTCGACCCCAACCAGCAGGGTCAGGGTAATCGTGGTGACCACAGCAATAAAATCCGAGCGATCGTAGTTCCAGGCTTTTTTGACAATGGACAGGTCGATCAGCGCCAGCACGGCAACAATAATGGTCGCGGCGAGAGTGGCCTTGGGCAAATAGGCCAGCAGCGGGGTGAGAAAAATGGCGGCTAAGGCGATGCCGATGGCAGTGAATATACCCGCCGCCGGAGTTTCGGCACCCGCGTCAAAGTTCACTACCGAGCGGGCGAAGCCACCGGTCACCGGAAAGCCCCCTGATACCGAAGACGCGATATTGGCGGCTCCCAGCCCAAGCAGTTCCTGATTGGGGGAGATTTTCTGGCGTTTTTTAGCCGCCAGGGTATGTCCCACCGATACCGATTCAACAAAGCCAATAATGGAAATAAAGATTGCCGACAGCCACAGCTCCTGCCACAGGCTCTGGCTCAGCTCCGGCATTGCCAGTGCGGGCAGGCCCTGGGGCACAAAGCCGACCAGCGCAACCTGCCGCTCGTCGAGCTGGAAGACCGCTGCGGCCACGCTGCTGATAATCACGCCGAAAATGGGCCCGGTCTTGCTCAGCAGGGTGGCGCTATAGTCTGACAGACCAAAGGTGAGCAAGAGCCGTTTCAAACCATTGCGGGCCCAGAACAGAAAGCTGAGCACCGGCAGTCCAATAGCCAGGGTGTAGGGATTGGTATTGCCCAGCTCTGCCAGCAAGCTGGAGAGTAATGAGGGCAGGGTTTCGCCGTGGGCGTCGATGCCCAGAATATGGCGCAACTGGCTACAGGCGATCAAAATGCCCGAGGCGGTGATAAACCCGGCGATAACCGGGTGGGACAAAAAATTGGCCAGAAAGCCCAGCCGAAATACCCCCATCAACAGCAGAAAAGCACCGGAAAGCAGCGCCAGCAAGGTGGCCGCAGCCAGATACTCGTCGCCGCTCAGGGGGCCCAGAGCGCCGATGGCCGAAGCGGTCATCAGCGACACTACCGCCACCGGCCCAACCGACAGTGACCGGCTGCTGCCCAGCAGGCCGTAGGCGATCAGCGGTAACATGCTGGCGTAAAGGCCAACCTCGGCGGGCAAGCCTGCCAGCAGCGCATAGGCCAGCGACTGGGGTATGAGCATAATGGTGACGATAATCGCCGCCAGCAGGTCACTGATCAGCGTGCCGCGGTTGTATTCCCGCGACCAGCTCAGTATCGGCAGAGCCTTCTCCAGGCGCATGGGTTTACTGGCTTGCGCGCAGGCTCAGAGTGTCGCGCAGCGCGCTGATGTCATAGCCGGCAGCGGCGGCGGTGTTGATGATGTCGTCGATTTTATTCGCCGAAGCCTGGCTCAGCGCCCACAGATGAGTACAGCGGGTGCCGGTGCGGCAGTAAGCGTGGGTGACTTCGCCGCTGCTCAGCAGGGCGCCGAATTGGCTGATATCTTCTGCGGTGATCTGCCCGGGGACAACAGGCAGGAAGTGGCACTGAATACCGGCGGCTTTGGCGCGGTCGGCGATGACGGCATATTGGGGCTGGTCAGCGGCCTCGCCGTCGGGGCGGTTACAGATCAGGTGTTTGACACCGCGGCTGGCCAGGGCGTCGATGTCGCTGGGTGTCAGTTGTCCGGACACCGTGAGGGTTTCGCTCAGTGTTTTGATATCCATGTGTTGGTGCTCCTTTCTGTGAGGTAAACGGGCTGGTCGGAGATATGCCCTATGCTTATAGACTTGCCAAATAAAAATTACAAAACATTCAACGGAATTTTCAGAAATACCGTGCCATTGGATTCCGCAGGGGGAAAGTGTCCGGCGCGCATATTCACCTGCAAGGAAGGCAGAATAAGGCGCGGCATGCCGAGGGTGGCGTCGCGCTCTTCCCGCATACGAACGAAGTCGCTCTCGGCGATGCCGGTTTTTACATGGATATTCTGCGTGCGCTGATCCTTGATAGTGCTCTGCCAGGCCAGCTCGCGATCATTGGGTCGGTAGTCGTGGCAGACAAACAGGCGCAGCTCGTCGGGCAGTGACAATAGCCGCTGAATGGACTGGTACAACTGGCGGGCGTCGCCGCCGGGGAAGTCGGCGCGGGCGGTGCCGCCATCGGGCATAAACAGGGTGTCGCCGACAAAACAGGCATCGCCGATAACATGGCTCATGCAGGCGGGGGTGTGTCCGGGGGTGTGCAGGGCCAGGGCCGGCAAAGTGCCGATAGAATAGCGCTCGCCGTCGGTGAACAGATGGTCAAATTGGGAGCCATCGCGAGCGAACTCTGTGCCGGCATTGAATATTTTACCGAAGGTATTCTGCACCGTGATGATGTCTGCACCGATGCCAATAAGGCCGCCAAGGTGCTCCTGAATGTACGGCGCGGCGGAAAGGTGGTCGGCGTGTACATGGGTCTCAATGATCCACTCGAGCTGCCACTGTTGCTGGCGAATATAGGCAATAATCCGGTCGGCGCCGCGATGGGCGATATGCCCTGAGGGCATATCGATCTCCAGCACCGAGTCGATCACCGCACAGGCGTCGCTGTCCGGGTCGCGAACCACGTACGAGAAGGAGCTCGTCGCCTCGTCGAAAAATGGCACAACGACCGGCGTTGCGCGGGTCTCATTGGGAAGCACCGGAGTCTCGGTCATACATCCTCCTTGCTGAGCGGGCTGGTTGTCGTACGTAGCGACTTATTCATAGCTGAGTTCTGTCGCCTTGCCGTGGAAAATTCGGTACACCACGATGGTGTAGGCGATAATCATCGGTATTGTTAGCGCCACCCCAACCAGGGTGAATTGCAGGGATTTCACCGATGCTGCCGCCTCCCAAATGGTCATTTGGCCAATAATGATTTCCGGGAACAGGCTGTAGGCCAGACCGAGGCTGGCCATCAGGCAGATCACCACGGTCATGCCGTAGAGCAGCCAGCTGTGGCGCTGGTAGAGGTCATTGCCACGACGGATAAACAGCAAAATACCACCGTAGCAGGCGAGGCACACCAGTGGAATTGGCGCGAGAAGAATAGCGTTGGGCAGGGTGAACCAGCGCTCGGCAATCTGCGGGCTGATCATCGGAGTTGCCACCGAAACCAGCAATAAACCCAAGCCCATAGGCCAGATCGCCAGCCGCGCCCAGGCTACACTTTTGCGCTGCAGGCTGTTCTCGGTTTTTATCAGCAACCAGCCGCAGCCCAGAATCAGGTACAGGGCGGGCAGCGACAGGGCGATCAACCCAGAGAACAACAGTCCGGTGCTGTCTTCGCGCAGGCCAGTGACATAAGACCCCAGCATCCAGCCCTGGGCCAGAGAGGCGGTCAGCGAACCGAGGGCAAAAGCGCGATTCCACAACGCGCGGCGGTGATCCCCCGCTTTTACCCGCAGATCAAAGGCCACGCCCCGAAGAATCAGCCCCATCAGCATAATCGTGACCGGCAAATACATGTGGGTGAGAATAATGCCGTGGGCGAGGGGAAAGGCGATCAATAAAATGCCGACACCGAGGACAATCCAGGTTTCATTGGCATCCCAGAAGGGGCCAATCGACGCGATCATCAGGTCTTTCTCCGCCTCGTCGGCGAAGGGGAGCAGCATGCCGATGCCGAGGTCGTAGCCGTCGAGAATAACGTAAATCAGCAGCGCGGCGCCCATGGCTGCCATATAGAAAATCGGTAATCCGTATTCCATGACTCAGCCCTCCTCGTTATCTACGGTTGTGCGGGATTTGCGGAAATGCGCGGGTCCCAGCGCCAGCGATGCCGCGGGTTTGTTCGCCATATTGCGAATGGCGCCGATATAGCTGACCAGCAAAAAGGCATAGAGCAGAATATAGCCGATCAGAGTGCCGCCGACGGTGGCACTGCTGTGGTCAGCCACTACATCCTCTACCTTGACCAGCCCCTGCACGATCCACGGCTGGCGGCCAATCTCCGTGACATACCACCCGGCGAGCACCGCGACCCAGCCGGAAAAGGCCATGGCCGATAGCGCCAGCAGTAGCGGGCGGCTGCCTTTGCGGCCGCCGCGCAATTGCCAGCTACCCCACCAGGCCACCAGTAACATCAGCCCACCCATTGCGAGCATCACGCGGAAGGAATAGAACACCATGCCGACGGGCGGGTGCTCTCCGGGAAAATCGTTCAATCCCTGAATCTCGCCATCCAGTTCATGGGTGAGAATAAAGCTGGCTGCATAGGGGATTTCAATAGCGTAGCGATTGCTGCGGGAATCCTCGTCGGGCAGTGCGAACAGGGTAAAGGGCACTGCGGTGTCGGTGTCCCAGACCGCCTCCATCGCGGCGATTTTTGCCGGTTGATGTTCGCGGGTATTCAGCCCGTGCAGATCACCGATGATGATTTGCAGGGGGGCCATGATGGCGGCGAGAAATACGCCGGTGCGCATAACCTTCCAGGTGGCAGGGCCATCGACCTTTGAAAGCGCCCGCCAGGCGCTGACTCCGGCAATCAAAAATGCCGCAGTAAGAAACGACGCCGTCAGCATATGAAAAAAGCGATAGGGGAAGGAGGGGTTAAAGATCACTTCCACCCAGCTGTCGACCATGACCACGCCATTCTCGATGTAGTAGCCGGCGGGAGTCTGCATCCAGCTGTTCAGCGACAGAATCCAGAAGGCCGAAAGGGTGGTGCCAAAGGCGACCAGAAAGGTGCTGAGCAGGTGCAGGCGATTGGACACCCGGTCTTTGCCAAACAGCATAATGCCGAGAAAAGAGGCTTCGAGGAAAAACGCGCTGAGCACCTCGTAGCCCAGCAGAGGGCCGGCGACGTTGCCGACCTTTTCCATGTATCCGGGCCAGTTGGTGCCAAACTGGAAGCTCATGGTAATGCCGCTGACCACGCCCATGGCAAAGGTCAAGGCAAAGATTTTCACCCAGAATAAATAGGCGTATTCCCACGCGCGGTCGCCGGTCTGGGTATAACGCAGCCGGAAAAAGAGCAGAATCCACGCCAGGCCGATGGAGATCGCCGGGAAGAGAATGTGAAAGCTGATATTGGTGGCGAACTGTATGCGCGCCAGAACGAAGGGGTCGATATCCATCGTAACCTCGCTTATAACCAATGAGAATTAATATATTCACTTTTGATCTAAAAGGCCAGAGCGCAATGTTTGTGCCAGGGCCCGCTGATCGGGGGCTACTGTAGCGTGAACAGTGGGGGACTACCCTGTGACATAATGTCCCACCCGCGGCGATTCTAGGCTATCCCGCCGCCAACCACAGTGCCCCGGAGGGGCGCTGCGGGCGGCATTTCAGCCAACCCCGTGTGTCTTTGGCCAGAACTGTCGGTGCGTGTTCAGTTATCGTCCGGTGGCTGGTAGCCGATTTTGTGGGCGCGCTGCTGCCAGCGCTTTCTGGCCACCTGTTGCATGTCGGTGGCGCGGTCTTTTTCGTCAACGATCTCAACACCCAGCATGGTTTCCAGTACATCTTCCAGGCTGATGATGCCCTCGACCCCGCCATATTCATCCACTACCAGCATCAGGTGAACGTGAAGCTCCAGCATCTCGTTGAGGGCGTGGCTGAGGGCCATGCTGGGTAATAGCGCGGGGAGTTCGCGGCGGTAGTTCTCCAGTACCGCTTTGCCATTGCCTCGCGCCTGGGCCAGAAACAGATCGCTGCGAAACACGAAGCCGGTAATGTCCTCCTGGTTCTTGTCGAACACGGGAATACGTGAAAACGGCACTTGATCGTGTTTGTGGAAAAACTCCTCGACGGTCAATTGCTGTGACAGGGAAAAAATCACCACCCGCGGCGTCATCGCATCGCGCACTGGCGTGCTGCGCAGTTTCATCAGGTTTTTCAGAAAGCTGGATTCCTGCTGGGCGAGTAGCCCGTCCTCAGAGCTGATGTCTGCCATGGCGGCAAACTCGCTGCGGCTAAAGCCATTGAGGGTGTGCTCTACCGGAATATTGGCGGTAATGCGGTTGGATAGTTTGACCAGGGGATAAAGCAGAATAATCAGGTATTTCAACGAGTAAGCGGTAATTGGCGCGAGCTGCCGCCAGTAGGTGGCACCGAGGGTCTTGGGAATAATCTCGGAAAAAATCAGAATCAGCAGAGTCAGAATTACGGAGGCGATGCCGACATAGGCGCTGCCAAAAACCGCCGCCGCCTGGGCACCCACCCCCGCTGCACCAATGGTGTGGGCGATGGTATTCAGCGACAGAATGGCCGCCAGCGGGGTGCTGATGTCGTCTTTCAGCCGCTTGAGCAGGGCTCCGGCCCGTTGCCCCTTGTTACTCATGAGTGCGATATGGGCGCTATTCACGCTGAGCAGCACCGCCTCGAAAATCGAACAGGCGAAGGAAAATACAATCGCAATCAGCAGATAAGTAACGAGGAGAACCATGGGTTCGGCGTGCCTTTTCAGTGCATATCAGACTCTATTTCTACCATCCGCAACCCTACTGTTTCCACTAAATTTCCCCAGTTTCCCCAGGGACAGACCCCGGGGTCTGTCCCTGGGGTCTGTCCCCTATCAGAAGTGGTAGGTGAGGGTGGCGCGGAGGGTGCGCGGTATCATTGGGTGGGAGTGGTAGTCTTCCTGCAGGTCGGCGGTGGGCGTCGGGCGCGATTCATACCAATAGGTGATGTCGTTATCGTCGCTGTCGAAGAGGTTGAGCACTTCCACTGAAAGTGCCAGCCCCACTGCGAATTGCATTCCCAGATTGGCGTTGACCACGGTGGTGGCGTCGGATTTTCGGTCGCCGGACTCGGTCAGGTTGCGGGGTCCGAAATAGCGAATACGCAAGCCGCCATAGTAGCCTCTGCCACTTTCCAGGCTCAGCCCTGCGGAGAATACGTCTTCAACGCTGTCGGGAACGTTTTGCCCAGTGAACTCGCCACTGGAAAAAGTCGCCTCGGATTGGGTGTAGTCGGCGTCGACGATCAGCCAGTCGGTGGGGCGGTAGTAGGCACTGAGTTCGATACCGGTGCGACGGCTGGCGTCCTTCGCTTCGGTGGTGCCGTCGTCACCGACAAACACCAGTTCGGAATCCAGCGCCAACCTGAACGCCACGACGCTGAGCTGCAGTCCCGCAACGGTGCTATTGGTCACCCCGATTTCGTAGCCCTCTGACTCTGACATCAGCGGAACGTCACCGCCCACCACGCCTCGGGCGTCGTTGGAGTGGTAGCCCTGGCCGTAGTTCAGGAACAGCGCGGTGTGCTCGGAGAGATCTGCGCGCAGGCTGAGCTTTGGGCTTAGCAGCTGCTCGTCGCGACGGCCGCTGTCGGCGTTGTTCAGCCTGTCGGTAACATCAACTTCCATGTGGTCGTAGCGCAGGCCGACGGTGCTGGCCAGTGCCGGTGTCCACTGGGAGAGAATACTGCTGTGGGCGCTGAAGGAGGTTTCCTCGACACTGGCCCGGCTGTCCATTGCGTAGATGCGGCGGTCGATGCTTTTGCCAACGCCGACATCCTTGATATTGTCGTGCCGCAAATCACTGCCCAGTTGCAGCTTGTGGGTGGGGCTGAGCTCCCACTCATAGGACACGCCACCGCCGTAGAGCAATCGGTCGTCAAACTGGGTGACCTGATCGCCGTTTACCGGGTCGTTGGCGTAGTAGGTGAAATTGCCGGTTAGCTGCAGGGCGTAATCAACAATGTAGGCGTTGGTTTGCAGCCGCTTGTCGTCGGCGAGGGTAAGCCATTGATTAATTGCCAGCTGATAGCGGTGGGTGTCGCCACCGGTGCCGGTGTCCAGGCTGTCGAAGCGGTTGAGCTGGCCACTGTCTACATAGCGCTGAGGAATCTGATCGGTGCCGTTCCAGCGCGAGTCAAAGTACAGGGCTGACAGGGAGAGGCCGCCTTCGGCATGACCCCAGGTGTGTTTCAGGAAAACATTGTCCCGCTTCAGGGCGTCGGGGTGGCTCCACGGGCCGTCATTTTCCATCTTCGACAGCCCGTAAACCCAGTTTCCGCTGCTCGTGTCGCCGCCGCCGAGTAGCAGCGCTCGCCGATAGCCGTCTTCGCCGATGCTCAGTTTCAGTGTGTGTCCCTGTTTCGCGCTGGCGTAGCTGATGTGGGATGAACCCGCTGAGGCAAAATCGCCGCTGTCAGCGTAGTAGGGCCCTTTGCGGTAGACCATGCTGTCGATCAGCTCGGGGATTAAAAAATTCAGATCGCTGTAACCCTGACCGTGGCCGTGGGTCACCATATTCACCGGAGCACCCTCGATAAAGGTGGCGAAATCGGTGCTGTGGTCGAGGTTGAAACCGCGCAGAAAGTACTGATTGGCTTTGCCGCCGCCGCTGTGTTGGGTAATCACCATGCCGGGGATGGTTTCGAGAATCTCCGCCGGCCTGAGAATCGGACGGTGCTCAAGCTGATGGGCCAGCACAGTACCAGCGGACGCAGCTTCGGCCCGGCCCTGTAATGGTGGAGCACTCGCTCTGCCCGTCACCAGCAATTCTTCGATATCGCCGTGAACGCCCGCGGCAAAAGACGGCAGTGCCACCGAGGCCATCAGGCCGGTTAATAAGTGTTTTTTCATGTGTTCCTCTGAATGCAGCACAGACGCGCAGTACTCTGGCCAATACCCGAAGGAATAGAAGAGATTGCTGACGACGCCCGCATGCTCACCCGCATGTTGCTCGTATTGCGTCGTTGCGGCTGGAACAGGGAGAAAGGGCAAGTGGCCCGGCGAATGCCTGTATGCCGCGACGACGCGCGTATTTCAGGCCGGTCTCCGGGCTGGCGAATTGACGATCATCCCGCCTTCCCATCGACGCTGAAAAATCGCCGACAGTGGCTGCCGAGGTCGGGGAGACCCGGCGAGGGTTGATCTACTCGCTTACCGTTGCGGGGGCAGCACAGGCCTTGTCGCGCTAAGCTCGACGCACCTGTTTCCCGTTTAATCCGCCGCCGGGAGGGCAGCAGGACACCTGAAGCGGGTCGGAGTATAGGGCGGTGGCCCGCTCTGCGCAATGTCCCTGCTATTCCGGGCTGCCTGGACTATGGCGCGATGCAGAGGACTGGGGAAAACCCCGATTCAGGGTTGTTGCGCCACGGTGGGGACCCCCTCGGGCAGGGGATACCAGGGCTGTTTCTCGCTGACCCAGATATGGACAGTAGGCTCCCACAGGCTATTGTCCTCGGCGTTTACCGGTTTCAGTTTTAGCTTGAGTGTGTCGGGAGCCGCCGGATTAACGTGGTAGATTCGGTTGCCGCATTCGGGACAAAACAGGGCGTGGTTACGATTGCCGCTGTCGGCGGCTCGACTCCACTCCTTCATTGTTCCACTAAAACTAATATCACTGGCGGCGACTACGGCGGTCACGCTGAAGGGGCCTGTGGCCAGCTTTTGGCATTCGGTGCAGTGGCAGGCAATGACGGCTTGCGGAGGCTGGCGCAATTCATAGCTGACCTGGCCGCATTGGCAAGATGCTGTGACGGGGTAGTGCATGGTGATCGCTCCTGTTCGGTAAATATACCGAGTATCACCCTAACATGGGTCTGGTTGCCCTGCCTTCGAGTTTTGCGAGCCGGGCTTATCACGTGTTTGCCAATGATGAAAAGCGAGACCTCCATCACTTGTGGATATCCGTCATAGCCAGACCGGCGGTTTCAATCCAAAGTAGGGGCGTCGGTGTCAGGCCGGCGAGGTTGACGGAGGTGAATATGAATTCAGTGATCCTTTCTCGGGCGTGCCGCGTTGTGCTGGGCTTGGGCATATTGCTGGTCGCAGCCTGTGCCGCACCGCCAAAGTCGGCGCAGGCGGTGCATCCCGTCGAGACGACCACAGTGGAATCAGCGCTGTATGACCAATATCAGGCCTGGCAAGGCACCGCCTACCGTTACGGCGGTATGAGCAAGGCGGGGGTGGACTGTTCCGGTTTTGTGTATCTGACCTATCGCGATCAACTCGGTATGCAGCTGCCGCGAACCACCCTGCACCAGTCCCGTATTGGCCAGGCGGTGTCGCCACAGCAGTTGCAGGCCGGCGACCTGGTGTTTTTCCTCACCGGTCCGAACACCCGCCACGTTGGCATTGCCCTGGATAAACACCGCTTTGTTCACGCCTCGAAGTCAAAGGGTGTTGTCGTGTCCAGCCTGGCGAATGATTACTGGCAACAAACCTTATGGCAGGCCCGTCGAGTGTATTGAGGGTGTGGGAACCGCATCGCGCTTGTGTTCGACTACCGGCTTGCAGCGTCTTGCTCCATCGTGGCCAGCAGTTGTGGCACATCGCTGGCGATCTGCAATAGCCGGGCATGTGCGGGGCTGACAAACTGTTCGGCGACGCCGTGCTGTAAAAACGCGGAAAGATGGTCGTAATAACCCGCCACATTTAACAGGGCGCAGGGTTTGCGGTGGTAGCCAAGCTGCGCCCAGGTGAGGATTTCAAACAATTCCTCCAGTGTGCCCAAGCCTCCGGGCAGAGCGATAAAGCCATCGGCCAGTTCCGCCATCACCTGCTTGCGCTGATGCATCGTTGCGACCACCCTCAGCTCACTGAGTCCCGCGTGGGCGACCTCGCGATCCGCCAGATCCTGGGGAATCACCCCGATGACTTCTCCCCCTTCCGCGATAACGGCATCGGCCAGCTCGCCCATGATGCCGATGCTGGCCCCGCCATACACCAGGCCAATATTCCGCTCAACCAGTGCGGAGGCCAGACGGCGGGCGGCCTGGCGATAGTCATCCCGGCGACCGGCGCCGGAGCCGCAATACACACAGATTCGTTGCATAAAACCTCGATAAATGGCGCAAAAAGTGGGATCGGCTGTGCAGTTTAGCATGGGTAATTTGGGCGCTTGTCGGACGTTATTGAAGGCATGCGCGGTGGCTACAGGCTCACGTGCCACAGCATGGCTGGGATCAACAGTTGAAGATCTGGTTTTTGTCGGTGTGGAACGTCGCTTTATCGGGCCGGTCGAAAGTGTGCAGTTTGGGCTTCGAGCACGATGGCTGCGTCTGGGTATTCAATGGTGGCTTGAGCGATCAATGCCGGGGAGTTTGACGGGGCGAGGTCAACCGCATCCGCTACACCGGCCATCTCGAAGTCGTATTTAAGAAGCGTTCCACCGGCCGCGATAGTGCACCGCGCCAAAGTCGAGGACACACGGCCAGGGCCTTCTGCGGCCATCGCGCGGCTATTTTCATGTGGACGGTCGCAGATATGGTCGAACCGTTGGTGGTGGCGCCTTGAGTAATACAGACAAGGGAATTTTTATGATGAGAACGATGAATGCCGCGCTGGCCTTGTCGGTGCTGGCTTTGTTGGTGGGCTGCGGCTCCGCAGAGGTACAGCCAACCAAGGACGTTGTTGGGAGTAAAGACGAGTATGTCAGCACCCGGCGCAATCAGATATTACGGCACATGGAAAACTACACTCAACGGATGTACGAGGCCGAGGGCGACATTGACGCCCTGGCGAACTACGGCGATCGGCTGATGTGGGCCGAGGACGAAAGCGTGCTGCACATTGGCAGCATCAGCGGCGAAGAGTTTAGCAGCCGTCCACTGAAAACCCTGACCCACGACATAGACGGTCTGTGTTTCGCTCCCCTTGAAGACGGCCTGTTTGAGGTATTTATCAGTGACGGCGACGGTCATATCTACCAGTACTGGCTTCTCGAAGAGATCTCGGCGCTCTCGCCGGTGAGAACCCTAAGCACTAATCCGGGGATCGAGCGCTGCGTCGTTGATGGTGAAAGTCTGGTGCTTGACGACCCCTTTTTCGGGCAGATTGTCGCGGCGCGAAACCCCGAAAATGACGCTGTGTTCAAGCCCTATACCGACGCCGATCTGGACGCGCGTTTTGCCACCCTCAGAGAGGGGCGCCACCCGCTAAAGGCTCCTGAAGAGTCGCCGTCAGCGAAATTTTCCGAGGTGTATGCCAGTCTGGAAACGGAACCGGTCGATAGCGAGGGCGCCGCCGATGCGGTGGTACTGGCGGCTGGCGACGGCACGTGGTGGATTGTCGGCGCAGACAAGCAGCAGGGTCTGCGGGTATATGACGCTCAGGGCAAGCAACAGCACTTTATGCCAGAGGGCGGTTTGAATAACGTCGATGCATTACCGCTGAAAGACGCGCAGTTTTTGCTGGTGGCGAGTCATCGCAGCGAGAGCGCCATCGATGTGTTTGTTGCGGATTTAGCAGCGAACACCGTGGCGTTGAAGGGCCGTATCGGGCTCGAACTGGATGACCCCCATGGCCTGTGTATGGGGCGCGGTCCAAAGGAGGAGTTGTGGGTCTTTGTGGGCGATTCCAGCGGCAGAGTGGAGCATTGGCAGTTGGGCGAAACCTATCGCGACGCCGAGAAACTTGCGGCCTTTTCCTTTGACTCCCAAGCCGGGGGCTGTGTGTATTACGCTGACAGTCAGCAGCTCTATGTGGGAGAGACAGGTCGCGGAATTTGGCGCATCGATCTGGAAAGCGGCGATAAAACCCTGGTAGAGGATAGGGCCGCTGGCCACCTCGTCGCCGAGGTTGCGGGACTGGATATATATCGCGACAAGGATCAGTCCTGGTTGATCGCCTCCAGCCAGGGGGACGATAGCTATGTGGTCTATCAGCTTGAACCCTGGCAGTTTGTGGCCAGGTTTCGCATCGGCCCGGACTACCACCGAGTGATAGATGGCGCCTCGGCGACCGAGGGGTTGGCGGTTAGCGCCGCGGCGTTGCCGGATTATCCCAAGGGCGTATTAGTCGTTCAGGATGGGCGTAATCGCGCGCCGGAGGCCGTGCAGAATTTCAAAGTGGTTGATTGGCGCAAAATTGCCGAGTTGCTGGAACCGGGCGACGACTGATGCATTGCCCCGTCACGGCTGGGGTCGCCGCGCCCGGCCGTGAGCCTTACGGGGTTGTGTCGTCGCTATCCTCGCGGGCGTTCCACTCATCAATCACTTCCTGTGCAGAGCGAAAGGCGTCAATGCCTGCGGGCATGCCGCAGTAGACCGCTGAGTGCAGCAGCACCTCCTGAATTTCTGCCACAGTACAGCCGTTGCGCAGTGCGCCGCGCACATGTCCTTTCAGTTCCTTGGTCGCTTTTAAGGCGGCGAGGGTGGCGATTGTGATCAGGCTGCGGGTTTGGCGCGGCAGGCCGTCGCGGCTCCATACCTCGCCCCAGCAATTGGCGGTAACCAGTTCTTGCAGGGGTTGGCTGAACTCAGAGGTATTGGCAAAGGCGCGATCGACAAAATCGTCGCCCATCACCTCCCGGCGGACACTCAGGCCCTTATCAAATTGGGCTTTGTTCATAGTAAAACACTCCACAGCTCGTGTTGTAGAAATGAAAAATAAAAGGGGCTAAAAGCCCTCCAGCACGATCTTGCCCTTGGCTTTGCCGGATTCAATCAGAGCGTGGACGCGGCGGAGGTTGTCGGCATTGATACCGCCGGCGACCTCGCTGAGGGTCGAGCGGATTTCGCCGCAATCGACCAGTTCGGCAATGCGGTTCAGTACGGTGCCCTGCTCGGCGATATCCGGGGTCGCGTACAGGGGCCGGGTGAACATAAACTCCCAGTGCAATGACAGGCTTTTTTGCTTCAACGGCATAATCGAGACATCGCTCAGGTCGTCGATTACCCCGAGGCGGCCCTGGGGAGCGATCAGCTCGGCGATGTCGGTGAAGTGGCGGGCGGATTGCGTTGTGGAGAACACGAAACCCGGTGCGGCCAGGCCCAGGGCTTTCAGTTGAGGAGCGAGGGCCTGGCTGTGATCGATAATACAGTGCGCGCCACAATCCTGGGTCCACTGCCGGGTTTCCGGCCGCGACGCGGTGGCAATAACAGTCAGGTCGGTGAGGGCGCGCAGTAGCTGGATCGCGATGGAGCCGACCCCACCGGCTCCGCCGATAATCAAAATGCTATTGCCGCCCTGTGGAGTAGAGGTGTTCACGTCCAGGCGGTCGAATAACATCTCCCAGGCGGTGATCGCGGTGAGGGGCAGGGCGGCGGCCTCGGCATGGCTCAGAGAATGCGGTTTGGTCCCGACGATACGTTCATCCACCAGGTGAAATTCGCTGTTGGTGCCTGGCCGATCGAAACAGCCGGCATAGTAAACCGCGTCGCCAACGCGGTAGTGACGAACCTCCGGGCCAACGGCCTCGACAACACCGGAGGCATCGAAGCCGAGCACCGCCCACTCATTCTCAGGGGGACGATTGCCGCGCAACTTGGTATCGATCGGGTTGACCGAGACAGCGGCGATTTTTACCAGAAGATCGCGACCTTGCGGTTGTGGTGTCTCCAGCTCGATATCCTGTAGGGCATCGCTGCGATCAACCGGGCCGGGTGTGCGGTAGCCAACTGCTTTCATAAACTTCTCCGGGAATACAGTATTAGCCTAGGTCAACGCTCACCGGGCAGTGATCGGATCCCAATATCTCGTTCCAGATACTCGCTGAGGTCAGTTTGCTGACCAACGCGGTTGAACTGAGGAAGTAATCAATCCTCCAGCCGATATTTTTACCCCGGGCCCCGGCGCGGTAGCTCCACCAACTGTATTTCACCGTGTCCGGAAAAAAGTGCCGAAAGGTGTCGATAAAGCCTGCACCGATAATATTATCCATGCCGTCGATTTCTTTCTGAGTAAAACCGGCACTTTTATTGTAGTTGGGCTTGGGGCGGGCGATATCGATGTCCCGGTGGGCAACATTGAAGTCGCCGCACATCAGCACCGGTTTGCTGCGCTCCAGCTCTTTAACAAAGTGCAGAAAATCCCTGTCCCAGGTTTCCCGGTAGGGTAGGCGGGCCAGCTCACTCCCAGAGTTGGGGGTGTACACCGTCACCAGATAGAAATCCTCGAATTCTGCCGTGAGTACCCGCCCTTCGTTGTCGTGTTCGGCAATGCCGATATCGGCAAATACCCGCAGCGGCTTGCGTCGACTCAGAATCGCGACACCGGAGTAGCCCTTGCGCTCGGCGGAGTTACTGAATACGTGGTAGCCCTCAATGCCCTCCAGCGCGGCAACCACCTGATCGTCCTGTGCCTTGGTTTCCTGCAAGCACAAAATATCGGCATTGAGGGTGGCGAGGGAGTCGGCGAAATCTTTTTTCATCACGGCGCGGATGCCGTTAACGTTCCACGAGGCTATGCGCATTGTAGGGCCTATTTGTTGTCATTCCGGTTATTGTATAGCAGGCTGCTGTAAAGGCTCAAAACTGGAATGGCGGCGATGTGCTTATCGGGAGGTGCCTGAAGTGGTGAAGCGACAGATGCGATTTGATGGTAGCAGGGCACTCAGCACAGTACCAACGTGTTTTGATGACTCGGATGATCTTCCCGAGCTGGGCAAAAGCCAAAAGCGCCTCAAAGCGGCCCAGTATCGTTTGTGGGCCAGCCAATCCAGAGGTGTGCTGCTCATCTTTCAAGGGCTGGATGCCAGTGGTAAAGATGGCTGTATTCGCCAGCTGGTAAGTGCGATGCATCCGACGGGCGCACGTGTGAAAGCTTTCACTGTGCCGACGGAGCTGGAGGCGCGGCACGATTTTCTGTGGCGTGCCTGGGCTCACATGCCTGCACAAGGCGAGGTAGCCCTGTTTAATCGCAGCTATTACGAAGCGGTGATTATTGACCAGATGTTGTCAGACGCTGCCACTGGTGCAGAGCAGCGTCTGACGGCGATTCGCGCGCTGGAGCAGCACCTGATCGACAGTGGTACTGTGGTAGTGAAATTTTGGTTGCACATCAGCCGTGAGGAGCAGAGACGGCGGCTGTTGCGTCGACTGGAGGATGTGCGACGGCAGTGGAAATTTGACCCGTCTGACATTGATGGGTGGCAGCACCGCGACCGCTACCTTGAGCTGGTTACGCAGGCCATGGCGGCTACCAGCAGTGAGGCTAGCCCTTGGTATGTGCTCCCGGCTGACGACAAGGGTCTCTGCCGGCGGGCGCTGTGTGCCCATGTCGCAGATGTGCTGGAACACGCGGCTGGCGACTACCCCCAACTTGATGCGCCTTTGATAGAGCGTTATCGCGGAATTCTGGAGAATGGCGAGTAGCGTTTGTTAAAGGGGTCTGTCCCCGGGGACAGACCCCGGAGTTTAGTTGCGGGCGATTGCAGTGTCTTCGCCTTCCAGACGGGCGATGACGACAGCGGCGCAGGAGTCGCTGAAGACGTTAACGGCGGTGCGCATCATGTCGAGGATACGGTCGGTCACCAGAAGTAAACCGATGCCCTCAAGGGGCAGGCCAATGGTGCCGAGAATAACTGAAATGGCAACCAGACTGGCGGCGGGTATACCGGCAACACCGATTGAGGTCAGCAGGGCGACCATCACCACGGTAAATTGCTGGCCGATGCTCAGGTCGAGACCGTAAACCTGCGCGATAAACATCGCCGCAACACATTCGTACAGGGCGGTGCCGTCCATATTTACGGTAGCGCCAAGTGGCAGCACGAAGCCGCTGGTGCTTTTGGACACGCCAGCGCGGTCCTGTACACATTCCATGGTGAGGGGCAACGTGGCGGAGCTGGAAGCAGTTGAAAATGCCGTGAGCAGCGCGGGGGCCATCGCCTGATAGTGTTTTTGCGGATGCACGCGGCCGATAAAGCGCAGAATTAATGGCATGGCGACAAAGGCGTGGATCAGTAACGCCAGTGAAGTAGCGATAAAAAACTTCAGCATGGGGGTAAAGGCGTCGAAGCCGGTGGTGGCTACGGTTTTGGCGATCAGGCCGAACACGCCGATGGGGGCAAACTTCATTACCCACATGGTGATGCTGGTCATTACGTCCATGGTGCCCTGCCAGAAATTCAGCAGGGTTTTTGCCTGGGGAGAATCATTGCGCGCCAGGAAAAAGCCAAACAGCAAGCTGAAAAATATCATGCCCAGCATTTCGCCATTGGCGGCGGCATCGACGATATTGGTCGGAATCATGCGCTCGAAGACCTGCACGATGTCGGCGGCGCTACGCCCTTCTACCTTGCTAAGAGTGGCTTGCAGCTCCGGGTCGTCGCCACTGAGACTGGCGGCCAGCGCCTGGGTGTCGCCACTGCCAGGGGCGATAATATTGACCACGGTCAGACCGATCAGAATCGCGATCAGGCTGGAGCAGGCGTAAAACAACAGGGTTTTGCCGCCGAGGCTCTCCAGTCGGTCACCGCCGACCCCCGCCATGCCGCTGATAATCGACGATGTCACCAGCGGTACAATCAGCATTTTCAATGCGTTCAGAAATAGCGTACCGACGAAGGCGTAAATCGCGACCAGCTTGACGCCGCCAATGCTGGCGTCTGCGCCACTGGCCAGGCCGACGATAACCGCGAGGAGAATGGCAATGGCAATTTGCCAGTGCAGGGCAAGTTTGGGCATGGCTTGAACCTTGTTGTGCTGCGATAGCCGTCCACTCTAGCCTGCGCTGAGGGGTGATGCCAGTAGTGCGGCGGGTAAATGCGCCGGGCCATTCAGCCTTTGGTGGCGCTACCGGAGTAGACATAGCCCGCGACGCGAGGCGTCTTTGGTAAATAGCGCGTTTGGATATCGTCGATCGCAAATCCGCTCTCGCGCAGCATTTGCGCGATAGGTCGGTCGAGGTGACAGCCCCCGGCGAGGCGTTTCCACACCGGGGTGAGACGCTGTTGCCAGTGCTGTACCTCGGCATCGCGGGAAAGGCCGTGTTCGCAGAACAGCAGTGTTCCGGCGGGTTTCAGCACCCGGCGAATGTGTGCGAGTGCGGCGCGCCAATCGGGAATGGTACACAGGGTGAAGGTAAGCAGCACGGTGTCGACGCTGTTGTCCTCCAGAGGAATCGCCTCGCCTCCCAGCTCCAGCCAACGCACTTCCAGGGGGCTGGCAGCCAGTTTGTCAGCGGCGCGTCGTCGCATCGCGTCAGAGGGTTCCAGACCCCAGATGAAGTCGATGTTTTCTGCAGTGTAAAGGGGAAGGTTGAGACCGCTGCCCATGCCGACTTCCAGTACCACGCCACTAGCCAGCGGCACAATTTCCTCCCGCACGGCCATGACGGCGGGCATTGAACAGGCACAGTTAATTACATGGGGCAGAATATAATTCTCGTAAAGGCTCATGACCGTGCGTTGTACCTGTGTGGTAACTGTTTACTAAAGTGTAGCGTATCTGCTGGCGGCCGCCGGGCCGCCAGGTGGAAAAGCCCGCCTTCACCGGCATAAGCTGCGGAGGTTATTCCGGCCCTAGGGCATAATGGCGGGCAGCTGCTTTTGCAGAGCCATTTTCTGCTTGGTGCCCTCGCCCGTCAGGGCAAAGCCGAGCAGGTCGCCGGTGGCGGTGTCCACAAATCGGGCGACAACGTTGTTGCCGTCTTGCTCGACTTGCCAGGACCCCTTGGCATCGGCGGCAGGTGGTGCCACGCAAACCGGACAGGCGGGGGTTTTAATGGTTACCGGCATCGCCGGGTAGCTGACCTCTGTAGCCTCTCCGCTCAGGGTTTTCGCCAGCGCTCGGGCCTGGGCCATCAGCGGCGCCACATACACCAGCACGTGACCAGCGACCTCGGCACAATCGCCCATGGCATATACGTTGGGGGCGCTGGTTTCCAGCAGCCGGTTCGTTACGATACCGCGATTCACCTTAATACCCGCCGATTTGGCCAGTGCGGTTTGCGGGCGCACACCGACGGCGGAGAGGACGAGGTCGCAGCTGAGGGTGTCGCCGGAATTCAGGGTGACCGCGACGCCCTTATCGGCTTTGTTAACCTCGGTGACAAGGGGGCCGAAGTGGAAGGTAGCGCCTTTTTCCTCCAGTGCGGCCTGTACCGCCTTGCCGGCGGCCTCGGGCAGTAGCGTTGGCAGGCAGTAACCCAGGGGGTCGACGGTTTCGACTTCGAGCCCGCCGTTAATCAAGTCGTTGGTGAATTCACAACCGATCAATCCGCCGCCGATAATGCAGATTTTCTTCGCATTGTTATTGGCGACGGCCTTGCGGAAGTCGTCGTAATCGAGAAGGTCGTTAACGGCATAGATATAGTCCTGGCCATCGCCGCCAATGGGGGGGCGAATCACCTCGGCACCGAGGGCCAACACCAGTTTCTTGTAATGCACCTGGGTCTGGGCATCGCCGGTGGACACGGTTTGGGCGACGGTGTCGATGGCGGTCACGCGGGTGTGGGTCCACACGCTGGCGTTGAGATCTTCGCCGATACTGCCTGCATCCTTCTGCGCGAGGGCGTCGGCGTCTTGGTTCTTGGTGAAGCCGGTGGACAGCATGGGTTTGGAGTAAGCGCGACCATCGTCAGCGGTGATGATAATCAGCGGTGTGTCGGTGTCGTGTTTGCGCAACTCCCGGGCCAGCCCGTAGCCGGCCAGTCCCGAGCCGATAATAATGATGGGCGCGTCGGCGGAGGGGGTCGGGGCGTCATCGTGGTGGGGCAGGTTGGACGGCTCCGACTGCTCGATCATCTCAAAGTCTTCCTTGCCAACGCCACAGTCCGGGCACAGCCAGTCGTCGGGAATGTCTTCCCAGCGTGTACCGGCTTTGATACCAGACTCGGGGTCGCCGACTTCTTCGTCATAAACCCAGCCACATACTATGCATTCCCACTTACTCATAACGCGATTATCCTGTTGCCGTCAGCGGCTGTTATTGATTGGTGCCAGTGCGCTGCGCCGACTTGCATGTCGGTGGCGGTTCACGCATTCTGCCGCACTCGGCGAACAGCATATTGCGCCCTGTGCAGCTGTTTAAACAGTGACCAGTACACTGGAAGGTCAGCATTGTACCCCCTCCAATTCAGGCGATACCACAGCTCGGAAGCCAATTGGCGCCCGGCTAATCAGTTTGCAGGAGCCGCGTTACCCCACCCGGTTGCGCGGTGGCTGCTGGACACCGGTTCCCTTACCGCTCATCTGCGACGAAAGTCCGGCGGCCATTTCCGGGTGCGAGTGTTGAGCCAGCAGTGGGGGTTGCCGCGCTTGTCGGAGCGCCGCTTACTGGATATGGGCGATCGCGAGTGGGGGCTTATACGCGAGGTGTTGCTGTGCTGCCATGGTGAGCCCTGGGTGTTCGCCCGCAGCGTGATGCCGGCCTCCAGCTTGACCGGACATTTACGCCGCCTGCGCCGCCTCGACAGTCGTCCGTTGGGCCACCTGTTGTTCACCGACCGCAGTATGCGGCGCGTTCCCTATGAAATTTGTCGCACCGCGCCGGGCCGACTGAGCGAGGGCGTCGAGGTGGATGAGCCACTGTGGGGGCGGCGCTCCTGTTTTCTGCTGCGGGAGCGGCCGATTATGGTGAGTGAAATCTTTCTGCCGGCCTTTCAGGCCTGGGACTGAGTGGCGATGACGGGGCAAGGGTGGTAACGCCGATGGTATACTGCCGGCGCTGGATTGAACTGATAACCGGGCAACTTTTCCATGATGACAACACTACACACGCTGCGCAGGCAAATGCCCCATTACCTCGCGCTGATGCGGGTGGATCGCCCGATAGGGACGTATCTCGTGCTGTGGCCGACCCTGTGGGCACTGTTTCTGGCCGCCGAAGGCTGGCCTGACTGGCAGTTGCTGGTGATATTTTCCCTGGGCACTTTTTTAATGCGCTCCGCGGGTTGTGTGATTAACGACTACGCCGACCGCAAGGTTGACGCCCATGTCGCGCGCACCCGTGAGCGTCCCTTTGCCACCGGATCGGTCACTGAAAAAGAGGCACTGGTGTTGTTTGCATTGCTGTGCCTGAGCGCCTTCGCACTGGTGGTGTTGACCAATTGGCTGACGGTATTGCTGTCCTTGGGCGCGGTTGCCCTCGCCGCCTGTTACCCCTTTATGAAGCGCTACACCCATTTGCCCCAGGTGGTATTGGGAGCGGCCTTTGCCTGGAGCATTCCCATGGCCTTTGCCGCCCAGCGGGGTGAGTTGCCGAGCACCCTGTGGTTGATTTATATCGCGGTGCTGTTGTGGACGGTGGCCTATGACACCTTTTACGCGATGGTTGATCGGGACGACGACCTGAAAATTGGCGTGAAATCCACGGCGATTCTGTTTGGTGACGACGACCGGGCGATTACGGCAATGCTGCAGGCCACGGTGATACTCATCATGGTGCTGGTGGGCAAGCAGTTTGCGCTGAGCTTTATCTACTATGCGAGTTTGATGGCGGCGGCAGGACTGTTTTTTTACCAGCAACAATTGATCCGCGATCGCCGCAAAGAGGACTGTTTCAAGGCCTTTTTGAACAATCACTACGTTGGCATGGTGATTTGCCTGGGGATTGTGCTGCACTACACCCTGAACGGCGCGGCGGGATCGGCATGATACCGGCGCAAGGGCCTGAATATGCTTGAGCTGGAATACTGCGAGGCGATAGCCGAGGTTGAGGCGGAGGCATGGGATGCGCTGACCGGACAACACTATCCCTTCACTCGACATGGCTTTCTTGCGGCGCTTGAGGCCAGTGGGGCCTGTCGCCGGGAAACCGGTTGGCAACCCCAACACCTGCTGTTGCGCGAAGGTGGGGTGTTGGTCGGGGTGCTGCCGCTGTATATCAAATCCCATAGCTACGGCGAATATGTGTTCGACTGGGCCTGGGCCAATGCCTATCAACGCTATGGTCGCGACTACTATCCCAAGCTGGTGGCGGCGGTGCCCTTTACCCCGGCCACTGGGCCGCGTCTGTGTTTGCGCGAAGGGTTGGACGCCGAGGCCCTGATGCCCTGGCTTGTTGAGCAGTTACAGCTTCGCGCCCGGCAGCTCGGCGCGTCGTCGGTGCATATTCTGTTTCCCGATCAGCCCGGCTCCGATGCTTGGCAGCAGGCCGGGATGGCCCAGCGAGTGGGGCCGCAGTATCACTGGTTCAATCGGGGTTTTGCCAGTTTCGACGACTTTCTCGGGACGTTCAGTTCGCGCAAGCGCAAAAACCTGCGCAAAGAGCGCCGCACGGTGGCAGAGCAAGGGCTGAGCCTGTGCCGGTTGCGCGGCGATGAGGCCAGTGACGAGCAGTGGCGATTTTTCTACCGCTGCTATCAAACCACCTATGCCAAGCGCAGCGGGCACGGCGGATATTTGAACGAAGCCTTCTTTCGCGCGATTGCCGCCACGATGCCCGAGCAGATGTTGCTGGTACTGGCCTATCAGGGGGCGGAGCCAGTGGCCGCGGCGCTGAATTTTCAGGGCAGCAACAGCCTTTATGGCCGTTATTGGGGATGTGTTCGCGAATACGACTTTCTACATTTCGAGGCTTGCTACTACCAGGGCATCGAGCACTGTATCGAGCAGGGGCTGGCGCATTTTGATCCCGGTGCCCAGGGCGAGCACAAGATTCAGCGGGGCTTTGAGCCGATACTTACCTACTCCAATCACTGGTTGGCCGACGAGGGCTTTGCTCAGGCGATTGATGGCTTTCTGCGGGAGGAGCGCCGCCATATCGACCAGTATTTACTGGAGGCGGCGCGAATGCTGCCGTTCAGGCAGAGTGAGTAAGTGCTCGCTACTGCTGGGCCTTTTTCAGCGCGCGCTCCACGAACAGTAGACTGAGTATTGGCACAAGGTAGCTACAGGCGATCTGCACCAGTAGCAAAATTTCACCGGTGCTCCACTGGGCGTCGCTGCCGTACCAGTACACGGCGATGGGGGCGGCGATAAAGGCGAGTGTGGGTAGCAGCCGCCACAGACTGTAGCTGAGCTGGTTGGCATTTTCGCGATCGGCGCGGCGATAGCAGTAGAAGGTAAGCAGCACACCGCCTACGCCGATGAACAGCGCGGTGTAGCTGTCCAGCAGGCCAATCATCAACTGCAGGATCGCGCCGAAAATCAGGGCCAGCAGACTCAGGTTAATCAGGCCGCGCAGTGTGCGTAACTTCCGTCTGTCCATTTATTCACCGCCTCGTCGCAGGGTTTCACTTAGCGTAGCAGGCTCAACCCTGAGCGTGAATATCCTTTACCAGCAGGCCGTAACGCAGACTTTCCGTCGGGATATCCCGGTCCAGCGGGATGGTGACCCGATGGCCGGAGCCGGGTGCCAGCTCTATGGCCTTGCCCTTTTTGTCGAGCAGGGTGTTGAGGTTGAAGCGATGGTTGCCATCCGGGGTCATCAGTTGCATGGGGTCACCCACGCCAAAGCGGTTTTTGACATCAATAGTCACGCTGTTGTTAGCCGCGTCGACCACTTCACCGACAAACTGCTGCTGTTGGGCGTTGTTCAGGCCCATCTCGTAGTTCTGGTACTCCTTGGGCGGGTGGCGCCGATAAAAGCCCTCGGTATAGCCCCGGTTGGCCAGAGTTTCCAGCTCATCCATCAGCCCCATATTGAAGGGGCGGTTGGCGGCGGCATCGTTGAGCGCCTGGCGGTAGACCTGGGCGGTGCGGGCAACATAATAGTGAGACTTGGTGCGACCCTCGATTTTCAGTGAATGAATGCCCAGTTTGTGCAGGCGCTCCACATGCTGCACAGCGCGCAGATCCTTGGAGTTCATAATATAGGTGCCGTGCTCGTCCTCGTAGGCGGGCATATATTCGCCGGGGCGCTGGGCCTGTTGCAGTAGCACAGGCTCCACTTGGGGTTCGGGGGTGTAGCTTTGCACGGCAATCAAATCGCCGCTGTCGTCTTCTTTTGCGGCGTGGGCGTCGTACTTCCAGCGGCAGGCATTGGTGCAGGCGCCCTGGTTTGAATCGCGGTGGTTCATATAGCCCGAGAGCAGGCAGCGGCCCGAGTAAGCGATGCACAGCGCGCCGTGGACGAAGACCTCCAGCTCCATCTCCGGCACCCGCTGACGGATTTCCTCGATTTCATCCAGTGATAGTTCGCGGGAAAGAATTACTCGGCGAATACCGTTCTGATACCAGAACTTTACGCTGGCCCAGTTGACCGCGTTAGCCTGCACAGAAAGGTGAATGACCTGGTCTGGCCAGCGCTCCCGGACCAGCATAATCAGGCCGGGGTCAGCCATTATCAGCGCGTCCGGGCCGAGTTCAATCACCGGCTCCAGATCGCGCAGATAGCTGCGGATCTTGTCGTTGTGCGGGGAAATATTGGAGGCCAGGTAGAATTGCTTGCCCATTGCGTGGGCTTCATTAATACCGGTCGCCAGGGTGTCGAGATCCTTGAATTCGTTGTTGCGGACGCGCAGACTGTAGCGCGGCTGTCCGGCATACACCGCGTCGGCGCCGTAGGCAAAGGCGTAGCGCATATTGCGCAGGCTGCCTGCGGGAGAAAGCAACTCGGTTGCCATTGATGAATGTCTCCTGGAGAAATAGCGGGTATAGTACCGTATTTGGTAGGCATTCTGCTTTATTGCTTGAAATGTCAACAAAGATAAGTCATAAATGTGCGCTATGTCACGCATAACCGGGGATTGCGCAGAATGCGGGATTTATATCACTAACTGGCGGTCGTAGTTTCGGTTAAACTTCCGCTGAATAGTGGTTTATACATACTATGTTGGAAACAATACCTTTAATACTAATGACTGGGGGAAAGCTATGAGCAAGCAATGGATTCCTAGCCTGATGGCTGGCGCGATACTTGCGTCTGCTGCGGGCGTGGTTGCTGCCGAAGAAGAGAAAGGGTTCTATCTGGGTGGAAACGCGTTTTATACCGACGTTTTCGACGCTGATGGTGAACTGACAACCAGTGCAGCGGCAACGGGCAATGACCCGATTGGTGGCCTGCTGGGTGGCATCGGTGCGCTGCCTGGTGGCGGCACATCAGATGTTGAAACCGAATATGACGCCGATGGCGCCTTCGGTATCAGCCTGGGTTACAAGTTTGCCAGTGCCTGGCGTGCAGAGCTTGAGTACCGCGACGGCGAGAATGAAGTCGAAAACGGTAACGGCGACCTGTCTGTAGAGCAGCTGTTGGTCAACTTCTGGTACGACTTCAATCAGGGTGAGCGTCTGCGTCCCTACCTTGGCTTTGGTATCGGTATGGCCGATATGGAAGTGAACGGCGCCAGCGATGATGTCACCATTGGCCAGCTGGGTGCGGGTTTGAACTACCACCTGACCCCTCGTGTGGTACTGGACGCCGGTTACCGCTACGCCATGTCTGAAGACCCCACGTTCAAGAGCGACACCAGCCGCCTTGAAACTGAATACGAAGCACAGAGCCTGTTGCTGGGTCTGCGCTTTAACTTCTTTGATGCCCAGTACGGCCCGAAAGATGCTGACGGCGACGGCGTTTTCGACAACGCGGATCAGTGCCCCGGCACCCCCCGCGGTGTTCAGGTTGACAGCGTAGGTTGTCCCCTTGACGGCGACAAAGACGGTGTTGCCGACTACCTCGACAAGTGTCCCAACACACCTGCCGGCGAAGAAGTTGACGAGCAGGGTTGTTCGCTGGACAGCGATGGCGACGGTGTTGTGAATCGCAATGACGCTTGCCCCGATACCGCTCCTGGTACGCCGGTAATGTCCAATGGTTGTGGTCAAGAGCAGTCTGTTGTACTTCGCGGTGTTAACTTCGAATTCAACAGCGCGCAACTGACCGTTAACGCTGAAACCATCCTTGATGGTGTTGCGGCAACGCTGATCAGCTCGCCTGGTTTCGATGTTGAGCTGCAGGGTCACACCGACAGCAAAGGTAGCGACAGCTACAACATGAACCTGTCGCAAAACCGCGCCAAGTCAGTCAAGCGTTACCTGACCTTGAAAGGGGTTGAAGGCAGCCGCCTGACTGCCCGTGGCTACGGTGAAGAGCAGCCAGTGGCGAGCAATGACACTGCCGAAGGCCGTGCGCAAAACCGCCGCGTTGAGCTGAAAGTTCTGGGTAGCACAGACGTGCCGGTAGACAACTCCTACCTGCCAGCGGTTGAAGAGCCCATGGCCGACGAGCCCATGTTGGACGAGCCGATGACTGAGGAGCCGATGACTGAAGAGCCTGCTGCGGAAGAGTCGTATGAGTACGAGCCTGCTGCCGTGGAAGAGTCCAGCTCAGCCGACGAAGACGAGTACGAGTACGAATACGAGCCCTAAGTAGCTCTGAGTATCATGCTCTGATAAAAACCCGCTGCTTGCAGCGGGTTTTTTTTTCGCTGGTCAAACGCTTAGCGCAGCCAGATGACAAGCCTGTTATTGGCGGGCATGGCGTAATCGCGGTGCAGGGTGTACCCGGCTTCTGCAGCGAGGGCATTGACTGCTTCCATATCGCGGATACCACTGAGAGGATCGCGGTCTTTCAGCCAGCGATCAAAGCTCGCATTGCTGTCCGAGGTGAAATCGCCGTGGTAGTTGAAGGGGCCATAGATACACAGCCGAGTGATGCCCGGCTGCTCGGCCAGTCGAGCGAACAGCCGCTCGACAGACGGCCAGCTCATAATGTGCAGGGTGTTGGCGCTGTACACGGTGTCAAACTCGCCGCTGGGCCAGGGGGAGTGATTGACCTCAAACTCCTGGGGAGGCAGGAGATTGCTCAGGTGACTATCGGCAATCCACTGGCGAATGCCGTCGAGGTAGGGGCGCTGGTCGCAACACTGCCATTGCAGGTGGGGCATCGCCGCGGCGAAGTGAACCGCGTGCTGACCGGTGCCGCTACCGATTTCCAGCACTGACCTGCTGTCTTGCAATGCAGGTAGCAGCTGCTCGAGAATAGGTGTTTTATTGTTTTCGCAGGCCTGTGAAAAAGGCTTTTCCATCATATCGTCCAGTCATTTGGGGTGAGTGTGGGCCTGCCATAATCCCCAAGGGGAACAGGTGATGCAATACTGGTTGATGAAATCCGAGCCGGATACCTTTGGTATCGACGACCTCGCCGCGAGGAAAAATGCCACCGAGCATTGGGACGGTGTGCGCAATTATCAGGCGCGCAATTTCATGCGCGACCGAATGAAGGTGGGCGATCAAATTCTGTTTTACCACTCCGCCTGCAAGACCCCCGGTGTGGCAGGGATTGCCAGAGTGGTGAGGGAGGCCTATCCGGACCACACGGCGCGCAACCCGGAGTCGAAATACTACGATCCCAAGGCCAGCGACGATGATCCGCGCTGGTATATGGTCGATGTGCAATTCCAGCGTAAGTTATCGCGGCTGATTACCCTGAAGGAGCTGAAGGGCAACCCGGCACTTGATGGAATGGCACTGCTTAAAAAGGGCAGCAGGCTGTCGATAATGCCAGTGGAGGAGGCACACTGGCGGGCTGTTCTGGCAATGGAGTAGTCGTATCAGGCGACTTCGTCACGCAGGAATACCCACTCGCGAGCAGTGGACTGGGCGGGGCAGAAATAGTAGCCCTCGCAGTCAAATTGCTTGAGATGCTCCGCCTCGGTAATGCGATTTTTAATGATCCAGGCGCTCATTAGTCCTCGGGCCTTTTTCGCGTAAAAACTGATGATTTTGTATTTGCCGTTTTTGCAGTCCTTGAACACCGGGGTAATGATGTCGGCCTTGATTTGCCCCGGTTTTACCGCGCTGTAGTATTCGTTGGACGCCAGGTTGACCAGCAGTGGCCCGGTCTCCTTCAACTGCCTGTTGACCGCCTTGGTAATGCTGTCGCCCCAGAATTCATAGAGGTTCTTGCCACCGCTGTTGGCGAATTTCGTGCCCATTTCCAGCCGGTAGGGCTGAATCAGATCCAGCGGTCGCAGCAGACCATACAAGCCACTGAGAATGCGCAGGTGCTGTTGGGCAAAGGCGAAGTCATCGTCGTTGAAACTGTCGGCGTCGAGGCCGGTGTACACATCGCCGCGAAAGGCGAGAATGGCCTGTTTGGCGTTGTCCGGGGTAAACGGCGTGTGCCAATCGGCAAAGCGCTGATGATTGAGGCTGCCCAGTTTGTCGCTGATTTTCATCAACGCAGAAATATCGTGGGGGGCAAGCTCGCGCAGCTCCTTGATCAGGGCGCGGGACTGCTTGAGGAAATCCCCCTGGGTAAAGATGTCGGTATGGGCGGGGGTGTCGAAGTCCAGCGTTTTGGCTGGAGAAATAAGCATTAGCATGGTTAATGGCTGCCTCGTGTCTAAACCTGCATCATCGACTGCCACCAGTTCAGTGGCTGTCCTTCATCGTCATACACATTGCCGTAGAGCCAGCGGGCAGAACCCTTGGGCAGATGGGTGTCGAGCAGCTTTTCCAGCGTTTGAAAGCCGATACCAAAGTGGATGCTGTACACCAGTGCCCGTTCGCTGGCGATATCAAGATGGCCGCCAAGTTTTTCCAGCTCGCCGGTCAGTGCCTCTTCAAGCGCGCTGTCCGGTTCGCGCAGAAAGACCCGCACGCAGAGGTTGCCACCGCGCTCCACCAGTGAAAAACGACCGCGGGACTCCGGCACAATTTTGACGATATCCCGCGCGGCTACGCCGCGTACAAACATCGGCGACTTCAACAGGCGGTATTGGTGCTCGGTCTCCGTGGGAGTGGCCAGACATTGCTCGAACACCGGTTGTTGGTTTTGCGGGTGGATGCCGGCGAACAGTTCAAGCCGGGTTTCCTTTTCAGAGAGCGGGGGAGTCTGCATGTGTATCCAATACGGGGCGAAAAGCGACAATGATACCGCGTTTCGCCGCCTGTCGCATGGCGGGGCGGGGCTGCCTGTGCCTATAATGTGCGGCTTATAAAAACGGACATACTCAAACAAGTATCATGACGGCATTCATCTTACTGATCGACCGCTACACCGAACTTTGGGGCCGCCTGTTGGCCTGGTGTATTCCGATAATGATGGCGGTGACCGCAGGGGTAGTGGTAATGCGCTACGGATTCGGCGCTGGCATTATGGCAATGCAGGAGTCGATCACCTACCTGCACGGCAGCATTTTCATGTTGGGGGCCGCCTACACCTTCAAGCACGGTGGCCATGTGCGGGTAGATATTCTCTACCAGCGATTTTCCCCCCGCACTCGGGCGTGGGTCGACAGCCTCGGCACCCTGGTGTTTTTACTGCCCCTCTGTGGGCTGATTGTCTTCAGCAGTTGGGAATTTACCGCGAAAGCCTGGGCTATTCGGGAAACATCGGCGGAATCGGGGGGTATTCCCGGAGTCTTCCTGTTAAAAAGTCTGATTCCGTTAATGGCGATAAATCTGGCGTTGCAGGGCGTGGCTGAGTTACTGCGCAATGTTCGGGTGTTGAGCGGAGCGCCGTCATGTTGATTGAATTGCTGCCGTTACTCATGTTTCTCGCCATTTGCGTGGTCTTGATGCTGGGATATCCAGTGGCGTTCAGCCTTGCCGGTGTGGCGATGATCTTTGCCGGCATCGGTATCAGCATTGGTCATTTCGACCCCACCTTTCTCAGCGCACTGCCGAACCGGCTTTTCGGCACGATTTCCAATACCACCCTCATTGCGGTACCACTCTTTGTGCTGATGGGGGTGCTACTGGAAAAGAGCCAGCTTGCAGAGGAATTGCTGGGCAATATGGCTGCGCTGTTTGGCCGCCGCCGGGGTGGCTTGGGTATATCAGTGGTGTTGGTGGGTATGTTGCTGGCGGCGAGCACCGGTATTGTCGGCGCAACCGTGGTGACCATGGGCCTGATGTCACTGCCGTCGATGCTCAAGCGTGGCTACGACCCCTCGCTGGCAACGGGAACCATCTGCGCCACCGGTACGCTGGGGCAGATTATTCCGCCGTCGATCGCCCTGGTATTGCTGGGCGATACCCTGTCCAGTGCTTACCAGCAAGCCCAGTTGAATATGGGCGTGTTCAGCCCGAAAACCCTGTCGGTTGGCGACTTGTTTGTGGGCGCACTGGTGCCGGGATTGCTGCTGGTGCTGCTGTATATGCTCTACGTGGGTGGTGTTGCCATTGTGCGCCCGCAGCTGGCTCCTCCTGCCAGCGACCTTGAGCCCCCCCCGCTGAAGGATTTGGCCAAGGGCTTTTTGCCGCCGGTATTGCTGATTGTGACCGTGCTGGGCTCAATTCTGCTGGGGGCCGCCACACCGACCGAGGCCGCCGGGGTCGGCGCTCTGGGTGCCGCGTTGCTGGCTGCAGCGCGGGGGCGCTTGTCGCTATCGCGTTTGGCCGAGGTGTCGCAGGAGACCATGAAGGTGACCTGCATGGTGTTTATGATACTTATCGGCGCGGCGGTTTTTTCACTGGTGTTTCGCGGCTTTGGTGGTGACGAACTTATTCACCACTTCTTCGACAGCATGCCCGGCGGGGTGGTTATGGCAACCGCTTTGGTCATGCTGGTGATCTTCCTGCTCGGGTTTATTCTCGATTTTATCGAAATCACCTTTGTGGTTGTGCCAATTGTGGGGCCGATATTATTGGCTATGGGTGTCGATCCGATTTGGTTGGGCATTATGATCGCGCTGAACTTGCAAACCTCGTTTTTGACCCCACCATTCGGGTTTGCCCTGTTCTATTTGCGCGGTGTGGCGCCGGCGTCAGTGAGTACAGCGCAGATTTACCGGGGAGTTGCACCTTTTATTGCCCTGCAGTTGTTGATGTTGCTGATGTTGGCGATGTGGCCGGGCCTGGCAACCTGGTTGCCAGGGCTGCTCAGGTAATTAGATTGACAATACTAATGCTAAAACGTTAACTGGCGCCTAAATCTTTCCTTATAAAAGAAGAGAACTGTAATGCGTGACATAGATGATGCACCGCGTCCTATCGGCGAGCTGGCCTTGCAGGTGATTGCAATGCCCGCAGATACCAACGCTGACGGCGATATCTACGGTGGCTGGTTGTTATCGCAAATGGATGTTGCTGGAGGTATCACTGCAGGACGCCGTGCAGGTGGACGTATCGCGACCGTAGCGGTGGGCGGTATGGCTTTTCTAACGCCAGTTAATGTGGGCGCGGTGGTAACCTGCTACACCGAAATTGTCGAGATAGGTCGAAGCTCTATTCGTGTCAATGTCGAGGTGTGGACCACCGACATCGACGAGGATGAGTCGGTTAAAGTTACCGAGGGCGAATTTGTATACGTGGCTATCGACGACAACGGCCGCACTCGCTCGGTGGACTAACTTAGCCACCTGATAAGTGTTATCGCCTTGTGAAACGATGTTGGTTCTGCATTGTTTCGCAAAATAGGCGATCAACCCTGCCCTGTGCCGCGGAGTCGGCAGCTTTGTGAAGTGGGTCTCGGCTCCGCCGAATTTTCTCCCTTAAGCTAACTGTTAGAATTCTGACAGATCGCAGGGCTGCTATGAGTACGCGCCGACAATTTGTGCAATGGAGTGGCGGCGCCGTCGCCCTGGGTCTCACCGCCTGTGGTGGTGGCGGGGGAGGGGGTAGCGCACCTGCTGTTGCGGAAAATACCGAAAACACCGCCCAAAGCAGCCCCGCGCTGCAGCAAAATTCCACGGCGGCCTCTGCCAACCTGCCGCCCCCTTCCGCTGAATTACATCTGTTAAAGCGCGCCTCCTGGGGGCCAGGCCCCGACGAGCTGGCACGGCTCAGGTCCCTCGGCATTGACGGCTGGTTAGACGAGCAACTCGATCCGAACTTTACTGCCGATGCGGATGTTGAAACCGAGGTCAACTTTCGCTGGCCAACGGTCAACTACAGTGCCTGTCGTCTCGCACAGTTGAAGGACGATGGTCGAGTGATGCGGGAGCTGCGCGCCGCGACCCTGTTCCGACGCATTTTCAGTCGTAAGCAGTTGTTTGAGGTGATGGTCGATTTCTGGAGCGATCACTTTACGGTGTATCACGGCGATGGTATTGCCCGTCATATGAAAACCCTGGACGACCGCGAGGTCATTCGCGCGAACGCCTTGCGCAGTTTCTCGGCAATGCTGCGGGCCTCCGCCAGAAGTCCGGCGATGCTGGAATATCTCGACAATCGCCGTTCCACCGGGAAAAATCCCAACGAAAATTACGCGAGAGAGCTGCTGGAGCTACACACCCTGGGGGTGGACGGCGGTTATACTGAAGCCGATATTAAAAATGTAGCTCGCGCCTTTACTGGTTGGTCAGTTCAGTTCGACGAGCAGGATCAGCTCTGCCTGTTTGGCCAGCACAGCACCTTTGTATTTAATAGCGACAACCACGATTCCGCTGCCAAAACGGTGCTGGGTCACTCCCTCGCCGCCAATCGCGGCATGGAAGACGGCGACGACGTACTCGATATTCTGGTGGCGCACCCGGCGACCCGGCGGCATATCGCGCGCAAGTTGTACCGTCGTTTTGTGGCGGATGGTATCGCGCCGGCAGGATTTGTTGACGCAGTTGCGGCGGCGTGGGGCAGTGATGGCGATATTCCTGCGATGTTGCGCCAGGTCTTTGCGAGCAGTGAGTTCCGCAATTCCGCCGATGCCAAGCTCACTCGTCCTCAGGAGGGCGCCCTGTATCTGGTGCGTGCCCTCGACCCGCAGATGGACAACGATCGCAGTGTTAACGATATTCTTGAGGCGGCGGCGATTCCCGATTTGTACAGCATGTCGGGCCTGGCCAATATCGACTTTTTGCCGAAGCCCGATTACTCAATGTTTGATCCCCTGAAAAGTGATTTTAACGACGCTTATGAAGGGCCCAACAGCGATGCCATGATCAGTCGAACAGGGCACGTTCCTTTCCAGTGGCCGTCCCCGAATGGCTATCCCGATGTTGAATCATACTGGGCCAGTGTCAACGGTCTGTTGGAGCGCTGGCGTTACACCATTCAGGTTGCCGGTCAGCAGCGCGAGGACGGCCTGAGTAATGCGGCCTGGGCCGCGGGTCAGGAGACCGACCCGCAACGGGCGCTGGCAAATATGCGCGATCGCCTGTTAATGCGCGAGCTACTGCCAGAGCAGGCCTCCGTCCTGCTGGCCGCCGCCGGGGTGAAGCCCGACGGCGGCGCGGCATCAACAGAACAGTTCTGGCGGCGGCTGATGGCGTTGCTGGTGTCGTCGCCCTATGCCCTGCGCCGATAACAATAAGGATCTGAACCATGGCCTATAGCCGTCGAGAATTGTGGACTAAGCTGGTCGGACAGGAAACCGAGCAGGCCATCAGTCGTGCCGCCGGTGCGAGTGGCAATACTGTTGTGGTGATATTTATGCGCGGCGCGGTCGACGGGCTTAATGTTGTCGTGCCCCATGGCAGTGACGACTACTACGCGCGCAGGCCAATTGTGCGGGTGTCTCGCCCCGGCGAAAACGATGGGGCACTGGACCTCGACGGCTTTTTTGGCCTGCATCCTGCGCTGTCGCCCTTGCTGCCCTACTGGCAGTCAGGGCAGTTTGCGGCGGTACATGCCGCGGGTTCGCCTCACAGCAGCCGTTCACACTTCGACGCCCAGGCAATCATGGAAAGTGGCGTGCAGGATCCCACGGCAACATTGACCGGCTGGGTGGGGCGCCATGTCGCGGCGACCCATAGCGGTAGCAGCGCCTCACCGTTTCGCTCGGTGGCGATTGCCGGCGCGGCGCCCCACAGCCAGCAGGGGCCGGTGCCGCCCCTTGCACTGTCGTCCTTCGACCGCTTCGACAGCATTATGAATCAGGGCGCGGATTTTCTGTCGGCGATGGCGATGATGCACGGTAGCAATACCGGGCTCGATATACATAGCCGCCTGGCGCTGGAGGTGCTGGACACCCTTAAGCGGGCGAATCCTGCCGCGCTGGAGCCTGCCAATGGCGCGGAATATGCCAACAACGGCTTTGGTCGCGGCATGCGCAAGGCTGCTCAGTTAATTCGGTCTAATATTGGTGCGGAGTTTGTCAGTGTCGATATCGGCGGCTGGGATACCCATGTCAATCAGAATGGTGCGCTGCGAAATAACCTCGCGACGCTGGCAAATGGCCTTGTCGCTTTTATGCAGGATCTTGGTCCTACGGCTATGCAGCGGGTCACGGTGGTTTGCATGAGCGAGTTCGGCCGCCGAGCGGGAGAGAATGGCTCCTTTGGCACTGATCACGGCCATGGCAACGCCATGTTGTTACTGGGTGGCGGTGTCAATGGTGGCCGAGTGCACAGCGATTGGCCCGGGCTGGCCGACGGTGATCTGGATAACGGCGATTTGCAGGTTACTACCGACTACCGACAGGTGCTGAGCGAGTTACTGCAGCGGCGCAGCGGCGGTGTTCGACTGGGCGAGGTCTTCCCCGGCTATACTCACCCCGGGGGACTGGGCCTGTTTCACTGAGGCCTCCTTGTCCAGGCTTGGCTATAAGTCGCGGGCGTTGATATAAGCCTGTTCGGAAATGTGGTGGTACTCCCGGGCATCCTCCAGAAAGGCTTTCCAGCTTTTATAGACACGCCCGGTCAATTCATCGGTTTTCGACAATTCCAGCAGATATTCGTCCGAGGCCTGATGCAGTGCGCGAATCACGTCGTCGGGCAGACGGCGCAACTGAACATCGTGCTCTTCCACCAATTCCTTCAGTGCGGTGTTATTGCGCGCGGTGTACTCGTCAAGCATATCGGCGTTGGCGTACCGTGCGGCGGCCTCAACGATGGCCTTGAGGTCGTCAGGAAGGGCGTCAAATGCCTGCTTATTAACAATGATCTCCAGCGTGGAGCCGGGCTCATGCCAGCCGGGGTAATAGTAGTAGCGGGCAACTTCCTGAAAACCAAAGGCCATATCGTTATAGGGTGCGACCCACTCTACCGCGTCTATTACGCCGGTTTGCAGAGAGGTGTAAAGCTCGCCGCCGGGAATGGTGACCGAGGTGCCACCGAGGCGGCTGAGAACCTCTCCGCCAGATCCGGGAATGCGCATTTTCAGATTCTTGAGATCATCAATCGAGTTGATCTCGCGGTTAAACCAACCTGCCATTTGCACCCCGGTGTTGCCACCGGCAAGGGGGACCAGGTCGAAGGGAGCGTAGGCTTCACGCCATAATGCCATGCCGCCACCGTGGTATAGCCAGCCATTCATTTCCTGGGCGGTCATGCCAAAGGGCACGGCGGTGAAGAATATTGACGAGGGCAGCTTACCCTTCCAGTAATAGGCGGCGCCGTGTCCGGCCTGAACGCTACCCGCCGATACCGCGTCGAATACGCCCAGGGCGGGCACCAGTTCGCCGGCGCCGAATACCTTGATTACCAGCCGGCCATTGCTCATGCGATTGACGATCTCGGCAAATTTTTCCGGTGCGGTGCCCAGACCGGGGAAATTCTTCGGCCAGGTGGTGACCAGCTTCCACTCGAATGCCTGCTCGCTGCCACCGGCATGTTCCCGCGACAGGGTGTTGTCGCTGGCATACATGCGGCTGCGCTCGCCAACATAGAGCCAACTCATGGTGACCAGAGCGGCCACCAGAGCGAGGATAATGGCGGGGGTGTAGGAACGTGTGGATTGACTCATCGTTATTATCGTTACCTGATTAAGTGGTTATAGCAGTTGCAGATTGGCGTACTGCAGCACCAGCCATTTACTGCCTTCGTCCTCGAAATTAACCTGGACCCTGGCACTTGGCCCCTGACCTTCAAAGCTCAGTACGACGCCCGCACCGAAAATACTGTGCAATACCCGCTGGCCCAGTGCCATGCCATTGGCCGCTGCAGCCTGTGCGGCGAGATTGCCGTTGGCGAAGCTGGTGGGGCGACTAACGGTATTGTTGATGCGCACTTCGCTGATAAGCTCATTGGGTATTTCGCGGACAAACCGCGACAGACTGTTGAAACTTTCCTGGCCGTGCAGGCGCCGGGACTCGGCGTAGCTCAGAAAGAGTTTTTGCTCGGCGCGGGTGATGCCGACATAGGCCAGCCGTCGCTCTTCTTCCAACCTTGCCGGGTCATCCATCGACATTTTGTGGGGGAATAGGTTTTCCTCCACGCCCACCATGAACACGATGGGGAACTCCAGACCTTTTGCCGAGTGCAGGGTCATCAATTGTACACTGTCCTCGTGGGGGTCAGCTTGCTGGTCTCCGGCGTCAAGGGCGGCCTGATCGAGGAAGGCGCGGAGAATATCCTCTTCGGGATCCTCCGGTTGAAAACTGCGTGCGGCGCTTACCAGCTCTTGCAGGTTTTCTACCCGCGCCTGTCCCTTCTCACCCTTTTCCCTGGCGTGAAAGTCGAGGATGCCGGAATGACTCAAAACATAATCGACCTGTTCGTCGAGGGGCATCTCCGCGGTTTTTTCCGCCAGGTCTTCGACCAGTGACAGAAAACCGCGCAGCGCATTCCCCGCGCGGGCGGCGAGGCCGCCACTCTGCACCAGAGCGACGGCAGCCTTCCACAGTGACAGTTGGTGATCCCGGGCGTAGTGCCGCAAGGTTTCCACTGTCGCGTTGCCAATGCCTCGGGTGGGTGTGTTGATGACCCGTTCAACCGCGGTGTCGTCGTCGCGCAGTGCGATCAGCCGCATATAGGCCAGGGCGTTTTTGATTTCCAATCGGTCGTAAAAGCGTTGGCCGCCGTAGATACGGTAGGGCAGCCCGGCGCGTATCAGGGCTTCTTCCAACACCCGCGACTGGGCATTGCTGCGGTACAGAATGCCGATATCGGCGCGGCGGTAATCCTCTTTCAGCAACTCTTCGATGCGATCGGTGACAAAGCGGGCTTCGTCGTGTTCGTTAAAGCCGGCAAACAGCGCAATGGGGTCGCCGTCTTCGCCACTCGTCCACAATTCCTTGCCGAGGCGCTGGCTGTTGTGCTGAATGACCGCATTGGCGGCCGAGAGAATCGTGCCGGTGGAGCGATAATTTTGCTCCAGGCGAATAATACGGGTGTCGGCAAAGTCCTTGGAGAATTGCTGGATATTCTCGATACGTGCGCCCCGCCAGCCGTAAATGGATTGGTCGTCGTCGCCGACGGCGGTGATGGGCATACCGCGTCCGGCAAGAATACGCAGCCAGGCATATTGCACTGCGTTGGTGTCCTGGAATTCGTCCACCAGAATATGTTTAAAGCGTTGCTGATAGTGGCTGAGTACCGCAGGGTTATCTCGCCACAGCTCCAGCGCTCGCAGCAGCAGCTCGGCGAAGTCTATCACACCCTGCTGCTGGCAGATTTCTTCATAGCGCCGGTATACCCGCAACATGGTTTGCAGGTACAGATCGCCACCGGGGTCGTCGATATGGGCGCTGCGGCGGCCTTCATCCTTGTGGCCATTCACGAAATAGCAGGACTGGCGGGGCGGCCAGCGAGCGTCGTCAAGACCCAGTTCCCGGTGGATGCGTTTCATCATCCGCAGCTGATCGTCGCTGTCGAGGATCTGGAAGTTATCGGGTAGCCCGGCTTCGCTGGCGTGGGCCTTAAGCAGCCGGTGGGCCAGTCCGTGAAAGGTACCCACCCACATACCGCCCTGTACATTGTTGTTCAGCAGTTCCTCTATTCGGGTGCGCATCTCCCGCGCGGCCTTGTTGGTAAAGGTAACCGCCATAATGCTATAGGGCGACAGGCCCTCTACCTGGATTTTCCAGGCAATGCGGTGTACCAGCACGCGGGTTTTGCCACTTCCGGCGCCGGCCAGTACCAGCGTGCCCGGGCTGTCAGCGGTGACGGCGTCGCGTTGAGCGTCGTTGAGTTGATCGAGAATATAAGATACGTCCATGGGCGACTATTCTAGCGGGATTGAGCGGCGCTGACACGGCTAATCTTGAACAAGTGAGGCGGCGACTGGGTTATACTCGAGGCCTGTCGGTAGCAAGACTGTTCACAGCTACCGGGGACGGAGAATAACGTGAAACCCCGAAATATCATCCGCGCGGTAGAAACCGGCCGAGAAGCGATGCGCCGCAGCGAGCGCAAGGTGGCTGATTACATTCTCGCCAATCGGCGCGAAGTGATCCATATGCGCATTGTTGATCTGGCCCAGGAGGCCCACGTCAGCGAGCCGACGGTCGTGCGCTTTTGCCGCGCGGTTGGCTGTGATGGTTTTCAGAATTTCAAGGTGGCCCTTGCCCAGCACATCGCCCACAGCCCGGAATACGAAGCCTTCAGCTTCAGCGACGATGACTCCGCGCAGCAATACACCTTCAAAGTGTTCGATTCCACGATGGAGGCCTTGAAAAAGGTGCGCGACAGCATCGAAGTTAGTGCTGTCGAACGAGCTGTGGAATTACTCAGCAATGCACGGCGGGTGGAATTCTACGGCTTTGGCGCCTCGGCAGCGGTGGCCAGCGATGCCCAGCACAATTTCTTCCGCCTGCAAATCAGCGCCAGCGTCTACTCCGATCCCCATGTGCAGGCTATGTCCGCCATGTCCTTGCACAGCGATGATGTGGTTGTAGCTATCTCCCAATCAGGCCGCACCAAGGCATTGCTCGACGTGATAAAACTTGCTCAGGCCAGCGGTGCGCCGGTTATTGCCCTGGCGCCCAGCGGCAGCCCCATCGCCGAGCTGAGTGACCTGCCGATCTATGTCGATGTGGACATCGAAGAGGGCAACTATACCCCCTTACCCTCGCGGCTGGCCCATATGACCGTGCTGGACATCCTCGCGGTGGGTATCTCCGGTAGTAAAGCCGGCCTGCGAGATCATCTCAAAAGTCTTGAGAGGGGCTTGTTGAGCTTGCGTACGGAGGGCTAGGACTCAGGCTTTATTCAGTGCGGCGTATCGATATGGTACCAAAGCCGCTCCGGCGGTCCCTGCCTGCAACCTCGGTACAGCGCCGCGCTAGCTTGTAGTCGCTGCGCTAATTCGATTGGGGCATGGACGGTGTTGCTCAATATCCGCCAGGTTCTGCAAGGTATTGTGGGCGATGCTCGCCAGTGCATCGGCGGTAAAAAATCCCTGGTGGCCGGTAATCAACACATTGGGGAAGGTCAGCAGGCGGGCGAAGACATCATCGTTGAGAATTTTATCGGAGATGTCTTCAAAGAAAATATCGGCTTCCTCCTCGTAGACATCAAGACCCAGGTAGCCGATTTTGCCAGTTTTCAGATTCTTGATTACGGCAGACGTGTCAATCAGTCCACCTCTGCTGGTGTTGATCAACATCAACCCGCTTTTCATTAGCGATAGTGCACGTTCGTCAATCAAGTGGTGTGTCGCCGGAGTCAAAGGGCAGTGCAGACTGATAATATCGGCTCGAGTCAGCAAGCTGTTAAAATCCACATACTCCACCCCCATATTTTCGCACTGGCTGTTGGGCTCGGGGTCGTAAGCGAGAATTTTGCAGCCGAAGCCCTGCATAATCCTGCAGAACACGGCGCCAATATTGCCCGTCCCGACAACACCCACCGTTCTGGTATTAAGGTCGAAGCCGAGCAGCCCATCCAGCAGAAAATTGCCTTCGCGAACTCGGTTGTAGGCGCGGTAAATTTTGCGGTTCAGCGAAAGAATCAAGGTCACCGCATGTTCCGCCACGCCGTGTGGGGAGTACTTGGGCACACGTACCACGGTAATGCCGGATTGCGTCGCAGCGGCAAGATCCACATTGTTAAAGCCGGCGCAGCGCAGTGCCACAACGGTTACCCCGATGTCTGCAAGTTGCTCTAAACAAGCTTGGTTGAGCCGGTCGTTAACAAATGCACAAACGGCTGCACTGCCCTGCGCCAGCGCGGCCGTGTCCGGGCCCAGGTGAGCCTCAAGAAAAATCAGTTCGTGATGAAAGGCGCGGTTCTCTCGAATAAGGTAATCCTGATCGTAGGCTTTCGTACCAAATACCGAAACTTTCATATACCGTCGCCTAAGGTTGTCTGTGATTTTGGCTTGGCCTGCCGAGGCTTTTTTTTGGAGGAAAGATGGCGCAGGGTGGGCATAAGTCTACGACGATAGCTGATTCAGCGCAGACAAGTATCGAACGTATTCCAGCCACCGGATGGTGGCTGGAAATCAAGGGAACTAAGCGGCCTGCTCCCTGTCTCCGTGTTCTAGCCAATGGATGGCCAGTGCTTCCTCTTCGGGAGTAAATGCCCGAATGCTAATCCACGAAAATAAATGACCTTCCCATTCACCGACCTTGCGAATCCAGCTTTTATGGCAAACCACAGCAGCTCTTTCAAAATGCTTATAAGCGCGGAGAAACTGGCCAAAGTGCGATAGCTCAAAACCTACCGCACCAAGGGAGGGCCAATGAAAGTCCGTCACTTTAAACAGCATGTGACCGTGCTCCATGCCTTCGGCTACGGTGCTCAGCTGCTCCAGAAAAACCTGCATATCCTCCTTGGTGATAGTGCCTTCTATTTCTACATCAACACGGCCTTGATCTGTGGGGGTTACAGTGATCATCTGACTATCCTCCGAAAAGGGGTAGTGGGTGTTATTGCGGCTTACAGTGCTACCGCGGCATACAGCGTTTTCTCAGTATAGCCAGAGGCCGTGGATTAAAGGGAAGATTCACCGCTTATATAGCTCATTAGTCTAAGGTGGGTAGTTGCTAGGTAATAGCTGGATAAACAGACGCAACTAAAACAACAAAATAACTGGCCTGCGAATTAGTGGCTCGCAGGAAGGACGGCGCAATTCGGCAATGTCTCAAATTTTCCCACCGTTGCTAATTTCACATCGCCGGGAGTTTTGCTAGCGGAAAAGTGTTGCTGCCACTTTTTACAAGGTGGGCGATACAAGCTCATAATTTGACAGTTGCTCTGCGCCAGGGCATTCAACTTCGTTTGCTACAAAGCTGGGAATCATAAAGCCTAAAATGGGAATCAGGGCCATTGACATAGACGCAGCATTTCCACGAACCTGAATGCATCTCCTTTCATTCTCAGTAATCGACATACTGAACTTATAAGGTGGTGATCCACCAGCCCCGATGACTTGAAATATATTGTTCCCAACAGGTACAGGCACAATCGAATATTCCATATTCCTTAAGGCCACAACATAATTTTCCGTTGAGCCAAAACCGGATTCAACTCTTCCGTACCACCACTTTTTATCTCTAAACACCAGCACTTCGGAAAGACGACTTTTCTCACTTGCCCAATTGGGTTCCCTGTTGACATCTACCGTAGTGCATCCCGCAAATAGAACGGCGATAGCTACCAAAAGAGTGTGTTTAAATTTCAGAATTCATCCTCATTGTTAATATCACATGCTGTAATGGTGATGTCGTTTCTCTGTTATGAGCAGTTTGCGCAAGCTACTTATTTCGCAGTTCCTGCAGCGCTTCATTCATTTTGAACAGTACTATTAGAAGCTCACACCATATTCGCGCAGCAACAGAGCCACCAACAATGTACGCAATGCCCATGAAGAATTTTCCGAAAGTAAATCCACCGTAGCCACCAAATATGGTACCCAAGCCGCCAGCTAATGCGCCGAGGAGTAGCAGCCAATACACCAATGCTATTATTTTGGGGGTAAGCATGTTGTCAAAAAACAGTACGTCTTTCATTTGATGCTCCTTCAGTTGATTAAGGACTTGCTCAGTTTGTCAGGATCTACGTCGAGATAGTCAACTGTTACTAAAAATCTGTGTTCACAGTTGGACGCGAGCGACAACAAATACACCGGCGTTGCTATATCAAACACGCACACTTGCGCGATGCGATATACAGCGAGCTATCCTCTCGGTAATTTGATTTAAAACAGGAAAAGGGGAGTTGACGAAAATTTCTGAAGGAAAGAGCCGCGCAGGTGCGCGTTGTTGAGCAGATATTCCGTATCCCATTATCCACATTCCTATGTGTTTGAAGTCGTTGCCTCAATATTTCGCCGTGCGGGGGCGTGCGATGTACAACGTCAACCGAGCATAAACCTACAGGGACTAAAAATAAAGTCAGTAGTGGCAGTCAAAATACGGTGACTGAATCGTACTTACACCGACGCATACAAAGTTTTATCCGCCAGCCAGCGCCTGATTAATGCGGCGCTGCCGCGGCCTTGGTCGGCGGTCACCTGCTCGGCCGTGTCGCGCACGGCATCGAGCAGGTCTTCGTCCCGCTGGAGGTCGGCGATGCGAAAGCTCATCAGCCCGGTCTGGCGGGTGCCCAGCACCTCGCCGGGGCCACGCAATTGCAGGTCTTGCTCGGCTATTTCAAAGCCGTCGTTACTGTCGCGCAGGGCCGAGAGTCGCTGGCGGCCATTGCGCGACAGGGGCGATTGATACAGCAGTACGCAGTGGCTTTGCTGGCTGCCGCGACCCACTCGGCCGCGCAGCTGATGGAGCTGGGCGAGGCCGAGGCGCTCGGCGTTTTCGATTATCATCAACGTTGCGTTGGGCACATCCACGCCCACTTCAATGACGGTTGTGGCGACCAACAGGTTTAATTCCGCGGCTTTGAAGGATGCCATGACGGCGGCTTTTTCGGCGGGTTTCATGCGGCCGTGGACCAGCCCCACCTTTAACTCGGGCAGGGCCTCTTTCAGCTGCTCCCAGCTGACCTCGGCGGCCTGGGCCTGGAGTTTGTCAGACTCTTCAATCAGGGTGCACACCCAATAGGCCTGCTGTCCACTGAGGCAGACACCGCGCAGCCGTTCGACGACCTGATCGCGGCGGCTGTTGGCCAGCACCACCGTGTTCACCGGGCTGCGTCCCGGCGGTAATTCATCGATGACCGAGGTGTCGAGGTCGGCGTAAGCGGTCATCGCCAGCGTGCGGGGTATTGGTGTGGCGGTCATTATTAATTGGTGGGCCTGGCCGACCTGTTCTTCGCCCTTTTGTTTCAGGGCCAGTCGTTGGTGAACGCCAAAGCGATGTTGTTCGTCGATAATGACTAATCCCAGCCGTGCGAAGACAACCTCGTCCTGAAACAGGGCGTGGGTGCCGACAACAACCTGAGCGCGGTGCTCGGCCACCTGTTGTTGTTGCTCCTGCCGGGCCTTGCCCTTCTGTTTGCCACTGAGCCACGCGACCTCCAGCCCCAGTGGTCGCAGCCAATTACTGAAGCTGTGGAAGTGCTGTTCGGCAAGGATTTCGGTAGGTGCCATTATTGCCACCTGATAACCACTGGCCACCGCTCGCAGTGCGGCCAGGGCCGCGACGGCGGTTTTGCCGCTGCCAACGTCCCCCTGCACCAATCGCAGCATGGGAGCATGTTGCGCGAGGTCATGTTGCACCTCATTCACTACCCGTTGCTGGGCCTTGGTGAGTTGAAAACCGAGACCGCGAAGAAACGCCCGTTCCAGCGTATCGCTGCCGAGCATCGCGGGGGCGGCGTGGCGCCGGGCTTCCTGACGCAGTTTTTGCAGCGCCAGGTTGTGGGCGAGCAACTCCTCAAAGGCGAGGCGGCGCTGGGCGGGATGCAAGCCGGATTGCAGTTGTTCGAGCGAGGCATCGACCGGCGGGTGGTGCAGGTAACGCAGGGCCTCGGCGAGGGTCCAGCTCCCGGTCAACGCGGTGGGCAGGCAGTGCCGGGGCAGCCACTCGCTGAGCGGGTGCTGGTCCAGCAGCGACAGGGCCTGATCGCACAGCTTGCGCCAGCTGGCCTGGGCGAATCCCTCGGTGCTGGGGTACACCGGGGTGAGCCGCTCGTCGATGGGAAGAATATCGGCATCGCTGAGTTGGCGGTATTCCGGGTGGTAGAACTCCAGGCCACCCGCGCCGCGCCGGGCCTCGCCAAAGCAGCGCAGGCGAGTGCCGGGGAGCAATTGCTGTTTCTGTGCGGCGCTGAAATGGAAAAAGCGCAGGGTGGTGGTGCCGCTGCCGTCGCGCAGGCGGCACACCAGGCTGCGCCGTCGACCGAAAACGATGTCTGCGGCGAGGATCTCCCCTTCGATCACTACATCGGCGCCGGGGCGCAGGGCACCAATGGGGCAAATACGCGTGCGGTCCTGGTAGCGCAGGGGCAGGTGAAACAGCAGGTCCTGCACACAGTGAATACCCAGTGCGGCGAGCTTTTCCCGCAGACGAGGGCCAACACCCTTAAGGCTGGCGACATCGAGCTGATCCAGTGGCTGTTTCATTCGGCAGCGAGAGTGGAGGTGGGTGTCGTTGCCCGGCGCACGGCGGTGCCAATAACGTCCAGTGCCTGATGCCGTGGAAAGCTCGCCCGCCAGGCTAGGGCGACACTGCGCATGGCGCTGGGGCCGCTAAGTGGTCGGGTACACAGCACGCCCTTGCCGTAGGGGGCAACTTCCGCGGCAGATTGGGGTAATACGCTGATGCCCATACCTGAGGCGACCATATGTTTGAGGGTTTCCAGGGAGCTGCCCTCAACAACGGATTGGGTCAGGCGGTCGCTGCGGGCCAGGTGTTGTTGCAAACCGGGGCAGGCGGCGAGAACCTGATCGCGAAAGCAGTGGCCCTCGCCCAACAGCAGCACGTTTTCCTGAAATAACTGTTCGGCGGCGATAGTGCTGAGCTGGCTGAGGGGATGCTCAGCCGGCAGCAATACCACGAAGGGTTCCTCGTACAGGGTTTGGGTGACCACTTCGGGCTCATTAAAGGGCAGGGCGATAATAATGGCGTCGAGTTTGCCGCTGCGCAGCCGCTCGCGGAGGTTGGCGGTCATATTCTCCTCGATATACAACGGCATCTGCGGGGCCAGTGCGCGAACCTCGGGAATCACCCGGGGGAACAGATAGGGGCCGACAGTGTGGATGGCCCCCAACGCCAGTGGGCTGCCCAGGGGGTCGATACCCAGCTGGGCCAGCTCGCGGATGCGCTCGCTTTGTTCGAGCACGTAGCGCGCCTGATTCACAATTTTCTCGCCGATCGGGGTGCAGGTTACCTGGCCGCGACTGCGCTCGAACAGGCAGACGCCAAGTTCCTCTTCCAGCTTTTTTACCGCCACACTGAGGGTCGGCTGGCTGACAAAGCAGTTGTCGGCGGCCTTGCCGAAATGCCCTGTCTCCTGCAGGGCAATGATGTAGCGCAATTCAGTTAATGTCACCATAGCCTCCAAGTCGATAGTTTGTAGCTATTATAGCGACGATTGCTGCTGGATCAGGGGGTTTTTGTCAGGTCGAGAATGATTTTGCCGATGTTATTGCCGCTCTCCATACGCGCGTGGGCCAGGGCGGTATCCTCCAGGGCGAACACTGAGTCGATCACCGGGGCGAGCTCGCCGCTGGCGTAAAGCGGCATGACCTGTTCCTGGAGTTCAGCGGCGATTTGCGCCTTTTGCGCGGCACTCTGGGCGCGCAGTGTTGACGCGGTGAGGGTGAGGCGTTTCATCAACACGGGCACAAAATTGAGCTCGGCGTTGAAGCCCTGCTGAAAGGCGATAAATACGATGCGCCCATCGGCGGCGGCCAGTTTGATATCCCGCTGGATATAGTCACCGCCGACCATATCGAGGATAAGATCCATGCCGTGTCCGCCGCTTTCCGCTTTCAGACGCTCGACAAAGTCTTCCTCCTTGTAATTTACCGCGGCGCTGGCGCCGAGGGACTCACAGGCGGCGCACTTTTCTGCACTACCGGCGGTGGCGTATACCCTGGCACCCATAGCGCCGGCAAGGGTAATGGCTGCGGTGCCAATGCCGCTGCTGCCGCCGTGTACCAGAAAGTGTTCGCCGGCCTTCAGCGCGCCGCGCTGGAACACGTTGTGCCACACGGTAAACAGTACCTCGGGCAAGCCAGCCGCCTGAATGTCGCTGAGGTTGTTCGGGATACGCAGGCATTGTGCGGCGGGAACAATACTGTAGTCGCTATAGCCGCCGCCGTTACACAGGGCACAGACCCGGTCGCCGATTTGCCACTGGGTGACGCCGTCGCCCACCGCCGCGACTTCACCGGCGACTTCCAGTCCCAGAATCGGGCTGGCATCGGCGGGAGGTGGGTAGAGGCCATAACGCTGCATCAGGTCGGGACGATTGACCCCGGCGGCGTTAACCTTGATCAGCACTTCCCCGCTGCCGGGCAAGGGCAGGTCGGAGGCGGCTATGGCCAGGCTGTGGTCGTCGTTGACGGTGACGTGGCGATGCTGTGGTGGCAGTGTGTTCATCGTGCTCCCCGAACAGGTTGAAGTGGTATGCTTGCCAGTGACGAGGCTGGCGATCAGCTTTCCAGTATGCCTGAGCAGAGCGACAGGTTAAATCAAGCGGTAGATAGATCATGACAGAGCAGGGCAAAGCACCAACACGGTTGCTGATTATTGGTTGTGGCGATATTGGCGGCGGTGTGGCGGAACACTTTGTGCAACGGGGGTGGCAGGTGCAGGGCTTGCGCCGGAATACCGCCCTTCTGCCGTTCGGTGTGGCGGGCTTGTCTGCCGACCTGAGCAAGCGGGAGAGTGTTGGGAAATTAGGCAAGCTTGGCGCCGACTATGTACTGTTTACCCTGACTCCTGCGGCCTACACCGCCGAGGGTTATCGCGTGATTTTCGAGGAGGCGGTGGCGCAGATTCTTGCCCAGCTTGAGCGTCCCGCCAGGCTCTTTTTTGTATCCAGCAGTGGCGTGTACGACCAGAGCGGCCACGAGTGGGTCGATGAGGACAGTGCTACCACGCCATCGCGGTTCTCAGGCCAAAGCCTGCTGGCGGGTGAGCAACGGGTGAAAGCCTTCGGTTGCCCTCACTCGATAGTTCGTTTTACCGGCATCTATGGCCCCGGGCGAGTGCAGATGCTGAGCAAGGTGGTGGCGGGGGAGTGCGCACCGGAGCACCCGGTGCATTACACCAACCGTATTCACCGGGATGACTGTGTGGGCTTTCTTTGTCACCTGATCGACAAGGCCGATCGCGGTGAGCCCCTCCACGATTGCTATCTGGGCAGCGACGATACCCCGTCGTCTATTCAGGAAGTGCAACACTGGCTGGCCGAGCAGTTGGGGGTGGCCTATCGACAGGAGGGGGCACCGGTGGCTCGCACCGGCAGCAAGCGTTGCGATAATCGTCGGTTAAGGGAGAGTGGTTATACCCTGCTGCATCCGGATTATCGCAGCGGCTTTCGCGGCGTGGTGGAGGAATTCCGCGGTCGCTGAGGCCGGTGGCGCTTACAGCGCCAGAATCACCTCGATTTCCACCTGGGCACCCCGGGGCAGGGCGGCAACCTGTACGCAGGCGCGGGCAGGGTAGGGTTCGGCGAACACCGAGGCCATCACCTCATTCACCTTGGCGAAGTCCGCCAAATCCGTCAGCGAGATATTCACTTTCACAGCGTCGTTCAAGCTCCCGCCAGCCGCCTCGGCCACGGCGCTGAGATTGCGGAATACCTGCTGGGTTTGCTCGGTAATACCGCCCTCGATCATTTCCATGGTTTCAGGAATCAATGGAATCTGACCCGACAGGTATACGGTGTTGCCAGCCTTTACCGCCTGGGAATAGGGTCCGATTGCGGCAGGGGCCTTGTCGGTGCTGATGATGGTTTTAGTGCTCATGAGGGGTCCTTGGAGTGATGATGTCATGTCTTCGCTAGCCGGGCTCGCTGGTGCAAAACTGCTACCACCGCTTGTTCCTGTGGGAGCGGGGCTCCCCCGCGAAGATGTTGGCAAGGCAGCTCAGTGCCGTTCCCGAGTGACCTTGATCACGGCGGGAATATTGCGTATTCGCCGCATGATACTGGCCAGGTGCACCCGCGAGCGCACGCCGATTACCAGGTGGATAGTGCTGATTTTCGGGTTCTCATCTTCGACGCTGATTTTTTCAATGCTGGCATCGGCGCCGTTTACCCGTGTCGCCAGCACCGCAATAATACCGCGCTGTTTGGTCAATTCGACTTTCAGTTCGACCGAGAAGTCGCGGTCGATATCATCTGCCCAGCTCAGCGGCACTACGCGTTCCGGTTCATTGCGCAGTTCTATACTGTTGTGGCAGTTTTCGCAGTGCACCACCACGCCTTTTTCCGAGCTGACAATGCCGACGATATGGTCGCCGGGAATGGGGTAGCAGCAGCGGGCAAAGTTGACCAGGAAGCCTTCGGTGCCGTGGATCACCATTGCCTGGCGGTTGATCGGTGCGGGCAGGCTGTGTTCACCGTCGCTCTCGCCTTCGTCCCTGAGATTCAGTAATTGCCGGGCAGTGAGGTACGCCACTCGGTTGCCCAGTCCGATCTGCTCGTACAGGCTGTCGGCGGTTTGGGTGCCGGTGGTTTCGACCAGCTGTGCCAGATGGGCGTCCTCGAAGTTTTCGAGGTTGTCGTCCATGCTCGCCAGTGCCCGTTCGAGCATACGGCGACCGAGGGCGACGGCTTCGGCGCGGCGCTGGTGTTTCAGGTAGTGGCGAATCCCGCTGCGGGCCTTGGCGGTGACCACAAAATGCAGCCAGGCCGGGTTGGGTTGTGCGCCGGGGGTGGTGATGACTTCGACGGTTTGCCCGCTCTGCAGGGGTTCTGACAAGGGTGCGAGGCGGCGGTTGATCCGACAGGCCACGCAGGTGTTGCCGATATCGCTGTGTACCGCGTAGGCGAAATCCACCGCAGTTGCCCCGGCGGGTAGCTCCATAATGTCGCCCCGTGGGGTAAACACATAGACTTCGTCGGGGAACAGATCGATTTTGACGTTTTCAATAAATTCCAGCGAGTCACCGGCGCGCTGCTGCATTTCCAACAGGCCCTGTACCCACTGGCGGGCGCGGGCGTGGCTGGAGTTGCGCTTGGGCTCCTGTTCACTGGATTTGTACAGCCAGTGGGCGGCGATGCCGTTGTTGGCCATCTCCTCCATTTCGGTGGTGCGAATCTGGATTTCGATGGGCACGCCCTGCAGGCCGAACAGTACGGTGTGCAGCGACTGGTAGCCGTTGGCCTTGGGTATGGCGATATAGTCTTTAAACTGACCCGGCACCGGTTTGTACAGGGCGTGGACACAACCGAGTACCCGATAGCAGGTGTCTACCGAATCAACAACGATGCGAAAGGCGTAGAGATCCATGATCTCTTTCAGCGATTTGCGCTTGTTGCGCATTTTGCTGTAAATGCTGAACAGGTGCTTTTCCCGGCCGATCACGTGGGCCTTGTGCCCCTCTTCGATCAGGCAGTTTTCTATGGCTTCGCGAATCATGTTGATCGATTTGTGGCGGTCGCCAAAGCGCGTGCCAATGGCCCGACTGATCCGCCGCGCCCGCATGGGGTGCATCGACTGGAAGCCGAGGTCTTCAAACTCTACGCGAATATTGTGCATACCCAGGCGCTGGGCAATGGGGGCGTAAATTTCCAGCGTTTCCCGGGCAATGCGCCGACGCTTGACTGGCGGCATCACTCCCAGGGTGCGCATATTGTGCAGGCGGTCGGCAAGCTTCACCAGAATGACGCGAATATCCTTGGCCATGGCCAGGGCCATTTTCTGGAAATTCTCGGCCTGTTGTTCGGCCTTGGATTGAAACTCGATACGGGTCAGTTTGGAGACGCCGTCGACCAGCTCGGCCACCGGCTCGCCGAATTGTTCGCTGAGATCCTGCTTGCTGATCGCCGTGTCTTCGATCACGTCGTGCAGCATGGCTGCCATCAGGCTTTGGGCGTCGAGACGCATCTCCGACAGAATGCCGGCAACGGCCAGGGGGTGGGTGACATAGGGCTCGCCACTGCGCCGATTCTGGCCCTCATGGGCTTGCTCGGCATAGTAATACGCCCGCTTGACCTGATTGACCTGGGCGGGAGTAAGGTAGTTGGCTAGGGATTCTGCGAGGGCGTCGATGGACTGCGCCGGTTCGGGTTTACCGTGGCTATAGTTGAAGAAGCTATATTGGTGCATCGACGCCTCTGGTACACGGGTTTACAGTGCTGAAGGGTCCAGCTCAATCCCGAGGTCCAGTGAAGGGGCTTCTTTTTCCACGTCGGCGGCCATGATTTCTTCACGAGTAATTTTTCCCGCCGCAATTTCACGCAGGGCCAGCACTGTGGGCTTGTCGCCTTCTTCCGCGACCAGAGGATCTTTACCGCCGGTGGCCAGCGCGCGAGCACGCTTGCTCGATACCATTACCAACTCAAAACGGTTATCTACTGCCGACAGACAGTCTTCTACGGTTATACGGGCCATGAACATGTATCCTGAATTTCTGAATTGCGGCGACATATTTGCCACCGGCACCTGGACATAGTCTACCAAAGAGGCTAGGCCTGTGTCAGCAGGGCAGAGAGAAGATCTGCGTGGCGCTGCTGCTGTTTTTCCAGTTTGAGTCGTTGGCTGTGTATTATTGCCTTTAATTCCACCAGCGCTTGTTCGAAATCGTCGTTGATCACTACGAAGTCTCCCTCGACGTAGTGGGACATTTCTGTGACAGCGGCAGCCATACGGCGGTTGATAACGGTGTCGTCGTCCTGGCCGCGACCGGTTAGCCGTTCCCGCAGGGCTTCCTGGGAGGGCGGCAGGATAAAGATGGATACCGTATCGGGCATCAGCCGACGTACTTGGGCGGCGCCCTGCCAGTCAATTTCCAGAATCACGTCGGTGCCGCCGAGCAGGGTGTCTTCCACCCAGGCCTGGGAGGTGCCGTAGAAATTGTCGAATACCTGGGCGTGTTCCAAAAAGGCCGACTGCGACAGCATCTGCTGGAACTGCTCGTGGTCAATAAAGTGGTAATTGATGCCGTGCTGTTCACCCGGACGCATGGGGCGTGTCGTGTGGGAAATGGACACCTGAATACCCTGGGTTTCCTTGAGCAGGCGGGCAACCAGGCTGGTTTTACCGGCGCCAGACGGGGCTGATACAGTAAACAGGGTTCCCTTGCTGCTCTGGGGCATAGCGATACTTCCGTTGGCGGTGGTGGTCGGCTTGATTATACGGGCTGCTTTTCGCGGCGTCACGGAGTGGACGTGGGTGGGTGTGCACGGTGAGGAAATTCGGCACGACCCGCGCGCCCAATCTATACTGGAGCCATCTTTCAACTATTGACCGAATGTGCCCAACTGCCCATGCGTAAAACCAAAATCATTTGCACCATTGGCCCCGCCACCAGTAATTACGAGATGCTCAGCAAGCTCGCTCACGCGGGGATGAATGTGATTCGTTTGAATATGTCCCACGGCGAACATGAGAGCTGTGCCGCGATCATCAAGGCGATTCGCACCCTCAATCGCAAGCTGGCTCACCCGGTAGCGGTGCTGATGGACACCCAGGGACCGGAAATTCGCACCGGCGATATGAGCCAGGACCTGCCCCTGCGCAAGGGTGACGTCGTGTCGGTTGTCGCCCGGGGCGAAGCCGATGTGGAAGCCAGCTCGATTCGTATCAACTACGAAGACCTGATTACCGATGTCGCCGTGGGCGACAAAATCACCGTCGATAACGGCCTTATCAATCTCGAAGTACTCAGCAAGGAAGCCCGTACCATGCAGTGTCGAGTGATCGACGGCGGGGTGCTGAAAAGCAAGCGCCACGTCAACCTGCCCGGCATTCGAGTGAACCTGCCGGCCATCACCGAAAAGGACCGGCGGGATATCCAGTTTGCGATAGAGCAGGATGTGGATTTTATCGCGCTGTCCTTTGTGCGCAGCCCCGACGATATCCGCGAACTGAAGGAACTACTGGGCGAAAAGGCAGGGAAAATCAAAATTATCGCCAAAATTGAAGATCAGGAAGGAGTTAAAAACCTCGACGCGATTATTCAGGAGTCTCACGGTGTGATGGTCGCCCGGGGCGATCTCGGGGTGGAGATTCCACTGGAAGAACTGCCCATTGTGCAGCGGCGGATTATTTCCCAATGCGCCAAACACGGCAAACGCAGCATTGTCGCTACCCATATGCTGGAGTCCATGATCGACAACCCCATGCCCACCCGGGCAGAGGTCACCGATGTCGCCAATGCCGTTTACGAGGAGGCAGACGCCATTATGCTGTCCGGCGAAACCACCGTGGGCAAATACCCGGTAAAGTGTGTGGAAATCCTTGACCGCATCGCCCGTTCCATTGAGCGCACCCGTGGCCTGCGCTTTAGTGACGAACTGGTGATGAATAACGACAAACAGGAAATCGCCGCCGCAGCGGTCAAGCTGGCAGAATCTATTCAGGCCAAGGCGATACTGGTGCCCACCCGGCGCGGGCTGATGGCCAACCTGGTGAGCAACTGCCACCCCCAGCACTCCACGATCTGCGCCTTTACCAATGACAGCCGTACCCGCCGTCATTTGGTGTTGAACCGCAATGTGCTCAGCTACCGCATCAACTTCAGCTCTGACCCGGAAAAGACCCTCGGCACCGCCGCGGCAATTATGACCCGGCGGGACGAGTTCACGGATAACGACAAAGTCGTGGTGATTTCAGATGCCCTGTCTACCCACGGTGTGGAAGCCATTCAAATACGTCGGCTGGGGGACCTGGCGAAGCACGCGCCGGTGGTGGAGGACGAGGTAAGCGGATGAAAAGTCAGCAAGGTATAGGGCTGCTCTGTTAGCGGCTTAAGCTATTTGTAATTCAGCTGGCCGCGTATTCGCTGGTGCGGGCGTTAGCAAGGTTATTCAATATTCTGGATCTGCTCATTGAGTACCAGCCTAGACCATAACAAAATCAATTATTTACCGAAAAGGAACCGATCAAAAATGCTTGTTTGCCCACCAAACTGCCCACCACTTGCCTATGGCTTTTACTAAATCTTAGTGGTTAGCAATGGAAAAACAGTGCCGTTTTTATGCTGCTGTTAGGGCTAAAACATAGCAGTTTTGAAGGGCTTTATCGAGCACGATTTCCGTCAACATAGCTTTGCCATTTTTTCACTGGTTCCACGCGATAGTAATGAGTCAGCAGAAAGCTCACTTAGCCTGAAATGGACATTATGGTGTCCATTTTAATAAAAATAAGCTAAATATGGATACTACGGTATCCAAGAGAGATAAGACTGAGTGTCGAATGGTAAGCATCAGGTCTACAAATTGTTATTCCTAAGGTAACTTTGTGTAGACCTTCGGGGCTAGGCAACGCGCCTTTACCATCTCTGAGGTAAATACTGCGTGAAATACAAAGGCATCACGATATTGGTTTGTTCTAACGCTGAAGAGCCTTGTGTACCCGTTAACTTAAAGGTTTTACTTGGAGTACATTTTTCAACGTAGGATACCAACGATTTTGCTCTTGTACGTTTACCACTTTTGACTTCAACAGGGATGATATCGCCTTCATCGGTCGCCAAAATAAATTCGATTTCGGCGCGGGCGTCATTCCATGAATAGCTTGGGTCAACGCCAATAGCAGTGAGCTCTTGTTGCACAAAGTTTTCAGCCACATAGCCTTTGTATTCATAGTTTTGTTGCTTAATCTCTTTATAACCGCTGCCCAGCATATGATTGAGCAGGCCCACATCAAACAGAAACAGTTTCACCATATTTTCTTTTTTATAAGCCGCCAACGGAGATTTCGGCAATCCTTCAATAGGGTAGTTTGGCAAAGCTAAGCGGCAGCAGTTAAGCCAATGGATCGCGGTTTCAAAATCGCTATAACGAGATTTACGCTCATGCACATGCTTAAATTTAAAGCGTTTAACCGACTCATCGCTGACAAGTGATAGCTGGGCTGGAATGCTATTAAACACCGATTCAATCAGTGTGGCATCGACCTTGCCCGCGTACTTACCGAAATCGCGGCGATAACCTTCAACTAAATCGGCATGAATTTTTGTGACTTTTTCAACACGCTCTAGAATGCTCGAATCCTTAAACTGATACCAAGCAGAAACGGCTTCCGGCATACCACCGGTAAAAAAATAGTCGGTTAGTTTATCCATCAATTTAGTGTGCACCGCCGGTGTGCTTGCTTGACTATCAAATGCTTTGATCAGTGCTTGCTCGTTGGATGCGTAAATAAATTCTTGGAAGGTCAGTGGTCGTAAATTGTATTGTTCTACCTTGCCTACAGGGAAGGTATTGAGCAAACCAATGTTTGAACCGCTGGCTGCGACAAAATAGGACGGTGCTTTTTCGGCAAAATACTTCAGCGAAGTTACGGCTCGTTCACATTCGCCAATTTCATCTAATATCAGCAAGTCGGTTTCTGGATTGAACGCTTGGTTGGTTAACAACTCAATGTTCATTACTAGCTCGTCAGGTGACAACGAGCCATCGAACGCTTCTTTGTAAGCTGGGTTTTCAAGGAAGTCGATACGAAGGATGTTGGCAAAGGTCTTCCCAAACAACTCTTGCAGTAGATAGGTTTTACCTGTTTGTCTTGCGCCATCGATCAATAATGGCTTGCGCACAGGTTGATTTTTCCATGCTATTAGGGCGTTGAGTAAGTTGCGCTGCATTGTCATTTCCCGCCAATTAAGACTGTTAGCTGCCTGTATATAACTTAGTCTACATTTTTTAGCGCATAAAAGTGCGTAATTTTACATTTTTATGCGCATAAAAGTGTTGTGACGTTCTAATTGAGCAAGACTTTCCCTTTTTGAGAAAGCTTTTGGCACTCATCCCTTGGGCTTTTGGGGCAAAGCCTTAATTCACGCTACTTAGCAACACACTAACCCTGCCCACAGGGTATTTATGACTTGGGGCATTATGTCAATTCTGGGGCAGCTAGCTACCTGTACCCTCAGAAAGCAGCACGAACTGGGCATTTATCTGCCCACCACTAAACAGGTAGTTGGTAACGGACATCTGCAAACCGATTTGGACGGGAAAAATAAAAAAGCCCTGTATTTACAAGCAAATAACAGGGCTTCTAAGACATTCTTGGACGGGTAAAAAAGCTATTCGATGTTTTGAATCTGCTCCCGCATCTGCTCGATCAGTACTTTCAGTTCCACCGCCGCCTGAGTGCTTTCCGAAGCCACGGCTTTCGATGACAGGGTGTTGGCCTCGCGATTCAGCTCTTGCATCAGGAAGTCGAGTCGTCGGCCAACGGCGCCGCCCTTTTTCAGTATGCGACGAACTTCAACGACGTGGGTGTCGAGACGGTCGAGTTCTTCATCGACATCGGCCTTTTGGGCAATCAGGGCCATTTCCTGTTCCAGGCGTTCGTCGTGCAGTTCGGCCTTGAGCTCTGCAAGGCGGGCGCGGAGTTTGTCGCGCTGGGCGCTGACGATGTCGGGCATACGGCTGCGCAGGTCGCGGACGATGTCGTCGATGCTTTGCAGGCGCTGTTCTATCAGTTCGGCGAGGGCGTGGCCTTCACGCTGGCGGTTGGCGATATGCTCGGTGAGGGTGGTGGCAAAGGTGGCGAGCAGGTCGCGGGTGATGGCGTCGCCGTCGATGTCGCCGCTGATAATAACGCCGGGCCAGCGCAGCACATCGAGTACGTCGATAGGTGCAGCGTGGGCAATGTCAGCGCGCAGGCTGTGAGCGGTTTCGAGGAGTTGTTGGGCGAGTGCATGATTCAGTTGCAGGGACTGGTCCTGGGATTGCAGTTGAATTTTCAGCGAGCATTCTACCTTGCCCCGTTGCAGTCCCTTGCGCAGGCGGTCGCGCAGTTCCGGCTCCAGCTGCCGCCAGTTTTCGGGTAGTTTGAAGGCCAGCTCCAGGTAGCGGTGATTGACCGAGCGCAGCTCCCAGGTGGCGCTTCCCCAGGAGTGTTCACTGCGGTGGTGGGCGAAGGCGGTCATACTGCATATGGTCACGGGCGTTGTCGTCACGGGCGCACCTGTCTGGTCGAGGGTGAGGGTAAATCACCTCCATTGTAGCGGGAAAAGTCTTTCGCTTCAGGGGTATACTGTCGCGCTTAGTCAAAGGAGAGTGTTATGTCTGTGATCCGCCCCAGTGAGCGCGCTGTTGATGAAAAGCGCAGTCTGTCTATTACCCGCAACTATACCTGCCACGCCGAGGGTTCGGTGTTGGTGGCAACGGGTGACACCAAGGTGCTGTGTACCGCGTCGGTGGAGAGCGGTGTGCCGGGTTTTTTGCGGGGCAAGGGCCAGGGTTGGATAACTGCTGAATACGGTATGCTGCCGCGCTCGACCGGCAGTCGTATGGGGCGTGAAGCGGCGCGGGGCAAGCAGTCCGGGCGCACCCAGGAAATTCAGCGGCTGATCGGTCGGTCACTGCGAGCGGCGGTGGATCTGTCGGCCTTGGGCGAAAATACCATTACGCTGGACTGTGATGTCATACAGGCTGATGGCGGCACCCGCACAGCCTCGATTACCGGTGCCTGTGTCGCTTTGGTGGATGCCATTCGCAGCCTCCAGCGCAGCGGTGCGATCAGCACTGAGCCGTTAAAGCAGATGGTGGCGGCGGTCTCGGTAGGCATTTATCAGGGGCAGGCGGTGCTGGATCTCGACTATATCGAGGACTCAAGCGCGGAAACGGATATGAACGTGGTTATGGACGAGAGTGGCGGAATCATCGAGGTGCAGGGCACCGCAGAGGGCGCGACGTTTTCCCGTGCTGAAATGAACGCGATGATGGATTTGGCGGAAAAGGGTATTGCCGAGTTGATTGCGGCGCAAAAGGCGGCGTTGGCGGAGTAAAACAGAACGGGCGGAGAGTCTCCGCCCGATGGAATCAGAACGCGCTTTCCGGCAGCTCGTAATCGTAGTCCATAATGACCGGAGCGTGCTTGCCGAACTGCTGAACCTTGTAAATGGCGCCGTATTCCACCCGTGGCTTCAGTCGCTCTGACACAATTTGATAGTCTACCCGCCAGCCATTTTTACCGGGTTCGCCGTCGGGCCACCAGCTGAATTCGTCGGCATCAGTGTTCACCAGGCGGAAGGCGTCGGCATAGTGCTCTTCGTGGAACAGGCGCTCCATCCACTGCTGTTCTTCGTTCAGGCTGCCGGATACGCCGTGATTGGACTTGGCGTCCTGAAGGTCGATATTTTTGTGGGCGATGCCCCAGTTGCCGCAAATGACGAAATCCCGGCGCTTGTTGCGCACTTTGTGCAGGTGGTTGTAAAACTGCTCAAAGAACTGGTTTTTACGTATTTGCGCTTTCGGGTCGTTATCCGGCACGCTGGGAGCGAGCAGGCTGCCGATGCTGATATCGTCAAAGTCGGCCTGAATGTAGAGGCCGTCCATATCGAAATCCATGAAGCCGAGGCCGGTCATAATGGCTTTGGGCAGCTGGCGACAATAAATCGCCACCCCGTTGCTCTTGCCGTCGGCAGAGTCAAAGAAGTAGGGGTTGTACTCGCGGGGAAAGTACACGTCGTCGCGCAGCTTGTACTCGGCAATGCCGAGGTTCTGCAGGCAAATGATGTCGGCGTCTTGCTTGACGACCCAGTCAAAGAAGCCTTTTTCTGCGGCATCGACGATGCTGTCAGCGCAAAAGCTGATGATTCTCATGAGTTTCCTGTACTTTGAAGTCTGATCGTAGCGCCGTAGGCGTTTAATCGAGGGTGCTAAATATAGCGCTGGGCAATCGCCCACTCCCCAAAATGATTGCGATACAGGGATGCTGCCATGCGAGCGACTATTACACACTCAGGCCGCAATTCGCCTGCAAATAGGGTGTTAGACTACAATGAAACCCCATTGACAACAATCAGCTTTAGTCCGCAGTGACAAAAATCCCATTATTTCTTCTGTGCCGATGGCAAAGTGGGGTGAGAAATCAGTGTTGGCAGGCCCTGGGTAAAGGCAGAGATCCGGGGTGCTGGGAGAGTGTCGAGTCAGCGCGTACAATGCGTCTTCCAACAGTCGTCAAGTGCAGAGATTATAGCGTCGTATGAGTATCAAGCCCTTTCAAGAAGCCTTTATTCGGCAGGCTATCAGCAGCCAAGCCCTGTGTTTTGGTGAATTTACCCTGAAATCAGGGCGTGTCAGCCCGTATTTTTTTAATGCCGGGCGCTTTGGCAGCGGTTCTGCGCTGCTGGCACTGGCGCGTTGTTACGCCGATGCGATAGTGGATTCCGGGATTGAGTTTGATGTGCTGTTTGGCCCCGCCTACAAGGGGATTCCGCTGGCGGCGGCAACGGCCTGCGCGCTGGCCGAACGCCACGGGCGGGATGTGCCTTTTGTATACAACCGCAAGGAGGCGAAAACCCACGGCGAGGGTGGCACGCTGGTGGGGGCCGAGTTGCACGGCCGCGTGTTAATCATCGATGATGTGATTACCGCAGGTACCGCCATTCGGGAAGCAATCGGCATGATTGAAGCCGCCGGAGCGAGTGTGGCGGCGGTGGCCATTGGTCTTGATCGTCAAGAGCGTGGCCAGGGTGAGCGTTCTGCCATTCAGGAGCTGGAGCAGGAGCGTGGTCTGTCTGTTGTCAGCATTGTCGGGCTGGCGGATATCGTTGAATTTTTGCACGCCGAACGTGACGAAGATCTGGTGAAGCGAATTAACGCGTATCGGGATCAATACGGTGTGCGTGGTTGATAATAATGAGGTGATCGATCCTTGCAGCCCTTAAGGTCGCTAAAATGGATAACCCTCGCTGCGCTGTTGCTGGCTTTTGCCGGCACGGCGGTGGCGGAAAAGGTGTTTTATCGCTATGTCGATAGTGAGGGCAAGATTGCCATCGTCGATCGCCTGACCCCGGAGATCGTCCCGCGGGGTTACGACATTATTCGCGCGAACGGCACCGTGGTGGATACCATCGCGCCCCGCCTGTCGGATGACGAGCGTCGAGTGTGGCGACAGGAACAGGCGGTGGCCAAGGCCCGGGCAGAGGCCGAGGCGAAAATGCGTGCCTGGGATGAGTCGTTGCTGCTGCGCTACAGCGATGTTGCCGATATCGATGTGGCGAAGGAGCGCGCCCTGCGCGATATTCAGGTGCGTATATCCATACTGAAAAGTAACCTGACTGCGATCAAACAGCAGGTATTAAACAATCAGGCTGAGGCTGCTGAGCTGGAGCGCCGCGGCCAACAGGTGCCGGAATCACTGGTGACCACTCTGAGTGACCTGCGCCGCGAGGTCAGTGGTACTGAAGCGCAAATCGTCAGCCGTACCCAGGAGCTTGACGAGGTGGCAGAGGCCTATGAGCGGGATCGTGCGCGCTTTTCGCAGCTGCAGGAAAGCGTGCTGAAAAGGCGGAATTATCACCGCAATGATGAGGCCGACGAATAGCGTTGCCAGCCCTCAGCGGAATAAGCGCTCCACCAGAAACAGCCACTGCTCGTCCCAGTGTTCGGTGGGCTGGCGGCGAAATTCACTGCGCACAAACTGGCCGATTCGTCCATCTACCCAGGCCAGCAGTAGATTGGCGCTGCTGTTAACGGTCATGCTGGTGCGCAAACCTTCGCGCAGCTCTGCTTCCCGTAAAATCTGCCGCAATTGGGTTTCGATGCGGTCGTAGAATTGCAACACCCGCTCGCGCAGACGCTCGTGTTCACCCGCCAGGGCGTCGCCGTTGAAAATTCGCGTAATGCCGGGGTTGCGCTCGGTAAAGGCCAGCAGCAGGTGCAATATTTTGCCGACCTTGGTGGTGGCCGAGCCCTCGTCCTCGGTAATAACGCTGATGCGGCTGAAAATCGCCTCTTCGACAAACTCTATCAAGCCTTCGAACATTTTCGCCTTGCTGGGAAAATGCCGATACAGGGCTGCCTCGGAGACGCCGACTTCGGCGGCCAGTTTGGCGGTAGTAATGCGTCCGCCGGGGTGAGACTCAAGCATGGTGGCCAATGCTTGCAGGATCTCATCGCGACGGGAGGGGCGTTTATTCATTCCGCTACAACTCTTGAATCTGATGCGTGACCGGGCGAAAGCCCGGTTCAGGGGTTACTCCGCAGGGGCGCGGCTGGTGTTGGTAATCAAGGTGCCGACGCCGGTATCGGTAAAGATTTCCAGCAGCACCGCGTGGGGCACTCGACCATCAATAATATGGGCGCTGTTGACCCCGGCATTGACCGCGCTCAGCGCGCAGCCGATTTTTGGCAGCATACCGCCGTAGATGGTGCCGTCATCGATCAGCGCGTCCACCTGAGCGGTGCTCAGGCCGGTCAACACCTTGCCGTCCTTGTTCTTCAGGCCCTCGATATTGGTCAGCAGCATCAGCTTTTCGGCGCACAATACTTCGGCGACCTTACCCGCCACCAGGTCGGCGTTGATATTGTAGGAGGCGCCATCCGGCCCAACCCCTATCGGAGCAATTACCGGAATAAAATCGCTGTTGACCAGCATATCCAGCACCTCTTTATTGATGCTGGCGACTTCGCCGACGTGGCCGATGTCGATGATTTCCGGTGTGGACATTTCCGGGGTTTTTTGGGTGACCTTCAGTTTGCGTGCACGGATCAACTGGCCATCCTTACCGGTCAGACCAATGGCCTTGCCACCGTTGTGGTTGAGCAGAGACACGATTTCCTTGTTGACGCTACCACCCAGCACCATTTCCACCACGTCCATGGTGGCGCTGTCGGTGACGCGCATGCCATCGACAAAACTTGATTCGATTTGCAGGCGCTTGAGCAGGTCGCCGATTTGCGGGCCGCCGCCGTGAACCACAATGGGGTTCATGCCGACCAGCTTCATCAGCACGATATCCCGGGCAAAGTGCTCCTTAAGCTCGTCGTCGATCATGGCATTGCCGCCAAATTTCACCACGATGGTTTTATTGGTGAAGCGCTGGATGTAGGGCAGGGCTTCGGTAAGAACGCGGGCGATATCGCCGGCGGCGTCGCGACTGAGTGACATGATGCGATCTCGTACTTGTGGGGCTCGCAGCCCGGAATGAAAAAAGACGACTATTAAAGACTATCTGCCAGTGCAGGATCAATGCTTGCGATTAATTCTGCAAAGGCGTCGCGAATACTGTTCATCGCCACCGCACTTTCTCCCTCGAAGCGCAGGGAAATGGCCGGGCCGGTATTTGAAGCGCGAATCAGCCCCCAGCCATTGCGAAATTCGAAGCGCAGGCCGTCGATATCGATCAGCTTGGCATCGGTAAAGCGGTGTTCGGCGGCAACGCGATTAATAAAGGCAAATTTATCCTCGTCCTTGATCGGTAGCAAAATTTCCGGGCTGCTCACCAGCGCGGGGTAGCGGTCCAGCTCGGTGTCCATGTCGGTGTCGGCAAGGGTAAGGGCTTCGATCAGCCGAGCGGCGGCGTACATCCCGTCGTCAAAGCCGTACCAGCGCTCGTTGAAGAAGATATGGCCAGAGTATTCGCCGCCGAGTAAGGCGCCGGTATGGGCCATTTTTCGCTTCATGTGTGAATGACCGCACTTCCACATCACCGGGCGACCGCCGCGTTCCACAATAAGTTGTGGCAGGCTGCGGGTGCATTTCACGTCAAACAGTATGTCGCAGCCGGGGTTACGGCTGATGATGTCGTCGGCCAGCACCATCAGCAGCTGGTCGGCACTGGGCCGCCGCCCGCTGGCGGTGACCACGGCGATGCGGTCGCCGTCGCCGTCCAGGGCAATACCGATATCGGCACCGTGCTCGATAATGGCATTGGCCAATGCGTCGAGGTTCTCGGGAATCGTCGGGTCGGGGGAGCGGTTGGGGAAGTTCCCGTCAATGTCGCAGAACAGCGGCACCACATCGCAGCCGAGTTCTTCAAACAGCTCTGGTGCAACCCTGGAGGTGGCGCCATTGCCGGCGTCAATAACCACCCTGAGGTTTTGCGCGATCACCACATCGCTGCAAATGCGGTCGATATAACGTTGCTCAATGCTGTCGCCGGTCAGTGTACCTTCGCCGGAGAGGAAGTCCTTCTGCTCGATACGGGTGGCCAGATTGGCAATATCTTCGGAGGTTAAACTGGAGAAGTTCAGGCTGATTTTCAAGCCGTTGTATTCCGGGGGATTGTGGCTGCCGGTAATCATCACGCCGCTGCCAATATTCAGGTCATGGCAGGCGTAGTGCAACATCGGTGTGGCGATCAGGCCCAAATCGATGACATCAATGCCCGTGGACAACAGCCCCTTCACCAGCGCGTCGCGGATGCGCTGGCTGCTGATGCGACCGTCGCGGCCCAGCAAAATCTTGCTCTGGCCACGGTTGAGGGCCTCGCTGCCGATGGCTCGCCCGAGCTCGAGGCACTGTTCGTCGCCGAGATCCCGGTCGGCAATGCCGCGAATATCATAAGCGCGAAAGCAGTTGCGGTTGTGTTTAACAGTCTCCTGAGGGGGAGCCGCGCTGGCTGCTCCGCTGAAGGCGGCGTTATCCAGCGAAATGTCGCCGTCGTCGCTTAAATCGAAAACATCGTCATCGCGCAATTTTTCGGTGTTCGCCGGTGGCGTAGCTGCCTTGTTCCTGCGCTCGGGGATGTCGGGCATCGGCGGGCGCATTTGCTGGGTAGGATCAAATTTTGGTGTGGGGTGGGTGGACTCTCGTTGCCGGCCGGCAGACAGCTTCTTTGTCAATTCCTGCTGAATTTGCCGCTCGAGTTCTACGGCGGGGTCGCTGGGCGGTTCGACTTTGGAGGGCCGTGCCAAGGGTGCAGGCTGTTGCAGGCTGCGCAGGAAGAAAATACTGTGACTGCCGCAGACCAGACCAATACACAGCAGACACACCAGCCACGGCAGGGTGTTGTCTCCGGCCAGCTGCCCGAGCATTTCCTGGCGCGGGTAGACTTTCAATACCAGCCCAAAGGGCAAATGGTGTTGCTTCTCGAATTCATTCAGTAACGGCGACGCTGCGATGATAGTGCTTTCCCGACCGCCGTAACGCTGAAGCAGCGCGTTGGTAACGGTGCTGCCTGCGCTGGCCGAAAGGACGTGGCCAATGGTCTCGCGAATACCAAAGCTGATGAAAAACGCCGCACTGGAGCTCACCGGGCGAACGAAACTCAACAGCCACTCGCCATTGTGCTGGTAGGTCTCGACGATGGTCGAACGGGTTTCCAGGCTTTTGCGCAGCATATCGATCTCGATGTTGTTGCGCAGCCGCTGGGTGTGAGTGTCTTCGTCGGCGATCCCTTGGGCGCCTACATGTAATAACAAGGCGTTGAGTGCTTCGGGGAAGGCGGCGGCAAGGGTTTGTTCCACCCCGCTGATATTGGCCTTGCCAGTGTCGAGGGTTTGCAGGCGAAGGCTGGCGCTGTCTACGCGGGCGCCGAGATTGGCCACATAAGCGGTTAGGGTTTTTCGCTGTTGATCGGCGATGGCGCTGGTCAGCGCATTGATGCGCAGGCTCTCAACACGCTTTTTTTCATTTTGCTGCAGCCAGAAAAAAGCGGCTACGATCAAGGCGATGCAAACCACCCCCGAGAGCACAATGTCACGTGAGGCTGCGGTGAGTTGCAGAGGGGGCAGTTTCAGATCCGCAGTGTTGAGCTTCTTTATCATATTGTATTGTTATTCCGGGTGGCCGTAGGTCGCCGTCAGCTGTGCATCAAGCCTTGAAGGCGTCGGCAATGACCTTCAGCAACTGCCGGGCAAGTTGATTTTTACCCATCTGCGGGATCGGTATTACCTGCTCCGGAGTCACCACCAAGACTTCATTCTCGTCTGAATTAAAGCCAATATCGCTGTTTGACACATCATTGGCAACTATCAGGTCAAGTCCCTTTCTTTCGAGTTTGCCTTTGGCGTAGTTCAGCACATCCTGTGTTTCAGCGGCAAAACCGACGGTGAACGGCCTTTGTGAGTGGCTGGCCACTGCGCTGACAATGTCGGGGTTGCGCACCAGTTCAATGTGCATGGCCTCCTCGTGTTTTTTGATTTTCTGGCTGGCGGTGCTGACCGGGCGGTAGTCAGCGACGGCGGCGCAGCCGATAAAAATCTGGCAGTCGCCCATCTGCGCCAGTGCTGCGTCATACATTTCCTGAGCGCTGATAACGTCGATTCGCGTGACGCGCTCGGGGCAGGCGAGTTGAGTGGGGCCGCTGATAAGGGTCACTCGCGCGCCGGCGTCGGCGGCGGCGGTAGCCAGAGCATAGCCCATTTTGCCGGAACTGTGATTGCTGATATAGCGCACCGGGTCGATGGCCTCGCGGGTTGGGCCAGCGGTAATACACAGCTGTACGCCGTCCAGGGCGCGGCTGGTGAACATGGCGGCGGTCATTGCGGCCAACTGCTCGGCTTCCAGCATGCGCCCGGGGCCAACGTCGCCACAGGCCTGCTCACCCTCTGCGGGGCCGAACAGGGTCACGCCACGCTGGCGTAGTATCTCGGCATTGTGCTGGGTTGCAGGGTCGCGCCACATGCCCTGGTTCATTGCCGGAGCCAGGGCGATTTGTGAGGGGGTCGCCAGACAGAGAGTGGTCAGTAAATCATCGCCGCGGCCATTGGCCAGACGCGCCATAAAATCAGCGGTTGCCGGTGCGACCAGAATCACATCGGCCCAGCGGGCCAGCTCGATATGGCCCATGCCCGCCTCGGCCTCGGGGTCGAGCAAGGTGGTGTGCACCGGGTTCCCGGACAGTGCCTGTAAGGTCAGCGGGGTAATGAACTCCATCGCGGCGGCGGTCATCACCACGCGCACATCGGCGCCGTGTTCCTTGAGACGACGCACGAGTTCTGCGCTCTTGTAGGCGGCGATGCCGCCGCTGATGCCGAGGATAATCTGTCTGTTGCTGAGCTGCTGCATGCTGTGGCTCGCTAATGCTGGCGGAAGCGCTATTATGACGTTTCGCGGCGGTGGGGACTACCGCCCGCTGGAATCTGATGCTTCACCACGGAGGGTGATATGGCAATAAGTGACTGGCCTGCGGATGAGCGGCCACGGGAAAAACTGTTGCAGCGCGGGGCTGGCGCGTTGTCTGATGCCGAATTGCTGGCGATTTTTTTACGCACCGGGGTGCGCGGCAAGTCGGCGGTGGATTTGTCGCGGGAGCTGTTGGCCGAACACGGCGGTCTGTCGGCGCTGATGTCTGCCAGCCAGCAGCAGTTCTGCGCTTCAAAGGGTCTCGGGGATGCCAAGTTCGTGCAGCTGCAAGCGGTGATGGAGATGTCGCGGCGCTACCTCAGCGAGGCCTTGCAGCGCGACGAAGTGTTTGCCAGCGCCCAGGCAACCCGGCAGTTTCTGGTCGGCCGTCTGCGCGGTGAGCAGCGGGAGGTGTTTGCGGTGCTCTATCTCGACAATCAGCATCGGCTGATCGCCTATGAGCCACTGTTCTACGGCACCATCGATGGCGCGGCGGTCTACCCGCGGGAAATTGCCCGCCGTGCGCTGGAAATGCATGCGGCGGCGCTGATTATTGCCCACAATCACCCCAGTGGGGTTGCCGAGCCGAGTGATGCCGACGTCAGAATTACTCGACGCATCCGCGAAGCGCTGGCATTGCTGGACATCCGTCTACTCGACCACTGTGTTGTTGCCGGGCCAGAGGTGGTGTCACTGGCGGAACGGGGATTGATCTAGGGCCTGCATAACAGGCCCTGAGCGTCTGCCAGTGATTGTGCTAGTTGATTGCCATCATTGACGCGATATCAAAGTCCTCGAACTCGTCAACCCGGCCGTCCTGCAGCTTTTGCACCCAGTTGGCATCCTGAAGCAGGGCGCGGCCTACGGCGATAAGGTCGAACTCACCCCGTTCAAAGCGGGTTTGCAGGTCGTGGATGCGGTCACCGGAGCTTTGCTGTGCGGACTCGCCGTGGGTCAGTGCGCCGAGAAAGTCGCTTTCCAGCCCTACCGAACCCACGGTGATGCTCGGTTTGCCCGTCAGCTTTTTCGCCCAACCGGCAAAGTTCATCGAAGAGCCGTCAAACTCCGGTTCCCAGAAACGACGTTGGGAACAGTGAAAAATATCGGCACCGGCATCGCTGAGTGCGCCCAGCCATGCCTCCATTTCTGCGGGGGTCTCTGCCAGGCGCGCGGTGTAGTCCTGTTGTTTCCACTGGGACACCCGCAGAATCAGCGCAAAGTCTTCGCCGACAGCCTTGCGCGCAGCCTGGAGGATTTCCACCGCGAAGCGACTGCGCTCCACCAGCGATTTGCCGCCGTAGCGATCGCTGCGCTGATTGGTCGGCCCCCAGAAAAACTCATCGATGAGATAGCCGTGGGCGCCGTGAAATTCGGCACCATCACAGCCGATGTTTTTGGCATCCAGCGCGGCCTGGGCAAAGGCGTCGATACAGTCAGCGATATCGCTATCGCTCATGGTGAGGCCTCGGGGGCGCTCGGCCATGGCCAGTCCGGAGGGGCTTTCCAGTATGTCGCTGCTGATCGGATCAGCGTGTGCGGCGGCGCGCATGGCGCCGACATGCCAGAGCTGGGGAACAAAGGCGCCGCCGGCAGCGTGCACCGCCTCGACAACCTGCTGCCAGGCGGCCAGTTCGGCCTCGCCGTGGAAGCGTGGCACATTTTTATCGTTCAGCGCGCCGGGGCGATTAATGCCGGTGCCCTCGGAGATAATCAAGCCCACACCGCCAGCGGCGCGGCGCTGATAATAGTCGCGCATGGTGTCAGATACGACGCCGCCAGGGGAGCCCGAGCGGGTCATGGGCGCCATTGCGAAACGGTTGCGCAGCGTTAATGACTTGCATTGAAAGGTCTGGAAGAAAGCGTCTTGAGACATCGTGACTCCTGCTGGTCGATGCGGCGAAAAGTGTGGATTAATATCGCGCGCGATAAGGTTGAGCTAAGTCTATCACAAGTTTTCAGTGATTACATTTTACTGTGAGAGTGATCTTTATGATGGAAATTTCACCAGTTTCGTTGATTAGCGGGAAGGGTTCTGGTATAAAGTCGCGCTCTATTTGGGTCTGACCTCCCTGAGAGTCAACCGAGCCTGATTCGGGCGCTGTTTGCAGCGTTGTGGCCCATATTTTTAAAGCGGAAGTTTTGAAGCAGAATTCATCGGGCTTTTTTGCGTAAAAAGCTTTAAGAGGCGAAAGAAATCATGTCCAGAGTATGTCAAGTTACCGGCAAACGTCCTGTAACCGGTAATAATGTATCTCACGCAAAAAACCGCACCCGTCGCCGTTTTTTGCCAAACCTGCACAGCCACCGTTTTTGGGTTGAGGCAGAGAAGCGTTTCGTAACCCTGCGTGTTTCTGCCAAGGGTATGCGGATCATCGATAAAAAGGGTATTTCTGCCGTACTGGCTGAAATGACTGCCCGCGGCGAAAAATACTAAGGAGCACCGTCATGGCGAAGAAAGGCGCTAGCGATAAAATCCGTCTGGTCTCCAGCGCGGGTACTGGTCACTTCTACACGACCACCAAGAACAAGCGTAACACTCCGGATAAATTCGAATTTTCGAAATACGATCCTGTTGTTCGCAAGCACGTGATCTACAAAGAAGCTAAAATCAAGTAATTGCACTGGATTTTCTGCGAAGAAAGCCGCGCCTGTCGCGGCTTTTTTTCGTCTGGGGTCTGTCCCCGGGGACAGACCCCCTGTTAAGGACGACGCTATGACACCCATTCGCGCCGAACACCTGTTTGATCTGCCGGGGCAGAGCGTACTGCTGATGCCCAGTGATGCCAGCGCTCGTCAGCAGCGCGACCGGGTCGCCGCCCTGCGGGGCGACCACGACCAGGCGTTTCTGGAACACATTACCGTGATGCCTGCCGCCCAGTGGCTGGCGGAACTTTGGGATGGGAGTTTTCCCTCGGCGCAGGTGCTGAGGCCAATTCAGTTACTGGCTCTGGCCCGGCCCATAATCGAAAGCAGTGACTACTACCCGGACAATTGTCTGAACAGCCTGGCGATTGTTCGGCAGTTTGTTGATGCCTTTCAGCTACATGCAGCGTACATGCTCAGCACTGAGCGCGAGGACTACCTGTTCTCGCCGGAATATCAGGCTTTCTACCATTGGCGCGCGCAGCTGCAACAGCAACTGGATGAGCTTGATGCCCTGAGCAGTGAGCAGCTGCCATTGCGTCTGACCCCACTGCTGGCCGATGGCGCCCTGGATTTGCCCGCCCGCTTGGTGATCAGTCCGCGTACGGAGCTGGTGCCCGCAGTGCGGCAGTTTATTGACCACTGCGCGCCGCAGCTGGACATTTTTCTCCTTGATGAAACGCCCCCGGCCAGTGATCAGCGGCTGTATTGCTTTCCCCAGCGTGATGACGAGTGCCGCGCTGTAGCGACCCGGCTCAGCGAAATCTTGCGAGCCTGGCGCAAAGACGCTGCGACGAACCCCTGTCCGCCGCCATCACTGGGTGTAGTGGTGCCGGATATGAACACCTACAAGCCCTTGCTGGAGAGTGCGCTGCGGCGGCAGCTGTATCCGCAGTCGCTGTTGCCTGAGGATGAAATTCAGGAACCCTGGCACTTCGAGGGAAGTGAGAGTCTTTATGCCTATCCGCTGATCCGCGCGGCCTGGGATCTGATCTCGCTGCGCGACGGGCCTGGCGAGCTGGAGCACTTTAGCCGAGTGTTGCGCAGCCGCTTTGTCAGCGGCTGGCCGGAACAGCGCAGTGCGCGGGCGAGTTTCGATCGCCTGCTGCGCGAACGGCTCACCGTGCAGTGCAGTCTGCGTGATATCGAAGTGCAGGCCAGACGCGCCGCGGAACCAGACACCGTCGCGGTGTTGATGGCCGCCCGTGAACAGTTGTCGGCCTATCCCGGGCGGCAATTGCCCTCTGCCTGGGTGCGCAGCTTTGATCAGTTATTACTGGCCACTGGTTGGCCCAACGCCGACGATGACGACCCGGTGGTCGCCCAGTGTCGACAGGGCTTCAGTCAGGCGATGGATGTGTTCCGCGCCCTTGACCGCCAGCTCGGCGAAGTCGAACACAGCGAGGCCTTGTCCTGGCTGCAGCATATTTTAACCACCAAACGTTTTTCCGTGAGCCGCGATTGGCCCTGCCCGATTCGAATTCTCACCATTGACGATGCCCTGGCGCTGACCTTCGACGAAGTGTGGCTGGTGGGGCTGGACGATAGTGCCCTGCCGCGCCGCGCGTCGCCCTCGCCGTTTTTGCCCCAGCACCTGCAACAGCGGGCGCAGGTGGCGGGTTGTGAGGCCAACCTGTGCCTGCAGCGCGACCGCGAGGTTCTGGCGGGCCTTCTGCAGGCCGCCCCCGTGGTCAATTGCAGTCTTGCCCACGAGGCCGAGGGCGGTGCGCCACGTTCGGTATGCAGCCTGCTGACCTTGCCGGAATCTCTGTTTAACTGGCCTGATCAGGAAGAATCGCTCCTCCAGCAGGGCCGTTGTGAATGGCCAGACATGGATGAGGTACGGCCGGTGCCGGTGGCCCAGCGCGACCAGCTGCGCGGTGGTAGTGGCTTGTTCAAGGAGTACGCACAAAGCCCGTTTTTTGCGTTCCTGAAATATCGCCTTGATCTGCGCGAGTTTCCCCGCCCCGCCGAGGGCCTGGACCATCGCCTGCAAGGGGTGCTGGTACACGACACTCTGGAAGCGGTTTGGCGGCGGCTGGGTGGCAAAGCCGAGCTGGACAGACTCGACTTTGCGCGCTTGCAGGAGTTGGTTGGCCAGTGTGTGGACGAGGCCCTTGCGGGCTCGGAAATCAATACCATGAGGTTCGGTGAGGCCCTGTTGCGGCTGGAGAAAACCCGGGTTGTGGCGCTCGTCAGTCACTGGCTCGAATTCAAGGAAAAAATGCGTTTGCAGGACTTCACCGTCGAGGCGGTGGAAACCCAGCTGGATACCCGTTTTATGGGCATACCGTTAAAGCTGCGGATGGATCGCATCGATCGCATCGGCGACAAGCGTCTGGTAATCGATTACAAAACCGGCACGGTCGATGGCAAAACCCTTAACAGCGATGCCCTGACCGAGCCGCAGTTGCCGATATACGCCCTGGCGGCCAGCGAGGCGGCGCCTATCGACGGGGTGATGCTGGCCCAGATCAAAAGCTCCGACGACCTGAAAATTCATGTGCGCAGCAACTGGACGAACAGCGTTATCGCCAAAAAAGCCCACGACAGTGATGTGGACGACGAGCAAAAATGGGCCGCGGAACTCAAGGCCTGGGCTGCCGCTCTGGAGGCGATGGCAGAGGGTATTTTGGCTGGCAACATCGAGCACGATTACAGCCTCAATATGAGTCGCAGTTTCAGCGGCTATCTCATGCCGCTATTGCGCAGCGCGGCCACCGACGACGAGGAGGTGCTGTGATGACAGAGCTGCTGTTGCCGCCGGACCAGGATGCCCGTGACCTTGCGGTAGATCCGGCGCGCTCGGTGTTGCTGCGGGCCCCGGCCGGCTCCGGTAAGACCGGTGTACTGTTACTGCGTTACCTGCGCTGCCTGCTGCGGGTGGATCGCCCGGAAAAGGTGGTTGCCATCACCTTTACCAACAAGGCCGCTGGCGAAATCAAAGAGCGGGTAATGGAGGCGCTGCTGGAGGGTGAGGCCATTGAGGTGCGCAGTGCCTTCGACCGGGATATCGCCGCCGCTGTCGCCGAGGTCAGAGCCCACAGCCAGCGCCTGAACTGGGGCCTGCTGGAAAACAGCTCGCGCCTGCGTATTGCCACCTTCGACAGTTTTTGCGGCAGCCTGGTGCGGCGCTTGCCGCTATTGTCGGGAATGGGTGCCGCTGCGCCCCTCAGCGATAGTGACAGTCTGTATCGCGAGGCCATCCTGGCCCTGTTCCGCCAGCTCGACGACCGCAGCTGCCCGCCGGTATTGGCCGAGGCCCTGCAGAGTCTACTGCGCTACGGCAGCAACCGTATCGAAAGCCTGGCACCGCTGCTGGCCTCGCTGCTGGCTAAACGGGATCAGTGGCAGGACGATATTCTCAATGCCGACCTGGATGTTATGGAAGCGGCGCTGGCGGAGTTGGTCGAGGAGGCGTTCCTGCCCCAATGGGAGGTGCTGACACGCTTTGGCGTGGACGAGCTGTTCGCCGCCTATAGGGAGTCCTCCGGTAGTTGCGACGCCCATGCCTGGGCGGCAAATTTGCCCGACCCGGAGTTGGTCAGTGTGGACGATATGGCGATGGTTTCAACCCTCGCCGCCAGTCTGTGCAATGGTAAGGGCGAGCTCTATAAGCCAGGTTCTGCCCACCACGCCAAATTTACCAAGGGTCAGCCCGGCACCGAGCAGGTCAAGGCCTGGTTGAAGCGCGCCCATGACGAGGGCGCGGCTCCCATGCTTGCTGAGGCCTTGGGGCGGTTGGCGATCTTGCCTTTGCCGACACTGCCCGAGGCCAGCCGAGAACTGGTTGGCCACTTCTGTGTAGCCCTGCGCTTTTTGCTGGCCCACCTGCGGCTCGTCTTTGAGCAGCGCGGTGGCGTTGATTTTGGTGAAATTGCCCAGCGCGCCATTATGGCTCTGCGCAGTGAGGGGCAGGGCGATGGAACCGATACCGTCTCCGAGGCTCTGTTGCTGGAAGACCGTATCGAGCACATTCTCGTCGATGAAATGCAGGATACATCGGTAAGCCAAATCCAGTTACTGGAGGCACTCTGTCAGGGCTGGGAGCCGGACGATGGCCGCAGTGTATTTTTCTGTGGCGATCTGCAGCAGTCTATTTACGCCTTCCGTGGCAGTCTGGTCAGCCTGTTTGACGAGCTGAGTCAGCGCGGAGAGTTCGCCGGAAAAGCCCTTGAACGTCTGCAATTGCGGGCGAACTTTCGCTCGTCGCCGGATTTGGTCAATTGGGTTAACCAGTGTTTCAGCGCCCTGTTCGCCGAGCGTGGCAGTGAATATGTGGCGGCCTTACCGCAGCGGAAAAATCCGGGTGCGGTACAGATTCACCCCTTTGCGATTGCCAAAGACTGCGACGCCAAGGCGGGGGTGGCGGCCCGGGAAGCGGCGCACATTGTCGATATCATCCAGCGTCGGCAAGCCGAGCAAGCGGACGTATCGATCGCCATTCTTGTGCGCAGTCGCAGCCACCTGCGGGGCATACTGCCCGCACTGAAAGCGGCGGGTATCGCCTTTTCCGGGCAGGACATCGACAGTCTTACCGACACCCCCGCGGTAATGGATTTAATGTGCCTGCTGAGGGCATTGTGGCACGACGCCGACGATGTCGCCTGGGCCGGCGTGTTGCGGGCGCCCTTTGTCGGCCTCAGCTGGGACGACCTGTTGCAGCTGCGCACCGGGGGTGGCCTGTTGCGCGATGCCATTTTGTCGGACGAGGAAGCCTTTGCCCTGCGCCGGCAAGGACTGAGCCAGGAGGGGCAGGGCCGTGTTGCGCGGCTGCGCACCGAACTGCAGTGGCTGGACCAGCGCCCGGAGAGTCGCGATCTGCGCTGGGCGCTGCGCACCCTGTGGTATCGGCTCGGCGGGCCAGCCTGCATTGAGGCCCATCAGCAAACCGACATCGACCGAGTGTTGGCGGTGCTGAACGAACACGCGCCCTCGGGCATTCTGGAAGATATTACCGCGCTGGAAAATGCCCTGGGTCGGCTGTTTGCCGCGCCGCCGGTCAGCCGCGTAGAGCTTATGACCATCCACAAATCCAAGGGACTGGAATTCGATGTGGTGATTTTGCCCGGCCTTGGTGGTCGAGGTCGCAACGATGACAAGCCCCTGCTTGCCTGGCAGCGCCTGCAGGGGCATATGCTGTTTGGCCCGCGTCCCCAAGCCAGCAGTGGGCCGGAAAAGCGCCTGTATGACTTTCTCTGTGGTGAACAGAGTCGTGCGCTCAAGGAAGAACTGGACCGGCTGCTCTATGTGGCGCTGACCCGGGCGAAAGGAGAATTGCATGTGTTCGCGGCGGTGACCGCCAACAAGGATGGCGACCTGGTACCCGCCACAGGCAGTTTTTTACAGCGCCTGTGGCCGATGGTCGAAGGGGATTTCGAACGTGCCGATATGATGGTCGAGAGCGACGCGCAACTCCCCCGGCGGGTGCCATTGAGCCCGCGCTTGCGGGACTACCGTGTGACGGTGAACAGCCCGTGGCTGAACCTGCCCACGGCGGACTCGCCTTTGCGGCGGGTGCAGCGGCAAACGGAAAACGCCGTGCTGGAAGACAATATTGAAGAGCGCGCAGTCGGTATTGTGTTCCACGAACTGATGGAACACCTGGGTCGACGGCAAAACGGAAAAGCCCTGTTGAGCGATCGCAGCAGATTGTCAGCGGCCCTGCGCCAGCGTCTGCGGCATCACTGCCACCCGGAGCCGGAGCTGGAGCACAGTGTCGGGCGGGTACTGGAGTTGTTGGACAATACTCTGGCGTGCCCCGACGGCCGCTGGATTCTGGGTAGCTATCAATGGCAGGCCAGCGAGCAAACGATTCGCCGCTTGATGGGAGGGCAATGGCAAACGCTGATTCTCGATCGGGCCTTTATTGAAGACGGCGATGCGCCGCGCTGTTGGATAGTCGATTATAAAACCGCGCGCAGTCGCGGAAGCTTCGATGAATTCCTGCGTATGCAGACCGAGCGATATGCACCAAAGATGCAAATTTATAAGGAGGCTTTGCGGGCAACTGGGTTAGAATGCCCGATTGTTGCGGCCCTGTATTTTCCCGCGCATCAGCATTTGCTTTGTTTGGATGACACCGATGTTTAATCAAGTCCATTTCCGGGTGGTGGCCAGCGCCGCCGCGCCGCAAAAAATCCTCGTATTGGTCGCCTTGCTGTTGCTGGGTGCCTGCGTCAGCGTCGATGAAAAACGCAAGGCTATGCAGGCAAAAACCGACAGCGATGACAACGCCGCCGCTAACCTCGCCGTCGAGGGGGACTCGAATATCGTTCTGGAACTGCGCGGCGAGCGCAGTGAAATCGACACCGGCCTGCCCACAGCGTTGGCGCGCAAGGCGCTGATAGGTAAATGGTACGGCATGACCGAAACCCGGGGCGGCGGGCGCAAGGAGTGGCTGGTGGAGCGGGCGGCAGATGGCACCTACCGCACCGACTTTCACACCGTGGCCAGCGACGGCGCGGTGCGCTCGCAATCGGAAGTCGGATTTTGGGGCGTGTCCGGCGACATCTACTTTCGCATCTTTCGCGGCTGGGTGATGCTCGACGGCATGAAACTCGCAAACCCGGGTGACTCCGGTCACTACGATGCCTACCATGTTGAAATGTTGAACAGCGGGCACTTCCGTTACCGCCATGTTGAAACCGGGCGGGTGTACACCGTGCGTAAAATGCCCAAGGACTTCAGCCTGCCCATCGTTCTGGATGAGCGCAACGACAGTCCCCTCAAGTTCGAATTCTGAGCTCGATCACCGCCGGCGCGGGGGCAATCCGCGCTGGCTGTGATCGCACGAGCAGGATAAAATCACCAGCTTTATCGTTTTCAGCGGAGCCTCGTAATGGGCAGAGCCTACCAAAACCGGAAAGATTCCATGGCCAAGACGGCCGCCGCCAAGACCAAGGTCTACAGCCGCTACGGTCGCGAAATCTACATGAGCGCCAAGGCCGGTGGTATCGACCCGGCGGGCAATCTGTCGCTGCGCAGCTTGCTCGATCGCGCGAAAAAAGACCAGGTGCCCAGTCACGTCATCAAGAACGCTCTGGACAAAGCCAAGGGCGGCGGTGGCGAAGACTACTCTCCGGCCCGCTACGAAGGCTATGGCCCGGGTAACTGCATGGTGATCGTCGACTGCCTGACCGACAACCCCAATCGTACCTTTGGTGATGTGCGTCTGGCCTTTACCAAAACCAAATGCAAAATCGGCACCCAGGGCAGTGTTGCCCATATGTTTGACCACTCGGCGATATTTGTATTTTCCGGCGACGACGAAGAAGCGGTACTGGAAGCACTGATGATGGCCGATGTCGATGTCAGCGACATCGAATGCGAAGACGGAAAAATCAGTGTATTTGCACCCAACACCGAATTTTTCAAGGTGAAGCAGGCCTTGCAGGATGCCTTTGAAGGCATCGACTTCGACGTGGAAGAAATTCAATTCCTGCCGCAAACCACTGCGCCCATCAGCGAAGAAGATATGCCGATGTTCGAGAAATTTCTCGATATGCTGAACGACCTCGACGATGTTCAGCAGGTTTACCACAACGTTGAACTGCCGGATTCTGCGGAGTAGGTTTACGACTCCGTCAGAAAGTTAATGCGGGTGGTCTCGTTGTAGAGTAAATCCGCAAGGGAATAGGGCTCCAGGGTCGCTAAAAAGGCGACCACCGCCTTGCCCAGCAGGCCCTTCAATTTACAGCCCTGAATGACCCGGCAGGGCTGCTCCGCACAGTTTATCGGTTGCAGGGTGGTTTCAAACTCCCTGATCACCGTGACCAGCGATATCTCCTCGGCGCGGCAACCTAACCTGATGCCGCCCCCTTTGCCCCTCACCGCATCGACAAAACCCAGGTGCACCAGCCGCATCACGACCTTGGCGATATGGTTTGCCGAAATATCATAAAAATCGCAGACCTGCTGAATATTAACCAGCTTACCCTGGGGCTGTTGACCCAGATACAGCAGGGTGCGAAACGCGAAATCTGTCTGCTTGCTCAGTTTCATGGTAGCGCCGATTCTTCTGCAAAGTTTGTTGTTGTAGAGCGTTGCTACAAGCTCAATGCATAAATCGTGCGAGACATATTAATGTGTAGTAAAAACAGACAATTATGCCCTTGGGGACAGACCCCGGGGTCTGTCCCCAAGGGCATAATTGAGCGGCAATGGTGCAGTAGTGCTACACCGAAAGGCTGCGACCACCATCAACGGCGATAATCTGGCCATTGATGTAGCTGGTCTTGTTCAGCAGAAAGGACACGGTCGTGGCGATATTGGCGGGTGCTCCCCAGCGCGCCAGCGGTACCCGTTCGCTGACATTGCGTTCTTCCAGCTCACCGAATTCGTCACTGGCCATGGGCGGCAGTATGGCGCCGGGTGATACCCCGTTCACGCGCACATTGGGCCCCAGCTCAATCGCCAGCGATTTGGTCATCATTGCCAGTGCGGCCTTGGCCATGCTGTATATCGAATGCTGGGGAAGGGGACGGTCGCCATAGATATCGACAATATTCACAATCGCGCCCTGATGCTGGCTGAGTGTCGGTGCGAGCGCCTGGCTGAGAAAAAATGCGCCCTTCACGTTGCTGCCGAACAGACTGTCCCAATCGTCACCACTGGCGCTGGCCAGCGGGGTGGGATAAAACCCTGACGCGTTATTCACCAGCGCATCGACCCGTCCCCAGTGTTGGATAGTGTTGGTGGCCAGGGCCTGCACACTGGCGATGTCGCTGAGCTCGGCGGACAGGGGCAGTGCGGAGTCGTTGCGCTGTGCGTTGAGTTCAGCGCACAGCTTTTCGGCGTCGTCGGCGGAGTGGTGGTAGTGGACAACAATATTGTAGCCCTCGTGGTGCAACAGACGGGCGGTTTCCGCGCCGATGCGCTGGGCGGCTCCGGTAATCAGGGCGACGGGGGTGTGGGTCATGGGGTTTCCAGCTGAGCGATAATGTGGGCGAAATTATCGCAGGGCGCAGGAGGAAGTTAAACCCGCGGGTATTTTTCCGATGGGTCCTTATTCCCCACCCAAAAAGGCGCTATGCTCGGCTTTTTTTGAGCGTCGTTGTCGGAGGGTGAGTATGTTTGAGTGGATGGTGAGCCCGGAAGCCTGGGTGGCGCTGGGTACCCTGATTGCGCTGGAAATCGTGCTGGGCATCGACAATATTATTTTTATCTCCATTCTGGTTGGCCGCTTGCCTGCAGAGCAGCGCGATAAAGCCCGGCGGATTGGTCTGGGTCTGGCAATGTTTGCCCGTCTGGCCCTGCTGTTCAGCCTGTTCTGGGTAATGGGGCTGATTGAACCCCTGTTTAGTGTGTTCGGTAATGAGATCTCCGGTCGCGACTGTATCCTCATTCTCGGCGGTTTGTTTCTGCTGGCGAAATCGACCCACGAAATACATGCGAGCCTCGAACTTGACGACCCCGGTGCGCCAAAGGTTGCTGTGGCAAGTTTTGCCAGCATTATGGTGCAAATCGCCGCGCTGGATCTCGTGTTTTCCCTCGACTCGGTGATCACAGCCGTCGGTTTGGTGGACCACATATCAGTGATGGTCATCGCCGTGGTGATTTCCGTCGGTGTGATGTTGTTTGCCGCCAAACCCATTGGCGACTTTGTGGATAGCAACCCCACCATCAAAATGCTGGCCCTGTCCTTTTTGTTAATGATTGGTCTGATGCTGACGGCAGAGGGTTTTGATGTTCACGTGCCCAAGGGCTATATCTACTTTGCAATGGCGTTTTCCTTCGCCGTGGAGTTGCTGAACATTCGCGTGCGCCGCCGTCGGCAAATACCGTTGAATAAAAAGATCAGTGAATAGGGTGGTCAGGCTGCATATGCGATGCGACTGATGTTTTCAATATCGATAGGTTTTTTGATATAACGATATGAATATGTCGCATTGTTTTTGACGATAAAATTATTTTATATACTTAAATTAAAAAAATAATCAGTGTTGCTTATCGGCGACATAATGGCGCGCCATATGTCGCTGTTATCCTACAAAATGCAGCATTATCAAGGTGTTAAGTTTGAACTGGCGCACACCATTGGCACAAGGCGTTCTGCGCTATTGACCGGGATTGGTGATTGTTTCTAGTCTTGCACGCGTTGCGTTATCCACGGAACAACATTATTCGCTAAATTTTTTCGTCAGTCGGTTCTCAGCGTTTCTGCGTGTGTTCAAACTGCTTACGTCTCGCTTGATACCTGGGCGGGCGGCGCGCGCCTGTGTTGCAAGAACGATGTACGGCGACGCAGTTTTTGAGGCCGCCCCTTCATGAAATTATTCTCCCTCGCCCTGCTGTTTGCAGCAGCGTGTTTTCACTCCACTTTTTTATCTGCCGCCACTCTCCACAATCTAAAGCCCAATCAAATTGAATCGGCGATCGCCGGGGAAGACGGCCCGGGTGGTCGTTATTACTCCTTGCGTGCCTATGGCGGAGGCGCCCACGATTTGCTGGAAGATATTCCTGGGGTACAGCGCAGTGGCAGCAAGGTGTTGTCGGCCTATTTCAAGGATACGGGCCGTCGCTGGGTGTATTTAGGCACACGGAAGAGCGGACACATTCAGCGCAGTTTCTTTGATCTCGGCGCCGGCGTTGTCGGCGAGCGCGGCAGCGAGCATCGCGCTGACATTGCGGCGATAGGGGGCGGCTGGTACCGGGTGAGCATCAGCTATAACGCCGCCGATGTGACCAGCGTGCACCTGGGGATTGCCGGTGGGAATGGCTCCCCCTACTTCTCGGCAAACCCCGGTGTCGATCGAGTGTTTTTATCCGCACCGGAGTTAAGCGATGGGACTGCGGCCCCCGCTCCGGCCAGAGCGGCTGGCCCCAGGTCCATGCAAAAAGGGCTTTGGGTGTGGCGGGCCGAGCCGGTGTTGAATGTGAACAAGCGCACTGAACTGCTGACCTTTATGCTGAACAAGGGCTTGAATACCGCCTATATCGACGCCCGCATTCCGGTAATGAACAATCATTATATGCTGTCGGAATTTATCCGTACCTTCCAATCCAGGGGGATCAGTGTCGAACTGATGTTTGGCAAACCGGAGTGGGCCCTGCGCGACCATCATCACGAAGTGCTGAGCCTGATTGATCAGGCTGTGGAGTACACTCGTCGCTATCCGGCCGCGCGACCCACGGCGATTCATCTTGATATAGAAGCTCACCTGATTCGTGAGTGGCAAGATCAACGCAACTGGGTGGCGAATCAGTTTATCGACCTGATCGCCCAGGCGCGCCATCGCTCGGCGGCGGTGTCGCTGCCTTTGGTAATAGATATGCCAGTGTGGTGGGACACATTCAGTATAGTGCGCGAGGGTGTCTCTCGCCCCCTGCATCAGTGGGTTATCGACGGCGCTGATCGAATCGCACTAATGGATTACCGCGACACTGAGGAGCGCATTGTGAACGATGCCGGAGACGAACTGCGCTATGCCAGCAGCCGAGGCAAGGAAATCGTCGTGGGTGTGGAAACCATGTGTATTCCCCCCGAGATGATTACCTTCTGCGAAGAGGGCAGCGCCAATATGGAATGGGTATTACAGCGGGTTGATGGACGATTGCCGGTTAACGACAGTTATCGTGGCTTTGCGGTGCATCATTACGAAACCTACCGCACTATGCGACGCTAGGTATCGGGCTCAGGGTCGATGTTACAACACCAGAAACTGATGCTATAAGCCGCCAGAGTACCGCTGAAGGTCTTCTGTGGAAATTGATCGAGGCGGACGGCGCCGCCCTTGAAGCGCACTTTTTTGTCGTTGATTCTCACCCGCCGCCCGGTCAGACGCTTGGCCGTCATTTCGTAGCCGTGGCTGATACGACTACGGAGTTCTGCTGGGAGGTGTGCGCTAACGCAGTGGGCCTTGAGGTTAATCAGCATCAGCGTTTGGCCGCTGTTGTCCGGCCGGTCGTGTAAATAGCTGCGCAGGGCCGGGTCGCTGCTGTCGATGGCGTAAACATTTTGCCCCATGAGCTGGCCCCACAGCCAGCTCACCCAATAATCCGGGCGAGGTTTCAGGGTAAGCCTTGCGATCATTCCGTAGTCGCCGCCAAGCAATGACTGTCTCACCATGACTTTCTGCCCCAGTCGCGCGCCCATGCCCAGTTGGTCAGCCCACCAGAAGCTGGAAATCCAGCGGTCGGACAGCTCCGGCTGGCCACCGCACTGGGCAGAGCCGGTCTCGCCGGTCCACAGTTCGGCCTCGGGTTGAAAACGGTCGCGCAGGGCGCTGAGACGATGGCTGTAACGCCGAAAGTACTCAAAGGATTTGGGGTCGATAAGGTGTTCGATACGGGCGCGACGGGTGCGCACCGGGCTGCGGTCGCTCTGAAAGGGGTAGTAGTGCCAGTCGACGATATCCAGTCGGGTATTCAGCGAGGCCAAAAAGCGCGGTGTGATATTGCTGAGGGGTTTGACGGTTTCTCCGAGCTTGGGCCAGAAGGCACTGCCCGGCCCGGAGATTTTCGCCTCGGGGAACAGGCTGTGAACCAGCGCGCTGAACCGGTCGTAGTCCCGGGCAAGGTTGTGTGCGCGGGGCTGTGAGGTGAGGCCGTGGAAGGCCCAGTAGGCATTGAGTTCGTTGCCGAGCTCGAACACCTCAACGTTATAGCCCTTGGCGCGGGTGTACTCCAGCAGAGCGACTAGCTCATCTCCCTGCCAGCGCCCCTGCTGTCGTCGATTGAACAGGCCGTACTTACAGGTAAAAATCAGTTGCAGCTGATTGCGGCGAATAAAGTCGTGCAGCTCATCCCACTGCTGGTGGGTCAGTACCAGCGCGTCCTCATCGTCCTCTGGCTTGTTGAAATAGTGAATTTTATCCGCTTCCGAGCCGCCTATGCGCAGGTAGGCTGGCCCGAGTAACTGTACCAGCTTGTCGAGTTTTTTAGAGGTGAGGCTCAGGGGTGGCACCCGCAGAGTGCCTAATCCGCGTTTTACATCGAGGGCACCCTCCCACCAAAAGCCGCCGGCCAACACAGAAATATCAATGGAGAAGGACAGGTAGCGGGGGTCGGTGCGCGCAACCGGTTGGTGGCTGGCCAGGCTCAGTGTCACCTCGTCGGTGAGGTCGGCGCCGCGAATCATCTGGTGCAACTGACGAATCCTGAGCAACAGCGTGGCCAGCAGCTGACCCAGGGTGTGACGAATCTGCATAGGCCTCGTGTAGAAACAACAATCCCAAAGTTATTGATTGAACACGAAGTCGATTACAGGCGTATGACGAGGCCGGGCCCTAGAACGGCCAGAATACCGAGGGCAATTTGTCCTGTTGCACCAGCGAGGCCACATCCATGCCCACGGCAATACCGGCGTGGACGAAAAACCCTCCCCAAATGGAGCGAGAGCGAAGGGCGAGGATGCCCAGGAACAGGCCGAAGGAAATCGCGCCGAAGGCCTCGGGCCACAGCTTGGGAAAGTGGATCATCAAATAGGGCACGCACATCACCCATACAGCATTGGCACCGATAGCCGGGCGCAATGCCTGGAGAAAAAAGCCGCGAAAGAAAAACTCAAGGCAGAGGAATTGGCAGAGATAGAGCGCCTCCCAGGCGATAAAATCAAACCAGCTGCGCCCGCTTTGTTTGTAGAAGGGGTAGTGGGCAAGAAAATCGCGGTTAAACGAAGCGATAACCACAAACAGCAAAATCGGCGACAGCAGCAAGGCGTAACCGGCCCAGTGTTTGCCGGTGTCGTTCCAGCGCCAACCGTAATCCCGAACCCTGTCCTTCCACAGCAGTTTAATCAGCAGGGCCGGTATTAACAGATAACCGACGACATGCCAGGCCGTCCACCAGGCATAGCCCGCCAGCTCCAGAAAGCCCAAGCGCCGCAGAATCATGTAATAGTGGTTGGCCGGGAGATCCTGCCAGCGGCTGAGCAGAGCCGTGGTCTCGACAAAAACATTGGAAAACTTCACATAGTGAATCAGCAGCAGGCACAGGGATATACAGGCAAGCACTGCAAACACTCGGCGCAGGGCGGCTGGGCGGCTCATGGTATAGCTGGGGGCCGTGGCGTCGATGTCGTCCAATGCGGCCATAATTTGCCGTGGATGGAGCCATCTGAGAATGGCGGCGGGCTGTAGGCGTCGGGTTGTGGTCAAAACCGGCTTCCTGGCTGGTGAACATTCTAGGGGCAGGTGTTTCCTGCGGGAGCAGCGGTTATTCTATGGTATCGCCGCCGGCGGCAGTAGCCTGCTATGCCCGGCTTTTGCACTCAATCTGGATCGCAAGCCCATGCAGAATCGCCTGATCGCGCCACTCCGGCAATTTCTTTACAGCGCGCTAACCTTGCTGGTGTGTCTCTACATGAGTTGGCACGCGCTGTTGTCGGTAGATTTCTTTTATGGCTTCTGGCACGACAATGTCGGCATCGCCGAGAATATTGCCGAGATGGGGCCGCAGAATCGCTACCGTCAGGGTTTTGAAGATACTGAGCGGGCAGAGCGCCTGGCCGTGTTTGGCGAGATTTGCCGAGCGATATCAAATGGCGGCGAGGGCTTGGCGGATATTCACTATACCGGCCCATCGGGGCAGCCAGTGCCCCTGTTGCACCGGGCGGAAATTATTCATCTGCAGGACGTGGCCAACCTGGTGACGACAACACAAACTCTGAAGCCCTGGGTGGTGGCCCTGTGGTTGGGGGTGGTGGTGTTATTTCTCTACCGCCGCTGGGCGTTCCCGGGCTATCGCCGCCTGCTGTGGCTTTACTCAGGCGCCATTGCAATAGCGGTGATTGCCATCCTGTCGGTGGGCTGGGTGGAAATCTTCTACGCCGCCCACCGCTGGGTCTTTCCCGACGACCATCAGTGGTTTTTCTATTACCAGGACTCGCTGATGTCGACGATGATGAAGGCCCCTGATCTGTTTTTATATATTGGTGTCACCCTGTTGCTACTGGCGCTGCTGCTGTTTGTGCTTATGCATCAGGCACTGATGACGGCGAGCCGGCGGCGAAATACCTGCGCGCCGCCGCGTTGACCTTGGGCGCCAATAGCAGGGCTGCCGTTATGGTGGGAATAGCCATCAGGGCGTACATGGAGTCGATAAGGTTGACCACCAGTTGCAGGGACGCCACCGCACCGGCCACGATCAACAGCAGATAGAACCAGATATAGAGGTGTTGGTAGCGCGCGCCAATCAGAAACCCAAGGCATTTGCTGCCGTAATACCAGAAGGTAAACACCGTACTCAGACTCAACAGGCTGACCAGCACGGCGAGAATACCGGCGCCTCCTGTCGGAAAAAGCTGACCAAAGGCGGTGGCTGTGAGAGTGACGCCATCGTGGTTGCCCTCTTGCCACACACCGCTGATTAAAATCACCAGCGCGGTGCAGGTGCACACAATCAGCGTGTCGATCACCGGCCCCAGCATGGCAACCAGCCCCTCCCGCACCGGCTCACGGGTGCGAGCGGCACCGTGGGCCATTGCCTCGGTGCCAATACCCGCTTCATTGGAAAAGGCCGCGCGGCGGATGCCGGTAATAATCACCGTGCCCAGTGCGCCACCGGCGACCGCGTTGCCCGAAAAGGCATCGCTGACAATCAATGCCAGGGCACTGGGAATCTCAGCGAGGTGGTTGAGTAACACGTAGCCAGTGAGCAGCAGATAGCCACCCACCATTGATGGCACTAACCAGCTGGTAACCTTGCCCAGGCGCGGTAAACGCCCGGTAGACACCATTAACATCAAGGCGGCGATCACCACACCAACGGTGAAATCGAAGGACAGGTGCTGGTCCGCGGTGGTCAGCCCTGCGGGTATCGCGAGGGTGTCCCGCAGTACCTGCACTAGCTGGTTTACCTGAAAAATCGGCATTGTGCCGAGCAGGCCCGCCACCGCAAAAAAATAAGCCAGGGGACGCCAGCGTCGGCCCAAGCCCTCGCGAATGACATACATCGGCCCGCCCTGCCATTCGCCCTCGCTGTCCTGCCCGCGATACATTACCGCCAGGGTGCAGGTGTAGAACTTGGTGGCAACGCCCAGCAGGGCGCTCACCCACATCCAGAAAATAGCGCCGGGACCACCCATTGCAATGGCCAGCGCGACACCGGAGATATTGCCCATTCCCAGAGTGCCCGACAGTGCGGTGCTGAGCGCCTGAAAGTGGGACAGCTGTCCGGGGTCGCGGCTATCGGCACGGGTAAACAGCAAACGCACACTTTGACCAAAGTGGCGATAGGGCAGACCACGGGAATACAGCAGAAAGAATAGGCCACCGCCAACCAGCAAGGTCACCAGTGGTGGCCCCCACAACAGGCCCACCAACTTGCCCAGTGCGGCTTCGATATCGCTTGGAAAACTCATGGGGCTATCCTAAAGGAGTGGGCCCGTTCGGTCATTAGTTCAGCGCTCGATTTTCTTCTGAAAGGTATTTAATGCTTACCGCAACGGCTGCTGGAGCACCTCTTTAAACAAACGGTGATTTGCTGTCCGTTAAAGCGGGTGATGCTCACGGGGCGCTTGCCTGTGCTTGTTGCGCGCGGCTATACTTCTGTACGTATTGTTGTACATGTACAGGAAAAGTCGATGGAAAGCATTAGCTATACCGCCGCCAGGAGCAACTTGGCTAAAACTATGGAGAAGGTCTGTAACGACCATGCCCCCATTGCGATTACTCGAAAGGGCGAAGGTGCCGTTGTCATGATTTCTATGGACGACTACCAAGCCTTGGAAGAAACGGCATATCTGCTCAGGAGCCCCAAAAATACGCGACGCCTGATGGAGTCTATTTCCGAGCTTGAGGATGGCAAAGGGCATGAAAAGGAACTGCTTGAGTGAAATTAATTTTTGCGGAGAAGGCATGGGAAGATTACCTGTTCTGGCAAAAAACCGACAAGCAGATACTGAAACGCATTAATACCCTTATAAAGGAAATCAAACGAGAGCCATTCGAAGGCATTGGAAAGCCGGAGCCGCTGAAACATGCCCTTTCGGGATATTGGTCTCGAAGGATTAACGACGAGCAACGAATGGTTTATAAAATCCATCAAGATTTCCTGTTTATTGCCCAGCTTCTCTACCACTACTGACCTAGCGAAAAACGCCGCCATGATTTTCCGACTGAAGCGTAATGCTGAGCACTTACACCCAATTCTTTTGCTACCTGGGCTTGAGTGACGCCGGGCTTCTCTGACCTCTTTACTGCTTCCCGACGAAATTCCTGGGTGAAAGCGGGGTTCCTTTACGTGCCATTTTACACCTCCAAATAGGTTTATATAACTACTGGGAGGTGTCTACAAGTTGTGGGGCACACGGGGGTATAACGCCGTGTTTTGGGGCGCGGGAGCGACAGCTTAATTGTCCGAGTATTTTGATTTGTTGGCTTTCGTTTAAACACAAAAGAATTTTTCATCCTCATCCAGAGACAAGATTATATTTCTGGATACCTTCTTATAGGTTTTTTCTGATATTTTATCTGATAGCATTGACAGAATCTGTTGGCCTGGAAGCTTGTTTGCTTCGTCGAGAATATCTTCAATTTGTTTTTTGTCAATATCCTCAATACTGTCATGGAAAATAAAGCTTGGGCGATTAATTTTTAACTCATTGATGGCATGTATATATGCAAAATCAAAAGCAATAACTTCGGCTTTCTTCTTCCCGCCCTCAGGATTAGTTGCCGTGTTAATGAGTTCTATAGAGCAAGCACCACTATCCTTATTAAAATCTAAGTCTATGCTGTATTCTTCATCGTGAAGACTTTTGGTAAGAGACCTTAAATATGTGTTAAATTTTTTCTCAAACTCATAAACATGATCAATTTCTTTGGAAATGGCCTCAAGGATCTTTTGCAATTGAGCTTCTGCTTCAGCTTGATCTGATTTTGCTTTGGACTGCTGCTCCATTAGACCTTCTAACTTTCCAAGCTCAACTTTAAGCTCACCCAGTCGTTTCAGGTTTTTAGTCACATTGTCTAAGCTTTCCTTAGACCTCATGTCAGAAAAAACTTGTAACTTATCTTTCCTTATTGAACTTAGCTCTGCCTGAAGCCCTTCAGACTCCTCATTCAATTTAGGTAAATCAATCGTAAGAAAGTGCTTCTTTTTCTCAACGAGGTTTGTATGGAACAAAATGACGTCTTCAAGTTCTCGTAAGGCTCCGTCAATTGCGACACCGGAGAAGCTATATATAGCTTTAAGCTCGTTAATCAAATAACCATCTTTGTCTTTAGATAAGAGTTCTATAGTGTGATTTATGTTGTCTACTTTTCGCTGTATAGATAGAAGTTCTTCGGTATATCGGTCTTCTTTTGCTTGTAGCTCTGAAAGTCTTTCTATTGGGTTTGAATATTCTGATGAATACTCGAATGTTAAAAGGTTGTCCTCTAGCTCTTTAGCATCTGCCTTATATTTCTTGATTTCACTTTTCGGCTTTTGCTCTTTCACTAGCGCATTAATCGATGTGGAATTCCTTTTTCGCCTGTTAACCAGATTCGTTGCATCTCTTTTCTCCGTAAGTAGAGACGTATTATTGAAACCGAAAAGGTATAAAAAAAGTTCGCTATAATCTTTTGGGCCTTGTCGTTTATCAAGAAACTTAGTCGTACTTAACATTCTGTGGCTGTCATTTCTAATGAACTTCGGTGCTACAGCTCGGACAGAAGGTCTTCTAGTAGATATATTAAAAATTTTATCCTGAATAAATGACTCATATCCCTTTTCTTCAACAACTTCACCATTTATCCAGAATTCGGGTTCGGCTTCGTCATCAATACATAAATAGCGAGAAATTTGATTTATTTTGTTTGAGTAGTCAAAGAAGCTGAGAGAGGCAATTACAATGTTGTTCTTAAATAGCGTTTCTATCTCAAGATTTGGCTTTTTGAACTCTTCGTCAATGTAAATGCTGTCTATGCTTCCTAACATTAGAAAATCAACCACTCGTGATAGTGTTGATTTACCTACACTGTTACCTGTACGACCAGAATTTGGCTTGTTTGTGACGAGGTTAAGACCAGGTTTGAATTTAACAAATCTTTTTACTTCGTTATTTATCTTTATTTCAAGGCTATCAAGCTTCATTTATAAAAACCTCTACTCCATTAAACCCAATGGCCTTAATTGAAAACAACCAACCTAACGACAGTATGATGTGATCAATCGATACTTTTAGCTCTGAAGAGCAGTCAGAAAGTATCGCATCTAAGGGCGGATTTTCATCTGCCACTTTCTTTAAAATTTTTGCCCCTATGCTTACAACGTTTATTTCTGGGTCACAACCACTCCTAGGAATCATCAGCTGGATTCTCCATGATTATGCATTCGATAAAAGCATGAGCTACAACAACATTCACTCCCAATTCAACATGCTCTTTGTAAGCAGGAGTGTTTTTTGATTCAAATACAGTATTTTTTAATCTTTGAATGATAAATTCCAAAATGAACTCAGAATTTTCTCTGACTTTAGCTATGTCTATATCGCAAATTAAATAGTCAATTTCAACAGCGTCTAAAGCAAGAAAGTATAAATCGTTTAAATTCTGAAGGATTGTAGCTTTTCCAAAAGTTATCAATGAGTCAATCTCGGAATAGGCTTCTTCTACTTTTGAAGAATGATCTAAGTATTGCTTTATGATATGGCTTTTAGCTTTAAGATTATTGTGTTGTATCTTTACAACTGTTTCAGAAGATGGGCGTCTTCTGTTTTTCTTGAATGTAAATGGCTTATTAGCTAGTGACTTTAGCAGCTCATTTATAGCTGAGCTGATCTCATATTCGGGTGAATTCCCGATTATGATATTTCCAGCATTACGGTCAACTTTAATTGTTTTATTCACAGGGGGATTGTTCCCTTCATTTACTATCGTCAAGGTTTAGTCCCTTACATGTCTATTTTCATGCCGCCTGAGTTGTTCTTTGTATATACATTCTTCTGGCCGTTTTGCGTAACACTATCCTGACTATTATCTACTATTGAGTTTTTTGTTATTTCGCCAATTTGTATTTTCAACTTTTTGTTTTTCTTTGATGAAATCACAGCAAATAACGTACTTCCAACAGTACATACCCAAGCCAGTGTGACACCAATATCCGATTTTACAAATTCAATGAAAGTATCCATTTCTATCCTAGATGACAAATGATGATGTTTATGAGCAAGCTAGCGAAAAAAGAAAGGCGCGCCAATTTTTATTGTTATGGGGATTGCGCAAAGGTCGCCCCCGCTGACAACGCGAGCAAGAAAGACCCGAGCACATAAAGTGTGCGGCAAAGGAAATCATTCACTCTCTCAGGATATGTTGCTCCGTGCATAGTTTGGAGACCCCAACCTACCTGCCCAAATGTTGCCCATAGCAATAGGGCAATACCAGCATACTGAGAGGCCTCGGAAGTTGCCTGCCCATTGATAATGCCCAGCCCGACTAAAAATTTACCTACCATGCCTCCGGTGAGAACTGCGGAAACAACCAGCCAAAACGATTTGCTATACGCTGCTCTAATTAGCTTAGCTGCTCGCGCTGACTGACTATCCGTTTTCTCGCCCTGACTTTCCGAGTTTGCTTCTGGTGAGTTTATCCAAGCCATGTGCTTCTCGGATTCTTGTAAAAACTTATTTGGCCGAAAAATAAACCATAGCACCAATCGAATATCGGAATGTTTCATCTTTACCTACTAGAGATCACATAACAGCCTGTTAATAAGGCCAACGGCCTTATAAGAATTCTTAGCGGGCGGCCTGAGTAATATCTTGAGCTGGCCCAGACGAAATCAGCCAACCCCATAAAAATACAAATATTATTTCCATTCGCCCTTCGGGCCTGGCATTTTTTCAGAGCGCACCTTGCAAGCACAGCGAATATAAAACACGGCTTAAATACACAGATTTCGGTGAGGGGGTATCGTAATGTCGTCGTCAGCATCCCCATTCCTTGAGTCAATCCGCGAGTATATGTTGGTGCGGCACTATAGCCGCCGTACTGTAAGCACGTACTTGTGCTGGATTCGTTACTTTATGGTATTTCATGGGGAAAAAACACCCTGGCGATTTAAGCGGGCAGGCCGTAGAGCAATTCTTAACGTGGCTAGCCGTTGTCCGAGAGGTATCAGCGTCGACGTAAGAGATCGCGCTAAAAGCGGTCGAGCGACTATTGAGTGTATTGTTCGGCGGGGTAAGGGGACTGGAGTTTGTCGCCTTCGGCCAGGGGAGGGCGCGAGGTACGCCGCCCTAGCGCAGCAGCGCTTCCTGGCTGACGGTGGCCACCAGACGACCGGACTGGTCGAAGATGCTGCCCTCGGCGATGCCGCGGCCGAGGTCGGCCCAGTCGCTGCGGGTGCGATATAGCAGCCACTGATCGGTTTTTACCGGTGCGTGCAGGCGCAGGGTGTGGTTCAGCGACATCAGGGCGTTGACCTGCTCCCGGGGGTGGGTAATGCCGATGGTGCCCGGGAACCAATAGTCTGACATCAGGGCCAGTACGGCGTGGTGGTCGCGAACGTCGCTCAGTGTTGCGGCACTGGGAGTGCGAATCCAGTAGTCGAAGGACGGTTCGTCGACAGGGGCAAAAAAGTGATCGACTCGGGTGGGTGCTATGTCAAAGACATAGTCCCGGCTGAGCATATTGAACACGGGCGTGGCCAGCTCACTGCGATGCCTGTTGGCAAATTGTTGAAGGGTGTCCAGGGTATCGGCAGAAGGGGGCTCGCCGATGTCGATGTACTGGTGGGTGAGGCTCTGTTCGCCACAGTGGAAGGAACACAGCAGCTCAAAGATGGTTTTTCCCCGCTGGCTTGCGCGGACCCGACGACAGGCGAAGCTACGGCTGTCGCTGACCCGCTCTACCGCGTAGTCGATGGGTTCGTCGATAATACCGCCGCGAATAAAATAGCCACTGAGGCTGTGGCAGTGCCAGTTTTCAACGGTGCGGGTGGCGACGGCGAGGGACTGGCCCAGCGCCTGGCCGCCAAAGGTCATCCCGGCGAGGTTGTCGAGGTTGTCGAGGTTGTGGCGGGCGCGGAAGTGGTCGGTGCCGATAACGTCAAATTCCAACAGCTCTGCCGCTGTTGGGAAGGTCGCAGGATGTGGGGAAGTGCTCACTGTCAGAATGCTCTCAACCGGATTGAGGGCCGCGCATATTACCATTTTTCGGGAGATCCCGAAGGTTTGCACAAGCGCCCTGCGACAATCGGTCGCATTTTCATTTTGCTAAAAGCCTCTATTCTGTGCGCCTGTCTATTTTCAGGATTACTCGCCGTGTTTTCCCTACGTCTAAATCGTCTGTCCTTGTTTATGCTCGCGGCTTCTGCCAGCCTGGCCGCCCACGCGGAACACAGTAAACTGGAAACCGTATTGGTCACGGCAACCAGGGACACACAGTCGCTTTCTGATATCGCCGCAAGTGTGGGGGTGTTGGACCAGGACACACTGGAAAAATTGAACCCGACCCATGCCGCCGAGCTGATGAATCGTATTCCGGGAGTGAATATTGTTCAGCTTGGCTCCAGTGGTGAAGGTGTCGCAGCAGCCATCCGTCAACCGGTGTCGTATGGTCCGGTTTATTTATATCTGGAAAACGGTGTGCCAACCCGCAGTGCGGGCTTTTTTAATCACAATGCGCTGTATGAGGTGAACAGTGCGCTGGGCAACGGCGTCGAAATTATCAAGGGGCCGGGGTCAGCACTCTACGGCTCGGATGCGATTGGCGCTGTGGTCAACAGTCTCAGTGGCCAGCCCCCTGAAGAAGACCGGGCGTCGCTCAGCATGGAGGTGGGCGAAGATGACTGGACGCGCTTGCAGTGGCGTGGTGCCGCAGTGGGTGAGGTCGATAGCTATACCCTGAATGTCTCGGCGAGTCGCAACGGCGGCTGGCGGGACAATACCGCCGCCGACCGTCAGGAATTACTGGCGTCGTGGTTTCATCAATTCGACGGCGACTGGCAGGTCAATTCGGTATTCAGCGCCAGCCGGGTCAATATGGAAACCGGAGGTTCGGCCCTGGGAGCGGATGATTATCACAATACGCCCGAGCGGGCGGGTAATAAAATCGGCTTTCGCGATGTCAGTGCAGTGCGCGTGTCCAGTGCCTTTGACAAAACACTGGAGAATGGCCAGCTCAGCGTAACGCCGTATTTGCGCAGTAATCGCCTGGCGTATATTGCTACGTGGACTCTCAATACCGGTCGAGTGCAGCCACCCCCGCCCTGGTGCCCCAGCTGCCCTGCGGCGCTGGATTCCCAGGACGCGCACATTAATGACGACGGTCACGACTCGCTGGGCATACTGCTCAAGCTGCGCCGGGATATTGGTGACAACAGTTTGGTCATTTCCGGGGTCGATATCGACCAAAGCTTTGGTGGCCAGACTCAGTACTATATAGAACGCAACGACAATGACCCGGGCCAGTATTGGTTGAGCTATCGGCGCGCGGGCAAGCTCTATGACTACAAGGTGGCGTTTACCTCGATATCGCCCTATGTGCACAGCGAGTTTCAGTTGGCGCCGAGCTGGCGGTTGACCGCGGGTCTGCGTTACGACGCGATTCGTTATGACTACGAAGATAATATCGATGCCGCCAACACCGACCCCAACCACTTGCGCCCGGAAGATCAGTCGCTGGACTATCACCATGTCAGCCCCAAGCTGGGCCTGATCTACGACTTTAGCCCGTCGATCAATGGCTATTTAGCCTATCGCCACGCCTTCCGCATTCCGTCATCGGGGCAGCTGTTTCGCAGTGGCAGCACCGTTGACTCCACTGAGCTGAAGCCGGTTCAGGCCGACAGCCTGGAGGTAGGGGTTCGCGGGAACCTGGGTCGGCGCAGCAGTTTTGAGGTCGCGGTGTACACCCTGCGCAAAGAGGACGATATTTTATCGGTTCAGGATGCGGGTAGCGGCGCTCGTCGACACAGCAATGCCGGTGAAACCCGCCACCGTGGTATCGAAGTGGGGGTGGAGCACCGTCTGACTGCGCAATGGGATATCGGCATTGCCTATAGCCGCAATCAACATCGTTTTGAGGATTGGCGGGATCGCAGCGGTGATTTCAGTGGTAATACCATGCCCGATGCACCGAGCAGCTTTAGTCACCTTCACCTGAATTATCACCCCGCTTGGCTGGGTGGTGGCTTTATCGAGCTGGAAGCCTCCCATCAGGGAGCGCATTGGATCGACGAAAGCAACGCCGATGATAACAACGACGGCGATGTCGACCGTTATAAGGGGCACAGCTTGCTTAATCTGCGGGGCGAGTATGCGGTATCTCCTCAACTCACCGTTTATACGCGGGTTATGAACCTCGCCGACAAGCGTTATGCCGAGACGACCAGCAAATGGGGGCCGGGCTTTACACCGGGCCGTGGGCGTACCGCCTATCTGGGCGCGAGGATGGAATTCTGATGCCCGCGAAAACGATTGCCTGGCTACTGCGATGGCATATGCGCATTGGCATGGTGGTGTCGGTGGCGATCATCGGCTGGGGCCTCAGTGGAATGGCTCACCCGATTCTGGCCAATTTTAATCCGCGCCCTGCGGCGATGTCGCTGCCGCTGGAGGACTTTCCCACAGCCCGCTTGCGCAGCCCTGTCGAATTGGTGGAAGGGCTTGAGCTTGGCGTGGTGTCGGCATTGCGGCTGGTGAACTGGCAAAGGCCGGTGTACCGACTTGAGTCGGTAGCCGGTGTGCAATGGCGTGACGCGATCACCGGGGAGGAAATCGCCAATGGCGAGCGGGACTACGCCATAATGCTGGCGCGACACTACCTGGGTGACAGCGACAGCGCGGTGATCTCCGTGAGTCGGCAGCACCACTTTGACGGCGAGTATGTCTTTATCAATCGTTTGTTGCCGGTCTGGAAGGTCGTGTTTCAGCGGGACGACGGCGCGCGGGTCTATGTGGATACGGAGAGTGGCCGCCTTGCGGCCATCGTTAACGACAACAAGGCGCTGGCAACGGCCTTCTTTCGCAATGTGCACAGCTGGGTGTTTATTCGCAACGAAGCGCTGCGCCACGGTTTGATGCTGTGCTTTCTCGCTGGTGGTGCTCTGGTGGGTATCGCAGGTATCGTGCAGTACTCGCTGTTGCGGAGGCGGGGCAGAGCCGGACGTGAGGGGCGTTCAACACCGATGAAAAACTGGCATCGGCGACTGGGAATTGTGGTGTCGCTGAGTGTGGTCACGTTCACTGTCAGTGGCAGCTGGCATCTGTTGCAAAAGCACAATGGCGCGCAGGTTGTTGGCGTTGAACCGTGGGCGTTTCCTCTGGCCTCGATGCAGATTGATTGGTTGCAGACGGGTGCTTCTGTGACCCAGGCCGAATTGGTTTCGGTGGGGGGGCAGCCCTATTTCCGCGTGTGGGCCGATCGCACATTGCGGTATGTGCACGCGGGTACGGGTGTCGAGCTGGAGGTCGGCGAAGAACGCCATGCGTTGGAGCTGGCGGCGGCCTATGCCGGTGAGCCGGCTGACGCATTCGCCGCCGAGGTGGTCGGGGTGCGCACGGTAAATGAGTTTGGCGGGGAATATGGCTTTGTTAACAAACGCCTGCCGGTGATTGCGGTAGATCGCTCCGACCCTGCTGCGACCAGTTATTACGTAGAGCCCCGCAGCGGCGCCTTGGCCGCTGTGGTGCGCAACAGCGACCGGGCAGAGGGCTGGAGTTTTGCCTGGCTGCACAAGTGGCACTTTCTCGATGGCCTGGGCAAAACCACCCGCGACACCGTGGCGGCGGTGTTCGCCTTGGGCATCGCGCTGACCTTTGCTCTTGGCGTTGCCCTATACGGGCGCCGCATCAGCCGGCGTCGCGGGCAAGTTCAAAGGCGTTAGGTGTCGTCGTCATCACTGCTATTGAAGGGCGCGTCAATCCAGTAAGTGGCCTCTGCCTTTTCGGCGGGTGACAAGGCGCCGGGGCATGTTACCAGTACCTTGCTGCTCACCGTATCCCTGACCCAAATCGCTTCGCCGGGATCGGCACAGGCGCTGTCGATGGTGTAGGACTCGCTGTCTATCAGATTGGCGTTAGCGTCGAGTTTAACCAAATGGTACTGGCTCGAATCACCGGTGCTGTCGAGGGTGAGCGCCACATAATTACCACTGTCATCGAGCAGTAAATCCAGGCTTTGCGGCTGACTGCCGATGGACACCGTGGTTTTGACGGTGGGCAGTGTTGATTCCAGCAGGCTAATGGTCGTCAGCGTGTTGTCGGCATCATCGATGACGGCACACAGGGTGCTATTCAAACAGCGCAAACGTTTGGGGCGCGTACCCAGAGTGGCGATCTCTATCGCTTCGCCCTGCTGGATAAACCACAGCTTGCCGTTGACGGAGTTGGAGGTGACCACCAACAGGTCGGAGCTGCTGCCACCACCCACCGCCGCTGCCGTGACAATGGTATCTGAACCGAAATATTCCAGGCCGAAGTAGCTTGTTTGATTGAAGCGGTTAGCCGGGTTTCGGTCACCGGCGATTTCAGGGTTCGCGAAGGACACTACGGCGATGGCATCGGGGTTGGTCAACACAATGGTCTCAGCCGTCCCGGTGAAATTACCGCTGAACCCGGACAGGCTGTAGTCGCTTAACGGGGCGTTGAACACGTCCTGTAGTGTGGGTTCGGTGGAATCAAAGGCGGGGTCGTATTCCTCGGCCGCCGTGCTGGCTTCATCTCCGGCGCCGGTGACCGCGCGACTGCCCGGCCCGGGCACCTTCTGCGACAGGGCAAAGCGGAATTTTTCGCCGATGGTCAACCCGGTATGCAACACGTCACCGTGGAGCAGATCGACCGCGAGATCCTGCTTCTGCTGAAAGCTGAAATCGATATTGAAAGCAACCAGCGGGCCGAAGGCCGTATTATTCAGTGCAAATCCGCGGCTGCCGCTGCCGTTGAGTCCCTTGGCGACGGAAGCTTCCGACGAGGTGGCCACCGTGCCGTCGGCCGGGATACCTGTGGCCTGATTCAACACCTGGGCGTGGGTGATGGGGGCCGACTCAACAAAGCGGTCCTGGGGGTGACGAACCCGGTGTATGCCAACTTCCAGTTCGCCGGGTTGCACGGGATCAAGGCAAACCGCTTTGGTGAAGACCTCGCCGTAACCACAGCCTTGCTCAGATGTCGGTTCGCCGCTGCGATCGGGCTCGGGGTGCGGCCCTTTTTTGTCGACATATATGGCGCTGCCATGCAGGTGGCGTACCGAGCAGCCAAACTCCTGAATATGGGCGTCGGAAACGGCTTCGATATTACTGATGCGAGACAGCGCAATTTCGCTGTCGGCAGGTACCGTGGGCACGCCGGGGCCAGTCAGTGCAATATCCAGACGGAGGAACTCCCGCTGTACTTCATTCGCGCAACTGGTACCGGGGTCTGTCCCCGGATCAGTGCCGGGGTCGGTGGTGCCAACGCAGGTCACCGGTACGTTGTAACGGGTAAGATATTGGCTGGGCAGCGCTTCCTCGGGAAGAATCTGGGCGAGGGTAATGCTGTTGCCAACATTGGCCTGGCTGATAAATGTGCTGTCGTCGGGTCGCCGGTTGAAGAATTCGGTAAGGGTCATCACCACCGTGCCCACGCCGCTCTCGGCGCATTCGAACTGGGAAATGGCCTCGGCGTAGTGGCGACCGGATTGCTCGGTGTCGTCGTTCAGGTAGGGGAAGAACTGACTCTGGGCGGTGACAAGTGGAGTGCCGATAATATTGATAAAAGCGCTGGTCTGGCTGCTGACCGAAATACTGGTCAGGTGGTCGTCGGTGTCGATATTGTCAACGCCAAGGGAGGCCACGACGTTGTAGCTGAAACTCTGGCCCACGTCGTAGGTAAAACTGCGTTGAAGCTCGCCGCCGCTACCCGAGCGGTTGCTGAGGGTGACCAGGTCGACCAGCGGCGAAAAGTGCAGCAGGTCACCGTGCAAAATGGCCTTGCCGGTGGCGGCGTCGACGTCGAGTAGCTGATTGGCCACCAACTGCGGTGCATCATCATCGCCGGCGGTAAGTAAAAAGTGGGTGCCGTGAAAGGCCAGCGAGCTGTTATCGATTTCGCTGGCATCCATCTCCAATTCAATTTTGACTGCCTGGGTAAAGGTCAGGTCATCGGGCAGCAGCTGATAAAAACGGGAACCCTCGGCGAAGTCACCCTCCTGAAAGGTTTGCGGAAGCTGGCTGCGCTCGACTTCGTTAATCGTAATGGTTGTGGTTTCCGGCAGTGCCTGGGGTGGGAAGGTCAATTTCAGGCGCCCATCAGTGGCGACGATCTCTCCGCCTTCTGCACCAATATCCTTGCTGGTGGTCTTGTCGGGCGAGGTTTCGCCGCCGCAAGCAATGAATGTGACTGAAAAAATCCCGGTAAGTAGCCATCTGGCGACAGTTGCGCGGTTCATTATCCCTGTCCTGTACGATTATCGACAATGATTAACTATAGCGCCCTGTTAGGCGATTGCCAGCATTTAAGGGGTCTGTCCCCGGGGACAGACCCCTATGCTTTGTTTTGGTGCAGACAGACTTTTGCGATCAGTTGCTGCAGCAGGGTGATGCCGTCGGTGATTTGGTCCGCGCCCAGGTATTCGTCGGGTTGATGGGCCTGATCGATATGGCCCGGCCCCATCACAATGGTTTGCATTCCCAGCTTTTGGAAAAACGAGGCTTCAGTGGCAAAGCCGACGGTTTCTGCGCCAAGTCCCGTCAGCTGCTCAACCATTTGCACCAGTTCGGAGTTGGCAGCCTGCTCGTAGGCCTCGATGCCGGGCATCAGTTCGCGCAGGCCAATATTGATTTTGCGGCGTTCGGCAATGGGGGTAAGCAGTTGTTGCAAGCGTTCGCGGGTGGCGGCAACTTCCATTCCGGGCACCGGGCGAATGTCGAAGTGCAGCTCGCACTGGCCGCAGATGCGGTTGGGGTTGTCGCCGCCGTGGATGCAGCCGAAGTTCATGCTGGGGCCGGGCACCGCAAAGCCGGGGTGATGGTACTGCTGTTGCAGTTGTCCGCGCAGGGTCATCAGCGCGCCCATAACCTCATGCATGGCTTCCAGGGCGTTGTTGCCCAGTGCAGGGTTCGAGCTGTGGCCGCTGCGGCCGGTAATGGTAATGCCTTCCATCATCATGCCCTTGTGGGCGCGAATAGGGCGCAGGCCGGTAGGTTCGCCGACAATGGCGTAGCGGGCGCCGCTGAGGTCGGCTTTAACCAGTGCCCGGGCACCGTCCATGCTGCTCTCTTCGTCGGCGGTGGCCAGAATGATTAACGGTGACTTGAAATTCTGCTCGAGCATTGGTTTGAGGGCTTCGATGACCAGTGCAAAAAAGCCCTTCATGTCGGCGCTGCCCAGGCCGTAGTAGCGGTTGTCGCGTTCGCTGAGGGTAAAGGGGTCTGACTGCCATTTGGCCTCGTCATAGGGCACGGTGTCGGTGTGACCGGCCAATACCAAGCCGCCTTCGCCACTGCCGTAGGTCGCAATAAGGTTGGCTTTGTCGGGGTTGGCCAGGGGCATGATGCGCACCTTGAACCCCAGTGGTTCCAGCCAGTTGGCCAGTTGTTCGATGACCTTGCGATTGCCCATGTCCCAGCGTTCGCTGGTGGCGCTCACAGAGGGCAGGGCAATGAGCTGGCCCATCATGTCAAGTAGGCGGGGGGTGTTCATTACGGCGTAACTCGGGCGTGGGGGAAGCCTATTGTATGGCCGAAACCCAATGCGGAACAGGGGCGCAGGAAAATTCGGTGGGGAGAGGGGTGCGACCCTTTGACCGGGTCGCACCGTATCGGCTGTTAGCCGAAGATAGCCTTGAAGGTGAAGAAGAACACAATTGCCAGGCCCGCACCGGCTGGCAGGGTGACAATCCACGACATAAAGATGTTGCGAATCACCCGCAGGTTGAGTGCAGCAATGCCCCGGGCCAGACCGACACCGAGTACCGCGCCAACCAGGGTGTGGGTGGTTGAGATCGGCAGGCCAGTGGCCGAGGCCAGTACCACCGTGGTCGCCGCGCCGAGTTCCGCCGCGAAGCCCCGGCTTGGGGTCAATTCGGTGATTTTGGTGCCGACGGTGGCGATGACCTTGAAACCGTAGGTGGCCAGACCAAACACAATACCCGCCGCGCCCAGCAGCAACACCCACCAGGGCAGAGCGGCTTTCGCGGCTATTTCGCCGCCGGACTGAATCACGCTGACCACTGCGGCCACAGGGCCAATGGCATTGGCAACGTCGTTGGAGCCGTGGGCAAAGGCCATGGCGCAGGCAGTGAATACCATCAATACCGCAAACACCCGCTCGACGCTGGCGAAACGGTTGCCGTCCTTACTGGGGGTGTCGGTGATGCGGGACAGGAACAACTGACCAATGGCGGTAATGACGAGGCCGGCGAAGGCGGCGTAGACCAGGCATTCGCCGAAGTTCAGGCCAAGGCCAATATGCTTCAGACCTTTGGTCAGGGTGACCATCGCGATCATAAAGCCGACAAGGAACAGGTAGAACGGAATGTAGCGCTTGGCCGCTTCAAAAGGCTTGTCGGCGTTGAGGATCAGATTCTGGGCGCTGAGGAACAGGCCAAAGGATATGGTGCCCGCCAATACCGGTGAGACCACCCAGCTGGCAACAATCTGACCGACCTTACCCCAGGCGACCGCATCTACGTCGATACCCACAGCGGCGAAGCCAACCAGGGCGCCAACAATGGAGTGGGTGGTGGATACCGGCCAGCCCATCATACTGGCCACCAGCAGCCATGTGCCTGCGGCGAGCAGGGCCGATAGCATTCCGTAGACTAGTAATTCAGGGGTATCAGCCACAAAGCTGGGGTCGAGAATGCCCTTGCGGATGGTCTGGGTAACCTCTCCCCCGGCGAGGTAGGCGCCGCAGAATTCGAACAGCATGGCGATCAGAATGGCTTGCTTGATGGTCAGTGCCTTGGCACCGACAGAGGTCCCCATGGCGTTGGCAACGTCGTTGGCTCCAACACCCCAGGCCATAAAGAAGCCGAATAGGCAGCCGAGGATGAGCAGCAACTGCCCGTGTTCAGCGATAATAGACATGTGAGTTCCTTTAACTAGCGAATTTCCACCCGGCGCGCTTAGCGGGCGATAATGACCTGCAGGCGCGAGCCTACTTTCTGCGATTTGTCTGACAGCTCGCCGATCAGCTCGATGATGCGGTAGAGGAACATTACGTCCACCGGTGGCAGGTCGCGTTCAATGCTGTACAGGTCGCCGCGGATGCTGATCTGCAGTTGATCGGCGGCAGACTCCAGTTGATCGAGGTCTTCGATCATTTTTTCGACCAATTCCACTTCCCTGCCGCGAAAGCCGGTTTCCAGCAATTCGTCCAGCTCGTCGATGGCACCGCGCGCCTGGGAGGCGGTGCGAACGGCCAGATCGACGTATTCGGTCATGCTGGTGGTCAGCACGTCGGGAATGCGCATTTTGCGGCCGAGCATCAATCCGGCCACATCCTTGGCGCAGTTGGCGATGCGATCCTGCATGGTCACCAGATCAAGCAGATCGGGTCGCGGCACGGGCATGAACAGGCTACGGGGCATATTCAGCCGAATGTGCTTTTTCAGTTCATCGGCCTCGTTCTCCAGGGTGACGATGTGCTGTTGGGCGGCCAGCGCGGCATCCCAGTCTTCGGCGATGACCGCTGCGATAAAGGGCCGCAGGCCCTGGGCGCAGGCTTCCGCCTTCTGGATATGCTTCTGGATCGGGTTGAAGGGCGACTTGCCAAACAGGTTGTTCAACTGATTCAAGGGCACGATAAAGGCTCCATTGTCGGTTTTTGGGGTGCGACCTGCGGCGGATTATACGGACGGAGCGGGGTCAGTCACCAGTTTTGTTCACAATCAGTGCATCGCACTGGCGGTGAAGCTATGCTGTAAACTTTCGCAGTCAGTGGTCTTGCGGCGTTATTCCCGCGTCCATCGCCAGCTATTATCATTTCGGACAACTGTGACAATTTGGAGAATGAATGTCGGTTTTGTCGTCCCATAAGGGCCCCTTGGACACCGGATTACTGGTGCGGGGACTGGTCGAGGCCGGACTACTGGCCAGTGCGTCAGCAAAACGGGTGTCACTGTCGCCGCCACGCCGGGGCGACCGTCTGCAACACCCGGTGAATTTCCTCGCCAGCCAGCAAATTGCCGATGCCCGCCGCGCCGATACCTGCCTGAGTATAGACAGTATTCTCGAATGGCTCGGCGGCGAGTGCGAAATGGGGTGCATGCGTATTGATCCGCTAAAGGTCGATGTGCCGTCAGTCACGGAGGTAATGTCCTTTGCCTTTGCCCAGCGCCACCGCATTCTGGCAGTGGCCTCGACCCATGACGAGGTGGTCATAGCCTGCGCCGAGCCGAAGGTCAGCACCTGGGTGAAGGACCTTCAACATATTCTCAACCGCCCCATTCGCCGAGTATTGGCCGACCCCGAGGCCATCGACCGCTTTACGGTCGAGTTTTACAGCCTGGCGCGCTCGGTGCGCGGGGCCAGTGGCGAGGACCGCAAATCCGGGGGCAGCGCCAACCTTGAGCAGCTGCTGGAGATCAGCAAGCAGAAGGATCTGGATGCCAACGACAGCCATGTCGTTAATATTGTGGATTGGCTACTCCAGTACGCCTATGACCAGCGCGCGAGTGATATTCATATCGAGCCGCGCCGGGATCAGGGCAATGTGCGCTTTCGTATCGACGGCGTGCTTTACACCGTCTATCAACTACCCGCAGCGGTGCTCACCGCGGTGGTCAGCCGCCTGAAAATTCTCGGACGAATGGATGTGGCGGAAAAACGTCGCCCCCAGGACGGCCGCCTGAAAACCAAAAACCCCAACGGTGAGGAGATAGAGCTGCGCCTGTCTACCCTGCCGACGGCCTTTGGCGAAAAGCTGGTGATGCGGATCTTCGACCCCGAGGTACTGCTGCGCTCCTTCGATCAGCTGGGTTTGCGCGGTGAAGACCTGAGCCGGTGGCGGTCGATGATCGGTGCGGCCCACGGTATTGTGCTGGTGACCGGGCCGACCGGGTCCGGTAAAACCACCACGCTTTATTCCAGCCTGCGTCAAATCGCCAGTTCCGAGGTCAATGTCTGCACCATTGAAGACCCCATCGAAATGGTCGAGGACGCCTTCAATCAAATGCAGGTCCAGCACAACATCAACCTTGATTTTGCCGGCGGGGTGCGTGCCCTGCTGCGCCAGGACCCGGACATCATCATGATCGGCGAAATCCGCGATCTGGAAACCGCCGAAATGGCGATACAGGCCGCCCTCACCGGCCACCTGGTGATCTCCACCCTGCATACCAACGACGCGCCCTCGGCGGTGACGCGGCTGCTGGAGCTGGGGGTGCCTGCGTATTTGATTCGTGCCACTGTGCTTGGGGTGATGGCCCAGCGGCTGGTGCGTACCCTGTGCCCCCATTGCAAGGCGCCCCAGACCGTGGAGGAGGTTGATCCCAACGGGGTGGAATGGTCGGCGCTGACCGCTCCGTGGAAGCTGGCCGCCCCGGCGCGGTATTTTCACGCCGAGGGTTGTCTGGAGTGCCGTAATACCGGCTTCTACGGCCGTCAGGGGGTGTATGAAATTCTGACGGTAGAGGGCGAAATTCAGGCGGCAATTAAAGACGATGTCGCACTGGATGAATTGCGCCTGCTGGCGATGAAAAAGGGTATGAGAACGCTGCGCCTCAGCGGTGCGCGCAAGGTCGCCGCCGGAGAGACCACCATCGCCGAAATTCTTCGCGTCGCGCCGCCGGTACACCGGCCCTGAGAGCGCAGGCCACAGCAAAATAAAAAGGAAAGCTCGATGACTCAGGTCGATTTACTGCGTAACAGCGATACCGTTCCCGTCGCTCTTCAACCGGGCCTGCGCGCCCGCTGGGTGGGTTTGCTGGAGCGTTGCAGCCCCGAGCAGGCGCAGTGGTACCAAGGCTTTGCCGATTCGCCAGCCCGCCCGCAATTGTTGAAGGCAATGGCCTGCAGTCCCGCCTTTGCCGATTACTGTACACGCTACCCGGCAATGCTGATCGAGCTGGCTGACAGCGGTGCCCTCGACCAGCCCTTGGCAGCGGGTGCTATCGACGGTGAGTTGGCCGCGGCGAGCGCCGCTTGTACTAACGCCGATGAACTGGGAGCGTGTTTACGTCAATTCCGGCACCGTCACTGGCTGCGTATTGTCTGGCGGGACATCAACCGTGTGGCGCCGATGGAGGCCACTGTTGCGGACTTATCCGCTTTGGCCGAGGTCTGTGTGCGCCGCGCTCTGGACTGGCTGCACGAGGAGTTATGCCGGGAGTGGGGCGAGCCGCAATCCCGGGCCGGGGTGCCCCAGCGGATGTTGGTGATCGCGATGGGCAAGCTCGGTGCAGGGGAGCTCAATTTATCCTCGGATATCGATTTAGTGTTCAGTTACCCCGAGGCCGGGGAGACCGTTGGCGGGCCGCGTACCGTCGATAATCAGCAGTTTTTTATCCGTTTGGGGCAGCGCCTGATCAAGGCTCTGGATGCCCGCACCGGTGATGGCTTTGTGTTCCGGGTTGATATGCGACTGCGCCCCTATGGCCAGAGCGGCCCACTGGTAGTGAGCTTTGATGCACTGGAGGAATACTACGAAGATCAGGGGCGGGACTGGGAGCGTTACGCGCTCATCAAGGCCCGCTGCATCGCCGGCGACCCCAAGGTGGGAAATGGGCTGATGGCGCGACTGCGGCCCTTTGTTTATCGCCGTTATCTGGACTTTTCGGCGATAGACTCCCTGCGTGATATGAAGGGCATGATACAGCGCGAAGTGGTGCGCCGCAGTTTGCAGGACAACATCAAGCTGGGCTCCGGCGGTATTCGCGAAATTGAATTTATCGCCCAGTGTTTTCAGTTGATTCGCGGCGGTCAGGAGCCGGAGTTACAGGAGCGGGCGCTGCAGACGATTTTGACCAATTTGCGGGACATGGAGCTGCTGCCCGCTCCGGTGGTGGCAGACCTTCAGGCGGCCAACGTGTTCCTGCGCAATACCGAGCACGCCATCCAGGCCTGGCGCGACGAACAAACCCAGAAGCTCCCCGCAGCAGAAGATGCCCAGGCGGCGCTGGCCTGGGCAATGGGCTTTTCCGGGTGGGATGATTTTGCCGAGGAGCTGGCGCGGCTGCGCGGGCGTGTCGCCGAACATTTCGCCAATGTCATCGCGTCGCCCGACGAAGAGACCTCACTGAACAAGGACCACCTCAATGAGTGGCAGGCCTTGATCGAAGACGCCGATCAGGAGGAACTTGCCGCTGCGTTCACCGCTGCCGGATACGACGACGCCGAGGAAGTGGCGCGGCGACTGGTCGCGTTGCTGGGCGGTGCGGTGGTGCAGCGAATGCAGGGCAGCGCGCGGGAGCGGCTCGACGATTTTCTGCCGTTACTGCTGGAGCAGCTGTCGGAGGCCGAAGAGCCCGGGCGCACCCTGTTGCGACTACTGCCGCTGATTGAGTCGGTGTTGCGACGTACCGCCTATCTCGTGTTGTTAATGGAAAACCCCGGCGCACTGCGCCAGTTGGTAAGGCTGTGCGACGCCAGCCCCTGGGTGTCGCGTCAGCTGGCGGCCCACCCGGTGCTCCTCGACGAGTTGCTGGATGCCCGCAGCCTGTATTCGGTGCCGGACAAGGACGGCCTGCACAGCGAACTGCGTCAGCGTATGCTGCGCATCGACGAACAGGATTTGGAAGCCCAGATGGAGGCGCTGCGTTACTTCCGTCTGGCCCACGTATTGCGGGTAGCGGCCTCTGAAATAGGCGGCAGCCTGCCGCTGATGAAAGTGAGTGATTACCTTACCGCCATTGCCGAAGTGGTGCTGGAAGCGGTGGTGGATATCGCCTGGCAAAACCTTGTGGAAAAGCACGGTGCGCCGACCGCCACCGACGGCCTGCCCAGCGAGCGCCGCCATTTCGTGGTGTTGGGCTACGGCAAAATGGGCGGTATTGAACTGGGCTATGGCTCGGATCTCGACCTGGTGTTTCTGCACGACGCTCCTGCCGGGGCGATCACCGATGGCGAGCGGCCACTCGACAGCAATATGTTCTACACCCGTTTGGGGCAGCGCATTATTCATATCCTGTCGGCGACGACCCGCCTGGGCGCTTTGTATGAGGTTGATATGCGCCTGCGGCCCTCGGGCAATTCCGGCTTGTTGGTCAGCTCTTTTTCTGCCTTTCGCGACTACCAGCGTGGCCAGGCCTGGACCTGGGAGCATCAGGCCCTGGTGCGGGCGCGGGTGGTAGTGGGTGACGAGGTGCTGGCGGCGAAATTTAACGAACTGCGCGGCGAAATTCTGCAAATACAGCGGGATCAAGCAGCGCTGCGCGAAGATGTGGTGGCCATGCGCGAAAAAATGCGTCAACACCTGCTGCCAGCCGGTGGCGAAAAAAATGGCAAATTTCATCTTAAACAGGGGCTGGGTGGTATCGTTGATATTGAATTTATGGTGCAATACGCCGTTTTAGCTTGGTCGCATCTGCACCCGCCGCTGCATAACTACACTGATAATATCCGCATTCTCGAATCCCTTCGCGAGCGAGGTTTGATTCCCGAGGCAGATACTCAGGCGCTGATCGACGCGTATATTGCCTTTCGCAGTGAGTCGCATCGGGCCAGCCTTCAGGAACAGAAGGGCTTGCTCGACGATACACTGCTGACGGCGGAACGCGCCAATGTTCAACGTCTGTGGCAACGGTTGATGGTGGCGGATCAAGCTGGTTAATAACGCTTACAGAGCACATAAGTTTAGGAGTAGATGACGATGTCCATGGCCGACCGCGATGGTCTGATCTGGTTTGACGGTGAAATGGTTCCCTGGCGCGATGCCCGGGTGCACGTGCTCACCCACACCCTGCACTACGGCATGGGCGTGTTCGAAGGCGTTCGCGCTTACCAGACTGCAGACCGGGGTACCTGTATTTTCCGTCTGCAGGAACACACCGACCGCCTGTTCCGCTCCGCCCATATCATGAGAATGGACATGCCCTTCGACAAGGCGGTCATCAATGAGGCCCAGCGCCAGGTAGTGCGCGAGAATAATCTCGACGAAGCGTATTTGCGGCCGATGGTGTTTTTGGGATCAGAGGGCATGGGGCTGCGCGCCGACAATCTGCGCACCCACGTTATTGTGGCGGCATGGGACTGGCCGTCCTATATGAGCCCGGAAGCCCGTGACAATGGCATCAAGGTGCGTTGCAGCTCCTATACCCGTCACCACGTCAATATCTCTATGTGTAAAGCCAAGGCCAACGGCCACTACATCAACTCGATGCTGGCGCTGCGCGAGGCGCTGGACAGCGGCTGCGAAGAAGCACTGCTGCTCGACAACGAAGGCTATGTGGCAGAAGGCAGCGGCGAGAACGTCTTTATTGTGCGTGAGGGGAAAATCTTCACCCCCGAGCTGACTAGCTGTTTGGACGGGATTACCCGCAACACCATCTTTGCCTTCTGTCAGGAAATGGGCGTGGAGCTGATTGAAAAACGGATTACCCGGGACGAAGTTTACGTTGCCGACGAGGCCTTTTTCACCGGTACGGCTGCCGAAGTGCTGCCGATCCGTGAACTGGACGGTCGCAAAATAGGCAGCGGTGTGCGCGGCCCGATTACCACCGAGCTGCAAACCCGCTACTTCGACCAGGTGAAAGGCCGTCGCGAGCAATTCCCCGAGTGGCTGACGCCGGTGAAATAACCTCGCCAAAGACATAAAAAAGGCCGCTTGATGCGGCCTTTTTTACGCTCGGCAACCGGGTTTTAGCCGGCGCTGTAGGGGCCTTTCATCAGTCGCGGCAGGGTGCGATTCAGCACCTCGACGATAAAGTCGATAAACAGGGTGCCCATGCTGGACTTGAAGTGCTGGGGGTCTTTGCTGGCAATTGCGAGCACGCCCTGGCCGGTGCCGGGGCAGACCGGCACCAGTGCCGCCGAGCCAATGTGGTCGGCGTGTTTGCCAAACAAAAAGCTCAGTTCTTCGCCGCGAAGCACGCCGCATACCGCCTTGCCACGGAGCAGGGCGCCGATGTTTTCCTGGGCGGTTTCCGGGCTGACCACTCGAAGTTGGCTGCTGCCCATACGCGATGGATCGCCGAACAGAATCAGGCTGGCGTAGTCGATTTTTTCAAAATCGGCGACCAGACGGCGGCACAGGATATTGTTCAATTCTTCCGGGCGACGGGCCTCCAGCAGAGCCAGAATCAGCTCGCGGCTGCGCTGAAAAATCACGTCGTTGTTCTGGGCGTTTTCCAGCAGGTTATTGAGCCGGGTGCGCATGTCCATATTGCGTTCGCGCAGCAGCTCTACCTGGCGCTCCAGCAGGCTAACGGCCTTGCCCGAGGCGTGGGCGAGCTTGAGTTCTGCCAGGATATCTTCGTTGTTCAAGAAAAAGCCCGGATGGTTGCGCAGGTAGCGCGCCACTTCGCTTTCGCTGGGCAGGCCGTCTTTGTTGGGTTTGGCATTGTCCACACGCATATCCTTGTTTGGGGGTGGCTGGGCGTTGTATTACACCTGAATCTGGCCTTCAAACACCGTGGTAGCTGGCCCGGTCATAATAACGGGATGGCCGGGACCCGACCAGTGGATGCTCAAGGCGCCACCGGGCAGCTCTACCGTTACGGTGTCGTTCAGGTGGCCCTGTACGATGCCCGCGACAGCGGCCGCGCAGGCTCCGGTGCCGCAGGCCAGGGTTTCGCCGACGCCGCGCTCGAACACCCGCAGACGAATCTTGTCGCGGTTGATAATCTGCATAAAACCGACATTGACCCGCTGGGGAAAGCGGGGGTGGCTTTCGGCGATGGGGCCGATCTGTGCCACTGGCGCGGTATCGACGTTGTCCACCGGCAACACTACATGGGGATTGCCCATGGACACGGCACCCACCTGCCAGGACTGACCGTCGATCTCCAGCGGATAGTACTCGGCTTGAGCCTCGGCCTGAAAGGGAATCTGTGCCGGCTCCAGAATGGGCTGGCCCATATCGACGCGCACCTGGCGGTTTTCAGCCAGCTCGAGTTCAATCACTCCGGCAAGGGTTTCTACCCTGATAACCTGTTTTCCGGTGAGTCGCTTGTCGACCACATAGCGAGCGAAGCAGCGAGCGCCGTTGCCACACTGCTCGACCTCACTGCCTTCGGCATTGTAGATGCGATAGCGGAAATCCACATCGGGCCGGGTGGGAATTTCCACCGCCAGCACCTGATCGCAGCCGACGCCAAAATGCCGGTCGGCGAGCTTGCGGATATGGTGGGGCTTGAGTTTGAAGCGCTGGGTGATTAAGTCCACCACAACAAAATCATTGCCCAGGCCATGCATTTTGGTAAAACGTAGCTGCATTGTGTGTCCTGTGAGGCGCCTCGCCGATAGCGCAGTAGTGCGATGCGGGCGCTCTTATTCTGTACTTGCCGCGAGGTGCGGCTATAGCGGTAACAGAGCTTCGCCACGCATCAAGTCGGCGACAGTTTCACGGGCGCGAATCAGATAATGCTGATCGCCATCGACCATCACCTCGGCCACCCGTCCACGGCTATTGTAATTGGAACTCATGGTAAATCCATAGGCGCCGCTCGACGCCAGAGCCAACAAGTCGCCGGATTCAATGCGCAATTCGCGGTCTTTTGCCAGGAAATCGCCGGTTTCACACACCGGGCCGACGACGTCGTAAAGCCGCGCGTCCACGTCTTCGCGGGGGGTGACGGGCAGCAGGTCCATCCACGCCTGATATAGCGACGGGCGCAGCATGTCGTTCATAGCAGCATCGATCACGGCGAAATTTTTATGCGGATTGAGCTTCAAAAATTCCACGGTTGTCAGCAATACCCCGGCATTGGCGGCAATGGAGCGGCCGGGTTCAAACATCAGCTTGACCTGGCGGTCGCCGAGCCGGCGGCGAATGGCTGCGATATATTCGCCGGTGTTCGGTGCCTGCTCGTCGCGATAGCGCACGCCGAGGCCACCGCCAAGGTCGATATGGCTCAGGTGTATCTGTTGCTTCGCCAGTTCGTCGACCAGCTGAAGCAGGCGCTCCAGAGTGTCGAGGAAGGGTGTGGTGTCGATCAACTGGGAACCGATATGGCAATCCACACCTTTGATTTCCAGATGATCGAGGGAAGCGGCCCGCTGGTATACCGCCGGTGCACGGGCGATATCGATGCCGAATTTGTTGTCACGCAGCCCGGTGGAGATATACGGGTGGGTTTTGGCGTCCACGTCGGGATTGACGCGAATGGACACCGGTGCGCGACAGCCCAGTTCAGCGGCGACCTCGTTCAGGCGCTCCAGTTCGGCCTCTGATTCCACATTGAAGCAGAGTATGCCTACCTCCAATGCCCGGCGCATTTCCGCCTTGGTTTTGCCCACGCCGGAAAATACCACGCGCTCCGCCTTGCCGCCGGCGGCCAATACCCGCTCCAGCTCGCCCACGGAAACAATGTCAAAGCCCGCGCCAAGCCGCGCCAGCACATTGAGTACCGCGATATTGGAGTTGGCCTTTACCGCGTAGCACACCAGGTGGTCCTGACCCTCAAGCGCGTTGCTGTATTCCAGAAAGCGTTGTTCCAGATAATTGCGCGAATAGACATAGCAGGGGCTGCCGTACTCGGCGGCAATATCAGACAGGGAAACGGACTCGGCATAAAGACTGCCGTTCTGGTAATGGAATGCGCTCATGCTTACTCGCTTGCGGATGGTTGGCGTTGGGGTGCCGACTGCTGTGGCGTGGCGGCGCCGTTGTCGTCGGGGTAGACCAGTGGCCCGGTCTGACCGCAGGCGCTCAAACCGCCAAGGCTCAAGGCACACAGGCAGAAGGCGATAGCGGTACGACGGCGGGTGTGGTTGCTGGCGAACATGACAAGCCCCTGAAAATTGATCGCGTAGTATACCTGTGCTGAGGGGGAGATGGCAGGGGCCGGGAAGGAGGCGGGAGATGCTGGACGGGAGACGGGAGGCGCAAAGACAGTCGGATCGGGTGCGGAAAATATAGAACATTGGCAAATTGCTGCTTGACTGCAAAGACACTCGATCCAAACGCTGTCTAGCGTCTAGCGTCTAGCGTCTAGCGTCTAGCGTCTAGCGTCTAGCGTCTAGCGTCTAGCGTCTAGCGTCTAGCGTCTAGCGCCCAAAAAAAAGGGCGCCACAGGGGGCGCCCAAAAATACCTAGAGTAGGAGACTTCGCAAATTTAGTCCGCTACCAGTGAATAAAGTTCATCCCGGCTCGGCGAAAACCAGTAATTTCCTGTCAATGGCGTGGAAAAGTCGGTGATGCGGTCGCGAACGCCGTCGTCGGTGGTGCCGAACATACTGGCCAGAATCCGGTCGTAGCGTTCCAGTTCGCAGCTGAAGGCCAGAAAGTACAGGCCATGGTCGCGCACACCGCCATAGGGCACGCTGCGGCGGTAGAGCTTCTGGGCGACGCCGTCGAGTTTTACGTCGCTGCGGCTGACATGGGAATCCTCGGGCATCACTTCGTCGTCCAGCTCTATGCTGTCGGCCTTGGTGCGGCCAATGACTTTTTCCTGTTCCGCTTCGGGCAGGGCGTGGAAGGGCTTGAGCTGATGCTGCCATTGCTGCGAGAGCACGAAGCTGCCTCCGGCGCCGATCTCTCCATCGGGGATCAGTGCGACCTTCTGACGGCCCTGCTCTTTGGGATTTTCGGTGCCGTCGATAAAACCGGTCAGGTCGCGGGAGTCCTTGTAAACAAAGCCATTGACCTCCAGTTCCAGTCGCGCAATGCCTTCGAGTAGGCCGGTGACGCGCAGGGCGGTATCAAAATTGTCGCTGTGGCTGTCGCCGTGCACCCAGACAAAGATGCTGCGCTGACTGGCGGGTGCGGTCTTGTCGCCCTGCCCAATGGGCTGGAAGGGCTTGAGGCCTGCGGGTTGGGGTTTGTCGAGGCGCTGCCAGCAATCGGCGGAAAACGCCCACACGATATTGACACCGCGGCCGTCCCGCTGGCGCAGTGCGGCAATTGCCGCGCCGACCTGCTGTTGTAACAGCGCCGGGGCGACGGTGTCCAAAAGTTGGTATTCAAGGAAAAAGTGGCTGCGGCTGCCCTCGACGAAAATGCCGGGCTGGGGGTTACTCATTCTACGAAGATCTCCTGTTTTTCCTAATTTTTATCAGCATGGCGCTATTCTGGCAATCCATTTGCTGCAATGCTTGTTCGCGACAGGGGCCGGATTTAAACTGTCCGGCCGTTTTTCAATGCCCACTTGAGGACAGTAATTTGTCTAGTACATTTACGCAGAAGCTGGCTGTGCTGGCCGAGCCCGGCAACCGACACCTGCTAAGGGATATCCGTCGCGGCATTGAAAAGGAAAGCCTGCGTATGGACGGCGAAGGTCGTCTGGCGCAAACGCCTCACCCCGAGGCCTTCGGCTCGCCGTTGACGCACCCCTCGATTACCACTGACTTTTCCGAGGCGCTGCTGGAGTTTATCACGCCGGTCAGCACCAGCATTGCCGACACCCTCAACGAGCTGGACGATATTCACCGCTTCGTCAGCCAGAACCTCGGCGGCGAGGCCCTGTGGAATGCGAGTATGCCCTGTCGTCTGGGTAGCGACGACGATGCGATTCCCGTTGCCCAGTATGGCAGCAGCCATTCCGCGACGATGAAAACCCGCTATCGGCTGGGGCTGGGGCATCGCTACGGCCGCAAGATGCAGACCATTGCCGGCATCCATTACAACTTCTCCCTGCCGGAGTCCCTGTGGGACGTTCTGCACCGGAGCGAAGTCGCTCAACATGGTCGCAACGGCAGTGCTGACAAAGACTATGTCACGGAAAACTATTTTGCGTTGATACGTAATTTCCGTCGTTATTCCTGGCTGCTGGTATACGCCTTTGGTGCGGCACCGGCGGTGTCCAGCTGTTTCGTGAACGGGCAGGCCCACAGTTTGGAAGCGCTGGGTGACTATACGCTGTACGCCCGCCACGCCACCTCGCTGCGCATGGGGGATTTGGGCTACCAGAGCAACGCCCAGAAAAACCTTCACATTTGCTACAACCACCTCGACTACTATGTGGATACCCTGTGCCGGGCCATCACCACGTCCCACAGTGATTACGAGGACTTCCCCGCCGATGAGCAGCTCAGCACCGGTTTGCTGCAAATTGAAAACGAGTTTTACAGCCCGATACGCCCCAAGCGAGTCACCGCCAGCGGTGAGATTCCGCTGGGCGCCCTGCGCCGGGGTGGCGTGGAATATATCGAAGTGCGCTGTCTGGATGTAAACCCCTTGCTGCCGGTGGGCATCAGCGCCCAGCAGATTCGGTTTATCGATGCGTTTCTACTGTACTGCCTTTGTGTGGAAAGTCCCTTCTGCGACGACGATGCCAATGCCGACATCACCGAAAACCTGCTTGATGTGGTGAATCGTGGCCGGGAGCCGGGACTTACCCTGCGTCATCTGGGGCAGTCCCGGAATCTGGTGGAGTGGGGGGAGGACATTCTCGACGGGGTTGAACAGCTTGCCGCCCTGCTCGACGAGGCCCACGGTGGCGGCGATTATATGGAAAGCTGTGCCGCCCAGCGGGCCAAGCTGCGCAATTCGGCACTGACACCCTCGGCGCAGATTCTTGAGCAGATTGCAGAGACCGACGGTAGCTTTTTCCACTTTGCCCTGCGCCAGTCACAGCAGCACGATGCGGCGTTCCGGGAGCGGGTTTTGTCTCCCGCACAACACGCCCACTATGTCGCCTTGAAGCAGGAATCCAAAGCGGCTCAGGCCGCCGCAGAAAGCCAGCAGGAGGAGAGCTTCGACGACTATCTGGCGCGCTTCTATCGGCAATACAGCGAGCTGTGAATTACCTGGCTCATTTTCATCTGGCGGCGGTGGTTGCCCGTCAGGGTGGTTACGATGATGAGGCGCTGTTGGTCGGCGCGCTGCTGGGGGACTATATCAAGGGGCCGCTGCGGGGCGATTGGCCCGCAGAGTGGGAGGTGGGCATACGTTTGCATCGGCGTATAGATGCGCTGACTGACGGCCATCCTCTGGTCAGCGAGTGTCTGGCGGGCTTCCCCAGTGAGTTTCGACGCTATGGCGGTATTGCACTGGACGTGTGCTTTGACCATTTTTTACTGGATCGCTGGTCAGACCATGCCCTGGATAACGCGCCTACCGCGGCGCAGTTTGCCGGGGAATGCTACCGGGTGCTGGGGGCTAAGCGCGAGCATTTTCCGGTGGCGGCCCAGCGCCAACTGGCGTTTCTCACCGAGCACAATGTGCTGTGTATACTGCGCGACTGGACGATGGCGGCGCAGATGCTGGCGCGTATCTCCCGGCGGCTGAAGCGGCAAAACCCCCTGCGGGATTGCGCCGCGGTACTCGACGCCCAACGTCCGGCGATCGCCCGTTGTTTCGATCAACTCTACCCCCGGTTACTGGAGCAGTTGCCACAGGAATTTGCCCATTAAACCACCCCGCGTCGCAGCGCTTGTTTGCGGCGCGGCAATCCCCTAACGTATGCAGAAAATTTTCTACAGGCCCAGACCATGTTACTACCCATTCCGGTTCGTGTGATTTACACCTTTATTCTCGCCTGCTGTATCGGTCTGCTCGCCTATGCGCTGTATGCCCAGTATGTCGATGGTTTGCACCCCTGCCCCCTGTGTATCACCCAGCGTGCCTTTTTTGTGCTCACTGGGTTAGTGGCGCTGATGTCGCTGATTTTTCATCCCCACGGAGTGGGCCGCTACCTCTCAGCCGGGTTGATGCTGCTGTGTTGTGCGGGTGGCGCTGCAGTCGCGGGGCGTCAGGTGTGGTTGCAGGGCCTGCCGCCAGATCAGGTGCCCGCCTGTGGTCCCAGCCTGGAGTATATGTTTGAAAACCTGCCCTTTGGCGAAGCGTTTAGCACGCTGATGATGGGCGATGGCAACTGTGCAGAGGTGGTGTGGACACTGTTCGGTTTGAGTATGCCGAACTGGGCAATGATCGCCTTTATCGGCCTCGGCCTGGCGGCAGTGGCCACCATTTTTGCCACACCGCGCCGCTGATGCTGGCGGGGTTTCTCACATTATTTGCTTGCCAGCTGGCGGGCGAGGCGTTGCAGCGGGGGTTGAATTTACCCCTGCCCGGCCAGGTGGTGGGCATGTTTTTGCTGTTCGCCATTCTTTGCGTTCGGGGCGCTTATCTGGATAAGGCGGTGCCGGAGGGGCTGGCCCAGGGCAGTCAGCGACTGATTGATTTGCTGCCGCTGCTGCTGATGGCCCCTGCGGCGGGAGTGTTTTTCCTCGGTGACGGATTCGCCGACCAGTGGTGGGCGTTTATTGTTGCGGTGACCTTGGGCACCTGGCTCACGCTGATTGTTAGCGGCCTACTGTTGAAATATCTGGCGGGTCGTACACCGTGACGGCATTGCTCGACAGCCCGTTATTTGCCCTGTGCCTGACACTTGCCGCCTTTCAACTGGCGCAATGGCTGTATCTGAGTAGTGGTCGTGTGGCCTTGCTGCACCCGACCATTGGCGGTGCGGTGTGTATCGCCCTGGCGTTGGTGCTGTTGGACAAAAATTACGCGGACTATTATCGGGACATTGACTGGCTGAACTTCCTGCTGGGGCCGGTTACCGTGGCGCTGGCGGTGCCCCTTTATCGCCAATTACACCTGCTGCGCGCACTGGCGGGACCGTTGATGATTACTGTGGTGTGCGGTGCGAGCTTTGCCTGCCTGTCAGCCCTGATTCTGGCCTGGTGGTGTGGCGCGAGCGCATCAACGCTGCTGTCATTGACCACCAAATCGATCACTACGCCTATTGCCATCATCGTCACCGATGATATCGGCGGTGTGACCTCGATCGCGGTGGCGTCGGTGATTTTGACCGGCATGGCCGGTATCTCGACCATCTCGTGGTTATTCCGCAGGCTGAAGATTGAAGACGACCGCCTGTGGGGGTTTTGCCTGGGGCTGGCCGCCCACGCGATAGGTACCTCCCGCGCCTTTGAGCGCAGCCCGGTGGCGGGGGCCTTTGCCAGCCTCGCGTTGTGTCTGACCGGGGCCTTTACCGCGCTGGTCGTGCCCCTCGCTGCACGCTGGTTGCTCTGAACAGGGGACAGACCCCGGTTCAGGGTGCCAGCCGCGACGCCGCCAGCGGTTTTGCCATCGACTGGCGAATGGACGCCACCATGGCACGGACACACTCCATGCGGGAGTAGTTTGGTCTTACCAGCAGGCAGATTTCCCGAGTGGGGGGCGGCTCGCGGAAGGGGATATAGCTCAGCCCCTGGTCGATATCACTGCTGCGCACCGCGAGTTCAGGCATCAGGGTAATGCCGAGACCACTGGCGACCATGTAGCGCAGGGTCTCCAGGCTGGTGGCCTGAAAGCGGTCATCCTCCCGCGCACCGGCGCTGAAGCAATAATCCAGAGTCTCGTCCCGTAGGCAATGGCCGTCTTCCAATGTGAGTACCAGCTGACCGTCGAGGTCGGCGAGGGTGGCCTCGCGTTTCTTGGCCAGGGGTTGGCGCAGGGGGACAGTGAGCACCAGCGCCTCCTTGAACAGACTGTACCGCTCAACGTGCTCGATGCTGTCTAACCAGGACAGAATCACCACGTCGAGCTGGCCTTCATCCAGTTGCTGCAATAGCACCTGGGTTTGGTTTTCGTGCAGATAGAAGTCGATATTCGGCAGGTCACTACTGAGGCCGCCCATAATGTGAGGCAGCAAGTAGGGCGCCACGGTGGGGATCAAGCCAAGGTGCAGACTGCCGGACAGTGGGTCGGAGAGGGCCTTGGCGGTTTCCTCAAAGTCGTCGGCGGCGCGCAGCACGGCCCGTGCGCGAGCGATAAGGGCCTCGCCAGCGGGGGTCAGCATTACCCGCTTGCGGTGGCGCTCGATCAGCATCAGCCCGAGCTGTTCCTCCAGCTTCATAATCTGGCCGCTGAGGGTGGGTTGGCTGACAAAGCAGGACTCAGCGGCTCGCCCAAAATGCTGGTGGCGGGCGACGGCGTCCAGGTATTGCAGGTCGCGGATTTTTACCATGCAGATATCGTCCTCTGTCCTAAGGGCTTAGAAACTATCATAGGTTATGACAATTAACATTATAAAAATGATCGATTAGACCGCTGCCAGGTGGTTTCCTAAGATGTTCCTGTCTTCGAACAGAAGAGATTCTTTCACTCAGTACAGGCATCAGGAGTAACACTATGTTTCCGACCATCATTAACACGAAAATACTTCCCTTCAAGGCAACGGCGTTCCACAACGGAGACTTTGTCGATGTCAGCGACGCCGACCTGCTGGGTAAGTGGTCTGTGGTCATGTTCTATCCCGCCGATTTCACCTTTGTCTGTCCCACCGAGTTAGGTGATATGGCCGATCACTACGCACAACTTCAAGAGATGGGCGTAGAGGTTTACTCGGTATCCACCGACACCCATTTCACCCACAAGGCCTGGCACGATAGTTCGGACACCATCGGCAAGATTCAATTCCCGATGATCGGCGATCCGACCGGCAAAATCTCACGCAACTTCGGGGTGATGATCGAAGACGACGGCCTGGCGCTGCGGGGCACCTTTGTGATTAACCCCGAGGGTGAGATCAAGGTTGCGGAATTGCACGACCTGGGCATTGGCCGTTCGGCGAAGGAACTGGTGCGCAAGATTCAGGCGGCCCAGTACGTGGCAGAGCACGACGGCGAAGTGTGCCCCGCCGCGTGGCAGCCCGGCGACGACACCCTGTCTCCGTCATTGGATCTGGTTGGCAAAATCTGATCCCGGCCCGGGCCGCAAGGCCCGGATGTTCAAGAATTCGACACCATTGTGGGAGTCACCATGTTAGACAACACACTGAAACAGCAGCTTGCGAGCTACCTGAAAAACCTGAAAACGCCGGTGGAACTTGTCGCCTATCTCAGTGATGGTGACGCCTCCGATAAAATTGCCGCTTTGGTTGAAGATATCAAGGGGCTATCCAGCCAGATACAGGTTCGCGAAGACCGCGACAGCCCGGTACGGCGCCCGGCGATGGGTGTTCGCTCGACCGAGGTCGATACCGAACTGCGCTTTGCCGGCCTGCCCCTCGGCCACGAGTTTACCTCGCTGGTGTTGGCAATCCTGCACAGTGGTGGTCATCCAATGAAAATTGATCCGGCGCTGATCGAACAGGTAAGGGAACTCGAAGGTGACCATCACTTCGAGACCTATATTTCCCTGAGCTGCCAGAACTGCCCCGACGTGGTTCAGGCCTTGAATATGATGGCGGTGATCAATCCGCGAATCACTCACGAGATGGTCGACGGCGCCCTGTTTCAGGACGAGGTGGATGATCGGAAAGTGATGGCCGTGCCGTCGGTGTTTCTCAACGGCAAGAGCTTTGCCCAGGGGCGGATCAGTCTTGCCGACATATTGAAGAAAGTGGATGTCGGCGCAGCGGCGCGGAGCCTGGATCGGCTCAAGGAAAAGCCGGTGTTCGATATGCTCGTGGTAGGAGGCGGCCCGGCGGCCTCGGCTGCCGCGATATACGCGGCCCGCAAGGGCATACGCACCGGGGTGCTGGCCGAGAGATTCGGTGGCCAATTACTGGACACTGTGGGCATCGAAAACTTTATCTCGGTTAAAGAAACCGAAGGCCCCAAACTTGCGGCCAACCTGGAGGCCCATGTACAGAGCTACGACGTCGACATTATGAGCGGACACCGCGCGGCGGACCTGCGGGTCAGCGACGACGGTACCATTGAAATTGACGTCGAGGGCGGTGCGACACTGCTTAGCCGCAGTGTGATGTTGGCGACCGGTGCCCGCTGGCGGGAAATGAACGTGCCGGGAGAGCAGGAATACCGCGGTCGTGGTGTTGCCTACTGCCCTCACTGCGACGGCCCGCTATTCAAGGGCAAGTCAGTGGCGGTGATTGGTGGGGGAAACTCCGGCATCGAGGCGGCCATCGACCTGGCGGGCATCGTCAAGCATGTCACGGTACTGGAGTTTGACAGCCGCCTGCGAGCCGACGAGGTCTTGCAACGTAAAGCCAGGTCCATGGGAAATATCGAGATCATTGTCAATGCCCAGACGACGGAGGTCCTCGGCAACGGGGAAAAGGTCACCGGCCTGAGTTATAGCGACAGGGTGAGTGGCGACAGTCGCCATGTGGAATTGGCGGGAATCTTTGTGCAGATCGGCCTGGTGCCAAACACAGATTTCCTCAAGGGCAAGATCGACTTGAGTGGTCGCGGGGAGATCATCGTTGACGAGCGTGGCGCGACCTCATTGCCGGGAGTTTTTGCGGCGGGGGATGCCACCACGAGCCCCTATAAGCAAATCGTGATTGCAATGGGAGCCGGTGCCACTGCCGCATTGGGGGCCTTCGACTACCTGATTCGCAGCTCGGTCGAAGAAGGTCGCAGCGATAGCAAAGCCGCCTGAACCCTTCTGCATCGATGAAAAAAGCCCCTCGGCGAGGGGCTTTGTCCATTTCAGGATTGATTGTCGGTGGGCCGCGACGCGACCCATTTTTCCAGCCAATTGGCGTTGCGCAGATTCTTGCGGTAGGCAATGTCAGCAATATCACCAATGATGGGGATCGCACCAAGTAGAAAGTCGAGCCCGATATTGGCCAGCATTTGCAGGATCAAACGACGGGGCGCTTTGAGCTGGTGGGCTTGCCAGACTATACCCAGGCCCAGTATTGCGCTGACAAGATCCCCTCCAACCGGCAGTAGACCGATAATGGAGTCGAGGCCTATACGCCACTGTGTGCCGGGAATGACCCAGGCGCTATCCAGCAGTGTTGCGAGCTGGCGGCTGCGCCTTAGCCGCAGGTTTACCTCGTCCTGATTCATTTTTTGGCGATGATATAGACAGCGTGGATGATGCCGGGCAGGTAACCGAACAGCGTAAGAATGATATTAATCCAGAAATGCTTGCCGATACCGACCTGAAGGAATACGCCGAGGGGAGGCAGGAGAATGGCGAAGATAATGCGGATCAAGTCCATGGTGTCAGTCCTTCATATAGCTGCTTTTGAGATATGACTGATCCTAGACGTAAATTGCTGCAATTGGGAGGCCGAAGGGAGGGATTTTTCGAGGCAAAGGAACACAAGCCAGTGGCGATGGCCATTGGCTTGTGGCACAGCGCACGTTGCCGTGCGCTGAAATTAATTACTCAGCCGCTTTTTTGGCAGGTGCCTTTTTAGCAGCCGCTTTGCGCGGTGCTTTGGCTTTGGGTGCAGCGGTGGCCGGTGCGGACGCCGAAGACTTGGTCAGGGCATCAACTTTCTTGCTCAGCGCGTCGAGCTTCTTTTCAAGGCGCTCGATATCGTCGGCACTGGCAGTATGGCCGAAGCCGAGGCTCGCACGCATTTTGCTGATGCGCTCTTCGATGGACGCGGTTTTGCCAATGGTGGAGACATCACCCAGTTTTTCACGGGCCTGGGCTTCCAGCTTGTTACCCTTCTCAACCAGCTCCTTGAACAGGCGGGGAGATTCCTTGCTCGCCTTTTCGACCACTTCCTGAGCGTCGTCATAGGCGCGGCCGTAGGCGCCCAGGCCTGCCAACCAAATGCTTTTAGCCAGTTCGCCTGCTTGTGAAGAAACGTCTTTCAGGCTTTTCTTGTCGTTGCTCATACTGTGCTCCATGATACCGGCTTGTTACTGAACGTTGTGTCGCAACAAACCTGAAAAAGATACATAAAAAAGCACGATGACCCGAAAGTGCATCGTGCAAAGCATAGGTGTGATTAAGACCTTGGGTGGTGGCGGTCAAATCGACCGCCGAAATGCTTGCTTACGATGCAACCGCTTCTGACAGATCTTCCGCTGCATCTTTAGCTTCCTCGGCTTTGCGAGAAACCTTGCTCTTGATCTTTTCGAAGTTGCTTTCCAGGCTGCCGCGCAGTTCTTTAATGCGAGCTTCTACCTTTTCGCTTTTTACAGACTCAAGCTTGGCAGTAACTTCTTCTTTGCTTTCCTTGATCTTGGAAACAACTTCTTCTTTACGGGCTTCGAACTTGGCAATGGCGTCGCTCTGTACTTTCTCGCCACGGCTTACCAGGCCTTCAAAAATTTCGTTGCGCTTGGCATACAGGTCTTTGTATTTGGCTTCAGTTGCCTTGAACTTGGTTTCGGTGTCCTTCAGCAGTTCCTGGCCTTGTTCAAAGGCTTTGCCAGCCAGACCGAGATTAGCCATCAGTACGTCTTTGGCGACGGTGCTTGCTTTCTCGATGATGTTGCCTTTTTCTTCGCTCATGATAGTGCCTCTCATAGTAGTGTGGGGTTGCGACCCGTGATTGCTTGTGTCGCTCGGTACTACGGTGTTCAGAGTCGGGGTCCTGGTGGCAGGAGTTGCCCCGTGTCGTGAACTTGCCGAGCGGCTTTTTCAAGTTGGGTTCAGATTAGTGATAAAAATTAGAAATGGCATACTAAAACCCCGCCGCGAAGGGTGTGGTGGTAGTGAAAGCGTAAAATTACCGGTTTGGCGGGAGGGCGGGCACAAAAAACCCGCCGAAGGGCGGGTTTCTCAGGGTGGGCGCCTCGGTTTATCGAAGCGCTGTCGGTACGGTTGCGATCAGCCTTTGGGGCCTGCCGCAATAATGCCTTCGGCTACATCAAACTTTTTGATGTTTTCCTGGAACAGGCGAGCCAGCTTGGCGGCTTCCTGGTCGTAGGCGGCTTCATCGCCCCAGGCTTTGCGCGGGTTGATGTATTTTTCATCAACGCCGGGGATGGCCTTGGGAATGGTCAGGTTGAGAATGTCCAGCTGCTCGGTTTCAGCACCGACCAGTGCACCGCTCTGGGCTGCTGCAACGACGGCGCGGGTTACCGGAATGGGGAAGCGTGAGCCGGTGCCGCCGGCAGCGCCTGAGCCACCAGTCCAGCCGGTGTTGATGAGGTAAACCTGTGAGTCGAAGTCTTCGATACGCTTCATCAGCAGTTCGGCGTACTCGCCAGCGGGACGGGGCATAAAGGGTGCGCCGAAACAGGTGGAGAAAGTCGGGTGAATACCCGCTTCCGCGCCCAGTTCCGTAGAGCCGACCCGAGCGGTATAGCCGCTGAGGAAATGGAAGGCCGCCGCTTCCTTGGACAGGATGGACACAGGTGGCAGTACACCGGAAACATCGCAGGTCAGGAAGATAACGGTTTTGGGCTCGCCCGCTGCGTTTTCGATGACGCGCTTTTCAACGTTTTCAAGGGGGTAGCAGCAGCGACCGTTCTCGGTCAGCGTGGTGTCGTCGTAGTCGGCAGTGCGAGTGGCCTGGTCGATAACCACGTTTTCAACAATCGCACCAAAGCGAATCGCGTCCCAGATAATAGGTTCGTTTTTCTGGCTGAGGTTGATGGTTTTTGCGTAGCAGCCGCCTTCGATGTTGAATACGGAGCCCTTCGCCCAGCCGTGCTCGTCGTCGCCGATCAGGTAGCAGCTGGGGTCAGCTGAGAGGGTGGTTTTACCGGTGCCGGACAGGCCGAAGAACAGAGTAGTGTTGCCGCTTTCATCGACGTTGGCCGAGCAGTGCATTGGCATCACGTCTTTCTCTGGCAGCAGGAAGTTCTGCACGGAGAACATGGCTTTTTTCATTTCACCCGCGTAGCGCATCCCGGCCAGGAGTACCTTGCGCTGGGCAAAGTTGATTACCACAATGCCGTCGGAGTTGGTGCCATCGCGCTCGGGGTCACATACGAAACCGGCGCAGTTGAGAATGGTCCACTCTTCCTTGGCCTTGGGGTTGTACTTCGCCGGGCGCACAAACATATTGCGGCCGAACAGACCCTGCCATGCGGTTTGGGTGTTAACGACAACAGGGATGTAGTGATCTTCGTGGGCACCGACATGAAGGTGAGAAACAAAGGAGTCATGATCGGCCAGGTAGTCTTCTACCCGAGCCCACAGCGCGTCAAATTTGGCGGCGTCGAAGGGGCGGTTTACGCTGCCCCACTCGATTGAGTCGGCGGTTGATGGCTCTTGCACAATAAAACGGTCGCCGGGAGAGCGGCCAGTGCGCTTGCCGGTGGTGACAACCAGAGCGCCGTTGTCGGCGAGCTGGCCTTCGCCGCGGGCCAGTGCCTGCTCGATAAACTGGGCGGGGGTTAAATCATTGTAAATCGTGGTTTCTGCGCTCATTCTCGGGTTCCTGTCACCTTGTCCGTTCGGACAGTATTTGGAGCCCCAGGCTTGTACCCGGAACCCCCGCGGGAGGTCTGAAATTGGGGCACTCCAGCGCAAGCGGGGGTGCCGAAAGCCGGCTATTATTACAAAAAACCCGTGGCGGCGCTAACCCCGATCCGAGCTGATTGCGAATGATTGTGGTTTTTTTTCACTCAATGGCGGGTGGCGTGGTCGCCGTCGCCAAGAAGTTGCTGAATTTGATCGGCGGAGTAGTGATATTCGCGATGGCAATATTCACAGTTGCTGTCGATTTGACCCTGTTCGGCCAGGATGCTTTCCAGCTCGGCGCGGCCCAGTGAAATCAGCGCCGCTTCCATGCGCTGGGGGCTGCAACTGCAGTGAAAGGTGACCACTGCCGGGTCGAATACTCTTACCTCTTCCTGGTGGTAAAGCCGGTAAAGCAGCTCATCCGCGGGCAGGCCGAGTAGTTCGTCCCGGCGCACAGTATCGGTCAGGGTGCTGATGTGCTGCCAGTCGTCGCTGTACGAAGCCTGCTCCGGCAGCTCCTGTAACAGCAGGCCTGCAGCGTGGGTGCCGTCGGCGTGTAGCCACAGGCGGGTGGCCAGCTGTTCGCTCTGGGCAAAGTAATTCTCGATGCACTGGGCCAGGCTGTCGCCGTCGAGGGTGACGATGCCCTGGTAACGGTGGCCGTTTTCCGGGTCGATGGTAATGGCCAGCTGGCCTTTGCCTAACAGTGTTTTAAAGTCTTCAGACATTGCCTGGCCCGCGCCGCGGGCGATGCCGCGAATTTGCAGCTCGGAGTTGGCCTCGGCCATTATCAGCGGAATCTCGCCATCGCCCCGCACCTGGAGGATCAGCGTACCGCGGAATTTGATGGTGACGCTCAGCAGCGCCGCCGCCAGCAAAAACTCGCCCAGCAGATTGGCAACCGCAGGCGGGTAGTGGTGGTGGTCGAGAATGTCCCGGTAGCTGGAGACCAGGCGCAGGTGTTCGCCGCGAACATTGCTGCCCTCAAAGATAAAACGGCGTAGCTCATCACTCATAATCGGGTTTAGTCCTGTTTCTCGCGGAACTGGTGGATCTGTCGGCGCTGCTTTTTGGTGGGGCGCTCGCCGCCGAATATGCCGGCGTTGGGGCCGAGGGCCTTGCGTTCTGCGGCGCGTTTTTCCCGCTGGGCGATACTGTCGGGGGTTTCCCGGTACAGCATGGCGGCCTCAGGTGCGCCACGTCGCTGATCGGAGAGGGCGAGAATTTCGATCTCTCGCTCGTCCCAGCCGGTGCGCAGGGTGAGCGTGGCACCGGTTTCCACTTCCTTGCTAACCTTGCAGCGGGCGCCATTGTACTGCACTTTGCCGCCCTCGATGGCCTGTTTTGCCAGACTGCGTGTTTTATAAAAACGGGCGGCCCACAGCCATTTATCCAGGCGTATTCGTGGGCGCGGTGTGTTTTGCGTAGTCATTGCCGTGGCGTCCGCTGGGGGATGGGCATGATATCGTCGAAGCTGTTAAGTGCGGGATAGCTGAGATTGGGCCGCGGCGGCGATTGGCTGTCGGGCCGAGTGATTGTTAGCAACTGGCCGACGCCGAAGTCGGCAGCGGCGTCCAGTACCGTGGCGGTGTCGTCAATCAGCAGGCTTTTTGCCGGGTCAAACGGCCAGTGCCGGTGCAGGGCGGGCCAGAAGCCGCGGTCTTCCTTGGGCAGCGAGAGTTCGTGAGAGCTGATAATGCGGTGCATCCATGTATTCAGCCCGGTTTTTTCGAGCTTGATGCGCAGACCATCCTGATGGGAGTTGGTGACAAGCCAGATGTCTCGTCCACTGGCCTTCAGTGCGTCGAGAAAGCGCGCGGTAGTGGGGAGCATGCGTATTTTGTCGGCGACTTCCACGCTGAGCGCGGTGATGTTGACGTCCAGCTGCTGCGACCAGTAGTCCATGCAGTACCAGTTGAGGGAACCGCGCTCGGACATAATCCGGTCAATCAACCGGCCTTTGACGTGCGCCAATTCGCCGCCGTGAATGTCGGTGAAGCGCTTTGGCAGGTGGCTGGTCCAGAAGAAATTGTCAAAATGGAGGTCCAGAAGGGTGCCGTCCATATCTAACAGTACGGTGTCGATGGTGCTCCAGTTAATCATAGGTCCTTTGCGTATCGCGGTGCGGCACGCGACGGCGGGCCTCAGCCGTTGGCGTGTGCGCGCAGGTTTTGGATGGCCACAGCGTCTTTCATTTCGATAAGTTCCGCGTAGTTTACATTTAACCACCACTCGGTGCGATTCGAACGGTATTGGTCGATAGGCCGAGAGGTGCGGCGAGTGTGGTTAAAAATAGATGGCTTGTTTGCAGATGTTTCCAACATTGGCTGATTTCCTCTTTAACTGTCAGGACTGGTACCAACAGTAATGAGTCCGACGTTGCGTCAGAATAGGGAAATCCCCCTATTACAGCGGATGCGGCTGGAAAATGTGAACTACCGCCAAAAGTTGTGTGTTGTTGCCTTATCAGCGGCGTTGTAATGAGTGTTAGCAGGCCCTTGTGTTATTTGTGCAGGGCGGTCGAATGTCGGCGCACGCGAAGATAGCGGTCCAGGTCGCGAAGCTCAATTTCTTCCGCATAACCCACGTTCAGCCACCATTCCTTGCGCTTGTTTCCATGCTCAATGAGGTGGTGAGCGTCTGCGCGTCTAACGCCGAAAATGCTGTTCGTAGACTCAGACATAGGCCAATCCTGGCGATTTTTGTGATACGTATCACATTTATATCGCCGGGAGCGGGGGCAGCCTATAGGGGTTTTCCCGTATGTGCGCGTCTGTTATGGGTGCTGGTTGCCGGAGGGGATGTCTTTGAAAGCCATGCCTTTGTCGGCGCGGGGTTCCTGAGGCATACCCAGCACCTGCTCGGCAATGATGTTGCGCATCACCTCGTCGGTGCCGCCGGCAAGACGGATACCCGGGGAAAACAGCACGGTTTTCTGGAAGTGGGCCTGCTGCCTGGCTAGCTCGGGTTCCATAACCGCGCCGGCGCCGTCCATCAATTGCAGTGCAAAGTTGGCAATATCCTGATTCATCGCCGCGCCCACCAGCTTGCCCAGTGCGGCTTCGGCGCCGGGCATACCCCCCTTGGCGACGGCGGTGAGCATTCGGTTGCTGGCGGCCTTGACCCCGGCGTGGCGGTAGTAGCATTCGGCGAGAAAGGCTTTGACCAAGGGGTCACTGCTGATCGGCTCGCCGTCGAGGCGCAGGGTTTTGACCAGCTGTAAAAACTCCGGGAAGCCGTCGGGCTGCACGCCGGAAATCGCCAGACGTTCGTTCATTAACACCAGCAGGGCTGCCCCCCAGCCGCCGCCGACCTCTCCCAGGCGCTGATGGTCTGGAATTTCTGCGTCGTTGAAGAACACCTCATTGAAATGGGCATCGCCGTCCATCTGCTTGATTGGCCGCACTTCAACTCCGGGCTGGTGCATGTCGATAAAGAACATGGTCAGGCCGCGGTACTTCGACACTTCGGTATCGGTGCGGCACAGTACAACGCCGTAATCGGAGTGCTGGGCACCGGAAGTCCAGATTTTCTGGCCGTTGATGATCCATTTGTCCCCCCGCTTTACCGCGCTGGTGCGCAGGCCGGCGACATCTGAACCGGCGCTGGGCTCAGAGAACATCTGACACCACACATCTTCGGCGCTGGCCATACGGGGCAACAGGTCGCGTTTCTGCTCTTCGCTGGCAAAGTGCATAATGGCCGGGCCGCAGTTGCCGATGCCAATCACGAAGTAGCCGTCGGGCTCAGCAAAGGCGCTGACTTCCTGTGACCAGATGACCTTGTGGAGCTGGCTCAGTCCGGCGCCGCCGTATTCCTTGGGCCAATCCAGGCAGGCAAAGCCCGCATCGGCCACTTTTTGATACCACAGTTTGGCCTCTTCGTAGAGCTCGCCCTGGGATTTGCGCTGGGCACCATCGTTTTTGGGGCGAGCGTTTTGTTGTAGCCATTGCCGCACGGTGCGACGAAATTCCGCCTGTTCGGGGCTGTCTTTAAAATCCATGATGTACTCCTCTCAGGCCATTAGCAGGCTGTCGGCCAGGCGTTGCTTCCAGCGCGGGTTGCCGCCGATCAGTGTCGATAACAGTTGTGCTCGGCGGTAGTAAAGGTGGCAGTCAAACTCCCAGGTAAAACCCATTCCGCCGTGGGCCTGAATGTTTTCCTTGCTGCATAGATAGTAGGCATCGATGGCACTCACCCGAGCAGTGGCCGCGGCCAGCGGCAGCTCCTGTTCGCCGGCGGTCATTGCCCACGCGCCGTAATAGGCATTGGATTTGGCCAGCTCCTTGGCGACAAACATATCCGCCACCTTGTGTTTGATGGCCTGGAAGGAGGCGACCTGGCGTCCAAAGGCATAGCGCCCTGCGGTATAGGCCTTGGCCATGTCGATGGCGGCCTCACAGCCGCCGACCTGTTCAAAACCGAGTAAGACGGCAACTCGATCTAATAACGTAGACAGTGACTGATCGAGGGGAGGTTCGCCCTGTAGCCGAGTGCCGTAAACGTCTTGCAAGCACAGTTGCGCGAGAGGCAGACTGGGGTCGAGGGATTTTTGCGGCTTACGCTCGACACCGGCCTGGTTCAGGTCGACGTGGAAGAGCGCGGGCTGCTGGCGCTCATCCTGAACAAGGGCTATCAGAGTGTTTGCAAGGGTGCCGTGCAGTACCGCATTGACCGTGCCATTAAGGCGGTCGCCTCGGGCGATCAGACTGAGCTCCTGAGTGCGGTGGTTGAGCGGATAGTGCTCGAGCGCCACGGTCGCCACGGTTTCGCCGGTGGCCAGATCCGGCAGCCACTCGGCCTGCTGGTCGGCAGACGCAGCCAGCTTGATCAGTTCGGTGCCCAGGTAGACCGAAGCGATAAAAGGCACGGGAGCGAGTGAGCGGCCAAGCTCTTCGGCAATCACACAGAGTTCGAGGTAGCTCAAGCCAAGGCCGCCGTGCTCCTCGGCAATGGCGATGGCCGGCCAGCCCAGCTCGACCATTTTTTTCCACAGGGCAATGTCGCCAGTGGCATCGTCGTTAAGTTGCTCGCGTACCCGCGTTGCGGGGCACTCCTTCGCGAGCATGGTTCGCGCCTGTTCCTGTATGGTGCGCTGCTCTTCTGAAAAATCGAAATTCATTGGGCCTGATCCTGTGACGGGCAGTATTGCGGTCTTCAGGCAGGGTAGTGGGCGGCGGGGGCAGTCTCAATGGCATATGAGACCAGCTTTATGGCGGAAAAGGCCAGCCGCGCAAGGGCGCGGCTGAAGGGGAGTTTGAAGATGAACGGCGGTGATTCAGAAGCGCATCGCGCGCATACTGGCGTGGAACTCGTCCTTGCTGACCGGGTGCTGCCGATAAATCAGTGACAGGCGGCCCGCCAGGGGAACAATGTCTTCGATTTTCAGTGCGCTGTTGTGCCGCTGATTGTGGCTGGCCAGAGGGCCTTCCAGCACGCCCCGCCAGAGCTGCTCGGACTCAGGGTTGTCCTGCTGTGGCAGCAGCTCCTGGGTGCGGCGGCTATCGGCCTGCTTGAGTTGCTGCTCGCACTCTGAGCGGTAGTTGGCGGCAAACCAGATGCATTCCTCGAGCAAGCGCGGGAAGTCGTCGCGGTATTCGGCGGCAACGCTTTCCATTTGCTGAAACATGGTTTCCCGGTCTATGCTCACCAGGGCAGCAACGATCTCGGGTTTGCCGTTAAAGTAGCGGTAAACGGTGCGGCGAGTCACGTTGGCGACGTTGGCAATGTCCTCGATGGTGGTGGCCTTTACGCCTTTTGAAGAAAAGCAACTTACGGCGGCTTCCAGCAGCATTTTTTTGCCTTTGCCCAGATCGTCTACACGGGCTCCATGTCCCCAGCGCTTATTCGTTTTCATAGTTCGTACTCACCTTGCCGACACGGCTCTAACAACTCAGTCAAGTGTCACTATGCTAGCATGCTGTGCCGTTGCAATTGACTGAAAAACAGCCAAATTGACTAAGGGATTGTACGTATAATCTGTGAATTAGTGCTTAAAATTGGCGAAAACGTAATTAAAACCGCGACTCTCATTTCCCCAAGTAATACCAGCATCGGGGTGCGTGGGAATGGTGACACTGCATACTTGGCTGGGCATAATGCCGCTTATATTAAAAGAAGGGGTCGAACGCATGTTGTACGCGAATATCACTGGCTGGGGGAAATGCGTTCCCCCCGCAATACTGACCAATGAGGACCTGGCGACCTTCCTGGATACCTCAGATGAATGGATTTCCACCCGTACGGGGATCAAGGAACGGCGAATCTCCCATGTGGGTACTGCCGCATTGGCGAGCCTTGCCGCTGAGCGCGCACTGGCCGCAGCCGGAATGGATGCCGCTGAGCTCGATCTGGTGATTCTGGGCACCGCCTGCCCGGACACCCTGATTCCCAACGCCGGTTCCGCCGTGCAGGACAGCATCGGCGCGGTAAATGCGGCGGTGTTCGACCTGAATGCCGCTTGTACCGGTTTTGTCTATGGCCTGAGTGTGGGTACAGCGATGATTCGCTCCGGTGCCATGAAAAAAGTGCTGGTGATTGGCGCTGACCGCATTCCCTACTTTCTTGATTACAGCATTCGCGACGTATCCGTGCTGTTTGGCGATGGTGCCGGGGCGGTGATTCTTGAGGCCAGCGAGCAAGAGTGCGGTCTGCTGGCGGAAAAGCTTGGCTGCGACGGCGATGCCCGTGACATTCTTACCGCCCGCGATGCGGGTACGGCGCGGGAGCGCTTCGGCGGCATTGACGGTTATTTTGACGTCAACTTTGAAGGGCAGGAAATCTTCAAGCGGGCTGTTCGCGGGATGGGCCAAGCGATTACTGAAGTGCTGGAAAAAACCGGCCTTCAGGGCGAGGACATCGACTTGATGGTACCCCATCAGGCCAACCTCCGCATTATTGACACTTTGGCCAAGCGGCTGAGAATGCCGCCGGAAAAGGTGGTGGTCAATATTGAGAAGTATGGCAATACGTCCGCCGCGACAGTGCCGATTGCCTTGTGCGAGGCGTTGGATGAGGGGCGGATCAAACCGGGTGACACACTGTTGACGGCGGCCTTTGGCGCCGGTCTGACCTGGGGGGCAGCACTTATCAAGTGGGGTGATCGGGTGACGCCGATTGCCACCAGCGACAAGGAATTGCCCGCCAGCGACCTGACGGCCCTGCAAATCATGGAGCCGTGGATCAAGGGCTGTCAGGCTGCCGCCGCGGCGAAGGCAGCCAAATAAGCCAGCAGGACAGGGGGTCTGTCCCCGGGGACAGACCCCGGGATTATGCGGGCTTGCTCAGTACAAACTGATAGACGTCGATGGACTCGGCGCGAAAGCCCCCTTCGCAGTAGCCCAGATAATACTGCCACATTCGCTGAAAGCGCGTGTCGAAGCCCAGTGGCACAATGTCCTGCCACTGTTTATTGAAGGCGTCAGCCCACGCCGCCAGGGTGCGGGCGTAGTCCAGGCCAAAGTTGAATTCGCTGTCTATTGTAAAGCCCGCGTTGCCAGCCTGTTCGCGGAAGGCGGTTGGGCTGGGCAACATGCCGCCCGGGAAAATATAGGTTTGAATAAAGTCGGGTTCGCGGCGGTAGCCCTCAAACCGGGATTCGTCGATGGTGATTACCTGAATGGCGGCCTTGCCACCGGGGCGCAAGCGCTTCATCAGCGTTGAGAAGTAGCTCGGCCAGTAGTCTTCTCCCACGGCCTCCAGCATCTCGATGGACACAATAAAATCGTAGTGACCTTCGATGTCGCGGTAGTCGGTCAAATGGAATTCCGCGTGTTCCTCAAGCCCTGCTCTGGCGATGCGTTGTCTGGCGTAGTCCAGCTGTTCCCGCGAAAGGGTGACACCGTGCAGGCGAGCGTCTACTTGTCGGCATAACTGTTCGGCAAATCCGCCCCAGCCACAGCCGACTTCCAGCACCCGGTCTCCGTCGCCAATCGCCAGCTCGTCAATAATCCGCTGGTATTTGTTGTGTTGCGCCTGCTCAAGGCTGTCTTCGCCGCTGCGAAAGATGGCCGCCGAATAGGTCATGCTGGAATCCAGCCACTGGCGGTAGAAGTCGTTGCCGAGGTCGTAGTGGTAGGCGATATTGCGGCGGCTGCCGCGCTTGCTGTTGGCGTTGCGTCGGTGCTGCCAGCGTTGCAGCAGTCGTTGCCAGCGGCCACTGGCCAGCATGTCGCCAAAGTCGCCCTCATTGCGGGCAATCCACTCGACGAGCACGGCAATATCTGCGCACTCCCAGTCGCCATCCATAAAGGCTTCACCCCAGCCGATGGCGCCGCCGGTAAAGGCCTTTTTAATGCAGTTCCAGTTATTCAGGGTGATGGCGGGGTTGAGGTATTCGCAGGGGTGTTGCCCAAGTGTCATGGTACTGCCATTGGGCAGGGTGACACTGAGCACCCCCCGCTGGGCGCGGGCGAGGGGGGCGAGAACTTTTTCCATCAACAATTGCTGGCGTTTCGCCCACCAGCCGGAGGGGGCGGTGCGGTCGAGGGGTAGTGAGGCTGATTTCATAGTGAACCCTGTACGGCAAGTAACGTAATTTACTGATCAGTACGGGAAATTCGCCGTTCCGGTTCATCGGGTCTGGGCAAAATTCGCAGTCCTTTGATAAATAACTTAGCAGCCTGCCAGTGGATCGCCAGCACAATGCGCAGGGTCATCATCGGCAGGCGACAAAAGCTGCCCAGCAGGCTGCGATCGCTCAGTGACTGACGCTCGCCGCGAAATACTGCGTGGAGCAGGGCTCGCTGGTTTTCGGTTTCGCGTATCGCCAGTAACAACTGTTCGCCGGGTCGCCGCAGGCGAAAGTGATAGCGCGCCTCCATTGGAATAAAAGGCGACACGTAAAAACCCTTGTTGCAGGCCTGGCGGAGATAGTCGGCTTGCTGCTGTTCGGTCTTGACCGGCAGAAAATAGCTGTGGCGTTGACCAAAGGTGTTACTGACCTCATACAGCACCGCAAACAGGTCGTCGCTGCTGCTGTAACAATAATAGACGCTCAGCGGATTAAAGGTGTAGCCGAGAATACGCGGATAGCACAGTAACTCAATGCGCGCCGGATGTTGGTCGCAGCCCTGCTCGGTCAGCACGCCTTCAATATACTGGCGGCCAGTGGTGCCGTCGCTGTTGCCGAAGTCGCGGTGGTAAAAGCTGAACAGATTAAACCGATCGACGGAAAACCAGCGCAACTGGCTGCCTTCCTCTTGCAGGGTGTCGAGATTGAATAAAAAGCTGTCTACCTTGTAAATAAAGCGATGCCGCTTCGGGCGAAAGCGATGATGCATCACTTCGCCGCGGTAGATCGCACTGTGGCTCATGCCGCGGCACTGGCTCGGGAGGGCGTTGGCGGCGCACCGACGCAGATGCGGTCGCTGGCATTGCTCAATGACCAGGGGCGGGGGCGCTCACCCAACTGCTCGGCCACCGCGAGGCCGGACTGTATTCCATCTTCATGGAATCCGTAACCAAAGTAGCTACCGCAGAACCAGCTGCGTTGCTGGCCCTGGAGGGACCACAACTCCTTTTGTGCCGCCAGTGCCGGTTCATTGAACACCGGATGCTGGTAGCTGAATTGGCCGTAAATAGCCTGGGATCGGGGCGGACGCAGTGGGTTGAGACTCAGCACCACCGGCTCGGCACAGGGCAGGTGTTGTAATAGATTCATCCAGTAACTCACCGACACGCGCCGACTATGGGCGTCGCTGTTGGCCAGGTAATTCCAGCTCGACCACACCTCGCCCCTTTTAGGCATCAGCGCCTCGTCCCGGTGCAGTACTGCCTCGTTGTGTTCGTAGCGGAATGCGCCCAACAAACGTTGCTCTTCGTTGCTGGCGTCGCTGAGCATGGCCAGGGTCTGGTCAGCGTGGCAAGCAAAAACGATATGGTCGAAATAATGGGTTTCGCCCTGTTCGTCGCGAACTTCAACACTGTCGGCATGGCGTGTCACCATGGCTACGCCGCAGTTCAATTTGACCCGGTCAGTGAAGTCGGCGCTGATCCGTTTCACATACTCCTGGGAGCCGCCGATCACGGTTTGCCACCGGGGACGCTCTTTAACCTTGAGCAGGGCGTGATTGTCGCAGAAGCGCAGAAAGGCCTTGGCGGGGTATTCCAGCATTTGATCCACCGGTGTTGACCAGATCGCCGCACCCATGGGCAGCAGGTGGTCGTCACAGAAGCCGGGGCCGAATTTCTCCTGGCGCAGGAGTTCACCCAGCGTCATGGTTTCCGGCAGGGTGTCCAGCCAGTGTTCGCTGCTGCGATAAAAGCGCAACAGGTCGATCAGCATTTTCCAGAAGCGGGGTCGGAGCATATTACGCTTTTGGGCAAACAGGGTGGCGATGGAGTCAGAACCGCTGTACTCAAGGCGGCCGTCGTCAATGGACACCCCGAAGGACATTTCGGTCCCCTGGTAGGGCACGCCAAGGTGTTTGAACAGGGCAACCAGATTGGGGTAGCACACCTCGTTGAATACGATAAAGCCGGTATCGACGGCGATGGTGCCTGCCGTCGTGCTGATATCAACGGTATTGCTGTGGCCGCCGAGACGGCTGTCTTTCTCAAAAACGGTGATATCGTGGTGTTGGTTCAACAGCCAGGCACTGCTCAGGCCTGATATGCCGGTGCCGACAATGGCGATCTTTTGCTTATGCTGCATACGGTTATGTCTATGTCTGATTTATTGGTTATGTACGTAGTTTTACATAATTGAGATCACAATGCAGATGCGGTCGGGGTCGATAAATTGTCGGTGAGACCTGGCGCATGATTTTATGCGGTGTGGCTCAATCGGTTGACGGCGGAACTGCGTACAGACCAATAATCAAGCAGCTCTGCGCTGCACTCTGACCGGAGACTTATGGCCGCCGTACAACAATTGCGTTATGCCCTGCCCGGCTTGTCCCTGGCGATACTCGGGCTGCCCTTCTATATCTACGTGCCGCTGTGGTTGGCGGAAGAGGGCGGCTATGGCTATGGCGCGATAGGCGCTATCTTCTTTGCCGCCCGGCTGGGGGATATTGCCACCGACCTGCCGGTGGGCAGTATTGCTGACCGAGGTTTCGGGCACCGTCTGCCCCTCCTGGGCTGGCTGCTACTGGTCGCTTCGGCGGCGGTGCTTATTGGCGCACCTCATCCCTGGCACAGTGGACTTCTGGTGCTGGCATTGGTGGTGCTGATGCTGGCGTGGTCTTTCATCACCATTCCCTGGTTGGCCTTGCCGGTGCTGCTGAGCAAAAACCGCGACGAGCGGCTGGCCTACAACAGTAGCCGCGAGGGCATGCTGCTGTTTGGTACGCTCATCGCCATGCTGGCCCCAGGCATCTTTGACGCGAACACCCTGCGTGTCACGCTGGCGGGTATGCTCGGATTTCTACTGCTGAGTTTACTGGGCTTGCCCAGTGCGCCGAAAGGACGCTCGGCGTTGACCAGCAGTTATCGCCAGCTGCTGGCCGATCCACGGGTGCGCCACCTCGCCGGGCCGTGGTTTATCAATATGCTTGCCAACGCCATACCCGGCACGGTGCTGGTGCTGTTCATGCGTGAAGTACTCGGCGCAGAGGCGCTGATTCCGCTGGCCCTGCTCAGTTATTTCGCTGCCGGCTTTCTGGCCATGCCAATCTGGTATGCGGTGGCGCGGCGTTGCGGCAGATTGTGGAGCTGGCGGCTGGGTCTGTTGCTGTCGGCGGTGCTGTTCAGCCTGGGGCTGGGTCTTGGCGACGGCGATGGCTACTGGTTTATCGCCATCAGTATTGGCACCGGCATGATGCTCGGGGCAGATCAGGCCATTCCCTCAACCATGCAAACGACTCTGGCTCAGCGTTTAATGGCAGAGCAGCCAAATACCGCAGTGGCGGCGCGCCTGTTTGCCCTGTGGAGCATGCTAAACAAGGCCGCGATGGGGCTGGCGGTGGGGGTTGCCTACCTATGGTTGGGCACGCAACAGACCGGCGTTGGCACACCCCCGCCGGAATGGGCGATCTGTGCCGCGTATATTGTGGCGCCGGTGGTGCTCAAATTGCTGGTGTTTGCATTACTGGGGCGGCCGCAAATGGCTTATCTGGGACACGAGGATGGTGGTGATGTCTAAGCGAGCAAAATACCTGTGGTGGATGTGCTTGCTCATGCTGAGTACGGCGGCCTCCGCCGAATGGCGTACAGTGGGCAGTGACGAGTTCAAGCTGCTGTGGAAAACGCTGGTTCACACCGAGTTGCAGGTGAACCCCGAGCAGCCATTGCCCGACAGCGGAGACATACTCGACAGCGGCTACGACAAGCGCATTATTATTCGCTACCACGTGGGAGTGTCAGCGGAGCGTTTTCGGGACATGACGCTGGATGCACTGCGGGATAATATTTCGCCGGAACGCCTGGCGCCCCACTGGGCAGAGATCGAGGAGTTCGCCAACTGGTATTTGCCGGTAAGCAAAGGTGACCACTACCAGCTCAGTTGGCAGCAGGGCGAAGGCTTGAGCCTGGTGCACAATACTCAATTGCTGGGGCGTATTGCCCAGCCGGAAGCTGCGGCACTGATTCTCAGTGTGTGGCTTGGCGAGGCGGCGGTGAGCGAGGCGCAACGGGAGGCCTTTCTGCAGGCGTGGCGGCAGAGCTTGAGCAAAAAGTAATAAGCTTATAACCAACTAATCTTAAGTCTCGCTGAACTGAATCAGTGCATTTGCTAGCATTCCGGCCTTTTTACCGGGTGGCGCGTCTGCCGCCGCTAAAGAGGCTTTTACCTTGTATCTCAATCGACCTGTAAACCTCCTTCTGACTGGTGTTTTGGCGGCGACTACTGCCTTTTCGGCGGCAGCAGCGCCGGGCAACCGGGGCCTCAATATCGAAGAAATACTGGTGACCGCCCAGAAAAAGGAAGAGGGCGCGAACAGCGTGCCCCTGGCGATTGCCACCTACACCGGGGAAGATCTTAGTGCCCTGGGGGTGACAGATACCCGCGATCTGGGCCGATTGTTACCGGGGTTCTTCTATGCCGATGGTGGCTTCAATGTGCCGATATATACCCTGCGCGGTGTCGGCTTTAACGAAAACAGCCAGACCGCCAGCGCGACGGTCGGGGTTTACCTCGACGAATTTAATTTGCCCTTTCCGGTGATGAGTAAGGGTGCGAGCCTCGACCTTGCGCGGGTCGAAGTGCTTAAGGGCCCCCAAGGCACTCTCTACGGGCGCAATACCACCGGGGGTGCGGTGAACTATATCGCCAATCGTCCGAGCGATGAGCTCGAGTACGGCGGCGAAGTAAGCTATAGCCGTTTTGAAACCTGGACCAGTGAAGCCTTTGTCAGTGGTCCGCTGAGCGAGGGGCTTAAGGCTCGGTTGGCGGTACGTCATATACAGTCAGGGGATGGCTGGCAACGCAGTCGTACCCGACACCCCGACAGTGACGCCTACAACGGTGACACCGGCCGAAATATCGGCGGCCAGTACGAGCAATTCGGTTACGACACTCTGGGGCAGGTAGACAAGGCCAGTGCCCGGCTGCTGCTGGACTGGGCCGGCGCAGAAAGCTGGCGTCTTAGCATGCACCTGAATGGCTGGCGGGACCGTTCAGAGCCGCAGGCACTGCAGGTGATTGCCATTGAGTCGCAGAATGCGACCACCGGCGAGGCGGGACTGCATCCCGATGTGGCGAATTACCCGGTGAATGATGCGAATACCGACGATAGTCGCGCCGCTGACTGGCCGAACAACGGTATGCGCTTTTTACTGAATGACAGCTTCTACTCCGGCGGGCTGCGTTTTGACCAAACACTGACCGAGTCTGTGGAAATGGCCCTGTTGGTGTCGTCGGGAAAATTTGAGTCTGACGGCAGCTTTATTCCCCAGTCCGGGGTCGATACGGTGAACACCGAGCGCAATGTGTTCGCCACCAGCGAGTTCTACAATATCGAGCTGCGGTTCAGCGGCGAGCCCAGCGATAGCCTGTTCTGGCAGTTTGGTTTTAACTACAGCGAAGACGACGTCCAGGAGTTTCAGCGCCTGCACCACGACACAGTGAGCATTGTATTCCCGGTGGATTCCCCGGACGGTGATGGTGAAGCCGGGCTGGACAATCGCTCCGGTTTTGGCGGCAATCAGGTCGCCGAGGTCGCAGCGGTATTTGCCCACGGTGAGTGGCGTTTTGGCCGTGATTGGAAACTGAGCGGCGGGCTGCGATACACCGATGAGGTGCGTGACTTTAACGGCTGCTCTCAGGATGTCGATGTTGAAGATGAACCGGGGGCGGATCAGGATGCGCCGGGGGCCCGCAACGAGGGCACCGGCCTGAATAATGCGTTCAGTGGCATCAGTGCGTTACAAGCACCTGCTGCCGGGTTTGCCCCCGGCTCGGCGGAATCCGGCGGGTGTTTTACCCTCGACAACGAAAGCCGTCGGCCCCAGCGTTTTTACGGCGTGCTGGGAGAGGACAATGTTTCCGGGCGCGTCGCCCTGGATTGGGAGTTTGCTGCGGATAAGCTGGTATACCTTGCCCTGAGCCGCGGCTATAAATCGGGCAGCTTCCCGGTGATTAATATTTCCGACTCGGTGCAGTATGAGCCGGCGACCCAGGAGCGTCTCGACGCTGTGGAGTTAGGCAGCAAGCTGCGCCTTATGGACATGGTGCAGTTGAACAGCTCCGTGTTTGACTACCGCTATCGGGACAAGCAGCTGGTCACCAATTTCCGCGACCCCGTATTCGGTGCCTTGCCGGTGTTGCGCAATGCGCCGCGATCGCGGGTCAGTGGCGCGGAGCTGGATCTGAAAATCACCCCGGCAGAGGGCTTGTTTATCGCCCTGCAGGCCAGCTATCTGGACACCGAAGTCGAGGAGTTCGTCAGTGGTGACAGCAATGGCGACGAGTTTGACTTTGCCGGTAAACCCTTCAACTACAGCCCCGACTGGGAGTACACCCTGATAGCGGAATATCGCCTGAACGTGTTCGATCACTACGAGGTGTCGCTGGGGGCTGATGTCAGTTATCGCAGTGAAACCAACGCCTCTCTGGAGGAGGATGACCGTTTCTTTATCGACGATTACACAGTGTTTAACGCGCGCCTGGGTTTCTCCTCCTACACGCAACCCTGGCAGCTGCAGCTGTGGGGCCGCAATATCACCGACGAGTACTACTACAATAATGTCACCAACCAGCTGGACACCATCGGCCGCTATACCGCCATGCCGGTGGTGTGGGGTGCGACGCTTAGCTACCGAAACTGAGTGCCATCAGGGCGGGGGGCATCCGCCCTGATTAAAACAGCACGTTAATTCCCGCATTGTAATAAACCGGCGATGGCGCTGTCCCAACACTGGGCCTACACTCAATCGACACACGCTTGGGTATGTGCCCGGTCACGGCGTGTGTCCTCAGCGAGGGAGCGAGCTATGACGACGGTATTATCACTACTTTTATTGGTGGCTGTGTTATTGGGGATTTTCGCCGCGGGCTTGTCGCGGCGGGCGGGGGCTGCTGGCTTTACGGTGGCCTATTTGTTGCTGGGCATAGTGCTAACGCCGGTGCTGCTGCATCCGTTATTACTGTTGCTGCTGTTTGCGGTATTGGCGGTATTGCTGATTGATTCCCTGCGTATTCGCTTGATCAGCCAGCCAGCACAGGGGGCGCTGAAAAAAATGATGCCCCCCATGAGCGCCACGGAAAAAGAAGCACTTGAGGCGGGCACCACCTGGTGGGAAAAGGACCTGTTCTCCGGTAAGCCGGATTGGCGGAAATTTGCCGGCATGAAGTTGCATCGACTGAGCCAGCGGGAACGGGCTTTTCTCGATGGCGAGACCGAAGCGCTTTGCGCCATGCTGGACGAGTGGCAGATTCACCACGAGCTTAAAGACCTGCCCGAGGACGCCTGGCAATTTATCAAGGACAAGGGCTTTCTCGGCCTGATTATTCCCGAGGAATACGGCGGTCTGCATTTCAGCCCCTATGCCCAGAGCCGGGTGCTGAGCAAGATTGCCAGCCGTTCCAGTGTCGCGGCGGTGAGTGTCATGGTGCCGAATTCGCTCGGCCCGGGAGAGCTGTTGGCCAAATACGGCACCGACGCGCAAAAATGCTACTGGCTGCCGCGCCTTGCGCGGGGCGAGGAGATTCCCTGCTTCGGCCTGACCAGTCCCGAGGCGGGGAGCGACGCCGGGGCGATTCCCGACAACGGCGTGGTCTGTCGCGGTACCTACGACGGTGAGGAGGTGCTGGGGATTCGCCTGAACCTGTCCAAGCGCTGGATCACCCTGGCCCCCATTGCCACGGTCGTGGGGTTGGCCTTCAAATTGCGCGACCCCGACGGTCTGCTGGGCGATCAACAGGATCTGGGGATTTGCTGCGCGCTGGTGCCCGCTGGGCTGGAGGGCATGGAGATTGGTCGTCGCCACAACCCCGGCGCGGCATTTATGAACGGCCCCATCACCGGGCGCGATGTATTTATCCCGATGGATCTGCTGATTGGCGGCCAGGACTACATCGGACGCGGTTGGCAGATGCTGGTGGAATGCCTCGGTGCAGGACGGGGAATTTCCCTGCCGGCCTTGTCGACGGCGGCGGGCGAGAGCGCCTATCTGCTGGTGGGGGCCTTTGCACGGATTCGCCGTCAGTTCGGGATACCGGTAGGCAAGTTTGAAGGGGTGCAGGAAGCCAGCGCCGAAATTGCCGCCAGTGCCTATACCCTTGAGGCCTACCGGGCCTTTGTAACCCGGGCCCTGGACGACGGTGCGCCCTCGGTGCTGACCGCAATGGCCAAATACCACGCCACGGAAATGATGCGTCAGGTGGTCAACCTGAGTATGGACATTCTCGGTGGTCGCGGCATACAACTGGGGCCGCGCAATTTTATGGCGTTGACCTATCAGGTGGTGCCCATTGGTATCACCGTGGAGGGGGCAAATATTCTCACTCGGTCGATGATTATTTTTGGTCAGGGCGCGATGCGCTGCCACCCCTATCTGGCCGATGAGCTGGCAGCTCTGGATGACGATAGTCCGGCGGGGGTGGCCCACTTCGACCAGCTATTTACCGCCCATATCGGTCACACCCTGTCGGTGATCAGCTGCGGGATTCTTCAAGGTTTGGGGCTGGGCTGGTTGAGCAAATACGACTTTGCCCCGCCGATCATGCGGCGGTGGTATCGCCGTTTTGACCGGCTGGCCGCCGTATTTGCCGCCACTGCGGATATTGCTCTGGCGACTCTTGGTGGCGACCTCAAGCGTCGGGAAATGTTGTCTGCCCGCTTGGGGGATGTGCACAGCCAATTGGTGATTGCCTCTGCGCTGATAAAATTTCACAGCGAGCAGCCTCACTCCCGGGACAATGACGAACACGCGGAATATGCCCTTCAGCGAGCGCACGGTGCTGCCCTGCAGGCCCTTGATGGCCTGTACCGCAACTTCCCCCAGCGCTGGCTGGGTTGTTTGCTGCGGGTAGTGTTCTTCCCTCTGGGGCTGCCGACAGCGCCAGTGACCGATGAGCAGCGCCGGCGTCTCGGCGATGCCATGCTCAAGGATCAACCGGTGCGCCGAATGCTGGCGGAGCGGGTGTCTCTGAATACCGAGCCGGACGACGCCATGGGCCGGGTTCACGCCACCTTTGCCCTGTTGCAGGAGGTGGAGCCCTTCTACGAACAGTATTTGCGCGCCGAGGACAGCTTGCCGGGGAGCAGCGTTGCTGAAAAGCTCGACGCTGCGGTGAAGTCGGGGATTGTCACTGCGGAGCAGGCGGAGCAGCTCGCACGCTACGATGCCATGCGCTACGACTGTTTGCTCACTGACGCCTTTGATCGCAATCTCGAAAGCCTGGATGTGCGCCCGAACCGGCCCTGAGGTCGAGGGCTGGCTGCATTGATTTGACTCAAACGTCTCTACTACGCCGTCGGTGCAGCCAATGCACCGACCTTCCTTTTGCCAGACACTTCCCAATCTGCCCGTGATGTGCGGGCAACATCACTGCACATAAAAAAACAGGCCCCTTTAGCGGGTCGCCCAAAAATAACATTTGAACCGGCATACCAAGAGGTCTCAGTGAAATTCATCAACGTTGAATCTGTTACTCATACACCCGAAGCGCCTGTTGGCACCCCCATACTCCCCCGAGGGCTTGCCGGGATGTTGCTGCCGCTGTTCATGGTGGCTCCTGCTGCTGTTCAAGCCGCACCTATGCTTGAGGAGGTAGTGGTCACGGCCCAGCTGCGCGAGCAAAGTCTGCAGGATGTGCCGGTGTCGGTCAGTGCAATCAGCGGTGACAAAATGATGGAGGCCGGACTGGCCAAAATTGAAGATTTGCAGGCCTATGTGCCCAATTTCACCATGTCCGAGTCGGGTATCGGCACCGATATTTATATTCGCGGCATCGGCTCGGGGGAAAACCAGGGCTTTGAGCAGTCAGTGGGGATGTATGTCGATGGCATCTATTACGGCCGCGCCCAGCTTGCGCGGGCGCCTTTCCTCGACCTGGCGCGGGTAGAGGTATTGCGCGGCCCGCAGAATATTCTGCTGGGTAAAAACAGTATTGCCGGCGCCATCAATATCAAAACCGCTGATCCTACCGAGTATTTCGAGGGTAGCAGCCAGGTCACCTACGAGCCGGTACAGAACGAGCGCATCGTCGACCTGATGCTCAGCGGGCCGCTGAACGAGCGCTTTGATTTTCGCTTTGCGGTGCGCAAGCGCGAGCTGGATGGCTTTATGGAAAACCTGGTGTTGGACCGGGATGAAACCCAGCGGGATGAGCTGACCCTGCGCTTCAAGCTGGCCTGGGATGTCAACGACGAGGTCAGTGCCTCGTTGAAGGCGGAAATGGGCAGCTTCGATGTGGTTGGGCGGAACTCGGAAATTATTACCAACTATCCGTCCAACTCCGATGTCTTTCTGTTCTCTGGTCGAACCTATGGCGAAATCATGGATCGCACGGTGTTTCCCGATGCCGGGGCCGGGGGCGCGGCCATTGGTCTGTTGCCCGCAGCGGTGCTGAACGTGCTGCAAATTCAGGGCAATGGCTCGGTGATTGATATCGACTCCGACTCCGGGGTGTTAAACAATACCGCCGACTACAAGCGCCACTCCAACGGCGATTACAGCAACAACGACACCTACAACCTGACCCTGAATCTGGACTGGTATCGCGAGGGGCATCAATTCACCTCCATCACCGGGGTAATGGGCTATGAATACGATGAGGATTGCGATTGCGACTTTACCGGTGCGCCTCTGTTTCAGGTGGAGTTTGCCGAGCAATACCGCCAGCTGAGCCAGGAGATTCGCTGGATCTCCCCAGGTGCAGAGACCTTTGATTTCATCGGTGGCATGTACTTCCAATACAGTAAACTGGATTTCTTTGACTCCCTGTACCTGCCCTCGGACATCGTTCCACAACTGGTGAACGCCGCCGACTTGTTGGAAGGGGGTGCCCGCGGTGATCGCGACCCCGGTGCCGATGGCAGCACCGGCTTTGAGGCCCTGGGCTTTGGCGATGCGGGTAACGCACTGCGGGGTATCCGCACTCCCCGTGACTTTACCAGTGAGTCGAAAATAGTCTCGGCGTTCCTGCAAACGACCTGGAATATGGCCGATGCCTTCCGTATGACCTTTGGTGGCCGGTTGACCTGGGAGAACAAGGCGGGGGCGCGCCAGCTGGAATTCGGCTTTGATGACGGCAGCATCCAGCCTCTGGGTGAAGTGGATACCGCCGCTGCGGTGAGCTTTGCGGCGGAACGGCACAACCTCAAGGGCAAGCGCACCGAAGTGCAGTTCGCACCGCTCATCAACGTTCAGTGGGACGTCAATGATGTGATGATGAGCTATTTTTCTGCCAGCCAGGGCTTCAAGTCCGGCGGCTTTGATGCTCGCTCAAACTCCTCGCCCAGTGCTGAGCCCACGCCACTCAATCCCAATGCCCCCGGCGGCACCAACCAACAGGTACTGATCGGCAGCTTCGAATATGACGAGGAAGAGGCTCTGAGCATGGAGCTGGGGCTGAAAACCACCCTGCTCGACGGCGCGGCGGAGTTAAACGTCGCCCTGTTCCGCACCGAGTTCGATAACCTGCAGGTCAGCGTGTTTGATGGCACCCTCGGCTTTAACGTCGGCAACGCTGCCAGCGCGATTTCCCAGGGTATTGAATTCGATGGTCGTATGGCCCTGACGGAAAATCTGATGCTCGCCGGTGGCCTGGCCTTCCTCGACTTTGAATTCCAGGATCACCCGCTGGGCACCTGTATTCAGGATCAGGCGCCCGATAACCCCAATGGCATCAACTGTGATTTCAGCGGGAAGACCAATCAGTACGTGGCGGATTATTCGGGAAATGTGCTGTTGGCCTATGAGAGTCCGCTGGGTGATGAGTTTATGCTGAGGGCTAACCTCGATGCGATCTTCACCGGCGCCTACCATCCCTCACCCAACCTGGATGATCGCATCAAACAGGATGCCTATGTGCAGTACAACGGTCGAATTGCGCTGTCGTCCATCGACGGCGTGTGGGAAGTGGCCCTGCTGGGTAAAAACCTCAGCGACGAGCTGGTCGTTGCCTACGGTGTCGATGCACCTACGGCCAAAACCATCACCGGTGCGACAACGCATCATGGTTTAATCAACCCACCTCGCACTTTGGCGCTTCAGGCGAGCTATCGCTGGTAAAAAACACGCTACTCGCGCTCCGCGGTCTTGCCGCGGGGTCTGCACCGTGTAACAATCGGGTCACTTAGGCTGAGAATGTCGGCTGTGTCGCCGATTCTGGACCGCAGTCAATTATAATAATGAAGGGCCGGGTCCATTCGGTCCTGCTGGCAGAAAATGCTTGGTAAGGCTATGAAAATTCAGTCGTTTCTCTACCCCAGCAAAGTTTTATGTACCTTTCATGCCTGCTTTCAGCCGAGTTTGCGCGCCAGTGGATGGCGCGTGGGCTGTGAGAACTACGGATAGACGTTAGTGCACCAAGGATTTTTACTGTTGCTGTCAAGGCTGCCCAGTGCGGCGCTGTGACGGATGATTTGGGACGGGTGGCATCACCATAGGGGAAATTGCCGATATGGGCGGCAGTGGACTGTTATGATGGCACCGGATTTTTGGGGCTCCTTTGGAGCCCCTTTTTTTCACCTGCGTCAGCGGGACGTGCTCTCCTGATAGCGGCATTCGCCGCGAATTTTGATTTCATCCAGCACCACGTACTCATCCAGAATGATATAGCCGTTGGGGCAGTACTCCTTCACCCGCGAGTCGCGTTTTAACAGTAGCTTGGCGTGGTGTAACTGGTTTTCGGGCTTGAGCATTTCCCGCTCGCGGGCGAGTCTTTCAGGGTCGGTGGTATGGGTGATGGGCCGGACCTGCTGCTGTGGCCGTCGAAATTCGTATTCAAACAGTCGCAAACCGCCATCGCGCTCCAGTTGGGTAAAGCGACCGAACTCCTGACGGCGGCTCTGTGGGCCGCTGCAGGCGGCGATAAAACAGGCCGACAGACACAGCAGTGCCAGCCGGAAGCGGGTTCGGGTGCTCAGTCGAAGGACTGAAAAATGGGCCATTGCCAGGTGATCCTCTGAAAGTGCAGCAAAGCTCGATTGTAACATGACAAAGTGGTAATCCCCGTGCTCCTGACAGCGGGGGTATGTCGGTAGATTTATCGCATGTCGATGGTTAGAATCCATTTACTTATGGTCGGGAGGGCGCAGAATCGCCAGTCTCCACGACCGCTGCGGCGGCCCGGCGCAGGCACTGTTATAGCGCGTCAGGCGCTCGATATGGTGACGCGGTATTGGGCTGATCCGATATACCAACAACAAAGTGAACCCCGATATGGCACAAGACCCGACAGGTGCTCCGCGAACAGCGGACAGTTCAACCCGGGCAGTACGCCCTGCAGCACCGACCTCGGCAACGGTGGTACCGCTGAATCCGCCCACTGGAGAGACGGCTCCGCAGCGGGCACTGCATATCTGCTTGTTAGGCTATCGCAGTGCGCCCTTTGGCGGCGGTCAGGGCATTTACCTTAAATATCTGAGCAAGGCTCTGGTTGATGCCGGGCACCGGGTGGATGTGATATCCGGTCAGCCCTATCCCCATCTTGATCCGCGGGTACGCCTGATCCCCATGCCGGGTTTGAACCTGTTTGAAACCGGTCTGGGGTCTTTGCGCTTTCATCACCTGAGCTCGCTCACCAATATTATCGAGTGGACCAGCAAGCTGAGCGGGGGCTTTGCTGAGCCCTATTGCTTTGGTCGCCGGGTGGTGAAGTACCTGAAGCGCTTTGGACGCCACTACGACATTATTCACGACAACCAGAGCCTGAGTTACGGCATGCTGGAACTGCAGCGTCTTGGTTTTCCGCTGGTAACGACGATTCACCACCCCGTAACCAGCGACCTGCGCATTGCCCTGAAGGCGGCGAAAAACTGGCGCGAACGGCTGTTTATCAAGCGCTGGCACTATTTTTTGAAAATGCAAAAGAGAGTGGCGGGGGAGCTGCACCATGTGGTGACGGTCTCCGAGCGGTCGCGGGAGGATATTGCCGCGGCCTTTGACCTCCAGCCTGCGGCCATTCATCTGGTGCACTGTGGTATTGATACCGAGGAGTTCCGACCACTGCCTGAGGTGAGCAAAATCCCTCGCCGCCTCATGGCGACGGTGTCGGCGGACCAGCCGCTGAAAGGTGTGCGCTATTTGTTTGAAGCCCTGGCAGAACTGCTGCCGAAGTACCCGGATCTGGAGTTGCTGCTGGTCGGCAAGCCCCACGCGGGCGGCGAGGCCGACCAGTTGATTGATAAATTGGGACTGCGTGGATATATCCGCACGGTTTCCGGTATCAGCACTGAAGAGCTGGTGCGTTACTACAATGAAGCCGAAGTCGCTGTCGTGCCCTCGGTCTACGAAGGCTTTGGCCTGCCCGCCGGCGAGGCGATGTCCTGTGGCACCGCGCTGGTGTCCACCACTGGCGGTGCCCTGCCAGAGGTGGTTGGCGATGCGGCATTGCAGGTGCCGGTGCGCGACAGTCAGGCGCTTGGCGCGGCGATTGATCGTTTGTTGAGTGACGGCGATCTGCGATGCCAACTGGAGCAAGCGGGTCGGCGCCGCATTGAGTCGTTGTTCTGCTGGCATCGCAGCGCAGCGCAAATGCTGGACTACTACCAAACAGTAATTCATCCCCCCCATAGCACAGGTGACGCACTTGAAAACTGTTGATTTCCGGCACTTTGAATTACAACCCGGCGATCGCCTGCTGGACCTCGGCTGCGGTGAGGGCCGTCACGTTATCTCCGCCTATGTCGAGGGCGAGATTACCGCCATTGGTGTCGATTTATGCCTCAATGACCTGAAAACTGCCCAGCAGCGGGCAACAGACTTTGTCGATGGCGAGCGTACCGACAAGTCACTGGCCCTGGTCAATGCCGACGGCATGAAGCTGCCCTTTGCCGATAACAGCTTCGACAAAATCATTTGTTCGGAGGTGCTGGAGCATATTCCCGACTACCAGGCGGTATTGGTTGAAATCGAGCGAATTCTCAAGCCGGGCGGACTGTTCTGCGCCTCTGTACCGCGGGCCTGGCCGGAAAAAATCTGCTGGGCCCTGAGCGATGCCTACCACCAGGTCGAGGGTGGGCACTTGCGTATATTCAAAGCCTCGACGCTGCGCCGCCAAATACAATCGCTGGGCTTTCGCTTTTATCGCCGCCATTGGGCCCACGCCTTGCATGTGCCCTATTGGTGGCTGAAATGCGCGTTTTGGGAGAAGGACGATAATCCACTGGTGAAAACCTACCACCGGTTTCTGGTGTGGGACCTTATGGACCAGCCCTTCGTGACCCGCGCACTGGAGCGTTCGCTGAACCCGGTGATGGGCAAGTCGGTGGTAATGTACTTTCAGAAGGGATCGTCGTCATGAGTGGACTTTTTCTAAGCAAGGGACTGTACCCGGAAGAATTTTTTCGCCCTACCGTAGATTTTTTGCTGCGCGCACAGCAGGCCGATGGCAGCATTCCCTGGTTTGACGGCGGCCATGCAGACCCCTGGGATCATGTCGAATCGGCGATGGGACTGAGCATTGGCGGCGAATTCCGCGCGGCGGAGCTCGCCTATTACTGGCTGCGGGATATTCAGCTGCCAGACGGTAGCTGGTGGGCAGCCTACCGCAACGGCGACGTCGACAACTGTGAGCGTCGGGAGACCAATTTTGTCGCCTATATCGCCACCGGTGTGTGGCATCACTACCTGATTAGCAAAAATTGCCAATTTCTGCGGGCGATGTGGCCCTGCGTACAATCGGCGATGGAATTTGTCCTGGCCCAGCAAAGCAGCCACGGCGAGATCAATTGGGCGGTAAATGCCGACGGCGAGCCGCTGTGCGATGCGCTGGTCACCGGCTGTTCTTCCATTTATAAAAGCCTGGAGTGTGCCTGGAATATTTCGGTCAGCCTGGATGATCCCCGGCCCAAATGGCGCAGCGCCCGCGAGGCGCTGGGGCAGGCCCTGCGCAACAAACCCGAGCGCTTTGATCGCACCTGGGAGAGCAAGGCGCGCTATTCCATGGACTGGTTCTACCCGGTGCTCACCGGCGCGCTGCCGCGGGCTCAGGCCAGCGCCCATTTGCAGCGCCGCTGGAATGAGTTTGTCGAGGAGGGCATGGGCTGCCGCTGTGTGGCCGATCAGCCCTGGGTCACGGTGGCAGAATCCTGTGAGCTGACCATGGCATTGCTTGCGGCGGGGGACCATGCCCGTGCAGTGGTGGTTTACAGTTGGTTGCACCAGTGGCGGGAAAGCAATGGTGAATACTGGACCGGCTACCAGTTTGCTGAAGACCTGTTATGGCCCAACGAGCGTCCCACATGGACTGCAGCGGCCATTTTGCTGGCGGCTGACGCGCTCACCGAGCACAGTGCCGCCCACCACCTGTTCAAAGAGGTACGCCTGCTTCGCCTCGCCGAGTCGGCGACGGAAGCAGAGCTGGAGCGCGCCCGCCTGTAGCGCCTGCCGTGGGTTCCGTCTGTCCGGGGTGGGACTCACTAATTCTCATTTTTTGTCGCTATGACTCATCTTTTCGCCGAGTTTGTCACAGCCTGCCGACAAAATAATTTTCTCCCTTGATGCACGTTTAGCGTCCCCTTAGCGTAAATGTCGCAGCACTCGTTTTGTGAGTTGTTGCGCATGCGGTGTCGTCCAGAGACTTCTACCCAGGGAGCGAGAAAACACCCGTGCTACGTGCCTCCATACTTTGACGCTTGGCGCTTTCTGATGGATTCGGAGTGCCGTGGGGGAGTCTTCCGGTGCGATTGCTGGCGTATCGGCGGATTCACTACACACCCTGACAAGCGCTGAAGTCGGCGCGGTTCTTCCTCTGTCGCCGGTGGTCGCACCCCTCAAAGGCGCGACTCACTTTTTCTGTCGTCGCGGATCACCTGTCGGTGAGCCGCCGATGGTCGGTGGCACTACCCGATTCCAAAGGAGTGTAAATCGTGAAAAATTGCATCAAACCAGCTGTCCTGGCGGCGGCTCTTGGGTTTTCCTGTTCCAGCTATGCCCAGATTCCGGCGCTGCCCGTCGATGTGGGAGCGATAACCGGCGGCAGCGTGATTGGCGCGCTGCCCTCGGTGGGGTCGCTACCCCTGCCGGATCTTGGCACTCTCCCGGTGGGGGTGGGCACGGTGCTGAGCGTAGTCGGCATGGTGCCCTTTGAGCAGCTGCCGGTTAGCGTTGAAACCTTGCCGCTCCCCGGCCTCGGTACTCTACCCGTGGGCGTCGGCACCGTTTTGCAGATTGTAGGCATGGTGCCGTTCGAACAATTGCCCTCGGTATGGAGTCTGCCGTTGCCGAACCTGGGGGCTTTGCCTGTGGGGCCGGGAACGGTACTGGGAATTGTTGGAAGTTTGTAAGTTGAAAGACGGCTCCGAACACTGTTCGGAGTCGTCTTTCACGGGCGGGTAAGCCACTATTACTCACCTTTTGGCGCTGTCTGTCACAGCTTGTGGACAAAATTCCTTTCTTTCTTGCAGCTGTTTTTGGGTCGCATTAGCGTTAACGATGCAAAGCGATGAAATCGTGCTGTAAGTGCCTTGAATGCCATAGATAACGATGTAAAAAAGCAGAACAACGGCGTTTCGCACCCTTGGCGCAGGGCGGTTTAAACCACATTGGTGGTTGGCGTCAGTGCCGAGGCCCAAGCGCTGTTGCCCGCCAATCCCTGTCGGGATTCCCGGGTCTGAGTCTGATATCACAGGAGTGACAGCCATGAAAAAAATTCTTAATGCAGCAGTGCTGACAGCGGCAGTGGTGGCCTACCCCGCGGCGGCCCAGTTGCCAGCACTTCCGCTGGATCTTGAGGGCATCGTCGGCGGCCTTGGCGGCGAATTGCCGGCGCTGCCGGGCCTGGGGGAGTTGCCGGGCGCGCCCGGTGAACTGCCCCTTCCAGGCTTGGAGGAGTTGCCAGGGGCGGGAGAACTGCCAGAGCTGGCGGTGCCGGATCTCGGTGGTCTCGAAAACTACGTGTTCAATGTGGTCGGCCTGGCGATGATTCATGTGAATAACCCCAGAGCGCTGCCCAAGAGCGTGGTTTATTCCGCACTGCCCTTTGTCACCCCCTATGCTCCGGTTGACGAGGTGCTCGATCCAGTATTGTCGCTGGTCTTTCCCTGAAACCGGCAGTGGGTGAGAGTGGCTTGCAAAGCCCGGACCGGAAACGGTTCGGGCTTTTTCGTTTTTGCCGTAAGGCTGCAGTACACTGGTGGTTTCCCATCATCGAGGTAGCCGCTATGGCAGCGACGCAAACAGTTCGATGCAAGCGAGGAGGGCAGCTGCTGATCGCGCTGATTATAGCGGTGGCTGCTCCCGCCGTTGCCCAGGTGCAGCACGACGGTTTCAGCCAGTTGCTGGCCGACCATGTACAACCTTCGGTGGGTGGGCACAGCAGCCGGGTGAACTACCGGGCGTTGAAGGAGGACAGTGCTCGGCTGGATCGTTATCTGACGGTATTGTCTGCGGTGTCGCCGGCGCAATATGCGGCCTTCGACCGCCGGGAAAAAATGGCCTTTCTCATCAATGCCTATAATGCCTTTACCCTTCGCCTTGTGCTGGATCACTACCCCGGCATCACGTCTATCAAGGATATCGGTGGCTGGTTTTCGAGCCCATGGAAGCTACGTTTTATTCCGCTGTTGGGCGACAAGTTGAGCCTTGATGATATAGAGCATCAGCGTTTGCGGGAGCCGGGGGTGTTCGACGACCCGCGTATTCATTTTGCGGTGAACTGTGCCTCGGTGGGATGCCCCTCACTGAGGGAGGAGGCCTATACTGCGGAGGCCCTCGATCGCCAACTTGATGACCAGGCGCAGCGATTTATGTCCGACCGCTCCCGCAATCGCTACAACCCTCAGCGCCAGCGGCTGGAGGTGTCGAAAATCTTCGACTGGTACGAAGACGACTTCACCCGCGGCTATCGCGGTCATCACTCCCTGAAGGGCTTTCTGGCGGGCTTCAGTCAGCAACTGGCTGACGAGCCGTCGGCCCGGAACGCCATCCGCGAAAAGCAGCTTTCGGTGAGTTTTACCGACTACGACTGGCGGCTGAACGATAGCCAATAACGGAATATATCAAGCGCAAAAGTTCAGGGCTTATTCGGTGCGCTCCTTGTCTTCAATTTGCGCGAGTTCCTTTGCCAACTGATGGCTGACATCCATCGGTGAGCCGGTATGACGGGCCAGCTTCTGGTAGGCCATCGGCACCACGAACAGGGTGAACAGGGTGGCCGAGCTCACTCCAAACACAATCACCACTCCGATAACAAAGCGTGATTCGCTGCCCGCGCCAAAGGATAGCAGCAGGGGCAGGGCGCCCATAATGGTGGTGATTGCCGTCATAATAATCGGGCGCAGGCGCAGCTCCGCCGCGCGCAGAATCGCGTCTTCAAAGGCTACGCCCTGATCCCGGAGTTGGTTGGTGAACTCCACCAGCAAAATGCCGTTTTTGGCCGCCAGTCCGACCAGCATAATGAGCGCCACCTGGCTGTAGATATTCAGGCTTTGTCCGGTCAGGTAAAGCCCCGCCAGCGCGCCCGCCACAGCCAGGGGAACGGTCAGCAGAATCACCATGGGGTGTACGAAACTTTCGAATTGGGCGGCCAGCACCAGATAGACCACGAGTAAGGACAGGGCAAAGGTAAAGTACACCGAGGCTCCGGCATTGACATAATCCAGTGACTCCCCTTTGTAGTCTATGGAGGCCTCCGGGGCGACTCGGCGGGTCAGCTCCTCCAGATATTGAAGGGCTTCACCAAGGGGGTAACCGTCGGCAAGGCTGGCGTTAAGGGTAATAGCGCGGACGCGGTTATAACGATTAAGCACAGCGGCGTCGCCGCGCTCGTCAATGGTGACCAGATTCGACAGGGGAATAAGGGCATTGCTGTTGGCGCGAACATAAATATTGTGCAGGTCTGCCGGGCTGCTGTGGCGGTCGGGTTCCCCTTCAAGAATGACGTTGTATTCTTCGCCATCCAGCATAAACGTGGTTACCTTGCGCGAGCCAAGCAGGGTTTCAAGGCTGCTGTTGATCTCACGGATACTCACGCCGAGGTCGGCGGCGCGGTCGCGCAATACCTTAACCACCATTTGCGGTTTGGTTTCTCGAAAGTCGCTGTCCAATGCCAGCAGGCCGGGATTCTTGCGCGCTTCGCTGAGAATGCTGTCGCGCCACTGGGTCAGCTGCCGGTAGTCGCCGCCGCCAATCACAAACTCCACGGGTTTGTTAAAACCGCCGCCGAGGGCCTGGGGTTGAATGGGGAAAATCGTCAGGGCGGTAAAACCTGCCATTCGGCGACGAATATCCGCGACAATTTCGTTGCTGGGACGCCGTGTTCCCCAGTCGTTCAGTACAATGATGGAAAAGGCTTCATTGTAACTATCGGCGCCGCCGCGACCACCGGGAGCGCGCACCAGCAGTCGGTTGATCTCGCCGTTTTCCACCAGGGGCATCAGCCGCCGCTCGAACTCGACCAGGTTCTCGGTAACAAATTCGAAGGAGGCACCTTCCGGGCCGCGTATCAGCGCGAAAATGACCCCGCGATCCTCCTTGGGCGCAAACTCATTGGGCACGGTTTGCATGAAGAACACCGAACTGCCCAGCGCAGCGAGTACTACCAGCACAGACAGCAGTGGACGGCGCATACTCACGCCGAGTTGCCGGCGATAGAGGCGTTCCATTCGGTGGAGCAGACCCTCAACGAAGTTTGCCATGCGCCCGTGGATGGCGTCCCGCCGCAGTAGTTTGGCGCAAATCACCGGCGACAGGGTCAGGGCGACAAGACTGGAGAATACCACTGCGACCGCCATTGCCACGGCAAACTCGCCGAACAGGCGACCGAGGTCGCCGTCGAGCAGGGTGATGGGGATGAACACGGCCACCAGTACCAGCGTTGTGGCAACCACAGCAAAGCCGACCTGGCGACTGCCGCGAAAGGCCGCCACTAACGGCGTTTCGCCGTTCACCAGACGGCGGTGGATGTTTTCCAGCACCACGATGCTGTCATCCACCACCAGACCAATGGCCAGGACCAATGCCAACAGAGTGAGCAGGTTGATGGTGTACCCCAGTGCCGACAGTACGGTGAAGGTGGCGATCAGTGACACCGGCACGGTGAGTGCGGGAACGAGCATCGCGCGGACATCGCCCAGAAACAGGAAGATCACCAGCACCACCAGCGACGCGGCGATAAACAGCGTGCTGTAGACCTCCTTGATCGCGCTGTCGATAAATACTGAACTGTCGAAACTATCGTGCAACACGGTGCCCTCGGGCAGCCCCTTGCGCAGTTTATCGGCCTCGCGCTTAGCCGCTTCGGCGACCTCCAGAGTATTGGCCACCGACTGCTTGATAATCCCCAGGCCAACCTGGGGAATACCGTTGCCGCGAAACATGTTGCGGTATTCCTCAGCGGCCAGCTCCACCCGTGCAACATCACCCAGACGCAGTAAATACCCGTTGCTGTCGCGACGGATGACCAGCTCGGCAAAGTCCTTCGGGGTCAGATACTCCCGCTCGATTTTCACCACAAAGTCGCGGTATTGGGACTTTAGCGTGCCCGCGGGCAGCTCGACGTTTTCCCGGCGCAGAGCGTCTACAATGTCGCTGGCAGTGAGTTGCCGGGCCGCCAGGGCTTCCTGATCCAGCCAGATTCGCATGGCGTATTCGGGGCCGCCACTGACCCGAACCCTGGCGACGCCGTTGAGCACCGACAGCCGGTCTACCAGGTAGCGCTGGGCGTAGTCGGCCAGTTCGAGGTTGGTCATTTTCTCCGAGGTCAGATTGAACCAGAGAATCACCTGCTCGTCGGAGGTGGCCTTTTGCACCTGCGGGGCATCGGCCTCGTCGGGCAGGCTGTTGATCACCCGCGACACGCGATCGCGAATATCGTTGGCCGCGGCGTCGATGTCGCGGCTGAGCTTGAACTCGATGCTCACCGAGGAAAACCCGTCCTGACTGCTGGAGGACACGGTTTTAATGCCCTCGACACCGGCAATTTGGTCCTCTATCACCTGGGTAATCTTGGATTCTACAACCTCCGCCGAGGCGCCGAGGTAGGTGGTACTGACGGTGACAATAGGTGGGTCAATGTCGGGGTATTCACGCAGCGGCAGGCGGTCGAAGGCGAGGCTGCCAAAGGCCACCAGCAGCAAACTGATAACCAGCGCGAAAACCGGCCGCTTGACCGCCGTATCCGATAACAACATGGCCTAGCCCTCCTGAATAGCGACGGGGCTGCCGGGGCGAAGCATAAGAAAACCCTCGGTAATCAGCTGCTCGCCGGGGTTCAGGCCGCTGACGATTTCCAGCTCACCGGCGCGGCGAAAACCCGGAGTGACCTGTCGCTTTTCCGCTTTGCCCTCGTCGTTGACCAGCCACACGTAATGGGAATCCTGGGCGCTCTCCAGTGCCTGTTCCGGAATAATAATGGCTTCGCGCTGTTCTTTTAGCAGCGACAAGCGCATCAGCATGCCGGGTTTCAGCAGGCGCTCAGGATTATCGAGGCGGGCGCGCACGGTGACGCTGCGTGATACCGGGTCGATACGGGGATTGATTGCAGTGACCTCGGCGCTGAACTCCCGATCCAGTGCCTCGCTAAAGGCGGTAATTTTCTGGCCGACGCTCAGGGCGCTGAGCAACAGGCTGGGGACCTGCAAGTCCATACGCATCACACTGAGATCGTCGAGGGTGGTAATGCTGTCGCCCGCCGACACCAGCGCGCCGGGGCTGAGGTTGCGCAGTCCGGTGGTGCCATCGAAGGGCGCGCGCAGCGTGCGTTCGGCGATTTTGGCTTCGACTTCGGCGATACGGGCATGGGCGCGCTCGCGATTGCTCACCCGCTGGTCGTATTCATTGCGCGCGGTCACCTGAGAGGCAATCAGGCCCTGAAGGCGTTTGACCTCGCGCTCCTGTTCCGCCAGATCAGCTCGCGCCGAGCGCAGCTGGGCCTGTTCTTCCGCCTGCTCAAGAGTGGCGAGCAAATCGCCCCGCTTGACCTGTTCGCCCTCGTTAAAGTGCAGGGCCGCGACCTTTTCCGATACGGTGCTGGTAATCAGCACCGACTCCCGTGCGAGCAGGGTGCCGAGTGCGGGAATGCGCTCTTCAAGTTTGCGCGGCGCCAATGGCAGGGTTTTTACCGCTGCGGGTGGGCGTGCGGACTGGGGGGAATCTCCCGGGGTATCGCAGGCAGACAGCGCCGTGATGATGGCCAGACTGAACGCGATTCGGCTCATGGCAGAGAGCATGGGGCAGAGACTCCTTTCGACTATCGGTAAACAGAAACTTGAGGGTCGCACGGGATGGAAAACAGTGAGACGCAGTACTTTAACACCGTGGGTGGAAGAACCCCTCGCAGAAATCATGCCATCCACCCAAAAAGGCGTCGAGGCCCCGGCAGGCCTTAATACTCCTTGTTGAGCAACGTTTCGAGATAATGCTTGTAGCGCAGATAGACCGCGCTTTGTTCGTACTGGCCTTCACCCAGCGAAATGCGGTCAATACGGAAGTAGTCGTGATGGGGGTAGCGTTCGCGCAGCTGTTGTTGCAGGCGCTGCATAAGTTTTGGCCCCTCGTCGCTGTGGCGTATCCACTGATGGTTCCAGCGGAAGTCGAAACTGGCCTGGCCATTTTCCCGCTCAACCGCGTGGGCTTCGATGTACAGCGTGCTGCCGCTGACCTTGGGTGGCTTGAGCGGGTGGCTGACCCAGCGGCCGCGATGCTGGCGCAATTCGTAGAGGTGAAACTGGTGGGTATTACCCTGTTCCTGTCGGCAGTGGAGAAGGAACAGCAGTAGCTGGGCCAGAAAGCGGTCGGGGTTGCTGCACGGGCTGGAGCGGTAGCTAAGCGAGCCCCGTTCATCGCGCACAAACAGGTCTATCCAGCCATCGCGTGTGTGATAGAACAGGTGGCAGTCTTCCCCATGACTGTTCTCGACGATGCTGGCCAGAGCGGAATCCGGCACGCAATAGGGGTCGAGGACAATCGGGCTGAAACGCTCCTGGCCCCGTTCCAGGCATTCGACCAGGCTGGAATAACTGTCTGCCCGCACCACATCCAACTCGTCGTCCCGCACTTGCAGAATATGGAAGCCGCTACTGAGCTTGATGACATAGCGTGGCGGCGTCTGTGTGTTGGTAAAGCAGCGGTTGATGCCGAGGGTCAGTTCCTCGATGCGGGTGACCAATTGCCCCTTGGGATCGTTAAAACAGATCACGTCGATGTTTTGCGGCGCCTTGCCCGCGGCCACGGTGAGCTGCTGGTAGGCATTCAATGTGTCGAGCAGGGTATCTTCGCCATTGAAACTCTGGGCGATCACCTCGCCCCAGCTGTTAATGCAGACCATTTCCACCGAGGTGACCGGATAGTTGCTGCGGTGCTGGGTAATACCGTGGCTGTTGAGCTGGCTCAGTGGATCCTGCCCGAGATTGAGGAAAAAAAGGGTGGATAGCGGCACCTTGGGTTGGGCAAAGGCCTCGTGCTGCCGCGGGTCGCCTGCCGGAACGTGGCTGGGCAGGTGGCTGCGCAGCCGCTGGGCCATATGATTGAGGTCTTCCTCGCTGATGCCCTCGCGGCGACCGCTGAGCCGCAGGCGGCTGTTGTCCTTGACCAGTCCGTTACAGAAGCACCAGCACAGCAGGGCGCTGAGCTGACTGTCTTCCTGAAGAATGGCGTCGGCTTCGAAATCGTGCCGGGCGCTGGCGCTGACCACCCAGCGGCGCTGTTCGCCAAAACCCAGAGTGTGAAAGTACAACTGCTGTTCAGACAAGTCCGGGGCAATGCCCGGATTGAGCCATTCGATTTTGTTGCGCTTGCGCTCAAAGGCGGCGTAGAGCTTGCGCCCGAGCAGGGTCAACTCCTCGGAGTTAATCAGCGCCTTCTGCTGGCTCTGCTCGGCAAACTCCTGCAGGAAACGGTAGCTGTTGGTGAGTTCAGCCACGAGAAAGCGGTGTTCATCCCTGACTCGGCGAAGCTTCCAGCGGTGACGGGTGTCGAGATTGAGCAGGTGCTCAGGCTGCCAGTGCCACTGGCTGGTCAGTTGCTCCAGTAACAGCCGTCGCTGCTGGTGTTTCATGGAGGTGCTGAGCGACAGGCGTAGCCCGGTTTTGAAGTAAAAGGCGCGCCGTACCAGTTCCAGGCGGTCGCGTTCCTGGCGATCGCTGAGATAGCTCTCCAATCGGCGGTAAATCAGAATATAGGGGTCGAGCTTGTCGATGTCGCTTTCGCCGAGGTGCACCTCGCGCTTGAAGCCGATGGAAATAGGATCGACATTGGGGAAGTTGCGCGCATAGGCCTCGGTAAGCAGTAGCTTGAGTACGGCTTTATAGGGTGACGAAATCGCCTTGTAGAGCTGCCATACCCCGGCGCCGATAAATTCCCCCGCTGGAATATGGGCGACACCGCCAAAGTCGATGGACTCGTTGTCGCGTACCAGCCCCTCAGTCCGTAGTTGAGCGGTGTATTCCTCGTAGTGCTCCTCGGCCTCCGGCGGTACCAGCCACCAGATGGGATAGCGCCCGGCGAGCAGCAGGGCGGAGCGATAGAACTCGTCGAGCAGCAAAAAATGCTGGCTGGTGCCCGCCGCGTCGGCGTCCAGACGATCCCGCTTGCCGCGGCGAAATTGCTCGCAGTCCATCAGGAAAAAATGCAATTCCAGCCCCAGTGACTCTGCCCAGCAGGTGATCTCCCAGGCTTTTTTGCGCAGCAGGGTCAGCTCCGGTTCGCTCAGGTCGGCGCTGTGACACAGCCAGGCGTCGAGGTCCGAGCTATCTGACTGGGCAATGCTGCCGCAGGAGCCCATTAAAAACAGGCTGTGAATCTGTGGCTGTCGGGGCTCCTGACAGGGATAGTCGAAACTGCGGGCAATGTGTTGATGCACGCGGGTGAGGGTGGCATCGTCGGGGGTGTAGCCATCGATACCGCAGGGAGCGCTGGCGTTGACGTAGCCGGGTAAAATCGGGTGGTTGACGTGAAACAGCAAGGGCAGCAGGTCGAGCAATATACGCTGGTGATCCTGCAGCGATGTGCGGCTGCGCATCAACCGCTGCTTGTTCAAATTCAGGAAGCGCTCGCGCAGCTCGGCGACCCGGCTCGCACTTATGGCGAGATCGGAGAGCGACTGTGCGGAAGACTCGACGGGCATGGCGGGCGGCGCGTGTGTGAACGGGTTCCTACACTTTAGCGATACCGGCAGTGAATGTCATTGTTAGTGCGCTAATCCCGATGTCGATGCAGATTGAGGTTGCCCTGTGTATCCACTTCGGCGCGCCAGCCGGTCTGCACGAAACAGCTGGCCACCGGCTCGCGGATCAGTGCCGGGCCGGTCAGCGAATCCCCCGGCGCCAGCGTTTCGCGGTCGAAGCCGGGCACGGGTGTGTCGATACCCGCCAGTGAATAATAGTTGGGCTCGCTCTTGCCGGGACCGCGGTGATCGGGCATGGCCGTCAGGGTGGCGGGAGCGCGCAGCGCCACTCGAATATTGATTAACTGCACAGGCAAGTTCAGGCGGTGACCGTAGCGCTCGGCATGGTGGGCATGGAAGCGGCTGATGAGTGCGGGAATATCCTCCTGCCACGGCAGGTTCAGCGTATAGGACTGGCCGTGGTAACACAGGTCGAGGGAGGTGTGGGCGGTGATCTGGTCGCCGTGAACCCCCTCGGCGGCCAATTGCTCTCGGCCGGTCGTTGCCATTGCTGCCTGAAAGTCGCGCAATGTCGCGGCCAGTGCCGGCGTCAGCGGCTGGTTTACCGTCTGTGACAGCTGCCGTTCACGGGGGGCCAGCAACATGCCCAGTGCGGAAAAGACACCGCCGTGACGGGGCAGAATGATCTGTCGGCTACCCAGTGCCTCGGCGAGATCACAGACATGCAGGCCGCCGGCGCCGCCAAAGCAGCACAGGGCAAACTCGGCGGGGTCGAAGCCGCGCTGAACGGAGATTACCCGCAGCGCGCGTACCATGTGTTCATTGGCGATGGCGATGATCCCTGCGGCGGTGTCTTCAATACTCAATGACATAGCGTTGGCGAGGGAGGCGATGGCAGCGCGGGCGGCATCGGCCACAATGGGCATGCCGCCGCCCAAACGGGTGTCGGCGGGGAGGCGGCCGAGCACCACGTTGGCATCAGTGACAGTGGCCGAGGTGCCTCCCAGTCCGTAGCAGGCAGGGCCGGGGTTGGCGCCAGCAGACTCCGGGCCAACCCGGAGCAGGCCGCCGGCGTCGATATAGGCGATCGAGCCGCCACCGGCGCCGATGGTATGCATATCCACCATGGGCACGGCCACCGGATAGGGGCCTATGCGGCCCTCGGTGGTAAGGGCAATATCGCCGTCGATCAGCGCGACGTCACTGGAGGTGCCGCCCATATCGAAGGTCATCAGCTTTGGCTGGCCCAGTCGCTGGCCCAGGTGTCGGGCGGCGGCGAGGCCACCAGCCGGGCCGGACAGCAAAAGATTGACGGCGCGCCGCCCCGCCGTCGCGGCATCGGTGGTGCCGCCGGAGGACTGCATTACCGACAGTGGGCTGTCGCCGAGGGCCTTCTGCAAACGGTTCAGGTAACTCTGCACTCGAGGGCCGATCCAGGCGTTGAGCCAGGTCGCCATCCCCCGCTCGTATTCTTTGTATTCAGGCAGTACCTCCGATGAGCGGGACACAAACAGGGTGTCCGGCAGGGCCTCGGCAATGGCGATTTCGGCATCGGGATTGAGAAAGGAAAAGAGCAGGTTTATTGCCACGGCGTCCGCCTGACATTGCTTCACTTGTTGAACCAGTGCTTGCAGTTCCACTGTATCGAGGGCGCGAAGTTCGTGACCCTGGGCGTCTACCCGGCAATCTGCCGCCAGGCACAGCTCAGGGGGCACCGGCGGGGTGCTGGGCTGTGGCAGCAGGTTGTACAGTTCGGCGCGGTGTTGGCGGCCAATGCTGAGCAGGTCAGTGAAGCCGCGATTACCGATATACACAGTGCGCACGCCCTTGCCTTCGAGGGCGGCGTTGGTGGCGACCGTCGTGCCGTGAACCACGTGCAGGCGACCGTCGTCTACGGCGCCTTGCAAGCCCAGTGCGGTGATGCCGTCGAGAATGGCGCGCTCTGGCTGGTCGGGGGTGGACAGACACTTGTGGATACGTACCTGATCGCCGCTGACGGCGACAAAATCAGTAAAGGTGCCGCCGGTATCGACACCGAGGTAAATGGCTTGGGCTTCAGTCATAGTGTGTACAGGCGTAGGAGCAAAACGCCTATTGTCGCGGCTGCATCGGCAGATGTCATGTCCGGCGTGCCCCCGGCGCTGAATGGCCGGGGGCTGCGGGGGACGTCAGTTTGTGCTGCCGGGGCTTGCCGGGGCCGCCGCCGGGGTGGCGAGCAGCGGCGTCAGCGCCGGCTGGATGATTTTCAGCAACTGGGTGGCAAGGCCGCTGGTGAATTCAAAGCCTTCGGCCTTGTTGCCGCCGACGTGGGCGAGAATTACGCCAAAAAAACGGTCGCCAATATAGAAGGTGAACAGGGCGTTGCGGTTGACGGCAGTATCGCCTATCAACCTGCCTCCGGCGCCGTAGGATTTCATACGGTGATCGCCGGTGCCGGTTTTGCCACCCACTTGCACGGGTTTGCCCTGGGCGTCGACAAAGAGCCCTTTCAGACGCCGCGCCGTGCCGTTTTCCACCACGCCGGCGAGGGCCTGGCGCACGGTCTGCGCCAGCTCCACCGACAACACCCGTTGCCCGGCAGGTGGGTTGATGGTCAGCTCTGTTTCGTAGGGTGTGTTGCGAGCGAAATGGACTCGGTCTATCTGGCGCAGGGGAACACGCACACCGTCGTTGACGATAATACCCATCAGCTCAGCCAGTGCGGTGGGGCGGTCTGCGGAGGCACCCAGCGCGGTGGCATAGGAGGGCACCAGACTGCTGAAAGGATAGCCCAGCCGTTGCCACTGCCGGTGAATACCCACGAAGGCGTCCCGTTCCAGCAGAATGCGAATGCTGCGGTCCTGTGCGCGGGCCTTGCGCGAGCGGGTCAGCCAGGCGTAGGCGTCCTGACGCACCGCTGCGCTATCTTCAACAATTTTGCTGTGGCTGATGTCCGCTTGCTCGAGCAGCGACTTGACCAGCCATAGTTCCAGTGGATGCATGCGCGCGAGGTAGGCGCGGTCGTTGCTGTTGAAGCGTTCGGGGTCGTACTGGCGATACAACTTGGCGATATCGACTTCCTCCAGAGCGTCGGCACTGAGTCGCAGTTGTATAAAGCGCTCCAGCTCTTCCAGATCTGCCTCGGGCTTTACCGAGCGAAAGGCCATTGTCAGGCGTCCGGGAAAGGGCTTGGTGCGCTGCGCCAGGCGCTGGATGATCTGCTGGGGGTCGAGGTTGCGGTAATAGCTGTAGAACTGGTTGAGATAAATCTTCCCTTCCAGGTCGGCAAAACGGCTCAGGTAGTCGCCCCGGCGGGGATCGCCCCGGTCGAGCAAAACTTCCCGTGAACCGGGGATTTCCATGGTGTAGTAGCGGGTGATGTCGCGCATCATGCGGATAAATACCAGATTCACCGAGCGATTCATGGCATCGGCAACGGTCAGTACGCGGCTATTGTCGAGTTTGTCGAAATTGCTGAATTTGTGCAGGCCACCGGCGGTGAAAAAGGATTCGGCGGGGCTGGCGGAATAGCTGCGCAGCATCGCGGCGTCGAGCAGGCTTCTCAGGTCGATGCCCGGATTGTCGATCAGCCGCTCCAGCGTCCACTGGCGCAGGGGGTCTTCGGCGACGTTGCGGGCGAAGGCGAGATCGGCCGGCGGCATGCCGCGGTATTTCAAATACACCATCTCGATGATTTCAAGATAGCTGATCAGGGTGCGTAGTTTTGCCGTTGAGCCCAGGTCCAGTTTGGAGCCGGTGTTCATATCAAAGGGCATGTCCAGATTGTCTGTCTGCACCCGCAGCACATTGCCGGTTGCAGTGCGCTCGTAGAGCACCACACTATAGCTAAGGGCGCTGAGCTGACCTTCACGCAGCAGCTTCTCGCCGAGCAGTCCGGACTGTTTGGCATAGTCCAGATTCGCCGCGCGCTGCAACAGATTGCCCACCTCGGCCTGGGTGTCTCCGGCAATGGTGGTGGTCGCGGTGAGGTCGAGACGGTCCAGGGTATACAGGCTGTTTACCCCCAGAATGTTCATCAGTTCGCTGCGCACATTGTTCACCGCCTTGCGCGAGACGAAGGCGGGGGGCGGCAGAAAACGCTCGCGATCGACAAAGGTCAGTGGCTGGCGCATTGCGGCGTCGCGCAGCTTTTCGCCAATAATGCCGTTGTTCGCCAGCACGCGCAGGTAACTGGTAGTGAGCTGGTCGAGATCGCTCCGCCCTTCAAGCAGATAGTGGGAGGGGCGCCGCTGGGACAGTAGCAGGCTCAGTGCAGCCTTGAAGACCCGCGCCTTTTCGTCGATGCCAACTACCTCTGAGGGTGCGGTGAGCACATAGTTGGCGTGTTTGAAGTCAATGCCGTACCACTGCTTGAGACCGTCGCCAATGCCGTGAATTTCCCCGTGCCCCGCGCGCCCGGAGAGGGGGGTTGAGTTCAGGTAGGACAGCACAATGGACTTGCGGCTGTCGCGGCTGGTTTCACCCGAGTGGTAGTAGCGCACACTGGCAGACACAATCTGGCGCAGCTTTTCCCGATGGTCGGTGGTCATGCCGCCTGGGGAATAGCGGTATTTCTCCATTTGTGTGGCCAATGTGCTGCCGCCGGGGCCGCCTTCGCCGGGGTGGAGGATGCGACCCATCGCGGCCTGAATCAGTCGGTCCCATTCCACTACCGGATTCTTTGTCGGGCTTTTTTCAGTCAGTAATTCGCGGTTTTCAATAAACAGCAATGCCTTGAGCAGCAGTTGTGGAATGTCGTTGAAGTGCCGGTAGACGAACTCCGGCTCGCGCGCGGCGAACAGGGTTTTGCCGCCGTCGCCGAGGATGGTGAGGCCGGTTTGGCTGGGCACTGCGTAGGGTGGATTGCCTCCCCAGTTTGCGTAGGCCAGCAGCTCCGGAGAGAACTCCGCCTGACGGCTGATGGTGTAGCCCTTGCCTTGCAGGCGCTCTGTGAACACCGGCAGGCGGGTATAACCGTTCTGGATGTTGTAAGGGCCGTGCTGGGGAAAGCGAATATGTTCGGCGGCACCCTCGCGCAACTCGAAGTGAAGGTCCTTGGCCAGGGCGGAAAAATAACGCGACTGAAAGTATGACGTGTGATACTCAATGGCGACAACAGCCACCCCTGCGAGGGACATTGCAAGGGCGAAATACAGCACCGACTTTTTAAGCTTGTTCCGGGTAGTCACAATAATGGTTGCCAATGTTTGCGTAGGAGTTTGTTCAGGACCTGAACCCTGGAGAGGATAGCAGTTTATAAGCCCGAATGCGGTGCCGGGGTTAAAGTGGTGCGGAGCATAATCCAGTGCAAAGGCTTGCGATAGAGGGCTGGACGGGAATATTTCGCCATCTTGTTTTGCCGGGGAAAGTACTACGGTTTCGCAGTGTCATCACGCCGCTAAACGCGTTTCCAAATGGCACTCCACTCAGTAGAATTCGGGTTTTCTTGCCGAGAGACAGCGACGTGCCCGAATTACCTGAAGTCGAAACCGTGCGCCGAGGGGTCAGCCCCCATTTGCTGGGGCGGGTGATTACCGGGGTGACCGTGCGCGAGTCCCGCCTGCGCTGGCCGGTGCCTGTCGATCTCGCCCAGAGGGTGTGCGGGCAGCAAGTGCTGGGGGTTTCGCGGCGGGCCAAATACCTGCTGGTTGAGTTTGATCAGGGCAGTTTGATGATCCATCTTGGCATGTCTGGGCGACTCTATTTTGTCGCGCCGAATACCCCGGTAGAAAAACACGATCACCTGGATTTTGCTCTGGATAGTGATCAGTGGTTGCGTTACAGCGATCCCCGTCGCTTTGGGGCGGTATTGTGGCTGGAGGGAGAGGTCGGCAACCACAGCTTGCTCAGTCATCTCGGGCCAGAACCCCTCTCCGAGGATTTTACCGGAGATTACCTGGCGGCGCGGGCGAAGGGGCGTAGCGCCGCGATTAAAACCGTATTAATGGATGGCCGCATTGTCGTTGGGGTGGGAAATATCTACGCCAATGAAGCCCTGTTTATGGCCGGTATTCGGCCCGATCGTGCAGCGGGAAAAATCAGCCTGGCCCGCTATCGACGGCTGGTCGAGTGTGTTCAGCTGGTGCTGCAGCGGGCCATCGATCAGGGCGGCACGACCCTGCGGGACTTTGTCGGCGGTGACGGCAAGCCCGGCTATTTCAAGCAGGAACTGCTGGTCTATGGCCGTGCGGGTCTGCCCTGCCCCCAGTGTCGCGGCGTACTGAAAGAAATTCGCCAGGCCCAGCGCAGCACGGTATTTTGCCCCGCTTGCCAGCGCTGAGGCTCAATAGCCTCGAATAGCCCCCTCCCGCCGTGGATCGGCGCCACCCTCCAGCCCCTCCGGGCGAATGCGGATCGCGTGCAGGCCGCTGGTCTGGTCGCGCAGATCAATGCGGTGCCCGCGCTTTTCCAGGCGAGGTTTCAATTCGTCGTCAAAGCGGTTGATTTCCAGTTCGACGGTGTTGCCCATGGCGACGATATTGCCATCGGCAATGGCATCGGCGACGGGGGTGTTCTCCGCGAGAACCCGATAAATATTAAGAGCGACATAGTCAATAATGCGCGCGCCGCCGGGGCTGCCGGTGATGAGGACAGGGCGCGAACCCTCCATGACGATGGTCGGCGCCATGGACGAGCGCGGGCGCTTGCCGCCCTCGACCCGATTGGCAATGGCAACGCCGCGCTCATCACGCGGGGCAAAGGAAAAGTCGGTGAGCTGGTTGTTCAATAAAAAGCCGCCGACCATGATGCGTGAGCCAAAGGCGGTTTCTATACTGCTGGTCAGGCTGACCGCGTTGCCGCTGGCATCAACAATACTCAGGTGGGTGGTAGAGGGCAGCTCCAGCGAGCGGCTGGGCTGGCGCTCGGCGGCTCCGGGGGGAATGCCGGGGTTGGGGTCGCGAATGGCTCGGTTGCCGCTGATTTGGCGAGCTTTCTGTGCGAGATAACCGCGATCGACCAGGCCTTTTACGGGAACATCGACAAAGGCCGGGTCGCCGATATAGGTGTTGCGGTCGGCGAAGGCGAGCTTGGAGGCTTCAATGAAGGTGTGCTGCCACAGGCGCGTGCCGTGTTCCCGGGTGTAGGCGTCCAGCATACCCAGAATGGCCAGTACTGTCGTTCCGCCGGAAGAGGGGGGCGGGGCACCACACACCGAGTAGGTCATGAAGGGTGCGCAGATCGGGGTGAGCTGCTGTGCCCGGTAGGACGACATATCCGCCAGACTGAGGGCGCCGCTGCGATTGGGGTCATTGGCCACGGCGGTAACGATCTGTTTGGCCAGTTCGCCGCGATAGAACTCCTCGCTGCCCCCTTTGGCGATGCGCCGCAGGGTGCTGGCGTAGGCGGGGTTGGTGAGTATCGTGCCCTCGGGTTTGGGTTGCAGCCCGTCTTCCGCCTCAATAAAAAAATACTGGCGGATCTCGGGGTTGACCGCGAGCCGCGGCATGCGGCTCAGCAGGGCGTAGAGCCGCTCGGAAATGGCAAAGCCCTCTTCGGCCAGCGCGATGGCGGGTTTAAACAATGTTGCCCAGTCCAGCTTGCCGTATTTGCGGTGGCTGGTCTCAAGCATGGCAATAACGCCGGGTACCCCGACGGCGTGGCCGCCGACCACGGCATCGAAAAAGTTCATCGGCTTGCCCTCTTCGGTGAGGAAGTGGTTCTCGCCGATCCCGGCGGGGGCAGTCTCGCGGCCATCCCAGGCGGTCAACGCCTTGTCGCGGGCGCTCCAGTGCAACATAAATGCCCCGCCACCGATACCTGAGGACTGGGGTTCCACCAAGCCAAGCACCAGTTGGGCCGCAATGGCGGCGTCGACTGCAGAACCGCCCCGCTGGAGCATTTGCAAAGCGGCGTTGCTGGCGTGGGGGTTGGCGGTGACGGCCATGGCGCTGGCGTAGCGTGCGGCTTTGCGCTCACTGAAGCCGCTGGCGGCCTCTGGAACGATCAGTGGGTCACTGGCCAGGGCCGGAACGCTGGCGCACAACAGTGCGCTAACAGACAGTGCGCGCAGGGAAGATTTTATTCTGCCATTCATAGTCGAGTTTCGCCGATCGAAAGGATGAAAGGAGAGTGCCACGGCGTCGGGCCAAAGGCAAAGTGAGTCGGGGTGAATTCAAAACCGTGAAAACGGTGCCCAGACCGCGCAGATATTGTACAATGCGCGGCTTTTCTCAGCCTGTATCGACCTTGCGGGGGTTCCATGTTTAACAAAGAGATGACAATTGCCGGTTTTGACGACGAAATCTGGGCAGCAATCCAGGAAGAAGAAGTTCGTCAGGAAGAGCATATCGAGCTGATTGCCTCGGAAAACTACACCAGCCCCGCAGTGATGCAGGCACAGGGCACGGCCCTGACCAACAAATACGCCGAAGGCTACCCGGGCAAGCGCTACTACGGTGGTTGCGAGTACGTCGATAAGGCGGAAAACCTGGCCATCGAGCGCGCCAAGAAGCTGTTTGGCGCCGATTACGCCAACGTCCAGCCCCACTCAGGCTCACAGGCTAACGCCGCAGTCTATCAGGCGCTGGTGCTGCCCGGTGAAACCGTACTGGGTATGAGCCTGGACGCCGGTGGGCACCTGACCCACGGTGCCAAGCCCAACTTCTCCGGTAAAACCTACAACGCGGTGCAGTACGGTTTGAACAATGAAACCGGCCTGATCGACTACGCCCAGGTTGAAGCATTGGCGCTGGAGCACAAGCCCAAAATGATCGTCGCGGGCTTCTCGGCCTATTCGGGCATTGTCGACTGGGCGAAATTCCGCGAAATCGCCGACAAGGTGAATGCCTACCTGATGGTTGATATGGCCCACGTGGCGGGTCTGGTTGCCGCCGGTGTGTATCCCAACCCCATGCCCTTTGCCGATGTGGTGACCACAACTACCCACAAGACTCTGCGCGGCCCCCGCGGCGGTCTGATTCTGGCCAAGGCCAACGAAGAAATTGAGAAAAAGCTGAACTCTGCGGTATTCCCCGGTGGCCAGGGTGGCCCGCTGATGCACGTGATCGCGGCCAAAGCGGTCAGCTTCAAGGAAGCGATGGCACCGGAATACATTACTTATCAGAAGCAGGTTGTCGCCAATGCCAAGGCAATGGCAAAGACCTTTATCGAGCGCGGTATCAACATCGTTTCCGGCGGCACCGAAAACCACCTGATGCTGGTGGACCTGATCGGCAAACCCTACACCGGTAAAGATGCCGACGCCGCACTGGGCGCCGCGAACATCACCGTAAACAAAAACGCCGTGCCCAACGACCCTCGCTCACCCTTTATTACCAGCGGCTTGCGCGTGGGTACTCCGGCGGTGACCACCCGCGGCTTTAAAGAAGCGGAGTGCGTCGATCTGGCCAACTGGATGTGCGACGTGCTGGAAGCATTGGAAGCCGGTGACGCGAGCGCAAAAATTGAAGAAGTGAAGGCGAAAGTGCTGGAAGTGTGCAAGCGCTTCCCGGTGTACGCGTAAGAATGGCGAGACGCTAAACGCCGGACGTGAGACGCAAAAGAATGGCTAGACGCAAAACGCTGGAACGGAAAGACAGGCGAGGCGCTTGATGCCTGGCCCGGAGGTCATACGCTCTCTAGCGTCTAGCGTCTAGCGTCTAGCGTCTAGCGTCTAGCGTCTATGCTAAACTTTTTGCCACCCATTATTGCCCCGAGGCATTCACATGCGCTGCCCTTTTTGCAGTTTTGACGATACCAAGGTCATCGACTCACGTCTGGTCGCCGAGGGTGGGCAGGTGCGTCGGCGGCGGGAGTGTTTGTCTTGCTCTGAGCGGTTTACCACTTACGAAAGCGCTGAGTTGTTGATGCCCAAGGTGATTAAAACCGACGGCTCACGGGAGCCCTTCGACGAAGAAAAGCTGCGCTCGGGTATTCGCAAGGCATTGGAAAAACGCCCCGTCAGTGTGGAGGCGATTGAAACCCAGATCAGTGAATTGAAGCGGCGTTTGCAGGCCACCGGTGAACGCGAGGTGCACAGTCGCGACGTTGGCGAGCTGGTAATGGAGGCGCTGCGGGCGTTGGATCACGTTGCCTTTGTGCGCTTTGCCAGTGTCTATCGCAGCTTTCAGGATCTTGAGGAGTTTCGCGCGGAAATTGATCGCCTGTCGGCGGAGCCTCGGGAAATCGTTGCCAACAAGATTCAATCTGACAAGTCATGAGCAGTGACGTGGTTGACCGCGAGATGATGGCGCGGGCCCTGCGCCTGGCAGAGCGCGGGCGCTATTCGACCAGCCCCAACCCCCGAGTGGGGTGCGTGATTGCGCGGGGTGACAAGGTGCTGGCCGAGGGCTGGCATATTCGCGCTGGCGATGGTCACGCCGAGGTCAACGCCCTGGCCAAGCTCGAGGGCGGTGCCGCGAGAGGGGCCACCGCCTACGTCACACTGGAGCCGTGCAGTCATTATGGCCGCACGCCGCCCTGTGCCGAGGCTCTGATCAAGGCTGGGTTGGCGCGGGTGGTGGTGGCGATGACTGACCCCAATCCGCTGGTGGCAGGGCAGGGTATTGCCATGCTAAGGCAGGCCGGAATTGTCTGTGAAAGTGGGCTGCTTGAGGATCAGGCGCGGGAGCTGAATCGCGGGTTTATTCAGCGAATTGTCGGCGGGCGGCCCTGGCTGCGAGCCAAGTCGGCAATGAGCCTCGACGGTCGCACGGCAATGGCCTCGGGTGAAAGCCAGTGGATCACCGGTCCTGAGGCGCGGCGGGATGTTCAGCGTTTGCGCGCCCAGAGCTGTGCCATTATCAGTGGTGTCGACACCGTATTGCACGACGACGCCGCGCTGACGGTCAGGCCGGAAATGCTGGCGGGGGAGCTGGATTGCGCAGACAGCTGCCGGCAACCCCTGCGGTTGATTATGGACAGCCAGTTGCGGCTCAGCCCCGATGGACGTTTGTTCAGTGGCGGTGGTCCAGTCATTGTTGCGACGCTGAGCCGGGACGACAGCAAGCGGCAGCGCCTGGAACAGGCGGGTGCCGAAGTGATTCGGCTTGAGCCGGATCGCGATGACCGTATGCCGGTATTGCCGGTACTGATGCTGCTCGCCGAGCGCGGCTGCAACGAAGTCATGTTGGAGGCCGGTGCGCGATTGACCGGCAGCTTCGCACAGGCGGGGCTGATCGATGAATGGTTTGTCTACATGGCGCCGACGCTGTTGGGTAGCAATGGCCGCCCGCTGGTGACCTTGCCCCTGGACAGCATGGCCCAGCAGCGGGGGCTGGTCATCAAGGATATACGTGCGGTCGGAGCAGACTGGCGCATACACTGCGCGCTGCGCCAGCCGGATACGGGGAGCTAGATGTTTACCGGAATTATTGAAGCACTGGGTGATATTGCGGCCATCGAAATGCGTGGTGGCGATATGCGAGTGCGCATTCGCAGTCGCGACCTGCCGATGTCTGAGGTCAAGCTGGGCGACAGCATTTCCACCAATGGTGTCTGCCTGACTGTGGTGGAGCTGCCGGGGGATGGCTACTGGGCCGATGTCTCCAGAGAAACCCTTAGCCACAGCAGCTTTGCCCAGGCGAAGATCGGCCAAAGGGTGAATCTGGAGCGGGCGATGGCGGCGACCAGCCGCTTCGACGGCCATATCGTCAGCGGCCATGTCGACGGGGTTGGCGAAGTGGTGGAGTGCAGCAAGGATGCCCGCTCGATACAACTGCGAATACAGGCCCCGGAGGAGCTGGCGCGCTACATCGCCAATAAGGGCTCTATCTGTGTCGATGGAGTGAGTTTGACGGTGAACCGCATTGAAGGTGCCACCTTTGACCTCAATATTGTTCCCCATACCGCGGCGGAAACGATTATTACCGGCTATGTTCGAGGCAGTCGGGTGAATCTGGAAGTCGATGTGGTCGCACGCTACCTCGAGCGCTTATTGCAGGTGGGGCAGAAGCCTGCCCCCCGCGGCATTACACTGGCCACACTGGCCGAAAACGGGTTTATGAAGGCGAGATAATATGGCGTTTAGCAAAATAGAAGATCTGATTCAGGATATCCGTCTGGGCAAGATGGTCATTTTGATGGACGACGAAGACCGGGAAAATGAGGGTGATCTGGTGATGGCGGCAGAGTGCGTTCGCCCCCAGGATATCAACTTCATGGCGACCTACGGGCGCGGCCTGATCTGCATGCCGATGACCCGCGAGCGCTGCGAACAGTTGGCACTGCCACTGATGGTAGACCGCAATGCCTCCGGTTTTGGCACCAAATTTACGTTGTCCATTGAGGCCGCGACCGGAGTGTCCACGGGTATTTCCGCCGCCGACCGCGCCCACACCGTGCGCACCGCTGCGGCGCGCAATGCAACGGCCAAGGATATTGTGCAGCCCGGCCATATCTTTCCGCTGATGGCCGAGCCCGGCGGCGTGTTGAGCCGCGCGGGGCATACCGAGGCCGCCTGTGATATGGCCCGTCTGGCTGGCTTTGAGGCAACCGGCGTGATCTGCGAGATTATGAACGACGACGGCAGTATGGCCCGTCGTGAAGATCTGGAAAAATTTGCAGCCCAACACGACCTTAAAATGGGTACCATCGCCGACCTTATTCACTATCAGGTGTTGAACGAACAGACTGTTGAAAAACTGAGCAGCGGCTCGATTAACACTGATTTCGGCGAGTTCACCCTGCACGCCTACCGCGACGCTGTAGCCGGTGAAATCCATTTTGCCGTGCAAAAAGGTGAAATCACCCCCGACCAGCCAACTCTGGCCCGGGTGCATCTGGGCTCTACGGTGCGCGACCTGCTGCAAAGCCAGCCGCCGGGTTCAACCAGTGGCTGGAGCGTTAACCGCAGCCTGCAAGCGATTGCCGATCACGGTGGGGTGCTGGTGCTGCTGGCCCATCAGGAAAAGGGCGAAGATATTCTGGCCGAGCTGGATATTGCCCGGGGCATGAAGGCCCCCCTGCAGGGTGACAGTTCACAATATCAAAACACCTACTTCAACATTGGTCTGGGGTCGCAGATCCTGCGCGATGTAGGTGCCGGAAAGCTGCGTTTGATGGGCGCGCCGGTGAAATACAATGCGATTTCCGGTTTCGATCTTGAGGTGGTTGAGTTCGTCAGCCCGGACGATTTCGCCTCCTGAGCCCCCGCGCTCGACAAACATGAATTCAAGAGGGTATGACATGAAAACAATTGAAGGTACATTCACCGGCGTCGCCGGCAAGTTCGCCATTGTTGTGGGCCGCTGGAACAGCTTCGTGGTAGAAAGCCTGCTGGAAGGTTCACTGGACGCCCTGCGTCGTCACGGCGTCAGCGATGACGATATCACAGTAGTGCGGGCCCCGGGCGCCTTTGAAATTCCTCTGGTATGCCAGAAGGTCGCGGCCAGTGGTAACTACGATGCCATTATCGCCCTCGGTGCGGTGATTCGCGGCGGCACCCCCCATTTTGAATATGTTGCCGGTGAGTGCACCAAGGGTCTGGCCCAGGTCTCCATGCAGTATTCCCTGCCGGTGTCCTTTGGCGTGCTGACTGTCGATTCCATCGAACAGGCCATTGAGCGTGCCGGTACCAAGGCGGGTAACAAAGGCGAAGAAGCCGCCATGTCCGCCATCGAAATGGTTAACCTGCTCAAGCAGATCTAAACTGCCGATACACCTTACGGCACGGCCCCAAGCCCGTGCCGGTTCTTTGACGATTTCTGGAGTCCCCTGTGGCTGAGCGTTCCGAACAACACGTTAAAAACCAGATGGCCGCAGGCCGTCGCAAAGCCAGGCACTACGCCTTGCAGGCCCTCTATCAGTGGGAAATGGCGCGGCAGTCGCTGAATGAGATCGAAGCCCAGTTCCTTACTGACTACGATATGCGCAATGTGGATAGCCAATTTTTCCACGACCTGGTGCACAATGTGCCCGCCAAGCTCGGCGAGCTGCACGCCAGTTTTGAGAGCCTGCTGGACCGCAAGCTGGATGACCTCGATCCCATTGAGCTGAACCTGCTGCGCATGGGGGCCTATGAGCTGATGTTTCGCATCGATGTGCCCTATAAGGTTGCAATCAACGAAACCGTCAACCTGGCCAAGCGCTTCGGCGCCACCGATGGCTACCGCTATATCAACGGGGTGCTGGATCGGGTTGCGGCGGAACACCGCCAGGTCGAGATGCAGGCCAATCGCAAGTCCTCTTCACCGGACGCCTCTGCTTAACAATGACGACGCCGGCTTTGTCGGAGTTCGCCATGATCGAGCGCTTCTTCCGACCTTTGTCCCGTCACACTGAAGTGGTGCAGCGCGGTATTGGCGACGACTGCGCAGTGCTCTCGGTGCCCGCCGGTGAAGAGCTGCTGATCTCGGTCGATACCCTTGTTGAGGGCGTGCACTTTCCTGCGAATTACCCCCCTGCACAGCTGGCGCGAAGGGCGCTGGCAGTATGTGCCAGCGATCTTGCCGCCAGTGGCGCCCAGCCTCGGGCCTTTACCCTTGCACTGTGTTTGCCCGAGCTGAATGCCCCCTGGCTGGAACAGTTCAGTGCTGCCCTGGCGGCGGACGCGGCGGCCTACGATATGGTGTTGGTCGGCGGTGATACCACCCGCGGGCCGCTGTGTATCACCCTGCAGGTGATGGGTACCGCGCCCCGTGGCACGGCCCTGCTGCGCAGTGGCGCCCAGCCCGGAGACCGAATATTTGTCTCGGGCACGGTGGGCGATGCTCGTGCGGCACTGGATTTTCTCTCAGTTGTCCAAGCCAGCGCCAGTCAGCAGTATTGTCTGGAGCGCTATCATTCGCCCCAGCCGCGGCTGGCCCTCGGTATGGCATTGCGTGGTATTGCCAGCGCCGCGCTGGATATTTCCGATGGCCTTGCCGCAGATCTGGGGCACATATTGACCGCCAGTGGCGTCGGTGCCCGGCTGGAAGTTGATCGGCTGCCGGTGTCAGCGGCCTTGCGGCAGCTTTATCCCGAGGGCTCTGCCAGGGTTGATGGTATGCCGGTGGCGTGGCGTTACGCCCTCAGCGGGGGCGATGATTACGAGCTGTGTTTTACCGCTGCGCCGGAGCAGCGGAATAGCATTGAGGCGCTGGCGCAATCGCTGTCGATAGCGATCACCGAGGTGGGAGAGATCGTTGCCGATAGCGGGCTTCGCTGCGTTGATAGCAATGGCGCGGCAGTGAGCCCGGCGGCAGGCTATCAGCACTTTTAACCACAGACCTTAAGGCAGATGATAACCCGATGAAAACCATTCCCCCCACCATGCTGCGCGACCCCCGGCACCTGTTGTCGCTGGGTTTTGGCAGCGGTCTGGCGCCCAAAGCGCCGGGCACCTTTGGCACGCTTGCGGCGCTGCCGTGCTGGTATCTGTTACAGCTACTGCCAACCGCCAGCTATATTGTGGCGGTGGTGGCCGCCTTTGCGCTCGGCGTCTACCTGTGCGGCGAAACCGCCAAGGCGCTGGGGGTGCACGACCACGGAGGCATAGTGTGGGATGAATTTGTCGGCCTGTGGATCGCGCTGTTTTTGCTGCCATCAGACTGGTATTGGCCGCTGCTGGGCTTTGCCCTGTTTCGCCTTTTTGACATCTGGAAGCCCTGGCCCATCAGTGTGCTCGACCGCAGGGTGCACGGTGGCCTGGGCATTATGATCGACGACGTTGTCGCCGGGTTCTATGCGTTTTTTGTAATTCAGGGTTTGTTTCTGCTGATGTGATTGGCGGTTAAACCGAGAGAGGTTGATATGGTTTCATTGGGTACTCCCTTCAGTAACACCGCCTGCAAGGTGTTGTTGTGTGGCTCCGGCGAGCTGGGCAAGGAAGTGGTGATCGAGTTGCAGCGCCTGGGTGTCGAGGTGATTGCCTGTGATCGCTACGCCAATGCGCCGGCGATGCAGGTGGCGGATCGCAGCCACTGTTTTTCCATGCTGGATGGTGCCGAGCTGCGGCGGGTGATCGAGCTGGAGCGGCCCGACTATATCGTGCCGGAAATCGAGGCCATCGCCACCGATACTCTGGTGGCGCTTGAGGCCGAGGGCTTTAATGTTGTGCCCACCGCCCGTGCCGCGCAGCTCACTATGAACCGCGAGGGCATTCGCCGTCTGGCGGCTGAAACCCTCGGGCTTGCCACATCACCCTTTCGCTTTGCCGACAATTTTGCGGATTTCAGCGCGGCGATAACTGAGGTGGGGATGCCCTGCGTGGTCAAGCCCATTATGAGCTCATCGGGCAAGGGGCAGAGCGTGGTACGCGCCGCCGAGGACATTGAGCGGGCCTGGACCTATGCCCAGGAAGGTGGCCGTGCAGGTGCGGGGCGAGTGATTGTTGAGGGCTTTGTCGACTTTGACTACGAGATCACCCTGCTGACGGTTCGTCATCGGGACGGCACCAGTTTTTGCGAACCCATTGGCCACAGGCAGGAGGCCGGGGATTATCGCGAGTCCTGGCAGCCTCAGCCGATGTCGGCGGTGGCATTGGCCAAGTCCAAGGAGGTTGCCGAGTCGATTACCGCGGCCCTGGGTGGCTGGGGGATATTCGGTGTCGAGCTGTTTGTGAAGGGAGATGAGGTGTGGTTCAGTGAAGTATCACCCCGCCCCCACGACACCGGCATGGTGACGATGATCTCCCAGGATCTGCCCCAGTTTGCCCTGCACGCGCGGGCCATTCTCGGTCTGCCGATCCCCAATATTCAGCAACATGGCCCCTCCGCCTCGGCGGTAATTCTGGTGGAGGGTGAGTCCACCCGGACCGCCTTCGGCAACCTCGACAAGGCACTCGCAGAGCCGGATACCCAGTTGCGTTTATTCGGCAAGCCAGAGGTGTCCGGTCAGCGTCGCATGGGGGTTGCACTGGCCCGTGGCGGCTCCGTAGAGGAGGCGGTTGACCGCGCCAAGCGTGTCGTGGCTGCGGTGACTGTCAGCCTTTAAGCCGCGCCGTGTCGGGGAAGCTGGCGACATCGCGCCGGCGGCCCGCCCTTCTTGCGCTTGCAGGTCGATGAGCCTACACTGGCGGGGTCTTGTCGGGGTGCCCGCTTCATTGAAGCGTATGGGCTGAGATCGCAGAGCGAGTCCCGTTGTACCTGATCTGGGTAATGCCAGCGTAGGGAACAAGGTCGCCTCAGCGTTATACCGTCTGTCTGAAGACGATCTCTTTCCCCGCGTTCACTAATGCAAATGCAGCCGGCGTCAGCTGACTGGGGGGAATCTATGAGCACATCTGAATATCCACTACTTCGCGAAACCGCACAGGTCGATGCCGCCGCCGTTGAACCGCTGCCGGCGTCCAGCAAAATCTATCTACAGGGGAGTCGCGAGGATATTCGCGTGCCGGTGCGTGAAATCAAGCTCACTGCAACCCCGGTACAGGGCGCCGATGGCAGTACCCGTCTTGAGCCGAACCCGCCGGTGCGGGTATACGACACCTCCGGGCCCTACACCGACCCCAAGGCCGAGATCGATATTCGCAAGGGCTTGTCGCCGATTCGCGAGCAGTGGATTCTCGACCGCCAGGATACCGAACTGCTGGACGGCGATAGCTCGGAATACAGCCGTCGTCGCGCGGCGGACCTGAGCCTTGAACAGTTGCGCTTCGACTTGAAGCGCAAGCCCCGCCGTGCCTTGCCGGGTAAAAATGTCAGCCAGATGCACTATGCGCGTCAGGGCATTATCACCCCGGAAATGGAATACATCGCCATTCGCGAGAACATGGCACTGGCTGAAGCGCGCGAAGCGGGCGATCTGGCGGTGCAGCACCCCGGCAACAGCTTCGGTGCCAGTATCCCCCAGGAAATCACCCCGGAATTTGTCCGCGACGAAGTGGCTCGTGGGCGGGCAATTATTCCGGCGAACATCAACCACCCGGAATTGGAGCCGATGATTATCGGTCGCAACTTTCTGGTGAAGATCAACGGCAATATCGGTAATTCGGCGCTGGGTTCCTCCATCGAGGAAGAAGTGGCCAAGCTGACCTGGGGTATTCGCTGGGGCGCGGATACCATGATGGACCTGTCTACCGGCAAGAATATCCATGAAACCCGCGAGTGGATCGTGCGCAACTCCCCCGTGCCAGTGGGGACAGTCCCCATTTATCAGGCGCTGGAAAAAGTGGACGGTGTCGCTGAAGACCTGACCTGGGAAGTGTTCCGCGACACCCTGATCGAGCAGGCCGAGCAGGGCGTGGATTACTTCACCATTCATGCCGGCGTGCTGCTGCGCTATGTGCCGCTGACCGCCAAGCGCGTAACCGGAATCGTCTCCCGTGGTGGCTCCATCATGGCCAAATGGTGTCTGGCCCACCACAAGGAAAACTTCCTCTATACCCACTTCGATGACATCTGCGAAATCATGAAGGCCTATGATGTGTCCTTCTCGCTGGGTGATGGCCTGCGCCCCGGCTCGGTGGCTGACGCCAATGACGAGGCCCAGTTCGGTGAGCTGCGCACATTGGGCGAGCTGACCAAACGCGCCTGGGAACACGATGTGCAGGTGATGATTGAAGGCCCCGGTCACGTGCCCATGCACATGATCAAGGAAAATATGGAAGAACAGCTCAAGCACTGCGACGAAGCGCCTTTCTATACCCTTGGGCCATTGACCACCGACATTGCGCCGGGCTACGACCACATCACCTCCGGCATCGGTGCCGCACAGATTGGCTGGTACGGCTGCGCGATGCTTTGCTACGTCACGCCCAAGGAGCATTTGGGCCTGCCCAACAAAGACGACGTGAAGACCGGCATCATCACCTACAAGATTGCCGCCCACGCCGCCGATCTGGCCAAGGGACACCCCGGTGCCCAGTTGCGGGATAACGCCTTGTCAAAGGCGCGCTTTGAATTCCGCTGGGAAGACCAGTTCAACCTAGCCCTCGACCCGGATACTGCGCGTTCCTTCCACGATGAAACCCTGCCGAAAGAGTCGGCAAAAGTAGCCCACTTCTGCTCCATGTGTGGACCGAAGTTCTGTTCGATGAAAATCAGCCAGGACGTGCGCGACTACGCCGACCAACTGGAAAAAGACCAGCTGCAGGAAGAAATGCAGAAAAAATCCGCTGAGTTCAAAGAGCAGGGCAGTGAGATTTATCACAAGGTGTGATCGCTTGCGAAACGCAAGAGGCCAGACGCGAGGCGCTGGGTGTTGGAATTCCAACACCGGTGCCCCGCAGCGCCCCAGCGTCTTGCGTCCAGCGTCTCCCGTCAGGGGTCTCCCGTCCGGCGTCTCCCGTCTCCCGCATAGCCTCCAGCGGTTCCTGCCATGACGCAGTCCATCGCCATTGCTGGTGCGGGTTTGCTCGGCCGCTTAATGGCCTGGAAGCTGTTGTGCCGAGGGCATTCGGTCACGCTGTTCGACAATGGTAGCCGTCAAGGGGAACTCAGCGCGGCGCGGGTGGCGGCGTCGATGCTGGCGCCCTATACCGAAGTGGCCAGCGCGGAGCGGCGGGTTTTCGATTGGGGCTTGCAGGCACTGGACTGGTGGCCGGGGCTGGTCGCTGAGTTGACCGAGGTGACGGGGCGGGACATCGCCTGTGCCCGCAACGGCAGCGTTGTAGTGGCCCATGATCTCGACAAGGCAAATCTGCGTCACTTCCAGCAGCAGTTGCAGGCTGTGGTGCCAGATCAGATGGCGCGGGTAGAATCCCTGAACCGTGCGCGATTGGCGGAGCTGGAGCCGGAGTTGGCGGCGCGGTTTAACGAGGGCCTGTATCTGCCTGATGAGGGCTATCTCGACAATACCGCCTTGCTGGCGGCACTGACCGAGGCACTGACGGCGGGTGGAGTGAACTGGTGTGAGCACACCGCCGTCAGTGAGGTGGCCCCGGGACAGGTCAAACTTGAGGGTGGCTGGCAAGCTTTTGACTGGGCGATAGATTGCCGGGGCCTGGGCGCCAAAGACCAGCTGACCGGGCTGCGGGGTGTGCGCGGAGAGGTGCTGTGGTTGCACGCACCAGAGGTGGACTTAACCCGCCCGGTGCGGTTGATGCACCCCCGCTACAAGCTGTATGTGTCGCCTCGGCCGGGTCGCCGCTATGTGATTGGCGCAACCGAAATCGAGAGCGAATCGATGGCACCGGTAACCGTGCGCTCGAACCTTGAGCTGCTGTCGGCGCTATACAGCTTGCACAGCGGTTTTGCCGAGGCGACGGTGGAGCACGCCTTTGCCCATTGCCGCCCGGCGATGCCGGACAATTTGCCAGTGGTACAGGGCGAAACCGGGCTGCTACGCATCAATGGCCTGTACCGCCACGGATATTTGCTCAGCCCCCATGTGGTGGAAACGGCGCTGGCCCGGTTCGATGAAATGAATGATCTGCGGAGAGTGAGTGCGTGATTTCCGTTAGTGTGAACAACGAAGTAAAACAGTGTGACGATAGCCGCGAGCTCAGTGAGTTGCTGCGGGAATGGGGCTTTGAATGCGAGAAAATCGCGGTGGCGATCAATGGCGACTTTGTTCCCCGTTCACAATACAGCGCTTGCCAGCTTAAAGCCGGCGATCAGTTGGACGTGCTGGCGCCAGTGCAGGGGGGGTGACTCCATTGCACCCGGGCGTCTGGCAATGCAGTGGCGATAGAGAGGTGTTATGACCGAAACCACAAATGACATCTGGCGGCTTTACGGCCGGCCCTTCAGTAGCCGATTGTTGATCGGCAGTGCTCTCTATCCGTCGCCTCAGGTGATGTGCGAGGCGATACGTGCCTCGGGCGCCGAGATAGTCACCGTGTCGTTGCGTCGGCAGTCGCCGGAGCAGGGTGGGGGTTCGGCGTTTTGGGAGCAGCTAAAGGGCTTGAATAAAACCCTGCTGCCAAATACCGCCGGCTGCCACTCGGTAAAAGAGGCGGTCACCCTGGCGCAAATGAGTCGCGAGCTGTTTGAAACCGACTGGCTAAAGCTGGAGGTGGTCGGTGATGATTACAATCTGCAGCCTGACCCGCTGGGGACAGTGGAGGCCGCGGAACAATTGATCAAGCTCGGGTTCAAGGTGTTCCCCTATTGCACCGACGATCTGGTGATTTGTCAGCGACTGCGGGATGTCGGCTGCGAGGTGTTGATGCCCTGGGGTTCTCCTATCGGCACGGGCCGGGGGCTAATGAACCCCTATAATTTGCAGACAATCCGCGAGCGGCTGCCGGATATGCCGCTGATCGTCGATGCCGGGATTGGCAAGCCTTCCCATGCGGTGCAGGCAATGGAGCTGGGTTACGACGGCATTCTGCTGAATACGGCCGTTGCCCAGGCCAGTGCTCCGGTGGTAATGGCAGAGGCGTTTCGCGCGGCCCTGCTCGCGGGACGGTTGGCGCGTCTGGCGGGGGCGATGCCCGAGCGACAGACGGCGGCGCCTTCAACACCGACCTTGGGTATGCCGTTCTGGCACCAGCAGTAAGCATGAACGACCCGCATCCGGTGGTGATTTTCGACGGCCACTGTCAGCTGTGTAACGGGGCGGTGGACTTTATTATTCGGCGGGACCCCTCCGCCCGATTCCGTTTTGTCCCCAGTCAGAGTGAGGCCGGGAAGGCCTTGCTTGCAAGGCATCACCTCACTGAGCAGAGTAGTGAAACGGTGGTGCTGATCTGCGGTGACCGGGCTCTGTTGCGCAGTGACGCCGCGCTGACGATTGCCCGCTCGTTGTCGGGTGGCTGGCCGCTGCTGGCGGTGCTGCTTTGGTTGCCGAGGGGGCTTCGTGATGGGGTTTACCGCTTTGTTGCCCGCCGGCGCTACCGCTGGTTTGGGCGGCGCGCCAGTTGTCGCCAGCCGATAGCCGCATCGCCACAAATGAGCAGCGCAATGGCGAAATGCGATCGCCTTGCCACGGCGCCGCTAGCGAATGAGCAATATCAGGCTGCCCGCCAGAAAGAAAATTTTGTTGTACAGCGCCTGGTGCTAACTGAAACGCAGTGGCAAGCGCTAGAGGAACTGGCTGGTGAGGGTATCTCATTAAAGCAGGGCGCAAACGCTGGTTATTGGCTATTGCAGCTTCATAGTGAAGCAGATGCACAGCGCTGGCAGAAAGCCTTGCCAGATTCTGAGCGGAATACATTCTGGCCAATTGCTCAGCGAATTGATATTGAATTAGAGCTAGCCGAAACGCCACGCGGTGACCGCAATGAATAATGCCGAGGTTGACGCACTCTTTGTAGATATTCAGGCCCTCGACGCAAACACGCGCTGACCCCGTTCCAGACAGGTTTTTCCGAAAATTTACCCGCTTCTTGCAACTCCGTGGTGTGCCAGAGTCCGAGTCAGAAGGCCTGGTGCGCTCAAAATTGACGGACCGCTACCGACAAGCGAGTAAAAATGAATTCTAAACGACATCGGCCTGTGTTCTTGCGAGCGATGCCATGATTTTGCTGAGTAGCTCTGGTTGTGAGCATACATCAAGTTTTGCGTAAACCGCTTTCAGATGCGAGCGTATGGTGCTTTCTTTCACGCCCATGGCCTCGGATATTTCTTTCACCACCAGGCCCTTGCAAAGCAACCGTGTCACACCGGCTTCAGTGTTGGTTAGCCCGTATAAAATTTCGAGCCCGGCAAGATCAATGTTGACATTGGTATCGCTATTTTTGATTTGCAGTAGCGCCCCAAGTTCCTGTGCTCCTGGTACAAGACTTGGTAGCAGATGGGGCTCGATACTAATTTGATATTGCTCCATGCGCGCATAATTTCGGCAAGATGTTGCACGATTATGAGTGAATTCCTGCAGGCTATTCATGAGCTGAGCTATGGTGTTGCGCAACTTATGGGATCGAAAAGACAGCTTTCCTGCAGCAATACAGGCGATATCTTGTTGCAGTAATTCTTCTGCTAATGCGTTTTGCGAGACTATCGACATGTCTGGTCGTAGTAAATATGCCGCGCTATCAATAATGTTGCTTATGGAGTCGAAGCCCCTTTGCAGTGACTCCAAGGCAATATTGCGTTTGTATATTGCCAGTGCGTTTTGCAAGTGAGGAACAAAGAGGTTGAGGGTTTGAAGTTCTTCTCGACTAAAGGGATTGTGCTGATGGCCGCGCTGAATGGTCACGCGAAAAGCTTGACCGATTTTTGGATTTTCAATATAGGCGCCACAGGCGTATCGAATATCGAGTGGCTTGGTGTAATCAGCGTAAAACTCGGAAGATAAAAGCTGCCGATCCAGGACGACTTCACTGCTATGAAACTGGAATAGTGGCAAATCGGCCATGGCTCCTGCCCAGAGGTCAGTGTGAATATAGTGTTCACCGTACACCTGCAGCTCGTCATTGTTTAAATGCCTGGATAACACGATATCGGTATCGTGGGTTTGAATATCTTCAAACATTAGTGTTGTGGAGCGCGACGGTATTTCTGTCTCAAGCATGGCAAAAAAAGCCATCCAGCCATCGGCTTGGTGGGCGTGCCGGTAAAGCTCACCAATCAGCTGGGATAATTTACTGCTTTGCATTCCCGGGGTATTTGCCAGTCAAGCGCGTTTTGACGCACTTCTTGTGAGTCGTTATCGCGGTAATCCTTGCTTCTCCCCAATCTAGGGGAGGTTGTGGATAGACTATACTGTTAGATTTGGCGGTGGGCAAATCCAACAGATATTACCGAGCTTGGCTGACATGGATGTGGCTATAAATTGTCTTGGTGATGTTTGCTTGGTGTAGTGAATAGAAGTTTACGCTGATCGGTCAGTGCCTAAAGCAGGGAAGCTACCCTTTATTGCAGTGGTCATTCACGCAAACGAGTCTATAACCGATTTAGGAACGGCGCATGGAGCGGAGTTCTGCGACAAGGCTTGGGCATGATTTGAAATCAAAAAATGCTGCGTGATTGCTAGTGGGAGTGGGTTCTTGTTGGCTGGCCTCGGTAAGGATGCGATGCTTGAAAAGCTTGAATACCCTCCATTAAATTGGAGAGTTAATAAATGAAAGTGTTTACTGTATTTTTTGCGGCCGTGATATTGTCAGGCTGCGTCGGTAATACCCTGCCAGCCCAGAACCCCGTGTCGGCGCAGCAAAGTCAGTGGCGGACTGAACGTTATCGTACGCCAGGTAACGATACCGGAGTGCTTATAATTAGTCGCGATACCGGTAATAGGGGAGCAGCCTGCATCCCTTTGATTACGCTTGATAAAGAGCATGTCGCGCCACTTAATGTCGGTGAAAAGCTCGAGCTGCACGTTACCGGCGGGCGACACTTGCTTCGCGCCTTTCCAAATAGAAACTGTGCCGCCAGTCCGATAGAAGCCGTCGTTGATATTAAGAAAAATCAAGTGATGAATTATCGACTTGGATTTCAGGGGACTGCAATGGTTTTTATACCCGTCGGGTATTAGTTGATGTTTAGGGCTGCTGACAATTTTATAAGGCGGATATTGACTTGTATTTATTTCCCGCCTGTTAAGTCGGCAGCCCTGTTGTAGTGGCTTGGTAACTATGGAATCTTTATTAAAGCCTTAAAAAATCATTAATAAGAAACGATATTCCGCTTAATTTAAGGCCAGCTAATATTTTGTGTTTTTTAAACTGAAGTCCAAAAAAGTAATTATTACTAGTCTGTCATTGCTGCGGGTGAAAGAGCTTTCTGCATTTTTTATCCTTGTTTTTGTTTCGGTTTCTGTGTGCTCATCTGAGTTGTCGGGATTTGAAAAAAACTTGGATATAATTAAATACAATTCTGATTATTCGGCTAATGAAAAGCATCTTGCTATATACCAGCATACCCTTGCTTTAGGGAGCTATGGGGTTGACTATCTGTCGTCAAGACAAAGTGTTAATGGTTTGTTTTTGACTTTGGTAAAAGATAGTTGGGATGCCTATATTGCAGCCTCTGATCTTATATTGAAGTCATCAAGGCGAGGTTTTTCAGGGCGCGAAGCACTGGCCGAACTGTATTTAATCGAAAGAACTCAATTGCTTTATGATAAGTATATGGAGAGTCGCGCTACTCGATTTATTCTAAAGGATCAATCGACAATGATAGACAATAAGATAGAGAAATTTATTGGACGGATTTTGTCTCGGTCTAATAGAAATAAAATTCCTGGTCTTATTGATGTGGTTTTGAGAAAAAAGCCTGCCGGATATAAAGATTCAATTATTTATAGAAAATTCCATAATAAAGAACCATTGAATGACTTCGCAAGGCTGGATTATTTTTTTAGTGATGTGTTGGCGAGCATTTTCTTCGTGTCAACGCGATCCATAAGTCGGTCTTTTGGCGCCGTTGTTGGCCCAGTTGAGTGGTCGAGAAATGCGAGGATCGGTAGTGCCTCCCAGAAGCAGATTTTGGCTAAATTAAGACCGCTTGACATTATTTTTGAGAAAAAATCCAATAAGTTAACTGATTACTTAATACCCGGCTACTGGGGGCATAATGCTGTTTGGTTGGGAACAAAAGAACAATTGATTGAGCTGGGGATTTGGGGTGCAAAAGAACTGGAGCCTTTTAGAGAGAAAATTGAAAGTGGTTTCTCTATTATTGAAATGAGGAGGCATGGTGCTGCTTTTTCTCGTTTTCATGAGTGGATTGCCATGGACGCGTTTGCATCTATAAGGGTAAAAGGATTATTGGATAAGCCTGACAAAAATATATTGAAGGTGTTTAGTAATCTAAATGAACAAGCAGGGAAGGAGTATGACTTTGGTTTTAATGTTGACTCCGCCGCTAAGGTTACATGCTCAGAAGTGGTTTATTTGTCTTACGGCGACTATAAATGGCCAACTAAAAATGTACTTGGTAGAGCGACTGTTGGCCCAAATGAGATCGCGGAATTAATTTTTTACAAAGATTCACCGCTTGAATTAATAGCTTTCGTTACTGGTGATGAACGCGATAGGGCAGAGTTTCAAAGCAAGGAAGTATTGGCTGATTTAATGGGCTTCAATTTGCAGGAAGATGGCACGTTTAAAAAGAGATATAAATCGTGCTATACGGAAAAAGCCATACACAGTAGGAAAGGTATGAGAATAAAAAGGCGCTGCGTGGAAAAAGAAAAATATTTATATTTATAATAGCCGTGACCTTTCCCCAGAGTTAGCGCACATGGTTGTAGTGGTGCTCGCAAAACCCCGCTGCTGGTTGAGCGTTTCCACGTTGATTGCCCAGTAACCATACTGCTACGCTTGGGCCCTTGCTGTGTAAGGGCGGCAGCATGCCGATATGACGCATCACACGCTACCCCTGCGTGGATAGCAACTTAGTCAAAGCGAGGCAGAGCGCTTTCTGTTGTAACTCCGGGGTGATCCACGCGGGAAGATGAGCGTATAGTGAACGATCGTCGTTTTTTCGCTGCATTCACCACACCAATAAGGAAATCGTTATGCTCACAATTCATCACCTTGGCCTGTCGCGCTCGGATCGGATTATTTGGTTGGCAGAGGAATTGTCACTGGACTATAAGCTGGTCACCCACGTCCGCAACCCGGAAACCTTCCGTTCTCCTGATAGCCTGTGGGCGGTGAGCCCAATGGGCAAGGCGCCGGTGATTGAGGATGCCGGCCTGACCATTCCCGAGTCCGGTGCCATCGTCGAGTATATTCTGGACACCTATGGCAATGGACGGCTGCGCCCCGCCGCGGGTAGCCAGGCCTATATCGACTATTTGCATTGGATGCACGCCGCCGAATCCACCCTGATGACGCCTGTATTTATGAATATGATCGGCGGCATGAGCGGATTGGATAACCCCATATACGTCGGCTTTATCAAGGGCGAGTTCGACACTGTACTGGGTTATATGGAAAAAGTGTTGGCGGATCGCGACTACCTCGCAGGTGAATTTTCCGCAGCCGATATTATGGTGACCTTTCCATTAATGATGCTGTCGTCGCCAATGATTCCGGGGCCTGCGGGGGGCGATGTGTTGCACAACTATGAAAACATCAAGGCGTATTTACAGCGCATCCACGACCGTCCGAAATGGCAGAAGGCCGAGGCGATATTCCGCCCCGAGGGCTGAGCTTAGCCGGAGCGGAGCCGCGGAGCCGCGGAGGCTTGGGCTGCGGGCTGATTTTGGTAATATTATGTCGCGCGTGACCTTTTTTGTGTTATTGCCTGTTCCGGGCGTTATACTACGCGGCTCGTGCGGCCTCTAACTATTACATTAAGCTCGCCGCAATACTCACTGATGGACTAGGAAACCTCGACGATATGGCTAGCCATTCCAAGCCGATTGCCTGGACTATTGCCGGGTCGGACTCCGGCGGCGGCGCCGGAATCCAGGCCGACCTTGCGACCTTTAATGACTTTGGTGTACACGGCTGTACTGTTATTACGGCCATCACCGCCCAAAACAGCTTTACTGTCGGCCAGGTATCGACGACGCCCCGTCGCAGCCTGGCAGCGCAGATCAATGCCTTGGACAGTGACCTGCCTGCGGCGGCGATCAAGCTGGGCATGCTGGGCTCGGTCGAAGTGGTCGAGATGGTCGGCAAGTACCTCGCGAGCTACCCCCACTTTGTGGTGTGCGACCCGGTAATGGTGTCTACCAGTGGCGGCGACTTGATCGAAGATGGCGTCAGCGAAGTGTTGATGGATAAGGTAATCCCCTATGCCGACCTCATCACTCCCAACGTTGATGAAGCCCAGGTATTGCTCGGGCGGAAAATAAACGGTCTGGCAGACGTTGAACGCGCGGCTCAGGATCTGGTGGCAATGGGCGCCAACTCGGTGTTGCTGACCGGGGGCCATTTGCCCGCCGACGGCCAGCAGCGCCATGACTACTGGACAGATGGCATCGACGGCTACTGGCTGAGTGGTCCGAATATTCGCACCATGAATACCCATGGCACCGGTTGTACTCTGTCCTCTGCGATCGCGGCGCTGATGGCGCGGGGTTATGAATTGATCGATGCGCTGGTTATTGCCAAGGCCTATGTCAGTCAGGGCTTGCGCATGGCGGTGCAGCTGGGCGGCGGCCCCGGCCCGGTGGCGCACACCGGTTGGCCGCAGAGTGTCGATGATCTTCCCTGCCTGCAACGCAAACTGGAAATCGGCGTGGAGCCATTTCCCGACTGCGATGGCGAGCTTGGGCTGTATCCGGTGGTGGACAGCAGTGCCTGGATTGAGCGTCTGTTGAAATGTGGTGTCACCACCATCCAGTTGCGCATCAAGAACCGCCAGGCGCCAAATTTGCGCGGTGAAATTTTCCGTGCCGTCGCGCTGGGGCGTCAATATGGTGCGAGAGTGTTTATTAATGATTACTGGCAGATCGCGATCGAAGCCGGGGCCTACGGGGTTCACCTCGGTCAGGAAGATCTGGATATTGCCGATTTGGCGGCGATTCGTCGCGCCGGTTTGCGCCTTGGGGTGAGTACCCACAGTTACTATGAAGTGGCCCGTGCTCACGCCTTGCGCCCCAGCTATATCGCGCTGGGGCCGATTTACCCCACCCAGAGCAAAATCATGCGTTTCGGCCCCCAGGGGGTCAACCAGCTGAAACGCTGGATCGACATGTTGTCTTCCCGTTATACCCTGACCGCCATTGGCGGTATCAATGTGGCCCGCGCCCACGACGTGCTTGCGACAGGGATTGGCAGTTGCGCGATGATTACCGCGATTACCCAGGCCGCCGACCCCGAAGCCGTGGTGGCCAGGCTGCTGGCCATGCACGGCCAGCGAGGCAAGGCCGAGACCATCACACCCTGAGATCGGTGTGAAAGTAGCGGTACAGTGCGCTGTGCTCCTCTTCCGGTGCCTGGCGCCAACCATAAGTGGTGGGCTTTTCCTTCTCGATCACCAGTGAATCAAAGATCAGCCAGTCGTAAATGGCCAGCAAATTACACAGGTTTTTTGCCGAGTTGCGTCCCCGGGCGTGATGGTGATGGTGTTGGGTGGGAAAGGTCAGCACATGGCACAGGGCATACATCGACTTGCGCACCCAGGTCTTGGGGTGGTTGAGAAAGTAGAGGTCGTAGTTCCAGTTGACGTGGTTGTGCGCGGCCCACAGCCCCTTGAATACCGTGCCGATCACAAACACTTCGACAAGCCCCAGATACAGCGCAATAAACTGGAACCAGTAATTGGGCATGATAAACCACCACAGCCAATGCTCGACAAAGGTTTGCGTTACGCTCAGCTGGCCCTTGCCGTCGTTGCCACCGGAAAAGTGGTGGGGGCGATGACCGACCTTATACAGGCGCTGAAAGTATTGCAGCCCGCGATGGCGTGGGCGACGGGTGTGGGCAAAATAGTGTCCCGCACCGTGGGTGAGTTCTTCCAGGGCAATGTAGACCAGTAGCGTCGGCCAGAAATACTGGGCCTCCAGCCAGCTCAGGCTGCCCTGATACTGGGGGATGATGACGCCGCCCAGCCACGCGACGGCGAAAATCAGCGCCGGGCGCTGGATCAGGCTCATGCCGAGGGCGCTGATAAAGGCGATTTGCCAGTCCTCGCGGCTTTTTTGCTCGCGGCTGGCGCGCCCGGCGAACCACTCCCACACGGCGGCGACAATAATGAATCCGGTAACGATAAAGGCGGGTTCTATAGACATAGCAGTGCTCTCTTATTGGGGTTTCGACTTGCTATGCCCAGCTTAGCGTCTGTACTATATTTTTGAATTCAATAATTAATATAACAATTATCCATGAAACTGAATTTACGCGCCTTCGACCTCAATCTGCTAACGGTATTTGATGCGCTGATGCGCGAGCAGAATTTGACCCGGGCCGCAGAGCGTGTCGGTATGAGTCAGCCTGCGATGAGTGCGGCCTTGCAACGCCTGCGATTGTCGTTAAAGGACGAATTGTTTGTGCGCCACCGCAGCGGTATGACACCAACACCCCGAGCCGAGAGGGTCTACCTCAAGGTGCAGCCCGCTCTTCAACTGATTACCGAAGGGGTCAGTGTCGGAGAGGTGTTTGACTCCGCCACGGAAGACCGGGAATTTGCCATAGCGGTGGACAGCTACATCGAGGTCGCGGCCCTGGGTAGTATTCTGTGCGGTCTTCAGGCCGCAGGGCCAATGTTGCGCCTGCGCAGTGAAAATTTGATCGGTGTCGATGTCAGCGCGGCATTGAATCGCCTTGAGCTGGATGTGGTGCTGGACTATTTGCAGGTGGATTCTCCCCGGGTGGACAGCGAGGTGCTGGGCACCGAAGAGCTTGTGGTTGTCGCCGCCGCCGATCACCCTGCATTGGCGGAGGGGGGCTGCACCATGGAAGCGTATCTGTCCTGTCGCCATGTACTGCTGCGTCAGCGCAGCGCAGCGGCGAGTCAGCTGGAACAGGCGCTGGGGGGCGCGCGTCTGGATCGCCAGGTCGCCCTGCATGTTCAGGATTACGCCGCGATGGCTGCGGTGGTGGCACAGAGTCGCGCCCTGGGCACCATGCCTCGACGACTGGCGCACGTGTACGGGCGTGCCCACGGCTTAACGGTCGCGCCCTTTCCTCTGGATATTGCACCGGTGTCACTGTGGATGATGTGGCCAAGGGCCTTGAGCGGTGATGCTGGCCACCGCTGGTTTCTCGACTTCCTGCGCCAACTGGCGTTGTGATGGGGCTTTGTGTTTGTCTGTGGAGCCGCCATAATCAAGGTTCTATCCCCCAGCTGTTGGAGCGGCACTGGCCATGACTCGAATTTCATCAATCGCCGCACTATTGCTGATGGTGGCCACCCTGCCTGCGACGGCTACCGAGGTGGTGGTGCGGGGGCTGTTTGATGGCGCCGCGTTGCTGGATGTGGCGGGAGAGCAAAAATTGGTGCGGGTGGGGGAGCATCACCCCAGCGGTGTGAAGCTGTTGTCCGCCAACAGTCACCGGGCGGTTGTTGAAATCAAGGGCCAGCGTCACCAGTTGAGCTTGAACAAGGGCATTGGCGCGATTTATCGCGAAGCGGATAAAAAAGAAGTGGTGCTACAGCGCAATGCCAACCGTGAGTACCGCACGCGTATTTATATCAATGGTCGGGGCATCGATGCGGTGGTTGACACCGGGGCGACCTCGATGGCACTCAGCTCGGCCCATGCCCGCCATCTTGGTATCAGCTACCAGGGCGGGGCGGAAATTGCCGTGGCGACGGCCTCGGGGGTCAGTCAGGGGTATGCCGTGCAACTTAATAAAGTCTCGGTGGGGAGTATCGAACGCCACCATGTCGAGGCGATCGTTATCGAGGGCAGCTTTCCCCATGTCGTCCTGCTGGGTATGACCTTTCTGGAGCATGTGGACCTGAGCGAGTCGGGCAATATACTCACCATGAGTACCCGCTGAGGCTGTTTCTGCGCGCAATTCCGGCGCGCGGTTCACGTTAACGAGCAAGAAACTCGCCTGCGGCGGCGGTCGCTGATAAAATGCGCGACCGGATTTTTTTGGAGATACCAGTGGCGGTCAGCTTTGTAGAATCCTCCAAGCTTCCCACCCCGTGGGGAGTGTTTGATATTCATGGGTTCGACGACCCCGATGTTGGCAAGGAGCACGTGGTGCTGAGTCTTGGTGATATCGGCGACGGCCAACCTGTGCTGGCGCGTATTCACTCTGAATGTTTGACCGGTGACGCCCTGTTCAGCATGCGCTGTGACTGCGGCTCACAGCTGCAGGCCGCGTTGCAGAAGATTGCCGAGGAGGGGCGCGGAGCGCTGTTCTATCTGCGCCAGGAAGGGCGTGGCATTGGTCTGCTCAACAAAATTCGCGCCTACAAATTGCAGGACGAAGGTGCTGACACGGTAGAGGCGAATGAGCAGCTGGGCTTTGGCGCAGATATGCGCGACTACAGTTTGCTTAAGGTGATGTGTAGCGAACTGGGTATCAGCAAGGTGCGCTTGATGACCAACAACCCCCGCAAGGTCAAAGCACTGACCGATCAGGGTGTGGATGTGGTTGAGCGCCTGCCCTTACAGACCGGCCAAAACCCCCACAATGCCAAATACCTGGCAACCAAATCCGGCAAGCTGGGTCATTTGTTCTGAGCCTCGCTCAGAGCTTTTGCCCCTGGAACGCCTGCATCTAGAATTCCTGCACATAAGTATTGCCGCCCTCATCGACAATAAAGCGCACCGGGCTGCTGTCGTAGGGTAGCTCGAATTCGTGTGTCGCTCCCGCGTAAATACGCTTTGCGCCAAGCATTTTGCAATTCTCCCCCTGATCATCACACTGCTGCCCGTCGAACAGCAAAAAATTGCTGTTGCCCAGATTGCTGACCGCCAGGCGTCGCTCCCGGCGTTCTGCGGCAAGGGTGCTCACCGGCGTGATCGGGCGGCGGATCAACAGCAGGTCGTAAGACAGGCTGATGTTAATCAGCTTGCCCGGTGACGCCGAGGTAGTTTGGCTCAGTGCTCTGGGCGCCACCCGCAGGCGATAGATAGCATCCTCGGCTTCCGGTGGCCTCAGCAAGGAAATGCGCACCTTGCGCTCCTCGCCGGGCTCGAGTTCGAATTGCCTCGGTGTCGCCAGCACGCCCAGCTCGCGGGGGTTATCCAGGGTATAGCGTTGTTCTGTCGCCAGCCCGGGAAAGGCTATGCGAAAAACGTCGATATCCACGCCGACCGCCTGTTGGCCGCTATTACTGATGACGATGTCGGCACGGCGGGTTTTGGCATCGGCGTCGATGATGTTCTTATCGACATTCAGTCGTGCCTCGGCGATTGAGGTATAGGCGCTAAGGGCGATCAAGCCAATCCACAGTGTGGTGCGGGAGAAGAATCCGTTCATGGGGGTCCTGCGATTGTGTCGAACTTGGTGTTAAATTTTGGTGAACGCACGCTATCTTCTCCCAAGAGCACCATTGTCGGCATGGTTGCCAAGTGAAAATGTGAATCCAGTCCCATATTTGCATGATTATATCGTAAGCGATTGACTCGTTCGCGGTGGGAAATAATAATTGCGCCCGCCTGCCGAACTGCGCGCATACCCTCTTGTGCGTCGTAGTGTTGTCGGCTGGGGCTCGGCCTGCAGCGAGGGAATCGTGCTGCAACGGCCACACCAAGGATTGGATGAGTAGTGGTTCGAGTTGTCCTAGCACCCAATCCTATAAAAGCTATTCATGAACCGACGTCGCGGGCATATGCGGCACGAGTTTTTACTATTGGCCATAAATCTAGGGAATTTGGATATGTTGCATTTACTTCGTCAGTCAAAAGGTCTTCTTGTTATTGCGCTCGCTGGCGCATCACTGTTTGCCGAGGCCGCCAGCCAGGGCACAAAGGGCAATACCTCGTCAGGTAGCGCACAGGTATCCAGCTCTGTCCCCAATAAAATCCGCATTTCAGGCTTGACCGATCTCGCATTGGGCGAATGGTCCGGCAGCGGCGGTCAAAGTGGTACTATTTCTGACATCTGCGTGTGGTCTTCCACCCGTGGTTACAATCTGACCGCAACCGGCAGTCTGACCGGCGGCGCTTTTGGTCTGGTGCACAGCACGGATTCCAGCTATGAAGTGCCCTTCGCGGTAACCTGGGACGACGGCGACGGCGATGCAGTCGACGCACTGACTGCCGGCACCAATGTGGCGGGTTTGACCGCAGACTCCAAGACCAATCAGTGTAATAACCCCTCCGACGTGACCGCCAGCCTGGGCGTGGCCATCACCGAAGCAAACCTTGAGGCGGTGATCGCGGGCAGCTATGCCGGCACGATCAATCTGACCGTAGCACCCGAGTAAGATCGCTACCTGCGTGGGGCGGGCCAGGATGGCCGCCCCTTATTTTCGGAAACTTCGTATTTCTTCCCATTGGCGTCTATCCTTTAATTGACGTTTTGGCGCCAATAAGCGAAGCATATTTATGTTGCGATGCCGACATTTCCATGGATTGATGACTCCACTACGCGGCCTGGTGTGGGCAGCGATGGCAGTGTGTTCTGCGCAATCTTACGGCGCAGACTCGGCAACGGCCTCTACTTCTGTGACCCTGTCAGTGCCGCCCTTGGTCAAATTGTCGAACCTTCAGGACATGGCCTTCGGCGAAGTGGACAAGGGTCAGGGGCTGGAAGCCGAGCAGAGTGTCTGCGTGTGGTCGTCAAGTCGTGGATACTCGCTGGCGGCGTTCTCCGAAAATGCGTCGGGTAGTGATTTTGCAATGATTGCTGCGGATGAATCCAAAGTCATCTACACGGTCTCGTGGAACGATGGGCAGTCCGGTGTTCAGCAGTTGTCCCACGGACAGGCGGTTGTCGCTGTCAGCAGCACAAGCCGCTCTGACTGCAGTGATGCCGCTGCGCAGCCCCAGCTGCGACTGGAGGTGGGCAAGGACCAAATGGGCCAGGCCAAGGCGGGGGTCTATCGCGACACGATCAGCCTCCTGGTGCGGGCGGAATAGACCTCCGTTAGCGTCGCTGGTCCGCTTACCGTCGTTCTACCTCTTTCTGATCGGACTGCTGTCCCTGTTTGCACCGCTGTCAAAGGCCGGTGAAATGGCCTTCGTCGATGTGTCCTATGGCGGCGAATTTCTGGTGTCCACCTTTGCTGAGTTTGACGGCGAAACCCTGCGATTTGATGTCCCTGAAGAGATTGCCGAGAGCCTGCCCGACACCGACAACGATAGCGCTGTAGCATCCGCGTTGGCCGCGGTACAGCGCTATAATCGCCCCGGCCATTGCCAGCGAAAGTCCCTGCAGCACTGCTTTGCCCCGCAGCAGTTGTTGCGAGTCGAGTTTGATCCGGCGAATTTCAGCGCGGAAATTCTGCTTAATCCGCGTATCCTAAGCCTTCAACAGGCCCATCATGCCGAATTTTTGCCTGAGCACCGTCACCGGGTCTCCTCGCTTTCCAGTCTGGCCCTTGCTGTCGATTACACCGAAGTCCGCCACGTGTCCCGCGACGAGCGGATCAACCTCGCGTGGCGGCAGCAGCTGAGTGCCGGCAACCGGCGTCTGCAGTTTGATACGGGCTTGCATAACAGCGACGAGACCTATCTGGGAGAATTTAACTTTGTTTATGAGCGACGCGACGAACGGCTGACGGCGGGTCGTTACTTCCTCGACGGTGATCGACTGTCCCCCAGTGCGATGGCGCTGGCGGTGGGTGTGCGTCAGGTCAACGAATTGCGCCTGGACCTGCAGCAATTGGGGGCGACTTCAATCGAGGTCTTTCTCGCCGAGGACAGTCGCGTGGAGTTCTACCGGGACGGGCGGCTGTTGGCCAGTAAAAACTATGGCTCCGGCCGACAGCAGCTCGACGTGTCGGAGCTACCCGATGGTGCTTACACCCTCACTGTGCGCGCGACCGCGGGGGGACGAGAGTTGCTCAATGAAGAACACTACTTTGTGAAATCAACACGGCTGCCGCCGCTGGGGGAATACCGGCTGGAAATGGATATGGGCGTGCTGGCAGAGGCGCTGGACCCGCAGTTGCTGGAGGGGGGCGAGTTTTTTCGCATGGGCTATGGTAGTCGCCTCAATCAATCGCTGTATAACCACAACTCGGTGTTGGTGACACCGCGCTGGCTGGCATTGCAGGGTGAACTGCAATGGCTGGCGCCCACCGTATTTGCCGAATTGAGTGGCCAGCTTGCCAGCGACCGCTATGCAGCGGCCACCGCGACATTGCGTTGGCAAACGCGTTGGGGAAGTCTGGCTGCCGAATGGTATCGCGCGGATAGTCGTGCGATGGCAACGGGCATCGAGCCCGACCCGCTGCGGCGCAGCAATCGGGATCAGGAGTCGGTGTCGCTCCGGTATTTGCGGGTAGCCCCAACCACTACCGTAAGTGCCGGGGTGCAATACCTTGAGCAGGAGGCACAGGAGTCCTACAGTTTTGGCGGTCGTTGGGACCACTACCTGCTGGCCGGGAAGCTGCGTGTATCGACTATGTTCCAGTACGACAACCTCCTGCGCGCAGCGGCGGGGGTGGAGCTGCGCTGGTCGCTGTACGGCGAGTCCGGTGTCGGCTGGGTGGCGGCCACCAATGGCGAGGGCGAGCGTTTTGCCGAGCGCTATACACTGGGTGCGATGACCCATCACTGGATGGAGGATGGGGCCGGGGTAAACGTCAATGTGCGGGGAGAGTCGGTGGATCACCGGCGCCTTGGCTTTGCTCAGGTGGATTACCAGTCGCCCCGGTTGCGGGCGTCGATGGACTGGGCCGATGAGTGGAGCGACAGCCGGGCAAGGACCGGGCGCCTGACCATGAGTACAAATATGCTGGTCAGCGATGGTGAGGCCGATTTTTTTACCGGGGGCGGTGTGCGTTCGGGGCTGTATGTGGTCGTTGCGGGTAAGCCCGGCTACCCGGTTGAGCTGGTGATCAACGAGCGCCGCCGTATTTCCCTGGTAACCGGGCAGCGCAAATTCATCGCTCTGCCCTACTATCGGGTGTACGACCTGCGTATTCAGGCGGCAAAGGCGTCGCCGCTGGAATTTGCCAATGCGCGCCAGCGGGTGGTGCTTTACCCCGGAAGTGTGCCATTGGTGCGCTGGCAGGCGGCGTCAATTGTAGCGGTGTATGGGCAGATCAATGCGCCCGAACTGGCGGCGACGGCGCCCCTGGAGGTGCGCAGTGGTATGAGTCGAGACCGGGTGCAAAACGGGGATTTCTTCGCCCTTGATGCCGCCAGCGATGAGCGCGCGCTGAGGGTCTACCAGCGGGGGCGATTGCTGTGCGAGCTGACACTGCCTGCGGAGCTTGCGACCGAGGAAGTGGTCGACCTGGGTGAGCAGGAGTGTCGCGGGGCGTCGAGCGAGAAGGGCAGCTAGCGGTTAATTGACGGCGGCGGTTTTGCTCAGCCCGAGCAGGGTGCAACGCTCGCGTATCGAGGCGGTGATGCCGGCGGCGTCCAGACCTTCCTGGGCCAAAAGCTGCCCGTGCTTGCCGTGGTCAATAAAACTGTCTTTCAAGCCGAGGTGAAGTATCGGCAGGCATACCCCCTGAGCCGCCAGGTATTCGGCCACGGCGCTTCCTGCACCTCCGGCGATGGCGTTTTCCTCCAGGGTGACCAACAGCGCATGTTGCGCAGCCAACTCGTCGATTAACGCGGTGTCCAGGGGCTTAACGAAACGCATGTCGGCCACCGTGGCGTCCAGGCTATCGGCGGCTTGCAGGGCATTGCCCAGTAGCGTTCCGAAGCTGAGAATGGCGACTTCCCGACCGCTGCGGCGCAGCAGTCCTTTGCCGATTTCAACAGCTTGCAGGTCTTGCTCAATCGGGGTGCCGGGACCGGTGCCGCGGGGGTAGCGCACCGCGGCGGGGCCAGGGTGGCGGTAGGCGGTGTGCAGCAGCTGCCGGGTTTCATTTTCGTCGGAGGGCGCGGCAATTACCATATTGGGAATGCAGCGCAGATAACTCAGGTCGAAGGCGCCGGCGTGGGTGGGGCCGTCTTCACCAACCAGCCCTGCGCGATCAATGCCAAAGGTGACGTCGAGGTTTTGCAGGGCGACATCGTGAATCAGCTGATCGTAGCCCCGCTGCAAAAAAGTGGAATAAATGGCGACCACCGGTTTGAGCCCGTCGCAGGCCATGCCTGCGGCCAGTGTCACCGCATGTTGTTCGGCGATGGCCACGTCGTAAAAGCGGTCGGCAAAGCGCTCTGAAAACTCGACCATGCCGGAGCCCTCGCACATGGCGGGAGTGATGCCGACCAATTTGCTGCAGTGTTGGGCTTCGTCGCACAACCACTGACCAAAAATATCCTGATACTTGGGCTTTTTCGGGGGTTTGGGCGCGACCGATGGTGTGGCCTCCGGTTCGATTTTGGAAATCGCATGAAAGCCCACCGGATCTTCTTCGGCGGGGGCAAAGCCCTTGCCCTTCCGGGTCATGATATGCAGCATCTGCGGGCCGTCCAGCGCGCGCAGGTTGCGCAGTGTGGGCACCAGCATATCCAGATCGTGACCGTCGATGGGGCCGATATAGTTAAAGCCCAGTTCTTCAAAAAGGGTGGCGGGGGACACCATCCCCTTCATGTATTCTTCCAGCCGCGCGGCGATATCGGTGGCGGACTTGGGGAACTTCTTCAGTACACTCTTACCGCCACTGCGCAACTGGTTGTAGGTTTTCGACGCCCAGATTTTGGAAAAATAGGTATTCAGGCCGCCGGTATTTTTGGAAATCGACATTTGATTGTCGTTGAGTACCACCAGCATATTGGCCCCGGTGTGGCTGGCGTGGGTAATGGCCTCAAAGGCCATGCCGGCGGTCATCGCGCCGTCGCCGATCACCGCGACGGTACGGCGATCAATACCCTGCTGGCGAGCGGCAATCGCCATACCCAAAGCGGCACTGATGCTGGTGCTGGAGTGGCCGACTCCAAAGGTGTCATAGGGGCTTTCTTCCCGTTTGGGGAAGCCCGCCAACCCGCCGGCCTTGCGCATGGTCGACATGCGGTCGCGGCGTCCGGTGAGAATTTTGTGGGGGTAACACTGGTGGCCCACGTCCCACACCAGCCGATCTTCGGGGGTGTTGTACACGTAGTGAAGGGCGATGGTCAGCTCGACGACACCGAGACCGGCGCCGAAATGCCCGCCGGTCTGGCCAACGGTGTACAGCAGATACTCGCGCAATTCGTTGGTCAGCTGGGGTAATTGTTCCTCGTTCAGGCCCCGCAGATCCTCGGGCGACGCCAGCTCATCGAGGAGCGGTGTGGCGGGGCGTTGCAGGGGAATGGTCTGAAACATGAAAATTGAAACCCGGAGCGGTGTAAAGTGGCAATTGTAAACGAAAACGCGCCGGGATACCCAATCGGCGCGTTTTCCCGGTCAGTGGCGGCGCTCGATAATATAGCTGGCCAGCAGGCGTAGCGATTCGGCGCTGTGGTCGAAGTCGCTCAAGGCCGCCAGCGCCTGCTCGTGGAGCTGCCGGGCCAGTTGCTTGGCACCGTCGAGGCCGAGAAAGGCGGGGAAGGTAGGTTTGTTCAGGGCGATGTCGGCACCCTGGGTTTTGCCGAGGGTCTCGGTGCTGCTCTCTATGTCGAGAATATCGTCCTGCACCTGGAAGGCCAGACCGATGGCGGCACCGTAAGTGTCCAGGCTTCGGCGCTGGTCGTCACTGGCACCGCAGGCCAGGGCCGCGATGCCAATGGCTGAGCGAATCAACGCGCCGGTTTTCAATTGGTGCATGGTTTGTAATTGTTGCAGGTTGATCTGCTGGTTGATCGCGGCGAGGTCGATGGCCTGACCTCCTACCATGCCCCGTGGGCCGCTGGCGGCGGCGACCAGCCTGATGATCCTCAGGCTGCATTCGGCGGCTAGCGGCAGGCTGGTAAGCAGTTCAAAGGCGCGGCTTTGAAGGCCGTCGCCGACGAGAATGGCGGTGGCTTCGTCGAAGGCAATGTGGCAGGTGGGCTTGCCCCGGCGCAGGTCGTCATTGTCCATGGCGGGCAGGTCGTCGTGCACCAGTGAGTAGGCGTGGATCATCTCCAGCGCTCCGGCGCAGATGTCCAGTGCGCGGTCAGATACCGATGCACTCAGCGCCTCGGCGGTGGCGTAGACCAGTGCCGGGCGCACCCGCTTGCCACCGTTCATCAGGCTGTATTCACAGGCTTCAAATAATCGAGCCAATTGGCTGCGGGCGTCGGCGTCGCAAAGTTCGCTGTCGCCCGCTGCGAGCAGTCCGGGTAGTACGGCGTGAAGGCGGTTTTGATAGGTGCTCAGCCGCACGGCAAAGCTGTCCGTAGTGGGGGCGGTAGTGGTCATTGCGTCGGGGCCGCGTTGTCTTTGTCCATTAATTGCTGAACTTTCAGCTCGGCATCGGCCAGGGCTTTTTGGCAGTCGCGGCTCAGTTGCATGCCCTTTTCAAAGGCCTGCAGTGAATCTTCCAGGCTCAGTTCACCCGATTCCATGTGCTGTACCAGGGCCTCCAGCTCGGTCAGTGCTGACTCAAAATTGTCGGTTTTTGCTTTGGGCATAGTGGTCTCCGCAGGTCGGGCGAGATAGTGGCCGGCATTTTAGCATGACCGCCGATCACCGCCACGGCAAATGGGATACGGTGTCGGCAGCACTATTGGCAGCGCATTTTGATATGATCGTGGCTGCGCGACAATTGAGCAGAGGGTGAGGACTGAGGTTGTGAAGGTGAAAAATATTGTGGTTTTACTGGCGGTCATGCACGGCAGCAGCCTTTGGGCGGCTTGTGATTTCCCCGATAGCGAGCGCGCAGAAGCACCGGCCTGGCTGTGTGGTGAACCGCGTTTCGAAGACGCCAGCTTTCTTGCGGTGGGGGATAAAAGCCGTATGCCGTCTGTGTCCCTGCAAAATCGCTTTGCCGGCCGAATGGGCATTGAGCAGGTATTGAGCAAGTTGTTTCTCGCTGCCCACGACACCTTGCAGGAGGAACTGCCCGTTGCGGTTAAGCTGGAAATTCCCGATAACTCCGACCCGGTTGTCGCGCGCCGCTTTATGGGAATTCGAGTATTTGACAAGGCCAAAAGTCCACAGCGTCATCTCTATGTGTTGGTGGGGGTGCCCGAGTCGGAGCGAGCAGCACTGATGGCCCGAGCGCGACAGGATATCGTCAGCCTCAACCGCGATCGGCTGCTCGCCGCGCTGGGCCCTGCGGGCTATAAAGCCTTTGCCGACAAGGTGATGGCGCCGCCACCGGAATAAGCGGTGAATGGCCTTTGCCACGCGCCATGTCATCCTGCGACCTTGCGCCAAGGTCGATTCGCACTTCCTAAAACATGAGAACCACTATGCTTGCGCAACACTCCTCAGAGATCGCCCTGATTACCGGGGCAACATCGGCGCTGGGCGGCGAATTCGCCCGGCAGCTGGCACCCTTTTGCAAATCCATGATTCTGGTTGCACGGCCAGGTGCAGAACTTGGCGAACTGGCGGAGACGCTGCGGGCGCCCGGGCGGGAGGTGCAGGTGATCGCCGCTGACCTGAGTCAGCCCTTGGCGGTGGCCGAATTGATGGAGGCAATTCGTCAACGGGGGCCGGTCACGCTGCTGGTAAATCACGGGGACCTGGTCAGTACCGGTGAGTTTGCCCGCAGTGATCTGGATGCTCAGCAGGCCATGGTTGCGTTGCACTGTCAAAGCACACCGGCCTTGAGTCGCGGGGTTTTGCCTTTTATGCGCGCGGCGGGAGGGGGCGCGATTATCAATGTCGCTGCCACCGTTGCACTGGCTCCGGCCCCGCAGTTGGCGGTTTACAGCGCCAGCATGGCGTTCCTGGCAGCATTTACCCGCAGTCTGGCGCAGGAATTGGTCGACGACAATATTGCGGTGCAGTGTTTTTGCCCTGCGCCGGAATTGGGCTGTGTTGAGGCGGTGGCCAGCAGCCTGGCCGCCTTGTCAGCAGAGCCGCCTTCGACAATCGTGGTGCCGGGAGACACACAGCGGCAAGAGTTGGGCGCCGCGCTGCAAAAGATGATCGCCGACCTTTAGCCGGTCAGCGGCACCACCTTGCCGTCGCGCAAAATCTGATAGGTCTCCAGATCCTTGGCCATAAACAGAGTGCCGGTGTAGTGTTGTTGTGCTTCCCGGCGCAGATCTTCAATACTGTGCTCAACATGGTCACCATCGCCCAGTCGATAGCGCTGGCTGAAATGGGTCAGCAGCAGGTTTGGCAACTCACTGCGCGCTGCACTTTTGGCGACCATCGCCGCGGTGCTGTGCATATACTTCGGGCCGACCTTGGCCAGAACGTCCTCGCTGAACGTGGCTTCGTGAACCAGCACCTGACTGCGGCGCATCGCATCCTCGAGCAGTTCAGGGCGATCGTTGTCGCCACCGACAATGATGCTTCGCGGCGGCCAGGCATCGGCAGTCATCTCGCTGGCTGGTACAACGCGGCCATCATCCAGGGTGACATCCTCACCCCGCTGCAGCTGGTTCCACAGTGGGCCCCGGGGCACAGCCCGGGTGTCCAGTTTTTCTTCCAAAAGGTGGCGGGGTGGCCGCTCCTCAAAACGGTAGGCGAAGCAGGGCACCCGATGAGACAAGGCGGTAGCGGTAACGGCGACCTGCGCGTCTTCGAAATGAAATTCAGTGGCATCGCTGCGCACGAACTCCAGCGGAAAGCGCAGTTCGCTGATGTCGGTGTACAGAAACGCGGCGCGAATAAATTGTTCGATGCCGTCGGGCGCACAGATGGTCAGCGGTGCGGTGCGCCCGCTCATATTGGCGCTGGCGATCAGCCCGGGCAGGCCGTAACAGTGGTCGCCGTGGACATGGGTGATAAAAATGGCGCGCAATTTGGCCAGTGAGTAGGGGCTGGCAAGCAGTTGGTGCTGGGTGGCTTCTCCGCAGTCCACCAGATACCAGTCGCGGCTTTCGTCGCAGCTTAGCGCAAGGCCGGTAACGTTGCGGCGTCGGGTGGGTGTGCCGGCGCTGGTGCCGAGGAAGGTAAAGCGCATAATCAGGTTCCGCTATTGTCGATGGCACTGTCCGCCAGCTCATGGCGGGCGAGCAGGTTCAGGCTCTGTGCCGAGGGTGTGGCTTCGATAATGGCGGTCATACTGTCGATCAGATTGCTGGCCATAAATGCGGTGTCGCGGCTGAGTGGGTCGTAGGCATTGTTGCGACGGATGCGGGCGTGGTCCGACAGGCCGTGGAAAGCCAGCACATTCATCAGCAGTACCCGGTGGCGGGTGATTGCCGGGGGCAGGTCAGTGAGTTGTTGCGCGGCGTAGCGCACCAGTTTGGTTTCCCTGGGCAACTTGATGGGGTGCTTGTCGTGCAGGCTGTAACCGAGGGTGTTGCTGGCAATCAGTTCCGCACTGATATGAATATAGGCTTCACCGCCGTCTTCGTCGGCGAGTTTTTCCAGCAAGGGCTCAATGAGTGCGGTGGCGATTAGTCGGGCGGGGCTGAGGTCTCGGCCCACCAGCTTGTCGATCAGCTCGCCCCGGCGTTGGGTCAGCTGCGGGCTGTGCTTGTCGAAAATGGCCTGCAACAAGCCGGTTTTATTGCCAAAGTGGTATTGCACCGCATTGCGGTTACTCTGGCCAGCGGCGCGGGTAATATTATTCACCGACACGGCCTCTACCCCCTGTTCGGCAAAGAGCTGCTCGGCAGCGCGAATAATGACATCGCGGGTGCGCTGGCTGCGAGCGTCCTTGATGGTGTTGGCGGCAGTGGCGGCGGTCATGGTCGATTCCGGGAATGGCAATCGCGCCAACGGCGGGCGCGGTGGTGAAATATGCTATTCAGAATAGCAAAAAAGGCCTTTGTATTCCCATGTTTACGCCGTCTTCCCAACAAAGGGCCTGAGCAGGGCCTCATCCGTTCGGAGGTTATGCGGTGCACCGCCCCCCTTTATAGTGATTGGCGGCTCTGCTGCGGCCAGCGAATACAACAATAATTTTGGGGGAAAGATCGCGATGAAGTTTGCCTATCACCACAGTATGTGCCCATTGGAGCAATACCTGCCTCTGGCGCAGATCGCCGAAGAGCTGGGTTTCGACACCATTACCATGCCCGACAGCATCTGCTACCCCAAAGAGGCCAGCTCCAAATATCCATACAATGCCGACGGCAGCAGGGAGTTCCTCGACGGTGTGCCCTTTGTCGAGCCCTTTCTGTTGGCGGCCTTTCTCGCCGGACAAACGCGCAATATTCGCTTTACCACCTCGGTACATAAACTGGCGGTACACGAGCCGGTGTTGATTGCCAAAACCCTGTCGAGTCTGGCCTTGCTAAGTGGCAACCGCTTTGGCTATGGCGTTGGCATCAGCCCCTGGGCGGAGGACTTTGAAGTCACCCATGTTCCCTGGGAGGCGCGCGGCAAGCGAATGAACGAAATGATCGAGATCATCAATGGCCTGATGAGCGGCGACTATTTTTCCTATCAGGGCGAGGTGTTTGATATTCCGGCGATTAAAATCACGCCGGTGCCCAGCGAGCGGCCGCCGATTTTGGTGGGGGGGCATTCAAAGGCCGCACTGCGTCGTGCGGCGGGCTTGGGTGACGGTTGGATCGCTGCCGGTGGTGATGTGGCGTCGATCAAGGAGATGATCGACCAGATCAATGTTTACCGCCAGGAGTATGGTCGCGACCATTTGCCCTTTGAGTTTCACGCCATGAGCGCCGATGCCTACACCGCAGAGGGTATTAAGCAGTTGGAGGACATCGGTGTGGATGAGGTGCTGGTGGCCTTTCGTGACGTCTACGCGGCAGAGCCGGATGACAAAACCGTGGAGGAGAAGCGGGCCATGATGGAATGGTACGCCAACGAGGTGATTGCGAAGTCCCGTTAAAGGGGGGCGCGACGGTTTAGCCGGGCGGCCGCAACAGTTCGATAAAGCGGAACAGGTATTCGGCACGGGCCTCGCGTTTGTCGAAGGGGGTCATCAGCAGATTGCTGGCCATGCCCATCACAATATCGAAGGCGATCAGGGTGAGGTCGTCGGGGCTGATATCACTGCGCAGCCGCTTGCGGCGTTGCATATCGGCGATCATCTCCCGCATCAGTGTGCGAAATTGGGTGTTTTTATCCCGCTCCGCCGCCATGCTGGCCTGATGGCTGAGGGCAAAAGCGTGGAGGTTCAGTCGCACCCGCCACTCTAGGTCCGATTCCTTGTCCAGAGGTAGTCCCGCTTTTATCACCGGGAAAAAATCCTCCAGCCCAGGCGCGTCGTTGGCGATGGCCTCCTGCATGCGCAGGTCGATGCGCTGGTCAGCCCAGCGAAAAGCGGCGATGACGATGTCTTCCTTGCTGTTGAAATAATGTGACAGCACGCCGATGGAGCAGCCGAGGGATTTTGCCAGTGCCCGGGTGGTGAGGGCGTCCAGCCCTTGCTCTGCTATCAGTCGTGCGGCGGCCTCTGCCACCTCCTCTCGCCGACTGTCGTGGTCTACCTTTCTCAACCGATTACCTCAAACTTCCGAGTTGCGTATGCAGTGAAGCGAATGCTGTTTTTGGGTAAGTATACCTGATCGGAAATGCCAGCTGTTCACGGGGCGGTGGATCAGAGTGTGACCTGGCGCGCCCCATTGAAAATTATTTATATCGAACGATTGATATGTATGTTGCGGAGGCCTATGATGGGCCTCAAATAACAGTAACAATTCCCCAGTGGAGGTATGGCAATGGCGACGGCAGTGAATACCGGCTACAAGCAGGCAAAAAATAACGAGAATCTGGATCATATACCCGGTTCCTTTGGCTGGCCGGTGATTGGCTATACCTTCCCGCTGGTCAAGGATCTGTACGGCACCATCGACAGCCAGTATCGCCGCTACGGTAATATTTCGCGGTTTGGCCTTGCCGGGTTCAAGGGTGTGTTGTTGGTGGGGCCAGACCTGTACAAGGAAATTTATCTCGACCGCGACAAGAACTTTTCGACTGAAATGGGCTATATGGGGTCGCTGGGTCGCTTTTATAAAGGGGCGCTGCTGCTTCGGGACCACGAGGAACATCGCTTCCAGCGCCGAATGATGCAAACCGCCTTCAAAAATGAGGCGATGAAGGGTTATATCGACACCATGGGGCCGATGATCGGCGATGCGGTGGAGCAGTGGGACAAACAGAAGGACTTCCATTTCTTTCCGGCGATCAAACAGAATTTGCTCGATGTCGCTGCACGGATCTTTGTTGGCCTTAATGAAGACGACGACCGCGCGGAAAAACTGAATACGGCGTTTTTGGATATTGCCAACGGCCTGATGGGCATTGTCACCAAGGAGCTACCGGGCACCAAATACCGCAAGGGAAAAATTGGCGAACGCTACTTGCGAAAGCTTTTCGGCGACTTGATACACGAGCGCCGAGCTGGCAACGGCATTGATACCTTCAGTTACTTCAGCCGCGAAAAAACCGAGGACGGTGATTACTTCTCTGACACCGATATAATCGGTCATATGAGCTTCCTGCTGTTTGCCGCCCACGACACTACCACCAGCGCCCTGAGCCATTTGCTCTTCCATGTCGGTCAGGACAAAGCCTTGCAGCAGCGCCTGCGGGAGGAGGCACAGGGGATCGGCAAGGATTACCTGGAATACGAAGATCTTGAGAATATGCCCCTTGCTGAAGCGGCGGTGAAAGAGGCACTGCGCCTGCATCCCTCGGTAATGATGATGCAGCGCCGCACAATCAACGACTGCGAGCTGGGTGGTTATCATATTCCCGCCAATACGATTCTGTTCCTGGCGCCACAGCATAATCACCGCATGGAGGAGTACTGGGACGAGCCTAATCGCTTTGACATCGACCGCTGGCTGGAGCCGCGTCTGGAGCACAAGCGTCACAGCTTCAGCTTTGTTGGCTTTGGCGGCGGTGCCCACAAGTGCATCGGGATGCACTTTGCGTTGATGCAGGTGAAAAACTTCCTGCACCAGTTCCTCACCCGCTACGAGTTCCAATTGGCTGAGGGCTTCAGTGACAAGATGCAAACCCTGCCGCTGCCCAAGCCCGCCGACGACCTGCCTATCGTGCTCAAGCGCCTGTAAACGCGCCTGCAAAGCCCGCTGAAACCTGCGGCGGGCTGATCTTTTTCGCCACCCTGTACCTCGGCTTTGAGCAGTTTTGCCATAGTGCCCGCGCGATCGCTGTTCCTATACTGACCCTGATATCCACCCTTTGCAAAAGAGGCCCACGATGAAATTTGGTTTACACCTGGGGTATTGGCAGAAGCAGCCCACGGATCGCTTTATTGAACTGGCGCAAACCGCCGAAGCTCTGGGCTTTGATTCGGTCTTCACCGCCGAGGCCTATGGCTCGGACTGCTTTACGCCACTGGCGGCGATCGCCGCTCAAACCAGTAAGATCAGGCTGTGTACCGGTGTTATGCAGCTCTCTGCGCGCACCCCGGTGTGCGCGGCCATGTCGGCGATGACGCTGGATCACATTTCAAATGGGCGCCTGAGTCTTGGGGTGGGAGTGTCCGGGCCACAGGTGGTCGAGGGCTGGTATGGTCAGCAGTTCAAGCGGCCGCTGGAGCGCACCCGCGAATGGCTGGATATTTTCACCCGCACAGTGGCGCGGGAAGCGCCGGTAGAATACCAGGGGCGTCAGTATCAATTGCCCTATCAGGGCCCCGACAGCCTCGGTCTGGGCAAGCCGCTGAAAAGTATTACCCATCCGCTGCGCAAGAAAATACCGGTGTTTCTCGGGGCCGAAGGGCCGAAAAATATTGCCCTGGCGGCGGAGCGCTTCGACGGTTGGATGCCGATTTTTGTTTCGCCCTACCGCATGAACATCTTTGCAGACAGTCTGGCCAACAAGCCAGAGGGTTTTGAGATCAGCGCAGCGGTGAACTGCATTGTCAGCGACAATCTGGAAGAGGCCCTGTATCCGGGAAAAATGACTATGGCCCTGTACCTGGGAGGAATGGGCGCGCGCAAGGACAATTTCCACAAGAACCTGATGGGTCGAATGGGCTTTGGTGACGAGGCGGAAAAGGTGCAGGACCTGTGGTACGAGGGCAAGCACGAGGAGGCAATCAAGGCGGTGCCGGATGCGCTGGTCGATGAAATCTCCCTGCTCGGGCCGAAGGAGCGGATTCGCGAGCGTCTGCAGGACTGGCAGAAGTCTCCGGTGACAACCATGATTATCGGCCACCGGGACCATTTCGAAACCTCTGTAAGCACCATGGAGACCGTTATCGAGGCGCTTTGAGTCAGAGATTTTACGCCGGGATATATCCCGTCTAATCAGCGTTGCTGGCCGCTGAGGCTAAAGCTGCCCTGGCCGTCGATACCAAGCAGTTCGGCCAGCACCGGCAGGGCTTCTTCCAGCTGTCCGCGCAGCAGCCAGGGTGGATTGATGACGAACATGGCGCTGCCGTACATGCCGCGCTCACCGCTCGCCGCAGACACTTCAAGGCTGGCGTGCAGGTAATTTTCCGGCGACAGGCGGGTCAGCTTTTCCTGCAATTTCAGTGACTCGCCCTGGGGCAGCAGGGGATACCACACCGCGTATACACCCTGGGCGAAGCGTTTCAGGCTGTCTTCCAGGCAGCGACACAGGGTTTTGTAATCGGCCTTGTTTTCGTAGGGCGGGTCGATCAAAACCAGTGCGCGGCGGGACGCCGGGGGCAGCAGGGCGCGCAGTCCATCGAAGCCGTTTTTCAGATGCACCGAGGCATGGCGGTAGGCACGGCGCTGTAAAATATCGCAGTCGGCCGGGTGTAATTCAAACAGCTCCGCGTGGTCCTGTCGGCGCAGCATCTCTAGCGCGATGGCGGGTGAGCCGGGGTAGCTGGGCTCGGCGTCCTGCTCCGTGCAGGCTTCAACAACCGCCAGATAGCGTTGCAATGGTGCAGGCAATACTCGCCAGGAGGCAGCCCGCAGGCGGCCAATGCCGCTGTCGTGCTCGCGGTTCTTGGCGGCAAAGCCCTGATTCAGCAAGTAGCTGCCGGCACCGGCGTGGGTATCCACATAGAGCAGGGCCTTGTCTTTCTGTTGCAGATAATCGAGCAGCAGCACCTGCACCAGATGTTTGAGCACGTCGGCGTGGTTGCCGGCGTGAAAGCCGTGGCGGTAACTTAGCATTGGCGGGTCGCCGGTGAATTAGCTCTGATGATAGCTGACACAGAGATCCACCTCGTTGGCGGCGCCGAGAATGACCGGCACCCGCTGGTGAATCTGTTCGGGCTGAATATCCAGAATCGGGCCATCCTGAGTACAAATACGCCCACCGGCTTGCTCAACCAGCAGGCCCATCGGGTTGGCTTCGTACATCAGCCGCAGCTTGCCCGCTTGCTCTGGTTTGCGCTTGTCCCAGGGGTAGCAGAACAGACCGCCACGGCACAGAATGCGGTGCACATCGGCGACCATTGCTGCGACCCAGCGCATATTGTAATCCTTGCCTCGGGGCCCTTCTTTGCCCTCAAGCAATTCCGCAATGTAGCGCTGCATCGCCGGTGCCCAATGGCGCTGGTTGGACATATTGATGGCGAATTCCTTGCAGTCGGCAGGAATGTTCACCTGATCGTCGGTGAGCAGATATTGCCCGGATTGAGGATCATAGGTAAACATGACCACGCCCTTTTTCACAGTGAGCACCAGCATCACCGAGGGGCCGTAAAGCATATAGCCGGCGGCAATTTGCTGGCGTCCTGGCTGCAAAAACTCCTGCTCGCTGAGGGGGCCGTCGGCGTTGCTGCCCAGAACGGAAAAAATCGTCCCGACCATGCTGTTGATGTCGATATTTGACGAGCCGTCCAGGGGATCAAAGGTCACCAGAAACTCTCCGCCTTGGTGGGCGGGCACGACATCGTCTTCCTCCTCGGAGGCAATGCCGCGCACACAGGGCAGTGCCGCAAGGGCCGCCTTGATGCGGTCGTTGGCAATAACGTCGAGTTTTTTCTGCTCCTCGCCCTGAACGTTCTCTGCGCCCGCAGCACCGAGAATGTCGTTCAATGCGCCGCCGGCCAGATCCTGACGAATGTCGATGCTGGTGTCGGCAAGGGCGATAACAAGTTGTTGCAGGCTGGTGGAATCGGTATGTGTGGTCAGGTAGTCGGCGAGGGTGGCGCGGCTCATGGGTACAGTTCCGGTCTGGGCGAGAGAAGGGCGTAAGTGTGTATTATGCCAGTGCCAGCGGTTCAGGAACAGCAACGCCGTCCTGTGCGGGTCTTGCGCGTAGAGTAAGTGTGGCATAACGTACTCACACTGTGTTCCAACAGGCGCCGCAAGGATGTGGCGAAACGCAAACAGGGAGGTGCGCGTGAAGCGATATTGGTTTTTGGTGGTGGTTTTACTCAGTGCGGCGGAAGTGCAGGCAGCGGACTGGCCAGAGTGTGAAAGTGCCAAGCGCGAGGCGGTGCGATTGCAGCAGGCCTTGCGGGATGGGCGCAAATTGCGTGGCTACAGCAGCGGTGCGGCAATGAAAAAAGCCCGACGCAGTCGCGATGAGTGGCTGCGAAAAAACTGCCGTAGTTATACACGGCGGTTGCGGGACGTCGAGCGCAGCCTGATGTAGGCGAGTTTATTCGGCCGGTAGCAGCACGGCCGTCACTGACCCTATTCTGCGAGAGTGCCAGAACCTAATAGATAATGCTGTAAATCAAATAGTTCAGAATGGTCATCGCTCCAGCATAACTGCTGTCGATCAGCGCAACTTTGTTGTTTTTGCCCTGTATCAGCCGAGTGGCCCAGGTGCTGACCACAAACATCGCCAGAAGCAGTATCATGGTGCCGGCAGGTAACAGGCCTTTTTGTAACAGCATTACGTTTACGCCAATCAGCCAGCTGATGAGCAGGGTGGCGAGCATTTGTACCATCAGTGCCTGGGGGCTTGGCTTGAGTGCTTCGGGGGGCAGGCCCTGCTCTGTTCGCCAAGCGGTGCCCATGATCTGGGGTAGATACCACAGATAGCCAAGCAGGCTGCTGGCCGCGAAGGCAATAATGGCGGCAATCGGGTTTACACCGAAGATCGACATAACTCAGGGTCCGTAGTAAAAACGTGGTTTTAGTCGTAGGAATTAGATTGTAGTCGTAAAACCGTACTATTCGAGAATATTCAGGGGGAAGAAATGCGTATTGGTAAATGGTTGCTCTGTTTTGTGGGGTTTTTCGCGGCAGTGGCGCAGGCGGGGGTGAGTGAAAAGAAGATTGTCTTGCCCGACAACCTCGGCACAGCGTCGCTGTATCAGTCTGAGCGCAGCAGTGGCCCGGTGGTTGTGGTGGTGCACGAGTGGTGGGGGCTGAACGATTATGCGCGCAAGCGCGCGAAAATGCTGGCCGAGGCGGGTTACAGTGCGATCGCCGTCGATATGTATGGCACAGGCAAAAGCACCAGCCACCCCAAGGATGCCACGGCGTTTATGAATGCCGCGCTGGCCGAGCCGGAAAAAATGAACGCCCGGTTCGAGGCGGCGGTGGCGGCGGTAAAAAAGGCCAGTTCGCAAACATCCCCCAAGGTATACGCGATTGGTTATTGCTTTGGTGGAGCGGTGGTGTTGAATCAAGCGCGGCGCGGGCTGGAGTTGGCAGGGGTGGCCAGTTTTCACGGCTCGCTTGGCACCGAGAACAAGGCTGAGCCCGGCGTTGTAAAAGCGAAAGTGTTGGTCGCTACCGGTGGTGCCGACCCGATGGTGCCCGCTGAGCAGGTGGGGAATTTTGTTGCCGAGATGTCGGCGGCGGGTGTCGATTTACAGCTGCTGAGTTTCCCCCAGGCCAAACACAGCTTTACCAATCCGGGGTCGACCGCCATCGGTAAAAAGCACGGTTTGCCGCTGGCCTACAACGCCGAAGCGGATCAGCAGAGCTGGTCGGCCCTGCTGCGTATGCTGGGGGGCGAGTAGCGGATGGCGCCGCGCAAGTCTTACGCCGTTCGGCGCAGCGCGGTGCATGGCAAAGGATTGTTCGCCACCAGACCTATCGCCAGTGATACGGTGATAGGTCACTGTGAGGTCAAGCCCGCTGACGAAGCCGGGCTGCATACCCTGACCCTTGCCGACGGGCGACTGGTGGATGTGTGTTGCACCCTCAAGTACATCAACCATGGCCGCCCGGCCAACGTGATTTACTACGATGATTTTACCGTGGTCGCTCTGCGCGATATCGCCGCAGGTGAAGAGCTGTTGCACGACTATGGTGACGAGTGGTAACACCGCCCCGCCTTGACTTCACGCCCGTCCGCTGCCAGCTTGGTCGCTATGACTGACGATAATGAATCGACATTGCACCGATTGACCACAGGGGGCTTCGCCCGTCGGCTGGAGCTATCCAGGCTGGGGCTGCGTTATGGCAGTCGCGCGGTAGGGCAATCGCTGCGCGAGCGCTTCAGCCACGACGAGGCCGCAGCGTTGGCGCGTCGACGGGAAAATATTCGCTTCTTTATCGAGGAGTTGGGCAGACTCAAGGGCAGCGTAGTGAAAATCGGCCAGCTGATGGCGACCTATGGTGATTACCTGCTTCCCCCTGAGGTGGCCGAAGCGCTGCACTCTCTTGAAGACAATACTCCGCCAATGTCCTGGGCGGCGATACGTGGTGCCTTGCAAAAGGAACTGGACAGTTACCGGCTGGCTGAGCTGGATATCGACCGGCAGCCACTGGCGGCTGCCTCGCTGGGGCAGGTGCATCGCGCCAGAGTAGAAGTTTCCGGTGAAGAGTTGTGCGTAAAGGTGCAGTACCCCGGTGTGGATCGCACCATCGATGCCGATTTTCAGGCGGTTATGGCGTTGATGCGAATCTCCCGCTTGCTGGAATCGACACGCAATATCGACGACTGGTTTGGCGACATCCGCCAGCTGTTGCACAAGGAAGTCGACTACCAGCAGGAGCGGCGGGACCTCGACTTTGTCGCCGGCAAGCTGTGTGAAGACTCCCGCTACATTGTGCCGCGCAGCAGCGCCCGCTACAGCACCATGCGGGTGCTGACAATGAGTTACGAACCCTCTCTGGCGGTGGCCGCGCCGGAGGTGCTCGCACTCAGTCAGGCGCGGCGCAACGCTCTGGGAGAGGCGGTCCTGCACTTGTTCCTGCTGGAGCTGTTCAGCTGGCAGCGGATGCAGACAGACCCCAATTTTGGCAATTACCGAGTGCGTATCGACCCCCGTGGGCGACGCGACCAGCTTGTATTGTTGGATTTCGGTGCGATGCGCCTGTTGCCCAGCCAGTTCGCGGGTCAGTTCTGCGAGATGATGGTGGCTGCTTATCGACAGGATCGCGAGGCCTTTCTGCGTTGCAGTATTGGTCTGGGCTTTATGAAGGCTCATTTTCCTGAAGAGGTGCTGGAGTCCTTTGTCGATATCGGTTTGGATATCGCTGAACCCCTGCGCAAACCCTCGCAGCAGCTGCCCGCCGAGGCCCTGTCTGCGGACGGTTTGCGCTATGACTGGCGAAACAGCAATTTACCCAAGAGGGTGGCCAAAAAAGCGGTGGCGGCGTCAATGAGTAAGTATTTCGCCCTGCCACCCAAGGACTTCCTCTATGTAATGCGCAAGTTAATGGGCGTTTACGCACTTATCGCGCATTTTGGCGCCGTTTTTGACGGTGAAGCGGTATTTGCACCTTTTGTGGATAGCTGGGCGTCGGACAAGGACACTGATATACAGAGGTAACAGCACGTTAATGCCCCGCTGTGTCGCGATTTCTGGGGCTTTGGCATAAATTTGCCCTTGAACTTTTGGCCGTTTAGGCATCTAATAATCAGTCGATTTCGAGGTCGCGCCCGCAGCGTATTCCGCGGGCGATTGGTCTATTTTTACTTTTTGACAGGAGGATGTGCATGAGCACCCATCTGCAGCCAGTACAGCAACTTGTGCCGGGTGGTGATCTCTCTGCATATATTCAGGCAGTTGGCAGCATTCCCCTGCTCAGTGCAGAGCGGGAGCGAGAGCTGGCAGAAGAACTCCATTTTCGCGGCAATCTCGAAGCGGCCCGGCAGTTGGTTATGTCGCACCTGCGCTTCGTGGTGCACATTGCCAAAAGCTACAACGGCTACGGTCTGCCCCAGGCGGATCTGATTCAGGAGGGCAATGTCGGCCTGATGAAGGCGGTCAAGCGCTTCGACCCAAGCAAGGGCGTGCGTCTGGTGTCTTTTGCCGTGCACTGGATCAAGGCCGAAATCCACGAGTATGTGCTGCGCAACTGGCGCATCGTCAAGGTGGCGACCACCAAGGCCCAGCGCAAACTGTTCTTTAATCTGCGCAGTGCCAAAAAACAGCTGGCGTGGTTGAGCAACGACGAAGCCCACGCTGTCGCCGCCGACCTCGGCGTGGATGTCAGCGAAGTGCGTCGCATGGAAGGGCGCCTCAGCTCGGTTGATGTGGCCTTCGATGCCTCTGGCAGTGATGACGACAGTGACAGCAGCAGCTACGTCGCTCCGGTGCACTACCTGGAAGACCATTCCCAGGATCCTGCGCGTCTGCTTGAGGCAGATAACTGGGAAGAAAGCAATCACCAAAGTCTGGTGTTGGCGCTGGACGAGCTGGATGAGCGCAGTCGGGATATTCTCCAGTCGCGCTGGCTGGCCGACGATAAAGCCACCCTGCATGATCTGGCTGATCGCTATGGCGTGTCTGCCGAGCGGATTCGGCAGCTCGAAAAGGCGGCAATGAAGAAACTGCGCGCCGCGATGGAAGCCTGATTGGTCGCCCTGGAACACCGCTGACGCCCCGCATCACGTCGGGGCGTTTTTGTTTCTGCCGTTTGTGACTACTGGTTTTTCCCCGACTCCCCCCGCAGAAGTACGCATAGCACTATGGCGTCCACTGGGCTTTACTTTCCCCTCTGGTGATGGGGGTTAATATGGCGGCAAAGTGGTTTTCCGGGTGGGTGTTTTTGTGGTTGTTATTGTGTGCGGCGGTGGCCCAGGGAGCGCCAAGTCAGCGGGGTTTTCTGGATTTCAACCTGTATCCCTATCTCAGTGATGCGAGCAGCGACAGTGTCGCGACCCTTAACGTCGGTGCACAGCTACCACAGCGCCTGTCGCTGTTTATGTTTATCAATTTCTACAACGCCCCCGCGGAGGAGGAGCTGACAGAAACTACCACCTTCTACAGCGAGCAGACACTGAAGTGGCAAATCAGCGACGGCTCGCCCTTTGATTTGACAGTGCAGAGCAATCTGCGCAGTGGCGAAGACAACGATAGACTGCGCTTCGGTGCGCGCTGGCGGTTTCACGACACCCCTGTGATTGGCGAGTTATTCAAGGCAATTCACCTGAGCTATTCGATTAATTTTCACGCCATTCAGATCGACGAGCGCGACGAGTCGGTTTGGCAAATGGAGCACGCTTTCCGTATGGGCTTCCCCTGGCTAAGCGAGCGCCTCTATCTGGGCGGATTTATCGACCACACCTTTAATGAAACCCTGCCCGAGGCGATTCCGGCAAACCCGATGGTGGCGGAGGCGCAACTGGGCTGGCGCTTGGTCGAGGATCTGTATCTGGTGGCAGAGTATCGGCTCAACCAGTATCGACGCTCGGATGTGAATAATCTGGCGCTGGGATTGGAGTACAAAATACTCTGGTAAGTGGCTTGGGCGCGTGTGGTCGCCCATAGTCGCGGCGCAAAACCCGCTTTGTATTGCCGACGCCCCCCCTTACAATAGCCACCTTAAGAAATTCAGGGGGCGATATGGCGTCAATCAGTTTAGGCATTGCTGCGGTATACGGTTTTCTGGCCGTCGCATTGGGCGCTTTTGGCGCCCACGGGCTCAAGGCTCGACTGAGCAGCGAAATGATGGCGGTGTACGAAACCGCCGTGCAATACCACTTCTATCACGCGTTCGCGCTATTGGCAGCGGCCCTGTTGCTGCACAGTGGTGTGCAGCACGCGGCGTTAAGGGCATCGGTTTGGCTGTTTGCGCTGGGTATCGCCCTGTTCAGCGGTAGTCTTTATGCTCTGGCGCTCACCGAGATCAAGGTGTTGGGTGCGATAACCCCCGTTGGTGGTTTGTTGTTTTTGCTAGGCTGGGCCTGTCTCGCCGTAGCGGCGATTAAGGGGCTGTAATTCGCAATGACTTCCAATTCAGAGAATGCCGCTGCGGGGTCAGCGACCAAAATGCGCCGTATTCGCAGCTTCGTGTTGCGCACCGGTAGAATGACGGAGGGCCAGCGTCGTGCCTACGACATCCATTGGCCCAGCAAGGGCTTGAGCCTTGCCGATGGTGAGGTGGATTTCGAACAGGTCTTTGGCCGTCGCGCGCCGGTGGCGCTGGAAATCGGTTTTGGTATGGGCGACTCGTTGGCGACCATGGCCAGAAACGATCCGGATACCGACTTTGTGGGCGTCGAGGTGCACAGTCCCGGGGTGGGTCGATTGATGTACCTGATTGACGAGCAGGGTATTGAGAATCTGCGCGCCTATTGCGATGACGCGGTAGAAGTCCTGGAGCGCTGCGTTCCCGATCAGAGCCTCAGTCGGGTGCAGATCTACTTTCCCGACCCCTGGCACAAAAAACGCCACCATAAGCGCCGTTTGGTGCAGCCGGAATTTGTTGCCCTGCTCGCAAAAAAACTGCGTGCTGGCGGAGTGCTGCACTTGGCGACTGACTGGGAAAACTACGCCGAGCATATGATGGCGGTGATGACGGCCTCGCCGGATTTCAGCAATACTTGCAGCGATGGTGGCTTTGCGCCGCGCCCTGAGTATCGCCCGATAACCAAATTTGAAAAGCGCGGAGAGCGCCTTGGTCACGGCGTTTGGGATCTGCTATTTGCGAAAAATGCCGAGTAGGTGGTTTGCCTGCTGCGGCTAGCATCACGATAGTCAAACAGGTTCCATAAAAACTTCCCATAAAAAAGCCGCACCTCAGCTCTGGCTGAAGGTGCGGCGAAGCTTGCGATCAAGTGCTAGAGCGGCAGGCACTCCCCGCCAATGCCGGGCACTTCACCGGGGGCGCAGCTAGGCAGTTCGGGTATTCCTCCGCCGTTGTCGCCGCCGTTGCTGGTATTACAGGCATCGGCGTTGTCGTAGCTGTTGTCCACCACATCATTGATCCAGCGGCTGACCAGATTGAAGGCAGTGGTGTGTACCTGCCCACGGGCCAATGGCGGCATTTTTGCGGCGATGGTGGTCGCCTCAGGCCCTATGCGGTAGGGCAAAATGGAATCGGCGGCGCTGCCTGGTACGATGTCGTATTCACGGCCACCGCGCCCCTCGGTACCGCTGGCTGTCGGGCCTTTGCAGATGCCGTAGGTGTCGTTGACCGGACGGAACACATCCATGTAAAAGCCGGTATTCTGGGCCAGACCACGGCGGTTGTGGCAGTGGGCGCAGTTGACTTCCAGGTAGGAGCGTACCCGCGCCTCGATGTCCTCGTTGGAGTTGGCGGCAAAGCCGGAGTCGCCAGCAATATTAAACTTCGGGTTGCGCTCGAGGTTGGTAATATAGCTGGTGGTGGGGTCCAGTTGCAGGTTGTCCGGGCAGTTGCCCATCAACCCGGTCTGACACCAATACAACAACTGGTTTTCGCCATTGATCGGGTGCAAGTCGATGCCTGATGCAATCGGCGACTCGCTGGCGAAGGGTCGGTTGAGATTGCGGACTTTCGGGCCGATCGGGGCGGCGCCGGTTTCGGCATCGTCGTTGGCATGGCAGCTCAGGCACTGGTTGGCGTTGGGCAGCGAGTAATCGTCACTGGCGCCGACATAATGCTCATCGCTGTCTACGTCGTGGTAGTTCCAGGCAACGCTGGCGCTGCCTCCCTCCTGGGCGAGTACTGCGACACGCTGGCCATTTTCTTCCTGCCAGCGGTATTCCAGACCGTCCCAGAACACCTGGCCACTGCTGCTTTCACGTTTGATCAGCAGCCGTGTTTCCACCACGGTTTCGGTGTTGGTGGTCTCGTCGGCGAAGGCAAAACTCTTGCTCAGAATGGTGCCAACCGGAAACAGGATGGTGGCGTTATTACCATCTTGGCCGTCGCGGTAAATGGCCTGCTCGCCCTCGGGGATGTAGGCCACTCGGTACTTGGTTGAGTAGTCAGAAAACAACTTGCTGTTCAGCACAAAGGGTACGCCGCGGCCGTTGGGCAGGCTGCGGGGATCTTCGGGGTCGCTGAACAGGTGGTACTGATCCAGTCGTGGGCAATTCACAGTGTAGGCGGCGGCGTTAATCTCTCCGTCGGCGACGCTGGCAGAGCACAGTGCGTCGATTTCCGTTGCAGTGGGTTCCGGATCAAACACCACGGAGGGAACGAACTCCGGGATCACCACCGGCGGTAGCAGCGCCATGTTGCCGCCGTACTGGTCGACACATTTGTGCGGCGTGATGTCGGTGTCTGCGGCGAAATCCTCGATGGCCTGGGCACCGGCAATCAGTTCATCCAGGGACGAGGGTGCGCCGTAAACCAGCAAGTTCATGCCTTCAAGACCGTGGAAATTGGCGTAGGTCAGGCTGTCGTCGGCGAAGGTATTGTCGTCGTCGATGCAGCTGAACCACCACAGGGGCTTTTTGCGCTCACCGGCATTGTCGAACTTGTAGCCGTTATAGCGGCAGTCCGGGTTGGGGTAATGGTTGCCGGAGATGGGTTTGCCATCTTCGTCGGCGGGAATTGGCTGGCCCTGTTCATCAACGGGGTAGGGGCAGTCGGCGTCATAGCTGTCTTGGTAGCCATCCCAGGCGATATGAGCGCCGCGGTACTCACCTGTGGCGGCGGCAACCTTCAGGCCTACCAGCATGGGAAAGGCCGAGGTTACCTGTTCGCCTTCGGTGGCGGCGATGGTGGCAAAGTCGGGCTGGGGAACGTCGTTACCATTGTTAATAAAAGTGTTATTGAAAATATGTACACCTTCAGAGTACATATCCAGGCGACGATCGCCGGGGGCGCCAAGGAGTTTGTAGCTGGTGTGTACAATGCCGGCGGTGCCGTGGTTTTCAAAGGTGTTCTCAAAAATATCGATCTTGTCGTAGCCGAGAGTCAACATGCCGGTGCCGCGGGGAATGTTGGCTACCAGGCTGCCGGGTTCGGCAAAGTTATAGGTATTGTTGTTGCGGGCATGGTTGCGGTACATGCGGGTGCGGCTGCCGTAGCGGGTCAGGCCGTCAAGGTCATAAACCAGGAACCCGCCGGTATTGCACTCTGATAGGTTATCGACATATTCGCCGCCGCGTACGTTCTCTATCTCAAAGCCGAACACGTTAAACGCGGCGCGGCTGTTGCGGATAATGGCATTGTCGGTTTGGCCGACATAAATGCCTGCGTCAGAGGCACCGATTGACTCCGCTCCGTCAACGAGAATGTTTTGCGAGTTCACCGGATAGATGCCGTAGCGCCCGGATTTTATGCTAACGGTATAGTCGGGAGAGGTGGTGTCGGTCTCGCTGGGATTGGGGTTATTCGGGTTGTGGCGCGCGGGGTCAGTACAGGCGACCTGCAGTTTTTCCCGGTAATTGGCGGCGGTCACCGTGTCTTCATTTTCCAGCTTGCGACCGCTCGACCAGAAGGCGCGTACTCGGCGCAGAGTGCCGTGATCAACGCCCTGGAGCTTGAAGGCATCTCCCGGTGGGTCGAGAACGGTCAGGTCCTGTACGGTAATGCCACGAACGGTAGTGGCAAGAAAGCCCTCTTGGGAACTGCTGTTTTTAAAGGACAGTATGGTTTCATTCATGCCCTGGCCTTTGACCAGAATATTTTCCGTGCTGGCAATTTGAATGCCGGCGGTCAGTTCAAAGTAGCCTTTGCCGAACTCGATGGTGTCGCCGGGACGGGCGCCAATCATTGCGCTAAGCATCTCAGCGGTGGCGTTGGGCCCGGTTTCGATAATGAATGTGCGACCGGCAGGTAGCGGAGGGGTGCCGCCTTGATCGCCGTTGTCACCACCGCCGTTATCAACGATGTCGTCCTCGACCGGCGGGGTGGAGCTGCTGGAAGAGCTGCCGCCGCAGCCACTGAGCGCAAGCAGCAGCGCTAAAATTAAAGCGGAATGATATTTCATAGATTTAAACCCTTGGTATACGGCTGTAGAGCGCACCTTGATGAAGGCGCGTTTGTAGGCGTCTGTGCGCCCTCTAGTCTCAAATTGAATCTATAGCAAGGGTGGGGGCTATCCTATCGTTGTAGCGAAGAGGACCAGGTTGGCGCTGGGGCCATTTACAGTTTTAATGGAATATGGTTTTGCGGTGGGCCGCCGCTGGTGTGCGGTCACCGCAGCAGGGTGGGGCTTAGCCTACGTGCTCCCGGTGGAAGCGGAGGTGTTCTTCAATAAAGCTGGCGATGAAAAAGTAGCTGTGATCGTAACCGCTTTGCATGCGCAGGGTTAAATCAGCGCCACCGGCGGTGGCGGCGGCCTGAAGTAATTCCGGTTTGAGCTGATCTTGCAGAAAAGGATCGGCGTCTCCCTGGTCAACCAATATCTTTGGGGCTTTGTTGCCCCGTTTTTTCAGCAGTTCACAGCAATCTTCTGCTGCCCAAAGGCTGGGGTCGTCGCCGAGATAGGCGGTAAGAGCCTTTTTCCCCCAGGGGCAGTTACTTGCCGAGCTGATCGGTGCAAACGCCGAAATGCTGCGAAAGCGTTCAGGGTACTTGAGGCCAAATTTTAATGCGCCGTGGCCGCCCATCGAGTGGCCGGCAATGGCGCTGCGCTTGCCGTCGACGGGAAACTCGCTCTCGACCAGATCGATCAGCTCCTTGCAGAAATAATCTTCCATTCGATAATGCTGTGACCATGGTGAGCGCCGCGCGTTGAGGTAAAAACCTGCACCGAGTCCAAGGTCGTAGGCGCCGTCTTCGGCATCGGCGACACCGTCGCCCCGGGGGCTGGTATCCGGCGCGACGATAGCCATGCCATACATGCTGGCATGATGCTGGGCCCCGGCCTTGTTCACGAAATTTTCATCGGTGCAGGTCAGGCCCGACAGCCAATACAGCACCGGCACTTTACCCAGCTCTGCCTGGGGCGGAAGATAAATGGAAAAGGTCATGTCGCAGCCCACGCTTTGCGCGCGATGGCGATAGCGCAGCTGTTTGCCGACAAAACTTTTGTGCTCTGCAATTTTTTCCATAATGTTCACGTTGCGTGGCAGCGCTAATTCTCCGCAGTTTAATACAGGACGACTGACCTTATACTCTCGCCAGAGTGCATTAGATCAAAGCCTTTGTTGATGTCGCTTAATGGCATAGTGTGGGTAATCAGTTCGTCGATCTTGATTTTGCCATCCATATACCAATCGACAATTCTGGGTACGTCGGTTCTTCCCCGTGCTCCGCCAAAAGCGGAGCCGCGCCATACTCGACCCGTTACCAGTTGGAAGGGGCGGGTGGAAATTTCCTGCCCAGCGCCGGCGACTCCAATAATTATAGATTCACCCCAGCCCTTGTGACAGCACTCCAAGGCCTGGCGCATGGTGGTGACATTGCCAATACATTCAAAGCTATAGTCAGCGCCACCCTTGGTAAGTTCCACTATGGCTTCGACGATGTCCGGCACCTCCTTGGGGTTGAGAAAGTGGGTCATGCCGAATTCGCGGGCAAGCTGAACCTTACCGGGGTTGATATCGACGCCGACGATCATATTGGCCCCGGCCATTTTTGCGCCCTGTATCACATTCAGGCCAATTCCTCCCAGGCCAAAAACCACCACATTGGCGCCGGGTTCGACCTTGGCGTCGAAAATGACGGCACCAATGCCGGTGGTAACGCCGCAGCCGATGTAGCACACCTTGTCGAAGGGGGCGTCCGGGTGAATTTTTGCCACGGCAATTTCCGGCAGAACGGTGAAGTTGGAGAAGGTTGAGCAGCCCATATAGTGCTTGAGCGGTTTGCCGTCCAGTGAAAAGCGGCTGCTGCCATCGGGCATAAGGCCCTGACCCTGAGTGGTGCGAATGGCCTGGCAGAGATTGGTTTTGGGGTGCAGACAAAAATCGCAGTGGCGACACTCGGGGGTGTACAGGGGGATTACATGATCGCCGGGTTTGACACTGGTGACCCCCGCGCCCACTTCAACCACTACTCCTGCGCCCTCGTGGCCGAGAATGGTCGGAAACTCGCCTTCCGGGTCATCGCCGGAAAGGGTGAAGGCGTCGGTGTGGCAAATGCCCGTGGCCTTTAGTTCGATCATCACCTCGCCAGCGCGGGGGCCCTCGAGATCGACATCGACTACTTCCAGTGGTTTGCCGGCGGCAAAGGCGACAGCGGCTTTGGTTTTCATGATGGCTTCCTGTTTTATTTTCGGCGAAGAGGCTATGCGAGCAGTGTATAGCAATACCTGGGAAGGATAATCAGTGTTGCGGTAAACTGATTGTTTCTATATGGCAACAATGAAAGAGGGCGTATGAGCCGCTGGACAGAGGTCGAGGTGTTTGTGCAGGTGGTCGAAAGCGGCAGTTTTTCCTCTGCGGCGCAGCGCTTGGGAATGTCGAAGTCCCACGCCAGCCGGCAGCTCAGTCGTCTGGAGGGACGGCTGGGGGTGCAATTGCTTAAGCGCAGTACCCGCAGTTTATCGCTTACCGAGTCGGGACGGGCTTACTTTCAGCGGTGCAAGAATATTCTGCAGCTATTGGACGATAGCGATCAGGAGCTGATGGCCCAGGGCATTAGCCCGCGGGGTACGTTGCGGGTGAGTGTGGCGGGGGCTTTTGGCGAGCGCTATGTTGCACCCGTTGCGGCGGAATTCCTGCGTCGTTACCCCGAGCTGAGTCTGGATATCGACTTCAGCAGTCGCAACGTCGACCTTGTGGAGGAGGGCTTTGATCTGGCCATTCGCGCGGGCACTTTGCGTGACTCCTCGTTGATCGCGCGACGGATCGCCGAGCGCCGGTTGATTGTCTGTGCGAGTCGGGATTACTTTGATGAGTTTGGCCGCCCCGACAGTATCGCGGACTTGCGCCATCACACCTGTCTGGTGGGGTCTGTCCCCACCTGGCGGTTGCGTGAGGATGGCCAGCATCGCGAGTTGAAAATAGCGGGGCGCTGGCGGAGTAATAATGGCCATGCCCTGCTGGCGGCGGCGCGACGGGGGCTGGGATTGGTGCAACTGCCTGAATTTTACGTGTATGAAGACATCAAGGCCGGGCGCTTGCAGCCGGTGCTTGACCACTGTCAGCCTACTGATACAGCAGTGTGGGCGGTATATCCCGGCAACCGCCATGTGTCGGCGAAGGTGCGGCTGTTTACCGAATTTCTCGTCGCGGAATTCCGTCAGGTCGATTACCTCAGCCAGGGGGATGAAGCAGGTTTGTAACATCGGGGTGTGGTGAGCGTCTTATCGGGGCCGATCACTCAAGGCGTCGTTCAAAGGAGTGTTATATGTCGCTGATTCGCAAGGCGGGTGCGCCACACGTGGTGAGAAATGCGCTGAAACTCGCTGTGGTGGTGGGGACCTTGCTCAATATCATCAATCAGGGGCCGGTAGTACTGGGGGGAGATATGCCCTCCTGGCCCCATGTTGTGCTTAACTACCTGACGCCTTATCTGGTGGCAAGCTACAGTGCGGTGAAGGCCCAGCAAAGGGCCGAAGTAGCTGATGGCTAACGAACAGCGTGCAGGTATTCGCGCTGGTTAATGGTTAGCTTGACCATTGCCGCTGCGGGCACCGGACTGTTATTGATATGCCATTCGTAGCTCGACGTGTGGCCTGCGGGAATGTACAGGTCGAGGTTTTGCTTTTGCAGCGGTGTTGCATCCCGCTGCTGGAGCTGGATTTCGCTGAGGTGCAGGTGAGTATTGCCGCTGTTGCTGAGGGTGACTGTAAGGCCGTGGCTCTGCTTTTGCGCGGTAATTTGCGGTGCCAGGCTCTGGCGATTCATCGGGGGAATAAACACCGGCACTTTAACCGTCTGATCGGGCGTTGTGTCACTGCTGATGAGCAGCTGATAGCTCTGCTCAATTTCCGGAGCCTTGGCGTCGCGCAGGCGACCAACGCGCACATCGCGGCTGGTGTTGGCGGGCAGTGTCAGCATCATCGGGCTGACCAGCAGCCCGCGGGCGATACGCGGGAACAGTTCATTGTCCGACGGCCACTCAGTCAGGCGCAGTTTAAGCGAGAGGGCCTCGTCGCTGGTGTTTTTAATGGTCAGTTGCCGGGTGCTGGCCGAGGCGGGCAGGTCAATGCGCAGTGGGTGTACCGTCAGCGCCGTGTCGCGAGTCTGCTGGGCGAAAGCCGTCCCGGCGGTCAAGGCGACGGCGATCAGTCCCGTGGCAACGGCAGTGATAAAGGCGTGGCATTGTCTGAACATGGCAGGTTGGCTTATCTGTAAGCTGAGTGGGTCGGTCACCGTCGTCAAAAGCGGGCGCAGCATAGCAGAAACGCAGGGGCGATTCAGTGGGAGGAATGCGCCCTGCTTGGCATTTTGGGGATTTGTCGGGGCCTGAATCACAGGCCCTTAGCGCAATTGCAGTTCGAGCCAGTCCAGTGCGTCGCCGTAGTGCTCCGGCAGGAGGGGGCGCACCTCATCGATAGCGCCGCGTATTGCGGAGCGCTGCGGATGGTTGATATTGATATGACCCAGTTTGCGGCCGGGGCGCACATCCTTGCCATACCAGTAGCATTGCAGCGCCGGAATTTCCAGCCAGCGGTGGTCGCGCTCAACTCCGATCACGTTGATCATGGCGCTGTTGCCGCGTACTTCCGGCGATTTGATCGGCAGTCCGGTGACGGCGCGCAGGTGCATTTCAAACTGGCTGACGCAGGCGCCGGCCTGGGTCCAGTGGCCGCTGTTGTGTACCCGTGGTGCCAGTTCGTTAACGATTAGGGTGTCGTCAACACGGAAGCATTCCATGGCCATAACACCCACGTAGTTCATGGCGTCCATGATTTTGCCGAGCATACCCTCGGCCTGTTCCTGCAAGTGTTGTACGCGCTCCAGCGGCGCCACTGAGGCCATCAGAATACCGTCGCTGTGCAGATTGAGGGTCAGCGGGTAATACACGGTTTTGCCGTTGCGGTCACGGGCGCCTACCAGCGAAACCTCTTCCATAAAGGGAATTTTCTGTTCGGCGATGGCAGCACCCTGCCAGTCTCCGGGGACTTCATCTCCCTGGTCGCTGTAAAGCCAGTACTGGCCTTTGCCGTCGTAACCGCCGGTGCGGCGCTTGAGCAGCACGTCGCTGCCCAGATCCTGGTGCAGCGCTTCTGCCCGGGTGTCGTCGGCGACATTGCGCCAGGGTGCAGTGGCGACCCCCAGACTGTCGAGCAGGCTTTTCTGGTGGAAGCGATCAGCGATGCGCCAAAACACGTCGGCATTGACGAAACTGGAGTGGCTGCTGAGGAAGTCGGTCAGCGGCGTGCTTGGCCACTGCTCCCGCTCTACGGTGATAATATCGCCGGGCTGAATCGTGGGTAGCTCGGTCAGGTCCGGGTCCAGGGGCACTACCCTCAGGGCGAGGGGGTAGGCCGCCTGTTGCAGCATGGCGCCGAGTTGTCCGGCACCCAGAATCCATACCGTTTGCATCAGTCCTCCCTCGGATCCGGGTTGTCGAGTACAGTGCTGGTCTGTGCTTCGCGGAACGACTCGAGCCGCTCGGCGAGGGCGGGGTCCTGCACAGCGAGAATCTGGCAGGCCAGCAGACCGGCGTTAAACGCGCCGGCGGTGCCAATGGCCAGCGTGCCTACGGCAATGCCCTTGGGCATCTGCACTATCGACAGCAGGCTGTCCATGCCGTTGAGCGCACGGCTCTGTACCGGCACGCCCAGTACTGGCAGGCGGGTTTTCGCGGCGACCATGCCGGGCAGGTGGGCGGCACCGCCTGCGCCGGCAATAATGACAGAGTAGCCACGCGCTACGGCGTTTTCGGCAAACTCCATCAGTTTATCCGGTGTGCGGTGGGCGGATACCACCTCGACATGGTGTTCTACACCCAGCTCGGTCATGATCTCGGTGGCCGGGCGCATTGTGTCCCAGTCGCTTTTGGAGCCCATGATCAGGGCGACTTTTGCTGCCATTGGCTTGGTCTCGTCGCATGAAAACCGCGCATTATAGATCAAAATTACCGGTGGTGGCGCGCTTTGCCGTCGATGTTGTGGCTTTCTTTATTTTGGCCTTGCCTCGGCCGCTCTCCCTTGAAACTTTTCGGCGCCATCCCCATCGTAGCTGTTGTCACATTTTTACATCGGAGACCTATATAAATCAGGAGGTTATGACATGTACGTGGAAGCATCGCGACGTGCCGAACTTCACGGCGACAGAATATTTACGACACCTGCCCGGCAGGACCCCTACCCCAGCCGCCTCTCGGCCCCACCCCCAAAACGACTATTACCCCGCCACGAGTCACTTGCACAACAAATTTCGAAAAATGGCCCGCTGACGCCGACGCAGTGCGCAGACTTTGAGCGCGACGGCTTTCTGTTTGAAGAGAGCTTTCTCGGTGCGGATGACATTGCCCTCTTTCAGCAGGAGTTGGACCGCTTGCTAAGCCGCGACGCCTTTCGAGGGCGGGAATTCACCATCACCGAGCCGGACAGCGCGGCCATTCGCTCGTTGTTCGCGGTACACTTTCTGTCCACGGCCTTTAAAAAGCTGGCCTTCGACCCCCGCTTGCTGGGCCGGGTGGAGCAATTGCTGGGCGGGCAGGCCTATATCCATCAGTCGCGGATCAATTACAAACCGGGCTTTGTCGGCAAGGGCTTTGACTGGCATTCTGATTTTGAAACCTGGCACGCGGAAGATGGGATGCCGGCAATGCGGGCGATCAGTGCCTCGATCGTGCTTACCGACAATACCCCGTTTAATGGCCCCTTGATGCTGATTCCCGGTTCCCACCAGTTTTTTGTACCCTGTGTCGGTGAAACCCCCGAGGACAATTATCGCCAGTCGCTGAAAAAACAGCGTATTGGTACCCCGCCGGAGGAGGCCCTGCGAGAATTGATCGACCGCGGCGGTATTCAAGCGCCGACCGGGGCTGCGGGTAGCCTGTTATTGTTCGACTGCAATACCCTGCACGGCAGCCAACCCAATATGTCACCGCAGCCGCGCTCCAATGTGTTTTTTGTCTATAACCGCCGGGACAACCTGTGCACCGAGCCCTATGGGGCGGCAAAACCCAGGCCGGAATTTCTCGCCCACCGACCGGATAAGAACTGGACGCCAATTATGTGAGTGCGCTGTGCGGCCATCGGTGAAAACCGCTGGCCGCGTTTTCGCGTAAGGGGCGATAGTGCTGCGATGGCAGTGCGCCAAACTGTAACAATCCTTCGCCCTGTGAAACTATAGGGTATCTGTACTGCTTTTCTGGAGATGTATGCGCGATACCCTGCCACTACTCGAAGTGACTGACTTCCCCGCCATTCGGCGCGCCACCCTGGACACCTTGCAGGTCAATCTCGGCTACAAGTGTAATCAGCGCTGCCTGCATTGCCACGTAAATGCCGGCCCGACTCGCACCGAAATGATGTCGCGGGAACTGGTCGAGATGATCCCCGAGGTGCTGGCAAAGCGCGGTATCGGTCAGTTGGATCTGACCGGCGGCGCGCCGGAGCTGCACGACGACTTCCGCTGGCTGGTCACTCAGGCCCGGGCACTGGGTGTGCAGGTGATTGACCGCTGTAATCTCACCATTTTGTTTGAACCCGGTCAGGAGGGTTTGGCGGAGTTCCTCGCTGAACAGGGGGTTGAGGTGGTGGCGTCCCTGCCCTGCTATTCACTGGACAATGTCGATGCCCAGCGGGGCGAAGGGGTGTTCGACAAAAGTATTGCGGCCCTGCAGCGGTTGAATGCCCTGGGGTATGGCCAAGTGGATTCAGGCCTCAAGCTAAATCTGGTGTACAACCCGCAAGGGCCGTCGCTGCCGCCGAATCAGCAAGGGCTGGAGGCGGATTACAAGCGCGAGCTGATGGCCCATTTCGGCGTGCAGTTTAACCAGCTGTATGCTCTGGCCAATATGCCGATAAAACGCTTCGGTTCCACCTTGGTGTCGAAGGGGCAGTTTGACGGCTATATGACGCTGCTGAAAGACAATTACAGCCGTGCCAACCTCGACGGGGTGATGTGCCGTTCAATGATCAGTGTGGACTGGCAGGGCGGTTTGTACGACTGCGATTTCAACCAGCAGCTCGCCATGCCGACGCTTGGCGGGCCGCGAAAACTGGCGGACTTGCTCGGGGCTGAGCCGATAGAGGGGCCGATTCATGTTGCCGACCACTGCTATGGCTGCACGGCGGGCCAGGGCAGCAGCTGCGGCGGGGCACTTTAAATAATAACCGGATGACACCATGAGCACCTACGAAACCGTACAGGATTACTACGGCAAACAATTACAGAGTTCGGCGGATCTGAAAACCAGTGCGTGCTGCGACATCAGTGCGATGCCCGAGTGGCTCAAGCCCCTGTTGGCCAATATTCACCCCGAGGTTCTCAGCCGCTACTACGGCTGTGGTCTGGTATGCCCCACTGAATTGCGTGGCTGCCGCATTCTCGACCTGGGCAGTGGCAGCGGTCGGGATGTTTATGCGCTGGCCCAGCTGGTCGGCCCGGAGGGGGAAGTCATCGGTGTCGATATGACAGATGAACAGTTGGCGGTTGCCCGCTCTACCCAGGAGTGGCACGCGGAAAAATTTGGCTACGACAATGTACGTTTTCTCAAGGGCTACCTCGAAAAACTCGATGAATTGGGACTGGAGGACGGCAGCTTTGATGTGGTGGTGTCTAACTGTGTGATTAACCTGTCACCGGACAAGGACGCGGTGCTGGCCTCGGTGAAGCGTCTGCTGAAACCCGGTGGCGAGTTCTATTTTTCCGATGTGTACGCCAGCCGTCGAGTGCCTGCGGCAATGCGCGATGACCCCATGCTGTACGGCGAGTGTCTGGGTGGTGCGCTGTATTGGAATGACTTTCTGCACCTCGCTCGACGACAGGGATTCACTGACCCTCGTCTGGTGGAGGATCGACCATTGGAAATGACTGACCCCGCCGTGGCACAGCGAGTTGCCGGTGTACAGTTCTTTTCGGCGACCTATCGGCTGTTTAATCTCGATGGATTGGAAAACGACTGTGAAGACTACGGGCAGGCAGTGATTTATCGCGGCACGCTGCCCGAACAGCCGGTGTTTTTCGTGTTGGACAAGCATCATTGCATCGAGCGGGGCCGTGTTTTTCCGGTGTGCGGGAATAGCTGGCGAATGTTGTCTGACACGCGATTCAAGTCGCACTTTGAATTTATTGGCGACTTCAGTCAGCACTACGGTATTTTTGAAGGCTGCGGTGTTGCCATACCCTTCACTGAGGGCGGCGCCGAGGGTGCCGCGCCCTGTTGCTAGGGTGCCCCCCGGTGACGATTAAAAGATCAGCGTGAGCTGGGTGGTCAAGGTATAGCGTTCCTGCAGGGTATCGCCGTGCTTGTCGGTGACCATCAGGGCGGAGTCCCTATGGTTGAACTTGCTGCGCATAAACTCGGCGGCAAGATTGAGTCGCGGCATAAATTGCCAACCCATACCGACCCCGTAGCGACGGGCGGGGGCGTCGGCCAGGTCGCGGCTTTCCTCGTAGCGCCAGGCAAATTGCCAGGTTTCCGCCGGAAAAACAGCCAGCTCCAGATTGACTGAGGCCGGGCGTTCCAGGCCAGCGGGCATGTCAGGCATGTCCTCGGCGGCGACTACCATTTCCGCGGTGACCTCGCCAGCCAGGCCATCGCGCCAGCCATACAGTGCGCTGGCACCGTAGGCGCCGACCCGTTTGCCGTAGCCATTGCCCTGGTCCAGCAGCAGTTGGCCTTCGCTGTCGGCAATGTCGGCGATATAACTGGCAGTCAGATGAAGGGAGCCGTTCCGGTTCACGTAATGGGCGTTAAAGCCCCAGTCGCTGTCAGGGTTTTTACTGCTGTGATCCGCCTCGCCCTCGTAGATAAAGCCACCGAGGCTCAGCCCCTGCCAGGTGTAGGTGAGCAGTGCGCCGGGCTGGCGGGTTTCGGCAAATTCCAGAAGCGGCGGGGTGATAAAGTGACCGTGAACCAGGGCGATAGGGTAGTACATAAGCCCTGCGTTAAGGGCCAGGCCGCCGCCGGCGACCGTAACATAGGCTTCGTCAGCGCGGTTGTAGCCGGTCTTGGCGTACTCGGATTCCAGCACGACCACGGCACTGAGGTGCTCGTTCCACTCGGCATAGGCTCCCAGTTGCAGGGTGCGCAGGGCGTGCTCGCTGCGGTCGCGGTCATAGTGGCCGGCAACCGACCCGGCAACGGGTTTTTGCCAGTGCAGGGATTTTTCCAGTTCGGCGATGCCGTAAAGCTGCAGCCAGGACACCGGCTGATGTTGCAGGGTGTTAATCCGTTGCTCGTAGGGGCTTTGGTAGGTCGCTGTGCTGTCGGGGTCGGTGGACAGCGTGTGAATTTCCACTGTCGGCTCGGAATCTCCAAACACGGGGTTGGCGAGGGTCAGGGCTATAACGGGGGAGATCCAGCGGAGGTGATTCATCGGGCGACACTTTCCTGTAAGGTTTCTGAAGTATAGAACAGAAGTACGGGCTTGCATGACTGGCCATGTTTACGCAAGCTGCGCGGCATCGGTTGTTTGCGACGACGCTTTAATTATTCTGGAGGTACTATGCGATACCGGACATTGGGTAAGTCCAATATAGAAGTGAGTGAAATTTGTTTGGGCACCATGACCTGGGGCCAGCAAAACTCCAAAAGCGAAGCCTTTGCGCAGCTGGATTACGCATTGTCGCGGGGGGTGAATTTTATCGACGCCGCGGAAATGTATCCGGTGCCGCCGATACCCGAGACTCAGGGGCGTACTGAGCAGTACATTGGCGAGTGGTTGCGCGAGCGCGATTGCCGCGAGGAGGTAGTGCTGGCGACCAAGGCGACGGGGCCGGGGCACGCCCATGTGCGGGATGGTCGTGGGCTGAATCGCGCAGACCTGATGGCCGCGCTGGAGGGCAGTTTACAGCGCCTGCAAACGGACTATGTCGACCTTTACCAGATTCACTGGCCCAATCGCGACACCAATTTTTTCGGCAAGCTGGGCTATCAGCACAGCGACAGTGATAGTGATGATGCAGAAGGCGAAATACACGAAATTCTGAAAACCCTGAGCGAGCTGGTGGCAGCGGGTAAAATCAAAACAGTGGGGATCAGCAACGAAACTCCCTGGGGACTGATGACCTATTTACGGCTTGCAGACCGTTACAATCTGCCTCGGGTCGCCAGTATTCAAAATCCCTATAACCTGTTGAACCGCAGTTTTGAAATTGGTCTCGCGGAGATGGCCGTACGTGAACAGGTGGGGTTGTTGGCATATTCGCCGCTGGCCTTCGGCATGCTCACGGGCAAATACCGCAACGGTGCGCGCCCGGACAATGCCCGGTTGACACTGTTCGAACGTTTTTCCCGTTACAACAAGCCTCAGGCCGTTGTCGCAACAGAAAAATACTGCGCACTGGCTGAGGCTCACAACCTCGATCCCGCCCAGATGGCACTGGCGTTTATTAATCGCCAGCCCTTTCTGACTAGCAATATTATCGGTGCCACCTCGATGGAGCAGCTGCGCAGTAATATCGATAGCGCTGAGCTGGTGCTTGGTGAAGACGTTCTGGCGCAGATTGAAGCGATACACACCGAGCTTCCCAACCCGGCGCCTTGAGTAGCGCAGCCTGACGAGTTGACTTGCCCGGGCTGGCTGCGTGGTTAAAAGGTATAGTGCAGTCGTGCGCCGACCTCTCTTGGGTCGCCGACAAAGACCGCATCTATGCCCAGTGAGGGGCTGTTAAAGCGATCGGTAACGTAGAATTTGTCGCCGAGGTTTTGTGCGTAGATCTCGGCGCCGATATGATCGCCCTGATATCCCAGGCGTGTCGCGAACAGATCACGGGCATCGGCTTGTAGACTGTCATTGTTGTCGCGATCGACAAAGCTGTATTCGGTGCGCGCCCAGCTGGTGTTGACGAAAAAACCACTGGGGTGGTGATAGGAAAGACCGGCATTGGCGGTTAGCCGCGGTGCGTTGGGAAAGTGATTGCCCGCATAGTCCACGCCGTCGTCTTCGTAGTCGGTGAACTCGGTGTCGGTGTAACCGATACCGGCAAATACACCAAGTGTCGCAGTCAGATCGCCGCGAAGCTCAAGTTCCAGTCCCTGGGCCCTGGCGCTGCCGGCGTTGTCGGTGCGAAAGTTGGAGGCATCAACACGCACGCCGATTTGCATGTCCTCGTAGTCCACTCGGAACAGCGTGCTTTGCACAAACCAGTTATCCAATTGGAGTTTAACGCCCAGATCGGTATTGCGGGTGTACTCCGGCCCGTAGGTGGGGGATTCGCCGTCGCTGACAAAGTCCACAGACCCCGCTCGGTAGCCGTAACTGTGCGACACAAAGGTGCTCAGGGTATCGCTGAGCTGATAGCTCAGCGCCAGCTTGGGCAGAAATACGGCGTCGCTACTATCAGCGGTGGTGTCGCTGTCCAGTACGGCGGCCAGTGCGGGGCTGATATCCGTCGGTGTGGTGGTGCCGGTCACCGGGTCGATGGGATAGGCGCCGGTCACAAAAAACGCGCTGCGATTGGTGGCGGTATTTTCCTCATAGCGTCCACCCAGCGTGACTGTAACAGCGGGGGTGATGTCGATATCGGCTTCGCTGTACAGGGCGTGGGTGTTCGCCTTACGCAGGGCGAATAAATCCGCGTCGGCGCGGGCCTGTACGCCACCGAGATTGTACTTCAAGCCCTTGGTTACAGAGCTGCCGTCCAGCTCGTCGCGGCTGCGGAAAAAGCCCGCCACTGCGCGCAGGCCCTCACCGCGATAATTCAGGCGCAATTCCAGCGCGGTGTTCAGGGTGTCTGTGGTGTTGACGAAAAAGCCGTTGTCCTCGGCAGACACGTCGTAGTCGCCCTTGCGTTGGTTGTAGCTGTCGGAGTGGGTGAGAATCAGTGCGGCGGTCACCGCCTCGCTCAGAACCAGCTGCTGGCGCAGCAACACCACAAAGCTGTCGTCGTTGTAGTAGCCCGCAACGTTGTCGGTGGAAATGCGCTGTTCGGCGGTATTTGGCGGCAGGTATTCGTTGCCTTCGCGGAGCTTGCTGCCTTGTACACTCAGTAGTGCCGAGTACCTGCCGTCACCAGCCCAGCCGAGTTTAATGCGTTGCATGTAGCGGTGGCGGGCCTGCCAGGTGTCGTCGTCGAGGGTAGTGTTGGTGACCTCCCCATCGGTTTGATTGGTTTCGGCGGCATAGCGAAAGCCCAGGTTGCCGGCTATTGGCCCGCCGAGGGCGATACCCGCTTCGCGGCCGGAATCATTGGCTGCGCCGAGTTTCAGTTTGGCGGTGTAGGCGTCGGTTGACGGCGGCGTGGTTTGAATGACGATGGCGCCGGCGAGGGAGCCGGGGCCGAAGGCGGTCGATTGCGGGCCGCGGTAAAACTCTACCTGCTCGACGTCCCAGGTATTGCCGACGCCCCGCCCCGCTTGGCGGGCGCCGTCGATAAACACGCTGACCGTGGGTCGGCCGGTGCCGCCGGGGCCAATACCTTCGTTGGAGATGCCGCGTACCGAAAACTTGTCTTCCTTGGCGGCGCTGACATTGGGGGTGCGTAACAGCAGGTCGTAGATGTCGCGAATATTGCGGGCCTGAATATCTTCACCGGTGACGATGCTGATACTTGATACCGTGTCGATGGCCTGCCGTTGCATGGGCTCGCCGGTGACCAGTATCTCCTCCAGTTTTGGCGAGGGGTTTTCGGCTCGGAGCACCGCGGGCGAGCCGAGCAATGTCAGGGTGGTGACCGCGACGGTGGCGGAGGGTAGTGGCTTGCCGAATAGGGTGGGGCTGGGCATGGGGCGTCCTGCGATCATAACAAGGGTCGCAGGGCATTCTATGTTTCGATAAATACAAATGCAATTGATAATATTTATCAATTGCATTTGTTGGTTAAGCTTTCCCGTCTAGCCCTAGCCGCAGTGCCAGGCTTAGTTTCGGCTGATTCGGCTTAACACTGCCTTGAGATAGCGGGTTTCAGGAATGGCCGCGTGCACAGGGTGGTCGGCGCCCTGCATACCTTCGGCGAGAACCTGGGCATGGCGATCGACGTGGCGGGAGGCCGCGCGGACAATATCCAGCAGTTCTTCCCGGGGCATGTGCATCGAGCACGAGGCGCTGATCAGATAGCCACCAGGGGTGAGCAGTCGCATAGCCAGCTCGTTGATTCGCCGGTAGGCCAAAATGCCCTCTTTCTGGTCTTTCTTGCGTTTGATGAAAGCCGGTGGGTCAACAATGATGACATCGAAGCGCTCGCCGTCATCCTTAAGCTGGCGCAGGGCGGCAAAGGCATCGCCGTGAAGGGTATTGAGCCGGTCACCGACGCCATTCAATGCGGCATTTTCGTGGGCTTTTTCCAGGGCCAGTTCCGATGCGTCGTTACACCAGACCTCGGCGGCCCCGAAGGCGGCGGCCTGCACACCAAAACTGCCGACATAGCTGAATACATCCAGTACCCGTTTGCCGGGTACAAGGTCGCGTAACCAGGCGCGGTTGGGGCGCTGGTCGTAGAACCAGCCGGTTTTTTGGCCGCTGGCCAGCGGGGCGAGAAAGCGCACGCCGTTCTCAATCAGTTCTACATCCTCCGGAGAGTCGCCATAAACGCTGACAATCTCGCTGGGCAGTCCTTCAAGTTCGCGCACCGAGGCGTCGTTGCGCAGCAGGATAGACTTGGGTGCCAGCAGCTTGTGCAGGGCGGCGAGCACCGGCTCGCGCAGGGCTTCCATTCCGGCGGTATTGAACTGCACCGACAGGTGGTCGCCGAACCGGTCGACGACCAGACCTGGCAGCAAATCGCTTTCGCCGTATATCAGTCGATAACAGGGCTGGGGGAACAGGGTGTCACGTAATTCCAGCGCCTGCTGAATCCGTTGCTCAATCTGCTTTTGGCCAAAGGCTTTGTCACCGTTGCCGAGCATACGGGCGCAGATTAATGACTGGGGATTGACGTAGGCGACGCCCAGGGCCTTGCCCTGGGAGGACTCCACAATGACCTGCTGGCCCGCCTCGAAGGTTTTCAGTGGCGATGCCTGCTTATCTACCTCGTTGCTGTAAATCCACAGGTGTCCCCCGCGCAGTCGGCGTTCTTCGTTTTTGGCAAGGCGCAGGGTGGCAAGGGTCATGGGTGGCTCCGGTATGGGCAGGTGGAGGCGCATTATCGCGGTTTGGGCGGAGCCGCGCCAGCACCGATCAATGCCCGGAAGTGGAAAGCTGGTTACCGGATTGGCATATGCCTTGGCCCATTATGAACTCGATTGCGGCATGGGGCGTTGCTAGTCTTGGTTATCGGTGCTGGTTACAGCAACAGTAATAGACCGCCCTCCTGTCAGGCCGCGGCAATTTTTGAGGAAATAACAATGAGTCAATGCCCCTTTGCCAATCTGTTGAGCCTGGATACCTACGCCAAGGGTATGCCCTACGAGGAGCTGGCGAAATTTCGTCGCGAAGGTTCGATGGTGTACATGGAAGATGCGGAAAACGGCGTGCCTTATTGGGCGGTGGTGAAGCGCGACGCGCTGGACTTCGTTTCCCAGAACCCTGACCTGTTTTCGTCCAACCTGAAGGGTGCCTTCCCTATGGAAGTCCCGGCGGGAGAAGAAGAGATTCAGGCGATTATGCAGGAAAACATCATTATTGCGATGGACCCTCCCAAGCATATGAAATACCGGAAAATTGTCCGTGATGCCTTCACCCCCAGAGCGGTCGCCGATATGGAGGCCTGGCTGCGCCAGAGTGCTCGCGCCATTATCGACCGGGTAGCAAGCCGTGGCGAATGCGAATTTGTTGAAGATGTTGCCGCTGAATTGCCGCTGATGGCGATTCTCGAGTTGCTCGGTGTGCCACAGGAAGATCGCAAACAGTTCTTCGAATGGACCAATGTGATGGCCTTTGCTGACGACCCGGACTTGGCGACCACCCGCGACGAAGCCAATGCGGTGAGCTTTGAAGTGATCGCCTACGCCGCTGAGTTGGCTGCCAAACAACGGGAAAACCCCACCAGCCCCGTCGTTGCAGCACTGCTGAACGGCGAAGTTGACGGCCAGCCTATGAACGAAGAAATGTTTGCATGGATGTTTATTCTGATTATGGTGGGCGGCAACGAAAGCACCCGAACCGCGACCGCCCACGGTATGCGCCTGCTGATGGAGCACCCCGACCAGCTGGAGCACCTGGTACAGCACCCCGAGGACATTCCCGATGCGGTTGAGGAAATGCTCCGTTACAACACCGCCTTTATCGCCATGCGCCGCACTGCGACCCAGGACATCGAGTGGAACGGTTACAAGATTAAAAAAGGTGACAAGGTGGTGCTGCACTACCATGCCGTCAACCACGACGAAGACGCCTACGGCGACGACGCCATGACCTTTGACATCCACCGCGCTAAGCGGCTGCCCAATATGCGCCGGGAAATTCGCTCATTCGGCATCGGCGAACACTTTTGCCTCGGTATGAACCTGGCAAGAATGGAACTGAAGATTATTTTTGAAGAACTGATTCCACGCCTGCGCAACCCGAAATTTGCCGGGGAAGTGACTTATATGCGTTCATTCTTTATCAACACCATCAAGTCGATGCCGATTACCTTCGACCCCGGATGAGTTGAACACCCGTTGCTTGCGTGAGCAGTGGGTGCCATGGTGATGGGGGGCTCTACCCCCGTTTTCCTGTCCGTCGCCGCAGCTGTTCCAGCTCATTTCGTTCGCCTGACCTCTTACAGCGTTCGAGTAGGGCTGGTGCCGGCGTGCTCCTCTTAAATGGCCCGCCTGAGAGGATTCGAAACTCAGACCTTTGCCTCCGAAGCACAATAAAATGCCTTTTCAAATCAACTGACTAATTCTAAATAATTTAATTCACGAATAATTTTTCCCAAAATCACCAGGGCAATGAGCGATAAAATTCGCGGACTACTTCGTAAGCCTCACTGAAAACCGGCAGCTCACCTTCTGTATCGTCGGCCAGGGTGTGGTACTCGTGCTCTGCCCGCCGTCGAAGCTCTTCGTTGTCCAGGGAGTCCATGTGAGGCTCAATATCTCTTGAACGGGCTTTGGTCATCAGCGAGGCTAATATTTGACCACGATCCTCGTCGTCAAAATTGGCAATCCCTGTCAGCACCAGGTGCAGATCGAAAATATCTTGCCGCCGGTAGCGGTTTCGAGACTCCTGCTGCAACAGAGAGCGCAACTTTTCAGCCACAAGGTCTATCAGTGAATAGGCCAATAGCTCGTCGCCGTTGAGAATTTTGAGGCTCTCGGGATTTGGCAGCTCTTCATTTAAGCTGTAGTCAATACCGATGACCGTAGGCGATTGCCCATTCATCAGTCGTCGATGCTTTGGGGTGCCCTGATACGCGTAGCCGATCTTGATGGACATCGACGGGTAAGACGGGTTCTTAACACCCTTGGGCTGTATGGTGAGGCGCTGTACTGCGCAGGCCACCCCGTAGTCCAATATCTCTGTGGCGAGCGCGAATCCGTCATTTAGCTGCCTCGACACGGCATCTTGATCAAGATCGGCCAGTGAATATGATGTCGAAACGTCAATGTCCTTGGTAAACCTACGGCTTTTGTAGCGAATCGCCATAAGAATGCCGCCTTTCAACACCATACAAACCCGAAGGTCTTGCTGGAGTGAGATGCCCTGCAAAATGGTGTGAACGGCCTGGCGAAACTCAAGGTTATCTGGAGTGGTAGCTGCCTCAACCCATTCGGAAATATTGTCGGTCTCTTCAATCCGGCTCAAGAGGTTGCTTCCGGCAAGTTGAGAGAGATACACCAGCGGTCAGACCACTCAGGAATATACTCTGCTGAGGGGTCAAGCTTCCGGGAGCCGCCTCGTTGGACAAACTCCGCCCAGGAATTGATTGTTGCATTGTCGTTCACGCCCAGGCGTTCCTGAAGCAGGTAGCCTGCGCGAACTTTATCAATCCCCTTCCCGTGGCGATCCACTTCGTCAGTTATCAGTCTCAGGTAGCGCAAGGCGTTCTCGTCAAACACGCGCAGAACATGACTCATGCCACCACAAAGCTCAGGATTCCGAAGCATGTCGAGAAACGTTCGACCGATTGTTGATACCCGTAACTGCCGGTTCGTCAGCTTCTTGAAGGCTCCAAGGTGTTTGGAGTGGAACCATTGAAGGCGAGTCTGCCCCAATCGATCAAAAGTGTACTTCCGCAGCGTGGGCATGCCTGCCTCAACATAATCCGGGAAGTCATCCCCCAGCTCTGCTTTCATGAAGTGCTCGGCGGCGACTTTCCAGTCAGCTGGCGCGGGTCTGGAAAAATGCAAGCTGCTAGGTATGCGGTCTGTCAGGCCGTGAAACGACATGGCGCTCAAATGGGATAGGTAGCAAAAAGGGTCGATTGAACAGGCAGCATCCTCAGGAGATTCAGGCTGCTTGCCCAAGAGGGTATAAGTTGAGCCAGGAAACTGCCGGGGGGGTTCGATCACCCCCAAATCCAATAGCTCACGAGTGATTCGACCTAGATCAGCTGAATCTGGTCGATCTTTTTGCAAGCTCGCGATTGGCTCACCCCGATAGCTCTTGTGCTTGTAGAGCCCATAGAGAATCCGCCCCAAATCGTAGGGAGTTGCTACAGGCTTTTCCAAGTCGCCTATTGATAAAGTTACAGCGCGTATTAATTTCATTGAAGATGCTGGAGGTATATATGTCCTTAGGACATATATACCTCCAGAGGAATAAAGTCAAGAAATTGCGGCGTTGACAAAACCATTAAAAATACTCTACCATCCGTCCTTAGGACGGATGGTAGAGTATTGAAGTTGCTTTTTTCAGGCAGCCTCAAAGAAAACGCTCCACTCCAGCAAAGTTTTCTTTTGAGAAAGCGGCACATTCGGGCATCGTCGCTAACCTGTTGATTTTTAGTTGATGTTAATAAGTAACACCTTTTGCAAATGCCCGGGTAACTCACACAATCTCTTGATATATGCGACTTTGTGACTATAGGGTGTGAAGAAGCGTTCTCCGGGCCAAGTTACTAAGAACGATTGACCACCACTCCAGAACAGAGCGATACCTGCAAATGCTACCCCGGCGAAGCCAAATATTAGGCTGAGGTACTCTCTCATCTTGTGACAGACGCTAAATTGTATGGGATTTCAGGATGACAAGAGCAATGCTTATGCACCCGCCAAGAACAAAACAATACAAAGTCCATGTAAATCAAGCTCCATGCTGCCTTGAATAATAAACCGCACTTGATAGCCTAGCCTTAAATGTATAGCTCATCAAACCAATAGTTATCGGAGCTTCTCGGCTAAACCCTCCGCTTTTGGATGCGTATGCCGCATCGGCTTCGCCAAATCTTTGTGCCCCGTAATTGCGGTTACTTCCATTATCCCAAGCCCCAGCTAACACAGACGGTTCGTCGCCTCATGCCTCAGGTTGTGGAAGCGTAGGTCTTCAGTCCCCGCCTTTTTGTAAACCCGATCACGCGCCTGCGTAATTGAATCGCTGTGGATAGGGTATACCCTGCCGGAAATATGACGCGGCTCTTTTGCGAGGATTGATACTACCCTGCTGGACATAGGAATTGTCCGATCCTCACCATTCTTCGTATCTCTCGGCGTAGCTGTACTTCCTTTCCAGCCGTATCGCCACTGACCGTTTGCGCCCGAAAATCCCGATACTCTTGGATTGTACCAGGCGTGACCGCCGCTAACGTCAGGTGCCCCAAGTGGCGATCTAGCCGCTTCAACCGACAATTAATCGATTCGACCGATTTTTTGGTGGGGGCCACTTCTTTGCCGTACTGGGCGATGGCCTCGGCAATGGTTGTCGCTTTGGTCTGGTTGGTAGGCAGGAATCCCCCTGATCCATCTCGGACTGGACGAGGCGCGCCCACTGTTTGGCAAGGGTTAGGTTTGCAAAGGTTTTGGATTGGGGCTCATAGCCCTTTCTGCGAAGTATGGCTTGAACCTTATTGCCGGCTCGCTTGGTGAAAGTGGCCACTTTCTCACCCTGATTTCTGTCCTTGAAATCCTGAGTGCCCCAGAATTGTCTCAAAAGCGCAATTTTCAGGGTTTCGAGCTATTTTAGGGTTTCGCTAGTATCTATTTGTTTTTATTGTATTTTATCGGCATAAAATGGCCCGCCCGAGAGGATTCGAACCTCTGACCTTTGCCTCCGGAGGGCAACGCTCTATCCAGCTGAGCTACGGGCGGTTTTGGGACGCGCAACTATAGCAAAGGGATGTAAGGGACTCAATTGGCTTGGGTCATTTATCGACGGTTTCTTGTTCAACATCAGTGCTGGCTATTGGCAAGCCTTGTTCTCGTCATGCAGCCACCGCTTGCCATCAACGTAGAGATGGCTCTTGGCGAAGTCCCATCGTAGTTGGTAGGTACTTACTGCGCCGCTCTGATTATGCAGGTGTAATTGGCCGTGTTCGCCGGCACCTGTGGCCCGCCATTTCCCGGTATAGTGACTTTGGGCCGCGCCGGAGGCGCCTCCTCCCCAGCCGCCGCCGTTAAAGCTGCGGTAGTAGCCGCCATCGCTGCACAGCCAGATATGTTGCTCCTCGGTGTAGCCGGAGCCGCTAAAGAAACGCACGATGTGTTTGCCTTTCAGGTAGTCGGCCCAAAGGTCTTTGCTCGTCTCCTGAGTGACGGTCTTGCTGGTGGTCGGAGAGGTGTGTCGCTTATTGAAGGTGACGCTGTTTGCGGCGGCTTGCAGGGACGGTTTTAGCGCCGCTAAATCTGTGACGGGGGCGATGAGAAATAGCGCAATGCTTGTGCCGTTGTGGTCGGTTTGCGCATGGCCAAGGGCGCTCAGGTGGGATTGGTAGGGAATGCGGTAGCTGGCCGATAGCTCTCCACTCCTGGCTTGGGTAACTTGCCCTTCAAGGTGCAGTTGCAGCCCTGAATCCAGCGGGACAGGCCCCTGCATGGTTTCAAGGGCCTTGGCCTGATTCATGGTGTCGGCGAAAACCAAAAGCATTGCGCCGCCGCTGAGGGGTTCCATGTGCAGGGCTTCGCCGTCGGGGGAAAGGGCGGCGCGCCAGCCCTCCGGTATGTTCAAGGAGACGCCGAGGCTGGTTATGGTCAGGGTGGTGCCGCTGGAGTATATCTGCCCGGGCTGAGGCTCCAGTGTCCACGCGGAGGAGGGCTGGAGTGTCAGCGTTATCCATGCTACCAGCAGGGTGAGTGTTCTTGTCGCATCCATTGCGGTGCCTCCTGGCGTTGTTATAGCGCACATTATATGCAGGACTCGCCAGAGAGGTACATTCCTCCGCGCTGCCTTATAGCCGCATCGACGCTTTTCGACTATTTTCGCCGCCAAATTCGGTACTACTTCATAAATTTATTAAATTGTGACTATAGGCTGCGGCTATTGGTGTAAGTTCAAGATGTGAATCTATATTCACTTTGTCGTCCGCTGTGTTCGATTTTTGAGTGGTCATGGTGGAAGGCACCTCCAGGCAGTGCGGTTTACTGCCCAAATAATTGATAAAAAGGGGAAAACTCTATGAAGAAGCTGTCTTCAGTGCGGCGAGCACTGGGCGTACTATTGTTGATGGTCGCGGGAGATGCCCTTGCGGCACCCTGTTTGATATTTGTCCATGGCAAGCAGACCGACACAAATACCTACACTTCTTATACCGCTGCCCGAAATTACTGGGTGAATGGCTCCGATGATTTTGTGCGCACGGCCACCAAGAATTATCAGGCGTCATATTATGTGGTGGGCTACAACGGTACCAAGCCCTATTGGGAGGCCGAGTCGGCGGGCGAAGTCGCCAATGAAATCGTCAACGCGACCAATGGCGGTAGCGACGGCGGCGGTAATAGCTGTGCTCAAACCTATGCCCAGGGCGGCACTTTCTGGATCGTGGCCCACAGCATGGGTGGTGTCATCACCGACTATATTCTGGGTAACAACGATAGCTCAGATCCCAATTACAACTACAACGGTCCCTACGATTTGGTCGCCAGCCGCGTAAGCATGGCAATTACGACCGGTGGTGCTCACCGTGGCTCTGAAGGGGCGGACGCGGTATGCGGGCAGTCCAGCGGCGGCTGCAACTGGTTTGCAGGCTGGATTCAGAGTTGTGACGATGCGACCTGGTGGCTGCGTAGTTCTAACGACGTCCAGGTGCGTACCTACGCTTCGGCACCGGCGAAGAATATCTACCTGACTGGCGGCTATGAGGCCATATTTGGCGCAAGCGCCTGCTTGAGCGGTGAGGACGACGGGGTGGTGCAGTATGCTTCTATTTTTGCCTGTGACGGCAGTGCCGGTGCCAGCTATAACAACAGCAACGCCTGCGGCAACAACTACAAGCAGGAAGTCTCCGGGTTCTTCAATCTCGACGCTGCTCATGAAAACCACGGCGATGAGCGCGACGACAGCGATTCTGACACCCGTCGCCAGATTCCCGATGGTATCTGGACGTGCAGCGGAACGAGCTGTGCGCCTAACACCCAGGTGCAAAGCTCCATGACCACCGCGAAATTCATCAGCATTCTTTACTAAGTCAGCGATTGGAGAACCACAACAATGAACAAAACGACGAAAATTTCGCTGCTCAGTGGCGCTTTAATGACTGTGCTGTCCGGGCCGTTGTTTGCGCAATCCGCTGCAGTGCCCAACCTCGCGGAAAAGGCCGCCGCCAGCTATCGAGACATGGCCCGCTACCCGGAGTGGTCGCAGCCATTGCTTACCGAAGTAGACCCGCTGATATCCGAGCGCGAACCCGCGCGGGTAAGTCAGGGTGGGGGCGATGGCCCCATGCTGACGGTGTGGGCCGATGCCAGCCGCTACGAGGCGGGTGACATCGTTACCCTTCAGGCTCAGCTGAGTTCGGCGGTATTGCCGTTGAACCATGATAACTGGACGGTGGAGGCGGAGCTGATGCCCTCGGCTGACGCGGTGATTGCTTCACTGCCGTTAAAGGACGATGGTCGAGGCGGTGATGTCACTGCCGGCGATGGCATTTACACCGGACAGCTGGTGATCAGTGAAGACTGGCAACCCGAGCTAGGTGCCGCTCGCAATATGGGTCTGAAGGTCGCCGCCACCGACGGTAAAATTCGCCGTGGCACAATGACCGGCTTTCTGCTGAGTCGCCCGGCGGCGCAATTGACCGGTAATTATCGCGACAGCCTGGCCGATGGCAACCTGCGCATTGGCGCCAAGGTGCGGGTGGAAAAGGCGGGTCGCTTCCATCTGTCGGGGGTGCTGGCAGGACTGGATTCGCAGCCTGTAGCCTTTGCCCAGCAGAGCTTTGAGCTGGAGCCGGGCGAGCACTGGATCAATCTGGAGTTTTACGGGTTGATCCTCCGCGAACTGGGGGCGACCGGCCCTCTGCAACTGCGTTCTGTGACATTGGGCACCACTGGAAGCATGCCTAATGCGCTGGGGGCCGTGGAAAGCAACGTGCTGATTACCGCGCCCTACTTACCTACCCAGTTCACCGCAAAACCCTTTGGTCGCAAGGACTTGCTGGAAATGGCTGGCCGGCTGGATGGCATTGTCGCCGAGTAAGGGTTGATTCCTCTCCACACAGGGCCGCGCTCAGCGCGGCCTTTTTTTCGCGGTAAAAAATGGCAAAAATGCCTCAGGGCCTAAGGCAGTGGAGTAATGGGGGGCTTCCCGTTATAATGCGCGCCAGAATTTTAGGCTGAGCGGCCGCTATTTTCGAGAGGGCGAAAAACAGTGATGAATCAAATGGTTAAAAAGCTGATTGTGGTAGTGGCGCTGATGGCAGGTATGTCTGCCTGGGCACTGACTGACAAGCAGCGTGCTGAGGTCGAGTCGCGTATCAGTGCCGAAGGCCAGGTGTGTTTGCAGGGTGACAACAGCTGTGGGTCAGCAATGGCGGCAGCAGGTGGTGAACCAAAATCCGGCAAGCAAGTGTATGAAAGCAGCTGTCAGGGCTGTCACGGCGTAGGCGCCGGCGGCGCACCGAAACTGGGCGATAAGGCTGACTGGGCCGAGCGCACCAAGAAAGGCATGGATCAGGTCTATGCCAACGCAATCAACGGTTTCAGCAATATCGGCATGATGCCCGCCAAGGGCCTGTGCATGAGCTGCTCCGACGAAGAAGTCAACGCAGCTGTGGACTACATGGTTGAAAACAGCAAGTAACACGCTGTAACGCTGTCGAATGCCGCGCTTGTCGCGGCATTTTTGTTTCTGCTCCCTCTCTTCGTCGCCCCCTGTAACCCATTCCCCGGTGCGGCCACTGCGGCACAAAAAGATCCTTACGTACAATTGCTACGTAGATATGCCATAGTGAGTACGTTACATTAATTGGCAATTTGCAGCGGGTATCGGTTCAATGAAGTCCCTTCTATTAGTGAGTCTGGCACTGTGCCTGGTCGCCTGTGGTGGTTCCAGCAACTCCAGCACAACCAAGTCTTCACACAGCGACACGCCAGTGACCCCGGCCGATGGCGGCTCACCCGGTGGGGCGTCCAACGACTTTGGCGACCCCGTTAACAGCCAGATTCGCCCCGGTGTGCGGGTGAGTGCCGACGGCTCCGGTTGTACCAGTAATTTTCTCTACAAACTTAATGATACAACCGTGTATCTGGGCGTGGCTGCTCACTGTTTCAGCCCCGATACCAACCAGAATATCGATCCCTGCGAAACCAATAATCTGCCTATAGGATTCAGCCAAATTACCATCGAAAATGCGAGCAAGCCGGGAGTGCTGGTGTACACCAGTTGGCGGGCGATGCAAGAGGTTGGCGAAGAGCCGGGTGGCGAGACCTGCCGGCTGAATGACTTTGCTCTGGTTCAGTTAAACGTGGCGGATATCGCCAATATTCATCCGGCGGTGCGTGCCTTCGGCGGGCCGCGATCACTGGCGACCAATGTCGTACCCACGGGTACGGTAATACATTTGTACGGTCGTTCCTCCAACCATGGCGGCAACCGCAACCTGGAAACCATGACAGGTGAAGTGGTCAGTGTCTCTCCGGAGCGCTGGTCCTATGACGTGGTGACAGATACACCTGCGGTACCCGGTGACAGCGGAGGCCCGGTGCTCGACGGCGCAGGGCGAGCGCTGGCGGTGACCAGTGTGTTAACGGCGGGGGTGTCGATCAATCCCTTGCGCAACGGTGTGGTCAACCTGAACAAGGCGCTGAACTACGCCAAACAGCACGGCTTTATTCAGCAAGGGGTCACATTGATGGCCTATGACGAGTTTTCGGCGGCGGGTGATCTGTAAGGCCTGAAGGGCGCGTTAGCTCAGCATATCCCGCAGGCTGGCCAGGGTTTCACCGCCGCGCTTCTGGTTTTGCGCGGGGTCGGCGCCGGCCTTGCCCTCCCACTCAACATCTTCCTGTGGCAGCTCCTCAAGAAAGCGGCTGGGTTCACAGGTGGTGAATTCCCCGAAGCTCTTGCGTTTGGCGCAATAGGTCATGGTCAGGCTGCGCTGGGCTCGGGTGATGCCAACGTAGCAGAGGCGGCGCTCCTCCTCGACCATATCATCGTCAATACTGTTCTGGTGGGGGAGCAATCCCTCCTCCAGCCCGATCATAAACACATGGGGGAATTCGAGCCCCTTTGCGGCATGCAGGGTCATCAGCTGCACCTGGTCGGCGGATTCTTCTTCGTTCTCCTGGCGTTCCAGCAGGTCGCGTAATACCAGTCGGCTGATCGCCTCCTCAAAACTCTCGTCGCGCTCCTCGTCGTTGAGCATTTTTTCCAGCGATTCAATCAGCGTGTTGACGTTGGCCATGCGCCGCTCGGCGACGGCGACCGATGAGCTGTTTTGAATCAACCAGTCGAGGTAATTAATGTCGTTGCACAGTTGGCGTACTGCGGCTATGGCGTCATCTTCGTAGCAGCGTCGGCGCAGGCCATCCAGCCAGCGGGTAAATTCCTGCAGACGGGCGAGGGCGGCTTCGGGCATGCGCTGGGCCAGGCCCATTTCCTCACAGGCCTTATACAGGCTGATTTCCCGCTCGGTGGCATAGCTGCCCAGAATTTCCAGTGTCGAGGTGCCCAGTTTTCGGCGGGGAACGTTAACGATGCGCAGAAAGGCGTTGTCGTCGTCCTGATTAATAATCAGCCGCAGGTAGGCCATGATGTCCTTGATCTCATTGCGCCCGAAAAACGAGGTGCCGCCACTGAGTTTGTAAGGAATCTGGTGGGCCTGTAATTTCAGCTCCAGCAGACGGGACTGGTGGTTGCCCCGGTAGAGCACCGCATAGTTACCGAAGCGCCCGCCGGTGCGCAGTTTGTGGTCGAGAATCTCGGTGACCACCCGCTCGTTCTCGGCGTCTTCGTTGCGACAGCGAATGATGCGGATCGGGTCGCCCATGCCCAGTTCTGACCACAGTGCCTTTTCGAGGTCGTGGGGGTTGTTGGCGATAACGGTGTTGGCCGCCTTGAGAATCCGCGCGGTCGAGCGGTAGTTCTGCTCCAGCTTGACCACTTTCAGGTGGGGGTAGTCTTTGCCCAGCAGTGCCAGGTTTTCCGGCTTGGCGCCCCGCCAGGCGTAGATAGACTGGTCGTCGTCGCCCACCACCGTCAGCCCGCCGCGATTGCCAATCAGCTGTTTGACCAATTTGTACTGGGCGGTATTGGTGTCCTGATATTCATCCACCAGCATGTAGCGGATCTTGTGCTGCCACTTGTCGAGAATCTCCGGGTGATTTTCAAATAGCAGGGCCGGCAGCAGAATCAGGTCGTCGAAATCGAGGGCGTTATAGGCTTTCAGTGCCTTTTGATAGCGCAGGTAGGCTTGGGAACAGAGGATGTCGGCGGGGGTTTCCGCTTCCTGCACCGCCTGTTCCGGCAGAATAAATTCGTTTTTCCAGTGGGAAATGCGGTGCTGAATCTTATCGGCCTGGTCGCCATCGCTACCGTGTTCCTGAATCAGCAGGTCGCGGATCAGCGCCTGGGCATCCTGGGCGTCAAAAATGGAAAACCCGGATTTGTACTTCAGCGCCGCGTACTCCCGGCGCAGAATATTCATGCCCAGGTTATGAAAGGTCGACACCGTCAGGCCGCGGGCTTCCTTGCCCTTTACCAGTGCGCTGACCCGCTCCTTCATCTCCCGGGCCGCTTTGTTGGTAAAGGTCACCGCGGCGATATGGCGTGCGGGTATGCCGCATTTTTCAATCAGGTAGGCCATTTTGCGGGTGATTACACTGGTCTTGCCACTGCCAGCACCGGCCAACACCAGCATGGGGCCGTCGATATAAAGCACCGCTTCGCGCTGTCGGTCGTTCAGTTTGCTCACAAGGGGCCTGCGGGGTGATGGGGATTTCGGGGCGGCAAATTGTACCAGTCGCAGCGGCTAAACAGAACTTGACCCGCAAATAGACAAATAAAGTGTGCCGAATTTTTCGGCGCTTGAGCTAGTCTAAAGGGGAAGCGATCACACAGGTAGTCAAACAGTGAAAATCCCGGAGACCCTTTCATCTATTGCCCCCTTTGACTGGCACGCTATTGGTTCGGCGGTGCTGTGCGGCGCAATCATCGGCCTTGAGCGCCAGCTGCGGGGCAAGCCCGTGGGCATTCGTACCTCGTCGCTGATCGTGCTCGGCACCTATGTGTTTATCGTCATTTCCATGGAGGTCAGCAACGCGGCGGCAGACCCCTCGCGCATTATTGGTCAGGTGGTTACCGGCGTCGGCTTTCTGGGAGCTGGCGTAATGCTTGCAAAAGACGGTGTAGTAGTGGGGGTGACCTCGGCGGCGACCATCTGGGTGCTGGCGGCCATTGGCTGCTGTATTCCGGTGGTTGGCGGGACTGTGGCGATAAAACTGTCCCTGCTGGTGGTGGCAATTCTATGTGGGGTTGATCTGCTGGAAGAGTATTCCACCACTTTTTCCCGTGGTGTGCACGGCCGCTATAGTGACTGGAGGGGCAAGAACTAGCGCCGCGGAGCAATAGCCACCAGAGCAAGAAACAATGGCGCTGTCGCTACCTACTGCGAATTTGATCGTCTGACCATCAACTGCGAGCGCGGCAGCCAGTGAGCTGCGCCAGGAGGCCAAAGCATTATGCTCCCCACGACACCCAAGCCCATGCACCCCAGGGTTATCGAGGTCACCGAACGTATTGCCGATCGCAGTCGCAGCAGTCGCGCCGCCTACCTCGATAAAATTCGCCGTGCTCGCCAGCCGGGTGTGTCTCGTCAGCATTTGTCCTGCGGCAATCTCGCCCATGGTTTTGCCGCCTCAGATGCCCACGACAAGTCGATGCTGGCGGTGGATCGCGCGGCCAACTTCGCCATTGTGTCGTCCTATAACGACATGCTGTCCGCCCATCAGCCCCTGCAAGACTACCCTGCAATTATCAAGCGCGCGGCGCGCGAGATCGGAGCGGTGGCTCAGTTTGCCGGAGGGGTGCCGGCGATGTGTGACGGAGTGACCCAGGGGCGCGAGGGGATGGAGCTGTCGTTGTTCAGTCGCGATACCATCGCAATGGCCACTGCGGTCGCTATGTCCCACGATATGTTTGACGGCATGCTCTGTCTGGGGGTGTGTGACAAAATTGTGCCGGGCCTGTTGATCGGAGCCTTGTCCTTTGGTCATTTGCCCTGTGTGTTTGTGCCTGCCGGGCCGATGCTCAGCGGCCTGTCGAACGCGGAAAAGGTGCGTGTGCGGCAACTCTACGCCGAGGGCAAGGTCGGGCGCGATGCCCTGCTGGAGGCGGAAAGCCAGTCCTACCACAGCCCGGGCACCTGCACCTTTTACGGCACGGCGAACAGCAACCAGATGCTGGTCGAAATAATGGGGCTGCAGCTGCCCGGCAGTTCATTTATCAACCCCGGCACGCCACTGCGGGAGGCGCTTACCGTGGCAGCGGTAGAGCAGCTTGACCGAATATCAACCCTGTCTCCCGGCTACCAGCCTCTGGGGGAAATTATCGACGAAAAAGCCATCGTCAACGGTATTATCGGTTTACTGGCCACGGGGGGCTCAACCAATCACACCATCCACCTGATCGCCATTGCCAGAGCGGCGGGCATCGTTATCGACTGGCAGGACATGGCGGATTTGTCCGATGTTGTGCCCCTGCTGTGCCGGATTTACCCCAATGGTAGTGCCGACGTAAACCATTTTCAGGCGGCCGGGGGCATGGCCTTGTTGATTCGCGAACTGCTGGACAACGGCCTGCTGCACAACGAGGTGCAGACGATTCTCGGCGAGGGTGGGATGCGTCGATTCTGTGAGGAACCCCATCTCGAACAGGGGCGAGCACGCTGGCGCGCTGGCGTGGAGTCGAGCCTGGACGGCGACATTATCAGCACCTGCGCTGCGCCGTTCAGCCGCGAGGGTGGTCTGAAACTATTGCGTGGCAACCTTGGTCGGGCGGTGATTAAAACCTCGGCGGTCAAACCGGAATACCGCAGGGTGTGCGCGCCGGCGGTGGTGTTTGAGCATCAGGATGAAATCAAACAGCGCTTTGATGCCGGTGAGCTGGAGCGGGACTTTATTGCGGTGGTGCGCTTTCAGGGGCCAAAGGCTAACGGCATGCCCGAGCTGCACAAGTTGACCCCGGTACTGGGGGTGTTGCAGGACCGGGGCTTTCACGTTGCGCTGGTCACCGATGGCCGAATGTCCGGGGCCTCGGGTAAGGTGCCCGCTGCGATCCACCTCAGCCCGGAAGCGCTTGATGGTGGTCCGATGGCGTGTATACAGGACGGCGACATGCTGGAGCTGGATGCTGACAAGGGGGTATTGCGGACCCTCAACGTCGAGGCCTTGAACCGAGCGGCGGCGGTATTCTCCGGCTCCGGTCAGCAAGGTATGGGGCGAGAGCTGTTTAGCGGTTTTCGGCAGTTGGTCACCAGCGCGGAGGAGGGGGCAACGGTCTTCCCCCTGGCTACGCAGTAGCGGCCCATGTCAGCTACAACCGGGAGGAAACCTATGGCAGAACCCTTTGATATCGTGATTTTCGGCGGTTCCGGCGACCTGGCCTTTCGCAAGATCGTGCCCGCGCTCTACCGTGCCTTTGGTGAGGCAAAACTGCCTGAGGGTTCGCGGGTGGTGCCCTGCTATCGCGGCGCGCTGACGGCCAGCGAATACATTGCCGAGGCAGATGCTGCGCTGCGCGAACATTTGTTGGAGGGGGAGTACGATCAGGCTCAGGCCAGCGAGTTCAGTAGCTACCTTACTCCGTGCGCACTGGATATCAAAACCGCCGATGCGCGCTGGCAGACCCTGGCAGATTTGCTGAATACCGCAGCTGATCGGGTGAGGGTGTTTTATCTTGCCATTCCTCCGGCGATCTTTGGCGTGTGCTGTCAGCACCTGTCTGAATATGGACTCGTTTCAGCCAACAGCCGTCTGGTGGTGGAAAAACCCCTTGGCTATAACGCGGCCTCCGCGAATGCCATCAACGATGAAATCGCGCGTTACTTCGATGAAACGGCGATCTATCGCATCGACCATTATCTGGGTAAGGAGACGGTGCAGAACCTGATGGCGCTGCGCTTTACCAATGTGATTTTCGAGCAGTTGTGGGACGCTAAATCCATCGATCACGTGCAGATCAGTATATCTGAAACCGTGGGCCTTGAAGGCCGCGCCGGGTTTTATAACGAGGCCGGTGCGCTGCGGGATATGGTGCAGAATCACCTGCTGCAACTGTTGTGTCTGGTGGCGATGGAGTCTCCCCACAAAATGAAGGCGAGCAGCATTCGCGCGGAAAAGGTAAAAGTACTCGAAGCCTTGCGCCCCATGGTGGGGGATGAGGTGTTCAAGCATACCGTTCGGGGGCAGTATGTGGCGGGCAACCACAATGGCAAGCTGGTGCCGGGGTATCTGGAAGAACTGGGGGAGCCCAACTCCTCCACCGAAACCTTTGTGGCCCTGCGCGCCTATGTGGATAACTGGCGTTGGGCGCGGGTGCCGTTTTATCTGCGTACCGGCAAGCGCATGAAGCAGCGCAGCGCCGAAATAGTGATTCAGTTCAAAGGGGTGTCACATCGGGTCTACGAGCCGTCGGCGGGGCCCTTATTGCCGAACCGCCTGGTGATTCGCCTGCAGCCGGAGGAGACCATACAGCTGATAATGATGTCCAAGGACTTGAATACTCTGGACATGCAATTGCAGCCCGCCAGCCTCAACCTGAATTTTTCCGAAAGCTATAAACACGTCAAAAGTGATGCCTATAAGCGCCTGATCCTCGACGCGGTCGCGGCGAATTCCAGCTTGTTTATCCACCGCGATGAAGTGGCCAACGCCTGGGCATGGATCGACCCGATTATCGAAGCCTGGCAGCAGGCCAGTCAGCCACCCCATCTGTATCGGGCCGGAACCTGGGGGCCAGATGAATCCGACGAGCTGCTGGCGGAGGACGGTTTTTCCTGGTTTAACAGTGGCGAGGCGTTGAAATGACAATAACCGAGCAGTTTTTTGCCGATCGTGATGCCATGTTCCAGACCCTGTCGCAAAGCGCAGAGGTACTGCTCAGGGAGGCGTTGAGCAGTGGCTTGCACGCGAGTTTATTGGTGTCGGGAGGCTCGACCCCGGAGCCCCTGTACCGCTCGCTGTCGGCGCTGCCTCTTGATTGGGAAAAGGTGGATGTCGGCCTGGTAGACGAGCGCTGGGTTGCGCCTGACCACCCCGCCAGTAACGAGGCCTTTATTCGTCGTAGCCTGTTGAAGAACAGGGCGGCCACAGCGCGATTTATCGGTATGAAAAATTCGGCGGTCTCGGCGCTGCTTGGCCAACCTGCCTGTAATGAAGCCTACTTCGACCTTAAGCTACCCTACGATCTGACCATACTGGGCATGGGGAGTGATGGCCACACGGCATCCCTGTTTCCCTTCGCTGAAGGCCTGGACACCGCCCTCGACCTCGACAATAGGGCGTTCTGCGCCCCGATTATGGCTCAGCCCAGTGAGGTAACCGGCGACAATCTTGAGCGTATGAGCCTGACGCTGTCGGCACTGCTGCAGTCGCGTCAAATCTGGTTGCTACTGACCGGTGACGACAAGCGTGAGGTTTACGAACGGGCCAAGCTCAACGACAACCGCAGGGCAGTGCCGGTCAGCGCCCTGCTTCACCAGGAGAGAGTCTCCGTTAGTGTATTTTGGGCGCCCTGAGCAGGAGTAACCTATGTGGAATATGGAAAGAGTGATGAGCGCCAGTCCGGTTATACCGGTGATTGTGATCGACGATCTCGACGACGCCGTGCCCATTGCCGAGGCACTGTTGGATGGCGGACTGCATGTGCTGGAGATCACCCTGCGCACGGAGTTTGGTCTGGCCGCCATCAGCATTATCAACCAGACCTTTCCCGAGGCGATTATCGCCGCCGGAACGGTGACGACCCCGGAGGAGGTCGTTAATGCCCAGGCGGCGGGGGCGGAATTTCTGGTCAGCCCCGGGTGCACGCCGCGCCTGCTGGACGCGGCCATTGCGGCGAACCTGCCGTTGCTGCCCGGTGTCAATACCCCCAGCGAGGCTATGTTGTTACGCGAGCGGGGGGTCAAGTATATGAAGTTTTTTCCTGCCGAAGCTGCGGGGGGCGTAGCCATGCTCAAGTCGATGGCCGGGCCCCTGCCCGAGCTGCGCTTTTGTCCGACCGGGGGAGTTAATCTGGATAACGCAGCGGACTATCTCGGCCTGCCCAATGTGCTCTGTGTGGGCGGCAGTTGGATGCTCGACAAAACGGCGATTCGGGAAAAGGACTGGGGGGCGGTCGCAGCGCTGGCTCAGCAGGCGGCGAAACTGGGTAAACGGTGACCGCTATAGACGCAAATACAGGCGCGAAGCTGGTCGCGGATATTGGCGGTACCCACGCGCGGTTTGCCTATTTTGTCGGCGACCAGGGGCCGTTACAGGGGCTTGAAAAATACCGCTGCGACCGCTTTGCAGACCTTGCCGACGCGCTGCGTACCTACATGGCTCAGCATCAATTATTGCGCTTTACCCGAATCTGTCTGGCGGTGGCAGGGCCGGTTGAGCAGAGTGATATTCGCCTGCCGAACAGCACCTGGCGGGTAAATCCGTCGATGCTCAGCCGTGAGTTGACGATTCCGGTGGAGGTTATCAACGATTTCAGTGCGCAGGTGCTCAGTATTGACGGGCTCGGCCCTGATCAATTTCTATGGGTTGGCGATGTTCGCCCCACGATCGTGCGCAGATACCCCCTTGCGGTGCTCGGTGCGGGTACCGGCCTCGGAGTGGCAGCACTCACTCCGGACGGGTACATTCTGCCCTCCGAGGGTGGCCACGTGAGCTTTGCGCCTGCCAATGGCCATCAGGCTCAACTGCTCGAGCAGTTGTGGCAACGCTTTCCCCGTGTGTCCGCAGAGCGACTGCTGTCTGGCATGGGACTTGCGAATTTGTATTGGGCAAATTGCCGATTGGCCGGGGTGCAGGGCGAACTGAGTGCGGCGGAGGTGACGGCCGGGGCGCGAGCGGGGGACCCGCACTGTTTGCGCGCCGTTGCCGACTTCAGTGCGGTAATGGGCGCAGTGGCGGGGGATGCGGCACTGACGTTCGGCGCCTTGGACGGCGTTTATCTCTCCGGGGGCATTTTGCCGCAGATGCTTGATATACTCGACATTAAAGCGCTGTATCGCGGCTTTACCGCCAAGGGGCGCTTTCAGGCTTACTGCGAAAAAATACCCCTTGCGGTAGTGTTGGCTGAGGAACCGGGGCTGATCGGCTGCGCCCGGGCACTGAGCCGTAATTCAATGGCGTAGCGAAAAATCCATCGGCAGGGCACTGAGCGACGTAAAACCCGAGTGCGGATTTGCGAGGCGCGGCTATGGAGCGCCGGAACGCACGAAAAATGAAAATGCCGAGGAATAACGGCTTAAGCACGGACACGCGGCGTGACAGGGCTGCGGAATATAAACAAGGACATCATAATGACGATGGCGAATCTCACTGATTCCACGGTTTGGCAACAGCTTGCCGCCCATCAGCAGGAACTGGCAACACGTACGATGACGGCAATGTTCGCCGAAGACGCGACACGCTTCGACCGTTTTTCCTTACAGGCCTGTGGCCTGTTCCTCGACTACTCGAAAAACCGGTTGGATGAGCGGGGACTGTCGTTGTTGCTGGAACTGGCCCGGAGGACCGGGCTCGAAGCGGGCAGAGATGCCATGTTCGCCGGAGAGGAAATCAACTGCACCGAAAAGCGGGCAGTCTTGCATACCGCCTTGCGCAATGTTTCCGGAAACCCGGTGCGGGTCAATGGCCACGATGTGATGCCTGAGGTGCGTGACGTATTGGCGCGCATGGGGGTGTTCTGCAACGCCGTGCGCAGTGGCGAGTGGCGCGGTCACACCGGCAAGGCAATACGCAGCGTGGTGAATATCGGCATTGGCGGTTCCGACCTCGGCCCGGTCATGGTCACCCGGGCGCTGCAGGCCTACCAGTCGCCAGAGCTGAGCAGCTATTTTATTTCCAATATCGACGGCGCCCACAGCAAGGATATTCTAGCGACCCTCGACCCCGAGACAACGCTGTTCGTCGTCGCCTCGAAAACCTTTACCACCCAGGAAACCCTGACCAATGCCAGAACAGCCCGGCGTTGGTTGTTGGCGGCCTTAAAGGATCAGAGCGCAGTGGCCAGCCATTTTGTTGCGGTGAGCAGCAAGCCTGAGTTGGCGGCGGAATTTGGCATTGATCCGCAGAATGTATTCGGCTTTTGGGACTGGGTTGGTGGGCGCTACTCACTGTGGTCGGCGGTGGGGCTACCGATTGCCCTGGCGGTGGGAATGGATAATTTTACCGCCCTGTTGCAGGGTGCCCACGACATGGATGAGCATTTTCGCACTGCCCCTCTTGAGGAAAACATGCCGGTGCTAATGGCCTTGCTGGGTATTTGGTACCGCAATTTCTTCGGTGCCAACAGCTACGCGATTCTGCCCTACAGCCAACGCCTTGACCGACTGCCTGCCTTTTTGCAGCAGCTCGATATGGAAAGCAATGGTAAATCGGTGCAGCGGGATGGTCGCCCTTGCGATTATGCCACCGGGCCGATTATCTGGGGCGAGCCGGGCACCAATGGCCAACACGCTTTTTACCAGTTGCTGCACCAGAGTCAGGAATTGATTCCCTGCGACTTCCTCGTGGCCGCCCGTGCGGACGACCTCGACCCCGAGCACCATAATATTCTGTTGGCCAATGTCATTGCCCAGAGCGAAGCGTTAATGACCGGTAAATCCGATGAGCAGCTCAGGGCTGAGTTGCAAAGTGCCGGCATCGAAGGAGCGGAACAGGAACGCCTTTTCGCCCATAAAAGCTTTCCCGGCAATCGTCCGAGTAATACCCTGGTCTATGCCTCACTGACTCCCGGAGTACTGGGGAGTCTTATCGCCCTGTACGAGCACAAAGTATTTTGTCAGGGGCATATCTGGAACATCAATTCCTTCGACCAATGGGGTGTGGAGCTGGGTAAGCAGCTGGCATCGCTTATTTTGCCGGAGTTGGCCCCAGGGGCGCCGGTGGGCTGCCACGATGGCTCCACCCAAGGCCTGCTGGCCCTGGTGAAGAGTTTATCGAAGTGAGTGAGCGGGGGGTTACTGGCCCTCCGCTGAAAAATGCTCAAACACCTGTTGCCCGGTCAGCTTTTCGGTCTGGTTGCTAAATTCGTAGTAGGACGGCTTTTCGTCGATGAAAACCTCTGTAGCCAGCTCAAAGCCCTGATCCTGGAACAGGCCTGCGGGTAGAATATAGTCGTTGTTCGGAAGCAAGTGGTAAAACAAGTGGGTGCCGCAGTTAGGGCAAAAACCCCGTTCAGCCCAGTCTGATGAGCTGTACCGAGTGGGAGTGCTTCCGTGAAAGTTTACGTCTGCGCCGCAATGGACCGCGAACATTGGCCCACCAGACCAGCGCCGACACATCGAACAATGGCAAAGGGCCAGATCGGGGGTGTCAGCCGCTTCGACTTCAATATTCCCACACAGACATTTTCCTTTCATGGCTCTCTCCTTGAATGAACATGGGCGAATTACGGTTCGCCGGGTGGCAATGGGTATAGCGTACGCCTTGTTTCCATGTCGTCAAGGTTAACGTGGGGCTCGCCCATATTTGTGTCGGTCGCCTTGCGACCGGGATGTGCTTTCACGGACATCACGCGATCTCCAGATCCCGGTCAATGGCGTTCTCCACATCGCGGTAACTCACCTGGGTGGTGTTGAAGTTGAGATCGACAAATAATCGGCAGTAGTAGTCGCCGTGGCGCCAGGCCATGGCGACGCTGCTGTCGTTGGAATAATTCAATTCAAAGTGGCCATCGAAGGCCGGGTAGCTGCAACGAAAACGCATCAGGGTAAGTAGTCGCTGTACTACCGGGGTTTGCACCGCGTCGGCGACCTCCTGCAAGCTGTAATAGTGACGGTTGATGTCGCGCAGTTCGCCGGTTGCGGCCATAAGTTCGTTGTCGTTACAGCCAGCCAGCAAGCCCACGTAGTACACCTGGGGAATACCGGGGGCGAAAAACTGTATGGCGCGGGCGGCGATATAGGCATCGTCGTTTTGCATCAATGCGTCGTAGAAGGTGCAGGTGAGTTGGTAAATGGCGCCGACACTGTGAATATTTGCCGCCGAACGCCGCAGTATCGGATCGGCACTGCGGGCGTCGATATTGTCGATCAGTATGCGAATCCGGTCGTCGGGTAAGACGCCCTCGACATCGGGAATACAAATGCCATCGTGGGTGTCGAGTACGGTCACCATATTGCGCGGACACATACGCAGCCAGTTTTTCAAATAGACACTGTTGGCATCGAGTAGGGAGTACAGCAGGAGCGGCGGCAGGGCGAAGCCGTAGCAATACATATTGCGTCGGCTGATGGCGTATTGATAGCTGGTGTGGTCGTGAACTTCGGGCAAACACTCGGCACCGTATTTAAAGGCGACTTCGTTGATCCACTCCAGATTTCGATACACCTGAGGCTCGACCAGAAAGCAGCTGGTGCCAATTTCCTTGGTGGTATACCCAAAAGCGTCCAGGCGCAGCAACTTTACCCCGTGGCTGGTTAGCGTGCGTATATAACTTTCAAGCAAAGTGTAGGTTAGCGGTGAGTCGTAATTCAGGTCGATCTGGTTTTCGGTAAAGGTGCACCACACACGGCAACTGCCGCCGCTGGCAAAGTTGACGGTGCGGAAGGGTTCCTTCTCCTTGCGGATATGGATCTTTGCCATGTTGTCGGGGCTGATGTCGCCAAACCTGTCAACGTTGACGAATAGGTCGGCGTATTCCGAAGCAAAGCCCTTGGCGACGAAGTCGCTAAACTCCGGGGACGCATCGGAGATATGGTTCACGGTGAGGTCGGCGCAAATATCATACTTCGCGGCGATGCGTTCGATGTCATCCCAGTCGCCGTAAACGGGATCGACTTCGTGGTGAGTCAGCGGTGAAAAACCCGCGTCGGCGTTTGACGGGTAGAAGGGCAAAATATGCACACCGCCCACGGCGTCGTGAAAATGAGTTTCGAGCACGGTGTAAAGATCCGCCAGATTGTCGCCGAGGCGGTTGGGATAACAGATAAGCTGAATAGTGTTACGCAGTGACATAGTGGCCTCTTTGATGGTGTTGGCAAGGGGCTGTGGCAAGCCCCTTGTCGATACTGTGGCAGGAGCCTGCTCGATCCCCGCGTAGCTTAAGCAACCTGTTTGTTGTTCGTGGCCGCTGGACTGGTGGCGGCGTCGAGGCCATCGGCACAGCGCTGTACCGAGTCGAGAAAGTCGTTGGCCCAATAGGCGATGTCATAGCGTTTTACGATGTCGAAACCCTCGGCCAGTCGGCTTCTGGCCTCATCGCGGCTTATCGACAGCGCGAAATAGCAGGTGTTGGCCAGTTCCCGTGGGTCGTGGGGGTTGGCCAAAATCGCGCCGCGAAGCTCTGCGGCGGCACCGGCGAATTCCGAGAGCACCAACACACCGCACCCCTGGGTAAGGCCCTGTGTGGCGATGTACTCCTTGGCGACCAGATTAAGACCATCCCGCAGGGGGGTAATCCACATCACGTCAGCCATGGCGTAATACGTGACCAGATCATTAAAGGGCAGGGCGCGAAAGAAGAATTGCACTGGCGTCCAGCCCATGGTGGCAAAACGTCCATTGATGCGCCCAACCGTCTGTTCGATCTGCACCTGTAGCTCTTCGTAGATCGTCATGCCCCGGGCGGCGGGAACGCAGATCATCATCAGCGTCACCTTCTCCCTTAATTCGCCGTGGTCGGTGAGCAGGCGTTCAAAGGCCCCCAGCTTTTCCAGTATGCCCTTGGTGAAGTCGAGTCGCTCCACTGACAACACCAGTCGCTTGCCTTGCAGCTCGTTGCGCAGGGTGGACATGCGCTGCTGTGCATCGGGTTGGCCCAATACGTTTTCGACGCGCTGAATGTCCAAGCCGACCGGATGGGCACCGAGGCCGATAATGCGGTCGTTGACCTTGATCCGGGTCGACATTTCGTCGAGACCAACGGCGCAGCCGTAGGTGAAAAAGCGCGGTGCGCAGTTCATGCGCTCCACGATTTCAATGGGCATGACACCCCGGGCAACATCGACAAAATTCTCTGCCTGCCGCGGTATATGAAAGCCAATGTAGTCACATTGCAGCAGGCTGCCGACGATTTCCCGTCGCCAGGGCAGTACATTGAACACATCCGCTGAGGGGAAGTAGGTGTGGTGGAAAAAGGCGATGGTGACGTCGGGGCGAAGCTCGCGCAAATAAGCGGGCACCATCCACAGGTTGTAATCGTGGATCCATACCGTGGCACTCTCGGCGGCTTCTGCGGCGGTGCGTTCGGCGAATTTGCGATTCACCTCCAGAAACACTTCCCAGTGTTCTTCGTGAAAGGTTGCCCGCTCCCAAAAGGTATGCAGTGTCGGCCAGAAGGCTTCCTTGGAAAATTTCTTGTAGAAAATATCCACCTCAGTGGCAGAGAGTGGCACCCGTGCGGCGCTCAAATTGGGGTAGGCATCGCGGTCAACGTCGGTGTGTATTTCAAAGCTGTCTTCGTCAGCATCGTGTTGTGACCAGGCTACCCAGGAGCCCTTTTGGTTGTCAGCGAAAAAACTCAGCAGGGTTGGAATGATGCCGTTGGGGGACCGGGGGCGCCGCCGCCGAATGATGCCCTTGTCGTCGTATTCTTCATAGGGCAGGCGGTGGTATACAATCACCAGGTCGGACTTGCCGGTTTCACTGGCTTCACCTATTTCATTGGCGATGCTGACGGGGCCGAGATAGCCGAAATAGGAAATCGCTTCGAGAATGCCACTGCAACCCGGGCCAGTGGCATGATAGGTGCGGGGCAAGTCGGTAGTGGCGGAAAGTAGCAGCGATTCCGACTCACCCACGCATACGCCGTTAAAATTCTGCTGGAACATGGACAGGTCGTTGAGGGTGTCGCCGGCGACCAGTACCCGTTCGCGCTCGATGTTCAGAAAGTCGACCAGGGCGGTGAGTGTTCGGCCTTTGTTGATGCCCCTGGGCAGCACGTCCAGGTAATGCCCTGCGGAGTAAAGCAGGTCGCAATCGAGATTTTCGACAATGGCGCGTACCTCGTTGGTAACCGCGCCGGGATCACAGAAATAGGAACAACGCCGCTCCTGAGGCACCTCTTGCCGGGAAATATTCGGAATATGTTGCAGGGCTTTTTCTACTACATGTTCACCCGGCCAGCGTTTATCTATGGCAGTGTGCAGTGTGTGGATGGGCTGCAGGCTTTCGCCATCGACAACGGTGCAGCCCACGTCGCAAATGATATAGCTTGGTTTGGGAATAGAGGGGTCGGAGAGCAGTGGCATTACCGACTCCAATCCCCTGCCGGTGACAAATACCAGATCGATTTCCGGGTGCGAGGCGATAAGTTGATACAGTGTGGCGCGGCTGTCGGCGTCCCCTGCGAGAAAAGTACCATCGAGATCGGTGGCGAGTAACATTCATGGCTCCCTGTGGTGATGTGAGCCTCCGGCACAGCGTGATAGCACCAGCCGGATGGCCCTTGATTCTGCGAGATCCAGTGACCCTGACCCAGCAGGGCCACGCTCGCATTGCCAATCAACCACTTCGGAGTGAAGGTTTAGCGTACCGTCCAGGAAACAGCACATGCACTGAAGTGCCTGTTGACGTTTTTTTTCCTGTACTCGAGTGAACGCAAGATGTGTACCAGTGATATTCATCGGCGCGCCAGGGGAGAAAGCACGTGTTGGCCTGTCCTTGTGCACAGCTTTGAGGCCAGTTATTGCCTGATGCACTAAAATGGCGAGAGGGCAGGGTTCACCATGAGGGCAAGCAATAATGAGAAGAAGTGTGGTTGGGTTGGTGTCACTGTTGTTGGCGGGGTGCCTGGGTATGCCTGAGGGTGTCACCCCGGTGAAGGGCTTCGATATTCATCGCTATATGGGCAAGTGGTATGAAATCGCCCGGTTGGATCACTCCTTCGAGCGGGGGCTTGAGCAGGTAACGGCCGAATACACGCTGGGCAGCGGCGGGAGGGTTGAGGTAGTGAATCGCGGCTATTCTGCGGCGGACCAGCAGTGGCAAAGTGCCGAGGGCAAGGCCTTTTTGGTTGATAAGGCCGACGAGGGATATTTGAAAGTGTCCTTCTTCGGCCCGTTCTATGGTTCCTATGTTGTGTTTGAGCTGGAGCGGGAGAACTACGACTACGCTTTTGTCTCCGGGCCAAACACAAATTATTTGTGGCTGTTGTCGCGTACGCCGAGTGTGCCGCCGGAGGTGATCGAACGGTTCAGGATGTCGGCGGGGGAGCTGGGCTTCGATACACGGGGGTTGATTTTTGTCGAGCACAGCAACGCGGCCTTGCACTGACCCGCCGCGCTGCGCATTCATCTGCTAAATAACAGAGGGTCGTTAAATAAATTAGGATGAAAAATTCGTCGGCGGTATGGTGGCCAATGCCCCATTATCATTCGCAAAAGTATCGGGAGTGCTATGTCTGAAAAACGTGTGTTTATAACCGGTGGCGCCTCCGGGCTGGGCAAAGCCCTGGCGGAATGTTTCGCCAAAGAAGGTTACGCCGTATGTATCGGCGATATCAACGACGAGCGCGGCCTGGAGGCCGAAACGGAGTTGTTGCAACTCGGCAAAGCCAAGTATCTCCATTGCAATGTCCAGCAGGAGAGCGACCTGCAAAGTGCCGCTGACTGGCTTAAGCAGGAATGGGGGGGTGTCGATATTGTCATCAACAACGCGGGGGTGGCTACCGCGGGCACTATCGACGGCTTCTCTCTGGATGACTGGCAGTGGGTAATGGATATCAATGTGCTGGGGGTAGTGCGCGGCTGCAAGGTGTTCACCCCGTTATTACGGGAGCAGGGGGGTGGTCAGTTGGTGAATATCGCCTCGTTGGCGGGTTTGATCCATCCGCCAAAGATGTCTTCTTACTGCGCGACCAAGGCCGCAGTTGTGGCCTTGTCGGAAACCCTGAGCATTGAGCTGGATCGCGATAATATCGCTGTGTCGGTGGTCTGTCCGAGTTTTTTCCGCACGAATCTGGCGGAATCGGTGCGGGCTTCGGATGCCGGCAGCGAATTGATGACGCGCAAGCTGGTGAACAAGGCAAAGCTTGGCGCGGAGGAAATTGCTCGCAGAGTTTACAAGGGAGTGGTGCGCAGGGACTTTCATATTCTGCCCCACGCCGATAGTCGTCGGCTGTTTCGACTGAAGCGTTTGTTGCCGTTCCGGCACTATCGGGCACTGATGCTTAAACAGACACAGGGCATGATGCGCGACCGCAGTTGAGGCCGCGCAGCCGGGGGGTTATACCACGGCCAGTAAACCACGCACCGCGAGCACTGTGAGGGCGATGCTGCTGATTAGAAACACACTGAAGCGCGCCATAACAATATTGCTGGTGCAGTGGATCAGGCTGTGGACGACGCGGCAGCCAACGTAGAACCAGGCGAGGTAGAGGTTCAGGCCACTGTCCTGTCCGATGACGATCAGCGCAAGACAGGTGGCATAGAAAATAGTGGGTTGCTCCATCAGGTGGTTATAGTTATCCGCCTTCCACTGTATGCGCTTGTCGAGAAGATTGCCCAGTTCGCTGGTGCGCTCTCCGGCGGTGGGGCCGAGGCGAGCTTTTTTAATGGCCGGTAGTCGCACGGTGGCCATCCAGACCAGTACCACCAGGCTCCAGATAACCAGAGTGAAAATCGGGGCGATCATTGCTGAGTTCGACATGGTGAATCTCCTGCTTTTATTGGTGTGTTGATGCTAGGCGGGATTGGCGATGAAAAGCAACTGGAACACTATTTTTAATAACGGGGAAGACATGTTCAGAAAAGCCATTTATCGCAAGAATATATTAATTACCGGTGCCAGCTCTGGTCTGGGCGAGGGTATGGCCAGAGCCTTTGCCGCCAAGGGCTGCAATCTTGCTCTGTGCGCTCGGCGCACCGACAACCTTCAGCGCATAAAGGCTGACATAGAAGCGGCCCATCCCTCGGTGACGGTGTTGGTAAAGGAATTGGATGTCTGCAATTACGAGCAGGTGTTTCAGGTGTTTGGCGAGTTCCGTGACGAGCTGGGAAGCCTTGATCGGGTGATTGTCAATGCGGGGATGGGTAAGGGGGCGTCTATGGGCACCGGCCACTTCAAAGCCAACCTGCGTACCGCTGAAACCAATTTCGTTGCTGCCCTGGCGCAATGTGAGGCGGCGATGGAGATCCTTCGCGCGCAAAACAGTGGCCACCTGGTCACCATTTCGTCGATGAGTGCCCTGCGCGGTATGCCCCGCTCGATTAATATCTACGCGGCAACCAAGGCGGGTTTGCGCACTCTGACCGAGGGGCTGCGTGCCGACGTCCTCGGCACGCCCATTGCGGTGAGCTGTATGTTGCCCGGCTTTATCCTTACCGACATCAATCGCGATTTAAAGCGCGCGCCGCTGCGGGTTGATCTCGATACCGGTTGTCGAGCGCTGATCAAGGCCATTGAGCGGGAGCCCGGTGAGGCAATGGTACCCGCTTGGCCCTGGGTGCTAATGGGTGGCCTGATGAAAGTCCTGCCGCTGTCGGTGGTGGCCAAAATGACCTGAGCCAGAGGTGCACTACCGCTGAATGAAGCGGTCGATGTACTCGGCAAAACGATCATTGATAATCGCTTCACTCAAGCCAAACTCCTCCAGCGAGTAGCGGTGCACGCCAAAGCGGCCCTGCTCATTGGTATTGTGCCACTGGGCCATTGCCGTGGCCGCCGCGGGCGTTATGTTGCGCCCGGCGCGTTGGTAGACCCGCTCGACGATACTCATAGGATTGCTGCGGACATCTTCGTAGCGGGCATCGACAATGCGCTCATCCAGTTGCAGACGTCGCCGTGAGTCCAGGTATCGATCCATTGCCATTCCCCAGTAGCGCAACACTTCCTGACCCACGCGCTCCTTGTCGATGGGGTCACCGCGCATTGCCCACATTGCGCTGACAAACTTGGCCCAGGAGGGAATGGTTTGCAGCGGGTCGCGATGGGTATGCAGGAGAGTGGCGCGGGGGTAGCAGGCCATCAGTGGCTCCATGTCAGCGAGGTAGCCAACGGCCTTCATCACCCAGGGGCGATCCTGTTTGCCACCATCCTGCCATTGCAGATACTGGAGCAGTGATTTGACATAGGCAAAGGGTTGCTCACGGGGTCGCTGTCGAACCCAGTCGAAGTATTCCGGCATAAACAGCAGTTGGTTCCATATCCAGTCGTCGAAGGTGAGCGTATACAGCAGCCATTCTTCATCGACTTCTTTCTCTTCCATATGGTGGGCGGCGTGAATATTCGGGTCGTCGGTGGCGACCAGATTGGAGGTGCCCGCAGCGGCAATTCGCGGGTCAGCACTGGCTGAGTGCGCATTGTTGCCCGGAAAGCGAGCGGGGTTCCATAAACGCCAAAACAGGGCCTTTTGAACATTGTCGGGGGAGGAAAGAATCTTCTGCATTTTGGTGGTCCCGGAGCGACCGAGGCCCAGCACGATAATGGGATCTTCCACATCCTCGTCGAGAATCTCCGGGTGGGTGGTGAGGTCGGCCTGAAAACGCAGGCGATTGACCAGACAACGGACGATATCTGCCTGGATACTGGCCAGCCCCTCCGGGTGGGGAGTCATCCCAAGGGGTACACACTCCAGCAACTTTTTCAGGGGCTCGTAAAACTCGTTACTGCCGAAATCATTGAGACCTGCCAGTTGCCGGGCCTCGGCGATGAGCGCGTCGGCGCTCAGGGCCTGGGTCAATTCCACCGATGGTGCATTCATAGTCAAACTCCGTTTATGCAATTTCAGGTATTCAATTTCAAGTGAGTGCGCTCGGGCTGAGGGGGCGGTACTTCCACAATTCGGTGATGCCGGGTGCGGCGGCGATAACATCCGGTGTGCGGTTGAACAGGCTGCTGGCCGAGGCCATGTGAGACACCTCGCGGGTGACGCGGACCTCCATGCTGGGCTTGCCTTGAACCTTCCACGCCATGTGCTCGGCTTCACCCTCCTTGAAGTCTCTGTACTCCAGGCAGGCGTTTACGGTAATGCCTTGACGAGTGGCAATGTCCACTTTCATTCGCGTCCCCACTACGGTGCCGGCGCGTAGGGTTTTCTCCAGCCAATGGCTGTAGTGATCCTCGTCCCACACGATGGCTTCCACCTGTTCGTCGATCCGGGTGACCTCCAGTCCAAGGGCATCGACGACACAGAGCGGGGGGATGGTGGCGATGCCGCCCAAACCGCCGGCACCGGCAACGTCGCTGCGGGCAAACTCCTCTAGCGACAGGCCCGCACCGCAAAAGCGAAGCAAGTGCACGCCCTGGCGGCCAATGTCGGTATGAGAGGTATGGGTCATCGACTCGATATGGGTATTGGGGCCGACCGACAGAATGCCCGCCCAGATCCGCGTCATGTCCCAGATGCCTCCGCCGGTGAAGGTCACGCCCTTGGCCAGTGCCAGAGCTTGAATCTGCTGGGCGATCTCTTGGTTGCAGCGAAAGGGGTTACAGGACTCGGCGCCGTGGCAAAGAATGTTGGCACCGCTGCCCATCAAGCGCTGGTAGGCGGGAAGGTTAACCTCCAGCCGGTCAGATACCGCGACAAAGGCGACGTCGGCATTCAGTCGGCTGTAGTCGGCGAGGTCGCAGTCTTCAACCTGTAATCCTATTGCCTCGCGACCCAACAAGCGTCCCAGATCTTGCCCGACTTTGTCTCCGGCGCGGTTATAGGCGCCGACGATCGGCCAGCCGCGGTCCAGCGCAAAGCCGGCCAGTTGCTGGCCGACAAAGCCAAGCCCATAGATGGCGATGCGCGGCGAAATTTCTGATGAATTCATGGTAGTATTTCCCGGTGGTTTTCGTTGATATAACTATTAATAAAAAAGGCTGAAAACAGGCATGTACGACAAAAATGACACCGTTGAACAGCACGAACTGATTCGCCCCAGTGAGGCCATGCGCCGTAGACCCAAGCAGGACAGGTCGAAAAAAGTTGTCGATGCCATTGTCGATGCGGCCCATCAGATTTTGCTGGAGCACGGTCGCAGTGGTCTGTCGACAACCTCTCTTGAACTGGTTTCCGGCATACCCAAGTCGTCTATTTATCAATACTTTCCCAATCTCGATGCCATCGTATTTGAGGTCTATCGAGTGGTTATTCGAGACATGCACATTAAAGGTTATCGGGAATTTCCCGGCGAGCAGGAGCATACGGTCAAGTCCTTTGTGTATTGGCTGCTCGACTGGTCGATAGAGATTCATCGGCGAGTTCTCGAAATTGATCGCACGCTGCTGCTCGAGCACAAGGGCTTCTGGGACGCATGGCAAGAGCTGGATAACAATCTGGCACCGAACGACTCCACTGAAAAATTTATCTACGACAGGCTAAAGTCCTGCTCTGATTTTATTCCGTCTGCGCACGACATGATGCATGTACATGCCCTCGGTCGCGCTGCGCAACTCATGGTGTACTCGCTGGTCTCCGATAATGCCGATTTCATTGACGACGATAGCTTTCGTGAAATGCTGGCAAGAATGTGTTGCGCAATTTTTTCGGTAGAAGGCTAACTCTGCTCATTCTTGTTTTGTATTTATCGATAACTTACTCAATATAAAATCGCAAATCCAGTCGCAAAGTGCCAATGCTTAATGGAAAGCTTCGATTTTTCCGCTTCGGTATCATTAAAAATATAAACGCTGATTTTAATCTCCATAAAAATCGTTTTTATTCAATTGCTTGCGATGATTTTTCGGGGGTTTCAAAGCTGACCTGAATCTCCTTGTTGTCATCGGTATGCTGCTGCAATATTTAGTGGTGTACAGGGACTGAAAGTATTTGCTGACGTAGCGGCGCCAGCGCGCGCCAATAATCCCTGTTTGAATTTTTATAAAAATATTTCCTACTACTAACGATAACGATGGAATTAGCTATGACAAATAATGCTGAACAGGTAGCTGTTGACGCAATGCCGGAACCCATTCCCTTTTACGTTGATGATCTGATGGCGGCGGCCACTGACGCCACCGGGCTCAGCGACTTTGGTGACCTGGGTTTTGTTAATGGATTGGAAGTGCTCGCGGCCTCGTTGCGCGAAGAGGCGAATTTGCACGAAGGCGGTGTCATTGGTCAGTCGCAGGAAATTCTCCGCCTGCTGGTGAACCGACTGCGCTATATCGACGATGTAAAAAAACACCCGGAAATTCGCGATGAAAAAATCGTGGCTCCGATTGTTGTGGTGGGATTACCCCGCACCGGTACCTCCAAGCTGCAGCGAGTGATGTCCGGCGACCCCGGTGTACAGCGTCTGGAAGTCTGGCGCTTGTTGAACCCGGCACCTTTTCCCGATGAAATTCCGGGCAAGCCTGAGGGCCGTATCGCCTTTGCCAAAGTGGTGGAAGACACCTTCAGAACCCAGTTTCCCGGTTGGATGGCCAGACATCCCATGGAAGCGGAAGAGCCGGACGAAGAGCTGTTCATTATGGAGATGTCCTTCGAAAGTTCGGTGTCGGCGATGCTCGCCCGCGCGCCGACCTTCCGTGAATTCTCCATGTCCTGTGATCCTCGGCCCACCTATAAAATTCTGTTTGAAATGATGCAGTACCTGCAGTGGCAGGATGGCGGAGCGCGGGGCCGCCCCTGGATTATGAAATCGCCGGTACATGTTGGCTATCTCGACACCCTGTTTGAGTTCTTCCCCGACGCCACAGTAGTGCATTGCCATCGCGATCCGGTGAAAACGGTGCCGTCCTTTGCAACCACGATTCACGAGCTGCGCCGGACCACCACCGACGAAATCGACCCGGTTGAGGTAGGCCGCGAATGGTTTGACTACTGGGCGCGATTGACCGATCGGTACTTGCAAGTGCGCGACACGCTGCCGCTGGATCAAATCGTTAATGCCACCTTTGAGGAAATCTGTGCTGACCCCATCGCGGTTATTGGCAGAGTTTATGAAAAGGCCGGTCGGGAGCTTACCGAAGATGCGATTGCCGGATGTCGGGATTACGACAATCGACGCCCGGCCAATCACTGGGGGGCCTATGACTACACCCTGGAGGAGTATGGTCTGGAGGCTGGGGAGATCCGTCGGCGCTTTGCCGAATACCTGAAATTGTTCGGTTAACAGGTGGGCTGACCATGACAAACACAATATTGGCGGCGTGGCAGAATACGCCTGCCGTAAGCGGTCACACCCCTGAAATCTGGCGGGCATTGAGTCAGGCGGTCAGCGAGCTGGAAGGCATTGTGTGGGCTGACCCCAGAGTGACTGACGACCTGACCCGCGCCGAAGGTGTGCGCTATTTAACCCGGCTGATCGCCGGGGCGATTCCGATGACGATGGAGTGCTGGGATGTGGAATACCCGACACTGTTCAAATTCCTGTCGTCGCGTATTCAATATGGCCTGCCCGCGGCTGACGCCCTGTATCAGTGGGCGCCGGTTCACGGTGACTATGTTTATCGCATCAAGGGGCGGCGTGGCTCAGCCCATATGCTGGATATTGAAACCCGTGTCGGCCACTTCGCCCATATCGGTGATTGGCAAATTTACGACCGCTGCGGCGATTTTGCCGTCGACGACGATGGCACTATCGAGATCGTCCTGAGCCACCGGGAACAGCCGGGAAACTGGGTAAAAATTCCCCAAGGTTACGGCGATATTATTTTCCGGCAGTACTTCTACGACTGGGCCACGGAATCGCCCGCTGAGGTGATTATCAGCAGGGATCACGCGCGCTATCCGGCGCCACCCTGTACAGCTGAAAGTCTGGCGCTGCGCAGCCGTTTGTTGCTTGACTGGCTGAGAAATTTGCCGGATTTCTTTGCTGAACAGGTGAAGAGTTATTACGCCAATCCCGGCAATACGATGGTCTTTGATGAGGTATCTATCGGTTGGGCTGAACTGCGTTATGGAAAAATGGCCTATGAGTGTGCCGAAGATGAGGCTTTGATCATCGAAGTAGTGCCGCCGAAGGCTGAGTATTGGAGCGTACAGCTATACAGCCATTACTGGGACGCCAGAGACTGGGCTCTGCGCCAGACCTCGATCAACGGCCACCAGGCGGTGCTCGATAGCGAGGGCGTGTTTCGCGCAGTACTTAGCCATCGCGACCCGGGTGTGGACAATTGGCTTGATCTGGCGGGGCATGTGACTGGGCTGCTGTCGGCGCGTTACTTCCGAGCGAAGACGGTACCTGTGCCTAGTGTGAAGCGGGTAAAACTGGCTGACATCGCTGAATATTTTTCCGAACACGAACGGAGCATTTCCGCTGAGCAGCGCAGTGAACAGTTGCGTCGTCGGCACGAGTCGGTGATTCGACGCGGCTGTTTATAAGCAGACTCAATTAATGAGCAGGTAATAAAGTCAGGCCGTGAATAGTCACCGCGGCGACTTCTGCCGAAACACAATAACGTTAAAACCAAAGGAACATGACATGTCATACTTAAACGAACTGTTTAGCAATGAGGGCAAAGTTGCCCTGGTCACCGGGTCTGGTAGTGGAATGGGGGTCGCCTTTGCACACGCACTGGCAAAATCCGGGGCGAAGGTGATTTGCGCCGCGCGGCGTGTTGAGCATATTGAAAAAGTTGCTGCGGAGATTGTGGCGGCGGGCGGAGAGGCGGTTGCTCTGGCGCTGGATATCGGCGACACCGAAAGTGTTCATAATGTGTTTGAACAGGCCGCTGAAATATACGGCGGTGTGGATATTTTGGTGAACAACGCCGGACAGATTCAATTCAAGCCCTTCCCCGATGTCGAGGATGATGAGTGGAATAATCTGGTGAACGTCAACCTCACCGGCACCATGCGCATGTCCAGGGAGTTTGCCAAGCGGCGCATAGCGGCGGGCAAAACCGGCAGCATCGTCAATGTCACCTCCATCACCGGTATGCAGACACTGAAAAATGTGCCCTGTTACGGCAGCGTGAAAGCAGCGCTGAATCAGCTGACCAAGCAAGTTGCCGCGGACCTGTTTGGCACCGGCATTCGCTGCAATGCGATCGCGCCGGGTTATTTTATGACCGAAATGGTGGATTGGTATTTTGAGACGGAGCAGGGCAAGGCGGAAGTAGCGCGGCTACCCTCCCAGCGCATCGGTGATGTCAAAGAGCTTGAGGGGGCGCTGTTGCTGCTGTGCAGTGAGGCCTCAAGTTTTATCAACGGTGCTGTGCTCCCCGTCGATTACGGCCACAATATTATGTTGGCTTAAGCTCAACGGCTCGGACAGCCGGAATGTGACGCCGGTTGCCCGGGCTCGTCGCGGAGAATGTTATCTGCGCAAACACTGGCCGAATGAACAATAAACCGTCATAATTCATACCTATTTAAATGGGTAGGGGTATTTCGGTCATGAATTTGTCGCGCATCGATCTCAATCTTCTGGTTTATCTCGATGTGCTGCTGCGGGAGAAGAATGTGACCCGTGCGGCGGAGCAATTGGGTATTACCCAGCCAGCATTGAGCAACGGCCTGCGCCGACTGCGGGATTTGTTCAATGATCCGCTGTTGGTGCGTACCAGCGAGGGCATGACGCCGACGGAGCGGGCGCTGGAATTGCAGCCCCAGGTCCGCAATATTCTGGCCTCGGTGGAGCAGGCGGTATTGCCGGTGTCGGACTTTGAGGTGACGGAAAGCAGCCGAGTATTTCGCATTATGGCCAGTGACTATGCGGAATCCACGTTATTGACCCGGCTGTTGTTCAAGCTGCGGGACGAGGCCCCCAATATTACCCTGGATATTCTGACCCCTTCCGATGTGACCTTTCAGGACCTGGAGCAGGGCAAAATCGATATGGCGGTGAACCGCTTCGACCGCTTGCCCCAGTCCTTTCACCAGGCCACCGTGTGGCGCGACAGCTTTTCCTGCTTGATGAGCAGCGAGAATAAAGCGCTGGAAAACTTTGATATGGACGCCTTTCTGGCGGCTCCCCATATTTGGGTGAGCAAGACCGGTATGGGTGTAGGTCGCGGTATGAGCCATCGCGACAGCCAGCGCCTGGGTTGGGTGGATGAAGCGCTGGCGGAGGTCGGCCACGAGAGGCAGATTCGCGTGTTTACCCGCCATTATCAGGTGGCGGCGCTGTTGGCGCGCCACCCCGATCTGATCGCGACACTGCCGACTCAGGTGGCCAAACTCTACGTGGACGACCCTCGACTGGCCGTGCGCAAGCCGCCCTTTATGATTATTCCCATCGAGCTGAAACTGGCCTGGAGCCCGCTGTTGCAGCATGATCCGGGGCATATCTGGCTGCGCCGCAGAATCGTCGAGATGGGGCAGGAAATGATCGCCCACGGCTAGGGGCGAAAATCGCGATAATCCGCGTCAATTTCGCCCGCGAACGTGACCTCGTCATATAAAGCTGTCATGCTTACCGGTTCATTTTAACGGGAGGTTCCCATGAATATTGCCAATGATTGCGTGGTGGCGTTTCACTACACCCTAACCGATGACAATGGGGTGGAAATTGATTCGTCCAAAGGCCAGGAGCCTTTGGCGTATCTGCATGGCCACGGCGGCATCATTCCAGGTCTGGAAAACGAGCTGTCGGGCAAAGCCGCAGGCGATGCACTTAAAGTAACCGTTCAGCCAGGTGAAGCCTATGGCGAGCTGAATCCGGAACTGATCCAGGCAGTGCCCCGTGAGGCCTTCCAGGGTGTAGACCAGATCGAAGTGGGTATGCAGTTTCAGGCTCAGGGTCAGGGCGGTCAGGTTCAGATGGTTGTGGTCAAGGAAGTGACCGATGAAACTGTCACTGTTGACGCCAACCACCCTCTGGCGGGTCAGGTGTTGCACTTTGACGTTGCTATTGACTCGGTGCGTGCAGCCAGCGCAGAAGAACTTGAGCACGGCCACGTTCACGGTGCCGGCGGACATCAGCACTGATCGCATAAGTGCTCGATACCCTTAAGGGGTCGTAGACCCCTTAAATATCCCTTACTTATCCCCGTTATTCCTTCCCTCATGCCTGACAGGCATTCTGTCGCCTTCTTCGCGCCATAAGAAATTAGTTACCTGCCGCCGTCGGCGGGATTTTGCTGCTACGCTATTTTTATAGCGCTGAAGCAAAAGCTGCATCGCTTTGCCGCTGAGCCTGTTGGTTTCGGCGGAAAACCTGGGTTGGCAAGAAACCTGCTTACTATAATAAGAGAGTGCTGAGGAGGCTGAAATTGGCCGAAGTAATTGATGGTATTGAAGAATTTCTAGCCGAAGAACGGCTGCCCGCGAGTTATTCCGAGCAGGTCTCGGCGTATTTTCAGCCCTTTATCTCCGCCCTGGAAAAGCCGATGCGCAGTGGTGATTTGCGGGTGCTGGGCATTCACGGTGCCCAGGGAAGCGGAAAATCAACATTGGCGGGGTATTTCGCCTGGTATCTGCGGCGGCGGGGACTGTCGGTGGCGGTGGTGTCTCTGGACGATTTTTATCTGCGCCGCGCCGAGCGCGAGGAGATGGCCGAGCTGGTGCACCCACTATTCGCGACCCGGGGAGTGCCGGGTACCCACGATGTTCGGTTGGGTGTGGAGACCTTGCAGCAGCTGTTGGCTCTGAGGGCAGGCGAGAGCTTGCCGGTGCCCCGCTTCGATAAATTGGCCGACGACCGCTTCGCCGAGGAAAAGTGGAGTCGTCTGCAGGGGCCAGTGGACGTGGTAATTTTTGAAGGCTGGTGCGTTGGCGCGCTGCCGCAGAGTGACGATGAGCTTGTGCCGCCGGTGAATGAACTGGAGCGACTGGAAGACGCTGAGGGGCGCTGGCGCCAGCGGGTGAACGACATGCTGGCCCACGAGTACCAGCGATGGTTCGCCCACATTGACTACCTGTTGATGCTGGAGGCGCCGGGCTTCGCCTGTGTGGCTGAGTGGCGGCTGGAGCAGGAGCAGCGCCTTGCCGCGCGTCGTGGGCAGGCCGCCGCAATGGATGCCGAGGCTGTGGGCCGCTTTGTCAGTTACTATCAGCGGCTGACCGAGCACAGTTTACGTGAGCTGCCGATTACGGCTGACGGTGTGATGAGACTGGATGTTGACCGCAATGTGGTCGAAATGCGAACGCGGCAATAAGGGGTATTGGTGAGCGATTCCTATCTCGTATTTACTGATCTGGATGGCACCCTGCTGGATCACGACACTTATTCCTTCGCGCCCGCTGCCGAGGCCATGCGTCTGCTGGCAGCAAGGGAAATTCCCTGGGTATTCAATACCAGCAAAACCCGGGCGGAGTTGGCGGTACTGCGGGAACAACTGGGCAATCCCCACCCCTTTATTGTCGAAAACGGCGCAGCGGTGTTTTTCCCCGAGGGCTGTGGGAGAAACGATATTGCACTGGAATGGGTCGATGGTATGCGCTGCAAGCGTTTTGCCCCGGAACGGGGCGATATCCTCGCCCTGCTGGCTCGGTGGCGGGAAGTCTACGGGTTTCGTTTTCGGGGATTTGCCGATATGACGGCGCAGGAGCTGAGTGAAGTCTGTGGTCTGCACCAAAATGAAGCGAGCCTGGCCTTGGATCGGCATTTCTCGGAACCAATTCTGTGGCAGGACAGCGACGACAACTGGCAGCGCTTTGCCGAAGGCTTGGCCAATAGCGGTTTACAGGCGCTCAAAGGAGGGCGCTTTATCCATATTATGGGCGCAGCGGACAAAGGCGCCGCGATGCAGTGGCTGGCAGCAGTGCTGGATCCTGAGGGTGAAGCGCTAACGGTGGCACTGGGAGACAGTCACAACGATGTGGCAATGCTACAAGCCGCCGATATTGCCGTGGTGGTGCGTTCGCCACACCATGTTCCGCCGGTCATCAAGTCGCCAAGTGGCGAGGTTATTATCACCGAAGGCTATGGCCCCTCCGGCTGGAATGAGGCGCTGCGGGCCATTTTATCGCCCTGAATATTTGGGCGTTTAACGATCTATAACAATGAATTAAGGAAGCGCAACTGCGATGGGTGATTTCTACCAAAACGGCATTATTACGACACTGCACAATTTGGTCGACCGACCGATTGAGCAGCTTGAGGCGGAGCTGGAGGCTTTTTCGCTGCGGCGACCTATGGCGCTGGTGCTGCCGTCACTGTATTCGGAGCTGGAAGGGCCTGCTCTGAACCATATTATTGATGAGTTGGCCAAGGTCACCTACATCGACGAAATTGTCATCGGTCTGGACCAGGCCAACGAGGAGCAGTATCGACACGCCCTTCACTTTTTCTCGCGGCTTCCCCAGCGTCACCGCGTATTGTGGAACGACGGACCGCGACTCAAGGCGATAGACCAGCGTTTGCAGGAGCGGGGTTTGGCGCCACTGGAGGCCGGCAAGGGGCGCAATGTCTGGTATTGCCTGGGCTATGTGCTGGGTTCGGGCAGAGCCGAGGCTATTGCCCTGCACGACTGCGATATTCTCACCTACGATCGCCGTCTGCTGGCGCAACTGTTTTATCCCATCGCCAACCCCGGTTTTAACTATGAGTTCTGCAAGGGCTATTACTCCCGTGTTGCCGACGGTCGGGTAAACGGTCGGGTGAGTCGCTTGCTGGTGACTCCCCTGATTCGTTCGTTGAAGAAAATCTTTGGCGACCTGGAATATCTGGAGTACCTCGACAGCTATCGCTACCCCCTGTCGGGGGAGTTCTCCATGCGCAAGGATGTATTGAACGATCTGCGAATTCCCAGTGACTGGGGCCTGGAAATCGGCGTGTTGTCGGAAATGTATCGCAACTATTCGACCAACCGTCTGTGCCAGGTGGATATTGCCGACGCTTATGACCACAAGCACCAATCTCTGTCGGCGGGAGACGACAGCGGCGGCCTGTCGAAAATGTCGATTGATATCAGCAAGGCCATTTTTCGCAAGCTGGCGACCAACGGGGTGGTGTTTACCAATGAAACCTTCCGTTCGATCAAAGCCACCTATTATCGCGTGGCGCTGGATTTTATCGAGAGTTACCGCAACGATGCGGTGATGAATGGCCTTGAGCTGGATTTGCACGGCGAGGAACAGGCGGTAGAGCTGTTTGCAGGCAATATCGTCAAGGCCGGTAACACCTTTCTGGACAACCCCATGGAAACCCCTTTTATTCCCAGCTGGAACCGGGTGGCCAGCGCCGAGCCGGGTTTGCAGGACGACCTGATGCTGGCGGTGGCGGCCGACTGTGAAGAGTACAGCCAATGAGTGATGTCGCCGCGCGGGAGCATTTACAGCAACGCCTGGCGGGTCATCTGGCGGTGATATATCCCGCTCAGGACAACGCTGCATTGGTGGATGCTATCGAGCAGATTATGCGACTGGAGCAGCGCTGCTTTCTTCCCGAGGCCCATAAAAATCTGTGGGACGAGAGCGACTGTCTGGTCATTACCTACGGCGACTCATTGATCAAAGAGGGCGAATGGCCGCTGCATACCCTGCATACCTTTTTGCGTGAGGAGCTGAAGGGGCTGGTCAGCGGTGTGCATATACTGCCGTTCTATCCGTGGAGTTCCGACGACGGCTTTTCGGTTATCAACTATGTCGAGGTCAATCCGTCACTGGGTGAGTGGCAGGACATCACCGCTATTTCGCGTGACTTTGATTTGATGGCGGACCTGGTGATTAATCACTGCTCGGCGCGCAGTCAGTGGTTCGAAAATTTCAAACAGCGAAAACACCCAGGGCTGAACTACTTTGTTGAGGAAAGCCCCGACACAGATCTGTCGGCGGTGGTCAGGCCTCGCACCAGTCCGCTGTTGGCGGAAGTGCAAACGCTGGAGGGGAAAAAACATGTCTGGTGTACCTTCAGTCACGATCAGGTCGATCTGAATTTTCGCAATCCGGAGGTGTTACTGGAGTTTATTCGTATTGTGCGCCACTACCTCGACCACGGGGTCAAAATCTTCCGCCTGGATGCGGTGGCATTTCTGTGGAAAGACGTGGGCACCAGTTGTCTTAACCTGGAGCAGACCCACGAGGTGGTGCGCCTGTTGCGCAGCGTGATTGAACACGCGGTACCCGACGCCATCATAATCACCGAGACCAATATTCCCCTGCGCGAAAACCTGGCGTACTTCGGCAATGCCAATGAGGCCCATATGGTCTACAACTTTTCGCTGCCGCCGTTGTTGCTCAACACAATGGTCACGGAGAACTGCCACGCTCTGAAAAACTGGATGATGGGTATGCCGGCGGCGCAGGACGGCACTACTTACTTTAATTTTATCGCCTCCCACGACGGTATTGGTTTGCGCCCGGCGGAGGGCTTGCTGAGCGACGGCGAAATTGACGAGCTGGTGGCATTGATGCAGCAGAGCGGCGGGCGGGTGTCGTGGCGGGCCTTGGGCAATGGCGAAAACCGCCCCTACGAAATCAATATCAGTCTATTCGACGCCATGCGCCGCAGTAATAAGCGGGGAGAGGACGGTTTTCAGGAGGCGCGCTTTGTCTGCGCCCATGCGCTGATGCTGGCAGTGCAGGGCTTGCCTGCCTTTTATATTCACAGCCTGCTCAGCACTGAAAACGATGAAAAGCGGTTGGAACATACCGGCCACAATCGCGCTATCAATCGCCATCAGTGGCAGCTTGATACCTTGCGCGATACTTTGTCGCAGGACAACCATCACCGACGCATTCTGGATGAGCTGAAGGCACTGATTGCGCTTCGAGGCCAACAACCTGCTTTCCATCCCAATGCCGCCCAATACCCTCTGCACCTTGGCGAGCAGGTGTTCGGTATTCGCCGCGAAAGTCGCAGCAAGGATTTGCGCGATCCGCAGACGATTGTCGCGGTATACAACATCAGCGGCGAGCCACAGCGGATATCGCTGTCGGAGCTGAACCTCGACGCGGAGTTGACCTGGACAGAGCTGCTCAGTGGTAGCGAGGTAGTCGGGGAGCAGGGCGTTTTAAATCTGCCCCCCTATGCGTATTGCTGGTTTCAGGCGCGCTATCCCCGCCGCCACTGAGTGCGGCGGAGGGTTTGTTTCTCAGGTATTTTTGCGCTGGGCGATCAGGTCTTCCACCACCGAAGGGTCGGCCAGAGTAGAGGTGTCCCCCAGGGTATCCAGTTCGTTCGCGGCGATCTTGCGTAGAATCCGGCGCATAATTTTACCTGAGCGGGTTTTCGGCAGTCCCGGCGCCCACTGGATCTGGTCGGGTTTGGCAATGGGGCCAATCTCTCTGGTACACAGGGCAATCAACTCGGCGATGAGCGCGTCGTCGCCGTCAACGCCATTCATCAAGGTCACGTAGGCGTAAATTCCCTGGCCCTTGATGTCGTGGGGAAAGCCGACCACAGCCGCTTCGGCGACCTTGTCGTGAAGCACTAACGCACTTTCGACCTCTGCGGTGCCCATGCGGTGGCCGGACACATTGAGTACATCATCGACCCGGCCAGTGATCCAGTAGTCGCCGTCGGCGTCGCGACGGGCGCCGTCACCGGTAAAGTAGTAGCCGGGGTAAGTGCTGAAATAAGTGTCGATCATTCGTTGGTGATCGCCGTAGACGCTGCGAATCTGGCCGGGCCAGGAGCGCTTGATGGCCAGTAGACCCTCGGCGGCACCCTCCAGTTCGTTGCCTTCATTGTCGAGCAGCACCGGCTCCACGCCGAAGAAGGGCTTGGTGGCTGCGCCGGGTTTCATTGCTGTTGCGCCGGGCAGGGGGGTGAGCATATGGGCACCGGTTTCAGTTTGCCACCAGGTGTCGACAATGGGGCAGCGTCCATCGCCCACGACGCGGTGATACCACTCCCAGGCCTCGGGGTTGATGGGCTCGCCTACGGTGCCGAGCAGGCGCAAGCTGCTGCGAGAGCAGCGCTGCACGTAGTCATCGCCGGCGCCCATCAAGGCGCGCAGGGCGGTGGGGGCGGTGTAAAAAATGCTCACGTCGTGTTTGTCCACCACCTGCCAGCAACGGGAGGCGTCAGGGTAGGTTGGCACACCTTCAAACAGCAGGGTGGTCCCGCCGTTTGCCAGCGGGCCGTACACAATGTAGCTATGGCCGGTGATCCAGCCAACGTCGGCGGTACACCAGAAGACTTCGCCGTCCTTGTAGTCGAAAACGTATTTGTGGCTCATTGCCGAGTGCAGCAAATAACCGCCGCTGGTATGCAACACACCCTTGGGCTTGCCGGTGGAGCCGGAGGTGTAGAGGATGAACAGCGGGTGTTCGCTGTCGAAGGCCTCCGCTGGGCAGTCGTTGCTTGCCGCAGCCATTTCCACGTCGTAGCGGAGGTCGCGGCCCTGTTGCCATTCAATGTCGGCGCCGGTGCGGGATACGACCAGGCACTTTTCCACGCTGGGGCATTCGGCCAGCGCGACATCGGCGTTAGCCTTCAGCGGCACTTTTTTACCGCCGCGTATGCCTTCGTCCGCAGTAATCAGTAACTTGCATTCAGCGTTCTGAATACGGTCCTTCAAGGCCTCGGGAGAGAAGCCGCCAAATACGACAGAGTGTATGGCGCCAATGCGGGCACAGGCGAGCATGGCATAGGCGGCTTCAGGGATCATGGGCATGTAGATACATACCCGGTCTCCGGCACCGACGCCCTGGGTTTTCAGCACATTGGCCAGGCGGCATACGGCCTCGTGGAGCTGACGGTAGGTAATGTTGTGGCTGTGGGCGGGGTCGTCGCCCTCCCAGATTATGGCGACTTGATCGGCGCGGGTCGCGAGGTGGCGGTCAATGCAGTTGTAGCTGACATTGAGCTTTGCGCCGTCGAACCAGCGCGCTTCGCCTTTGGGAAAATCGTAGTCACATACGGTGTGCCAGGGGGTGTCCCAGCTCAGAAAGGTCTTCGCCTGCTCTGCCCAGAAATTGTCAGGGTCGTTAAGAGAGCGCTGGTACATGTCGTCATAACGCGCCTTGTCGACATGCGCGTGGCGGGCAAATTCGCTGGGCACGGGGTGGGGCGTGAAGCTTGTCATAGAGCATCCTGTCGCGATTTATGAATTTTGTTGAGGCGCACTGCCAATGGGTGACGCTCAGCATAACGCTGACGACCTTTGGGATAAAGACCGTATCGGCAGGGGGTTGGTTCTGTATCGGGAGGGAGGAGGCGCGACCGGCAAAGCCGGCCGCACTTGCGTCAGGCGACTTGAACGGGAATGGCGTTGCTGGAGTGGCTGACGGTATTGTCGGGGTTCATGTAGATCAAGCGCGGCTTGAAGTTGATCAACTCGGCCTCGGTGTAACTGGCATAGGCGCAGATAATGATCGTGTCATCGACGCCGGCCTTGTGTGCCGCTGCGCCATTGATCGAAATAATCCCGCTGTTGTCTTCGCCGCGAATAGCATAGGTGGTAAACCGCTCGCCATTGGTGACGTTGTAGATCTGGATCTGCTCGAACTCACGGATACCCGACATGTCGAGCAGTTTTCCATCTATGGCGCAGGAGCCTTCATAATCCAATACGGCGTGGGTTACACGAGCTTTATGGAGTTTGGCTTTCAGCATAACGGACTGCATAACGCTGTTCCTTTCTCTTCGGTCTCAGTAGCGGGCTTAATTAGCCGCCAGCATACCCCAGTCTGCGCTGGGATTCATGGTCAGGGTGACATTGTCGATGAGTCTGGTGCTGCCAAGTTTGGCGGCGGCCAGAATCACGACTTCCTCGGTGTCCGGGCTAACTTCGCCAAGACTGCGGGCGTCGCAGATATTGAAGTAGTCGGGCTCAAAGCCGGCGTCCCGCAATACCTGTTCGGCGTGTGCTTCAAGCACGCTGTAACTGTCATAGTCGCAGGCGATGGCCTCGCGAGTCTCTTGCAGAATGCGGTGCAATACCGGTGCAATTTGCCGTTGCTCCTCGCTTAGGTAGCCATTGCGCGAGCTGAGGGCCAGGCCATCTTCGGCACGGGCGGTGGCAACACCAATAATATTGATCGGCATGCACAGGTCTCGGGCCATCTTGCGGATGACGCTGAGTTGCTGGAAATCTTTCTCGCCAAACACGGCAACATCGGGCTGGACGATGTTGAACAGTTTATTGACGATGGTGGCGACGCCGGTGAAGTGGCCGGGTCGGCTGGCTCCGCAATGTTTTTCCGAAATCGCCGGAACTGAAACCTTGCTGTGGCTGTCCATCCCTTCGGGATAGATTTCCTCAACCGGCGGCTGGAATAAAAACTGAACACCCTCGGCAAACAGCTTTTCCTTGTCAGCGGAAAGCGTGCGGGGGTAGGTGCTCAAATCCTCGCTGGCAGAGAATTGCAGCGGGTTGATGAAAATACTGACGACAACGACGTCAGCTTCACGGCGGGCGCGGCGCACAAGTTCAATATGACCTTCGTGGAGATTTCCCATCGTCGGGACGAAGGCAACAGTTTTTCCTGCGCGGCGTGCTGCGGAAATCGCGGCCCGGAGTGCTGTGGCTGTGCTGTATGTTTTCATACCACCCAACTTCCCAATCTCGATCTTCGTTGGAATAACGAAGGCAGTTTGCTGTGAAGTCAGTCCGCTCCATCTGCGGGCTGGCGACCTGTCCACCGATGCTCAAAATGAGTGACAAAATTGGTCATATTCTGAGCAGTTTCTTCAGTGGCGGGCAAGTATGCCCCAATCATAATGGCCGTTCAATGCCTTGGTAACAAAAAATTCACAACTTTGTTACCCGCGAATAAGTGTTTCTACGGGTAACAGTTTCCTCCGATTTTCTGCTCTAGTCAAAGCAGTGCTCGGCTGCGGGGAAGCTTCCGTCGATAACCGATTGACGGTACAGGCAAAGCGCTTCTTCAATGCTGACGCCGTCTGCAGCGAAATTCCGTACAAAGCGCGCGGTTTTCTGGGTAACTCCAAGCAGGTCATGGAGCACCAACACCTGGGCGTCAGTGGCCGGCCCGGCGCCGATGCCGATCACCGGTATTTCCAGTTCGGCGCTGATGTCCGCTGCCAGGGCTGTCGGGACACATTCCAGCACCAACATAGAAGCACCGGCGGCCTGAAGGGCCTTGGCGTCTTTCATGATGACCGCCGCCTGGCTCTCTTCACGACCCTGTACGCGGTAGCCACCGAGGACATTGACCGACTGGGGGGTTAGGCCGAGGTGGCCGCACACGGGGATACCGGCGCGCACCAGTTGCTGAATACTGTCGCACAGCCAGGTGCCTCCTTCGAGTTTGACCATCTGTGCACCGGCGCGCATTAGCTCGGTGGCTCCGTTCAGGCAAGGTTCAAGGCTGTGGTAGCTGCCAAAGGGCATATCGGCAATTACCAGGGGGGCTTTGCAGCCGCGGGCCACCGCGGCGGTGTGGTAGGCCATATCAGCCACGGTTACGGGCAGGGTGGAGTCGTGACCCTGCAACACCATGCCAAGGGAGTCGCCAACCAGGATGGCTTCGATGCCGGCCTTTTCTACCAGTTGGGCGAAACTCGCGTCGTAGCAGGTGACCACGGCGAATTTTTCACCAGCCTGTTTTTTCTGCATCAGGGTGGTAATGCTGACATTGCTCATGCTTTGCCTCGCTGAGACTCAAAAAAATGTGGGGTTAAAATAATGGCGGCCGCCGCGAATATCCAGTAAATACTCGAGAAGTTGCTGATAGTGTTGCTCATTGTGGGCAAAGTCAATTTCCGCCGCGTTAACGATCACCAGGGGACTGGAGTCATAGCGCAAAAAGAACTCGCTGTAGGCTTCATTCAGCGCTTCAAGGTAGTCGCCGCTGATATGACGCTCAAAGCGCACTCCCCGTTGAATCACGCGCTCTCTCAGCACTTTCACCGGTGCCTGTAGATAGATCACCAGATCCACCGGGGGCGGGTTGGGGGCCAGTTGTTCGTAGACCTTTCGGTAGAGGGCCAGCTCATTGCTGTCCAATGTAATGGAGGCAAAGAGCGGATCTTTGGCGAACAGGTAGTCGGCCACATAGCCGCCGCTGAACAGGTCGCCGTCACCCAGGCTGTCGAGTTGCTGCACCCGCTGAAACAGAAAGAACAATTGGGTGGCGAGGGCGCTGTTGGCCTGCTTGCTGTAAAACTGTTCCAGAAACGGATTTTCCTCGGCCTGCTCGAACACCGGGGTGTAATTGAGCGATTCGGCGAGCCGTTTGGCGAGGGTGCTCTTGCCCACGCCGATCGGGCCCTCTATAGCGATATGGCGTGGAGGGGTGTCGCGGGTAAACAGGCGTTCATTCGGCATGGCTGGCGAGCTGGTCCGGGTCGAGGAGCCAAATATCATCGTCGAGGGCGTCGATATCGGCGCTGTCGAGCTTGCTGTGTTGGCGGGCGAGCTCGGCGTCGAGGTCAGCCAGCGGCTGCAATACGAAGCGGCGCTCCCCGAGTCGTGGGTGGGGAATGCTCAGGCGTGGGCTGTCGATGCGATGGTCGCCGTACAGCAGAATATCCAGATCCAGGGTGCGGGGTCCCCAGCGAATATCGCGCTGACGGCCGTGGTGGCTTTCAATGCGCTGCAGGGCTGTGAGCAACTCGTCGGCGCTCAGTGCGGTGTCGATGGCAACGACGGCATTGATGTAATCCTCTTGTTGGCCCGGTCCGACAGCACGGGTGCCGTACAGGCGAGATTGGCCAACGAGGCGACTGCCAGGGAGTCGTTTCAATGCATTAAGGGCGCCATAAATCTGTGCCAGTGGCGACCCCTGGTTGCTGCCAAGCGCGATATAGCTTCGAATCATGTGTCTTTCCGTGGTCCGCGCCGACGGCGGCGGGGGCGCCGTGGTCGATCGTTGTCTTCGCGGGGTCGGCCCATCCCCTCGCGGGTTTCGGGCTGAGCTTCGTAATAGGCTTGCCACCACTGACTGAGGCTGTTGTCGATCTCGCCTGCTTGCTCGCGTAACAATAGAAAGTCGTAGCCGGCGCGGAAATAGCGGTTTTCCACCACTTGGGTGGCGCGTTTACCCGACTGTCGTGCAAAGCGCAGCTGTAATTCCCAGATGTCGCGCATGGGCAGTGAAAAACGCTTGGGGATGGCCACAGTTTGCTGCTGCTTGTGCAGTACCCGCTCCGAGGCCTGGTGGAGTGCGGGTATTTCCGGCACACCTTCGGCAACCAGTTCGGCGTGTATCTCTTTCACCACTGGCCACAGCAGAACCGCATATAAAAACGCAGGAGTGACTGGCTTGTCCTCAGAGATGCGGGCATCAGTATTGGCCAGGCCCTGCTGTATCAGCTCATAGGCGTGGGGTACGCCGCGATCTAGCAATTTCTGGGTGGCGGGGAAAAGGGGGGCAAACAGGCCGTAGCGTTGCATCAGTGCGTAGGTTTGCAGGGCGCGCCCATTCATCAATAGCTTGAGCACTTCGTCGAACATGCGTGCTGCCGCGATATCGCTGAGCAGGGGGCTGAGGTTTTTCAGCGGCGCCTCGGTGGCGGGCTCGATGTCGAAGTCGAGCTTCGCGGCAAAACGCACCACGCGCAGCATTCTCACCGGGTCCTCGCGGTAGCGGGTCTCCGGGTCGCCGATCACGCGTATCAGGCGGCGCTTGAGGTCTTCAAGGCCGTCGGCAAAGTCGTAAATGGCAAAGTCTTTGCTGGAATAATAGAGGGCGTTAATGCTGAGGTCGCGGCGCAGGGCGTCTTCATCCATGCTGCCAAACACATTGTCGCGCAGCAGCATGCCGGATTCATTGCGCGCGGAGCGTTTGCTGCGCGGGTTGGTTTGGGTCTCGGGAGCGTCGTGACTGCCACGGAAGGTGGTGACCTCGATAACGTCCCGGCCAAAGCGCACGTGTACGATGCGAAAGCGCCGCCCGATAATCCGGCTGTTGCGAAACAGGCCGCGCACCTGTTCGGGAGTGGCGTCGGTGGCAACGTCGAAGTCTTTGGGTTGGCCGCCGAGCAGAATGTCGCGTACACCGCCACCCACCAGATAGGCTTGATAGCCGCCCTGGTTGAGTCGGTGCATCACCTTCAACGCGCTATCGCTGATCAGGCTGCGTGAAACGCAGTGGTCATCGCGCTGGATAATTGTTGGCATATGAATGTCTGGCTTGCTCATGTTCAGCTTGCCGGTCAGCTTTTTCCATAGCCCGGAAACAGTATTGGCGCTCATTGGTCTCAGTATCAGCCCAGATTGGCAAATGCGGCATTCTAGCACAAGGGAAATGCTTCGCGGGTCAAAAGGGGGGGTTAGCTCATTTCAGGGGGGCTAAAACGAAGAAGGGGAAAACAATGTCTTCCCCACCCAGGTCTCTTTGCTTCGTCTGTTATTGTTATTGGTCCGATCTCTATTATTTTTATTGTGTGGTTTTATTCTTCTTTTGCCCCTTAGGATTGCATCCCTTGTGCCAACTTTTGAATTTCTATATTTTTCAATGACTTGTTGTGTTTTAGGGGTTTTGGGGGTTGTTGCATTTATGTGTATTGTTACCTATATAAACGCCATGTGTTACGCGAATCATTTTTGGGTAACGGTGTCATAGTGGGCTTAGTTGCTTCCACTGCGCGCTGATTTTTTGCGCGGAATGCCAAGTCGCTGCCGGCGCTCCCACAGGCATTTTCTGCTGACTCCCAGTTTTTGCGCGAGTTCGGTTTCGCTCATGCTGTCCTGGTGTTCGAGAACAAAGCGCTGAAAATAATCCTCCAGTGACAGATCTTCGGCGGGGTCGGCGTTGCGGGTGCGTGGCCGGGATTCCTTGCGCTCGGGAATCTGTTGCTGGGGGTAGCGGGGGCGCGGCTCTGTGCGGCGACCGCGAATTTGGCTGATGTCCACCAGCTCAAGGTCGATATCCAGCAGCTCGTTGTCGATTTCGTCGCCTTCGCAGAGGATGACGGCGCGCTCAATGGCGTTTTCCAGCTCGCGAATATTGCCCGGCCAGATATAGGTGGTGATCGCCTGAATGGCCCTCGGGCTGAGTTTCAGTGGCTCCCGGCCCAAGGCTTCACAGCGGCGCTTGAGCAGGGTTTCGGCAATTTCCAGAATATCTTTACCGCGTTCACGCAGCGGCGGTAGTTCCAGCTTCATGACGTTGATGCGGTAGTACAAATCCTCCCGAAAGCGTCCCTGGTGGGCCATGTCTTTCAGGTCGCGGTGGGTGGCGCAGATCAAGCGGACATCGACCTTGTTGGACTCTACGGCGCCAATGCGGCGGATTTCGTCTTCCTGAATAAAGCGCAGCAGCCGCGCCTGGGCTTCGAGCGGTAGCTCGCCGATTTCGTCGAGGAACAGGGTGCCGCCGTCGGCGGCTTCGATCAGGCCGATTCGGTTGGCGTTGGCGCCGGTGAAGGCGCCCTTTTCGTAGCCGAATAATTCGGACTCAATCAGTGTTTCCGGTATGGCGGCACAGTTTACACAGACGATGTTCTTCGTCGCACGCTTGCTTTGTGAGTGCAGGGCTCGGGCAACCAGTTCCTTGCCGGTGCCGGTTTCGCCGTGGATCAACACGGTGGTGTCGGTGGGCGCCACGCGGCGAATATGGTCGTACAGACGCTGCATGGGTTTGCAGCTGCCGATCATACCATTGCTCGCCGCGGTGTCCCGGCGCTGGCGGCTGCTGCTAAGAGGTGTCGGTGGATCCTGCTCGTGGTTGCTGATGATGCGCGCGACAGTATCGAGCATATCGTCGTGGTCAAAAGGCTTGGCGATGTAGTCGATGGCCCCTTTTTTCATTGAATCGACCGCTGATTTCAAGCTGGCGTAGCTGGTCATGATCAGTACTGGCCGATCGGTCTTGCTGATTAATTCGGTGCCGGGCGCGCCGGGAAGACGCAGGTCACTGATAATCAATGAATAGCTGTCGAGATCGAAGCGGCTGATGGCATCCTGTACCGAGCCTACTTCATCCACTAGATAGTCATTGCGCTCCAGAAGTCGCCGGAGGGCGAGGCGGATAACATCTTCGTCTTCAACGATTAATATTCGCGGCATATTTCGCTCCATCGGATGTCGGCTTGCCGAACACAGCCGGACAACATAACGCGTTAGCGGTCATAATTCCAGAAACGCCCGGTTGCTGCTGGTCGGTAGTGGCGGTTGAATATGGCAGGCCAGCGGTAGTTGCAACTGAAAACAGCTGCCGCTGGCCCCATTGTCGCTGACTGGGCTTTTCACGGAAATATCACCGTTCAGGTCGTTGATAATACGATACACCAGGGCGAGCCCGAGGCCGGTACCCTTGCCCGGTTCCTTGGTGGTGAAAAAGGGCTCGAAGATATGTTCGGCAATGTCGGGAGGGATGCCTTCCCCCTGGTCGACGACGCGGATCAGTGCATTGGTGTCGAGGCTATCCGCGTCGATGCGGATGGTGCTGCCCTCGGGGCTGGCGTCACGGGCGTTGGTCAACAAATTGATAAACACCTGGGTCAGCCGCTGATAGTCGCCGGCAACGGCAATGCACGGGTCGCAGGCATTGTCATAGTGAACTTTTTTGGCTTCCTTGTCGAAGCTCAGCAGTTGAATGGCTTCGTTCACACATTGGGCCACTGAAACGGCTTCCTTCGCCCGGGTGGGATCGTCGCGGCCATTGTGGGCGAAGTTAACCAGACTTTGCACAATGGTGCTGATGCGCCGGGTTTGCTTGACGATCTGCTCGGCGGTTTCCAGTAATGCAGGGTCTTCCGTCTCGTAGCGCAGGTTTTGCGCGAGACTGGCGATGCCGGTGACCGGGTTGCCGATCTCGTGGGCAACGCCGGCGGCGAGGCGACCGATAGAAGCGAGGCGCTCCTGATGTCCCAGCTCCTTTTCCAGTAGTTGGGTGTCGGTGATGTCTTCGATAACCACAATCAGCTCGTTGCGGCCGAGCATTTTCGATTCGGTTTTGTGCAGGTTTAGCCAGCGCGGCGTGCCCTCCAGCTCGAGGCTGTATTTATTCCAGTGGTCGTCGGGGCTGGCGCAGAAGCTGACCAGCAGCTCGCGCCAGGCGTTGGGCAGACCGCCCAGGGCAGAGCCGGTAATCTCGGCACTGTGAATGCCGGTGATGCTCGCCATGCTCTTGTTCCACAGCAGAATTTCCGAGTCGGCACCCAGTGCGCACACCCCGGTAGGCAGGTTTTCCAGTGTTTGTCGGTGGTAGCGGCGCAGGCCGTCGAGGTCGGCGGCAAGACCGGTCAAGTGGGTTTGGTAGCGCTCCAGGCGGTCCTCAATGTAATTGATGTCCTCGCCGTCACCGGCGATGTCGCCAGTGTAGGGTAGGCTGCGATCAATGACTCGGCGGGCATTCGATGGCCCCACCAGCGCCGACAGATTGATTTCTATGCGGTCGCGCAGTCGTCGCAGTGCATAGGGTCGCGTTTCATTGATGCTGAGCTGCAGCTCGTTGAGGGCGCGGTTGACCTCCTGCTTGGCCACAGTGTGGCCAATGGTTTCGGCCAGGCGCGAGCGCATTTCCATGGCGCTTTTCAGGTTAAGTGCCTGGCGGCTGGGGCGATTCAGGTCATCGACGGTGCAGGCTTCGGCAGCGCTGCGCTCCTCTTTGGAGGTTTCGGTGAGCAGGGAAACCCCCACGAAGACGATTCCGTTCAGCGCGAGAGTAATACCTGCGAAACTGAGCCAGGTCTCCGGTGCGCTGGCGTCGAGCAGTGATTGAATAATGGCGGGGGGAGCTAGCCCCAGTATTGGTAGCAGGGTGCCGGTGATCCACAGTGTCAGCCCGGTCAGTAGGCCCGCGATAAAACCGTTGCGGTTGGCATTGGGCCAATACAGGGTGGCAAGTAAGCCGGGCAGCAGCTGCGCGCAGCCTGCGACAGACACCAGGGCAAGGTCGCTGAGGAGCTTGCGGTCGGGAATGATCTCGTAGAGCAGGTAGCTGGTGAAAATTGCGGCCACAATCAGGCACTGGCGGGTCAACAGCAGCCAGTTGTAGATGTTGATGTCCCGTTTTTGCGGTGTTTGCCACGGGAGAACCAGATGGTTAAGCCACATAGAAGCCAGAGCCAGCGTTGACACAATAATCACGCCGCTGGCGGCGGAGATGCCGCCAATAAAGACCAGCAGTGTCAGCGCTGGGCTGTCGAGATGGTTGAGCACGTTTAATGCGGCGTAGTCGCCATTCATATCGGCGCCGATGGCGGCGTTACTCCACAACAAGGGGAGTACCGGCAGGCTGATGAGGAACAGGTAAAGGGGTAGGCCCCAGCTGGCAGAAACCAGATTGCGTGAGCTGGAATTCTCGGCAAACAGCATGTGAAAAACGTGGGGCATGCAGATCGCCGCTGCAAAAAACAGTAACAGCATCATTCTGCCGCTGTCGTTGGCATTTGCCTCAGCCATGCTGGTAATCAGCTGCGGGTTAGCCGCTAACCATGCTTGCATGTCGCTGAAACCGCCGAAAATACTGACAACCGCGACAACGCCCAGGACCAGAAAGGCGATGAGCTTGACCAGAGACTCAAAGGCGAGCGCAGTGACCAAGCCGCGATGGCTGTCCTTGGAGGACAGGCTGCGGGAGCCGAATAAAATCGTGAATACACTGATAATTACGCAAAAGGCGATGCCGGTTAAGCGTCGGAAAATGCTGCCCTCATCGCTCAGGGGATCGGCGGTAGTGAGCGTCGACGCTGCGTTGGAGACGGTCTGGATCTGTACGGCGAGAATGGGGGTAATAGCGAGTCCGCTAATGATCGTGCTGAGGGAGCCAACCCATTGGCTGCGAAAGCGAAAGCTGAGGATATCGGCGATGGAATTCAAGCGGTAGCTTTTACACACATGATGCAATGGTGCGATCAGTACCGGCAGCAGAAACAGGGCAGCGGATATGCCCAGATAATAATTCAGGTAGCTCATGCCATAGGCCTTGGCCAGGCCGGTGACGCCGTAGTAGGCAAAGGCGCTGGCATACACGCCAAGTGACAGCACATATACAGCTGGGTGTTCGATCAGCGCCTGTGGCAGCAGCTGCTTTTCCGTGGCAAAGGCAATGGCGAACAGCAATAACAGGTAAAGAAGCCCGAGAAATAACAGGGTATTGATATCAAACGCCATGGTTGTCCCGCTTTCGTGCTGCCAGGTAGATAAAAATAATAATGGCGAACCACACCAGATGATGGCGGTACCAGGCGGTGCCCGCGGCATCGAGCCACTGGGCCAGTGTAGGGCTGAAAACAAATAGCGAACAAAGCAATAGCAAAAGTGGGGAGCGTGCACTCATGGTCATACCGGGCCCGTGGAGCAGAAGGCCCCATTGTAGCGAGCATTGCCGGTGAATGCGCGGGGTGGGGTCTGTCCCCTCTCGATTATTTAGGGTTAATGGCGATAGGCTGGCTAGGAATACTATTGGGTTGGTAGTGGGCCACCGCCCAGTTCAATGTTTCTGTCAGTGATAGTTCCGGTGGCGGCGATGGCTGGTTGAGATAGCCGAGCACCTGACGGATATTGTGCTCCGGTTGCAGGTCGTCGAGGGGGGGCGCATAACTGCGCTTGCTCAGTTTGTCGCCGTGTTCATCGACGAGCAGTGGCAGGTGCAAATAATGAGGCTGGTGGTAGCCGAGTGCCCGTTGCAGCAGTAGTTGCCAGCCGGTCGAACTGACCAGGTCATAGCCCCTGACAATATCCGTCACCCCCTGGTGCTCGTCGTCGACGACAACCGCGAGCTGGTAGGCAAACAGTCCATCGCGACGGCGCAGCACAACATCGCCATCGTTGGCCGGGTGTTGAGTGATGGGGCCGAGCAGGCGGTCGTGAAAGTGGATGTCGTCGTCGGCCACCCGCAGGCGAATCGCAGCATCGCTGCGGTCGAGGGGGGCAATGCAGTCGCCGCGATGCACGCCGCCAACGGTGCTGAGTTGCGAGCGTGAACAGCTGCAATAGAAGGCCGCGCTGTTGTTCAACAGCTGGTGCAGGGCGTGATTGTAGGCGTCGCTGCGCTGGCTTTGCCAGAGGATTTCGCCGTCCCAGTGCAGCTGGTGGGCCTGCAGCGAGCGAATAATAGCCTCTGCCGCACCGGGTTGTTCCCGTGGCGGGTCGATATTTTCAATGCGGAGTAGCCACTGGCCGCCTTTGGCGCGGGCGTCAAGATAACTGCCGAGTGCCGTGCACAGGGAGCCGAGGTGAAGGGGGCCGGTGGGCGAAGGCGCAAATCGGCCGACATAGATACCGTTGTGGGTCATAGGGAAAGCTGGCGGCACGAGGCCGCCAGTGGGTATCAGCCGCGCTCCTGACGCTCCTTGATTTCATCCAGCGTTTTGCAGTCGATGCAAAGCGTGGCGGTGGGGCGTGCTTCCAGGCGCTTGATGCCGATATCGACGCCACAGGTGTTGCAGTAGCCGTAGTCGTCCTCATCGATAAGATCGAGGGTGGCGTCGATCTTTTTGATGAGTTTGCGCTCGCGGTCACGGGTGCGCAGCTCCAGACTAAACTCTTCTTCCTGTGTCGCTCGGTCAGCGGGGTCGGGGAAATTTGCCGCTTCGTCTTTCATATGGCTGACCGTGCGGTCAACCTCTTCCATGAGCTCAGCCTTCCAGTTGCGCAGAATCTGACGGAAGTGATCCTTCTGCGCATCGTTCATGTACTCTTCACCCTTTTTGGGAACATAAGGGGTGAAGGTTTTCAGACTTTCTGTAGATGTGTCCTTTGCAGGCATGCTTGGCCCTCTTTATTAACAAGCCGTTAACCGCAAACCGCGGATTTGCGGGCGACGCTGTGCCGCCAAACGGGCAAAACTACCAGATAAGTGTAGCTTGTGCCATACAAAAACGCCGCTTCGGCTGTTTATAGGATATGGCGGCCCCTGCCGGCGCTGCTACACTGTCGCCTTTGCTGAGGAATATGGGGGCGCAGTGGGCAATTTGGTGGCGGAGCGACTGGGGGATATCGAGCCCTTTCGCGTAGTAGAGGTACTGACCCGGGCCAACGCCCTGGCGGCTCAGGGGCGGGATATTGTGCATATGGCCGCTGGCGAGCCGGACTTTACCAGTGCCGAGCCGATTGTTCGTGCGGCGCAGGCGGCGCTGGGGCGTGGCGAAACACAATATAGCCCCGCCGCAGGAATACCCGAGTTGCGCCAGGCGATCGCCGACTTTTATCGCAGTGAGCACGGGCTGGAGATTTCACCGAGCCGGATTATGGTTACCCCCGGGGCCAGCGGCGCACTGCTGCTGTTGGCGGGGCTGCTGATAAACCCCGGCGATGGCATGTTGATGACCGATCCCGGCTATCCCTGCAACCGTCACTTTCTGCGTTTGGTTGAGGGCGAGGGGCAGTTGGTGCCGGTGGGGCCGGAGCAGCGATACCAGCTCGATGCCACGCTTGCCGAGGCCCATTGGCAGAGTAACACTCGAGGGGTAATGGTGGCGTCTCCGGCCAATCCCAGTGGTGAAATCCTCAGTGCCGGACAGTTGCGCGATTTGCACGAGCTGTGTGTAGCGCGCAATGGCCATTTGATTGTCGACGAAATTTATCATGGGCTGAGCTACGGCGTCGATGCACCGTCGGTGCTGTCGATCACCGACGAAGCCTTTGTGATTAACAGTTTTTCCAAGTATTTCGGTATGACTGGCTGGCGCCTGGGTTGGTTGGTGGCCCCGGAATGGGCAGTGCCGCTGCTGGAAAAACTCGCGCAAAATTTGTTTATTTCCATGTCTACGATGGGTCAGTACGGGGCATTGGCGGCGTTTACGCCCGAATGTCGGTCGATACTCGACGCGCGTCGGGACGCGTTTGCACAGCGGCGGGATTTTCTGTATCCCGCGCTGACAGAAATGGGCTTTACCATTCCCCATTGTCCGGATGGGGCCCTGTATCTCTACGCAGGTATTGAAAAATTTTCCTCCGACAGCCAGCAGTTTTGCCTACGCCTGCTTGAGGAGCACGGTATTGCGATTACACCCGGTGCAGACTTTGGCCGCTATCGCGCCGATACCCATGTGCGTTTTGCGTATACAACCGGTCTGGATCGGTTGGAATTGGCCGTTGAACGCCTGCGCAAGCTGTATACTTGATGCCGGATTGCAGTGAGTTGGGGAATACGTGACAGAGCGGTTGGAAGAGATAAAACACTACGACCTACAGCGCGTCGGCGAGGCGCTGAAGCATTTTCGGCCCCGCCGCCGCTGGTGGCGACGTTGGGTCAAGCGGTCGTCGGTGGCGTTGATACTGCGCGAGGCAGACGCCGAGTTACAGGTGTTGATGATTAAACGGGCAGATCGGGATGGAGACCCCTGGTCGGGGCATATGGCCTTTCCAGGCGGGCGCATGGACCCTGGTGATAACACTGGAGTGCGCACCGCACAGCGGGAAACCCTGGAAGAATTGTCGATTGACCTGGAGAAGGTGGGCCACTGTATTGGCCGTCTGTCGGATCTGGTGTCGCGGCCCCATTCCGGTCGTCGCCCTATGGTGGTGTCGCCCTATGTGTTTCGCATTCATGGGCCGGTGTCGCCGGTACCCAATCACGAGGTTGCCGAGGCAGTGTGGGTGCCAATCAGCTTTATTGCTGACCACGGCAACCGGGTAACGGTCACCCGAACCCGAGGGCGTTTTTCGCTGGATTTGCCCTGTTACTATTTGGGTAAAAAGGAAATCTGGGGCATGTCACTGGCTATGCTCGATGAGCTCCTCGGCGTCGCGGCTATCCCGCTCAAGCTGCCATAGAAACATCTTGGTGTTGTTGAGCATTTCCCGAGCGGCGCCCTGTGGCCGTGCGGCTTCCGCCAGTGCCGCGTCACTGAGGTCGCCACGCAGCCAGTCAAAAAACAGGGTCAGCAGTACCGGGGTTTTCTTGGGGTCGAGGTACTGCCAGCGGGTCGCATCGAGAATATTGCCGGTGACCCGGCCACCCTTTACTTGCAGCCAGTTCACCCCACAGCTGGACAGGGCATAGTCCCCTTTTCTGCCAAAACTGATATTGGGCTTGAACGGGTTAAAGCCGTTGTCGGGCACCTCGTCGAGACGTTGCAAGGCCAGTATCCACTGACTGCCAGGTGCAAAGTTGCTGACCTCCGGGCGGCAGAGATCGTCGGTTTTCCCCCACACGCGCAGTGATTCGCGAAATTCCTGTCCGTCGAGTTTTTGAATAATGTCGACGTCGAAACTGTTGCCGCGAGTGCTGCTGACCTCTGCGTAGACCAGCAGGTCGCTGTCGGGGTAAACCTCGTTGAAGGGGCCTTGCCAGAGGCAGCTACAGGCCAGTCCAAGGCCGCTGTGAAAAAAAAGTGCAATGGCGAGCAGGCGTCCGTACATAGGGTGTATTCAATCTCTGCGTGGTTGAATGATGGAAATGTACGACGTTGAGAAGTGTGCTTTCAAGGGGCGGGAGGCTAAAAGCAGAAAGCGCAGCACGGGGCTGCGCTTTCTGTGGGGTGACAGACTGTCAGATGTCGATGTTCACGCCGATATACAGGCCGTCAACAGTGATATTGGCTTCGTCGTCATCGTCTTCCAGTGATACGTCAAAGGTGCGGTAACCCAGCTCCAGCGCCACTACCGCAACCTCGTAGCCGAGGCCCACAGTCATATCGCTCACGGTGTTGTCGCCAACGCTGATGACATTGGCCAGGGCGTGGGCGTAAAGACCGGTGAAGGGCAGGTTAAAGCGAGCGTTGCCGTAGAGCATCGGCAGAGGGGCGTCAAATTCCACTGAACCCTCGCCGTTGGCACCGGTAATGCTGATCTCGCCGTCGAACAGGCGCACGCTCAGGCCGACATCCAGGTTGACCCAGTTGTCGAGGATTTCGTAGTACATGGTGGCGTCGGTGTGGCTCAGGTCGGTGCTGGACTGCACTGACTCACCGGCGGAGTAGGTTTTGCCGTCGTAGGTGTAGTCGCGGGTCAGTGTGCCCTGGCCGTCGATTTCCAGCGAGGTGCGCTGCAGGCGCAGATTGGGCAGCAGTGGTACGGGGTGCTCCAGTGCGACATAAAAGCTGGTGCCGTTATCGTCGTCGTAACCGAGGTCGTTGTTAAAGTCGATGGCATTGCCACCGGACTGGACGTCACCGTCCCAGCTTTGCTGCCAGGCGTAGGCGCCGGCGGACGCGCCGATGATGTCGGCCTGAGTGCTAGCGGCGGCGCTGGCAGCGATCATCGCTACGGCCAGAGAAATCTTTTTCATGTTGTGCATCCCCTGTTGTGGTCGTTTTTTCCTGAAGAACAATAAGCCCTGTGTATGACAGGGTAAAGGCCTGTGCTATCTATTGAGTATTATTGCCGCTTCCTTCGCAAAATAGGTCAGTATGCCGTCGGCGCCGGCGCGCTTGAAGGCCAGTAACGATTCCATAATCACCGCCTCGCGGCTCAGCCAGCCATTCTCAAAGGCTGCGCAGTGCATCGCGTATTCACCGCTGACCTGGTAGGCATAGGTGGGTACCGCGAGTTCATCTTTCACTCGCCGCACAATATCCAGATACGGCATGCCGGGCTTGACCATAATCATGTCGGCGCCCTCAGCGAGATCGAGAGCGCACTCGTGCAGCGCCTCGTTGCTGTTGGCCGGGTCCATTTGGTAACCGTATTTATTACTGCCACCGAGGTTACCCGCAGAGCCAACCGCGTCGCGGAAGGGGCCGTAGTAACTGGAGGCATATTTGGCGGCGTAACTCAGAATGCAGGTGTTGATATGGCCCGCCTGTTCGAGGGTCTGCCGTATGGCGCCAATACGACCGTCCATCATATCTGAGGGTGCGACAATATCGGCACCGGCTTCGGCCTGGGCCAATGCCTGCCGACACAGCACTTCAGTGGTGCGGTCGTTCAGCACATAGCCACTTTCGTCGATGATGCCGTCCTGTCCGTGGGTGGTGTAAGGGTCGAGGGCGACATCGGTGATAATACCCAGTTCGGGGGCGGCATCCTTGACGGCTTTGATAGCGCGCTGGGCAAGGCCGTCGGGGTTGTAGGCTTCCTCGGCGTGGAGGGATTTTGCGGCATCGCCAACCACCGGGAACAGGGCAATGGCGGGAATGCCCAAGCGGCTCAGCTCCCGGGCCTCCGCGGCGAGCAGGTCGACGCTGAGTCGTTCGATACCCGGCATTGACGCTATAGCTTCGCGTTTTTGACTGCCTTCGTGGACAAACATCGGATAAATCAGGTCGTTGACGGAGAGCAGGTTCTCCCGACTGAGGCGGCGGGAGAAGTCTGCGGCCCGCAGGCGGCGCATACGGGTGGCGGGGAAGGCGCCGCGTTGCAGGGATGGGCTCATGGCGAAACTCCGTTTATTTCAAGGTGGAGAACACGCGTTCGGCGACATCCAGCGTTTGCTGTATGTCGTCATCGCTGTGGGCCGAGGACAAAAAGCCCGCTTCGTAAGATGCCGGCGCCAGGTAGACTCCGCCCTCGAGCATGCCGTGGAAAAAGCGGTTAAAGCGCTCGGTATTGCAGGCCATGACCTGCTGGTAGTTGGTAATGGTTGCATCGTCGGTGAAGAAGACGCCGAACATGGTGCCGACATGGTTGCAGGTCATTGGAATATTTGCCGCCTGAGCGCGCTCACGCAGGCCGGCGATCAGTGTGTCGGTGTGGGCGAAAGGCTTGTCGTAAAAACCGGGGGCGCTGATCGCGTCCAGCATAGCCAGACCCGCGGCCATCGCCGCAGGGTTACCCGACAGAGTGCCGGCCTGATACACCGGCCCGCTTGGGGCCAGCTGCTCCATGATGTCGCGGCGTCCGCCGAAGGCGGCTACCGGCATGCCGCCGCCAATAACCTTACCCAGACAGGTAATGTCGGCGGTGACGCCGTAGTAGCCCTGAGCTCCTTTCAGGCCAAGGCGAAAGCCGGTCATAACTTCATCGATAATCAGCACGCTCTGATGGGCGTCGCAGCACTCTCGCAGGGCTTCCAGGAAACCCGGAACCGGTGGTACGCAATTCATATTGCCCGCCACAGGTTCAACGATCACACAGGCTACCTCATGGCCGAAGTCGGCAAAGGCGGCTTTTACCCCTTCAATGTCGTTGTAGCTCAGGGTTACGGTGTGTTCGGCGAGGGCTGCAGGTACACCCGGTGAGCTGGGGACGCCAAGGGTGAGGGCGCCGGAGCCGGCCTTTATCAGCAGCGAGTCGGAGTGGCCGTGGTAGCAGCCTTCGAATTTGATGATCTTGTCCCGACCAGTGGCCCCTCGGGCGAGGCGGATGGCGCTCATGGTGGCTTCGGTGCCGGAGTTCACCATGCGCACCATATCCATACCCGGCACAATCGCGCACAGTTTTTCGGCGAGTCGGGTCTCGATTTCGGTGGGAGCGCCGAAACTCAACCCTTTGCGAATCTGTTCGCTCACCGCGTCGACCACAGCGGGGTAGGCGTGGCCGAGGAGCATGGGTCCCCAGGACAGCACGTAATCGATATAGCGTTTGCCGTCGGCATCAAAAATATAGGGGCCTTCTGCCCGCTCGATAAAACGGGGGGTGCCACCTACGGCTTTGAACGCGCGTACGGGACTGTTAACACCACCGGGAATGACGTGGCGTGCCTGATCGAAAAGGGTGTCGGAGCGACTCATAGTAGTGGTGAATTCCTTGCGGGGCCGGTCAGTTGTCTGAACAGCATTATCCAGACTTGATGTGGCTGTCGCCAGTGTTGGCTGCGGTTAGCTCTAAAAAGGCTTCAGCACTGCTAACAATACAATGGCGAACAGGGCGATGACCGGGGCTTCGTTAAACCACCGGTAAAATACATGGCTGCGCTGATTTTGCTGGGCGCCGAAGATCTTCACCAGCTTGCCGCAGTAGAGGTGGTAGGCGATCAGACCGGCAACGAATGCCAGCTTGATCCACAGCCACCCGCTGCCGAGGTAATAGGCTGGAGCCAGCGAGATCATTGCCACGCCGAATGCCACGGTCAGCACCGCGAAGGGGCTGATAAACCGATATAGCTTGTGCTCCATGATCGCGAGATGGGCCTGGGTAGCGGCGTCCTCGGCCATGGCGTGGTAGACAAACAGGCGCGGTAGATAAAAAATGCCGGCAAACCAGCAAACCATTGCAATAATATGTAGCGCTTTCAGCCAGAGCATAGTGGGTCCATTGCGGTCAGAATCTGATTGGCAGATTGTAGTGGTCAGACAGGGCTTCGCGGGTGACGATGCCTTCGTCCGGCGGCCCCTGGCGCTGGTAGGGGCTGCGCACAAACAGGCTGTCCAGTCCTTCCTGGTTCATGGTTTCCAGTGCCTCCATCAACGTGCCGTTAATATCGAAAATTGCCGCCCGGCGTCGATGTTCCAGCTCCGCCAGCAGGTCGAGGGTGGCATCGTCGGTCAGCTCAGCGGTGCTGATCAATGGAAACCAGTGTTCGCGGTGGACAATTATACGCTGGCCCTCGGCATTGGTAATCACCAGCCACCGAGGCGGGGTATCGAGCAGCAGTGCCTGGTCGCTGTGGCCAAGGTGCTGGGGAACGTGGCGAAGATTGCGGTCCATGACCGCGGCGGCACTGGTGCGCAGCAGGGCGAGGGTCAACGGGTTGGCGCGCACGGCCTGCTGCATGGCCTGAAGTGTTGCCTGGTGAGAGGCCTGCAGCCCGAACAGCTCCTTGTGCACTAGATGGGCTGCAGTGACCGCCAGCATTGCGGGAAAAATAATATTGAGGTTGTGGGTTAATTCGATAATGGCCAACAAGGCGGCGAGCGGGGCATTGAGGATCGCGGCCATTACCGCGGCCATGCCGAGCAGTACATAAAAGCTGGGTTCCGCCGCGAGATCTGGAAATAATTGTATCCCCACTCCGCCGATGGCGCCTCCGGCGAAGGCCCCGACCAGCAAACTTGGGCCAATAATGCCGATGGGCATACCCAGCCCGCAGGACACCGCTGTAGCCAGTAATTTCGCCGCCATTAACAGCGCCAGCATGTGCAGGCCGTAGTTGCCTGATAGGGTGTTTTGCAGGCTGTCGTAGCCGATACCCATAACCTCGGGGGCGAACAGAGCGCAGAGGCCTGTGACCAGCCCCGCCAAGGGAAGTCGCAACCAGGGTGGTCGGCTTGCCAGCCGCAGGCACTGTTTCTGGATTATCACAAAGGCGCTGGACAGTCCGCCGGCAATACAGCCGAGCAGGGCGATAAAGGGCAGTTCCCACAGCGATACCATGCTCACTTGGCTCGAGGGTAGAAACACCACCGCGCCGAATACAGCCTGTGACAGGGTAGTGGCTGTTACCGCAGCGAGAATAACCGGTATAAATCCTGCAACGGTGTACTCCAGCATGACCACTTCCATTGCAAAAATGACTCCTGCAATGGGAGTGTTAAACGAAGCGGCAATGGCGGCGGCGGTGCCACAGGCCGCCATCACCCGCAGACTGTTATTGGGCAGGCGCATCAGTGTTCCGCACTGGCTGCTGGCCGCTGCGCCGATATGGACGGCCGGCCCCTCGCGCCCTCCGGACTGGCCGCTAAGCAGGGCAGTAAGACCGCAAACAAATTGCATCAGCACATTCTTTAGCGGCAGTCGTCCCCTGCCATTGTGCAGGGCGGCGATAACGTGGGGGATGCCGGTAAAGCGGTGGACGGGGCGAACCAGGCTGGTGATAAGGCCGAGCAGGAGTCCCCCTGTTACGGGCAGCAGAAAATACCAATGCCGCTCAAGGCCCTCGAAGTTTTCTGATGAGCCGCCGGGCAACCAGTGCTCCAGCGGCAGCTCCAATGCAAGGCGAAAGGCGATCATCAGCACCGCTGTGATTGCGCCAGCGCCAAGCCCCAGAATGGCATAGGGCAGGGCCGCTTCGGGGCTGGCGAGCCGCCGGCGAAAATTGGTGAGGCTGGTTAGCGACATGGCGCCAAGAGCTGGGAGGTAGGGTGCATATCCGCTTCGCGTGCTTCCGGCAAATAACGTATTATAAGGGCCGTGGCGCGATAGACCTAATTGGGGCGATGCGCGGAGAATGTAACGACATGATGAATCTGGCAGGGGACATAACGTGTTAAAGGTTGGGATTGTAGGTGGAACCGGTTATACCGGCGCGGAGCTGTTGCGCTTGATAGCAACACACCCGGAGGCTGAGGTGGCAATGATTACCTCCCGTGCCGAGGATGGGCTGCCGGTAGATGAATTGTTCCCGAGTTTGCGCGGTACGACCAATCTGCGTTTTTCCGTGCCAGAGGTTGATAAGCTGGCCAGCTGTGATGTGGTATTTTTCGCCACCCCCCACAATGTTGCGATGAAGTTGGTTCCCGAGTTGCTGGCTGCGGGCACCCGTGTGGTGGATCTGTCGGCGGATTTCCGTATCCGCGATGCCAAGCTCTGGTCAGAGTGGTATCACGAGGAGCATTTGTGTCCCGACCTGTTGGCCGAGGCGGTTTACGGTTTGCCGGAAACCCATAAAGAAGCCATCACCACTGCACGGCTCGTAGCCTGCGCTGGCTGTTATCCGACGGCGGTCGAGCTGGGCTTTTTGCCCTTGCTGGAAGAGAAACTGGTCAACCCCCAGCAGCTTATCGCCAGCGCTGCCTCCGGTGTGAGTGGCGCCGGGCGTCAGGCCAAGATCGATAATCTGCTGGCTGAGCTGGACGGTAGCTTCAAGGCCTACGGTGTGTCGGGTCACCGCCATTTGCCGGAGATCGAGCAGGAGCTGGCGCTGGCGGCCGGTGGTCCAGTCGGTTTGACTTTCACCCCCCATTTGCTGCCCCAGGTGCGCGGCATCCACGCAACACTTTATTCGCAGATTCTCGACTCGGCGGTGGGCTTGGATGAATTGCAGTTTTTGTTTGAAAAGCGCTTCGCCAATGAGCCTTTTGTGGATGTGATGCCCCTGGGCAGCTTGCCTCAGACCCGCACCGTACGCGGTTCCAATATGTGCCGCATTGCGTTGCACCGGCCCCAGAATCGCGACACCATCGTTGTGCTGTCGGTGATTGATAACCTCGTAAAAGGGGCCTCGGGCCAGGCGATACAGAATATGAACCTGATGTTTGGCCTGCCGGAAACCATGGGACTGGAAGCGGTCGCCCTGCTGCCCTGACGGGTGGCGGGGGTAATTCTTGACTGTTTTGGTCGGATAAGCGGATAATTGACGCCTACCCCTGTGGGCGAAGTAGTGAGGTGAACAATGTCAGCGGTTGAGGAATATACACCGTCAGTATTACAGCTAACCGAAAAGGCCGTAGCCAAGGTTAAGCACCTGATGGAAGACGAGGCAAATAACGAGCTGAAATTGCGCGTATTTGTCACCGGTGGCGGCTGTTCGGGGTTCCAGTACGGCTTTACCTTCGATGAATTGGCCGAGGAAGATGATACCCTGGTGGAGAAAGACGGCGTGGTGGTGCTGGTTGATCCACTGAGCTATCAGTACATCGAAGGTGCCCAGCTGGATTATACTGAAGGTCTTGAGGGCTCACGGTTCGTCGTCACCAACCCCAATGCCACCACTACCTGTGGATGCGGCTCATCGTTCTCGGTGTGAGCCGAAGATCTTCGGCGAAAGCGGTCTGTTCAGCGCCGTTTTCGCTTTCCAGTTTTGATGCTTACTGATTGCCACTCTCGATTCAGCGTTTAGCGCGCCGGATAAATTCCGCCAAGAATTCGCGGCCCGCTGGCGCCTGTCGCAGAGGGCAAGTTGCCGGGCAGGTCGTGCAAGCAACGCATGGCCAGCCAGGCAAAGGCGGCAGCTTCCACCCAGTCGGGGTGGATGCCGAGGGCGTCGGTGTCGTCGACGCTGCCGTTGGTATTCAGTTCTGTCAGGCGCTGGCGCAGTGCGGCATTGGCCGCCCCGCCGCCGCAGAGGTGCCACTGCGACTCTTTCAAGTCTTCCTTTGCAATTGCCTGGGCAATGCTCTGTGCGGTAAATTCAAGTAGTGTTGCCTGCACATCCTCGTCGCTGATATCGCTGAAGTGTGTCAGTGCCTCGCGCACAAAATCCAGATTGAAACACTCGCGCCCAGTGCTTTTCGGGCCGCTTACTGAGAAGAAGGGTGTGTCGAGTAGCTTTGCGAGAAGGGCTTGGTGGCAGCGGCCAGATGCCGCCCAGCGACCATCGCGATCGAAGTTCTCGCCGCGTCTATGCTGTATCCAGGCATCCATCAGGACATTGCCGGGTCCAGTATCGTAACCGTGGGCGGGCCTATTTGCCGGAAGCAGGCTGATGTTTGCCATGCCGCCAATATTAATAATCACCCTGTTTTCATTGGCGCTGCCAAACACTGTCTGGTGGAAGGCCGGCACCAGTGGTGCGCCCTGGCCCCCCGCGGCAATGTCGCGGCGACGAAAGTCTGCGACGGTGGTGATGCCGGTGTGCTCGGCAATGGTGTTGGGGTCACCGATCTGAAGGCTGAATGCGTCGGTAGCCGCCCGCGCACCGTCGGTAGGGCGATGGCGAATGGTCTGGCCGTGGCTGCCAATGGCCGCAATATCACTGGCGGCCAGTCCGGCTACGTGAAGCAATTGATTAACGGCAGTAGCGAGGGCCAGGCCAAGATGGCGGTCGGCGCGGCCCATTCGCTCTATTTCGTCGCTGCCGGGCTGGCAAAGATCAAGCAGCTCGGCACGCAGTGCGTTGGGGAAGGGGAATTCCAGACCTTTTTTAAGAGTGCAGCGATCGTCGTCGATGTGAACCAATGCGGCGTCGATGGCGTCCAGACTAGTGCCTGACATCAGGCCAACGTAATACATCAGCCTTCGCTGCTGTAATTGCGCTGTGCAGCGTAGGTGCGAAGCTGTAACTGCATGCCGCTGATCTGCTGCTGGAACCTGGGCATGTCTTTGCCGCTGACCCGTTTTGGTGGCGGCAGCTTGTCGATAATGGTGGCGGGGTTGCGGTGGACGCCATTCATCAGAAATTCGTAATGCAAGTGGGGGCCAGTGGCGTAGCCGGTCGAACCCACCCAGCCGATGGTTTCCCGCTGTTTAACACGTTCGCCCTTTGATACCGCGCGCTTATGCAGGTGGAGGTATTTGGTCACGTAGGCTTCACCGTGTTTGATGAACACGTAGTTGCCATTGGCTTTTGAATAGCCGGCCTCCAGCACCCTGCCATCGCCCGCAGCGTAAACCGGGGTGCCCCGTGCAGCGGCGTAATCAACCCCGCGGTGGGGACGCACAGTCTTGAAGACGGGGTGCAGACGTTTCGGGTCGAATTTGGAGCTGATGCGGGTAAAGTCCAGGGGCGCCCGCAAAAACGCTTTGCGCATGCTTTCACCGGCCTCGGAAAAGTAGTCTACGTCGCCTTCATCGTTAATATAACGATATGCCTGAAAGCTCTGCCCCTGGTTGTGGTACAAGGCGGCTAGAATCTGTCCGCTGCCCAGGTGCTCGCCATTCAGGTAGAGCTCTTCGTAAATCACAATAAAATGGTCGTTCTTGCGCACGTCATAGACAAAGTCGAGGACGCCGCCGAAGATATTCGCCAGCTCCATAATAATGCTCTGACTGACCCCGGCTTCCTGGGCGGCTTTGTAGAGAGAGCTGGTGATAGTCGCGCTGGCAACCCGCTGGCGAATTTCAGGGGTTTCGGTGACTTCGGTGGTATTGAAGCCGGTCACGCCTCGCTCGAAAACCAGGCTGCTGAGCTTATCGACGCGCAGGCTCATGGCGTCGAGCTTGCCATTGTCGTTGATCTGGAAACTGAGCTTTTGGCCGGGCTTGATGGTGTTCAGTGCCTTCGTCTTTTTGGCGGTGGTAAGCAGCTCGTGCAGGTCTTGAGGGCTGAGTTTGGCGCGGGCAAAGATCGCCGACAGGGAGTCACCGCTGCGCACTTCTATATCCAGCCACTCTTGCTGTGCTTCGACAACCAGCGCGTCTTCTTCCGGTATGGGGCTGATTGGCGTGAGTTCCAGATCCAATGGAATAGCCGTGCGCTTGGCCTGGGCGTCTTCGCCCGGTAGCAATACCAGCGAAACGCCCAAAGCGATTAACGTAGACGCGGCGATAGCCAAATGGCGGCGAGGGAATTGCGCCTTTGACTTGTATTCTGCGTGTCTGCGAGCGGATCGGTTAAACATTTACTGGCCTGGCTGTGGTCGACTGGTTGATTTTTGATCATTATAGCAAGGAACGCCTGTGGCAAAAGTCCGTATTCACCGATAGTTAATGTAGATTCTAGCTTCTGTACGGGGCGCTGTCAGCTGTCTCGCGTTTCATTTTTTTTGGTCATGTTGTATCTTGCGGGGCCTTGACGCTCCTGCGCGACGCTCCGCGTCCATACAGACGCTGAAGCAGGACAAAAATTCCAAAATTACACAAAGGTTGAACTATGACAGGGCTGAATGGCGACTTGCTGGCTGACTTGGAGTCTCGCGGGCTGGTAGCCCAGATGACAGGTGAGAATGGGTTGGCGGATTACCTCAAAGAGGCGCCGCGTACCCTTTATTGTGGGTTTGACCCTACCGCCGACAGCCTGCACATCGGACATCTGGTGCCGTTGTTAGCGCTTCGGCGTTTTCAGCAGGCCGGCCACAAGCCCATTGCTCTGGTCGGTGGTGCTACGGGCTTGATCGGCGACCCCAGTTTCAAGGCCCAGGAGCGCCAGCTAAATACGCCGGATGTGGTAGCCGGTTGGGTAGATAGGTTGAAAGGGCAGGTGTCGCGCTTTATCGATTTTGATTGCGGCGAGAACTCCGCCGTAGTGGCGAATAATCTGGATTGGTTTGGTCCGATGACGGCGCTGGAATTTTTGCGCGACATTGGCAAGCACTTCTCGGTCAACAATATGATTGCCAAGGAGTCGGTCAAGCAGCGTATAGATAGAGAGGGCTCTGGAATATCCTTTACCGAGTTCAGCTACTCGCTGTTGCAAGCACTGGATTTTGCTGAACTGTATAAGCGGCACGACTGTACTTTACAGCTTGGCGGGTCTGACCAGTGGGGGAATATCACCGCTGGTATTGATCTGGCGCGGCGTATGCACGGTGGGGCCGTGCACGGGCTGACCATGCCTCTGGTGACGAAAGCTGATGGCACCAAGTTTGGCAAGACAGAGTCGGGTACGGTATGGCTGGATCCGGCGAAAACGTCACCCTATGCTTTCTATCAATTCTGGCTGCGCACCGCGGACGCGGATGTGTACAAATTTCTTCGCTATTTTACTTTTTTGTCGTTGGAAGAGATTGCTGCGATAGAAGAAGCGGACAGGCAGGGTGGTCGTCCACAGGGGCAGCGCCATCTCGCCGAACAGATGACCGAGCTGATCCATGGGCGCGATGGCCTGGAGGCAGCCCAGCGCATTACCGATGCGTTGTTCTCCGGCGAGCTGGGTGATCTGTCAGAGCAGGATCTTGAGCAGTTGCGGCTTGATGGCTTGCCCTGCGCAGAGCTCCAGCGCTCGCAGCTGGCTGAATTGCCGTTGACCCAGATTTTTGCCGACGTCGGTCTTGCGTCTTCGGGCAAGCAGGTTAAGGATGCCCTGGGTCGTAACGCCGTATGGGTTAATGGTGTTGCCATTGGCGCTGATGCGAATATGAAGGCCGGTGAAGTGTTCGCTGAGCCGAATGCTCGGGCAGGCATTTATTACATTGTCCGTCTTGGAAAGAAAAGCTACCAGATGCTAGTTGTTCGTTAACGTTGTGGGATAACTGGTTGATTTCTAGGCGTATTGGTTGCTATTTGAGCGGTTGAAATAAAACTTACATTTATTTCTCAAGAGTTGTTGACTCTCCATCGGGTGTCTCTATAATGCGCCTCCTCGCTCGGGGAGACAGACCGGTGCGGTTGCTGAGGCAACGGTGCGGTGAGTTGGTGATACGGGTGAGGGAGTTCGGTGTTGCGGTCTTGTAAAAAGACTTTAAAAAAACACCTTGCTCTGGGGGCTGAAGTGTTTATAATACGCCTCCTCGCTAAAGGGGCTGACCTTTTGGCGATATCAAAACCCTGGCGGTTTTGAGTTATTTAACAAGACGAGATTAGATAATTCGTGTGGGTACTTGTTGGTGGATATTGCGACAACAATATTCAGAAACAAGTGACTCGTATAATTCATGAATTTGGTTATATCGATTAACAGTTTCTGAGCCGAGATTTTGGATGATAAAGCAGGTTTTGCGTAATCATCCCATCATGTCGAAAGGCTGATGTAAAAGATTAAACTGAAGAGTTTGATCATGGCTCAGATTGAACGCTGGCGGCAGGCCTAACACATGCAAGTCGAGCGCGAAAGCCCTTCGGGGTGAGTAAA
>NZ_JAAWWK010000003.1:539342-554672 GCF_012272835.1 Spongiibacter thalassae | reverse complement strand
CAATCCGCAGGCGTATTTGCAAGATGTGATGGAACGGTTGCCAACGCAGAAGGCCTCTAAAATCGAAGAGCTGCTGCCGCACAATTGGACGCCTTGATCAACCGGGGATTACCGGAGGCTTACAGATTTTCGGCGCTAAGCTCGTGAGTTTCCAGTTTGACGGCACAACACCTTTCATCGCACATTGAGTCAATGAATACTTCGCATCTGTAGGGTATTTGTAGGCGCCAAGTTTCGAGAGGCACGCGTCGACGTCTTGTAACGATGTGACGCTTTTGAAGGAAAATGAATCCTTGAAAAAACGTCCACGAAGCATCTCAAGCTCTTGTCGAGTTGTAATGTTTTGCAGCATAAGCTCACATTCAGACCAGTTGCCGATAAAAATAACCGATAGATTTGTGCCTAAAAGCCGTAATTTATTGCCGAGTTCCACGAAAGGGGCGAATTGTTCAATGGTTAGATACTGCATCTCGTCGACAAATAGAGCAACTTGCCGCGCATTGTTGGCAAATGACATGTCAGCGAAACAATGAACGAGGTCGTAGCACATTTGATCAGAGGAGTTTTTCGTTTTGTACGTCCCGTTGACTGAAAACCAAATGTTGCGATAGACCGCTGCAATCGTTTTGACATCACGGTTACATAGACTAATAAAGCAGGCGGGAATCACCTCATCAGATCGCGTTTTCAAGCGCTTACCGACCATTTCTACGGCGGTGGATTTGCCAGCCCGAGAGTCCCCTAGCACCACGCCGCCTGTTCGGCCAAGTCGCAACCACTGAGTTAGACACTGCTCCAACTCAAAACACATAGGTGTCTCAATAACAAAGCCATTGGGGTTGTATATCGGATGGTCAGGCGGTAATTGATTAGACCTCGAGGCCATTATTTGTCCTCCTTCATCAAGGCTGCCCATGCTTTTATCTTTCTTCTGGGGGTATGACTTGACATGATTGATGGTTGAGCGGGGACAATACCTTTGGGTTCAGCGGTCCATGAACCGCCTATCCCGTACTCTCGATAGAGCCGAATAAGCTCTCGGGCTGCATCTGGTAATTTTTTATGGACCAATAGATGATCAAAGTACCCTCCGAGGATGTCCGGCGTAGTAAATTTATGTGTCTTTTGCAGTTTTGTAATCGCTCGACGAGTCATAACGCTGTGTGGAAAGCGTTGCCAACTCAAAGGAGCACGAAACACACCTAGCTCCTCACCGGACGGGGAATAAGCATTCAGCGTCCGTATATCACGCCAGTCATACTGAATATTGATTTTTTTTCGAATGTTGCTTGAAATCAAGGGCTTATCTGGGCTATAGCGAACACCGAGAAAGTTGATATGTGGCATCCTCTTATCACCCGGTGTGTGCCGAACAATTGCCGTTCCGCGCATGTTGAATGGGCTAAACCACGGACTGAGTGCCTTCGGGTTAATGCGTATCGGCCGATGTGTTAAATCCTGCCTAAGGTACTCGAGTGCACTGACTCCCCCAAGCCGCGCTTGCGGCCTTGTATTGTGTTCCGCCAACCGGGCCGCTATGAATTGTTCAAACGCATTTAGACTAAGTAACGGCGTCTTAGTGCGTTTGGCGCGGCGCGAATCTCTTGGATGGCTTCCTGTGGTCGATGCAAACCGATGCGCTAATTCCGTGAAATGGGTGAAGGCATGCTCCACTAGGTTTCGGCCTTTTGGGTGCGCAGGCAAACCGAGGTTTAGCGAGGCGCCTAGCCTAATACAGATGTCGTTCCGAACACTGTGGGCGATATGTGCGAAGGCATTATCGAGCTTAATCATCCCGATGGCGGCGTATTCCATCTCGGCGGTAAGATCCGCGGGCACACACGGTGTTACTACACTCGGTAAATCAGGGACAGTGAACGCGGGTAATCGGTAGTTACCGGGCAATAGCGCCAGCAGTGTTAACAAGTCAAACTGTGATATCTGATTTCTTAGGCAGAGATGGGTGGCTAGGTATGTATCCGATGCGACATCGACCGCCAATAACAGCGCGACTCGAGAGATCGGGAGTTCGGACGTCTGCCCGTTAAATTCTAGTGTGACCGACGTCTGTACGTCAGTGGTATGTGCATCAATCTCGACGGCATCGAAAGCATGGGTTTGGACGAATGATGAACGAATAAGTCTGCGCTTGGGTTTTGGGCTTGTCAAAGCAAACACTCGCTCGTGATAGTACTTGCGAACGGACTCGTAACCCAGGGACTCTGTGGTGAACGGGTAGGTGTCCTGAGGCCAATGTTGTTCTCTCAAAAAACGAAGGAAGGCTTGGTGAAACGCGTTGATAGTCAGATTTTGCCCATGTGGGCGTTTTTTAATAGACGACCGAATTAATCGGTCTAACGATACCCGGAGGTTTGGGCAGGTCTTAAGCACATATTGAAATCCCGCGCGCGCGCCACTGTTCTGTGCAAGCGTGGGTAACGGTATTTTGCGTTGAACTTTATTTTTTATGGGTTTATAAGGTATGAGTCCGTGTGTTAGCGGCGGTGGCTCTGCGCCGTTACCACCGAGGGCACGGTCCAGTATCCGACTGACTCTTGACGTAGATAAGCCCAGATCATCGGCTATATCCGATAGTTTTTCTCGTGCCAGGCATCGGGTGACGATTTGTAAATTTCGCTGAAACAAGGCCCGCTTGTTTTTAGCCAGCGCCGCCACATCAACACAAGGCCAAGCCTTTAAATCTAGCAGCTCCGGCTGATAAATTAGCCGTTGCCGCCATGTTAGGTGCATGAGCGCAGTACCGTGTCGTATTGCAATGGTGTCGTTAAGTCTGCCTGCAATTTGCCCCTGTGCAATAGACGTAATAGCGCAATTTCTTTTGTGTAACTACCTGCTCGATCTCCCTCGTCGATGATATCCCCAAACTCTATGTTTCCTCCCATTTGAATTTGATCATACAGCTTGTACTCCAATGCACCAGTATCAATGTCGCCAGCACTTGCGAGTCGACGCGTGATATCTAGCCATGTCAGAGCCTCTCGTTCACGTGTTAACGCAGTATCATTGCTGATAATTGAAAATTTCATCCCATAAAAATCGAAAAAAGCCTCGAGGGGGACTCTCAGCGCCCGGTCAAACTCCCCGCGTGCTTTCAACTCGATAACAATTCGATGCTGGCCACTTACGACATAGAAGTCGGGGATATACTTTCGCCGTCCAACTCGTAGCCGAAAGGGCTGGGGAACAAAACTGCCAACCTTAGGGTCGCCCTCCAGCAGGCCGGCGTAGAGGTACTCGCTGTAACTATGTAGCGTGGCGACAAACGGAAATTTTACAAAGTGCTGCTCGTAGCAATCCGTTGCGACGCGTAATTTCTTTGGGGTGGGTACTTGGCAAGGCACTAACGATTCGGCCACCACTGAGCGATGGTGGGCGGGTGTATCAATAGCACGAAAGTCCGAAGGTGTTGGCATAATATCGCCTCACTGAAACGCGTCAGCATAACTCTATTATTTAACGTGTTTTCACAATAATTAAAAGAGCCGAAGTTGCACCATTTACACCTATTCTGGAACCCGCCGGATTTCCCCTTGTTTAGGCGGATTTTTGGGGTTGCACCGCTCAAACCCGAGGCGTATAACAGGGATAAAAGTGCACCAGGGATTTAGGTGAAATGGTACGGATTCAGGACAGCGGCGGGGCATTTCCGGCGCCCCGACCCAAACGGCTCTTCTACCCGAATGAGCCGCGCTTGGATACGTTCCCCATTCAGCACGTCCAGATCGATTGGAAGCGCCTGATCGCCAAGCGCGAGATGGTGCTCGATACCGTCGAGGCGATGCCAGCCTATCTCCTCAAACCCGAAATTCTCGGCCTGCTCGACGCCGAAAAACACCCGACCTACCGCCTGATTCAAGACCTCATGTGGACTACCGGCGCTCGCATTTCCGAAGTCCTGGCCCTCACCCCCAGCCACTTTATCGACGATGGCTACGATTTCCTCGTGGTGCTGCGCACCCTGAAACAGCGGCCAGGGCGGCCAACAAATGTACAGCTGGCGCGCAGTCCCAAGCGAGCGATCCCTATCGTAGATCCCATTGTGGTCGACCGCATTCAGAGCTACCTGTACGCGGGGCATTTTCGGAAGGACGAGCGGATCTTCACCATGGCCCGGCAGACGGTGAACCGGCATATTCATGATCTGGTGGAGCGGGTAGGGGGCGCGCCGATCAATATCACGTGTCACACCTTTCGGCACAGCTTTGCCATTCATCTGCTACTGCATGGACGGCCGCTGAAAATCGTGAGCCAGCTCCTCGGACACAAATCGATTGAAAGTACGGAAATCTACACCAATGTGCTCACCGCCGATGGGGGGCACTTTTTGGACGGGGTGGATTTTCATTAGCATCGATTTTCGCAATTGCCGCTGGGTTATGCTGGCAATAAGAATTCCAAGTTTAGGGGTAAAACGATGAATCAAGACGAAAAGACACGGCAAGACGTAAACGTCTCTGAGAGTCCTGAGGACTTTCTGGCGAGCTTGGGCAAAACGCTTCTTGAGCAAGACAACATCGATACTCGCTTGGCAGAAATCCTATCTCAACATCTGCTTACGACTTCACCGGCCAGTGATGCGGTAGCAAAGGCTAAGGGCGCCATCCTGCAGCTTGCAAGTGAAAGGGCAAATCCACCACAACCGGAGAGGGACGATGGCTGATCCTTATTTCCTCCAATCGTTGGAGCTTGCTGGATTCCGTGCCTATCTTCAGCCTAAGACGTTTGATTTCAGTAAGAAACGCTGCCTGGCGGTTTTTGCGCCGAACGGTAATGGCAAATCCAGCGTCATTGATGCACTGGAGTTCATGTTTTCAAAGGATGGCACCCTCGCCCGACTCGGGCGGCGTGCTATCAATAACCAAGCCGGGCCGTTAGCGCTGGCGCACATTCTAGCGGAGGATGCGGATATTGCACCGGCCGTGACGATCAACGTTGTGTCCAAAGAAGGCCAAATAAACGGTAGTCGCGCTGCCACAGGCGCCAATCGGCCTATCCCAGCAGCAGGTGCAACCCTGACCGCTTGCTTTACGGTGTCACCAATCATCCACGGGCACGGGTTGCGCACGTTTGTCGAAGATCATACGCCTGAACAGCGCTACACCGACGTCGCCAATTGGCTCCAACTCGGCCCATTGGTTGAGGTTCAGAAAAATTTGCGCGCTCTGCGCGCCCAAGTTAAGGGCGCCACCGAGAACAAAAGCGAACTACAGCGCATTGATACTCTACTCGCGAGGGAAACAGGGCAGGTAGTAAATGCCTGGGAAGCGGCGGCGGTGCTTGCCTATGCTAACTTCTCGGTTTTAACACCTCTGGATCCTGCGTTGGCACTCACGGCTTTAGCGAAAACTGACGCCGCGTACATTACCTTAGCGGCACGTGCCCAAGCAGAGGCGAACAAAATCGGGCTCGCGGGTTTACGACAGATTCGTAGTTCCGCTGAGACATTGTGGGCAAAGACAACGAACACGGATGATGGCGAGGTTGTCATCAGCGGCGCGATTCCGGCTTTCGACGCGGCGTTGGCAAAATTGTCACGCGCGGCTAATAAGGAAAAGGAGGAGCGGAGGAAGGCTGCGAACTCGGCGTTTCAGGTCCTGTGGAATGCAGCTGAACCGTTATTTGCGGATGGAGTGGAGGCTCCGAAAGATTGCCCGGTCTGTTCAACTCCAATAGCCGATTCGACTGCAGGCAGCAGCAAAGGAGTTAGGGACCATATAGCACGGCATCTGGGAGAGTTGGCTGACTATGCTGCTGCGAAAAGTGCCCTTGACGAGGCCCAAGCGGCCGCTTCAGTGGCCCATACCCAGCTGCTGGCAGCGTTACCCGGACTGATAGGACTGCTTGACAATCAGCCGGCTTTGAGGATTAACCTCACTACGTATCGAGATAACCTTGCCACGTGGCCCGAGAGCGACCCACCAGCTTCAGCGGATATTATCGCCGCGATCGCCGCGCTTATCACTTCGGTTGAAGAATCCATCGTTGAGATTGAGGCGAGGCAGGGCGAGCACACTTATGTTAATGGGAAGTCGAAAATAGATCGTTTGCTGGAGCTTCAGGACGAACGGGATCTTGTGCAGCGGACGCACGACGAGTTGACAAAGCTATCGGAGGCCTTAGCGACTCAGGGGACAACTGTTAGCGCCGAGATTCGCAGGAAAGTACAGGCTCTGCTCGACCAGCTCCAGATACCTATGAACGATATCTACAAGCTGATCCAGGGGGGGGACGCGACGACGATTCGTCTGGAACTTCCGTCGGAAGAAGATGCCAACCAGCAGCGACTTAATCTGCTAATCGATTTTGCCGAGAATAGGACTGGCGTGCAGCCAAGCGGTTATTTGAGCGACTCCCAGATTCACTCGGTGGCGTTGGCGCTACGAATGGCAGCGATCAAGCAGTTCAACACTGCCGCGCCTATCATGGCGCTGGACGATATCGTCACCTCCTACGATGCCGATCATCGGCGAGCCATCTCTGGACTCATCGCCACGATGTTTGGCAGCTTTCAAATCCTTGTAACCACCCACGACGAGCGGTTCTTCAACTATCTGAAGGACCAGCTAGAACCGAAAATGTGGCATTTCACTCGTATAATTGGTCTTGATCCAGCCTACGGACCACGCTTCGCCGACCACAAAGTCAGTGATGAAATGATCGAGGCGCGTTGGGCAGCAGGTCAATCTGCAGCTAACGAGATGCGCCAAGCTGAGGAGGAGTGGCTTCTCGGAATATGTCGGGATTTTGGTGTCAGCGTGCGTATAAGACCTCTGGAAAAGGCCTATTCCTACGAACGCAGCGAGCTAGCATCAGCACTTGCAGGCTTTCTCAAAGGCCTAAAACTGGAGCCTCCGCCTGTGGCAGGTGTGAGTAATCGTTTTCTTGCTAGTTTAGCAAAAGGAGAGATCGAAAATTTTGGCAGCCACTTCCAGGATATACCGTATGGGTATGGCTCAATCGGCGATGAGCAAGCGCGCTGGGAGGAATTCAAAACGTTCCGTAGCCAATTTTTCTGTAAGAAATGCTACAGGACCAAGTTTCAACGTCCCTTCACTATGAAGAAACCTGTCTGCTTGCATGGCGGTTGCGAAACACAGTTTGAATTTTCTGGTCCGTCTGATTCTGATGTGACTCAATAACTTCGAATAATATGAGGGTTCTATGACCGTTAGCGGCCCAGATTTTCGGCAAACATGGCTCTGGCGTCAGGCTTTCCTTACGCCGCGATCAGACAGCACCACGGAAGAACAGGAATTTTTTAGCTCGCAATACCAGCTAGTTCGAGAGCGTGCAGCGCTGCTCGTTTCTAGGATTGCTGTCGACCTACCGGGAATGACCGTTCACGACATCAGTCATCTGGATGCATTGTGGGATATGGCGTCCTTGGTCGCTGAGGGAGCTATCAATATCAATCCTGCAGAAGCATTTGTTTTTGGTTCCAGCATTTTACTGCATGATGCTGCGATGAGTTTGGCTGCTTATCCAGACGGTATTGCGGAAGTGAAGACAACAACGGCGTGGAAGGACGCTGTTGCCGGGCTAGCATTGGCATTTGAGGAAAGTGGCGACGACAAACTCGACGTTGAGAACCCACCAGAAGCAATTGTGCAGCGGATAGTCCCAGAGGTTCTTCGTAGGTTACATGCCGAACGTGCTGAGGATCTTGCTGAACAATCGTGGCGCACAGCCGACGGAGTAGACATGTATCTCGTCGAAAATTCCGACCTACGCCACTTCTACGGTCCGACGATAGGTCAGATTGCGCACAGTCACTGGTGGTCAGTGCAGAAGGTGGAGCAGGAATTCTCGGAGGATTTAGGAGGGCTAGCAAACCGGACTCGTAATCGGGTGGATCGGGTTAAACTCGCCTGCCTACTTCGCATCGCCGATGCCTTGCATCTCGACAGTCGACGCGCGCCAAGATTTCTACGTGCAATTACAAACCCAAGCGGAATTTCGGCACTTCATTGGTCATTTCAGGAGCGATTGGCAAGGCCTCATATAGAACTCGACGCCGCAGTTTTCACGACGGGGCAACCGTTCGGGCGAGAGGAAGCTGAAGCATGGTGGTTGGCTTATGATATATTAAACGCTGTTGACCGAGAACTTCGGGATGTTGATTCACTTCTTCAGGGGCGTGGTCGTGAAGTATTGAAGGCACGGCGCGTTAAAGGCGTTGGGTCGCCGGAGATCCTTGCTCGAACGGTTAAAACCCGAGGTTGGCGCCCAGTTGATGCCCGACTTCAAGTCTCCGATGTGCCTCGTATCGTCGAGAATCTCGGGGGATCAAAACTCTACGGCGACGATCCCACCGTTGCTTTACGTGAACTCATTCAAAACGCAGCCGATTCAATACAGGCTAGGCGCAAGTTCCAAAGTCGGCCCGCGAACTGGGGGCTCATCACCGTTGCTATCGTCTCGGAAGGGGATGACAGCTGGCTCATTGTTGAGGACAACGGTATTGGTATGTCAGAGCAGGTCTTGACTGGCCCGCTTCTGGATTTTGGGACCTCGTTTTGGCGATCACCTCTTGCGATGGAAGAGTTTCCCGGGCTGATGGCTGCGGGCATGCACGCCATCGGTCGATTCGGCATCGGTTTTTTCTCCGTGTTTATGTTGGGTCCCGTTGTGCGGGTGTATTCGCGCCGCTGCGATAAAGGGCAGGATGCAGCACGATTGTTAGAGTTTCGGGGCGGGACTAGCGCCAGACCAATTCTCTCCCCGTTTCCTGGAGAACCGGTGCCAATCGATGGAGGAACGCGCGTCGAGATTTTACTGAAGCACCCTCCGGGCGAGTCCGGAGGATTGCTGCACATCAACTCCTACACCAAACGGGTGATGACGTTGGATGCGCTTGTCGGAGCGGTTGCCCCAAATCTCAATGTCGCTATTGAAGTGATGACGCAGGACGGAGCGCACCAGATATCGCAGCCTGGCGATTGGCTGAAGATCAGCGATTTCGATCTCGTCCGTAGGCTGAATCCAACGCTTGATCGCGCTGAAACTGATACACCGAAAGCAGACCGGACGCTCATGCAATCGATTAAAGATGATAGAGGCCAAGTATACGGCCGGGCATTCATTTCGCCTTCACGGTCCTTTTTTTCTGTCGGAGGAGGCTGGGTAACAATATCCGGATTGCGTGCTGCTCCTTTGCAAAACGTGCAGGGTGTGTTGCTAGGCGAAGCCGTTACAGCCGCTAGAGACGCAGCTCAGCCGCTAGCAACACAAGACGCGTTAGGTCAGTGGGCGTCGATGCAGGCCGAATTGATCGTAGCCACAGTGAAAGACGAGGAACGTCAAGCCCGTTCCGCCGAAGTAGTGTTGGAGTGCGGTGGCAAGATTGGCAATCTTAAATTGGTTAAGTGGGGAACGGATTGGTTGACAGAGACTGAGTTTGAAGAACGTCTCGGCACATCAAAGGAAATAGCGATCAGTTTTGAGGGAGATTTCGACTACGACGAGGATCTAGATGACGTTCATCCTAAGGAATTTCGTGAAGAATTTGAAATTGCAGAAGATATTGTTGTTGTACTTAAATATGACGGGAGCATTCTAAAAACGGCAAAAAATAGTTGGCCAAAAAATATTACAGGGCGATCCATATTGAGTAGTTCGAATGTAGCCGATTACGTCATGGAACTGATACGACGTGTATGGTGTGAGAATGTACAGGAATATGATGAAGAACGTGTGGTTGGCAATGTCGGATTATCAAGAATCACTCGCAGGGTGACTGTTTTTCGCTGCGAAGATAACGACCAAATTGATTTTTAAAAATGTCCGATTTCTATGATGAGAATTCCCTTTTTTGCACCGATTGCACCAGTGACCGAGGGCTACAAGCGAAAATTCAACTTTGCAGCATGAAGGGAAACTGCAGTATCTGCCATACAGAATCAGTATATGTAGTTACTTTTCGTGAGCTAGCAACTTGGCTGGAAGAAATCTGGCGTGAGTGGTACCACATTGGTGAATACCAGCCGGTAGTTAGGTCTGACTCTGACAGAGTTGACTATGAGCAACGAGGGGACGAACCAAATCTTCTATTGGGGGAACTAGTTGATTTCGTTCGCGACGAGGAAGAAGTCTTAGATACCCTAATAGAATTGATGTCAGAAGGTGATACTTATGAAGTGATGCAAGGTGGTGAGGCCCTCATCGATTCGTGTCAATGTTATCAAAAACGCAAGCTATACTTAGCTCAGGTCGAGTACCGCTGGGAGGTATTTGTCCGGAGTCTTAAACACCACACACGATATTTCAATAACAGCGCCAAAGAGTTTTTCGATTGCCTATTTGATGGGATACAAGAAGTACATAGCTGGGAACTCCCGCAAAATTCTCAGGATTTAACCAATTATGGCAGGCGATCCAATCAACCCGTCGTCATCGAATATGCACCTAGATCAATGCCCATATTTCGAGCAAGGAAAGCAACGAGCGATAAAGTATTTCAAGCGATAGTAGACGATCCTGACGTAGAGTTAAGCAATCCGCCAGATGAATTTGCTACTGAAGGCCGCATGAATCCAAAGGGTATTAGTTATTTTTATGGCGCGGCAGACAGGGAAACCTGTGTTGCTGAACTCCGCCCGTCTATAGGAGAGCAGGTAATTTCCGGAGAATTCGAACTGACCGAAAAAGTCGTATTATTAGATCTCACTTTACTGTCCACGAGCTACCACAGAAAAATTGAGAGTATGTTTGAGGACGATTACTTGGAAAAGCGCATCGATAGAGAATTACTTCGACAGCTGGAGCGATTGATAGCACAACCTGTGTTGGACGGAGATGAATTCGATTACTTACCAACACAAGCTATGTCTGAATATTTGGCACGACATGCAACACCCAGGATTGATGGTATTGTTTTCAACTCGGTACAGCGGGCAGGTGGAAAGAATATAGTTCTTTTTCCGCACATTTTACGGAAGGATAACCACAGTTCAGATGGATTTGGTGCCGGGCAATCCGGAATTAAAGTGAAGCCTGAATCACTCATCCATCATCAGGTTAAACGCATAACTCACGAAACGACAGAAAGGGATATTGTCGACAGAGAACTAGCGATGTTTTTTGACTACCCTGATGACGATTTTGACTACTTCTTTTAGTGGCGTAAACTTGGTTGCTAACCTACAAGAGTATCCCCAAAAAGAAATATCCCGCACTGTGGTGCCAATAGTGGCAAACTTTCACAAAATCGTCAGCTTTTAAAGTTTGTCCAGGGCATCTTTTATTTGCTCTTCGGGTGGCTCTTCGTAGATGAGAGTAGTCGACGGATTGACGTGCCCCGCAATTTTTTGAGCGACTTTCACGGATTTCTTTTGCTTATGGATCACATTCGTGATTAAGGAACGACGCCCGCTGTGGGAACTGGCCTTTTCGACACCGGCCCAGTCGCGCAGTATCGTAAGCGCTCAACCAACGGCACTCTTGCACTCAGTCGTTTTCTATTCGTCCATCGATTACAGACGATTTTGCCGTATCCTTGATCGCTGAGAGCAGGTGCGGTGAGACATTCCAGCGCTCCCCGCTGTCCGTGACCACGGTGACGGTTTTACGGTTGAATTTCATCACGGTAGCGAGGGCGCGCTCGCCCTGAGGAGTATCAAAGCTGACTCTCGAACCCGGATGGAACTGCATCATCGATTGGTGTGCATGCAGCGATTCCAGCATTTTCAGCCGTTCAATAATGCGCTGGTTAAGCGCCATCAACTCGTCTGCATCAAGATGATCAATGTTGATATTCATCACCCGTTTCATGATGCGGCCTTCAATGAGTTGCCGTGCGTTTCCGGCGCTCGCCAGGGCAGCAAAGCTTCAATATCATCCAGGCGCTGAGCTCTGGTATCCGTCCGGCCAACACACCTTTCACTCCTGAGCCAAGGCCAACATGATGGTGAAATCAGTTCTCGTTTTTTTGAAGTCCCCGACAGTTATTGAATCATAATGTTGATTTTTTAAAATTCGTTGATAGACTCGGCTGTGCCATAGAGGCTGAGGGGTGGAGTTGAGCTCATAGCGTTCGACATGACCTAATGTCATTTCTGCTGGCTAGTTATTTTGGTCTGCCTGTTAAATTTGGGCGAACCTCGGTGAAGGACCCTTTGTAAAAGGGTTTACGCGGTTGTTGTGGCCAGAGTTTGCTACAAGATGTAGCCGATATGATCAACACTAGGGAGCGTGTTGATTAGCTGAAATACAGAGGGAAACCATGTCAGCAGCAAGGATTGCTTATCTACTCGTCGGCTTGGCGTGTCTAGGGTTGAGCGCCACTCATGCCCAATCCGAACAGTCATGCTTGGCAGTGCCTGCAAATTCCCCCCAAATAGTTGCTCTCGATGCCGCGCATGTGGCGGAACTCGCCAACACTCAGCAAGATCACTCTGCCTGCTTTAAAGATTCAGTGGGGCCCTCCCTGCTACAAAAGTACCCTTCGCTACAGATCATTGATGTTCGACCCGCTGAACGATTTGCCGAGATTCATATAGAACAAGCCATAAATATCCCGCTCAATCTAATTGCATCGCGACATTTTCTAGCCTCGTCACCACTGATACTGACTGGTGGCGACGGCGACATTAGAGGCTTGCTTGAATTATGTACTCAATTGCGGCGAGAACGCGGGCAGCAGGTATGGGTTGAAACGTCCGGAATACAGGCTCGATGGGCAAAAGGTCTCTTGGTCGGAAATCACGCTGATACTCGCGCCTCCCTGATGGAGATCACACCTCAAGAGTTTCTTGGCGCAGCTTCGTCGTTCAGATGGAAGCTGCTCTTTCTGGTCGATGACCCTAACGTCCCGTCACGTCCGGAGTGGGGCGATGTGGTCGATACAAAGAAGATCGGTTCGACCCTTTCCTCTCAAGCGAAAGACATGGATCTCCGCACGGATCGAATTTTGGTGATCGACAGCAGGGAGTCTCCTCGACCACTTCTGGGCATTCGGCCCGAAAATGCGAATGGCTTGCGTTACTTGAAGGGCGGTCTGCCCGCGTACGAGCATATGCTGTCCTTGAGCAATCAGCCGAAACGCTGGGTATTGGGGACAACAGCAGAACCCAAGATCTGTGATCAGCACGCACGGAGTGCCGGGTGAAGAGCATATCGTACACGACCCGACTGGCATTGGTGCTGGGGCTTCTTGTCATGACTGCTGCAACCATCATATTTCGACAAGCTTCAACCAAAGAGAGTCCCTCGTATACCTCAACGCGAACTCTCCAGTTCAGTTTCTCCATTACCAATAACAGCAATGAGGTGGTTCAAAATGGAACATTTAGAGCCTACGCGCCGGTGAATCACACGGCGATTCAACATGTGGACGCAATCACGGCAACGCACAGCTACCAAACAGTCACAGATGACCTTGGAAATACTGTGCTTGAGTTCGTGCTACCTGTGCTCGCACCCTATCAAACCAAGGTGATTACCGTACGTAGCAATCTTTCAGTTTCCGAGGCACCGATTGCTGAAGCGCTGGATGACTCAAGAGTGTATCTGCAGTCGGAGCCCCTGGTGGAGACTGATCATCCAGCGCTTCGCGAGCTCTCACAAACGCTTGTTGTGAATGGGAACGGTACCGACCGAGATAGGGCGAGGGCGGTCTTTGAGTGGGTGACGACACACCTCGCCACTGAGCAATACCTACCCGACGACCGCGGCGCTTTATGGGCCTTACAAAATCGCCGCGGAGATTGTACCGAGTTTATGCGGTTGTTTATGGCGCTGGTGCGCCTGCAGGGTATTCCAGCACGGGGCGTTAGTGGTTATGTGGTCACCGGGTCGCAGATTGTACGTCCTGCTGATTTCCATAACTGGGTAGAAATTCATCTCGAAGGGGCGTGGCAGATTGTGGATCCTCAACGTCATGTGTTCTTAACACAACAAGCGGATTATATTGCCACTCAGATTATTCAGCCTGTCGAACGGAATCTCTTGGGCAGGTCACACCGGTATAAAGTCGACGGGCGCCTGACGGCCGTTATGAACTGAGAAAAATTAGAGGAAATTCTGTGCCGCAGGGAAGCTATAGGCGCTGGTCGAAGTGCCTTCTGGATATTTTTATGGGGCTTTGTTTCGCGTTGGTAACGGCGTTTACCGCCCACGCTCAGTCAACAGTCACCATATCCTCGGCCACCACAATTGCCGATGACGACTTTAGTTATGACGGCAACAATTTGATTGTTGAAAGCACCACTCTCACGATCAGTGGCGCTCATCAGTTTGAAAATATTGAGCTGCGGGGAACTGCAGTCCTTACTACAACTACCGCTTCCAGCACGTCTTCCCCAATACTGGATCTTCAGGCAAATGCATTAACTGTTGAATCTGGAGCCAGTATTGATCTGGACGGGCACGGTTTGTTGTCTTCGGACGCTTCCTCCTACTCCGGTGGCAGTTATGGTGGTCTGGGAGGCACGCTCAGTAACAACGAGAATTATGTCACCAATCCCACCTATGGGGATGTGTATCAGCCTACCGACTACGGCCGGGGTGGTTATTACAACACCTCTTATCGAACCCGGGGCGGCGGGGTGTTAAAGCTACAAGCCCAGTCACTTGCACTGGAAGGTACGATCCGCAGCAATGGAGGCTATCACGATCGCTCTGGCGGTGGCAGCGGCGGCTCGATCTGGATTCAGGCAGGGACCGTTAGCGGTTCGGGCACAGTTCAGGCCAATGGAGGTGGCGGTGGCACCTACTACGATAGCGGCGGCGGTGGCGGGGGGCGCATCGCGCTGTACTACGACTCTCTCAATGGCTTTGATCCGGCAGCCCAGATCTCGGCGGTTGGTGGTGTTAAAGGCGGCAACGGCCGTGAAGATGGCGGTGCAGGCACGATTTATCTTAAAGACAATGCCGCTTCTCAGGGCACGGTGATAGTTAACAACGGCGCCCTGGGCAATGGGTCGGCGGCGACGGTTTTACCCGGCAGCGTATTTAATGAACCCGTGGTATTGAACCAGGTACGTATTGACGTTACGGGTGACGTGCTGGCCAGTGACGTATCCTTTGCGGACAGTATTATTGAGTTCGGCGGAGAAAGTAATTTCACCAGCTTGGAGGCAAATAGCAGCCTGCTGAATTTTGTCGGTACTTCGCAGATCGGGGCATTAGAGGCAGACAGTAGCACGCTCACTTTTGCTCAGGATGCCGTGATCAATACGCTGGTGGTTAGCGGCGGTTCTGTAGAGAATATGGCGCGACTGGAAGTAACCGGAACCTTTGCGCTCAGCGATGGCGTCGTGTTGTACCAGCGGGGCGACCTGGTGATTCCCTCCGGGGATGTGATGACGGTCG
>NZ_JAAWWK010000003.1:0-539244 GCF_012272835.1 Spongiibacter thalassae | reverse complement strand
CGACTCTTCCGGCGGCGGCGGGGGCCGCATCGCACTGTACTACGACTCACTCAACGGCTTTGATCCGGCAGCTCAGGTCTCAGTAGTCGGTGGAGTCAAGGGCGGGAACAACTATGGAGATGGTCAGCCGGGTACTATTTACACAGAGTCAGTGGCGCGTGCTGGCTCGATTGTGTCGATGTCGCCTCAAGGACTGGTCGGCGCGTCTCCAGATTCGCTGACGGTAGTGTTCAATGTTTCAATAGATGCCGCAACGTTCACAGTGGACGATGTGGTGTTGCAGGGCCCGAGCGGGGCAATGAGCGTCAGTAGTATTGATCAACTGGATCAGGTCACATTTGCGATCATTCCTGTGAGTCCGCTGGACATGGATGGCGACTACACGGTGAGTGTAGGCCCGGATATTTTGAGTCTACAGGGCCAGGCAATGGAGGCGGTGTACGACGGAGCGCTCACTCTGGACACCACGCCGCCATCAGCGCCGAGCGTGGCCAACTACGCAGGATTTCCCGCGGAACATGCCCTGTCAACGAACAATGTAGCGCTGACCGGGACTAGGGATGTGGGCAGCTCAATTTACGTTAACGGCGCACAGTATGTTGCGGCCAATGACGATACCTGGAGCGCCGAGGTACCGCTGCAGCAGGGCATCAATGACCTTGCAGTTACCGCCCGAGATGCGGTTGGCAACGAGAGCACTGCGGTGGCATTGCGCTTTGAGGTAGACAGCATCGCGCCTGCCATTGCGGGCATGTCCCCTGCGAATGGCACCTACACGCGCACGGCGCCCTCGGTTTTCGCCATTGATGTTGTCGAGATCGGCAGCGGTCTGGATCTGGCGGGGTCCTCCCTGAGCGTGCTGCGCAATGGTGGTGAGGTATCTGGTACGTGGGGCCTCGAGGGGGATCAGATGATCTTCCAACCGAATTCTGCACTGACGGACGCCATCTATCAGGTCATTGTGACACTTCAGGATCAGGCGGGTCTGCGCTCCAGCCAGGGCAGCACCAGCTTCACCTTGGATCAGACCCCGCCGGACGCCCCAGGGATCAACTCTGTGCCTGATGTGGTCAACACGAGCACGATTCTGCTCTCAGGCAGCAAGGAAGCCTGGGCCTCCGTGTGGCTCAACGGCTCACAGTGGGTTCCCGGTACCGCCTCGACGACCTGGTCAAAAACGGTCACGCTGGTCGAAGGGGACAACGCCTTGACGCTGACCCAACACGATCGGGCCAGCAATGAGAGCAGAGCGGTAGTAATCAGCGTTAACTACAACAATACTGCACCGGGCGCCGTGCCGATGACCATCGACCCTGAAGGCGATGGCCTCAGCGTACAATTGGACTGGTCTGGCTACGACGAAGAGGCAAATGGGAATGATATTGCCCTCTATCGGGTGCTGCGATCGACCACCGCGTTTACGGATCCGAATGCGGCAACCATCGCCGCGCAACTACCAGCAGGGATACAAAATTACAGTGCGGCGCCGCTGAGCCGTAACCAAGCGTACTACTTCGCAGTGCTGGCGGTAGACCAGGTCAGTAACGCCCTGGCCTCCGTCACGCCCACCGCCACAGCCCCTGTGGATGTGGTGGCGCCGGAAAACATCAGCGGCCTCGTGGTGACCTCAGGGGCGGACAGTTTGTCCTTTGTCTGGCAAGCGCCCGACGACCACGATGCCGATTTAGCCGGGTTTCGGATTTATCAGAACGATACCCTGCTGGCCTCCCACGCTCCGGCCACTACCACGTATTCCCTGAATAGCCTGGCCGCCGCCAGCGCGCACACCTTGCGCATTACCAGTGTTGATAACGACGACAATGAAAGTACCGGCCTCAGTCAAACTGGCGTCACCTGGCTGCCAAATCCGACCGGACTGAGCACCGAGCCGCTCAATGCGATGGTTGAACTGAGCTGGCAGGGCGCACAACCGGCCCAATTCATCAAGCACTACGCGATCTACATGGCTGATCAGCCGTTTACCGACATCTCTGCAATGACGCCTATTCTGACGGCTGGTGCTGGCAACAGTAGTATTCGCGTGGCGGGACTGACAAATGACCAAACGTACTACTTCGCAGTCGCCACGGTGAATACGTCAAATGGCGTAGATCCCGTCGTAATGTCTGTCGCGGGCACACCGGAAGCAGACACCGAAGGCCCGATACTCAGTGACTTCTTGTATGGCAGTACCAGTATTGGTGAGGGTGCGGTGCTAGCACGCCCCGCGCAGTTCAGTGTAACCGCGACGGACAAGAGCGGTATAGGTCGAGTCGAGTTCTATATCAACGATATATTGCTCGCGACCGATGCCAATGGTTCCGCCCACTATCGCGCGAACTGGGATATCAAAGCGGTCGACGACGGCAGTTACCTCCTGCGCGTGGTGGCATACGACACCCTGGAATACACACGGACACTCGAATACACCGTGCAAGTGGCCTTGGCAGCGCCCGATATACCGGCACTGACTGCACCTGTCGATGGCCTGGAAACTAATCTCAGCAGTATCACAGTCAGTGGTACTGCCGAACCTGACAGCCAGGCGCAGGTGTACAACAACGGCAGTGCGTCGGGGAATCCGGTCGTCGTCAATAGTACTGGGCAATTCAGTGCCCTGCTGTCGTTGGTAGAAGGCAGCAACGACATACGCGTGACGGCAAGCAACCGTGGTGGGGAAAGCGGGCAGAGCGCTGCCCGAACCGTGGTATTAAACAGTAGCTTGCCGCCCACACCCACAGGTCTGCTGGCCCAGGCGCGAGAGGGCGGCGAAGTCCGCCTGAGCTGGAGCCCAGTCACGGCTCAGAACTTCTCCCACTACAATCTGTATCGCCACAATGCGGATTTCGATGCTGTTGAACATGCAACGCGCATCAATAGCCAGCCCTTAACCCAGGCCAGCTATTCCGATTTGCCACCATCCGATGGCCGTTGGGTTTACCGTGTTGTTGCCGTGAATGACATCGGTACGGTGAGTGCGCCCTCAGCACAGGTCTCGGCCCTTGCTGACGCGACTGCGCCGACGGCGGTAGCCATCGACTATACCCCCTATGGCAATGTTGATCCGGCTACAGGGCGCATTGCTACCGGTGCAGTGGATGTGCATGTAACGGTCAGCGAGCCGTTGTTAACTACGCCCTTCCTCAGCATTACACCAACCAACGGGGTGCCGCTGCCTGTGCAATTGCAACGGGTGGATGATACCCACTATAGCGGCAGCTTTGAGATTACCCCGCTCACCCCTGGCGGCACCGCCTATGCCGTATTCTCAGCCCGTGATGTGTTGGGCAATCGCGGTACTGAAGTTGAAAGCGGCGCGACGATACAAATCGATACCGATGGCCCGGCCGTGAGTGAACTCACCGTGAATCCGGCCCACCCGATTCGCAACGACGAATCGGCGCCGGTTACAGTGGCGGTGACCATTACGCTGACTGAAGCATTGCAGGGCGGAGAGCAGCCAGCGCTAAGTTATCTTCTGTCCGGTGAGGGACGCAGCAACACCGCCATGCCCGATCGTGTACAGCTGGATGATGTTCGCTGGCGCTATAATTTTACCCTGCCCGGTGATGCCGGTCTGGATGCGCCGGAGTTGCTCAGCTTCAGCTTCCAGGCGGTGGACGACCTGGGTAATGTGGGTACGACATTGCCGCCCTCTCAGAGTATTCAGGTGTATCAGGGCGATCTGCCCCCGCTGGAAATCCCTGAGGGTCTGAGCGCGGTCGCTTTACCGGGCGGTGTTGTGCAACTTACCTGGCAGGCCGTGCCTGATGCTGCAGACTATCAGCTGTATCGTCAGGCACCCGGCGAAACCGGACTGACCGAACGGGTCCGCACCGGCGACGTGACCCTTTATGACGATCAGACCACGGTGGATGGTGAGTACCTGTACGCCATTGCCAGTGTGCGCAGTGTCAATAATCAGGAAACATTGAGCGCCCTGAGTGACCCCGTTAGCGTGACGGCGTTGTCTGTACCGCCAGAAGCCCCCACCGCATTAAACGTTGAGCTCACACCACAGGGTATCGCCGCCACCTGGCAGCATACCGGGGGCGAGGGCGTGACCTATACGCTCTATCGTGACAGTAGCAACAACATTGCCTCTGTCGATGGTCTGATCCCGGTGCGTGACGGCATTGCCTCTCTCTCCACCACTGATACTTCACCCGCTGCGCAATCACCGGGCTATGTCGTGACGGCGGTAGACGCTGCGGGAAATCAATCCGTGCCTTCCAATACCGCCTATCTGAATATTAGCTTGCTGCCGATATCCAGTGTTGACGTTACCTTGTCTGAAGGCGGTGAACCGCAACTGAACTGGACACATGACGGTAGCAATATCGATGGTTTCGATTTGTACCTGGGCGATCGGGATACCGGTCTTAAACTGAACGATGCCTTGATGACCTCAATGACGTACAGCGACTCAGGGTTTAATGGTGGCGAGCGCGTGTACACCCTCGTGGCCGTGGATCCAGCGGGCGAAGAAAGCTTGCCGCGCAGCCTGTTACTGCCGGCGCTCAGCGCCAGTTTGACGGAAGGTAGTCAAATATTGCGCGGCGTGATGAACCGCCTGACCTATCAGGTGGCGAATCTCGGGCAAACCGACGCGACGGGCATACAGGTTGTCGCGACCATTGGTGTCTACTCCGCGCAATCCGCCACATTCTCCCTGGCTGCAGGGGAGTCCACCTCAGTCGATGTGGTATTCGGCGGAGCGGCGGACCTGAGTAATGTGTCTTCGCTCACCACCTCCATTGAGACCAAACCCAACGTTGGCGAACACACCACGGCCACGCGGACCGGGGACATTATCGTCGGTGACGCCGGTCTGGTACTCAGTGTCGCCACCCGGGAATTCACCCGTGGCGCGACCGGCGAAGTGCAGTTCACCCTGGAGAACACGTCCGATGTGGATATTGAAATCGTGGTGGCGCGCAATAACGGCAACAGCGATTCTGATGAAATCCGCTACCAGCTTCGCGATCTGGACGGTAACGTGCTCAGCACCCAGGCGTTCCGCCAATTTGTGGGCAACGACGTGGTCACCCGGTCTGACGGCACGGTAGTGGCGGGTATTCCGGCAGGCGAAAGTTTTACCTCCGACTGGAAAACCCTGTCGGTGCCCGCCGCCGCGCCTGCTGAGATTACGGTTCGCCTCTATGTGGATACATTGCACTACCACCTGGGACGCAGCGATGCCGTGGCCATCGCGGGGCCCAGTACCAGCGCGACCCTCACTTTGATTGACACCCTGTACTACGGTAGCCTCAGTGGCATCACTCCAGCAAACTCATTTGGCGAAGAGCCGATTGTGATCAGCGGTCAGGCTCTGACGAGAGCCGATAACGCACCACTGTCTTCAGTGCCCTTGACATTGGTCATTAAGGGCAATGGGTTTGAGCGCAGTATCGAGGTATATACCGATGAACAGGGTGGATTTAGTCACGCCTTTGAACCCTTAAAAGGGGAATCCGGTGTATACACGGTCTCGGTGATTCACCCCGACATTCAGGATCGGCCGGTTCAAGGGACGTTTGCCATTAGCCGGGTTTCGGTCAGCCCCTCGAAGGCCTCGCTATATACCGCCTACGGTCAGCATGACACGATTCCTGTCACCCTGCGCTCCGGTCCAGGAACGACCGCCAGCAATCTTCGGGTGGAGCTCCACCCTGACACGCCATTGGCAGCAGGCGTGACGTTGGATATCGGCCAACACCTGAATCTCGGCCAGAACAGCAATGGCACCATCGATCTCGACTTCACAGCCGACCATACCGCAGAGTCGCAGGGGCAGTTCGCCGTTCAGGTCTTCAGCGATGAAAGTGGTGATACACCGCTGGCGAGCATACCAGTGACCTACTTGCTCGATGAAGCACTGCCATCGCTGTACTGGTATCCAAACTATGTGGAAACCGGCGTCGCTCAGGATGAAAGCGTGAGCGCCAATTTTACCCTTGAAAACCGCGGTCTCGCCGAAATGGTCAATGTCCGTGTCCGTCTCGTCGATACCGGAGGGAACGCGGCGCCGTCCTGGCTGTATCTGGCTGTGCCGGAGCAACAGGGCAGTTTGGCCGTGGGTGAGCAGCGTCCGCTGCAAATCATTGCCAGCCCGCCAGCCAGCCTCGCGGAAGGCCAGTATCAGTACAAACTTCGCATCAGTAGCGACAACCATCCGGTCCGCGAGGCCAATGTGTTTGTTGCGGTCACTCAGTCCGGTATCGGCGGCGCCTTGTTCAAAGTCTCCGATATCTACACAGCAACGCTGGATGGCACCGGCCAGGTCATTGAAGGCTTGTCTGGCGCCAAAGTGCGGCTCATTAACGAAGAAGTGGCGGCCGTTGAATTCAGTCTGACCACAGATGCCAGCGGGGAAGCCCTGTTTTCGGAGATTCCTTCGGGGAATTACCTCTACCGGATCAGTGCGCCTAACCACGCCGATGGCGCGGGACGTCTGCGTGTTTTGCCAGGCGTTGTGGCCAGTGAAAACTTTTTCCTCGACTACAACCTGGTCACCGTTGAGTGGTCGGTCAACGAAGTGACTATTGAAGACCGTTACGATATCACCGCGACAGCCACCTATGAAACGAGCGTACCGGCCGCCGTAGTGATCGTGGAGCCACTGAGTATCAATATTCCCAACCTGACAGTGGGAGAGGTTTATTATGGCGAACTGCGCATTACCAATTACGGGCTGATTCGGGCGGATAACCTCCAGGTGGACTTGCCACCAAGCGACGACTTCTACCGCTACGAATTGATGGTCGGATTGCCGGATACCATTGAAGCTAATGAAAGCCTCGTTGTGCCGTATCGAATCGTGATGCTGCAATCTCACGAACCGGATGGCGATGCCACAGGGGGTGGTTGCTACAACTACACCGCCAAGGGAGAGGTCAGCAGCGATTACACCTGTGCGAATGGAGATACTGCCGACCAGGAGCTGCCAATGGAGTGGAACCGCAGCGATAGTAGTAGCTGTGGCTCCGGTGGCCCCGGTGGGGGAGGTGGCGCTGGTGGAGGTGGCGGCTACTGGTCCGCGGGTGGAGCTGGCGGCAGCTTTGGCGGCGGCGGAGGCGGCGGATTCCTGCGCGATGATAAAACGGGCGGCATACCCGCTTGTCGGGCACCGAAAGGAGATGGCGCAAGTTGTCCGAGCCCGGGAAATGGGGCGGGCAGTTAAGATGATCAAGAAAGGACGCGTGACCACGATGATCAAACAACGAAGGGCGCTGCTTCAACGCAAGCTGGTTACATTTGGCGTAGTGTTACTGGCGCTTGTGTCTATTCCCGCATTCGCGGCGCCAGGCATCACCTACCAATTTGAAGGGGCGGATTACTCTACCGGCTACTACGAAGAAACTGCCATCGACCTGCGTGTTAAAGTGCAGGGCGGATTTGTTTCTCACAAACGTCAGCTCAAAAACGGAAGGACCTGGCAGTTCAATCCTGACTGGGCGGATCTTCAGGTACGGTATAAAGCCGATAACGATCCCGCGGTGGATCCCCCCAGCCTTATCCTGCGCAATCAGTTTGTGTATTCCCGCGCGGGTGAAACGGATACCTATGTCTACGACGAGCGTCGCCGTATTACGCGTACGGTGGAAGGCTTTCGTTGGGAAGACCGGCAGGGCAATGTTATCCATTACAACAGTGCGGGTCGTCTGGTCTCCTACCACGATCGCAACCAGGTGTCTGTCTACGTTGAACGCGATGGTGAAGGCCGTATCTCCCAAGTCCAGGATCATCAGCACAATACCCTATTAACGTATACCTACACCGCCGAGGGCTTGTTACAAAAGGTCCAGGATTATAGCGGTAGAGAGGTGATCTACACCTACACTGATGGTGCACTGACACAGATCGAAGACGTGCTAGGCCATACCTGGCGTTATCGCTACGGTACAGAGACCTCCGGTACTGAAGGCCTGGTGGTCGAGCGTACCGACCCCGAAGGCCGAATGCGTAGCATCAACTACTTTGCGCAAGACTCAACGGTGTGCGCTCAATCGGTTGGGGGGCGCTGGGCATTTGACGAGGTTAATCAGCGCTGGTCATACCGCGGCGCGACCTGCCTCAAGTACCTCAACCTGAAATCGCGGCCGGTGTTATCGAGTATAACTGATAGCGAGGGCAGCCAGTCTTCTTATCAATTCAGTTACAACGAGGCCTCAAAGGAATCAAGCATTGCCATCGTGGATGGGGCCAACACTCTTAACACCCGTCGCTATAACAAAGATGGGGAAATCGTCGATACAGGGATCAACGGGCAAACAACACGGCGGGTGAACATTGCCAAGTCCAAACGCCGCCGTTCCAGTGTGGATGAAAACGGCAATACGACTACCACTGAGTATGACGAGTGGTTGAACATCACAAAGATCACCTACCCCGATGGCAGTCATGTCAGCAGAAAATGGGAGCCCACCTTTTCCAGCCTGCTGGAAGAAATCGACGAAAACGGTGTGATCACCCGATATGACTACGATGCCAAGGGCAACCGTATTCGTACCACTGAGGCGGTAGGGCTGCCTGAGCAGCGAGTCATTGAGTACAGCTACGACGCCTATGGCAACACCACTCAGATCCGCTTTATAGCCGATGCCAACACTGCAGAAGCGGTCATCAGCATGACCTACGATGCCTACGGCAATCTCAAGACCTATACCGATGGCGAAGGCCATACCACTGAATACTTAAGCCACGATGCCTTGGGCAATGCCCTTCAGAAAAAGGATGCACGGGGCCAAACCTGGTCCCGGCAGTACGATGCCACGGGTAATCTGACCCACCACACCACAGCACTGGGCCATATCACCACCCTGGCTTATGACAAGGTCGGGAACCTCAAAACTCTGACCAAGCCTGGTAATGCCGTTACCACCATGGACTACGACGGGCGTAACCGACTCATTCAAACCACCAACCCTCTGGGGGCCAGCATTGCGCTCGCTTACAATGGCGGCAACCGGCCTATCCGGGTGACCGATGCCCTGGGGAATAGCGTATACCTGCAGTACACCCCGGAAGGTAAACCTGCGTCCATAACTGATGCGATGGGAAACACGGTCTCCATGAGCTACGGCGATGCAGAAGGCAAACTCCAGAATCTGCTCACGGCCATCCACTTCCCGACCTATACCCAGACCCTGCACTACGACAACCGTTACCGGGTCATACAGAGTGACGATGAGACTGAGGGCAGTCCTATCCGTACGAGCCGGTCGGACTACGACAAGGCTGGCAACCGCATCACCGTCACCGATGCCCTCAGCCGAGTCACCCACAATACCTACGATGGCCTACAGCGTATAACACGCATGACCGATGCGGCTCAGGCTCTCACCCAGCTCCAGTACGACAGCCGGGACAACCTGATTGCCGTCACAAATGCCAAAGACGTAGCGATTCGCCAATACCAATATGACGGCAATAACCGACAGACCGCGGAAACTCTGCCCAGCGGTGCTGCATTTACTAACCAGTACGATGTCAATGGAAACCTGAGTGGATCGATTGATGCTAAAGGACAGGTCATCCACTACATTTATGACGATGACGACCGCCTGATCGAAACCCGCTACTTCAGCACAGAGGCCAGCGCGGAAGATCCCGCTAATGCCCAAAAACTTGTCACGTTCAGTTACGACCACCGCGATAATCTGACCGGATACGATGACGGCCAGACCAGCGCGACCTACCAGTATGATCTGGCTGACCGCATGACTCAGGTGACCGTCAACTACGGGGCCTTCACTCTCAGTTATGCCTACACCTACGATGCCAATAACAGGAAACAGTCCTTTACTGATCCGGACGGTATTACCTACACCTACAGCTACACCGCGAATGGCGAACTGGCCAGTGTAAACATCCCAGGTGAGGGCACGTATACGGTTAATGGGTACCAGTGGTCGCAGCCGACCCAGGCGACTTTACCAGGAGGCGGCAAGCGGCAGTGGACCTATGATGGTTTCCTGCGGCCTACCCAGATTACCGGGCTGGACCCGGGCCAGAACGCGGTGCAGCAGGATAGTTACACTTACAATGCGGTGGATAATATTCTGGGGCGCAACACCCTGAATGACAGCTATCAGTACGGCTACGATGCCGTTGATCGGCTGTTGGCGGTGACCTCCAACCAAGCGGAAAATGTCGGCTACACCTACGACCCGGTGGGCAACCGCCAAACCGATAGCACCGACCTCAATACAGAAAATGATCCCCATACATGGGTGTACGACGACAATGACCGGCTGATCCAGCGCGGGCCGATTACCTATACCTACGACGCCAATGGCAGTCTGATCAATAAAACGAACAACGAAACAAATGACGAAACCCGTTACACTTACAATATTGAAAATCGACTAAGCGAAATCAGAGATCAGAACGACGTCCTGATTGCCCGGTACAGCTATGACCCGTTCGGTCGGCGGCTCAGTAAAACAACAAACACTACCACCTATTACCTTTTCGCCCAGGAAGGGCTGGTGGCAGAAGCGGATACCATGGGCAGTATTACCACCAGCTATCTGTATAAGACAGATAGCACCTGGGGGACAGACCCGTTGCTGATTAATCAGAATGGGCAGGTGGGGTATTACCATAATGACCATCTGGGGACGCCGCAGAAAATTACAGCCAGAAGCGGGGCGGTGTTATGGAGTGCGACTTACAACGCGTTTGGGAAGGCCGCGATCACCACAAACACCATCGAAAACAACCTGCGGCTCCCGGGGCAGTACTATGACGAAGAGACAGGAACGCATTACAACTACTTTAGGGATTATGATCCGGAGAAGGGGCGGTACATCCAAAGTGATCCGATTGGGTTGAGGGGAGGAGTTAATACGTTTGCCTATGTGTTGGGGAATCCTTTGACGTATGCTGACCCTCTAGGGCTTCTCCAAGTAGATAGTACCTACGAAGCTTATAATCACTACTGGTCTGGGGATGGTCGTTCAGTTGAACTTGGGCCGAAAACAAAAGAAGCTATTAAAAATAGTACTGAGCAGAGATATAGGTCTGAAAGGATACGGTCTGGCTTGTCTCCGTCTCTAGATGGTAACTATGGAGTAAATGTTGAATCTGAGGTTTATCATGTTGGAGACACACCTATTTATTATTCGACTTTGTGTAATGGTGGAATATGCACTACGACATATACAAATAAAGACGATGGGTTTTGGGATCCGATCTATGATAGTGACAGGAAGGGGCCTGGAGGAGGTGAGTTCGGAACTCCTTTCGATTATGAGCCTTGGTCTTGGTCAGAAACTTACTCTAACCCTTATTTAGATTGCCCAAATAGATAAGGAAAAATGAAGAAAATTCTCTCAATACTTATTTTTATACTTTTAGTGCTTTCCGTAAGTTTAGAACGTCGAGCAGCTTTTTGTGGGACAAGCTTTATCCAGGCTGGCCAGCCTGCTGATTTCGCTTTTGACTGGTTTAATGGAAGCTTTCGGGTAAATGATAGTGAAGGATGGGGGCTTGTTTACCCGGGAGGAAGGATTGAGTTAGATGACTCTCCTGATGTTGAAGTAGTTAGAATAAAAAAATATAGCTCCAATGAAGAGGAGCTAATTTTATTGGTGGAGGATGCTAACTTAAAGGATTATTACTTTTCGTTGAAGGCCGCAGAGGGGGGTAGAGGCATAAAGTTTAAAAAGTTAAAAAAGAAGGATGCGGAAGGGATGGCAGTAAATTGGAAAAAAGTTGACCCTTCTGCATGTATGTGGGGGAAGGGGAATGTTTTTCAGATATTATTTTTTATCCTCATTTTGGTGCTTTCTTGGAAGTTATTTTTTAAAAGTAAATAGAAAGGAGCAGGAAAAAGGTGACAGATTTATTTAATTTCTCGTTCTAGAGCAGTGAAAAGGTAACCGTAGAGGGTGCACAAAAATCAGGAGGGTGCCCCCCACGCCTCGTGAACAAGCTGTAAAAACGAGCAGCGTGGTGCTGGGACAACCACTGCGTAGAGCGTAATCCGGCTAAGGCCGGAATAATGTAGCGGCAGGGGAATAAACCTCAAGGGATAGGGCGCCCCAAAATATGGGGTGACCCGAGAACAGGAATATTGTCGTCACTGGCTTCAGGAGAACCAGGTCTGATTTAGATCACGGAGCGAGTGACAAGTGCCTTACTGACTACGGCAAACATCGTTAGGAAAAGCGAATTACACAAGGAATGCAGGGAATGCTTAGGGTGCTTGCAGAACATCAGACATCTCATCAGGCTTTGAGTGGCGTTTACCGCCGCTGGCAAATCTGGTGCCTATGGGGACTGACCCTGCTTTGCCAGTTCGCCATGCCGGTCGCTGCCGCCGAAAACGAAGCCGTTTGTGCCACGGTCAAAATCGACATTCAGCAGGAGCTCACTTTTGAGCGTCAGGGCTTTGAAGCCCATATGCGGATTAACAATGCCCTCGACACCCTCGCTCTGGAAAATGTCACTGTCGATGTTTACTTCAGCGACGCCAACGGCGATCCCGTATTTGCCAGCTCCGACCCGAATTCCAGTTCAGCCAGTTTCTTTATTACGGTGCGCGATCTTGAGAACATCGACAGCGTCAGCAGCGGGACCATTGCCGCGTCTGCCTCTGCCGATGTACGCTGGCTGATCGTTCCTGCACCAGGCGCCGCTGTCGATGCCCCCGCTGGCGTGCGTTATTTTGTCGGCGCCACCCTCTCGTATGTCGCTGGCGGCAAAGAAGAGAGTATTGAGGTAGTGCCGGATTCTATCCTGGTGAAGCCCATGCCACGGCTGACGCTGGATTATTTTCTGCCCCGCGAAGTACATGGCGATGATGCCTTTACTCAGGAAATTGAACGCGCCGAGCCCTATACACTGGGTGTCCGTGTACTGAACAATGGCCAAGCTGCTGCGAAGAACGTCAAAATTGAATCGGCGCAACCGCGTATTGTCGAAAACGAGCAAGGTCTGCTGGTCGGCTTTGAAATTCTGGGGAGTTTCGTTAATGATCAACGTGCTACTCCCTCTCTGCTGTTGAACTTCGGTGATATTGCCGCCTCGGGCGCCGCGATGGGGCGCTGGAACATGTCGACCAGTCTTTCCGGACAATTTACGGAGTTTGAGGCCAGCTTTTCCCATTCAGACGAGTTAGGCGGCAGTTTGACCTCGCTCGTGGAAGCGACCAATACCCATTGGTTGATTCACGATGTGCGGGTGGACTTGCCTGGCCGCGATGCCGTGCGGGACTTTCTCGCCGATGAGGGAGAGGCTCTCATCGTCTACGAGTCCAATGGCACTGCCACCAGCGTCGTAGACCATTCGTCAGGATCCAGTATGACCTTGACGTCGAGTGCGGCAGGTCTCCATACCTTTGAGCTGCAAGCACCGGCGGAGGCGGGCCTCAGTTATATACAGTTGCCTGACCCAAGCAACGGCACACTGGATATCAGTAATATGGTGCGTGCTGATGGCAAGTCGATCGATTCGGCCAATGTGTGGTTGTCGCGCAAGCGTAATGCCGATGGCGTGGCCTGGGACTATTTTATCAACGTTTTTGATGCGGCCACTTCCGGTCACTACGAGGTGGTGATGGCGCCGCGCGTGGTGGAGTCTCAAGCCCCATCGCTGGCATTTATTGGTGACAAAACGACCTATGAAGGCGGTCAAAGCTCGTTCATCGTTCAGGCCAGTGATTCGGCCAACCAGCCCATTTCCCTGAGTGTTTTCCCCTTGCCGCCGGGCGCGACCTTTGTGGATCAGGGGGAGGGCGGTGGCCAATTTACCTGGTTCCCTCAGGATGGTCAGGCCGGTGTGTATGAAATGCAGTTTTCCGCCGACAACGGAGAATTGCAGGATACCCGCACGGTGCGCATCACTGTCTACCCATGGTGGGACCCGGATGGCAGTCTTACCGCACAGTCCGAAGAGGATGAAAATTCACAGACTGAAGACCCGGCAAATGGCGCTGCGATAGCCGGTTTCCCGGTTGAAAGCGGTACCGCCGCCATGGGCGAGTCCTGGGAGCACATACCCCTGCAGCAGAGCTTCACCCGGCCTGTACTGATTCTTGGCACCGCATCAGAAACATCTCCCGCGCCAGGACTGGCCCAGGCGCAATCGTTGCGCTCAGATGGTGTCCAGCTGCGATTCCAGCAATGGCCTGATTTACCCGAGGAAGATGCCGAAGAATCCGTCCCCTATCTGGTCATGGAAGCAGGACGCTACCGCTTGATGGATAATAGTGTATGGGAAGTCGGGACCATCGATGTGGCGGGCGCCAACACCTGGCAAGCATTTGAGTTTCACTGGCCCTTCGCGGGCACGCCTGAAGTTTTCTTGACCCTGCAGTCCGCCAATGGTGACCTCACCCTAGTGCGAGCACGCAATGTTTCTGCTCAGGGTTTTGAGCTGGCATTGTTGCCCCAAAACGCCTCGGAGGAAGGAGACCCGGTTCTGCCGGAGCGAGTAGGGTATTTGGCTATTCTGCCACCAGATACGTCGCCGAATATCGACTTTGAAGAAGGCTCTCACACCTACGAACTGGCGCAATTGACGCTGGCTGAGGGCTATAACGCCTTTGCCGAAGGCTTTATCCACCTGCAGGCGCCTGACGAGATAACGACCCTGGTGACAGAGCAGGGATCAGCCTTGTCGCTTGATGGTATGCTCTTTAGCCAATTGATCACCGACCACAACCATGTCGCGACCTTCCTTCGCGACGGTGCACCACGGGTTGCACCGGTGAGCTTTAGCCTCGCATCGGGCACCTACACCACTGAACAATCTGTCACGTTCGCCACCGACACTGAGGAGGCGGAGATTCGCTATACCACGGATGGCAGCGATCCCACGGAGACCTCAACGCTTTACACCGATGCCCTGACACTTCCGCTGAATTCTACAACGGAATTGAAAGCCAAAGCCTTTAAATCCCGCTGGCGGGCCTCTGAACTGGCGCACGCACATTACGTGATCACCGGGACGGTAGCGACGCCGGTGACCAGTGTCGCACCCGGTACCTATAGCGATGTGCAATATGCAGAGCTAAGCGCCGACCCAACTACGGCGGAAATCCGCTACACCGTGGACGGCAGCGATGCTACGTCTACCTCTATGCTGTATACCGGCCCGATTGAGTTGCCGCTGAACAGTGAAATAACGCTTCGCGCCCGCGCATTCCAGACGGACTGGGTTGATTCCGAGGAACTGGTGGCGTCCTACACCATTACCGGCACCGTGGACGCGCCAACCTATAGTTTGGCGCCGGGCATATACACCAGCGAACAATTGCTGGACATTGCTACCACCACGCCTGACGCTGACATTCGCTACACCCTGGACGGCAGTGAGCCCGGGGCGACCTCAACACCGTATAGCAGCGCCATTGCCTTGCCACTGGATAGTACGATCACCCTTCGGGCGAAGGCGTTTAAAACAGACTGGGTGGATTCGGCCACGACCGACGCCACTTACGTGATTACTGGCACGGTGGCGGCGCCCACATTCAGCCTGGAAGAAGGGCTCTATACCACCGCGCAAACCGTGACGCTGAGTACGGCAACCGCGAATGCCGACATCCGCTTTACCACCGATGGCAGCGAGCCCACGGCCGGTTCAGCACTCTATACCGGGGCGATTGACTTGCCGTTGGATAGCCACACCACGCTGCGTGCCAAAGCCTTCCGGGCGGACTGGGTCGACTCGGTTACGTCGCAGGCGAGCTACCAAATCACCGGCACCGTGGCAACGCCGACCTTCAGTCTGGAGGCAGGGCTGTACACCACAGCACAGACGGTGGAACTTGGCACCGCAACAGCCAATGCTGAGATTCGCTACACCACGGACGGCAGCGAGCCCACTGCAGAATCGGCGCTGTATACCAGTGCGATTGCGCTGCCGTTGGACAGTTCAACCACGCTTCGCGTGAAGGCTTTCCGCACGGACTGGATTGACTCCGGGACGGCAGAAGCCTCTTACGTCATTACGGGCACAGTATCGGCGCCGGAATTCAGTTTGGACGCCGGGCTATACACGACAGCCCAGGTTGTGACGCTAAGCACGTCCACGGCTAACACAGAGATCCGTTATACCACGGATGGCAGTACGCCCTCGGCGCATTCACCTCTGTACACCGGTGCTATCGATTTGCCTCTCGACAGTACAACGACGCTTCGTGCAAGAGCGTTCCGGACAGACTGGGTGGATTCTGCTACGTCAGAGGCAACCTATGTGATTACTGGTACAGTGGCCACACCGACGTTTAGTCTTGAAGCAGGACTGTATACGACGGCGCAAACGGTCGAACTGAGTACGGCGACCGCCAACGCTGAGATTCGTTACACCACCGATGGTAGCGAACCGACAACCACATCGACACTGTACAGTGGTGCGATTGAGCTGCCACTGGACAGCACGACCACGCTGCGTGTGAAAGCATTCCGTGAAGACTGGGTGGATTCGGCAAGGTCTGAGGCCAGCTATGTCATCACCGGTACGGTGGCGACTCCTGGCTTCAGTCTGGACGAAGGGCTGTATATGACCGCACAAGCCGTGGAACTGACTACCGCCACGGCGAATGCCGACATCCGTTACACCACGGATGGGACTGAACCCACGGCAACCTCCTTGCGTTACACCGAGGCTATATTGCTGCCGCTGGACAGCACAACCACAATTCGCGCCAAGGCATTCCGCGAGGATTGGGTCGATTCGGCGTTTGCAGAAGCCACGTATGTAATTACTGGCACCGTGGCGACGCCAGTGTTTAGTCTGGAGGCTGGCCTGTATACCTCTGCGCAGGGAGTGGAGCTGAGTACCGCAACCAGCAGTGCCGAGATACGTTATACCACCGATGGCAGTGAGCCGACGGTAACGTCGACCCTGTATTCCGACACGATTGAATTGCCACTCGACAGCACCACCACGCTTCGGGTTAAGGCCTTCCGTGACGACTGGGTGGATTCATTGACGGCGGAAGCAACCTACGTAATAACTGGCACGGTGGCGACACCAACCTTCAGTTTGCCAGCCGGTTCGTATACCACCGAACAAACGGTGGCATTAAGCACCACGACGGCCAATGCAGATATTCGTTACACGCTGGATGGCAGTGAGCCGAACGAGTCATCGGCGCGATACACCGATCCTCTGTCGTTGGCGATGAACACCACCACGGTGCTGACGGTTCGTGCGTATCGTACCGACTGGATTGCATCCGAAAGCGCTGCTGACACCTACTATGTCTATCCGCCGATCAGCGTTGAGGTGTCACCGGAGTTTGAAGCAAGCGGTGGACAACTGCCCGCCGGTGACACGCTATTGCTGACGCCCCAAGGGGGTAGCGGCAACTTTAGCGTGGAAGCCTTTGCCAATCCGCAAGGTATGACTGGACTCCTGGTCGATGAAGGGGGCGGTGGCTACAGCTTTATGGTGCCAAACACCGGGGCGTTTGCAGGCTACTATGACATTTACGTGACCGACCAGGAAACGGGCGACGTCCATTCGTTCAGTGTCGCGGTACCGTTTGGGGTGCACTTGTCTCCAACCACCTTGCTCGGCAGGGTGGGCGAGGCCACTGTTGTCGTTACCGGGGCCACGGCGGGCGAGAATATGAGCTTCGAGATTTTGGATGGCAATGGCAACACCGATAGCTATGGCGATATCGCCATCATCGACGCGACAGCCGTAGCTACCGATAACGCGCAGGAGGCCAACCCGGCCACAGTGGGCATCGACGCTGCTGACGTTATTCAGCGTGAGCCATTCCGGGCCAAGGTGATACCGGAATCAAGCCATCTTTATGTGGACGCCTACTCGGAAGTTGGCGAGGTCGAGCCTGCATTAACCTATCGCGGCGAAGTGGTCACATCAGCGGGCAATCCCGTCAGTAACGCATTGATCGCAGTGCAGAACCTGCAGGATGCGCATGGGGAGCCGTACGCGGCCAGGACGGACACCGATGGACTCTTTGAATTCGCTGCGCCGAAAATCGGGAGCGATTCACATACCTTGAGAATCGAGGCAGATGGCTATGCGACTATCGATCGCCAGGGAAGCGACTGTGAGGCCTTCGATGAGCATCCGGCATGCATGGTTGTTGTCGACCCGGATCCGCAATCATCGCGTCCGCTGTTCTCGCCCTCCGGTGGCACCTACAACGAATCAACCTCCGTCGTGATCCAGAGTGATACGACGGATGCCACGATTCGATACACGCTGGATGGAACGACGCCGACTCGCTTCAGTGGCATCGAACTCAGTAATGGAGGGTCGGTACACATCGATATTAATCGAACTCTGACAGCCATTGCGTACACGCCAACCCGACCTGAATCGGAAGTGACAGTGGCGGAGTACGCTATTCGTGCGGCGAAGCCAACAATGTCAACAGCGGAAGGCTTGAGCCTGGGAACGATCGCCAGCATTAGCGTTTCACCCACGGTAGTCACTGTTCATAGCGATACTGAGAATGCCCTGATCCGTTACACGTTGGATGGCAGCGACCCGACGCCAACGCATGGATTCGAAATCGCCAATGGTGAAAGCTTCGAGTTACATGGGCCAGCTTTGGTGAAGGTCATTGCGTTCCGCGCCGATATGACAGAGTCGGAAGTGACCGCGACGCTATTTGTCGCTGTACCCAATGTGGAATCCTTATAGGATGGCGGCAAATCGTGACGCTACGCGGGGTAAGGCGTTGCCAGGTCATATTGAATGGTGGGAAGGTGCGCCGCCGAGAAAAATGTCAAGGGACCGAAAACCCTCGACTCATGGATATAGGCACAATGTGGGTAAAACGTCGATGCGAAATGCCGGTTTATGAGCCAGCGTAAATCTACAGCCTGGTCCCACCAAGACGAACAGGCGGTTGACGGAACAGGTGTAATTACTGTGGCCGTCGCCGCATTTTCATTGTTCATCCTCTATGGCGGGGGCCACACGTACTTTGTTCCTGTTCTGGATCATGCCAATTTGGCCTTCCACGAAGCTGGCCATGTGTTTTTCGGTATCTTCGGCTATACCGCAGGGCTGTATGGCGGCACCTTGGGGCAGCTGGTGTTTCCTGCCGCTGTAGTGGTGTCGTTCCTTCGACGCGCCGCCCCAGTGCAAGCGGCGCTGGGAATGCTTTGGTTTTTCCAGAACCTGTTGAATATCGCCCGCTATGCCGCCGATGCCAGAGCCCAACAGCTGCCACTCGTTGGGGGAGGGGAGCACGACTGGTTTAACATCTTTTTACGGTGGAATGCCCTTGGGGCTGATACGGCGTTTGCGGCCACGCTGTCTACCATTGCCTGGTTTGGGATGTTGGGGACGGTTGCCTGGCTCACTCGGCTTTGGGTTAAGGCAAGGTAATCATTGACCGGTTCAATGGCCTTTGTACGCATTGCGCTGTTCGGCATAGCCCAATTCACACGGATCCCTCAATATTTCCTATACTCTATAGTATTCGACATAGTGTTTCAAGGCGTGTAGGATAAGGCTTATTCACAGCCCTTAACCTTGAAAGCTGGGACATATGGCCATACCCAAACCCACGCCGTTGTATCCGACGTACACTGAATTGAACGAATTTCGTTTCGATGAATATCCGCAGCTCAAAGCCTTTCTCGAATCAGGTGAACCTTGGTGGCTAAAACATTGGCATTGGGGCCAGGAATTTCTTCTGTATACCGGCCGCAATAAATCCGAGCATACCTACAAGCGGTTTCGTAATGAAACTGAGCGCTTCTTATTATGGGTGTTTCTGTTCAAAGAAAAGTCCATGGAACAGCTTCGAAAATCAGACATCCTTGATTACGCTGACTTTTGCTGGCAGCCGCCGGCGTCCTGGATCTGCCTTGCCAACCACGATAAATTTCTTTTTGCCAATGGGCTTTACACGCAGAACCCCGAATGGGCTCCATTCAAACTCAAGCTGCCCAAGTATACGGATTCCGATCGGAAGCCCGACAAGAAAAAATACCGCCCCTCACAACAGACCCTGACCGCTACGTTCACGGGGATTATCGCGTTCTACAAATACCTGATGAATGAAGAATATTTGTATGGCAATCCAGCGCAAATCGCCAAAGGAGACTGCCCCCATTTCATCAAGGATGCTCAAGTAAAGGAAGTTCGTCGTTTAACCGATTCACAGTGGCAATATGTCTACGGCGTCGTCCATGAACTCGCCGAGGAAGACTATATTTTCGAACGCAGCCTGTTTGTGATATGTGCTTTGAAAACGCTGTTTTTACGTATTTCCGAGTTCTCAGAGCGGCCTAATTGGTCCCCGATCATGAGTCATTTTTGGCAGGATACGGATGGAAACTGGTGGTTAAAAATCTATGGCAAAGGCCGAAAATTACGCGACATCACAGTACCGGACAGCTTTATTCCTTACCTTAAGCGGTACCGCGCTTTCCGTGGCTTGAGCCCTTTGCCTGGACCAAGCGAAAACCTGCCTATCGTTGAAAAAATCCGTGGTCAAGGTGGCATGACGTCTCGCCAGCTTACCCGCATCGTACAGGAGGTATTCGATAAGGCTTACGATAGGATGCGTGAAGACAAAGGTGAAGACAGCGCCCGTAAACTGAAAGAAGCATCTACACACTGGCTACGCCACACCGGGGCCAGCATGGAGATTGAGCGTGGACGGGCCTTAAAAGACCTGTCCGAAGATCTGGGTCATGCCAGTATGGCCACCACAGATACGGTCTATGTCCAGACAGAAAAGCGTGTCAGGGCCGAAAGCGGCAAATCTAGAAAGGTAAATTAATAGAATAAAAACAGAATGTTATAGCGAAATACGAGACAAAATGATCAGAATGACTCAGCACACCTATTAATGATATTTAAGCGGATTTTTGGCATGAAGGTGCAGTTTCAAGCAAAAACGAGCTTTTATTAGCAATTATTAGGCAGCTTTAATAATTTGCCCTATATCAGTCCGGTATTTCACGACCCGCAGGTTTCATGTTCAACCAGTCACGATCCTGTTGATCCAGTCCAAAATCCTCAGTCACTCCGACATCTGAGTTGAAAAAGGAATCCCATTGTCCGACTTTAGCCGACGAGCCATCCGGAGTTAGAGCTTCTTCAAAGAAAGTGTGAACGGATGTCCAGTCAGGAAACTTTTTACTACCAAAGAGAATCAAGGAGCCCTTAAAGCGGTCTTGCCCTTTTCCTGAAGCCATATCATCAATCAGGTAGTGGCCTTCATTGAGGTTTTTGTGGGGGGTGATGATGAGATTTTTCACCACGGACAAGCCCAGATATTTTTCGACCCAGTCACGTTTTTCAGAATAGCAATGGGAGTTATATACCGACGGCGCCGTCAGTATATAAACATCTGAATTTGGGTGGTCGTTTAGCCAACGATACGTATCGATGGCGCCTGGTAAAGGGTTCATACCTATATACATACCAGGCTGGCTTTGAGGGAATTCTAAGTCAGGGAACAAAGCCTTCTGTCTAGCCCATGCTTCCTCGTAGTCACAGAGTACATGATCCATATCCACGTAAATTATCGTTTTAGAACCCTTAATCACACTTTTTCCTCGGGAAGTTCAAAACATTAGGTAGTAAATTACCACAAAATCAGTTAGTTAGGGTTTTGTACGAAAGTTAGCCCCTGGATATGTCGAAACACCCATATGTCGAAACACCCGATAAAGGGATTTATTCGACATATCGCTACACTTGCAAGCAAGCGGTTACCTGATTGCTAACTTTGCGTGTAATTTGCCTACTTTACTTGGAAATTTTGCTTACTTTGCTTGGATGACCACCGGTGAAGAAGTGGGTTTCTTTCGAATAATATTATATTTAACATAATATACATTATGCGTAATCATAGAATGACTGGCTGTACGGGCTGCGTATCAATGGGCGTGAAACTATAGATGTAAATCAGGATGGCTAGCGCAACTGTCTACGCCACGCACCGTGAGTTCGCACGGCGCGTGATGGTTCTCTACAGACCGACGTTATTTTTTTGCAACACCTGCTCGGCGCGATAACTTGATCGTACGAAAACACCTGAAACGACTTCAAGGAAGCCTTTCTCCAAGCCCAGCTGCCGATAGTTTTCAAACTCCGCCGGCGTGACGTAGCGCTTTACGGGCAGGTGATTCACTGTCGGCTGAAGATACTGGCCCAGAGTCAAGACATCGACATTCGCCGCCCGCAGGTCGTCCATGGTGTCGAGTATCTCCTGATCTGTTTCACCCAGACCGAGCATCAGGCTGGTTTTGGTAATCAGTTCGGGCTTGTATTGCTTTGCATGGGCCAACACATTAATGGTCTGCTCGTAGCTGGCTCTGGGGTCGCGCACGGGGTGAGTCAGGCGCTTGACGGTTTCCACATTCTGCGCGAAGACTTCGATACCGGAATCGATAACCGCTTCGACATCGCTGAGTACGCCCTCGAAGTCGGGGGTTAATGCCTCTACCGCGGTATCCGGGTTAACCTCCTTTACCCGTCGGACGCAGGCCGCATAGTGGCCGGCACCGCCGTCTTCCAGGTCATCCCGGTTCACCGAGGTGAGCACCAGATACTTTAGATTCATCAGTTGTACTGACCGAGCAGTACGATCCGGCTCGTCGGCGTCCAACAGGCCTTTGGGATTGCCGGTATTTACCGAGCAAAACCGGCATGCCCGGGTGCACACGTCGCCCATCAGCATTATCGTCGCGGTGCCGGCACTCCAGCACTCACTCAAGTTGGGACACTTGGCCTCTTCGCAAACCGTCGCCAGTTTATGTTCGGAGACGATATCGGCAACTTTCTTGTGACTGGCGCCAGCCTTGATTTTGATGCGCAGCCAATCCGGCTTTGCAAGGGTGTTATTGGGCTGGTTGGAGGATTTAATACCATCTTTAATGGCCCTTACGCCCCGCTCGGTGGTGAATTTTTCGCCACTATAGATTTGAACTGCGGGTATAAGCTTATTCTCTGACATAGGACTGCAACTCATTATTGAAGACGGCGGCCAAAACGCCCATTTGCGCCAAAGTATATCAGATTCGAGTAGGCGAAATCTCCGTTGGGGCCGTGCCCTTCTCTGCTGTCTGGGCGTCTACGGGCTGGCGAAGCCCACACGGTGGTGCGTCAGCTCCCCGGGGCGTCAAGTTCCTTAAAGGCCGACGCCATGGTGGGGTTGTTGCGCGTCAGTTTCTTTACTGTCACGTCCTGGGCTTTGTCGTTTGCCAGGCGCAGGTTGCGGTCGGTGCCCAGCAAGGCTTCCTTGGTTTTTTGCAGATGGTTAATGGACTTGTCAATTTCATCAATGGCGGTCTGGAATTTGCGCGAGGCCAGCTCGTAGTTCTTGCCGAAGGCGGCTTTGAATACGTTCAGGTCGTTTTCGAAATTAGTGATGTCGATATTTTGGGCTTTTACCAAGGCCAGCTCTTGCTTGTATTCCAGTGAGTTCATTGCGGCATTGCGCAGCAAGGTTATCATCGGAATGAAAAACTGGGGTCGAATAACATACATTTTGGGGTAGCGGTGGAAAACGTCGACGATGCCCGTGTTATACAGCTCATTGTCGGGCTCCAGTAGTGAGACGAGAATCGCGTATTCACAGCCCTTCTCGTTTCGATCCTTGTCCAGTTCTTTCAGGAAGTCTTCATTTTTTTTCTTTGTTGCGGTGGTGTCGCTCTCGTTTTTCATCTCGAACATAATCGAGACGATGGACGTACCGCTTTCATCTGCATCACGGAAAATATAATCGCCCTTGCTGCCGGATCGGGCGTCGTTGTCCTTCTCAAAGTAGGCTCTGGGGAAGGCGGTGGCTCGAATACGGTTGAACTCGGTTTCACAGTGCTGTTCCAGGGTCTCGCCGACCATTTTGGTGGATAGCCGCGCTTTCATATCCCGAAGGCGTTCGATGGCGTCGTCCCGGTCTTTGATCTGAGTTTCGTATTTGTCTTTGAGGGATTGCTCCGAGGCCTGCTTTTCCAGCTGTGCCTGGCTCAGTTTATGCTGTAGCTGGTCGCGCTCTTTTTCGACAATAGCAACCGCCTGGGTGACAGCGAGTTGTCGATTCACATCGGTGGTGTCGAGTTTGGACTTAAGCTGCTGAATTTCCTGCGTCAGGCGGGCTTCCAGCAGTTGGGTCGCTGTGTCCTTGTCGCGTTTAGCCTGCTGAAGCTCGTTCATCAGCGCGTCGCGCTCTTTTTCTACTGTGCCGAGCGCTTCGCTAATGGCGAGTTTTTGGGCGACGTCCCCTGCTTCCAGTCGGGATTTGAGCTCCTGAATTTCGGCCTCTTTGAGCGACGCTGCCTTTTGCATTTCAGCAGCGGTTTTTTCTCTGGCGAGGGCGACGGCACTTTCCTTGTCTTTTTCCGCCAGCCTGAGTCGTTCCTGCAATTGTTCTTCAAACGCATGGTCCCTAACCTGCTTGAGGATGTCTGCATAGCCCGCTTCGTCTATTTTGAAGGCCTTGCTACAGTGGGGACACATTATTTCGTTCATGGCTAACATCCTTTAAATACCGCTCTCTGTGAGCGCCCATTCAACCGCCAAAATACGGGTGAAACAACAGAAGATCAGCAAAGTTGTTCGTCATTGCCCCTCTTCCCTCATTCACCGGTGCTTTTTACAGGCTCTGGTTTAATGGGGCAGCCTGAGGTGCAGACAGGTCGTCGACATTGGCAGGGAACTTGTTGCCGTTCAACGTTACCCTCCTTTGCTGCGCGCCGTGACAGGCTGTCGCTGCCGGCGCATAATCCCAATACCCAATTGGTCAGACAGACGGATAACCATGAGCTATCAACTGAATAATAATATCGCCACCATTTCCATCGACGACGGCAAGGTCAATGCGGTTAATATGGCCTTTATCGACCAGCTGTATCGCCACCTGGATACGGCAGAGCGCGAGGCGTCTGCGGTTATTCTCACCGGGCGACCGGGCATGTTTTCAGCGGGATTTGATCTGAAGGCGTTGAAAGCCAGTCAAGCATCGGCAGATGAGTTGGTTCACCGGGGCATGGAGATGCTGGTGCGGATGTACGAATTTCCGCTACCGCTGATTTCGGCCTGTGCGGGTCATGCAATCGGTATAGGGGCGTTTTTGTTGTTGGTGTCCGACAATCGTGTTGGCTCGGCGGGTGATTACCAGGTGACATTGCCGGAAACCGCGATTGGCATGCCTTTTACGCCGGTGTTGATGCAGCTGCTCAAGGAGCGGGTTTCCAGCCAATGCCTGACAACCGCGGCCTTGCAGTCAGTACCGCACTCTCCCGAACAAGCGGTGGACGCCGGATTTTTGGACGCGGTGGTGGAAATTGAGCAACTGACACCCCAGGTAGAGGCACTGGCGGAGAAGCTGATGGCCCTGCCAAAGGAACGCTACAGCGCCAATAAACGGGATATTCGCGCGGATGCGCTGCGGGCGATGAAAGCTTCGCTGGCAAAGGGGTAGTCTGGCACCCCCTTGTGTGTTCGGCCCTGATAACGCATCTGGGCCGACTTCTCCCTTGCTGTCGATAGCCTTTGCTTATTTGGTTTTGTACTCAAAACCCATTTCCGCGCCGTCGATACTGTCGGAATAATTATCCATCGCTTGGTCCAGGGTGGCGCCCTCCTTCACCCGCAGTTTGCTTTTGAATTTCAGCCGTTTTTCTTCCTCTGACGATTTATCGAATAAATTGTCCAGCTGGTAGCGTCTACCGTCGTCGGTGTTGGCAAAGTCTTCGCCTCCTGGCTGGTCATCGGCAAGGCTCAAATCCAGCGGTTTTGTTGGTGTGGGTGACGGGCTTTGTCGTGGCGCGGGAGCGCTGTTCTGCTCTACCGCAGTCATCGCAGGCGGATTCGTGTCCTGGGAGGCTTCAATACTGGCCTCACTCTCGGCTGAGGCATTGTTGGTGTTGATTTTGTTGGGTTCAGCATCGTCGTTGCAGGCCAGCAGGCTGCTGGCCAGTATCGCAATGGCGGCTGAACGCAGAATGTTACGGGGCATAGCACAACTCCACGAAAGTAGTCCCAAGTATACGGTACGACAGCCATCGTCCGATTGGGGTTTGACCACAGAATATCCCAAGGATTTAATGCGGCGGTAATACGTACAAGCCCGGAGCGGGAAAATGAGTAGATTAGCGAACAAAGTTGCAATAATCACTGGCGCGGCCCGGGGCATGGGCGCGGTGACTGCACGACGATTTGTCGAGGAAGGCGCCAGGGTGATTATCGCCGATATTCTCGATGACGCAGGGCAAAGTCTGGCGGCGGAGCTGGGCGAGGCCGCTCGTTATGTCCGCGCCGACGTATCCCAGGCGCAGGACTGGGACACCCTGGTGGAGGCCGCCGAGGAATTCGGGCCGTTGAATGTGCTGGTCAATAACGCCGGTATTTTGCATTTCGCGGCGATTGCCGATTCCGATGGTGAAGACTATATGCGAATCATTCGAGTGAACCAGCTAGGACCTTATCTGGGAATGCGTGCTGTATTGGAGCCGATGAAGCGGGCCGGCGGCGGTTCGATTATCAATACCTCATCCATCGATGGGCTGCAGGCAAAAAATGGCATATGTGCCTATGCATCGTCCAAATGGGCGCTGCGCGGCATGAGCAAGTCGGCGGCGATCGAGTTTGGCCCTCATAATATTCGAGTGAATACCGTCCACCCCGGCGGGGTTTTTACCGCCATGCACGGCTCCGGGGATCAGGCAGAGCCCAGTGAGCAGGACAATGCCTTCTACGTAAACCACGCCTTGCCCCGGGTTGGCCTGCCGGTGGAAGTGGCCAATATGAATCTTTTTCTGGCGTCGGACGAAAGCAGTTACTCTACCGGCGCAGAATTTATTGTCGATGGCGGCTGGAACGCCGGCTTGCGTCTGGATTTATTGCCAACCTCCTGAACAGGGCTTCATCTGCGGGTGAAACTTGGCAAGTCTTTTGGCTGTCTTCTATAGTGAAAACGAGGCTCGAACGGGTCTGTATTGTTCACCGATAAATGAGGACAGAACGGCATGGATATCGATAGTACACACTCTATGAAATCACTCTTTCAGCAGCTTGGGCTGGAAGACAGTGAAGAGGCCATAGAGCGTTTTATAGTGCGTCACCGCCCTTTGCCACGGGACTTGCTACTCCACGAGGCCAGTTTTTGGAAGCCCAACCAGGCGGCGTTTCTCAAGGAATCGCTGGATGAGGACGCCGAGTGGGCAGAGATCGTCGATGAGCTGGATGCCCGCATGCGCCACTGAGCCAGCGCCGCGAAGGCCCCCTCGCGTCTATTACAGTGGCCCCTGGCCATTGCTTCGCGACGGGGCACTGGGCTGGGGATCAGCCTGCTGCGGGTCAGCGGGGTCGGCCTTTTTCCTACTCGAGTGAAATTTTTCCCGAGCCGCCTCCAGTTCGCGCTCGACACTTTCCAGCATTTCCGACCAGCCGCTTATCAGCGCCTGGTTTGCGCCCTCGATCACCCCACTTAACGACGATTCTTCCATTCGCTGGATTTGTGCACGGGTATTGCTCAGTCGGGCATCCACCGCTTCAATCCGGCCGTGCAGTTCAATCAATTGCTTATTCAAGGTTTCGCGGTGGGTTTGTGCGTCCTGATATTGCCAATATTCAAAGCCAGCCACAATAATGACCAGCAGCGTAGCAAACACCACATTGAGCGAAACTTTCATTGTTAACTCCAAAAACAATAGCTTACGAGACCAATCTACGACTCTTATTCGATTGGCGACTACTATAATATAGGTCGCTATTCGCTGAGCAAGGATACTTTACCCGAATGAAACTGAACCTGCTGTTAACCGGTAATGAATTGATGGCCGGCGATATCATCGACTCCAATTCGTCGATGATTGCCCAACGTATTGCTCCATTTGGCTGGCGAGTGAGTAAAAAAGTCACGGTTGGTGACGATGTGGATGAGCTTTGTGCGGAAATCGAATCCCTTAGCGAAAATGCCGATGTACTGATTATCAATGGTGGTCTGGGGCCGACGGTTGACGACCTGACTGCCGAGGCGATGGCCAGAGTTGCAGGCGTTCAGGTGTGCGAACACCCGGAAGCGCTGGCGAGTCTGAAAGCATGGTGCGAGCGTCGCAACTACCCACTGACCGAGGCCAATTACAAGCAGGCCGTGTTGCCCGAGGGCTGCGGGATTCTGGCGAATACCCGCGGCAGCGCGGTGGGTATTGCCATGACCCACAACGACTGCCTGTTATTGGCCACACCCGGTGTGCCCAGTGAGCTCGATGCCATGCTCGATAACGCGGTGATGCCCATGCTGGAACAGCGTTTTTCCCCTGGATTTATTCGCACTTTGCGTCTCGGTGTATTCGGGCTTGGCGAGTCGGGGATACAGGAAATGATTAACCGGGAACTGAGTGATTGGCCCGCAGATATTGAACTGGGCTTCAGGGCATCGATGCCGGTACTCGAGGTTAAACTTACCTGCCGAGAGTCGATTGATCCTGCCCATATGGCGCACTGGCGCGGGCGAGTTGAAGCACTGATGGCGGATCATCTGCTGGGTGAAATTCCGGTGAGCCTGCCCTCCGCTGTGCTGGAGGCCTGCAAGCAACAGGAGTTGCGTTTGTGTACCGCGGAGTCCTGCACAGGGGGGCTGATTGCCTCACAGCTAACGGCGGTTGCCGGGTCTTCGGCTGTCTTTCAGGGGGGCATTGTCAGTTACTCCAATGGCGTGAAAATCAGCCAGCTAGGGGTTGATGCACAGGTACTGGATCGCGAGGGCGCAGTGAGTGAAGCCGTTGTGCGGCAGATGTTAAGTGGCGCGTTAGCGGCCTGTGGCGCCGAGGTAGGTATTGCGGTAACCGGTATTGCCGGCCCCGCCGGGGGGACGGCCGATAAGCCCGTGGGCACAGTGTGGATCGCCTGGGGCGGCGAGGCATCGATGCATGCCTGTGAGTTGCGCCTGCCCTTTGATCGGCAGGGTTTTCAGCGCTGGGTGGCGGCCCTGGGCCTCGATCTGTTGAGGCGCCACGTGCTCGGCTTGCCGAATATGCCCAACATTGTGCAGCGCTTTGTCCAATCCTGAGTGCCTAGTCGGTGACACCAAGTCGCCGGGCAATCCAGCCGAGTAGCATGTCGTAGGTGCCCTGCAGCATGGCGGTGGCGTCGTCGTCAGTCATGCCTTCCGGCCGCGCTCGACCGTACCAATCTACCTGACAGCGGGTCGGGCTTAGCGCGGTGATTTTCGCATTAGCCGAGTAATCGGCCAACGGCATGGGAATGCCCCGGGGGATATCGTAGGAAAAGGTCATCTCCTCCGGGTTCTGGCTGGTGAGCACCTCTTCTATCGGCGGCATGTCGCCCATGTAGATATGGCGCGCCATACCAACCCCTTCGCCAACAACCTCAACGCGGTCAATGCCGTCTGCCCAACTGATATCGCCAAAGTCGGCAACCAGTGCCCACACTTGCGACGCGGGGATATTCCACTGCCGGGTGACGTGAACCTCTATCATCATATTCTCCTCGTTATAGTTGGACGATGATGCATCAGTGTCCTGAGCTTTTCCTCCTCCGTACGAGGTAGCTGTTTCGAGGGAATTTACGCCTCCCGATATTTCAGTGTGCGGTAAACACTGTTAGTCTGGAGTTCACATCATTTAGACCCCGCATCGCCGCAGCTTGGTGGCGGATAGCCACTAATGACGAGAAAGTACATGTCTGCAACCCGCCTGAAACGTCCGGTTTACCTGTTTAGTAAAGATTCAGAACGATTTTGGGCCGTGCCCTCCACCACCGGCGGATTGAAGGCCTACTACCTGGAATATGGGCATCACGCCGACACCACGGATATACAGCTGCTGCACTTCAAGGATCAGGCCCATATCGACGCCTGGCGGGAAGCCTGGCCAGGCTTCAAGAGGGAGTTACAGCTCGCCGTCGATAGCGGCATGCGTCCGGTTGTCGGTTTTAGCATGTATACTTGGAACGCTGCGGAGTTTCTGGAACTGATCCACCTGATAAAAAATGAGGTGCCTCAGGTTCTGTGTATTGCCGGCGGCCCCCATGTGCAACAGGCCGAGGATTATCTGCATGACGACCCCATCGACGCCATTGTGCTCGGTGAGGGGGAAAGTAGCTTTCAGGAGTTTCTTGACGCTGCTACCCGGGAGCAGTGGCGGGACATTGCCGGACTGGCCTTCGTTGATAACGGCGAGATTGTTACCACCACTGAAAGAGCCCGGCGCAAGGAGCTGGACGCCCTGCCCTCGGCCCTGGATGTGGTGCCCTTGATCGACGACAACGGTGCGCCGATTTACGATTCTCTGGCTTATGAAAGCAGCCGCGGCTGCCCCTTTAAATGCGCATTTTGTGAATGGGGCACCGGTGCAATCGGGACAAAAATGTACCAGTTCTCGATGGAGCGAATCGAGCGGGACTGGCGCAAGGCGATTGCTGCGGGTATTAAAGACATCTGGCTGGCCGATTCCAATTTCGGTGCGTTGCGGGAGGATCTCGACAAGGCTCGCCTGATTTGCGAACTGAAAACAAGCCACGGTCTGCCCAGCAGTTTCGCCACCTCCTGGTCAAAGAAACACAGCCCCAGAGTGCAGGAAATTGTGCTGTTATTGCATCGAAATGGCCTGCTGCCCCACTATCAGTTAGCACTGCAGACTCTGACCCCGCTGGCGCTGGAGTTGAGCAATCGCAAGAATATGGCGGCGAACAAATACGAACCCATCGCCCGGGATATGGCGCAGCAAGGCGTGCCCATCGCCGCTGAGTTGATTTGGGGGCTGCCGGGAGACAATCTTGCCGACTTTGAGCGCAATCTCGACCAGTTATTGCAGGTCTTTCCGGCCCTGAATATCTTCGCTTACACCCTGTTACCGGGGACAGAGTTCTACGAAAAACGCCATGAATATCGCATTGAAACGATTCCCGTAGCGGGCTACGGCAAGGCGAAGGGCGAGTATGTCGTCGCCTGTCACACCTTCGACCGCAACGAGGGGCTGCAAGGGTATCTGCTTATCACCGCCCATATTCTGTTTTCCCATGGTCATATTCTACCCTACAGTACCCGCTATCTCGCTCAGCAATCGGGGCTGACCACCGCCACACTGATGCGTGGTTTGTTACGGTTTATCTGCGAGCGCCGTCGCGAGACGCTGGCGGATATTGCTCTGGATGACCCTTTGGCCATCTACGAAGCGCGCAGTGAAATTTATCTGCAAATATTGGCGGATCGGGATGGGCTGTATGGCGATATTCTGGCCTTTTTCCGCCAGGAGTGTGGTGGGCAGCTGTCGACGGAAAACCTGCGGGAATTGGAGTGTATTATTCAACTCGACGAATTGCTGTCACCCCAGTGGGGAGACGCATCGGTTCGCCACAGCGTGGTGGATTTTGACCTGTTGGCGGTGAAACGCCGCCTCGATGCGATGGAGCGCCCTGAAGCCGCCAGCTTTCAGCCCCAGCGGCAGGAAGTTAGCAGCCGCAGTCCCGGCGGTGTCGGAACCATTTTACAAGACCCGGACGGCGGCGCCTGGCTCAGGGCCGAGATTGTTGAGGGGAATGCCGACTCGGCTGAAGAAGCACCCCAGGCCGTGCGAATCATGCAACCCGGTTCCGAGGCGCTGGCCCGCGCGCTGTAGTATTTGCACGGGCCAGCGGTCAATTACCTCAGCGGGTCAGTGCCTGACGGATTTTTTCCGCCTCGGTGGCCAGTGCGTCGCCGTCGGCGTTACTGGCTCGGCTGAAATCAGCGTCACTCATGCTGTCCAGTGGGACCAGGTGGAAATGCACGTGGGGGACTTCCAGACCAACCACCTGCAAACTGACACGCTGACATTGATAGACCGTTTTCAGCGCTTTTGCGAGCTTTTGCGACACTGTCATCAGGTGGGCGCTGAGGGCTTCCGGAAGGTCGTCCCAGTGATCGACTTCCTGTTTGGGAATAACTAGCAGGTGGCCTGGGCGAACCGGTTGAATGGTCATAATTGCCACCGCTTGCTCATCTTCCCATACAAAATGTCCGGGTAGCTCCTTCGCGATAATTCGGCTAAAAATACTTGCCATGCTGTGTTCCCTCCAGGTTGGTATTGTGTTTTTTGCTGAGGTCAGTTGTCGAAATCGGCGGTCAGTGTAGCAAAATAGTGGCGGAATTCCGCTTCACAGTCGGCGCGTCCGCGGTGATTGAATTCCTCGCAGACCCGGCTCCATTCCCAGTGCAAAAAGCATTTGCCAATAAAACTGGCCGGCGTCTGCTCGCGGCCCACTACCGCCCGCTTCAGGCTGGCCAGGGCGACTTCCAGAGTGACTTCGCCCCGGGCATAGCGACGGCATTGATGGTGGTCGAAGTCACTTGTCCGCACGGCCATTTCCCTTAACAGGTCTGCGGCGACGTCTGCCCTCAGACGGGGCCAGAGTAGCGGCGCATTAGCGAGCAAGTTGTCGGCGAGTTGTTGCTGCCAATGACCCAGTGCGGTGCTGACCTGTTCGGTGAGAGGCCGAAGCACCAGAACGGAATAACTAGCGCTGCTGGTGTCCAGGCGACTGCCCAGCGACACCGTGGCAAACCCTGCGTTGCGCCAGAATTGCTGTATGGCCGGATCTGCGGCAAAACTCGAACTGATAAAAGCGGCTTTCGTGTTGGCTGCGGCTTCCTCGGCCTGATGAAGCAATGCCGCGCCGACACCCTTGCGGCGGCAATCTGTGGCAACGGCAATGCGACTGATTCGCCAGCTCGGTTGGATCAGGTAGTCATCGTTACCGGAAATCAATGCCAGGCGTTGGGCGGCGAGATGCCCTTTGGGGCGGCGTTTACCACGACAGATATCCGCCGCCAGCGCGGGGCCAAAGCCGCCCTCTTCGTTCACCTGACAAACGCCTACCACCCGGTCTGGGGTTTCGGCAATCAATAGCCGCACTGGCATATCCAGTAAGTACTGCAAATCCTGGGGGGTGGTCTGGTAGTGGGCGTCGATCAGCAGGGCGAACACCTGTTTCAAGCGCGTTTCGTCCTTTGCAAGGGCGTTGAGGTCAAGCCAGCGGTAAGTAGGGGATGACGGGCTTATATGTGCCGAAACGCCGTTGGTTGCAGGAGTTGAAAGCAGAAACAAATCATTCAGCAGCGACTCCAGTGGGTCTGTCTCCGCCCAGCGCAGCGGGGTATTCAGCTGTGCTCTGCGCCACTGGGGGCGTAACTCATTCAGAATGTTGCGAAAGCGGAGATCAAAGCCGCGACCACTACCCTCGTACCCCTGGGCTGTGGAGGCAAAGACGATGCGGGAAAAGCGCGTGATAAAGCGTGTGAGAAGAAATAACGGCAGATTCGCCGCTTCATCTACCATTACCAGATCAACGTCGTCGGGGTGATTGGTAAGCTCCGCAGCAGGAACAAAGACGAGGTTGCCCTCCCCCCAGTGCAAGCCCTGATTGCTGCGCTGGGCTTCAGGCAGTGCGCTGTGGGCGTGGCGAAATGCAATTTCGACCATATCGAAGCGCGCCGCTGTTATCACAATGCGAGATTTACCCTGTTTGAGTAATTCAGCGGCGGCCAGCCCCAGCGCTGCGCTCTTGCCCCGCCCGCGATCGGCGCGAATCACCAGGGGCCGCTTGTTGCGGCCCGTCGCGACCCGCCCAATGGCGTCGATACAATGCTGCTGTTCTGAGCTGGGGAGCGGTTGTTGCCACGCTTCGCCAGCGAGCGGCAGTGCGGGCAGCGGTTTGCCCGGCTGTATGTGCAGCACCCTCGAATCGGCCTGCAGCAGCCCTAGCAAACGTTGCAGAAAACGGTCGGCGACCGGGTACAGACCCTCGCCTGCACACTGTTCGCGATAGTGCTTAGGCCAGGCTGACCACTCGGGGGTGATAAGGCATAGCAGGCCCCCGCTGCGCAGCCCACCAGCGGCGGCCAGTGCGCCGTTAATATCGAAGCGGGTATGGGCATCGATCAGCACGATATCCTGTTCACTGCCCAGTACACGCTGCTGTCGATGGGCTTCGATACCACAGAACGGTGCGTCTCCCAGTAGCACGGTGGTATTAATGACTGGGGCCAGCACCGGTGCAAGCATCTGCTCAGCCCAATCGCGCGGCCCACTGAGCATCAGCAAATAGCGATGCCCCGACAAGCGGCCAATCTGTTGCAGGGTTTGGCAGAACTGATCTAACGGGGTGGTGCTCACCATGGGATCAGTTGCGATGACCGCTGGGATAGACCGGCGCCTCGCGCATATGCATATGTAGAATTAGCCGGTAATCCTGCCGATAAAACTCGGTAATTTCCATTGAGAGGTGTTCCTTTGCCAAGGCGCACAGCTGGTCCCTGATTTGGTCTTCGCTATACAGGCCCAGTAAAAGTGAGGCTTCCAGAAGCCCTTCCAGGCGGTAGAGATCAGCGGGGGCGATGTCCAAGCCCGCCGCCTGATCGGCAAAGAAGCTTTGCAGTCTGCTGGCTATGCACTGCTCAAGGGCCTCAAGTGACATATCAGGACTGTTCTTTATGGGTTTGTACCAGCACCCAGGGCGCTACCACCACGGCCCATAGTGCGGCGCTTGCCTCGGTCCACTCGGCGGCGCGCTCAGCGGAGACGCGCTTGATTTCACCGCGATTAAGGTACTCGGCTATCTGATATTTATTGTCTTCGGCCATGGCGACGGCGACCGCCACCAGATCAAGCCGTGACGAGACTTCGATGACCGCTTCCTGCTGTTGGAAATGTTGGAGTTCCAGCCAGGGGATTTTGGCGGTTTCGCGGTTGAGCTTGCTCATCAGCTCAACGCGCTCGGGGGGTTGCTCATTCATTTCAGAAACTCAAAAAACGTGGACATTTATAGCGTGTTTTGTGCAGCGGCACCGGGCCATGGGAGTTGCCATGGTTCATGCCAGTGCCGCAAGGCTTCGTTCACTGCCGGGCTTTGAAAGCGAATACCGTATGTCGGAGCGCATTGAAAGCGAAAGTCTTGCCCACCGTAGCGAAAGCACAGAGCCCAGGCATGCAGGTAGGCACGATCGCTGTCGGCACCACCGTAGCGACGATCTCCCAGTATCGGTACACCAAGGCTGGATAATACCACCCTTAGCTGATGGGTTTTACCGGTCTCTGGTCGCAACAGGTATAGGCGTTGACCCGCGACCACAGAAGCGCTGATAAAACGTGTGCGTGAAGGGTTGTCGGTGCGCCGACTGAGTTTGTAGCTGCCGCCACGGGATTTCTCAAGGTCACCCACGATCAGTCCTTGCTTTTTTCGGGGTTTGCCGTCGGCGATGGCAAGGTAAAATTTTTGCACAGCTCGGCTGCGGAACTGCTCGGCTAACTCTGCCGCAGCGGCCGAATGCTTGGCCAGTAACAGCAAACCAGAGGTCACATCATCGAGGCGATGTACCAGCAGCAAGCGGTGGGCGGGAAAATCATCGGCGAGCTGATCCAGCAAGCTGCGACCGCGCTGGTTGCGGTGCAAGTTCGCGCCAGGGCTCTTGTCGATAAGAAGAAAGTCGTCGTGATCGGCAACCACCCTGTAGTTGAGTGGCGCGGGTGACCCATTAACTACTGAGGCTATCGCGACCACCTTCGTTTCGCATTGCGACACGCATGATATCTACCTCGGCCAGGGTGTCGGCGTCTTCACCGCGGAATTCCAGTTGGAATGCCAGGGCTTCAAAGGCTTCGGTTTCGCCCAAATGGGCGTAGACATCGAGAAGCTGCATACACAGCGCAGTGTCCTCTTCGTCTCTTTCGATGGCCTGTTCAAGTACGTTTCTGGCACCTTCGTAGTCGTTTAATTCGATAAAGGCGGCGGCAGAATCTGCGGGGCTGGCTTGTTTCTCTACCGAGGAGCTGAACCCCAACCAGTCTGCGGGGCTCATGTTTCTGGCGCGTTTTATCAGGTCTTCGTCGTCGTTCGCGTCGGATTGGGTCGTGGGAGCGGAGTTTGCGCTTAAGTCTTCGCCGGTGAGGTCAAGATCATCGAAGGCCGATTCATCAAGTTTGAAATCTTCTTGACTGAAAGCCTCGGTAAGGTTCTTGTCGATAAGGGCCTCGTCGTCGAGGTCCTCCGCAGCAGACTCCCTTTCTGGCGTATTCTCGGCACTGTCAGAGGATGCCGAACCGAGGTTGTTATCGGCAGCGGCCGCTAAACGCTCAGCAAGACGGTTGAGTACCTCGGCCGCGTCGCCGTCTTTGTCAGTGGTGATTGAGGATAGAAAATCGTCGGGGATGGACGAGGGACCGGCGTCCTGGGCCGCTGCGGGAGGTTCGTTGTCGAGTGCCGAGCCTTTATTGGCGACGTCAATATCGGCAAAATCTCCTACGCTGTCACCGGTCGGACGGCTTCTGGGTACTGACCTTACGGGGCCAAGGGGCTCTGCCGACGGTAAATCATCGTCATCCTGAAACAAGCTGTCGAAGCTCTCGTCAGTGTCAAAATCCGCTTGGGGAAAGCGACGGGCGGCCAGCGCGATATCTCCGGGAGCTTCCTGCGAAGTGTTGCGGCGCCGACGCACAATCAGCGCAACCGCTGTCGATGCGACGACCACCCCGAGGAGTATCCAGGAGTTTTTCATCCATATTGCGGTGACGGACTCGAGCGCAGTCATTCGCGAGGGTTCTTCACGCGCTGGCGTTTCATCGGGCTCGGGGGTGGCATTCGCGATCTTCGCCAATGCACCGTTAAACTCTGTGGCAGGCACCCTGCTGGCATCGCTATTTGGCAGGGTGGTATCCAGTGGGGCTTGCTCCACGAAAGATGACGCATCCTCTGCACTAGGCTCGGTCGTCAGATTTTCTGTTTCGCCGGAAGTATCAGTCGTCAGGCTTATCTGCGGCGCCGCTTGTGCCGCTACTGCCTGTTCGGTTTCGTACTGGGATTGCAATTGCTGCAAACGCTGTTGCAGGGCATTCAGACGCTGAGTCATTGCCTCGATATTCGCGGTCACTTCGGTGACCTGGTTGCTTACATCCAGCAGAGCCTGACTCAGTTCAGTAGCGCGTTCAGAGCTGTTTGTCGGGGTGTATGGTGCTTGCGCTGGGCTGGGAACTGCCGACGCTGGTGTTGGTGCAGGGCTTTTGTCGTTAAGCTTTGGCTCTGGCGGTGGGCTTTTCACCGGTGGCGGGGGGGAGGCAGCTGCCCTGCCACTGGTGCTTGCCAGGGCTTCTGGCGAAATATCCAGCGTCACCCGTTCTTTGAGCATCGCCCGGTCGCCACGTATAAAAGCATGAGGATTTAAGGCGAATAGTTGTTCCATCAAGGTGTTTTGGCTACCCCCGCGAGAGCGACGCAGCATTGCTGCAATTTTCCACAGGCTGTCGCCCCGCCGGGTGGTATAGACGTCGCTGCCGGGCGGAATTTTCGAAGGTTTAGGGGGTGTCGGCAGGGTACGCGGAGCGCTCGCTGGCATGGCAGCGACGGGCTGCTGATGACGGCTGATGTTGCCGCTTGTCGATCGCTCGTTCTGCTCGCTACGGGGCACAGCTTCCAGTGCGTTGGGAAGTTCCAGCAGCAAGGTGTATTCGCGACTGATATGCCCCATCGGCCAGCGGACACTCAGAATAAAATTCAGAAATGGTTCAACAATGGCCGTATTGCTACGCAGATAGATAAAGCCATTGCCATCCTCGTCGAGTTCGCTGGCGATGTTTATCGTGCGGGGGTCAAGCCCGCCAATGGCGCTGTCGCTGAGCTGATCCCATACCGGCAATACGTTTACCAGTAGTTGGGCGGAGTCGAGGCCTTCGGCACGTATTACCGGAATCTTGGCCAACAGCGGCCGTCCGAGCTCGGATTCAAGTGCGGCGTTACCCAGACCAAGCGCGAAGGATTCACTGCCAGACGCTAATGCAATACAGAGGGGGAGCATCGCCGGAATTCTGCGTATTTTCATTAAAGTCTTACTCACCTTCGTTTAATTTACGTAATGGTAGTAGCGATGCGGCACCGCTTCCCTGCAATGCTGTAGTCATTATTACACCTCAGTATAGTAGAGCAACACCAAGTTTCACGCCTGACTCCATACCTTTGCCCCTCCGCCCACCTGTGCATAATTTGCTCTATTACACATTTTTGACATTGCGTTTTTGCGTTGGCCCGAATAATGCGGAAACGAAGGAGGTAAAGCAGTGTTATGACCGAGTTTATCGTCTTTTGTCAAGTAATGCTTATATTATAGATACTTACGGTTAAGTGTTGGTCTAAAAACAGCCAGCTGCCAGTTCTGTTATCCACATTGAGGGAAAATTATGCACAGGAGTTTTCCCCAAAATCGGTGAGTAAGGCTGTGGATAACACTGTTAATTACCGCCTTGGTGCGCAGCTCATCGGCGTTGCGCAGATGCGGGTATTTTTTAACCAGCCGGGTGGCATCGAGCCCCGACACCCTTCTGCCAACACAAAGCCGGCGCTGGGTCGTTTCTTCCTCAGGCGTGTTCTGGCACACTTTCTGCTCTTTCTACACCCTCTTTTCAACGAGCTAAGTCATTATTATGAATAAAAATACCACCGTAAGCCTTGGACAGCGCTGGCTGAATGGTATTGAACGTGCAGGCAACAAACTGCCCCACCCCGCCCTGCTTTTTATTATCCTCAGCGTCGCGGTCGTGGTGCTGTCGGCGGTGGTGTCGTCGCTGGGCGTGAGTGCCACACATCCGGCCAGTGGTGAACACCTGTATAGCCGCTCTTTACTGTCCGATGAGGGGCTGCGCTGGATCATTCACAATGCGGTGGCAAATTTTATGGGCTTTGCGCCGGTCGGTTCAGTCATTGTCGCCATCATGGGCATTGCCGTCGCCGAGCATTCAGGACTTTTGGCCTATGTGCTCAAGGCGGCGACCCGTCGTGCGCCACCGCGCCTGCTCAGCGCGGTCATCGTATTTTGCGGGGTGATATCCAGTATCGGTTTTGATTCTGGCTATGTGGTTCTTATCCCTTTAGCGGCGTTGGTATTTCGCGCCGCCGGACGCTCTCCCCTGGCGGGTATCGCCGCTGCCTTTGCCGGCGTTTCGGGGGGGTATAGCGCCAATCTGATGCTGGGGCCGGTAGATGCCATTTTGGCCGGCATCTCTACCGAGTCGCTTCGCCTGGTTGCCCCTGATGCCCGAATACTGGTGAGCGCGAATTATTATTTCATTGCGGTATCAACGGTGTTTATTACTGTGGTGGGGGCCTGGGTCACTGAAAAAATCGTTGAGCCGCGCTTGCAAGCTCCAGCTGATACCGACAGTTCGGTGCTGCCGAGTACAGACAACTCTCCCGCCGAAGGCCGCGCCGTTCGTGCCGTCACGTTATTCAGCCTCGTTTATTTTGCGCTGCTGCTAGGTCTGGTACTGCCAGAGAACGGTCTGTTGCGTAACCCTGATCCAGCAGGCCTGGCGGCACTTCCCCTGCTCAAGGGCATCGTGGTGTTTATCGCCTTGTACGCGGCGATAGCGGGGATGATTTTCGGTCGAATGACCGGGCAATTTCGCGGAAGTGCCGACGGTCTGGCGGCGATGGAAAAAGGCATGTCCACGCTGTCGGCTTATCTGGTATTGATGTTTTTCGCCGCTCAATTTGTTAACTACTTTGCCTGGTCAGGACTGGGGGCGCTGGCGGCAGTGAATGGTGCCAACGCACTGTCCGCCCTGGAGCTGTCGCATACCACATTGATTGTGGGCTTTGTGCTGACTTCGGCAATGATTAATTTGTTGATCGGCAGCGCGTCGGCGAAATGGACACTGATGGCGCCAATTTTTATTCCGATGTTCTACCTCCTGGGAGTCAGCCCGGAAGCGGCACAAATGGCCTATCGCATTGGCGACTCCAGCACCAATATCATAACGCCATTGATGCCCTACTTTGGCGTAGTCGTGGCGTTTATGAAAAGCCACGACAATGAGGCGGGTATGGGTACGCTCCTCGCGATGATGCTGCCCTACTCGATATGCTTTTTGCTGGGGTGGTCGCTGTTGCTTGCGGCCTGGCTCGGTGCTGGCTTGCCTCTTGGCCCGGGGTGAAAACAGAGAAAAAGTGCAGCCGGACGCGTTGGCGATCCGGCGAGGTTCATAGCCATCTGGGTTGACGGCTATGGGAAGGAGGTTTAACGGTCAGGAAGTTCCTGCACTGTGGCCGCCATTTCTTCGATGTCGGCGTGGCGCACATCCGCGCCCTTGACCAGATAGATCACGTGTTCGGCAATATTGCGCGCGTGATCCCCTACCCGCTCCAGCGAGCGCAGCGCCCACAGTACCTGCAGCACTGAGGATATACTGCGGGGGTCTTCCATCATGTAGGTCACTAGACTGCGCATCGCAGTGCCGTATTCCATGTCTACGGCGCTGTCTTCTTCGGCGACCTTCAATGCCATTTCGCTGTCAAAGCGGGCAAAGGCGTCGAGGGCATTGCGTACCATGGTCAGCACATGATCGCCGATATGGCGAATTTCCAGTACGCTGCGCGGCAGGCCGCCAAGTTCGCCGAGCTTCATTGCCGCGTCGGCCACTTTGGTCGCTTCGTCACCCATGCGCTCAAGGTCGCTCAGCGCCTTGCTGATTGACAGTACCATACGCAGGTCACTGGCAGTGGGTTGGCGCCGGGCAAGAATAATGGTGCATTCTTCATCGATCGCACTTTCCAGAGCGTTAACCAGTTGGTCGCCGCGCTTGACCTCTTCTGCGATGCCGCTATCCAGGCTCATAAAGGCGTTTATGGAATCCGCCACCTGCTTTTCGACCAAGCCGCCCATTTCAAGCATGCGGGTCTTGATATCGTCCAGCTCGGAGTTGAACTGCTGGGAGATGTGGTGGGCGTGTAAATCTTTATCTTTCATGCGTTATTCCTTGAGCTGAGCCTGTTTCAAGGCTCAGCCATAGCGGCCGGTGATGTAGTCTTCGGTCTGCTTATTACCGGGGTTGGTGAATAAGGTGTCGGTGTTGTCGAACTCGATTAACTTACCCATATACATGAACGCAGTATAGTCAGAAACCCGTGCGGCCTGCTGCATATTGTGGGTAACAATTACGATCGTGTATTTGTCTTTAAGTTCGTAGATCAGCTCTTCAATTTTCAGCGTCGAAATGGGGTCCAGTGCCGAGGCTGGCTCATCGAGAAGCAGTACCTCGGGCTCGACGGCGATGGTGCGCGCAATAACGAGACGCTGCTGCTGACCACCGGACATGCCCAGTGCGTTGTCGTGCAGACGATCCTTCACCTCGTCCCAGAGCGCCGCGCCACGCAGAGAGCGTTCGACCACTTCGTCGAGCACGCGCTTTTTGTTGATACCCTGAATCCGCAAGCCATAGGCCACGTTTTCGTAGATGGACTTTGGAAAGGGGTTTGGTTTCTGAAACACCATGCCGACACGGCGGCGCAGTGTGGCCACATCGACGCCACGCTCGTAAATATTGTCACCGTCAAGGCTGATCTTGCCTTCTACCCGGCAGGTATCTACCAGGTCATTCATTCGATTGAAACAGCGCAGCAAGGTGGATTTACCGCAGCCGCTGGGGCCGATAAAGGCTGTTACCTTTTGCCGGGGAATGCTCATACTGACGTCGTAAAGCGCTTGCTTTTCGCCATAGAACAAATCCAGATTGTCGACGGTCAGGGTGATATCTTCGTCTTCGAACGCGACGTCACTGCGGGAACGACCCAGTGACTCAAGATTTATGCCGTGACTGCCCGGTGCCTTCTTCGTGTCCATATAATTTACCGTCATAACTACGCCAGTTTACATTTCCAATGATTTGTATTTTTCGCGCAAATGATTGCGCAGTGCCACCGCACTGAGATTGAGCAACGCGATAATCACTACCAGCAGTAATGCTGTAGCGTACACCAATGGCCGCGCTGCCTCGACATTGGGACTTTGAAAACCAACATCGTAGATGTGAAAACCCAGATGCATAAATTTTTGATCCAGGTGGAAATACGGGAAATTGCCGTCCACCGGCAGTGATGGTGCGAGTTTCACCACACCCACCAACATCAGTGGTGCCACCTCCCCCGCTGCGCGGGCAACCGCCAGAATCAAGCCGGTCATCATCGCCGGGCTGGTCATCGGCAGCACCACGCGCCACAGCGTTTCCGCTTTGGTCGCTCCCAGCGCCAGGCTGCCCTCGCGCAGGTTTCTGGGAATGCGTGACAAGCCCTCTTCGGTAGCGACAATAACCACGGGCAGGGTGAGCAACGCCAGCGTCACTGAGGCCCACAGCAGGCCCGGAGTACCAAAGGTTGGCGAAGGCAGTGCCTCAGCGAACAATGCCTGGTCTATTTCCGCGCCGATAAAATAAATAAAGAAACCCAGACCAAATACACCGTAGACGATGGATGGCACCCCTGCCAGATTATTTACCGCGATACGGACAATTCGCGTCATTACGCCCTGTTTGGCGTACTCCCGCAGATACACGGCCGCGACAACGCCAAAGGGGGTCACCAGCACCGACATGATTAACACCATAATCACAGTGCCGAAAATCGCCGGAAAGATGCCGCCCTCGGTGTTGGCCTCGCGGGGTTCATCGGTGAGGAAGTCACCAAACTTCTTCACGTAGAACACAACCTTGTCAAAACCTGACATCGCGTTGGGGCGAAACGCTTTAACGACCGTCGAAACCCGCAGCTCGCGCTCGTCGCCAGCCACGGTAGCGGCGATAAAGGTATCTCGATTCCATTGCTGGTAGAGCTCGCGCAACTCGCGCTGTAATACTTCGTACTTCGCGTCGAGCTCGGCGATTTCGGCGTCGATTTCCATTTGCCGCTGCTGGCGCACAGTGTCGGATAAATCCGTATCCAGCTCCAGACCGCGCTCTTTAAGGCGCAGTTTTTCAAGACGATAGTTGATGGCACCGATGTCTTTCTTCTCGATACGCTCTATATCCTCATGGATGGTTTCAGCCCGCTCGATGCTATGCTGAAAAGCCTGCCACAGTTCAGCATCGCCCTGGCTCAGGTCGGTGCGGCCGTCGCCGGTATTCAAGGCCTTGAGGAAACCATAGAAATTACCCCACTCGCGTCGTTCCATGACCACCGCGTCGACGGGATAATCCACCTCCTTCAGGTAGCGTGTCAGTACCCAGCGGAAGTCGGAACCGTAGACATCGCGGTTACCGATCTTTACCAGTTCGCGCTCGATAAACGGGTCTTCAGTATCAAGTTTGAATCCGGCGCTGCGCAATTGCTCTATGGCAACGCTTTCGCTCTCGACGCGCTCGGCCATCAATACCGCCGAGCCCTCACCGGGTAGCTGGTACTCCGCCACAAACACATCTGCGGGCCAGAAGTGACTAAAACCGCGCACCGCCAGCAATACCAGCAGACCAATAACCGCGAGGGTGCTCACGGTCACCGCCGAGGCATTGATCCATATCATCGGCTCGCCGCGCTTGAACCACGCACGCAGCCCGTCGGTTTCGTTTTTATGCAAAGTCGTCATGGATTACTCGCCCCTGTCAGAGATTGCCGTAGCGTTGACGCAGACGCTGCCTGACAGTTTCGGCAACGGTATTGACAATAAAGGTGAACATAAACAGCACAAATGCCGCGAGGAACAACACTCGGTAGTGGCTACTATCGACTTCGGTTTCACCAATCTCTACCGCGATATTGGCCGCAAGAGTACGCATACCCTCAAAGATATTGGCGTCCATAATCGGGGTATTGCCGGTGGCCATCAGCACGATCATGGTCTCGCCGACGGCGCGCCCCATACCTATCATCAGTGCGGAGAATATCCCCGGGCTGGCAGTTGGCATGACCACCCCTACCAGGCTCTGCCAAGTGGTTGCGCCCAATGCCAGCGAACCGTAGCTCAGGTGTTTGGGCACAGAGAATATGGCGTCTTCGGCAATGGAGAAAATCGTGGGAATAACCGCGAAGCCCATGGCGATACCGACGACCATTGCGTTGCGCTGGTCAAAGGAAATACCCAGGTCGTTGGTCAGCCAGGCGCGCATATCGCCAGCAAAGAAGGCCCGCTCCATCGGCGCGCTGGCTTCCACGCAACCCAACACAATAAAGATAATCACTGGCGCCAGCAGCACGGGGTGCCACCCCTCTGGCACTTTGCTGCGCAGCCCAACGGGAAGGCGCGACCACAGCCAGGCAAACAATAGAATACCGATGGGCATGACGATAAATATCGACATGACAGCGGGCATGTTCCGCTCAATAAACGGTGCCAGCCAAAGCCCGGCAAGGAAACCGAGGATAACCGTTGGCAGGGCTTCCATCAGCTCGATCAACGGCTTGACCTTGCGTCGCAGTGCCGGGGCCATGAAGTAAGCGGTGTAGATTGCGCCACAAATGGCCAGTGGCGCCGCGATAAGCATGGCGTAGAACGCCGCTTTCAGGGTGCCAAAGGCCAGTGGCGCGAAACTGTATTTGGGTTCGAAATCGTTATTGGCCGCCGAGGATTGCCATACGTAGCTCGGTTCCGGGTAGCTTTCGTACCAGATTTTGCTCCACAGTACCGACCAGGACACTTCCGGGTGTTCGTTCTCAATAGCGTAGGTATGGATTTCACGGTCGACGGTCTCGACGAGCAAGGTGTCGGCACGGGGCCCGATCGCGATGCTCTGGATGTTGCCAATGTCGAGGTCTTCCCGCAGCAATCGTCGCTCGGAGGTGCTGTGGAAAATATTCAGCTCGCCGTCGTCGCTAAGGGTAATAAAGCCCTTGCGGCGATGTTCGGTCACCAGATTACTCGCAACCTTTTTGGCCTTGAAGTCGCGGACAAACTGCATGCGGTAGCCTGATTCCCTCGCCTTGTCCCGCACAACGAACCACTGGGCAACTCTGCCGTCGTCACTGGAGGCGATCAGCGAAATTCCCCCAAGCAAAAAGCGCACGTCACTTAGCCCCGCATCCTCGAACAGGCGGCCGCGGTCGGCAATTTTCAGAGTGCGCAGGCTTATCAGTCGGTAGTCACCTTCATTGCTCACGACGTACAGCCATTGCTGGGTAGGTCCAATCAACAGACGGTCGGCGTTGATGTCCAATGTCGGCAGGTTCAGGGTTTCATCGACCAGAGTAATTTCATCACTGAGAAAGTCTTCTTCCTTGTTCCAGCGACGACCCACCAGATGGTTATCGGCAACACCGACCACAACCAGCGCTTCCTCGCTGTCGCGAATTGCCAGCTGGGTAATCGGGCTGTCGCTCAAAAACAGGGGGTCTTCGCCGTAGGGATAGCTAACACTGGGGGTGATAAGGCGCTGGTCGCCGGGGTAGCTGACTTTGTAATCGTGCTTGGCAATAGCAAAGTTGCCGTCTTCCATGCCGAGCGCAAAGACCCGGGAGTCCTCTGATTCGAGGGCAAAGCTGCGCACCGGGGCAGACAGCGGAAGGTCTGGCTCCAGTACCACTTTGCCGTCGGCTACCTGAAAAAACAGCACCTGACCTGACTCGGAAATACGAAAGCCCACCTCAGCCTGTTCTTCCATGGCCAGAAATATCGCGGGAGAGTCACTCTGCAAGCTGTAGTGAGAGTGGCTTTCGATGCCTGCGGTGCGGAACAGCGGCATGATTTCATATAGCAGATAGAAAAATATCAGCAGAATCGACAACAGAACGCCGATACCACCAGCGGTGATCGTCGTTGTGGTCATCATATCTTTGATCTGACGCCACCGGCGTTGCGCAGATGCCGTAGCCCGCACTTCGGAATGGTTCATGCCTAGGATGCTCTTGGGATTACAGGGCGAATATTATGACGAAATTGTTACAGTTTTGTGACAAACAAAAAAGAACGGCGTCGCAAGCTTATTTGCGACGCCGTTCCTTCGGCATTGGATCAGAGCTCCAGCTTCTTGCTGATGCGCTCTACAACCGTCGCCGGGAGCGGAATATAGCCGTCTTTCACGACAACTTCCTGGCCCTGCTTGGACAAGATCAGCTTGATAAACTCACGCTCCATCGGCGCCAGAGGCTTGTTTGGGGCCTTGTTCACATAGACATAGAGGAAACGCGACAGCGGGTAGCTTCCACTGATGGCATTTTGAGAGTTGGCTTCTACAAAGCCGCTTTTTTCGTTTTTGGAAATAGGCACTGCGCGTACGCTTGAGGTTTTGTAACCGATGCCCGAGTAGCCAATACCGTTAATGGAGGTCGATACCGACTGAACAACGGAGGCGGAGCCAGGCTGCTCGTTTACGCCGTTTTTGAAATCGCCCTTACACAGCGCTTTTTCCTTGAAGTAGCCATAGGTGCCAGACACCGAGTTGCGGCCAAACATCTGAATGTCGCGCCCTTTCCAGGAGCCGGTCATACCGAGCTGGCCCCAGTCGCGAACATCGTCTGCCGCGCCGCACTTGCGAGTGCTGGAAAATACCGCGTCGACTTGCTCAAGGCTCATGCCTTCAATGGGGTTGTCCTTGTGCACGAAAACCGCCAGGGCGTCGATCGCGACGGGAACCGCTGTTGGTTTATAGCCAAACTTGCTTTCGAAGGCTTCGATTTCCTTGTCCTTCATTTTGCGACTCATCGGCCCCATGTTCGAGGTGCCTTCGGTCAGCGCCGGAGGAGCTGTAGAGGAACCCGCCGCCTGTATTTGAACATTGACATTGGGGTAAACCCGCTTGAAGTCTTCACTCCAGAGCGTCATCAGGTTGGCCAGGGTGTCAGAGCCGACACTGGACACGTTCCCGGATACGCCGGCTGATTTTTGGTATACCGGCAGGTTGGGGTCAACCGCGGGAGCGGCTGAGGCCAGTACCGGAGTAAGGGACATTGCAACGAGTGCGAGACATTTTGTAAATTTCACCGACTTCTCCTGAAACCTTCATTGTTGTAGCTGGGGCAATTCTATCGCTGCAATATGACACAATTGTTACAGCGAGACGCGCCCTGTCGCCGCTTTGTAATATTTCTGTTTTCTTAATCGACCTTGGCCGCCAGGGCCAGTGGGAAGTAGCAGGCGAAGATACTGCCCTTCCCCGGGACGCTCTGTATCTTTAATTCACCCCGGTGGCGCAAAAGTACGTGTTTGACAATTGCCAGTCCAAGGCCGGTTCCGCCAGTATCCAGTGAGCGACTTTGATCTACCCGGTAAAAGCGCTCGGTGAGTCTGGGGATATACTGGGGTTCGATGCCGATTCCGGTATCCTCCACTTCGAACACCAGGTGCCCCTGATCCTGCCGCCAGCGCAGGGTGATGGTGTCGTTGTCGCCGGTATAGCGGGCGGCGTTGACCGCCAGGTTGGAGAATGCACTGCGAATTTCCGCCGACTGCCCCTTGAGGGTAATGGCATCGTCACATTCGATCACCACGGTGCGGGGGCCTTTGGCGGCAGCGAGGATCTCTTCGCGAATCATATCCATCAGCGAATGCATATGGATAACCTGATGGTCTGCGGCCTTGGGCAGCGACTCAAGTCGCGATAACAGCATCAGGTCCTGAATCAACTGGTGCATACGCCGCGACTGCTGCAGCATTTGCGCTATTGCCCGGTCCCAGCGGGGATTTTCACCGCCATGCTCGGCAAAGGTTTCGAGGTAGCCATTAATGACGGTCAACGGGGTGCGCAGCTCGTGGGAGACGTTGGCGACAAAGTCCTTGCGCATCTTTTCCAGTCGGTAGGTGCGGGTCACATCCCGGGCGAACAGCAGCCGATTGCGCTCGGCAAAGAAGCTGATACTAATGCTCAGCTGTATCTCGGAATTGCGCGGTGACACCATCTCGAAGGGCAGCGCGAATTTTTCAGCTTCGTAATAGCGTAGAAAACCTGGACTTCGCAGCAAATTCAACAGGGGCGTGCCAACGTCTTCGCTGCGCAGCCCGAGCAGCGTATTGGCCGCGTCATTGCACCATTCGATATTGCCGTAGGCGTCCAGCATCACCACCGCGTCAGACATTGACGCAAAGGAGGCTTGCAGGTAGTCGATAAGAGCCTGCAAACGCTCGTGGCCTGCCACGGAGGTTTTCTGCATGTCATATATTGTGTCGAAAATCTGACCCCACATTCCTATCGCCTCTGGTGGCTCAGTCCCTGAACCTCGGTACAGCCAGTCGTTTAATCTTTGCATTTGCCAAAGCAGCCAGGTGCAAACAGCAGCGGCCACGATGAATACCGGCCATACGCCAAGATCAAAAGCTGTTGAAAATATGGCCGCTGTGGCCAAAGGGAGAGTGACGCGAACAAGTTCGGTCTTCCAGTTGTAATACCGCATGCGTCCGGCGCTAGGCGCTTACTCCGGTGGCTGAAAAGCGATAGCCGGTGCCGCGAACGGTTTGAATTAACTGGCCGAAATCTCGGGTGTCGGTCAGCAGTGCCTTGCGCAAACGCCGAATGTGCACATCGACTGTGCGCTCTTCGACATATACGTTGGTACCCCAAACTTGGTCCAGTAATTGTCCGCGACTGTAGGCCCGCTCCTGGTGGGTCATAAAAAACTTGAGGAGTTTAAATTCTGTTGGCCCCATCTCCAAGGGATTTTGGTCGGCAAACACTCGGTGACTGGCAGGATCGAGCTTCAGACCGTCAACTTCGATGCTCTCCTCATTCTCCGGCGACGACAGTCGGCGCATCACTGCTTTGATGCGTGCCATCAGCTCCCGCGAGGAAAATGGCTTGGTGATATAGTCGTCGGCACCGACGTCCAGCCCCTGCACACGGTTGTCTTCATCGTCCTTGGCGGTCAACATAATCACCAGAAGGTCGCGGGTGAGCTCCTCCCGGCGCAGCCGGCGCAGCAGTTCAATGCCGCTGGTTACGGGCATCATCCAGTCGAGTAATACCAGGTCTGGCCGCTGGTCTATGATGATGCCGTGGGCATCCTGGGCGTTGGCTGCCTCAAGACAATCGTAGCCGGCCAGTTCCAGGCCAACGCGAATCATTTCACGTATCGCTGCCTCGTCATCTACGATGAGTATGGTTTTTGTGCTCATAAGATTACCTTTACCAATACTTATACTTAGAGTGCATTAAAACGACATTTGATGACGATTTTATGACAGAGGCGCGACGTTGAGGCCTAATCAAAAACAACGGTCTTGTTTCCGTGAACCAGCACCCGATCCTCAAGATGATTACGTAAGGCTCTGGCCAGAACGGCTTTTTCTACATCTTTGCCCAGTCTTACCAAGTCTTCCTTGCTGTGCCTGTGTGACACTCGAATGACATCCTGCTCGATAATCGGCCCTTCATCGAGTTGTTCTGTCACATAGTGGCTTGTTGCACCAATCAGTTTCACGCCGCGATCAAAGGCCTTCTGGTAGGGATTTGCGCCGATGAAGGACGGCAAGAAACTGTGGTGGATATTAATCATGCGCCCCGCATAGGCACGGCAGAATTCCGCTGGAATAATTTGCATGTAGCGCGCCAGCACTACGCAGTCTGCCTGATATTTAGCGGTGAGCTGCTGCACCCTGGCGTGGGCCGGGGCTTTGTTAGCGGGGTCGACCGGCACGTATTCAAAGGGGATGCCGTGCCATTCGACCATGCTGCGCAGGTTTTCGTGGTTGGAAATAACGCAGGGAATATCGCAGTAGAGTTCATCGCTGTGCCAGCGGTGCAACAGGTCGGCAATGCAGTGGGAGGCATGGCTGGCGAGAATCACCACTCGGCGGCGCTTGGCCGAGTCGACCAGTTCCCAGTTCATGCCGTATTCTTCTGCGATAGGCCGGAACGCTTCGCGTACCGCGTCGGCGCCCATGGTCAAGGAATCCGCCTTGATCTCATTGCGCATGAAAAACCAGTTGCTCTCGGCGTCGGCGTGGTAGTTGGCTTCGGTCAGCCAGCCCCCGTGCTCTGCGACAAACTGGCTGACGCGGGCGACGATACCCACCTGATCGGGACAATGGGTAATGAGTCGATAAGTGTGTTCCATAAATCCTGCTAGATCCTTTGGGTCTGTTTACACTATTTGTTCAACATGCCGCGCAGTGCCTGGGGAAGGTCTGCGGGCAGCACTACGGTTTTGGCGTTGTTCGACGATGCCAGCTCCTGCAAGGCCTGGGTGTATTTTTCGCCGAGTAGATACATCACTGGCAGTTCGTCGCCTTTTACCGCTTCGGACACCACTTCGATGGCGGCACTGCTCGCCTTGGCCAGTACCACCTCGGCCTGGGCGTCGCGACGAGAGGCTTCCAGACGCCCTTCTGCCTCCAGTATCGCGGCTTGTTTCTCCCCTTCGGCCTTGGTGACCGCCGCGCGACGCAGGCGCTCGGCGGCCGCCTGCTCTTCCATGGCACGCTGCATGGTTGTCGATGGGTTAATGTCCTGTATCTCGACGGTTTTCAGGGTGATGCCCCAGTCAGAGATATCGTCGGAAATTGCCGCCTTCAGTTTCGCTTTGATTTGATCCCGTGAGGACAGTGCTGAGTCCAGCGCCATTTCACCAATGATTGACCGCAGCGCGGTCTGCACCAGATTCTGGATGGCGATATTGTAGTCTTCTACCCCGTAAACCGCCTTTTCCGGAGAGACGATGTTGATGTAGGCCACCGCGTTGGCAATGATAACCGCATTGTCTTCGGTAATGACTTCCTGTGAGGGAATGTCGAGCACAATATCCTTGGTCGTCAGCTTGTAGGCGACGTTGTCAATGTAGGGAATAATAAAGTTCAGGCCCGGGTTAAGGGTGCTGTGGTATTTCCCCAGGCGTTGCACAATATGCTTGTAGCCTTGGGGAACAGTTTTGATGCCCATTGAGAGGGTCACGAAAACCAGTACGAGAAGTGCTCCGGTAATGGCTAAGCCATCCATAGTGTTGTCCTTTAGTGTGGCGCCCACTCGCTGTTGGGCGCAGTATTCCATAGGTAGGGGTATGTCATGGCTGAAATCGCCGTCCGGCATTTGTTCAACTCAGCTGGGTCTAACCAGAAGTGAGTTACCGGTGACGTCCAGAACTACGACCTTGTCGCCAATCGCGACGGCAGATTCACAGCGAAAGCTCCACTCCTCGCTGCCGAGAATGGGTACACTGAAGCGCAAATGCCCCTGGCCCCGCTCCGACACATCAATCACCATCGCCTCCTTGCCAACAATCTGCTCTCGGCCCATCCCGGAATAACTGCGACTTTTCATCTTCGGGTGCACAAAGCGGAACCAGATAAACAGATCAATAGCGGACAGTGCGCCCCAGATAAGTAGCTGCACTGTGATACTCAGTGGCACCACTGCGGTAATCAACCCCACTGCAATGGCGCTCGCTCCGAACCACAACATTACAAAGCTGGGCACGAACACTTCGCTAGCCACGAGCAGCAGTCCAAAAACCATCCAGTGCCAGTATTGAATATTGGCGTCTAACCACTCCATTTTAACGACTCCTGTTAACCACTCGTGTGTAAGACGCTTTATTTAGCCAGTATCGACAGTAATAGCAAGCATAACACCCCCAAATTCACATATCTCAAGTGCTGATCAGGCCAGCAAAAAGCCGCCGGATCAGCTACAATGCGCGCCTGTATCGAGAGTGTATGTTGTATGTCTTTACCCCCACCTATTTTCAGCCACCGCCAGTACTGGGCAGAGTGCTTCGGCACAGCGCCTTTCCTGCCTACCAGCCGCAAGGAAATGGATGCGCTGGGCTGGGACAGTTGCGACATAATAATTGTCACTGGCGATGCCTACGTCGACCACCCCAGCTTTGGTATGGCAGTAATCGGTCGTGTGCTGGAAGCCCAGGGTTTCAGGGTGGGAATTATCGACCAGCCTGACTGGCAGTCAGCGGAGCCGTTCAAGGCACTGGGCCAGCCCAACCTGTTCTTTGGGGTTGCGGCGGGCAATATGGACTCGATGATAAACCGCTATACCGCAGATCGACGTTTGCGCCACGACGACGCCTACTCCCCCGATAACGTTGGCGGAAAGCGGCCGGACCGCGCGGTGATTGTCTACGCCCAGCGCTGTCGCGAGGCCTATAAAGACAGCCCCATTGTGATCGGCTCTATTGAAGCCAGTCTGCGCCGCATCGCCCACTACGACTACTGGAGTGACAAGGTACGTCGCTCGATATTGATGGACTCCCGTGCAGACCTGTTGCTCTATGGCAATGCCGAGCGCGCGATTGTCGACCTGGCCCATCGCCTCTCCCGGGGTGAAGCCATTGACAGCATCCGCGACCTCCGTGGTACTGCCTATATTGCCGATGCAGTCCCTAATGGCTGGACGGTTGTCGATTCCAGTCATGTCGATCAGCCGGGCAAGGTCGATCCGATTACCAGCCCCTATGTAGACACCAGCGCCGATCCCGCGTGCAAAACCGAACAACAAGCCGCTCCCGCTGATGAAGTGCAAACGGTGACGATTATCGATCCCCGCCACGCGCGCAAAAGTGGTGCCGCCGCGGAAACCACGGTCATTCGGCTACCGGCCTACGAAACGGTAAAAAGTGATCCGGTCAGCTACGCCCACGCGGCCCGAGTGCTTCACCTGGAAACCAACCCGGGCAATGCCCGCGCCTTGGTGCAGGCCCACGGCGACAAAGAGGTGTGGCTGAACCCTCCGCCGATTCCGCTGACCACTGAGGAGCTGGACTGGGTTTTCGAAAGACCCTACCAGCGTCTGCCCCACCCTAAATACGGCAGCGCGAAAATACCCGCCTATGAAATGATCCGTACCTCGGTGAACATCATGCGGGGCTGTTTTGGCGGTTGCAGCTTCTGTTCAATCACCGAACACGAGGGGCGAATTATTCAGAGTCGTTCCCAGGAATCGATTGTTCGCGAAGTGGAAAAAATCCGCGACACCACACCGGGTTTTACCGGCGTGGTGTCCGACCTGGGTGGACCGACCGCAAATATGTGGCAGTTGACCTGCAAGAGCGAGGAAATAGAAAAAAGTTGTCGGCGCTTGTCCTGTGTTTATCCCGGTATTTGTAAAAACCTGAACACCGACCAGACCCCTCTGATTGACCTGTATAGGGATGTACGCGCAGTCAAGGGCGTGAAAAAAGTGCTGATAGCATCGGGACTGCGCTACGATCTGGCAGTGGAAACCCCTGAATACGTCAAGGAGCTGGTCACCCACCATGTCGGCGGTTACCTGAAAATTGCGCCGGAGCACTCGGAAGATTCGCCCTTGTCGAAGATGATGAAGCCGGGCATGGGTAGCTACGACCGCTTCAAGGCGATGTTCGACAAATATTCAAAACAAGCGGGTAAGGAACAGTATCTGATCCCCTACTTTATTGCTGCCCATCCGGGCACCCGCGATGAAGACATGATGAACCTGGCCCTGTGGTTGAAACAAAACGGTTTCCGGGCAGATCAGGTGCAGGCTTTTTATCCTTCGCCAATGGCCAACGCGACGGCAATGTACTATTCGGGTAAAAACCCGCTGCGCAAGGTGACCCGCAACAGCGAGGAAGTGTTCAGTGCCAAGGGCTTGAAACAGCGCCGTTTGCACAAGGCGTATTTGCGTTACCACGACCCTGAAGGTTGGCCAGCGCTGCGTGCTTCCCTGTTAGCTATGGGCCGTAAGGATTTGATTGGCTACGGTAAAAAACATCTGGTGCCACCTCGTCAACCGGCGAACTGGGTGCCTAAAAATGGCAAGGGCAAACGTATTCTCACCCAGCACACCGGGTTGCCGCCGCGAAAAAGGACATAAAAAATTCATTTTATAGCGGCCAAAAGGCTTTCTATACCGGTATTTCCTGTGTATATAATGAGCGAGCTGGCAATAGATGCAGCTTGGTTTTATGTAAAAGCACCACGAAGTCGTTTTTAGTACCTCGTTCTGTTTCATAACTACCCTGCCTATCTCAGCTCTCGCCAAACAAGGCAAACTTAAACAACGAGGTTTAATACAATGTCCAGAAGTACTGGTAAAGTAAAATGGTTCAACGAAACTAAAGGCTTTGGATTCATTGAGCAGGACTCAGGCCCAGACGTTTTCGTTCACTTCAGCGCGATCAGCGGTTCAGGTTTTAAAACTCTGGCCGAAGGTCAAGCGGTAGAATTCGACGTACAAAGCGGCCAGAAAGGCCCACAGGCAGCGAACGTTACTGTCCTGTAAATGCGTCATTGAGAACGGCGGTTCCCCCATCACAGTTCTGGCTCAACCCCTTGGTTGTGACAGGCGTTTGCAGTTACGCACTGCAGCAAATCTGAGATGAGCGGCAACCGCCGTTTTTTTATGCCTGCAATTATTTACCGCCGTGCTGAATATACCAACAATAGTGGATAGGCTTACTGCGGCGTTTGAAGTCTTCGTCGAGTGACCAGCGGCAGCGATCTTCAATCCGGTACTGTTGCTCCAGTGAGGGCTCAAGTATAAAGCCCCGTTTGTTCGTGGAAAATATCAGCAGACCATCCTTACTGAGGCACTTCATCGCCTGGGCTATAAGTTCGGGGTGATCCCTCTGGGTGTCCAGTACATCGTCCATTCTCTTTGAATTCGAAAAGGTCGGTGGATCGAGCAGGATCAAATCATACTTGTCCTGGCACTCCGCCAGCCATTTTCGGCAATCGCCCCGCACCGTCATATGACGACCTTCACTCAGGCCATTAAGCGCCAGGTTCTGTTTCGCCCAGCGCAAATAGGTGTGCGACATATCCACCGATGTGGTTGAGCGAGCGCCGCCCAGTCCCGCGTGAACGCTGGCTACAGCGGTGTAGCAGAACAGATTCAGAAAGCGCTTGCCCTTGGCCCGTGCAGCAATATCGAGGCGCACCGGGCGGTGGTCGAGGAACAAGCCGGTATCGAGATAATCTCGAAGATTCACAATCAGCCGTGCCTGCCCTTCGCGCACTTCAAGGGTTTTCCCTGTAGGCGCGATGCGTTCGTATTGGGCTACGCCACGCTGGCGGCGGCGCTCTTTGACCGCGATGTCCCGGGCAGAAATGTTGAACACTTCGGAGCAGGCGTCCAGCACCTCCCTTAGCCGGCGGGTAGCATCCTCCTCACTGACTGACGCCGGCGCAACATATTCACTGACATGTACCGCGCTGCCGTAACAATCCACGGCGACGGCGTACTCGGGCATGTCTGCATCGTAGGCACGAAAGCAGCTGATATCTTCCTTTCGCCGCCATTTTTCCAGACGTTTGAGGTTCTTGCGTAGCCGATTGGCAAACATCTGCCCGCCGGCGGTCAACGGTGCCCGGTCATTGTTGCTGTGGTTGGCGGGCTTGTCACCGGCGGGGCGCTCATTAACCACGGCCTCGTCGTTAATGGTAAACAACAATAATTTGCTGGGAATGGTGCCGTTAAAAAGTTGATACTGACGGCGGCTGCGCAAACCCATGCGTTTGCCCAGGTTAGGGTTGCCGGTAAATACCGCCGCTTCCCAGCCGAAAAATTCGTCGCGCATCCCCTGCCCAAGACGGCGATACAAGTGGAGTAGCTCCGACTCATCCCCCAGTCGTTCGCCATAGGGCGGGTTGGTAATCAGCAAGCCAAAGTCGGTATCGCGGTGGCTGGGTTTTTTCAGGCCTGCAAGATCCCTGCGGGACACCCGCACTACTTTTTCGAGCCCTGCGCGCAGAATATTTTCCTCGGCCTGGTCGATGACCTTGGGACTGGCATCATAGCCACGGATTTCCGGCCAGTTGCGCTGCATGGCGAGCTCCCGCTGGGCCCTGGCCGCGGCGAGTGCGTCCTGCCAAAGAGCACCGTCGTGACCGAGCCAGCCGCTGAACCCCCAATATTCCCGGTGCAAGCCCGGGGCGATATTCATCGCCATCATCGCGCCTTCGATCAACAGCGTACCACTGCCACACATCGGGTCGATAAGGGCTCCGCCGCGACTGGCGATGCCGGGCCAATCTGCACGCATCAGCAGGGCGGCGGCCAGGTTTTCCTTTAGGGGCGCCAGAGCGACACTCTGGCGATAGCCGCGGCGGTGCAGGCTTTCGCCGGACAGATCCAGGGACACCTGAATACGGCCCTTGCGCAGGCGCACGTGTACGCGCACATCCGCCTGGCTTTTGGCCACCGACGGCCGCTCAAGGCCCTGTCGGGTAAAGTGATCGACGATCGCATCTTTGCAGCGCAACGCGCCGAAGTGGCTGTTGCGGATATCGTCGCTCTTGCCGCCAAAGTCCACCACCAGACTGGACGCCGGGGCAATGTGTCTGCCCCAGTCAATACTGCTCACCCCTTCGTACAAGGCGTCTGCGGTGTCACCGCGAAACTCTGTGAGGGGGAGTAATACGCGGTTGGCCAGGCGCGACCACAAACACAGCCGGTAGGTGGTGTTGAGATCGCAGGTAACCTGTATTGCCCCCACCGTTTCCTTCAATGGCTCGGCGCCAAGACTGCGGGCTTCATCTGCCAGCAAGGCCTCAAGCCCCTTTGGGCAGCTCAATGTGATTTCCATTATTTGACTCATTCAGCACCCGAAGTGACGTTGCGTGTTGGCATAAAATAGTTACTATTCAATAAGTTGTCCGCTTTATACGGCATGCCTATAAAGGCGCGCAGGCTTATACTAAAACGGTCGTAGACTAAAAGTGTGAAAGTTTGGTTACATGATAAGTCCATTGTGGAGACAGATAAACCGGCTCCACAATGTAGGTTCGCTGCGGGTTTTGACCCTTTTCCGCAGCGGGTGCACGTTGAACAATGGAGGCATTTGCCCTATGAGAAGACAGAAACGCGACATGACCGAGCGCGCATACCAACGTGGTTATCAGGCTGGCATTTCCGGCCGACAGAAGGAGAACTGCCCACACAGCCAACAACAACTTCGTCAGGAATGGCTCTCAGGCTGGAGAGAAGGACGCACTGACCACTGGGACGGATTGGACACTGCCGCGTCGCTCCAAAAACAGGCGTTTCACTAACAACCTCGAACTTTCATCGTAAGCAATATATTTTAAAGGCCCGCTCAAGCGGGCCTTTCTCATTGGGCTTAGCCCGGCTTATCGACGCTCGCGCTGCTGCCTGCGGCCACGGGGTTTGACCTCTGTCTCCTGTACTGGCATTTCCAGCCCCGCCATGGCGTAGATATCGCTGACTTCTTTTTCCGGCAACTCTGTCCACTGCCCTACTTTGACCTTGGAGGGAATAAATACCGTGCCGTAGCGTACCCGTTTCAGGCGATTGACCTGCAAGCCCTGTGATTCCCACAGGCGGCGTACTTCCCGGTTGCGTCCCTCCATAATGACCACGTAATACCAGTGGTTGATCCCCTCGCCACCGCCATCGACGATATCGCTGAAGCGGGCGGCACCATCTTCCAGTTGTACGCCGGTCACCAGTTGTTTAAGGCTGTCTTCAGTTGCCGTGCCCATAACCCGGCACAGGTATTCCCGCTCGATAACCGTTGACGGGTGCATCAGCTTGTTTGCCAAGTCGCCGTCGGTGGTGAACAGCAGCAGGCCGGTAGTGTTGAAGTCCAGGCGCCCAACGCAGATCCAGCGCTCGCCATTCAGCCTGGGCAGGCGATCGAATACCGAACGTCGACCCTCCGGGTCTTTGCGCGAACAAATTTCTCCCTCGGGTTTGTTGTAGAGCAGCACCCGCGGTTTTTTGCTGGCGCTGTCCAGTTTTACCGGCTTATTGTCGAACTGCAGCTTTGCGCTGGCATCGACCCTGTCGCCCAATGTGGCAACCACGCCGTTGACACGTACGCGACCGTCGCTGATCGCGCGTTCCATTTCACGGCGTGAACCGATACCGGCTCGCGCCAGTACCTTTTGTAATTTCTCGTCAGCTCCGGTCATCAGTCTTTGTACTCATTCATTGTGTCGTCCTCATCGACGAGTTTTGCTTCGGCTTCGGCTTCGGCTTCGGCTTCGGCTAAATCAGTGTCCGCCTCTTCGGGAGTGCCCGCAAGGTCGGTCTGTTCAAACTCAAATTCCGCGTTCAGGGAGTCCAGATCGGCGATTTCCGCCAAGCTGGGCAGTTCATCGAGGTTACTCAGGTTGAAGTAATCCAGGAATTTTCGGGTAGTGGCATATAGCGCGGGTCGCCCGGGCACATCTTTGTGGCCGACAATCCTCACCCACTCGCGTTCTATCAGTGTTTTCATTATCTGAGAGCTGACGGCAACACCGCGAATTTCTTCAATATCGCCACGCGTGATGGGTTGCCGGTAGGCAATTAACGCCAGTGTTTCCAATAGTGCCCGTGAGTAGCGCTGGGGTCTCTCCTCCCAGAGTCGGCCAACCCAGGGCGCAAGTTCTTCCCTGACCTGGTAGCGGTAGCCGCTGGCCACAAGCTTTAGCTCATAGCCCCTGTCGGCGCAGTCCCGCTCGAGTTCAGCCAGGGCGTCGCGCAGTTCACTGGCCGAAGGCTTGCCTTCAAGGTCAAAAAGATCCATCAGCTGCTGGGTGGACAGGGGCTTGCCGGCGGCCATCAGCGCTGCTTCGAGTATGCGTTTCAGCTTTTGTTCATCAATCATCATGCGGACTTGGCTTTTACGTGTATCGGCCCGAAAAATTCGGTCTGCACGATTTCCACCAGCGACTCCTTGATCAGTTCCATTATCGCCAGAAAGGTCACCACTACACCGAGGCGTCCTTCCTCAGGCCGAAACAGGCTGACGAAGGGAACAAAGGTGTCGTCTCGTAACCGTGCCATGACTTCGGACATGCGTGCCCGGGTCGAAAGTTTTTCGCGCTCTACCTGGTGGCTGATGTAGAGGTCGGCCCGCTGCAAGACCTCACCCAGCACCAACATCAATTCCTTCAGGTCGATATCCGGCTCCTGGGCAGTGCGTTCCATCGGCGGCGGTGCTATCTCCGCTTGATAGAAGTCGCGGCCGATGCGCGGCATGGCGTCGATATTTTCTGCGGCCTGTTTAAAGCGCTCGTATTCCTGCAGCCGGCGAATCAACTGGGCTCTGGGGTCTTCCTCTTCCTCCAGTGTCTCGGCAGAGCGCGGCAGCAGCATTCTCGACTTGATTTCCGCCAGCATGGCCGCCATCAGCAAATATTCTGAAGCCAGCTCGAACTGCATGGCATTCATCATATTCACATACTGCATATACTGCTCGGTGATTTGAGCGACGTTAATTTCGAGAATATCCAGATTCTGCCGTTTGATTAGGTATAGCAGCAGATCGAGCGGCCCCTCAAAGGCTTCAAGAAAGACTTCGAGGGCTTCGGGGGGGATGTACAGGTCTTTGGGCAGCTGGGTAAGCGGCTTGCCCTGAACAATGGCAAAGGGCATTTCCCCCTGGGAGGGCTGCGACCGCAACGCCTGCAAGCTGAGTATTTCCATCGCCTGCTGGCGAGGTGCGGGGCGCGGGGCTACCGGCAGCATCACTACCGTGGCATCCGTTGACTTCCGCTGATTATCCTCGTCCTGCACGCCTGGTTCTCGCCTTCTGTCGGTATCGGTCGCGATTATACGGTGAACGGCGTCGCCGTCACAGTGCTTCCTCAAACAGACTGACATCACCCAGGCCGCGACGTAGTACCACCGGGACATCATCTATCAGGTCGACTACCGAGGTGGGTTCCATGCCGCAGTATCCACCGTCGATGACCAGGTCGACCTGATTGCCCAGGGTGTCGCGAATATCGTAGGGGTCGGTCATCGGCAGATCGTCACCGGGGAGAATCAGGGTGACGCTCATCAGCGGCTCGCCAAGCTCCGCCAGTAGATCGAGACAAATCTGATTGTTGGGCACACGCAGCCCGACACTTTTACGCTTGGGGTGATGGAGGCGTTTCGGCACTTCCGGGGTGGCTCTTAGGATAAAGGTATAGGGCCCGGGTATCAGCGCCTTCAACAGCCGAAAGGCCGAGTTATCGACCCGGGCGTAATTGCCCAGCTCGGATAAATCGCGGCACATCAGCGTAAAGTTGTGCTTTTCGTCGAGGCGACGAATACGTCGCACACGTTCCAGCGCATCCTTGTCGCCGAGATGGCAACCCAGGGCATAGGCCGAGTCGGTGGGATAGGCTACCACCCCGCCACCACGGATAATATCCGCCGCCTGCTTAATCAGGCGCGCCTGGGGATTCTCGGGATGTATTTGAAAAAACTGGCTCATTGCTGTCCTTAATCATTGTGTTACCCCAACTTGTCGGGGATTTGCCAACCTTACTGCCAGTGTTGCCATATTGGTGAACAATTGCCCACCAGGTCTGCCGCGCAACCCAGGTCACTCCAGGTCGTTAAATTGTGGAAGTCGCTACCGACCGATGCCTTCAATCCATAGTGGTTGCACAGGTCGCGAAGATAGCGCAGCTCCACTTCGGGAGGGCGACCGTTGGCGACTTCAAGGCCGTCGCCGCCGAGTTCGCAAAATTCGACAATCAGCCGACGCAGCTTGGCGTTGGTCATTTTATAGTGCATGGGGTGGGCGATGACAGCGACACCTCCGGCCTGATGTATTGCCGCGACAATTTCCGGCAAGCCAGGCCACATGGCTTTTACATCGCCGATTTTTCCCGCCCCGAGATAGCGATCAAAGGCGTCATTCATCGACGACGCGTGACCCTGCTCCACCATATAGCGGGCGAAATCCGGCCGACCAATCGGACGATCCTTTACCGTCTCGCGAATCGCCGCCAGCGCCCCGGAAATTCCTTTTTTGGCCAGACGCCGGTCAATTTCTTCGCCGCGCTGTTCCCGCGCGCGTTTCTGCACGTCAATCGCGGTAATCATTGATGTTTGGGTGGGGTCGAGGTTAAGCCCCAGGATATGGATGTTCACGCCCTGCCAATTGCAGGAGAATTCCGCGCCCACTACCAGGTGAATGGCGTTGCGCAGCTCCGTACCCAGCTGCTGGTAAGCGTCGAGGGTGTCGTGGTCGGTAATCGCCAGCATATCCACGCCCCGCTCGATTGCGCGCTCCACCAGCGCCTGGGGCGTCAGGCCACCGTCGGAGGCGGTCGTGTGGGTATGCAAATCAACTATCAAAGGGCGTATCCTCTCACTTCGTGTCGTATTGGCCCGGTAAAGGGCAATTCTACTCCTTTTGTACTTGCTCTGCTCACCCGATATACCAATTGCCATCGTCTGGCCTCTTTCTGACGGCATTCATGTTCTATCGGGCACTAGTGATGCTTTTTGAAAATGGTTATAGTGGCCCGCGTAATTGGCCGACACATCTCCGCTCTCACATGCAAATCAACGGGATCGCTTATGCCTAATGGGGCAAAGGCTGAGTCACAACATAATGTTTTGACCAACCTTTTATTCAACATCATTATCCCGACGCTCATTTTAACCAAGCTCAGCGATGTGGATTCGCTGGGGCCGCGTTTAAGCATTGTGGTCGCGCTGGCCTTTCCGCTGGGCTTTGGTATGTGGGATTTCGTTCAAACCCGGCGAGCCAATTTCTTTTCAATTCTTGGTTTTGTCAGTGTGCTGCTGACCGGCGGCATCAGCTTGCTGGAATTGGACGCGAAATATATCGCTATCAAAGAGGCCAGTATTCCTGCGCTCATCGGGCTGGCGACATTGATTTCCCTGTATACCCCCTACCCCCTTATCAAAACCTTTCTCTATAACGATAAGGTCATGGATGTTGACAAGGTCGCAGAGGCGTTGAAGGCAAGGGACGCCGAGCAGGACTTTGAACAGTCGTTGCGCAACGCGACCTATATGCTCGCATTTTCATTTTTTCTGTCGTCAACATTGAACTACATTCTCGCCAAAGTGCTGCTGGTCAGTCCACCTGGAACGCCGGAATACAGTGCAGAACTTGGCAAAATGACCGGACTGAGCTTTCCCGTAATTGCCCTGCCCTGCACGCTGGTAATGATGGGAGCCCTGTTTTATTTGCTGAACCGCATTCGCAAGCTCACATCGCTGGGGCTTGAAGACATCTTTCGACTGCATGAGGAGTAAGCATGCTTTACGCCATTATTAGTGAAGACATTGAAAACAGCCTTGAACAACGCATGGCTGCGCGCCCCGCCCATCTCGCCAGGCTGGAAGAGCTGAAAGCGGCGGGCCGACTGTTCGTGGCTGGCCCCCACCCTGCGATCGACAATCCCGATCCCGGCGCGGCGGGATTTACCGGCAGCCTGGTGATCGCCGAATTCCCCAGTCTCGATGATGCCCAGGCCTGGGCCGACTGCGACCCCTATATTGAGGCAGGTGTCTATGCCCGGGTGACGGTCAAGCCGTTTAAAAAAGTACTGCCATGAGCGGCGCAAAATTGAACTGCTTCAATAAGTGTTTTATTCTTTTCCATTAATATCTTATCGCAATTAATTAAAGTGGATATTCCAGTGAACAAAGCGATTTTGCTCGGACTCTTTGCCCTGCTGATGGCAAGCGCCATGACCACAGCAGCTGAAACCCGCTATATCAGCGATAAAATATACGTGCCCCTGCGGGTGGGTGACAGCGTGAAACACCGGATTGTGCATCGCGGCCTGCCCAGTGGTACGCGACTGCAGTTGCTCGACAGTAACGACGACAGTGGCTATTCGCTGGTGCGCACCGATTCCGGTATAGAAGGCTGGCTACCCAGCCACTACCTGACCGAGCGTCCGGTGGCGGCGGCCCTGTTGGACAAGGCCAATGCACGGGTCGCCTCTCTGGAGGCCACTAACAAGGAATTGCGCGAGCAGCTAAAGGATACCAGTCAGACCAGCAGCCAGACCTCAGCCACGGCGGCGCAGCTGGAGCGGGAAAACGCTGCGTTAACTGAAGAGCTGGAAGAAATTAAGCGCATATCCGCCGCTGCAGTGAAACTGGATACCGATAATCGACGTTTGCTTGAGAGCAATCAAATGCTCAGTAGTGAGGTTGATGTTCTGAAAACCGATAACGCTCGGCTGCGCGAAAACAAGGAAAATGAGTTTTTTCTCAATGGCGCATTTGCGGTGTTGATCGGGGTCATGCTAACACTGATTATTCCCCGCTTAATGCCTAAACGCCGCTCGGAATGGGGTTGATCGTGACTTATATTACGCGCGTTATCCTGCTGTTTACCCTGTTGTGCTCTGCCCTTAATGCGACGGAGAGCAACCCCCTGGTGACGCTGCAAACCAGCAAGGGTGATATCGTCATTGAGTTACTCCCGGAAAAGGCTCCGGTCACCGTCGCCAACTTCCTCGGCTACGCCAATAGCGGGTTCTATGATGGCACTATCTTTCATCGGGTCATCAAGCGCTTCGCCATCCAGGGTGGCGGCTTTACCCCTGACCTGGTCGAAAAACCCAATGGCGACCCTATTATCAATGAATCGAAAAGCAGCGGCCTGCGCAATGAGCGTTGGAGCGTAGCCATGGCTCGCACCGATGACCCGAACAGCGCCCGCTCGCAGTTTTACATCAATATGCGCATGAATCTGGCGCTGGATGCCCGTATGGGCAAGGACGGTTACGCGGTGTTTGGCCGAGTAATCAGCGGCCATAACGTTGCCGAGGATATCGCCAGAGTAAAAACCCACCGCGTGGGAGATTTCGATGACGTGCCGCTGGAGCCTGTGGTACTGAACGCTGTCGTTGTACATTCGCCACAACCCTAGGGGTGTCAGCATGACCGCGCTAAGTATCAATCTCAATAAAATTGCGCTGATTCGCAACTCTCGCGATACCGAATATCCCAGTGTTATCCACCACGCGCAGCGTTGCATAGCCGCAGGAGCCCACGGTATTACCGTGCATCCCCGCCCGGATCAACGCCATATTCGGGCCGACGACTGCTACGACCTGGCCAAGGTGTTGAATGTGGAATTCAACATTGAAGGCAACCCCTTTGCTGCGGCGATGAAAAGCGACCGCCAGGGCGTAAGCGACTACCCGGGATTTATGGAGATTATCCGCGCCACCCGGCCTGCCCAGTGCACGCTGGTGCCTGATAACAACGATCAGCTCACCTCAGACCACGGCTTCGACTTGACCCGCGATGGCGAGCGCTTGGCGCCAGTGATTGCTGAATTAAAAAGCCTGGGGGCGCGGGTCAGCTTGTTTATGGACCCTGTTCCGGAGCAGATTCGGCTGGCCAGGGAGGTCGGTGCAGATCGCATTGAGCTCTATACCGGTCCTTATGCCGATGCCTTTGCCGGCGCGCGGCGCGACGAAGTGCTCCAGCAGTTTGTGGTGGCTAGCGAAGTGGCAGCTGAATGCGAGCTAGGGCTCAACGCCGGTCACGACCTTAATCTGCACAATCTCGCCCTGTTTAAGCAGCGCGTACATCACTTGCTGGAAGTCTCGATTGGTCATGCATTTACGGTAGATGCCATTGATCTGGGGCTGGATCGCGCGATAGCGGCCTATCTCGAACGCCTGGCCTAAGTTGCTTTAAAACCCGGTCGGGCGACATCCCTCATTAATACACCACACAAGAGATATTTTTCGGCAATGCAACGCAATGCAAGCGCCAGTGTTCCGAAGGTAATTTCCAGCAGATAAAGCGAGAGAATCAGAGAAATCGGTAACTTATCGAAGGGGGTTATCAAAGAATGGGGTGGCCGACGGGGCTCGAACCCGCGACAACAGGAATCACAATCCTGGACTCTACCAACTGAGCTACGGCCACCATTAACAATGACACTCCTGTATAAATGGCACGCCCGACAGGATTCGAACCTGTGACCGACGGCTTAGAAGGCCGTTGCTCTATCCAGCTGAGCTACGGGCGCAGCAAACGCCATAACATTACAAAAAGTGGTCGGGGTAGAGAGATTCGAACTCCCGACATCCTGCTCCCAAAGCAGGCGCGCTACCAGACTGCGCTATACCCCGATGTGTGTAATCCTATGCCCCGCTACAGGAGCTGCGCATGATACGCAGCCCCCACTTTCTCGTCAACGGTTTTGCCAAAATTTTTTATACAGTTTTCTTGGCCTCTACTTTTCCACCGTGCGACAATAACAGCTTAATTTCAATCATCTTTTTGGGGATACATCCGGATGGCGGCGAAGATTCTGGACGGCAAGGCACTGGCGGCAAGCTGGGAAGAGCAACTGGCAAAGCGGGTTGCCCAACTCAAGGAAAAATCGGCTGGCAAGACGCCAATTCTGGCGACCATATTGGTCGGTGACGACCCCGCCTCGGCGACCTATGTAAAGATGAAGGGCAATGCCTGCAGGCGCGTAGGCATGGACTCCATGGCAGTTGAGCTGCCTGGTTCAACCACCACGGAACAGCTGCTGGCAAAGATCGACGAACTCAATAACAATCCCGACGTGCACGGCATACTGCTTCAGCACCCGGTGCCAGAGCAAATCGACGAGCGCGCCTGTTTTGACGCCATCAGTCTGAGCAAGGACGTAGATGGCGTGACCTGCCTTGGCTTCGGTCGTATGGCGATGGGAGAAGACGCCTATGGCTGTGCAACCCCCAAGGGCATTATGCGCTTGCTGGAGCACTACCAGATCGACATAGAAGGCAAACACGCCGTTGTGGTGGGTCGCAGCGCCATCCTCGGTAAGCCAATGGCGATGATGCTGTTGGAGGCCAATGCTACGGTGACCATTTGCCACTCGCGCACACAAAACCTGCCCGAGCTTATCAAACAAGCGGATATTCTGGTGGGCGCTGTGGGTAAGCCGGAGTTTATCAAAGCAGACTGGATCAAGGACGGTGCTGTGGTTGTTGATGCCGGTTATCACCCGGGTGGCGTCGGCGATATTGAACTTGCGCCCCTGCACGATCGCGTCAGCGCCCTCACCCCGGTTCCCGGCGGTGTTGGCCCCATGACCATTAATACCCTGATTTTCCAGAGTGTAGACTCCGGCGAAAAAGCCCTGGCCTGAGTATCTAGCTGTGGCAAGACGACAACGTAAAGAAAAAGTCATCGGGCCAGCTCAAAAGCTGGCTCGCGGGATTCTAATCAGCTTTATGCACGGCCTGTTCGCGCTGTGCGGAACATTGCGTTTCACCAATAAGCCGGAAATAGAGGAGCCCTGTGTTATTGCAGTGTTCCACGATGAATTGTTGGCTATTTGCCGCTATTACGCCCATAGCGACTTCGCCACCATCGCGTCACAGAATCACTTCGGTTATTCCATTGGCAAAGCAATGGAGAAGTATGGCTATGAGGTGGCACTGGGCTCCCCCAGCCGTGGCGGTCGCGACGCTTTCTTTCAGCTACTGCGTGCCGCCAGAGAAGGCCGCACAGTGGCCTTTACCGTTGACGGTTCCAGGGGACCACGCCACGAGATGAAAGCCGGGGCCATAATGCTGGCGCGCAAGGCAAAAATGCCATTGTATCTGGCCAGAACCGAGGTTAAGGGCTGGCGGGTAGAGTCTACCTGGGACAAGTTCAAAATCCCCTACCCCGGCGCAAAGGTTACATTTCACACCGAGCGATTCCCGCTGGAGAACTATAGTAGCGACATCGATGTCGAAGTCATTATGAAAGACGCCCAGGAAAGAATGCGGGCGCTACTGACTGACGACTATCGAGCCCCTGCATGACACTTCGACGCTGGCAGCAAGCTGCCTTGCTGGCCACCTACGCCACTGCCATCACTGTGCTCTCGGTACTGCCCAGCAGCAGCTTGCCGAGCGTGACCTTGTGGGATAAGGCCCAGCACTTTATCGCCTATTTTTTGTTTATGGTATTTGCCTACCCACTGGCAAACACAGCCCTGACCCGGTTTCTGGGGGCGGTTACCGTGCTCGCCTACAGTGGGTTTATCGAATATTTACAGCGACTCACCCCCAATCGGGTACCGTCTATTGAAGATTTTATCGCCAATGCCCTTGGGGTTATCTGCGCATTTATTCTGATGAGCTGTGTCAGCCTGTTGCTGGCCGCGCGCAGGGAGCGCCGCGCGGCTAAGCGTGCCGTCAAGCGCGGCGCCAGGTAGTCCCTTCGCGGCTATCTTCCAGTACTACGCCCCGATCAGTCAGTTCTGCACGAATCTGGTCGGCGCGGGCGAAGTCCCGGTCTTTTTTTGCCTGGGCACGGTCGGCAATCAACGCGTCGATCTCCTCTGCGCTGATGGCTCCCTCTGTGGCTGTCTGTAAAAATTCTTCTGCGCCTGTGCGCAGAATGCCCAGCACTGCGGCCAACGACTTGAGTAATGCAGCCAATTCCTGTTGTCGCTCAGTGTCGCCAGCGGCCCCGGCATTGTTCATATCGCGAACAATTTCGTAGAGTACCGCCAGTGCTTCGGGGGCATTGAAGTCGTCGGCCATAGCAGCGTCAAAGCGCGCTACATAGGGCTCGGCCAGATCCAGCTCGGCGTAGGGCCGTTCGGCGATATTCCCCAGACCTTTCAGGGCATGGTAAAAACGCTCAAGGTTCTGCTTGGCAATTTGCAGATTGTCCTCGGAGTAGTTAATGGCACTGCGGTAGTGGCTGGAAATCAGGAAATAGCGCACTACCTCGGGGTGATATTTGTCCAGAATTTCCCGAATAGTGAAGAAGTTGCCCAGCGACTTGGACATTTTTTCATTGTCTACCCGCACCGCACCCGCGTGCATCCAGGTGTTGGCGTAGGCCTTGCCGGTAGCCGCTTCAGATTGGGCGATTTCATTCTCGTGGTGGGGGAATACCAGATCGGGGCCGCCGCCGTGAATATCGAAATTATCCCCCAGACAGCAGGTAGACATCGCCGAGCATTCAATATGCCAGCCTGGGCGGCCTGCCCCCCAAGGGGACTCCCAGCTGACCTCACCGGCTTTTGCCGCCTTCCACAGGGCGAAATCCCGAGGGTCTTCCTTGGCTTCGTCTACGGCAATTCGAGCACCGGAGAGCAACTCCTCGGGATTCTTGCCCGAGAGTTTCCCGTAGCCGTCAAAACGACTTACCCGGTAGTAAACATCGCCATTTTCAGCGTGGTAGGCGTAGCCTTTGTCAATCAGGGTCGCGGTCATTGTCACAATGTCTGCGATGTGGGCGGTGGCCCGAGGCTCGGCGTCGGGAGCCTCGATACCCAGGCGCTCCGCATCCTCGTGCATGGCCTGAATAAAGCGTGATGTCAGCGCCTCAAAGGGTTCGTTATTCTCCTCTGCCCGACGCAGTATCTTATCGTCGATATCGGTGATGTTGCGCACATAGGTCAGCTCAAAGCCCTTGGCCCGCAGATAGCGGCTGATGACGTCAAAGGCAACAAGGACCCGGGCGTGGCCGAGGTGGCAGTAATCGTAGACGGTCATGCCGCAAACATACATTTTCACCTTGCCAGGCTCTATTGGATTAAGCGGCTGCTTGCTGCGACTCAGGGTGTTGTAGATATGTATGCTCATGAACCTGCGATTTCTCGTTAGGGGCAGCGCTGGGCTGCCCAAAGTATGTATGACGTAGGGGGAGCGGCTCGCCCGCAAGCCCTACTCGGCACCACCTGCTTTGGCCCAGCTGTCGCGCAGGGCAATCGTACGGTTGAACACCGGGTTTTCCGTGGAGTGATCGATGCGGTCACTGACGAAATAGCCAGTGCGCTCAAACTGAAAGTGGCTTTCTGCGGGCGCGTCGGCAAGTCCCGGTTCTATCCAGCAATCGTTGAACACCTGCAGGGAGTCGGGATTTACGTGCTGCATAAAGTCTTCGCCACCTCGGTCCGGCGACTCGTGATTGAACAGCCGGTCGTAGCAGCGTACAACGGCGCGGCGGCCGTGGCTGGCCGATACCCAGTGAATTACCCCTTTGGGTTTGACGCCGTCTGCCGGGTCTTCTCCCAAGGTGTCGGCGTCGTAGCTGCAATGCACTTCGACAATATTTCCCTCGGCGTCTTTGATGACCTCTTCGGCCAGCAAGACATAGGCGTTGCGCAATCGGACTTTTTTACCCAGCACCAGGCGCTTGAATTTCTTATTGGCCTCTTCGCGAAAGTCGTCTTGTTCAATGAACACTTCGCGGGTGAAGGGCAACGAGCGTGTGCCGAGGTCATCGCGATTCGGGTGTCCGGGGGCACTGAGCCATTCAACCTTGTCCTCGGGATAATTGGTAATCACCAGCTTCAGCGGCGCCATCACGCACATTGCCCGGGGGGCGTTTTTGTCCAGATCGTCGCGAATGGCGTGCTCCAGCATCGCCACATCGACCACCCCTTCGCTGCGGGCTACACCGACCATTTCACAAAAGTGGCGCAATGATCGGGGCGTAAAGCCGCGACGGCGCATGCCGGCAATGGTAGGCATACGGGGGTCGTCCCAGCCTGCCACAACCTGCTCGTCAACCAGCGCCTTCAGTTTGCGCTTGCTGGTCACCGTGTAGTTGACATTCAGCCGGGCAAACTCGTATTGCCTGGGTTGAGCGGGAACCGGCAGGTTCTCGATAAACCACTCGTATAAAGGCCGGTGATCCTCAAATTCCAGGGTGCATATCGAGTGGGTAATCCCCTCGATTGCATCGGATTGGCCGTGGGTGAAGTCATAGGTGGGGTAAATACACCACTTGTCGCCAGTCTGGTGGTGGTGCTGTTTGCGGATGCGGTAAATAATCGGGTCGCGCAGATTGATATTGGGTGCCGACATATCAATTTTAGCCCGCAACACCTTGCTGCCTTCGTCAAACTCCCCTGCCCGCATGGCTTCAAACAGCGCCAGATTTTCCTCGCTGCTGCGGTCGCGATAAGGGCTGTTGCGGCCCGGCTCGGTCAGTGTGCCGCGATACTCCCGGGCTTCATCTGCCGACAGTTCGCAGACATAGGCCTTGCCTTCACGAATCAGGTGCAGGGCGTATTCATAGAGCGTATCAAAGTAATCCGAGGCATAGCGCACCGGGCCAGACCAGTTGAAACCCAGCCAGGTGATATCTTCCTGGATGGCGTCGATGTAGGACTGTTCTTCCTTTGCGGGGTTGGTGTCGTCAAAACGCAGGTGGCATTTGCCGCCAAAATGCTCGGCCAGGCCGAAATTCAGGCAGATGGACTTGGCGTGTCCGATGTGGAGAAAGCCATTTGGCTCAGGGGGAAAACGGGTGACCAGTTCTCCCTCCAGGCGGCCAGCTTCAATGTCTTTGCGGATAATACTGCGCAGAAAATTGTTTCCGGCGGCGTCTTGTTCACTCATTGAATTGAAAATCTCATGTCAGCGCGCGATGTTATGCGCGTATAGCGGCAATTGTGAAGTCTCGGGGTCAAGCCTAGCCGGTTGGTTTCACCCTCGAGCCAAAAGCCGTATTATACCGGCTTTAAATTCGGCTTATAAGCGAGATCAGCGCAAATGGTTATCTTTAAAACAAATTTTGGCGAAATCAAGATCGAACTGGACTTCGACAATGCACCTAAAACTGCCGCAAACTTCAAGCAGTATGTAGAAGAAGGCTTCTACGACGGCACCATTTTCCACCGTGTTATCGACAACTTCATGGTACAGGGCGGCGGCTTTGAGCCGGGCATGAAGCAAAAGGCGACCCGTGACCCAATTGAAAACGAAGCGGACAACGGCTTGAAAAACGAAGTGGGCACTCTGGCGATGGCACGCACCATGGACCCCCACTCGGCCAGCGCCCAGTTCTTTATCAACGTCAAGAACAACGATTTCCTCAACCACAGCGGCAAAAACATGCAGGGCTGGGGTTACGCGGTGTTTGGTAAAGTGACTGAAGGCATGGATGTGGTCAACGCGATCAAAGCCGTGCGTACAACCAGTGCCGGCGGCCACCAGGATGTTCCTGCTGAGGACGTTATCATTGAACAGGCTGTTTGGCAGGGCTGATTGATGCAGCGTCTGTTTATTTCAGACCTCCATCTGGATGAAAAACGCCCGGAGATTCTTCGGGCGTTTTTTCATTTTATGGAGACCAGAGCCCGTGCCGCTGACGAGTTGTATATCCTCGGCGATTTCTTTGAAATGTGGGTTGGCGATGATGATGACAGTGACCTTGCTCAGCAGGTCGCCGCGGCGCTCAGGGCGCTGACCGAAAACGGTACTGACCTCTACCTGATGCACGGCAATCGCGACTTTCTGCTGGGAGACGATTTCTGCAAGGCGGTGGGCGCAACGCTGCTGCCCGACCCTTTTCAGCTGGAGCTCGCTGGCCAGCCTACCCTGCTGATGCACGGTGATAGCCTGTGTATTGACGATCCCCAATACCAGCAGTTTCGTGCCATGGTGCGCAGCCCGGCGTGGCAGCAGGAGGCGATGAGTAAATCCCTCGAGGAGCGACGTGCCTTGGCCCGGCAGCTGCGCATGGCCAGTAACGAGGCCAATAGTAATAAAGCAGCCGACATCATGGATGTAAATCCCGCTGAAGTGCAGCGACAAATGCTCGACTACCAGTGCCTGCGTTTGATTCACGGCCATACCCATCGCCCCCAACGGCATCACATCGACCTTGCCGGTGAGTCGGCAGAGCGCATTGTGCTCGGCGACTGGGACAGTCAGGGCTGGGTATTGGACGTGCGTGATGATGTGATTGATCTACAGCACTTTCCGCTCTGAATTGACTCTGCCCCCGGGGCCTTTGTCCCCGGCATTCACCACTTGGGGGCATTAAGCCGCATATCAAACCAGTCTTTACTGCACCAATATTGCCCCACTACGCCGCCACACGAATCCATTTTCGCCTGAAAAAAGCACACCTTTAGCGCACCGAGCTCGGGGCAGGTCGCGCCGAAATAAACATATCTAACTGATTTTTATAGAAATATTGTTTGTGGCATAGCAATTGCTCTTTCGCTTACCAGAACGTTCTGACTGAAAACTCACTCTGCCAATACTGGCGGGATCGACTAAGGGAGCCCAGGGCTTGATCACCCACTTGGCACCCGGATTTTCTGAACGGAGACAGACAATGTCCTGGTATAAAAGCGCACTTACCGCCACCCTGAGCGCACTGGCCCTTGGTGTTAGCTCATTGAGCATCGCCGTTGAACCTGAAAAGGAAGAACTTAAATTCGGCTTTATCAAGCTTACCGATATGGCCCCACTGGCCATCGCCTACGAGAAGCAATTCTTCGAGGACGAGGGCCTTTATGTCACGCTCGAGGCCCAGGCTAACTGGAAAGTGCTGCTTGATCGGGTTATCACCGGCGAGCTGGACGGCGCGCATATGCTGGCGGGGCAACCGCTGGGGGCGACCATCGGCTTCGGCACCCAGGCGCACATCATTACCGCATTCAGTATGGATCTGAACGGCAACGGCATCACCGTTTCCAACTCGGTATGGGAAGAAATGAAGCCCCATATTCCCAAGCAAAAAGATGGCAAGCCTGTACACCCGATCAAAGCCGATTACCTCAAACCGGTGGTCGATAAATACAAGTCTGAAGGCAAACCCTTCAAAATGGGCATGGTATTTCCGGTATCGACCCACAACTATGAGCTGCGCTACTGGCTGGCAGCCGGTGGTATTCACCCCGGCTACTATGCGCCCGCCAAAGGCGACATCAGCGGTCAGATCAATGCGGATGCGCTGCTTTCAGTAACCCCCCCGCCGCAAATGCCGGCGACGATGGAAGCTGGCACCATCTACGGATATTGCGTGGGTGAGCCCTGGAACCAACAAGCGGTGTTCAAGGGTATTGGCGTACCGGTGATTACCGATTACGAAATCTGGAAAAATAACCCCGAGAAAGTCTTCGGTGTGAGCAAGGCGTGGGCTGATAAATATCCGCAAACACATATTGCCGTGGTGAAGGCGATGATCCGCGCCGCCAAGTGGCTGGACGACAACAACAACGCCAACCGTCCGGAAGCGGTAAAAATTCTCTCCCGCTCAAATTACGTGGGCGCTGACTACGACGTTATTGCCAACTCCATGACCGGTACTTTCGAGTACGAGAAAGGCGACAAGCGTGAGGTCCCTGACTTCAACGTGTTCTTCCGCTACAACGCGACCTTCCCTTACTACTCCGATGCTATCTGGTACCTGACGCAGATGCGCCGCTGGGGACAAATTGGCGAGCATAAGCCAGACAGCTGGTATATGGACATTGCCAAAAAGGTTTATCGCCCTGACATCTACGCCATTGCCGCTCAGGAGCTGATCGCAGAAGGCAAAATGAAGGCCAGCGAATTCCCCGATTTCACCACCGAGACGGGCTTCAAGCCACCTCAGTCTGAATTTATCGACGGTATTACCTTTGACGGCAGCAAGCCTAATGAATACTTGAATAAGTTCAAAATTGGGCTGAAGAAAGGCGATAGCCTGTAAGCATCCATAGCAGTATTCGGTAAGCCCGCCCCTGTGGCGGGCCTTTGGAGAAAAAGATGTTCAAGCAAAACGCCCTTCACTACTTAAATCTTGCCGGTTTCAAATGGATGATACCGGTGGTTAAGCTAGCCATGTGGGACAACCCCCGGGAACAGGGGGCAGAAATTGCCCGGCAAATTGGCCTGCCCATTGTGGCGATACTGCTGTTTTTGGCCATGTGGTCAACCGGTGCGGCGAAAGTGGTGACCAGCTTGGGTACGCTGCCCGGCCCCGGTGCCGTTGTCGAGGCAGGACAGTCCCTGTGGCAGGAACACAAAGCCGAACGGCAAAAAGCCGAGGCCTTTTACGAGCGCCAACACAAGCGCAATGAGGCCAAGCTGGCGAAAAACCCCGACGCGGAAGTTAAAATTCGGCCCTACACCGGCAAGCCGACCTACCTCGATCAGATTGTCACCAGCCTGAAAACCGTGTTTACCGGGTTTTTGGTGGCATCGGTGATCGCCATCCCTATCGGTGTGGCCTGTGGTCTCAGTCCCCTGCTCAACACCGCGATTTCTCCGATTATTCAGGTGCTGAAGCCGGTTTCGCCGCTGGCCTGGCTGCCGCTGGTGACTATGGTAGTCAGCGCGCTCTATGTAAGCGACGACCCGATGATGCCAAAGTCCTTCGTTAATTCCGCCATTACCGTCACCCTGTGCTGTATGTGGCCGACGCTGATCAACACTGCCATGGGCGTCGCAAATATCGACAAGGATCTGATCAATGTCGGTCGAGTCATCCAGTTGGGCTGGATGACCCAGGTCAGAAAAATCGCCATACCGGCGTCGCTGCCGATGATCTTCACCGGCCTGCGTATCTCGCTGGGTATCGGCTGGATGGTGCTGATCGCTGCGGAAATGCTGGCGCAAAACCCCGGTCTGGGCAAATTTGTCTGGGATGAATTCCAGAACGGCAGCTCGGAATCCCTGGCTCGTATTATGTTTGCGGTTATCACCATCGGTCTGATCGGCTTCATTCTCGACTCTATGATGCAGTCCCTTCACAAACTCGTCGCCCATGACGACGCCGTCTCGTAAGGAGTTCACCATGTCACACTACCTGGATATATCCCATATCAGTATTGAGTTCCCCACGAAAAACGGGCCGTTCAAGGCGCTGGACAAGGTCGATTTAAAAATTGCCCGGGGGGAGTTTATCTCCCTGATTGGTCACTCGGGCTGCGGCAAGTCGACGGTACTCAATATCGTCGCTGGACTTTATCAGGCGACAGAGGGCGCCGTGGTGCTGGAGTCCAAAGAGGTGAATGAACCTGGCCCGGATCGTGCTGTAGTATTCCAGAACCACAGCCTCTTTCCCTGGCTTACGGTGTACGAAAACGTGGAGTTAGCGGTAAAACAGGTGTTCAAGGGCAAAAAGAATAAGGCGGAAATCCGCGACTGGGTGGCGCACAACCTCGAACTAGTGCACATGAGCCACGCTTTGCACAAATATCCGGCAGAAATATCCGGCGGCATGAAACAACGAGTGGGCATTGCCCGGGCGCTGGCGATGGAGCCGAAGGTGCTGTTGATGGACGAACCCTTTGGTGCTCTGGACGCGTTGACCCGTGCTCACTTACAGGACGCATTGATGGAAATACAGGCGGAGCTGAATAACACGGTTATTCTGATTACCCACGATGTCGATGAGGCGGTGCTGCTCTCTGACCGCATCGTAATGATGACCAATGGCCCCGCCGCCAGCGTCGGCGACATACTGTCGATCGATCTGCCGCGGCCTCGCGATCGTCTGGCTTTGGCGGATTCGCCGGATTACAACCACTATCGCGCCGAGGTATTGACTTTCCTTCACCAGAAACAGGCGAAGCCGGATGTGCCCATAGTGGCCAAGTCGGCCACTGCAACGCCGGCGGACGCCGCCGATACCGATCAAAAACTTGATAAAGTCGTAGGAGCCTGACATGCCCAGCGCCCGTAGCGGAAGCACACCCGAGCTTGAAAAAAGCGATATTAATCTGGGTTTTATTCCGCTTACTGACTGCGCTCCCTTGGTTATTGCTCAGGAAAAGGGATTTTTCAACGCCGAGGGACTCAACGTTAACCTGCAACGGGAGTCGTCCTGGGCGGGTATCCGCGACAAGGTAGGGCTGGAAATTCTGGATGGTGCACAAATGCTGGCGTCGATGCCGGTTGCCGCGCGATTGGGAGTGGGTGGTCCCCGCATCGACCTTATCAGCGCGATGGTGCTGGATTTGAATGGCAATGCCATTACCATCAATAACGAGCTGTACAACCACCTCTACGACATCGATCCGCGCAGCGAATTCAGCCCGTTGATCGCGGCCCAGGCTTTGCAGTGTCTCGTCGAGGAAAACAAACGCGCGAAACGTCCCAAGCTGCGTTTTGGTATTGTTTACCCCTGCTCTACCCAAAGTTATGAGCTGCGCTACTGGCTTGCCAGTGCCGGCATCAACCCCGACACCGATATCGAGATTGTGGTGGTTCCGCCGCCCAAAATGGTACAGGCAATGAGCGAAGGTGATATCCACGGGTTTTGTGTTGGTGAACCCTGGAATACACTGGCTGTTCAACAGCAATTGGGACATGTGGTCGCCACCAAATACCAGTTGTGGAATAACAGCCCGGAAAAGGTTTTTGCCGTCAGTGAGTCCTGGGCTAAAAAGCATCCGGGCACCCATCAGGCGATTCTCCGCGCACTGCTGCGCGCCTGTATCTGGCTGGACAAAAAGGAAAATCGCCGCAGCGCAGCAAAAATCATTAGCCAGGCGGCTTATATTGCCCTTCCGGAGGAAACTGTCGCCCTCTCTCTTACCGGCTTTTCACTGAAACATCATGGCAAGCCCCCGGAGCGAGTCGATGACTTCCATGTCTTTCACCGTTATTCGGCCAACTTTCCCTGGCTGAATCACGGTGAATGGTTTATTTCCCAGATGTACCGCTGGGGCCAGCTCAACGTTGCCCTGAACATCGACGAAACTGTACGCGCGGTCTACAAACCCGCTGAATTCAGGATAGCTGCTGCTGCAATCGGTCTGGACAGCCCCAATATCGACCGTAAGACCGAAGGTAACCTGCACGAAAAAATGATGCTGCCCAAATCACAGCACCTTGGCCCCAATCAGTTTATGGACGGCAAGGTGATCTCAGTGGGCGGCATCATTAAATATCTGGAACAGCAAAGCCTGTCCCAGGCGGATATTCCCGCATTGCGATTGATTAACACCGATAACGAGAAATAAGCTGCATGAAGGTTTTGCTTCTGGATATAGACCCCAAACAGGCGGAAAAACTTGACCCGATCCTATCCTGGGTCGGCATGGAATTGATAAGGTTGGAACCGAGCGATATTGACCTTTATCACTCCATCCGCGAATTAAACCCCGAAATCATTTTGGTAGACACCAACTCTCCCCGTCGTGACACCCTGGAACATCTGGCCCAGTTGAAGCCGGATAGCCCGCAAACAGTATTCACCCTGAACGGAGACCACTCCGAGGGCATAAACCGCCTCGCCGCCGAGGTGGGATTGAGTCTTTATGCCATTAACGATGTGCGCGCCAGTCTGTTGCAGGCGTTAATCGACATTACCATCAGTTACTTTCACAGCATCGATCGACTGCGGATGGAGGTTCAGGCGATGAAGCCCGCTGTCGAACAGCGCCACTTCGTGAACAAGGCGCTGATGTACATCATGGACACCTACGATCTTGCGGAGGATCAGGCGCAGGATTTGTTGAACAAGAACGCCAGCCGTCAGCAGCGCAGTGTGACCGAACTGGCCCAACAGCTGCTGGAGACTGGCTCCTTTGTATAGGGGCTCTTTACACCAGGGCCTGTTCACACTAATTGAATCATGGCCGCTGGAGGTGCTTGGTTAGCCGCAATTGCGGTGATGCAATTAGTGTCACCAAGGACCAGGAGTCAGGCCGCGCGCAGCGGGCCGCTGTGGAATCGAAACTCATTGTCTTCGCCGAGAATCAGTTCCCGCTCCTTTTGACGGAAGGCCTCTACGCGATCATCAATAGATTCCACTGCATAGCGCTGGGCCAGCGCGAGGTAATCTTTGAAATGCCGGGACTCCGACTTGAGCAGCGATAGATAAAAGTCCTGCAGTTCATCATCCAGGTGGGGGGCAATTCTGGCAAACCGCTCACAGCTGCGTGCCTCGATCAAGGCGCCGCATATCAATATATCGACCAGTTTATTCGGGTCGCTGGTACGGGCGATGCCGCGCAGGCCGTTGGCATAGCGCGCCGACGAAAGATGGCGATACTCTACCCCGCGCTTTTTCATAATCGCCAATACCTGCTCAAAGTGACGCAACTCCTCCCTGGCCAAGCGCGACATTTTATTGAGCAGGTCCAGCTTGTCCACGTAGCGGAACATCAGGTTCAGCGCGGTACCCGCCGCCTTTTTCTCGCAGTTGGCGTGGTCGATCAACAACTCTTCGGGATGAGCCAGTGCCGCTTCCACCCATGCATCGGGGGTTTCACAGGGAAGGAATGCGAGTATTTCGCTAATGTCTACGGCCATGCTACCACCTGAGCAAAAAGGCGGATTATATCAGCAGCGTCGACTCGACTCAGCCTTCTTTGGACAGGTAGCGCCCGATATAACGCTCGTAGTGGGCGGCGGACAGCAGGTAAAACTCGCGATCGATGATTTCCCGCAAGGCCAGCAGTGTGTATCCCTGCCAATCGTGGTTCAGTTGAAATCCAAAGGACTTCGGGTCGTCAATCTGCGCGGCACCGGCACGCAGCAGTTGAAACAGTGCCACGTAGATATCTTTTTGCGGATTATAGCGAATACGCTGCACATCGAGCTGCCAGCGCAGCAAATTCACGTCGGATATGCTCAGTTTATCGGCCATGACCTGCACCAGAAAACGGTCGAGGCGCTGGTCAATGCTGCGCTTTTGTTCCTGGCTGTAGCTGTTCCAGTGAATCACCTCGTGGCTGAAGCGTTTGCAGCCGCGGCACACGTCGTCGCCGATACCGGTGGAACAGACACCAATACACGGGGTTGCAATACGGCGTAGCAGATCGGACAACGTTCTCTCCGAGGGGGTGATTATCGGGCCTAAAGGGTAAGGCACCGGCGTTAAGCTGGCAAGGCAGGTAATTCGCTTAACGTATGTAGGGTTTTTCAGTATACTTGCGTCCCCCTGGTTCGCATCGATGACGGGCATCGATAGCCCCGGACTCCGGCGATCCCGGAGCTACGGGTACCGAAACTGAAAAGAGGAGTTTACTGTGCTAGAAGCATATCGGAAGCATGTCGAGGAGCGCGCGGCGCAAGGTATCGTCCCCAAGCCCTTGAACGCTGAGCAAGTAGCAGGCCTTATTGAGCTGCTCAAAAATCCGCCAGCTGGCGAAGAAGAAACGCTGGTTGAGCTGATTTCCAACCGCGTGCCACCGGGTGTTGACGAAGCGGCTTACGTAAAAGCCGGTTTTTTGTCAGCCATCGTTAAAGGCGAGGCAAGCAGCCCTCTTATCAGCAAGGAAGAAGCGGTCGTTCTGCTGGGCAATATGCACGGCGGCTACAACATCGCAACTCTGGTTGAACTGCTCGACGACGCAGCACTGGCTCCTCTTGCTGCGACAGAGCTGAAACACACCCTGCTGATGTTTGACGCCTTCCACGACGTGGAAGAAAAAGCCAAGGCGGGCAACGAGCACGCCAAGGGTGTTATGCAAAGCTGGGCCGATGGCGAATGGTTTACCAAACGTCCTGAAGTCCCCGAAAGCATTGTTAAAACCGTTTTCAAAGTCACCGGCGAAACCAATACCGACGATCTGTCCCCCGCCCCTGATGCCTGGTCACGCCCGGATATTCCGTTGCACGCCCTGGCAATGTACAAAATGGAGCGCGATGGCATCAAGCCCGACGTACAGGGTCAAATCGGACCACTGACGCAAATCGAAGAACTGAAGAAAAAAGGCCACCCCATCGCCATGGTGGGCGACGTTGTCGGCACCGGTTCTTCACGTAAATCAGCCACCAACTCCGTTCTGTGGTTCTTCGGTGACGATATTCCCGGCGTACCCAACAAGCGCGGCGGCGGTGTCTGCATCGGCGGCAAGGTTGCTCCCATCTTTTACAACACCATGGAAGATGCCGGCGCACTGGTATTTGAAGCCGACGTTGACCAGCTGAACATGGGCGACGTGATTGAAATTCGTCCCTATGACGGTGTGATCAAAAACGTTGAAACCGGCGAAACCCTGAGCAGCTTCGAGCTGAAATCACAGGTTCTGCTGGACGAGGTTCGTGCAGGTGGCCGTATCAACCTGATTATCGGCCGTGGTCTGACCACCAAAGCCCGCGAGTCTCTGGGTCTTGAGCCCTCTACCCTGTTCCGTCAGCCCTCACAGCCTGAAGATAGCGGCAAGGGTTACACCCTGGCCCAGAAAATGGTTGGCCGCGCCTGTGGCCTGCCCGAAGGCAAAGGCGTTCGCCCCGGCACTTACTGCGAGCCGAAAATGACCACAGTGGGCTCTCAGGATACCACTGGGCCAATGACCCGCGATGAACTGAAAGATCTGGCCTGCCTGGGTTTCTCAGCAGACCTGACCATGCAGTCTTTCTGTCATACCGCGGCCTACCCCAAGCCCGTTGATATCGACACCCAGCACAGCCTGCCCGACTTTATTATGACCCGTGGCGGTGTATCACTGCGCCCTGGTGACGGCATCATCCACAGCTGGCTGAACCGTATGCTGCTGCCTGACACTGTCGGCACCGGTGGTGACTCCCACACTCGTTTCCCGATGGGTATTTCCTTCCCTGCGGGCTCCGGCCTGGTGGCCTTTGCCGCAGCAACCGGCGTAATGCCGCTGGATATGCCTGAGTCGGTATTGGTTCGCTTTAAGGGCGAAATGCAACCCGGCATCACCTTGCGTGACCTGGTACACGCTATTCCCTACCAGGCGATTAAAGATGGTCACCTGACCGTTGAGAAAAAAGGCAAGAAGAACATCTTCTCTGGCCGTATTCTCGAGATCGAAGGTCTGGAAGGTTTGACTGTAGAGCAGGCATTTGAGCTGTCTGATGCGTCAGCAGAGCGTTCAGCGGCTGGCTGTACCATCAAACAGGGTGTCGCAGAAATCTCCGAATACCTGCGTTCCAACATCACCCTGCTGCGCTGGATGGTGAGCGAAGGTTACGGCGACAAGCGTACTCTGGAACGCCGCGCTGCCAAAATGGAAGAGTGGCTGGCTAACCCAAGCCTGCTTGAGGCCGATGCCGATGCCGAGTACTGCGCGGTTATTGAAATCGACCTGAACGAGCTGAAAGAGCCTGTTGTATGTTGCCCGAACGACCCCGACGACGCCAAGCTGCTGTCTGAAGTGGCCGGTGACAAGGTTGACGAAGTCTTTATCGGCAGCTGCATGACCAACATTGGTCACTTCCGCGCAGCGGGTAAACTGCTGGACGCCCACAAAGGCAACCTGTCTACTCGTCTGTGGCTGTCGCCGCCGACGAAGATGGATCAGCACACCCTGATGGAAGAAGGTTACTACAACATCTTTGGCGCAGCGGGCGCCCGTATGGAAATGCCCGGCTGTTCACTGTGTATGGGTAACCAGGCGCGTGTTGCCGACGGCGCTACCGTGCTGTCTACCTCGACCCGTAACTTCCCCAACCGCCTGGGTACTGGCGCCAATGTTTACCTGACTTCAGCCGAACTGGCTGCGGTGGGGGCAATAGTTGGTCGCCTGCCTACGCCTGAGGAGTACCTGGAATACTGTAAAGATCTGAAGAGCATGTCTGCGGATATCTACCGCTACATGAACTTCGACCAGATCGAGTCTTTCCAGAAAGGCGCCGAGGAAGGCAAGCGCATCGCAGCCGTTGAGGTTACTGAAGTTTCCCTGTAAGAAACTTCCTTTGCGCAGTTTGATCGACGTAGCTTGATCAACACGGAAAGCCGCCTTCGGGCGGCTTTTTTGTGCCCGCCTGTTCTATACGATGACTCTGCTGAGCGCCCTGAACATGCTAGAATCCCGCGCGAAATAGCCTTTTCAACACAACCGGTAGGCGCATGATCAGACTTAATGACATCAAACTCCCCCTCAACCACCCGGACGACGCCTTGGGCAAGGCCGTAATCGCTCGGTTGGGCGTACCGGAGTCTGACCTACTGTCGTATACGGTGTTCAAACGTAGCTATGATGCGCGGAAAAAACACGCGATTCAGCTGATTTACATCGTCGATGTCTGTCTGCCAGCGGAGCAGGAAGGGAAGCTGCTATCACGGGGTTTGTCCCCAAGTCCGAACATGGAATACGCTTTTGTCGCCCAGGTCAGTGATTTTCCCAAACCTGATCAGCAGCGCCCTATTGTTGTGGGCTTTGGCCCCTGTGGCATCCTGGCCGCATTGATTCTGGCGCAGATGGGGTTGAAGCCGATTGTGCTGGATCGCGGGCAGGATGTACGTCAGCGTACACAGGATACCTGGGGACTGTGGCGCAAGCGCAAGCTCAATACCGAATCCAATGTGCAATACGGCGAAGGTGGCGCGGGAACCTTTTCTGACGGCAAGCTGTACAGCCAGGTGAAGGACAAGCGCTTTCTCGGCCGCAAGGTAATGACCGAGTTCGTCAAAGCCGGGGCGCCGGAAGAAATCCTTATGGTGAGCAAGCCCCATATCGGCACCTTCAAGTTGGTCAAAATGGTGGAGAATATTCGCGCAGAGATAATTCGACTGGGCGGTGAAATTCGTTTTGACAGCAAGGTTGTGGCATTTCACCGGGAGGCGACCGCTGACGGTAATGGGCAAGTGTCCGGGGTAACCCTGAGCAGCGGAGAAACCCTGCACAGCAAGCATATTATTCTGGCCATTGGCCACAGCGCCCGGGACACCTTCGCCACCCTGCGCGATCAGGGGGTGTATATGGAAGCCAAACCCTTTTCCATCGGCTTTCGTATCGAGCACCCTGAGGGTCGGCCGTCATTCTGGAAAAATTCGCCAATTGTACCTTAAATTATTGATATATAAGTCTTATTTCGCTTTTTCTGTCTCCAGTATCTTGATTCCAAAATCCAGCGGCGGAATTACTTTTTCCAGATCCAAATTGTAGTCACCAAAGCGATTAATATTAGAATTTCGGTATGGTGAGAGCCCATTAAGCAGCTCTTTGTTGATTATCACACCCTCTTTCGACAAATGCTTCAGAACATGGGTCATTTTCTCAACGTTATAGAGAATCACCATATTAGCTACTAGCTGGTTGTATTTAACGATTTTCCGCTGCTCATGACGGACGTTTTCTGCAATGATGCCCTCACCTCCAAAAAAGAGCCATTTAATAAAACCGTTAAATTCCTCACTTTTGTTTGTGGCTGATTGAATGGTTTTTCGAAGCTCAATTTCATCGATATAGCGCAGTAAAAAGAGTGTTCTTATCGCCTTTCCCAGCTCTTTAAATGCCAAATATAGCTTGTTTCTACGACTGTAGGTCCCAAGCCTACGCAAAATCGTTGAGGCGGTAATTTTGCCTTTCTTGATCGATATGACGACGCGAAGCATATCTCGAAGATGCCGCTCGATTAATTTGAAGTCTATGCTTCCTGCAAACAAGGGCTCAATACTTTTGTATCGATATCGATTGTCAGGTCGGAAAAGCAACAAATCCTGAATGTTGCGGATTCGAGGCATGAGATTGATGCCCAGCAAATGTGACAAACCAAATACTGGATAGCTTTGCGCCTGTGTGTCGCCATGTAACGTATCGGGCTGGATGTCAGATTTGTTGTTCATTAGTCCGTCTAGTATGTACACCGCTTCATAGACACCGCATGGAATAAAATGACTGAACAATGCAATGTAGGTATCGGAAACATGGTAGTAACCAATACCACCATAACCGCCATATCGAATATGGTATTCCGTTAACAGGTTCTGTTCGTACAGATCCCACATCGTTCCATCAGCCGACGCGTGCTTGCCGCTGCCCCAGTATTTAGGTAGATCAAATTTATTGTAAGCATTGACGACTTGGGTGATCGCTTTGTCCAAGCGATCTTCGGAAGCATGTCTAAGGTTGAGCCAGGCAATCTGCTTTCTGCTGATATTCTTCACAGACTTGGCTGTTTGAACTGGCCCTAGATTACAGCCATAGCAAAATAACGTGGTGATGAAACGCTTTTCGGGTTCATCTATACGTAATTCATTCCCTGACAACGGCCCAAATAGTTTATGCAGACCAAGCCACTTTTCAGTGTCGGTAAGGATGTCAATAATGCTTACTTCAGGGAGGTTTTCCGTAATCAGTGCATCGAGTTTTTGCAGTTCGGCTAACGGTTGTTCACTTCTTATCGGACTGATCGACAGCTTACCCTCTTTGATCGAGGCGTGAAGATTGGCAGGAAATCGCTCGTCTACCTGTTTTGATCGATCTGATAGCTCCTGCTTTAAGTTAGTAACAAACAAATGCGCATTATTCAGTGGCATCTCCACCTGTTCACTATACTCGTCTAATTCGTCATCCAATGTTTCATCGTCCACCAGTTGCTCGCGATAGTCATCAAATTCGACGCTAAACGGAATATACAAATCGCCCGATGAGAGCTCGTGCTTGATGTGTAACAACAAACAGAGTTCAAGGTATTTTCTATGGAAAAGTCGTTGAGTTATTCCGGTTTCGTTCTTCGTGTTCGACAGGATCAGCTTGCGCCATTTTTCTGTAAACCAACTGGTATCAAATGGCTCAGGCAAATGCTGATTAAGTGTCTCTTCGCTGATAAATTCTGATCGAGTACTACGCAAACTCTTTAGCAGGATAAGCAATGTCGTGCTGCTGGTATCGCTGGAGCTTGATTGCAAATCCAGTATATCCAGACAATTGAAAAGCAAAGCGCGTTTCTGGCGGTAATTGCTTAACATGAAGGGGTAGTAATTGTTTCCGGCATAAGCAATGTGCTGATTGCAACGATCAATCAGCGCGCTAGCGTCATCGCCCAAGACACCTCCAATCGCTTGCAGTTTGGCTAATTGTTCAGAATCTTGGTCGTAAGCGATAAGAACGTCGCGAAATTTTGCAATCAAGGCATCGATTTGTTTTTGGTGCTCCAGGATATATTTGTTCAATGCGGCCTGGGCACCAGCTTCCATGCTTCGCAGCATCTTGATATACAAGTTTGCAACATCGTCCAAGGCTTTACTATGTTGTTGGCGAATCAATATTACGGCAAGTGCATAGCGCTTATGGACTTTGAGTCGTGCCATTTCGGGGGCTGTTAATGCACGAGCCTCTAGGGCAAACTGCCGATATTTCACAACCGGAATGTTGGCCTCAGGGAGAGTTTCACCTAATGTTTGGAGCCAATGAACATGCTGAAGATAACTTCGAACTTCTTTGTTACCCGGCTTTTTGGGTTCACGTTTAAGAATATTCCAGGCACTGTAAGCGCCATCGGACGGGTTCAGTAATTCATCAATTTTTTGTTTGGCTTCTGGCGAGAGATCCAGTCCAATCTCGCGAAAACAGGCATCATTGACTTTATTTCTTGCTGCGCGAGCGATTCGTTTGAGGACTGTAAATCCGGGCAGCTCGAAATGATGATGCGCCAATTCCTCTAGCATCACGTTGATGATATCTGCGAGCATCTCTTTTGTCTCTGATGCATTTTCAGCAATTTGAGTGAGCCAAGGCTGGTCGCTTAAATCGAATGGCTTTATGCCGAGATATTCCCTTAATTGTTGTTGCTGACGTGATCGAGACCCCGACCGGTCGTAGTCTTTGAGCTGTTTAAGAGTAATCGGTCGTTTTATACCCATCGCATCGAGCACATGCTGCATAATCGAGCGTGGCACTGAGGCCACAGGCACAAAGTATCCGAGTCGTTGAAGTAATTTTAAATTCAGAATGAGCCCGACACGTAGAATCGGCCTTTTTTCTGATGAGATCAGTATTAGTTCTTCTGGTGTTGGAGTGTAATACTCCTTGAGCTCTTTATCTGTGATGGTGTTGCGCAGTCGAGGATAGGCAGTTTCATGCAGACTGCTCATATTTCAAATTCCTTTAAAAACAGAGTCTGTTAATCCCAGTGTTTATCGGTGCGAGGATCGCGAACGCTAACCTCCAGCATGCATTGATTCTCTGACGCGATCTCGTGCATTCGGTGAAGTAGTTCATCTAGGATTTCATCCAATGAATCGTAGTCACTGTGCTCGACCATAATCTCGTAATGCCTTCCTTCTAAATTGACTTTATTCATTGACAACGGCGACAAGCAATACCCCTCGATTAATTTTTTTGCTCTGTCAGTGCGCTTGGAAAGCTTGCTATAAGGCTCTAGAACGAGAAGAACCTCTAATAGCGTTTGGATGGTTTTTTGTTCATCTTGTTCGATTGGCGCAATTACCGTAGCAATTCCCGTTTCTGTACGATACTGAGCAAATGGATCTGGCGAGTCTATGTATCGCATCGCGGACTGAACATCTTTCCAACCCACGTATTCCATCAAGGATTTCGTATCCCAACCTTGCGCATTTGCCCAGGTGGCGAAACCTCTTCTTAGAGAGTGACTGCTAAACAAGTTCGCCTCATCTATGTCGGCTCGTGAACAGCACTGCTGAATAATGCCGATGATGCTTGCGGGATGAAGTGCGTCTTCGGATATATGTCCCCAACGATTAATCGAACGAAAAACCGGCCCGACCTTTATTTGCGCCGCACTGACCCAATCTAAATAAGCTTCGACAGGACAAAGTTGTTTTAATGCAGGAGCCTTGTATCGCCGCCCCAGTCTAGAATGATCGCCTTTACTGCGGGGGACAAATATGTCCATCCCTTTTCCAGACTCCGCCTGAATATGCTCTACACTAAGTCGGGCTAATTCATCACTGCGGAACGCACGCCAGAAACCGATCAACAATAGGGCTTTATCCCGGATCGATTGCAGCGCTTCTTTTGGTGAGCCAGTTTCAATAAAATGATCAAACGAGCTTACCAGTAGCGTTAGCTGGTCAAGCTGAATTGGTTTGGCTTGCTTTGGGACGACTGGGTGCAATTCGGCGATGCCCTTTAACACTTTTTTTACATGCGGGGCTTTGGTCGGGTCAGGAAAGCCCTGATCAAGATGCCAGGCCGCTAGACCAGCTAGTCGTTGACGCAGTGTGTTTACTGACAAAGTATTTGCATAATCCACCAAATAGCGAGCCACGCTATCGGCGGTCGCAGGAAGAAAACCACCCCAGTGACTTTCAAAATGTTCAACAGCCGCACGGTAACTTAAACGCGTGTTATCGCGTGTTGCCGCCCGGATATAGTGATCAAGGTCTGTCACCCTTACTTCCTTTTGTTATCTGTAAACGTATGCTGCGATTTTGGCGATAGTTCATTTAATATTCCGCACTGATCGATAGATCGTGCGCGACCACATTTATGTCGCAACCGCTTTAGATCACGCTGAAGATTTTGGAGATCCGTGATACGGGTCTCGACAATGTGCAGGTGAGCATCAATCATGTCATTCACCGCTTCACACGGTGTGCCTGGTGAGTGTTGTAGCGAGATGAGGTGTTTGATTTCGCTTAACGTCAGATCCAGCGCACGGCAATTCTTGATGAATGACAATTTTTCAAGCGCGCCAGTACTATATATACGGAAGTTGCCGTCAGTACGAGCAGGCTCGGAGATTAAGCCTTCCTTTTCGTAGTGGCGTATCGCTTGGATCGAACAGCCACTGCGTTTAGCGAGCTCACCAATTTTCATAGGTTTCCCCCTTGACTCTATTGTTACTATAGAGTGTAGCCTTGGTATATCCATCTAACAAGAGTCGGCTATGTCAACAGATTCGAAAGTGTGCTGCGGCTCTAGCAGCACAGCGCCAACACAGGCTGAAGCGAACAGCGATATGCAGGCTGGAGCCAGCCACGTAAGCGTGTTTCATGTCACTGATATGGATTGCCCGTCAGAAGAGAACCTGATTCGCACTGCATTTGCTAGTTTTGATGAGGGGCTCACCTTCGAATTCGACATTTCCAACCGCAGGGTGCGGATATATCACCCAGATATTGCGGAGACAGTGGAAAAAACCATGATCTCTGTTGGTCTTCGGGCACAACTGATTTCATTGGAGCCGGTAGATTTTGATGCCGTTCGGCAAGCCCAGGTAACGGCAAAGTCCGACGAAGTAAGAGAGGCGCGGGTATTACGGTGGTTGCTGGCAATCAACGCGGTCATGTTTGCACTTGAGTTTGGCGTGGGCATTGTGGCGCAATCCACTGGCTTAATCGCTGACTCGCTGGATATGTTTGCCGATGCTGCGGTCTATGGTGCGTCGCTGTATGCGGTGGGTAAGGCCGCTCGACTTAAGCTCAAGGCTGCCCATTTCTCTGGCTGGCTACAGCTCGCGCTTGCTGTGGGCGTCCTACTCGAAGTCTTTAGGCGAGCTGTCTACGGGAGCGAACCCGTTTCAGTACTCATGATGGGGGCAGGCGCCGTTGCCTTGGTAGCGAATATTGCTTGCCTCTTGCTAATCTTCAAATCGCGTAACCAAGGGGCACATATGAAGGCCAGCTGGATATTCTCAGCCAATGATGTGTTGGCCAATACCGGCGTCATCATTGCCGGCATTCTAGTGGCGATGACGGGATCACACATTCCGGATTTGGTGGTTGGGGTTATTATTGGCTTTATTGTTTTAAACGGCGCTCGGCGTATACTTCTGCTACGATAGCGACCTGTTTTCGAGATCAAGTGATCAGATAGATTAAAAAATGCTTAAACGTGTCCTGACATATTTTTTGCTTGCACTGATTGTTTTGCAATCCGGTATGTCTATGGGCGACGCACATCAACTGCACCAGTCAAGTTCTGAGCATGTGACTTTCGACGAGGCCCATCAACATCTTGGCGTGCTTGAAGTTGAAAAACACGACGTCAAAACTCTTACTACAGATACGTCGGCCTCTTCGACATTGGATTGTCATCACTGCTGCCACGGTCACGCTCATTTTTGTCCCGCTATTCTAGTCTCTACCGATCAGCTTTTATTGACGAAGAGTTCATCACCTGTTTCCTTTTATTCGGAAAGCGCTTTTCCCAATACCTTCGAAACCATCCTGCGCCCTCCTAAAGCATAAGCCCTAAGTACCGTTTTTTACCCGCACGTGCGGAATTACGACTTATATTAGGACTTATCCATGCAATTACTCACTTTTTACAGGTGCCATAAGCCCTGTGCTTGGCTTGCTTTTCTACTCTGCAGTTTGACCATCACGGCAAATGCTGCGTACGCCGATACCAAGCTGACTCTAAATGACGCGCTAGCCCGCACGCTGTCAAACAATCCACAACTCTACCAATACAGATTCACACAGGAAGCGCTGAGCGCCCGAAGGCAAACCAGCGCCTTACGCCCAGCGATGGCATTTGAACTTGAGGTAGAAAACTTCGCTGGATCCGGCAGTACGGCAGGATATGATTCAGCAGAAACCACACTGGCGCTATCGTCAGTGATTGAACTGGCAGGTAAACGTCAGGCCCGCGTTTCCTATACAGATGCTCGTATCAATCAGGCGGAATGGGAACAACAAGCCACTACCCTTGATGTGCTCGGTGAGCTGACGACCGCCTATATAGAGGGCTTGGCAACCCAGGCCAACATTCGGCTCGCTGAGGAATCTCTAGCACTGTCCCAATCGTTGTTAAAAACCCTCAAAACACGCTCCAAACAGGGAGCGGCACCTGAAGCGGAAGTCATGCGTGGGCAAGCCGCCGTTGCGCGTGCGGAAATCCGTCTTGCTTCGTTGGAGGAACAGTTTCAGCGCCAGAAAGTGCAGCTCGCACGGTTTTGGGGTGACACCACCCCGGCATTTAGCACACTGGAGGGGAGCCTTTTTGAATTCGGAGAAAATTCAGGCTTTGAGCAGCTGTATGCGCGAATAAAAACTTCCCCGACTATTCAGGTGTTTGCAAGTGAGGCGCGGATCAGGGATGCCGCAGTGACATTGGCTCGCGCCGGTGGACGCAGTGATCTGACGTGGCGTGCAGGCATCAAACGCTTCGAAGAAACAGGCGATTCAGCATTCACCGTGGGGCTCTCCATTCCCTTGTTCTCTAATAAGAGAAACAGCGGTGAAGTGAAAGCGGCTCTGGCCAATCGCAATGCCGTGGATTATGCCCGACAGGATCTGCTCTTGCGTTTGCATGCCCAACTTTTTGAAGCCTGGTCGCTCAGAAAGCAAAGCATCGCGGCCGCCAATAAAACCCAAAATGTGGTGATCCCAGCGCTAGAAAACGCACTTAAATTAACCCGTGAAGCTTACGAAAATGGTCGTTATCGCTATCTCGATTTGATTGCCGCTCAGGAAGAGTTGCTGGCGACCAAGCAGGCGCGTATCGATGCGGCATCGACAGCTCTCATCTGTCAGGCGCTGATAGAAAAGCTATCCAGTGAAGCTCTTAACCGCTAAATCAATCGTTTACACCGGGTTTGATCACCATCAGACCTCAGGAATTTATGACTATGAAAAATGCAATTATCACCGGTCTTACAGTCTTAATCCTTGTTTTCAGCACTTACCTATACGCGGCTGGCGACCATATTAATCACGAAGAGAATCCCTCGGCAGATCACAAAGAATATGGCCATGAGGATGATGGAGAGGATGAGCATGGCCACGGCGAAGAAAACAGCAGTCGTATTAATGGCGAGATGGCACAGCAAGTGGGGATCGTAACCAGTCGTGTAGGTTCGCAGGAACTTAATCAAACCATTACTGTTTACGGCTCGTTGGTGTCGGGGCCAGAACAATTAATTCATGTGCGTGCCCGCTTCGAAGGCTTAGTCAAATCTGTACGTGTGACCATTGGTGATCGAGTAAAAACCCGTGATCTGTTGGCGGAAATTGAATCCAATGAAAGCCTTAAGACTTACCAACTCCACTCGCCTATTTCAGGCCGCATCGTTCAGCGTCACGCCAACACCGGCGAAGTAACCCAGGATCAAATTCTGTTTTCCATTGCTAACTTTGACACTGTGTGGGCGGAACTGCGGGTCTATCCCGCTCAGCAGTCCTCGGTTGCAGAAAGTCAGGACGTCCATATTCTGACTGCCGATGGCAGTGTCGAATCCACAGTAAATCATATTGTGCCCTCGCTGGAATCCCCTTATCAGTTAGCGCGAGTCAAACTGGACAACAGCAAGCAAACCTTATCTCCGGGAATGATGGTAGAAGCGCGTGTACAGGTCGGTCGCTTTCCAGTTTCTTTGGCTGTTACAAAAGAGTCGGTGCAAATACTTGGTGGTCGGCAGGGTGTTTTTGTAAAGATCAATGATGAATATCGTTTTAAACCGCTCGTGCTGGGTCAAAGTGACGACCATTTTTATGAGGTCGTCGATGGGCTTGAGTCCGGCGATGAATATGTCAGTAAAAACAGCTACCTGATCAAAGCCGATATCGAAAAATCCGAAGCCGAACACGAACACTAAAAGGGACGCATTATGATTGATTCTATTGTGCGCCTAGCCGTTGAAAGGCGCTTGTTAATTCTCTGTTTTATTTTTGTCATCGTTGGAGTCGGCGTGTGGAGTTATCAAAAGCTCCCCATTGATGCGGTACCCGATATCACCAATGTGCAGGTACAAATTAACACGGCTGCTCCGGGTTACTCGCCGCTAGAGTCCGAGCAGCGAATCACGTATCCGGTAGAAACTGCGCTAGCGGGTTTACCCAAACTTTCCTATACACGCTCGCTGTCACGTTATGGCTTGTCTCAAGTCACGGTGGTGTTTGAAGAAGGCACTGATATCTATTTTGCACGCAACCTGATTAACGCCAGGCTGGGTGCAATCAAAAGTGCCTTACCGCCTGGGCTTGAACCGGAAATGGGGCCGATTTCTACCGGCTTGGGCGAAATTTTTATGTATACGGTGCAAGCCAATCCTGATGCCCGCATGGTTAACGGTGAGTCCTATAACGCGACCGCATTGCGAGAAATTCAGGACTGGATTATCAAGCCCCAACTCGCTCAGGTAAAAGGCGTTATCGAGGTCAACAGCATCGGTGGCTACAACAAGCAATATCATGTGATGCCCGACCCCACAAAATTACTACTTTACAAAGTTAGTGTTGAAAACGTCGTGCAAGCCTTGCAGGCCAATAATGACAATCGGGGCGCGGGCTATATCGAACGAAACGGTCAGCGGCTTTTGGTGCGGTCGCCAGGTCAGCTCGCAACGGTGGACGACATCGGTAATGTGATCATTACCGAACATGACTCTGTACCGATAAAAATAAAAGATGTGGCCGAAATTGCGATTGGCAAAGAGCTACGTACCGGTGCCGCTACGCGAGATGGTGTAGAAACGGTATTGGGTACTGCCATGATGCTGATCGGCGCTAATTCGCGTACGGTCGCCCAAGACGTAGCTAACAAGCTCGAAGAAATTCAGGTCTCATTGCCGGAGGGCGTGGTGGCTGAAGCCGTCTACGACCGCACCGCGCTAGTCGACAAAGCCATTGCCACCGTGTCCAAAAACCTCATGGAAGGCGCACTACTGGTTATCGTGGTGCTGTTTCTCTTGTTGGGCAATTTCCGTGCTGCCTTGATCACAGCGGCGGTTATTCCGCTGGCTATGTTGATGACGATCACCGGCATGGTGAAAACGGGTGTATCGGCCAACTTGATGAGCCTAGGGGCACTCGATTTTGGTTTGATCGTAGACGGAGCGGTCATTATTGTTGAAAACTGCGTTCGTCGTCTGGCCGAGAATCAGCACAAAAGCGGTCAACAAGATTTACGGGAGCGATTGAACACTGTTTTTGACGCAACCTCCGAAGTGATTCGTCCCAGCTTATTCGGTGTGGCCATTATCACTATCGTCTATATCCCGATATTTAGTTTGACCGGTGTGGAAGGCAAGATGTTTCACCCGATGGCGGCGACCGTAGTGATGGCGTTATTGTCTGCTATGGTGCTTTCGTTAACGGTGGTCCCTGCTGCTGTTGCCGTGTTCATGAACGGCAAAATCAGCGAAAAAGAAAGCATCGTTATCAGCAAGGCAAAATCTGCCTACAAACCGCTGCTCAATCTCGCTCTAAAGTTTCGCTGGGCCGTGGTCGGTTTTGCCTCAGTCTTGGTGGTGTCTTGTTTATGGTTGGCTACGACTCTGGGTTCAGAGTTCATTCCTCAATTGAATGAGGGTGACATTGCATTGCACGCGATGCGCATTCCAGGCACAGGTTTGGAGCAAGCCGTGGAAATGCAGGAAATTCTTGAGCGGAGAATAAAAGCATTTCCTGAGGTGGATAAAGTCTTCGCCCGAATCGGCACGGCGGAAGTTGCCACCGATCCGATGCCGCCCAATGTCGCCGATAATTTTGTGACCTTAAAACCGCATAGTGAATGGCCAGACCCGTCCAAAACCAAAGCGGAACTTGTTGAGGAAATGGAGCGAGCCCTAGAGGAGTTGCCGGGCAATAACTATGAGTTTACGCAACCCATCCAAATGCGGTTTAACGAATTAATTTCCGGTGTACGCGCGGATCTCGGTATCAAGATTTTCGGAGATGATCTGGATCAGTTGGTGTTAACAGCCAACGATGTGCTTAAAGTCGTCAATTCGATTGAAGGTGCTGCGGATGCTAGGGTTGAACAAGTAACGGGATTGCCAACACTTTCTGTTATTCCGAACCGCACCGCCCTGGGTCGCTACGGTTTGAATGTTGCCGAACTTCAGGATTGGGTGTCCGCTGCGATTGGCGGTGAATCCGCCGGGATTATTTATGAAGGTGATCGGCGCTTTGAGCTGGTGGTGCGCTTGCCGGAAACAACGCGTCGCGATATCGACCGTTTGAAGTTTCTGCCGGTACCACTCCCGAACGGGGATTATGTGCCCCTCGAAGAAGTCGCGACCTTGGACATCTCACCTGCACCAGCGCAAATCAGTCGTGAAAACGGTAAGCGCCGCATCGTAGTCACCGCTAATGTTCGTGGACGTGATCTGGGGAGTTTCGTCAATGAGGTACAAGCGAGTGTTCGTGAAAACGCGGATATCCCGCCAGGTTATTGGCTGGACTATGGCGGCACTTTTGAGCAGCTGGAGTCTGCCAGCCAGCGCTTGTCCGTCGTAGTACCGATTACCTTGTTGGTGATATTGGGTATTCTGGTCATGGCCTTTGCCTCAGTGAAGGATGCGTTGATCATATTCAGTGGTGTGCCGCTCGCGCTCACTGGTGGTGTTTTATCGCTGTATTTACGGGACATGCCGCTGTCGATCTCTGCTGGAATAGGTTTTATCGCACTGTCCGGCGTGGCGGTACTAAATGGACTGGTGATGTTGGCCTTTATACGTCAGCTTTGGCATGAGACAGGGGAATTGACCAACTCAATTATTGACGGCGCGATGATTCGTTTACGCCCGGTGTTGATGACTGCTCTCGTGGCCAGTCTCGGTTTTGTCCCCATGGCCTTAAACACTGGTACCGGTGCAGAAGTTCAGCGACCACTCGCAACCGTGGTTATCGGGGGCATTATTTCGTCAACGATTCTGACGTTGTTGGTTCTGCCTGTACTGTATCAGTGGGTTCATCGCCGAGAGAATAAAATCAAAAAATAATCGTCTGGCTCCGGCACAAGCCGGAGCCGACTTTTTTTGAATCTAAACAGAAAAAGAAAAGAGCTGGAGGAACAATGCATTCTCATTCACACGACGACAACAGTAGTACACGAATCGGCTGGGCATTCTTTCTCAATGTTGGATTCACGATTATTGAGTTTATTGGCGGGGTGCTGACCAATAGCACCGCGATTATGGCGGATGCCGTCCACGACCTCGGAGATAGTTTGTCTATTGGTTTGGCGTGGGTCCTCGCGAAACTGGGAAAAAAGCCCGCTTCCAGTTCATTTTCCTACGGCTACAAACGTTTATCGCTATTGGGTTCGCTCATCAATGGTATTGTCCTTATCGCCGGTTCAGGTTGGGTGTTATATCAATCCATTCCTCGTCTTTTCAATCCGGAAATGCCTGTAACAGAAGGTATGTTGGCGCTGTCCATTTTCGGTATTGCCGTGAATGGGTTCGCCGCATTTAAGCTCAGCAAAGGGGAGACACTGAATGAAAAAGTGCTCAACTGGCATTTGCTAGAGGACGTCCTCGGATGGGTTGCTGTTTTTATTGTGTCAGTTGTGTTGATGTTTGTGGAGTGGCCGATCCTCGACCCCATTTTAGCGATCGGCTTCACCTTATTTATTTTGGTGAATGTTGTTCGAAACATCGGCTCAACCTTAAAGCTGTTTTTACAGGGCGTACCCGATCAAGGCATTGCAAAAGGAATCGAAGAGAAACTTAAAAGCATTTCTGAGTTTAAACATTTTCACCATCTGCATTTGTGGTCGCTGGATGGCGAAAGCCATGTATTAACGGTTCATATCGAACTTGCAGCAGATGTATCACTGGAGGATCAAAGAAATTTAAAACGCCGTTTGTCCGCTGTGCTGGCCGAGTTTGAGTTAAGTCACACAACCGTTGAGTTTGAACTACACAATGAGCCTTGTCGTGATGACGTGCCAAAGGAGTGACGTATGCTGTTAATCAAAACTGCTGGCCTTTTCGTGTTCACCGCGATTGCGGAAATCGTAGGGTGTTTTTTGCCTTATCTTTGGCTGCGCAAGGGGGGATCTACCTGGCTTCTGTTACCTGCTGCATTATGCCTTGGGCTATTCGTCTGGTTGCTAACACTGCATCCCGCCGCCAGCGGTCGGGTATATGCGGCCTATGGCGGGGTCTACGTGGCGACAGCGTTGGTTTGGCTTCGCGTGGTTGATGGGGTACGACTTTCTCCTATGGACTGGCTGGGAGCCTGCATCGCATTGATCGGTATGGGTATTATCGTGATTGGTTGGAATGTACCAAATTCGTACTGAATTTTGAAGGAATCCGCCTCGAAATCCACCTGACATTCAATAACTCTTGATTATTTAAAGTTAAATTTAAGCTATTCAAGTCTCGAAAAGCGATATAATATAGTATGTATATACGTGGTACGTAATACAGTACGAAATATAGTGAGAGGTGGTATATGGCAAGAGGCGGCGTCAACAAAGCACTGGTATCCAAAGCGCGTGAAACCTTGGTCCGTCGAGGCGAAAACCCCTCAATTGACGCTATTCGCGTGGAACTTGGCAATACTGGCTCCAAGTCCACCATTCATCGATACCTACGAGAGATAGAGGAAGAGGCTTCGGCCCGCCTGGATGACGAAGCATTGCTCAGTCAGCCCATCAAGGAACTAATTGGTCGTTTAGCTTCAGCGCTGAAACAGGAAGCACAAGCCGCAATTGATGAAAGCCAGTCCAAGCATCAGCACCAAGTGCAGTCCCTTACAGGTAGAATTCAAGAACTCGAAAGCTCGCTTGCCTCTATTAATAAAACGTTCTCAGAGAAAGAACACGAATTACAAAGCACGCTCGCTGAACTGAAGGAGAGCAAAGCCTCCGAAGAAGAGCTAAAAGCAAAAGAAGCCAAAGCCACTCAAACCGAAGAAAAGCTTCGAGAGCTATTAGCTGAAAAACAAACCCAAATCGAGTCACTGGAAGAGAAACATCGCCACAGTCGAGAGGCAATGGAGCATTATCGCCAGTCGGTAAAAGAACAGCGCGATCAGGATCAACGGAAGCACGAGCAATACAGCCAACAGCTTCAGTCTGAAATTCGCGCCCTGAATCAAACTCTTTCAGTTAAACAATCTGATATCACGCAGTTAAACAAGGACAACGGGCGGCTCGCGGCTGAGCTTGGCTCCATACAGAAAGCAGCAGCAAAGCTGGAAACCGAGCAACGTAAACTTACCACGGATCTGGATTCCAAAGCGGAAGAGTCTGACTCGCTTAAAATTCAACTTTCCGAGCTCGCAGCTCAAGTAGAGGAACTCGATAAAGTTAAGAAGCTGAACGAAGAGCTGCAAGCCTGGAAGGCAGAAGCGTCGGTATCGATAGGCAAACTGGAAGCAGAAATTTCAATCAAGACTGATATGATGAATCGTTTACTGGAGGAAAAAACAAAAGCGCCGGAGCCAAAATAAAATAAAGAGTTGGACGGTGAGCACAGATGACCGACTGCTGGGTATTTTCTTATATTGTCTTAATTTTTTTACGATGTGTAAGGCTCCCACACAGTCCGCAGTGAGCTTAACTAGACTAGTAAGGACATCAAGATGTAGTAAAAAACTATATTAAAAACATGCAATTAGATGAACTTTGGCGAATTTTTCCAGAATGACGGCCGACCCTCTTAATGCATCGCCCACCGTTCCCACTTTAGCAGGAGGATCTTCGTATATCCTTTCAACAACATTACCGGCCGAGACATCAGCGATCAGGTAGCGCATTTCGGCGATCTCGCGCCGCTGGGCTCCAATAATTTCGTCGGCAAGCTTACGCACGCGGGGGTCGCGAATCTGCGCACGCTCCGAAGTCATAACTGCGATGGAGTGGTGCGGAATCATTGCTCGCATGTAGCTAGATCCTGACACAGTGACCTGGCTGCGCACCAGCCAAAACGAGAGCACGAATACCACGACAGAACATGCGAAGATTGCGAGGTTGATTCTTTTGTTTGAATACATACCAAGCATAGCGCATGATGGGTACCCAGTCCGGGTCGGTGCGCTCGGTGACCAGGATGGCACCCTCGGGAAAGGCATCGACATCGCCCGGCCGGTCCACCACGCAGACCGGCCCGCCGGCGATGGCACTGCCCACGGCTGCCCCCTCAAGCAGCACCCGACCTTTTTCCTTCAGGTGATAGCTCACCAGGACGCTGCGGTCCTTCTGCGATTCTATGGTTTCCGGCCGGGCCTGAACAATGAACAGCTGCCCGTCGCTGTCCCGGGCCCACTCGATATCCATGGGCCGCCCGTAGTGCGCCTCGATTCTGGCTCCCCAGCGGGCCAGGTGCAGGACCGCTACGTCATCCAGCACCCGGCTGCGTTGTTCTGCCGTGCTGGTAGGGACGGTGACAGTGGGCCCCTGATCATCGTCGGCATCCGAGGGCTGGCTATCCTCCGGTAGCGCATAGCGCATTTTCACCAGCTTGCTGCCCACGCTCGCTTCAATCACGGGGCTCAGTGCGCGCTCCTCGAGGAAGGGCTTGTAGGCCATGTAGCGGTCGGGATTGACCGAACCCTTCACGACGGTTTCCCCCAAGCCCCAGGCAGCACTGATGAGCACCACGTCGGGAAAGCCGCTCTCGGTATCCAGGGTGAACATCACGCCCGCCGCGGCGGATTCCACCATCTGCTGGACACCGACGGACAGGGCGACCTGTTCGTGTTCGAAGCCTCGCTCTTCCCGGTAGGCAATGGCGCGATCGGTGTAGAGGGAGGCGTAGCATTCGCGGCAGGCCTGCAGAAGGGCCTCCTCGCCGCGGACATTGAGGAAGCTCTCCTGTTGTCCGGCAAAGGAAGCCTCGGGCAGGTCTTCCGCGGTGGCGGAGCTGCGCACGGCGACAGCCAGGGAGGGGGTCTGCAGGCGCTCACAGAGTTCGCGGTAGGCGCCCGTGATCAGGGTGCGCTGGCGGTTGGAAAAATTCCCCCTGCGGATCAGCTCGCGGATGGCTCCGCCGGTGGCTTCGAGCGATTGGCTGCCTCGACGCATGGCAGCCACAGCCTCGCGGATGGGGGCCTCCAGCCGGTTGTCCGCCAGGTAGTCGCGGAAGGCCTGCGCCGTGGTGGCAAAACCGAAGGGGACCCGGATCCCTTCCTCGCTCAGGCGCTGGTACATTTCCCCCAGGCTGGCGTTCTTGCCACCGACTTGCGGCAGGCACGAGAGGTCAAGGGTGTCGAACCACAGGACGGTTTCTGGTTGGTTCACCGCATCATCTCCTGCTTGTGGGCTTGCCGCTACAGGATAGACCAGGGCAGGCGTTGTGGCGCGCAGGCATGGCGCCGGAGCCATCAGGTCCCGTGCAGGCTGAGGAAGCGGTCCACCACCTGCTCGACATGCGTTTCCAGGGACTCGCCCGTGAATTTTGCCGGCTGGCCGTAGAGTAGCCGGATCAACTCCAGTCCCAGCAGCATGCCAATCAACAGCTCCGTGCTTTGTGGCGGGTCCGGTATGCGCAGCAGGCCGGCGGCATCGGCCCGGGTCATCCAGTGTTCCAGCTGCGCGTGAGTGGCTTCCGGTCCCGAGCGGTAGATACGCGCCAGGATCGCCTGGGAAGAAGCGGGGCTGGCCAGTACCAGGCGCAGGAAGCCCTGGTGCTCCTCACCGAGGACGAAGCTCAGCAGCTGTTGGCCGAAGCTGCACAGCGCCTTGCGGGCACTGGAGGCGTCTTCCGGTTGCAGATTGAGGCTGTCCATCAGGCTGTTGGCCTGGTCGCCAATTACGGCGTCGAGCAGGGCTTCGCGATTGGCATAGCGGGCGTAGATCGTCACCTTCGAGACACCCGCCCGGCGCGCTACGGCCTCCATGGAGAGCTCACCCGGGCCCCCCTGGAACAGCAGTGACCGCGCGGCGTCGAGAATGGCGCGTTGCTTGGCCGGGTCGGGCGGTCGCCCGGGCCGGGCGTTGCTCGCGGTAGAGGACGGTGCGGCTTTGGCCTGCTTGCTTGACACTGGTGCGTACCTCTTAATTACTGTACGATACCGTACACTAAATTGGCGGATGGATCACCTTTCATGTTGGGGTACTAGGGATTTTCCGTCCAAAAACGACAAAAAACGCTGTAGCCCCCGCCATCCGTAGTCTCCCAAATGGTATTACTTTCTCTGAAGTCCATATTTACACCGATTTTGGTTAAAATTTAGCTTTTTTAGGCTAAAAATATGGCATATGAAGAACGTGTTCAGATCCTGTCTGATGCAGAACAAGATGATTTTTACGGCCCCCCAATTTTCACATCTAACGATCAACGATTCTTTTTCTCTCTTAACGACAAGGAACTGGCAGTTGGCAATAAATTCCGAAATCGTGGCCAGCGCTACATGTTTTTCTTGTTGTTGGGTTATTTTAAGGCTAAGCCTGTCGCGCTAAACCTTGGTTTTCATCAGATAAAACATGATCTCAAGCACGTCCACCAAACAGTACTACCAGGACCGGGCTTTAGGCCGTTCAATCTATCTCAGAAAGAAAACGAGCGGATTTACCAGCGGATATTCGAACTCTGTGAATACCAGCGCTGGAGCTCTAAAGGCCATGAATCTGCCTTGGTAGCCCACCTAATCAAGCAGGCCAAAGCTTGGTCTGCTCCGAGATACCTCTTCGATGCAGCCATTGAGTATTTGTCAGGGCAGAAAATTGCGATCCCAGCCTACAGCACACTGCAAAAAATCATCAGCCAGGTTGTTGGTCAGGAACAAGAACGGCTGATTACCCACGTAGAATTTGAGCTGTCTCCGGATTTAAAACAAGCATTGGCCACCCTTGTAAATGGTGACGGAACGCTTACATTACGACAGTTGCGTCAATATGCCCGTAACTTTACTGGTACCGAGCTGGAGAAGGAGCTGGCCGTACATTTCCATATCCAGCACTGGATGCCGGAAGTGAATTCCCTCTTGAGCGGACTATCGTTGTCCCAGAAAAATCAACAACATCTTGCTGAGCGGGTCGACTACTATGGTGCCAAGATGAAACGGCAGTCTGTGGGCAATCAGCGGCTTTATCTCCTGTGCTATCTGCAGTCCCGCTGGCAGCAGGCATTGGAGCGCATAGCTGATGGTTTTGTTCATCATGTCCGACAGATCAAGCAAAAAGCCAAGACCTATGCGCAGGAAGCAGTTTATAAGGACTGGCAAAAAGCTGCTAAAAATGTCAGCAAGGCGGCAGAAGTTCTGCACCTATTCATTGATGGCAGCATTGATCAACAGCAACCGTTTGGGTCGGTAAAGCAGAAAGCCCTGAAGCTTCTTGCGGAGAAAGACCTGGAGTCCGTCTGTCTGTTTCTGAATGAACAAAAGCGTTCCGTTGAAGAAGCTACGTGGCAGTATTATGACCAGAGAGATAGCTTAAGGGAAGGTTTGCTCCGGCAGCTGTTTCTTTGCCTGCGCTTCGAAGGCAGTGAGGGCACTCAACGCCTAGCAGCAGTACTGGATCACGCCCGACTTGACTTCTCAGCCCCAGGAGTCATCTCAACGGCAAATATAGACGGCCGGCTGCCACCCAAAAAACAGTTGCCTTTCTTGCAGGACGAGGGCGGAAATTTTAACCCAGGTCGCTACGAATGGTACCTGTATCTACAAATCCCTGACCGATTGAATGGGCAACTGACCTTGCCGAATGTCGTTAAATACCGGGCTTTGGAGGCTGATCTGGTGAGTCGAGGACGCTGGCAAAGAGAAAAGGCTGAGTTGCTGGATCAAACCCAGCTACCAAAATTGACCGCTGAACCGCATAAACTGATCGAGCAAATGGCCAGGGATCTGGAGATCCGTTTTCATGAGGTCAGTGATTACCTGGAACAAGATGATAACCGTAATATCATCCTGCGCAATCCCAAGGGTAAGCGCTTATGGCGGTTACCGACAGCGAGTAAAAAGTACCTGGTCAACAACCCCTTCTTCCAGCAGATACCGACGACGGGCGTCGCCGATGTGTTGCGCATGGTTGACCGCGACACAGGGTTCATTGATTGCTTTGAACATGTAATGGGTTCCCAGTCCAAGAGCCGAGTCCACGAATATGACCTGCTAGCGATTCTGGTGGGAAATGCGACAAACCAAGGCATCTACGGCATGGCTCAAATCTCCGATCGCACCTATGATCAACTCAGCACCATCCAGGCAAACTATCTACGACTGGAAACTTTGAATGTAGCCAGCGATAACATCAACAACGCGACGGCCAAGCTGCCCATCTTCAAGCATTACAACATCCAAGAGGATATTATCCACGCCAGTGCCGATGGCCAAAAGTTCGAGGCTCGGCGCGAAACCTTCAAAACGCGCTACTCATCGAAGTACTTTGGCACTCAGAAAGGCGTCTCGGCCATGAGCTTAATCGCCAATCACGCTGCCGTTAACGCCAGGGTGATCGGTGCGAATGAACACGAATCCCACCACATCTTTGACTTGCTGATGAACAACAGCTCCGAGATCATTCCGGATGTCCTCTCTACCGATACCCATGGGGTCAATCACGTCAACTTCGCTCTGTTGGATCTGTTCGGTTACAGCTTTGCGCCGCGCTACGCGCAGGTTGGCCGCGTCATCAATGAGATGTTTGATGTAAAGGAAGGGAAGGATCAGAGAATCCAGCTACACCTGAAAAAGCCCATCAACACCAAACGTATCATGCAGCACAGGGACACTATCCAACGAATCGCAGTGTCTCTCAAAGAACGAAAGACAACACAGGCCACGTTGGTTCGGAAACTCTCCGGATACAAGAAAAACTATCCCTTGTTGGAGGCCCTGACCGAGTACAATCGCCTGGTAAAAGCGAATTACCTGCTTAACTACATCGATGATGCCAGTCTGCGCAACTATGTTCAGCGCGCCCTTAACCGGGGGGAGGCCTATCACCAATTGCGTCGAGCGATTAGTAACGTCAATGGGGATCAGTTCCGGGGTAGCTCTGATGAAGAAATCCAACTTTGGAACGAATGTGCACGTCTGGTCACCAACGCCATCATCTATTTTAACTCCAGCATACTCAGCCAGCTGCTTACCAGCTTCGAATATCAGAATGACGATAAACGAATACAGATAGTCAAACAGGCTTCTCCAGTGGCTTGGTATAACATCAACTTAAAGGGTATCTATACCTTCGAATTGAGTGAAAAGTTACCGGATCTGGAGGAACTGATGCGCACAATCGAGGGATATTTACCGGTTCGGTAATAGTAATACTCCCTGAGAGGCCACGGATGGCGGGGCTTTCAGCGATTTTTGTCGTTTTTGGACGGAAAATCCCTAGTACCCCAACATGTTCAAACCTTTGAACGATGTCCTCGGCTACCGGGTTGGTGACCAGGTAATAGTTTTGCTGGCTGAGCTTTTGAAAGAGGTATTCCATGCCAGTGATGACTTTGTCGGGCACATAGGTGGGGACGATTTTGTCGTCATCAGCTCTTCGTCCTCAGCTAATTATAATGCTGGTACCGTACAGTCACTATTCGCCGAACGAAGCCGGCGCTTTTACAGCGATTGCATACTGAAAAGCGGGTTTATTGAATCCGAAGACCGAAACGGCCAGCCCTGCCGTTTTCCACTGGTATCTCTGTCAGCGGGCACTGTAGAGGTAGGCCCCGACGAGAAGGTGACGGCCGATCAAATCTCAGAATTCGCCAGCTTCGCCAAGACAAGGGCCAAAGCCTCACCGAACTTCCGTTTTGTGGTTTTTTCAAGGGCCCGATCCGGTGAGCGATCGGAAGGATCGCAAGACTCAGATGGGTCGTGTGTGTCATGCGTATTGGGGGAAGTGCAGAATTAAGCGTAAACAAACCCTACCAACGCCGTCGCCGGTTTTCTCGGGAATTCAAAGCTCAGATTGTTGCCCAGTGCCAGGAACCCGGTGCTTCGGTTTCCCGGATCTCACTGGATAACGGTCTCAACGCCAACATGGTCCGGCGCTGGATGAAGGGCGCGCAGCGAGCGAATAAAACACCAGGAACGCCGGGATTTGTTCCGGTTAATCTGCCTGTGGCAACTGCTTTATCGGGCAACCAATCGGTCTCGGACAAGCGTAGCACCATCCGCATCGAGTTGTTCACTGCGCCTGGCGTACTTGTGACGCTTGAGGATGGCTACTTCGTGGGTCAGCTTCTCGATGATGGCGTTGCTGCGCACCAACTCTCGCTCCTTCAGGCCCAAGACTTGATCCTTGGCGTCCAGAGAGTCCATCAGTTCCGTCGCCAGGGCACGGAGCTGATCGGCAGAGAGTTGGTTGATGTCGGGGCGCTGAGTCATGCCACCTAATATGCCAAGTCCCTGTGCGGCAAGCGATTCGCGGTTCTGGCTATAGCGGCATCACGGCACTTGTGGTTACAGGATGGAGATAACGCCGTCGGCCCCAAGGCGTTGCCAGGGCTGGCCCTGAACCAGGGCGGACAACTGCTCTTCGGTCAGGCGCAGTTGCTCACCGCGCCAGGTTTCGCCCCAGTGGAATTTGCCTCGGTTCAGCCGGCGGGCGCAGAGCCAGATGCCGAGGCCATCGTGGATCAGTACCTTCATCCGGTTGCCCCTTTTGTTGGCGAACAGGTAGGCGCAATGGGGTCTGGCTGAACCAAACACCTGAATAACCCGGGCCAGGGCCTTGTCGGGCCCCGCCCGCATATCCAGCGGCTCAGTGGCCAGCCAGATCTCGTCGATGCGTATCATCCCAACAGGTCCCGCAAAAGGGCAGCACACTGGTGAGCCTGCTCCGCAGGCCACTCCACCACGACCGCACCGCCGGCGCGGGGAATCTCAATGCGGATGGTGCTACGCTTGTCCGAGACCGACGGGTTGCTCGGTGCTGAGGTTGCCGCTGGCAGTTTGACCGGTACAAATTCCGGTGTTTTATCCGCTCGCTGCGCTTCACTCATCCAGCGCCGGACCATGTTGGCGTTGAGGACGTTATCCAGGGAGATCCGGGAAACGGAGGCACCAGGTGCCAGGCATTGAGCAACAATCTGGGCTTTGAATTCCCCGGAAAACCGGCGACGGCGTTGGTAGGGCTTGGTTACGCTTACTTCGTTCATGTTAAGTGTCCACTAGAAAATAAGTGGACACTATCCTGACGGCGGCAGCGCCTGGCTCAAGATGGGATTATCGGCCGCTTACGGATCATGGGCATTTTCCCGGTTTTTGAGCGAAACGGGTAAATTTATGGTGGATTGTATACCCCAGATTCACGGTAAATAATTGCATTTACTCAGGTTTTTATTTTTCAGGGGCGACTACTTACCCTGGATGCAGATCACACGGTACAGAAGTGGCTACAAGGCAGTGGTCGCGACGAAACTAGGGAGATGATCAGCAATAACAGTGACGTATTGATAGAAACGGCGATTGCCGTAGCCGGCACCGCCCTGCAGCCCACCTTCATTGCTGGGGCGGCGATCAGGGAAGGAAAACTGAAGGTCGTCCTGCCAGAGCATGAACCAGAGCCCATGGTACTTTATGCGGTATATGCACACCGGCAGTTGTTGGCAAGCAAGGTTCCTAGCTTTGTCGACTTTATCGACAGTTTTTTCGGCGAACCTCCGTACTGGGACAGGTTCAAATAGCGAGCGCAGGCAAGCCTCCGGTTGCTTCAATGCCCGCCCGTCAATGAATTCATCCCAAGGTTTCAATCACCTGAGTGCATCAATAATGTGTGGACTGCCTCAGTATAGGGAGCCTTAATCCCCAGACGCTCGCAGCGTCGCAGTACCGCCCCGGCAATGGTATCCAGTTCCAGCGGGCGACCTCTTTCCCTATCGACAAGCATTGACGTCTTGATCGCATTGAAGCTACTGATCAGCTCAAACATCTCGCCCAGGTCCTTCTTTCCGAGATTCACGTCGTCTGCCTTTGAGGCTTCGACGGTTTCAGCCATCATTCCATACACGATTTTTCTGAATCCGGGGTGATGGGTAAGGCTTCGAGTATCCAAGCCAGTAAGGGCAGAGAGTGGGTTAACCCCGTTATTAATCAGGAGTTTACGCCAGAGCTAATAGTTAATGTTATCGGAATACCTAGTTGGAATACCGGCATCATTAAAAGCGGCAACCAGGATCTTGAGTAGCGGAGTTCGGGAATCCTGCCTACCGCTGACTTTGGGCCATTCCCCCATCACGATTTGCGCGAGGCCCTCGGCTTCTATAACGCCCGGCCTCGCAATGTGTCCTCCTATAAGGACCGCAAGTCCACCGATGACTCTTTCAGCACCAACTGCTTTCGCTAGCAGTGGTTCATTATCGACTCCGTTCTGCAAGGAAAGCACGGGTGCCCGTCCCTGCTTCAGCCAGTCGCCGAGCTCACTCACCACCGAAACTGTTGCCGTGGCTTTGAGTGTGATGATGATAAGGTCAAACTCGTCAGACTTATATCGGGTGACAAGTTCCTGATGGTCATGAGCAGCCGCCATATGGACCGGCTCGCGACCTTCATAGTGGACTGTCAAGCCGCTCCGCTTAAGCGCATGCAAATGAGCCCCGCGGGCTGTAAGTACAACCTGATGCCCTGCTTCCAGAAACCTTGCTGCGTAGTAACCACCAATGCCGCCGGCACCCACCATCAACAGTTTGAGCATTTACGGAATCCTTTGTTTTTTCCGTAGTTTATTGCATCCAACCATAACCTGCGAGGGACTGCCTTTCTGATTCAGGGAAAACCCGAACAGGCGCTGGGGCGCTTTCATTCCGCCCAGGCTGAAGGCGGTATTGAGGATACATAATGTCGGTTCTGCCACGGGGCTGCCATTGGTGGCGTACGAACCACCTCCCCTGAGGCTTGAGTTCGACATCGCATTCACCCACCTTTGCTCATCCTCCCACTGCCGGATCAGGTTCCGGATATAGCTGTCGTGGGGCTGATGATAGCTGGCGTTATTGCCATTGGCGTCCAGTCGGTCAAGGCAAATCAGTAATACACCCTGATCCCGTAATGCTTCAATGCAGTGGCCGATCTCCCGATAATGCTCACTGGCCATCCCGGTATTGAGGCGCAATTCAATCACCTCCGCGGGCACCAGCTGTATCATGCTCTCGGCAAGCAGCTTGAGGCCGGGCTCCCGCGAACCATTGACGGCAACCTCAAACCCCCGCGCCTTCATGTCGGATTGCAGGCGCCTGGCCAGAACGCCCTCACCACACTGGTGAAGTATGTTCGGCTGTGCGCCGCCTTCCTCTGAGGTGATAAAAGCCACGCTGTCCACGACTTGATCCCGCGGTACCAGTCGGCGCAGACTCTCCTGTCCCTTGGGACCGGTCAGGGCTTCCGTTTCGCAGGACAGGTACAGCACTGGCAGTTTGCTCACCTGTCTACCGCCCCAGTTTTTTGGCCGACTGACCACCAATACCGAAGTGTTGCTTCGGCATCTCGGTGATCATTACCCGGATACGGTCCATGGGGGCATCCAGGGAGCGGGCCATGGCCTCGCTCACTTCCTGGATCAGGGTTTCTTTCTGCTCGTCCGTTCTACCGTCAATAATGTAAAGCTGAGCAATGGGCATAACGCCTCCTTGTCAGAGTCAGATGAATCGTCCGGAAACGGTTCCCAGTCCCTGATAACGCACAGTGATGTTGTCACCGGGTTCCACGGCGATGGCGGCGGTGATACCACCGGTCATGATGAAGGTGCCTGCAGGGATGTGTTCGCCCCGCTCGGCCAGCAGGTTCGCTAGCATGGCCACGCTGGAGGCCGGATGGCCCAGCACGGCAGCGCCTGCGCCCACATCGACCACTTCGCCGTTCTTCTCGACCACCACACCCAGGGTTTTCAGGTCCACGTCCGCAACGTCGGCCATCTGGCCACCGGTTATAAAGCGGGTCGACGAAGCGTTATCGGCAACCACGCTCACCAGATCGAACTTGAAATTCTCATAACGGGAATCGATCACTTCCACAGCAGGAATCATGAAGTCGGTCGCTGCCAGAACCTGGCCAATGTGACACCCTGGCCCTTTCAGGGGTGCCTTGGTGACGAAGGCAATCTCGGCCTCGATTTTCGGGTGAATCAGTTCTTTGGTGTCGACCACGCCGCCATCTGGCACGCTGAAATAATCGGCGAGGAAACCATAGATCGGGGTCTCGACACCCATCTGTGCCATTTTGGCCCAGGACGTTAGCCCCATTTTCATACCAACGATCTTGTTGCCCCGCTCCTCCTTGCGGCGGCGAATTTCCCATTGAACGTCGTAGGCATCCTCGAAGGTCATATCCGGGTAATCATTGGTGACCTTGGTAATGTCATGGGCCTGCAGTTCGGCGTTTTCCACATGTTCGGCCAGGGCCAGCATCTGCTCGCGGCTCAATGTTTTGCTCATGCGTTTTGCTCCTTTTGGGCGGCCAGCAGATCCAGCGCCACATCCACGATCATGTCTTCCTGGCCACCCACCATACGGCGGCGGCCAAGCTCAACCAGAATATCCACGGCCTTCAGCCCATACTTCTGCGCCGCCACTTCGGAGTGGCGCAGGAAGCTGGAATAGACACCGGCGTAACCCAGCGCCAGGGTTTCACGGTCCACCCGTACCGGGCGGTCCTGCAACGGGCGAACAATATCGTCGGCCGCGTCCATCAGGGCGTAGACATCCGTGCCGTGCTCCCAACCCATCTTGTCAAAGGCGGCCACACAGACTTCCAGCGGGGCGTTGCCGGCACCGGCACCCATGCCGGCAAGGGAAGCATCAATCCGGTCGCAACCTTCTTCGACGGCAACAATGGAATTGGCCACACCAAGGGCGAGGTTGTGGTGAGCGTGCATGCCGGTCTGGGTTTCCGGCTTCAGCACGTCTTTCAGGGCCCGGAAGCGGTCGCGGATGTCGTTCATGTTCATGGCGCCGCCGGAGTCGACCACGTACAGGCAGGTAGCCCCGTAGTCTTCCATCAGCTTGGCCTGTTCCGCGAGACCTTTCGGGGTCTGCATGTGGCTCATCATCAGGAAACCGACGGTGTCCATGCCCAGCTTCCGGGCATGTTCGATGTGCTGTCTGGACACATCGGCTTCGGTGCAGTGGGTCGCTACTCGCACTATTCGTGCACCGGCGTTGTAGGCGTTGTCCAGGTCATGGACGGTACCGATGCCGGGCAGCAGCAGAGTGGCGATCTGGGCGTGGGTCACCACTTCGGCCACCGCTTCGATCCATTCCAGATCGGTGTGGGCGCCGAAGCCGTAATTGAAGCTGGAGCCCTGAAGGCCGTCGCCGTGGGCCACTTCGATGGAATCCACCTTGGCCTGGTCCAGGGCACGGGCAATGTCCTGCACGTTCTTGATGGAGTACTGGTGGCGGATGGCGTGGCTGCCGTCGCGCAGGGTCACGTCGGAGATGTAGAGTTTCTTGCCAGGATTAAAAGTCATCGTTTTTTCCTCCTCAGTTGACCAGCGATTCGGCAATGCGCTCAGCGGTGCCAAGTGCTGCAGAGGTCATGATGTCCAGGTTGCCGGCGTAGGCCGGGAGGTAATGGGCGGCACCTTCCACTTCCAGGAAAATGGAGGTCTTCAGGCCGCTGAAGCGACCAAGGCCCGGGACGTTCATGGGCTGATCGGCCGGAATGTCGTCAAATTGCACTTTCTGTTTCAAGCGATATCCCGGCACATAGCTGTTCACGGCCTTCACCATTTCTTCCACGGAAGCCTCAACTTCCGCCTTGTCTGCCGCATCCGAAAGTACGTACACGGTATCCCGCATCAGCAGCGGAGGCTCGGCCGGGTTCAGGATGATGATGGCCTTGCCCTTCTGGGCGCCGCCCACCACTTCAATGGCCTTGGAGGTGGTTTCGGTGAACTCGTCGATGTTGGCGCGGGTGCCCGGGCCGGCAGACTTACTGGAAATCGAGGCCACAATTTCGGCGTAGTGCACCTTGGCCACGCGAGACACGGCGGCCACCATCGGGATGGTGGCCTGGCCACCGCAGGTGACCATGTTCACGTTACCTTCGCTCAGGTTCTGCTCCAGGTTCACCACCGGCACACAGTAGGGGCCAATGGCCGCGGGGGTCAGGTCGACAATCTTGATGTTTTCTTTGTGGCCACGCAGAAACACTTCGTTGTGCATGTGCGCGCCGGCAGAGGTGGCGTCAAATACGATGTCGATGTCGGCAAATTCCGGCATTTTCACCAGGCCATCCACGCCTTCGTGGGTGGTGGCTACGCCCATGCGGTTGGCACGGGCCAAGCCATCGGATTCCGGGTCGATACCCACCATGGCACCCATTTCAATATGCTTGCCGTTACGCAGGATCTTGATCATCAGGTCGGTGCCGATGTTGCCCGAACCTATGATGGCGGCTTTGATTTTCTTGTTCATAATCTTGTCCTCATTTGGTCCGGGTCAGACAAAGCGCACAGATGCGCTGCCAAGCCCGCCAATGTCCACACGCATGGTGTCACCGGCTTTCACCGGCTCCAGCGGTACCAGGGAGCCTGACAGGATAACTTCACCTGCCTTCAGGGAAATGCCGAACTCACCCAGGGTGTTGGCCAGCCACGCCACGCAGTTCACCGGAGAGCTCAGTGCAGCTGCGCCGGCACCGGTGCTGATGATGGAACCGTTCTTTTCCACCACCATGCCGCAAGTCACCAGGTCAACATCCCGAGGGGAGACCGCGTTGTCACCCAGCACAAACAAACCGCAGGAAGCGTTATCAGCGATGGTGTCCTGAATGGCGATCTTCCAGTCCTGAATGCGTGAATCGACGATCTCGAAACACGGCATTACGCATTCGGTGGCCGCCAGCACGTCGGCATTGGTCACGCCGGGGCCGGCCAGGTCTTTCTTCAGAATGAAGGCAATCTCTCCCTCAGCCTTTGGCGCAATCAGCCGGTCGCTGATGGGCACGGCTTCTCCACTGTTAAACACCATGTCGTCGGTCAGGTAACCGAAATCGGGCTGGTGTACATTCAGCATATTCATCACCGCCTTGCTGGTGACGCCGATCTTTTTGCCAATTACCCGGGCACCGGCTTGCTGCCGGCGCTCAAGCATGCGCAGGGAGATGTGGTAGGCATCCTCAATGCTGATGTCTTCGCCACGGCTAGTCAGCGGGGAGACTGCTTCCCGCTTGACCATGGCTTCGTAAAGTTCGTCTCCGAACTGCTGGATTTTTTGCTTATCCATTATTTGTCTCCGGCAGCGGCTTGATCCGCTTCGTTCAGGAAATCCTCAACCAGACGGGCAAACCGGGAGGCGTGTTCAATCTGTGTCCAGTGACCGCAGCGGCCGAACACATGCAACTGGGCACGATCAATCAGCTCAGCCAACTTATATGAGGCTTCCAGGGGAATCACCTCGTCTTCGCGACCGTGGATAATCAGGGTTTCGTGCTGAAGGGCGCGGATGTCATCCTCGTTGCTTGCCAGGCTGTCTACCCAGCGCTGGCGCGGGGCCGGAAACATGGCGGCAAAGGATTCCTGAAAGCCGGGGCGAACGCTTGCCTGGTAACGCATTTCTGCCAGTTCGTCGGTCAACAGCCCCTTGTTGAAGGCAAATACATCCATCAACCGGCGCATGGATTCCAGCGAGGGCTGGTAACCCCAGACTTCATCCAGGCCTTTGGTGATCGGAAATCTGACCCCGGCAGAGCCCATCAGCACCAGACGGCGAACGCGCTCTGGATGCTCGATGGCCAACGACAATGACAGACCACCCCCGAAGGAGTTGCCCACCAGATCGACCTGATCAAGCCCCAGCTCGTCCATAACACCGATGGCGTGTTTTACCCAACGCTCACGGTTATAGATCTTGTCTTCCGGACGCTCGCTGTAACCAAAGCCGAGCATGTCCGGCGCAACCACCCGGCGGTGTTTGGCCAGCTCGGGAATCACCAGGCGCCAGTTGGCCCAGGCGGTTACCCCGGGGCCGGAACCGTGAATCATCATCAAGGGGAAGCCACCTTCGCCGTGATCGTGCACATTGGTCCGGTAGCCGGCCGCGGTGATCTCACGCCCGATTTCAGGGCTATCTACAGGTACGTTCATGGCTACCTCACAGTTTGATACAGATGTTTTTGGTTTCAGTGTAGAACTCCAGACCATGCACGCCGCCCTCACGACCAATCCCTGATTGTTTGGCACCGCCGAAGGATGTGCGCAGATCACGCAGGAACCAGGAGTTCACCCACGCCAGACCAACTTCCATCTGTTCCGCCACGCGGAGAGCCCGGGCAGAATTTTCTGTCCAGATGGCGCAGGCAAGACCGTAGCTGGTGTCATTGGCCAACTCGATGGCTTCTTCTTCGGTGTCGAACGGACGGATGTGACAGCACGGACCAAAAATTTCCTCGCGGATAACACGGGCGTCTTCAGGCAGGCCGGTCCAGATGGTCGGTTCAATCCAGGCGCCATCGTTCAGCTCTGCGCCCATGTCAGGAATGCCACCACCAATCTCGACGGTTGCACCCTCTTCGCGAGCCAAGTCGTAATAGCTTTTAACTTTGTCACGATGCTCCAAGCTGACCAGCGGCCCGAAATTCGCATCGGGATCTTCTGGTCGGCCCAGTTTCAGCTTGGCCACCTCTTCTTTCATACGGGCGAGAAACTGGTCAAATATCGAACGCTCTACATAGACCCGCTCGGTGCCCAAACAAACCTGACCACAGTTGACAAACGCGGAGCGCATCGTGCCCTCCACGGCTTTTTCGAGATCGCAGTCGGCGAACACAAGGCCAGGGTTTTTTCCGCCGCACTCCATGGAAACATTACGAAGGCCCACTGCGGCGGCTTTCATAATGATCTCACCGGTACGGGTTTCACCGGTGAAGGTGATCGCATCCACTAATGGATGAGACGTCAGGAAAGCACCCGCAGAGTCAGGGCCAAAACCGTGCACCACATTAAACACACCTGGTGGCACACCACACTCGTTCATGACCTCACCCAGCAAAGTGGCCGTAGCAGGTGTTTCTTCCGACGGTTTAACAACAACCGTGTTACCACAGGCCAGCGCAGGGCCAACCTTGAAGGTCATCAGCAACAGAGGAAGGTTCCATGGAGACACCACGGCAATAACGCCCTTTGGTGTCCGATGGCCTACGTTCACGGCGCCCTTGCCATCCGGGGTATCCATTCGGAAGCCTTCAGTCGGATGATTCATACTGTCAGCAAATTCTTTAAAGTTGGCTGCGCCACGGGGAATGTCGATATGGCTGGCCATTGAGCGCGGTTTGCCCGTGTCCAGGCACTCTGCGGCCAGGAATTCGTCGAAACGCTCATTAATGCGGTCTGCGATCTTGTTCAACATGGCGGCACGCTGGTTTTGGGTCAGCTTGCTCCAGGGGCCCTTAAGCGCGGCTTTAGCGGCACGAACGGCAGCATCGACTTCCGCCTCACCGGCCTCGTGAACCTGACCGATCAGGCTATTGTCCACTGGCGATCGATTTTCAAATGTTTTGCCGCTGGCCGAAGCCACGTACTCGCCGTTAATAAAATGTTTGAACTCTTTCATGGCTGCCTAGTCCTGTTAAATTTAATCACGTTCGGCCTGTTCCTAATCAGGTCAACACGGTCAGGAAGCGTTCGTTCAGCACGCGATCGTGGTAGAAAATCGCCTTACCGAGGTCTTCCGCCTTCCAGGTAATGGGTTTATGGTCCGGATAGTGATAGTCACCGCCACAGAACACTTCGTTACGGTTGCCAGACGGGTCAAAGAAATAGATGGTCTGGCCGTGGGTCAGGCCGTGACGGGTCGGGCCGATGTCGATAGAGGTATCGGTCATGGAGATCAGATCGGCAGACCGCAGCACCGCTTCCCAGGTATCCAGGAAGAAGGAGGCGTGATGAAACTTGCCTTTGTCTTCGTGGTGGATGAAGGCCACATCGTGTTCCTTCATAGAGACGGTCAGGAACTGCGCTACGCGAGTGCCTTCGGGGTCCAGAACCTGTTCCGCCAAGTAAAAGCCCAACACGTTGACGAAGATGTCATACACGGCGGCCAGTTCAGGGCCGTAGAATAAGGCGTGGTCAAAACGCACGGCTTTCATGCCTTGCAGGCCACGGGGCCAGGCTTCCGGGTTGACGCTGGATACGCCCCACTTACCGGTGTACTTTTTGTCAGCATAAAGCTCAAAGGCATGCCCGGAGGGCACAGTAAAGCGAACGCGGCGACCGCAGTCTTTCAGCTCTTCCGCCGGTATCTGCTCAACCCCAACACCGTAATCCACAAGGTCTTTTTCCAACTGGTTCAGGGCGGCTTCGTCCACCACCTTGAAGCCCATGAAGTCGCAGCCCGGCTCGTCGGCTTCCACCAGAACCACAGAAAATTTGTCCACTTCGGTCCAGGCTTTCAGATAGACACGGCCCTGGTCGTCGCGGTCGGTTTCGATCATGCCCAGCAGGTCCGTGTAGTGTTTGACAGCTTCATCCATATCGAGAACACGGATCTGAACGTGGCCGGGACGCATTACACCTTTTTTCATGACAGTTACCTCAACGGTTTTTTGTTGTTTGCTTCGCAGGTGCCGCCTCAGGCAGAGGCACGCACTCAATGATCAGATCAGTCAGTGGGTAGATCCGGCAGGCCAGAACTTCCCCTTTTTCAACGGCTTCAGGCGGGGCGTGCCGCTTGCTCATCTTGCCGCACTCGAAATGCCCTTCCAGAACCTGAATCTTACAAAATCCGCAACCACCACCCCGGCAGCCCACGGGAACACACTTCAGGTCCCTCTGCTCCATGGCCTTGAGCACACTCTGGCCCTCCTGGCAGGTAAAGTGGTCTCCCGTCGTGCGGTTAACTACCTGAAACACGGCCATGCTACCTCCTGGTCAAATCTTCTTGAACAGAGCCGAGCGCCGCCTGTCTACCGCGCCGTCAGCCGCTGCCGAGAGTTTTTCCATATTAAGTCCAACAGGCTACTGCCCGAAACTACCTTCTTAAGGCGAACGCGCACTACCCAACCACAGACGAAATCCGTGCGTGACTCCTGATTGGAAAAAAAGGGTCACCCCTGATAACCGCCGCCCACCGGTAGTACCATACCTGTAACATACGAGGCCTCGTCTGAAGCCAGAAAAAGTATGGCATTGGCCTGCTCTTCCGGAACGCTGTAGCGCTTCATGAAGCTCAATTCGGTAGCCTCATCAACGATGGCCTGATACCACTCCTTCTCCAATTGGCTCATGGTTTCACTATTACGCGGAATCCGCCGCTCGCCAACATCAGTGCCACCCGGTGCTACTGCATTGACACGGATGCCGTATTTGGCATTTTCAAACGCCATGCACACGGTCAAAGCATTTACGCCCCCCTTGGCCGCAGCATAGGGCACACGGTTAGTGCCTCGAGTTGCGAGGGATGACACATTTACGATCACTCCACTTTGCTGTTTTTGCATCTGCGCCAGAACTGCATGGGAGCACCAAAGGGTCGGAAACAAGGAGCGACGAATCTCGGCTTCGATCTGCACTTCCTCGTAGACTTCATAGGGCTGAACCCAGATCGTACCGCCGACGTTATTGACTAGAATGTCGATACGGCCAAAATGACTTATCGCCGAATCTACTGCCTTGCAGGCACCTGCGTACTGCTCCAGATCGACGATGCTGGTCTGGACGTTTGCCGCACCGGCGGCCAGAGCCTCCTCTGCCACCTCTTTGACGATCTCGGAGCGATCCACCAGCAGCAGGCTAGCTTTTTCGGCGGCCATCTGCAGGGCAACGGCACGACCGATACCCTGGGCAGCTCCAGTCACAATAGCGACGCGGTTTTCAAAACGTTCACCTCTCATTTAGCTTTCCTTACTTGCTGGTCGTAAACTTCTCATAGTAGAGGCTGGCCGGTTGACTACCCCTTTCCTGCACAAAGCTGCTAACAGCTTCGACCATCGGCGGCGGACCACACAGATAGATATCGACATCGCCATCATTCAAATGGCCAGGTTCAATATGATCTGTGACGTAACCCTTCTGCGGCCAACTGCTCTCGTCTGAGGCCACGCAGACACCAAATGTGAAGTTGTCGATGGCCCCGGCGAAAGCTTTAAGCTTGTCCAGCTCGACTAGATCAACGTCGTGCGTAACGCCGAAGATTAGGTGGATCGGATAGGCGCTTCCGTCCTGCTGAATGCTTTCCAACATCGCCAGGAAGGGTGCCAGCCCCGTTCCCCCAGCCAGCATCAGTACCGGGCGCTTCACTTCACGCAGGTAAAAGCTGCCAAAGGGACCGCGCAGAGTTATGCTGTCACCCACGCTGGCCTTTTCCGTCATGTAGGTGCTCATCAAGCCTTCGGGCACCACCCGGATCAGAAAAGACACCGACTCATCGGCCTGATTGACCATGGAGCTGAAGGAGTAGGCACGCCAGTGGTCAGTCCCCGGCACCTGTACATTGACATACTGCCCCGGCAGAAAATGCATGGCCCGCACCTGATCACCGGAAACGGTAAAGGACAGGGTGGAGTCAGACAGACGGTTAATCTCAGTCAGCCTGGCATGCACGTCGGCCTTCTGGCTGCGCACACAGACTTCTGACGAGGCCGGCACGGTAACGACACAATCCGACTCCGGAATCATGCGGCAGGTCAGAACATACCCCTGTTCGGCTTCCCGATCGGACAGCGCATCCTCGATATAGCCATCCATCTCATAGCTGCCCGATTCGCAGTGACACTTACAGGTTCCACAGGCACCGTCACGGCAGTCGAGCGGAACATTGATTCCGGAACGATAAGCGGCATCGGCCACCGTTTCCATCGGTAGCGTGGTAATAAATCGAGTTACATCATCTTCAAAATTGAGCGCTACTTTATACACTGTTTGCTACCTCAGGCCCCTTCAAGGGTGCCGACGACACACCGAGAGGCGCTTGTTATTAAACCGGGTAATTCAGATCTGGAAATATCGGCTGAAAGCCCCGTGGTTGCTGTATGCTGACTGACAGAAATAACCACGAGGCTAATATATCGGAACGAATTCAAAGGTGATAGATATCCACAACGTGGTGGATGTAGTCGTTCTTCAGCACAGCCTTCTTGCGCTTAATCTTCAGCTTGCCGTCTTCACCACGAATCAGCGTAACAAACGCGGTACCGAAATAGGTATCTACGTTGTTATAACGTACGCTGTGGGTCATCCAGCTGTAGCGCACTTCTGCATCATTGGACGATGCAGCGAGCACCTCCAGGTTGCTCAACATGTGCTGAGTACGTGGCTCCGGCAGCGAACTGGCGCTGGAACGCTCTGTCTGGATGCGGAAAACACGATCCTCAATTCCATCCCGCTTATCATAATAGAGCAACGACATCTCTGACTGCGGATCTTCCGTCAGCCCGCCGTCCACATCCCAACATGGTACCCAGAATTCAGAGTTCTTATCGTAGTGCTCAAGCCAATGATTATAATCCTTGTCATCCAGCGCACGCTGCTCAGAATGCAGAAAATCACGGATCTCGTCGTAACTGATTGTCATGGTTGCTCTCCCTTTTCCTTGCGCGCCGCTTCGGCAATCATTTGTTGCCAGTAATGGTGCTGAGCAATGAACAGACCCTCATCTTCAGACTTCTTACCACTCATCATAGGGTGCAAATCGATACTCTTCGCCCCTTCGTCCGGCCCATCGATCCAGTGTTCAGCACCACGACTTAGGTCATTCCAAGGTTGCTTCATGGCCTTAAAACCTTCCTGGCATGCACGAAACTCTTCTAGGTCGTCCGGAGTCGCCATGCCGGAAGCGTTAAAAAAGTCTTCATACTGACGGATGCGGTGGGTACGCGCTTCAGCACTTTCCCCCTTGGGCGCGATGCAGTATATGGTGACCTCGGTCTTGTCCACGGAGATTGGACGGAAGTGACGAATCTGGGAGCTCATCTGATCCATGAGGAATACGTTCGGGTACAGGCAAAGGTTACGCAACTTGCCTATCATCCAGTCGGCACGATCAGCGCCAAACTTTTCGATAAGTTCGTTTCGGCGATAGTACAATGGGCGATCCTCCGGATTAGGCCAGTCCATCCACAGCAGAATGTGGCCATGTTCGAAGGCATAGAATCCACCGGTTTGCTTATTAAAGGTGGATAGGTCCATCGCCTTAACATCATCAGTGGACATGCCGGCCTTACGACGAGCCACCGTGGCAACGTAGTTCCAATGAGTAGCAGATGCGTGGTACCCATCAGCACCATTCTCGGCCTGCATTTTCCAGTTGCCGTCATAGACGTAAGTCGATGAGCCACGCAACACCTCCAGACCTTCCGGCGACTGATCTACAATCATGTCGATAATTTTGGCGGCTTCGCCCAAATGTTCAGTCAGCGGTTTGACATAATCATTCAGCGAGCCAAAAAGGAAGCCTTTGTAGCTTTCCAGACGCACCTTTTTTAGGTCATGAGAGCCTTCGCAGTTAAAGGAATCCGGATAGCCGGCATTGTCGGGATCCTTGACCTTGACCAACTTTCCGGAGTTATTGAAGCTCCAGCCGTGGAAAGGGCAGGTTAAAACCGCCTTGTTATCCTTTTTTTTGCGACAAAGAACAGCGCCACGGTGGGTGCAGGCATTGATAAAGCAGTTCAGCTCACCATCTTTATTGCGGGTAATGACGATGGGCTGACGTCCGATATAACCAGTAAAATAGTCGTTTGGGTTTGCAACCTGGCTTTCATGCGCCAAATATACCCAGTTGCCTTCGAAGATGTACTTCATCTCCAGCTCGAACAACTCGGGATCAGTGAACATGTCGCGACGACCACGATACAGGCCTTTTTCTTCATCGGTTTCGATTAGACCGCCTACTTTTGCTATCAGATTATTGTGCATGGACCACCCTCCTTTTTATGATTTCATATTGAAGGGCCGTCCCGGGAATCACTATCCAGTGAGTGCACTCTTTATCCTAGGATTGCAAAGGCTGGATTTTGTATTGCATCTTCTGTTCAATTAAATCGTACGGCAGCGTCATTAACGTACTAGTGATCTGTCTGGGTAATCCGTTTATTTATTATCAATAACACTCAGTTTTGCTCGCGCCACGGAAGTCATAATCGATTCTGCACTCTTGTGCCAGCGAAACGGCTTTGCCAACTTCTCACTATGAGTCTTGATAAAGCGACGAATCGCCGTTTTGAGTTCGCCCACACTTGTGAAAATGCACGGTATAAAGCACGACGTTCCAGCTGACCAAACCAGCCCCCCACCTCATTCAGCCATGCCCCCTCTGGCAGGATAGTTGGCACTACTTAATTTTTAACCAGTTTGGCGGTTCAGGTGTTGATAGTGCCTCGTTATTCCGATGAGCGTAAAGCAGCAGTGCTGGCGAAGTTGTCGCCGCCCGGACCAGGGCACTCAGGCCCCGAAACGATTTGCGCATGTTGGTGGGCTCGGCACACAGCCAGATGCGCGCCTGGCTATCGAGCCCGATCATCCGTGCTGGCTCAGCCGCAGTTTGGCGCCGTTGCCGAGGCTAAGCACAATGTTCCAGCCCGGACCGGATGATGGAGACCTGCCCACCAACTATGAGACATCCAGAAAACCGGCTTCAGCGGAACCTGACGACTCATCAGTCGACGGATCGGACAGGCGCTTGCGCCAGTTGCAGAAACTGGCGTAGCCGATATGGTCTTGCTTGCAGAACTGCATGGCTGACAAACGGTCGCGGTAGGAATGCTGATCACTCAGCACCCCCCGCACAGATCCCAGCGTGCGCTGCTAACGCACTGGGCTCCTCCCTCGGGTTCTGGCGTCAAAACGATGCAACGGTTGTGGATGCAAGATACGGACTTTCGGAAAGAAGAAGTTACGGATCGCAGCGAAGCGTGACCAGGGCATTCGGTGGCGTTGGCTTCGACGCCGGAGCATCTTGAGCCATAGCCGAGATACCCGGAACACGAACCCCGACACCCTCTCCCCGTTTCCAGGGACGGCGAAGTAGTTCATGTGCCCCTGGATTACGCGGCGGAGCCAGCGCCCGGTTTCGCCAATGGGCCGATTTATTCGCCGTCGCAGGGCGTCTTTTACCGCCCGCAACTGCGCCCGCAGTCGCTTGCGCGACGTTACGCGGGCAATCTTGAACCAGCCATTTTGGCGAGATCGGGTGCAATAGTGAGTAAAGCCCAGAAACTCGAAAGTTTCCGGCTTCCCCAACCCCCTTTGCCGACGCTTCGCCGACGCAAAACGGCCAAACTGGATCAGCCGGGTTTTATCGGGATGTAAGTCCAGACCGAATTTAGCTAGCCTGCCAGCAAGGGCTTGCCTGAAGGTGTACGCATCACGCTCGTACTGGAATCCCAGCACTGTGTCGTCAGCGTAGCGTATGACCACCACATCGCCATACGCTCTCCTCTTTCGCCAGGTATCGACCCATAGGTCGAAGACATAGTGCAGGTAGATGTTGGCGAGTACCGGTGATATGACAGCTCCCTGCGGAGTGCCCTTCACACTTCTGATTACCTGCCCATCTTCCTGCACTCCGGCAGTGAGCCACTTCCGAATCAAGCGCAATAAGCGCTTGTCCGCGATACGGTGCTCCAGGAATCGCATCATCCATTCGTGCGACATGCTGTCGAAGAATTTACGGATGTCTGCGTCCAGGACCCAGTTGATCTTCTTCCTATAAAGTCCCGCCTGTACCGCATCCAGTGCGTCGTGTTGTCCTCGACCCGGCCGAAAACCATAGGAGAACCCCATAAAGTCCGGCTCGTAGATCGCATTCAGGACGAACACCACTGCCTGTTGAACAATTTTGTCTTCCAGGCACTGGATGCCAAGGGGCCTTGTCGAACCATCCGCCTTCGGAATGTAAACCCGCCTTGCGGGTCTGGCTCGGTAGCTCCCCTTGTGGATACGGCGGTTGAGATTCTCTAACCTCGCATCTAGCTCGCTCCCATACGCTTCCCATGTCACTCCGTCTATACCAGCGGCCGATCTGCGCTTGAGCGCAAAGTAGCTTTGGTGTAACAGCGGAATATCAACATGATGTAGCAACGCAGAGAAGCGAGTTTCTTTGTTCCGTTGCGCCGCCTGGCGCACGGTCAGCAAACCGGGCGACGCAGCGACCTGGCTCTGAGTCCAGACTGCGGCGGCTCGCTGACCGTTTCCCTTGGGTCCGGTCCTTTCCTCCAATCTCTCCGCAGGTACCTTCGCACCGTTGTTCGAGATCTTCTCAGGTACTACGACCGGATCCGACTTCTCACCCACGTTCATACTCATCCTGCGGTGTTACCCTTCGGTAAGTCGCCTCGGCTATGCCGGGGTGGGTGAGACCTCCCAGGTTCCGCACAAAAGACGTCGCCACGTGCACCGGGTCTACGACTGCGTGGAGTGCCACCACAGCTTGCCATCGCGCTGAGATGATTGTTGCCTTCTGTTTCGCTTAACAACATCCGCTCTCCAGAATTGGGTTTCGCAGCTCAATACCGAGCCCATGGTTTCCCCTGTCAACACTTCACACGCGACCTCGCGATCGGGTGCGCATGACTCGGGGCCGGGGCAGCTGGCTAGGCCTTACCCCGTGCGGGACTTTCACCCACTATCTTTTGCCAGCTTTTCCTGGCGTACTAAGCGGCCGCCCATCACACCTTGTCAGGTATAGCCGGCTTCCAGTTGTGGGGCAATAGCTCGTCGATGGCGTTGTTCTTCTGCGTCGGAAGGCGGGTCAGCACATCTTTCAGGTAAGCATAGGGATCATGGCCGTTCAGCTTGGCTGACTGGATCAGTGTCATGACCGCAGCTGCCCGTTGACCACTGCGCAGTGATCCCGCAAACAGCCAGTTGGACCGAACTGGGCGCGGAACACCTGGGCATCATCCAGAGCCTGATCAGCACCTGCAAGCTGCACGATATTAACCCCTACACTTACCTGGTGGACGTGCTGCAACGCATCAGCCAGCATCCGGCCAGTGAAGTGGTGGATCTGACACCGCGACTCTGGAAAACTCGGTTTGCCGAAAATCCGCTACGGGCGCTGATCGATCCGCGCCATCCTGGCCGACAGAGCAAACAGCCGGAGGCCGTTCATGCGCATTGAAGACATGAGCATCGACCAGTTGCTGGAACTGAACCAATACATCTGCCGGCGCATCGACGAACTGTGGGATCAGGAAAATCTGCAGGCGCTGAGCCAGTTGCGGGTGGGCCTGAAAGTGACCTTCGAGGGCCGGGACGGACCCGTGCTGGGCATCGTCACCAAGATCAACCGCAAGAGTGTGATCGTGTTAGCCGAGGACGGCACCAAACAGTACAAGGTCTCGCCGGAGTTATGAGGCCACTGCGTGACGTGAAGTAGGTCAACTACGTCGTGGAATGAACGCTTACACTGAATCTGCGCATCAAGCCCAAGAAGCGTCTGGTTCGTGAAAAGCCGGAACCATTGGCTGTGCCGGAAATGATCAACGACAGTTGGTCGATGGACTTCATGCACGACCAGCTCAACGACGGACGCAGTTACCGGCTGCTGAATGTGATCGATGACTTTAACCGCGAGGGGCTTGGCATCGAAGTGGACTTCTCGCTTCCGGCAGAGCGGGTTATCCGATCACTGGAGCAGATCATTGAGTGGCGGGGTAAACCGCGTTCTATCCGCTGTGACAACGGACCTGAGTACATAAGCGGCAAGCTGTCAGCCTGGGCTGAAAAACGGGAGATCAAGCCAAGCCGTTTACCTTAAGTGGTGCTCGCTTCCGGGGCGGCCAAAATAAAAAGAGCCAGTGACCGATAATCACTGGCTCTTTTTTTGTCAAAATTTCTGAACATATCTTGAGAATAAATCCCTGTCTAACGCCGGTTATTGAGATAAACGATTTTTTTCACTTCGACTGGACCTCTCGCGAGCCCAAGCCTCATCGCTGGAGTTTGACCTGTCTTCTTTTCGCTACAGTAGTTGTAGTAGACCCGGAAAATCTCACCAATCATGGTATACATGGTGGGATCGTAGGCTGAGTAGCCATACCAGGTTCTGCCTTTGCTGGTTCCCGAAGTGAAAGGTCTCTCAAAATATGTCGAGAATCGACGAATCTTCATGAAAAAGCGATCAACCGGTGCCAGCGTCGCAATCCTATATAAATTTGCCTGGTGCTCACGATCAAGCCTTTCAACATCAGTGATTGCTGCCACCATTTTTTCTGGCTCTGCCATCGAGGCACCTGGATGCTCAATCCATTTCTCAGGAGACTTTGGAATCCGAATCGGTTTTTGAAGACGCTCCAGTATGATGTTGTTCGAAACATCAACGATATCCTGATAGGTCAGGCTACGAAGTGGCACCCCGGACATAACCGAAACCATTTTCCGGAATCTGGCGACGATCTTTTCTTTTTCATCAACAGTTTTGTTCTTCGCGGCTCGGATCAGAAAACCGTCCGAATTACCTTCGGCAACCATCTCACGAAAAGCAGATAGATAGGCTGCCTTCATGCCACTATCAAGATCCATAAAAAACCGGGTCTTTTCGGTACTCTGGAAAAGCCGCTTTAACAGAAAGAAATGTGCCATCATCGTGTACTCATTGTGAATCAGCACACCTTTGGGCGGAAGAATATTGGTGCGGTCAAAGTGTTCCGATGAGTCACTTAGATTCAATTTCTGGTCGGCAAGAGTCCTTATTTGGACCTCATCCTTCAAGCTTCCTCCAACTGGGAGGTCCTGTTTCGAAGGGAGCCCTTTCAAATACTCATTGAACTCTTGCGTATTCCGGTGAATTTGAACAGCGATTCCGGAGTAACGTGAACACCGGATTTCTCAACGCTTGATCGGTTGGTGTTTTTAACTCAGGTGTTCATCTTCGGTCAACTGGCCAAGAATTTTCCGCATGGATTCACCCTTCAGGTTTAGCCGGTGGGCGTTGTGCATGAGCCGGTCGAGAATAGCGTCAGCCAGGGTGTTATCGCCGATGCTGGTGTACCACTGGTCGGTGGGCAGCTGGCTAATCATCAGGGTGGCGCGATGGCCGTGGCGGTCGTCCATGATCTCCATCAGATCGTTGCGGTGGGCCGCCGTGAGTGCGTCTAGTCCCCAGTCATCAATCACCAGCAAATCCACCTTGGCCAGTTGCGCGAGCTGCTTGTGATAGCTGCCGTCGGCCTTGGCCTGTGTGAGCGCCAGCAGCAAACGCGACAGCCGGTAGTAACGCACGCTGTAATCGCGCAGGCAGGCACTGTGCCCCAGTGCACAGGCCAGATAGGTTTTGCCGCTGCCGCAGGGGCCGGTGATCAGCAGGTTCTGCGCCCGCGCTATCCAGTCGCCCTGAGCCAATGACGCGACCGTGCTGGGTGTGAGGCCCCGGGGGTGCTGGTAGTCGATGTCCTGCACGCTGGCGCGCAGTTTAAAGCGGGCCTGACGGATCAGTCGTTCCTGCTTACGCGACTGGCGGCTGAGGTTCTCGTCATCCAGCAGTAGATTGAGCCGTTCAAGGAAGGCCAGGCCCTCGTAGGTGCCCGGCTGCTCCAACTGGGTTTGCAGGGCGCTGGCCATGCCGCCGAGTTTAAGCTGGCGCAAGTGGGTCAGGGTTTGAGTGCTCATGGTGGTGCTCCTTGGTGTGTGGGTTGAGTGTGTTTGTGGGACTCAGTGGAAGTGCTTGGGGCCACGGATATTGTCGTGATCCTGCGGTAGCGCCAGCGTCAGATCGGCCTGTTTGGGCAGACTGTCGCGATGACTGCGCAAGACGGATTTAATCTGCTTGAGGCGAACCAGGCCCTCGGCATTGGCGATCTGGCAGGCGGCATTCAATCGCGCTGCCGGATACTCACGGCTGAGGCTGAGCAGGCCCAGACACACCCGGTAGGCCTGCTCGGGATGGGCTCTGGACGCCAGTTGTCGATCGACCCAGATCAGCACCTCTGGGCCAACATCCTTCGCCCAGTTTTTAAGCCGCCCCGGTGTCCACTGCTGATGCTGGCGATGGCGGGTGGGCATATGGGCGGCATCGGTGGTGGTGCCGGGATGGGGTTTACGCGGGTGACTGGCAATCTGGCGCTGGCGGAAGTACAGCGTGACCAGGGATTCGCCAGCCTGCAGCTCCAGGGTCTCGCCCACATACTGGTGCGGCACCGAGTAATGGTGCTGCTGATACTGGACGTGGTAGTCGATATTGACCTTCACCGGCTTGATGTCCACGAAGCGGTAAGGCTGTGTAGGTAGCGGTTGCAGTGCCGGCTGATCCAGTGCGGCAAAGGCCTCGCGGCGGTTGCCGGGCAGTTGCTTGAAGGGTTTGCGGTTCAGTTCCTCCAGCAAGGCGCGGATACACTGATTCAGCTCCGCCAACGAGAAGAAAGTCTGGCGGCGTAATCTTGCCAGAATCCAGCGCTCCACGATCTGAACGCCGACTTCGGCCTTGGCTTTGTCCTTGGGCTTGTAGGGCCGTGCGGGTACGACCGCCACCCCATAGTGTTCAGCCCATTGCTGGTAGCTGGGGTTGAGGTCGGGATCATAGCGGCAAGCCTTGCTGACCCCGCTGCGCAGGTTGTCCGGAATCACCATCGTTGGGGCGCCGCCAAAGAACTCCAGCATCCGCACATGGCTGCCCAGCCAGTCCGGCAGGGACTGGCTCAGGGTGGCCTCGGCAAAGGTGTAGTTGGACGCACCCAGCACCCCGACAAAGACCTGCGCCTCGCGGATCTCCCCGGTGCTGGCGCTGACGATGGGCACCGTCTGGCCGCAGTAATCGACAAAGCCCTTCTCACCGGCCTTGTGAGTCTGGCGCATGGAACGCTTCTGGGTCTGACACCACTGGCGGTACAGATCGCAGAACTGAGAATAGCTGTAGCAACGGTTGGGGTGCTGCTGGGTGTACTCCTCCCACAGCAGCAGCTTGGTCACGCCCTTGCGCTTGAGCTCCTGATGGACTGTCGACCAGTCCGGCAATGGAAAGCGGCTGGAGACGGTAGTGTCGGCCCCGGGGTAGAACAGCTGAGCAAGCCGTTGCTCATCCAGCGCCTCAGACAGGGGCCAATCCAGGCCCAGTTCCTCGGCCCGGGCGACCAGCTTCTGGATGGCGCCCAGGCTAATCTTGGTACTGGCCCTGATCTGACGCAGGGACAACTTGGCGGCAAAGCGCAGCCGCAAGACTTCTCGAATATTACGCATGGTGATCCTCTTGGCTGACATACCCGCTCCAAAAAATCGGAGAGGGTAGCAAATCAAAGAAAAATCAATGCGTTGGGAAGGATTCCGGGGCAACGTGAACACCCCTTCCGGGATGATGAACACCGATTCCGGAAAAGCCGGTAAAAGTGTTCACGTTGCACCGGAATCGGTGTTCACGTTCGATCGGAATGGGTGTTCACGTTCAATCAGAATCGGTGTTCAGATTGGGCCGGAATATGCAACTCTTGCCGTAGCCATACACGGGCGTACTTTCGGTGGTGTCGAGGGGTTTCATATTCGCCAATCGCCTCAGCGTCCTTCTCAATTTCTTCTGCATCGACACTGCCGTCGAAATTAAAGTTAAAGGCAAATACGTAACCGGTATCCTTGCACGCTGTAGCAATCCCGTAGATATCGCAATTTCGTTTGTCCTCTCGCTTGGTCCAGTTGCTCACCACAACTTGACGATCCGTGCAAAAATACATTCTCCTGAACGCTCTGTTCTCAAGATCCCTTTCTCTACCGGCTGAAAATTCCTGACACTGCCGATAGAGGAACCGAATCTTGTCGTAAACAGTTTTCGTGGATATGTCACAGAGGAACGCGATTCTGCGAATAGGAACCTTGCTAACGAGAAGCTTAAGTATCTGGATGTCAATGTGAGGCTTGGAATGCTTCCGGGTTTTTGGGCGCGATGTAAAACCTTTGCCGCAAACCCCACATTTCAGGCGCTGATTGCCGGATGCCGTTCGGCCATTTCTTTTGACTGATCCGGCGACGTTACCTATATTGCTATCACAGTCGGCATTTGGACAAGAAGGCATCTTTGGATCTAAATGACGTGAAATTCGGTTTAACTCTTCAACCACAGCCTGATTGCTTTTCAGTGAGGTAGAAATTGCGCCAACCTCAAGTCCATCGCGCTTTTTCTCACGGCACTTTAAACAGAAAATCGATGAGGTTCCTTTACCGGTTCCGGACACTTGAAAGAGACCACTCCCTTTCTCGTAAGCGCCGAGGCTAACTTCAACTGCTCCATCAGAATTTTTGACAGGAGTCAGTGCCAAAAAGCTTTCACATGTCGGATTGCGGCACCCATTGACCTGAATGCCAGCCACTGGAAGAGGGATGCGGGGATGTTGCTGCTGGCCAGATATCGAACCCATAAAAAAAGCGCCATACTGTCTGGATATCCAGTAGTATAGCGCTTTCGTCGGCCTTGTCACCCAAGCCAGCACCACTTAAGGTAAACGGCTTGAGATCAAGCTGGCGTTTATCCAGCCGGGCAAGCCGCAGCAGAACGCCTATATCGAACGCTACAACCGAACGGTCCGTTACGATTGGCTGGCACAATATCTGTTCGACAGCACCGAAGAAGTCCAGGATTATGCCACTCGCTGGCTCTGGCACTACAATCACGAACGACCCAATATGGGACTCGGAGGAATTACTCCTCAACAGAAGTTGGCCATGCTGGCCTGAGGTCTACTTTTGAACTCCGTTAAAAATGGGGGAATTACCTTTTCGCAATACCCCGAAAACGACAGGTTGCTCACGTCGACGGCCCGGAGGCTCAGTAATGGTGCAAGTCGCCAGGAAGGGACGCGCCCCACCTCAGTAAGCGGCAAAAAATAGCACGACGACGCCGGCCAGCGCCAAGCCGCCGTGACTCAGGATCACCCACCAGGGTTTGGCCTGGCGGAACACCACGCCAAAAAACAACGCCCCACCCAGAAACGCCGCGCCCAGCAGGCCGAGCGCCCAGTATGCGGTCTGCGGAATCGTGGCGTCGGGTCCGGCGGTATACAAGGCATATCCCAGCATTATGAGACCGACAAAGCCCAGCACGCCATGCCCCACGCCGAACCATGAGGGATAACGCACCTTCATTGCCGACAGCAGCGCGAACAGCAGCCCGCCCGCAGCAGCAGCAGCCAGCACCCAGAATGCCCACTGTATAAGTTCCATCGATTCATCCTCAATTTGTAATGTTTTTAGAATGACGGTCAGAACTGACCGCCCCCAAACACCCCGCCCTATCGCACAATACAGCGTAGAAACGAGGGGTGACCGACTCCGTAACTAAATCGCGTTTCACGCCATTTTGGGACACGAAGCGCGGCTAAGGTCCATCAGCGCACAACCATAGCCGTCCTCCTATAAACGAGCAAAAATACCTCAGCCCTTGAATGGTGCTGTGTCGAAATAGTCACGCCAAGCGGTAATCTTTCTGTCTTTGACTTGGAAAATACTCATCAGACGCAGGCCGGCCAAGACTTTGCCACTTGCGTCGCAAAGATCATCGATTCGCTCAGTCATCACTGATTCGCCGCATCGGATCGCTGACACTATCTTCATCTTGAAATCGTTAGAGTCGATCCCATCGACAAAACCGTTCATAACCATTATCGACCCCTCTGGGCTCTTCGCAAGGGTCAGTCCGACGCTTCCGTAGACGCAGAGTCCTCTGTCGAATTCTCTGAGCGCGTTGCAAACGGTTCCGAGGCTTTGAGAACCTGGCTTATCACTCCGATGGTCTGAGTTATGGTGAAATTTTTGCTCTCCGCGTGGAGCGTAGTTTTGGGAATGGTGCCGGGATGATTGCGGTTCTTCAACCGCACACGACAACAGTGTCTTCTAGTTTTGATCTCTCAGCAGGTCGTTCATCTGGTGCTTTAACGGAATCTTGGAAGTGCGCCAACCAATACTTCCAGAAGCTTCGGACGAACCTGCATAAACATTCCCGCTTACTTACGCACGAAGTAGTAAATTCTAATTAGAATGAATGGGTATAGCCAAAAACAAAATTATCTTGCGCTATGGACGACCTGACAGCTGATGAGGTGTTAAAATCCGATTGGTTGGTCATGCTATGCTCAAAGGCTCGAGAGTATGCGGCATCGAACCTGCCTGATTTTGAAACTTGGTAGCTAATGCCTAAGGTTGCATGCCTCTTCAGAACTGCTGGAATCAGGGCCAACAACCCCTCATCATTGAATGGCTGCGTAGCCTGACGGTATCCTGCCCGCAACGTTAAATTTTGGGTCGCGGCATACGACGCTCCAATCGCCACTATCGTATGATCCTTGGCATTCTGAGGAAGCTTCAGATCAACATCTCCGGCGGTCACTGGCAAACCCCACCTTAATATCCTTCAGGGCGTCCTTCCAGAAAACCCGAGACAGATCTAAAGCGACCAGGAATTTGTCAGTGAATTGATGACTCACCCCTACATCCAATTTGGCAGGACTATTAAAATCCAAAACTCGTACTTGTCCTTCAATAGGTATATTTCCCACGATACCGTCAACCGCAGTGACCGTTCCGTTCCCTTTCAAATCGTTCATTTTACTCTTGAACATGTAGGAAATGCCCAAATTTGTTTTGGGCGTCACCTTGTACGCCATACCTAATCTACCCGAGTACCCCCAACCATCAACACCACTTGAGACTTCTTTGTTTTTGCTGACGCTTATGTGTACTCCGCGTGGATCAGGTAAAGTCCCGACCAATCCCAGTAGCGACCCGGACGCGCGGCCATCCCCAATGAGACTACCCAACTGTTTACTTCCAAACAAATAATCAAGATTCAAACCTGTCCACTTTGCATCCAGGGTTGCACCGACGGAGAGATCGTCATTAACCTTAAAACTCGCAGCAAGCGGTATGTCGAGAATAAACAGACGACTTGCATTCTCGAGCCCCGTATCAGCACCGGCAGCATAGCCCGTCTCACCAATATCGCCGCGCGACAAAAAGCTAGATTCACCATATTCAACACCCACTCCAGCTTGAGCAAACATGCCCGCACCAAAGGTCCAATTTGAAACTTTACTGGTGAAAGCAATCTGAGGGGCTACATATGGCCCTCGATTATGTGAGTGCGTACTCGATGATACCTTTTCACCTGTGCCAAGATTCGTCGCGCTAATATCCGTAGTAATCAGGTCGAACCCTAGCAACACTTCACCTGTCGTATCGGACAAACCCATCGTCGCCGGGTTAACCATCATTGACGCAGGCCCGACATAATGAGATGCGGCCGTTCCTCCCATACCCCTGGAAATCGCTCCAAATCCCTCTAGAAACAATCCCTCCGTCGCTATCGCGTAGCATGAGATCACATACAGAACCAGACCGATAATGCATTTATTGAATATTTTAAATCGCATATCCTTTCACCACCTTTTTATTTTTGTTTAATGAACCATGATTTCAGCTTATCAACCGATCATGCCTCCTTTTAGCATAAACGGCATAAAACTGTATTTATAAGCCTTTCGACTTATTAGGAGGTTGTACGCTATCCGTAAGAACAGCGCACCGAGGCTTGAAGGAACTCTTATCCCTTTAAACGATACGAATTACCGGCTTAAGTGTTATTCCTTTTTCCGAATCTTCCGCAGCTCGATCAATTTCATCAAATGAGTAAAATTTAATTAATTTATCAAACGGAAACTTTCCTTGGCGATACAACTCCACCAATCTTGGAATAAAGATATCCGAAACAGCTTGACCCTCAATAATTCCTCGGAGCTTACGGTTAAATAGTAAAAAATTAACATCAACAGGGACTGTGGTCCCCATTGGTGGTGCACCAACAATACCGATCTCACCACCTACGGCGGAGCTCAAGATCGCTTGCGACAGCACGGAAGGCAAACCGCTGGTTTCCAGCACATACGGAGCCCCATCAGCGCACAGTTTCTTGATCTCCTCAACTGGATCAGTATTTGTTGCATCAATCACGTGGGTCGCCCCAAGCTCATGAGCTAATTTCAGGCGATTTTTCTTGACATCGACGGAGATAATCTTCGTACATCCGGCCACGACGGAAGCCATCACTGCAGAAAGACCTACGGCCCCAGCACCAAAGATCACGATAGCGGAGCCCGCAGGAGGATTGAGTGCATTAAGAACAGACCCTGCGCCCGTCTGAATGCCGCACCCGAGCGGCCCAAGGAGTTCAAGTGGGACGTCTTTAGTGACCTTCACAGTGTTGCGTTCGTAAGACAAAGCATAGGTCGCAAAGGAAGACTGCCCAAAAAAACTCGCCCCAACTTCCTCTCCATTGTGTTCGTGAATGGTGCACTCACCGGTAACTGAGCGCCCCATAAAATTGGGGACGAAAGAGTTGGCACAACTTGTGGGATCACCGGAAAGGCATGCTTCACAACCACCACAAGTATAAAAAGTCAGAACAACATGATCGCCCGGTTGTACTTTTTTGACAGAAGATCCAACCTTCTCAACCACGCCAGCCCCCTCATGCCCAAACACCATCGGGAGAGGAACCGGGTAATGCTGATCACGACAAATCAGATCGGTATGACACATTCCCGTCGCAACCACTCGAACCAGAATTTGATCCTCAGCAGGCTCATTAAGGACTAAATCTTCGAGTTCAAATGGACCACTTTTTTGACGAACAACTGCTGCTTTTATTTTCATTTTGGTCTCCGTTTTTGAATCATCACACAGTTTAAAAACCACTCATCATCTCTCGCCAAGCTCAACACACTCTTTTCCGGATGTGCTTAACCAAAAAGGTAATTCCCCCTTACACTCCTGGCACTATTGCGCGGTCGCAGCGGTTCGATTGTAAAAACGATCTGCATATATCGATCCATGCGCCACACCAAGTCGAAGAAGCTCGGTCTCAGCCGCGTCAACCATCGGCGGTGGCCCGCAGAGGTATGCTTCACACGACCGCCCCTGCAGATATTCTTGAAAATATTCAGTCACCATGCCTCGTTTCCCTTTCCAGGAGGATGTCGCCGGTTCTTCGGACAACACTGGAATAAGCTCTAAGTGTCCACCCCAATCCCGTTGAAGCGCTTGAATTTGTTCAAGGCAATATAAATCACGCTGCTGCCGCACCCCAAAAAATAAGAAAACATCACGCTCGCGTTGGGTTCCGGTCATGCTCTCCAAAATGCATTTAATGGGTGCGAGCCCCGTTCCACCAGCCACGCAGACCATCACGTCGTCGCTTTCATGGAACCCAAACTGTCCATACGGGCCTCGCAACGTCACGGTGGTCCCAGCTCGATCACCACCAAATAGCCAACCACTGAAAACGCCTCCTGGGACTACGCGGACATGAAAGTTCAGGCTGCCGTCAGCTTGGGGTGGAGTCGAAAATGAATAACTTCTTACAACAGACAGTTCTGTGTATTCAATATCAGCATACTGACCAGGATTAAAAGATATTGGTTTTTCTGGTATTAGAGTCAATCCGATTACATCATGTGCCAGAGTTTTCTGTTCACTAATCGAGGCTGTGGTCTCTTCAGGAATAATAGCCCTTCCGAGTGGTGCATCCAGTTCAATTTCCAAGTCTTCCTTAGGTATACACTGGCAACCCAGTCGATATCCAGACTGATATAAATCACCACTTAGCCCCATAGCAGATGATGCCAGTTCGCCTATCTTCCCCGAGACTAGTTTATATTTACACGCACCACAGCTTCCAACTTTGCACTCATGTGGAAACGCAAGCCCTTGATGCAGCGCACTTTCCAAAATTGTCAGACCTCGTGGAACTTTAAATTTCACTCCTTGCTCTTTCACAGAAACAGTTAGTTCTCGAGAAGGAGCAAATAGGCCAATGATTTTCTCAAACATATTCAAGCGTCCATCATTAAAACTTCGTGGTCATTACTTGTGCAAATACCAGAACGACATCTTTGCTCCAGGCGTTTATGGCAGCAGGGGAGATGACGCGTCCGCCGGCACACAAATTCTTTTGATAAAAAAGGCCGTAGAGCCATTTTGCTCCATAGGCTTCTACGGCCAACATCAAAAAAATTCTACACGTTGACTGCTATTAACCTAGTGGCCGTTCCCCCCAATCAGGTGCCAGCAATCCCAAATTTTTCAGTCGAGATTGCCAGACGTGAACGGCCACCAGCTTAATATAATCATTAAGCTTCCTGTGGTATCCACTTTGGCCAGCCTGCACTTTTATTAGCCTCCACGGCCAACTTTCGCTCACCGGGCGTGGCATATTGCAGATCCCAATCCTTCAATTTGGGTTTCGCAACAAGATTAAACCAAAGCGGCGGCACTAGCCCTAGCAGGAAACAGAGGAAGAGCGAGGGCATTTGCGGGGCCTCCCTTTCCGGGCGCAGTTGATAAAACGGCGTATATCCGTCCAAATGGTGATTGATATGGTTAGTAATTTCGCAACCTAGCGGACGAGCGATCCTGCCCATATGATTCCAAGCATGATGTAGAAGGATGGGCTGATTGGGGTCCCGCACCAATCCATAGTGCTGAAAGTAGTTAAAACCCTCGACAAGTCCTTTCGCTACAATCATTGCAGCAACCGTCATCAACCCTAAAGCCGGTCCTGCCAAGTACGCAACCAAGCAAGGCAGGGCAAACAGGAGCGCAAGGTATTGATATACTCTGTTGGAGAGGTGCCAAGGCGACTTCCCTCTTTTGCGCAAAATTTCGGCCTCGATCTTCAGTGCGTCTTTGACAGAACCTACCGTTGCAGTGAACACAAAACTATATATAGTTTGGCCACGGTATGGAGTGTCACTGTCATAAAGCGTATCTAGATAAAGGTGATGCGTATTGACATGTGCAATATCCCGGCTCGGATCACCATAAAACGTGCCTAATAGCTGCGCTATCCTACGCGGCAACCAGTGGCGGCGATGCATCAGCTCATGGTTGACCGGCAGAGTAGGCACACCACTCAGCCAACCCAAGGAAAGAATACATCCTATCACTTGTGAGGGCTCACCAAGATCGATACGCCCCTCTCGGACTCCCCAGATCAAGAAGCCATATAGTCCAATCATCATTGGCAATTGCAAATATAAAGGAAGGTATGCCAAAAACGCATTGACCTTTCGGGCCGCAAAATCCTTCGGCAGAAGGATGTCAAGCACCATCAGCGCCGGAAACGTGGCGGCGCCAAGCCAAACCCAATCTTCGCCATAGTAAAATCCGATCAGCCCGCAGGCAGTTACAACAGGAATCAGGTAATAACGTAGCGCATCCATATATCTCTCCTACTTATTATTGTCAACTCAGAATGGGTAACTAGCTGGCTTCTCAACCATACTAATCCATTGCGACTTAGTAAATTCATCAATACTTGCAAGTCCGCCAAACCTTCCACCGCTACCCGAAGCCCCCATCCCTCCGAAAGGAACATGTGGCTCACAGTTGATCGGTTGGTCATTGATATGGACCATTCCTGTCTTTAAACTCCTCGCAATCTCTAGCCCCGTCGCCAAGGCCTCAGTATGAATAGACGCAGCCAAGCCATATTCCGAACTGTTTGCCAATTCGATGGCTTCCTCTACGCTGTCGACAACTGTGATTGGTGCCACTGGGCCGAAAGTTTCCAACTTGAAAACATCCATTTTCGGCGTTACGTCCATGAGCACGGTAGCTTGGTAGTAGCGATCCTGATAGGTACCTCCCGCCAAGATCTTTGCGCCGGCCTTTTGCGCAGATTCTACGAGAGCATGGACGTGTGCCACTTGTTTATCGTTGATAAGAGGACCGAGGTGTACTTGATCCGTTTTCGGATCTCCAACCACCAGATTCCGAGCACGTAGCGCAAGCTTCTCTGCGTATTCCTGCGCAATGTCACGATGCACCAGATGACGCCCAGCGGCCATGCACACTTGGCCCTGATGTAAAAATGTGCCCCATGCAGCGCAACTGGCGGCTCCATCAAGATCTGCATCAGGCAAAACGATGTGGACATTGTTTCCGCCGAGCTCAAGCGCAACCTTTTTCAACATTCCCCCGCATTTCTCTCCAATCAACCGACCCACCTGGGTCGACCCGGTAAAAGAAATCATGTCAATTTCTGGACTCGCCACCATTGACTCCCCCGCTTCTGCCCCCCCCGGAAGGACGTGGAGAACGCCATCTGGCAAACCCGCCTCGGAAAATATCTCAGCAATGAGCGCGCCTCCAGTGATGGCAGTCTGAGGGTCGGGTTTTAAGACTACGGCATTACCCAGCACCAACGCTGGCGCTACCGAACGCATAGACAGGAACAGCGGGAAGTTCCACGGTGCAATCACACCGACCACGCCAACTGGAACTCGCTGACAAAGGTTCAGCCGCCCTGCAACGGCCGATGGAAACGACGTACCATCAGGCAAGAACGCCAAACTCGCAGCCTGATGCATCTGCTGATAGGTAATCCCGGCCTCCCACAAGCCTTTCTGTCGAATCGCGCCGCATTCCCGAACGTTCCAATCGGCGAACTCATTTTCGCGCTCTTTCAGTTTTTCCGCAGCCTTTCGTACAATCTCGGCTCTTTCACTGAAGGGTATTGCAGCCCACCCCTTTTGAGCTCGCCTGGCTGTCTGCGCAGCAGCGGCGACATCCTCACCATTTGCAATGCCCGTAACGCCAAGCAGATCGCCATTGGATGGATCGGTAACATCACAGACACCACCCCGCGCTTCTACCCACCCAGAGCTGAACACTTTTCTAGACCAAATAGAGGCCTCTCTTCTTTCTTGCTGCATCACTCCCCCTCCACATTTAATAGTTATTGATTATTGCGCCCGCATCAAATACATTCCGACCCCGGAGTCAAGCGGAATACGAGAACGCACTACTGCCTAACCTTCTGACCAGATTGCGTCTTGGACTAACTGTTAGAATTGTGCCCTGGTTTCCACGCGCCAGACAGACGTTACTATCCCCCCCGCATTCTTCGTCTGTGCTCGAACAACTCAGGATCAACAACCATGCCCCAACGGTCACGACAAAGGTGTTTTTCGCCGTAGCCTTTGATAACGCTGCCTACTTTTGCCATTCTATTGCCTTGCGTGGATTCCTTTATTCTTGTTGATAATGATATAAGTCCCCGGGGGTGACTATCCGGACAGCGCATTCTTTGTCCTGATACTGCAAATGTTGTATTTTGGAATGCATCACACTATTAACAACACCGAAAGCAACAGCCTGAATTATTCCCAGAGTCCCGGATAAGCATTCAGTGAAATGAGCGATATATGGCGGCAAGTGACCAAGGCAGGTTGATATTCAGTGACAATTCCGAGCAGCTGATGGCACGGCTGGACGAGGTTGAGTCCAACCTCGCTGTCTGAACAACTTACTTGCCACCCGATCCGGATCGGTTACGAGTACAATCCCCCATCCAAGCAGCACTACAGGGACCCCGCCTATGACTGCAGAAATAGAAAAAAATGCCAACCCCCCACGTCAAGGGATCGGTTCTCTTGAGATCGGCTTGCGAATTCTGGATACCATTGCAGAGTCACCCAGGCCCGTGACCCTCAAAAACCTGTCCGACCGGCTGTCGCTTTCGCCCAGCCGACTGCACAAGTACTTGGTCAGCCTGCTGCGCATGGGCCATATCGCTCATGACACCGGCAACGGCTACACGCTGGGCAGATCCTGCCTGACACTCGGAGTAGCAGCCATTCGCCGCATCGATCCGATTCGACTGGTTTTCAGTGCGGCTGAAGAGCTGAATAAGGCCAGCAACAGGACCGTATCGGTGACAATCTGGAACGGCCATGCGCCGCTGGTAATCAAATGGCTGGACTCCACCTCTCCCGTCGCTGTCAATATACGGTTGGGGCTGGAACTGTCTCCCTTCTTCTCAGTGTCAGGCCGAATTTTCCTTGCCAGCCTACCCCATGAGCGCCGTGAAGAGATACTGGAGCAGTTTTTCCAGCATCCACCGGCCCTGCCTCGTCATGGCGGCCGTGCCCTTGAGCGCGAACAGTTTCGACAACACCTGCTTCAGGTTAGGAACGACAACCTGTGTTGTTTCTACGGCGACTACTTACCGGACCTGAACGTGGCGGGCAGCGCCATTTACGATATCAACGGCCACATCTCATCGGCCGTCAGCCTGATAGGGATGGCCTGCGACACCGACATCACCTCGGGTTCACCGCTACGGCAACAGCTGATAACCTGCGTACAGAAGGTCACGGATGAGATCTGCGGTCAGCCACAACTGAAACGGCACGCCTAAATCAGGCGTGCCGCTCATATTAACCGAGTGAGCTACCACTTGGTGGCATTCAGTGGCTTCAGCGCCTGCGCTGCAGCGTTTCCGACGGCAGCTCACCAAACATCTTGCGATAGTCGGATGAAAAACGCCCAAGGTGGGTAAAGCCGTAGTCCAAAGCAACTTCCGTCACATTGCGAATAGCCTTGCCACCGGCCAAATCTTCACGCAGGCTTTTCAGCTTGGCTTGCTTGATGAACAGCTTCGGCGTCACACTAAAATACTTGGCAAACAAGTTGTAGACGGTGCGGGTACTCACATTCCCCACCTGCGCCAGTTCTTCAACGCTCAGGTCAGCGCGGATATTGGTCTCGATGTAAGCCAAGAGGTGGCAAAAACTGGGATCATTGGCGTGTAGGCCATGCTCGGAGGCAATATTGCTGCTGAACTGATGCAGCAGCTTGCGGATCAGAATTTCGCGATAGGGCCGCTGCACATGCTCCAGACCCAACTCGCTGCCATTGGCCTCTGCTAACAGCACATCCAGCAACCTCAGGAAACATGCCGATTCACTCAAGTCTATAACATCAGATGAAAACTTAACCCCTTCACGAGGCAATGAGCCTGCCTGATCAAGGCATATTTCGTTGATCAGCGCTGGAGGCACTGTAACAATAACTTTTTCGCAATCAGCAGAATACGTTAGCGATACTCGATCATAGGGATTAACCATAAGTGCTTGACCAGGCAACAGCCGAATGTTCTTGTCCGGGAAGCGCCAAAGGCATTCACCTCGGGCCACAAACTGAAAATGGTAGATCTCTCGAGGTTCGGGACAACGAACATTCACCTTATCACCGTAGCTGATGGATGCCAGCCCGAGGCCAGCGAAATCACGGTAATTGAGGCGAGAGGCTTGCGTGCGACTGCAAACCCGATCCGCAAATTCCAGTATGTGGTGCCCGACATGACGACTGAAGTAATCGGATACTTCTAGCGGGTGTGCCTGAGCAAAAACCACGGCATTACTGAGCACGTTTGATAACATGGCTTGCACCGTATGTTGTAACTATTGTCAACGCTTTAATTATGGGTAAATTTGGGAGGGGTTGCAACGCCCCTTTTTTTGATTACACATCAATCCGCACTATCTGGAGTTATTATCAAATCTGGCAAATGGCCATAAGGCGGCGTCTCTGCCAGATTGATTGATCATCCACGCGTTCTCCATCCCGAAACTGGACGTTGTTCACCACCAGCTTCAGTTGGTTGAACCCCTTGATCCGCTTCCAGCGTTTCTGAACGGAATGGAGCAATTTGAACACCATCGATAACGTGGTGTCGGGTTGCCACAGGACCAGGTTCGCTTTGTACTCAGCCTTACCTTGGCGAAGGTGGACTCAATCAGATTGGTGGTCCGCAAATGAATCCAGTGCGCTGCCGGGATGTCGTAAAAGGCGAGCAGTTCATCCCGATCCTTTTCAAGGTTTTCCATGGCCTTCGGGTACTTGTCCCGGAATCGCTTCAAGGTGCTGTCAAAGGCTTTGTGAGCGCCCTCACGGGTCTTCGCCAGATAGAGAAACCAGAGCCCTGTCGCCTACGGCCAGCTTGGAGGCATAATCCAGGCCCCGCTCCCGCAAGCCGGTGAGCAGCTCTCGCCAGCTGGCTTCAGACCCCCGATGGCCATCTTCAACCGCGACCAGTTCCTTGTGGCCATACTCGGTAACTCCTATGATCACCAACAGGCAGAGCCTGTCATCTAGACAACCATTGCTGTAGACACCATCCGTCCACCAGTAGATGAGCGCTTCTTCTCAGCTCACGGCGACGCCAATCTTGGCGCTCTTGCAGCCACCTCGTCTTGAGACGTGACACCGTGTTAGCGAATCAGCCTCCGGATAAGCCAGCTCAATAACGGCCTTCACCCTGGGATCACCCGGAAACTGTGCCGGGGCAATCGGGTATTGTAGGAACATCAGGCTCCGGTCTCAAAATAATCAATCTCGGGCAGCTGACCGAACCTGTCCTAGGCATTTCCGCCATCAACAAACCGGCTTTGGCTAGATTCCAGGGAAAATTGGCTTGAGTCCTGCCCGGGTGAGTATATTCAAGCGTAGAGTCACTGATTCAGGAACAGGCCACAAGCCTCTATAGCTGAGAAGAAAGCTACTTCTGCTTCCTCCGTACCATGGGAGGAGCTACGTTTCAGAAGGTCATTGATCGACATACGCATCTTCCCATCTGGATCCAGTTACCATTGATCACTCTAGGCTATTGCAAATAAAAATCCTATTCTATTAATCTATAATATTTTAACTCATTGTTTTTACGAGATAAATTAAGGATAGTCTGAATTCATTGTGCTACTAAATGGAAATCTGATTATTAGCCCAGGCAGTTCAACTTAAATTTTTCAATGGTGCCCGCGTAGCCTTTTGATGGAGCACCGAGGCCCAATCGAACAACTTCCGACTCGCTACGACCAATTTCAATACGATGGCGGCCTTTACTGGGGCACGAAAGGTTCTGGCTCTGGCACTGCTATTGCCTGCTGGTAAGCGGGCCATGTCGTCTGTGACACAGGAGATCACGTGGCCAAGTGGAGGGAAAACTGGTACACAACCTGGTTTCGAAACTTGATCCAGGCGCTGAGCATGTCATTCCCCCCGATAGCGTAAAAACAGCTCAGGAAGCTGAAACTGATCTGTAAACAAGAATCAGAGCTGACGCGCGCCGCCTTCAACTCTCATAGATCGCATCTTCCAAAATGCCGACGCCACCGACTACATCGATCATCTTTCGAGGCGAGAGATCACCAAACAGTGAATCAGGTGTATCAAACCAACGTTCAGCTTTCGTTCTTGAGCCAAACTTTTCCTCGGCCCCCAGAAGCAGATCCGCTTCAATCATCTGTCGGATTTTTCTCATCGGCAAATAGAGAGTTTCTTGACCATGGAAAGAGCGCCCAATTTCCTGGAAATCGTATTTCCGGAAAAAGTCTTCACTTTTCTGGGTTAACGGGTCAACAACTAAGGCAACACCTAGTTGAGTGTGGGTAAAGAGCTCCCAAGACTGAAGCAGTGCCTCTACTAGCTAGCAGTTCTTCACCAACGCGCATTGGAGTGCCCTGATATTCATTATGAACACCGAACCAGGCTAACTTAAAAGCGGGTAATGGGTAGTGGGGATAGTTCCCCTGGATGTCTGTATGAGCCACCGTACAACTGGTTAGAGTGTAAAACCCAACTATTGGCGTTGGATGAAAATCCACCATTTCATCATCGAGTGCCACCCAGGTTCTATTGATGGATTGCTGGGCTTGCTGACTCGCCCGCTTTTTCAGGAACTCATTGACGTCAGCAAGCCCGCAATCAAACGTTTTACGGTCGTGAAGTTTCTTGTTCAGTTCTTCTATAAAAAGCACTTTCCTGTTTCCGTTTATGTCGGCGGCGCATGGCTGCTGACAACGCTTCATTTGCTGTCTCTGGTGACTCGCATGTCGCCTTAAAGGCAGCAAAGGCCTCGCTGTTCAACCGCACAACTTCTGCTTCCTCGATTGCTCGACTGGCTTTTTCGCGAATTGCTTGCACTACAAAATCGCTCAAAGTTTTCGAGCCCACTAAAGCAGAAGCCCGCGCCGCAAGGTTCTTGATGTCTGGATCCAATCGTAGGTCCAGCCTTGCGACTTTATGCTGCATTTTTTCATCTGCTGGAAATTTCTCTTTAAAAGAGTTTTCCTCAGCATCTCCCGTTATTGTGTTGGACAATATTTCTCTCTTTCTTCAGCGCCTTTGAAAGACACACCCAAATTGTACGGACATTTACCGTACAGAGCAAGAAGCCATTTATGGTTTGAAGGATAGGCCCCACTCCTGGCCCTATGTCACAAAAACAGGGTAAGGTTGTCATGCTGGGATTTCTTCACCGGAATTGACTGCATGCGAATAATCCGGGGATAACTTCCCAAGATGGACCAGCCCCAGAGGCTATGCCCGAGTCAGTACAACTGACCAGAATCCAGAACTTCAGGTTGAGGGTCTTGGGTATTGAGCGTTAACAGAAACGGCTTCGCCACTGGGTTACTCCAGAACTTGTTTTGCCCATTTGAGCTTTCCGCTGAACGTCGCCAGTAATTTCGCTTGCCCCTTGGGCGTCAGTTCACTGAAAGCTCTCACAAACGCTTGCTTTTCACGAGCCGCATGGCTCGCTCCCGCGTGCTCAAGCGCAACTCATAATTTTGCGGCGAGCGTTTTTTCATCAATGGACCGCCCCGTACAACTTGGCCGGGTCCTGAATCTTGTTTTGAGCCTTGGTGAAGATCTGCCCAAGCATTCCGGTCTGCCTGCCCAATTCACGCAATAGCTCAACATACAACACTTCGAGCTCAGCCCCCTTCTTACGGGTGAGCGACTGCCAGCTATACTACTCCGGGACCGCCACATCGCGACTGTAGGGCGTCTTGCTGTACTCATCCGCCATTTTCAGGAACATCAGGTAGGTAAGTGGCTCCAGATAGTCCCCCTAGCCCACGCCATCGTCTCGGAGAGTTGTACAGAAGCCCCCTAATGCTGCCGGTCAGACCAAAACGAAAGTAGCCATCAGGGCTGTAGGTACTCAGGCCAGACCGGACACTTTCGCTCGGGGAAATGCCAAACATGTCTTCGGTCCAGTCTTCACTGCTGTATGTCAGGCTTGGTCCGAAGGAAGCGGACCATTTCTCACTGAGTTGATCGCGCCATTGCGCCTTGAACGCCAATTGATAACCATTTACGTCGCCGGTAAAGGGTGTCTGTGCGGTGGCGCTGTAGGACCAGGCATTATCAGCGCAGGCAATGCGTAGACCGGCAATGGCGCCGCCATCAACCTTTTCCAGTAATTGAAGATCATTATCATTGTCACGCCCTGCTGTATAGCCAATGAAGGGTGAGACCCGCCAATTACTTTGGCGAATAGCATTCCAGCCCAGCCCATCGCGAACGTTAAATTAAAATAGAAACGATCGCCATAGCTCAGCCTCAGTATCGGCAAGGCCCGGGTTTCGTAGTCATCACTGCCCAGGTAATCAGGAGCATAGAGCGCACCGGCCCCGAGACTGGTTTCCCATTCTTCGCCTGCCACGCTTGGCGCTGCAACAGCCAGCAAATACAATGCAGCGATCAGTGAGCATGCGCTTCTGCGTTTTACAATATATTCATGCTCTCCTCCCCCGGTAGCCGCACCAGAGCGGCGCGGCTACCCGTGATATCAATTGGCGACATCATTCTCCCGGCTTTACCGGATCCCGGTACCCCGCCATCATCTTCATCATCCAGCCAGGGTACTCCTCGGGCAGGCGGCTGACTTCATCCAGGGCTACCAGTTCATCGTCGGACAAGCGGATTTGGGCCGCGCGGATATTGTCCCTGAGCTGCTCGGGCCGCTTGGCGCCAACGATGATGCTGGTCACAGGCTTCTGGTGTAGCAGCCATGACAGGGCAATCTGTGCCACATTGACCGGTTCGCCGTCGATCTGTTTGCCATCGGCAATCTCCCGCATAACCTTGATGACTTCGCTGCCCCGCTCGCGGTTGACGGGCGGAAAGTCAAACTTGGCGCGCCGGTTTTCTTCGGAAACGTCCGGCCCCTCGTATTTACCGGACAGGTAACCCCCGGCCAGTGGGCTCCACACCATCAGACCGACGTTCTCAGATTCCAGCATCGGAATAATATCCCGCTCCAGATCGCGACCTACGAGGGTGTAGTAGGCTTGCATGGATATGATCGGGCACAGGTTGCGGGCCCGGGTGATGCCGATGGCTTTCATCACTTGCCAGGCGGCCCAGTTGGACAGGCCCACGTAACGCACATGGCCTTGCTGCACCAGGGTGTTCAGTGCCTCCAGAGTTTCCTCGATCGGCGTGGCCGGGTCAAAACCGTGGATCTGGTACAGGTCAATATAATCCGTTTGCAGGCGCGCCAGGCTCGCCTTGCATTCGCTCATTATATGGCCGCGGGAAGCACCACGGGCATTGGGGCCAGCCCCCATAGGGCCAAGCACCTTGGTCGCCAGCACCACATCTTCGCGGCGAACGCCGAGATTCTTCAGGGACTGGCCGACGATGCGCTCACTGGCGCCGAAACCATAGATGTTGGCGGTATCGATAAAGTTGATCCCCGCCTCCAGGGCGATCTTCACGAGTTCGTCGGCCTGTTCCTGCTGCAACTGGCCGATCAGGCCCCAGATGTCCTCATCGCCGCCGAAGGTCATGGTGCCCAGGCACAGTTCGGATACGAACAGCCCCGAGTTGCCCAGCGACTTATAGTCTGGACGATTGTCTCCATCGAACAGTGGTAAACTCTCAGTTGCCATGTTGCACCTCATCATGCTTTTCGGTTGGTGTTCCAGAATTCACTGTAAATACTGCCGGTTTCGGTTTGTTTGCACTCGCTTGTGTTACTGGGTGAAGATGGCCTTGTAGAAACGCATGGTGCCATCCCAGGAACGGCTGGCAGCCTCTTCGTCATAACCAACCGGCATACCAAACTTTTCGGCGATCTTGTCGGCGCCCGGGTTGGTGAATGAGTGCAGCACGCCGGGGAAGCTCACCAGTGTAAGGTCGACTTCGGCATCCTGCATCTCCTTGACCAGGCCCGCGACCTGATCCGAGGGGACCAGCTTGTCGGCACCGCCGGTGTACACCTGGATCCTGGCTTTCACGGACCCGGGTTCAGCCGTGAGGGGGCTGCCGAGCGCGCCGTGGAAGCTGACAACGCCGTCCAGATCGACGCCCATGCGCGCCATGTTGAGAACCACGGCGCCGCCAAAACAGTAACCCTGTGCCGCAATTTGGGACGCATCAACACTTTCGTGGTTCTTCAGGATGTCCATCGCCTTCATGAAGCGCGCCTTGACCTGACTCATGTCCCGGGTGGCTTCCTGCATGAACTTCTGGGCGGTATCGGGATGGTCGGCTTGTTTGCCAGAGCCATACATATCCAGCGCAAACGCCGTATAGCCGGCTGAAGCAAGCCGTTCTGCCTGATTCCGGGCAAATTCATTGTGCCCCCACCATTCATGGACCACCAGAACGCCCGGACGCTTTTGCCCGAATTCATCATCCCAGGCCATGTAGGGGTACTAGGGATTTTCCGTCCAAAAACGACAAAAAACGCTGTAGCCCCCGCCATCCGTAGTCTCCCAAATGGTATTACTTTCTCTGAAGTCCATATTTACACCGATTTTGGTTAAAATTTAGCTTTTTTAGGCTAAAAATATGGCATATGAAGAACGTGTTCAGATCCTGTCTGATGCAGAACAAGATGATTTTTACGGCCCCCCAATTTTCACATCTAACGATCAACGATTCTTTTTCTCTCTTAACGACAAGGAACTGGCAGTTGGCAATAAATTCCGAAATCGTGGCCAGCGCTACATGTTTTTCTTGTTGTTGGGTTATTTTAAGGCTAAGCCTGTCGCGCTAAACCTTGGTTTTCATCAGATAAAACATGATCTCAAGCACGTCCACCAAACAGTACTACCAGGACCGGGCTTTAGGCCGTTCAATCTATCTCAGAAAGAAAACGAGCGGATTTACCAGCGGATATTCGAACTCTGTGAATACCAGCGCTGGAGCTCTAAAGGCCATGAATCTGCCTTGGTAGCCCACCTAATCAAGCAGGCCAAAGCTTGGTCTGCTCCGAGATACCTCTTCGATGCAGCCATTGAGTATTTGTCAGGGCAGAAAATTGCGATCCCAGCCTACAGCACACTGCAAAAAATCATCAGCCAGGTTGTTGGTCAGGAACAAGAACGGCTGATTACCCACGTAGAATTTGAGCTGTCTCCGGATTTAAAACAAGCATTGGCCACCCTTGTAAATGGTGACGGAACGCTTACATTACGACAGTTGCGTCAATATGCCCGTAACTTTACTGGTACCGAGCTGGAGAAGGAGCTGGCCGTACATTTCCATATCCAGCACTGGATGCCGGAAGTGAATTCCCTCTTGAGCGGACTATCGTTGTCCCAGAAAAATCAACAACATCTTGCTGAGCGGGTCGACTACTATGGTGCCAAGATGAAACGGCAGTCTGTGGGCAATCAGCGGCTTTATCTCCTGTGCTATCTGCAGTCCCGCTGGCAGCAGGCATTGGAGCGCATAGCTGATGGTTTTGTTCATCATGTCCGACAGATCAAGCAAAAAGCCAAGACCTATGCGCAGGAAGCAGTTTATAAGGACTGGCAAAAAGCTGCTAAAAATGTCAGCAAGGCGGCAGAAGTTCTGCACCTATTCATTGATGGCAGCATTGATCAACAGCAACCGTTTGGGTCGGTAAAGCAGAAAGCCCTGAAGCTTCTTGCGGAGAAAGACCTGGAGTCCGTCTGTCTGTTTCTGAATGAACAAAAGCGTTCCGTTGAAGAAGCTACGTGGCAGTATTATGACCAGAGAGATAGCTTAAGGGAAGGTTTGCTCCGGCAGCTGTTTCTTTGCCTGCGCTTCGAAGGCAGTGAGGGCACTCAACGCCTAGCAGCAGTACTGGATCACGCCCGACTTGACTTCTCAGCCCCAGGAGTCATCTCAACGGCAAATATAGACGGCCGGCTGCCACCCAAAAAACAGTTGCCTTTCTTGCAGGACGAGGGCGGAAATTTTAACCCAGGTCGCTACGAATGGTACCTGTATCTACAAATCCCTGACCGATTGAATGGGCAACTGACCTTGCCGAATGTCGTTAAATACCGGGCTTTGGAGGCTGATCTGGTGAGTCGAGGACGCTGGCAAAGAGAAAAGGCTGAGTTGCTGGATCAAACCCAGCTACCAAAATTGACCGCTGAACCGCATAAACTGATCGAGCAAATGGCCAGGGATCTGGAGATCCGTTTTCATGAGGTCAGTGATTACCTGGAACAAGATGATAACCGTAATATCATCCTGCGCAATCCCAAGGGTAAGCGCTTATGGCGGTTACCGACAGCGAGTAAAAAGTACCTGGTCAACAACCCCTTCTTCCAGCAGATACCGACGACGGGCGTCGCCGATGTGTTGCGCATGGTTGACCGCGACACAGGGTTCATTGATTGCTTTGAACATGTAATGGGTTCCCAGTCCAAGAGCCGAGTCCACGAATATGACCTGCTAGCGATTCTGGTGGGAAATGCGACAAACCAAGGCATCTACGGCATGGCTCAAATCTCCGATCGCACCTATGATCAACTCAGCACCATCCAGGCAAACTATCTACGACTGGAAACTTTGAATGTAGCCAGCGATAACATCAACAACGCGACGGCCAAGCTGCCCATCTTCAAGCATTACAACATCCAAGAGGATATTATCCACGCCAGTGCCGATGGCCAAAAGTTCGAGGCTCGGCGCGAAACCTTCAAAACGCGCTACTCATCGAAGTACTTTGGCACTCAGAAAGGCGTCTCGGCCATGAGCTTAATCGCCAATCACGCTGCCGTTAACGCCAGGGTGATCGGTGCGAATGAACACGAATCCCACCACATCTTTGACTTGCTGATGAACAACAGCTCCGAGATCATTCCGGATGTCCTCTCTACCGATACCCATGGGGTCAATCACGTCAACTTCGCTCTGTTGGATCTGTTCGGTTACAGCTTTGCGCCGCGCTACGCGCAGGTTGGCCGCGTCATCAATGAGATGTTTGATGTAAAGGAAGGGAAGGATCAGAGAATCCAGCTACACCTGAAAAAGCCCATCAACACCAAACGTATCATGCAGCACTGGGACACTATCCAACGAATCGCAGTGTCACTCAAAGAACGAAAGACAACACAGGCCACGTTGGTTCGGAAACTCTCCGGATACAAGAAAAACTATCCCTTGTTGGAGGCCCTGACCGAGTACAATCGCCTGGTAAAAGCGAATTACCTGCTTAACTACATCGATGATGCCAGTCTGCGCAACTATGTTCAGCGCGCCCTTAACCGGGGGGAGGCCTATCACCAATTGCGTCGAGCGATTAGTAACGTCAATGGGGATCAGTTCCGGGGTAGCTCTGATGAAGAAATCCAACTTTGGAACGAATGTGCACGTCTGGTCACCAACGCCATCATCTATTTTAACTCCAGCATACTCAGCCAGCTGCTTACCAGCTTCGAATATCAGAATGACGATAAACGAATACAGATAGTCAAACAGGCTTCTCCAGTGGCTTGGTATAACATCAACTTAAAGGGTATCTATACCTTCGAATTGAGTGAAAAGTTACCGGATCTGGAGGAACTGATGCGCACAATCGAGGGATATTTACCGGTTCGGTAATAGTAATACTCCCTGAGAGGCCACGGATGGCGGGGCTTTCAGCGATTTTTGTCGTTTTTGGACGGAAAATCCCTAGTACCCCATGTGGATCACATTGGCGCATTCGTCACCGGCGGGGTGAGAGCTGACAATGTCGAAACTGATCTTTCCTGGCGCAATCAGTGTGTCCCAGAAATTGGCGATGGCGGCCTTGCCTTTATGCCCCTCACCACTGGGGTCCAGCGGGGACACGCCGACCGGATCCTGCACAATGGCATCGTCGGCGAACAGGGCCAGCCAGGAAGCCTTATCACCGGCGGCGACGAACTGCCCGGATTGAAAACTGGCCTGTTGGGCAGACTTGCCAAAGCCGTTGTTTGTTGTCTCGGTCATGGGTCATTCCTTTTTATGGTGAGTGTCCGTCTAGAAATGGAGACTGAGGTCAAAGCCGTAGCTGCGGGGCTCGCCAAAGTAGGCCGCGTGGTGGGTACCCAGACTGATGGAATGCACCTTGTATTCTTCGTCAGTAAGGTTGCGCACATACACCGCTGCCCTCAGCTCTGCACCTTCCATGAACAGGCCGGAGAGTGCCATGCGCGCATTAATAATCCCGTAATCGTCGAGGAAAAAGCCCGCCATATCGTCATTCAATGCGGTGCCGTAGCGCTCGTCAGTCCACTGATAGTCGAGGGTAAGGGTTAAATTCGCGGTGCTGATCGGCCGCTGGTACTCCAGCCCAATCGTATAATTATGTTCCGGGGCATAGGGCATTTCCGCCTGACTGGCGATATTCTCGCCCTCGGTCTGACTGCCTCCACGCTGGTCGATATATTCCACAAAGTCGGCATCGGTATAGCCGTAGGAGGCTTGAAAGGTTAAGCCCTCGGCCAGCACCGCGACCAGGTCGATTTCGCCGCCATCCAGTTGCGCCTTGCCCACGTTGAACACATCGGTAAGAAAAATCGTCGCGTTATTGGTGATCTGCTGTAATTGCATATCCTCATAGTCGGCGCGGAATATCGCCGCGTTCACACTGAGGCGGTTGGCAAACCAAGTTGACTTCATGCCCAGTTCATAGGAAATCAGATGCTCCTCGTCAAAGGGCGGTTGAAAACCTTCCTCGGTGCTGCGCACGTTATAACCGCCGCTTTTATAGGCGGTAACCACTTTGCCAAAGGTAGAAAAATTTTCGCTCCAGTCGTAGTCAACCACGACACTGGGGTTGAAGTTACTCCAGTCGTGACTGCCACTCTGTTCGCCATCGACGAAATAGATTTCGCTGTTCTTGGCTGCCTGCCGCTTATCGATGCTGTAGCGACCGCCGAGGGTAACGTCGAGGCGACGATCGAAACGTTGGGGCGACCAGCTGAGTTGCCCATAGGCGGCGTAGGCCTCCGCGGCAGACTCAATGCGACGGTCTTCAAGTGTGGCGGTAATTACTGTAGGGGGCATTGTCGGCACCGGGTTCGGCACGACGGCGGGTACAAAGGCCTGCTCCTCCTCCAGTCCTTCTTCTTCAAAGTAATAAAGCCCGGCGACATAACGCCAGTCGCTGCCCAAATCCCCTACCAGTTGGAACTCCTGGGATAATTGCTCCTGGGACAATGTTACGTTGATTCTGAATCCCGGGGTGCCGCCGCCGTAGTCTTGAACAATTGTCTCTTCCAGTTCGCGGTAACCGGTAATTGCGGTCAGGGTGCCAATGGCAGACGCCCAGGACAGGATCAGGCTGTGTCCCTTGATGCCGGTGACACTGGGCTCGACACCACCGTTCCACGATCCTTCGTCCTGGCGACTGGCCTGGGCTGGGGGCGCACCTGAGGACTGGGTGGTTTGGTAAAAGTGTTGCGGGCCGTCGATGTCGGAAAAGTCGTAGGCGTAATCCAGTGTGATGCCCTCACTGATATCCCAGCGCAAGGCTGCGCGCCCGGCCTCCTTTTCTTCCTCCCCGAAATTATCGCCCTGTCCGGTGTTTTCCACCCAGCCGGCGTGCTCGCCAGTAAGGTAACTCAACTTGACGGCAACGTCGCCGATGCGACCTGTTTCCAGCTTACTCAGTGAGCGAAAATAGTCCCGATTCCCCGCGCTGAGTGTTTGGGAAAAAGCCAGCTTATCGCCGGGTTTAGCGGTGATAAGATTGATGGCGCCCCCGGTGGTATTGCGGCCGTAAAGGGTTCCCTGGGGGCCACGCAGGACTTCAATACGTTGTAAATCAGCAATATCGCTGGTCAAACCGACGCTTCGGGCAATATAGACACCGTCGATATAAATGCCCACAGCAGGGTCCTGGGTGGTCTGGCTGTCGTTGTTACCCACCCCGCGCATAAAGACCACCAGCGAGCTACGGCTGTTCGGGAATGGGGTAATGGTCACGTTGGGGGCAAGCCCGGCGATATCTCCAAGGTCGCTGATGCCAAAGCGCTCGAGCTTTTGTTGGGAGAATGCCAGCAGTGAAATCGGTGTGTCCTGCAGGCTGGATTCACGCTTTTCCGCCGTGACCAGTATTTCTTCCAGCTCAAGCTTTGCCGCTGCGATATTTGGTACAACGGCAATAGCACCCGCAGCGCACAGCGCAACTCCTGTGCGATGAATCGTGGATTTCATTGACACCTACCCGTGGAAGAATTAACGATTATTGGAAGTTTGCGGGATATACTCCCTCTGGTGGGGTCTGATGAGTATCCCCCATATGGTTTAGGGATTGTTCACGGAGCTAACACACAGACGTTATGACGGATTTTTCGCCGCCCGGTTTTTTGCAAAACCCCCACGTTCAGTCAATTCTCGCGTCGACGCGCTTGCGCCGGCTGCGTATTTTTCCTCGGGTAAGACGCCTTCAGGCAGCAACCAGGGAAGTGGTGCTCGACTGCGGCAACGGCGTGCAACTCTGTGGCGATTATTCGGCCCACGATATTCCCGCGCGGGGCCTGGTCACCTTGATTCACGGCTGGGAGGGCAGCTCCAACTCTACCTATTTGCTCTCTGCTGCCTCGGCGCTGTTTGCCGAAGGCTACGATGTGTTTCGGCTGAACATGCGCGACCACGGACCCAGCCACCACCTGAATCGCGACCTGTTCAATTCCACCCGTCTCGATGAAATGCTTGCGGCCCTGCGACAGATTCATGCTAATTACCCCCGCGACTGGCACTTTCTGGTGGGCTTTTCGCTGGGCGGCAATTTTGCGCTGAGGATGGCGGCGAGGGCCAGGTCTGAAGGCATTTCCCTGAACAAAACCATTGCCATCTGCCCCCTGCTCGACCCGGTCAAGACCATGGCTGCGTTGGAGAACGGCTGGTGGCTTTATGAAAAATACTTTGTGCGGAAATGGAAGCGATCACTGATTAAAAAACTGCGCTACTACCCGGAGTTAGGATATCAGGACGAGCTCCCCTCCTTCACATCACTGGCGGCTATGAACGCTTATTTTGTGCCGAACCATACTGAATTCGAGCGCCCCGAGGACTACCTGCAGGCCTACGGAATCGTCGGCGACGTGCTGACGGGACTGGATAGCCCCGCCCACGTCATCGCCACCCAGGACGATCCAATGATACTGGCCGAAGACCTTGCGCAGCTGGCACCTTCGCCCATGCTCAGCGTAGAGTGCTGCCAGTTTGGCGGGCACTGTGGCTTTGTCAAAAACCTCAAACTGGACAGCTGGGCCGACGAACGTGTGGTTGAATTGATTAACCTGGCGCGCTACCCCCGCAAGATGGCCAAGGGGCGCAAGGCGACATCGGAGTCATAAAAACGACTGCTGATGAGTCTCCCTGTTCAGGCCTCGCCGCAGTAGCAGCACGGATACAGTGCTAGTCGCGCTGTTGCAGCGCTGCATCTATGGCCAGTATACGAATCGCCTCTTCAACATGAAGGGCTTCAACCAGACGACCATCTACCAGTACGACCCCCTTACCCGCAGCTTCAGCTTCTTGCCACGCTGCCTGGATTCGCCCTGCCCGCTCAACGACCTCGGCGCTGGGAGCGAAAGCTTTGTTCGCGGCCTCGATCTGTTTGGGATGTATCAGTGTTTTGCCATCGAAACCGAGTTCAACGCCCTGTGAGCAGGCCTGTTCAAGACCCACCTGGTCGTTGAGGTCCAGATGAACGCCATCAAACACATCAAGACCGTGGGCACGGGCAGCGAGCACGCACATACCCAGCGAGGTCAATAGCCCCAGCCGCTCGGGGGTGTGGGGAGTACGCAGATCCTTGGCGAGATCCGAAGTGCCGAGCACAATTGCGGCCATACGCGGATCAGCGCCGGCAACCTCGTCGATATTCAGAATGCCACGGGGCGTTTCCGCCATTGTCCACAGTTTCAAGTCCGGGCTCGCTTGCTCTTGCTTGAGTAGCTGCACCACGGCGGAAACTTCCGCGGCGGATTCTACCTTGGGCAGGCACAGCGCGCTGATCGGCGCCTTGGCAAAGGCCACAATATCGTCCCGTCCCCAAGGGGTATCGAAGCCGTTTACCCTGACTACCAACTCTCGGTGACCGTAGCCCCCTTCGGCGAGGGCGGTGAGGATATTCGCGCGTGCCTCGGCCTTTTGCGCCGGCGCCACCGCGTCTTCCAGATCGAGAATCAAAACATCGGCGGGCAGTGTGCGAGCTTTTTCGAGTGCTCGAGTATTGGCACCTGGCATATACAGCGCCGAACGACGGGGTTTGAATTCCATTTGTTCACTCCGGAAAATCGTCAAGTTTACCACAGCGCCCTCGCCCCGCAGCCCTTTGGCGGTTGATGGGTATTCAAGCGTTGCCGTGAAATAAATCGCCACTCTAATTGCGAATAATTTTCATTTAACGGTAGAATGGCCCCGGTCATTGTACAGACTTATCGCTTTTATACCGAGGAAGACCATGATTAAGCACCTGATCGTCACCCTGGCACTGATGCTCTCACAGGTGGCGTCCGCTGCGACCGAGCGGGAGATAGTCGAACACTATGCCGCGATCGCTCACGCTGTCTACGGCGATTCCGCTGCCGCTGCCGCACAGTTGCTCAATTCTGTGGATGCGCTACTGAGCAAACCCGATGAGAACACCTTGGCCGGTGCGCGATCCGCGTGGAAGGCGGCGCGGGTGCCTTACCAACAAAGCGAAGTCTTCCGATTTGGTAATCCGGTGGTTGATGACTGGGAGGGCCGGGTTAACAGCTGGCCGCTGGACGAAGGGCTGATTGACTATGTGGACGACAGCTATGCCGCAAGTCTGGGTAATATCGCCGCCGACATGAATATTATCGCCAACCCTCACATAGACCTCGGCGGTGCCGTGATCGACGCCGCCCAGATTTCTCCTGCGTTGCTGGAGGATCTGCACGAAGTGGGTGGCGCTGTGGCCAATGTCACAACAGGCTATCACGCTATTGAATTTCTGCTGTGGGGGCAGGATTTGAACGGTCACCAGGCCGGTGCGGGACAGCGTCCCTATACCGATTTTGTTGTCGGCGAGGCGTGCAGTCATGGCCACTGCGAACGGCGCGCGGCCTACCTCCGCGCGGCAACCCAACAACTGGTCAGCGACCTGCGCTATATGGCCAGCCAGTGGGCGCCGGGGAACACCGCCAACTACCGGGCCGAACTGCTCAGTCTGCCCCCAAAGCAGGCGCTGGCGCGCATAGTGAAGGGCATGGGTTCACTGTCGCTCGGCGAACTGGGCGGCGAGCGAATCAAGGTCGCGCTGGAGGCGAATTCTCCAGAGGATGAGCACGACTGTTTCAGTGACAATACTCACTGGTCGCACTATTACAACGGGCTGGGTATTCGTAATGTGTATCTGGGCGAATATCAGCGTCGCGACGGCACCCTGCTTCGTGGCCCCTCGCTCAGTGCAGCGGTAGCCGCTGTCGCACCCCAGGTGGACAAACAGCTACGTCAGGACCTGGACGCTACCATGGCCGAGCTGAAAACCCTTACCGAGTGGGCGGAACGCCCCGCTGCCCCGCAAAAATTCGACATGCTCATCTCACCGGATCACCCCGAGGGGCGCGCACTGCTGACTCGCATACTGCAGCGGCTCGAGCAGCAAACGCGCAGCATTGAACAGGCCGCCTCTGCAATCAATGTCAACGCCAACGCCAGCTAGTTCTGTCAGGCTGGCAATACGGGTCGCGCAATGCACCGCGTGGTTACTGCTCGGTCTATCGCCCTGTCAGGCAGACTATCCCCATGCCCGCTATTTAATGGGTCCATCAGCGAGCCTCTCTCTGGCCCAACAGCTGGACTGGGCGGTGGGCCGTAGTTTTGCCCGCCAGGCCTGGGTGTCAGCCCCCGCCAGCACCGCTGCCAGAGATGGCCTCGGACCCTTGTTTAATGCCAATCGCTGTGCAAGCTGCCACATTGACAATGGCCAGGGGATGTTACCGGAACAAGGGCCTGGCTTGATACTCAAGCTTTCTCCTGACAGTGCAGTCGGCAAGCAACTGCAAACCTTTGCTCTGCCGGGTTATGTCGCAGAAGGCAAGATTCGTTGGCAAACCCGGCACCAGGCGGTTTCGATATCAGAGCAGCACACGGTGTCACTGCCGTGGCGGCACTATCGAATGGAGGCACACGCTCTCACTGCCGGCAGCGCATACGATGCCCCTGTTTCAGCGCGACTGGCGCCGGCGCTGGTGGGCATGGGTTTGATCGACCGCATTGACCGGACAGCACTGCGGGCAGCAGCAGACCCCGATGACGTGGATGGCGATGGTATTTCCGGGCGTGCCAATACCCTCGATAACACTCGGAGCGATACCATCGGAATATTTGGCTGGAAGGCCGCTGAACCCAGCCTGAGAACTCAGATTGCCGCCGCCTTTGCTGAAGATATTGGTATAACCAGTTCTCAGCGGCAACAACAGAATACTGCCGATGGAAACTCCGTGGTGGCAAATGATGGCTTGGTCGTGGAAATCAGCGAAAAATTACTTGATGCCGTGGCTTTTTACGTGGCAAATCTTGCGCTACCGCCCAGCCAATCGATCGCGCCAGCGGCATTTTTTCAGGCCGAATGCCATCTGTGCCACCAGCCCAGGGTCGCTTTGCAGGTGCGGGGTGACGAGCCGCAGGATTATGCCTACGCTTACAGCGATTTTTTGCTCCATGATATGGGGCCAGGTTTGGCTGATTCGCCAGGTGAAGGCGCAGCCAGTGGCGCTGAATGGCGCACTGCGCCGCTATGGGGACTGGGCTTACGCATTAGTGGCAGCCAGCCAATTCGCCTGCTGCACGATGGCCGCGCGACATCGATTCATCAGGCCATTCTTTGGCACGATGGCGAAGCCGCCGCGTCTCGCAGGGCTTACCTCGGCCTGGCCGACGACACTCGGGAACATCTTATTCAATTTTTGCAGGCACTCTAATGTTGTATCTATCGTCATGCCGCGCCGTTCTTGCACGGCTTCTCGTACTGCCCTTCAGTGCTCTGACGGTGCTGTCAGCGTGCAGTCCATCGCCTGAGCCTCGGCTGCTTGCCAGCGTGGTCGAAAGCAGCGTACTACCGGCCTATTTTACCTATAAGCAGGCCAGTGAAAATCTGGTCGTGGCCAGTCGCGCCTTTTGTCAGGCGGTGGATGAAGAACATATGGAGTCGGTTCGCCAGTCCTGGCGGGATAGCGCCTCGGCCTGGGCGGGGCCCCAGGTCATGCCCTTTGGCCCTGTCACCGAAGATAATATCAGCTGGCAGGTTCAATTCTGGCCCGACCGCAAGAATCTGGTGGCGCGCAAGGTCGAGGCTTTGCTGCGCGGCGGCGACGAGATCAACGACGTGTCACTGGCTCAGGCCAGTGTCATCATTCGCGGTTTGAGTGCTGCAGAGTATCTGTTGTTTGACGTCAAAGGGGGGCAATTGGCTGCCTACCAGCGTGACAGCGGCGCAAAGCGTTGCGCTCTGCTTCAGACTATCGCGGACTACCAGCAGAACATAGCGACCCGGTTGTACCACAGTTGGGACGCTGACGGCGGTAATTACACCGCCACCTTTACCCGGCCCGGCCCCGACAACCCGGACTACCCTGATCTAAATCTTGCGGTCGCTGCTATTGCCGAAAGCCTGATCTTCGGCGCGGAATTGATTAAACGGGATAAAATTGAACGACCCATGGGGCTTGATCGCGAGTCGCCTCTACCCCAGCCCTATCTCGTCGAGTGGTGGCGCAGCCGCTACTCCAGGGAAATGATTCTTGCCAACCTCACCGCCATGCATCGCCTTTACAGCGGTGATGCACAAGAGGGCCTGGCCGCTTATCTGGCTGCCAAAGGTCATGCAAAGTTGTCGCAGGAGGTAGACGAGGCATTCCAGCGGGCATTGGTAGCTGTGAATGCACTGGATAGCAGTCTATTTGAGGTGGCTAGTGATCCCCGTGGAGACCCCCGAGTGACCCGGCTGTATGTCACCGTCAGTGAGCTGCTTACACTGTTAAAACGGGATTTGCCCAAGGCGTTGAATATCACTTTAAGTTTCAACAGCAAGGACGGGGACTAGCCGTGCGTCGTCGAGAACTGGTGAAACTCAGTACACAGCTCAGTCTGGCGCTTGCGATTCCGACGGCGCCAGCACTCTGCGCAAGTCCGCGGTTCAGCCCGGTATGCAGCGCTGCCAACAGCAGGGCTGGCGGGCATCAGCTCGGGGTGTGGCAGGACAACGGCTGGGAGTTTCGTCTCGACGCTCCTCTGCGCGGCCACGATGTTTGTCTCCACCTACAGCAGCGTGAGGTCGTATTTTTTGAGCGTCGTCCCGGCCGCTATTTTTACGTTGTTGACGGACGTAGTGGACGGCTGCACCACAGAATTGCAGCTCAAGCGGGCCACCATTTTTACGGGCACGGAATTATAAGCGCTGATGGGCGCTACCTGTACACCACTGAAAACAATGCGGGGACCGGTGGCGAGGGTGTCATTGGCGTCTATGACTGCCAGCAAGACTACCGTTGGCTCAAACATCTCGACAGCGGCGGCATCGGTCCCCATGAGCTGGCTCTGATGCCGGGGGGGGAGGAACTGGTTGTGGCCATCGGCGGTTTGAAAACCCTGCCCAGTCATGGCCGCAAGACCCTGAACCCCGATCATCTCCGTCCGGGTCTTGCATATATCAACCTGGGAACAGCGCAGGTGAGTGAGTTCGTCGATGCGCCCCACCCTCAGCTTAGTCTGCGTCACCTTGATGTCAGCGTCGACGGCGACGTCATCGTTGGTGCGCAATATCAGGGGCCTGTCCCCTCTGGTCGCGCGTTGGTGTATCGGCATCGGCGTGGTGGCCTACTTGAGGCATTGCAGGCAAACAATTCCCTGCCACTGCTCCGCGACTATGTGGCCAGTGTTGCCTGTGACGATAAGGGCAAGGTGTTGTGCAGTATGCCAAGGGATAATTTGCTCACCCTGTGGTCGATCAACGATGGACGGTTTCTGCAAAGCTGGCATTTGCGTGACAGCGCGGGAGCCTGTTACGACCCGCGCTATGAGCAGTTTGTCGTCAGCAATGGTCGCGGCCAGTTGATGGCGGCCAAGCCTGGTCACCGTGACTTACTACCCCTCGCCTATGCACCGGGTGTGCAGTGGGACAATCACCTTGTCATCCTGCCCGAGGGGTGGAGTTAAAATAGAATATTTCGAGGTTTGTTACCTATGTTGTTGAATAGGCGCGGCATTATTAAGAATGGCCTGTTGCTGTCGGGCGCCTGTGCCCTGCCCCGTTTCAGCCTCGCGATGGCCCGCCCAACTGCCGGCAATGGGCCTGAGGGCCGCTATATCCTTCGCGCGGACTACGGCAGCCATCAGCTCGTGGCAGACTACTCGACCGAGATCCTTGGTTTTAATGGGCAGTTTCCCGCGCCAGTCATTCGGGTTAAGCAGGGCGAGGTTTTACGTGTACGCTTTGAGAACCATTTGAACGAAGCCAGTACCATTCACTGGCACGGCATACGCCTGCCTATAGATATGGATGGGGTGCCGGGGATCAGTCAGGCGCCGGTTGCCCCCGGCGAGAGCTTTGATTACGAATTCCGCTGCGCCGACGCCGGGACCTTCTGGTACCACCCCCATATCAATAGTATTCGTCAACTCGGAATGGGTATGGTGGGCGTGCTGATTGTTGAAGAAAAGGCAGCAAGCCCCTACGAAGAACATATTATCGGCTTGAAGGATTGGCGGCTGGATCGCCGTGGCGGCTATCTCCCCCTTTCTATTCCCAGAGAGGCGGCGCGAGATGGAACCCTGGGCACCATCAACACGGTGAATGGTCGGCAGCGGCCCACGATTGAAATTGGCGCAGGCCAACTTGTCCGTTTGCGCATTGCCAATATGGATAATACGCGGGTATATCGACCCAGTATTGACGGTGTCAGCAGCCGAATATTGTCGCTGGATGGCAGCCCTTTAACTCCCCACCGGCCCTTTGAACTCACCCCTTTGGGGGCAGGTATGCGTATGGACCTGGCCTTTCAGGCGCCGGATACGGAAAACCAGGAATTTATCCTTGCCGACCGGAAGGGGCGGTTTAACATCGAGCTGTGTCGCCTGAAAACCGTTGCGCGGGGGGCTGAGCGACAGGGCGACACCGTCGCCACAATTAAACCGGAAAACCTGCCGACGCTACCACCTAACCCCATCCCTCAGCCTGATTTACACAAGGCCGAATCGCTCAGCTTCGTGTTCGAGTGGCAGGGAGCCCTGTCACCCACGGGAAAAGACGGCAAGGTGGACCACAGCTTCTGGCTGATAAACCGGCGCGCCTGGGGCGACCACAGCCACGAACATTTGCCGGAGCCACTGGCGACACTGGAAAGGGGCAAGACCTATATTGTCGATCTGCACAATGCGACACCCCACCACCATCCGATCCATCTACACGGCATGATCTTCACTGTGCTGACGTCGGACAAGCGCGCCGTTATTCCCTATCAAAGCGATACGATTTTACTGGAAAAAAACGAGCGCGCGCGCATTGCGTTTGTGGCCGATAACCCCGGCCGCTGGATGTTTCACTGCCATGTCATCGAGCATATGAAAACCGGCTTAATGGGTTACCTGGCTGTCGTGTAAGCCCACAGCCGCGCTCAGCTGCGGCTCCCGCCAGGTAAGGACACCACATTGGTTTCATTGTTGCCTTCGAACACCGACGCTACCGCATCAGTTTTGCGGCTGGTGGCTTTCCTGGTCGTTGCCCGTGCTTTTTTTGCCGGCGGTTTGCCGGGGCTTGCCGTGTCGGCTTTGCTCGCCGCCGCTTTGCGGCCGCGAACCGGCGTCTTCGCAGGGGTGGCTTTCGCCTTGCTTGCGCTCTTGGCGGGTGCCGTTTTTTTGGCTTTTTCAGCCTCGCTTGCCTTTGCATTCGAGGCGAGCTTCAAGCTGGCCTCGTGCAACTCCTTAAAGGATTTCTCGATACATTCCCGGTAGAAGGCCGGGTCCGGCATCGACTCGCGGTCGCCCAGCACTGACAAAGTCACAATTCCAGCGGAACTAAAGGCAAGATGGAACAGGCCGACACCCGGCGTCAACAGGCCCAAACCGTAGTAGCGAACCATCTCTGCACCCGCTGAATACAGCGGAAACGGTGCACCGGCAACATTCGATACCACTGAACTGATGCCCAGGGGCAGGTGCTGGGTCAGTTCATTATTAACATAGGTTTGCACAACGCTCTTGGTAAACACCGGTGGCAGTACGCCCGCAACTCGCAGGACATCCACCAAGGGTGAGTTTTCACCGAAAACCTTGGCTTCCTGAGAGCTGGCATACACGGCCTTGAGCCGGTCGATAGGGTCGTGCTCATCGGTGTGTACTTCAACGAATACCGAGCCGATCTGGTTGTTGTCATCTGATACCCCACGGCGTGGGCGCATATTCAGCGGGATACTCACCGCGAGGCTATCATCGGGAAGCTCATTGTGATGCTGTAAATAATGGCGCATGGCGCCGCCAACCACAGCAAGGATCACATCGTTGATCTTCACGCCGTTGACGTCTTTCACCAGCTTCACGTCTTGCAGCGTAAACTCCGCGGCCTCAAATACTCGATAGGGACCTACCGGATTGTTGAAGCGGGTGCGCGGCGAGCTTATCGATGGCATAGGTATTTGTTTTTTGGCAACGCCCCAAGCCAGCTTACCGAGGTCTTTCAGTGTGCTGGCCGCACTTCCCACCATTTTGACGCTGTTCTTGAGCTGGTTAACCGCCGTGGCTGTACCGAGGTACAAGGCTCCGGGCGCTACATCAACCATTACCGTATCAGGCCCTTCCGGCACCGCCGCCGGGTCTGGTTCGAGGTCGTGAATGACCGACATAATCGACGACCCACCGGCACCATCAACCAGAGAGTGATGCATTTTGGTGTAGATGGCGAAACCGCCTTTGGGCACGCCAGGAATATTGTCGAGACCCTCGATGATGTAGGCCTCCCACAAGGGGCGTGCCATATCGAGCGGCCGGGCATGCAGTCGGGCGACGAGAATACACAGCTGACGCCAGTCGCCGGGTTGTGGCAGAGCGAGGTGGCGAATGTGGAATTCTACGTCGAAGTTGGCATCGAGAACCCAATAAGGCCGATCGAGGTCGCCGGGGACCGACACCAGTCGGGAACGAAACATATCGTGTTTTTTCAGGCGGCGTTCGAAGTTGGCAATGACCCCCTTGAACCTAACAAAACCGCCGGGGGCGGTCGATGGATCGTAGATGCCCAAACCACCGATATGCTGTGGTGTAGTCGGATGCTCCAGATTGACAAAGGCTGAGTCGAGTACACCTAGCTGCTTCATGCAATAACCTCTATATATTTATTTTTACTTCACGTAAGGATAGCGGTTTATCTCAGGGCCTGTTAAGTGCCTTGAAGACCCCGCTCCAGCGAAATAAGGAAAAACCCTATCATAACGATATTTTCCACCGAAGATATACGCCGGACGGCCTAGCGTCTTTTCGTTTATATATTGGTGTGTGCTGCTTCGGCGTGAGTGACACGCCGGAGAACGAATTGCGCTTGAGTCGATGGGGCTAGTCGCGGCGTCCTGTTTCATCACGCCGCTGCCGTTCAGGCGGTGGCGCGCCCACATGTGGGACATTACGTTTTGCTGCCAGTTCGATCTGCTTTTGCCGGTCTCTGAAACGCTTACGCTGATCGTCAGTCAGTGTGTCGTAACAACGGTGGCAGCTGACACCTTCCTCAAACTTGGGGTGCTGGCGCTCATCGGGGTGAAGGGGGTGTCGGCAACCGTGACACAGTTCGTAAATACCGGGCGCGAGACCCTGCTTCACCGACACGCGATTGTCGAAGACAAAGCACTCCCCTTGCCAAAGGCTGTCGTTTTCGTCGACTTCCTCCAGGTATTTCAGTATCCCCCCCTCCAGATGGTATACCTCTTCAAAACCCTGCTGTTTCATATAGGCAGATGCTTTTTCACAGCGAATACCGCCGGTGCAGAACATGGCGACTTTTTTGTGCTTGGCCGGATCGTAGTGCTTTTGCACGTACTCAGGAAATTCACGGAAGGTTGTCGTCGCCGGATCCACCGCCCCTTTAAAGGTGCCGATTTCCACTTCATAGTCGTTGCGGGTGTCGATAAGCACCACCTCCGGGTCTGAAATCAGCGCATTCCAGGCTTCGGGTTTCACATAGGTGCCGACCACTTCGTTGGGGTCGACACCCTCAACACCCATGGTGACTATCTCTTTCTTGAGCTTCACCTTCATTCGATAAAACGGCTGTGCCGAATCAAAGGACTCCTTGTGGTCCAGGTCGGCAAGCCGAGGATCCTTACGCAAATAGGCAAGCAGGCTGTCGATATTTTCGCGGCTCCCGGCGACGGTGCCATTAATGCCTTCGGCGGCCAGTAGCAAGGTGCCTCGTATATTCAGTGCCAGACACTCTTCCAGCAGGGGTTCCCGCAGTTCGTGGTAATCCGGTAGTGCAACAAATTTGTATAGCGCGGCGACAACGATCTTTTCCATCTCAGCGACTGCCCTCGCTTTTGCTGCCGCCGAGGCAATTGGGTGAATCTGGCGCTGGGGCGTTGCGCGCGAGCCATTCGTCGGGATCGTAAAGGTGCAGGGCCAAAGCATGGACGGGGCCGGCCAGTTCCTCGGCAACGCAGGCGTAAACCTGCTGGTGGCGGGCAACCTTGCGCACTCCGCGAAAATGCTCCGAAACAAGCACCAGTTTAAAGTGTGTTTCAGAATTGGCCGGCACACTGTGCATATGGCTCTCATTGAGCAATTCAATATGGCTGGGTGCAAAGGCGGCACTGACTTTGTCGCGGATGGTGTGTTCAACTTGCATTATCGACTCCCCTGTTCGTCGGGGGCAAAGTATATCACTCCCCGGCGAGCTGCCATAAGGCTTGCACGGCAGGGAGAACTCAGCGACGGCTGCGGTGGGCGGCAAAAATGGCTTCCATACCCCAGACAGACATTACCTCGGTATCGTCGATAAAATCCTCCGGTGCGCAGCGGTAGCTTAAGGCTATTTCCTTGCCTGAGCGTTGGTAAATGAATGGAGGCAGGCCACGCTGCTCAAACTTTTCCGCTGACACTGAGTCTGCCTTTAGATAGAGCTGCTCATCGCTGTACAGGCCGAACATGATGCCGTCGATAAAAATACCGTAAGCACCAAACATACGGCGGGCCTCTACTGGCCCCAGACATTGCATCTGCTCAAGCAGATAGCTGAGGTTTTCAGGCATTTCGCGGGGCATCAGGCTGCGCCCAGACAGGCAAACATTTTGTTCAGGCGCTGAGCCAGGTCTTTTTGGTCAGCGGCAAGACCCCAGCGCATATACCCCTCACTGCCACAATGATAAACCCGGGTATGGATACCCGCCGAGAATGCTGCCTGCTGATACCCAAGAGCCTCGGGCAGAGCCAGTCGAAAAGTGGTAAACAGCAATTGCCGGTGAATACTGGTGTATCGCCCGTGAAAGTATTCCTCGAGGAGCGTCGATTGCGCCTCTGCTGCGAGGACAAGCCGTTGTTGCATCGCCAGCTGCCACCCGCGATCGGCGTACAATCGTTCACCAAGGTATTGCGCCGCCCCGCAAATTGGCCACGGTCCCAGTTCCGACTCCAGCCGGTCTATCCAACTGGAATTGGCCAATACCGCGCCGAGACGCAGGCCGGGAAGCCCCCAAAATTTACCTACCGAGCGCAGAATCAGAATATTGCCCTCGTCCAGCAGCTCTCGGGCATCACTGTCCGGCGTGCCGTCAGCGAAAGCTTGATCGAGAATCAAACAGCCGTCAGCGGGAAGTGCGCGCAACCAGCGGCGTAGCACATTGATATCAACAATGGTCCCGTCGGGGTTATTAGGGCTGACCAGCACCAGGTGTTTGACCTTGTGCCGATGGATATCTTCCAGCACCTTGTCTTCCCTGTAGTCCCTGAAATAGTTCAACGTATGCCCTGCCCGTGACCAGCGATAAGCGTGCTCTTCATATGCCACACGTGGCACCAGCACACTGGCTTGGTCCAGGAGACGGGGCAGCAACTGGATAATGGCCTGACTGCCCGCGCAAAGCGCGATATTGTCGATGTCTACTCTATAATAGTCGGCGGCAGTCTGGCGCAAGCGGCTATTGTCATAGGGCAATTCGGTGAAACAGCGGGACGGCACTTCCGGCATCGGCCACGGCCAGGGGTTAATGCCGGTGGCAACATTGAGCGATACACCGCGCCCTTCCAGGGGATTGCCGCCATGTCTGGGGGGCTGCATCATTTGAGCCCTCCCACTACTTGGCTGGCCAACAACAGGGCGTATAGCGTGATGCCCACCCCGAGCCATAACAGTAGCGTATGGTTTACCAGTGTTATCGCCCTGGCGATGTCCTCAAGATTCGGCGCTCGCCCTTCCCCCAAAGGCGGCCTTGTATTGGCGACACCGTGGTAACTCGCTGTTCCGCCGAGTTCAACTCCTAACGCTGCGGCACCAGAGGCCATCACCGCACCGGCGCTGATGCTCTTCCAGCGCCAACCCTGACGGACGTGGCAGCGCAGTGCTGCAGATGAGCGGGAAACAATGAAAAAACTGAAACCTACCAATTGGCTAGGAAGGATATTTAAAGCATCATCGACACGGGCGGCAAAAGCACCGAAGAAATTAAAGCGGGCATTGCGGTAACCCCACATCGCGTCAAGGGTGTTGGAGAGGCGATGCAAAATGACCCCCGCCGGGCCCAGAAGGACAAACCAGAACAGTGAGGCAAACAGGGAATCGCTACTGTTTTCCAGCGTGGTTTCGATGGTCGCAGCCACGATGTCGTCGTGATTCAGCGCGGCCGTATCCCGACTGACGACGTAGGACAAACGCTGACGTGCACTGTCGATATCACCACTGGCCAGCGCTCGATATATTGGCTCGATATGTTCACACATACTGCGCCACCCTATCGCGAGGTAGAGAATCAGCGCATCAAAAAAGCAGGCCAGCCAGAGGTTAAAAGACAGCGCACGATCCGCCAGATAAACGGCGATGATAATCGGTAGGACGACAATCCCCCAGCTGCCTATACCGGCAATATATTGAACTGTCGCACCACCGGCATTACAAAAGCGCTCGACCTTTTGCGCAAGTGCACCAAAGCCAACCAAGGGATGGAAGCGACGAGGCTCACCGAAATATCGGTCGAGTGCGAGGGCCGCCAGGGTCGTGGCGACGGTTAAAAAAAGGTCAGTAATCATTGCGGCCCGGGATTTGCGTGGCACCTTTGGGGTGACGGCGCGATCAGCAACACATAAAGGGGGTGACTCTAAACAAGGGCGCAAAGGGGATCAAGCAAAGTTTACTGGAAGCGGATGGGCGTTCGGGCGGCGTTTAGACCGCGACCACCTCCTGTAGGGCGATGTCTTCCAACTTGTAGAAGGCCAAGGCATTTTCCCAAAGCACTTTGCGGGCGCCATAGTCACCAAGGGCGTTGCCAATGATTTCTATATCGACTGGGTTAAAGGGGCGCGGCGACCGGGTTGACGGCAAATCGGTGCCGAACATCAAGGCGTCGGGATTAATATCGTAGATACGACGAACCACCTGACTGACGGCAAAATCCACGCGACCAAAACCGGTAGCCTTAACCTTCACTCCACACTCAACCAGACGGTAAAGCAAGGGCAAACCGCTTTTGCTCAGCCCAAGGTGGTCTATGCTGACCGCGGGCAGGCGGCACAGGCTGTCCTCCAGATCTTCCAGTTCAATACTGTCGCAGTATATTTCCACATGCCATCCCAACAGGTCGTGAACTCGCTCGGCAAAATAGCACAGGTGCTCTACTGACTCTGAGCCCCCGCGCCGCAGGTTAAAGCGCACGGCGCGAACTCGCTTGTCGTGAAGCCGAAAAAGTTCAGTGTCGGAGATGGTGTACGGCAGCTGGGTAACCCCAACAAAACTCGGGCCCAGGTGCCGCAAGGCCGCCACGAGATAGCTTTGATCGTAGGACTGAAAGGAGCCGGATACCACTGCTCCCCCGCCAACACCCAGTTGCGCCGTGTGCCCAACATAGTCGTCAACCGTAAAAGGCGCGGGGATAAAACCGTCATTACTGACCAAGGGGTAGTTCGGATCAATGATGTGAAGATGTGCATCGAAAATCATATGATTCATACTTTGTCTCCGTCAGCTGTGCCTTGGTTACGCGCACGTCCGTATCCGAAACAGTCGTAATTTCGAATGCCGCCTCCATGTCGAACCTATGAAGTAAAACCAGCCGTTCTATTATTATCGTTGTCGTGCATTACGTCGCTGTTGCGAAACTGCTATTGCCCTATCAGCTTTGTCGCCCTGGCCACCTTGGCGGCTTAGTGGTGTTTTCATTAGTATAAGCGGCAGTGCTGTTTGCGCCTGACAAGTCGGGCACTTCGATGTTTAAAATGGCAGATACCGACGCGGAATGCAATATTTTGGCCGCCCCGGGAGGGGGATTGCCGACCGGGCAGCGTGAAGAAAACTAAAAAGCCCGGAACGAGGTCGTCGCCGGGCTTTCAATAAACTTCAACTAATCAAGCAGTTAGGCTTTTAATCGAATTCGCTGTAGGGAATGGGTGGCTCCGGTGGCGAGACAATCGCATCCCAGTTTTCCTGGAAGTGGTATTTCGCATAAATCGAGATATGGTTGGGCTCGTAAAAGTCCGCGCGATGGATATCGGCGGCAGCACCAATATACCAGCGGCGACTGATGCGACGTTCCACCGCGGCCTCGAGATAGTAGCCAAAGCCGCCGCCATCAGAGCTTCCTGTGCCTAATTTGTAAGGCGCATCGGAGCTACTCCATGAGCGGGATACTGAACCGCCAATCAAGTAAGACCAGTTGTCGCTACCCCGCCCAAAATATCTGACCGGAATCGACAGTGACAGATAATTTTGCGGACTGTAGTAGGCCCCGTGACCGAGGGTGTATTCCTCCAGGTTTTTGTCGTATTGCAGGTGGAGCAGATTCAGGCCAATTCGCAGATTGCGATGGTCTTCCGCAATTACTCGACGGTAGACCCCACCCAAAACGCCAATCCGGGTATTGTCCTCGACGGTATCCCCGGTCAATTGATGGTATTGCAGGCTGCTCCAGTAACCATATTTGCCGCCCAGGTCATAGCTGAAGCCGAGCTTCGCTCCAGTGCGCAATACGCCACCCCAGGTTTGACCTGCGCCGGTAGCCGCATTAGAAGGCACTGTCATGCCAGCGTAAGATAGTGGAGTGCCGGTCTCTGCGCGACGTGACAGTGCAAGACTCCAGCCCGCATCACCAATATCACCGTCGTAGCGGAAGCCACCTACAACCCCGGTTTTCTCAAAGCCCAGCGGCGTGGTGCCGATATCTGCCCGCCAGGTGTCGGCTTCCCAGCCGATGCCTAGAGCAACGCCCGTTGGCTCTTCAGAAAAAGGAATACGAGTGATAACCGGAGGTACACTGCCATCGGGGTCGAGGTAGTCAACATCGCCGGAGCGAATGCGTACGTAGTCCAAGCGCAGGCGCAAATGACCGTCCAGCGAAGGAATTGCAAGTCGCAGATCTACCGGGATTTGTGCGGTGCTGTCCCCTGCCCTGCGTTCGTTCACATCGATACCGAACTTGATGTAACTGTCGGTGCGCTCGCGCATCTTTTGAATGTTGGCGACTACACTGCTGCTTAACCAGTAGTTTCTGTCCGCCGACTTATAGAGGTTTCGCTTTTCTTTTTCGGACAGAGAGAAGCGCAGTACGGTCGCACCCTGCGCCCGTTGCAGGGCGGCATAGGCATACTCCTCGGCGATGTCCCAGCGTTCGGCATCAACTGACTGCAACATTGCCGAGCGCATCAACTGATCGGATACATCGGGGCGGGCGGCCAGCGTGTGCAGTGCCTGGAACTGCAGGTCGCGCTGCTGGTAATCCGCCTGTAAGGCAGCAAAATCCAATAGTTGCTGATTGCTCAGGGTTGCCGATTGCGTCAACAGGTATTCGCTTTGCTGGCGGAATTCCACCGCATTGCCCAGGTTACCCTGTTGGCGAATAACCCCCAGGCGCGCTGTTGTCTGGTGTTGGCCGGGAACCTTCATCGCACGCTGATACATAGACGCGGCGATTACGTAACGGCCCTCTTCCTCGTACTGACGAGCCCGAGCCATGTCGTATTCCGCCGACATCGCAGTCAATTCCGCCAGTTCTACCGCGTCCAGCTTGCTGGTATCAACTATCGCCTCGTCGTACCACGCGGAAAAGGCCTCGAAATCTTCCAGCCGCAAATAAAGACGCGCCATTTCAAGTTGACGGTACATCGGTTGTTCAGCGATGGGAGTCAAGCTTGCAAGTAGCGTTGCGGCCCGCTCGCGCTCACCGACGTCAAACCAGCGATTTGCCACGCGCAACAACGGACCATCTTGTCCGGCAAAGCGCTCTTCGAGGCGCGCGATTGCTTCGATCTCGCTTTCGTTGTCGATATCTGCGGTGCGGTTCAGCTCCGCATTGAGTTGAAGCCGAGCGAGGTTGTTGTTCATGGCATCGCTGCGACGGGACTCCGGTATACGTTCCAGCACTGCAATTGCCATCAGCTCTTCACCCCGTTTCGACAAGTACAGGGCGTAGGCAAATTGCATTTCAGGGCTCCGGTCACGGCTGGCCCAGCGCTCCATATATTGATCGGCGCGTTCGGCTTGCCCGATTTGCTGCATGGCCTCCACAACATCACTGCGTTGCCACGCACTCAAGGGCTCCTGAGCAATAACATTGTCTATCGCTGAAGCAATTTGCGCAGTAGAGCCACTGCGGCGAATTTTCTCGAGATGTTGTATGGCATTGTCACGTTTTAATCCAGCCCAGGATGACGCGATGGCCTTGCGCTCGGCAGGCCCGTAACTGTTTACCAAAGCCTGCGCCGCATTGAAGCCACTTTTTTCGTAGCGCATTTGCACCCGTCCCCAAAGGGCCGCTTCCGAATAAGGGTCGCGTCGCAGGGCCTCATAGTAGAAGGCTTCAGCGCCGTTGAAATCCTGTTGTGCCCAGGCGATTTCACCAAGCACTACAAAGGGTTCCGGTGCCAGCGGATCGATTTCTCCGGCCCGTTGCAGGGCGGCGCGGGCATCGACGTAGCGTCTGTCGTCGCGAAGTGCTTCACCACGGCGTAATTCATACCAGAAGGATGCGGTGGTTTTCAGACTTTCCCAGCGACTGGTTTTATCGGGGTCAACATTATAGTGAAGTGCGCGATTGAAATAGGACACGGCCGCTTCGTGCTGGCCGGCGCGCAGGGCCAGAATACCGAGATTACCGTGAAGCTCGGGGTCTTCGGGGCGACCGCGTAGCGCGAACAGCAGTTTTGGACGAGCCTTGTAACCAAGGCCACGATCCATATAGGCCAGCGCTTCTTTCTTGGCACGGTAGTACGGGTTACGCATGCGCTCCCGTTCCGCTTGTTCGGCTTCTATCGCACCGCGATAAGACTCCTGGATCGCCAAATCGCCGGGGTAACGCAGCGCCAGCACCTCGTAGTCACGCAGAACCTCGGGATTGATTTCCTGGCGTTCCAGCATTCGGCGCCAGGACTGCGCTGCAGCCAAGCCATAGGCAGGGCCGTTGGCGATATCGGCAAAAATCTCCCGCGCGCGGGGACGCCCTTCCTCGGTGGAGGCAAGCTCTTCGGCAAGGGCAAGTTGAACCGGTGGGAAGTTTTCGTACTTCTCATTTAGTTGTTCAAGGCGCTGCAGGGCTTCATCCTTGCGCGCATCCACCCGTCCCATCAGGCGCAGGTATTCAAGCTGAAGAGAGAGTAGCGGTGGAGAGTCGCGGAACAATTTCTCGAATAGCACCAAGGCCTGCTCCGGGCGTCCGGCCTTGGCCAGAACCCGAGCGGTTTGCAATTGCGCTTTATCTTCGCCCTTGACCCGCAGATAATCTTCAAGTTGGGCCGTTCTGGTCGCTTTGGGCCACTCCAGCTGCATGGTTTGCAGTATCCCTTCCGCTTCTTCCATGCGGCCTTCTTCTACCGCCATCCAGGCTTGAAAGAAGTAGACATCGGGGCTGTTAGGGTTAAGTGCCTGCAAGCGAACCAGCGCTGATTTCATCAAATCGACGCGATTCATCACTTCCTCACGCTCGATCTGCTGCTCATAGCGCATTTCGACTTTTGTGTTACGGACGATCAGCGGCTGTAATACCTTTTTTGGTGCAGCGACCTCCCGAATATCCAGGTCGTACTCCGGCAGTTCGGCGTCGGGGCCGCTAGCGAATTGACGCCAGACCAACAGCCCCAGCAACAGGACTAATGCCAGCCAAGCCAGTACACCACCCTTCATTCGCAACCACCTTTCAACACTTCCAATTGCCCCTCGGGACCAAATTTATAACGACCCTGCTCCCACCCCATAGCAAACAGGCTGAGCACGGTATTGTAATAGCTATCGCGGCCTGAAGCCGACTGCATCGCCTTGACGACGCGAGCCTTTTGCTTGGCTGCTGCGGCGCCCATGTCCGTCTGCCGCAACAACGGAATCATCGCAGCGGAAAAGCCGTAGGGGCCGTCTCCCTGCCAGGTGGATGTGGCGATATCCACCGTCTCAGGCGGCGTACCCAACACATCAGTTAACGCTGCCATCATTGAAAAATGCTGAACAAGATTATCCCTGTGTGGTGAATCCTTGTGCAGCATGCCTATCCATAGGTACACGCGAATAGCGTCGTAGCTACCAACGTATCCCTTGCTGGGGTCCGGCATTATCCTTGAACCACTGAGTCGAAACCAGTCAGGGCTGTACCCGTCCGGTGCGGAATCAATCAATAATTTGTATGCTGAGCGCTCTATTTCCGGCCATTTGGAGCCAGGATAGAGTGTTGCCATTCGACGTAATAATTGAGGCGCCAGGTAACTGGGATTCAGACGGACGTCACCGTCGTCCATAACAAAACCGTAAGGAGCCGGAAGCAAAACCGCGCCGTAACTCTCGGTTTGTGCCGTTTCTTTACGTTCGATCAATTTGGCAAGATAAAAGGAAAGCGTCCGGTATTCATGGTTAGACCAAAGACGCCCGGCTTCCGCCAGGCTATAGGCAATCCATAAATCGGCATCTGATGCAGCGTTGGCATCGATAATACCCTTCTCTTTTTCGCCCTGACCCCATAGCCATGCAGGCAATTGCTTCGCCAGGCTGCCATCAACGAGGTTTGCTGAAGTCCAGTCAAGCAATTGCTGGAAGCGCTGCTTGTCGCCCGCCACCAATGCAAAAAACATGGCATAGGACTGGCCTTCAGAGGTGGTGATCTGGCGCTCGTCGCTACCATCCACCACCTTGCCATCATCATCGATATAGTTCGCAGCAAAGTGCTCCCATTCAGGCCAGGAACACTGCTCAGCATTTGCTTGCACGGCCAGCAGCATTGCCAGAAAGGCAATGACTACTGCTTTCATTTATTTACCCCCGCGCAGACGTTTTGCCGCCATTGCACCCAGTACCCGACGTAGGAAGACCGCCAACAGAAGCACTACCAGTACACTGAGGAAGCCGAGTAATAGAGGGTAGCGAGAGAAGTGGAACCAGATCAGATCCCAAAGTGGCAGAGCACCGACAAAGTACTTGTCGCCAACGTTGTAGCTGGTTTGCTGGTCGCCGCGGAAAGTGACCACCGAGCCGAACATATAGTTAATCCGGCCTGAGTCATTTAAAGCCTCTTGCACCATTTTGAAATCAGCGGGCTTGGTCGCCATCACCGATACTACGCTACGCGAGCTATTGTAAGGTGATTGCAAACCGACCACCGCAGCGAACCCGCCAGAACTGGTGATTTCGACGTTCTCTGCGCTTTCTGCCAACTCAGGTACAGCTCCGCCCCAGACTTCATTGCCCGGTTCAATATTGCGTATAGGCAACTCTATGGCTCGGCGGGCGTCGTCGAAGATCAGCGGGATTTGCTTTTCCTTAAGGCCACTCATTTTCGGGTTGATGGCGATGCTTAGAATGTCGCTCTCACGCAATTTGAGCTGCTCTTTATCCCACTTGTCGAACAGGCTTACACTGATTGCCGGGAAACCCGAGCTGGCACCCGCAGCTCCCATCAACTGGAAGAACGTTTCCAGCACTTCTTTGGGCGCATTCTGTGGGATCAATACGGCGGTTTCAGACAAGTCGGCCATTCGAGTGAATGGGAAGCCAGCGTTCACAAATGCTCGCAGGTTGGGCATCTCGATATAATGCGGCAAGCCGGTAAAGTCCAGTGTAGAGTCGGCATCTATTGCGGCGTAACGACGGCCTGGCGACACAGTTTTACAGGCGCCACTGGCCACACCGGCAAAGTCAAACTGGAACACCATCTGGTTCTGGCTGCCGACTTTAAATGCAGGAACTTTCAAACGCTCGCTTACAGAAATGAACGAGTCGTTAATCAACGGTACACGAACGCGGTTATCCGTACCGGAAAAGCCGTTGTCGGTAAGGTTAAAGCCTTCTACGAACTGGTCGTTGATACTCATACTCATCATCGACCCAGTGCCTTCATAGGTCAGTGGTGAATAGCGGTAGTCCAGTTTCAGCGGAATACCACGACTACGCCAGGTAAACAAATCGGGCGGTAATTGAAAGCTGACCTTGATTGGTGGTGGCGTGCGCCCCACTACCTGAAGTTGGGCAGGGTCATCGACCAGTTCACCGATATGAACCGCGCGATCGGTAGGTAGCCAATGCGGAGCATCATAGGGTTCACGGGGCTTGACTTGCTCGGCGCGATTCACCACGGCCACAGGACCGGACAGCAACGCTGTGCCCAATACCAGACCGCGAACCGCCTGATTAAGCTCTTCGTCGTTTCGACCCTGTATCAGCAGCAATTTGGCAGCGACCTTGGTGGGGTGGTCTATCATCTGCAATGTCGGCGCATCAACGGGTGGGAAATCTTCAAAAATTTTCGGGCGTGCGTCGTTGGTCATGAACACAATTGCGTGATCGTCGGGCAGCTCATTGATCGACAGAGGGAAACTGGCACCACGCCAGCGGGCCAACGAACCGAACCACGACGTGGTTACGCCGGCAGCACGCACCTTTTCAAGGCTGTAGTTTGACGGCAATACGACAGGCAGTGTTAAACGGCGAAAATCCCGTTTGTCAAAAAATGGCGCTGGTATAAGACTCAGGTCATTAGCTACCCGCAGTGGCTCAGCACGGAGGCGTATTTCTGTTGAGCCGCTGACCTCGGTCCAGATGCTGTAGTCATCGGGGCTCCAGCACTCTTTGTCTAAATGACCAATAAGCTCAACTCGCAACTGGTTGTAATCGGCAAAGTATTTGGGGTCGAGTTGCACGCTGGCATACTGCCTGATTCGCGCTTCGTCGGTGATGGGGATCACCCCCATAATTTCTTCGTTAAGGTAAACCTTAAGGTGGGAAAACTTCGCCATCAGCGCTGGAGACACGGTGTAGTGGAAGCGAAGTTCTCCCCCGACAATGATTTCGTCGAGTCGCGAGCCGAAGTTCATGTAAACGCTGCTTTCGCTACCGCGCAACTTGGCCGAATTGGGGTAACCCAACTCCTGCAATTTCAGCTGATAGTCGCGGAACTCTGGTGCTGGCTCGGACTCCAACAACCATGCCTCACTTTCCAGCATCAATTCCGCAGTGCTGTCTGCTTCCACCGCGGCAGTAGCCCAAAGGGGCTGCACTATGGCTAGCATGGCTAAACACATAGATAGCCGCGAAATTAAAGAGACCGCCGTTTTTTTCATAGATCATCTGCTCGCATACTGATTGGCTGAGGCCGCAGGCTCTTCAGCGTAGTGAAAGTATTAAAAAGGCTTCCCGAACTTTGCTTCAATGGCTCTAACAGGCCATTCACAAGGCGGCTATAGCCGAGGATACTTACGTGAATTATCATTCTCAGGCTGCTCAGGGGCTTGTCTGGCGCCATACCCTGTTTCCAGCGAACCCAGTTATCTGCCCGCGCAAAGGTACATTGAACATAGTTCACCATAGTCGTTGGCGACTTGTCGCGCAATTGAAGGCCAACACTGGTGCGCCCCTTAAAGGCAACATGCATCGGGAACACGAACTCACGCCCTGCCCGTTCCATTATTACCGAAACATCCCTTTCCATCATCCCCGCGGCCTCGGGGCTTAACTCTACTCGAAGGCCACCGAGAGAAAAGTCTGCAACTTCCGCGTTCAGCAAAGTGCCGTTTTTCAACCTAACGCTTGCGGGTAAGCGCACAGACACACGGTGGTCCCGGCGTACCTGCTTCATTTCCCCGGCTACGGCAACGGCCCCGCCGAGAATAACCAGATTATAGGTTGCCCAAAACAGGTTCATTAGCACCGAGTTCACTTCATCACTTGGGCCTTCCAGCAAGCGCCATACACCTACCGCCAAACCTGCGATATTTAATAAAACCAACAATATATAGGGCTTTGACATCACCCAGTCGAAATATTTTTCTTCGATTAAGCCACCTTTGGCCGTAACGTTAAACGTACCTTTATGGGGCGCGAACATCGCCACCGTGGTGGGCCTGGCCACATACCACGACAGGACCGTTTCATACACCTCGCCCCAAAGCGAGTGCCGGTATTTCCCCTGAACCCTGGCATTTACCACCGAGGAATAAAGCATGTGGGGGAATACGTAGAGCAGTATCATCACCGCCGGCGCATAAATAATATACGTGTGTAGTAGCAGAAAGGCCAACGGTGCTGTCAGGAACACGATTCGCGGAATACCGGACATAAAGTGCAGCATGGAATTGAAATAGCAAAGTCGCTGCCTCCACTTCAGTCCTTTTCCTGTAAGCGGATTGTCTGTACGCAATATCTGCGCCATGCCTCGCGCCCAGCGGATACGCTGGCCGATGTGGGCCGACAGCGTTTCTGTTGCCAGCCCCGCGGCAACCGGTGCGCGTATATAGGCTGAGTTATAACCCAGACGGTGCATTCGCAATGAGGTATGGGCGTCTTCCGTTACTGTTTCGACGGCGATTCCGCCCACCTCTTCCAGCGGCTCACGCCGAATGACTGCACAGGAACCGCAAAAGAAGGTGCCGTTCCAGAGGTCGCTGCCGTCCTGAATCAAGCCGTAAAACAGCCCGCCCTCGTTAGGTACTTCACGGAAGTTCTCCAGGTTTCGCTCAAAGGGGTCAGGCGAAAAGAAATGGTGAGGGGTTTGCACCAGCGCCAGCTTGGGGTCGCGGAGGAACCAGCCCATAGATATCTGTAGGAAGGCGCGGGTTGGTATATGGTCACAGTCAAAGATCGCGACAAACTCGCCGTCGGTTTGCTTGAGCGCGTGGTTAATGTTACCGGCCTTCGCATGGGAGTTGTCGGGGCGACGCACGTAGCCGACCCCTACCTCGGCGGCAAAATCACGGAACTCATCGCGCTTGCCGTCATCGAGTATAAATATCTTGAGCTTATCTTCAGGCCAGTCCAGCCCCTGAGCGGCATATACCGTCGCCCGAACAACGTCGAGTTCTTCATTATAGGTAGGGATAAACAAGTCGACTGTGGGCCAAGTGCGATCATCGTCGGGCAGTTTTGTTGCGGGTCGTTTCAGCGGCCAGACGTTCTGATAGAAGCCCAGCACCAGCACGACCCACGCATAGAGTTCCGCAAGCAGCAAGCCTATACCCAGAGCCAAACCCAGGGGATCGTCATAGTTCAGCGTAGACGTTGCCCGCCACCAGATATAACGACAGGACGCCAATAGCGACAGCACCATCATCAACATGCCGGGAAAACGACCGGGGATGCGGTTAAGTATCAACAGTAAAATAAATAGCGTTGCGCCGAAGAAAAACTGCTGCATAGGATCAAGCGGCACGGTCACGCACAAAAAGCCAATTGCCAGGGTCAGCACGATCATCAAACCACCGCGAAGCCGTCCACCTTTTTTATCTACCTCTTGCCAGGGCATTTGGCGGAGGCCGCGACGCTGCGCTTCCCGCTGAAACTGGACTCGAACCCGGCGGCTAAAACGATTAAAGGCGTGGCTGATTTTGCCTATCCATGCGTCCGTCTTTGCGCGGAGCTCGTCGAGGGCAGAGGGTGAATATTCGCTGCGCCCAGGTGTCGACGCCTTGAAGAAAAACAACCACGCCAACTGGACAATCACCCGCAGGGGGTCAAGCCCTTTGATGTGCGTTATATCAATTTGCGGCAAGTAGACTTCGGGCATTTTCCATGCGCTCACACCAGCGAGCTTCTCGCGTAGGAAAATGGATGAAAAAACCAGCCACAGGCAAAGGGGGATGCGCCCGAGCAAGCCCAACTCCATGTCACCGACATAGTAGCGGTAGCGAGATTTTAGCAGAGGGAAAATATCCACCATTACGCTTTCGCCTTGAGCGTCGAGGTGCACCACAGCGCTAGTGCATGAAAGTCCTTGGCGGACTGACTGTCAGGTGCAGCCGCGATCACCGACTCAAAATAAGCCAATGAATCGGGAACTGAGTAATCCTGATGAATAGCCGTTGGCACTGTGTTTTGGGCAAATTGTTCGCGGATTAGTACCGCGAGGTCGCCAAACAACGGGACCTCAGGCTGAATGCAATTCATTATTACGTGGGTTTTGCTGTGCAGCACCTCTTCGCGGCGGCGCTTCAGTAAACTGTAGGATTGAATTTCCGGCCCACACACCAGCAGCTCGAGGTCACCGATGCCACCGATACCCAGGTGAGAACGATTAAGAGTCGTTGGCGCATCGATCAGTAAATAGTCAAACCCCTCCCCCGACAGATCTGCAATCAGCTCGCGCACGATTGACGGACGCTCGTTCAACATGCGTCGCAAAATCAGGTCCGGTTGTTGAGCAACGTGGCCAAAGGGGAGTACACAGCGACCGTCATGGGATTGAAATATGCTGTTGCGCGAGTCTTCTCCGTCCAGCGCGGCCCGCATCCAGCCACCGAGCTCGGTGACATGTACACCAAAGTGCGTGCCCAAAGCATTATCGCAATTCAGATCCAGCGAGAGTGTTTTAAAACCCTGAACCTGCAGGGCAGCTGCCAGATTGGCAGTTGTGGTGGTTGTACCGACGCCGCCATGGGCGCCGCTTAACAAAAGGCTATACACCGCTACAAGTCCTTACATCGGATCGATTGAGGTACTGACATCCGCTTTCAGCTATCGGTTTTTTAGAGTGGCGCACCAGCTTTGGGCCTACCAAAGTGCCACCGCCTGTTTATCGAGCGCCGTTCAATTCGGCCACTATCGGCCACTTTTTGATAATACGTTGAATGTCTTGCTGAACTCGACTTTCCTTGTAGGGCATTGCTCCGCGATCACCGAGCGAGAGAAGTACTTCCCGAACGTCTGCACCTACCCTGTTCGCATTGTTAAGTACGGGTGATTCCCTATCTTGGATCATTTCTTTTTCTTTCTCCACGCCCCACTCCAATTCTATCATTTCTGAGCAAATCCCTTTCGCAAGAGTAACATACATGCTGTACAGTAATACCACTAAACGCATACTATCGCGTCTAAAATGAGTTGCACTAGACAATGGCCATACTATTATACTTTCTATATAGTTTGTGAAGTGTATTCTTGACATTTTTACCATTTGTGGTCGCTACAGCCCAGCGCTCGGAGAAATTTCGCAATGCCAGAACAGGACATGCAGGTCACGCTGCGCCACTCATTGAAACAGGAAGGCCTGTATTGTCTGATGACTCATTCCGCTCAGGAGCTGATCGCACCTCTGACGAATCTATTGCATCGCGATAGTTTTTTGATTGTTCAAGATACTGCAAAGACTTTCAAAAAGAGCTTCCACCACAGCGAAGCGGCTCAAATTCATCTCCTGCTGGAGCGGAATGCAGAAACAACCTATTTTTTCGACGACACTAAATCCGCGGAGAAAATCCGCTTAAGAGGTCTGTTAAAGGACATCAAACGGCTACCTCTTGGGCGCAAGCAGCAGATCTGCGTCGTCCTTGACGAGCACTGCTTCGCCCGTAGCAGCGACGCTGAGTTACGCAGGGAACTTTCCGCCTGGAAGCGGTTTTGTTCCGAAAACGAACATTCCGTGCTGTTTATGATCCACGGGCAATACGAAACCCTGTGGCCCAGCCTGAAAGGCTGTAATGCAGTACTGATGGGCTTGGCCGCTCACAACCAGAATAACGACAACACGTTCAGCGTGGATGTCGACTTCTGGCACCTCCCCGATAATCTCATCGCCGATCAGGAATGGTTGTTTCATAGCGACCCCCATTCCTTCGTCGTCACCGACGGGGAGAAAGTGGGCAAGCACAATATTGAAGTGCTGAAAAGCACCACCGATTCGGACACTATTTTCACCCTGAGTGATATTTACCGAGACCTCTACCCGCGCCAACACGTTGTTGCCGATAAAACCAACAACCTGGAATTGGTCGCCAGCCTTCAGGAAAATATCAACGCGGCCACTGTGATACTGCGCTGCCGGAATACCAGCGAAATCGACGAGCTGGCCATTTTGGTCTACCAACTTCGCTGCCGCGCCGGTGAAAAACTGAAAATTGTTGTACGGGAAACCGATCGTTGTTTGCGCTCAGCCGATGAAGTGTACCTGCTTAATGCTGGCTGCAATCTGATTATCCCCTACAACGTAAAGGGCGCGCGGGTGCGTAACATGGTATCGGCCTTGCAAGGAATGTTGTTCAAGCGCTCGCTGCCACCCACTCTGTCCAAACTGAGCGAAATGCGGCCTTACTCTCGCTTTCATGGTTATTGTGAGCCACAGGATTTCGTACGCTATGTTCAGCGTGCCTTCGGTAACACCCGTTACGGTGAAATGACCCACTTGCTTATTCAGCTTAAACCGCTGGAGGGGATATCCCTGGAGCAAACGCTCGGTCTGTGCCGCTTACGTCGAGAGGGAGACCTGCTAACCATCGCTAACGATATGGTCTATTTGTTCCTTTATGCCTGCGGTATCGACGATGTGGACACGGCTCTGCACAACTCGCTTGAACTGCCGGTTAACGACATTTTCAGCGGGCGTCAGGTGTATCACCAGCCGAACACAATCAACAGCGAGTTGAAACAGATAGGCAAATCCGAAGTTGCCATCGATACCGAGCGAGCCAGGGACCTGCTGGACGCACGCGACCCCAAGGGCGAGGTCAACGCACAGAAAGTGGAACGGGGTTACCGCTTCGCCAAGCGCCGGACCTACACCGGCGAAAACCTGCACTGAGTTGCGGACGCCTCTAAATTGACTGGGTGGTAATTACAGGGTTTCACAATGACAATACACAGTTTTCTGAGTACGCTTTTTATCGGTTTGGCATCAGGCTTTCTGTTTGGCTATTTCTTTAGGGAAGTCGCAGCATGGATCGTGCATTTTCTTGATACCCACACTGAGCCTGCCCATCTGCGCCGCTACAAACTGGGGCAGGACGATAATTCCAATAGCAAAAAGCCTAGCGTTAAGGACTAAAATTAATGAAAGCGACAGCGCCCCTGCCGTCTCCCGATAGCACATTACGTCTGCCTGAACTCGCCGCTTGGAATTTTTATTTTCTCGCGAAACTTGCACTTTATTTTGCCGGTGTAATCGACTTCCATCTTCTCGAAAATCTCGCTTTTGCCGCATTTTTGCTGCTCCCTCTGCCTCTCGCACTCGCGCGGCTGTTGCGCCAGGTCATCGCCATTGTCATCGGTTTGTGGCTGCTTCACTATGATTCCCATATGCCGCCCTTGTCGCGACTTTTTGCCCAGATGGAACAGCTCAGCACCTTTGAGGCCGACTACCTGCTGGAATTGGTGCTACGCTTCCTGCCCGTCAATGTCGTGATGACCATGCTGGTGGGGATTGTCGCCTACCTGATAGCGAATCGTATATTCCGCATGACCCCCGTGGTACTGGTCGCCATGCTCAGTATTTTGGTTTTCCGCCCCGCAGATACCAACAACAGTGCGGTAGCGACGGCCCCGCAAACTGTAGCGAGAGCAACCAATACCCCCACAGACTTAAGCGATGCAGGCCTGAATGAACGGCTGGATCAATTTTTCTCCAGCGAGAAAAATCGTCAGGTAGCCTTCCCCAATATTGCGAACAATCAAGCCGATTTCGACATTATTTTCCTTAGTGTTTGCTCCTTATCCTGGGATGACATGGAGGTCGTTAACCGGCTAAACCACCCATTGATGAGCGAGTTCGATATACTCTTTGAGCAGTTTAACTCCGCAACAAGCTACAGTGGCCCCGCCCTGCTGCGCCTGACAAGAGCCAGCTGCGGCCAGCCCGCACACCAGGATCTCTACGAAGACGTTGACCCCTCCTGTCTGTTGTTCGAACAGCTGGAATCCCATGAATTCGAATCCGCGCTGCTTATGAACCACGACGGTAAATTCGACAGCTTTCTTGAGCGCACCCGTCAATACGGTCGCATAGATGCGGAGCTTTTCCCGCTGCGCGGATTTGAGCGCGCCCAGAAGGCCTTTGATGGTACGCCGATATTCCGCGACAGGGATGTGCTTGAACAGTGGTGGAAGACTCGTTTAAACAATCCTGCAGGTAAGGTCGCTGCAATTTACAATACGCCAAGCTTGCACGATGGTAACCGTATCATTGGCGAAGAGGCCCTGTTTGGAAACAAGAGCTATGCCCGCCGTCTGGACATTCTGTTCTCGGATCTTGGCCAGTTCTTTAAAACTCTGGAAGCATCAGGACGTAACGTTGTAGTGGTAATGATTCCGGAACACGGTGCCAGCCTGCGCGGGGACTCTACACAAATTTCCGGTATGCGGGAAATTCCCACACCCTCCATTACCCATATTCCAGTGGGCGTAAAAATTATTGGCCCGAATATCCGTCGCGCTGGCGACCCTGTCAGGGTTGGTCAGGCCAGCAGCTTCCAGGCGCTGGGACAGATTGTTGCGAATATATTGGAGTTCAAGTTGTTCAATAACCAGCAGTACCGCGCGGAAGACTTGACCTTGAACCTGCCTGAGACCGATCCTGTTTCTCAGAATGATGGTAGTACGGTGATGCAGATCGGCGGCAAGGCCTACCTCTCACTGGACGGAGAGACCTGGACGCCCTACCAATAACAAAATGAGCATACAAAAAACCGCGCATAAGGCGCGGTTTTTTGTATCGGCTTTTCCTGCGCGCTTCAGTAAAACATCTCGGTATTTTTGTCGTTAACCTGCTGATTAAGCGTCCAATAGTCATAGATGACGCCGAATAGGAACAGGCCCCCGGTAAGCAAATAAAGTACACCGGTGATGTATTTACCCAGGTACATGCGATGAAGGCCGAAAATACCCAGGAAGGTCAGCAGCACCCACGCCAGGGTATAGCTGTGGCTGCCTTCAATAAAACGGCGGTCTGCCTCGCGCTCCATGCCGGGGATCAGAAAAAGGTCGACAATCCACCCCACTAAAAACAAGCCGAGCGTAAAAAAATAGATTGTGCCACTGATCGGTCGCCCCAGATAAAAGCGATGTACCCCCATAAAGCCAAATAGCCAGAGAACATAGGCGACGTATTTGTTGTGGGTATCGTTGACAGAGTCCATAAGTATTCCTGAGTTAGTTGTGCGCCAGGGGCAATGCCGAAATTTATGCGTGCCCCAGGGTAAATATTACTGACACGGGTTCTGTTGCCCCGTCGAAACAGGGCTCGGTGATTTGCTGTAACTGCCAGCCAGTGGCTGAAAACAAGGAAAGCCAATCCTCAAGCGTGCGAAAATACCAGGGCACTGGCTCCGCAAAGCCTTCGGCGACAGCCGGAGCCAGCCCCTGCCAACTGCCCTCTCGCCAGCCCGAACAGTAGTCGCCAGGTAAAAAACAGGGGTGCAGCGTTTGCACAATCAAGTGCCCCCGACCTGCCAAGCCATGGGGAAGTGCTTGTAATAAGGGGGATAGCGATTCCCCCAAAAGTGAAAAATTACATACAATGACATCTGCGTTGACATCGCTCAACAGAGTCGGTGATGCCGCTATTTCATCGTAGGCGTGGCAGCGGTAATTGCCGAGCTCTTTATCAGCTGAAGCACTATTGGCAAGCGCTACCAGGTCTGCCGCCCCGTCGATCCCCACCCCGTAGACCTGACGTTCGGCCAAGCGACGGAGTAGCCAACCCTCCCCGCAACCGATGTCGAGTACACGCCGAGGCGAAAAGCGAAGCACCGCAGACAATATCGCCTGATCGGTCACTTCACGACGACTTTTTATTACCCCTGCACGAACGGCTTCTGCCCACGGACGGGCATTGTTTCGCCACCCGGTAATAATGGCGTGCTCCTGATCTGCTGATTGCATCAGCTAGCCCCCTTCCCTGTTGTGTACTATCAATTAAAAAACAACGCCGCCCAACATGATAAACTTGATTTCAAGCGTTAACTGAGCGGTGTGTATGCCTACGCTATTCTTCGACGGACAAGCCTATCAATTGCGCGACGGTGAGTCAGTACTCCACTGCCTTTTGCGCCACCAATGCCGTATCCCCCACAGCTGCCAGGCCGGAATATGCCAAAGCTGCGTGATGGAGGAGCGTCCGCCCTCCACGCAGTTACGCAAGGCGCAGTCCGGACTGAGTGACCGGCAACAGCAGCAAGGCGCCTTTCTCAGCTGTCGCCTTGTGCCGTTATCTGATATGACCATTGCCCTACCCCAGCGGCGCAACACCTGGCTGGATGCCCACCTGACCGGGCGCGAGCAACTTGGTGATGACTTTTACAAGGTAACATTAAGTGCACGCTGCACGTGGCAACCGGGCCAGTATTTTGCACTGTCCTGTGAAGGCCAACAGCAGCGATTTTTTTCCCCCATCGGCAGTGCCAGCGCCGGTGATCTTACTCTTCTGGTTCGATACCGCCGCAATGGCGCGATCAGTTCTCGACTTATTCGGGGGATGGCGATAGGTGACACCATTCAACTGCGTGGGCCATTGGGAAACTTTTTACTGGATGAGCGAGATGATGGTCGCCCGATCCTGTTTTTGGGGGAAGGTACTGGTATTGCGCCGTTGCTGTCGATGGCAGAACGTGTTCGGGAACAGGACACGCAGCGAGTCATGCACTTTTTGGCCACCGCTGAGCAGTCGGAGTTCGCAGCGGCGCTGGAAAGCCTTGGTCATCATCGCGACGGGGCTGCCTCCTTCCCGCGATGGCTTTCGCCGGAAAGTATCGCAGATGGGGTCGCGGCGCTGGGCCCGTTAAGTGAATTTGTAGTGTACCTCTGCGGGTCACTGTCGTTTATTCAGCACTGGCAGCGACACTGCTTTCTGAAGGGCGCGGCCCGGCCCCGAATTCACACTGAAACCTTTCTCGACCTCAGTGCGGTGGAATAGGCCGTACAAACCGCCGCCAATTACTGAAAATCGGCAATTGGCGGCGTATCGGGTCAGAGGAACTTCTTACCGGACTGGGCGTAGTCAAGCAGTAACTCTGGCGGTGCAAACACCTCTCCGTAGCGACTGGCCAACTCTCTCGCACGCTCGACAAAGGCTGGTGCACCGTAGGCATTGATCGCCTGGAATACCCCTCCGGTTTGGGCGGGAAAACCTATGCCCATGATAGAACCGATATTGCCATCGGCCACGCTGGTAACCACGCCGTCCTGCATCGCTCGCACCGCTTCAAGGCACTGACTGAACAGCAGACGATCACGAATATCGGCGTAGGGAATATCGCGGTAACCCTGTGGCGCGAAAGCCTCCTTCAGTCCAGGCCATATCCTTTTCTTGCCCCCTTCCGGATAATCGTAGTAGCCGCCGCCGTGCACTTTCCCTCGACGGCCGTATTCATTCACCATTTTATCCAGTATGCGCGACGCCGCGTTGTCCTGCCACGTATTGCCTTGGGCAAGAGCATCGGCCTTCGCCTGCTGGCCATTTTTATAGGCGGTTTCCTGGCTGATTTCATCGATTGCCGCCAATGGGCCCACCGGCGAACCGTTGTCACGGGCCGCAGATTCAATCAATACCGGGTTAACGCCCTCTTCGAGCATCTCTGCGCCCTGGGAAATGGTCTGGCTGATGACTCTGGTGGTGAAAAAGCCGGGGGCGTCATTCACCACAATGGGTGTTTTACCCAACTGCTGGGCCAGGTCAAAGGCCTTGGCCAGGGTGTCGTCACTGGTGTGTTGCCCGCGAATGATCTCAACCAGCGGCATTTTCTCCGCCGGAGAAAAGAAGTGCATACCGATAAAGTTACTGGCTCGGCTGCTGGCCTCGGCCAACTCGCTGATCGGCAAGGCTGAGGTATTCGATGCGAATACCGCGTGCTTGGCCAGCACCGCCTCCGCTTCCCGGGTAACAAGAGCTTTCACCGAGCGGTCTTCAAATACCGCTTCAATCACCAGGTCGCAGTCCGCCAGCAGCTGATAATCTGCTGTTGGTGCGATCCGAGCCAGATAGTCGGCTTTCTGTGCTTCGGTTAGCTTCCCTTTACTGATGCCCTTATCGTAAAAGGCCTGCGCGTAGTAGGCACCCTTTTCAGCTGCTTCTTCGTTGATGTCCTTAAGTACGACATCAATGCCCTTTTGCGCGGCCAGAGCGGCGATGCCCGCGCCCATTTGCCCGGCCCCCAATATTCCCAGTTTTCTGCAGACGAATTTTTCTGGCGCTGAAGGGCGGCTGGCCCCCCGGTTCAGGGCCTCCATCTGGACAAAAAAGGCCGTCATCATATTTCGCGCCGTTTGGTCCAGCAGCAGGCTGAGGAAGTAACGACCCTCGATTTTCTGGGCGGTATCGAAGTCTACTCTCGCGGCATCGACCACACAGGCAAAAATCGCGTTCTGTGCTGGCATCAGGTTTTTCGTCTGTACCATCACGTTAGCCGGGCCAAAAAACGTAAGTCCCTGATTTTGCGGGTCATCAGGGCCGCCTCCTGGAATGGTATAGCCTTCTTTGTCCCAGGGTTGGGCTGCTTTTTCCTCTGTCTCCGATTGCGCTTTAATCCACGCCTTCGACTTGGCGTGCATATCCGCTTCGTCTTTCGCGAGCTGGTGGACCAGGCCCTTTTTCAGCGCCTGCTGAGCCTTGAGCCGCCGGCCCTGGCTAATCAGCCCGATCGCCTCCTGCATACCCAGTAGATAGGTCATACGCACGACACCACCGGCACCGGGCATCAATCCAATCATCGCCTCGGGCAGTCCCATTTGTACGCCCTCGATGGCGACGCGGTAGTGGCACGCCAGGGCAATCTCAAAGCCGCCACCCAATGCCGGGCCGTTAATGCCTACGGCGACCGGCACGCCGAGTGTTTCCAGAATACGCAGTGGCGCCTTGGTAGCCATTATTCCCTCGTACATACGGGTTTTTTCCGCCACAGGCGGATTGATATCCATTTCCAGCATTTCCTTGATATCACCACCGGCAAAGAACTGCCCGGGCTTGCCACTGCGCACATAGATACCGGTAATGTTCCCCGCTGCAACCATGTCCTGTACTTTGGCAACGGCGGCACGCATTGCCTCGTCGTACTCCGCGCCCATGGTATTCACGCTTTTACCCGGCTGATCGAAGATGAATTCAACGATGCCGTCATTGTCTTTTTCTAATCGGATGTATCTCATTTCACAACTCTCTCGATGTCTTGAGGGCGCTCGCCGGCGCCGCTATACCCGCTCAATGATTGTCGCAATACCAATGCCGCCACCAGCACACAGCGTGACCAGACCGCGCTGCAAATCACGCCGCTCCAATTCGTCCAGCAGTGTTCCCACCAGCATCGCACCCGTTGCACCAATGGGATGGCCCATGGCGATAGCACCACCGTTAACGTTGATTTTGTCGTCGGCTATGCCCAGGCGGCGTTGAAAGCGCAGGACGACTGAGGCGAAGGCTTCGTTGAGTTCGAAGAGATCAATATCGTCTACCGAAAGACCGGCTTTGCGCAGGGCCTTTTCGGTTGCCGGAACCGGGCCATCCAGCATGATGGTTGGCTCACTACCCACAAGGGCACAGCTGACGATGCGCGCTCGGGGCTTGAGTCCCTGGTCGCGCCCTGCCTCGGCGCTACCGACCAATACCAGCGCGGCGCCGTCGACAATGCCTGAAGAGTTACCGGCAGTGTGTACGCAATGGATATTGTCCAGGTCGGGGTATTTCAGCTGGGCAACGCCGCCGTGACCGAAATCGTTGAACATTTGAAAGGCCGGGGCTAATTTCGCCAGGCCAGCCATTGTTGTATCGGGGCGGATCAACTCGTCGTGATCGAGAACAGTGATGCCATTCATGTCTCTCACCGGCACCAGCGACGAGAAATAGCCCTTGTCCCGAGCAGCAGCGGCACGCTGCTGTGAGCGTTGGGCGTAGGCATCCAGTTCTTCGCGGCTGATACCATCCTGGGTGGCAATCATATCCGCGCCAAGTCCCTGAGAGATGAAATAGGATTTCATCGCCACCCTGGGGTCACCGGTTGCACCCCCGCTCGCGCCGATGCCCAGCCGCGACATGGACTCAACGCCGCCGGCGGCGACAAGGTCTTCATAACCAGAGGCAACCTTCGCCGCCGCTAGATTGACTGCGTCCAGCCCCCCCGCACAGTAGCGATGCAACTGTGCGCCAGTGGTGATATTGTCCCAGCCGGAGTAGACCAGAGCGGCCTTGGCGATATTCTGCCCCTGCTCCTTTACCGGTTCGCCACAGGCGAGTATCAGGTCCTCTACCTGCCGCGTATCGAGATCGAGACGGGCCTGAAGGCTCTCCAATAAGTTGGTGACCAGATCAATAGGTTTGACTTCGTAAAGTGCGCCCCCGCGTTTGCCTTTGCCCCGAGGGGTGCGAATCGCGTCATAGATAAAAGCGTCTGCCATGCTGTGTCCTGCCAGAAGTGTAATGTCGGCGCATAGCATCGCGTGGGGCCGGCTACAGCGACAATAACATTAGCGGTCAAGAGGCTGGCAGAATCAGGTATTTATATTATAAATCAAATAGATAGAGTGGGTTTATGAACTAGTCGTCAGCACAGCGTTCGCGATTTCGGTACTCGCCCGGGGTCATCGACGTCCATTTTTTGAAGCAGCGGTGAAAGGCCGAGGGGTCGGTAAAGCCCATGAGCGCCGCGACGGCATTGATCGACAACTCTGAATTACTGAGATAGGCCTTGGCCGCTTCACTGCGACATTCATCCTTAAGCTGCTGAAAACTGGTACCTTCCTTTTTCAGCCGTCGGCGCAGGGTCGGCGCTGAGGTATTCAGTGCCTCGGTGATTTGCTCAAAGCTGGGGAAACCCTGGGAAAAATCCTGGCCTATCATCGCCCTCACGCGATTGACCGCACTGTCGTCGTTGCGCCCTCGGTCCATCACCATCAGGGGATAGGGAGCGTTGCGCAAGAACTCCTTCAAACTGCGTTCGTTTTGCACAAGCGGTAAACTGAGGTATCGAGTATCGAACACGAATTCGTCCCGCAACTGACCGTAATACACCGGGCAATTAAACAGCTTCTGGTATTTTTCGACCCGTCCCCGGCCCGCCGGCGCCTGACCGGCAAAACGCACCTCTTTCAGCTCGATATGACTACCCACTAACCAGCAGAAATAACGATGCCAAATGGACAAACTGTAAAGGTCGGAGGCGTCTACCTGATCGCCCGCAAAGGCTTTTTTCACACTGCCGTAGCCAACAATGGCGTTATCGCGCCGAGTATCCATGTGGATATGGGCATCGGCGTCATAAAAAGTGTGGAAAAACTCACAGGCCCGTCTGATTGCTTTGTCGAGATTCTCGCAGCTCAGCAGGCAATAGCACATCATGCGGAACGCCCCAGGGGTGACATCCCGCCCCAGCATCAAGCCAAAGGCCTCGTCCTGAATGACCCTCATCACCTGCTGATAAAGACGGGTGTATTGCATCGCATTGATGTGGGATTCATAACCGCGGGATCGTGTATTAGCGGGATCGAAGGGAATTCCTGCGGCGCTGAGTAGTTGATTAGCGTCAAAACCTCGCTCAGTGGCGAGGTTTATCAATGATCGGGCAAATCGACTCGGCACCGCTTCAAGATTCATAAGTACTCGCAGTTTCCCCACACACATCACATATTTATGGATCCGATGTTACCACCGCCCCCCGCACTCTGCTAAGTTGTGAACATAACGTAATAAAGCGTAGGGGCTGGTATCAACGTATCATGGTGCCGGGAAAATTATGGCTGAAGACAGATTCGATCTTTTTCTGACCGGGCAGCTGGCGATGGGTTGCGACCGCAACCGCGCGGTCGCGCAGCTCGCGAAGCTGTTTAAACGCCCCCCTGAGCAAATTGAAAAATTGCTGGTGGGTAAACCCACCCGCGTTCGCAAAGCGATCTCTGGCGAAGAAATCAGCCGCCTGCAGCTTGCCTTTGACAAACTGGGCATATTGACTGAGTCCCAGCCTGCAATAAGCGCCTCGCCCCAAGCTGCGGCGATTGAACGCCATGCCGCGGCAGCTCCACCGGAAGCCCTGTCCCTTTCCCCTGTGGGCAGTCCGGTATTGCGTGAAAATGAACGCAAAACTGTTGCTCCACCTGTTGTCAACACCAGCCATCTCAGCGTTAGTAGCGGTGACCCTGTTAGCACGACAGCGCGCGCGAGCGCCCCGCCACCGCCTGATGTGAGCCACCTGCAACTCCTGCAGCCCGGCACCGCGCCAGGCGGCCACAGCGGTGGCCCCGTTCAAATAGATCTCGATGAGTTGTGCGGGGGAATAAGCCTCGCCCCGGCAGGCAGTCAACTTGGTGTAGAGCGGGAAGAACGCTTTCCGCCTCCACCCGACACCTCCCACCTTCGCTGTCACTGACTATCAAATTGCCCGGGCGTGGCTTGCCGAGGCATTCTGCCGTGGTAGACGGACAACAATCCGCAAGCCGGGATGATTATCCTCCAGCTCGATAAAGCCATCGTGCAGGCGCACCACTGCCTGTACCAGGCTCAAGCCCAAGCCGTTACCCGGGTGCTGACTGCGACTGCCCTCCACCCGGAAAAATCGCTGAAACACCTTCTCTTTATCCGCTGCCGGAATACCTACCCCGGAGTCTGCAACCGTAATTTTAAAGGCCTTTGCATCGACTGACAGCCCGACATGGACCCGCCCCCCCTCGGGAGTGTATTTGATCGCGTTATCGACCAGGTTGGCGACTGCCTGAAACAACAGGTTGCGATCGCCGTGAAATTTTCCCACCCGAGCCATCGCGGTGTTGAACTGCTGTTCCTTGTCACTGGCGAGGGGCTCGTAGAGCTCAATAACGTCTGACACCAGGGTGCACAAGTCCACCTCGCCAAAGCCCGAGCGTCGGTTGCCGGATTCGACCTGGGCAATGCGTAACAATGCACTGAACGTACCCAGCAAACCGTCGGCTTCTTCAATCAAGGCCTCGACCTGCTCCCGGTTCTGCGGGTTATCACAGTCATCGTACAGCTCGCTCAGGCGGTTGCGCAGCCGGGTAAGTGGTGTGCGCAAATCGTGGGCAATATTGTCCGACACCTGCCTCACTCCGGTCATTAGCACCTCGATGCGGTCGAGCATCTGGTTAACGTTTACTGACAGGCGCCGAAAATCGCCGGTGCTGCTACTGATGTCGATGCGCTCGGAGAAATCCCCCGACATAATCCGCAGCAGGGATTCGTTGATCGCCTCAATGCGTTTCAGGCTCAGTCCCGCCATGATCGCGCCGCCAATTGTGCCGAGAATAATGGTCGCCACCATGCTGCGAATCAGCGCGCCAGCGACCAGGGTGGTACTGTTCAGTACGTCGGCATAGTGCCGGGCGACCAACAGATGCTCGCCGCTTTCGAGCCGCGTTGAGCGCGCGATAAATTCGGTGTTAACCGGATCGGCAATTTTGGTGAGCGAAGCAAAATCAAATCCCAACCAGCCGCCGCGATACTCCTTGGTATTGGGCCATTCCTCAAGATTGCCAGCAACCTTGTGTCGTTCGCTGTCGCCCACATAATAGAAAAAACGAATCAGTCGAGTCGGGCCGCTGCGAACCTCGACAAAGCGATCGACCCCTTCTTCACCGCCCTCTTCATAGGCCTCGCGCAGCTCTTTGAGCTCGACCTCAACTGAACGGTGCACATCGCTGAAAAAATCGTAGGCGATGAAGGCGTAAATAAGCATCAATACCAGCAGCACGGCAACGCTTAGCCATGCGACATAGCCGACCAGAAAGCGAAAGGTGAAACTGGTAAATATTTTATTCAGCATCATCCAGCATGTATCCGGCGCCGCGAACGGTGCTCAGCAGCGGACGATCAAAGCCCTTGTCTATTTTTTGGCGAAGGCGGCTGATATGAACATCGATGACATTGGTTTGCGGGTCGAAATGGTAGTCCCATACGTTTTCCAACAGCATGGTGCGAGTAACGACCTGGCCGGCATGGCGCATCAGGTATTCGAGTAACTTGTATTCCCGCGGTTGCAAGTTGAATACCTGCCCGGCGCGGGTGACCTTGTGGGCCAGCAGATCCATTTCCAGGTCGGCGACTTTCAGTCGGGTGACCGTTGAGCTGGATTCGTGGCGTCGCATAATAACTTCGATCCGGGCCAGCAACTCGGCAAAGGCGAAGGGTTTAACCAAGTAGTCATCACCACCGGCCTTCAGGCCCTTTACCCGGTCGTCCACCTCACCCAGGGCACTGAGGATAAGCGCTGGAGTGGAATCGTTGGCCGCACGCAGGGTCTGAATAATGGTTAGCCCATCCACATTGGGTAACATGCGGTCGACAATCAGCGCGTCAAACTCCTCCGTGGTGGCTTTGACCAACCCGGTTTTTCCGTCACTGGCGTGCTCAACGGTGTAGCCGCTCTCTTTCAATCCCTTAACGATATATTCCGCAACACTGAAATCATCTTCGATCAATAATAAACGCATGCGTGTTTTATACCCTGGCTATTATTCTACTCAGGCAAGGACTGCCGTCACTCCCGTTTGGTGTCGCAACCCCTGCTGAATTTACGGGTAAAGAGAGTGACATAGCCTTATCCGACTGTCTATGGCTGGCAAGCACTGTCAGCGAGTATCAGTCTGTTATAATGCGCCGCCTCGACTTCAAGGAAACCTCCATGCGGACTACTGAACCCACTTATGCCAGCCCCTGGCGGCGCTTGGCGGCAATCGTTTACGACGGCTGCCTGTTGTTCGGCGTGCTTTTTGTTGCATCGCTAATTCCGGCCTTGCTGATGAATACGGCAAATCTGGGGCAGTCCCCCGCTACCGATAGTGTGGTTCATGAATTGAACACGCCACTTCACGGGGCGTTTTACCAAGCCTATCTAGTGGCGCTGACCGTTGGCTTTTTCGGCTTTTTCTGGCGAAAAAATGGCCAGACTCTGGGAATGCAGGCCTGGCGCCTGAAACTGGAAACCGTTGATGGAGGCCGAATTTCCTGGCCCCGATGCGCCGCCAGAGTGGTTGCCGCCTTCGTTTCGCTGGGTTTGTGTGGCCTGGGTTTTTTCTGGATATGGATCGATAAGGATCGGCTCAGCTGGCACGACCGCCTGTGTGGTACCCGCCTTCGCGTCTTGCCCAAAGCAGAAAAAAGCTGATCAGGTTCGGCGTGCCATCAACAGTACGCCAACAGCAAAACAGATCGCAATAGGCGCGATACTGGCCAATATCGGATCGAAGCCATAGACCAGGCTCGATGGCCCGAGGATGTCCTGGAGAGTGCTGAACACGATGCCCACCATCACCCCGACAAACACTCGAAAGCCCATCGTGACATTGCGCAGCGGCCCAAAAATAAAGGAGATGGCGACAAACACCATGCCCAGAATCGTCGCCGGCTGCAGCAGCTTATTCCAGAACGCCAGCTCGTAATCGCCCGCATTCAGGCCCTGTTTTTTCAAATAGCTGGCATAGCGCCATAGACCGCTGATCGACAAATCTGCCGGATCCAGTACCAGAATATTCAGCAGTTCGGGTGACAGTTCGGTATCCCAGGGGAGTTCGCTGTGACGCTGCTGCACTGCGCCTTTGTCACTCAGGGAGACGGCGCTGACATCCTCCAGGGTCCACTGTGAGCCGCTGAAATAGGCCCTTTCCGCGTAGCTGCTATTGACCAGTTGGCGCTGCTCATCAAAGGCATAAATACTGACACCGTAAAGCACGCCATTGGGCTGTACTGCATTAAAATGCATAAACTGCTTGCCCTCGCGATGCCACATACCGTGTCGGGAGTGCACGCTGGCCACTTTTTGCAGGGCAATCGCTCGCTGGCTTTCGGCAATTTGCTGGGCTGCCGGGGCAACATACTCGGCGACCAGCAAACCCAGTGCCGTAATCAGCAGCGTTGGTTTAATCACTGCCAGTACCAGCCGATAGGTAGAAATCCCCGCAGCGCGCATCACCACCAGCTCGGAACTACTGGCCAGGGCACCGAGCCCTGCCAGACAGCCCACCAATGCGGCAAAGGGCAGGTACTCGTAGAGAGCGCCCGGGGCGACCAGAGCAACGTATTTCAATACCGATACAAAGGTATAATCGCCACGTATTTCCTTTAATTCTTCAATCAGCACCGACAATAGGTCAATGCCGACAATAACCAACAGCACCAGGCAGATGGCGCCGGCAACGGTGCGGCCAATATAGCGATTTAATTTACGCACTCTTGCGTCTCCAGCCCAACCACCAATGGCGGTAGGCACTGTCCCGATACAACAGCACCAAACCTAGCAATAAAAATACGCCGTGGATCACCCACATTCCGGGAAACACCGGCCAGTCTCCCTTGGCGATGGCATCGCGCACCGCATTCAGCGCCACCAGATACACCATATACAACATGAATGCGGGGAACATCTTGCCGTAGCGGCCGCGGCGGTGGTCTGTTTTACTCAGGGATACGGCGATCAGTGCCGCAATTGGCACCAGCACACTCAATGAAATTCGCCACTGGACGGCAGCGATATCCTCCAGCCGGTCGCTGCCCCACAGTTCAGCGGTGCTCTTGCCGTCGAGTTCCTGGCGATAGGTTTTGACCTCTGGCTCGCGCATTAACTGACTCAGACGCTCGAAGCTGGTGAACTGGTAGTCGGCTTGCCCGGGCTCACCCACGTAGCGCACGCCATTGTCCAACACAAGGTGGCGCGCTCCGGTTTCCTCATCCACTTGAAACCGGCCACTGTCTGCCGCCACAACAGAGACAAAGGAGCGTTCATCGCCCTCGGCCATTTCTGCCTGGGCCATAAAAACGCCGGACATGGATTGATCGTCGCGATCAATCCGCTCGATATAGGTAACACGACCACTGGATTTATCGATACGAAACCGCCCTTCAACCGCGGCCTTTACCCCGATTTCTGCTCGGCTTTCTGCGAGTTCGGCAACATAGGCCTGAATGCCGGCGGGGCTTACCACCATACTGATATAGGCAACGATAGCTGCGACAAACAGAGCCGGTATCTGGGTATAGAGCAGCAAACGGCGCCTGCTCAGGCCACAGGCACTCATCACCGTCATTTCGCTGTCTACGTAAAGGCGACCGTAGGAAAGCAGAATACTGATAAACAGACCCAGCGGCAGTACGACCTCTAAAAATCCCGGCAGGCGGTACAGCATAATGAGAAACAGCACGTCAGGGGCAAAATCCCCCGAGGCAACCTGGGCGAGATATTTGACGAAGCGCCCACTCATAATGATGACCAGCAGTGTGAGGGTCACTGCGAAGACCGATTTCAGTACTTCACTGGCCAGATAGCGGAAAAGAATCAAAGACCTGAGGCTCCTTTGGGGACAGGTGGTTTCACGCGCAGATAATACCCTTTACACTATTTACGTTAAACCTTCGACGCGTTCAGTGATGGTGGCGCCACGTTCACCGACTATCGCACGATGTAATTCGAAACGTGGACGGCATTATTGCCTATCCCAGCGTCGTCCGCGACTTTTTATAAGTGAGACTATAAATGCAAATTAGCCTTAAACCAGGCAAAGACACCAGCAAGATCACCACCGATTGCCTTGTGCTGATCTGTAACGCTTCACTCGACGGTACGCTGGCGGCTATAGACACCGCCTGTCAGGGAACCATCAAGTCGTTGATTGAGCGTGGCGATTTTAATGGCAAGGTCGGCGACACACTCTATTTACCTGCTGTAACCGGGCTGCGCGCCAAGCGACTGGTGTTGATTGGCCGGGGCGATGGCGACACCGTCAGCGACAGCGACGTCGATAAAATGATTAATGCCGCCCTGCAGGTCGCCACGAAAAATCAATGCAAGGACGTGACGCTGCATTTCAACGACACCCAGGTTGAAAACCGTAAAGCTACATGGCTTTTACAGCGCAGCGCCGAGCTGATAGAAGTTGCCCAATACCGCTACACCGCCACCGTGAGCAAGCCGAAGCCTGCTGCGACCCTGCGCCGCGCCACCTTGATTGCCGCCAACACCGACGCCAACCGCAAATCTGTAGCCGCAGGCCAGGCGATCGGCCATGGCGTGAACGTCGCCAGAAATCTCGGTGACCTGCCCGGAAATATTTGTACCCCGGTATATCTCAGCAAGGAAGCCCGTAAACTGGCCCGCCAACATGAGGCGATCAGTGTAACGGTGCTGGATGAAAAGAAAATGCAGCAACTGGGTATGGGCGCCCTGCTTTCGGTCAGTGCCGGCAGTGACCAACCAGCACAGCTGATTGTCATTGAATACAAGGGCGGCAAGAAGTCCGACGCTCCCCACGCACTGGTTGGCAAGGGTATTACCTTCGATACCGGTGGCATCAGTTTAAAGCCCGGCGCCAAAATGGATGAGATGAAATACGACATGTGCGGTGCCGCCAGCGTCATCGGCACAATGTCGGCTATCGCCGAAATGGGCCTACCCTTGAATGTTGTCGGCATTGTTGCCGCCGCTGAGAACATGCCCAATGGCCGCGCCACGAAACCCGGTGATGTGGTGACCAGCATGTCTGGTCAGACCATCGAAATCCTCAACACTGATGCCGAAGGCCGACTGGTATTGTGCGATGCTCTCACCTACTCCGCCCGTTTCAAGCCGGCGTCGGTGATCGATATTGCGACCTTGACCGGCGCCTGCGTGGTTGCTCTCGGCAAACATGCGATTGGCCTGTACAGCAACAGCGACGAATTTGCCCGTGAACTGATTGACAGCGGCAACGCCGCCCGTGACCGCGCATGGCAGATGCCACTGTGGGATGACTACCAGCCACAGCTGGACAGCAATTTTGCCGATATGGCCAATATCGGTGGCCCTGAAGCAGGGAGCGTTACCGCTGCCTGCTTCCTGTCACGCTTCTGCAAGGACCTGCGCTGGGCTCATCTGGATATCGCCGGGGCGGCGTGGAATTCCGGTGCTAACAAGGGGGCCACCGGTCGCCCCGTTGGCTTGCTATGCCAGTACCTCCAGAGCAAAGCGGCGGGCTGAGCGGTTAATGACCCGGGTTGATTTTTACATACTGTCTACCGATGACCCCAGCGCCGCATTGCACTATTGCTGCCGTTTGGTGGAAAAGGCGGTGAATAGCCGCCACAGGGTGGTTGTTATTGCAGCTGACGACGCGGTTGTCACTGAGCTGGGCGAGCAGCTTTGGGGCTATCGCGCAGAGGCTTTTGTGCCCCACGGTCACGACGGTCGGCAGCTCGAGAGTGTTGCCATCCTGTCCGCGGCCGAGGCCGAGAGCCATTACGGCGACCACGACGATGTATTAATCAATCTGGGTGCCGAGGTTCCGGCGCTATTCAGTCGCTTTCAGCGCGTAGCCGAGCTTGTCTTTCAGCAGGACGAGCTGTTGCAAGCGTCGCGGCAGCGTTACGCTTTCTACAAACACCGGGGATACCCCCTTTTCAACCACAATATCCGTGTTTGAGGACAGCATGAAAGATTCCGGCTCAACGAGACACTCGCCTTTACTATCGGATTTGGAAGACCTTAAAAAATCTCTGGCTGATGACTCCGATCGATTGCAGCACATCCCGGTGCTTGACGATATTCTGGAGCCGTCGCCCACGTTTCAGGCTGATCCCGCCGCTCCTTCGCTCGCGGACAGTGGCGTCCGCTATAGCGATACACCGGCGGATGCCGAGGAAACCGCCCGCGAACACCACTACCCCGGCGACGACGATCACAGCCGTGAAGTCTTTATTCAGGCATTGATCGATGACTTGCTGCCTGACATTGAAGCCGAGTTGCGCCGCCGGCTGCTCAAGCTCGACAGCGAAATATTGGCCCGGTGGCATCAACAAAGTCGCGGATAAAGCCCGGAGGTTTTGCCCCTTGACCTTAAAACTCAGTATACTTGGCGCCCTTTTTTAATCGCTTTGCGGTCATTTCCGGCCACCTGCGAGACGATTCAACGCTGCTAACGGCTTAGACGGAACCCCATGGACAAAACATTTCAACCCGCTGATATTGAGAAAAAGTGGTATCAGACCTGGGAGACCAATCGGTATTTCTCCCCCAGCGGCAATGGCCCCGCGCATAGCATCATGATCCCGCCACCAAATGTGACTGGCAGCCTTCATATGGGTCACGCCTTCCAGGACTCCATTATGGATGCCCTGACCCGCTATCAGCGCATGAAGGGCGCCAATACCCTGTGGCAGGTTGGCACCGATCACGCGGGTATTGCCACCCAGATGGTGGTGGAGCGCAAATTGGCCGCGGAGAGCGGCCAGACCCGCCACGATTTGGGCCGGGACGCCTTCCTGGAAAAAGTCTGGGAGTGGAAACAGGAGTCCGGCGGCACCATAACCAGCCAATTGCGTCGCTTGGGCGCTTCGGTAGACTGGGAAAATGAACGCTTCACCATGGACGACGGCTTCTACAAAGCGGTTCAGGAAGTCTTTGTCAGACTCTACGATGATAACCTGATCTACCGCGGCAAGCGCCTGGTGAACTGGGACCCAAAACTGCACACTGCCATTTCCGACCTTGAAGTTGAAAACAAGGACGAAAAGGGCTTCATGTGGCACTTCCGCTATCCATTGGCGGACGGCGCCACCACGGCCGATGGGCAGACCTACCTGGTCGTCGCCACCACCCGTCCGGAAACCGTACTGGGCGACACCGCGGTTGCGGTCAACCCCGCCGACGAGCGATATCAGTCACTGATCGGCAAGTTTATTGACCTGCCCCTCGTTGGCCGCCGCATTCCCATTGTCGCCGACGACTATGTAGACCGGGAATTTGGTACCGGCTGTGTAAAAATCACCCCTGCCCACGACTTTAACGACTACGCCGTGGGTCAGCGCCACCAGCTGCCAATGATTAATGTCCTCGACAAAGACGCGGCCATTCGCGAGGTCGCCGAGGTATTCAACAGCGACAGCAGCGCCAACACCGACCTGGATGCAAGTTTACCCAGTGCTTACGCAGGGCTTGATCGCTATGCCGCGCGCAAGGCAATCGTTGCCGACATGGAGGCGGCGGGGCTGCTTGATAAGGTAGACGACCACGCGTTAAAGGTGCCCCGGGGAGATCGCTCAGGACTGGTTATTGAGCCCATGCTGACCGACCAATGGTTTGTCGCCACACAAAAACTTGCCGAGCCCGCCATCGCCGCGGTTGAGGACGGCCGTATCGAGTTCGTGCCCAGACAATACGAGAATATGTATTTCAGCTGGATGCGTGACATTCAGGACTGGTGCATCTCCCGACAGCTGTGGTGGGGCCACCGAGTACCAGCCTGGTATGACGCCGACGGCAATATCTACGTCGCCCGCAACGAAGCGGAGGCCCGCAGCAAATATGGATTGGCTGAGTCTGTGGTGCTGCGCCAGGACGACGATGTACTCGACACCTGGTTCAGCTCGGCACTGTGGACCTTCGGCACCTTGGGTTGGCCGGAGAATACCGAGCGTTTGAAAACCTTTCACCCTACTGAGGTGTTGGTCACCGGCTTCGACATCATTTTCTTCTGGGTAGCCCGCATGATTATGATGACCATGCACTTCATGAAAAATGAAGACGGCACGGCCCAGGTGCCCTTTAAGAAGGTCTACGTTACCGGGCTGATTCGCGACGAGCAGGGTCAGAAAATGTCCAAGTCCAAGGGCAATGTACTCGACCCCCTCGACATGATTGACGGCATAGGTCTTGAAGAGCTGGTACAAAAACGCACCGGCAATATGATGCAGCCGCAATTGGCAGAAAAAATCGCCAGGAATACTCGCAAGGCCTTCCCTGACGGTATTGGCGCCCACGGCACCGACGCCCTGCGTTTCGCCCTTTATTCACTGGCCTCAACCGGTCGCGATATCAACTGGGATATGAAGCGACTCGAAGGCTACCGGAATTTCTGCAATAAAATCTGGAATGCGGCCCGCTACGTGCTGATGAACACCGAGGGGCAGGATTGTGGCAGCAACGGTGAAGAGGTGGTTCTTAGCCTCGCCGACCGCTGGATACTTGCGAGACTTGGTCAAGCACAGCAGCGCGTTGGCGCCGCGATGGACAACTACCGCCTGGATCATGCCTCCCAGGAAATCTATGAATTCATCTGGAACGAATACTGTGACTGGTATCTGGAGCTGTCCAAGCCCGTATTGTGGGACGACAACGCCAGCGAGGCGGCTAAACGTGGCACTCGACGCACGCTGATCACCGTGTTGGAGGCGACGCTACGTCTCGCCCACCCCTTTATGCCCTTTATTACTGAGGAAATCTGGCAGCGGGTCGCACCGATCGCTCTCGGTGATCGCTTTGCCCCCGGCAGCAGCATTATGCTTCAGAGCTACCCGGTCAACGAGGGCTGCGACGAAGACACCGTTGCTCTGGAGGATGCTGAGTGGCTGAAAGCGTTGATTACCGCGGTGCGAAATATTCGCGGCGAGATGAATGTGCCACCGTCGAAGAGTATCCCGGTATTGCTGCGCAATGCCGGGGCGGAAGATCTGCGTCGCCTGGAGGAAAACCGTCAATTCCTGATCAAGCTGGCCAAGCTCGACACCATTGACGCCCTGGGTGACAAGCCCGCTCCTATGTCGGCGACACAGCTCGTCGGCGAAATGGAAGTGCTGGTGCCTATGGCGGGCCTGATCGACACCGCCGCCGAGATTGCCCGACTGGAAAAGGAAATAGCCAAGCTGGATAAGGATATCGCCAGAATTGCCGGGAAATTATCCAGCGCAGGTTTTGTCGATAAGGCACCGGCCGCGGTTGTCGAGAAAGAGCGCGAAAAGCTCAGTGGCCAGGAAAGCGCCCGTCAGCGTCTTGTCGAGCAGATCGAGTCCTTCAAAACCCTCTGATTACGACAGCCTGCTCCCCTTCCTCATTCTGTCCGCACCCGCCCGGGGTCGCGGACATTTTGTCGCACTCCCCTCGCTCTAACCGTAGACAAATCCTTTTCAATCGTTATAGTAGAACCGTCAAGGCAGATATACCCGCCAAAAGCCGATGTTAGTTTTTCCCACCACACTGTCGCTAAAGCCGACAACACCGCCCGGCAGCACCGCTTCGCGTGCTGGCTTACGGGGCTTTTTTATACCGAGCGCATGGGTGCCCTCCACGGAAGCCGAGGGGACAGCCGCGCTTCATTCAAAGCAATCCAGCAACTCTGAACAGTGAAGTCATAGAGGAAATGCAATGAGCAACCGAGTAACCGGGACTGTTAAGTGGTTCAACAACGCAAAGGGTTTTGGCTTTATCACCCGCAGTGAGGGCGACGATGTATTCGTTCACTTTCGCTCCATTCGCGGCGATGGCTACCGCACCCTGGACGAGGGGCAAAGCGTGGAATTTAATGTGATCGAGGGCCCGAAGGGACTTCAAGCGGAAGATGTTATGAAGGTTTAACCCGCCGGACGCTGTGCCTTTACAAGGCTGACTGAAGGTGGAAATAGCCGACTGAGTTGCCGATTCAGCTGCGAGGGCAATAGCGGGTCGAGAAAGACTCCCGCAGCGCTTTTGGCCTCAGCGTCCCGCGGGCGGGGCGTCATCAACAGGCGATGAATGCTTCGCTTTTCGCACTCCTCGGAGAGTACCTGGGAGGCATTGTCGGTTAACAGAATCAGCTTTTGTCGATCCTGCCCGAGGTTCATTGAGCGCATTTTGTTGAGCAATGACTCCCGGTCGCCGAACTGCCGGGCCCACCATCCGTATCGTTGCAGGGCAATGGCCACATTCTCTCGCAGGCGCGCATCTTCGGTATACAGCAATACCATGGCCTCGTCCCGGCTGACCGGGCTGAGCTGGGAAATGATCGGATCTCTGGAGGGCAGCAACACACGGAAGCAAGTCCATTCGCCGCCGACCTCATCCACTTCGATCACCCCACCCATCAACTTGACCAGCCCACTGGCAACGGCCAGCCCCAGGCCGAGGCCACCAAACCGGCGAGCGCGACTGCCTTCAACCTGCACAAAGGCGGTAAAAATCTGCTCCCGTACGTTCTCGGGAATGCCCACCCCGTTGTCGCGGACCTCGACCACCAAACTGGCCCAGCTATGGCGCGAAACCTCTGTCTCTCCTGCCGCTCGCAAGCGCAACTGAGCGATCCCCCGCGGCACCGTATACACGGAAAATTTCAGGGCGTTCTCGAGCAGTGCCGAAATTACCTGACGAAGCCGCCGCGGATCGGTATAAAAGCTCGAACTTAAATTAGGATCAACCTGCAACAGTAGTTGCTGCTTATGTTTTTCCGCTTGTCCGGCAAAACTTTCTACCAGGTTTTCCACGACATCCAGCAACTGCACATTTTCCGGCTGTAGCTGCAACTCGCCGCTTTCCAATGCGCTGAAATCGACGATGCCGTCCAGGGTGGCCAGCAAATTCGACGAAGACCTGCGTATGGTATCGAGCATGCTTTTTTGCTCGCGATCCAAGCGGGTTTTAAACAGAAGATCGCTCATACCAACGATGGCGTTCATTGGCGTGCGAATTTCATGACCAACCACGTTAAAGAACGTTTCCCGACCACTGGCCGCCTCGGCAACGGCCTGCTCTGCCTGTGTGATCTGCATGGTCGCAAGCCGTAATTTATCCTGCAGCTGGCGCAGTGCCGCGTCTTTTTGACGGGTAAACTCTTTATATTCAGTGATATCCCGGTGAACACCGACAATCCGCGTTACCCGACCGGTCGCATCTCGCTGGGCTGCGATATGGCAAACCACTTCCACCAAGCGGCCGTTGGCACGCTTTAATTGATGCTCAAACGATAGCGTTTTCTCTGTACTGCGCAGGAAGTCAAACATCTTCTTGCGAAGCTCAGCCTGGTCGTCAGCCGCGATACACCGACTGAACAGCTCTAAATCCTTGCTCGGCAGCCGGCTTTCTTCACCTACCAATGCCAGCCAGCTCTGGCTGACATAGACCATATGGGTGCGCAGATTCCAGTCCCATATGCCGACGCCCGACGCGCGTATGGCCAGACTGAAGCGCTGCTCGGAATACTGATATTGTTCATGCAGGAGCTTTTGGTCACTGACATCTCGCAGTTGCAGCAGAAACATCGAGCCCTTTTCAACGTCATCGAAGCGACCGAGCTGGAGCTCCATCGCCATCTCGCGGCCACTGTGGCTGGCCATTACCATTTCCCTACCTTTACCGCTGTTATCGTCCCCCCCCGCCCCAGCCAAAAAATTGCGGATAAAGACCTGAAACTGCGCGCGGAATCGTTCAGGGAACAGCATATCTATAGATTGGCCAACCAAGTCTGCTGGACGATAACCCAGCAGACGGTGGACGGTAGCGCTTTGGCCGACGATTTCGCCGTTGATTTTGCACACCAGAACGGCACCGGGTAACCCCTCCACCAATGATTCTGCGCGCTGTCGTTGAAATGCCAGATCAATACTGCGCTGCCTCAGCTCTGCCAAAACACGCAGCCCGTAGAGGCAAGCACACAGCAGGAAGCACAGCCCCAGAACAAAGCTGATTTCGAAGGTCAACGCGTGGCGACGTGCATTGGAAATTCTGTCGCGATACAGGACAAATCGGCTGTCCCGCTCCGCCTCCAATTCTGCCAGCGCATCGGCAATGGCTTTTTGATCCAGCTTGAAATTTAACGGAAATTTTCCGGCAACGTCGGCGCGGTATAGTGACAAAATGGAATGAAGACGCTCCAGGGCGGGACCCACATCCGCTTTATACGGCATCGCGCGCAGCAACACCTCAGACCGTCGAAAATCATTTTGAAGTTGCGCGAGCCCCTGAATATCGCCACTCTCCCGCCGGGCAGCCCAATCGTTGATGATCGCGCCATGTTGCAATAACTGACTCAACTCAACATAGTTTCTGGAAAAGTTGAAAAATTGCGACTGCTCGGTATGGTCTGTTGTTTTACTCTGAAAGTTGGTAATTATGAGAAACAGACCGGCGAAAAGTCCGATGCAGGCGACCACCACGCCGCCAGCCAATAAGCCAAAAGCCCTGGTTTGTCCTTCGCTAGCTGCCGCTTTAAGCGAACACAGGACTAGGCCCATGCAATAATCTCCCTGTAAACCACATGCGGAGGTAGTATTATCCGGTCCGCAAATACTTCGCCATCATCGCCGGAATTTGGGCGTAACCCCATTCGTAGTTACCACTAAACATCATGATTAGACTCGGGAAAATGTGAACTATGCCTACAAAAACACGTGTTGCCCTTATCACCGGTTGTTCCAGCGGGCTTGGTGAGGCTTTGGCGACGCACTGTTTGAATCTCGGTTACCGTGTTTACGCAACAGCGCGCTGCGCTGAAGATATCCGCATAGATCATTCGAACATACTGCGCCGGGCGCTGGACGTTGCAGACACCGAAGCGGTGGGTCGTCTATGCGACGAAATACAGCGGGACAACCCTCGTCTCGACCTGCTCATCAACAACGCCGGATACGGCGCGATGGGGCCACTCCTCGACCTGCCAATCGATCGCCTGCAGCAACAATTAGCCATTAATACCGTTGCCCCCCTGCACCTTGTGCAGAGGGTGATCGAGAGCCTTCATGCAGGCAGCACGGTGGTGAATATCGGCAGTGTTTCCGCCGGCCTTGGCACTCCCTTCGCGGGCGGGTATTGCGCCAGCAAGTCTGCACTGCACACCCTGAGTGATGTACTGAGAATGGAGCTGGCCCCCTTTGGTGTTCAGGTGATGGTGGTTCGCGCCGGCGCCATTCAATCGAAGTTTGCCAATCGCGCGAGCGCGGAACTGGCGAACAGTACACTTTCACCGCGCTACCAGCCCCTTGCTGCCCGTATCGCTGAACGCGCAGGGCTGTCCCAGCGCGACGCCACTCCTGCCATGGTGGTCGCAGAGAAGATCATTGCCGCAGCCGAGAAGCGCCGCAGTCCCCCTTACCTTGGCGTCGCTCATGGGCACCGCAGCCTTCACCTCCTCGGCCAACTGCCGTCACGATTGAAAGACGCCATTCTGGAACGGCGCTTCGGCCTGCGGCAGTTGGCGAAAGACGTAGACGGCGGCTAATGCTATACTCTGCACTTGGCGGCATAATTGCCGTCATTTGCCGTATTTTGTCGATTTTTTATTATTTGGTTACTATTTATCTATGCTATTAATAATCAGAACTGTTGTCGCTGCCGCTATTGCAGCACTTAGCCTTTTTTCTCTTTCACAGCTTGGTCTGGACAGCTTTCAAGCGCTCCCCGCTGCGGTAGTCTTCGCCGCTGTACTTGCCGCCATTCTGGTCTCTCCGCGCTTGCCTGATCTCGTTGACAAGCTCAGCACCAAGCGTGAACGGGGTGCGGTAAAGTGGTTCAATGTCAGCAAGGGCTACGGATTTATTACACGGGAAAACGGCGAAGACGTCTTTGTACACTTTCGCTCGATTCGCGACAAAGGCCGCGGTCGTCGCAGCCTTGTTGAGGGGCAGGAAGTCGAATTCGTCCTCAGCGATGGCGAAAAAGGCCCCCAGGCTGAAGATGTCCTTGTTCTGGACAAGTCGTAAAAACTAATAGTGTGGCGGGCGCTCTATGGCGCTGGCCACACTTTCTCCACCTGCCCCCTGCTCTTCCAGCATCACCCGCAACTGCGCCGTAACGGCACCCAGAGCCTTCATCTGCTCACGCAATGTGCGCAACTCCCGATCCTGTTCGGTTACCCGATCATTCAATGCGGATAACAGGTCTTCCTGAAACGCGACCTGAGTCTGTAACTCAATCAGTAGTTCGCCGTGCTCTGTGACATCAACATTCGCCATTGGCATCAATCGTCTCTCTATTGGATAATGCGGCGATTATACGCCTTTCCCATTGTCACCGCGCCGTTTTGGAGATCACCATGTCACGCCTTGTCTATTCCACCGACACCGGACGACTTTGCCCGGATTGTGCCGAGGCCATAGACCGCTGCCGCTGCAAGGAAATCGCCCGCAGCAAAAGCCGACCAACCGGTGACGGCATAGTGCGCATCAGCCGCGAAACCAAAGGCCGCAAGGGCAAGGGTGTCAGCCTGGTCAGCGGCCTGCCCCTCGACGATGCCGAGCTGAAGTCCCTGGCTAAAACACTTAAGCAAAAACTCAGCATTGGTGGCGCGGTAAAGGACGGCGTATTGGAATTTCAGGGAGACCAGCGGCTTGCGCTGAAGAAGTTACTCGAAGATATGGGCTATAGGGTTAAACTTTCCGGGGGTTAGGGTCGGTGTATTTAACACTTATTGGCCAGGCCGTATTTGCGCATTTTTTCGATTAGCGTGGTGCGCTGCAAACCCAACTGTTTAGCGGCCTGACTTACCACGCCATTGGCGTATTCTAGGCTTTCCCGAATACGCCGTATTTCCAACTCTCTGACCTCCGCTTTAAGATCAATGCCTCCAGCTGAGAATTTCGCCCTGGGTGTTGAGCGCTGTAGGGCTACGTCTTCGATGGCCGGCTGCTGCCAGTCGTCCATTTCCCACCGATAGGCCTCGGGCAGGTCGGCAAAACCCACCATCTCGCCGTTGTACATTATTGCCAGTCGCTCGAGTAAATTGGCCAGCTCACGCACGTTTCCCGACCACGGGTGGCACTGCAGGGACGCCAGCGCAGCGGGAGATAATCGCAGCTCACCGACGCCGTCCTGCGCCAGCTGTTCACTGATATCAATCACCAGGGCCGGTATATCTTCCCGGCGCTGAGCCAGCCCTGGCACAGCAATTGGGAAGACATTCAAGCGATAGAATAAATCTTCGCGAAACTCACCTGCGGCGATCATTGCCGGGAGGTCACGGTGAGTGGCGGCGATAATACGCACGTCTGCACTTCGGGTGGTATTGGAGCCTACTCGTTCAAAACACTTCTCCTGAATCGCACGCAATATTTTCACCTGCATATCCAGTGGCATATCGCCGATTTCATCGAGAAACAAGGTGCCGCCATCGGCCAGCTCAAAGCGCCCCGCCCGGCTGCTTATCGCACCGGTAAAGGCCCCCCTTTCGTGACCAAATAGCTCAGACTCAAGCAGTTCACGGGGAATAGCGCCGCAATTCACCGGCACGAAGGCCTTGGCTGAGCGTGCTGATAATTGGTGTATGCTGCGCGCGACAACTTCCTTCCCTGCCCCCGATGGTCCAGACAGCATAACCGTCACCGATTTCGCTGCCACCTGCTGAACAAGTTGTTGTAAACGCCGCATCGGCTCACTGTGAGCGACTATGCCGATATCGTGATTGTTTTCCGCATAATGCCCAGGCAACTGTGCAGACAGGCGACGAAGGCTGTGCAACAGGCTGTCAAACAGCGGCGTGGACAATACTGCGAAAACGGCCAGCCCTGCTTTTTCAGCGGTGCGCCGCTGTGAGGGCATAGCGATTACCGGGAGTTCTCGTTGGGCTGCGGACAACGCCGCGATATCGCCGCCCTCGGCCAATACCAGTGCCTCGGCGTCGCTGCTGGCATTGTCTGCCTGACGGCAACCCAGCGCCGCAATCATTTCAGCAAACAATGCCGCTTGAGGCTCAGCGGCACTGAGCAATACTGTTACGGGCTTCACTATACGGGCCGCCTTGTCGAATATTTGACACTTTGGTGCAATATAACAAAACCCCAAAGGGGAAGCGTTATTTTTTTGACTGACTCCCCTGCAACCCCCGTGCTCTTATACCCGGACTTTACCTTGCCCCAGCCAAGGACATCGGTCAAAATCCCCCTGAATTTTCCCAGACACTTCTCAATAGGACCTACCCATGCCCGATTCATCGATGCCCGTTTATTATCTTGGCTGGGATGAACTTCATCGTGACACACGCAATCTCGCCCGACAGCTGCTGGATACCCCCTGGAAGGGCATCATCAGTATTGCTCGCGGCGGGCTGGTGCCCGGCGCGATTCTGGCACGGGAACTCAACCTTCGAGTGGTAGACACCCTGTGTATCGCCAGCTACGACCACGACCAACAAGGCGAGGTAAATATTTTAAAAACCGTCGAGGGGGATGGCGATGGCTACCTTCTTGTCGATGACCTGGTCGATACCGGCGGCACCGCAAAAATCGCTCGGGACCTGTTGCCCAAAGCGACCTTTGTCACCATCTACGCCAAACCCAAGGCCAAACACCTGGCCCAGCATTTTATTCGGGAATTCGCCCAGGACACCTGGGTTCACTTCCCTTGGGACATTGAACCCAGCTACAGCGAACCCCTGATCAAGTAGTTTTGCCTCAGCGCCCTATTCCCTATAGAATTTTGCGCTTTGTAACGCCCACCTCGATATGCCCCGGTGGCACAGCTGGATAGCGCGGCCCCCTCCTAAGGGGCAGGTCACAGGTTCGAATCCTGTCCGGGGCACCACTTTCTGTTTATTCCCGCACTCCTCGCGTGCAAAAGAGGCCGCTTCACGCGGGAATCTCTTGCGCTGGCCATAAAAAAACCCCGGCGCAATCATGCACCGGGGCTAATACGGAGAGATAAGTTGCAGCGGGCAGACACGTCAGAGAGAGGGGGCTGCCATCCGCCCCTGCAACTTGAAGCAAATAGTAATCATTCTCATTATCAAGTGCAAGCTCTTTTCTAGACTTCATCTATTTCAATTAGTACCTCACCTGGGGTTACCCTGTCCCCTTTGCTGACATGGATATCGGTGACGGTGCCGGAAACAGGTGCTTGTACCTCGGCTTCCATCTTCATTGCTTCGGTCACCAGTACGGGCTGCCCGGCTGTCACCGCGTCGCCCTGAGCCACAAGTACCTCGACAATATTGCCCGGCATATTTGTAGTGACATGCCCCGGCTTGTTGGCCTGCTTGCGACCACTGCCACCGCCGGACTGGAATTCATTCAGGGCTTCAAATACCACCTCCTCGGGCATGCCATCCAGGGTCATGTAAACGTGTCGTTTACCCTTTCCTTTAATCCCAACACCGGTTATTGCTACCTGATAGCTTTCGCCGTGCACATCGATAACAAATTCAGTCGGCACCCCTCCCTCACTTACAGGGCGGCTGCCGGCGCCTGCGGCTTCCAGTTCTTCCGGCTGCAAACTGCCATCGCGGCGCTGCTGGAGAAAGCTGCGACCTATATCCGGGAACATGGCATAGGTGAGGACGTCGTGATCCTGCTCAGCCAGGTCGCCTATTTCAGCGCGCAACCTGCCCATTTCAGCGGGAAGCAAGTCGGCGGGACGCACATCGATCAAGGTTTCGTTGCCGATGGCCTTTGCCCGCAGTTCTTCATTGACCTTGCCCAGAGCCGCCCCGTAATGACCTTGAAGATAACGCTTCACTTCATTGGTGATGGTGGTATAGCGCTTGTCGGCGAGAATATTCATTACCGCCTGGGTGCCGACAATTTGTGAGGTCGGGGTGACCAGCGGCGGGTAGCCCAGGTCTTGCCGTACACGGGGTATTTCGTTGAACACCTCGCCAATTCGCCCCAGAGCGCCCTGCTCTTTCAACTGATTGGCGAGGTTTGACATCATCCCGCCGGGCACTTGATTGATCTGTACGCTGACATCTTCGCGGGTGAATTCGCTTTCAAACTGGTGGTATTTTTTACGCACGGCCCACAGCTTTTTCGCGATCTCCTGCAAGGCGGGCAAGTCCAGACCAGTGTCATGGGCGGTGCCCTTGAATCCTGCAACCATGGTTTCCGTCGCCGGATGGCTGGTGCCGTTGGCAAACGCCGACATCGCGGTATCGATAATATCCACACCGGCTTCCACCGCCTTAAGTTGACACAAACCCGCCAGGCCCGATGTCATATGTGAGTGCAAGGCCAGGGGAATATCGAATTCCGCCTTTAGGGCTGACACCAGTTCTGCGGTCGCCGTGGGCGTTAGCAAGCCGGCCATATCCTTGATGGCGATGGAGTCGATACCCATATTCACCATATCCCGTGCCTGCTGCACGAAGACTTCAGTGTTGTGCACCGGGCTGGTCGTGTAGCAAATGGTGCCCTGTGCGTGCTTTCCTGCTTTTTTCACCGCCGCGATGGCCGTTTGCAAATTGCGCACATCGTTCATGGCATCGAAGACACGGAATATATCCATGCCGTATTCTGCCGACTTCTCAACAAAGGCCTCGACCACATCGTCGGCGTAGTGCCGGTAACCGAGCAGATTCTGACCACGCAGCAGCATTTGCAATGGGGTATTGGGCAGGGCTGCGCGGAGTTGCCGGAGTCGCTCCCAGGGGTCTTCCTTCAGAAAACGGACACAGGCATCGAAGGTGGCGCCGCCCCACACTTCCAGTGACCAAAACCCCACCGCGTCCAACTCCGAACAAAGCGGCAGCATGTCTTCGGTACGCAGTCGTGTGGCGATCAGTGACTGGTGTCCGTCGCGCAGGGTTACATCCGTGATCAGTACAGGTTTAGGCGTTGGCGTCGTCATGGTAAATCCTTGTTGATCCGTCGGCATCGAGTAAGTAAATAAGTTGTGTTTGGCAGACTACAGTCCCGCATGGGCGGCAATCGCGACCGCAACCGCCAGCGCTACTTCTTCCGGGCGGTTTTTGTCGGAGTAATGAGTTAACTCCGGATGGCTCTCAACGAAACTGGTGTCGAAGGTCGCCGCGCGAAAATCCGGGTGTTTGAGAATCTGCTGATAATAGGGGGCCGTGGTTTTAACCCCTTGCAGGCGCATATCGTTCAGCGCCCGTGCACCGCGATTAAGGGTTTCCTCCCAGGTCAGCCCCCACACAATCAGCTTCAGGCACATTGAATCGTAATACGGGGGTATGTTGTAGCCCGTGTAAATGGCAGTGTCGGTTCTCACCCCGGGTCCACCCGGCGCATAGTAACGGCTGATTTTGCCGAAACTCGGCAAGAAGTCGTTTTTCGGATCCTCTGCATTCACCCTGAATTGCAGGGCGTAACCACGAAAGCTGATGTCTTCCTGGCGATAGCCCAGCGGCAGGCCTGAAGCAATACGAATCTGCTCACGGACAATATCTACCCCGGTGATTTGCTCGGTTATCGTGTGCTCGACCTGAACGCGGGTATTCATCTCCATAAAATAAATCTGATTGTCCGCCAGCAAAAACTCCACCGTGCCGGCGTTTTCGTAACCTACAGCGGTCGCCGCGCGCACTGCCAGCTCACCGATATAATTGCGCTGTTCCGGGGTTAACTGGGGCGACGGGGCGATCTCAATAAGCTTCTGGTTACGGCGCTGAATCGAGCAATCCCGTTCATAAAGGTGGATGACATTGCCCTGGCTGTCCGCCAGAATCTGCGCCTCGATATGTCGAGGATTGACTATGCATTTTTCCAGGAAAACGTCAGCGCGCCCAAAGGCCTTGGTTGCCTCGGAAACGACTCGGTCGAACTGACGACGCAGATCGGCTTCGTTGTCGCAACGACGTATTCCGCGCCCACCTCCCCCGGAAGTCGCCTTGAGCATTATTGGATAGCCGATATCGGCGGCTACCGCCACCGCCTCGTCCACACCGGACAAATTATCCTCGGTCCCCGGTGTGACCGGTACTCCGGCGGCAACCATTGCTCGACGGGCTTCGGTCTTGTCGCCCATGCGACGAATGACCTCGGCACTGGGACCAATAAAGGTGACGCCCCGCTGCGCGCAGATTTCAGCCAGTTCGGCATTTTCCGATAAAAAGCCGTAACCGGGGTGCAGGCCGTCACACCCGGTTTCCACCGCCAGGGCGACGAGTTTGCGGGGGTTGAGATAACCCTCCAGCGGGTCGGCGCCCACGTTATAGGCCTCGTCAGCCCGTTTTACATGGAGCGAAAAGCGGTCTGCCTCGGTATAAATCGCCGCCGAGCGAATGCCCATTTCCGCGCAGGCGCGGACAATGCGCACCGCGATTTCACCGCGATTGGCGATTAGAATTTTGCTTAGCATCGTACTCTTCCCCGCTATCAGATTGCCGTATAGGGTTGGCAGCGAATCCTGTTTCGATCGCCAAAAGATAGCCCACTTTTTAGCGTATAAAAAATTAATATTTCTCGCAGGCTACATAAGATATAGCTTATAGTTGACAAAGATCGACGGGGAAACGCGGCAAAGTTCAGGGCAAACATGCAGATCAGTTTTCTAAACCGCTTGACCCTCCGCCAAATAACGGTGTTCCTCGCCGTGTGCCAGCACCGCAGCTATTCCAGGGCCGCCGAGCACCTCGCCCTTACCCAACCCGCGGTCAGCGCCCAGATTCGCAGCCTGGAAGAACTTGTCGGTCAGGCGTTATTTGACTATATCGGGCGTCAGCTGTTTTTAACCAGCGCCGGAGAATTGATGCTGCGCGCCGCAAGGGAGCTACAACAACGCCTCGTTCATCTTGAAATTGAGTTGACTGACCTTCACGGGCAGCTGCAGGGCCGTTTGAATATCGCCGTAGAGACCAGCGCAGAACGTTTAATGGGCCAAAAACTCCAGCACTTTTGCCAGCATCACCCCGGGGTCGACATGGCGGTACACGTCGGCAACCACGATGACCTGCTAAGCCGACTGCGGGACAATCTCGACGACCTCGCTGTTATGACAAAAGTGCCCAGTGACCAAAGTTTGCAATACACGCCCTTTGCCGAACACACCCTCGAAGTCGTCATCGACCGAAACCATCCCCTATGTACACAGACCGGTTTGCGCCTGCAGGATTTGCTTTCATACCCCATGTTGTTGCGGGAGCCCGGTTCCGGCACCCGTCAAATTACCGATGAATACTGCCGGCAGAACAGTGTGGTAATCCCCCGCTACCAGCAACTGGGTAGCAATCGGCTGATCTGTCATGCACTGCCCGGCAGCGAAAACTGGTCAATCCTGCCCACAGACATCATTCGCGACAGCGGGCTTGCGCAACAACTCAGTACGCTGAATGTCCACGGTTTTCCAATACGTCGATCCTGGTGCAGCGTCTACCCGCGGGCAAAACACCTGAATCCACTCAGCAAGGCCTTTCTCGATACCCTGCACACGCCAATCAGGGGCGCTCCCCGAGATACAGGTTAACCCGTGAAAATTCGTCGGATTCTGCCAAGTCTGGAATCGTCGTCGCCCGTTCAAAGCCGATGTGCCGGTAGTGATCCACGGAAAAATCCCGCACGCGGGAATCAGCGACCAACACTTGCTTTGCACGCTGCAAAAATAGCGCCAGTAACGGCAGGTTTGCCTTGTCATAGAGCACATCGGCGACAAGGATAATGTCGTACTGCTGGTCATCGGCAAAAAAATCGCCGCTATACTCCAGTTCGACCCCGTTCAGTTCTGCATTAATACGACTCACGGCCAATGCGTCGGCGTCGAGGTCACAGGCCACCACCTCGGCCGCCCCGGCCATCGCCGCAGCGATACCCGCCACTGCTGAGCCACAGCCAAAATCAATGACCCGCTTGCCAGCGAACATGGTGGGGTTTTGCAGAATATACTTGGCCATCACCTGCCCGCTAGCCCAGCAAAAGCACCAATACGCCGGGTAATCCATTACCACACGGATTTGCTCCTGGTTCAGAAGGTGCTGGGGATAGCTGCTGTCCAATAGCATCAGCGACATTTGTGGCGCCAAAGGCAAGGGTGTAGCGGCCAGCTCGGCATAGGGCAGATACTGCGCAAGCCGGTCACTCAAATCGCGCAGTGGTTGCTCCGTACCCTCTTCGACTACCTGAGATTTCTTGTGCAACATAGGGTTTTAATATTTCCTCTATTAATAACGGGCAATATACAATACCACCCCACATACCCACGACCGATCAATCAGGCCGCCGACTCCGCCATGCCCCCCGACGAGACATCACGCGACTTTATTGTGCCTCCCTGCACGGGTGTTATCGGCATCCACTATCAGGATTCGGAGTTATTGGTGATCGATAAACCCAGTGGTTTGTTGTCAGTTCCCGGTCGCCACCCCGCCAATCAGGACAGCGCCATCAGTCGCCTGCAAGAGGTTCAACCGGAAGCGAAAATTGTTCATCGGCTGGATATGGCCACCTCGGGTCTGATGCTGATCGCCCTTAACAAGGACTCTCACCGCGCGCTGAGTCAGCAGTTTGAACGGCGTGAAGTGGACAAGGAGTATATCGCCGATGTCTTTGGTCTGGTTAACGCCGATGCCGGTAGCATTGATCTACCCCTGATTTGTGACTGGCCCCGCCGCCCCCTGCAAAAGGTGTGCTTTGATCACGGCAAACCCGCCCAAACCCATTTTCGTACCCTTCACCGTTCGGCCAGCTACAGTCGCCTGTTGCTTACACCACACACGGGACGCTCACACCAGCTGCGGGTACACTGCGCCGCCCTCGGCCATCCCATTCTTGGCTGCGACTTCTATGCCCATCCCCCAGCCCAACAAGCCTCCTCGCGACTGCGCCTCCACGCCAGTCGACTGACCTTCACCCACCCAACTCACGGTAAGGTGATTTCAATTTCCAGCCCCCCGCCCTTTGCCAACGCCGCATTTTAGCGAATATGTGATAAGTGGAATCCACACTGTAGCGCGCAATGAACAGTGTTTACTCTTGAGCTCAACGGTATAGGAGCATATACCAGCTCGCAGCAGCGTGAAGCAATGCGATGCATACCCCCACTTACGCGTACTAAAGGACTGTAATGAACGCCGTTTTCCGCTTGATTGGAACGACCGTCGCTATAGCGTTATGCCTGGCCACGATGGTCAGCTATGCCGGGTCCTATCCGCTGCCGGATGCCACTGACATTGAATATCCGGATGACGAGGCGCCCAGCCAACGCCAAATCGAGCTGGGTAAAGCGCTCTTTTTCGACCCTCGCCTCTCCGAGAACAATAATCGGCCCTGCTCTTCCTGTCACAACCCTGACCTGGGTTTTGGTGACGGCCTGAAACTCAGTGAGGGGGCTAATGGCGCGCCCCTCGATCGCCACACCCCAAGTCTTTATAACCTCGCCTGGGGCAGCGCCTTCATGTGGGACGGCCGCGCAATGAGTCTGGAAGAACAGGTCATGATGCCGATCGTTGCTAAAAAGGAAATGAACCTGCAGGCGTTGGAAATGCGCAACCGTTTGATAGAAGTCCCGTTTTACCGACGGGAATTTATCGCGGTGTTTGGCGATCCGGTACTCAGCAAGGACAGTGTCGCCAGTGCCCTGGCGGCTTATGTCCGCAGCCTGCAAGTTACCGACACACCCTTCGATCGTTATATCAAAGGGGACAAGCACGCTCTCAGCGCAGAGGCCAAACGGGGTTTCGAGCTGTTCAAGGGCAAGGCCAATTGCACCAAATGCCACGACGGCGCCCACTTTACCGATGACAGTTTTCGCAGCCTGGGCATTGACGGGGACGATCCGGGCCGCGGTGCGGTGATTGGCGATGCCAGCCTTAATCACACTTTCAAAACCCCTGGGCTGCGCAATGTGAGCCTAAGCGCCCCCTATATGCACGATGGCTCACTGGAGAGTCTGGAAGCGGTAATCCGTTTTTACAATGAGGGCGGCGGCCCCGCCAAACACAAGGACAAACTGGTGACCAAACTGCAACTCAGCAATAGCGAAATCGCTGACCTGGTGGCATTTTTGGGCAGCCTGACCCAGCTCGAGGCACACGCTCGACCGGCACAACCCTGAATAGTCGCGTTAAAGAGAGATATCTATGAGCAACACCCTACTAAAAATGTTTACTGCGACCGGTATCGGTCTGGCAATGTCATGGCAAGCTACCGCCGCAAGTATTCACGGCACCCTGAGTTTTGATAAACGGGCACCCTATGGCGCGCTGGTCTTTGTCCCCTCGTCATCCCAGGGCAGTCAGCGAGTAGAAATCGATCAAGTCGATAAAACCTTCACCACGGCAATCGCCGTTAACGCCCCAGGGAAAGCGGTGGTATTCAAGAACTCCGACAACATGGATCACAACGTTTACGCCAATGACATTCGAAACAATGCCAGGTTTGACGTTGGTTTGATGTCCCCCGGCGGCACCCGCGAAGTGGAAGCCTCGTGGCAGGACGACGCGTTGATACGTATCGGCTGCAAGATTCACCCGAAAATGCGTGCCTACATCGCGAATATCAACAGCGAGCATTTCAGTGTTATTGAAATGGATAAAACCGAGCAGACCTATCGCTTTACCCTGAATGACGTACCGAGTAACACCCGTGCTATCAAAGTGCTGATCCCCGGTTACGACGACCTGGAACTGCATCTTGACAGCCAGATAGCTGCTCCCATCGACATTACCAAAAAGAGCAAGCGCCGCGGGCAAATTACCCTTACCACCGAGGGCTTGAAATGAAACGTCGTGCGGGATTCATTGCCTTGACGCTGTCGCTGTTGGTCCAGTTCGGTACTGCACAGGCTGAGGAGGACGCGGGGGAGCTGCCGCCCTATAGCCATAAAATGTTTGATATTCCCGCTTCGGCTACCGTCTTGTCAGACAACTACCGAAGCTCATGGGCACGCCTCAGCGGCTTCGAATACTCGGGGCTGCACTGGAATCAATTTATTATTCTGTACAGCAATATCGGGCAGGAGGTCTACAAAGAAAACTACCTGCAATACATCACCTGGTTCGAAGACCCCGATGATGACGACAATACCCCGGAGTACAGCAGCTACCCCGAGGGCACGGTCATCCTCAAGGAAAATTTTGCCAGCAAACAGGGCAAGCCGAATGCCGCGATCAGTGTTACCGCAATGATAAAAAAGCCCGCGGGATATGACAGCGCCAACGGCGATTGGGAATACCTGCAATTCGGCCCCGACGGCACCGTGCTACTTCAGGGCGCCGCAAGCAAGCCCTACGTTGAGCAGCAGTGTGGTGCCTGTCACCGCAGCGTAGCAGATCGAGACTATGTCTTCGCCCATGTATTCAGCGCTTTGAAATAAATTCGGCGAAGCGAGGGAGCTGTGCGATGAAAATCAATGCCCATCTTATTCCCGGCAAGCGCTGGATGGCACTCGCCGTCGTGTCGGCGCTAATGGTGTCGGTGATTCTTATCTCCCTGGTCAGCTTTTCCACCACCCAGCAAAAGCTGGAAAAAGTGACTGAGCAGTATCAACCGAAGATGCTGAATGCCATGCAGCTCACCACCCATTTTTATCATGGGCTAAGCGTGCTCGGCAATTACATGGTGGAGCAGGACAGCAACAATATCGCCCTGTATCAGGAAAAAGTGGCGGATATTGATCACACCCTCGACGAGTTGATCCGGCTTACCCGCCAAAACGAGGAAGCCGAAGACTCACAGCGTCTCGAGACTATTCGCGGTCATGTCGACAGCATAAAGGCACATAACCAACAAATGCTTCAGCTGGCAGACGATGTAAAGAAAAATATGCCCGCTATCGGTATTGCCAGCGACTCGCTGGAGCCACTCGGCGGAGAAATGGCCCAACACCTTATGGATATGTTGCATTTCGCCGAGGGCAGCCGCCAAACCTCGTTAATTAATCCTATCGATAACCTTCGCTTTAGCTGGACCATGGTTGTCAGCCAGGTACGCAACTATCTGGCGTTTCGCAACGCCGCCGCCCTCGCCGATATTGACCTGTATATGGAAGGAGTACAGCAAGCGATTGCGGTGCTCGAACAACAGCGCGCTACACTCGATATTGACCAGGAAGATTTATTGGACGAATTTAGCGAACTGCTGCCGGTCTATCAGCAACAGCTCGAAACGGCGTTAAGCGTGCACGGCAGTCCCAAATGGCGTAATGACAGTTTGCTCATGCGGGAAAAAATTTCACCCCAGTTGAAGGCATTAACCCGAGAGTTGGAAGCGCTGGTCGCGGCGCAAAAAGCCCGCATCCAGGAAAGCAACGCCGACCTGGCCCGTCAAATCGGCAACGCCGAAAACATTATTCACCTGTCGATCAAGATTGCCGCAGTCATCAGCATTTTGGTAATTCTGATGACCTTCCGCACTCGAGGGCTACACGCCGAGATCGCCGCCCACAAAAAGGACAACTCTGAAATACACCACAAGGCCCGGCACGATGCACTCACGACCCTGCCGAATCGCAGTTATTTTATGGAGCACTTCCAAAGCATTTTACGCCGCGACAGCGGTGACGAGCTGAGTGTGTTATTCATAGACCTGGACGGCTTCAAGGCCATTAACGACACCATAGGCCACGACGCCGGGGACTACATTCTGAAAGAGGCCGCTCGTCGCTTCCGCGCGAATATACGCGAAAATGACATGGTTGCCCGTTTCGGTGGCGACGAGTTCGTCATAGTGCTGGAAAACATTCACAGCACCGCGGTAAGCGAAAATATCGCCAGCAATATTTGCAAGGCCCTGCGTCAGGACTTTGTCTTTAATGGCAACACAATGAATATCGGCTGCAGTATCGGTATACGGCAATATGTGAATATCTACCCTCCGCAATCGCCGCAAGAACTACAGACTGTCAGCGGCCAGATTCTGAAAGAGGCCGATGAGGCGATGTATAAGGCGAAAAAAGGCGGCAAAAACCGTTACTGCGTATACCAGACACCTCCCCCGGTATTTAAAGTCGTATAGTCTTTTAGGCGGGTGATTGCGGGGCAACCTCAAGCTGACTACACTGAAAGACAAGGTCAGCGGCTTCCGGAGGGAGTGTGATGATTGCCAGCACAGTAAAGGGCGCAACACTGCACATCTGTCTGCAGCCCAACCAATCTTCATCCTGGTCTACGAATAAAGCGATCGTTACCCTGTTCGGTGTGATTTACAGCATCGCCGCCTGGCGTTTTTTTACACTGGGGGCATGGCCCGTGGTGCTTCTCTTCGCGGCAGAGCTTGCGCTGCTTTACCTGTTGCTACGCAAGGTCTGCATTGCGTTACAAACCCGCGAAGAGTTACTGATTCAGGACGAGCACATCGCCGTCTCACTGCACACCCGTTACCATCACTCCCGGTGGTGCGCTAACTTTCGGGAAACCCGGCTTCTGATCGGGCGCCAGCCTCACCCCTGGGATGCACCGCCGCTGGCTCTTTATCACCATGGGCAGGAAATACCCCTTGGCCGTTTTCTGCCCAGGGACGACTGCGAAAGCTTAATCAAGGTCCTGCGGGATCGCGGTATGGTGTGCCGCCATACTGCCGACAACCACCTCCTGCTTGCCTGAATACCTCTTTACTCAGCAACCTCCAGTTTAAGCTTGCCAAGACCGTCAAATTTCGCCTTGTACACCCCCTCCTTCAACGGGTACATGCCTCCGATAGCGCCGGTCAATAACCATTGCTCCGGATCAATCGACCAGCCCGAGGCGACGCGGTTGTTAATCAGTGCCAGTAATGCCTGCCATTGACCGCCCATCACCGACGATGCTTTATCATCTGCCAACGTGTCGCCGTCGTAGGACAAGCGCACACGAATGCCATCCAGATCTACCGTACTAACCGGCACACCGGCGCCAATATAAAACCGGCTTGCCGCAACGCTGCCGGCCACCAGCTCAAATACTCCCGGCTCGCTGCCCAGCGGGGCGAGGTCAGGTAGCTCGAAGCAGGGTGCGACAAGGTCTACCAGGCTGCGAAGCTCGGCGACACTCGCCACCGGCTGGTCGACACGGCGTTTTAGACGATACGCCAACTCGGCCTCAATCATCCCCTTGCCGAAACTTGCGGCACTAATATGCTCACCGCGCAGTAGCACCGCAGTGGGGGGCAGTAGGCCAAAAATCGGGCGGTCACTGCCAAAGCGCTCCCTGGCGGTCGCCGTACCCAGGCCCAACTTATAGCCTGCGGGCATCAGATCGGGAAAGCGGTCAAGATAACGGATATTCTGTTCCACATAGGCGCTCCCCCAAAGCCCATTATTGGCACAGGCGTCCCCACAGCCGGTTGCGTCAGCCAAGGCCGGACCCGAGATCAGTCCGGCCCCCAATGCAACGGTGGCGATTTTTTTAAACATATTATTTTCTCCCAACAGCCAACGACTCAGGGTTTCCCCACAAGCCCCTGCCATTTACCCAAATAAGAGCGGCACGGTGTTTACGCAGTGAATCGTTCAATCCGATCAAGCGACGTGCTGTGCATCCCACTCCACAACATACAAGTCAGTGTTGCGACTGAATAGCATTATTTTAGCCGAGCCACGGGCTTGTTGCCCCGGAACCCGTGTTCTGTCGTCTGGATTCAGGTAGAATGCGCGGTTCGCTGACTTATCGAGATTGCCATGGCCACGACCCCTGCTGACCCCACTACCCCCTCACCGGCTGCCGCCCCCAAAGTCGGCTTCGTCAGCCTTGGTTGCCCGAAAGCCCTGGTAGATTCCGAGCGCATCCTGACCCAACTGCGCATGGAGGGCTACGATGTTGTCCCCAGCTATGACGACGCCGACGTGGTCGTGGTGAACACCTGCGGGTTTATCGACAGCGCTAAACAGGAATCATTGGACGCGATCGGCGAGGCTCTTAAGGAAAACGGCAAGGTTATCGTAACCGGCTGTATGGGGGACGACGCGAAGATTCGCGCTGTACACCCTGACGTTCTGGCGGTCAGCGGCCCGGCGGCTTACGAGGAAGTCGTTAACTCCGTTCACGAGTGGGCACCGGCGCCACAGCAGCACAATCCCTTTATCGATCTGGTGCCTCCCCAGGGCATCAAACTGACCCCGCGCCACTATGCGTATTTGAAAATTTCCGAAGGCTGCAATCACCGCTGCAGCTTCTGCATTATTCCCTCAATGCGCGGCGACCTGGTCAGCCGTCCGGTGGGTGACGTACTCGAAGAAGCCCAGCGCCTGGTGAATGCCGGCGTGCGCGAACTGCTTGTAGTGTCGCAGGATACCAGCGCCTATGGCGTCGACATCAAATACCGCACCGGATTCTGGAATGGTCGCCCGGTGAAAAGTCGCATGCTCGAATTGTGCGAAGCCCTGGGCGAAATGGGTGTGTGGGTGCGCCTGCACTATGTGTACCCCTACCCCCATGTCGATAATGTGATTCCGCTGATGGCCGAGGGCAAGATTCTGCCCTACCTCGACATTCCCTTTCAGCACGCCAGCCCTAAGGTACTGAAGGCGATGAAACGCCCCGCTCACCAGGAAAAAACTCTGGAGCGGATTAAAAAATGGCGGGAGATCTGCCCCGATTTAATCATCCGCTCGACCTTTATTGTGGGCTTTCCCGGTGAGACAGAAGAAGACTTTCAAATCCTGCTGGATTGGCTGCGCGAGGCCCAGCTCGATCGGGTTGGCTGCTTTGAATATTCCCCGGTTGAGGGCGCTACCGCCAACGATTTGAGCGACCCGGTTCCCGATGACATCAAAAAGGACCGCTGGGAGCGGTTTATGGCGGTGGCACAGGAAATCTCCGCGCAGCGATTGCAGCAGCGCATCGGTGGCCAGGAAGAAATACTGATCGACCACGTTGACGAGGAAGGTGCGATCGGCCGCAGTATTGCCGATGCGCCCGAAATCGACGGCAAAGTTTATCTGGATGGCTTTACCGACGTTCAGCCCGGCGATGCGCTGATCGTCAATATTATCGGTGCCGATGACTACGACTTGTGGGCCGAACCCGCCTGATGAATCTGCTGTTACTGACACCGGAGGATTTCCTGAGCGGTGACAGCGTCAGAGTGTCCGGGTTTCGCGCCCGGCACATCATCAAGGTATTGCGCGCCAAGGTGGGCGACCCACTGCGCTGCGGCTTGTTGGGTGGCGACACCGGCCGAGGGCAGATCACCGATATCAGCACTGATGCGGTTAGCCTGCGGGTGACCCTCGACACCCCTCCCCCTGCCAAATTGCCGCTGACCCTGCTACTCGCCCTGCCCCGACCCAAAATGGCCCGCCGCACCCTGCGCGCAGCAACGGAACTTGGCGTCAGCCGAATAATACTGTTGAACAGCCAGCGGGTAGATAAAAGCTACTGGCAAAGCCCCCTGGTTGATGAGGCCCATCTTCACGCCGCCATGATTGAGGGTCTGGAACAAAGCGGCGATACGATACTGCCGGAGCTGCAACGAGCGCGGGGGTTCAAGCCCTTTGTGGAAGACCGACTGCCGGCGCTGTTAAGCGGCAAAACCGGGCTGCTCGCACATCCCTACAGTGCCGCCACGGCACCGACCGGCATCACCGGCAACTGTCTGCTGGCGATTGGCCCCGAAGGCGGATTTATTCCCTATGAACTGGAAAAACTGGAGGCAGCGGGTCTGCAAAGCTTCACCCTTGGCCCCCGAATTCTAAAAGTCGAAACCGCCGTATCGGCGATTATTGGCCGGCTGTTTCTGTAAATCCTCGACGGGTTTCCTGTGCCTCTGCACGGTTTTTTGGCGGTCCCAGTAACACCTTTAGCCCCGCGGTAAACCCCGGCGCTGCAGCGACAGACCGCCACATCGCAAGAAATTCATGGGTATTCAGCGTGACGATGTTATGGCTGCGAATCTGATCGACAATGCCGTAGTCCACAGGATTGTTCAGCCGGTCTTCTGCGACGAAAGTACCAAACAGACGATCGAAAATGATCACCACTCCACCATAGTTTCGATCGATATACTCCGGGTTGCGACCGTGGTGCACTCGATGATGGCTGGGGGTATTCATCAGCCACTCACACCATTTTGGCAGTCGATCAACCGCTTCGGTATGGATAAAGAACTGGTAGCAGAGATTCAGCGCATAAAGGAAGAATACCGCTGCCGGATGTACACCAAGGAGCACCATCGGCATAAAAAACAGCCACCAGCCAGTAATGGAGTACAGCAGGCTTTGACGCATCGCCGTTGTCATATTCATGGTTTCGCTGGAATGGTGCACCACATGGGCACTCCAAAACCAACGAATGCGGTGGCTGCCCCGGTGGAACCAGTAGTAGCAAAACTCCATCAACAGGAAGAGCGGTAGTGCGGTATAGGCGGTAAGTTCGATATCAAATAATCGGAACTGGTATATCCACAGCACAATAGCGCCCGTGACGAAGAAATGAATCGCAAACTCCAACAACTGGTAACTTCCGCCCAGGCCCAGATTGGTCAGTATTTCTCTCAACTCAAATTGCCGCCACATGGGGTGGCCTGCTCCGCGGCGTTGACGAATCAGGTACTCCCCGAAAAATGCGATTAAAAACACCGGTGTCGCCGCCATTAGCACCAGCTGCTTCCAGTCGATATGGGGCCCCCACAGGGCTTCGACAGTGGCTATCATCTCGTTAAACATTATTTTTCTCCTGTGATAGCGTCAGTATCGCCGGTCGCTGCACAGGATGATTGACAGATGCCGACTATAATTTGACAATTTCGGACATACTTTATCGGGAAAGCCCTGTGAATCGTTACCTGGAACGCTCAGCAATACCCTCCAGCTACGTCCATCTGCTCTATGACTACCTGGCGGAACGTGGGCTCGATGGTGAACGGGCACTCGGTCAAAAACGCCCGGCCACCTCCGCCCGACCGGGCCGCTTTCCGGTGTTTGAATGGAGCCAGCTGTTACAGCGCGCCGCGCGGCAGCTCGACGACCCCTTGCTGGGCTTGCATCTGGGACAGAGCATCAGTCCGCGACACCTGGGCATTATGGGCTACGTTATCCTTGCCTGTGGCAATCTCGGTGCGGCGCTGGAGCGTCTGGAGCATTACCAACGGTTAATTTACGACGTGAACCCTATGCATCGGCAGTTTGATCGCGACTACGTCACCCTGAGCTGGGGTAGCGAAATGGGGCGCCCCGGGCCCCTGGTAGACGAGACCGCCATCGTCGCGCTGCTGCAATTTTGCCGGAATATGTGTAATCAGCCTCGGCTTAGTCCACAGCGCGTCGACTTTATCAATCCCAGACCACAGGACATTGTGCCCTATGAAGAATGGTTTGGCTGTGAGGTTAACTTTGACCAAAGCGCAACTCGCCTGGTGTTCCCCATGGCGGTGCTGGAGCAGACTCTGGATTCGGCCAACCCGGATCTGGCAGCGGTGCTGGAAGCCCAGGCCCAGGAGCTGCTGAAACAACTTCCCGACGAGAACACCTCTGGCTTGCTCGGCGAAGTCATGCAGCTTATCCAGCAAACGCTGCCCACCGGCCATTGCAGCGCGGAAGCGGTTGCCGCGCGACTACACCTGTCACCACGCCATCTACAGCGTAAGCTGCACGCCGAAGGTAGTAGTTTTCGCGAATTGTTAAGGGCGAGCCGAGAACAGCTCGCCCGACACTATCTTGACGACCCACAACTCCAGCTCAGCGAAATAGCGGCCCTGCTCGGCTATTCCGAACAGAGCGCCTTTACTCGCAGTTTTCGCCAGTGGACCACACTGACCCCCACAGACTATCGCCGCAAACGAGGATGACGCTGAGAGACGCCGGCGCCCTGCGATATATCAGGAACCAAAATTTACCCGCATTCCCAGCTCGATATTGCGCCCTGGCTCCGGCGCCACATCACGGATAAATGACGTGCTGTTGCGGATTTCCTCATTGCCCAGGTTCCGCCCCTTCACAAACAGAGTGTAGTCCGTATCGCCGAATTGACTCGACCAAGCAACACTCGCATCGAGACGGTGGTAACCGGCCGTCGCAGACTCATTCAGCGGCTGTCGTCGCTGAGCATTCACCCGTACCCAGCTGGTGTCGGCTGTGAGCAAACCCTTTGCCAGCTTGCGCGAGAATGCCAGCCGAAGGCCGTCGCTACGGGGTGGGAGTCGCGGCAACCATTCACCGTCATTGAGGCTGGCGTTGATGCGGTCACCAAAGACGCCGAGGCTGAACTGCCCGGCGTCACCACCATCCGTCAGGAGCCAGTCAAATTGATATTCCACGCCATGAAAGGTGGCATCATTCTGGCGATAACGATAGATCGATGTTTCTTCCTGTACCTCTTCGGTGTGCTGCAGATAGATGTAATTGGCAAAATCATTGTAATAAGCCGTTACATCTCCGCTTACTCGCGGATAGCTGAGCTGCAGCTTTACCTCGTAATTGTCCGAGGTTTCATGACCGAGATCCTGGTCGCCCACCTCGATAACACCGGTCGCGCCATGTACCACCAACTCCCCCGCTGGTGCGGCAATATTGGAATAGCGTTCTTCCGCAGTCGCCGCCCGACGGGATTGGGACCAGGAGGCCGCTACCAGCCAGTTGTCGGTGATATCGTAGAGCGCGGCTACAGAGGCACTGCTGCCAAAAAACTCCTGCTGTGGCCGCCCCTCTGCACTTAGCCGGTCGAGATCCGCACGCAGCCCCACTTCAAATTGCCAGCGGTAGAAATGAAAATCTTCCGCGACAAAAATGCCAAGCAACTCCTGCTCGCTGGGCGGTACAAAGGCCTCGTCTCCCTGGGCGGAAAAGCGCGTGTTCTGCCATTGCACACCAACGACCCCGTGTAGCGGCCCCCATTCAGCATGGGCGAGTTCAAGGCGCGCCGCCTGACCTTTGCGCTCAAAGCGTGTGCCTACAGTGCTTTCTCCCTCTTCGTGTGGCTCCAGCTCGACGTGTTGGTAATCACTGTGGGTCCAGCGCCAGCGCAACAATTCCCAGAAACCGTCCAAATGAAGGTCTCCCGCCGCCTCCCAGCGGCGCTGAACCAGGTCGATTCTCAGACCCTCTTCGCTGTGCTCGTCTTCATGGTGCTCTTCGTCATGATGTTCCTCTTCACCATGCTCCTCGTCGTCGTGCTCACCGTGCTCGGCATGTACACCGGCGGGAATGCCGTAGTTGCTGGTCAGCTCGCGAAAACTCAGGCCGATATAGCCTCGATCTTCGCCGCCATCACTGAAATGGTAGGCTGTGCCGAGGGCATGCTGACGGCTGCGGCCATCGACATTTGCCAAAACACCGCGACTGCTCTCTTCCAATTCCTCTGCGTCGGCGGTGCGCGTATTGACCGCCAGCCCCGGTATGTCCGGGCTGCCCCAATCGCGATAAAGGGCATCCAGGTGGATGGTCCACTGGCCCGACCCTGCGTCAAGGCGTGACACTGCCGTGCGCCCATCACTCACCGAGCTATGGCGCACTTCCGCCGCGCCTTCGATACCCTCTACATGACGACTGGGAATGGCACCGTCGATAATATTGACTACGCCGCCGATGGCGCCGCCACCGTACAGCAGACTCGCGGGGCCACGCAGCACCTCAATACTATCGGCCAACAAGGGTTCGACTGACACCGCGTGATCGGCGCTGTTACTGGATACATCGAGGGTTGGCAGGCTGTTTTGCAATACCTGAACCCGCGGCCCCATATGTCCCCTGATCACTGGCTGTCCCACCGCCGGGCCAAAACTGGCGCTGTTCACACCTGGCTGGCCAGCCAGGGTATCACCAAGGTTTTGCGCCGCTGCCCGCTGTAATTCATCACCGTCCAGGCGGTAGATTGGCAGCGCGGTCTTTGCCTCTTTTTTATGGGCTGGCATGGATACCAGAACGTGCTCAAGGGCGGGCCGATGTGACTGACTGTGGGCAGGAGCTGTTTCGCTTTCACTGATATTTTGGGCATAAGCTGGCAAGGCCGCTGAAGCAATAGCGCCCACAAGGGTATAGACAGATTTCATGGAATGATCCTGTAAATATTGAAAACCATCGCAGCAATCGCTGCGCTAATCGAATTAGTGGATATTCAAGATTTAACAGGAGGGGCGCGAACAGGAGGGAGTACAAGGGCGGCGTTTGCCTGATGTGCGACCGGGGCAGCGCCCACAACCAGATCGACAAAGGCCACTGCTGCCATGACAGTGGCCGCGGACACCGCCGCTGAGACACTGTGCTGACACAGCAGCGACTCTTCTACCGAGCTGTGTTCCGCAAGGTGGATGTGTTCCGCCTGCAATAGCGACGACCAGAGCAGGGACAGTGCGAGCAGCACTGCCACCAGAGCTCGGGGATAGGTTCTGCTGATAGTAGAACGGACCTTCATCGCGTTTCTCAGTGGTCCCGCAGCGGCATTTGCGCGCTGCGGCACAGCTTATCAGTCGTCGAAATTCATTCCCAATCGACGACCTACCAATTCGTAGGACTCTACCACATTGCCGAGATCCTGGCGAAACCGGTCTTTATCGAGTTTTTCACGGGTTTCCTTGTCCCAGATGCGACAACCGTCCGGTGAAAACTCGTCACCGAGATAAATTTCGCCGTCGCTGAACACCCCGAATTCCAGCTTGTAGTCGACCAACAACATCCCTGCGTCCAGGAACAATGCCTTGAGGATGTCGTTCACCTGATAAGTCAGTTCACGCATCCTGGCCATCTGGGCATCGGTCGCCCAGCCAAAACTGCGAATATGCGACTCGTTAATCATCGGGTCATGCAGGGCGTCGTCCTTCAAAAAGGTTTCAAAGGTCGGCGGCGTTAGCTCTTGCCCCTCGGTCACACCGAGTCGCTTAACGATGGAGCCCGCAGCGATATTGCGCACAACGCATTCGATTGGGAACATATCCAGGCGCTTGACCAGTGCCTCGTTGTCATTGAGCAGGCCTTCGAAATGGGTGGGTACCCCGGCTTGCTGAAGCTTTTCCATGATAAAAGCGTTGAACTTGTTGTTGACCATGCCTTTGCGGTCAAGCTGTTCCACCTTCACGCCGTCAAAGGCCGAGGTATCGTTTCTGAAGGTGAGAATAAAGCGATCCGGATCGTCGGTTTTGAAAACCGATTTTGCCTTTCCCGAATACAATTCTTCGCGTTTTTCCATGGTTGTCCTCTCTCGCGCTACGCGATTTCCAGCCAGTCGAATCCGGCTTCTTGATCGGCCCACAGCAGCGCCCCGCTGTCGGCCAAAACGGGCTCCACTGCTGCCTTGGCAAGCACTGGAGTATTGTTTTTTTCACTCAGGTGAGCCATCACAATATGCTGCAGGCGCCCGAGGTTTACCTCTTTGAGCAGCGACGCTGCCTGATGGTTGTTCAAGTGCCCCCAGTCGCCACCGACTCGCCGTTTCAAAGACGGCGGATAAGGCCCGGCCCTGAGCATCGACACGTCGTGATTGCACTCAAGCAACAGCGCATCGCACTCGCTGTAGTGCTCCCTGACGAAGGGCGTAATACTACCTAAATCCGTGAGCAGGCCGAAGGATTTTTTCTGTGTGCGAAAGACAAACTGACACGGCTCGCGGGCGTCGTGGGGCACTGCTACCGGCAATACATCTAAACCGGCAATTTCGACATGCACCCCGAGTGGCAAACATGACCAGAGCGGCGAATTACGCATATCGCCGTGTTCTGCCGTGCCAAAGCTGCTGTAAACCGGGATATTGTACCGGCGGGCCAGCGGCATCACCCCCTTAATATGGTCGCTGTGCTCGTGGGTGACCAGAATAGCGCTGAGATCTGTTGGCGCCCGGCCCAGCCGAGCCATGCGCCGCACAGTTTCTTTAATGGTAAATCCACAGTCAATCAGGATGCAGGCATTCGCTGTCTCGACCAGGGTGGCGTTACCTTTGCTGCCACTACCCAGCGAGGCAAAACGCATCAGTGCAGGAATCCCATAATCCGCTTCAACAGAGCTTCCCGCTCATCGTTGCGCAGACGGCGGCCCTTCTGGTAGTTGAGCAGAATTACGCTCTCGAATTCGCCGAGCATCTTCATTTCAACCACGTAGCGGCTGCGCTTGCGGCGATCGGCGCCAATCATGCGGGAAAACCAGCCAAGCTCCTCTTCGGGGTCGATGTAACTGAGCCAGTACTTGTTCACCGCCGGAGACGCGTCTTCTATTTCAAAGCCCGCTTTGGTCAAGGCCAGTCCCAGTGCCGCCCATGCCCGCTCGTTGGGTAGGAACAGGCGCAGGTAGTGATTGCCTTCTTCGCCTTCCAGGAAGATCTTACCCTTGCTCTCGCTGCCCCCGCGACGGGCGAGAATCGACACCGTACCCTGAGCTTCGCTGTCCGCCAGATATTGCGCCAGCACTCTTACCATCTGGTCTTCACGCTGCAGGTCGGTAGACACCTCGGGGAAATCCTCGCCGGGGCGGTTTTGCACCAACACGTGTATTTCACTGGTACCCACCTGAACGCCCTGATCGAGGACGAAGCGGAAGCGCTCCAGCGGTGCACCGGGTTCGGTTTCCCGCCACTCGGTTTCCATAATGCCCTGCTCGCCATCGATATCGCCCAATTTCAGCCCGGCGCGATCAAGGAAGGCACGCACTCGCGGCCAGACCTGATTGGGCGTACCGTCCAGGAGTATCCAACGCTGGTCGTCCAGTTTTTGAATTTTTACTTCGGCAGTACCCACGTTTTTAGTGAGGGGTTCCGGCCGCGGCAAGGAGAATTCCCCGGGCAAAACCGTATGGGACTCTATGCCAGGCACCACGTAGCGGTCACCGAGGGCGTCGGACTCGACCCCCGGTGGTAATTCAAGGGGCTTGCTCAGTTCGGCGCGGCGATAGTCGTGGGACCGGTCGCGGAAGGCACCACAGGCGCTCATCGCAAGCAAACTGACTACAACTATCGAGTATTTTACAGTGCTGGAACTCATGGGTTTTTTCACTTATCTCAACGCACAGATTATTTGGAAGGCTCGTCGCCGGGCCAGATTTCGCTGAGTTTACTTCAGCAAGCCGGCCAGGGTCAGCGCTTCCCGCACTTGTGGGTGGGCACTTTCACTCAACGGCGTCAGGGGTAAACGAATTCCGTTTTCCATGAGCCCCATTTCTGCCATTGCCCATTTTACCGGGATGGGGTTGGACTCAACGAACAGTCGCTCATGCAAGGCCAGCAAATTGGCATTGACCGCCGTTGCGCGGTCGCGGTCGCCGGCCATCGCCGCGTCACACAGTTGCTTCATCGCTGCAGGTGCAACGTTTGCGGTCACAGAGATATTCCCTTTGCCGCCTTGTAACATCAATTCCATCGCCGTGGCATCGTCACCGGAGAGCACCGCCAGACGCTCGCCGACGGCATCGATCAGCTCCTTGCCTCGAGCGATATCGCCGGTGGCGTCTTTGATCGCGATAATATTGGGGTGTTCCGCCAGCCGGATTACGGTCGCGTTCTGCATATCACAGGCGGTGCGTCCGGGAACATTGTAGAGAATTTGCGGAATATCGACGGTGTTCGCGATTGCCATATAGTGCTGGTACAAGCCCTCTTGCGTCGGCTTGTTGTAATACGGCGTTACCAGCAGACAGGCGTCGGCGCCCACGTCCCGGGCGACGTCGGTCAGCTCAATCGCCTCGGTAGTCGAGTTGGCGCCAGTTCCGGCAATTACCTTGATCCGACCGGCAACCTGGTCGACACAGGCCTTGATGACCATTTTGTGCTCATCCATGGCCAGTGTCGCGGATTCACCTGAGGTGCCCACCGCAACGATACCGTCTGTGCCCTGTTCGATATGCCAGTCAATCAGCCGTGACAATGCCTGCCAGTCTACGCTGCCATCCAGGTGCATGGGAGTAACTAAGGCAACAATACTGCCAGAAATCATCAGTGAATCTCCAAAATCGGTGCAAGCCGCCAATGGTACTGGCCTGCGCAGTCCAGCTCAAGGGAGAAATCGCACCACCACCACAATAAAGAAACAATCGTTGAAACAAAGCGTCAAAGCATAGTGAATTACGCGGCGACGGGCATTCCCGGTCGGGCCGCCATCGCCGCGAATAAAGAGTACAATAGATCCTGTGTTCAAGGTTTCAGGGGAGCTTAGCCATGAGATTTCTATCGTTAGTGGTACTGTGCACCGCGGCGTTAGTCGCCAACGCCCAGCAATGGAAGGTGTATTCGATTTCACCGATGGATGAGCAGTACATGGAAGTGCGCAAGGAGGAGATCAACAGTTTTGCCCGCAGTAAAATTGGTCGAAGCTTTGGCCAGGGTCGGGACAGCGATCTTGCCGTGATGCAGGAAATCCTTGACCGCCGCCTGCTCGACGGTGACGAGACCACCAAGTTACAGGCCATGGGTATTATTATGGGTGAACACCTGCGCCGCGAACATCGCCTGCGCTGGGTGGTTTACATCGACGACAAGGGCCGCAGCCGCGCGCTGGAAATCCCCGACAAGGACGAGGTGATTTTCCCGGTGACCCAGATATCCGCGCGAGCGGCGGTCGGGGCAGATATCGACGTGAAGGCGATTTATCAGAAGCTGGAAGCGGAAATCGCGCGCATTAAAAAGAAAATTATCGTGCGTTAGACCCTGTCGCGCCGCGGGATTACCCGCGGCGCAAAAGCATCAAGCGATAAACAGCAGCATCACCGGAACAGTCACAAAGCTCATCAGTGTGGAGCTGACCACCATACCCGCTACCGCCTGCGGCGACCGCTGGTACTGCACCGCCAGCAAATAATTGAATATAGCCGCCGGCATTGCCCCCTGTACAAGCACCACTTTCGCAATAGTCCCCTCCAGTTCAAGACACCAGACCGTAGCCAGAGCCGCGCCGATCCCTACCACCATCCGCGCGACACCCAGCACAACGGCCTCGCCGGTTTGGGCAACGCGCAGTCCGCCCAGAGACACTCCAAGAGTGACCAGCATCAGCGGAATAGCCATTCCGCCGAGAATTTCCAGGGTGTTGGTTATTGTTTTGGGGACACTCAGCTCATACGCAATAATTATGGCTGCCAGCACACCGGCGTATACCACGGGGGAACTGCACACGGCCTTCACCGCGGCGCGGCCATTGAGCACCGCTATGCCGATGGAAAAGTGACAACCCATACTGATCAAAAACAGCCCGACCGCCAGTGCCAGCCCCTCCTGGCCGAAGGCAAACAGGCAGACCGGCATTCCCATATTGCCGGTATTACCAATGGTCAACGCCACGACAAAATCCCGCAGAGACCAACCTGCCACCAGACAGAACAACATGGCGATCACCACCGAGAATGCCAGCATCACCAGGGTTGCCAAAACAATTTGCTGTAATCGGTCAATACCGATATCGACTTCGACGAGGGTTGAAAGCACCAGCGCCGGAGCACTGATCCACATTACCATGCGCCGCACAAACTCCTGGTTGTAGGGCTGGGCAGTGCGCACCCAGATCACACCAACCATCGCACACAACAGCACTGGCAACATGACCGGGAAGAGTGGGAAAACATAAGAAAGCATGGATATTCATTGCCTTACGAATGATATGAGACAAAAACATTAAGAGTTGGCCGGGACTGAATCAGGTTTTATCCGTTAGCGTCGGTGCCGGCCCGGGACACTATGCAGTGGCAATGATGTCAGTTACAAGCTTTTCGCGTTCGTAACGGCTTGCCGGGGTATTCTCTGGTGGCTGCAGAGGCCGGGCCTGGCGCGCCCGGCGCAATTGTGCAGGATCAGCGTCGCCGTACAAGGTGTTGCGGGGCCGGGCCCGCCGTCCAGCCGCAGTAATTAACTGTTCAAAGGCCTGCGGGCTCATTTCCTGCCCGTGCTGCGCACCCGCTGCACGGGTTATGGTTTCATTCATCAACGTGCCGCCGACATCATTGGCCCCGGCATGAAGACAAGCTTGCACGCCTTCCACCCCCATTTTTACCCAGGAGGCCTGAATATTGTCGATGGTGCCGTGAAATACCAGCCGCGCCACCGCGTGCATCAGCAACGCTTCGCGCAGGGTCGGGCCGCGCCGTGCCCTGCCCTTGAGATAAATCGGCGATTCGCTGGCAACGAAGGGCAGCGGCACAAATTCGGTAAAACCGCCTGTACGGCGCTGTAAATCGCGGATTGACACCAGGTGGCGCGCCCAGCTCTGATAATTGTCAATGTGGCCGAACATAATTGTCGCCGTCGTGCGCAACCCCACACGGTGGCTGGCCTCCATCACCTCCAGCCACTGGGCGGTATTGATTTTGTCCGGGCATAACTCCGCGCGCACGGTGTCGTCCAGTATCTCGGCAGCGGTACCGGGCATGGAATCCAGTCCCGCGGCTTTCAGGCGCTGGAGAAACTCCGCCAGTGTGACCCCCAGTGTCTGTGCGCCCTGCCAGACTTCAAGCGGGGAGAAGGCGTGAATATGGGCACCCGGGGTTGCCCTGCGCAGAGTGTGTACAATATCCAGATAGGTCTGGCCGGTATATTCCGGGTGAATTCCGCCCTGTAGACATAATTCACTGGCGCCCCGCTCCCAGGCTTCGCAGGCACGGCGGGAGATTTCCTCAGCGCTGAGGTCATAGGGGCGGCCGCGCAAATTCTCGCTCAGCTTACCCTTGGAGAAGGCGCAAAACTGGCACTTGAAGTAGCACACGTTGGTGTAATTGATATTGCGGTTGACCACGTAGCTGACTGTCTCACCACAGCGCTGTTGCCGGAGCTGGTCTGCTGCACGACACACTGCAGCGAAGTCATCATTCCTGGCGCTGAACAGCACTTCAATATCCGCCACCGACAGCTCATTGGCACCCTGCACCGAGCTGGCCCGGTCGAGGACAGTGGCAATCGCTGGGCTGATATTCAAAGGGGCAGAAAGCTGCCCTGCCCGCTCAAGCCATTCCCGGTCACGGTTCGGCAAGCCCCGCCCGGAGCCGGTAAGCCAGCTATCTTCCCGGGGCATACCTTCGCCGTCGCAATGGGCAAGCACCCGTGAGCGCACCTCGGGCGCAAGCCAGGTGGCGCTATCTCTCACGTAGCGGGGGTAAACCGTCAAGCGCTGATGCAGGAACTTGCCGCACTGGGCGGTTTCCCGGGTCAGACGCTCCACCTCAGGCCACGGCGCCTCGGGATTAACGTAGTCCGGGGTCATCGGTGATACCCCGCCCCAATCGTTAATACCTGCGGCAATTAATTGTGGCAGCACACCCGGGCTCAGGTTCGGCGGTGCCTGAAGGCTCATTCGCGCACCGAAAATCAGCCGCGCAATGGCAATCGTCCACACCAGTTCTTGCAGATCCGGCTCGGGCGATTCGGCCATTTGAGTACCCGGCTTTGCCCGAAAGTTCTGAATAATGATTTCCTGCAAATGACCGTGACGCTGCTGCAGTTGACGCAGGGCCAGCAGCGATTCAACCCGCTCTCGGCGGGTTTCACCAATGCCGATCAAAATACCCGAGGTAAAGGGCACCGCCGCCGCACCGGCCCGATCTATGGTTTCCAGCCGTCGCGCCGGAACTTTATCCGGCGAGCCATAGTGGGGCATGCCCTTTTCGCCAAGGCGGTCGCTGGCGGTTTCCAGCATGATACCCATCGACGCTGATACCGGACGCAACAGGGCGATTTCCTCATCGGTCATACATCCCGCGTTGATATGGGGCAGCACACTGGTTTCCGCCAGCACTCGACCAGCGACATGGGCAAGATATTCCAGCGTCGAAGTGAAACCCATTTGCTCCAGCGCCTCACGGGCCGCACGATAACGCCGCTCTGGCCGTTCACCCAGCGTAAACAATGCCTCCTTGCAACCCAGGCGTTCCCCTTCCCTCACCTGCTCCAGCACCTGCTCAACAGTCATGTACGCAGCGCCGAGTTTTTTCGGGGTTTTGGCGAAGGTGCAGTAATGACAAACATCGCGACACAGCTGGGTGAGGGGTAGAAAAAGTTTACGGGAATAGGTCACCGTTGCACCAAAGCCCTCATCGCGCAAGGCGCTGGCAACAGTCGCCATTGCGGCGGTATCCTCGCAGTCGGCCAGAGCCAGAACCTCGTCATCAGTCAGGGTATGGCGGGCCGCCCGGGCTAGCAGTTCACGCTGGGAAGTTGTTGCGGTATCCACAATAAGTCTCTCTTTAAACTACGGCAGACAATTATTGCGCCGCCGCCGCAACATCAGCCTGAATATCCCGCATTACCATAAGGCGCTGAACCAGGCCGTATTGACGAAGGTACTTCATGGTTCGTTCCGCCCCTTCGCCGGGATAATTCATCACCAGATTGGTCAGGTCGTCACGGGTATCAATATCCATCGCCAACCAGCGGGTGCGCATAACAACCGTATTCACACCCCGTGCCGCGGCTTCCTGCTGATGGGCGGCCAGGCTGTCAGGGCCATAGCGCACCGGTACCCTGGCGAACATTGGCATCAGTACGACGTTACTCCCCTGCTCGCCGCGATCAGCGGCAATAATCAGGCTGTCGGGATCATGACTACCGGCATCGATCATTGCCCCCAGTTCCACAGCATTGATGAGCGGCAAATCACCGTGCACCACCATCACCTGCGAAATCGTGGGCGCCGTGTGTGCTATTCGGTCCAGGGCACCTTCTATGACCGGGTTCAACCCCTGCCCCAATTCCCGTTCAGACCAGCATTCAACGCCGTAGCAAGTTGCCAATAAATGGGCGGCGGGGTCATCCGACAGCAACACGATGCGCTCAATGACATCAGTGCTGACCAGCTCATCCAGTACATCCTCAACCATCGCCTGGAACAGGCCACGGCGCTCGGCAACATTCAGGCAGCCCGACAAGCGCTGCTTGGCCTTTACAAAGTCCTTTAATGGCAGCAATACCCACATATCAGCGCTTCAAGTCCCGTGCAAAATCCAGTACAACCCGGGCCAAATGCTCCTTTGAGGCCATGTCTGTCATCAAAGTTTGCTCCAACCGGCAATCGATTCCGGTGTTGCGTATGACATCCAATTCCGCCGCATCGAGTTCGTCAAACACAAAACCGTCGAGTAAATCGCCGTAATACTCCGCAACGCCGTGGGCGGAAGTCGGCATATTCAGTTCTTCCATTAATTTTGCCGCTGGGCCTTTCACCGCCCGCCCCGAGATTATCGGCGACACCGCGATAATCGGAACTCCACGATTCTTCAACAGCTTGCGACAATCTTCGAGGCTCAGTATAGGATCTATACTCAGAAAGGGATTTGACGGTGACAGTATAATTGCGCTCAGTTCCGGGTCGGCGATGCTGTCTTTGACCAACGGGCTGAGCCTGGCAGTGTCGATCCCGATAAATTCGATGCGCTCAACCTTCGGCTCGCATCGCTCACGCACGAAATAGTGTTGGAATTCATACTCGCCCCGGTCGGAGTAGACCCGGGTCGCCACCACATCATCAGACATCGGCAACAGGCGGGTTGTGACCCCCAGGCGCTGGGCAATGTCTGCAGTGATATCCGTCAAACTGTCGCCATTGCTCAGGCGCATGGAACGATACAGGTGGGTCGCGATGTCCTGATCGCCAAGTTGAAACCAGTCCTCGCCACTAAGCCGGCGCATGGCCACCATCGTGCGCCAACTTTCATCCTTCAAGCCCCAGCCCCGCTTCTCGTCGTTGATGCCCGCCAACGCATAGGTGATCGAATCGATATCCGGGCAAATCCGCAACCCCCAATGATCGAAATCATCGGCGGTATTCGCCACAACAGTAAGTTGGTCTGCGCCAAGGGTGTTAGCGAGGCCGTGTACCAGCTTGGCGCCCCCGACACCGCCACTAAGCACCAATACCTTGCCTGCGAAGGCCTGTGTCTGTGAGTCTTGCATTATCGAAACATATCCTTAGCACGATCCCGCAGCAATGCCCGCGAGCCCGCCGATGAAGGGCGCAGATTTGCACCGCGTACCAAAACAATCGGGGTGGCTTCGTCGGCCTGCCCCATCAGATAGGACGCCGCCGCAGCAAGCTCGTCGGCCACCGCGATTTCCGTGATTTCAAGGATACGGCCAAACATATCCCTGTCACCAATGCGGTTTTCCACTACTTCAAATCCTGCGCTGCCCAGGGCAAAGCCCACCGTGCCATTGCGCCAGGCCCGTCCGGCGCTGTCGTTGATAATGATATTGACCTCAACACCGGTGTGTTCACAAAGCGCCGCGCGCAGGTTCGCTGCACTTTGGTCGGGGTTCTCTGGCAACAACAATACCTGGGGGTCATCGTCATCGCAGGGAATATTTGAACGGTCGATACCGGCATTTGCGTGTACGACCCCAAGCCGGTGTTCAACGATGACGACACCGGGTCGACTGCGTACGACCGCTTTGGATTCCCGCAGTACAAGTTCCATCTGCCGGGGATCCTTGTCGCAGCTCTCGGCAAGCGCGATGGCCTCAACACCGGGCTGGACATCGGCCAGACGCACATAGCGCCCCTCTGCCTTGGACACAATTTTTTGTGCCAACACCAAAACATCGCCGGATTCCAGGGTTAGTGCGTTGGCGCGCAAGGCGTCGGCGACAAGCGCCGCCAGATCATCACCAGGCTCAATCAGCGGAAAATCCGCCAAGGCTAAAAGCTGCAAAGCACGAGACGGCATAACCCGATCAGTGCTCCAGCCCGGTGATCTTAATGCCCGAGTGGCACTTGTATTGTTTATTGATAAAAATCAGTAGCGAGGTCATTGCTTCCACCGCCGCGGCGTTGGCGATGCTACCGGCGTGAAAACCGCGCAGGCCCGCCGCTTCCACCAGCTCTATCACCTCGGCTCGGGCTTCTTTATTGTCGCCGCACACCAATACGTCGCATTCCAGCTCGCTGCCGTCCTGCAGATGCGCCGCGGCGACATTCTGGAAAGCCGACACCACACGTACGTTTTCGCCGAGCAGCTGTTGTGCGATTTGTCCGGCAGAGCCTTCCTCCGGCAGTTGAACCCGTGCCACCTTGGGTGGCACCAGTGGCACGGTCACATCGATCAGGATTTTACCCTGCACTGCATCACGGACATCCTCCAGAGTAGAAGCATGATGAGCAAAAGGCACAGTGAGAACAACGATATCAGCCTCGGCGGCCGCCGCCCGATTGTCCCGCGCGCTGACTGCGACACTGCTGACTCCCCGTGCCTTGACCACCTCGGTCAACGCTGCCGCAGCCTGTTCGGCCTTATCCAGGGTACGCGAACCGATAATGACCCGATGCCCCGCCTGTAACCAGCGTCCTGCCAGTCCACTGCCCAGATTCCCGGTACCGCCCAATATCGCGATAAGTTTGGATTCGCTCATGTTTCTCCTTATTTATTATTACGCCGACGTCATGCCTGTGCTCAAAGCACTGCCCAGGCGATTTATCGAATGCGACCGGCACACAGCTTCTGATCGCTTATGCTCAGCGCTTGACTCATAGTGTACCGCACCGCCAGCATTTGCGATCCCTTATCTGTAGTAGAGCCACGCCACAAAAGCTGGTAGAGAATAACGACATAACGTGTAGAGAGCGAGCCATGACAAATCGACTGAACTTCGACAACAAGGTAGTGGTGATTACCGGCGGCGCCAAAGGGGTTGGCCGCGGTATCAGCGAAGCCTTTCTCGACGCTGGCGCGGACATTGCAATCTGCGGTCGCACTACCCCGGAATCCCTGCCGGAACGGGCCGGACGCCGCACCTTTTTTCGCAATATCGACGTGCGCGATGCCGAAGCGGTAAGCGCCTTTGTGGCTGAGGTTGCCGATGAGTTTGGTCGAATCGATGTACTGATTAACAATGCCGGGGGCACCCCGTACGCCGACGCCGCCACCGCATCTCCACGTTATTCTGCATCTATCGTAAATTTAAATCTGCTGGCGCCTTTGTACTTTGCCCAAGCCTGCAATGCGGTAATGCAGACCCAGGACAGCGGCGGCAGCATTGTCAATATCGCTTCGGTAAGCGGGACCCGCCCGTCACCGGGCACCGCTGCCTATGGCGCGGCCAAAGCGGGTTTGCTTAATCTTACCACCAGTCTGGCGGTGGAATGGGCGCCGAAAGTGCGCTGCAACAGCATCATCGGTGGCTTGATTCAGACCGAGCAGTCCCACCAGCACTACGGCGACGACGCCGGTATAGCGGCGGTATCCAACACCATTCCGCTGGGACGAATGGCACAGCCCCGGAATATCGCCGACGCCTGTTTGTTTTTGGCCAGTGAGTTGGCGGAATATATCAGTGGTGCCGCCCTGACGGTGCACGGTGGCGGCGAAAAACCCGCCTTTCTGGGGGCGGCCAACGCCGACACTTGATGGCGTATCAGTTGGCTCTGATGCTTAGTGCACCTTGATAATTTTCAGCGTATTGGTGTGGTTGTCCACGCCGATCTGATCGCCGATGGTCATCAGAATCGAATCGCCGGCATCGACCAGCCCCCGCGCCTTAAGCACTTCAATGCAGTCGCTGATATGGGGGTCGGCGGTTTCACTGGAGATGGCGAATACTCCGCGATACAAGCTCACCCGATTACAGGTTTCCACATTGCGACTAAAGGCGAATATTGGAATACCTGAAGTGAGTCTCGACATTAATAATACCGTGCGACCGGTCTCGGTCATCGACACAATCGCCTTCACTCCCTGCTGATGATTGGCGGCATAGACCGCACTCATGGCTATAGTTTCTTCAACTGAATCAAAGGTACGCTCCAGGCGATAACTGGATTTGCGCGCCGAGGGATAGCGCTCCGCGCCTTCGCAGTTTCGCGCCATAGCTTCGATGGTTTCCACCGGATAACGACCACTTGCGGTTTCTGCCGACAGCATGACGGCGTCGGTGCCATCGAGTACCGCATTGGCAACATCGAATACCTCGGCACGGGTGGGAATAGGACTGGAAATCATCGATTCCATCATTTGCGTCGCGGTGATAACCGGGCGATTCAGCACCCGCGAACGCTTGATAATATGTTTTTGCAAACCAATCAGGCTGGCATCGCCAATTTCGACACCGAGGTCTCCCCTTGCGACCATTACGCCGTCACAGGCGCGAATCAGCTCGTCAAGGTGGTCTTCCTCTGCCACTGCTTCAGCGCGCTCTATTTTACCGATAATGTGGGCATGGCACCCCGCAGCCTGCAAGCGGGTGCGGGCGTCGATGATATCGGCAGCACTGCTGGGGAATGAGACTGCAATATAGTCGAGCTTCATTTCGGCGGCGTGGCCGATGTCGGCGAGATCTTTTTCAGTGAGTGCCGGCGCCGACAAACCGCCGCCCAGACGGTTGATGCCCTTGCGGGACAACAGTGTGCCGATGCTTGCAGAGCGACAGAACACCTGTTCGCCATCGACCTTCTGCACCGTCAAGCGAAGACGGCCATCGTCCAGCAACAGGGTATCTCCCGCCGCCACGGAACGCGCCAGTGGTTCGTAATCCACGCCGATATGGCGGTCATTACCTTCGCCATCGCCGAGACGGGTATCCAGAATCAGCTCTGTGCCTACCGCGAGTTCGATCGCATCCACTGCCAGGGTACGCAAGCGAATTTTAGGCCCCTGCAAATCTCCCAACAGGGCGACGTAGCATTTTTCCTCAGTGGCTATGTCGCGAATCAGTTGGCAGCGCGCCTTGTGCTCGTCGGCGGTGCCGTGGGAGAAGTTCAGTCGGAACACATTCACGCCTGCGCGAATCATTGCAGTCAGGGTTTCGCGACTTTCACAGGCGGGGCCAACGGTGGCAACTATTTTAGTGCGGCGCATTCTATGTAGACTCTTTGCAACAGGGGATATCGAGTTATGTTACACGGCCAGCGCCCCGGCTTCGACGGCAATACTTGAAGAAACCGAAATTAACCTGCCCGGCTGTTGCTTAATCGTCCAATACAGAGGCTTCCCGGCCTCCGATAACCTGCCCTGTTGTCACATCGTTAATCGCACCACGCAACAGAATCACTTCCACTCGGCGATTGCGTTCGCGACCTGACGCCGTATCGTTGGTATCCACCGGCCGTGTGTCGGCATGGCCCGCCAGTCTGAAATGATCGCTGCTGACGCTGGAGGCCTCAATGATTCTTTCCAGTACTGTCGCGGCTCGCGCCGAAGACAGATCCCAGTTCGAGCGAAAACGCCGAGTATTGATCGGCACATTGTCGGTGTGGCCCGCCACCACCACATGTCCGCCGATCTCGTTAATCAGCGTACCGATTTTACCGATAACCGGATAGAAATCGTGATTAAGGCTGGCGCTACCTGAAGGAAACGAGCCCATTTCCCGAATCCGTATGGTGATTATCCGCTCGCCATCGTCATCGACCTCAACCAATCCCTCCTTGATTTCGATATTCAGGTGCTCTTTCACCTTTTCCACATCCGCCGCCAGTTCTTCCTCGGTGAGCCGGGCGTCTTCATCCAACGGCATTTCAGCGTAGGCCGTCATCACCTGGGCGGCCTCCTGGCGCACCTCATTTTCGATAGTCGGGGTGGGTTTGCCCGGACTGAAATCACGGGCAATGATGCTGGTGCCTATGGGGGGGTTGAAGGCGGGCACCTCACGCTGTACACCAAAGGCGTCCTTCATTGAACCGGACAATTCTTTGAACTTTTGTTTGTCCATTTCCGAAAAGGAGAACAACAGTACAAAGAATGCCAGCAACAGCGACATTAAATCAGCAAAGGTCAACACCCATGCCGGTGCACCGGGCGCGACCTTTTTGGCGGGAGCGTCTTCCAATCAAGCCTCCTCTTTCTTCTCGAGGTCACGCTTGTTGTCAGGCAAATAGGTTGCCAGCAGTGACTCCAACACACGCGGATTAAGCCCTTCCTGAATACCATCAACCGCTTCAAGAATCAGGTGGCGATTGCGCCGCTCTTCGGCGGTGCGAAACGCCAGCTTGTCCGCCATAGGCAGGGCAACAGCATTGGCCAGAATCGCGCCATACAGCGTGGTAAGCAGTGCCACCGCCATCGCCGGGCCAATCGCCTTGGGGTCTGACATATTCGACATCATTTGCACCAGACCTACGAGGGTGCCGATCATCCCCATGGCCGGGGCCGAATCGCCAAAGCCGCGAAAAATGGCTTCGCCCATTTCCTGGCGCTCGATATTAAGGTTTATTTCCTTGTTCAACAGCCGCTTGACGAAACTGGGGTCGTGGCCGTCAATTGCCATCTGCACGCCCTTGTTGAGGAATTCGTTGCTGATTTCCATCGACTCCAGTCCCAGCAGGCCTTCTTTGCGTGCCACACCGGCCAGTTCCACGCATTCATTAATCAACGCCTGTGAACTGGTAGGTTTGTGCATAAACGCCCGCGAGGCCACCTTGAAGGCGCCGAGGGTCTGGTCAAGGGGAAATTTGACCAGGTTGGCGAAGGTTCCGCCGCCGATAACGATCAGTATACTCGGCACATCGACGAAGCCGCTGGCACTCCCGCCGAGAAATATCGCGGTGAGAATGACACCGATCGCGCCGACCATTCCCAGTAAGGTTGCAATATCCAAGTCGAAAACTCCAATGCAGTGTTGTTAAAACCAAAGCGTCATCGCGGTGCTGTCAGACACTAAACACTCGTCCTGGTCTCTATAACGGCAGCAAGGGCAAAAACCTTTAGCAAAGATTGCCTAAATTCGGTGACGACGACCATAAGGACTTCCCCCAAGGTGTTATGGGCCTGGGCGACGTCGTGCTGTGTTTTGCAGGGGGAAACGAAAAAGCCCGCGGGGCAGCGGGCTAAGGGATGTGTACGCAGAGAGGACTTACACGAAGAAGTCGTTATTCTCCAGTCCGAGCTCGATCCCGCCAAGGTTTCGCGCGAAGCTGGTGGGGTTGTTGGCAACGTGGGCCCGCGCTGTGTGGATATCGCGAAAGCGCTGCTGTATCGGACTATCACTGAACACCGAATGGCCGCCGGCAACTTCGTATAAGGAATCGACTATGGCAATGCTTTTGCTAATCACTAACGAGGCCTGATAGCGATAGTGGACCCGATCCGCCAGCGGAATGTCCTCACCCCGCTCTACCGCCGCCATCATTACATCGAAGTTGCGATACAGCACCGCTTCCATCTCGTCGATGGCGTTTTTTGCCGCCGCAATGCGCTCGACCACCTGGGTATCGCCGGCCAATTTCGTCGGGTCGCCACTGGCCTTGTTCAGTACCGCGTGTTTATACAGCTCGACGGTAGCTTTGCAGGCGCCAATTGCCGGTGTTGATACCACTCGAATAAAGCTCTGCGCCCAGGGCAAGCGATACAGCGGTGCGTCGTTCACCGCCAGACCCGGGTTAGTGCCGGCAAAGCCGTCGCTCTGTTTGTGGGTCATGTAATCCGGCACAAAAACGTCTTCAACGAGAATATCGTTGCTGCCGGTGCCCTCAAGGCCCATCGACTGCCAGGTGTCGATAATCCGGTAATCGCTTTTGGGCAGCAGGAAGGTACGGTAGCCCTCCCCCGGCACAATCGCCCCAAGCAGCACCCAGGTGCAATGGTCGCTACCGCTGGACCACCCCCAGCGACCGCTGAGTTTGAAACCGCCGTTTACCACACTGACCTTACCCATCGGGGCATAGGAGGATGAGACTCGAGTGTGAATGGACTCCCCCCACACCGCTTGCTGAGCGCGATCATCCATCATCGCAACCTGCAGGGCATGAACGGCGATGATTCCGCTGGCCCAGGCCGTGGACATACACGCCTCTGCCAGCGCGATTTGCATGGCAAAAAACTGCTGTGGCGACATCTCCAGGCCCCCATAGCGTTTCGGCTGCAAGGCAAGGAAAAAGCCCATATCCTGCAGTGCGTCGATGGATGCCTGCGGCACCTTGCGCAGCTGCCGCGTTTCCTCTGCCCGGTCGCGCAGTAGCGGTTGTAGCGCACGGATTGCGCTCATCATCGCGCCGTATTGCTCAGCGGTGTCACCCGAAATAGCCGTCGCAGCACTCATACCTGTTCTCCTGTTATCGTTCTGGATAGTGCGGTGCCTGGCCTGCGGCCGCCGCTCAAGACCTGCCTATTCCGGCATGGCAAATTTATGTCCCCACAGGCTGGGCAGGCTGGTTACAGTCGGGGTAAAGTTGTCCCACTCCATTTTCAACCCGCCGGTGCCAAATTCCATCGCAAAGCCGGTCGGCGTCGCCATGTAAAACGACAACATATGATCGTTTGTGTGACGACCAAGACTAGACACCACTGGAATGCCGGCTGCTTCTACGCGGTCCAGGCAATAACCCACCTCATCGACCTCGTGGACCTCGACCATCAAATGCACGCAGCCCAATGAGTTTTCTTGATCTTCGTACAACGCCAGACTGTGATGTCGAGGGTTGTTGACATGCATAAAGTGCAGACCCTGACCTTTGTCGTCAGGATCCGGCGAAAACTTGAAGTGCATGTAGTCGCTGTCACCAAAGCCCATCAATTCTTTGTAAAAGGTGTGGGTTTCTGCAAGACGACTGGCCGGCAGTACCGCGTGTCCAAAGCCCATGTCGCCGTTAAAGCCGGTTTCAAATCCACGGATTCCCAATGGCGACACAAACCTCGCGTAATCCAGTTCCGCCCCCCAGTACACTTCGATACCGTTACCAGAAGGGTCCTGCAATGACGCCAGTCCCTTTACCCGTCGCGCCTTCGCCGTGCTGTCATCCGCCACAGTGACCGCAACACCGGCCTCGGCAAATTGCGTCAGGGCGGCATCAAAATCCCCTTGGTCCCGCAGCTCCCAACCACAGCAGCGCAAGCGATCACGCTCCCCCTTGACGATGGCAAAACGGAAGGGCCGCTCGTCCATACGCAGGTAGACGTTGCCATCATCTGGCATGGTGGTCGCGGGCATCAGCCCCAGAATATCCCGGCCATACTCCAGCCATTTTTTCGGCTCTGTGGATTCGATGACCACGTAACCCAAACTGCGAACATCCATGACGTTTTCCCTGGTGCTATGAAAAAAGATTTACCCGTTTCGCATTGCGTAATCGACGATGTATTCGCGCTTTTCATCGAAGGTACCGGGAATGCTGTCCCGCGGCTCATAAAACTGCTGGTACCACTGGCGCAGACGGTTGATCGGCCCATCGCCGTCGCACAGCACCGGGTTATCGACCCGGGTTTTGGTGTGCCAGATATGCACGTCCTGAAAAAATGCCGTGCGATTCTGCTCGGTGTATTGCCGTGCCATTTCGTCGTTCTGCTCGTCGCTCATGCCCGGCATTTTCTTCACTGCCACACCAAAACGCAGGTCGAAGCTATTCTTGTCGATGGGGACATGGGTCACCAGAAGACGAGACTCCACGGTCATGCCCTCCACCTGTCCCGTCATATAGGTATTCATATAAGCCGGGCCGTAGTAGGTCGCCACGGAGGTCAGTTCGCCATCCTCCGCCAGTAACTCACTGCCACCAACCAGTACCTGCTGGTAGGTGTGGCGATGCACGATATTCTTGAATTCCTTGATCGGTGCGCCGTGGATGGGGGCAAAATGGGCAACATCCGCCATATTGTCCACCAGCTCCCGAGCGTTGGTATTGATGGTCATCAGATCCATCTGCCAAATCGTCCAACCGGGATCAAACAGGTCGTCGATACGCGGCGGCCGCTGCTCTTCTATTGGTGGCAAACCTTCAGGGTCGTACCAGACAAACAGCAGGTGGTTTTCTTCCAGTGTCGGATAGGAACGAATCACCGCTTTGGCCGGAATACGTTTGGCATAGGGGATATCATCACACACGCCGTCACTGCCCCAGCGCCAGGCGTGGAAAGGACAACGCAGGGAATTCCCCTCAACACAGCCTTCGCTAAGATCCGCCCCCATGTGAGGACAGTAGCCGTCCAGAACATGAACCACACCGTCTTCACCGCGAAAGGCAACCAGTCGCGTGCCGAAATAATCGAGGCGCTTGGGAGTGTTATCGTATTCACTGGCCAGACCCAGGCAATACCAGCCCCGGGCATAGTGCTCGGGCAGTTCCGCGGCTTCAATCCGATGTGGCTCACGCGTGGTCGGCGCTGGCTGAGTCATACTACTCTCCTGATATACGATGGCGACCGAGATAAAAATCGATAGCTATGCTGACGACAAAATTCTCACACAGGCCCAGCAGCGGAACTATAATCCGTTCAGACTAGCAGTTTTTGGCTATATCTCTTTGTTTATAAAGCGATTTTTTATATCGCGCCGCGACCTGCAAAACGGCTTTCCAGTAAATACCCGTCTTGGCCGGAGTGGGAATTTGCTATTCAAGTAAGGGAAACCCCCTGCTGATATTTCCAGCACTGTGAATTAGATTGAATGACGCTGTACGAGTACCGAATAAAAGAGAGGATTTAATGCAAGCACCCGGCATCATTGGCAATGAGGCGGAACGTATCGCTTCACTACACTCGCTGAATATCCTCGACTCCGCGGCGGAGGAGCGCTTTGACCGTCTGACCCGGCTGGCACATCGTCTGCTCAAAGTCCCGGTGTCACTGATCAGTCTGGTTGACAGCGAACGGCTGTGGTTCAAGTCCTCCCAGGGCCTGGAGGTTAGTGAAATTTCCCGGGAAATGTCCTTTTGCAGACACGCCTTGATAGATCAAAAGCCGTTTATAGTTACCGACGCCAGACAGGATTCCCGCTTTGCCAATAACCCACTGGTCACTGGCCCCTGCGGAATCATCTTTTACGCGGGAATACCGCTGAGGGGTAGCGACGGGCGAACTTTGGGTTCATTTGCGGTGATTGACCGCCAACCGCGTTTTTTAAGCAGAGACGCACTGGACACCCTGGAAGACCTCGCGGCCATCGCCGAACGAGAACTGCGCCTTAGTTTTCTTGAGACCACAGACCCCTATACAGGCCTGTGCAACCGCAAGGGCTTCAAACTACTCGCCCCCTAAAATTATCAGCGCCTGTGCCCGCGAGGGAAAACCCGCTACCGCACTGTTTTTACGCATTACCGGCCTTGAAACGCTCGCCGAGAATATCAGTGAATACGCCGCTAATCTGGTGATCGATAACTTTTCTACTTTTATTCACGAGATCAACGCCAGTCCACATATCAGTGCGCGACTTAATCATAATAATTTCGTGATTTTGCTCGCCCATGCCGATGACTTACAGGCTCATGCGGTTTACGAGGAGTTTCGTGCCCACTTCCAGCAATTGGATATAGGCAAGCGCTTTAACTGCCACGTCAACATACAGAGTCGCACCCACCCCTTTTCCAGCGGTACGACAACCAACGTTGAAGCGCAGCTGCAACAGGGCGCCAGCGCGTTTCAGCCTGGCACGGTTCAACCACAGTGGTCACAGATGGAAAGAGCACAATGCTGATACCCGACAAGCCCAACAATGAAACTCAGCGCCTTGCGGCATTGAAGCTGCTGAACATCCTCGATACCCCGAGCGAGGAGCGCTTTGACCGGCTGACTCGGCTGGCAAAGCGGCTGTTGGATGTACCAGTCGCCCTGGTTTGCCTTGTTGATGAAGATCGCCAGTGGTTTAAATCAGCGGACGGCATTGGCGTAAAAGAGGCCCCTAGGGATATTTCATTCTGCGGCCACGCCATACTCCAGGATGATCTGTTTCAGATCTGTGACACTCACCGCGACGAACGCTTTGCTGACAACCCGATGGTGCTCTTTGGCCCGCAGGTTCGGTTCTACGCTGGCTTTCCACTTCATGTCCCCGGTGGCGGTCACGTGGGGACGTTTTTTGTTGCTGACACACAGCCTCGTGAGCTTAGCGAGGATCTTCAGGAAACCCTGATCGATCTGGCAAAAATCGCAGAGCGGGAATTAACCAGTAGCTTCGTCGCCACTACCGATATCGATACGGGGCTATGTAATCGGCTGGGGTTTTCCTTAATTGGACAGAAAATTCTCAAACGCGCCAGCGCCGCCGGCACCACTGCGGAAGTAGTATTGCTGCGTCTCGCTGGAATTGACGAAGGCGGTGAGCGTTACGACTCGTCTGACGAACTGGTCAAGCACTTTGCGGCCGCCATCTCCCAATGTAATGTCGATTTAAGTGGACGTTTGTCTCCACAAAGTTTTGCGCTGATGCTGAGCGACGCCGGCAAAGACGGCGCAGCGAATGTGGTGCAATCGCTACGCGAGCAACTTCGAGCGATCACCGAAGGCACTCCGGCGAGCAATCACGTCACACTCACGTCGAAAACCCTCTACAGCACCTCCCCCGGCGACGGTATTGATGACATGCTGAGGCAGGGTGAGCAGCTACTGCTTACCGACTAGTACCTGTTAACACCAAGTGAAGTACAACTGCGCAAGCTTCGGCTCGACGCGGAACCTGGATAGGGTAAGCTGTTGGCTGTATTCCGCTCACAGGTGTCTCGATGTCTGACTATCAGCGCATGCAGCGCGCCATCGACTTTATTCGCCAACACGTCCTTAACGCCTCTGGCGATCTCACACTGCAGGAGATTGCCGATCATCTATCGATGAGTCCCTGGCATTTTCAACGGGTGTTCTCCCGCTGGGTCGGCCTCAGCCCCAAGCAGTTTCAACAGCAATTAAACGTGCAGCGAGCGAAAACCCTGTTACAGCAACCGGGCAGTTTGCTGACGATAAGCGACTCGCTGGGCCTGAGCAGCAGCTCGCGCCTTTACGACCAATTTATTAGAGTTGAGGCAATGACCCCAGGAGAATATCGTTCCCGGGGCGAGCAGTTAACTATCCGCTGGTTAAATCAGAACACGCCTTTTGGCGAGATTTTCGTCGCCCTTACCCAGCGTGGTGTGTGTCGGGTCTCCTTTGACAGCAGCGCGAGCAACCTTCAAAAACTCCGTGAGCAGTGGCCCAAAGCAGAGCTTCGGGCGCACGATCCCAGCCGCGACCCGAAGGTGGTTGAAATATTCGCTAACTCCTCAGCGCAGCAACCTATCGTTCTGCACCTGATGGCCAGTGAATTCCAGCTCGCCGTATGGCGCGCCCTGCTGGAGTTACCTGAGGGGGCCTTATGCAGCTATAAAAGCGTTGCCGAAGCGCTGGGCAAACCCAAGGCTGCCCGGGCGGTTGGGCGAGCAGTAGGCAGCAACCCAGTAGCGATCTTGATACCCTGCCATAGGGTGATTCGCGAAAACGGCGGTATGGGAGGCTATGCCTGGGGAGAGGAGCGCAAACAACAGATTCTGCTGAGAGAGGCCCTGCGCCACCGCTAAGCTCAGCGGCGGCGCAGGCACGATTCACTGATGCGCCCTATTCCGCTAGCTGGGCAACACTTTTCAGAATAAGCCGGACCAGAAGGGTCTGGCGGCTGACCCCGGTTTTGGAAAAGATTGAGCGCAGGTGGGTTCTGGCAGTATTGCGACTCATACCGAGGGCCTCAGAGGCCTCGTCGAGGCTCAGGCCATCGGCCAGCAGCAGTGACAGCTGCGCTTCTGTCGGGGTAAAGCCAAACAACTGGATTATAATATTGACCGGGGCCTCAGCGCCGTATTCCGGATCACTGATAAAAATCGCCACCGTGGGCACCGACTGTCCCTCTGACCACTCCGCCGATGGCACCGGGCGAACAATCACACCCAGGTCGGCAAAGTCACCGTCACGATGTACCCGCATCGCCTCAACCACCGCCGGTTCACCGCTGGCTTTGCTCTCCAGCACGCGGTTAATCAAGCCCTGCAGTTTTTTGGTCGTGCTCTGGTCACCCAGCATCAGGTAGCCGTCTTCCAGCTTGACCTCAGGCTCGCGGATGACCAGGTTTTTGGCCATTTTATTGCAGCTGAGCAAACGTCCGTTTTCGTCGAGAATGATGGTGGCCAGCGACAGGCTCTCTACCGCCCCGGCGTAGATATCCCGCTCCGACTCAATTTTGTTGATACGCACGTGCAGGCGCAACGCCCGTTCCAGGTGCGGCATAAGGGTGTAAATCAATTCCCGGTCTTGCTCATTGAATTCGGGGGCTTGCTCATTTCGCGCCACCCTCAGACCGGCATTCATTTCATTGGGCACGTGGATATCCACACCGAGGGTGTCGTAGAGTCCCGCAGGTTTCATGCACAGGGTGTTCAGCTCACTTTGCATCCACTCGTCTTTATTGACCAGCTCCAGCAGGCTTTTTACCTCGCCGGGTTTCAGGGTCAAGAAAGGATCCATGGCGAACAGTCGTTCCTGGTAGCGCTCCAGACCCTCTACTGTGCTGCCGCCCACCACTCGCAGCGCACCGCGCCCCTGTTCAGAGGGCGGATTGAGCACCAGCGTGACGGACACCGCCTGCATGTGTTTGGAAAGATCAGACAAAAAGCCCTGCCAGGGCTCATCTTCGATGGGTCCCTGATAAATACCGGCGATAAGCCGGTCTAGTTCTGCATCTATAAGCATTGACGTGTACTAGCCTTATTATTAACTACAGGCAGTATAACCGAGATAAACCCTGCGAAAAGCCGAATCGCAAACGCGCTATCAGATCAGGCCCTGCTCCCTGGCCATATCGAGTGCCAGATCCTCAATCATGTCCTCCTGACCGCCTACCGTACGCCGGCGGCCCAACTCTACCAGTATATCCCGGGAGGACACGCCGTATTTTTGCTGGGCGCGCTTGGCGAATAGCAAAAAGGAGGAATAGACGCCGGCATAGCCGAGGGTCAGCGAGTCCCGGTCGATTCGAATGGGACTATCCATGATCGGCGTCACCCGTTCTTCGGCAACATCCATAATCCTGTACAGGTCGATGCCGTGGTCGGCACCCATTCGGTCGAGAACGGCCACCAACACTTCCAGTGGCGTATTCCCCGCACCTGCGCCCAGGCCCGCCACCGAGCCGTCGATGCGCCCTGCCCCCGCTTCAATTGCAACCAGCGAATTCATCACCCCAAGACTGAGGTTGTGGTGGGCGTGAAAACCGATTTCAGTTTCCGGTTTCAGCTCCCGGCGCAGCAGTTCAATACGCGATTGCACCTGATCAGGCAACAGGTAGCCGGCGGAGTCGGTACAGTAAATACAGTTGGCGCCGTAGGACTCCATCAACCTGGCCTGAACAACAATCTCCTCAGGCTCGATCATATGGGTCATCATCAGAAAGCCCACGGTATCCAGACCCATTTCGCTGGCCATACCGATATGCTGTTCCGACACATCAGCCTCAGTACAGTGGGTTGCGACACGAATGGTGTTCACCCCCAAATCAGCGGCCATTTTCAGGTGATCCACAGTGCCGATGCCCGGCAGCAGCAGAGCCGATATTTTCGCGTTTTTCACCGCGCCGATCACCGCCTTGAGGTATTCCTCGTCGGTGTGGGCAGGAAAGCCGTAGTTTACCGAGCTTCCCCCAAGACCATCGCCGTGGGTAACCTCGATCAGTGGCATCCCCGCCTCATCGAGGCCAGTGGCAATATCCACCATCTGCTCAAGGGTGATTTGATGGCGCTTGGCGTGCATACCGTCGCGCAGACACATATCGTGCAGCACGACTTTTTTACCGCTTAAGTTCATACGAGTCTCCCTTAATCTGCCGCCGGCGAATAACGCCCGGCCTGTATTTCTTCGGCAAACATCTCTGCGGTACGCAGTGCTGCTGCGGTCATAATATCGAGGTTACCCGCATACCTGGGCAGGAAGTCCCCCAGCCCCTCGACCTCCATAAACAGGGAAACTCTATTGCCATCGAACACCGGTCCATTTTTCAAGCGATAGCCCGGCACATAGCGTTGCACCTCAGCAACCATTGCCTCTACAGATTCGCGGATCGCCTGTTGATCCGGCTCCTCGTCAGTGAGGCAGTGAATGGTATCGCGCATAATCAGTGGCGGCTCGGCGGGGTTAATAACAATGATCGCCTTGCCCTGGCGGGCGCCGCCAATGCTTTCTACCGCACCCGCCGTGGTGCGGGTAAATTCATCGATATTCTTGCGTGTGCCCGGTCCCACCGAGCGCGAACTGACCGTGGCAACGATTTCGCCGTAGCTGACAGATTGCACCCGCGATACCGCCGCCACCATAGGAATCGTCGCCTGTCCACCGCAGGTCACCATATTGACGTTGCGGCACGGGGCCGACAGTACTTGCCTTTGGTTCACCGGCGGCACGCAATAGGGGCCTATCGCCGCCGGAGTGAGGTCGATCATCAACGCCCCTTCACCGTTCACCATGCGGGAGTTTTCCGCGTGTACATAGGCAGAGGTGGCGTCAAAGCAAATCTGTACACCATCTGCGCGCATTTCGGGCAGCATCCCCGCTACACCCTCAGCAGTGACTTTCAGCCCCATTTCACTGGCGCGGGCAAGGCCGGGGGAATCGGGATCAACGCCGACCATCCAAATCGGTTCGATCAACGCTGAGCGAGCCGCTTTCATCAGCAGGTCCGTACCGATATTGCCCGGCCCGATAATTGCCGCGCGAATTTTTTCAGCCATGGTAGTCCTCAGCCATAATAAACAGGTTTAAAAAGTGAACTGGCGAGTCGCCGACTTACACAAAATTGACGGCGGCACTGCCGATACCGCCCAGTTCCATACGCAGGCTATCGCCTGCCTGAACCGGTTCGAGGGGGACAAGTGAGCCAGAGAGAATGACCTCACCTGCTTTAAAGGGGATACCGAAACGCCCCAGGGTGTTCGCCAACCAGGCGACTGCGGTCAAGGGATTGCCCTGAACGGCGCTACCCAGTCCTTGACTGAGCGGCTCGCCGTTTTTCCATACGCGAATCTCCAGTGACGGCAAGTCAAACTCGCGAGGATCGGCCTCCTCATTGCCCAGCACATAGACACCGCAGGAAGCGTTATCGGCGACGGTGTCCTGTATGGCGATACGCCAATTATCTATACGGGAATCGACGATTTCAAAACACGGCATAATACATTCGGTAGCTGCCAGTACCTCCGCTTCAGTCACGCCTGGCCCCTGTAAATCCTGTTTCAGCCGAAAGCCGATTTCTGCTTCGGCGCGAGGTTGAATAAGGTGCCCCGCTACCTTGATGTCTGCACCGTTGGCGAAGGTCATGGCGTCGGTTAAAAAGCCGAAATCCGGCTGGTGAACACCCAGCATTTCCTGGACCACGGCGCTGGTTACTCCGATTTTTTTTCCGACAACCTGTTCGCCATCTTCGAGACGACGGTTCAGCATTCGTAGAGAAATATAATAGGCATCGTCGATAGTGATATTCGGGTAGCGCTCTGTCAGCGGGGTTATGCTGCGCTGACTGCGCAGGGACTGATATAACTCATCACCCAATTGTTCGATAATTGCCGTGTCCATGCTCAACGTCTCCGCAGGAAATCCAGTGTCTGATTGTTGAACAGCTCGCGATGCTCCACCATCACCCAATGCCCGCAACGGGAGACCAGACTAAGGCAAACATCGGGAATACCCTTCGCCAAGGTCATAATGCCGGTTTCCGGCATCATCTGTTCGTTGAGCCCCCAAAACACCATGACCGGGCAAGAAATTTCCCCCAGTCGATCGCTCATATTGGGCACTCGCATTGTGGTAATTACCTGAGCGTTCTGCTGTTGAAAGATTCCCCAGCGTTCTTTTACCAGTTGCTTATCGACCACACTGTCGTCATAGACCAGACCTCGACGAATAAAGGTCTCCAGTCGATCCGGCGACATCGCACCCTCACTGAATACTTCCTTCATGATCTGCATACCCGGCATATGAAAATAGTCTGCCTGATTTTCGATACCGCCCGGGGCCATTAATACCATGCGTTCCACCTGAGCCGGATATTGCAGACAGAAGCCAAGTGCGATAGCGCCGCCAAGGGAATTGCCAATGAGGGTGCAACGTGCCACACCAAGTTGCTGCAGAAGTTGATGAATGCCGTCGATAAATAGATCCAGGGGGTAGTCGATATCATCGGGCTTGTCGGAATAGCCATAGCCGATCAGGTCTGGGACAATCACCCGATAACCCTGCTTCGCCAGCCACGGATAGTTATACTTGAAGTTGCTGTGTCCGCTGGCGCCGCTGCCGCTGCCGTGGAGAAATACCACTACCGGCCCCTGACCCTGGTCGAGATAGTGCAGGCGATGCCCGCTGCCAAGTGTTGCGTAGTGCCCCTCTGGCAACCCACTGACTAAATCCACCACACCCAGCTCCCTCGTCGGACGAAAAAGCGCACTGTGCAGCACCTCGGCGAAAGCAGCACGCCCCCTCTGTTAAAGAGCCTGAATCATAACGACCCACCCACCATAAACTAATCCCCCAAACGGATGACAACCAGGCCGGTAGCAGGCGCTAATTGATTTCCGCCGGGTTGTAGCGGGTTGGCGAGCCGAGCATGGCTCTGGGCGACGGCGGCTGACGGCCATCAATATCGACTATTCCCAGCTCCTCGGCCAGTTCCGCGGCGTAATAAATCTTGCCGCTGCGTTTCATTAGTCCCGACGCCTGGTAAAGGGCATCAATGACTCTGCCGGGGAATTCCGGCGACTCCGCGATGGCGCTAGCCTCAGCGTATAACTCCGGCGCCTCGGCAAAGACTTTCACACTGCGCTCGGTCTTCAGCAAGCCCATCCACAGCGACACCACAGCAACCCGATGGGGCCGAAAATCCACCGCCATATCATGGGCCATTTTGTCTACTCCGGCCTTGCCTGCGCCATAGGCCGGGCCATGCATATAGCAGCGCCCGCCCGCTGATGAAGTATTGACCACCAGACCCCGCTTGCTCTGTAACAAAAGGGGCGCCCCATAGTAAGACGACACATAACTGGAGCGCAGCCCCACATTGAGAATATCCTGCAGCGCAAGGGGTTTACTCCAGAATGGGCCCGGGGCAGTCAGCCCCTGAGGCACCTGCAAGGCATTGTTAACCAGTATATCGAGGCGTTGGTGACGGCGCTGAATGCCCGCAAAGACCTCTTCAACCTGAGCGTCGTCCCGGTGGTCGCAGATCTCCACCTCGACCTCGGCTCCCCGGGCGCTGATTTCCTCGGCGGTGCCAATCAAACTCCCCGGAAGTTCCGCTTCCCCCTCTCCAAGGGTTCTGCCAGTGATGTAAATCACTCGACCGGGCCTCGCCAGCGCCAGTGCAATCCCCTTGCCTGCGCCGCGACTGGCACCGGTTACCAGAACAATTTCCTGCTTTTTGCCCATCGCTATACTCCACCCGCTGTAGTGCGCAAATTGCTACATTGCGCTGCGGGTCACCATAATCCAAAACAGGTAGCAGCGCTGTAGTAAGCGTAGTCGAGGATAGGGGTTCAGGCAGCGATGCTATGCGCGAGATCGGGTAGCGTTGATTTACGAGGAGGTCTCTCCACTGAAGGATAAGCCGGTCATACTGAGTCCCGCGGAATCAGGCTCGCTGGTAACCCAATCGTTGGCTGCCTTCTCACCCCTGAGAGGGGTTCTGAATTTGGGTTTGCGTCTGGATCTGGCCTTGCGCACTTCCTTCGTTCACACGTTCTACATCCACTGCCACAGACAGGATCTGGTCGGCGCCGCCGCCAAATACCACGCCCTTAAGCGGGGTCACATCAGAATAGTCTCTTCCCCATGCGGTAGTGATGTGCTGACCCGAGGGCATTGCGCCATTGGTCGGGTCGAAATCGTACCAGTCATCACCTGGCACATAGACGGCAAACCAGGCGTGTGAGGCATCGGCCCCCTTTAATTTTTGCTGGCCGGGCGGCGGGAGTGTTTCAAGATAGCCACTGACGTAGCGTGCGGCAAAGCCCAGACTGCGCAAAACGCCGATCGCAAAATGGGCAAAGTCCTGACAAACGCCACGTTTGTTTAGCAGTACTTCATCAAGAGGAGTCGCCACGGTGGTAAAGCCGGGGTCGTATTGGAACTCTTCAAAAATGCGGTTATTCAATTCATTAACCGCGGTGACAAATTCCCGCTCGTCACTGAACAGGGCGCTGGCAAAATCGGCGAGATCGTTCGAGCGGCCGATCATCGGCGAGCTGAAACAGAACTCAGAGGCCTGTATATCGGCTGCAGTGGCGCAGCCGGCGATCGCCTGGCGAACATCCGCACAGGTCATACCGCTGCCGAGCAAGCGGTTTTCACTGGGGGCAACCTCGACCTCACTGTCCACTCGAACCTCCAGCTTTTTATGCGGCTTTTCGACGCTGAAGGAGCATACCGTGTTACCAAAATAATCGAACTGCTTAAGCTGGGTTGCGGGAAGTGGCGACACTTTCAACTCGCTGCGCAGCACTTTCTGTTCCGGGGTGTCCCGGGGAACCAGGTAGGCAACACTATAGCCCTGGCTCACCTGGTCTGAGTATTCGTACACCGTGGTATGACTGATGCGATATCTCATGACAGGTTACGGCCTCCCATATCGACGGTTTGCGGCCCCGCAGTGTGGTCGAAATAGCGATCGGCAATCGCCTGGGCTGCGGCTTTGAGATCTGTCTCCAGCTCTTCAAGAAAGCTGTCAAGTTTCAGGCAGGTCCCGGATTCCAGATCAGTACTGGCCAGCTCCGGCAACCGCGCCAGCAACAGCGCATTATTGGCCTTGAGCAGGCAGCGCAGATCCTCACCCACCTGCACGCTTTTGCGCGGGCCATTCAGCTCTTCCAGATGTATCCGTAGCGATTCCAGCTGAAACGCAAGGGAGCGGGGATTTTCCCGGTCGAACAGCAGCAGCTCCAGGCCCTTCTCCAGACGATAACCACTGCGGTAGTAACGCTTGTAGACGATGCGCGACTCCAGACTGGCCAAGACCGGTTTCAACAGGGACACCGGCCCGGATTCGACGCCACCCTCAACCAAAGTGTGCCGCAGCAGCTCAATGGTCTGCTGCGCCCGCTCCAGACGACGCCCCATTTCCATAAACCGCCAGGCGCGACTGCGCACCATGCTTTCCTGACTCAAACCACACAGGGCTAACAGGGTGGTAATCAGTGGGTCAAACAGCTCTTCCGGTGCGGATTGCAGCTTTTCCGCCAGATGGGCATTCAGATAATCCATGCCGTCGCGCACATCGTTTATCAACCGGAGCATATCGTTGGACAGCAATTCCTTAACCCCGTCCGCGGAATGCAGTATCGCCTCAAGGCAATGGGCAATACTGCCAAAGCGGCCGCGATTGGCAACGACATCGAGAAGTTCCTGCTCCGGGCTGTCGATATTGGCGTCGGCGGCGACAAAACCCGGGTAAGTTGCGGTGACATGGGTCACCGATTCCAGCAGGCGACAGCGCATATCCCGGGGTAAGGGTTCAATACTGTTCAGTTCCTCGAATACGGTTCTCACCAGACGCAGCCCGGACTCGGCGCGCTCGGCGTAGCGTCCGAACCAGAACAGATTATCGATTATCCTGCTCGGCAGACTGAAACTGCGGTCGGCGCCCCGACTTTGCTCGCTCTCGTAAATGCTGACCTGCGCCTCGGGTTCAGAGGCCAATATCCAGGTATCCTTGCTGCCGCCACCATACTGGCTGACAATGTGACGCGTATCGGCATTGGCCCCCACGTGGGTTAGCCCACCGGGCATCACGCTGTAGGACGCATCTGATGCCACCGCGTAGCCACGCAGCACTAATGGCCGACTACTGAGTTGTTTACCCTCCAGCACCGGCGTCTGTGAAGGGGGGATAACCTGCTGGGCGACATAGGACTCAGGGTCGGCCAGCACGCTGTGCAGCAACTTCTCTCGCGCGGCCTTGTCCAGCTCGTTAACGAACACACTGTGACCACCCGCCAAACGGCTACAGTGGCGAATAAGCAAATCGTCAAAATGGGCACGAACGTAGGCCATGTCTTCACGGTCACCACACCACCAGGTTGGCACTGAGTTCATGCGCAGTTCACGACCGAGGAAATGTCGGGCGATCGCCGGCATGTATTTGGCAAAGGCAGGGTTTTCCAGAATACCGCTGCCAATGGGATTGGCAATGACAACGCCGCCATTGCGCGCCACCTCAAGCAGCCCAGGCACCCCCTGCCCCGCGCTGTAGCGCGACACCACCGGGTCGGTGAAACAGTCGTCAATACGGCGCAGCACCACGTCTACCCGGCGCAGGCCATCGAGGGACTTTAACCACAAACCGCCCTTGCGCACCGTGAGGTCGCGGCTCTGGACCAATGGATAGCCCAGGTAGTTCGCCAGGTAGGCGTCTTCAAAGGAGTTTTCCTGATAGGCACCACGGGTGAGATACACGATAAGCGGTGAGTCCTTCCCCCCCGCCAGTGCGGTGAGCTTGCGTCGCCACTGCAGGAAAAAATTGGCCAGCCGATGAACATGGGCGTCGCGGAACAGGCTTGGCATCACCCGTCGCAACACCGTGCGGTTTTCCAGCACATAGCCGGTTCCCGAGGGAGCCTGACTGCGGTCACCGATAATCATCCACTCACCGCTTTTATCCCGAATCAGGTCGGCGGCGTGGAAGATCAGCTGATGATCCCCCTGCAATTTCATGCCATCGCAGGCCCGGAGAAACTCCGGGTTGCCAAAAATCAGCGACGGTGGAATAACGCGATTGAAAATCAACGTTCTGGGGCCGTAGAGATCCGCCAGAATCAGGTTGAGCAGCTCGGCGCGCTCGCGCAGGGCATTTTCTATGGTGCTCCACTCGGCGCTCGACAGAATCATCGGCACCAGGTCAAGATTCCATGTATGACTGATGTTCAGTTGATCGCCGGGGCTATAGCTGGCGCCGTCGTCACGCAAAATACGTTTGGCCGTGCGCTGCCGCTCCAACAGGGCATCTGGCCCCATTGCCTGGAGAACCTGCATCGGATAGTGCCAGTGATCGCGAACCTTGCCATCCGGGCGCAGAACTTCGTCGTACTGGGCGTGCTGAACGCTATATGAAAACGGTGTTGTAGACATAGTACTCACGCCGAGTGCGCGGCAAGCCTCGCACTAATCGTCTATGCCCATCGATACGGACGATGGGGGTGGGAGCATGGAGACTACCGCAAGTATATACTGGCGGTAAACAGGCGTATGTACTTATCGTCGTCACCGCCTGATTACCCGCCCAGTTGCGCCGCCTATCTTGGCTGAAACCACGCCTGATCCACCGCGGAGTGCAAGCTCCTGAAATGCAGCTCCATCGAGTCGATGAATACCAATAGCTTTTGCAGGTCGACATAGTCGATCTTGCCGCCCAGGGGTTTGGCGATCTTGGCCAGGGTCTTCTTCACCTCAACGCCGTCCGGCAGCATATCCAGAGATTCCTGCATCTGCCGCACACAGCAGGCCACCGAACGGGGAAACAGGGCGTCTTCCAGCAAAAAAGCGGCGGCGTCTTCGCCACTGACGGCCACCCGCATGGTGCGCTTGTAGGGCGTCATGGCGTCGAGGGTATGCAAAACGCTGCTCCATACGACCTCAGCTGCCTCGGGCATATCCGCCGCCGCGAATTCTGCTGACATGCTGGCACCCGCTTCGATAGTACGCAGGCTCATGTCTGCCCGCTCCAGATTTTTGCCCAGACGCAGAAAGTGCCAGGCGCCATCCCGGCGCATGGTGTCGGCAATCAAACCATTAATCCCCTGGCAGGTGCGAATCACCTGCTCGAGAAATTCATGGCGATTGCGCCGATTGATCCCCTGCTGAATATTCTCCGACACAAAAATCTGGAATTCGTTGATAAGCTCCCAGCTTTCCGGGGGCAGTGTGTCCCGGCTGGTGCGGATATTTTCCCTGACCATTTTCAGCGAAAACGCCAGCGAACTGGTATTGCTCTGATCCTCCAGTAAAAAACGCACAACCCGCTTTTCATCCTTGACCTGAAAGCGTCGCTCAAATTCCGCGTGACTGCCGCTGGCCAACACCAGGTTGTGCCAGCTGATGCCGGTGTCCTTGGGTAAATCCGACAACAGCGAGGTATACACCTGTATCAGCCGCGCAATACTTTCTACCCGCTCTAGATAGCGGGAAAACCAATAAACTCGTTCTGCAACACGCGACAGCATCAGTCTTTCTCCCTCTGCACAATCCAGGTGTCCTTACTGCCACCGCCCTGGGAAGAATTGACCACCAGCGAACCCTTTTTCAGTGCCACTCGGGTTAGACCACCGGTGGTAACCTGCAGCTCCTTGCCCTGCAGGACAAAGGGACGCAGATCAAGATGCCGTGGCTCTGCCTCACCGATCCCGGTAATCACCGGAGTTGTAGACAACTGCAAGGTGGGTTGGGCGATATAGTTACGGGGGTTTTCTGTCACTAATTTGCGAAAGGCCTCGTGGTCTTTTTTGCTGGCGTGGGGGCCCACCATCATGCCGTAGCCTCCCGACTCATTGGCCGGTTTAACCACCAGTTGTTCGATGTTCTCCAGCACATATTCCAGGTGCTCGGGCACATCGCACAACCAGGTTTTCACATTCGGCAGAATGGCTTTTTCCTTCAGGTAGTATTCGATCATTTGCGGCACATAGGCGTACACCACCTTGTCGTCGGCCACGCCGGCGCCGGGGGCATTTACGATGGCGACATTGCCGCTCTTCCAGGCCCGCATCAACCCCGCCACCCCCAGGATCGAATCCTCATGGAAGACCTCGGGGTCGAGGAACATATCGTCGATGCGACGATAGATAACGTCGATGCGTTCAAGGCCATCAATTGTTTTCATATAGACGATGTCGTCATCATCGACGACCAGGTCGGCACCTTCTACCAATTCCACCCCCAATTGCTGGGCGAGAAAGGCGTGTTCGAAGTACGCAGAGTTATATACCCCGGGAGTCAGAATAACGATTACCGGCTGCCGCCGCTTTTGTGGTGACACCGACGCCAGGGTTTGCCACAACATGCTGGGGTAATTATCCACCGGCAGAATGCTGTTACTTTCAAAAAATTCCGGTAGCACCCGTTTGCTGACCTCGCGGTTTTCCAGCATATAGGCAACTCCCGAGGGCACCCGCAGATTGTCCTCCAGCACGTAGAACTTGCCATCGCTGTCGCGCACCAAATCGCAGCCGCAAATGTGTGCCCAGACCCCCTCAGGGGGCGTGATACCCACACACTCAGGACGGAAATTCTTTGAATCCTTGATAAGGTAGGACGGCACCACACCATCAGCAAAAATCTGCTGCTCGTGGTAGACATCATTGATGAACATATTCAGTGCACGCACCCGCTGTTTAAGCCCCTCGGCGGTGCGCTGCCATTCCTCGGCATCAATAACCCTCGGGATTAAATCGAAGGGCCACACCCTGTCGATATTTTCGCCATCGGAGTACACCGTAAAACTGACCCCCATATCTCGCACCGTGCGCTCGGCGGCGATGCGCCGCTGTTCCAGCTCTTCCCGGCTCAACCCGGAAAAGTGGCGAACCACCTCGCGACTCGCTCGCCGCGCGTTTCCCTTGGGGGTAATCATTTCGTCGAAGAACTGATCCGCCGGATAGGCCGACCAATCAATACCGATACTGCTGTCCTTGCTTCTTTTCATGTAGTTCTCACATCCAGCATAAAAACCCGCAGCGAGACTGCCTGTGGTCAACACTCTGTACACGTTTGCAGTGTAGCTGTTTCTCGGTCCAGCACTGCTGTCACTGACTAAATTTTATTCCTCCGCCACCGGGACAATAAAACCCTGCGACTCATCTCTAACAAAGCAATGTGCGCGCCAAGCTGCGGAAAACCGTTGTAAAATTGTCGATGGTAGGCTCCTGCCCATGACATGTTTATGACTGGCACCCGGAAAACAAAAAAGCCGCTGCAAAGGCAGCGGCTTGGTGGGTAGCGCAAATGGAGCAATTAATTAACGTTTCGCTGCCCAGCAACGGCGTTGCCGGGAGCGTCACTGCTACAACAGAAGTTGACGAATATCCGCCAACATCCGCCCAAGGAAGGTGAAGAACTGTCCGGCATCGGCACCGTTAATAGCGCGATGGTCGTAGGACAGCGACACTGGCAACATTTTTCGCGGCACAAATTCACTGCCGTTCCACTGGGGTTTAACTGCCAGTTTCGACACTCCCATAATCGCCACCTCGGGCGCGTTGATGATCGGGGTAAAGCCAGTGCCGCCGATATTGCCGAGACTAGAGATAGTAAAGCAGCCGCCCTGCATATCGGCGGGCTTGAGTTTGCGCTCCTTGGCTTTGGCGGCCAATTCGGCACTTTCTTCCGCCAGGGTCCACAGGGATTTTTTATCGACATCGCGAATCACCGGCACAACCAGCCCCGCCGGGGTGTCTACCGCAATGCCGATATGCACATATTGCTTGTAGACGATGGACTCACCGTCGCTGGTCAGCGAGGCGTTGAACCGAGGGTTGGCACGAAGCGCGGCAGCGGCGGCCTTGAGCAGGAAGGGCAATGGCGTAAGTTTGACACCCCGCTGCTCTGCCTCTTTCTTCATCTGTGCGCGGAAGTCTTCGAGGTCGCTGATATCCACCTCGTCAAACTGGGTGACATGGGGCAGATTTACCCAACTGCGGTGCATATTGGCCGCGGTCAGCTTCGCCATTTTGCTAAGTGGCTGGGTGTCGATATCGCCAAATTGGCTGAAGTCCACATCGGGGATCGGTGGAATGCCACTGCCACTGCTCACCGAACCACTGGCCGGTTTCGCAGCCGCCAATTGCTTCACATAGGCGTGAAGGTCTTCCTTGAGAATACGATCCTTGGGGCCGGTGCCTTTGACGTCTTCCAAAGTAATACCGAATTCCCTGGCCAGCTTGCGCACTGCCGGGCCGGCGTAGACATCGGCGTGACTGACTACGGTTGGTTCGGTGGTGTCCGCAGCAACCTCAGGTGTTTCCGCCTTTTGCGTCGCAGGCGCAGGGGCAGATGGCGCACTTGCAGAGTCGGAGTTGGCAGGTTCGGATTCAGCGTCGTGGCTATCAGCCGCATCGGTCTCGATCTCGGCCAGAGCCGTTCCCTGCTCCGCCGTTGCGCCAACCGTAATCAGCAATTTTCTGACCCGCCCGGCGAAGGGCGCAGGAACTTCCATCGATGCCTTGTCTGACTCCAGCACCACCAGTGAGTCGCCCTCGGCAACCTCGTCGCCTTCGCTCACACATACCTCGATAACCTCGACGCTGCCGCCGCCGATATCCGGCACGCTGGCAGTTTCAACACGAGGTGCCGACGAGCTTGCCGGTGAAGATTGGGCCGCAGAGTCTGTGTCACCGGTATTGTTGCTTTGTTCTGGCTCTGGCGCCGCTTCGTCCTTTGTCTCTGCCGGCGTCGTCTTCTCTGCGGAGGCGGCGCTTTGCTCTTCCGCCTCTGTCTCCAGCTCAAGAATGGCCGCCCCTTCTGCGACGGTATCCCCGACACTGACACTGATAGACACGACCTTGCCCGACTTGGGTGACGGAACTTCCATAGACGCCTTGTCAGATTCCAATACCAAAAGGGAATCCTCTTCGGCAACGACATCGCCGACGGCGACACAGATTTCTATGACCTCAACGTCATCACCACCGCCAAGATCAGGAATTTTTATCGTTTCTTTAGCCACAAAAAACTCCTTGCTTAACGATACAGTGGGCTGATTTTTTCGGGATCGATATCATATTGTGTCAACGCCTTGCTCACCTCGCTGGCGGCGATTTTGCCGTCATCAGCCAGTGCCTTCAGCGCTGCCAGTGCAATATAAAAACGATCGACTTCAAAGTGAGAGCGCAGTTTGCTGCGGGTATCCGAGCGCCCATAGCCGTCGGTGCCCAAAACCACGTAACGCGCATTGATATGAGGACGCAGCTGCTCGCCGTATCCCTTCACATAGTCAGTCGCGCAGATCACCGGCACGTCCTGAGTGTTAAGCATTTCACTCACATAGGGCTGGCGGGGCTCGTCTTCAGGGTGCAGCAGATTCCAGCGATCGCATTCCATACCCTCGCGGCGCAGCTGGTTGATACTGGTTGCGCTCCAGATATCGGCCTCGACCTTGAAATCGGCTTTCAGTAATTCGGCGGCGGCTTCCACTTCTCTGAGAATGGTGCCGCTGCCCAATAGCTGCACTTTCAGCTTCGGCTTTTTCACAGCACTGGGGCGCAGGCAGTATAGCCCTTTGATAATCCCCTCTTCGCAGCCTTCCGGCATGTCCGGGTGATAGTAGTTTTCATTCATCACCGTCACGTAGTAAAAGACATTCTCCTTCTCGTCGTACATCCGGCGCATACCGTCCTGAATAATGACCGCCAATTCGTAGGAATAAGTGGGGTCATAGGACACACAGTTGGGAATCATATTTGCCATCAGGTGGCTGTGGCCGTCCTGATGTTGCAGGCCCTCACCGTTGAGGGTAGTACGACCTGAGGTCGCCCCCAGCAAAAATCCTCGCGCCTGGGAGTCACCCGCTGCCCAGGTGAGATCCATGACACGCTGGAATCCAAACATGGAATAGAAAATATAGAAAGGCACCATCGGGTAGCGGTGGTTGGCGTAGGAAGTTGCTGCAGCCAACCAGGCGGAAAAGGCGCCTGACTCAGTAATGCCCTCTTCCAGAATCTGCCCGTCCTTTTCCTCCTTGTAATACATGATCTGGTCGGAGTCATGGGGAGTGTAACGCTGGCCCTGGGAGGAATAGATACCCAACTGACGGAACATGCCCTCCATGCCAAAGGTGCGCGCCTCATCCGGCACGATAGGGACGATACGTTGCCCAATTTCCTTGTCCTTGACCAGAGTCGATAACATTCGCACAAAAGCCATGGTGGTGGAAATTTCCCGCTTGCCGGTATTTTTCAGCTGGGCGTCGAATTTGGACAGGGGCGGCACTGCCAGTGCATCGAAGTCCGCCTGTCTGGCGGGAAGGTAACCGCCGAGGCTTTCCCGACGCTTGCGCATATACACCATTTCCGGACTATCGGCGGGTGGACGATAGTAGGGAACCGACTTCAATTCATCGTCGGTAATCGGCACGCCAAAGCGGTCACGGAATTTTTTCAATTCATCCAGGTCGAGCTTCTTCACCGAGTGCGCTTCATTTTGCGCCTCGCCGCCCTCACCCAGGCCATAGCCCTTGACGGTCATCGCCAGCACCACTGTAGGGCGCCCCTTGGTTTCCACCGCGTTGGCGTAAGCCGCGTAGACCTTATAGGGATCGTGCCCGCCACGGTTGAGATACATAATGTCGTCGTCGGACAGGTCTTTGACCAGCTCAAGCAGCTCCGGGTACTTCCCAAAGAAGTGTTTGCGAGTGTAAGCCCCACCATTGGCCTTGTAATTTTGCAGCTCACCATCCACGACTTCATTCATGCGGCGGCGCAGAAGGCCGGTTTTGTCTTTTTCCAGTAACTGGTCCCAGTGCCGCCCCCAGACCACCTTGACGACGTTCCAGCCGGCACCACGGAACACGCCTTCCAGCTCCTGGATAATTTTGCCGTTACCGCGCACCGGCCCATCCAGCCGTTGCAGGTTACAGTTAATAACAAAAATCAGGTTATCGAGTTCTTCACGTCCGGCCAGCGCAATGGAGCCCAGCGATTCAGGCTCATCGCACTCGCCGTCGCCCATAAAGCACCACACTTTACGGTCACCGTGATCGACCAGGCCGCGGCTTTGCTGATATTTCATCACGTGGGCCTGGTATATCGCCTGTATCGGCCCCAGCCCCATGCTCACGGTGGGGAACTGCCAGTAGTCGGGCATCAGCCAGGGATGAGGGTAGGACGACAGACCGTCGCCATCGACTTCGCGGCGGAAGCTATCCAATTGGTTTTCGTCCAGACGCCCTTCCAGGTAAGACCTGGCATACATTCCCGGCGAGCTGTGTCCCTGGTAGTAAATCAGATCGGCTTTGTCACCGCCGCGGAAAAAATAGTTGAACCCGACATCGTAGAGCGTGGCCGAGGAAGAAAAACTCGAAATGTGCCCACCCAACGCATCGTCGTTGTCGTTTGCCCGCATCACCATTGCCAGTGCGTTCCAGCGGATCAGGGAGCGAATTTTACGCTCCATAAACAAATCACCCGGCATCCGTTTTTCGTCGCGGGGTTCAATGGTATTGCGAAATGAGGTGGTGATAGCGGCGGGAAGCTCAGTGCCGTGGCGAGTAGCGTGTTTTGCCAGCCGCTTCATCAGGAAGGCCGCGCGAGCTCGCCCGGCGTTGCTTAACACGCCGTCGAGGGCTTCAAGCCATTCCTGGGTTTCCTGGGGGTCGAGATCTTCGCGAAAATCAGGGTCTTGGTACATACACAGTCCTTAGTCTTTTCGTGGGCTGCCTGGACCAGCGAGCTTTGCGCTCGAATGTGTACCGCTGTCAACTGGCGCTGTCGGCGTAACTGACCGACTCACGTTGATTGCCTGTATGTGACGGTGATCACCTGGCCGAGAGCTCGCCACACAGCCTTGTGAGCAATGCGGTGAGCGATTATGGGTTATTCGCCGCCTCCTCCGGTTTGCGGTCGATAGCGGCGGGTAGATTCTCGCAGCGCCGCCACTATAAATCAAGAAAATCCTACTATTTTTATAATAAATAAAACAAGGCATCCCTATAAAAACAGGGGCTTAGCAACGACACCCTGCTACTGAAAGCGATAAACCGGGAGCGTTGCCTTGAATTCTCCATGGCTGCGTACCAGCACCCCCGTCGGCTGGGCTTCGGGCCAGCGCCCGGTGTGGTAAACAAACACCCCCCGCCGCTGCGACGGTTCTAATGTCTCATTCACCCTCGACTGCCAGGTGGCAAGGTCCAGCGACTCCAACGCCGCACTTAATTGCTCCCGACTATCGAAACGGTCATAGCCTTCAAGCAGGTCCCGCCAGTGACGATCGGCCGCGTCCCACAGATTTTCCGGCTGTTCTGCCAACTTGGCCAACAAGCTGGCCTTGTGCATGGCGAAACTGTCTTCGCTCACTCCCTGCGCAAGCCAATTTTCGAGGTAACCGTTGATTTCCCGCTGCAAGCCCGCAGCATCCAACACCGGCGACTGCACAATAAACACCAGGCCACCCACATCGCGGATAGGGTAAACCCCCGCATTAACAATATAGCCCAGTTGTTTTTCGGTGCGGAGTTGGTGGTAAAAATCCGCGCTCATTATTTGTCCCGCGAGGCCGAGGGCAACCCGGTCGAGCTTTCCCTGCTTCGGGGCCTGGATATACCACAGCGCGGCGGCATCATCGTGTTCGGCCTGCAGCGGAAAGCGACGTTGCCGGGGCGTCAGCTTGACAATCTCCTGATCGGCGAGTGACCCCGACTTAGCGGGTGCCAATGCCGCCACCGCGATTGCCGTCAAGCCCTGGGCGTCTGCCTCATTGACGTTACCGTCAACGAGGATCTGATAGCGGAAGTCGCCAACAACCTTGGCAACATGGCTCGACAGATCGCTCAGTACCACTTGCCTCAGCGCTTCGATGCTGTCTTCCACGCCCGGCTCCGCGCGCTGCAACAGACGAGGTAATTCCGCATACAACTGCTGGTAGGGTGCCTTTTTGTTGTGGTTTTCCAACTCGCGAATTGCCTGGTTTTGCAGGCGTGAAAATCGCTCTTCATCCCACTCCGGCGCGCGCAAGACAGTCAGCACTTCCCTTAACAACTTCGCCTGAGTCTGATTATAGCCACCCAAGCTTATTTCAATCCCGCGCCAGTTGCTGCGCAAGCTGTAGCTCAATCCGGCCAGTTGGGCGGTATAGGTCAATTCGTTAAGCTGGTCCTTGACCATGCTTAGCCATAATTCTGTTTTTGCGCGATTGTAGGCACCGTCTACCGCGCTGGGGCTGGCCAGAAGAATGTAGCTGCGCGCCTTGGGCACCTCAAAACGGTCGTCCGTGTGCAGCCACAACTCCACACCGTCAACGCTATCAAGGCGTCGCGGCTTGCCGTCATCGTTCTCTGCCGCTACCAGACTGAAATCACTGGCGATAAAACCATTGGCCGCAGGGAGTGCCAAACCGTGTTCATCCGCACTTTGCCAGCGCCTGCGAAGTTCGGCACTGACTGGCCGCAAACCATAATCCACGTTATAGCGCGCGATGTGCTGATCTACCTTGAGGCCCGGTGCGGTAAGGGTCATAAAAGCGCGATCGATGGTCATCAATGACAAATAGGTGAGCAACAGCTCAGGCTGGTACACGTCCATTCGATAATCGCCGCGCAACACTTCAGCCGGTGGGTATTTTTGCAGTGCTGAAGACATATGTATCAGCTCCTGGGTCAGGCCGCGCTGGGTACGAAAACGGAACTGCTGCGCCGCGAGCTGGCTCTGCTCATCAAACCGCCATTGTTCCACGCCCTCGCGTCGAATCAGCTCAATCGCCTCAAATAACAGGGCGACCACGTCATCAACCTGCGCGACACCTTGCTCGGTTAACTGAATATCGACACCGAACATTGCCTGTCCCTGAAAGTCCAGACTTTGCCCCGCACTCAGCCCCTCGGCCCAACCCCGGGACTTCAACTCGGACAGCAGGCTACCGTGCCCTTCGTGACCCAGAAGATTACCGATATAGGCCAGTGGCTTGCTGCGCCAGTGGCTGGTGGCGTCCGGCACGGCGAACTGAATCGACAAGCTGCGCTGCTGTTGAATGGGGTCAATATTGACCCAGCGCGGCAGGCTGTCTGCACTGAAAATCTCGGTGCTGATCGGTTCGAGACGGGTGCCGCGGTTCGTGATCTCTCCGAATCGGCTGGCGACCATATCCTGCAGGTCATCGAGGGACTCGCGCCCCACTACCGTAAGCGCCATAATATTCGCCGAGTAATAACGCTGGTAAAACTCAACCAACTGGGCACGTAATTCCGCCTCGCGATCAGCCTGCAAGGTTTCAAGATTGCCTACTGAGAATTTGCTGAAGGGATGTTGGGGGTTAATCTGGGACTTGACGACGGCCAGCTCTCTGCGAGGATCATCCCGCAGCCGCGACAAATACTCTGAGTTCACCGCATTGACTTCCCGCTGCACGTATTCGGCATTGAACAGGGGGGCAATAAAGAACTGGGCAAACTGGTCCAGCGCGGGCTCCAGCGCTCCGGCGCTGATATCGAAAAAATAATTGGTGTGTTCAAAGCTGGTGAAGGCGTTATGCTGTCCACCATTAGCGCTGATAAAAGCCTGGTAATCACCGGCATTGGGGTATTTTTCTGTACCCAGGAACAACATGTGCTCAAGGAAATGAGCAAGGCCCTGGTAGTTTTTGGGGTCCTGGCGGCTGCCAACGTGGACATCCAGCGAGGCCCCCGCCTTGTCTGCGCCGGGGTCTGACACCAGCAGCACTTTCAGGCCATTGTCCAATTGTAGATATCTGAAAGCCCGGGGGTCCGTTTCCGAGACAATTACGCTGCCACCTGAGCCACCAGTGACCGAGGCACAAGCCACCAGCAAGCACAGGGTCACCACCACCGAACACGATTTCAAATACTGCACATCCAATCCTTTTTTACAGAAATTATCAGCCCTGCTCTGCCAGGCTGTCGTCGTCACCCACGCCATCGAGGGGCGGGCGCGGCCAGGCATAAAGTATCGCCTTGACCAGGGTAGCCAGGGGAATCGCGAAGAACACACCCCACAAGCCCCATATACCACCAAATACCAACACTGCGGCAATTATCGCAACCGGGTGCATATTCACGGCTTCCGAAAACAGCAGAGGCACCAGCACGTTGCCGTCCAGGGCCTGGATAATGCTGTAAACGATAAACAGGGTAAAAAACTCACCGCCCCAGCCCCACTGAAGAAAACCCACCAGCAATACCGGCACCGTTACCACCGCCGCGCCGATAAAGGGAATGACCACCGACAAGCCGACGGCCAGGGCTAACAGCGCGGCATAGTTGAGGGACATAATGGAAAACGCGATGTAGGACCCGGCGCCGACAATCACGATTTCTATTGCCTTGCCGCGCACATAATTGGCCACCTGGTCGTTCATCTCCAGCCACACGGAGGTAAGCAGCTTGCGTCGACGGGGCAGAAAGCTCGCCAGCCAGCCAAGGATTTTCTCTTTGTCCTTCAGGAAGAAAAACACCAATATCGGAATCAGCACGATATTAATCAGCACGCCGAGCAAATTGGGCAGTTGGGCCAGTGAGAATGAGAGCAGGTATTGACCCAATGAGCCAAGCTCCTTGCTGGCCAGGGCCATCCACTCTCTGATCTGGGTTTCGGTAAAGAATTCCGAACGCTCCGGCAATACCAGCAGCGCATGCTGAAGCTTGCGCAGCATAATGGGCAGTTCCTGGATCAGGTTGATAAGCTGTTGCCACACCAGCGGCATCAGCAGTACCAGAAACCCCAGGAAGAAGAACAGGAAGACCCCATAGCCCACGGCAATTCCCACCCAGCGCCGCGCTCCGAGGTTTTCCAGGCGCACGACGATGCCCTGCATCATGAATGCCAGTACCACACTGGCCATCAGCGGGATCAGAACATTACCTATGGTAAGCAGGAGCAACAGGCACCCTGCGATAAGCAATAGCAAAACCACCGTTTCTTCTTCAGCGAAGACCCGGTCGAACCATTTGCGAAGAATTCCCAGCATGCTGCTGTTCCTGATTGAGTTGCCTAGTTTTTTTTGAGCAGGTAACGGAATACTCCGTCGCTTTCTTCCTGCAGCAACAAGGGGTTGCCGCTTTGCTGAGCAAACACCGTAAAGTCGCGTTGGGAGCCCGCATCCGTGGCCAGCAGCTCTAAGACCTCTCCCTTGGCCATCCGGTTCAACGCCTGTTTCGCTTTTAACAACGGCAGCGGACAATCCAACCCGCAGGCGTCCACACGCACATCAATATCACTCATAAGCCATCCATTAACAACCGATGGGCGCAGTATATCGCGCTGCGCGACGACACTGGAATGCCGAACGCGCAATGTCAGCGGCCACAGCCGCACTTTTTGGGCTTTACTAGGTCTTAGACTGCGAGGTCTTGTATGATAATCCACGGCCCATAATTGCGAACCCCCGCTGATGGCGGCTCAGTTCGGCAGAAATAAAAGGACCCAAGGTGTTAGGACGTTCCCGTTTTGCAATAACATTCACATTGCTGTGTGCCGCAGCCTCCCCTTTTATCAGCGCAGCGCCTCGCAATGCCGAGGTCAATCTGCCTGAGTTGGGCGAAGTCAGTGCCTCACACTACTCCAGCCAACAGGAATATGAGCTGGGGCGTATGTGGCTGAAAATGTTCCGCACCCAGGTACAAACACTCAGCGATCCACTGCTGCAGTCCTACCTGGAATCGACCCTGTACAATCTGGCAGTGCACAGCGACCTGAAAGATCATCGTCTGGACACCGTTATCGTCGATAATGAAACCATAAACGCCTTTGCTGTGCCCGGCGGGGTGATAGGCATTCACAGTGGTCTGTTCCTGTTCAGCGACAACGAGGCACAATTTGCCGGTGTGCTGGCCCACGAACTGGGACACCTGAGCCAGCGTCACTTCAATCGTTCCATCGACAAAGCCAGGGAAAGCGCCATTCCCAGCCTTGCGGGTATGCTCGCCGGGATTATTATCGCCGCCACCGCCGGGGCAGATGCCGGAATCGCCGCCATTACCGCGACCCAGGCCGCGGCATTGGATAACCGTTTGCGTTTCAGTCGTGAGCACGAAAAGGAAGCCGACCGCGTTGGCATGGAAACCCTTGCCCGGGCCGATATGGATCCCGCGGGCATTCCCGCCATGTTTGAGAACATGAACAAAAACCTGCGTTATGCGCGGTCGAAACCACCGGAATTCCTGCTGACTCACCCACTGACGGAAAGCCGCATCAGCGACAGCAAAAACCGGGCTCGCCAGTACCAGCGCAAGGTCTACACCGACAGCCTGAACTTTCAGCTGATGAAAATGCGAGCGGAACTGCACCATGCCAAAGAGCCGGAAAACCAGCTGATCAAATGGCAGCGGGCGACAGGCGCCAACGGCGAGGCGCGCCGCTACGGTATTGTGATTGCGCTGATTGAACTGGAGCGCTGGGACGAAGCGGAAAAGCAGCTCGCTGACCTGCTGCGCGAAGACCCGGGCCGCATCGCCTACACCATTGCCCATTCCGATATTTTATTGGGCCAGAAAAAAACCGCCCAGGCCATTGCGGTGCTTCGGGAAGAGCTGGATCTTAGCCCTGGCAACCATCCCCTCACCATGCAACTGGCCTATGTGCTGGAGAAAAGTGGTCGCTATAAAGAAGCCGACACCGTGCTCAGTGCCCACAGTGAGCGGCGCCCCACCGACCCCGCGCTGTGGTATCAGCTGGCGGAGATCAGGGGGCTGGCGGGGAATATCCTCGGCGTCCATATGGCGAGAGCGGAATATTTCTACTTGAACGCCCAATTTGATCGAGCGAAAAGCCAGTTGCAGTACGCCTACCCCCTCACCGGGAACAACGCGTTTTTACAGGGCAAGATCAAGCAGCGCCTGCGTGAGATCGACGATATGCGCAAAAAACTGGAAGAATTCAAGTAGGCCCGTGAAGCCATCGCTGCAGTGCCCGCATCAGCGGGTACTGCAGGAGGCGGGGGAGTTAACGCCGAGCGGCGAAGTCCAGCATTCGAACAAGAGGTTTCATCGCCTTCTCGCCAAGATCAGGATCGACGACAATTTCGTTGCCACCATGCTCCAGAACTTCAGCCAGATTTTCCAATGCGTTCATTGCCATCCACGGACAGTTCGCACAGCTGCGGCAGGTCGCGCCGCTACCCGCCGTAGGTGCAATCAAAAACTCCTTGTCGGGCACGGTCTGTTGCAGCTTGTAGAATATGCCCTGGTCAGTCGCCACAATCATCTGCTTATTGGGAAGATCTCTGGCGGCATTGATAATCTGCGTGGTTGAACCCACCACATCGGCCAAGGCAACAACGCTTTCAGGCGATTCCGGGTGGACCAGTACTGCGGCATCGGGATAGACCTTTTTCAGATCGAGAATCCCCTGCGCCTTGAATTCCTCATGAACGATACAGGCACCGTCCCACAGCAGAACATCAGCACCGGTCTCGCGGCGAACATAGTCACCCAGATGTTTGTCGGGTGCCCAGAGAATTTTCTGCCCCTCGCTGTCCAGGTAATCCACCACATCAAGGGCAATGCTGGAGGTCACCACCCAGTCGGCGCGGGCTTTTACCGCCGCAGAGGTATTGGCATACACCACTACTGTGCGGTCGGGGTGCTGATCGCAAAAAGCGGCAAACTCATCCGCCGGACAGCCAATATCCAACGAGCAGGTTGCCTCCAGGGTGGGCATATGCACAGTCTTTTCCGGCGACAGGATCTTGGCGGTTTCGCCCATGAATTTAACCCCGGCTACAACCAGTGTCGATGCGGGATGATCCCGGCCGAAGCGGGCCATTTCCAGCGAATCAGAGACGCAACCGCCTGTTTCTTCCGCCAGCGCCTGTAATTCGGGGTCGGTATAGTAATGGGCGACCAGCACCGCATTTTTCGCCTTTAACAAGGCTTTAATGCGTTCGCGGAGGGCCTCCCGTTCTTCGGCGGGGCGCTGAGTCGGGGAATGTAATTTCGCGAGATGTTCGCGCACCAGCTCTTGAGCGATGACCTGTTCAGTCAAAACTACGGCTCCATATCGAGAGGAAAAGGGCGGCAATTTTACAAAAAAATGCGGTTTTCGGCCAGAAAAACCGGCAGCCCGTCGAAATTTCCCCTGCGGCGAGTGACAAAACGGCAGCGGTAACCCGGCAAGCGGCTTATTCAGCTCGAATCAAACGCACCAAAGACTCCACCAGTGCACGCTTGTGCAGGCTGCGCACAGGGTCGTTATGAATCACTGCCAGATCATCCTCCGCCATATAGCGCCCTTCTCCACCGAACAGCGCGATATAGTTCAAGGCATTGTGCAGTGCCGCACCCAGCAGCAGTGTCGCGGTAGATTCCGCCTGGAAGCCTTCGCTCACTACGCCTGAATGTTGCAACACCCGCAAGCGAAGTGTCAGTGCAGCGTGAAGTGGAAACAGACTTTCCCGCTCATTTTCGTCGCTTAGCAAGCGATGTCCCGTCGCCCAGATTGGCGCGGACAGCGGCACGACCACGATATAGAAATCTTCAGCCGCGCTCAGAACATCGCTGACCCAGCTCGTCAAATCACTGGTGTCCGGGCGATTGACCTCATTGTGTACGGCGATGACCTGGGGCAGGCGCTCGGCGATCAAGGCCTTGAGCAAACCATTCTTGTCACCAAAATTGTTAAATACACTGGCTTCGGTGGTGCCGGCCTTTGCCGCGACTCCCCGGGTGGTTAAAAGCGATACACCACCTTCGCACAACAGTTCGTAGGCAGCATCCAGTAATCGTCCTCTAACGCGCGGTCTTGCCACTGTATTACTCTCCCTGAGTTCCATGTCCTGCCAGTAATCCCTGTGTCGCCGCCGCCACCGAGTTAGTGAAACCGGGTGTCGGGCCTCGCCTCAAGGCATTGCCTAAAAATCGTTCTCTGCCGTCGTGCAAAGTCTCCTGGCTGGCAAGCAGCCCTGTGTCTGGCCTATTCCTGACTCCGACTGAATGGATCGCATAGCAATCCAAACAAGGTCACGGGCAGGCGGCGCTCATCGGCACCCAACCCCAGCACCAAGCCCTCTTCACCCGCCCCTGGCGTACCACAATAACTGCCAAACAGGCGATCCCACCACGGCACACTGAAGCCATAGTTGCTGTTGGTTTCTACGCGAACACAGGAATGGTGAACCCGGTGCAAGCTTGGTGTAATCAGTATTTTCCTCAATAGTGACTCAATCGAGTCAGGCAGCCGAATATTGCTGTGATTGAACAGCGCACAGCTGCTCAGCAACACCTCAAATATCATTACCGCGACAACCGGTACACCCAGCGCGATAATCACCGCAATTTTTACCACCATTGACAACACAATCTCAGCGGGATGAAACCGTATCCCCGTGGTTACGTCGACCTCCCTGTCACCGTGATGGACGCGGTGTAGACGCCACAGTACGGGTAACTGATGAAACAAGCGATGCTGCCAGTAAATCGTAATATCAAGCACTGCAACACTTGCCATAATTACAAGGTAGTCGGGGAATGACGTCAGTGTCAACATGCCCCACTGGTTCTCTGCGGCCAGCGCCGCCGCGCCCACCGCCGTTAGCGGTAGAGCAAGCCGCGCTAACAGATTGCCAGCCAGTAGCATCAAACTGTTGACCCGCCAGCGTTGCCGTCGCTGCTGTGGACGATGCGGCGCCACATACTCGGCGGCCACCAGCACTGCCAAGGTTGCAGAAAATATAAGCGCCCGCAGCGTATCACTGTCGAGACCATCAACCCCGTAATCCGGCATCAGCCCCCCTTGCTTTCAAGCCGTTGAATAGTCTGCTGCTGCGCTGGCGGGAGCTGTTGGATCAAAGACTCCGGCAGGTGAGGAAGATCGCCGGCATCGTCGATGTCCCGCAAAGGTGGCAGCTCGACCCACTCCAGGCCCGCTTTGTGCAGGGCGGTGCGCGTTTGCGCTGCGACGTGCTCACTTCCCCAATTAATGTCACGGAATACTTCAGCGGTGTATTTCCGCAGCCCCAGCAGGACATAACCGCCGTCCAACGCGGGAATCATGACACTGTCGTACTGTTGCAGCGCCGCCACCGCCTGGCGAAGGTGGTCGGGGCTTAACGATGGGCAATCGCAGCCGATTAGCATGACCGCATCGTATCCCTCGAGGATGTCCCTGGCGATCCGGCCCATACGCTGACCGAGGTCGCCGTCGCCCTGACCACGACTGACGGTGAATACCAGACCACTCGCTCTCCACGACGGATCATAAGGCTCAGGGCTGAGGCACCACTGCGTATCGATCTCTCCCGCTAGTTGCCGGCAAATCTCCTGAGTATGCAACACCAGGTGTTTGGCGAACTCTGCAGCGCCTGTACTACCCAGCACCGGCGCCAGACGGGTTTTCGCCAACCCTGGCAGCGGCGCCTTGGCCATAACACACAACGCACAGGAAAGAGGCGAGTCTGGCTCTGGGCGCGGCATCAGCGGTACCACTCAGCCAGTCGCGCAGGGGAAACACCGATAAAATAATAAAAGCGCAACCGCCACATCAGGAAAATCGTCCGCCAAATCCCCCTTTGCTGCCAGCGCCGCCCGGAGGTAGTCAGCGGCGGTTTGAGGCAATGTGGCCGGGCCTGGCGGCGAAGTATTTTTGACAGTGCAATATCTTCCATCAGTGGCAGGTCGGGAAAGCCACCCAACTGAAGAAACAACTCACGCCTGACAAACATGCCCATATCCCCCGTCGCGACGCCGCTAAGCCGGGAACGCAGGTTCATCATTGCACCGATAATACTGAACATTACCCCTGTGCCTTCGACAATAACATCAAAGCGCCCCCAGAGTGTCGAACTGCGGGCAATATTGAGCAGCGCCGGTACCGCAGTCTCGGGCAACACGGTATCCGCATGCAGAAAGAGCAGCATTTTTCCCTTCGCGGCCGCCGCCCCGGCATTCATTTGGCGCGCTCGCCCCGGGGTCGAGCTCAGCACACGAAAACCCCGGTCCTGTAAGTATTCATGACTGCCATCCCGGCTTTCACCATCGACGAACAACAACTCCACCTGCGCCGGGCAGGAAGCAAGGTCGCGATAGTGTTCGAGCATCTCGCCAAGCAGAACGATTTCATTGCGGACCGGGATAACGATACTCAGCTGTGGCGACAGCATTACTTCAATCGCCAGCTAAAGTAACGCTGCAACCATCCCAGTAGTCGCTCGGGCTGCCGGGCTTTACGCCATTCCCCCGCCGCATATTTATTGGCCTCGCTGTAGGTGGGGTAGCTGTGAATGGTCGCCAGCACCTTGCCCAGCCCAAGGCCGTGCTTCATCGCCAGCACATATTCAGCCAGCAGCTCCCCTGCATTGGCGCCGACAATGGTCACACCCAGTATGCGATCGCGCCCCGGCGAAGTAAGGATTTTAACAAAGCCCTCTGCCCGATCATCACACAGCGCTCTATCCAGGTCGGCGATATCATAGCGCGTCACATCATAAGCAATGCCCTGCTCGCCAGCCTCGGCCTCGTTCAGGCCAACCCGCGCAATTTCAGGGTCGAGATAGGTCACCGCAGGAATGACCCGGTAGTCCACAGCAAAGCGTTTAAACCGCCCGAACAGTGCATTCACACTGGCATACCACGCCTGGTGGGCGGCGACGTGGGTGAACTGATAGGGTCCGGCCACATCACCGGCCGCATAGATATGGGGAAAGCGGGTTTGCAAATATTGATTGGTTTCCAGAGCACTGTGCGCAGGCACCCCCAGCTCTTCCAGACCGAAACCACGTAGCCGAGGACGTCGGCCCACGGCGCACACCAGTAAGTCAAAGGGGATCGTCCGCTCACCCGCCACTGAGTCGTCCACCACCAGGCAGTGCTCGGCGTCATTAAATTCGCAGCGCAACGCCGGGGTGTTGGTCAGAACTTCGACCCCTTCCCGGCGCAAACAGTGTTCGGCAAACGCCGACACCTCGGCATCCTCCCTGAGCAGCAGCCGGGGTGCCATTTCCACCTGAACCACCGCGCTGCCCAACCGTTGCAGCGCCTGCGACAGTTCACAGCCAATCGGGCCGCCACCGAGCACCACTACCCTTTCCGGCGCTTTGGCATAACTCTCCAGGCGCTGCCACAGGGTTTCGCTGGTGACAAAAGGCGCCGTTTCCAGCCCCGGCAGCGGCGGCACGACAGGCTCAGCTCCACTGGCTATCACCACAGAGGCCGCCGTCAAGCGTTGCAGCTCGCCATTCTGCCGTCGAATCTCAACCGTCCACGGATCGACCAAGCGTGCGTACCCTTGTACAACATCCACCCCCAGCCCGGTATACCGCTCGACGCTATCATGGGGCTCGATGTCGGCAATGGCCCGCCTTACCCGCTCCATCACCCGGGGTAGATCAACGCTGCCACCGACCTGTAATCCGTAGCGCTCGGCCCGGCGGTATTGATGAACTACGCTGGCGGCTTTTATCAACGCCTTGCTGGGCACACAGCCGGTATTGAGGCAATCGCCTCCCATTGCGCCGGCTTCGACGAGGGTGACCTTCGCGCGCACTGTTGCCCCAATGTAGGCACTGACCAATCCCGCCGCACCGCCGCCAATCACCAGCAAATTACGGTCAAAGCGTTGAGGCCGCGACCACCCTTTGTAGACACGGCGACGCTTTAATGCCTCGACAATACGCTTGGCCAGCAAAGGAAAAATGCCGAGCATAACGAAGGAAGCAATCAAACCCGGCGACAAAATGCCGGACAGACCATCAATTTCAGACAGGCTCCGTCCGGCGTTAACATACACCAGTGTCCCAGGCACCATGCCCAGTTGGCTCACCCAATAAAACCGACGCAGCGGCATATTGGTCAAGCCCATCACAAGGTTGATAAGGAAAAACGGGAACAGCGGCACGAGGCGCAACGAGAACAGATACAGCGCTCCCTCCCGAGCTATGCCCTGATCAATCTTCTTCAAGCTGGAGGAAAACCGCTGGGCGACCCAGTCGCGAGCAATAAAGCGGGCGCACAGAAAGGCGCAACACGCACCGAGAGTCGACGCGAAAGACGCCACCAAAAACCCCTGGGACAGACCAAAAAAGGCGCCGGCCCCCAGTGTAAGTATTACCGCTCCGGGCAGAGACAGCGCGGTAACCGCGACATAACACAGGAAAAAAGCCGCCAGAAATAAACCGGGATGAGCCAATTGCCACTGCGCAAATTCGCCACGAAGGGCCTTTAGTGACGATAGGTCGAGAAATTGCGCTGCGCCGGAGAAAAAAAACAACGCGACAAGCAGTACCAGCGCCGCAACAAGTCCCCATTTTTTCGCCATAGTCTGTACACCTGAGTCGAGTATTTCCCGGAAGCTGCCCTAAAACGGGGCTACAATAGGATGGATATGCTGCGCAAATGTTACAAAGTCTGCGGCTAAATAGCCCGTAGTATTACGTATATAGCATGTTCAGTTTAGGCAGCGTATTATGATCCCGCACTGCAATGGATCACGGCGGGAGTCACACACGGTTCACCTTGGTTTACTTTTCCGGTGGCCATTATGAGGGCAAGGAACAGGGCCAAGATGCTGGAAATATTACGACGAATCCTGTTGGTTCCCATCGACACGTGGATTCCTCCCCACGCGCGACAACAGCAAAATACCCGCTACACCCACCGGTTTCTGGTGAGCATTCTACTTGGCACGTTTTTGTACATGCTCTGCGTGCTGCTACTGAACACCTTTGTGCTGCAACTGAGCACCTTCGAGAACACCCTGATGTCCGCGCTGACCCTTGGCGTCTCTTCAGGTGTTGCCGCGTCGTTACTGAGCCTGCGATTGCTGGGAAGCCGGCAGATTTCACTCAATATTTTTATTGCGACAATTACCGCCACCCTCACCTATGTGTCGCTGCACACCGGCGGGATTTTTTCCCCGGTTAATGTCTGCTCAGTCATCATACCGGCCCTCGCTACCCTGAGCCTGGGGCCCCTTGGCGGAATCATCTGGACCACAATCATCGCCCTCATCGGCAGCGGACTGCTGTGGATCGACATCCATGACTACCCTATACCGACAATACAGCCAGGTGAACGCTTTAATATAGTAGTATTTGGCAGCCTGTTTACCGCCAATGCCTTCGTCGCATTTATTGCACTGTATTACGACATCAGTCAGCGGCGACTACGCGGACAGGTGCTGGAAGAACAACAACGGTATTTTTATCAGGCCCACCACGACAGTCTCACTCAACTGGCGAACCGCCGTTATTTTATCGACGCCATCAACTCAGCGATTAAGCATGCGGCCCCTGCAGGCGGACAATTCTGCGTACTGTATTCCGATTTAAATCGATTCAAGCAAGCCAACGATCAGTATGGCCACCACTTTGGCGACGAAGTTCTCGCCCGGTTTGCGCAACGACTTGCGGCCATCACTCGACAACGGGACATTGTTGCCCGCCTTGGCGGCGATGAGTTCGCTGTATTACTACCGGGGCTGGCCGACGAGGCAGTGATCGAGGCAAAAATAGAAGAATTTGAACGGACACTATCCGCCGAGATTATTCTGGAAGGTATCCGTTATTCGCCGAGCGCAAGCTTCGGTTACGCAATTTACCCGCAACATGGCAGCGATTACGAAACTCTGCTCAAGAAAGCCGATAACAATATGTACCGGGCGAAACGCCTCAATCGGAACAACGACTCGCCCGAGACCGGATAGCGAATATGTCCCGGCCTCAATTCTGCACCGGGACACACGGGGATCACTTGTTAATCGCCCGCAGCATCCACGCGGCTTTCTCGTGTATCCGCATTCGATCTCCCACCAGAGCGGTGGTTGACTCGTCGCCCGCGTCACCGGCGACCTTCAATACTTCCCGGCAGGTCTTCACCACCTGCTCGTGACCCACAGTAAGAATATCCACCATCGCCTCGGCGTCAGGTACGCCGTCAACTTCCTCGATTTTACTCAGTTGGGCGAAGGCCTTGTAGGTACCGGGTGCCGGCACATCGAGGGTTCGAATACGCTCTGCGATATCGTCCACCGCCGCGGCCAACTCGGTATACTGCTCTTCAAACATCAAGTGCAGGTCGCGAAAGCGCGGCCCGACGACATTCCAGTGAAAGTTGTGGGTTTGCAGATACAGGGTATAGGAGTCCGCCAGCAAACGAGCCAAGCCGTCGGCAATGGTGTTCCTGTTTTCTTCGTTGATACCTATATCTATCTTCTGCATACGTCTCTCCTTGGAGCTGTTCTAAATAGAATTCCAGCGTTGCTATTTTCGCCGCGGGGTGGACTGGGCCACACCGAGCGGCGTCTTACCGCTATGGGGTAGACAGACATAAGAGTAAAGATTCCAAAAAGGTAGTTAAAATCGATTATACCGCTCGTAACGATCAACCAAAGCTATGGCAGAAAACTTCTGCTAGAGCACCCAATTGGCGTAGGATGCCAAGCAAACCCAAACCGGACACACCATGAAGAACCTGTATATTGTCGCCCTGTTCACACTATTGACCGTGGCCTGTAGTACAACACCCCCCGAACCGGCCCCGGTTGAAGAGGGATTTATCAGTTGCGAAACGCCGCGACCAGAGTTTTGCACTCGGGAATATCGCCCTGTCTGCGGCCACATTGACAACGGCACACGCTGCGTTCGCAGCCCCTGCAATTCAACAAATCACAAAACCTACAGCAACGCCTGTTCAGCCTGTTCAGACAGCAAGGTAATCGGTTTTGAGAAGGGCGACTGTGCCTCATATGGAAAAGGGGAAATCAAGGTACAAAAAAACGGCGACTGATCACTCAGCCACCGTTTGCAGATTGAATCAAGAGCGTGCTTTAGCGCTCAACGATTGCCGTGACCCCCTGTCCACCTGCCGCACAGATGGAAATCAGCCCTCGGCCACTGCCCTTTTCTTCAAGCATTTTCGCCAGAGTCGCCACAATGCGGCCACCGGTGGCCGCAAAGGGGTGACCCGCCGCAAGGGAGCTACCGTTGACATTCAGCTTCGTGCGGTCAATCGCGCCCAGTGGGCGATCCAAACCGAGCCGGTCCTTGCAGAAACTCTCGTCTTCCCAGGCTTTTAGCGTAGCTAGTACCTGGGCGGCAAAGGCCTCGTGAATTTCGTAAAAATCGAAATCCTGCAGCGACAAGCCCGAGCGCTCCAGCATACGTGGCACGGCGTAGGCCGGTGCCAGCAGCAAGCCTTCTTTGTACGCGGCATTGTCCTTGCCGTAGAAATCTACAGCGGCGGTCTCGACGAAGCTCAAGTAGGCCGTCACCGGCAAGCCACGGGACTTTGCCCACTCTTCGCTGGCCAACAACACCACTGAGGCGCCATCAGTCAGGGTAGACGAATTGCCCGCGGTCAGAGTGCCCTGCCCGCTGTCGCGATCAAAAGCCGGCTTCAGCGTCGCCAGCTTTTCAAGGGTAGTTTCGGGACGCAGAATATTATCCTTGCTGATGCCGCGAAATGGACTAACCAGGTCATTGAAAAAGCCGCGGTCATAGGCAGCAGCAAGGTTGCGATGACTTAAATAGGCCAGCTCATCCTGCTCGTTGCGGGGGATTTGCCACTGTTTCGCGGTAACCTCTGTGTGTTCACCCATGGACAACCCGGTGCGCGGCTCGGAATTGACGGGTATTTGCACGCCGAGATCCCGCGGACGCAATTTGGCAAAGGGCTTCACTCGCTCACCCAGACTGCGGGCCTTATTGACCTGCAACAATATCTTGCGCAATCCCTCACTGACCCCAATAGGCGCATCAGAGGTGGTATCGACGCCGCCGGCGATTCCGGCGTCAATTTGACCAAGGGCAATTTTATTGGCGACGAGGTTGATGGCCTGCAAGCCGGTGCCACAGGCCTGCTGAACATCGAAACAGGGTGTGGCCGGGTTCAACGACGTGCTCAATACCGACTCTCGAGTGAGGTTAAAATCACGGCTGTGTTTCATCACTGCTCCAGCAGCGACCTCGCCCAGCTGCAGCCCTTGCAGCTGATAGCGTTGCACCAGCCCTTCTATCGCCGCACCGAGCATATCCTGGTTGCTGGCGCCAAAGTACGCCGTATTGGAGCGACAGAATGGAATGCGGTTGCCGCCAATAATTGCTACGCGTTGAATTGATTGCGCCATGATGGTTCCTCTATGAATAAGCCGCGCCAGTGTAGCAAGCCTTGTAGTTGTCACATTGGCTGAGACGACAGTGATTCCGCGTCTGCCGCGTCAATAGCCTGTCGCAGTGTAACGGGTAGTATAGGGACAATCCGGGCCACTCCCCGTTCCCCATGCCCACTATAACCAGGAGAAATCAAGGTGACAGATCGAATCGAGGCTGCAATCAACTCAAATGCCGGCAAAAAAGTGCTCGGCGCGCTGGGTGTCAACGCGCCCACCGAGTTGCGCCGCTATAGCCCTGAGCAAAATACTTTTTTCGCTGGCAAGCTCTTGCTGGGTGCCAGCGACAATGCGCAACTGCTTGACAGCGCCGCGACGGTCATTGCACAGGGCGAAGCACAATGCAGCCTGACCGACTCCGCCAAGGCCCAGCTGGGAGACGGCGTCAGCAGCGCAGCCGACAGCGAGCGCTACGATGCACTGGTGTTTGACGGCAGCGGTTTCAGCGAAGCCAGGCAACTTGTTCAGGCCTATCATTTTTTTCACAACAATATTCGGAAATTGGCCCCGTGCGGCAGAATTATCATTCTCGGTCGCCCCCATCTTCACGCTGCCACAGCCGAACAGGCCGCCAGTCAGCGCGCCCTGGAGGGGCTTAGCCGCTCCCTCGCCAAGGAATGCGGCGCCCGGGGCAGCACCGCCCAACTGTTGACAGTTGCAGAGGGCGCCGAGGCCAACATGGCCGCTGCACTGCGTTTTTTCCTGTCTCCGAAATCAGCCTATATCACAGGCCAGGTGGTTAACATCAGCGTTGCTGGCAATACCGACACGGTAGACTGGCACAAGCCGCTGGCGGGCAAAATCGCCCTGGTGACCGGTGTTTCTCGGGGGATTGGCGAAGCCATTGCCGAAACCCTCGCCCGCGACGGTGCCACAGTGGTCGGTCTCGACGTCGCCCCAATGGAGGTAGATCTGGCCAGGGTGATGGCGCGAATCAATGGCAAGCCTCTGGTCGCCGATATTACCAGTGAGGATGCAACACAGAAAATTTGCGACGCGGTAACGGCCCTCGGCGGTATCGATATGATCGTACACAACGCCGGTGTCACCCGGGACAAGACCATTGCCAATATGAGCGAGCAGCAATGGCAATTAACCCTGAACATCAATCTCGCCGCCGCCCAGCAGGTGACCTCAGCCCTGCTGCAACAGGACCTGATCCGCAATGGCGGCAGCATTGTTGGAGTGTCGTCTATGAATGGTATAGGCGGCCAGCGCGGGCAAACCAACTATGCGGCGTCAAAGGCTGGCGTTATTGGCTACGTCGACTTTATGAGTCGCGATGAGACCTTAAAGGCCAAGGGCATTACGGTTAACGCGGTGGCGCCCGGATTTATCGAAACCGCAATGACGGCGGCGATTCCGTTAATGACCCGCATGTTTGGTCGTCGCCTCAATTCCCTGTCTCAAGGCGGCCTGCCCCTCGATGTTGCCGAGGCCATCGCCTTCTTTGGCAACCCCGCTGCCCGGGGTGTTAATGGCAATACCCTGAGGGTGTGCGGCCAGTCGTGGTTCGGGGCCTAAGCCCCGCTGGTAACCAGGGCCTGTTCTTCACAGGCCCTAATCACCTTGCTGCTTGTTCTGGCGGTACTCTACCGGCGTCAGGCCCGTCCAGCGCTTGAATGCCCGGTAGAAGGTACTGGGCTCGGAGAAGCCGGTTAGGTAGACCACATCACTGATACTTTCTTCCGTGCGAGCCAGCAGGCGTTTGGCGAGAATGCAACGGTAATCTGCCAGCACCTGGTTAAAACTGGTGCCCGCTTCGGTCAACCTGGAGCGAAGCACCCTTTCGTTCATATTCAGCCGCTCGGACACACTCTCCAGGCTGGGCTGTCCCAGTTCGAGCATTTCCGCAATAACCTGTTTGACGTCGTTCACCACATCCTGACGAGACAAGCGCTCAAGCTGTTTACTTGCGACCTTTTCGTGCAGTTTAAGCAGGTCGGGCTCCGCGTGGGTTGACGGCGTCGCAAGAATTTCACTGGCAAAGACCAGGCACTGTTCGTCCTGCTCGAAACTCACCGGGCAGTTAAACACCGCCTCGTATTCCGCAATATCGCCGACGAGTTCGTGCCGAAACTTGACCTCGTGGGCGGCGAACGCGCCATCGGTCACCGCCTCAAAATAGCGTTGCAGAAAGCGCAGAAAACACTCGTTACGATGACGCTGTTCCGGCAAGTCCTCACCGACAAAATCCAGCATCAAACGGGAGTATTCCTCACCGGTTTGAAGGTGGAATTGCATGGCGTCGGTAACCAGCCGCTGGTAATTTTGCGAGCGCCGTAACCCCTCACCAAAATTAGGGCTACTGAGAAACAAATACTCCAGTACCTGACCGCGGTAGACCGGCACGTGATTAGCCAGATGCAGCCCAATGTTCGGATCTTCGGAAACCGTTTCAAGCACCCGCCAGAACTGAGCCTGGGCCGCGTGTGGAAAGCGCGCTGTGCGATCTTGCAACAGGGTGGGCGAAATTTTGCATTCGTTGACAATGCGTTCAACGTCCAGCCCCATTTCCTTAATTGCAGGATAAACCAGCTGAACGAGGAAGCTGGAGTCGCTTAATTCTGAAACAGGTCTATCCGTGGTTTCGCTCATTACACTCGCTATCTGCTGTTACCAGTGAATTGTGATTGGCCGTCGATGATGCCAGTTGGCCGCAGCGCAGGTTACCACCTGTTACTGCAGCGAATTTCTCTTGTGCCACAGTTCATTATACTGCGGGGCAGCCACGATAAGGAGATAGAGTAGCATGAGCCAAGCTCAGGAACTAAAACTCAAGCGTATGCCCGCACTTGCACCGTTGCTGGCCAAAGCCGCACTCGCCAAAGGTGTACCTGGCGGAAATCGCCACTTTCCCCATCGACGGGTAGTGGTCGACACCTTTCAGGTTTCTCGCCATCAACAGCGGCGCTATGCCAAGGCCTGTGGCTTCGACCCGCAAAGGGATACCCTGCCTCCCAGTTTTTTGCATATTCTAGCATTCAGATTGCAAATGGTACTGATGACCGCCTCTGACTTTCCGGTTCCGGCAATGGGCTGCGTCCACCTCAGTAACCGCATCATTCAGCACCGCGGTATTACCGCCGGGGAAACACTGCGCATGGAGGCCGAGCTGCAATCCCACGACGACACCGACCGCGGCACGGAATTTACGTTTATTTGCCGGGCGTTCATCAACCAGGAGCTTGTCTGGGAAGATATCAGCTGTTATCTGTCCCGGCGCAAGGGCAGCAGCGGAAAAAAAGCCGGGCAACGCCCAACGCCTATCCAATACGCCCAGTGCGACCCGGTAGCCATCAGTAAATTTACCGCTCGCAGATACGCCGTGGCCTCGGGCGACTTCAACCCGATTCATCTGAGCAACCCCAGCGCAAAATTACTGGGCTTCCGCCGCATGGTCGTGCACGGCATGTGGAGCAAGGCACTGTGTATTGCCAAGCTGCTCGACCACGATCAGGCCGACCAGGTCGACTGTACAGCTGAATTCAAGACGCCAGTGTTCCTGCCTGCACGCACGTTGCTGTGCTACCAGCGCGATGGCGACGCGACCTCCTTTGAGTTGCGCGACGAAGCGTCGGGCAAGCCCCATCTCAGTGGCCGTCTCACTACGGCTCTTGAACCGGCGGCCGGGTAAGCTGTTGACTTATCTGCTCGCAACGCAAAAACCAGCATTTACAGGATAAATGCCGGTTTTTAATGCCAAAGAGCAGTGCCAATGGAAACTCACCGCCTGCTAGAGGTAAGACTGCAGCTCCTTCAACCAAGCCTGTAATTTCTTCATATTCTCAGGCCCGAGACGCCACAACCACTTGCTGAGGGGATCTGCCCCCTCCAGCACCGGGTCAGCGTATTCGTAGAATACTTTCGGGCGTTTCAACTCGGTGTCTGCAGGAATGGGTTCAACGATCAACAAATGCTCAATAGTGGTTCTAAGCTGGTTATCAAATGACTGGGGGTTGCCCAGTTCGTTATAGCTGGACTCCAGAAAGGGAGACCATTTTTTGTAATAAATCGCGAGCTTTTTCGGCTCGATGCCGGTTACCGTATTCACCACCGGGTCCCAGCGGCGAAAATTGCCAGGATCGTTTATCAGGCCGCGCTCAGTTTTGATTGCCAGAAAGGGCTCTTTGTTAAACACCACGGGCAGGTGTTTGCTGGGCAGGCGGTAGGCGGCCATCTGATCGATCAGGGCGACCCATTTGCGCACTTGATGATCCGGGCTTACCCATTCGGCAAGTTTTGGTGACAAGGCCGCGGCGGCCTCGCGCAGCTGAGTATCGCTTCCGTCGATGGCCTTGGGTGGCTCGGGGGCTTTTGCAGCCTCTTGCTGATAATCGGGTTCCGACTCAACGGCAAGGGTCTCTTTCACCTGTTTTTTCGGCGGCTGGTCATCCAGGTCCGTTGCTTCAGCAAGGTTCGTGTCATTGTACGGGCTGTTACCTGCTCGCTCGACAACAAACCATACGACGCCGGCGAGCACGCCTACCGCGACAATTGCTGATAACATTTTCCAGTTCATCTGTCTTTCCTGTCTGTTTGCCAACACACGCACGCGGCGGCCAAGCTATGACACACCACACGAAATGATTACATAGTCAGCAATGGTAGCCTTGCCGCAGGCCCGCGGCAACAGACGGAAAGAAGATAAAGGGAATTCGGCAGATAAACTGCTAAAGATGTGCCAGCAAAGACATTTTTAACAAAAGCTGAGGGCCCGTAAGGCCCCGCTTACCAATCCAGGTCGTCGAGCATGTCCAGCTCTTCCATCAGCCGCCGCCGTTCCAGCCGCTCTTCAATTTTTCGGCGAATGCTGTTGTCCCGACCACCGTGTGCCGGATGATCGTCAAAGCTGACGCTATTGTCCTCGAAAAAATCATCGTCGAGGTCATCTGAAGTATCGGATACCGCCAATTCTTTAGCCATTTTTGCACACTCCTGCACGACTAATTATGGAAGCACACCCGCCAATTCAAAGAGCGGCTGTCAAGGCCACTATTTATTCCTTGACACCGCCTGTGTCAATAAAAATTTATACCTACCACTGCCTTTTTGCCCTCAGCCTTGAGCCCAACTTTGTCATTTCTGGCCCCTACAGCCGATTTAAGCCGTTCAGGGCCGCGGTGCGGTAGGCCTCGGCCATCGTGGGGTAGTTAAATGTGGTATTGATAAAATAACGCAGGCTGTTGCCCCCGTTGGTCTGCTTCATAATGGCTTGGCCGATATGGATGATTTCCGCCGCCTCGGCACCGAAGCAGTGAATACCGAGTATTTCCATGGTCTCGACATGAAAGAGTAGCTTGAGCATACCGACGGTCTCGCCGCTGATCTGGCCCCTGGCGGTATCTTTGAAAAAGGCTCGCCCGACCTCGTAGGGAATTTTCGCCTCGGTCAGCTCGGTTTCGGTCTGCCCCACTGAACTGATCTCCGGTATCGTGTAGATTCCCGTGGGCACATCATTGACGAAACGACACTGCTCCTTGCCTCGCGCCGAGGCTGAGGCCGCCCTGCCCTGGTCGTAGGCCGCACTGGCGAGGCTGGGCCAGCCGATTACATCACCGGCGGCGTAAATCCCTGGCACGCTGGTCTGATAGTGCTCATCGACCAGCAGCTGCCCCCGGTGGTCGGTCTTCAGACCAACGGCATCGAGATTCAGTGCTTCGGTATTTCCACTTCGCCCATTGCACCACAATAGGGCATCCGCATGCAGGCGCTTGCCGCTCTCCAGCTTCAGAAGCACCTGACGATCGCTGCACTCCACCTCGCTGTAACTTTCCCGATGGCGGATCATCACCCCAAGGTGTCGCAGGTGGTAGCTGAGGGCGTCGGAAATCTCGTCGTCGAGAAACTCCAGCAGACGGTCGCGGGTGTTTATCAATTCCACCTTGATGCCTATCCCGGAGAAAATCGACGCATACTCACAACCAATAACCCCCGCGCCGTACACAATGACCTTCTTCGGTGTATTGGTCATCTTCAGAATGCTGTCGCTGTCGTATACCCGGGGATGATCGAAGTCGATGTTGTCCGGGCGGTAGGGGCGCGACCCTGTCGCAATCACCACTTTTTCTGCGGTGAGACGCTCAACCTTACCGTCGTGGGTCTGGACGCTGACCGCCCGCTCATCCAGAAACGACGCCTGCCCCCGAAGTACCCGAATATTGTTTCGGTAGTAAAAACGACTGCGCATACTGACCTGGCGGGAAATCACCTCATTGGTATGGCTGAGCAACCGAGGGTATGTCAACGTGCGCGGATCGCCAATGTCACGAAAAATCGGCGTATTGTTGAAGGCAATTGCCGAGCGCACCATATGCCGCAGGGCCTTGGACGGTATCGTTCCCTGGTGGGTACAGGCACCGCCGACCTGCTCCTGAGCTTCAATGACAGCTACAGTCTGCCCGTGTTTGATGGCGTTGAGTGCCGCGCTTTCTCCCGCTGGCCCACTGCCGATAACCAATACGTCGTAATTCACTAGACTTCCCGCTCCGATGAGTATGCCCGACGGAATTCTATGTGAATTCTCGCCCATATGCAGCCACGGGCCGATACCCCTTGTGCCGGCATAGCTAAGCCCGTACCTTTGCCGTGGACCACATCATCGAGACGCAGAAGTCATGCCAATGCCACCAGCGGACACCCAACAAAGCAGGGAAATAGCCGATAAATTTGCCCGTGAACACTACGGCCTGCGCTATTTATTGGCCTCCCACCCCACCATGCGTCGGCTCAAGCGAAAACAACCCAGCCAGCTACACGGCAATAAAAACTGGGGCGCAGCATTTCTGCTGATGGAGTATTTGCAAACGGCGCCCCTGGAGCAGGCCAGTAAAATATTGGAAGTCGGCTGCGGCTGGGGGTTGGGCAGCCTGTTTTGCGTTAAACACTTCCATTGCGACGCCCTCGCCACCGACGGCGACCCAGCGGTGTTTCCCTTTCTGAACGCCCAGGCTGCCGCAAACGGCCTCACGCTGACGACAGAACCGCGTCGTTTCGAGTCTTTTCCCACTGAGGAATTGGGGCGGTTTGACACCTTGATCGCCAGTGATATTTGCTTCTGGGACGATATGGCCGAAGAAGTCTACCGTATGATCGAGCGGGCAATACACGGCGGATGTGGTCGTATTATCATCGCCGACCCTGGTCGGCCGCCCTTTCTCGATGTCGCGGAGGCCTGCGTCGAGGATTTTTACGCTGACATTCACCCCATCACCGCCAATAGCCAGCGCCAACACCGAGGCTGGATATTAAATATCGAAAACCGCTAGCTCGCTGTCGCATTTCTGCAATACCACCGTCACGCAACTGCAAACACCAAGGCGTATGTTTTGATCTGAGAGGATTAAATTATGCGTTTAATACAGTCTATTAATCAGTTTGACGTTCGCATGTTTCTCGCCTGCGTCAACACCCGCCACCAGCGCCAGCTCTGTCGCCTTGCCTATGGTGTCTCCAAAACCGGCGACGGTTATTCCCAGGTGTTACTCCCGGCGGCACTGTACGCACTTGGGCTGCACCATAGCGAGCTTTTCGCTGCGAGTGTTGCGGCGGCTTTTGCCATCTGGCTACCCCTATACTGGGTGCTGAAAAACACCTGCCGGCGACGTCGTCCCCCGGCCGCAATTCCCCGCTTTAACGCCGCGATTATCGCCTCTGATGAATTTAGTTTTCCATCAGGACACACTGCTGCCGCCTTTCTGCTTGCCACCCTGTGCGTGCTGTTCTACGGCGCCGCCGGTGCACCGCTGTTTCTCTGGGCCACCGCTGTTGGCGCCTCGCGCATTCTGCTTGGCGTTCACTTTCCCACCGACACTCTGGCCGGCGCCGCTCTGGGCATAGGCATTGCCCACCTCAGTCACGCGCTGGTCGTCACCCTCTAGTCAGCGCGCCATTTTTTTGGAAAACGAGTCAAAGCCAATGAAAATCTTATATGGTGTACAGGGCACCGGGAACGGGCACATTGCCCGCGCTCGCATGATGGCCAGCCACTTCGCGCGCCGCAAGGTTGATGTTCAGTTTTTATTTTCCGGTCGCCCTGCGGATAAATACTTCGATATGGAGTGCTTCGGCGATTATCAGCTGCGAAAGGGCCTGACCTTTGCCACGGTGAACGGTGCCGTAAACTCTTTTAAAACCCTGCTCGAAGCACAGCCGCTTCAATTTGTTCGCGATGTTAGGGGCCTCGACCTCGACGGCTATGACTTGATCGTTACCGACTTTGAACCGGTCACCGCGTGGGCTGGTCGGCTTCGCGGTAAAACAGTCATCGGCGTTGGTCACCAATATGCCTTTGGCTATCGCAATGTGCCCCAGGCTGGGGTAAACCTGCGCAACCGCCTTATTATGAAAATGTTCGCGCCGGTGACCCACCGTCTCGGCCTCCACTGGAATCACTTCAACGCACCTATCGTGCCGCCGATTATCAACCCCGCAGAAAAACGCGCCGGCGTTGTTGGTAACCACGTGGTGGTTTACCTGCCCTTTGAGAATCAGCAGCGCATCACCGAGAGCCTCAAGAGTTTCCCGGACACGCGTTTTATCCAGTATTCGCCTGAACTGGTCGATAGCCAGGACGGCAATATCAGCCTGCGTAAAACAAGTCTTCACGGCTTCAAGCGCGACCTGTGCAGTGCGCGGGCGGTTATGTGTAACGCCGGTTTCGAGTTAATCAGCGAATGCCTGCATATGGGGGTTCCGGTACTGGCCAAACCTGTGGCAGGCCAATCAGAGCAACTGGGTAATGCCGCTGCGCTGCAGGCCCTTGGCCATGCGCGAATCATGTATGAATACGATCCGGCAATTATCGCCGATTGGCTAAGCCACCCTGAAGCGCCTCGCCCTCAGCGCTACCCCGATGTGGCCGCGGCGATTTGCGATTGGCTGTTGTCCGGCAACTGGCACGATACCAGCGAGCTTGTCGAGTCAACCTGGCAATTGGCACTACCGGCCGGCCACCGTGTATTCAGCACCTGACAGGGACTTATGAGCGCATTATCATCTCAGCCCGGTCAAGCACCTTTCTGTCTACCCCACACCAGCGAAACCGCCGATAACGATGGTTTTATCGGCCCCACCCTTCCCACCTTTACCGAGTTGATGGATGAATGCCGAGGCGCCTTGCATCGACGCCTTGGTGAACTGTTATCCGTTGAGCAACTGTGTCGCAATGCGGGCGCGCTTATTCAAAGCCGCACCGAGGCAATTGTCGACGTTGATGAATTTCGACTGCCGGTGGTGTCCCTCACTATCGGCAACCCGGACAGGGCAAAGTCCTGCCTGATTCTCACCGCAGGGGTACACGGTGTAGAACGTATCGGCACCCAGGTGCTGCTTGCCTGGCTGGAAAGTGTTGTCGAACGCTGTCGCTGGGACGCCCATTGGCACATGCAATTCGAGGAAGACATTGCCATCGTGGCCATACCGCTGGTTAATCCGGGCGGCATGTTAATGGACTCCCGCTGCAACCCCAACGGCGTCGACCTGAATCGTCACGCCCCGATAGATGCCGAGGACGGAGCACCCTTTTTGTTGGGCGGCCAGCGGCTGTGGCGCAAACTACCGTGGTATCGCGGCGACTGGGCAAACTACATTGAGCCCGAATTCAGTGCTCTGCAAAACATCATTTACCGTTATTGCCGCCCAGGGCGTTTATCTGTAGCGATCGACTTTCACTCCGGCTTCGGCCTTCAGGACCACATATGGATACCCTTCGCCTACCGCAAGGAGCCCATAGATGACATTGGCAACTACACCGCGCTGAAGCTGCTGTGGGAGCGCAATTTTCCCCATCATAATTACTCTTTTGGGCCACAGGCCATGCACTATCTCAGTCACGGCGACATGTGGGACTATTTCTATCTGCAATGCCGCGACCATGGCAGTCGCTTGCTGCCCCTGACCCTGGAAATGGGTTCCTGGTTGTGGGTAAAAAAGCATCCGGCACAGGTATTCAGCTTTGCCGGACTCTTCAACCCAACGGTTCCCCATCGCCACGCTCGCGTGCTGCGGGGCCACCTGATACTACTGGACTTTTTTCTGGCAGCGACACGCAGTAGCGAGCAATGGATAAGCGAAGGAGAACGCGACCGTCAGATGGCGCAGGTCGCCCAAACCCTTTGGTATCGCAATCTGGAAAACTGATAGCAAATGACGTCACCACAAGCACCCACCCGCTGGTTGTTTCTACGAGGCCTGTCTCGAGAACAGGCACACTGGCAAGCCTTTATCAACCGTTGTAGCGAAGAACTTGGCTGGGACTGCAGGGCATTGGACCTGCCCGGTTTTGGCAGTGAGCACCGTCGCCTGTCGCCGACCCGCATCCACGCTATCCGCGCAGATTTACAGCAGCGACACCCCTTCGGTGACAAACCCTTCGGTATTATCGCTCTTTCACTCGGTGGAATGGTGGCACTGGACTGGCAACGTGCGGCGCCGGAGCAAATCGTTAAATGTGTACTGATAAATAGCAGCAGCAGGGATTGCCCGTTCTATCACCGCTTAAAAATCGCTTCGCTGTGGCCGGTGATACACAGCCTGGGCAGTAGCAGTGTCAAGGTACAGGAGCGCCATATTCTGCAATTGGTCAGTAACCGGCATTCTGTCGCCGACGACGTTCTCGAACAATATTGTCAAATACGTCACCGTCATCCATTGAGAAAAATCAATGTCGTGCGTCAGTTATTGGCAGCCGCAGCATTTTCCTCACCTTCGGCCTCAGCCTTGCCGACGCCGCCCCTGCTGATAAGCAGTACTGCCGATCGCATGGTGTCTTCCCGGTGTAGCGACTTTCTCGCCAAAAAATACAGCAGCCAGCATATAAAACACGACAGCGGCGGGCATGACCTGGTGCTCGACGAGCCTGAATGGCTGCTTCGACAGTTTTCCCTGGTGCTGAGCTAAACAGCACATTCACAGCGCTGCGCAAACTCTTGCTTGCTGTGACGGACTCACAATTTGCGGGGCAACTGGACATTGTCCGCGAACAAAAAAACCAGAGCCTGTTAATACTAAATGAATCGTCGATGCCGGAGGGGCTTTTGGCGCTCGGCCAGACGTAATGGGTGTGATGTGGTGGGTGCACAAAAGTGACTGAGAGCCTGCCCCGTGTGTGCGGCGAAGTACTTGGGGTACTCGCAGGACATAAAAGCGCCGCAGCCCTGCAGGTTGCGGCGATGCAATTAGCTTTAACAAGCTCTAGTTAAAATAGCGCTTTTTACGCGCTGGTTTCATTTTTTCTATATCAACCAGCACCAGGCCATCAATACAATCGGCGAAATCCGGGTCAACATTAAAGTCGGCAAAGCTTACCCCACCGGGCTCACACAATTCCGTGTACTGCTTGTACAGGGTAGGCACAGAGCAGCCCATGTCACCCAGTTCCGTTTTCAACCGAGTGAATTCAGCGCGGTAGTCATCACCGGAAAAACGCCCTTTCCCCTCGTCCAGGCTATAGGGCATTTTAGCCACTGCCCATGGCTCTTTAGCGGAAAAGTACGTTTGATAGAACTGCAATAACAGGTCTTTGGCAGCTTTGGGCAATTTGTCACTCAGGCTTACCGGGCCAAACAGGTAGCGCACCTCGGGGTAGCGAGACAGGTACATGCCGACACCCTGCCACAGGTAGTCAAGGGAATTTCGGCCCCAATAGCGGGGCTGAATAAAGCTGCGGCCCAGCTCCACACCCTGTGCAAATATCTCACCGGCGACACTGTCATTATAGTTGAACAGAGTAGCGCTATAGAGGCTCTCGCCCTCCCCCAACGACGACAGACGCTTCAAACGGTAGGCGCCGACCAGCTCTAGCTGGGTTTCATCCCACAATACAATATGGTCGTAATGCGCGTCGTAGGCATCGACATCGCGACGGTGGCCGGTACCCTCGCCCACCGCTCGAAAGCTCGCCTCCCGCAGTCTGCCAATTTCCCGCATGATGGTGCAGTCACCGCTGTAGTGATAGCAGTAGATTTCCATACCGTCGCGGGTTTCACCAATACGCTCACAGGCGCGTATCGCCCGGCGTAATTCCTGGCGATCCTCCGGGTGAGCGACCGCCTGGGCCGCAGGCATAAAACAGGGTTCGCCACTGCGCTTGCGTTTGCCCAATTTGTACACATGTTTCTTGAATAATCTCACCTTTGCCGGAGCGGTGAGGGGAAGCTGCTTGTAAATATTGGCGTCAATCATCGGGCCAATACTGACCCTGACCGTGCGGTTGTTCTGCTTGAACATTTCCCGTATCAACCATAGGGTCGATAGCGGCTTGGCGAGCAGCGACAAGGCGTAGAAAAATACCGAATTGCGCGCACTGATATGCACCGGCAGGATCGGGGCATTGGCGCGCTCGGCAAATTTGATAAACCCGTTGCGCCAGCGACCATCGCGAATGCCACTGGGGCTTACCCGGGAAACTTCTCCGGCCGGAAAGATGATCACGGCGCCCTCACCTTCGATATGCTGATGAATGGCCTGCAGGTTCTCCCGGCGATTGCGTTTGCCACTCATATTGTCTACGGGCAGCAGCATGGAGCGCAGAGGCTTGAGAGCATACAGCAGCTCGTTGGCCACCACCTTCACGTCCGAGCGCACCTCCGAGACCAGTTTAAGCAGCGCCAATCCGTCCAGGCTACCTATGGGGTGGTTGGAAATAATCACCACTCTGCCACTCACAGGAATCCGCTCCTTGTCCAGCGCACTTATCGCATAGCCAAAATCGAAGTAATCCAGCGCCTGTTCTACAAAATCCAGCCCCTGCAAATGGGGGTAGTCCCGTTCGAACTGTTTGAACTCCGCTTCGTGAAACAGGTACTTCAACAGTGCCGACAGGGTGCTTCTTATTTTCGGATTTCCCTGCGCAATACGCGGGAACCGTTCGTCAATGACCGAATCCACCGAGATCATCGTAATATTACCTCTGTAACCAACTTCGTTGTCTAACTGGCCTGCCGCAACGGCAGCACTTGGGCCGGGGTCTCGTTCACCAACCATTTATCCAGACTGGTTTGCTTTTCCGTCCACTGCAGCAATTCCATATTTCCGGCGTCGTCCTCCGTAAGCACCGTACAGTTCTCAATCCAATCGCCGTCGTTGCAGTACAACAGCCCGTCGATTTCTTTCAGCGCGGGCTGGTGAATATGGCCGCAAATTACGCCGTCGAGATTTCGCGCTGCAGCCTCTTGTACCGCCGCCTGCTCGAACACCTCGATGACCTGTCGTGCGTTTGGAATGCGTTGTTTGATATAGGTCGCGAGTGACCAATAGTGCCGACCGGAGCGACGGCGGAAAAAGTTTGCCCAGCGATTCAAAAACAGCAGCAAATCGTAGGCGGCATCGCCGATCAGGTTTTCCCACTTGCGCAGTTGAATATGTTCGTCCAGGCAATCGCCGTGGAACATAAGGAGGCGTTTGCCTTTGACGGTGGTATAAACGGCGTCCTTGCGAATTTCGATGGGGCCGAAGATGTTGCCGACATAGTCTCGAAAAGGCTCGTCGTGATTGCCTGGTATATAAACGATGCGGGTGCCGGCATTGGCTTTGTTAAACAGACTGCGCAGCACGTCGTAGTGGGAGGAAGGCCAGAACAGACTCCGTTTCATCGCCCAAAGATCGATTACATCGCCGATCAGGTAAATCGAGTCACACTCGACTTTGGCTAAAAAATCGAGCAAATACTCTGCACGACAATCCTTGAAGCCGAGGTGAATATCAGACAACCATACCGTTTTGTATCGCACCCATCGTTTCTCCCAATAGTCAATTGGGGCAATACTAGCGAAGGCAGGTGACAGTGGCTGGACGTTTTGAAGACACTATTGTTACAGCGAGAGCCAAGCGCTCCCGTAAGCATAAAAAGGCTGGGGGAAAACGTAGAGAACCTTACCGGGCGGGATAGTCTTCGCGCAGCGAATCCGGGTAGTGCTGCGCCAGCACCTTATCGATGGTATCAATGCTTAAGGGTTTTGACGCAAACAGGCTGATTTCATTAAGCTCCTGCGCGCGAGTGCGATCATCCGGGTTGGTTGACGTTGTCAGCATCACAACGACAACCCCCGCCAACTGGCTCTCCGGCAGCTCTCTATACGCGTCAAGAAACTCCCAACCGTTCATTACCGGCATATTGACGTCGAGAAATACCAGCTCCGGCTGAGGGTAGGCACCATTGCGCTTGGTTTTTAGAAAGGCCATGGCCTCAGCGCCGTTCAGTGTTTCCACCACCTCTTCGACACAACCGTATTTCTCGATAATCAAGCGGTGTATCAGATTGGTGGCTTCGCAATCATCGACTAACAATATGGTTTTAAGCTTTTTCATCTTTTGGTTCCGCAATCGTGAAGTAGAAGCGACTACCGTGCTGGGGCAGTGATTCTACCCATATTTTTCCGTGGTGTTGCTCCACAATTTTTTTGCAGTGAGCCAAACCGATCCCGGTGCCTGAGTATTCAGCACGCCCGTGTAGCCGCTGAAAAATCAGGAAAATGCGTTCGTGAAACTCCGGCGGTATGCCAATACCATTGTCCTGAACGCTAAACTTCCACTCCCAGGACAGCTTTTCACACTGAATACGCACCTGAGGGACCACGCCGGGCCGCTGGAATTTAATCGCGTTGCTGATCAAATTCTGGAACAGCATACGCATCCCCATCGCCCTCGCGCGAATTTCCGGCAAGCCGCGGAATTGAATGTCTGCGCCGCTTTCACGAATCAGGCTGGCCAAGTCATCGCAAACGTCGCTCACCAGCAGTTCACAGTCTACATCAACAATCGGCGCTTCCTTACCAATGCGGCTGTATTCCAGCAGACCGTTGATCAGTTCTTCCATACGCGCGGCAGATTGGTTCATATAACTCAGAAACAGCGACGCTTGCTCGTCTAACTGACCAGCATAACGGTCTTCAAACAGTTCGATAAAACTGCGTACCGTGCGCAGAGGCTCCTGTAAATCGTGGGAGGCGATATTGGTAAATTGCTCCAATTCCAGATTGGCCTGGGCGATTTTCCCGAGATTTTGCTCGAGCAAACTCTGTGCCTGACGGCGCTCGCTGACTTCTTTCACCAGTACTTCCCTCTGCCGCTCCAGGTCGCGCAACAGGGAGTTAAACGCACGCGCAAGTTCACCCGCTTCCCCGGCGGCATCCACCGGGAGGTCGGCCACTGTCGCATTTCGACCCTTGCTCTGTATGACTTCGCGCATTTTTTCCAAGGGCGCCGCAATTCTTCGCGACACCGCCAGTCCCAGCACCACAGTACACGCCAGGATCAATAACAAGAAATAAAAAATCCGATTCAGCAAGGCATCGCGGACTTTCAGGCTGTCGGCAAAATCGTCTGCTACAGCAATAATTATAGAAGCGTTGGGGTCGTCGGGATTGTAATTGAGACTGTGGAGGGCAAACACCCGCTCTCCCTCATGCGACTGCGCAAAGCCACTGCGCACATCGCCGTTACCGGCCTTGCCGAGTAGCGATACCGCGGCGGGAAAATCAGCACCGATATTACTCTGCTCACCCTCTTCAAAGCGGAACGTTTTGCTCTCGTCAGGGTGCATCAGGTATTCGCCGTTCGCCGCGGCGATATACGCCTGGTGGCCGGAATCGGCGATCTGGCGCAGGGTGTCAAAGATGGTGTCGAGGCTGTAATTGATTACGATCAAGCCGAACAGCTCGCCACCGGAAGTGTAGATTGGCGTCGCGGCCCGAATCACCGGTTGCCGCGGCAACATGACCACGCCGTTTTCCCGGTTAAGGCTGATTTTCGACAGGTAGATTTCTCCGCTGGACAGCGCAACCGTTTTTTTGACGTAATCCCGCAGTGACTTGTCCTGCAAGGCCCCCTCTGCGACAACGCGAATCTGCCCGTTGTCGCCGTAGCGATCTACACGCACCAATTCCTGTCCGTTGGCTCGTATATAGCGAACCTGGACCATCGTCGGCTTGGCCAGCAACATTTGCGAAAAAATCTCTGCCAGCCGCGCCCGCCATAACGCCTCCGTAGAACCGTCTTCCGGGTCAACTCCCTTATGGCGCTCAGCACGAATCATCCCTTGCACCGGAGGCATACCTTTTACAAAGGCAACGTCTCTCATCAATTCGTCAATGTGCGCGCGAAATTGCACACCGAGTAAATAGGCCTCGTCGCGGAGCTTCTGCTCGCTGGTACGCAATAATTGCTTATCCAGCTCCGCCACGGTGATGGCCACCGACAGCGAGGCACTCACCACCACCATCAGCACGAGACTGGCGAGAATCCTTGAGCCTATAGACTTCCTTTGTCTTGTGATGAATGGCATTTGACCCCGCCCAATGCGATAAATGTAGCAATGCTATATTAATAGCGTTAGTGACGCCAGGTAACTGCCATTGTATTCATTAACCGTTGCCCACCGCACTGACTTGCGCCTTCGGGGACGGTTGCGGCCGGCGAATAAGCTGCAACATACTCTGCTGAACATCCGGGCCGAGCAAACTGACCCAGCTCTGGGCAAATTCTCCAAGTGCCGGGCTGCTGCTCAACTCCCGCGTCTCACCGTTTTGCTGTTCACTGAGCAAACCCTCGGCTATTAATGTATCAAGATAAACCCGGAACAGGTTTTTATCAAAGTATTCAGGCGCTTCGCGCCCACTCACAATGGCCAGCCGCTGCGCCATTTCAATGATATGGGCCTCAATGCTTTCCCTTGGTGCGACTTTATCGCGCAGCTCATAATCCAACAGAAGGCTCGTCATTGTGTAACGTTCAAAGGTTTCGCGCAGTATTCGACCCAGGCCAATCAGCACTGAATACGCCTTTGTGCCCACTTCCGCACGACACAACCGCCCCTGCCCATCGACCTCCAACAGCCCGAGTTCAATCAGGTTGTCGATATGCTCCTCCAGCACCGCGCGACTTTGCGCAATACTGACCCGCAAAAACAATTCGCGCTTGAGAAAGGGATACAAGCGCACACAGGATGCCAGCACCTCTTCTCGGGAACAGCTGGCGCTGTGCCGGAAAAACCGCGCTATCAGGCTTGGAATCGCCAACACATGCATTACCGAGTTCCGGTAGTAGGTCAACATCACTGCTTCCTTACCGGTAGCAGTGATAATCGGCCCCCAGCTGTGGTCGATGCGCGACAGCCCGGCGGTTCGGGCAGCAGTGTCCAGAATTGACCGCGCGGTGCCCTCGGGCAAACTGATATCGGCGCTGTAGGGTAACCGCTTGAGTAACACAATGAAGTAATCGATCTGCGCCAATAGCTCCTCTTCCGCCATCGCCCGTTGGGGGCTCGACAGCAGTATCATCGACACCAGGCCAATCGGATTGACCACGGCGGCGGCATTGATTCGCTCCATATTCTCATAGGCGATATAGTCCACTGCTCTTGCGACAAAGCTGCGATCTCCGGCCATCACTTTCTCCCGCCACTGGGGCTCGACCCGGCTCAGGCACTCGCCAAAGCTGATCGGCTCACCAAAGGCGACATAGGGACTGCCATAGGAGGATTTGAATATCTTCCGTGCCTTGATAAGGCCACCGGCGGATTCACTGGTCTTGGCGGCGCCGCGCAACTCCTTGACGTAACTCGCTCCCTCCACCAGCTTGTCGTAACCAACATACACAGGTACCAACGCCACCTTGCGTGCGGGCTGGGTAAGGAAACTGTCAACGGTCATGCTCAGCATGCCCTTTTTCGGCGGCAGCAGACGACCGGTGCGCGAGCGTCCGCCTTCGGGAAAAAACTCCACCGGATAGCCGCGACCGAGAATCACATCGAGGTAGCTGCGAAACACCGCGGCATATAGGGCCTGACCGGCGAAACTTCGGCGTATATAAAAAGCACCGCCACGACGCAGCAGGCCACCCACCGGCCAAAAATTCAAATTGACCCCCGCCGCAATATGGGGCGGCACCAGCCCGCGGGTGTATAGACTGTAGGAAATCAGCAGATAATCGAGATGACTGCGATGGCTGGGCATGTAAATCAATTGGCAATCATTGGCCACTCGACTCAGGCGGTCGACGTGGAATAACTGGATTCCGCTGAAGATCTTGCGAAACACCCAACTTAAAATCATGTCCAGGACACGCAGCATACGGGAATCGAAATTGGCGGCGACCTCATCGGCCATTTTCTTTGCCTGCTTGTGCAAAGCCGCCGCTGACACACCTTCGCTTTCTGCCAGCTGGGCAATGGCATCTCTGACTGCAGGCCTGCGCAACACCAAGCGCATAATTTGCTGACGCCCCAGCAAGCTCGGCCCCAGCGTGGCAGTTTTGCGTCGGCTGAAATAAAAACCGAGGGTCCGTGACAGCAGGTTTGCCGCATCACTCGGTGTTTCGCTGCGACTGACAATTTTGTCGAAGCTTACCGGCTCGGCAATATGCAGGATGACATTCTTTCTCTGGGCAATAATCACCAGCAACTTGCGCAGTCGCCCGCCGCGCTCGCCATCGCCGAGTAGCAGCCGTAAAAACGACGTTTCGGAGCCTGGGTCGCGCCCCCAGAATATCGACACGGGAACAATCTGCAGGGCTTGAACGACCGCCGAGGACGCTTCGTCTTCCTGCTCCTCAATCAGCGAAGTAATCAGTTTCCGCCCCCGCTCACCGCCCTTGGCACCGGTGAGCACCGGTAAATACAGGCAACTCGCTTTACCAACCTCAGGCAGACGCCCCGGTGTGGCACGTAATACCGGCAGGCCTTCCTTGCGCAAAATACCTTCAAGCAAGAAGCGATCTGTCCAGCTGTATTGGCGCAGCACATAGCACACCGGCCGGTCGGACAGGGCCTCAGGCAGGTTCTCGTGATACTGCACAAGACTCGGCCGCACCAGCGAAATCAACGGACTTGCCAGCATTCGGCAAAGCAAAAAATACAGACGTGTAAACCAGCGCATGGCCGAAACTAATCTCCTGCAAAGTAAAACAATCCCGCCCCTGATTCGGGCCGTTGCAATGGTAACCCGTTGGCTGCCGCAGGTCGCCTGCCGTGAGAACATATATCTGCCCGAAGCATCTTCGGCAATTGCCGAGCGACTGCCGAACATTTTTCGTTACAATGGCCAACCGGTATCTTCATCCAACAGGGGTCAGTATGGGCGACAATCCGCCAATTCGCTTTAACAATAGCTACGCCGCGATCAACGAAGCCTTCGCCAGGCACCAGCTTCCCGCCGGCGCACCCGCCCCCGAGCTTGTTGAGCTAAATTCTGAACTCGCTGAATACCTCAATATCAACAGTGAGTGGTTGGCCAGCGAGGAAGGCCTGGCCATGCTCGCTGGCAACCAAATGCCCAGCGGCGCAGAGCCGGTAGCCACGGTGTATGCCGGACACCAGTTTGGTAACTACAACCCCCAGCTGGGCGACGGCCGCGCCCTGCTGCTCGGTGAAGTCATCGCCCGGAATGGGCGGCGCTACGACCTTCAATTGAAGGGCTCGGGGCGCACCCCCTACTCCAGAGGCGGCGACGGCAAGTCTCCTCTGGGGCCCGTTGTCCGCGAGTATATTGTGAGTGAAGCCATGCACCGTCTCGGCGTTCCCTCCACCCGCGCCCTGGCGGCCGTGGCAACCGGCGAGCAGGTGCTGCGCGACACAGGCCCCCTTGCCGGCGGTATTCTCTGTCGTGTCGCCAGCAGTCATCTGCGCATTGGCACCGTGCAATATTTTGCCGCCCAACGAAATATCGACGCGTTGCGCGCCCTTGTTGACCATGTAATCCAGCGGCACTACCCCGAGTGTGCACAGTCCGAACAACCCTATCTGGACGTGTTCGATCAAATCCTTCGTGCCCAGGCCGACCTGGTGTCGCGATGGCAGGCACTGGGATTTATCCACGGCGTCATGAACACCGACAATATGCTGTTGTGCGGCGAGACCATCGACTATGGCCCCTGCGCCTTTATGGAAGAATACCACCCAGGCACAGTATTCAGCTCTATCGACCAACAGGGTCGTTACGCCTTTGGCAATCAACCCGCCATAGCCCATTGGAATCTGGCCCAGCTTGCTCAGGCCATGCTGCCCCTCTTTGCAAAGCCCGGCGAAGAAGACCTGAAACCGGCGGTCGAACGGGTACAACCCCGCTTCGATGCCTTCAATGAAGTGATGACTGCGGCCTACCGTCGGCGTATGGCGGAAAAACTGGGGCTGTCCACCTGCGGCGATGACGACGACCAGCTCTACCGCGACTTCCTTGATCTGCTGGCCACCCATCAGTGTGACTTCACCCAGAGCTTCCGCCGGCTGTGCGATCTGGCGGGCGAGGCACTGCCGGATCAACAAGGCAACGCAGACATCGCCGACATCTTTGAATTTTCCGAGGCGTTCGCCCCGTGGCTGGCTCGCTGGCGCGACCGCTTGGCTACCGACACTTTGGGCGACGAACAGCGCTACCAGCAAATGTGTCGGGCGAATCCGGTGTATATTCCCCGCAACCATCTGGTCGAAGCTGTGATACAAGCTGCCTACAACGGCGATCTGCAGCCCTTTCATCGTTTGCATCAAGTCTTGCGTGCGCCGTTTTCCTACCGACCCAGGGACCGCGACTATGCCCTGTCCGCCCAACCCGGCGAGCAGGTTACCGCGACTTTCTGCGGCACCTGAATTTGCTGACACAGCGAGACTGAGCTCACTCAGGGTTTTGAGAACTGATCGCTATTTTAAGACAATAATATTAATTAATCGTCATCCATACACACCAAAACACAACTTACCCTCGGTGTTATAGCGCTGATTTTAAAGGATATTGGCGCTAACTCCCGATAATTTGGCGTAAAAACACCTACCTTCCTCGTTAAACCCAACGATTGCAAAGCGCGTTGCGGATCAATATATTCACCGCTAACACTGCACCCATTCCGACCAAAAATCGGATCTCGTGCCTGTAGCGCAGCGTCGTCCCGGCATCGAGCGGGAGGACGCTGCGACATAACAATAAGCCTGCACAAGCGGAAAAATGCCTATGAGATTCGTGAAAGCGCCCCTGTCGCTCATCATTACCAGCACCTTGCTTACAGCCTGCGGCAGCGGCAGCTCCAGCAGCAGCTCCTCCACCCCAAGCACTCCGAGCTCACCCCGGGCCACCCACACGGGCTACTTTATCGACGGTCCGGTGAAAGGTTTGCATTATCTTCGCAACCAACGCCCGCCGGCACAGAGCACGCCCGCCGATGGCGCCTTTGGTTATATCCCGGGAGAAGTCGTCGCGTTCAGTCTGGGCAACATCTCCCTTGGCAGCCTGACCCCTGATCCCGATTCGCCCTTCGTTACACCAAGCTCATTGGCGGGGGGTAACGACGATATCCGGGTCAATATTGCGCGTTTTCTAATGACCATCGACGCCGATGGCAACCCCGAAAATGGCATCGAGATCAGCCCCGCCGCGCTGACCGCGGCGAACAATTTTGCCGAAGCGGTGGATTTTGCCGATTTTGATAACGGCCCCCTCGCCGCCTTCGCTGCCGAAGCCAACAATGATGGCCCGCGCAGCGTTGTCGACGCAGCCACCGCCAAAGCCCACCTTGATGCCAGCGAGGCCGACCTGGCAGACGGCCAGTTTGACTACGATGGCGGTAAAGACAGTGACAACGACGGCGTCAATGACGCCGTTGACCGCTGTCCCGACACCGCCGCTGGCGCTGTTGTTGACAAGAACGGCTGTGTCGATAACACCGACAGCCAGAGCGACGCCGACAACGACGGCATCGCGAATATCGACGACAACTGCCCGGATATCGCCAACCCCGGCCAACAGGATCTCGACCGGGATCTGCGCGGTGACGCCTGTGATGCCGATGCCGATGGCGACGGCATACCCAACGACGACGAGAGCGAAACCGACCCACTTAACGCCGACAGCGACAGCGACGGCAGTAGTGATGGCGCCGATAACTGCCCGACGATCGCGAACAGCGATCAACAGGACACCGATGGTGACGGCGAAGGCGATGCCTGTGACATCGACAGTGATAACGACGGCGTGGCCAATGACGACGACGCCTTTCCCACCGACGCCAATGAATCAGTAGACACCGACGGCGACGGCATCGGCAACAATGCAGACCCCGATGACGACAATGACGGCGTAAACGACGAAGACGACGCCTTTCCCCTCGACGCTGCAGAATCCGTCGACACCGACGGCGATGGCATTGGCAACAATGCCGATCCCGACGACGACAATGACGGCGTGAATGACGAGGATGACGCCTTTCCCCTTGACGACACCGAATCCCTTGACTCCGACGACGATGGCATTGGCAACAATGCCGACCCCGACGACGACAATGATGGCGTGAACGACGAAGACGACGCCTTCCCCTTCGACAGTGGTGAATCCGCCGATCACGACGGCGATGGTATCGGCAACAACGCCGACCCCGACGACGACAATGACAACGTCAATGACGAGGAGGACGCCTTCCCCTTTGATGATAGTGAAACCGCCGATAACGATGGCGACGGTATCGGCGACAACGCCGATCCTGACGACGATAACGACGGCACTCCCGATGAAGACGACAGTTTCCCCTTCGATGAATCGGAACAGTCAGACAGCGACGCCGATGGCGTGGGTGACAACAGCGACAGCTGCCCCAACACCGCCAGCGACGCACCGGTTAATAACACCGGTTGCAGTGCCGACCAGATTCACCATGCTTCCTGTGCGGATCAGTTTAATCTGGCGGGTAATCGCAGCTATCAGGTGGTCATTCCCGTGGTCGATACCACCGGTGTCACCCAGCAAGTCAGCTTCCAGGTGCTTGAACCCGCCACCTTTGACTGCAACAACATCGCCCGTGGCGCCCACCCCCTGATGTTGCATGGGCCCGGCTATGGCAGTTCTCGCTCAACCTCCGGGTTTAATAATTTCCGTAGCGACGGCTATACCGTTGTGTCCTGGGATCCCCGCGGTTACGGCGACACATCGGGTTCGATTCGAGTGATGGACCCGGAGTTCGAGGGCCGCTACCTGATCGCCATCCTTGACTGGCTGGAACAGAATCTCGACTACCTGGCATGGCGCAACGAAGCCACCGGCGAGTTTGTCAGCCGCCCCCTTGACGCCTCGAGCGTTGTGGGTGGCGACAACCTGCTCGTAGGCTCCCAGGGCGGCAGCTACGGCGGCGGTTATCAGCTTCTGCTGCTTACCACCGACCCCAAAAAACGCCTCGACGCCATTGCACCGGATATCACCTGGCACGACCTGCGCGATGCGCTGAACCCCGGCGATGCGGTAAAAACACTGTGGGGCCTGGCCTTGTCAGGATTGGGTAATGCCGCTGGCAGCGCCAGCCTCGTCAGCCCGGAAACCATCGAAAAAATGATGGCGGGGCAAAATGTCGCCTTTGACGACGGCCAGGATCCGTTTATTCAGGAAACCTTTGCCCGCGCACTGGCCGTCAACCAATGGCCCCGGCAGTCGCTGGACTGGTTTGAATACCGCGGTGGCCTCGGCCACTGGTGTAAAGCCAGCAACCTGCCCACAATGCCCTACCTCAGCTATGGTGCCGATACCGTCCCGATGGCGGATGTAAGCAATAGCTATAACGTTCCGCCCCGGGGTGAAGATGGCCGCGAATCCTATGGCGACTATCTGCGTGAACCGCTGAATCCGCAGACTGAATTCAGCGGACTGGACGTACTGATAACCCAGGGCATGACCGACACCCTGTTTAACTACAACCACGCCTGGTGGAACTACCAGTGTCTGAGTGCCGCCGGTGCCAATGTCACCCTTTACACCCACAACGGCGGCCACGTACTGCCCTTTGCCCAGTCTCCTGATTCACCCACCCAGGACGCAGGGAGCTGCGGATTTTACTCCAGCAATGAACAGCAAGCCTGGTTCAACGCACGACTCAAGCCACTGAACGCCAGCCCCGCAACGCTGCCGGGTACCCCGGAGAATGACACCTGCTTTGCTCTTGGCACCAATGGTGACACCGTCAAGTTGGCGGCTGCGGATGTCATTGCCCCTCGGGGCAGCAGCAACTACACCCGCCGTGCCATCAGCGCTGCCATCGTACCCAATGGCGGCAGTGGCGTGGCCAACTTAACCGGCAATCTACCCGTGGCCGCTCCGATTGGCACTATCGAGGCCGGAAATGGTGCCGTTCTGGCGGGAATACCCCACCTTAAGGTAACGGTATCGAGTCTTGCCGGTGGTAATGAACAGGCGCAGGATTGCTCTGTCCCGGCGCTGCCAACCGACAGCGGCTGCGACAGCATCACCTTTGTCGGCATTGGTAAGAAAGCCCCTGGCGGCGGCAACTTCGTGTTGATCGACGACCAACTGCAACCCGTGCGTGGCCTCGGCGAACACGATATCGACCTGGTCGGCATTGCCGAGCGACTGAACAGTGGCGATGAACTTGCGGTGCTGTTCTACGCGGTGCATCCCCAATTCGCCAGCTCGGCATCACGGGATGTCACCCTGCCTGCGGTGACCATCGATGGCATGGTGTCACTGCCGCTTTACGCGGTAGACGACGCCGCGCAACCGGATCCGTCGAAATCGACGGACGCGGTTTTGCCCGGCGCCGACCCCGATACCGATGGTGACGGCGTGCCCAACGACAGCGACAACTGCCCGGCTACCGCCGAGGGTGCCGCCGTTGATGAAACGGGCTGCAGCGCCGAACAGCTCGCCAACGCCTCCGGTTTTGCGGTGTGTACCCCGGATAACAGCCGCTGCATTGCAACCGTTCCCGAACTGGGGCCACCGCTGCAGGGCGCCGCAGACCAGATTTACGCGAACCTTGTCGATGGCGGCGCACCGCTGCCGGCCAATGGCGAAGTGGTGTTGCACGCGGCCCAGGCTCAGGTTCAGGGCTGCGATATTCTCGACCCCTCTCACTGTCTGTTTCCGTTTCCCAGCGACCATTTCACCGTGGCCGCCAGTGATGGCAGCATTCAATCGGCCAGCCGTGGCGGCAGTGACCGCCGGGTAAATTTCAATATTCTCGGCATGCCGCGCAATAGCGCCGGCAAACCCATCGACCCCAGCGAGTGGAATCGCAACGATGGCTTCAGCCCCGGCCAAATGTTGCTGACCTTCGTACCCGGTCTTGCGGCCAATGAAGACGGCACCATTCCCGGTGCTCCGCGACTCACCCATCTCAGCGAATCCCTCGACCTCGAGGGTTCGTCAATTCTGGTGCTCGACGCGGAAACCGGCGAGCCCCACCCAATTTGGGCAGAAATTGATTTGAACGCCGGACTACTGCTGCCCGGCAGTAACCTGGCCAACCCCGACCCAGGCAAAGCACCGCGCGCGGCGGTAATTATTCGTCCCGCACGCAATTTTGATCACGGCAAACGCTATGTCGCCGTGCTGAGACGACTCCCCAGCGCCAACAGCGACGACTACCTTGCCGCCCAGCCCTCATTTCGTACCTGCCGTGACCAGCAAACTACCGCGATACCACAGCTAGGCGAACGCTGCGCCCAATGGGACGCCAACGTAAGACCCGTGCTCGAAAACGCCGGCATCGCGATAAACCACAGTGACCTCTACCTGGCTTGGGACTTTACCGTAGCCAGCGCCGAAAACACCGTGAATCGGCTGCGCCATATGCGAGACACAGCCTTTTCGTCTCTCGGTCAGCAGGAAGACCCTCACGGCAATATTCTGGCCCTTGGCAACGCCCCGACATTCTCCGTTGACAAGGTCACCGAAGCCCCACGCAGCGGGATTGCCCGTCGCATCGAAGGCACCATTATCGTACCCAGTTTTGTGACCCCCACTGACCCTGCGCCAGCCGACAACGTCAGCACTCGAGCGGAAACACTCTGTGCCGGAATTCCCGAAGACAATATGCGCTCAGGCTGCGAGGCCCTGTTCGAGGGCGTCGGAATCGCCGATGGTGGCTCCGTGCCGCCCAACCGTCTGTTTTACTCCCCGGCTGATGGCACCGCTGACCAGCAATACGGCGACGGTCTGCCCGATAGCACCGGCACAATGACAACACGCTTTACCTGCCAGATTCCCGAGCAAGCCAGCGCCACCAACCCGGCCAGAGCCGCCATCTATGGTCACGGACTGCTCGATGGCCACCAGGCCGTGACCTATGAGCGGGTGCCGGAATTCAGTCGCGACTATAACTTCCTGCTGTGTGCGGTCGACCTTTTCGGGTTTTCTACTGGCGATGTTCCCAATGTATTAAGCGTACTGGCCGACCTGTCCAACTTCGCCGTCATCCCCGACGCCTCCCAACAGGGCCTGTTGAATTATATGTTCCTGGCCCGGGCTTTACGCCACCAGGACGGCTTTGGCGCCCACGAGGCCTTCCGCCTTAACGGCCAGCCGGTATTCGACAACAGCGAAGTGTTCTATGACAGCAACTCCCAGGGAGGCATAGTCGGCGGTGCGCTGGCAGCGGTGTCCAAGGACGTACAACGGGCGGTACTCGGTGTGGTGGGCATGAACTACTCCACCCTGCTGCGCCGCAGTGTCGACTTCGACAGTGAGTTCAACCCGACACAGCCTGGCCTGCCACCCTACGCCATGCCACTCTACTTGTCCTACCCCGACGATCTTGACCGCGACGTTGGCTTTGCGCTGATGCAGATGCTGTGGGACCGCAGTGAAAACAATGGCTATGCCCACCACATCAGCGACAACAGCGTATTGAAAGGGCCAGATAACCAGGTATTGCTGCAACCGGCCTTCGCCGACCATCAGGTGACCCACTGGAGTGCCCAGGTCATGGCCCGCACCGTGGGCGTCGAGATTGCCGATCTCTACCAGCGGGCACCTGGCGATGGTGTGCCGTTCAGCTACAACAACAAATTCGACTTCTTCACCGAGCGTGATCCCGACGTTGAATATTTCTGGCAACTGCCGCTGATTGACCGCGACAATACCGCCTACGACAGCCCTGCCGGCAGTCTCTGCGTCAGTGGCTGCCGCAGCGACAAGTCGGCCTTTATCGAGTTTGACGAGGGCAAAACGGTCACCCCGCCCATCGGCAATATTGCCCCGCGAGGTGATGAGCACGACCCCCACGGTTACCCCCGAGGCGTCGCCCATGGTATGTGTCAGAAAGCCCACTTCCTGCATCGTCAGGGCCGGGTTATCGACACTCGCCATACCCAATATGTGCGCTCACCGGGCGACTGCCCGAGAACACCACCGGTGGCACCACCCTCTGGCGAGCCCTCGCCCACGCCACCCGAAGATGGCTTTGACGCCGCCCTGAATGCACTCTCTGCAGGCTTGGGGGATGCCATGGCGGCCTTTGCCGCCGGGGACTTCAACAGCGCGATTAACACCCTGCAGAGCAGTTCCGGTGCCTTCGCCGGAGACATCGCTATCGCTGGCGCCCAGCAGGCCGGCACTGCCGCCGGACTCATTCTCGACGAGCCGTCACCGCAACAGGGCGACAACGGCACGCCGCCGTCTATGCTCATGGCGGGCACCGCACGCCGGGAATTGCGCGTGCCGGTGGGCACACCTCTGGGTGGCTACGCGCGCCCTCCCGTGGGCGGCGACTATATTCCAGTCGCCCAGGAATTCGAGGACTTCCCCGACATAAACCCCGCTACAGGCTTCCAGGCCTTTGTCGATGAATTTGCCGATTTCCTCCCCGCACAGGATCACGACGGACACCCCCTGCCCAGCGTTCCCGATGAACTTCGCGCGGTACATGCCCCCTACGCCACCTACTCACCACCCACAAGGGGCTATTACGATTCACTGATTACCAAAGCGGTGTCGCTGTATGATGGCAGCGACTGCGTCGTTATGGTCAAAACCGATTTCATCGGTATGCTCGACGAAGTGGTAGTCAAGGTTGCAGAACAGGCCGAAGCACTGCTGGGTGATGACCTGCCCGCCGGTTGCAGCCTGCAACAGGGCCTGGTGATGTCGGCAACCCACACCCACGATGGCCCCGGTGCGATTGCCAATCACTCCACCCGCTACTTCTGGCTGGCAATGGATCTTTATCAACCCGAACTGTTCCGCCGCATCGTAAGCCAATTGGCAGAAGTGGTAGCCGAATCGGTACGCAACCAGCAGCCTGCCCAATTCGGTTACGCCACTGGCAGTGATGAACAGGGGCTCAACGGCTTTCGCCGCAGCCGCAGCATTTACACCGCCGAGCGGGTTGCCCAACAGGATCAGCTGCGCAAGCGTATTGGCGTACTGCGCATCGACGACGCCCAGGGCGAGCCACTGGCCACTGTGGTGAACTATTCCGCCCACGGCATCGCCTTCGATGTTGAAAACCTCCATTTTTCAGGCGATGTCCTCGCCGCAATCGAACGTGAAGTCGAGCAGCAATTCGACCGCCCCGTAGTGGCAATGCTGGTGCAAAGTGCCGCAGGTGATGTCAGCCCGCGCAACGTCGCGCGCCCCAAACTCCAGGGCATGGAGCGCTATGGCAAACTGATGGCTCCCCAGGTCATGGCGATATATCACTCGGTGAACAACCTCGACCTTGCGCCGGACATTCGCGTGGTCTCGCAGCGTATCGTGCTGTCCAGAGATACCCTGGGCTACTCCGGCGATGAGTTTCCCTATGAATGGGGTGCTGCCCAGTGCAACCCCGAGCTTGGCGTACCGGTAACCGGCCCGGACAGCGGCGAAAGCATCCCCGCCTGTCTTCCCGCCCCCATGCCTGACCCCATGGATCTCGCCGACAACGGCGTCGGCGAAAACGGTGCCTTTGTCCCCCAGGACACCCGCTTGACCGCATTTAAAATCGGCAGCGCCCTGTTTCTCGCCCAACCGGGCGAAGCACTGGTTGAGCAAGGCCTGCGCCTGATCGAGGCCGCAGCAAACGAGGGCTACCAAGCCACCGACACCTTTATTTGGGGCTACGCCCAGGACCATATTGGCTACCTCTTGCCCGACATCAAAGCGGACTGGGAACTGGGCGGCACCGAGGGCACGACTACCTTCTGGGGCTGGAAGTTAGGCGCACGCTTGCTCAACGCCCAACTCGACCTTGTTCGCGCCCTGCGCGACGGCAGCGCCGCCCCCACCGATGAACTTAGTATCGACTACGACCTGTACAGCGATTACTACAATAGTGTTCCCCAACCGGCCGCCCTGCCCCTCAACGGCAACCCGATTGCCCAGCAGCAACCGGGGGATATTCCGCGATTCGCTACCACCTATTTCACCTGGGAGGGTAGCGACCCACTGCTCGATCTCCCTAAGGTAACCCTGCAACAGCAAAAGCAAAACGGCGAGTGGCAGAATGTTGTCCGGCGCAATGGCGAGGCACTGGCAAGCCTTTACGAAATACATCTCGACTACCGTTTGAGCGCCGGCAGCCACCTGTGGAGCGCCACCTTTGAGGCCCCCGTTAATTGGCCCACCGGGCGCTACCGCTTTGTCGTACACGGGCGACATATCGACACCGGCAATGCCAGTTACAAGATTGAATCCAGCGGCTTTACCGTATCCGCCAGTGACAGTCTTGTGGTCGGAGAGGCCGTTGCCTACGCCGACCACCGCTACGAAGCGACACTGTCCTATACCCCGCACCCCGACAACTACCGTCTGATCGACCGGGATGTTGACCCAAAGCTTCCCGCACCGGTAAGGGCGGGTTCAGTGGTGTTCAGTAATGGTCGCGATACCGTAGAAAGCCACTTACCTGTAATTACCATGCGCAACGGCCAGCCCGTGGCGGTCTACCGTGCTGACATAACCGACCTTGGCAACGGCATCAGTGTCAGCGGCAGCGATATCTACGGCAATCACACACCGCTACCCGAGACTCCTTCGAATGCGGGGCGAGGCACGGGACTGACCGGTGCTATCGCCGATTTCTTTGCCAGCATGTCCACAGTGATACAACTCTTTATCACTGGCGACACCGCCGCCGCTAACAGCGGCTTTCAGGCAGCCTTTGCCCAATTTGCCGCCGACCTTGGCAATGTTCTGGGCGGCGACACTGACAGTGTGAACGCCGCTATTGCCGCCGCCAGCACCGGCAACAGTGCAGACTTCGACAGGGAACTGGGCAACGCTCTGGGGCTGGGCAGCAGCGCCAGTGGCAGTGTTCAGCAAGCCGCCAGCGCCGAGCGCCGCATTGAGCCGGTAATACTGACTGGTGCACAGCTGCCCGGCTGGAGCGTGCCAGCAGCTCAAGGAATCGCCAAACCCTACCCCGACGGCGTCAGCGAAGCGGGGGCGGTTCCCGGCCCCTTCGAGTTGGATAATCGCAGTGCCCACAACGGCACCTTGATTTATCCCGCCCCCGGTATGGAAGACCAGATCCCCAGTGGCGCAGACGTCAACCGCATCGCCGCCTACCGCTACGACAGCAGCACAGACCGCTTTGTAGAAATACCGGTTCAGGTCGATGAGCGCATGCCCTACTTCCTGGCCAACGCCAATTCGAGCTTCTCGTTTTATTCGGGGACAGACCCCGAGCTCAGTTATGTCTGGGATCGGGAAATGTGGAATGCCTATGGCGAGGGCTGCACCGCGGAATATGCACCGGCAACCCCTGACCCGGTGCGTGGTCTCGACGACGACGATGAAGTGGTGTTCATGGCCGGCGATGCCGGCGACCTGAAAGCCGACAACAATTTCCCCAACGACTGGGACGCGGTACAGGTCGTATCTCTACTCGACCCCTTGCAGGGTGAGGCCGCACCGCCCCGGGCGGTGTATCTGGTACAGAAAAATGGCGGCTCCAGCTTTGCCAGTGCAAACGGCTATGTCAATTATCAGCGCAACGCCGATGCCGACCAGTGGATAGACCGCGGATTTTTCGCCGCCGACGACCCGGAAAAACTCGGCAGCAGCAACACCGGCTACGGCCCTAATCGCAGTGGCAGCGTTTGTGACGACGGCGAAAATATCAGCCGCACCAGCAGCGACCGATTCCCCCGGGATGGCACCGTGGTCACCACCGACACCTACCGCTGGGAGGCCAGTGGGCGATGGATGGTGCGGGATATTCGCATTAAATCCCCGGGAGATAACACCACCGACAGCGACTATTGGACGGCTCGCCCCGACCTGATCGACCGCTGGAAAGGGCGTGCCTTCCAGCAAAGCCCCGACTCCACAGTGTCTCTGGTGGGTTTTGAGGACGAACAGGTGAACTGGGAAGCTAACTCCACGCTGATCGGCGAGCGCCGGGGGGCAGTCCGCGCCATTCGTGAGGTATGGGGCGCCGACTCAGGCACCAACGTGACCAAGACGGAGACCTTTTACAATGAGTTGATTACCTACCGTTACCGAATCCGGGTTCACCCCATTCCGCCCGATGGTTTGTACACCTCGTGGGATTACAACCGCTCGGCCATGGTGCCCGAGGCCAATGAAAATGTGGCCGAGGGGCGCTACTACACCATGTTCCGCCCCCAGGGGGTGCCTATTGACGGTATTAACGACGAACTCGGCCAGATTGACTCGCTACCTGGTTGCGAGCAGTTCTACAGCGATACGCCACCTGAGATCCGCGACGGCATTCTTGATGTGATCGAGCGTCTCGATGCCCTGCCAATACCCTTCGTCGGCGCTCCCGACACTGCGGAGCTGGAACGCTGCCAGGCCTTCTTCGATGCGCCGGACCCCACGTTTAATCTCGCACTGGGATTCAATAATTGGGAGCAGGTATCCGGCAAGGGCGACACTGGCTCGCTGGTGTACATCTTTGAGCTGAAAAATGCCCAGGCATTGAGCAACCCCTTGATTGTCCCCTACTACCGCGACGACGCCTGTCTTGACGACGGTACAGGCGACGACCCCATAGCGCGACCCTGGCCGGGAGAAGTCTCCAGCGACCAGCGGGTCATCAGCGGCTACGAAGCGGCCAATGGCGGCACCGACTACGCCAGCCTGCGCTGCGACCAACGGCAGGGGGCCTTTGGTGCCCACGGCATTCACTATTTCTTTACCCACGACAGTGACAATGCCTTCACCCCCGCTCCCCTGACCGAAATCGACGGTCAGCAATGGCAGTTTATGGTGCCGACATCAACACCGCAAAATATCGCCGAGCCCTACGCCAATACGGTAAGAGCCCGGTTAACGCCCATCGCAATCCCCCTGCGATAAGCCTTGTCCCCGGAGCCCATACAGTGGCTCCGGGGACATTCCTTCCCGAGTTTTTTATCCTCAGTGCGCCACAGCCTTACGCCCTTCCGCTAATAAATTTTTCTCTGTAGTGAACTCTGAACGCAATTTGCTGACAGACTCACAATAGTCATATAGAAATTTCTCCGGCGATTCACGTCGGAGCTTTAGGGAGGAAAGCTATCCACTTCGCATCACGGCAAACAAGGAGAAAAAGCGTGTATCCACTGCGATTGACACTTGCCCGCCTACTGGCACTGCTCCTCATTACCCTGGCGACAATCAGTCAACCAGGCCTCGCCCAAACACCGGGCAACCACCCTTCCCCCAACGAGCCCAGCAGCGAGCAACTCCTCGCTGACTTACTCGAAGACGACACTACAAGACAGCAACTGATCGATCGCCTGCGTGCTGCCGACGACGATGCAGCAGCCGAAACACCAGAACCTGCTGAATCGCCACAGGTGCACCAGGGGCCGTCGCTGGCGCGACAAATTGCCACCGTCACCGCCAATGCCGGCGGTAACGTCAAAGAGCAATTTGCGGTAATGGGCAGCGCTGTGGAAAGTCTGCTGTCCGGTGACAACGTCAACCCCATGGCCAACACCGCGGCGCTGTTGGCGGCCACGAAGGACATCGCAATCGTGATATTGGCGACCTTTGCTATGTTTCTATTGTTGCGCCGTCTCGCACGGCCAGGCTTTGCCGGATTGAACCGCTGGGCCACAACCGGCTCTGGCCGCTATGCCATGCTCCGTACCGTCGGCGCCGTCGTTGCAGCGGCGGCAATCGATGCGCTGGCGATTGCCGGTGCCTATATCACAGGTAATTTTATTACCTCGGGCCTGTCGGAAAATACTCCTGACAACGGCACTCGTCTGGCACTGCTACTCAACGCCTTTCTGATTGTCGAGACGCTTAAACTGCTGCTGCGCATGCTGTTCGCCGGGCGCTTTCCGGCACTGCGTTTGCTGCCATTAAAAGAGGCTTCGGCCAAATATTGCAACCGGGTGTTCGCAGTGCTGGCGGGCTTTACCGGTTACGGCATTTTGGCTGTTGTCCCCATTATCAATAAAAATGCCTCTCCGGAGCTTGGCGCAGCAATCGCGACACTTATCGTGCTGTTTGCCGCGCTGTACTTCGTCAGCGTGGTCTTCCGCAATAAAAGCACTGTTGCCCAACTGCTGGCGAATAGAGCAGCCCAATGCCCCGGCAGTCGTGGTTTTGCATTGCGACTGCTAGCGCGACTGTGGCATGTATTGGCGATTTTTTATGCCGCCGCGGTGGTCTTCGCCAGCCTGCTTTATCCCACTACGGCCCTGCCTTTTATCGCCAAAGCAACGGCATTGACCGGTGTATATATTGGCGCAGGGGCGCTGCTGCTGGTAGTGATTCGGCAATTTATCGGCCGGGAAATAAAATTGCCGCCATCTCTTTATGAACCTCTGCCGCAACTTCAAATCCGTCTGAACACCTATGTGCCAACCGGTTTGAAAGTGCTGCGCATACTGGTCGGCGCAATCGTCACCACATTGGCGCTGGATGCCTGGGCAGTGTTCGATCTGCATAGCTGGTACAGCACCGACGCGGGACGCAGCACCGTCGCATCCCTGTTCGACATCGTGCTGATTATGATTCTCGCAACGGCGGTGTGGATAGCTGCGGCAAGCTATATCGAGCACCGCCTGTCACCGGACACCAAGCCCACACCTGCCGCTGCCGCGAGGGCTGAAACCCTTCAGGGACTGTTTCTCAGCTCCCTCGCCATTGTTGTTGTCGTTATGACGGTAATGATTGTGCTGTCGGAGATTGGCGTCGAAATTGGTCCTCTGATCGCCGGTGCCGGTGTAATGGGTCTCGCCGTGGGTTTCGGCGCACAAAAGCTGGTACAGGATGTGATTAACGGTGTCTTTATCCAGCTGGAAAACGCGATTAACACCGGCGACTATGTCAACGTAGGCAGTTATGAAGGTACCGTCGAGCGCGTTGGTATACGCTCTGTCGCCCTGCGGGATTTATCCGGCACCTACCATATTGTGCCGTTTTCTGCTGTTGACGCGGTGTCGAACTACACCAAGGACTTCGCCTACCACCTTGGCGAATACGGTATTGCCTACCGTGAAAATATCGATCACGCGATTGAACATCTGCAGGCCGCCTTCGCTGAGTTGCGCGAAGGAGAATTCAGCAACGACATCCTCGACGACCTGCAGGTGGCTGGTGTATCAGCACTGGCCGACAGTTCGGTTAATATTCGAGTGTTGATAAAGACTTCACCGGGTATGCAGTGGGCTGTGGGACGCGCCTATAATCGCCTGGTGAAAATGCACTTTGACGCCGCGGGTATAGAGATCCCCTTCCCCCACACGACGCTGTACTTCGGTGAAGACAAGGATGGCGTTGCGCCCCCCGCACAGGTGCGTGTTGCGGCGGCAAACGGTGAGGGAAGCGAGGAGCTTCCGCACATTACCGGCGACACTCCCAAATCGGACTCCAACTGAAAGGAATCCGGCAACGCACTGCAGGCGGGTTACGCCGCCTCGCAGTGAAGACGGGTATGTATTTCCAGCACCTTGTCCATATTATCCAGAAAGATATCGACCAATACCGGGTCAAACTGCTTACCGCGCTGCTCCTTAAAGTAGGCGATAACTTCTTCCATGGGCCAGGGTTCCTTATACACTCGCCGTGTGCTCAAGGCATCAAACACATCCGCTATCGAGGTAATACGCCCGAACAGATCGATCTCCTCCCCCTGAAGTTGGTTCGGGTAGCCGTTTCCGTCCCACCGCTCGTGGTGGGCGGCAACCACCTGACCAGCCCGTGTAAGCAGATTGCCCTTCTGTTCGCCCAATATCGACACACCGCGCTCTACGTGACTTTCCATCACCTCGCGCTCTTCGTCAGTCAACCTGCCCGGCTTATTCAAAATATCGTCGGGTATACCTATCTTACCCACATCGTGCAGAGCCGCCGATAATTTCAATACCTCAACATCCTCGTCGGAAATACCCAGACAGGTGCCAATAATCGCCGTGTACTCAGCCACCCTTTTGACATGATTGGTTAATTCCTCTGACCGCTCTTCCACAGCCTGACTCAACAACAGCACCAGTTTTCGCTGGCTTTCGAGAACCTCCTGGTACATGGTCTGGTTGTCGAAGGCTATTGCGACGTTGTGGCAAAACAGGTTGACTAATCTGCGGTCCGCCACCGAAAAATCCTGGTCGCAGCTCAAATAAACGATATGGACATCGCCCCGTCTGGAGCGGAAATTTGCCGTGAAAAAGCCCTCGCCGAATAGCGGTTCTTGTCGGAATGCCGCTTCGCGAATGCGCCTGGCGACCGTCGGTGGTAGGCAGGCATCCACCTCCATGCCTTCCAGTTGAGCATTCGGATCACTGCACGCGCTGACAACCAGTCGATGACGTTGATCCTCCGCCTCGCGGGATACCGCAATGGCATCGACAATCAATCCATCTTCCTTGCTGTATAGCAAGGCTGAAAGCTGCGTGAGTACACCGCGGGTAAACTGCACAAGGGAGTGACTCTCAAAAATACTGGCAGAGGCATCTATAACACTTTCCAGCCCCGAGCGACTTTGATTCAGCGCGACCAATTGCCGGTAATGGCCGATGCTGGTGTACACCAATGTATGCAGTTTTTGCGAGGTCAGCTCGGTTTTTTCCTTGTAGTCATTAATATCGTAATGGGTGACGACCTCGAACTCTGGAGCCTGCCCCGGTTGACCGGTTCGCAGTACCAACCTGACTTCCTGGTTGTTCAATTCCTCACGTATCGTTCGCACCGCATCGAGCCCGGCGTGGTCGGTTTCCATTACAACATCCATCAACACCAGCGCAATATCCTTTTCACGGCGCATGATTTCAATCGACTCTTTGCCGGAGCGGGCATGAAATAACTGAATAGAGCGACCCAGAACCTGCATATTGCGCAAGCTGAGCTTGGTGACCGCATGTATGGCTTCCTCGTCATCGACGATCAGAATTTTCCACGGCTCTATCGACGCCGTAGAATCCCCCCCATCAACATCCTCGTTGTCGGGTGACAGCATCAATGCATCATCGTTATTCATATGGACACTCTCTTCGGTTCAATTTAAAGCTCATTTTCGATTTCCAGTGTCGCTGTTCTTATGCATCGACATCAATCGTGTTAAACCGAGACATAACGCGCATTTTTACGTGTCATAGGGCACTTTGGACCGCATTGTCTACGCGTTATTACAGAGGCGAAACAGTACAAACACGCATCGTCTGCCCTTCGCTGTGCTTCTGCAGGAAACGGCATCGGTTAGCGCCAGGGGATTTACGTTAAGGAATGGGTATTCGGCTTTGGAGACCGATATGTCGCCTTGCGCAACCGGCTGCGAATTATCGCTCAGTTGGAAGTCCTGACGAATAAGAAACCGGCGAACCACCGCCAGCGTCAAACACCGGCCGTGGTCCACTTCGCCTGACGGCTATTCAATGGGGATTAACAGCACTAGCCCATGCGGTGCAGCGCGCAAACCTTATTACCTGAGGGGTCGCGCAAATACGCCAGGTATATTTTGCCTGAGGGGCCTTCCCGGGGCCCTGGCGGCTCTTCACAGGCCACCCCACCATTTGCCAGACCCGCAGCGTGCCAGGCATCCGCTTGCTCAGGATTGGCTGCGGCGAATCCTATGGTGCTGCCATTGCCATGTGTGGCGGGCTCGCCGTTAATCGGGGTGGTAATGGCAAAGACACCGGTGTCGGTAAACCAGAAGCAACGCCCTTTGGGGTCAAACACCCCGGGGCCATAGCCCAAGGCACCGAGTATGGCATCGTAGAACTTGCGCGATGCTTCAATATCATTGGCACCGACCATAATATGGCTGAACATAGTTTTCTCCTGAGAATAAAATGTAAATCTGGCGTATTTCGACCTCGGCATGGTCTGCCGACGGGATTAATCCGCTATTATTGGCGGAGGAAATCTGCGATTGCGATTTCCCCTCGGTACAACACCATTGCCGCAATATTTTTTAGTAATGGCATGACTGCGACGGTGTGACAGCAAAGCACGAAACCGGGTCGCCCGCAAACACGACGACGAAGCAGACGGATATCCCATTGAAAGCCCCCCTGATTTTCAAAGCCGGCGCTACCGCCCGAAAAGTGATTGAGCAGGACGGCCTGCACCTTCAGCAGCTGGCCGCAATTGCAGGCGCAGCTGGCGGCCCTAAATGGCTGGTACTGGCCGGTCTTGACCGCCTGTTATTTGGCCAATGGTTGCAAGGGCGCAGTGCTCCCCTGCCGCTGGTAGGCGCGTCCATCGGCAGTTGGCGGTTCGCCGCCGTCGCCCAGGCAGACCCACTGGCGGCCATTGACCGTCTGGAACACGGCTATATTCATCAGTGTTACGACGGCCAACCCAGCCCCCGACAAGTCACCACGACAGCGCGGGATATTATCATTGACCTCCTGGGCGACCGCGGCGGCAGCGAAATTCTCAGCCACCCCTGGGCGCGCCTGCATATCATTACCGCCCGAGCGCTGGGGTGGACTGCCTACGACTCGCCCCTGCGTATGAGCGCCGGATTCGCCGCAGCCATTGCGCTGAATACCCTGCACCGGCCACTACTCAGCCGTTTTTTACAGCGCAGAGTGTTCGGTGACCCCCGCCCCGGCAAACTGCCAAGCTTCGCCTTTCCGGGATTCAATACCGAGCTCCCTGCCCTGACCCAACAGAATCTGGCAGACGCCCTGCTTGCCAGTGGGTCCATCCCCTTCGTAATGGAGAGTGTCAATATCCATGGTCAAGGTGGACGCTACCGTGACGGAGGCATGGTGGACTACCACATTGATCTGCCGCTGCAGGGGGACCGGGACAACGGGCTGGTGCTGATGCCCCATTTTTCTGACCAGGTCATTCCCGGCTGGCTCGACAAATATGTGCCCTGGCGACGTGCCGAAAATCTGGACAACTACCTCATCATGCACCCCTCTGCGGAGTGGGTGGCCAGCCTGCCTAATGGCAAGATCCCCGACCGCACCGACTTCAAACGCTACCAGGGTAACGATGCTGCACGGATTCGCGACTGGCAGTCAGTCGCCAGACGCAGCGAAGAACTTGCCGAGTTCCTGGCCGAACGGCTGGAGAAAGGCGACCTCAGCCACTACCTTTAACCGCGGTGGCCGAGGTCGATCAGGCCGCCTTGACCTGCCCAAGACCACTGGCCCGAGCGATGCCGATCATAATAAAACCAAAGACAAACATGAGTACGCCGTAAACCGCCGACGGCACCGACATGGCCTCGGACTGCAGCAGTGTCAGGGTAACCATCAAGCCCAGCGTGCCGTTTTTAATCCCCAGTTCGATCGCTACCGCGAAGGCCTGTTCCGGCGGCAAGCCAATCACCCGTGCGCCAACGTGGCCCAGTAGCAGGCCTACAATATTGAGTGCGATCACCGCCAGCCCGGCAGATTTGAATAACTCGACCGCCTCGCTGCCTAGCTCAACCAGCACCAGTGCTATGACCGCCAGCAATACCACCATGCCCAACAGCCCAAGCACGCGCTCACAACGGGCGGCGAGACCGGGTTGATAGCGTCGTATAAGCATACCGATCATCACTGGCAGCAACACAATCACAAACAAGGTCAGAATCGTACGCATCACCGGCAGCGCCAACACTTGGTCGCTATCGTTAAAATATTGCAGTGCCATGCCGGTATAGGCTGGCAGAGTGACAATGGTGATTAAACTGGCGAGCACAGTAAGTAATATCGACAGAGCAACATCGCCCTTGCCAAGAAATACAAACAAATTCGAGGTTGTGCCACCGGGACAGGCGGCGATAATCACCAGCCCCACCGCCAACGCCGGATTGAGATCCAGCGCAATAGCGACACCCCAGGCCACCGCTGGCAACAGAATAATCTGCGCAAACAGGCCAAACAGGGTTCCCCGTGGAGCGACCAGAACCTCGCGAAAATCTTTCGGGGTCAGGGTCATGCCCATGCCGACCATAATCAGAAACAACGACAACGGGAGACCTATATCGGTCAGGGTACTCGCGCCCACGGTGCACACTCCTGTAGATTATTATTGAGCGGTCACCCTAGCCCACTGCGCAGCCAAAGACTATCACCTGGATGACATTTCCCCTTGAATACAAGGGCCTGTTAACACTAATGCTCCTGGGCTGCGCCAACACCGCTGGGGGTGCGAATATCTTCGACCAGTTCCTGTATTTCTGCAGGTGGCGCTTGAGTGACCGCAGACACACCATAGGCCACGGTAAAGTTAACGACCGCACCCACAACCCCAAAGGCATTTGGCTCAATGCCGAAAAACCAGTTCTCCGGCATATCGCCGAGAAATGCAGTACTCTGCACAAACATGATGCCCTTGTGCTGAAACACATAAAGCAAGGTCACACTGATACCGGCGATCATCCCAGCGATGGCGCCTTCCCGATTAATCCGCTGACTGAAAATCCCCATCATCAATGCCGGAAAAATCGATGCCGCCGCCAGGCCAAAGGCCAGCGCGACCGTGCCTGCGGCAAAGTCCGGCGGATTTAAACCGAGGTAACCGGCAAAGCCAATGGCAGCGGCCATGGACAAGCGACTCGCCCGCAACTCCGCTTTTTCCGAGATATTGGGCATAACCACCCCTTTCAGCAAATCATGGGAAATCGCCGAGGCGATCGCCAGCAGCAAACCTGCCGCCGTAGAGAGCGCCGCCGCCAGGCCACCGGCGGCCACCAGCGCAATGACCCAGTGGGGCAATCCGGCAATTTCCGGGTTGGCCAGCACAATAATGTCACGATCGACAGTGACCATTTCATTGCTCTCTGCATCGGCGGTGTACTGAATCCGCCCATCGCCGTTTTTGTCTTCGTAGGCAAGCAGGCCGGTTTTTTCCCAGTTTTGAAACCACTGCGGACGCTCCTCATAGGCGAGATTGCTGTCGGCACCAGGTGGAGCAATAGTGTTGTGGAGGTTGAGTCTGGCCATGGCCGACACCGCCGGTGCCGTGGTGTAGAGAATCGCAATAAACAGCAGGGCCCAGCCCGCCGAACTGCGTGCATCCCTCACTTTTGGCACGGTAAAAAAGCGAATAATCACATGGGGGAGCCCTGCCGTACCAATCATCAATGACAGGGTGTAGGCAAACATATTGAGGGTACTTAATCGTTCGCTGGTGGTGTATTGATCAAAGCCGAGGTCGGTGACCACCTGATCCAGCTTGTCCAACAGATAGACATCACCGCCACTAATGGTGCTGCCCAGGCCCAATTGGGGTAACCAATTACCGGTCAGGTTGATGGAAATAAATATTGCCGGAATGGTGTAGGCCATTATCAGCACACAGTACTGGGCAATCTGGGTGTAGGTAATTCCCTTCATGCCACCAACAACGGCATAAAAAAACACAATGGCCATGCCGATCAACAGGCCCGTGTCATAGCTGACCTCAAGAAAGCGGGAAAACGCCACGCCAACGCCCTTCATCTGCCCGATAACATAGGTAACCGAACAGATAATCAGGCAAACCACCGCCACAATACGGGCGGTTCGCGAGTAAAACCGATCACCGATAAACTCGGGCACAGTGAATTTGCCATACTTGCGCAGATAGGGCGCCAGAAACATCGCCAGCAAGACAAAGCCCCCGGTCCAGCCCATCAGGAATACCGAGCCACCGTAACCCATGTAGGCGATTAACCCCGCCATCGAAATAAACGACGCCGCGCTCATCCAGTCCGCTGCGGTGGCCATACCATTGGCAATGGGGTGGACGCCACCGCCGGCGATATAAAAGTCTTTGGTTGATCCCGCCCGGGACCAGATCGCGATACCGATGTACAGCAAAAAGGTTGCGCCCACCACGAGATAGGTCAGTGTTTTTAAATCCATGGGCGATCAGTCCTCGTCGTTAACGCCATACTTGCGATCGAGCTTGTCCATCATCCGCGCATAGATAAACACCAGAGCGACAAACACATAGATAGAACCCTGCTGGGCAAACCAAAAGCCCAGTTTGAAACCACCCAGCCGGACGGTGTTGAGTTCATCGACAAATAAAATACCGCAGCCGTAGGACACGACAAACCAAACCAGCGACAGCCAGAACATCAATCGCAGGTTTTCCTTCCAATAGGCGCGGGCAAGCTCCCGGGATTTAAAAGGCATTTGTTATTATCTCCTCTGCTATTCCGCTAGTTGTAACGCGCCGCAAACAAAAAAGCCAGAATACCTCTACTGGTATTCTGGCTCTGAAAGCGTGATTGACACGATGCTTAGCGCGTCAGCAAGCCATGATCAGAAGACTTCAAACAAGCCCGCCGCGCCCATACCGCCACCGATACACATGGTGACCACCACATATTTCACTCCGCGACGACGCCCTTCCAGTAAAGCGTGGCCCACCAATCGTGCCCCGCTCATGCCAAAGGGGTGACCAATCGCGATGCCGCCACCGTTGACGTTTAACTTGTTATTGTCGATGCCAAGGTGGTCGCGGCAGTAGATCACCTGGCTGGCAAAGGCTTCGTTCAACTCCCACAGACCGATGTCATCCACCTTGAGGCCGTGGCGCTTGAGCAGCTTGGGAATTGCGTAGACTGGCCCTATCCCCATTTCATCGGCCTTGCAGCCCGACACCGCCAAACCACGATAGGCGCCGAGCGGTGCGAGGCCCAAATGCTCAGCCTGAACGCTGTCCATCAGTACACAGGCCGATGCGCCGTCGGAAAGCTGAGAGGCATTACCTGCGGTAATAAAGCGCCCTTCCTTCACCCACTGCCCGTCCTTCCACACCGGCGACAGACTTTGCAGGCTCTCCAGTGTGGTGGAGGGGCGATTGCACTCGTCGCGATCCAGCACCACGTTTTTGTAGCTGACTTCCTTGGTCTCCCTATCCACTACCGCCATACGGGTCGAAAATGGCACGATTTCATCGGCAAACAATCCCGCTTCTTGCGCCGCCGCCACCCGCTGCTGGCTTTGCAGGGCATATTCGTCCTGAGCGTCGCGACTGATACCGTAGCGCTCGGCAACCAGCTCTGCGGTTTCGATCATCGGAATATAGGCAGTGACATCGATATCGGTAACGGTTTTCGACACACTGCGATAGGTGTTTTTGTGCTTGGTTTGAACCAGTGAAATCGATTCGACGCCACCGGCAACGGCGACATCCATTTCGTTACACATAATCGACTTTGCCGCCCAGGCAATGGACATCAGCCCCGAGCTACACTGGCGGTCCATCGTCATGCCTGCGGCAGTGTCGGGCAAGCCCGCGGCAACGCTGCACAGCCGACCGAGGTTGTAGGATTGGGTACCCTGTTGAGCGGCGGCGCCCATAATCACATCTTCGACTAACGCGGGATCGATGCCGGCCTTTTGTACCGCAGCACGCACCGCGTGGCCGCCCATTGCCGGGGCTTCAGTGTCATTCAATGCACCGCGAAAGGACTTGCCCATACCGGTACGTGCCGTTGACACAATCACTGCCTGTCTCATACTGAACTCCAATGTAGTCTTAAACCCTTGTCAGGTATCGACGGTAAGCCGTACCCGCATCGTCGCCGATGATCCGGCGTGTTGTTATGATCTGTTTATCCCGTGTGTTTTAATCGAACTAGGCCCGCTGAGAGGAGCAGCTGATGGTCTCCCCGGTGAGGTAGCTGGAATAATCCGAGGCCAGGAAAATCATCACGTTCGCCACTTCCCAGACCTCTGCCCCACGGCCGTAGGCCTCGCGTCCCTCAAGTTCTGCCAGCAAATCTTCCGGTGCCGACTTTTTTAACATCGGGTGTACCGCCAGTGACGGCGAAACCGCGTTAATGCGCACACCAAACTCTGCCGCTTCCAGCGCGGCACAGCGGGTTAGCGCCATCACTCCGGCCTTGGCGGCGGCGTAATGAGACTGTTCCTTCTGCGCTCGCCAGCCCAGTACCGAGGCGTTATTGACAATAACCCCTTCGCCCCGGGTCTTCATGGTACGCATCATTTGCCGGGTCATACGCATGGTGCCGCCAAGGGTGACGTCTATCACCCGATCCCATTCTGCGTCTTCCATATCGATCAGGGCCTTTGTCGTACCCAGCCCGGCATTATTAATCAACACATCGACGCCGCCACAGAAGTCTTCGGCAAAGGCGATCAGCGCCTGAACCTGTTCTTCGTCGGCGACGTTACATAGCTTACCCGCCACCTGTTCCAGCCCGGTATCAGCGCGCAATTGCTCGACCGCCGCCTGCAAGCGGCCCTCGTGAACATCGCTGATAACGATGCTGCGACAGCCCTCCTCGACCGCACGCTTGGCCGCAGAAAAGCCGATACCCGCCCCCGCTGCTGCGGTGATTAGCACCGAGCGCCCCTTGAGCAGACCGTGGCCGTTGACATACTGTGGTTGATGGATATTCATAATGGCTCCCGAAAAGCGTTGCCGTTACCAGCGTTTTTCCCGGGGCATACCCAGGCCGCGTTCAGCAATAATATTGCGCTGTATTTCGTTGGTCCCGCCGTAGATGGTGTCGGAGCGGGTAAACAGAAACAGCGATTGCAGACGATTCAGTTCATAGGGTGGCGCGGCAAGAATATCCGCCTCCGGCCCGAGAATATCCATCGCCAACTCACCCAGCTCGCGGTGCCAGGTCGCCCAGTACAGCTTGTATATAAGCGCTTCCCGTTGCAGGCTGCCGTCACCCTTGTCGCCGGATAACATGCGCATGCTGTTGTAGCGCATGAGTTTCAAGCCGATATGGGCCTGAGCAATGCGCTGACGAATTGCAGGCTGTTTTGCGGCGCCATTGTCACGGGCCAATGCCACTACTTCGTCAAACTCGTTCTGAAAGGCCATTTGCTGCCCCAGGGTAGACACGCCTCGCTCATAGCCCAGCAGTCCCATCGCGACCTTCCAGCCGTCACCGGGTGCGCCAACGATATCCTCGGCACCACATTCTGCATCGTCAAAAAACACTTCGTTAAATTCAGAGGTGCCGGTGATCTGTTCAATCGGCCGCACAGTGATACCCGGCTGGTCCATTTTCACCAGAAAGAAGCCCAGGCCCTTGTGCGCTTGAGAATCAGGATCGGTACGTGCAATGACAAAGCAGTAGTCCGACTCATGGGCCAGGGAGGTCCACACCTTTTGACCACTGATCAGCCATTTCCCCGCCGCTTCGTCAAAGCGGGCTTTGGTTTTGACATTGGCGAGATCGGAGCCGGCGCCCGGCTCGGAATAGCCCTGGCACCAGAATTCCCGCCCGGACAGTATGCCTGGCAAATAGCGGGCTTTTTGCTCGTCGCTACCAAAGGCAATAATGGTTGGCCCTGCCAGACCATCACCAATGTGCCCCATCCGCCCAGGTGCGCCGGCGCGGGCGTATTCCTCGTAAAAAATCACCTGCTGCTCAATGGTCAAACCTCGGCCACCGTATTGCTTTGGCCAACCGACACAGGTCCAACCGCCCTCTGCCAGACGCTGCTCCCAGCGCTTGCGCTCCTCGGGAAACATATGTTCATCGCCCGGACCACCGCGGAATTTCAGCGGGGCAAACTCACCACTGAGGTTTTCCTCCAGCCAACTGGCGATTTCACGGCGAAAGATTTCGTCGTCTTGATTGAATTGTAATTTCACTCTCTATTCCTTCAGTGGAAACGCGACGCGCAACAGTGCAGGTTAATCCAGCAACATTGCGGCGATGTTTTCTCTGTGCCAGCTACTATCCCCTAAAAGATGTTCACTGGCTTTCGCCCTTTTGAAGTAGAGGTGGACATCGTATTCCCAGGTGAACCCCACACCGCCGTGCATCTGCAAGGCCTCTGCGGCGTTGCTGAAACAGGATTCGGAGCACCACGATTTGGCGATACTGGCGGCTTCGGCCAGATCCGCGCCGAAGGCATTACCGTCACCGAGCGCCGTATCGGCGGTGCAGGCGGCGTAGTAAATCGCTGAGCGTGCCACCTCACTGCGCAGCATCATATCCGCCGCCTTGTGTTTGATGGCCTGAAAGCTGGCTATAGGGCGATTGAACTGATGGCGCTCCTGGGTATAGGCCACTGTCATATCCAGCAGCTGTTGCATCGCGCCGGCCTGCTCGGCAGCGAGAGCAATGGTGGCCAGTTGCAGCGTTTTTTCCAGCGCCTGCCAGTCTCCGTGCTCAAGTTCGGCACTGGCGGGCACGCAAAGATTATTCAGACTTATGTTCGCCTGGCGGCGAGTCTGATCCATGGTGGGCAACACTTGGCGCTCCAGTCCTGCCTGTTCGGCCGTTACGACGAACAGACGTATACCCGAGGGTTGGTCACAACCCTGTTCCCGGGCGGCCAGTATCAGGAATTCAGCGCTGTGCCCGTCGATGACGTAACGATACTCACCGTTGAGCACCACCTCGTCGCCACGGCGCTGAAAGTCTGCGGAAACACCCTCTACCGACCAATCGCGACTGCGGGTAAAGGCCAGTGTAGCGGTGCTGCCCGCACAAATGCGGCCAAGGTAGTCGGCTTTTTGCGCCTCGGAACCTGCGCATAACAGCGCGTTGGTGGCCAAGGCCACAGTTGAAAAATAGGGTGCGCACAACAGGAAGCGACCCATCTGCTCGAACAGGGCCACCACCTCAACGTAGGAAAGCCCCAGTCCACCGTAGGTCTCGGGGATATGAATCGCCTGCCAGTAAAGTTCGCCGCAGAGGCGCTGCCACAGCTCGGCATCGTAGCCGAGCTCTGTACTCATAGCCGCGCGAACCGCGGCACTGGTCGAAGTCGCTTTAAGAAAGGTCTCCGCCGAATCGCGGATCATCTGTTGCTCGTCGGTAAACGCAAAATCCATACAGACTCCAGTTCACGACGGAGACCTCGATCTGCATACGAAAGGCGTTACAAACGCAATTGCAGGCGGATAAAGGGGCCGTCTTCAAAATCAAACTCACCGCCCTTTTCGGCGTCGAATTCAATATCTCCATAACCCAGCTGTAGAGCCGAATTCTGGAAAAGGGTAAATTCCATGCTCGCCGACCACTCGTTATAGCCAATTACGTCGCTGTAGCTGGTGGCATCCGGGCCATAGTAATAACCGGCGCGAGCACGCACTAAATCATTAAAGGGCAGACTGAGGTCGCCGCCAAAAGCCAATACGCCACCGTCGAAACCGCTGTCGTCGGCATTCAGGGCGATTCCCTTTGCTCCGACACGGCCGGTCAGCGCGCCGCGACGACCGTTGGCATACAGGCCGAGAGCCACTAAATCGGCATCGTCTTCGTGGTGCATCCAGTCAAACTGGGCACTGCTTTCGGCGCTCATATCCCCCGCGAGCGAAACGCCGAAACTGTCGTCACCAAAGCGGAAGGCAACCCCCCCGGCCAAAGCGGCATTTGCGCCAGAGGCAATAAGCAACGCTGCAACAAGACGTGATTTCATGGTGCTGATTTCTCCCCGAATTACGGATGTTGAAAATCAGCTACCATACACTTTCTGGGCGGGAATCTCCTGCGAAAGTAATTTTTCCACAGCTTCACCCACCTCGGCCGGCTGCCAGCGATCGCCTTTGTCGACCAATGGCCCGGTGCGCCAGCCGTCGGCAATGGAGATCTTGCCACCCTCTGCCTCGAAGATGCGTCCGCTGACATGGGCCGACGCCTCACTGCCCAGCCACACCAGCAGGGACGACACATTTTCCGGGGCAAAATAATCAAAGCTGCCGTCTTCGGGCTTGGCCATGCGCTGCGCCATCGCTTCTACGGAATTGGTCATATTGGTACGTGCCGCGGGGGCCACGGCGTTGGCGGTAATGCCGTAGCGCGCCAGCTCCGCCGCCTGATTCAACGTTAACGCGGCGATACCTGCCTTGGCCGCAGCGTAATTGGACTGGCCGACAGATCCCTGTAAACCCGCACCGGAAGTGGTGTTGATAATCCGTGCATCGACCTTGTGCCCTTCCTTACTACGACCACGCCAGTAATGCACCGCGTGGGAGGTGATGCAGAAATGCCCCTTCAGGTGCACCGACATAATGGCATCCCAATCCTGCTCGGTCATCGACGCGAACATGCGGTCGCGGTTAATGCCCGCGTTATTCAATACAATATGCAAATCGCCGAAGGTCTCAATCGCCTGCTTCACCGCGTTCAAACTATCATCGTAGTGGGTAATATCAGAGGTATTCACCACCGCGCTGCCACCGGCGCCGACAATCTCATCCACCACCCGCTGGGCCGCCTCACGATTGATATCGTTAACCACCACCTTCGCCCCCTCAGCGGCAAAGACTTTAGCGTGGGCCGCACCAAGGCCGCCCCCCGCGCCGGTGATAATCACCACCCTGTTGTTGCAGATTGTCATGGTTTCAGTCCTGATTTTGAGTTACCGCGGAATGCTTTACGGGAGACGGGAGAAGCAACGACACCGCAGGCTAGCCACGCTATCGCACTGGCGTTTTCCGTCTCCCGTACAGCATCTCCCCCCTATAGCCTTTCCAATATCGTTACATTCGCCTGACCGCCGCCTTCACACATGGTTTGCAGGCCGTAGCGGCCTCCGGTGCGTTCCAGTTCATGCAATAGTGTGGTCATTAATTTGGTACCGGTGGCACCCAGTGGATGGCCGAGGGCGATCGCGCCGCCGTTGACGTTGGTTTTGGCGTGGTCGTAGCCGGTTTCCTTTAACCAGGCCATCACCACCGAGGCGAAGGCTTCGTTTATTTCCACCAGGTCGATATCCGCCAGGCTCATACCGGCTTTTTTCAGTGCATATTCTGTTGCAGGTATCGGCGCGGTCAGCATCCAGATCGGGTCTTCGGCGCGCACGCTGATGTGGTGGATACGAGCGCGGGGAGTGAGGTTATATCGTTTGAGTGCCGCTTCGCTGACGATCAGCATCGCGCTGGCGCCGTCACAGGTTTGGCTGGATACCGCGGCGGTGACTTTGTCACAGCCAAACAGGTAATCCAGTTCAGCCATTTTTTCCAGGGTGGATCGGCGCGGCGTTTCGTCGGTGGTGACTCCGGCGAGTGGCACTATCTCGCGATCAAAACGGCCCTCCTCAATCGCCTGTAAGGCACGGCGGTGGGACTCAAAGGAATATTCTTCCAGGTCGCGGCGGGACAGACCCCATTTATCCGCGATCATTTGCGCCGATTTGAACTGCGTCGGCGGCTCACTGCCGTAGCGGGCAACCCAACCTTCAGAGCCGGAAAAGGGGTCGCTGAAACCCAGTGGCTCCGCCGCCGTCATTGCCGACGAAATCGGAATCTGGGTCATGGTCTGCACGCCCCCCGCCACTACAACGTCCATCGTCCCGGACATCACCGCCTGGGCAGCGAAATGCACCGATTGCTGGGACGAACCGCACTGACGGTCGATGGTTACCCCGGGGACTTCCTGGGACAACCCTGCAGCCAGCCAGCAACTGCGGGCAATGTCACCGGCCAAGGGGCCAATGGCATCCACGCAACCAAAGATCACGTCTTCATATTCATTGTCGGGTATACCATTGCGCTCTACCAAAGCCTTCAGTACATGGGCACCGAGATCCGCACCGTGAATATGGGATAAACCACCCTTGCGACGCCCGGTGGGGCTGCGTAGTGCATCGACAATATAGGCCTGTGCCATCTGTTAATCCTTTTGCTAATCGCTTTTATTATCCGCGGGCGCGAACACGAAGGTTTTGGGCGCACGGCTCATCAAAATGTATTTCCCGCGCCGAGCAGCGCGCCGTCAGAAAATATCCTTTGCGCCACCCGGGCCTTGTGAAATCCCGCCGCGCCGTAACTACTGTTAAATGCCCAAGCGCGCTTCATAAACATATGCAGATCCACCTCCCAGGTGTAGCCCATCGCGCCGTGCACCTGAATACTGTTTTTCGCCGCCAGATCGGCAACCTCACAGGCAACGAGCTTGGCGTGACTGACGTGTACGCCCGCCTGGGGCCGGCTATTGGCCAGCGAATAGGCCGCGCGATACAGCGGAGTTTTAGCGTATTCAAGTTTGTAGGCCACATTCGCCATATGGTGTTTCACCGCCTGAAAACTGCCGATAGGTGCGCCAAACTGTTTGCGCTCACTGGTGTACTGCACCGATATATCAATCATGCGCTGGGCCAGACCGAGGGCCTGGGCCGCCACAGCCAAAGCACCGCGATTGCAAGCGGCCTCAATCAGGGCCAATGCCCCCTCGCCCTCGGCGATTTTTTCAGCCTTTGCACCATCAAACTCAACCGCAAAAAGTTTGCGCCCGGGATCGACCGACGGGTTTTCCCGCAGCTGCACCTGATCCGGTGTCAGCGCATACAAGGCACCGTTACGCTCCAGTATGAGCAAGTCGGCGCAATGGGCGTCTTCTACCAACGTGTTGATTTCCAGCCCGACAATCACCCGGGCATCACCGCTGGCGATACGTGGCAGCCATTGCGCCGCCAACGCTGCGTGACCACAGTCCCGTAGCAGTGGTGTGGCGAGTAGCGCGGTATTCAGCAAAGGTTCTGACAGGGCGACGTATCCCGTCTCCTCCGCCAGCAGTACAAAGTCCAGTTCGCTCATACCCATGCCGCCGTATTGCTCGGGCACGGTCAATGCGCACAGTCCCATATCAGCCATTTGCTGCCACAGGGCCGAACAGCGACCGGTGTCGGTAAGCCATAATTCGCGATTGCGCTGTGGGGTGATTTCCGCCCGCAAAAAATCCCGGACGGAATCCCGGAACAACAGTTGATCCTCGGAAAAGGTAAAGTCCATCGCTATTTCCTCGGCATGCCAAGCAAGCGCTCGGCGATAATATTGCGTTGTATTTCATTGGTGCCCGCGTAGATCGGCCCCGACTGGGCAAACAACCAACCGTCCAGCCAGCGGCCCACGTCTCCCGCATCCGGCCCTTCTGGCAACAATTCCCCCCGGCATTGAAGAATTTTCAGTGCGGTGGCGTGCATTTGCAGATCCAGCTCCGACCAGAAAATTTTATTGGTAGATGCCTCTGCGCCAATCTTGCCTCCCTGCATTAACCGACAGGCGGTTTGATAGGTCGTCAAACAATAGGCTTCTGCATCGAGGTAGGCTCGCATTACCGCGTCGCGAATACTGGGGTCGTCATCGACGTGCTGCTGATTGGCCCGGTACAACTCAACCAATCGCCGTGCGGTTTCCTGAAAACGTGCAGGTGAACGCAGCATCAGGCCCCGCTCGAAACCGGCGGTCGCCATGGCAACGCTCCAGCCCTCTCCTTCACCACCCAGACGACAGTCCACCGGCACTTTTACATTGTCGAAAAAAATCTCAGCAAAGCCGGGTAAACCATCCAGCTGGGGAATCGGGCGCACCGTAATCCCCTCGCTATTCAGCGGCACCAGAATAAAGGTCAAACCACGATGGCGCTCGGACGCCGGGTCGGTGCGAAACATACCAAAGCACCAATCGGCCCACACCGCTCGAGTAGACCAGGTTTTCTGGCCGTTAATCACATAGTGGGAACCGTCCTCAGACAGTGTTGCGCTGGAACGGATTGCGGCCATATCAGACCCCGCATTGGGTTCCGACCAACCCTGACACCAGATGTCGGTGCCCGTTGCCATGCCGGTGAGAAAGCGCTGTTTCTGCTCCTCAGTACCGTATTCCATCAGCGTGGGACCGAGCAGAAAAATACCGTTTTGATTTACCCGCAGCGGTGCACCGGCGGCGTAGTATTCTTCTTCAAAGATCAGCCACTCCAGCAGATCCGCGCCACGACCACCCATGGCTTCGGGCCAGGTAATCATACCCCAGCGACCTTCGTAGAGTTTGGCCTCCCATTCCCGGTGCTGTTGAAAGCCCTCCTCGGTGTCGAAGGATTGCAGGGCTTGCACGGGAACATTCGCCGCTAGCCAGCTGCGCACTTCCTCACGAAAAGCCTGTTGTTTTGGTGTGTAATTCAGATTCATCATCAACTCTTTGGTTTGCAGGCGCGATGTGCAGAACGCGAGACGCTAGACGCTAGACGCTAGACGCTAGACGCTAATAGCGTTCGACGCCGTTCCTAACGATCAAACTCTGCATCGCGTTTCTGCACGAAGGCATCCTTGGCTTCCTGGGAGTCGGGATCGGCGTAGGCTTCCTGAGTAAAGCCCTGCTCCCAGCGGTATTTATCTTCCAGGTTGCCGTCTTCAATACCGTTCAGGGATTCCTTGGCGAGCTGCACCATGCGTGAGGACTTCGCGGCGATTTTGCCGGCGATAGCCCGGGCAGCGTTCATCAGTTCACTGCGGGGCACAACCTGTTCCACGGCACCCAGCCGGTAGGCTTCCTGAGCGTCGATGGCGTCGCCGGTGAAGTACATATGGCGAACCTTCTGCACCGGGAACAAACGCTGCAAGTGGGCACCACCGCCCATTGCACCCCGGTCGACTTCGGGCACAGCGAAGGTGGCGCATTCCGAAGCCACCAGAATATCCGCCGCACCGCTAATGCCGATTCCGCCGCCCAGTACAAAGCCGTGTACCGCTACGATAACTGGCTTTGGGTTGCGGTGAATGGCTTTAAAGGTGTCGTAATTACCCTTGTTGACCCGAGTAATCATCGCCGGATTGGCGGCCAGTTCCTTGATGTCGACACCGGCGCAAAAGCCCTTGCCTTCAGCGGCAATAATTATGACCTTGACCGCGTCGTTGTCGCCAAGTTGAATCAGCTCGGCGGCAATCGAGAGCCAACCATCGCTGTTGAAGGCATTGACTGGCGGGTGGTTGAACACCAGTTCGGCGATGCCATCATCGCTGATAGATGTGTAAAAAGGTTTGCTCATCACGTTATCCCTCTGAACCCGGACTGGCCGAGGCATGGCTGTGTGCCGCCAGGGTGCCAAAGCGCATCTCGGCTTCTGCCACAATGCTGCGAATCAATTCCTCGCAGCTAAGGAGTTCGTCGATCACCCCGGCCACCTGCCCCGAGGGCAGCACACCGTCGTCGGGAAGACCGTCAACCATCGCTTTTTGAATAATCATTGGCGCATTGGCCGCCATAATCGCCTGCGCTTTGCTGATATCTCCGCCGCTGGTCATGGCCAGCGCCGAGCGCAACAAAGACCCTACACTGGCACCGGTGAAGCGGCGGAAGGCCAGCGCGCTTTGCAGGGCGATCCATAGTTTTTTCAGCCCACCCGCCTGCTCCAACTCACTCAGGAAGGGGTTGAGAATCATCCGTTGCGGCAGGCCGTCCAGGGCACTGCTACGAATAATCGCGGCAGGGTCCTTGCAGCTTAAATAACGCTGTTTGGTCGGTTCCGGCACAGGGCTTTCCTTCGTCAACAGGAAACGGGTTCCCATTGCGATGCCATCTGCACCGAAGGCCAGTGCAGCCAGCAGGCCACGACCATCCTTAAAGCCCCCCGCACCCAGCACCGGCACCTTGTCACCTACAGCATCGACCACCTGGGGCAGCAGCAGTGTAGTGGGCACCGCCCCGGTATGGCCGCCGCCTTCACCGCCCTGTACCGTCACCGCATCGGCGCCCATTTCCACCGCCTTCAGCGCATGTTTGGGCAAACCCACCGTAGGCATACACACCACACCGGCGTCCTTCAACCGTGCGACCATCTCTGCGCCGGGAGAGCGGGAATAGCTCACCGCCCGCACACCGTGCTTGATGACCAGCTCGACGATCTCCGCCGCATTGGGCTGATACATATGAAAGTTCACGCCAAAATTCTCGTCGGTCATCGACTTGACCGCCAGAATGTCAGCTTCCATTCGCTCCGGGGGAATGGTCGCCCCGGCAAGAAAGCCAAAGCCACCGGCATTCCCGGTGGCGGCGACCAGTATCGGGTCGGCCACCCACCCCATGGCCGTTTGGATGATGGGATAGCGACAGCCGAGCAGGCGCGTGATACGGGTGTCCAGCAAGGCACTCATTCCCGTGCTCACGCCCGAACACCGGGCGGATTATCCTTTAGCTGTTTCGACCGCAGGTTGTGGGGGTCGATACGCCGAATAATTTCCAACTGGGCCTCGGTGGGCGGCGCTGTTTCAACAATGGTGTCTGGCACATGTACCGGGAATCCAGTATTCGCCTGTACTTCTTCAACAGTCACGCCGGGGTGCAAACTGACAATTTGCATCTGGCGGTCAGGGCCGCGGAAATCAAACACGCCCAGATTCGTGTAGACCTGACGGACATCGATCTCGTCAAAGCTGTAGCCCTTGGGCAGGCGCTCCGGATTGAAACCGATGGTACAAACCACATCGCACTCACCTTCGACAAACACTCGAGTGCTGTGCTGTGGCACAAGATAGCTATTGGCGTGGCAGATTGAGTTACCGGGGAAACCCCGTACACCCAACATCTGTACCTTTGGCTGGCGATAATCGCTACCCAGCGCGGAGATATTGGCCTGGGCAAAACGGTCAATCTGTGTGGGACCGCCGGTCAGGTGGCGCTTGCCACTCCAGACGTTGTCAAAAATGCGACTGAAGCCCATCCAGGTTTCATTTTTCTGACGAAAATCCGCGGGGCGCGGCCCGATCGGATTCGGCTCCGACAGCAACCAGGCCTCGGAGTCAGTCATCATAATGTCGGTATTGTTGCTCAGCATTGCCAGGCTCGCGGCAATACGGGGCAATACACCAATCCCGGTAACCAGCACTTCGCCATCGTTATCATAGGCACTGGCATTCGCGCAGATCATCAACTCGGCCAGGCTGTACTCAATTGCGTTAGTCATCGATTTCTTCCCCTTGCCTGTCAGTAAACCGGCAAGGCCAGCTTGCGAATGGCGTCCAGCCCACCAACAGCTTGCTGGTAGTCTTCTTCACTGCGCCCGTTGATATATTTGTCGAAGTAGGCGGCAAACCCACCCTCTTTGGCAAAAGCGTTGTATTCCTTGAAATGGGGCACATCAAAGCCATAAAGCGGACTACAGGAGGTCGGATGAGCACCACCCGCAACGGGGATAACCGCCGAGGTCATGGTGCGCTCCCAAAATACAAAACGCGCCTCATCCTCGTCGGCAAAATAATCGGACTCGACAATTTCTTCACAGCTGACATAGGTTTTCGCCGCCGCGCGCGCCATCCAGTCATCCATATAAATGTCTGGCCCCTTGATCTGGCAGACGCCACGCCGGTCAGCGCGATCGACGTGGATCAGCGCTGCATCCAGCTTCAAGGCAGGCATCGCAAGCCATTCCTTGTCGTCGTAGGGACTGTCTATAACCTTCAGTTCGGGATTATGCCGAATCACATCGGTGCCCAAACCGATACGGGTAGGAATAAAAGGGCTGCCCCAGGCTGCGGCGCGCAGGCCCAGTAACATCATGCCCTCATCGATTTCCATCACCTCAACGTCGCCGTTCTGACGGGCGGCGCGAAAAAAGGGTTCAAGTGGAATGAAATCCAGCGAGACAAAGGCAAACACCACTTTTTTAACCTTGCCTGCCGCACACAACATGCCCACATCGGCACCGCCGTAGGCGACGATGGTGAGATCCTTGACATCGGATTTGAGAATTTCGCGAATCAGCGCCATCGGCTTGCGACGAGGCCCCCAACCACCAACACCGATGGTCATGCCGTCGCGCAGTTCACTGGCAAAGCTGCTCAGTGCCATTTCTTTGTTCACGCGCTACCCTCACATTCAGAGCGTTTTTTGTCCTTGCATCAGTTCATCTGCAAATCACAAAAAACGGTTTAAAAACAATGTGAGAGAGCATATCGCAGGGGCCTGGCGGGAGTTATCCACCAAACAGATTACGCATTGCCGATCAGGCTTTGGGCTCCTTGGCAGCGGCCAGGTACTCTTTGGCCTGCAGGGCTAACTCGGTCTTCAACACCTTGCCCGAGGCGTTCATCGGCAGGCTATCGACAAAGAGCACGTAAGCGGGTTGTTTATAGCGGGCAAGCTGGTCTGCGCAGTACGACCTTACGTCACTCTCACTCAATGCCGCCCCTGGCTTGCGCACGACAAACGCCATACCGACCTCGCCCTGGGGCGCTTTGGGCACGCCGATCACCGCTGCCTGCTGCACACCGGGCAGGTTGTACAACAGCTTTTCAATTTCTGCCGGATACACGTTTTCGCCGTTCATGATGTACATGTCTTTGAGGCGGTCAGTAATCCTCAGATAGCCGCGCTCATCGAGCACACCGATATCACCGGTGCGCAGCCATCCCTCGGCGGTAATGGTCGCAGCGGTTGCCTCGGGCATATCGTGGTAGCCCTGCATTACGTTGTACCCTCTAACCCACACCTCTCCAGCCTCCCCGGCGGGCTGCACCGCGCCACTCTCAGGGTCAACACAGCACAGCTCTACGCCGGGCATTGCCCGACCACAGGTCGACGCGATGGTTTCCGGGTCGTCCTCCGGGCGACAGATACTCACCACCCCGGTGGATTCGGTCAAACCATAGGCGGTTACGACGACGTCGAAACCCAACTGCTCACGCATATCCCTGACCAACTGCACCGGCACCGACGCAGCCCCTGTCACCCCCAACCGCAGACTGCTGAGGTCGTAATCGTCGCGTTCCGGCGCCGCAAGGATCATTTCATACAGTGACGGCGCGCCGGGCAACATGGTAATTCGGTGCTCGGCGATTGCCTGTAACAAGCGCACCCGCTCAAACTGGGCCAGGGGAAATATTGCGCTGCCGCAGATCAAGGCCGCGAGCCAACCTGCCTTGTAGCCGAAGGAGTGAAAGAAGGGATTAATAATCAGGTAATTGTCGTCGCAGTGCAGGCCGACGGTGTGACTCCAGTTGGCGAAGACCCTGATGTTTTGCTGGTGGCTGCACAGCACTCCCTTGGCCTTGCCAGTGGTGCCGGAGGTAAACAGCATATCGGCAATATCATCCGGGTTTACCGAGCGCTCTGCTGCGGTGTAAGCGGCCGGGTCAGCGGCCTCCGCCATCTCCAGAAATGCATCCCACAACAGCAAATCATGTTCGCCCTGACCGGCATCGAGCAGGATTGTTCGGCGCAAGTCGGGCAAGGATTCGGCGGCCAATAGGTCTGTAGGAGCCCCCTGCTCCAACCGGCCCACGGTAAACAGGGTTACGACTCCGGCACGGCGTAATATATCTGCCGCCTCCGCTCCCTGCAGACGGGTATTCAGGGGCACCAGCACCGCACCGACGGACTGCGCCCCCATTGCCGCCACCATCCACTCCAGCGAATTAGGCGCCCAGATTGCAACTTTATCGCCCTTGCCGATACCGCAGGCCATACACGCCTTGCCTGCACGGCGGCGCAGATCGTTGAGCGCGCGGTAAGTCACCTCGCGACCGCCGTCGCTTACCGCGAGCTTGTCGCCATATTGCTGTGCTGCCCAGCCCATCAAGCGCGGCATGGTTAATGGTGGCAGAGTTGCAGTGGCCAGGTCATCGGCGGTGGGACTTTGGCTGGACATGGAAGGCTCCCGGATTAACGTTTTCCCGGAAGAATAGGGATTCCCCTGAGCAACAACAATAACGTGCTGCGCCACAGGGGTGCGAAAACCGGCCAATGTCGCCGCCTATACTCCCTTTGGATGACTCTCCGGCCACTAAATTACGCGATTCTGCGCCTCGGCGACTGCTCGGCAACAGACACTGCCTGCAGAAACATTCAGCCCACTGTACAGCCCCTTCATCGCCGCCATTTCGCCACGGCGAAGTTCAGTGGCCGCCGTGGCAATATCATTCGGAGTAATCTCCGCCAGGTGTTTGACGTAGGGCAAGGTCGCGGCGCTCAGCGCGAGGGTCGCCGTGCGCGATACTGCACTGGGAATATTGGCTACACAGTAGTGCACAATACCCTCTTCAACAAACGTCGGCGCCTGGTGCGTAGTCGCGTGACTGGTTTCAAAGCAGCCGCCCTGGTCTACCGCCACATCGACCAGCACCGCACCCTCCGGCAGATATTTGAGCTGCGAGCGGCGCAACACCAGCGGCGCCCGCGCACCGGGCTTCAACGCAGCCCCAATCACCAGTTCAACGCTGGACAAAGCGTCGTCGTCAAAACTCTCCACCACGCTGAACCGCGTGGTCCACCGCTGCGCCAACTGCTCCCGCCGCGCCGCGAAAGGCTCCACCAACGTGACCTGCGCGCCCATGCCGAGGGCGACATCGGCGGCGTGACTGCCGACCACACCGCCGCCAAAGATCAGTACATGGGCAGGTGCCAAGCCGGCCACGCTGCCAAGCAGCACTCCGCGACCACCCTGGGCTTTTTCCAGACAATGTGCGCCGGCTTGCACCGACAGACGCCCGGCAATTTCACTCATCGGTTTTAGTAACGGCAAGCGTCCTTCAGCGTCGGCAATCGTCTCATAGGCAAAACAGTGAGCGCCGCTGGCCAGCAGTGCATCGGTGAGGGCAATATCCGGCGCCAGATGCAGGTAGCAAAATAGCCTCTGCCCGGCCCGCAACAGCGGCCACTCTTCAGGCTGGGGCTCCTTGACCTTGACCACCAGCTCGGCGCGGTCGTATAGCTCGTCCAGCGCCTCGACAAGTGTTGCCCCCTGAGCCAGATAATCTGCGTCGCTGAAACCGGAGCCGATACCCGCACCGGCCTGCACCAGACAGCCATGCCCCGCATCGACCAACGCACCCACCGCCGCAGGTGTTAAGCCGACCCGATATTCCTGGGCCTTGATTTCCATCGGAACGCCAATCTGCATAGCAATCCTCCTTTGCTGTTGTCTTACTTTGACAACAGCACCGCCTGATATTCACTATGGCTGAGCTTTGCAGAAATACAAATTCCAATTCTGAGGGTAACTTCCCTGCGAGCCACCCTTATGTCCATTCACCCGTAAGTTGCCCACCTCGACATTTTCGGGTAAAAATCTGCAACGGCCAGCATAGGGTAAATCACGTCCAAGTGGCGCAAGGAAAGTTCGGCTGCTGGTCATAAGCGGACAGCCTACAATCCTAAAGCTCTCAAGCCCCGAGGCTATCGGCAGGGCTTAAAACGCCCTTTCCGCCGCGATTGACCACGTGAGTATAAATTTCTGTTGTTGAAATATCGGAATGCCCGAGAAGCTCCTGGATCGTCCGGAGGTCATAACCCGCTTCGAGCAAATGTGTGGCAAATGAATGTCTCAGACTGTGTGACTTCGCGGGCTTATTGATACCAGCGGCTTGAACGGCTTTGCGTATTTGTTTGGATAAAGCTGACGGGTGTAAGTGGTGACGACGCAACGTACCCGACCTTGGGTCTTTGCCGATTTTGGTTGACGGAAACAAAAACTGCCAAGCGATATCCGTGGCTGCACTCGGGTATTTTTTGCTCAACGCGTTCGGCAGATATACCTCGCCATAGCCGTCAAGAAGATCCTGAGCATGTAGTCGCTTTACATGGCCTATTTGCTGTATCAATCGCGACTTGAGTCGTTGAGGTAACATTGTGGTGCGATCTTTATCGCCCTTGCCACCACGGACAAAAATATTATTACTGCCAAAGTCGATATCCTTTACCCGAAGGGATAATAACTCGGCCTTGCGCAGCCCCGTTCCATACATGAGTTCAACCTGAAGACGATGAACCCCCCTAAGATGAGAAAGTATCGCCGCGATCTCTTCCCTGCTGTAAACCACCGGTAACCGTTTTGGGGCGGGTGCTGGACTAAACCTCAGATCTCCAACATGCACCCCCATGAACCGCTTGTACATATACACAAGGGCATTTAGCGCAATGCGCTGCGTACTGACTGAACAATTCCGCTGTTCTGCCAGGTGAGACAGAAATGCCTCAATTTCATGCGAGCCCATATGCTTGGGGTGCTGGCGAGAATGGAAACGGATAAAGTTTTTTATCCAGAACAAATAGGTCTGCTCGGTTCTGTACGCGAGACCGTTTTGCCTGATATGTAACCGAAGTTCGTCAAGAAACCGCGTTGATCCTTGCGCAACTGGTGGGCGGATATCGTCCATAAATACACCCCTTTCTAGCTGGTTATACATACAGTATTGCGCTCACATTATGCAGTCAAAAGCTTGTTCAGTAGAAGCGGGCTCACTAATTCTGGAAACCCTAGTCTAAGCGGTTGATTTCTCGAAATATGGGTTTATGATCGAGCGAAAGGAATTTCAGAAAAATAGAGGGAGCAAGTCTTGCTATCATCAGCGACCAATTCCGCAAAATTCTATCAAACCCTTGATATAAATGGGGTTTCTGACGCCTTTCCGAATCCAATTCTGGAGATAGGGAGCCAAAGTGATATAAGGCCCCGGTCTTCATAATAATGACATGGACTCTCTCCTCCCTTAGCCTAACCTCCGAGTGTGGGTACAAATGGGGAGCAAGAAAATGTCAGATATTGTTCGATGCGGTCTCGATATTGCCAAACACGTAATGGCTGTTCATGGGGTTGACAGTAATGGAAATGTTGTTGTCAGGAAGAATCTATCCCGGAAAAAGGTTCTAGAATACTTTGCTCAGATACCTCCTTGTTGTGTAGGTATAGAGTCTTGCGGAGGTAGCCACTACTGGGCAAGAGAGTTGATAAAGCTTGGCCATACGCCCCGGTTGATTTCCGTGAAATTTGTTATCCCATATAGGCGAAAAGGAAAAAATGATGCAAACGATGCGGAAGCGATATGCGAGGCAATCAGTCGACCTGGGATGAGATTTTTGTCGGTAAAGACTGAGGATCAGCAATCGATTTTGATGGCCCACCGAATACGTACTCAAAGTATTGCGACCAGGACGGCGTTAATAAATCAAATTCATGGTCATCTTCAGGAATTTGGGATCGTTGTCAGTAAGGGTAGACACAAGTTAAAGCGGGATCTTGTTGAAATTTTCAGTGATGAATCCTTACCTACTTTGCTTCATGAAATGCTACATGATTTATTGGCTGCTCTGTTAAGAGAGGAGGAGCGCATTGAGACTCTCGACAAGCGCATCGGTAGCTGGGTCGAAGGAAATGAAACCGCCTCCCGACTCACGAAACTAGATGGAATTGGCCCGATCACTGCATCTGCAGTAGTTGCCACAACGGGACATGCGTCTTCGTTTAAGAATGGTAGACAGTTTGCGGCATGGTTGGGGCTTGTGCCTCGGCAGTACTCGTCTGGAGGGAAGAACAAGCTCGGACGAATAACGAAGCAGGGCGACCGGTATCTGCGAACATTGTTGATACACGGAGCAAGAACGGTTTTGTTGATGTCGAGTAGAGGTCGAGGGGATCATCGAGAGTGGATTGAATCTCTCAGATCGCGAAAGCCCGACAATGTGGTGGCAGTAGCTTATGCTGCCAAACAAGCAAGGATGCTATGGGCGATAATGGCAGAGAAGCCCTCGCCTTTAGCGGTATAAAGAAACGACTCGTCAAAGATTGCATGATAAATTGGATGGAAAGCGGCTACGACCGTACGTGAGTGGAACCTGATAACAGTTTTGGTTGAGAGAACCGCCATAATAATGAGGCGCTTGCGTGCAGATGTCATCCTGGTCGATGAGCTCGACTCATAGAGACCGAATAGATAAACGCAGTCTAATGCTTGCTTGAAAGCCAAATTATCGTTGCAAACCGGAGAGAGTCCATAGAAAAACTGTTAGATTTTTCGCGTATTGAAAATCATAAAAGGAATTTCAGATGTCAGAAGATAAAGCGAACTCTCCAAAAAGAAAGAACAAGAAACGTCTAAGCCAAACAGACGTTCCTGCCTATTCATTAGAACATGCGCTTAGAGTTCCAATTGCGATCTTTGAGAATTACGCAGGCGAGCCTACAAAACCTATCGATGTTGCTGCCGCGATGGAATTGCTTCCCAATTCTTCTCAGTTCCGCATGATTACCGGTTCTGCCATTGCATACGGCTTGACCGACGGAGGGCCAAACTCATCTGAAATTGGGCTTACTGATCTAGCGAGGAAAATTCTTCAGCCTTTAGACGAAGGTGTAGATATTCAGGCGAAGAGAGAATCTCTTTTAAAACCGCGAGTCATAGGCGAGTTCATTTCCAAGTATGATGGCTCGCCAATTCCAAAGGATCAAATTGCTCAGAACGTATTGATAAGCATGGGAGTACCCAACGAACGAGCTTCCGACGTCCTAGCTATGATTCTGGAGGGTGCAGAGAGTTTGGGGCTAATTACCGAGATTAAAGGTCGAAAGTATGTAAATTTAACTTCGCCAAAGAGTCCTGTTGCGAGTGTTTTACCGGAGGTGGATAACTCCGATTACGAAGAGGAGGAAGAAGTTCAAGATATAGCTGAAAGCCGCGACGAAGAACCAGCTCCTAGCCCCGCAAAACTAGACGCCAATACTGAACATAAGGGTTTGAGCAAGAAAGTATTCGTTACACACGGTAAGAATAAGTCGTTTATTGAGCCTATAAAAAAACTGCTGAGTTTCGGTGAGATGGAGGCAGTAGTTTCGGTAGAAAAGCAATCTGTATCCCAACCTGTGCCCGACAAGGTCATGAACGACATGAGGGAATGTGGCGCGGCAATAATTCATGTGGAAGATGAGTTGACGTTATTAGATAAAGAAGCGAAAGAGCATGTGATGCTTAATCCCAATGTACTTATAGAAATTGGTGCGGCGATGGCGCTATACAAGAAGAGATTTATCTTGTTAGTAAAAGAAGGGGTGAAGCTTCCAAGTAATCTTCAGGGCTTATATGAAGTACGATACACAGGCGAGTCTATGGATGGTGAAGCAACGATTAAGCTACTAGAGGCGATCAATGCAATGAAGACGGAGAAATAAATCTAACAATCGCAGGCTGTCGGACAAATTACTCGCTGCGCTCGCAACTTGCCGCAGCTGTGGGCGTTAGGCATCAGAAGGAGCGAGGATGAAGTTTGAATTTGGAGATCTATATAAATTCATAGTATCTCTGGGTGTAGTATTGATAACCCTATCTATTTTGGCTCCTTGGATGTTTCTTAGGGAGCCTTTCGATCTATTTCGACCAGAGTCAGAGATAAACGCACTGTCAGATGTGGCTAAGGCGGTGGTAATTAAACGGCAGTACGCAGTTTCGTTTATCGTTAGCTTTATTCCATGGTTCTCCTCTATCGGTTCTACTGTAGGAATGATATTCATCTTCCTTGGCCTGAAAAACTGGAGGAAAAACCAGCTTCATCTTGACGAGCAAACAAGGCTCGATGTCCAAATAAAGAAGCAATCACTTCGCGATGCAACCAAAGATGAAATAGAAGAGAAAGAAACATCAGAATACGAGAGTCTTCAGGTCGCAGAGTCCGGAAATTCTGATTCCTACATTGTTACTTCGTTTAGATCGCAATACTCAAAAGTGGAAGAGCTTGTCTACGGCAAGTTATCAAAGGTGTATGGGAATAAGTTTGACGTTAGTCACAACAAAATGGTGGCGAACGTTGAATTGGATATATTGCTTCGTGGTAAGGCCATGTTAACCAAGGACTATATTGTTGAAGTTAAATATATAAGGAAGGGGTTTAACTTCGGCTGGCTTCGCGAAGTATATTTGAAAAATATATATGCAAAGAGCGTATATTCTCAGGTGACAAACAGACTGCCTAATACACTTCTCCTCATAGTTATTGATTCGGAGGCTTACAATGAAGAAAAGTACAATCAGTTAATAAATCGGCTGTCTGGAGAAACTGAAGGCCGAAAAGGAAAAGATTTAGTTTGCATTATTACGAAACAGGAGCTTATGAGTATTGATGATCAAGCTCTTCAAGAAAGGCTGGCAATCCATGCTTAACAAACGCAAGCACGCGGAACAATTTTCCGCTACGCTCCAAATTGTCCAGTGTTGCGGGCGTTATAGCCTGCTGGTTGACATGACGTACGCTTAGGCGTACGCTTTGTTATTTGGAGGTGACTTATGACCACACTTAACGCTACAGAAGCCCGCACTAAGCTCTATGCCTTGATTGACGAGGCATCTTCCAGCCATCAACCTATTGTTATTACAGGGAAAAGGGGGAATGCAGTCCTTCTGGCAGAAGAGGACTGGAACGCCATAAGCGAAACTCTGAACTTGCTGGCTGTGCCTGGTATGCGGGAGTCCATCCGTGAAGGAATGGACGCTGGGCTCGACGAGTGCAATCAGGAGCTTGATTGGTGACCTGGAAGCTCTACTACACCAAGCAGGCTCAAAAAGATGCTCGCAAACTCGCCTCATCAGGGCTTAAAAATAAAGCTCAAGAATTGCTGCAACTTATCGAGCAAGATCCTTATCAAAAGCCGCCGCCCTATGAAAAGCTAATTGGTGACTTGGCGGGTGCATACTCCCGAAGAATAAATATCCAACATCGATTGGTTTACCAAGTGTTAGAAGAGGATAAAGCGGTCAAAATTGTTCGGCTGTGGACTCACTATGAGTAAAAGCTATAACAAATCAAAGCACTCGGACTTGGTAAAGCTGTCACCTTTTTTGTTCCAAAAAAGCCGCCAACTTCACCAAGCCGGTGTTTGAGGCGTTAGTGATCTCCATGAAGGGCGCATTCCATAAGCTCTACGGTGCATTTTTAGCAGCTTTTTTCCTGATAATGGGCCTGTCATTTTTACGGTCATCGGGTGTTACAAACTGGTCATTTTGGTCGAATACGCCACTTGAGTTGGGGGTAGCGTTTCTAGCTTTCGGATTGTCTGTGATCTTTGGGTTTCTTTCGGGGCGACGATTTCAATTCGGTCTTGCGACAATCGAAGCTGGAGAGCCAGAGACATTTGCAAGATCATGGGCGGCGGCATCAGGAATACTTATTGTTCTATGTGCGATAGGAGTAATCGCATATGCGGTTATCAATCACTAACAATGGCGGGCAGTTGCCGCTGAAAAGCGCGGCGGGACAGTCAAAACGCTGCGCTTTTTTGCCTGCCCCTGCCGCATGGCGTTGGGCGGCAAGTGAGATTACCTGCAAACCGAAAAGCTATTTGTCGCTAGGCTTCTGGCGGGTGCAAGTGAGAACGAACGGTCTCATTGAAGCGATTCAGGGCGCCTTCAAAGCGACCGAATCTCAGGGCGTCGTTGGCGCCGCTGAGTAGCCCTGACTGGATGCTTTCACCGATATCGAAGTCCTCGTTGAGCGTGGCCACAGTCAGCTGATGGTTTTTGTCCCAATAGTCTTGAGTCTGCTTCGAATCAGCCGGTTTAAGCGTCATCATTCGTACTTCGCTGCGATCGGCGGCTAGCGCGCTAATCCCGATCCAGATCACGTGATCAGACTGTACCAACAGTGAACTGCTAGGGAACACATTCAACAAGATATTGGCACGCTCCCGAATATTCCATTGCTCACGAGGCTGTTCTTGCAGCTCTGAGATTGATGCTCGTGGTAACACGGATCGCATATGTGGCCCGAGGCACTGATAACTGGAAAGATTGTCGTTGAACAGCGGCGCGATAGTGTTTCGGTGTGCGACGCGAAAGTGATAAGCCTCGATGCCGCCTTCTACCAATATTTTCCAGTTACAGTGTCGCAATTGCACGTCTGACTGATGCGCCACGAGTCGCTCGGTTCCGGCCCAGGCCAAGGCCGAGTCGAATTCACCCAAGTACTCTTCAATGTTCTGCCGACCATGCTCTGGCAACAGCCAGATGAAACCATGTCGCACGACTATTGGAACGGGTTTCAAGTTGAGATCTTCCTTGTTCACGCCCGGAAACCCTGCGTCAAAATGTGGGCCATTCACAAACTGTCCGCGGCTATCCCAGGTCCAGGCGTGGTAAGGGCAAGAATGTCGCCGCTTGCAGCCACTTTCATCATTCACAAGGCGCGTTCCCCGGTGGCGACAAACATTGATAAATCCCCGAACCTCATTGTCATCCCCTCGAAGTAGTAACAGTGGTCGCTGATTTACCGTGCGCCGAAGAAAGCTGTTGGGGCCATCGAGTTCACTGGCATGGGCGATGATCAAAGGCATGCGATCAAAAATCTGCCTCATTTCGGTGGTGAAGCGTGTCGCATCTGTGTAGTCGTCGACTGGATTACTGGTCGGTGCATCGTCCAGGAAAAGCTGCTTTTCCTTCTTTAATCCTACGAGCTCCTCGAGCAGGATCACTTCTTCATCACGGCGCATGGCTCTCTCCTTACCAAGTGGTAGGGAACGATTTTGGCTTACCTTATGGTAAGTGTCAAGTTATACTGGTTGCGAACCAGAACAGGACAAGCTATGGAAACGCGTCAGAGGATTCTCGCCGCCGCCTTGAGGCTCTTTGCCGAGAGAGGGTTTTATGGTGCGAGCATGGATCAGATCGCACGGGAGTTGGACCTCACCAAGCAGGCGCTGATTCATCACTTCGGGACTAAAGAGAAGCTCTATGGCGCCGTGCTTGTTGCGATCTCCGAGCGATTAATGACGGAGGCTATACAGCCGACTGAGGTTGAATCAGCAAGTGCATTTGCCGATGCGGTTTCCCGCATTTATCTGCGAACACTGCAACATCGGGAAGACACGCTCCTTCTCATGCGTGAACTCCTGGACAACCGCCGTCGTGCGGCCCAAGCAGGAACCTGGTATCTCAAACCGTTCTTGGATGGATTGGCCGACCTGTTGCGTCGCGATCCAAACTGGCAAGAAGAGGATGAGGCGTCAATTTTTACTCATGTCTATCAAGTGTTGGGAGCAATCAATTATTTTGCTGTTTCGACCGCCACGCTCGAAAATATGTACTCTGTTGAGCATGTTGAAGACATGCAGGAATGCTTTCCAGAACGTCTTCGAAAACTGGCTATGGGCGGGGTGGACACTTGAAGCTTGGTTTTTTAATAACCGGAAAATCGGCGTAAGTGTTGGCGTGTTGCCGCCCAACAAATCGCTGCAGCGGACGTTTGACCCGCCACCCAATTTTGCTACCGCAAAAACGGGCGTCGCCTCAAACGCCGCTGAGCTCAGGCGTTATCCATATTGAATTCTAAACCATGGAACTTACTCATTTCTAAACGAGCAGGATCCCTCCTATGAAGACAACCAAAGAACACGACGAGCGAATCGCGAAGATGACGTTTTCCTCTGTCTATCCACGCTATGTTGCGAAGGTTGAGAAGAAGGGGCGAACCGTAGAAGAACTACATCAAGTCATTGCATGGCTAACTGGTTTCGAAGCGAAAGATTTGAAACGTCTGATTGAAATTCAGGCTACTTTTGAACAATTCTTTTCTGAGGCCACGATCAATCCGAATACAAGTCTGATCACCGGCTCAATTTGTGGCTACCGAAGTTCGAGCAACTGCGGATAACAAGACCAGGCAGCGCGATCTGCTTCGCTCCACCGGACGCGCAAAAAACGCGCGCCTTTTAAGCGGGCGTTAGGGCTGATCGTAGTGCCCACCAATAGCGAAGATATAAATGGACTTATCATCGAAACGATATATCAAACGGTCTTTCTGCGAGATTCGTTTTGACCAAAGGCCCGAGAGATTGTGCTTGAGTGGTTCAGGCTTGCCGAGGCCGGATGAAGGATCATCAGATCTGAGCATTTCCTTGAGTAATTTACAGAACGCCTTGTGCAGCCTCTTGTCCTTGTCGCGCATGCTTTCATACGCTTCCCAGGTATTGCCCTCAAATACCAGTGATCTCATTCATCTGCTCTTCAGTCGGTTTGTAGCCTTGCCCACGGGTATGGGTTTCAAGGGAATCGGCAATTTGTTGCATGAGGCTCTTACTTTGGAGTACGTGCAGGGTTTCCTGCTCTCGCTCCCAGTCGTCGGCGCTCATTACAACAAAAGCCTCACCGGCTCGCCGAGTCACTTTGAGCGGTTCATGCCTGCTAACTACTTGTTCTACAACGCTTTTAAGGTTGTCTCTAAATTTGTTTACGCTGATTGTGTCCATACGGCCACCTTTGTGTACGGAAATGCCGTACAACTATATACCAAATGCCCTAACGAGGCCAAGCACTGCGACAGCTGTTTCGTTGCGCCTTCGGCTCCACTGCAAAGCTTCGCGTGTTGGCGGCGTTAAATGCCCGTCAGAAGAAAATCGAGCGCTGAAATAATGTCTGTTCGATTAAGTAGCAATGAGCCCTCTTTTCGAGTGAGAAATGAGGCAGACACTGTCGTAATTTGATGGGTAAGAAGGGCGTATTTTTCGTTTCCAATCTCTACAATTGGGCACAGGTTTTTGGGAAATGTTTTTGCATCCTGTACCGGAGAAATCGGTATAACGACACGACTGTTGAGATCATCAAGTAGGTCGGTTTGCACATCTACGAAGAAAGGGTATGTTGAGCGGCTATCGGAATCTGGATTCTCGTACAGGTCAAATTGCTTCATCAGAAGCCCCGATGTTTGTCAGCAAATAGCCCGCTGTCTGCAAGGCGGTTGCAGTTCTCGATGGCCTGCTTATTGTCTTCGCGCCACTGCCTGCGCTTGCTTACCCTGATTTCCTCTTCCAGCGCACGCTCAAGGGTAGCAGAAAGGTTTACCTTTAAGCTCCTTGCTTCGGCAAGTAAGCTACTGTTTATGCTAAGGTTTGTAGCCTTTTTGGGGGCCTTTTTATCATATATCTCGCGCATTACAGAACCTCCCGCATGCATAATGCGTATAGTAGATGCGCATGGTAGCAGCGAGGCATTTAACAAGGCAAGGCAGGCCAACGCCGAAAAGCGGCGCGGCTATCGCCGATTATGCGCATAGTAAAGTATTTGACAAGGCCAAGCACAGCGACAGCTTTTCTCGGGGAGCCTCTCAGTGCAGCAACGCTTATCCGATATAGTGGGTGCTCTTATTTGCCGCTCGACCTGATTGCCTGGGTGATGCCAGGCCATATTATGGGTGAATCGACGCTCAGCGACGCACAGAATCAACGGGACCCCGAATCAGTGGAACACTGCACTAGTGGTCAACTGAATTAGCAGAACAAAGCGTGGCAAAACCAATTCAGCGAATGATCTGCCATTGCTCGCCGTCGACCGAGGCTTTGCCTTCCTTTTGCAGCTTGAGCAAATGGGCGAGCAGAGAGAGCTTCGCAATAGGATGAATCTCGGCACTGACGTCGTCATAGGCGGGCACGACCAGAGCGTCTAGATCGGCCTCTCCCAGTGCCGACAAGCAGCTTGAGATTTTGTCCTCCCGCTTTTGGCGATGGACGATTAGCCCTTCGATTTCCTGTTGCGGCGCATCGATCAAATCCCCATGCCCCGGGGCCAGATGCGCCAGCGGATAGGCGAGCATCTTCCGCAGCGAGGCCATATAGTCGGCCATATCCCCCGCCGGGGGAATAATCACCACAGTAGAGCCCTGCATAATATGGTCACCGGTAAACAGCAGGCCGGTGGCATCGTGAAAAAAGCAGTAATGATTGCCTACGTGCCCTGGGGTATACACCGCGCGCAGGATGTCACCGTCGATATCAATCTCAAGGCCGTCACTTAACTCGACATCAGCCTTGAAACTGGTGTCCTGATGACCGTCGTCGGCAATGGTCGCCCCCAGCAACGGTACACCATGTTGCTCTGCCAGCACCCTGGCTGCCGGGGAGTGGTCCGGGTGGGTGTGGGTCACAAGGACTTGCTCCAACTCGCCGCCCAGGGCGGCAATTGCCTCGTTGATTGCCGCGATGTGTTCGGGCATCGCTGGGCCGGGGTCGAGCACTGTGATTCTGCGACGGCCTAGCAGATAGGTATTTGTTCCCGGGCCAGTCATTATTCCGGGGTTCGGCGCGACCAGGCGATGAATTCCGGGGCGTAAAAGGCTTAACTCACCTGCTTGCATAGGTCGATCCTCGTTATAGGGGCTGACGTAAACGCCAGCGCAGTCTTGCACCCAATAGTAACGCCGAGCAGCTCAAACCGACAAATAAGCCCAACCAGTAGCCACTTGGCCCCATGGGTGCCAGCACGGAACTGCCGGTGGCCAGCACATAGCCCACCGGCAAGCCCATTCCCCAATAGGCGAAAAGGGTCAACAACATAGGTATGCGGGTGTCTTCATAGCCCCGCAGACAGCCGTTGGCACTGACCTGCAGCGCATCTGAAATCTGGTATAAGGCAGCGAACAGCAAGAGATAGCTGGCCAGGCCGATGACCTCGGCGTTATCGGTGTAAATCAGCGGAATCACGTCCCGCAAGGCGACCAGAAACAGGGCCGCGACAACACCGATACACAGGGTTATGCGAAAGGCGACGCGAATCGCCCCGCGCAATGCCACTTCGTCACGCTGCCCACGGGCCCGCCCTATTCTGGCGGTTGCGGCCAGGGCAAAACTCAGCGGCAACATAAACACGAGGGAGGTGAAGTTCAGCGCCAACTGGTGACCCGCCACCACGATCGCGCCGGATTGGCTTATGAGCAGGGCAATCACCGCAAATACGCTGACCTCAAAAAATATTGCCAACCCGACCGGCAGCCCGATACTGAACAGGTACCAAAGGGTGCCACGCTCCAGCACCCAGGGAAACAGGGAGAGTCGCGCATTGGCGTAGCTGCGGTGCCAGGCGACATAGCACAGCATTAACACCGCCATCAGCCACATCACCAGCGCTGTCGCCCAGCCACAGCCGACACCGCCCATCGCGGGGAAACCCAGCTTGCCGTAGATCAGTACATAGTTAATCGGAATATTGGCCAGCAGACCAATGACACTGATCCACAGCACGGGCCGAGTGTCGTTTTGGGCCTCGGTATAGCTGCGCAGTGCCAGTACGATAGCAATGGGCGGCATGCCCCAGCTCAAACCGATCAGGTAATCTTTGACGATGGGCCGCATGGCGGGGTCAACATCCATCCACGCCAACACCGGGCCGGTGTTGCGCAGCACAATGAACGCCAATACGCCGCAAGCGATTCCCAGTGTGATCGCCTGCTGCATCACGGGGCTGAGCCGGTGTGACTCTCCTGCCCCCAGATGACGGGACAGTACCGACGTGGTTGTCATCAGCAAACCGGTCATAAACAGGAAAATCGGCACCCAGATACTGGCACCCACCGCAACCGCAGCAAGGTCGAGCGCTGACACCCGCCCCGCCATCACTGTATCGACAAAACCATTGGCAGATTGCGCCAATTGGCCGCCGAAAATCGGCAAGGCAATACGCAGCTGACGGCTCAGCTCATCGCGAGAGGAAAAAGACATGAAAGTACCGGGGTAAAAATTGCGTGCACTCTAGCGCAGGAACCACGCTATCGTAAACCCTGAAGAGTCAGCCTATGAGGCCCCCGTAGCAGGACGATACGGGGGCCGGCGAGGGTTTTAGACCATATTGTTGATGGGCACCACTGGATCGACATCGGCGTCGTAATCGACACCGTCGATTTCAAAACCAAACAACCGCAGGAATTCAGACTTATAGCCGACGAAATCAGTGACTTCATGGAGGTTTTCCGTGGTCACGGTATCCCAGGCTGAGGCTACCGCATCCTGAATTTCGGGGCGCAGCTCCAGTGAATCCGCACGCAGTCGCCCTTCCTCGTCAACAACCGGCTCGCTGCCATACAGACTCTGCTTGAACAGCTTGTACACCTGCTCGATACAGCCCTCGTGGCTACCGTCGGCCTTCATCACCTTGAACAGCAATGAAAGATACAGCGGCATAATGGGAATGGCAGAGCTGGCCTGAGTCACCACCGCTTTCAGTACCGAAACCCTTGCATCGCCGCCCTTGGCTGCCAGGCGCTCACGAATATTGATCACGCGCTTGTCCAGATCCTTCTTCGCCTGGCCAATAGTGCCGTGCCAATAGATATCCCAGGTAATGCGGTCACCGAGATAGGTATAGGCGGTGGTTTTCGCGCCATCGGCCAAAACGCCCGCCTCATCCAGGGCGTCTATCCACATTTGCCAGTCTTCACCACCCATTACCGCAACGGTGTTGCTGATATCTTCGTCGCTTGCGGCGGTCAGCGTGACCGACTCAATGGTTTCCTTGTCGGTATTGACGCCCCGTTGGGTGACATCTTTACCGATGGGCTTCAGCGTGGAGTTAAAGACTTCGCCGGTTTTCGGGTGTTGGCGGCGCGGGGCAGCAAGGCTGTAGACCACCAGATCAACCTGACCGAGGTCGGCTTTGATCTGGGCAATGGTTTTTTCCTTCAACTCGTCGGAAAAGGCATCGCCATTGATGCTTTTGGCGTAGAGGCCCTCGGCTTCGGCAAATTTATGGAACGCCGCGGAGTTGTACCATCCCGCTGTACCGGGCTTACGCTCAGTGCCCTCTTTTTCAAAAAAGATACCCAGGGTCGCCGCACCGGAGCCAAAGGCGGCGGAGATCCGCGAGGCCAAGCCATAGCCTGTGGATGCGCCGATAACCAGTACTTTTTTAGGGCCGTCAGCGATCTCCCCCTGCGCTTTAACGTAGTCGATTTGCTGTTTAACATTGGCTTCGCAACCCACTGGATGGGTCGTTACACACATAAATCCGCGCACACGGGGCTTAATGACCATTGTTTTTCTTACTCCGTTGGTAGAAGTCTCTGAGATTCGCGCATTATAAAGGCTGAGCTGCCCCAGCACTAATACTCACCGTCAACTTATACCGGCTCGGCGGGCAGAAACTGACCCAAGCAGCTATTCTGTATGGGCAACTGGGCCAATGACCTCGCCCCATAATCGTTTCAGACTAGCCGGATGGCCACGGGTGCTGTGCTAGGATTATAAAAAAGTAACGGCACTGTAACTTTCTGTACAGGTCGCGACTTATAATAACGTAATTTCAGCGAATAAAAGGACAGACGCAGGCTTACTCCCAGCGGCGTCGCAGCGAAAGGGCAATTTATGAAAGTCAGTAAACTCGGTACTTTGGTCGTTATCGGCGGCATGGGATTTGCGGGGTCGGCCGCACCGGCACTCGCCGCCGGCATGGCGCTCGAAGAGGTGATCGTGACGGCGCAAAAAAAGGCGGAATCCCTTCAGGACACCCCGATTTCCCTTACCGCGTTCGGCAGTGAGCGCCTGGAGACAGAAGGCATCAGCAGCCTCGGCGATATCGGCTCCAAAGTGCCTAGCCTGACAATAGAACCTTTTCCGATAAACAATGCCACCCTGCGGATATTTATTCGCGGTATCGGTATTTCCGACGCACAGATCACCCAGGATCCTCCGGTAGGCATTTATGTCGATGGTGTGTATATCGCCCGCTCCACCGGTACAGCACTGGACGTCGCCGACCTGCAGCGAATTGAAATACTGCGCGGCCCGCAGGGCACGCTCTACGGCCGCAACACGACCGGGGGCGCGATTAACCTGATTACCAAAAAGCCCACCACCGAAGGTATTGAGTTCAAGCAGAAATTTACCGTGGGTAACCGCAATCTGTTTACCTCAAAGTCCACCTTGAATGTACCGGTTACCGATACGGTTGCCGTCAAGGTTGCTGCAATGCGCACTATGCAGGACGGGCACGTTGACAACAGCGGCCCCGGTGGCGATTTCGGCGACCGCGATGTTACCGGCTTCCGCTTTGACCTGCGCTGGGATATCGACGACACAATGGCGCTGGACTACGCCTACGACAACTCGGATTTTGACTACTACAACACCCAGTACCAACATGTACGCCCACGCACACCAATCGCCGGAAGTCAGGCAGATCTGGTAGGCACCGAAGGCAAAACCAGCTTCGGCACGACTCGTCAGCGCAGTGTTGGCACCGTAACGAGCTTCGAGCCATCCTCCACCGATATCGAAGGTCACGCCTTTACCTTTACCAAGGACTTTGACAACACCCAGATTAAGTACATCTTTGCCTACCGTGAACTGTTCGATAAATCCTACGCGGATCTGGGCGGCGGGGTTCCTCTTGAGCCCGGCGAAGACCCCCACGGCATCAACAATGAAAGCAAGGACGTTTTCCGTCTGGATTCCAACCAATACTGTGGACAGGCCGCCGAGTTTGTATTGGGTGACGGCGAGTGTTTGCCGCTGGTTTACCCGGTGGTAAATCAGGAGCAGTTTTCCCACGAATTGCAGATCAGCGGCGACTTGTTTGACAGCCGCGTGAACTACATTGTCGGCGCCTATTACTTCGAAGAAGAAGCCCAGGAAAACAACGGCCCCCTTCATCATCAGCTCAGTGGGCCTGCCAATCTGGGGATTCCCTCGCTGAGCGGAATTCCCGGTCTCGGTGGCGCACTCGCGGGCGCAACCACCTTCCGCGCGGTAAATATGCTCAGCCAGATCTACGACATTGATAACAGCGCCGCCGCTGTATTTGGTCAGTTTACCTGGACTCCGAACCTGTTCGAGGATCGCCTGCACCTTACCTTTGGTGCCCGTCATTCGGAAGATGAGCGCAAGACGGTAAAATTCCAGCAGGATATGACCATTGCGGAGTCGTCGGCCGGAGCGATGGACGTGTCATTTGTACTCTGTGGCAACGACCCTTCCAACGCCGACTGCCGCAACTTTGACAGCATTCCCGCGTCCCAGGATTTCTCCAACGACTCGTTCAGTGTTGTTGCCGAATTTGATATTACTGACGACATTAATATCTACGGTAAGCGGGTTGAGGCTTATAAATCCGGTGGTTTCAACACCCGTGACCCCCAGCGCGACGGCAATCAAGGCCCCGCCACCGACGGCAATGATTACGGCTTCGGCTATGCCGACGGCTTTGACGCCGAGTATGTTACCTCCTATGAACTGGGCGTAAAAAGTGAACTGCTCGACCGTAGACTGCGGGTCAACGGCGATATTTTCTTTAGCCAGTATGAAGACATGCAACTCAACTTCATCCTTGCTGGCACGGTTGCCGACACCAAGGTGACCAACGCCGGTGAAGCCGAAATGTATGGCCTTGAAGCCGACGTGACCTTTATCGCGACAGAGCAGCTGCTGTTGATGATGAACTACGCCTATCTGCACACCGAGGTGACCAAGGCCAGCGACGTCAACGGCAACGATGTTACCGACCAGTTTGTGTTTTTCTCGGCCCCGGAACACAGCTTCACGCTGTCTGGCGACTACACCGTGCATCAGGCTGACTGGGGCCGCACCAGTCTCAACGTCAGCGTTAACTACATGGGCGAACGCAACGGCGGTTCGCGGGCAGAGAACGTCAAAAACACCCACCTGCGCCAGTATGAACTGGTCAATGCACGCCTGAGTATCAGTGATGTTGCCGTTGGCAGCGGTCGACTTGGCGCTGGCTTCTGGGCCAAGAACCTGCTCGACGAGGAATACGAACTCACCGCTGTGGACAACCTCCCCCAAGCCGACCGCTCAGTGATCTGGGGTGAACCACGCACATATGGCATCGATGTATTTTACGAGTATTAAGCACATATAACGGTAGCTTGGCTTGGGTCACTTCGGTGGCCCTTTTTTTGCCTTGCCCTTTCTGGGCTGTACTGACGAATCTAATCCGTTCCTATCATAGCCGGCTCCCTGGTCAGACCTTAAAATTCTCCAAACAATTCATAATATCGCCACCAACAATGGGCTTTAACCATGTCTAACCCCAGTCACAGCAGCGCCTTCAAGCCAATACTCAGCCGGGATATTGAACATTGGGACATCGACACCGATGTCGCCATTGTCGGCTTCGGTGGCGCGGGAGCCTGCGCGGCGATCGAAGCCGCCGACGCCGGAGCAAGGGTTGCTATATTTGAACTCGCCAGCGCCAGCGGCGGCTCAACCGCACTGTCCAGCGCCGAGATTTATATGGGCGGCAATGGCGGCACACCGGTACAGCAGGCCTGCGGCTACCAGGACAGCACCGAAAATATGCTCAACTACCTTCGTGCCTGCTTTGGTAACCGGGCCGATGAAGACAAGATGCGTCACTACTGCGAAAACAGTACCGATCACTACCAATGGCTACAACGGCACGGGGTGCCCTTCAAAATGTCGGAGCTGAAGGAACGCGCAATCATGGCGTTGACCGACGACTGCCTGTTGTATACCGGTAACGAAAAGGCTCACCCCTTTCCCGACGCGGCCACACCGGTGCCACGGGGGCACAATCTGCAAATCGAAGGTGACAATGGCGGTCCCTTGCTGATGAAGCTACTCACCGCCGCAGTGGAACAGCGTGACATCAACGTGCATTACGACAGTCGCGCCCTGCGTTTGATTATCAACGACGACGGCGCTGTTGAAGGGGTGGTGGTGCGTATCGACCAACGCGAGCACACCGTGCGCGCCGCCAAAGGGGTGGTGCTGTGCGCCGGCGGATTCTGCATGAACGAGGACATGCTGCGCACCTACGCCCCGGATTTTGCCGAAGGACTTGTGCCCATTGGTAATCCCGGTGATACCGGCGCCGGAATTCAGATGGGTATGAGCGTTGGCGGCGCGGCCATCAATATGGATTCCTGTTTTGTCAGTCTGCCCTATTACCCCCCTTCCTCCCTTACCTACGGGATTTTGGTGAATGACAAGGGTCAGCGTTTTATCAACGAAGACTGCTACCACGGGCGCGTTGGCTACAACGCCTTAATGGCGCAAAAAACCTCTCAGCGGATCTATCTGATTACCGACGTCGACGGCTACGGTGACTACGAAAAACTCAGCTATCTCGGCGCCCAGGTGGCGGGAACCGGCGATACCATTGAAGAACTGGAAAAGGAGCTGGCCCTGCCGGCAGGCAGCCTGCAATGGTCACTGAGCACCTACAACAAGCATGCGAAGAACGGCGAGGATCCTTACTACCATAAATCTGCTGCGTGGCTACGACCGATAAAGGCACCCTATGTCGCTCTGGATTGCACCGTCGGGCGCGGCCCCTTCTACCCCTTCTTTACCCTCGGCGGTCTGGACAGCAAACCAACCGGCGAAGTACTGGATTTCAATCGACAGCCCATACCGGGGCTGTACGCCGCTGGCCGGACGACGGCAGGTATCCCCCGCACCGCATCAGGTTACGCCAGCGGTATGTCGGTGGGTGACGCAACCTATTTCGGACGTGTAGCAGGGCGCAGTGCTGCGGTGCGACGTTGATCAGGCAGGGCTAGGTAAAATCGCTTACACTCAAGCACGAACTAGTGCAGTATTCTGATTACTTTACCGGCCGAAACTGGACAACGATGCCCGTTGACGACAATAACAATGCCGATCCCGACCTTCTAGCGGAGGAAAAAGCCCTTGAACGTGCGGGTCGGCTGCACTGGTTCCATTGGCTGGTACTCGCATTTTCCCTCGTGCTCACCCTTTCGGTTTGGCAGTATTCCAGCCGACAGCTTCAGGAAAAAATGGACAACCGCTTTACCCAGCAGGGCGAGCAGATCGCGGCCCTGGTAAAGGAGCGTCTGCAGAAATACGAAGACGCACTGTGGTCTGGTGTCGCCGCCATCCACTCCCACGGCGGCGATATCAGCTTTGCCGACTGGCAAACCTTTGCAGAAGCCCTGCATATTGGCGAAAAATACCCCGGCATTAACGGCATAGGCGTCATCCACCAAGTCGCGCCACAACAACGCCAGCAATATTTAGCGCTGCAAAGAACCGAGCGACCTGACTTTCAGATTCATCCCAGCCACGACCAGAATGTGCTGCTTCCCATCAGCTACATCATTCCTGTTAAAGGCAATGCAGCGGCGGTCGGACTGGATGTTGCCCACGAAAACAATCGCCTGACCGCCGCACTGAAATCCCGTGACAGCGCTACCGCCCAGATCACCGGCCCCATCATTCTCGTTCAGGACTCGCAAAAAAAGCCGGGCTTCCTGTTCTACGCGCCCTATTACTCGGGGCCAGCGACTTCCGTCGAGGAACGCCGCGAAGCCTTTAGCGGACTGGTTTACGCCCCGTTTGTCGTTGAAAAGCTGATGCGAGGTACACTGCAAAAGTCCCGCAGGAATATTCATTTTCGAATACTCGACCAGCAGCAAACACTGTATGACGAAAGCGCCGACAGCGAGAACAAAAGCTATCAGCCCAGGCTGAGTGGACGCCATACCCTGTCACTTTATGGCCGCGACTGGGTGCTGGAAACCTGGGAGAGCAAGGCTTTCTGGGCAGATTTTTCCGAATCGCAACCGCAACTGATCCTGATATGCGGCATAGTACTCGACATTATGCTGCTTTCCCTGTTCCTGTTACTTAGCCGCGCTCAGCGGCGGAGCCTATCTTTCGCCAAACGCATGGTTGCTCGGGCCACAAAACGCACTGACGAGCTGCGGGATACTGTGAAGCTGCTTGAGCGAAGCAATCAGGAGCTGGAACAGTTTGCCTTTATCGCATCGCACGATTTGCAGGAGCCCCTGCGCTCGGTCAGCAATTTCAGCGGTATGCTCAAGGAATCACTGGCGGATAATGAGAAAGAACATGTCCGGTCGGCGGTATTTTTTATCAGCGAAGCCACCAATCGCATGCAAAACCTGCTTACAGGTTTGATGGACTACAGCCGTATTTCTCAGGAAATTGAATGGGAAAGCATTGACTGCGATGACGTAGTAGACGGTGTTCTGGCAGATTTATCCGAGCTGATCCGCGAAAAAAATGCCAAGGTTGTCGTTAGCCCTCTTCCTGTTATTGTTGCTGGCCGCTCGCAGCTTCGGCAGTTGTTTCAAAACCTGATAGCCAACGCATTGAAGTTTTCACGGGAAGATTCCACCTGTAAAATCGAAATTGCGGCGAAACAGTCCAGCAGTAACTGGACCTTTTCCATTCGCGACAATGGCATAGGCATCTCGCCGGAAAACTTCGAACGTATATTTTTCATTTTCCGCAGGTTGCACCGCAACGAAGAGATTCCCGGCAGCGGCATCGGGTTGTCCAGCTGCAGAAAAATCACCACCCTGTTTGGCGGTGATATCTGGCTGGACTCCACCGTAGGGGAAGGCAGCTGTTTTTATTTCACCATCCCCAAGGCAATCAACAAGGGAGCTTAGTGTGTTATCTGTACTCCTCATCGACGACAGCGACGCGGACAACTATTTCCATACCTACAGTATCGAAAAATCCGAGCTTTGCGGCACCGTCGAATCCTGTACTTCATCCCTCTCCGCCCTCGACAGGCTCATTGACGCGACCGAAGGTCGTGCGGCGATGCCGGATATTATTTTCCTCGATATTAATATTCCATCGGTCGATGGTTGGGAATTTCTGGAACACTACAAGCGTTGCATCAGTGTTGAGCAACGGAAATCGAAAATCTTTATGCTATCCACCTCGGTCAACCCCCAGGATAGGGCTAGAGCCGAAACCCACCCGCTGATAAGCGGCTATATCAGCAAGCCGCTCACCACGGAAAAATTTATTCAGAATGCCGCTTTATTGTAGGCGGCATTTTTCTATTTGCGTTTTCTTACGTTTTCTGAACGAAAACTCGGTAATTTTGCGTTAAATACATGTGTTGTTAAAAATGCCACGAAGATTCGAAATGGACTGGATTTCGCTGAAGACCAATTATCGAAAATAAAAAAGCGCAACAGCATTGCACTGTCGCGCTTCAGACTTATTCAAACGGCGGCGCGGACCACCGTTTACTCTGCGCGTTTAGCTCGCGCTCAGTTAGGCAGGATATCACCTAGGTTCAGCAGCTGGGTTTCGCCACTGTTGTCGTCTACGCCATCGTTGTCGTTGACCACCAGTACATTGCCGTTCTTGAGCACTGCGGAGCCCTCGATCTTCTCAGGCACAAGCCCCCCGCTGGCCATTAAATCCGGCATCAGGTCGCGCACCAGCGTTTTGCTGATAGTGGTATTCGGCGCAGCTGCACTCACGTCCACCTGATACAAGCGTTTGATAGCCGCGTCAGGGCCGCTTTGGTTGTCCCGCTCAACCACCAGCAAGCGGCCATTACCCACGGCGGTAAGGTCAGAAAGCCCAACCCAGCCGCCATTCTGGGACGCGACCGCATCAAGGGGATAAAACACATAGCTCCAGGTGGAAGTCGCCAGATTATAAATACCCAGCCGTGGATTGGGGTCTGTCCCCCACGCTCGTTGAAATGCGACATACACATTGCCATCCTGCTCGGCCACGCCCTCGAAGCCGAAGCGTAGCTGCATGTCATTAACGGCATCATCCAGGCGGATAACCTGCTCAATCACGCCGCCGGCATCGGTTTTCAGCAGGAAATTCAGACTGTTGATGGGACGACCCGCATCGCCGATGGTCCCCGCACCCTCTGACACCAGCCAGAATCCACCATCGCTGGCAACCGCGATGCCTTCAAGGTCGAGGTTTACGGTGTTGTCGTCGTTGATCATGGCGGCCCGATCTGCCACATCAAACACGCCCACCCGGCTGGCATGATCATCGTCGACACTGGAATCCGCTAGCGGAGCCGCCGGGGTTGCCGCCAACACGCCATTGCTGTCCTTCACTCGAATTTCCGTGTGTAAACTAGCTGGCATTGCCGAGACATCCAGACCAAAGATACGGCTTTGCTGGTAAAAGCTGTCTTCTACTGCCCAAACCCGCGTGCTGGCCGAAGGGTCGGCGGCCAGGCCACTCACCGCGCTCCATGAAATCGGCGTGCCATCCACCCGGTCGGCAGACACGATTGTGGGGTACTGGGCCGGAGCCGTTTCATACTGGTAGATATTCAACGCTGAGCGGAATTTGTCATCTCGGCTGTCTTCCTCACTCGCCACCACCAACAGATTCCGCGAAGGAATCGCCAGCGCCCCCTCAGGCCCCAATGCGGCGGGTAGCGCCTGTTTGAACACCGGCCTGGTCATATCCGCTACATCGTAGACAAATACCATGCTCGAACGCTCGGAATTCACAAACAGATAACGCTCACTGCCAAACACGGCGAATTCAGCATTTTCGGGTTCGTTGCCCTTGTTGCCGGAGCGAGCGTCGGGGTAATGGCCAAAGCGTGCGGTCAGATGATCCAGGGACTGGCCGGCCTCATAAACCACTTCACCGGTTTTGCTGAAGACGCTGAATCCACGACTCCCGCCATCGAGGTCACCTTCGTTGGCGGTGACAAAATAGTCGGCCGACAGCCAGCTAACGCCATCGGGCTCTCGCAGCACAGCGGTCTGGCTCTCGGTTTGCATAATCAACGCTGCATCTTCTTCCGTAGCGTCTATCTGCGCCAGGTCCACACTGCCGGCGCTGAAGTGGGTCACCACCGCGCCACTGGTCAAGTCCACCAGCACAATATGGTTGTTCTCTTGCAGGGTTACCACCGCAATATTGTCGCTATTGATGTCGACATACTCGGGCTCGGGATCGTCGGGATACAAGTCCGCCAATCCCGTCATGCCAACATTGCTCACCGCCCAATTTGCCGGGTCGGCATCGCCAATAGCCACTACATCCAGACTACCCGCGGGCAGCTGTGGTGGAGCACCGTCACCGAGATCCTCATCCCGCTCGTTTTCAATAGCGACTGCCGCGTACTGGCCGTCGGGGCTTACTGCGACTGAGTCGGGCTGACCCGCAAGGGTCAAGGTGTGCACAATGCTCCGGGTCGCAATATCCACGACGGCCAGTTCACCGGACACATTGATAAAGTCAGCGGAGGTGTTCACCCCCACCAGCGCGTAACCGCCCTTCACGGCGACAGATGTCGGTTCGCCATTCAGGGGCAACAATCCCAGAGCAGAGGGTTTGGTGGGGTCAGTAATATCGACAAAGCCCAGGGTTTTCTCGGGGCTGTCGGTATAAATCAGTGTCTGGCCATCTTCACTGGCGGCGACAATCTCTGCGGCGGTTTCGGTATCCACGTCGCAGGTGGCATCAAGCTGTTGGCACACGGGGAAGCTAGCGATACGGTTAAAGTGTTTGCTGTCGTTTAGGCTGGTTGGCGAACACAGATAGGTGGTGTTATCAATTTCAGCAGCGTCGAGGGCATCGTTATTATTATCGTCTATACCCGAGTCTATTCGCACACCGCCGTCAAAGCAGTGCTCGTTGCCCGCTAACAATGACGTTTGCTTGACCAAACTGTTAAGACCGGAGGGGCCTTGCGCGCCTGCGGCGCCATCGACACCCGCCGCACCGTCACTGCCATTTACTCCATTACGGCCATCGTCTCCACCGCATCCCGTCACTGCCATTGTCGATGCCAGCAAGATGCCGCAGGCAAGCGCCTTTTTCCTGAAATTCATTGAACCCTCCAACTCTAGTCTATGGCGAAGACCAAGAGCTTAGGGCCGCAATGCGACAGTTTAAGGACGAATTTATGTCATCGGGATTTCAATTGCGTGACAGCCGCGCAAAGGCGGCGACCCTTGTGCCACACCCGCAACACGGGATCAGGTTATGGCAATCAGCTGTCACTGATGCAAGGCTTTCAACAGGGCGTCTTTTTCCCGCCACAATTCACTCACCCACTGTTGGAACTCGTAGCGAAAGGCTTCGTCCTGGTCGTAATCGCGATTGAGAAATTCCGTCGGTATCGGCTTGGTTTGTACACGTACCGTCACCGACGAGACTCGGCCGCACAAAAAGTCGCCAAAGGAGGGTTGCACATGCCCGGGATAGGCGATGGTCACATCCAGCAGCTCTTTCATGCTTTCTCCCATCGCCCCCAGAACAAAGGCGATTCCCCCGGCCTTGGGTTTTAACAGATAGGTATAGGGAGATTGCTGGGCTTCCTGCTTCGCAGCAGTAAAGCGTGTACCCTCCAGAAAATTAAATACCGCCACCGGGGTATGTTTGAATTTTTCGCAGGCCCGTCGTGTGCTCTCGAAATCCTGCCCGCGCTTTTCCGGGTGCTTGGCCAGATACTCCTTGCTGTAGCGTTTCATAAAGGGGAAGTCCAGCGCCCACCAGCACAGACCAATCACCGGCACCCAAATGAGTTCCTGTTTCAAAAAGAACTTCAACATGGGGATCTTGCGATTGAACAGATACTGTAATATGAAAATATCTGCCCAGGATTGATGATTCGACAACACCAGATACCAGTGCTCTTTATCGAGGTGCTCGACGCCCTCTACATCCCATTCCATCTTCTGCGTCAAGCGCATCCAGAAGGCATTTACGGAAATCCAGAACTCAGCGATACCGATGGCCATGCCGGTACAAAGCCGCTGCCATCCGCCAAGGGGGATCAGGAAACGCATTAACGACACCGCCAGAAGCAACGGGGCCAGCAGCACGGTATTTGCAGCCAGCAATAATCCCGCAATCAATCCGCGCAGTACTGGCGGCAAAAAAGACAACATGAACCCACTCCCAGATTACTTACCCAACAAACACCGTTAAAAATCCGCGAATACAGGCGAACACCGGTAAAAGTGTAGAGTATACCAAGTTGAGCGTTTCAGGTTACAGAATGATTACTTCTGCGGCATAAGCTGGGCGGAGTGGCACGTAAATCCCCGCGGCGACGCGGTCCGTTGGCGCAGAGCCACCTCAGTCGCGATAGCCGCTCATATGCTTGGCTGCCTGATAAGCAAAGGTCATCGCGGGTCCGAGGGTCGAGCCAGGCCCGGGATAGGTCGGCAATACCGCTGCCGAGCAGTTACCCACGGCATACAGTCCTTCAATTACTCCACCGCTCTCTTTCAGCACTTGGGCATGGGGGTTTGTCGCCAAGCCTCCCTGGGTGCCAAAATCGCCTGCGTCGACGCGAATCGCATAGTAGGGCGCTTCCTTGATAGCGCCCAGGCATGGGTTTGGACTAAACCGGGGGTCGCCGTAGTAGCGGTCATAGGCGGAATCACCCCGTTGAAAATCCTCGTCTTTGCCGGTTTCAGCATAGCGATTCATTTTCGCTATGGTCTGCTCCAGATTTTCAGCATTGATGCCCAGTTGTTGCGCCAGCTCCCTGATCGTACTGGCCTTACCCACTAGTCCGGTGTCGAACCACTCCTTGGGAATCGTCCAGTCCGGCTTCAGTTGGGCGGTCATCATCGGGCCAACGATATAGTCGCGGCGAAAGCGCGCATCGAAGACCTGATACATCGGGGAGCAGGGGGTTTCTTCACTGTGGGCCTTGTACAAATCCTTTTGAAAGGCCATATAGTTCTGTGATTCATTGGCAAAGCGCTCGCCATTCAAATTGACCACACAGGAACCGGGAAAGGACTTTTCCATAATACTCAAACGCGGCGCAGGCTCACCCGGCACCGATATGGTGGTACACCACCATGCACCGTCCATTAGGCGGGTTGCTGCACCAAGCCGTAAACCCTCGTTGATGGCGTCGCCGGTATTGGACTCCACTCCCCCACTCCACGCCGTGCTCGTGGGCGCAGGCAGGTATTTCTCGCGCATGGCCTGATTGCGCTCAAAGCCCCCCGCCGCCAGCACCACGCCTTTTTCCGCGCGAATACGACAGGGCTGTCCATCCTTCAGAATTTCCACCCCCAGCACCTTGCCGTCTTCTTCAATCAGGCGCTGCATGGGAGACTCCGTCCACAGCGGAATATCGCGTTTTTTCAATGAATACCACAGTCGGGCAACGCCGGCGGCACCGGTGCAGACTTTTCGGCTTGTGCGATGGCCCCGCAACAGCCAACCGATATCCCGGTAGTAATCCAGCATGAGTTTCAGGGTGAGTTTTATCCACCCCGGCCCTTGCACCGCCAACAGCGCCGCTTCCACCTGGGTGAAATAGATTTTGTTAAACAAACGCATCATATGGTGGGAGGGACGCAAGCGCCGAACATCCTCCCCCAGCAGTGACGCATCGAATCGCTCCGGCTCCATAGAGCGATGGCCTGCACGGGAACCCTCTACGTTGGTGTAGTAATCCGGGTAGTGCTCCAGGGTTTCGTAGCGCACATCACTGCGCTCATGGAGAAAATCGACCATTTTCGGGCCATTGACCAAATAGGCATCAACCAATTCCTCCGGCACACTTCCTTCAGGTGTAGTGCTCAACAGGTACTTTTTTGCCTCATCGAAACTGTCCCGGGCACCGGCGGCCCTGGCATAACGGTTATTGGGAATCCACACTCCGCCGCCAGAGGTTGCACTGGTGCCCCCCACCCAATGGGATTTTTCCACCAGCAGTACGTTTTTCAGGCCCATTTCGTAACAGCTCAGCGCGGCTGTCATCGCGCCATTGCCGCTGCCTACGACTAAAACCTCAACCTGGTGATCCCATTTTCTGTCTGTCATCGTTATTATCCGAGCACTGAAGCGATTTAATAAACCAGTATACGTTCACCATCTTAGACGGCGCGCTGGCTCGCCCCAATCATCCGTCTGCATGAGGGTATACTGCCACTGAACGATAATGAATCCATCACAGGTGAACGATGATCAGCTTATATACACGCTACCTGGAACGCGCCATTGCCCAGCACGGCAGTCTGGAGGCCGTCGAGGACAAACTCCCCAAAGCAAAAACGGCAAGGCAATTACAGGCTCTGGGAGACGACCGCTATTTAGCAGAAATGGCAGCCTGTATTTTTCGCGCCGGCTTTGTTTGGCGGGTAGTGGAAAATAAATGGGACGGCTTTGAAACGGTATTCAACAATTTTCTGCCGATTTGGGTCGCCTCGCGCTCGCCGGAAGATATCGAGCAAATGGCCACCGATACGCGGATCATTCGAAATCTGAGCAAGGTACGGGCGGTGCAGGACAATGCGCTGTTTGTGCTCGATATCCAACGGGAATACGGCAGCTTCGGAAAGTTTCTGGCCCAGTGGCCAGCACAGGACATCGTCGATCTCTGGCTGATGTTAAAGAAAAGAGGATCACGGCTGGGCGGTGCCAGCGGTCAGTATTTCCTGCGTTTTGTCGGCAAAGACACCTTTATTCTCAGCCGGGATGTCTGCGTCGCACTGAAAGCCGAAGGCATTGTGGATCGTGACCAACCCACGGCCAAGCGCGATCTCCTCAAGATCCAGCAAGCCTTTAATGCCATGGCCGATGAGAGCGGCAGGAGTCTGGGCGAGCTGAGTATGATTCTGGCGTTATCAACCGGGCCCCGCTAGGGTTGATCGCCAGCGCAATGTCACATTTCTTTAACATTGCTTGGCGACAATACCCGACCTTCATCCTTGCACTCGGTCCGGGAGCCGCCCATGCCTTCAGCTGTATCTCAGGCCGCTGACTCAATACACACTATTGTCGCACAACGGCAAATCACCACTTGCTTCCAGGCTATTTTCGACACTCGGCAGCATTGTGTTCTGGGTCACGAAGCCTTGTCCCGCGGCCCGAATGGCCCTTATCACCGGGCCGACAAGCTGTTTTCCGCCGCCGCTGAGAGCGGTGTTGATCGCGAAATGGAAAGGGTGTGCGCTGAGCTGGCCTGCGAACGCTTTTGTGCCGATGACGGTCTGCTGTTTTTAAATTTTCAATGCCATGTTTTGCTGGAGCCAGGCTTTGCAGACTGGATAACCACGCTGTGTACTGCTCTCCCTGCCCTGAACTGCCACAATATTGTCATAGAATTGACCGAGCTGGCCTGTCCTGCTGACCAGCTGACGCCGGTTATCCAGCGCCTTCGGAACGCCGGTATACGCCTTGCCCTCGACGACCTTGGCGCGGCCCATTCCAGTTTGCTCCGCTGGCTGGAACTCCGTCCTGACTACGTCAAACTGGATCGAGAATTATGCCGGGACGTGCATAATAACCCCGGCAAACAAGCCATGCTTACCGGACTGATTGGCATCGCCACGGAAATGAACTCGACGCTGATTGCGGAGGGTATCGAAACCGTTTACGAAGCGCTCTGCCTGCAACAACTTGGCATTCGCTATATGCAGGGCTATTTATTCCACCACCCCGGTGTGCAATGGCAAAACGATCACGCTGATCGTCTTCATCATCAATCGTCGCCGTCTGACAATTCAGGGGAGTCACCCACACCCGTCAATCGCGGCTCCCGCAGCAAGGATGCTGACCCAATGGATGAAATACCCTCAAACCTCCAAAGCCAGCAATCTATTGCGGCGTTAATCACGCCCTGCCCTGCCGTAAGCATGCACAGCCCACTCCGCGACGTTATCCGCCATTTCAAGCAATCCCCGGATATTCACAGCATCACCCTGCTGGACGGACAAAATGCGGTGGGGAGTATCAGCCGAAGTAAGGCGCTCGAGTTGTACAGCAGTGACTTCGGCAGAGAGCTCTACGGTCGCAAAACAGTTTCTGTGTTTATGGATGAAGATATACCCATAGTCGAACAATCCATGGGTATAGAGGACGTCAGCTACTTGCTCACCGAAAATCACAGCAGTCATATCGTGCAGGAATGTATCGTTGTCAATAACGGTCGCTACATCGGCGTTGTACGTACAACTGATTTGCTGCGCTGCATTACCGACCGGAAAATTCGCAATGCTCGCTATGCCAACCCACTGACCTTGCTTCCCGGCAATGTCCCTATCAGTGAGCATATCAGCAAGTTACTGGAGCAGGGTTGCGACTTTGCCGTCGCCTACTGCGATATCAACCACTTCAAGGCGTTTAACGATGCCTATGGCTACAGTGCAGGTGATAGCGCCATAAAAATGCTGGCCAAACTGTTACAGCAGCACGCCCCCACCCCGGAAAATTTTATCGGCCATGTTGGCGGCGACGATTTTATCGTGATTTTCCGCAACACCGACTGTGTAGACGCCTGTTCCGCAATATGTTGTGGGTTTGCCGAGAACGCCAAAGACCTCTATGCCCTCGACGACCAGCAACACGGCGGTATCTGGTCAAAGGATCGCAGCGGGCGGCCGGTGTTTTACCGCACCATGACCTTGTCTATTGGACTTTGTTACTCAGACCGTGAACAAATGCGCAACGCCGACGACGTGAGTCGCATTGCCAGTGACGCCAAAAAGCAGGCCAAGCGACTGAGTGGTGGCGGTGTTCATATCGCAGCGGGTGGCGATAGAGAAAAACAAATGAACCATTCTGCCTGCTGAGCCGATAGCAAGCGGCCTCTTGTGGCTGTCAACAGCTGCTGGACTCTCCCCCGGAAAAAAACATAGGCCAGCCATCAAAGAATGGCTGGCCTATAATCCTGAACTATTCAGCAACAAACACCCTGCTAACGGTTGTGCTTACCCCTCGCCGCTCAGTGCAGGTCGGCAACAACACCCACCTGGGGCATATTCGCCAGCCCGATCTCACGGGCGTGTTCTTCGAAATCCTTGTTCTTCCAGAAGAATGCACCCGGCATCGTGGTAGGTATTACCAATACATAGAATAGTGTGCGTCCAATCAACGCTGCCGCCATTGAGGTCGCCAGAAGCAGAGCTATCACTGTCAGGCTGAGTGCCACATCGCTGGCGATTGTCATTAGCACAATGGCCAGCGCCGCATTCGCCACCAGTATGGCGTTACGCAACAGGTAGCTTTTGCCAAACAGGGTGCATTGAATGTAGTGAGACACGCTGCCTTCGTTGTTACCCACATTCATATCCCGTGCGTGACCCACCAGGCCAACCCCTTCCAGCAAACAGCCCAGCAGCACCATAGCGCCGGTCAACGCGACCACAGCGCTGGCATCGCCGCCGGTCCACAGCAGCGTCGCCATCACCATCACCCCGGCCAGTAGGCCGCCGAGCACCATCGCCGTACCGACAAAGCTGGTCGCGGTTTGCCAATGGTTCCAGAACGGACGTGCAGGAATGCGGTAGCAGCGGTACATATAGTACAAGCCGATACTTCCGGGAATCATCGCAGTGATCGCAAGCCCGGTGGCCAGCCCGGAGAACCGCCCCCAATCACCCATCAAGTCGATAAATACCGCATTTTCCGGCAGTACCGCCAACAGATGGAAGCCGACAAAAGCCATATATAAACAGATGCCAAGACCTTCGCGACACACCGGTGAGTGGCGCAGGTTGTTGAAGCCGCGATAAAAACGCATGGGCTTGCCAAGGTGGGTCGCTGACATCAGCATACCGAGGCCCGCCAGCGCGACGGTTACCGCGACAAAGGGCACGTACATTACCGACTCGCGGAAGGCAACCAGCGGCTCAAAACCAAACAGTATACCCAGCGTCGCCAGGAAGAAGGCCCCAATAGAGGTCTGGCTAACCAAGGTAAAGATCACCAGCGGGTTTTCCCGAGAGCTGAGTTTACCCAAGCTCCAGCGCTTATCGACACCCTTTTTCTGATCGACTACCGGGCGATATTGCCCATCGTCGCCTTTATGGTATTTCACCGGCATACCATCTGTGCGGGTAACCTCATCCGGCATTTGTTTGGTTTGCTGGAAACGAATATTCGGGTGGGTGATTTCCGGATCAGGAAAACCGGGAATGCTCAGCTTGCCCTGCTCGCGGTTTTCCGGCAGGTCTTCAACCACGCCAAAGTTCAGCGCATTGCCCAAACAGGCCGAGACACAGGCGGGCTTAAGGTTCACTTCCAGGCGGTCTACGCACATATTGCACTTGCTCACCTGTCCCTTGATGGGGTCGAGCTGAGGAGCATTGTAAGGACACACCCAGGTGCAATAGCCGCAGCCGAAACAGGTTTCCGGGTCTTGTAATACCGCGCCATACTCCACATGTTTGGTGTAAGCCCGTGTCGGACAGCCCTTCAAGCACACCGGATCATCACAGTGGTTACAGGCCATCGAAATATTCATTCGCTTGAAGTCGGGATACGTACCGCCTTCGACATAACCCACCGAGCGGAAGCTGATGTGGGCCGGGTTATCGTTCTTCTCGCTACAGGCCGCCTCACAGGCATGACAACCGATGCAGTTATCCGCAGTGAAGTGAAAGGCATGTTGCTTGTTGCGGTTAGGGTTAGTGCCCACCCCGGGCTCTTCATTGATAAACATTTCCCGGCCCGCGGGAATGGCGCCGCCGCTACGGGCGATCAGGTCGATCGGCGCCTCGTAGTAATTCACCTCAGGAACATTGGGTTCCTTCAAAAATGCATATTGCGGTTCGTCGTCTCTTACTTTCCACATAGCTACAACCTTTGCTGTGGGCGGCACTCAGGCCGCAACATTTCAATCTTGTAAACTCTCGCCGTACCTTTAGAAGGCTCGGCGCTCAACGTTTAGCCGTGCGGCTTCTTTCTGGTCGATGTGCTCGATGCGTACCGCGCACTGTTTGAATGCGGGTTGTCGAGAATAAGGATCGAGCAAGCCCAACGACAGGCGGTTAACACAGTCGTGGTAATGCATGGGAATAAACAGCATGTTGCGGGGCACCCGCTGGGTCAGCTGCACCATGACCACCGCATCGCCCCGGCGCGACACCAGACGCACATACTTCTGGTGTTCTACCCCAAACTCCTTGGCGGAGTCGGGGTTCATTTCCATATAAGGGGTCGGGCTGAACTTGTTCAGGTTGCCGATTTTGCCGGTCTTGGTACGAGTGTGGAAATGCTCGACAACACGCCCGCTATTCATCCAGAACGGATAGCTGGCGTCGGGCACTTCGTTGTCTTCGATGTAGTCCATCGCCAGCAGATTGGCCTTGCCGTTTGGCGTTGGGAAAACGCCGTCGCTATACAGGCGTGGGTTACCGGTATCTTCCCCTTCTCGCATGGGCCATTGAATGCCCCGCTGGGCTTCGATCAGGTCGTGGCTCATTCCGGAAATATCCAGGTTGCGCCCCTGCCCCTTCGACAGCTGCTTCATTTCATCAAAAATATCAGAGGTCGTTTCCGGGAAACGGATTTTCTGCCCCGCCTCAAAACGCTTGGCTAACTCACTGAATATCCAGTGATCCGGCTTTGAGTTGCCCGGCGCTTCGGTGAACTTGCGCACCAGGTTCACCCGACGCTCGGTATTGGTTTGAACGCCCTCTTTTTCGCCCCACACCGCCGCAGGCAGGTATACGTGGGCGTAGTTCACGGTTTCACAATCCTGATAACCGTCCTGCACCACCATAAACTCCAGCTTCTCCAGGGCCTTTTTGATGCGCGGCTGGTTGGGCATGGAAGTGAGCGGGTTAGTGGCCACAATCCACAGTGCCTTGATTTCACCGGACTCAATGGCCGGGAAAATATCAGTTTGCTGCAGACCGCGTTTCGCCGGAAAGAAGGACTCATCCACTCCCCAGAACTCCGCAACCTCCTTGCGGTGTTCCGGCTTTTCCAGCATGCGGTAGCCGGGCAGGCCCGAGCAGGACGACCACTCGCGGGTGCCCATAGCGTTGCACTGCCCTGTGATCGACAGACTGGTGCCGCCGGGAATACCGATGTTGCCAGTAATCAGGTTGAGGTTGTTGATGCCGCAAACGCCATCTGTGCCGTGGGTGCTCTGGTTAATCCCCATGGTCCAGATGCTCATCGCCGAGGGCGCCTTGGCGTAGATTCGAGCGACGTGCTTGATGGTGTCGGGGTCGATACCACAGATGCGCGAGGCGGTAACGGGGTCATATTTTTCGCAGGTGGCCTTTAGCTCCTCAAAGCCGTTGCAGTGGGCATCGATATATTCCTGTTTCTGCAGGCCTTCCTTGAGAATCACATGGGCCAGTGCATTCAACAGCACCAGGTCCGTGCCCGGAGTAATCGGCAAATGGATGTCAGCGAATTGGGCGAACATGGTGACACGGGGATCCACCACGATCAGCGGGAACTTGCGCTTTTCCAGGGCTTCTTTCAAGCGCCAATAGATGATCGGATGTTGTTCCGGCAAATTCGACCCAAAGGCCATCAGGCAGTGGGTGTTTTCAAAGTCATCGTAGCAGCCGGGCGGGCCGTCGGCGCCAAATGAGCGCTTGTAGCCCGATACCGCCGAGGCCATACACAGGGTGGTATTACCGTCGTAATTATTGGTGCCGATAACACCGCGAACCAGCTTGCCGAGGGTATAAAACTCTTCCGTCAGCAACTGCCCTGTCGACACCACCGCCACACTGTCGCGGCCGTACTTTTCCTGGATACGCTTGAATTCCGCTGCAGTGCGGTCAAGAGCGGCATCCCAGCTGACCGGCGTAAAGCCATTGTAAATCTTGTCGCGCATCAGCGGTTCTGTTCCGCGACCAGAGGTAGTGCTCAGCTCGTGCTCAAAAATCCCCTTGATACATAGCTTGCCCTGATTGACCGGCGCATTGCCCTTGCCGCGACTGGCCACCGGCTTGCCCTCTGCATTCAATCCCACCTCAATGGAACAACCTGTTGAACAGTAGCCGCAAACCGCGTACTTCCAATCGACGACCTTCTTGTCGGCGATGGTGATCGGTTTACGGTTTTTCCTGCCAAATATCATTAAAGCGTCTCCTGGGAACTTGCACCAATGTTGTGCTCTGTCGCAATCACCCTTGATCAAAATGCGCACCACTATGGTGATTAAACACCTGATTAGCGTGTTTTCATGCAGATTAATTCAAGAATCATGCCACCCAAAGATAGCCTTGTAATTATGCTGCAACGCCACAATCGCCAGCCGTTACAAAGCGGCAATTTATTTCGAACGTGTAGCTTCCACTAGTCTTTTTACCGAACACTTCCGCATAGACTATGCACAAAACAAGTCTATAATGAGGAAGCTATCGATTTTTCCCGCCGTTCAATCGAACACTGCCCCAAGGCGCACCGAATCGGCGCACACAGGCTTTTACCAGCGGAGGTGAACCCAATGAGCAACGACCTCAATCACCAGGATGTCACTATTCTCAGCATCCTCCAGCGGGACGCGAGCAAGAGTTCAACGGAAATCGCCGAGATGATAAACATCTCCCAATCGCCATGCTGGCGACGTATCAACCGTATTGAACAGGCCGGGTATATACAACGGAAGGTGGCGGTACTCGACCGGGAAAAACTGGGAATGGAGTTGGTGTGCTTCACCACGGTCAACTTAACTGCGGTGGGCAGGCGCCACCTGGAAGAATTTGAGCATCGGGTCAGTGCGTTTCCGGAGATCGTCGAGTGCTACACCATGACCGGCGTGTGGGACTATATGCTTAAAATTATTACCCGTGATATTCGCCACTATGAGAGCTTTGTTCGGGAGAAACTTCTGTCACTGCCGATGGTAGGCGAAACCCACTCTCACATCGCCGTCACCGAAATTAAAAACACCACCGAGCTGCCGCTGGATACTCAGCTGTAGCAGCCAGTTGCCCACGCAGCACTAATTCCACTACATGCCTACCTGGTGAAGAGAACCGCTGGCTGCGGTTTTGAGCGGGCCTTCGCCCCCCTGCAGCAAACGCTGTTCGGCCATTTCTTCAGCGACACTATGGGTATCGCGCTGTTCGCACTGTGCCCGCCTGAGAATCTGCTCCAGCACTGAAACCGTCCGCTCGATATGGCTGATGACCTGACGGTGCTCACCACCGCTGCGCTGGTAATAGACATCAATAATCCCGCCCGCATTGATCGCGAAGTCGGGGGCATACAATATTCCCCGCCGCGCCAATATTTTTGCGACTTCAGGCCCTTCCAATTGGTTATTGGCGGCTCCGGCGATGACTTCCGCCTGAATCGACATGACGTTGGCGGTGGTAAACACGCTCCCCATCGCGCAGGGTGCAAAGATATCTGTCGCGACAGAAAAGACCTCGTCTTGAGCAATTGCCGATGCGCCCATTGCCACCGACTTTTGCAAATTATCGGCATTGATATCTGCGGCCATCACCTGCGCCCCTTCCGCTATCAACAGAGCGATCAGATGGCGGCCAACCGCCCCCGCGCCCTGCACAAGCACTCGACACCCGGCCAGAGTGGCAGTCTCGCCTTTTTTTACCCGCCATGCCTGCTGAATACCGCGAAAGACACCGTATGCGGTGTAGGGCGATGGGTCTCCTCCGTGGCGCGATGGCCCGGCATTCAGGCCCGAGACAAAACGGGTTCGCTCAGCGATACAGGCCATATCGGCTACGGTGGTGCCGGAATCCTCGGCGGTGACATAGCGACCACCAAGGCGCTCAACACAATCGCCAAAGGCGCGCAGCAGCGCCGGAGTTTTATCGGCAGAGGGATCGCCGATTATCACGGCCTTGCCTCCGCCCATAGGGAGCCCGGCCAGCGCTGATTTATAGGTCATCCCCCTGGACAAGCGCAAGGCGTCGTCAATCGCTGCGCCCTCGCTGCTATAGGGGTACATTCTGCACCCTCCTACCGCAGCGCCCAGACGACTACTGTGCACGGCGATGATCGCCCGCAGCCCGGTGTCGGCGTCACTGAAAAATGACACGCTTTCGTGGTTGTCAAAGCTATCTGTTGAGAATACGCCCATCACCGACCTCACGCCGCGCCCTTGATTTCGACATACTGCACCACCTGACCAGAGAACCTCTCAAGTAACTGGCGACGCCGCCCCTGGTAATCCTCGATACTGCGCCGCTTCACCGGACCAAAGCCGCGTATGTTCTCCGCCAGACCCAGTAATGCAATCCCATCACGGTAATTGTGCTCTGTAAGCGCCGCGACAACCTGTTCGATGTCATCGATATACTCCTGAAGAAGATGCCGTTCCATGCGGCGCTCATCGCTGTAACCAAAGATGTCCCAACGGCTGCCACGCAGCCCTTTCAACTTCGCCAGCACGCGGAAGACCGGCAATAACCAGGGGCCAAAGTCCCGTTTAAGCGGTTCACCGCTGTAGGGGTCGGTGCGACTTAACAAGGGCGGAGACAGATGAAAGCGCAGGCGGTAATCACCCTCGAATTGCTCCGCCAGCTGCGCCTGAAAATCGCCGTCAGTAAACAAGCGGGCGACCTCGTATTCATCCTTGTACGCCATCAATTTGTGCAAGCTGCGCGCCGCCGCTGTGGTCAACGGCAATTCAACGGCGTGATTGGGCAGATTCATCTCGGCGACGCGAACCTGTTTCAGCAGTTCGGTATAGCGATCGGCGTAGTCCTTGTCCTGATATTTGCGCAGGTGCTCCGCCCGATACGCAATGATGTCGTTCAGCTCTGTCAAAGGCTGCCAGGGGACACCGGATACGCCGGAAATACGGCGCACCGCGGACTCATCGACGACACAGCGTCGCCCCCACAAAAACGCCTGCTGATTAAATTCCACCGACACGCCATTGAGGGCGATGGCATCGTGAATAGCCTCTGCCGACACCGGTATATACCCCATCTGAAAGGCGTAACCGAGCATAAAGAAATTACTGGCAATACCGTCGCCCAGCAGATGGCGGGCAATGTCGCTGGCCTCGATAAATGCCACCTTTTCCTTGCCTACCTCTTCCTCAATCAAGCGTTTCATCGACTCCGCCGGAAATTGCGCATCGGGGTCGTAAACAAATTCCGAGGTCGGCGCTTCGTTGCTGTTTATCACCGCATAGCTGCGCTCGACATTCACCTTGGCGATAGCCTCATCGGTCACGCTGACCACAAGATCGCAACCAATCAACAGGTCAGCGTCACCCGCAGGGATACGCACAGCACAGATATCCGACTGTTGCCGGGCTATTCGAAGGTGGCTTACCACCGGGCCAAACTTTTGCGCGAGCCCGGTCTGATTCATGGTTGCACAACCCTTGCCCTCAATATGGGCCGCCATGGCCAGTACCGCGGTAATCGTCAACACTCCGGTGCCACCGACACCGGTCACCACGATATTCCAGGGTTGGGCCAAGGGGGGCTGACTAGGCTCCGGCAGCGGCGCGAACTCGGTCACCGACTCCGCCGCACGATTCTTTTTCAGCCGACCGCCGATAACCGATACAAAGCTGGGGCAAAACCCCTTCACACAGGAATAGTCCTTGTTACAGGCACTTTGATCTATTGTGCGCTTACGCCCCAGTTCCGTCGCGAGGGGTTGCACCGACAGGCAATTGGATTTCTTGCCGCAATCACCACAACCCTCGCACACCGCCGCGTTGATCAGCACTCGGCGATCGGGGTCGTCCATTAAGCCGCGCTTGCGCCGACGCCGTTTCTCCGCAGCACAGGTCTGTTCATAAATCAGCAAAGTGGTACCTTCCACCTGCCGCAACATTTCCTGCACCTGCATGATTTCGTCCCGGTGGTGAAGGGTCAGGCCATCGCCCTCGACCAAATCACTGCGCCGAGTGTCCTCAGACACAACAGCGATGCGCTTGACCCCCTCGCCTCTCAGTTGCTGCACAATCTGGCTGACACTGAGACTGCCATCAACAGGCTGACCGCCGGTCATCGCTACGGCGTCGTTGTAGAGCAATTTGTAGGTAATATTGGTTCCGGCAGCGATGGACTGGCGAATGGCCAGAATCCCCGAGTGGAAGTAGGTGCCGTCGCCCAGGTTCTGGAACACATGGGGAGTTTCGACAAAAGGCGCCTGCCCCACCCAGGTGACCCCTTCACCGCCCATCTGGGTAAAAGTCTGCGCGGGACGGCTGGCCATAAAGGTGCCCATGTAATGGCAACCTATACCGCCAAGGGCGATACTGCCGGCGGGCAATTGGGTTGAGGTGTTGTGAGGACACCCAGAACAATAGTGTGGCAGGCGCGCGATTTTTTGCCGATGACTGGCCAGCGACTGCTCCTTCTGCTGGTAAAAGCTGAGACGCTTTTCGATGTCCTCACTTTGATAGAAACGGCGTATTCTCGCCGCGATAGCCCGAGCCACCATCGCCGGAGTGAGTTCGCTCAAATTTGGCAGCAGCTCTCGGCCATGCTCGTCAAATTCACCTATCACCCGGGGCCGCTTATCCACCGGCCAGTTATATAATTGGCCGGTGAGCTGATCCTCGATAATGGAGCGCTTTTCCTCCACCACAAGAATCTCCTCCAGACCGCTGGCAAAGGCGTGGGTCGTTACCGGTTCCAATGGCCAGGGCATACCGACCTTATGTACTCGAATGCCAATTTCACCCGCCTTGGCGCGATCAATCCCCAGATCTTCCAATGCCTGCAACACATCGAGAAAGGCCTTGCCGCTGGTGATAATGCCCAGCCGTGCCCGGTCGCTATCCACCGCGGTGTAATTGAGCTTGTTGACTCGGGCAAACTCCCGTGCAGCATAGATTTTATAGCGGTTCAGACGGCGCTCCTGATCCAGCGGGGCATCGGGCCAGCGCAGATGCACGCCGTCTTCAGGCAAGGAGAAATTTTCAGGAATAACAATGCTAATACGATGGGGGTCGATTTCCGCAGAAATCGCTGAGTCCATATTTTCGGTGATGGCCTTGAGGGCAACCCAGGCACCACAATAGCGCGACATCTCCCAACCGAAAATACCGAGGTCCAGCACCTCTTGCACATTGGCCGGTGCCAGTACCGGAATCGACGCCCCCATAAAATTGTGCTCCGACTGGTGGGGCAAGCTGGACGACTTCGCGGCGTGATCGTCCCCCGCTACCGCGAGTACACCGCCGTATTTCGACGTACCCGCCGCATTGGCATGTTTAATGACATCCATGCTGCGATCGACACCCGGCCCCTTGCCGTACCACATGCCGAACACGCCATCGAATTTGGCGCTGGGGTGCAGACCAACCTGTTGGCTACCCCACACCGCGGTCGCGGCCAGATCCTCATTGACACCGGGAACAAAGGTGATTTGGTGTTTATCAAGGTATTTCTGCGCCTTCCACAGGGTCTGATCGAGACTGCCCAGTGGCGAACCCCGGTAGCCGGAAATAAAGCCTGCGGTATTGAGGCCCCGCTCCAGATCTCGCTGATGCTGTAAAATCGGCAAGCGCACCAATGCTTCAATACCGGTGAGGTAGGCGCGGGTAGTATCCAGCGCATACTTGTCGTCAAGACTGATCGGTTTTCCCTGCATGACACACCTCACTACGATCCAGCACCTGTACATATAATAGGCACTGGCGCCGGCAAGAGTTATGCGATTTACACCATTGCGCGTCTAATTGTGGACGGATTAATACCCCAAAAAGCTAAATTCGGAATAAATTATTCGGGCTTCAACACAAAAAGCTGTACTCAGCCCGCAATACCCCCTTTTGCAGTGCTTTTCAGCTAAGATAACGGCTTTATGGAACAACTTCTTTTTAAACACCTACCACCAACACAAAAACCTCATACCTCAGAGCCTCAAACCAAGGGTTACAAACACTATGGTTAACACTGCGCAGGCACCATGCTGAACGTCGATCAATTCCGACAAACTCCGCCCCCCGGCGGCGACATACCGGCGCTGGGTCTGAATCCCCGTCTTACTCCCCTTAACGGAGCCCATGTCCGCAGCCAGCTAAGCCTGGCAGAACACACCTGCCTGCCCACCCAACGACGTGCCGCACTGATTATGCTGCGTCGCATCGCGGACTATTTTGAAGTCATCGGTTATGTGCCGCCGATTATCACCCGTTCACGTAGCGAAATCGGCCTGGCCCTGGGGCCTTGGCTGGTCAATGCCAACGGCTATCAACGTGAACAACACCCCGTCCCACTGTCTCCGCTGTGGAAGGACCCCGAGCAAATCTTCCGTCGCGCGCGTTTTCTCTGCGCTGATGCCGCACTCAGACTGGCCCAATGGGAATGTGAACAGGAGGTGCCGGAGTCGGCGGAATTGTTGCGACTGGCGCGCCTAGCGGCATTGAGCGCCCTGCAAAGCAACCGTTTGACCTCCCGCCGCTGGATCTCATCAAGGCGGCATTTCACCACCAAACAGTTCGTTGAACACATCATCGACACTGCGGAACAGGCCGAAACCGCGGTCTTTAACCCAGGCAAGCACTCCGGCGAATTTATTCCCGCCCCCTGAACCTGCCATCATTCTGAAAAAAATCGCTTTCTTTTGCCGGCACGAAAGTTGACGTTAACGTCAACGTAAGGTTAATATTTCCCCACACATAAAAATCGACGCCAATGCCATGAAGACCTACTCAATTTCCGAGCTCGCTGCAGAGTTTGATCTGACCACCCGCAGCATACGTTTTTATGAAGAAAAGGGTCTGCTACATCCCGAGCGCCGGGGGCAGACCCGTATATTCAGTGCCGCCGACCGCACCAAGTTGCGGCTGATTCTACGGGGAAAGCGCCTTGGGCTGTCGCTGGATGAGAGTCTCGACATTATTCATATGTACGACCCCGAGCGAGACAACAGTCCCCAGCTACACTCTTTAATCAACAAGATTCGCGAAAAGCGAGAAATGCTGCAGCGCCAGCTCAACGACATCCACACCCTGCTTGCCGACCTGGATGACGCCGAAGCCCGCTGCGCCGAAGCGCTGACACAAATTCACGGTAACTCCACGACGACTTCCAGCACAGAGGACTAATAACATGAGTAACAGCTACCCCAGCTTGAATTTCGACCTTGGTGAAGACATCGACATGCTGCGGGAAACAGTGCAGCGTTTCGCGCGGGATGAAATAGCCCCCCGAGCCGAGCAGATCGACAAGGAAAACCAGTTCCCTCTGGACCTGTGGCGTAAATTCGGTGATCTGGGTCTGCTCGGCATGACCGTCAGTGAAGAATTTGGCGGCAGCGATATGGGCTACCTGGCCCACGTTGTGGCTATGGAAGAAATCAGCCGTGCGTCGGCCTCTGTGGGTTTGTCCTACGGCGCTCACTCCAACCTGTGTGTTAACCAGATCTTCAAGAACGGCAACCAGGCGCAAAAGGAAAAGTACCTGCCCAAGCTATGCAGTGGCGAACATATTGGCGCATTGGCCATGTCTGAGCCCAACGCCGGCTCCGATGTGGTCAGCATGAAGCTGCGCGCCGACAAGAAGGGCGATCACTATATTCTTAACGGCGCAAAAATGTGGATCACCAACGGCCCCGACGCCCACACCTATGTGATCTACGCCAAAACCGATCCCCAGGGCGGCTCCAAGGGCATGAGCGCCTTTATTGTTGAGCGTGACTACCCTGGTTTTTCCCGCAGCCCGAAGCTCGACAAGCTCGGCATGCGCGGCTCCAACACCTGTGAGTTGGTATTCCAGGATTGTGCGGTACCCGCAGAAAATCTTATCGGCAAGGAAGGCGACGGTGCAAAGATCCTGATGAGCGGTCTGGACTACGAACGTACTGTGTTGTCAGGTGGCCCCACCGGCATTATGCAGGCTTGCATGGACATCGTGGTGCCCTACCTTCACGAGCGTAAACAGTTCGGCCAGGCGATTGGCGAATTCCAGTTGATGCAGGGCAAGCTGGCCGACATGTATTGCGACCTCAACGCCTCCCGCGCCTACCTCTATGCGGTCGCCAAGAGCTGTGACCGCGGTGAAGAAACCCGCAAGGACGCCGCAGCGGTGATTCTGTACACCGCTGAAAAAGCCACTCAGATGGCCTTGCAGGCAATTCAAACCCTCGGCGGCAACGGTTACATCAACGACTACGCTACCGGTCGCCTGCTGCGCGATGCCAAGCTCTATGAAATCGGTGCGGGCACCTCCGAGGTACGCCGCATGCTGATCGGCCGGGAACTGTTTAAAGAAACTGCCTGACCCACAGACTGATTCGGCCAACGGATAAATAAAAAGGAACTTCCATGAGTGTTCTGCACAGTAAACTCGACCGACACAGCAGTGACTTTCAGGCCAACAGCGCCGCTATTGAAGAACAGGTCACCGCACTTAAAAAAGCTACAGCGCGGATCAGCGAGGGCGGCGGTGCCGTTGCCCGCGAGCGCCACCACAGTCGCGGAAAGCTTCTGCCCCGGGAACGTATCGACGGCTTGCTCGACCCCGGCGCGGCCTTTCTCGAGCTTTCCCAGCTCGCCGCCGAAGGGGTCTACGGCGAAGATATTCCCGCTGCCGGCGTCGTTGCAGGTATCGGCTTGGTATGCGGCATTGAGTGCATGATTATCGCCAACGATGCCACCGTAAAGGGCGGCTCCTACTACCCCCTCACGATAAAAAAGCATCTGCGCGCCCAGGCCATCGCCGAGCAAAATCACCTGCCCTGCATCTACCTGGTGGACTCCGGCGGCGCCAACCTGCCCCGCCAGGACGAGGTATTCCCCGACCGCGACCATTTCGGCCGTATCTTCTACAACCAGGCCAATATGTCGGCGAAAAACATTCCCCAAATTGCCGTAGTGATGGGCTCGTGCACCGCCGGTGGCGCCTATGTTCCCGCCATGGCTGACGAAACCATTATTGTTCGTCAACAGGGCACCATCTTTCTTGCCGGCCCACCACTGGTAAAAGCAGCGACCGGTGAAGTGGTTACTGCCGAAGAACTCGGCGGTGCCGATGTACACTGTCGCGAATCCGGTGTCGCCGACCACTACGCAGAAAACGACGAACACGCTTTGCAATTGGCGCGTCAGGCGGTGTCCAAACTGAACCGCCGCAAACCCCGCCAACTTGATGTCACCGAGAGTGTAGAGCCCCTGTACGATCCGAAGGAGCTCTACGGCGTCATTCCCGCTGACAGCCGCAAGCCCTACGATGTGCGCGAGGTTATTGCCCGCATCGTCGATGGCTCTGACTTCGACGAATTCAAGGCTCTCTACGGCAGCAGCCTGGTGTGTGGCTTCGCCCGTCTCTATGGCCACCCTATAGGCATCGTCGCCAACAACGGCATTCTCTTCAGTGAATCTGCACAAAAAGGCGCCCACTTCATCGAGCTCTGTGCCAAGCGCAAAATACCGCTGGTCTTTCTGCAAAACATCACCGGCTTTATGGTGGGTAAACAGTACGAGGCCGGTGGTATTGCCCGCCACGGCGCCAAGATGGTCATGGCAGTTGCCTGTGCCAAGGTGCCCAAATTTACCGTGGTAATTGGTGGCTCGTACGGCGCCGGCAACTACGGCATGTGTGGCCGCGCCTACGAGCCCCGCTTTATGTATATGTGGCCCAACGCCCGTATTGCGGTTATGGGGGGCGAGCAAGCCGCCGGGGTACTCGCCGACATCAAGCGCGCCCAGCACGAGCGCAAGGGCGAGACCTGGAGCGACGATAAGGAAAAAGCCTTCAAACAGCCGATTCTGGACAAGTTTGAAGAGCAGAGTCATCCCTTCTACGCCTCCGCACGCCTGTGGGACGACGGCGTAATAGACCCCGCCGATACCCGCCGGGTGCTGGGCATGAGTCTGTCTGCCAGCCTCAACGCTCCGATCGAAGACACCACCTTTGGCGTGTTCAGAATGTAGGGAGACCCGGCATGAGTTATACCGCTTGCAAAGTCGCGATCGACGACAATGGCATCGCCACCCTTACGATGAGCCGTCCGGAGATCCATAACGCTTTCGACGATAAGGTTATCGCCGAGCTGCGCCATATTCTCGGCGATCTGGCCACTCAGGCTAGTGTCCGGGTGTTGGTGTTGGCGGCCGAGGGCAAGAGTTTTTCCGCCGGTGCCGATGCCAGCTGGATGCGGCGAATGGCCGGCTACAGCCACGCTGAAAACCGCCGCGACGCTCAGGAATTGGCGGGGTTGATGCAACAACTCGACCGTTTCCCCAGCCCGACCGTGGCCAGGGTGCAGGGTGCGGCCTTTGGTGGTGGCGTCGGTCTGGTGGCCTGCTGCGATTTTGCCATCGCCAACCGGCGCGCCAGTTTTTGCCTCAGTGAAGTCAAAATCGGACTGATTCCCGCCACCATCAGCCCCTATGTCATCGCGGCGATAGGTTCGCGGGCCGCGCGGCGCTACGCCATCAGTGCAGAACGCTTTGGTGCCGAGCAGGCCAAGCAACTGGGGCTGGTCAGTCAGTGCGTTGACGACGATCAGCTCGATGACACCGTTGCCGCCTTTTGCAGCGGCCTGCTGAATAACAGCCCTGCAGCAATGCGCGCGGCAAAAACGTTGATACAGGACTACCAGGCGCGGGACATAGACAACGCGCTGATTCAGGACAGCTGCACTCGCATTGCCGATATACGGGTTTCGCCCGAAGGTCAGGAAGGCCTCAGTGCCTTCCTCGAAAAACGTCAGGCCTCATGGATACGGAAGCATAACAATGTTTAATAAAATACTGATCGCAAACCGTGGCGAAATAGCTTGCCGCGTTATCAAAACCGCCCGCCGCATGGGTATCGCCACCGTTGCGGTATACAGCGACGCCGACCGCGACGCCCTGCACGTCGCCATGGCCGACGAGGCAGTCTGCATCGGCCCCGCACCCGCCAATGAGTCATACCTCATTCCGGAAAAAATTCTCGCCGTGGCAGCACGTACCGGCGCCCAGGCCATTCATCCGGGCTACGGCTTCCTCTCCGAGAACGCGGCCTTTTGCCGCGCTTGTGATGAACAGGGCATCGTCTTTATCGGCCCCCCGGTCGGTGCAATCGAGGCAATGGGTTCCAAATCCGCCGCCAAAGCCATTATGAGCGAAGCCGCTGTGCCCCTCCTCCCCGGCTATCACGGTGACGACCAAAACCCCGAACTGCTCAAAACCTCGGCCAAAGACATTGGCTACCCCGTATTACTCAAGGCCAGCGCCGGTGGCGGCGGTAAGGGTATGCGGATTGTCTGGAGCGCCGACGACTTTGACTCAGCACTGGCGGCCACCCGACGCGAAGCCCTGAACGCCTTTGGCGACGATAAAATTCTGGTCGAGAAATTTTTGACCGGGCCACGCCATGTAGAGATTCAGGTGTTTTGCGATGGCCACGGCAATGGCGTGCATTTATTCGAGCGTGACTGCTCCCTGCAGCGCCGACACCAGAAAGTAATCGAAGAAGCCCCGGCGCCGGGTATGACAGTCGATCTGCGCAACGCCATGGGCTCAGCTGCCATTCAAGCTGCCCAGGCTATCGGTTATGTCGGCGCAGGCACAGTGGAATTTTTGTTGGGCGACAACGAAGAGTTCTACTTTATGGAGATGAACACCCGTCTCCAGGTCGAACACCCGGTCACCGAAATGATCAGCGGCCAGGATCTGGTCGAGTGGCAGCTGCGCGTTGCCTACGGCGAAACCCTGCCCTGTAATCAGGACGAACTGCAAATCAATGGCCATGCCTTTGAGGCACGGATTTACGCCGAAGACCCGGACAATCAGTTTCTGCCGCAAACCGGGCAACTGAAATACCTGCGTTTTCCCGCCGCCAGCGACCACGTGCGTATCGACTCCGGCGTACGACAGGGCGACGCGATCAGCATGTATTACGATCCGATGATCGCCAAACTGATTGTCTGGGGTGAGGACCGTGCCAGTGCCCTGCGTCAATTGTGCAAGGCTCTTGAAGACACCGCCATTGCCGGTCTGGCCACCAACACCCACTACCTGCGTGAGCTAGCGGGTCACCCGGAGTTTGCTGCCGCCAACTTCGACACCGGCTTTATCGACAAGCACTACACGGAAATGCATGACAGCAAGATGGCCCGCCGTGAGGCCCGCTTCGCCGAATCCAAAGCACTCGCCGCCCTGCTGTTGTTGCTGAACGAACAATCACAGCAACCTGAGGGGCCCTGGGCTGTCCACAACTGGCGCTCTGCTCTGCCCGCGCGTCGCCAGCTTGACTTGACCATCGGCGGTGAACGCCAATCACTGGAAGTGGAAACCCTCAGCGCCGGCAACTGGCAGCTCAACGACGGTGAACAGCTATTTTCAGTGTCCGGCACACTGGACAACGACCGCCTGAAAGCGACCGTTAACGGCTACCAGCAGTACTACAGCTGGTGCGCCGACGGCGACAGCTATTGTCTGTTCCTGCCCGAAGGGCCGCTGTCTTTCTCCCGCTACGCCTACAGCATGGAAGCAGCCGAACAACACGGCGGACTGCTCGCGCCAATGAACGGCCGCGTAGTCAGTTTGCTGGTCTCCCCTGGCCAGGCAGTTAAAAAAGGTGAAGTGCTGATGATTATGGAAGCGATGAAGATGGAGCACAGCGTGACTGCACCTGCCGACGGCACCGTAGACAGCTTTCACTATGCCGAGGGCGAGCTGGTTGAGGGTGGTGCCAGCTTGCTGGACTTCAGCGACGCCAGCGGGGAGTAAGGGGCCGTGATTCCGAAGCAGGTTAAAATCGTCGAAGTCGGCCCCCGTGACGGGCTGCAAAACGAAGCCACGCCAATTCATCACGACGACAAACTGGCACTGATTGACGGCCTGGCCGACGCTGGCCTTCGCGCCATCGAAGCAGGTAGTTTTGTCAACCCGAAGTGGGTGCCGCAAATGGCCGGCAGCGGCGACGTTTTTGCTGCCTTGCAACGCCGCCCGGGCGTGGTGTACAGCGCCCTTACCCCGAATCTGCGCGGTTTCGAGCAGGCTTTGGCCGCAGGTGTCGATGAAGTTGCGGTTTTCGCCGCGGCCTCGGAGGGGTTTTCACGAAAGAATATCAATTGCAGTGTGGCGGAAAGCTTGCAGCGCTTTGAGCCCGTCATGGTTGCCGCCAGCGCCGCCGGGGTTCCGGTACGTGCCTATGTGTCATGCGTTATTGCCTGCCCCTACGATGGCCGCATCGACGCCAGCAATGTACTGAACGTCACCCGCGCCCTGCTTGACCTCGGCTGCTACGAGGTGTCACTCGGCGACACTGTTGGCCAGGCTACCCCGGCCGATACACGACGGCTGCTGGACACACTTCTGTCTGCAGTCCCGGTGGGGCAGCTCGCCGCTCATTTCCACGACACCTACGGACAGGCCCTCGCCAATACCCTGGTGGCGCTTGACTACGGCATTGCCACCATCGACAGCTCTGTTGCCGGCCTGGGAGGCTGCCCCTATGCTCGGGGCGCCTCGGGTAATTTGGCTACTGAAGATCTGGTGTATATGCTCAACGGCATGGATATTGAGCACGGCGTTAATCTCGACAAATTGATTGCCGCCGGCAACCGCATCTCGGCGGCACTCGGCCGGCGAAATCAGTCCAAAGTCGCCCAAGCCCTCACACCACCGCCAGCTGGCTGAACACACCGCGGGGAATGCCGTCCTCAGTGCGGCAAGTAATCCCCGCCATTCACATCCAAGGCCGCACCGGTAATGGCGCAGGCGTAATCGGAGCCGAGGAAAATGGCGGCTTTGGCGCAGTCGCCATCCTCAGGAATTCGGCGCAGCGGTATCGTCGACGCCACCGCGGCCTTCTGTTGCTCGACGGTTGGGCCACCGGCCGCCGCCGTCGCCTCAAAATATCCTGCGACCGAGGGTCCCCACATCCAGCCCATATACGCGGTATTCACGCGGATATTATCTGGCCCCAGCTCTAACGCAAGATGGGCGGTGGCGCCGGTTAACGCGGCTTTGGACGCTGCATAGCCTCCCTGCGTCGGCATCGGACGACGGGTGACCATTGAATTTATCATCACAATCGCACCGCCGCCCTGAACTTTCATTTGCGGGACAACCGCCAGCGTCAGCGCCATGGTGCCAAAAAAATTAACATTCATCGTATCACGCCAACCATCCAGCCTGGCCTGCGCGATCGGCGCGAATTCGCCGGGAATGTAGGCACTGTTAAACAGGACGTCGATTCGACCGTAATGCGCTACCGCCGCCGATGCAAGCTCCCCACACTGCTCTGCATCACTGATATCGCACACCCGCTTCAACACTTCATTGTTGAGTCCGGCTTCACGGATACGTAATTCGGCGTCATCCAGTTTGCTCGCGGTACGGGCGCAAATAACCAGCGAAGCGCCTTGTTTGGCGGCCTCCAGTGCCAGCTTTTCACCCAGCCCCGGCCCGATTCCCGACACAATCACAACCTTGTTTTTCAGCAGCATGACACACCTCTATTATTCTGATGACGACAGCCTATCCCAGCTTTAAAGCAGCCAACACCATCCAATCGGACGGGGGCTTCGTAACAGTGACTAAAGCTATGGGTTATACTTCTGTAGCATTCGCATACCCGATGATTCACCCAGCGACGTCAAATAAGGAACACAGAATGAAAAAACACCTCAGCCTGCTCACCGCGGCATTATTGATAAGCCACAATAGCTACGCTGATGTTGGCATCGGTGTCACTGCGTCGACCGTCGGTGCAGGTCTGGAGGTGTCTTACGGGTTCTCTGACTATTGGAGCGCCCGTCTTGGGGGCTTGGTCGGCGACATTGATATCGACTTCAGCGGCGAGGACAACAATGGCATTGAGGGCGACGAGCTCACCTACGATGCCAATATTGAGTTCCGCAACGCCTATCTCTTTGCCGATTGGCACCCCCGCGGCAAAGTCTTTCGCCTTACCGCCGGCACCGTCATCAACAATACCAAGGCTCGTATTGTGACCCGCTGTGAGGAGAACTCGCCGATCCCCAACACCACAAATTGCGAATTCGGTAACAGCCGTTTCTCCTCAGCGGTGCTCGGCGACGTTATCACGAACATCAGCTTCGATCCGCTCAGCCCTTACATAGGCCTTGGTTGGGGTTATAACAATCGCGGGGGGTTTAATTTCAGTGCCGACCTGGGTATCGCTTACGTGGGCGACGCCGACGTTAAGATGCGCTCTACGGGAACCTGCAACGACAATGAGCAATGTCGTCAGGGCATCAAGGACGAGCAAAAAGAAGTCAAGAACGAGCTGGAGGACTATCGCTTTCTACCCTTGGCGCTGATTTCTCTCAACTACCAGTTTTAGATACTGGTAGCATCGCCGCTACGGCAGCTGAGCTGGCAGGGTCAGCAATACCTCTGTGCCCTGCCCGGGCGCGCTGTTTACCTCGACAGTACCCTTCAAACGCTGGGTCACGAGATTGAACACAATATGCATCCCCAGGCCGCTGCCGCCACTGCCGCGCTTGGTGGTAAAAAACGGTTCAAATATGCGATCGCGAATATCTTCGCTCATACCGCAGCCGTCGTCCCGGTAGCTGATTTTTACCATGCCCTCTGCGTCGACACGACTGACCGCGATCGAAATCGTCCCCTTCTCGTCCTTGTTGTAGCCGTGGATCATGGAGTTCATTAACAGGTTGGTGAAGATCTGCGAAATCGCCCCGGGCACCGAGTTAATCTCGATGTCCTCATCGCAGCTGACGTTCACACTGACCTTGGTCTGGCGTATGTTTGGGTTAAGGCTTAGCAAGGTATCTTCGAGATATTTTTTGACATTGAATTGCCGACGCTCGAAATTTGTTTGATCCACCGCAACTTGCTTAAAACTTTGAATCAAATCTGCCGCCCGCTGGAGGTTTGCCAGAATAATGTCAGAGCTTTCCTTGCAGTGCGTAAAATAGTTCTGCAAATCGCTGTTCGTCAGCTTGCCTTCCGCGTAGCGCTGATCGGTGGTCCTGGTGACCGAATGCAGGGTAGACGCAGCGGTGACACTGACCCCAACGGGCGTATTGATCTCATGAGCTACCCCCGCCACCAGACCACCCAGAGACGCCATTTTTTCGGTATCGACCAACTGCTTACGGGTGGCGTTGAGGTTTTCCACCACTTTCCGCAACTCGATATTTGCCAGGTCCGCCTGCTGAACCCGCATATTCAACTCTTCCTGAGCACTCGCCAGGCTGTCGTCTCGCAGTTCAATCTGCCGCAACATTTCATTAAAATTGGTGATAAGTTCGCCAATTTCATCGTCGCCATGACGCTCCGCACGGTGGGAGTAATCACCGGTAGATGACACATTTCTCACGGTGTTCAACAGCGCGACAATCGGCGCGCCGATAATCGCAAGAATCCACGTCGAGATCATCACCGCCAAGACCAGACTGATCACCGTGGCGATCAGCATCACCAGGGCATCAAAGCGCGTTGTCGCCCACAGGTCAGTCAGTTCCCGTTCGAGGTACAAGCCTCCCAGCCGCTCGTCGTCCAGCGAGATATCCCGCCACTGGGCAATCCTGTCCGTCCCCATATGCCGCCCTTCCTGTGGCCGGGGAGGACACGGAGTGACATTGCTATCGCGATAGTAATGCGCGAAAAGCACGTGGCTATCGCCATTGCGGGTGTATACACAGGCTTTTAACACCTCCTGCATCGCCCGCAGTGACGACAGCGCTTCGGAGGCGGCATCGGCATCGTTAAAACTGAGCGCCGCCGCCGTATTCAAGCCAAACACCTCGTTTACCGCAACCAGGTTTTTGGCCAGGGTATCGCGATAGTTAAACCAGTTGTACACGGCAAAAAATACTTCCGTCACCAGCAGCAACACCGCAACCGTGCCGGTAATCGACACAAACAGCTTGGTTTTGATCGGTAAATCGCGAATTGCCATTGAGAGCCTTAAAGTGCCTTTGCTGTTAGTCCCTATGGACAGTTTTTGCCAGCTGCAACAACCTGGAGCTGACCACAAGACCGGAATCCAACGCACGCCCTTGATGAATTTCAAACCGGAGTTTATCGTCGACCAGTACGAACTGAATAATACCGCCGTTTTGGATAAAGTCTTCAGCGTCGGAGACGCTGAGAATGGATCGCCCTTTGATGGCTATCAGCCACTCCGTCGCATTTGCCCGCTCATCATCGATAAAAGCGACATGGCAACCCTCCAGGTCTTCGCTGCGCCGCATTGTGCGACTTTCCAGTTTTCGGCCATCTATCGAGGCATCCTCTATCGCCAGTGCAACGGCACGCGAGAACTCCTGGTTGGCCAGAAGACAAAACTGAAGCTTGCTCCGCTCATCGACAAAACTGGTTTTAGGCCACGCCACAAACTTGGCAAAGTTAAAGACGAAAGCCGCCTTGACTCGATCTTGCAAATTCTGCGCATAGAGCGCCGGAGCGCAGCACAGCAGCAACACTCCAGCCAGCAACGACAGTCTGGTGCGTTTTTTATCAGGCATCGTTAAAATGTCCACTCGATCTGGCCGTGGATACTGCGCTGAATTTCCGCCCCGCCGCCAAACTCACTGTGACTACTGTCGTTGATACTGCTGCCCCGCACAGATAACTCAATGTGGTGACTATACAGCCAGCGCAGATTGATATCGACGACATAGTAGTCATCGACTTGCTGATCCGGCAAATCATCCACCCAGCGAGTGCTCATAAACACGCTCACGCGGTCATTGACATCCCAGTCGGCCTGTATCTGAAACTGGTTCTGCGCATCGTTGGCATCGTTGTCGGCGATACTCTGATCGCGGCTGCCCTTGACGGCGGCAATATCCAGATCCAGATACTGATACCCGGCTTGAATATTCAGCGTGGGCACCGGCGTCCACCGCACCGTCAGCTCCGCACCGTGGCTATTCCCTTCACCCTCATTGCTGATGAATACTGGCAAACTTTGAGGTGCGGAGAAATCATCACTCAATCCCCGCAGTTGTTCGTACTCATTGTAAAAAGTCGCCAGGTCGACCGACCATGTAGCGGCAAGGCGCCCCCGGTAACCAAGCTCCATCGCTCGGACAATTTCAGGTCTGAAGGTTTTGTTACCCTGAAAAGCCCCACCCGCCGCGGTGACATCCTGATCCAGACGATTGGGAATCCGCACCGCCCGCGATGCTGCCGCCCACACGCTTTGGTCGTCGCGCAGGCGGTAGCGCAGCCTCAAGCTAGGCTGAAACTCGTCCCCGCTATAGCCATTCCGCTCCCATTTGGCACCGACCGTTAACCTTAGCTTATCGTCGAAAAAATCGATTTGATCCTGAGCAAAAAGGTCAAAGGCTTCGTCGTCGCGATTTTGCGGCACAAACCCCAATACCGAGATATCGTAACTTCCCAGGGAGTCGGAGGAATATTTATAGCCGCCCCCCGCGACCATGTGATGATGTTCAAACACACTGAAACTGTGTTTAAGTTCAAAATCGACGCTTTTCCGGTTTTCGTAATATGTGGCCTTGTCATCAAACTTGCTGTGGTCGTAGATCAAATGCACCGAAGTATCGGACTCACCCCCATGCTGCCGCGTCCAGCGAAGGATCATGTTCTCGCCACTGAAGGTCTCATTCTCCCCGACTGCAGGCGAATAAACTGCACCGCGATAGGCATCGCCCTGTACGGTAATACGATTGCGATCATCAGCGGTTAGATCAACCCGACCACCAATTTGACTGCGTTCCCATGGGTCGTCGTTAGCGCCACCACTCACACGGCCCTGCTCGCGTCGGCTTTGAGTTTGGCCATATACGCGGTAATAGCCCTTGTCACTCAAGGTTGAACCATACCGCCAGGATGCATAAGCATTATGCTCCCCCCCCGCTCCCACGGTTTGCACACCGCCCTGGGTATCAGCGGAAGAGCGGGTAACAATATTCACCACACCATTCACCGCATTAGCCCCCCACAAGGCAGCACCGGGGCCACGAATCACTTCTATCCGCTCAATATCATGGAGCAAAGTATCCTGCACTCCCCATACAACTCCGGAATAAAGCGGCGTATACAGGCTTCGGCCATCCATTAGCACTTCCAGTTTATCGGCAACGGTTCCGTTAAACCCCCGAGCACTGACCGCCCAGCTATTGGAGTCGATTCTCGCGACCTGCAGCCCGGGGATCAAACGCAGGGCTTCCGGAATACTTCTTACCCCGCTCCGCCTAATTGCGTCGCCGTCGAGCACATACACCGCCGCAGCGGTGTCCTGAAGCGACTCTGACCTGCGCGACACCGATACAACCTTGATATTCATCAGGTCTTCAAGGTTCATTTCGGTGAGGGAATCAAGGGCCGCGATTTGACCAAGCGAAGTGCCGAAGGCAAAACTCGATGGCACACAGAGTGTGAGCACAAGAGCCGCTGTACGACCAGAAGACCGGAATATTCGGGGGTGAGCTGTCAGCATGACAAGGGGTTTCCATTTGTTTCTAAATTATTTTAGAGGCATTACTACCCCGCATTATGCCTACCTTAGCGGTAGTCCACTACAATCGCCATAGACGAATTTACCTACACTTCGTCACAGGGCAGTTTGTGACATAAATGATTGAGTGGCATCGTAAAAGATTGCGCTATCTTATTGATTTAAATATGCAACGCAAAACGCCACCAATTTGACAACCCTTAGCGCCGAGACTAGATTCAAAGAACATCCAACATATGGCTCGAGCGCACAGATATGAGTGATGGACGCGGCGCCAACCCTCCGCTACTACCCAACTACGCTTTCTTCACTAGGCTGATGGCGCAATGTATCCCTGTGACAGCGCGAAAACGGCTCGCTTGACGCAGCCACCAAAATTAACTGGTCAGAGGGAAGTCGTTACCACAGAAGTTCGGGAAGGCTCGGGATCACCATTCAGAGAGCAAGGATGAACGACTATAATATTACGGTATTAGTCGTCGACGACGACGAGGTACAACATCAAGTTCTCAAACAGATGCTCGAGGTCATAGGAGTATCAAACGTTTTACTGGCTAACTCCGGGCCAGAAGCAATTTCTGTACTGAACAAATCCGACTCCGTCATTGATGTGCTTGTGCTCGACCTGAGTATGCCAGGCGTTGACGGTATGGAATTGGTCCGGCTCATCGCAGAAGCCCACGCCTCTCCCGCCATTATTATCGTCAGCGCACAGGCCTATCCCATCCTGCTAGGGGTCGGGGAGTTGGTAAGGAGCCATGGGCTGGAATTTCTCGGCGCGGTGCAAAAGCCGGCGACGGCGATTCAGCTGCGCGCAATGTTAAAGAAATATCAGCGGGGCGAACCTTCTGCTTCACCTTCTGATCTTACTTCGATCACTCGAGAAGAAATCGAGTTCGGATTAGAACATCATTATTTTATACCCTTTTTTCAGCCAAAAATTGATCTTGGCACCATGCAGGTCAACGGCTTTGAGATTCTTGCCCGCTACGCCCATCCCCAGCACGGCATTCGCCCTCCCGCTATTTTTATCGAGGCGACGGAGTCACTGAAGCTAATGACCAAAATGACCTGGTCAATTTTATCCCAGGCTATGCAGCGCTTGCTGTCCTGGGGCGAGGTCGGCCAGCATCTGTCCTTGAGCTTTAATGCCAGCCATTCGTCACTGGCCGACACACACTATTGCGCCGAACTTTTCGCCCTGGCGGCGAAATATAATTTTCCACTTAACCGCTTGACCATAGAAGTCACTGAAAACCTTGCTATGACAGACACCAGTCGCTGTCTGGAATCACTGAACCGACTGCGTGTTAATGGAGTCGGCCTGTCTATCGACGATTTCGGCGCCGCCAATTCTTCCCTGCAAGAGCTTTCGCGGGTGCCCTACAGCGAAATCAAGATTGATAGAAGCCTCATCAATGGCGCGGCCCACCAACCCAGGTTGCAGGCCATTCTCAAGCCAACAGTTGAAATCACCAGGGGCCTGGGTGTTACCTCAGTCGCTGGCGGCGTAGAGACACTACAGGATTTCAATTATGTAAAATCTATCGGTTGCGAGCTTGCCCAAGGCTACTATTTTGCCAAGCCGATGCCGATGAACGAAACTTTGACATGGCTAAAGCAATGGAATGAGGACTATCGGAGGACAATCGATTCGGCAACGAAGCGCAAACAAATTGAAGCTGCCGAAGCCATAGCGGAATTGCCCGCTTCTATAGCTGGAAAGAATATTCTAATTGTCGATAGCGACAAATCGTCTTTGATGACGATGCAGCGCATGCTGAATAATCTCGGCTTTGACAATATTCATCGTGGTGTTGACAGTGCTTCGGCGCTGAAATTATTAGCGTCGGAGGCCATCGATTTGCTGATAACCGACCACAATATATCCGGTGAAAGCGGCCTCGAAGTACTAAAAAAAATCCGCGTGGGCGATAGCCGTGCAACCAGATTATTGCCCGTAATACTCGTCACCGCCGCATCAAACGGCTACGAACTGAAAGCGGCACTGCAGCTGGACGTAAATGGATTCATAGTAAAACCCTTGAATCCTGAAATTACGCTGCGAACTATTATGCAAGCACTCGCCGAGATGGATATTGAGCTGGACAGCGTAGACAGCTATCGCGCTGTGCCGACGTGTTTGGACGAAATGGCGCGCATCAGTAGTGAGGAAACCAAGCGCCCTGTCCCAAGCAATACGGGGGTAATAATGAGCCTTGCGCTGAGTGAACTGCGTCCGGGCATGATACTGCTATCTGATGTGCTGACAAGTCGTGGCGCAATTCTGCTCTCTCGAGACACCACTCTGAATCAACGTTTCATTAATCGCCTGGCGCAAATGAAAGAACAACTCACCACCACGGAAGTTAAAGTGCGCGTCAATCGCCCGCCGAATTAGTAATAATGCACAGAGAACAGAAGAGCCACGCCTCACCGCTCTGGTTATTTTTCAGCATTAAAATGTTGTTGGAACGACACTTTTAAAAAATACTCTATCGAAAGGTCATTCGCCAAAGCGGTCGATTAGCCAGGCATTACAGATGCCAAGTAAACCAATAGACGCTCGCCCTTTCGGTGCAACCTTTCAAGCAAGCCTCGCTCTGCGCACTGCTGCTGTTTTCCGCTATCCTCGACAACAGCAAAATCAGCCGCCATATCGTCGAGCTTCAGGCATTGGCACGCTCCCTTTTCTTTATGCGCTATTTCGGCCATTAAATTAAAATTTCCAGCGTCGCTCGCGTTCTGAAGTTCATTCAAACGACCGGGAAGGCGCTCAGCTAACATTTTAAATACACCAAGCACCGCCTCACCATCACCGAGATCTTCCGTTGCCGACGTCAATGCGGCGCTGAATTCTTCGAAGGACTCATCACTCATACGATCCCATCCTTCCAATTACTGTAATGAGGCCTCTCCTTCCCTGGCAGCCTTTATTCAACGACCCGCAAGTCGCCCTGCAAGACCCTTAGCTCTACACGGCGATTCAAGTACTGGCCCTCTGGAGTGGCATTGTCGGCAATAGGCGATTCTTCGCCATACCCCCGTGCCTCCAAACGTTCGGGGGCAACGCCCCTGGCAACAAGGTACGACAGCACTGTTTCGGCGCGTTGCTGTGACAAGCGCAGATTGTGGTCCGCGCGACCGACCGAACTGGTATGCCCTGCAACCTCTACTTTTTGAACCCGGGTATTGTTAAGGGCATACACCGCCATATCCAGTGTAATCTCCGACCCAGCCAACAGTGTAGCGCTGTTGTTTTCAAAATGTACCCCTTCGAGGTTCAGTGTCATACCCTTCTCAAGGTGGCAGCCATGCTCGAAGACCACCACATTACGCGGCGTATCTGGACAGGCGTCACGACTATCGCAAACTCCGTCCCCGTCGCTATCTACGCAACTGCCAGCTCCCATCCGTGTTGTAGCCTCATACTCCGGCCGCACAGCAAGCTCATTCTCGCCACCAGTATTACTCCCACTGTTAAAGCCGGAGCCAGCGTCCATACCACCGAAGTCAGCCGGGGATTGGTCGTTGACTGGCAGAGAAGCACTTTGATCTGCGCTGCCGCCGGCAACACTACCTGAAGTCTGTGGTTCAGACGAACCGCTTCCCTCGGAAACTGTGTCACCGTCGCCGCCCCCACCGATTGGCGAATCGGCATTTCCGTCCGCACCATCGCTCACTGCGCCAGACCCACTATCAGAGACTACTGGAGTATCACCTTCGATCAGGGCTGGCGTAGCGTCGTCGCTCGGGTTGTCGTCTCCCACAGTGCCGCCATCCAGATTCTCTTCCTCACCGGAACCATCACCACTGTCCGTTGGAGACAGCACATTGGTGATATTTTCGACAACCGCGTCCACAGCCTCCAGCAGATCGGCAACCGCGTCAGTGATCGCATCCACAATACTATCAACGGCATCCTGGAACGTTCCCCCTTCGGCTAGTTGATCGGGACTTTCCAATGGATCAGTAACGATGGCCAGTGCATCATCCCCTGCACCGGGGTTCTCGCTACCCCCGCCGGAGCTATTGCCATTTCCTGAGCCATCTCCACTATCATTACCGTTGCCGCCCAGCAGATCATTGACAAGACCATTGCCATCGGTGGGGTTTTCGTCGAGGTTGCTCAGCGCATCACCGACACTGCCCGCACCGAGATCGCCCAGTACCTCATCTACTGGTGTAATCACCGGTTCCAAGGCGTCCAATACTGGTTCGGTTACTGGCGAAACAACATCCAGCACTGGTGCAATCAACTGGTCGTCAACCACGTCAGTCACCGGATCCAGTGTGGTATCAACAATTTCGATAACCGGACTAAGCACGTCCGTGATCTGATCCAGGGGGCTAGCGTTATCACCACCGCCCTCACCGGAACCACCAGAGCCATTACCAGCATCGCCATCGTTACCGCCCAGCAGGTCATTAACCAGACCATTGCCGTCGGTGGGATTTTCGTCGAGGTTGCTCAGCGCATCACCGACACTGCCAGCACCGAGATCGCCAAGCACCTCATCTACTGGTGTAATCACCGGTTCAAGAGCATCCAGCACGGGTTCTGTAACAGGTGAAACTACATCCAGCACTGGCGCAATCACCTGGTCATCAACCACATCCGTCACCGGATCCAACGTCGTATCGACAACTTCTATGACTGGAGCCAGCACATCGGTAACTGGGCCTAATGGGCTACCGTTGTCGCCACCGGTATCACCCGAGCCACCAGATCCATTACCAGCATCGCTGCCGTTGCCGCCCAGCAGGTCATTAACCAGACCATTGCCGTCGGTGGGATTTTCGTCGAGGTTGCTCAGCGCATCACCAACGCTGCCAGCACCGAGATCGCCCAGCACCTCATCTACTGGCGTAATCACCGGCTCCAAGGCGTCCAGCACCGGCTCCGTTACTGGTGACAAAACATCCAGCACCGGCGCAATTACCTGGTCATCAACCACATCCGTCACCGGATCCAGCGTGGTATCGACAACTTCGATGACTGGAGCAAGTCCGTCTGAGATCGGGCTTAAGGGATTGGCGTTATCACCGCCGGTTTCACCGGACCCATCGCCGCTGTTATTGTCATTTTCATTGCCACTGCCGTCGTCATTACCACCAAACAGGTCAGCCACCACATCCGTTACCGCGTCAAGTGCGGCATCAACAACTTCGATAACCGGACCAAGCACGTCCGTGATCTGATCCAGGGGGCTAGCGTTATCACCACCGGTATCACCGGAACCACCAGAGCCATTACCAGCATCGCTGCCGTTGCCACCCAACAAGTCATTGATCAGACCGTTGCCGTCGGTGGGGTTTTCGTCGAGGTTGCTCAGCGCATCACCGACACTGCCAGCACCGAGATCGCCAAGCACGTTATCTACTGGTGTAATCACCGGTTCAAGAGCGTCCAATACTGGTTCAGTTACGGGCGAAACAACATCCAGCACTGGAGCGATTACCTGGTCGTCAACCACATCCGTCACCGGATCCAGTGTGGTATCGACAACTTCGATGACTGGAGCAAGTCCATCAGTAATCGGGCCTAATGGGCTACCGTTGTCGCCACCGGTATCACCCGAGCCACCGGAGCTATTACCAGTATCACTGCCGCTTCCGCCCAGCAGGTCATTAACCAGACCATTGCCATCGGTGGGGTTTTCGTCGAGGTTGCTCAGCGCATCACCAACGCTGCCAGCACCGAGATCACCCAGTACCTCATCTACTGGCGTAATCACCGGTTCCAAGGCGTCCAATACTGGTTCGGTTACTGGCGAAACAACATCCAGCACCGGCGCAACTACCTGGTCATCAACCACATCCGTCACAGGATCAAGCGTCGTATCTACAGCCTCAATCACTGGCGTCAGGACATCTGTAATCGGGCTTAAGGGGCTCGCGTTATCACCGCCTGTTTCACCAGACCCATCACCGCTGCTATTGCCAGTTCCATTTCCGCTGCCGTCGTCATTACCACCAAACAGGTCAGCCACCACATCCGTTACCGCGTCAAGTGCGGCATCAACAACTTCGATAACCGGACCAAGCACGTCCGTGATCTGATCCAGGGGGCTAGCGTTATCACCTCCGCCCTCACCGGAACCACCAGAGCCATTACCAGCATCGCCATCGTTACCGCCCAGCAGGTCATTAACCAGACCATTGCCGTCGGTGGGATTTTCGTCGAGGTTGCTCAGCGCATCACCGACACTGCCAGCACCGAGATCACCAAGCACTTCATCTACTGGCGTAATCACCGGTTCCAAGGCGTCCAGCACAGGCTCTGTAACAGGTGACAACACATCCAGTACTGGAGCAATTACCTGGTCGTCGACCACATCAGTCACAGGGTCAAGCGTCGTATCGACAACTTCGATGACTGGAGCAAGTCCGTCTGAGATCGGGCTTAAGGGATTGGCGTTATCACCGCCGGTTTCACCGGACCCATCGCCGCTGTTATTTTCATTGCCACTACCGTCGTCATTACCACCAAACAGGTCAGCCACCACATCCGTTACCGCGTCAAGTGCGGCATCAACAACTTCGATAACCGGACCAAGCACGTCCGTGATCTGATCCAGGGGGCTAGCGTTATCACCACCGCCCTCACCGGAACCACCAGAGCCATTACCTGCATCGCTGTCGTGTCCACCCAACAAGTCATTGATCAGACCGTTGCCGTCGGTGGGATTTTCGTCGAGGTTGCTCAGGGCGTCACCGACACTGCCAGCACCGAGATCGCCAAGCACTTCATCTACTGGCGTAATCACCGGCTCCAGGGTATCCAGCACGGGCTCTGTTACTGGTGACAACACATCCAGCACCGGCGCAATCACCTGATCGTCAACCACGTCTGTCGCAGGATCCAACGTCGTATCGACAACTTCTATGACTGGAGCCAGCACATCGGTAACAGGGCCTATCGGGCTACCATTACCGCCACTGCCGTTTCCTGTGCCGTTGTCATTGCCAGGGCTGTTTCCAGAGTCGTTGCCACTACCATTACCGCCGAGCAGGTCATTGACCACGCCGTCGCCATTCGAGGTGTTATCGTCGTGATTACTGAGTGCATCTTCTACGCTGCCACCGGTCAGGTCTTCGACCAGCCCATCTACCGGGTCGGTGAGCGGCTCTGCCAGATCGAGTACCGGACTCACTACCGGGTCAGTCAAGCCCAGTATCGACGCTAATAAAAGATCATCCACCGGGTCAGTAACAGGGTCCAGAGCTTGATCTACGGCTGTCACCAATGGTGCCAAAGACTCGCCCACCGGCGCACTGATAAACTCCACTGGCGAGTGCTCACCCGCCTCGCTACCACTGGCGGTATTTTCATTCTCGCCACCCAGCAGATCGTTTATAACGCCATCACCGTTTTGCTCGTCGTCATCAACGTTGGTCAAGGCATCTTCAACACTACCAGCGGTCAAGTCAGCTGTAAGTCCATCAACCGGGTTGGTAAGCGGTTCTACAACGGCCAAAACCGGGTCAGAAACCACCGCAGTCAAACCCAGCAGCTCGGCGAGCAGCAGGTCGTCAACGGGATCGGTGATCGGATCCAGACCGCGATCAAGGTCGTCAATAACCGGCGCAAGAGTATCGCCCAGCGGTTCGCTAACGACCGCTATGGGAGATTGTTCGACGCCGTCTGCATCGTCCACAGATTGCTGAGGTGTGTCGCTGGCATCTGTGTCGCTGGCATCTGTGCCGTTGCCTCCGAGCAAGTCGTTAATCAGGCCATCGCCATCTGCCATATCGTCATCACTATTGGTCAGCGCATCCTCTACACTGCCCCCGGTCAAGTCGTTTGTCAGACCATCAACCGGGCTGGTAACCGGTTCGGCGCCCGCCAATACAGGCTCAGTCACCGGCGCCACGGCGTCCAATACCGGCGCCAACAATGCGTCGTCTATCAGATCGGTAACGGGGTCTGCAGTAGCATCCACTGCGGAGACTAACGGCGATATCGCCTCTCCGACAGGCTCGCTGACAAACGCTATTGGCGAATGTTCATTGCCTTGTTCCGTATCATCGGGCGCAGTGTCTGTGCCATTTCCGTCACGATCCTCTACTTGTCGACCGAGCAGATCATTGATAACACCATCACCGTCCTCGGTGTTGTCGTCGTCATTGCTCAGTGCATCCTCAATACTGCCGCCGGTCAAATCGGCGGTCACACCATCTATTGGACTGGTAACCGGTTCAAGCACTGCCAGAGCCGGGTCGCTCACCACGCTGGTCAGGCCGAGAATTTCCGCCAACAACAGGTCATCTACCGGGTCGGTTACTGGATCAAGCCCTTCGTTAAGATCGGCGACAACAGGCGCAAGGGTTTGCCCAAGCGGCCCGGTAACAGGCGACAGCGGCGAGACTTCAACCTGATCTTCTCCCCGGTCAGGCCGACGGCCATTGTTACCGTTACGGCCATTGTCATTGCGCTTGCCGCCGATCAAGTCATTGACAACCCCGTCACCGTCTTCAGTATCGTCATCTGCATTGGTTAATGCGTCTTCGACGCTGCCACCGGTGAGGTCTTGGGTAAGCCCGTCAACCGGGTTGGTCAGCGGTTGCGCAACGGCGAGCAACGGATCGCTTACCGGCGCGGCGAGTCCGAGTATTTGCGCCAGTACCAGGTCATCAACCGGATCGGTCACGGGGTCCAGCGCACTATCCAGGCCATCAACCAACGGTGCAATGCCGTCGCCGATTGGCTGACTTACCGAGTGTATCGGGGAGTAATCGTCACCGTCGCCTTCGTTTCCGGGACGTTTGTCCTGCTTCTCGGGCTTTTTACCGTTATTACCGTTGCGACCATTGTCATTTAGTTTGCCACCGAGCAAGTCGTTGACCACGCCGTTGCCATCTTCGGTGTCATCATCGCTATTGGTTAAGGCATCTTCCACGCTGCCGCCTGTAAGGTCGGCGACCAGTCCGTCAACCGGGTCTGTTACCGGTTCGATGACCTCAAGCACAGGTTCCGTCACGGGCGCTGCCGTTTCCAGCACCGGCTCCAACAAGTTGTCATCAATTGGGTCGGTGAGCGGATCAAGTCCGCGGTCCAAATCCGAGACTATTGGCTCGAGGGACGCGCCCAGTGGCCGACTGACAACCCCGATTGGGGATACTTCAACGCCATCATCACCCTTGCCGCGCTTCTTGTTTTTGTCCTTGTCGTTATTGCGCCGGCCATTGTTACTGCGGTCGCCCTGCTCAGGTTTTTTGCCGTTATTGCCGTTTCTACCATTGTCGTTGAGCTTTCCACCCAACAGGTCATTAACCAGACCATTCCCGTCGCCAGTATTGTCATCGCTATTGGTAAGTGCGTCTTCGAGGCTTCCTCCGGTAAGGTCTGCTACCACGCCATCAACAGGATCAGTAAGGGGTTCTGCCGCGGCCAGTACCGGCTCAGTCAGCGGCGCCACTAGATCCAGCACCGGTGCGACGAGCTGGTCATCAACAGGGTCGGTCAGTGGATCCAACTGGGTATCAACCGCGTCTACCAATGGCGCAATGCCGTTCCCGAGAGGTTTCGTTATCGGCTTCAGCGGCGAGTGCTCTCCTGACTCCTTGCCACTGTTGCGGTTTTCATTTTTGCCGCCCAGTGCGTCATTCACCACGCCATTCCCGTCCCGCTTATTGCGGTCGGTATTACGCGGGCTGTCACTGATTCGGCCTCCGGTGAGATCGGCAGTCACACCATCGACCGGATCCAGCAGCGGCTGAGCAAGGTCAAGCAAGGGATCAGAAATTGGCGCAACAAGCTCAAGCAATGGTTCCAGCGCGACATCGTCTACCGGGTCGGTAAGCGGATCCAGCCCCAGATCAATGCTATCTACCCAGGGTTCCAGAACTTCCCCGAGCGGGGCGGTCAGAGGCGCCAGGGGCGACGTACCTGCAGACCCGTTGCCCAGAGGCAGCAAGTCGCCATCCGCCGGAAGGCTATCCAGGTCGATTGACAGGTTAAGTTGTTCGGGCATCAGACCCAGTTCAAGCGGTGACGACAATTGCACGGTCACGTCTTCCCCGGGCAATATCGGCACGACGCCCAAGGCCCCGCCACCCAGGTTCAAGTTAACACTGATCGGCTCTGAACCAACTCCCCCACTCACCATCAGAGAAAGCGAGATAACCACTGTGGTGACTCGCTCTCGAACAACCTTTTTCCGTTCCATACCAAGCACTTTCCTAGATCCCACCGCAAACGCTAACGCTTCCGAAAGCCCTGGCCGCGGAAGCGCTAAGTTAATGACCTATAATGACCTTAATACACAGTTTAATAGATACGGGAAAACACGCACTGCGGTAGTGCAGAAGGGGTATTGACGAGCGGATTTAAGTCGATTCAGGATAAACACGCTATCTAATTGGCCGAAAGCCCCACAGCAAGCGGCGAGTTCGCTGAAGATAATTACGGAATGTCGCAAAGAAGGCGGTCGTATATTCGCGGTGTTGAGTTAAAACACGCTGTCTAAGCACTTTATCACGTTAATAATTCGAAATATTTTTTACAAATTTGCGAAGGTTTTCTCAAAGTGATACCAAGAAAAACGGCTAAAAACCGCTGCTAAAGCAGCTCTGCTAAACCGATACCGACCAAATTCGCGATTGCATAGCCCAAAACACCACACAACAAGGCTGGCGTTATCAACGAACGCCACCCTTTGGCAACAGCCATCGCGGCGGCTGTCGGCGCACTGAGAATGCAGGCGTTAGAGGCCACCAGTAGCTCCGGCCCCGAGAGTTTTAGCAATCGGCCGAATATTGATAACACCAATAAATGTACGCTCAGCAGTATCGCAGTAAAGGCCATAATATGGGCCCCTGCGGTGTACGCCAGAACAAAGTTGATCTGCACGCCGACCACAGCAAAAAAGCAGTAAATTAAAATCTGCCCCAGTTCATAATGCCCGTTCAGGTGGTGCAGCTGCCGAGGGAACAGGCTGGCAACGCCGACACTCAACAGGGTAATCGCCAAATACTTCAGCGGCGGATAATTGAGCCACTCCGCCAACGCGCCACTCACAACGCAAATCACCCCGCTCAGCGCCAATGCCGCACAGAGACTTTGCGCACTGATTTGAGCCTGTTCAGGATGAGCTTGGACCGGTGTAGCAACCGCAACCGGCACGCTGCCACTGCACTCTTCGCCTCTGTTACTGAACAAGCGCCACGCGCGGGGCATCTCCGGCAAGGCCAGCAACAGCGCCAAAAATGGCACCGCTACTGCGAATACCGCTGCTACGGCAACGCCCATCATCGGATCAGTCGCCTTATCCATCGCCACAGCTACAGCCCCGGCATTAACACTACCACCGATAAACCCAGCGGTTAGTATCCCCGCCCAAACCCCCTCCTGACTACCCAATTCCACCCAGGGCAAGGCGATAAGACAACCGAGCAGGGTCGCACCCGCGGCACCAAGAAAGGCGATCAACACCCTCCCCGACTCTCGCCAGATTTTGCGCATATCCGCTTGAAACAACAGCATTGGTAACGCCAGCGGCACAAAATCCATTGCCACCAGGCCATATACCGGCGCACTGCGGGGCAACACCCCCAGCGAACTCAGCAATGCCGGCAACAGAATAATCAGCAAGACTGCAAACTGTCCCACCCGTGGACGACGCTCCAGCCACAGACCAAAGGCCACCAGTGAAAAAATCAGTACAAGCAGCGTAAAGCTCGCCGTGGGCGCTATGAAGGAGTCAGTCATGGAAAGTCACTATTATTGAGTTATTTACGCTAAGATCACAGATTCTGACAATTATTTCAACAAGCGATGAATAAATCCGGCACGCCTTTATTGTTATCAGTGAACACATAGAGCTATAGTGCGAGACGGAATTTAAACCCTACTCGATGGAGCCACGCCATGAGCGCCTTTCAACAACTCATCAGCAGTGTCATTGCCCAAACGGACACCAGCTACCACGCCCGCATAGATTCCAGCTGGCTACAGGGTAGAACCGCCTTTGGCGGCGTGAGTACCGCCTTGGTTGTTGCCGCAATGCGCCAGCAAGTGGCCGATGAACGGGCGCTGCGCGCGCTGTCAGTCAGCTTTGTCGGACCCTCGCCGGAGGGCGAGCACAACATTGCTTTGCGCCAGCTCCGCAGCGGCGGGTCAGTGACCCATATGCAGGGTGAGCTGGTGTGCAACGGCGAAGTGGCGACCAGCGTCAGCGCCGCATTTGGCAAAGCACGGACCTCCCGCATTGCGGTAAAGGGGCCGTCCTTACAGCCCGCACAGGGTGCCGACAAAGGGATGCGAATGCCGTTTATTGAAGGGGTGACACCGGCCTTCACCCAGCACTTTGATATGCAGTTGGTCGCTGGAGGCCTACCCTTTTCTGGCGCGGAGTCCGGTGACTTTGCCATGTGGCTTCGCTTTAAAGAACCCACACCCATCGATGAATGTGGCTTGATCGCCCTGGCAGACGCACCACCAATGCCCGGTCTCAACATGATTAAGCCACCCGGGGTCGGCAGCTCTTTAAGCTGGTATCTGGAATTTCCACTCACCGTGGATGATATGGGCGACGTTGACCCCGCAGGCTGGTGGTATCTGGACTACCGCTGTCAGGCCGCCAGCGACGGTTACTACAACAACTACGCCACCGTATGGACGCCGGATGGCCGACCCGCTCTATTCAGTCGTCAGGTAGCGACGGTGTTTGAAAAATAAGGTGTATGAGGGCTTATCCGCTCTCCGCACTCCACCCTGGCCCGACTTCGTTAGAATTGCTCCGGCACAGGAATAGCTGCACTCGCATGATCGGCAATCAACTGCGCGATCATGCCGTGTAATGCCTCGGGAAAGTTATGCCCCATACCCGCAATTACCTCCAACTTCGCACCGGGAATATGCTTAGCTGTGGCCCGTCCGCGGGAGAGCGGCATCATCACATCGCTGTCGCCGTGTATCACCAGTGTTGGCACAGCAATGCTACGTAGCAATTTACGTCGGTCGCCGGTCGCGATAACTGCCGCCAATTGTCGGCTGTAACCTGCCGGGTAATCGCTGCGGGCCATACTTGCCTCGACCTTGCGCCGAATTTCGGCCTCACTTTGTGGCCAGCCAGGGCTGCCGATCAGTTGCCAGGTTTTAATTGAGTGCGCGATGCGTGCCTCATGGCTACTCCCTGGCCGTTGCAACAGGTGGCGCGTCACATGGGGACGGGTGCCCCACCAACTGGGGCCAGACATAATTGAAGTGAGACTCGCGACCCGCTCGGGATGACGGGCGCTGAGGATCTGGGCGATCATCCCCCCCATTGACGCACCCACTACGTGTACCTTTTGAATACCCAACTGATCCAGCAGTCCCAGGGTGTCGTTGGCCATATCAAACAAGGTGTAGGGCACGCCTCTGCCAAACGGCGCCTTGCCGGGCCGGCACTTCGCCAACACCTGGGTCACCGGGCTGGGCGCCTTCTGCCCGTCCATTTTTTGCGACAGGCCGATATCGCGATTATCAAAACGAATAGCTCTAAACCCATGACCACACAACTGTGCGCAAAAATTTTCCGGCCAACCGGTCATTTGCGTACCAAGACCCATAATCAGGAGTAAGGCCGGATCCTCGGGCCTACCCCAGGATTCGTAAAACAGCTCAATGCCATTGGCCACCACCGTGCCACTTTGGCGTGAAGATTCCTTACCGGTTTCAGTCGTTGAATCGCTGGATGGTGTCGCGCACTGCTCCGTGGTGAGATCTGTCATCGATACGGCTGTCCATTAATGGGAAGTATTTTGAATCTCCGCTGCACTGTGGTCTTTGAAATACAGTCTAAAGGGAAGATCCTTGTACTGACCCACATAAATATACAGGCCGTGGCGGTCATGGTGATAGTCTTTAACGAACTCAAAGCGGGCTGCGGGCAGGGGTTTTTGATCACGAATTCGCGGCGCGGTGACGCGGACTTCCTCAATTTCAGTAAGGCGGGCGCTGCGGGGCAGCGACACCAGCACACGGTAGTCACCCGCTTCGGTCGCTTCAATGGACTCAACCCGAGCGCCGGATTCGCTGTCGACGTAGCCGGCTTCCGAGCGAATCACGCCACTTTGCCAGGAACGGCGCTGAGCGCCATCCTCTGCAGCAACACATAGCGAGAATGACGACATTGCAAGGGCAACAGCGGATGCGTTGGCGACCAGGCGGTTCATAGCGATATCCTCGAAGGGGCCTCACCATAAACGTAGCACACCTGCGCCAGACTGCCCTTCGGATTAGCAATTCACGCGCAAAAGCCCTCTCCCGCGGCGATTTTCTCGCCCAAAGCGGCTAAATGGCGGGCGGAGCCGCCGAGGAAAAGCTCGTTATGACGCAACCAGGTGCAATAGCGCCACAGTGGGTAATCCCTATCGATACCTGCGCCCCCATGGAGATGCTGGGCCGCGTAGCTCACCCGGTGGCCAACGTCTCCCGCCCAGATTTTCGCTATCGCCACTTCCAGCGACGCTCCCTTGCCCGCGTCGAGCAGGCTGATTGCTTGATAGCAATTTAACCGCAGGCATTCAACGTCGATAAAGCAGTTCGCCGCGCGGTGCCCCACCGCCTGAAAGGTGGCGATTGGCACCCCGAACTGCTTGCGCTCAGCGGTATACGACGCGGTCATCCTCATCGCCTTATCCGCCGCCCCTAATTGGTGGGCGCACGTGGCCACGGTGGTCAACTCGCTACTGTAGCGCAGCAACTCAATAGCGTCGGCTCCCCGGGCCACAATATCTGTGGGCGGAATAAGCACGGCATCCAGCACCACGCGATACTGGGGCTCGTAATGGGTCACCTGTATCGCGTGCAAGCTTACACCTGAGGCCCTGGGATCGAGCAACACAACGACGTTTTCACCCTCACAATCTGCTGCGAGCAGAATGCGGTCTGACTGTTGGGCAAAGGGAACACCGTGCTTTTCGCCGTTCAGCAGGAGGTTTTCCCCGTCTATCGACGCCTTGCAACGGGTTGGCGACAATGGGTTTTCATTGCCGGGTTCGGTCAGTGCAGCACTTAGCAGCACCTCACCTCTTACTGCCTGGGGCAGCCATGCTTGCTTTAACCCGGGGCTACCAAATTTACTCAGCGGCAGCATTGCCGACACCATATGACTGATAACCGGCAACGGTGCAATCGTGCGACCGGCCTCCTCCACCAACAGGGCCGCTTCAAAAAAGCCAAAACCCATGCCGCCATACTGTTCGTCAACCGCCACCCCCAGCAGACCCGCCTCGGCGAGCTGGGCCCATAATTCACGGTCAAAGCGGGGTTGCTGATAGTGATCGTAGCGCGCCAGTTTTTCCGCCGTGACCTGCTCACCCAGAATACTGGCGGCGAGTTCCCGCACATCGCGCTGTTGTTCCGAAAGTCCAAAATCCATCGTCGTATTCTCTTGATGATATGTCGCGATTAACGTGAAGCCCGGGGCATCCACAATCCGGCGGCGGAGATAATGTCCCGCTGTATTTCATTGGTGCCGCCGCCAAAGGTGATTATCGATGCAGTGCGATAGAGACGCTCCAGCCGCGACGCGGTTGGCTCAGCCCCTTCGGAGTGACGATGAACCAATGAGGCTTGTCCAATGACTTCACCCAACAGTCGATACACCTCGATAAAAAATTCCGAGCCATAAACCTTGGCTGCCGAGGCATCTGCCATTTGCAATTGCCCTTCAGTCATCGCCCAGGCCTGCTTGTAGCACAGCAGTTTCAGCGCCTCGACACCGGCGCGCACCTTGGCCAGATTTATTTGCACCCAGGGCTGATCGATCACCCGCGCCCCCTCAGCCGACAGGGTGTTCTGGGCCCAGCGCACCGTCTGGTTAAACAGTTCAGCGGTGGGGCCAAAATTCACCAAACTCAGCCGCTCTCGATTCAGCTGGCTGGTAATCAATTTCCATCCGGCGTTCACCTCGCCGACCCGGGCGGTATCCGGCACGCGAATATTGTCGTAAAAGGTCGCGTTGGTGCGCACCCCGCCCAGAGTCACCACCGGCGTGCAGGACCAGCCGGGATCGCTGGTCGGCACAAGAAACATGCTAATGCCCTTGTGGGGTTTGGCTGCCTCGGGATCTGTACGGCAGGCCAGCCAGACATAGTCGGAAAAGTGAGCCAGACTCGTCCACATTTTCTGGCCGTTAATCACCCAGTCATCCCCATCGCGCACGGCGGTGGTTTTGAGTGAAGCAAGGTCGGTACCGGCACCAGGCTCGGAGTAGCCGATAGCAATCAAGCACTCTCCCGTGAGGATTTTGGGCACGATCTCCTGCTTCTGCCACGGGTTTCCATGTTCCGCCAACTGCGGGCCCACCGACTCGGTGGTCAGGAAGGGAAAGGGGTAACCCGCCCGCATAATCTCCTCAACGAAGATAAACTGCTCGATGGGGCTCATGCCGCGACCGCCCAGCTCTTTGGCCCAGCCCACCCCAATCCAGCCGTCGCGTCCCATTTTCCGCAATGCTTCCCGCCACAGGGGACCACCACCCTCACCCATGCTTTCATCGCATTCCGCCGCCAGTTCCGGCGTCATCAGGGCGGCAAAGTATTCCCGCAGTTCCCGCCGCAGGGCGTCCTGCCGGGGATTAAATTCCAGTTTCATTGCTGTCTCCACTGTTGCGCCGCCAATTGATTGCGACATCTGGCACAGGAATATCTTAGTCCTGCATCGACAACGAACAATTGCAAAAGCTGTCACCCCGCTGACAAATACACTCATCACCTCAACCGTTTGGGCGATAACACTTGCCACGGTGACTTGCCATGATGTGCACCATATCCAGCGACAGCACAGCGGAGATTCACCATGAGCGACAAGCCGGTAAGCGCGGCCATCGACGGCTGGTACAGCCTCGACCACGAACAGCCACACCTGATCGGCGCCCAGTGCACCGTCTGCGGCACCTACTATTTCCCGAAAACCATTAGCTACTGCCGCAATCCAGGCTGTGACAGCAGCAGCTTCAATGAACTGCCCTTGAGCCGTGAAGGAAAAATCTGGTCCTACACCAATGCCTGCTACCAACCCCCCGAGCCCTTTGTTGCCGACGACCCCTTTGTGCCCTACGCCATTGCTGCGGTGGAACTGGAGCGCGAAAAAATGATTGTGCTTGGGCAGGTTATCAAGGGTGTAGGGGTGGACGAACTAAAGGTAGGCCAGCCGGTAGAACTGGCATTGGAAGCTCTGCACGAAGACGACGACACGATCAAAGTTACCTGGAAATGGCGGCCACAGGCCTGAACGCGACTGATTTAGGAGAACACTATGAGTAACGACATCGCGATTCTGGGCGTTGGCATGCACCCCTGGGGAAAATGGGGCAAAAACTTTACCGAATATGGCGTACATGCAGCCCGTGCGGCACTTGCTGATGCCGGCATTCCCTGGCAGGACGTTGGCTTTGTCAGTGGCGCCGCGACCATGCGCTGCGGCTATCCCGGCTATGTCGCCGGCGCCACCTTCGCCCAGGCGCTGGGCTGGCAAGGTGCCCAGGTAAATACCTCCTACGCCGCCTGTGCCTCAGGCTCCCAGGCCCTCGCCGCCGCGCAGGCAAAGATTCTCTCCGGTGAGTGCGAAGTGGCCCTTGTGGTGGGTGCCGACACCACTCCCAAGGGTTTTCTCGCCCCCGCCAAGGGCTATCGTCCCGAGGATCCGGACTGGCTGCGCTTCTACCTGGGCATTACCAACCCGACCTACTTTGCCCTGTATGCTCGCCGCCGCATTGACCTCTACGGCGACAGCGAAGCAGACTTCGCAAGGGTAAAAATCAAAAACAGCGAGCACGGGTTTACCAACCCCAATGCCCGCTACAAAAAGAAATTCACCCTGGACGAAGTACTGAATTCAGCGATGGTGGCCGATCCTCTGCGCTTGTTACAGATATGTGCGACCTCCGACGGCGGCGCGGCGATGATCGTATCCAGCATGGATTACGCCAAACGGCTTGGAAAGACCAACCCGGTGAAAGTCGCTGCGGTATCCACCGTCACCCCGACCTTTGCCAGCGCTGTTGTCGAAATGCCGGATATCGCGACGGATTCCGCCGCAGCAGCGGGGGTTGAAGCCCATAGCTTTCGCGCGGCGTTGCCGGTCAAGGCTTATGAGCAAGCGGGCATCGGCCCAGAGGATGTCGACGTCGCAGAGGTCTATGACTTATCGTCGGCGCTGGAACTGGACTGGTACGAAGATTTGCAATTTTGTCCACGAGGTGAAGCCGCCAGTCTGGTGCGGGAAGGTGTTACCCGTCTGGGTGGTCGCCTGCCGGTGAACCCCTCCGGCGGTCTGGCCTGCTTTGGCGAGGCGGTTCCCGCTCAGGCTCTAGCCCAGGTTTGTGAACTCACCTGGCAGTTGCGCGGCGAAGCCGGCGACCGTCAAGTCAGCGGCGCTAAAGTGGGTATCACTGCCAACCAGGGCCTGTTTGGTCACGGTTCGTCGGTTATCGTCAAAAAATAGCCGCTACCCGCCAAAGTGGTGACGCTGTCGCGACATTGGTCTTGCGCATTGATTCGATCCCTGCGCAAATAGGATGTTTTCAGACCACCGCAGGGAGAATGACACTTTGGCTTTAATCACCATACTCGGCTTTCTGGCGCTCTCACTGATTGTGCTTATTCCGCTAATCGAGCGTTTTTCACCGCAGATGAGTGCGGAAAAGCAGCAATCGATAAGCCGATGGATACTCCCGCTGGTGGGCGTATCCATCGTCATCGCCCTGTTCAAGCACTGGATGGGTTAACTGTTACACCGCCACAGTCGCACTGCCAGCGTCCACTCTCAGGGTAAACCGAGGCGCAGATGCACGCTCCCAAAACCGTTCGTGAAAATAAAAGGCCACGGTATTAACCGCAGGCTCAACCACCGCCAGCAAGCCACCTATCACAAAGCTGCCGGTCAGGGCGTAGGCCACACCAAAAGCCACTGAAAAGTGCATAACGGCAAAGCTGATTGTTTTTTTCATGGTCATTACCTGTGTAAGAATTACTCGAACACATATATGATAACGATTCTCATTTATCATTAAAGACAATCTATTCTATAACATCAATAGCTATTAACAATCACAATATAACTCCTGCTCTAATCACCGCGATGACACGTAAAGGCCATTCACCGTTAAACAAGTGTTATGTCATGCTTAACAGGTTAATCTCCCACCTTTGGGGGACACTTAAATTACTCGGATTGCTGTTTGTTATGTTTTCGATTACCGGCTGCGCCCTTCGCGCGGTTAACTGGCTCAGTCACGCTGGCGACACCCGCGCTGTACACAACTTGAGCTATGGCCCCCACGCCCGGCAGAAAATGGATCTCTACCGGCCAACACAAGGCGAAAACCTCCCGGTTGTGCTGTTTATTCACGGCGGCTATTGGTCGTCAGGTGAGCGTGAGGAATACCGCTTTGTCGGGGAAACGCTGGCCCAGCAAGGCTATCTCGCGGCTATCATCAGCTATCGACTCTATCCCGAGGTTGTCTTTCCCGCCTTTATCGAAGATGCCGCAGCGGCAACGGCCCATTTGAGGCAGATCGCCAGCCACCACGGCGGCGACCCGCAACAGCTGTATCTCGCCGGCCATTCCGCCGGTGCCCATTCGGCGCTCAGCCTCAGCCTCGACCCACGCTATCTGGCACCCTATAACGGCACGCCGAATAACTGGATAAAAGGTGTTATCGGCCTCTCTGGCCCCTACGACTTTCTGCCGCCCAAGGCGGCAAAGGTTGCGGCGATATTCGCCTCACCGGAGAATTATCACGACGGCAACCCCATAAATTTTGCAACGAGCAGCGCCCCGCCCGCCTTATTGATCCACAGCAGTAATGACCGCACTGTCGGCGCGTTCAACAGCGAACGGCTAGCCAGAGAGCTCCGCGAGCATCACAACCCGGTCGAACTCGTGTTGTTACCCGGCAACCACGCCACGCCCTTACTCGCCTTCAGCGGATTTAAGCGCGATAACAGTGAAGTATTGGCGGCTATAAACCGATTTATTTCCGGCGTTTTCGCGAACCAACATGCGAACGCCGAGGCCATGGCAGACTAATTCCCGGCCGCTAACCGACCGGCTCTAGCCCATATCGGCCAGGGGATGATTCGGCCAGGGACTCGCGAACAGGGCATCGATTTCCTGCTGTGGCACTTCGGAGGGACACTGATAGCACCAATGGGGATCGCGGTCGCGGTCTATCAGCCGGGCGCGCACACCCTCGGCAAACTCCGGGTCGCGCAAGCGATTGGCCACCAGGATCATTTCAAGCTTAAACACCTCTGCCAGGCTTTTGTTGGTACTGGCGGCAAACTGCGCGACGATAAGGGCCAGAGAGCTTGCAGCCCCTTTATCAGCGCCCTCGGCAGCGCTCTGTAGCCAGGGATCCGACTCTGCACCGCGCTGCAGGGCCCGGCGCAGTTGTACTGCACACTCGGCCTCGCAATGTTGGTCTATCCAACGGCGATGCTCCTTGAGCCGCGCATTCGCCAGACTCATGCCCTGCTCCGCTTCCCAGTCGGTCAGGGCGTCGGTGAGCATTTCGTGATTCGCTCGATGATCGTCGCACCATGGAAGGTGCAGCAGGCTGCGCAATAATTGCTGTCTGAAGGTTGACGCATAGCAATAGTCGGCGAGCCCGCCATAGAGCGCATCGGCCGCACTCATCCTGGCTCCGGTCAGCGCAGCAAATAGCCCGGTTTTGCCCGGCATCTTCCCTAAAAACCAGCCCGCTCCCGCATTGGGCAACAGACCGATGGTCGCCTCTGGTGCAGACAGCTGACTGTTCTCGGTGACAATGCGATGTGAAGCGCCCGCCATCAAGCCAAGGCCAGCGCCCAGTACCAGTCCATCCGCCCAGCAAATAACCGGTTTGGCGAAAGTGTGAATCATATATGCGGTTCGATACTCACAGGCGAGGAATGCTTCAGCCTCAACCGCTGCACCTCCGGGGTTCGACAGGGCCGACTGCATCATCCTGCGAGCATCGGCACCCGCACAGAAACTGCGGCCCCCGGCGCTGTCCAGCAACACAGCTACCGCCTCGCTGTCGTCACGCAAATCCGACAGAAAGCGATACAGCAACTCGGCCATTTCCGGCGTAAGGGCATTAAGACGAGCAGGCGCATTCAGGGTTAATTGCGCCAGATAGCCACCGGCGGGTAAAGGATGGCGTTCCAAACACACGGAGAAATCGACCTGCATAACACCTCTCTGCCCTTGCGGGAGTCGCGGATACCACGCCAGAGTATCGCGCCGCCGCCAGCCCGACTCAAGTCAGAATGGCTAATTACTGCACAGATAGTCGGTAACGTTGGCCCTAGCGTCATCGTTTTATAACCACTACGGCCAATTTTACCCTCTACGCCTTTCGCTATGCTCCCTCCCCAATCGAGAATACTTGCATTCAGCAAGGGAACACTGACTTACGAGGCAGCCATGACAACGTACAAGGCCCCGACACGCGATATCAACTTCGTGCTCAACGAAGTGCTGGATTACCAGACCCATTACCAAAGCATACCCGGCGGCGAAGAAGCCACCCCCGACATGATCGATGCCATCACCGGCGAAGCGGCAAAATTTGCCGAGGAAGTACTGTCTCCGCTGAACAAGGTCGGCGACGAGCACGGCTGCGTATTGAACGACGGCGAAGTTACAACTCCACCCGGCTTCAAGGAAGCCTACGACCTGTGGGTTCAGGGCGGCTGGCAGGGCCTGTCGCACCCCACGGAGTACGGAGGACAGGGGCTGCCCATGTCGCTGGGACTGATCAAGTCCGAGCTGGTCGGCACCGCTAACTGGAGCTGGGGCATGTATCCCGGCCTGAGCCTGGGGGCGATGAACACCCTCTATGTTCACGGCACTGACGAACAGAAAAATCTCTACCTCAGCAAACTCTGCGAAGGTACCTGGACCGGCACCATGTGTCTGACCGAAGCCCACTGTGGCTCTGACCTTGGCCAGATGAAAACCAAGGCTGACCCGCAAGCCGATGGCAGCTACACACTAAACGGCTCAAAAATATTTATCTCTGCCGGCGAACACGATCTGGCCGAGAACATCGTGCACATTGTGCTTGCCCGTACTCCCGGCGCCCCCGAAGGCACCAAGGGTATCTCGCTGTTCATCGTTCCTAAATTCAACTGCGAAGCCGATGGCAGCATCACCGAGCGCAACGGCGTGAAGTGCGGCAGCATTGAAGAAAAAATGGGTATCCACGGCAACGCGACCTGCGTCATCAACTTCGACGACGCTCGCGGCTTTATGCTGGGCAAGGAAAACGAAGGGCTGGCAGCGATGTTTACCTTCATGAACACCGCCCGTATCGGCACAGCGATTCAAGGCCTGGCAGCCTCCGAGTTGGCCTATCAGAACGCTTGGCCCTATGCGATGGAGCGTCATTCCATGCGCGCCCTGTCCGGCACCAAGAACCCCGACAAGGCCGGTGATGCCATCATCCACCACGCCGATGTGCGCCGCATGCTGTTAACTGCCCGCGCCTTTGCTGAAGGTGGTCGGGCGATGATCTACGACGCCGCCAAGTACTCCGACCATATGGTACATGGCAAAACAGAAGAAGAACGGGACGCCGCAGAGAACGAACTGGGTTTCCTTACCCCTATTTTAAAAGCCTTCCTGACTGAAACCGGACTGGAATCGGCCAGCAATGCCATGCAGGTATATGGCGGCCACGGTTTTATCAAGGAACACGGCATGGAGCAGATCTACCGCGACGCGCGGATTGCAACCATGTACGAGGGTACTACCGGTATCCAGGCAATGGATTTGATCGGCCGTAAAGTGGTGTTGGATGGCTTCAAGCTCTACGCGGGTTTCAGCAAGAAGCTCTACAGTTTCGGCTTTAAAAACCTGATCAGCGGCAAACGCCGCTGCTACAGCGCCAAGCTGATTGGCTATACCGCCAAGCTCAACTGGAAAACACTGAAAATGGTTGCCCGCGCCTCGCGCAATCGCGACGCTGTGGCCGCCGCGTCCTACGACTTCCTGATGTACGCCGGTTATCTGTCGATGGCCTACTACTGGGCAATGATGGCAGAGGTCGCCGCCGACAAGCTGGACAAGGGCGAGGGCGACAGTGCGTTCTATCGCGCCAAACTGGAAACCGCCGAGTTTTACTTCGCGCGACTCCTGCCCAGAGCAAAAGCCCACGGGGCAGCGATGGACAGCAGCACGGGTAGCGTTATGGATATGTCACCGGAACATTTTGCCGTTCGCTAAGGCGAACTGCTGACCCTTTCCTGTCAGTTTGGCCGCCCTTGAGGCGGCCTTTTTTGTTTCCGCCAGTATCCACGGGCGAGCGACGCACAGGAAACCGTGTCGCGGTCTCCGCACATCCTGGCGAAATCAGAAAAAATTATTGAAGTGCGCCACAGCGCTATATTTGGCGGGGTATTGGTCTCACCGCTGGCGGCGAGACGACAATCATTAACCGAGTATCAGTAACTTACTTGAGAAACCTGATAGTTCCATGAACCTTGCTCGTCACAGGGGTTGGCAACCTCAGCCACTGCACCGGCCTCTACTGCAAAGGTTTTGACATTCAACGCTGCAGCATTGGCAGTATCTTCGCGGGTATAACTCAACACACCGCTCACCGGGGTGTTACAGCTGTTTTTTACCAGGAAGCGGGTGGAAACCTTCCCGCGATTGTAATAAGGGCAGCTGGATGAATCAGACGCTGACTCGTGTACCTCAACCTTTAAATCCAGACAATTGATCGGTTCGGCGGCATGTGCAGAATGAATACCAAAGGCACCGACTAACAGGGTAGAAAACATCATATATTTCATAATTCACCTGACCTGGAAAATAGACGCGTCGCGATAACGAAAACCTCGTCTTTTAGATAAAATTTGCGCCTTAATTATTAAGTTATGTCCTGATTGAATGAAGCGCTTGCATCCAGCAGGAGATGCCCTTACACAGGACAGGGCCATTCTAGGGGAAAAGACTGTGCAGTAGGCGCTTCAGGTGAGAATAAGCGGTTACAGGGTCATCATTCTTGGTCAGAGTGTGATGGAACACTCACTTTACGGTGATCCAAATCCGTACCCTAGCCTCCAGGCCCCACGGACCGGGCTAAAAGCCGAATCGCCGAGCTACCCAACGCAGCCCGGCTGAGGCCTTTACCGAGTTTAGTGGAGCTTCAAACGCGGACGCCACAGGCGGTTAAAACGCCCGGCCAGCAGCAACATCAATGTGCGCAACCAACCATAGAGCGCAGCCTGATGCAGGCGATACAGGCTGATATACATCATTCTCGCCATCCAGCCTTCCACAAAAATTGACCCACCGCGAAGACTGCCCATTAAATTGCCCACCGCCGCATAATTCGACAGCGACACCAACGAGCCGTGATCCCGGTAGGCAAAGTCGGCCAGCGGCTGCCCATCTATCAAACGCTGCAGGTTTCGGCTGAGATGTTTTGCCATTTGTTGTGCAGACTGCGCCCTCGGCGGCACATTCTTGCCGTCTTCCAGCTCACAGGCACAACAATCCCCCATCACAAACACTCTGGGGTCTTCGCTTTGCAGTGCTTTGTTTACCGGGATTTGATTCAGGCGATTGGCCCCCAAACCGAGGGTTGGCAGTATCTCGGGGGCTTTTATCCCCGCCGCCCACACCAAAAGGTCAGCATCGATACGTCCGCCATCGGCGAGCACAAATCCCCGTTCATCGGCAGATTGCACCTTGGTATCAACATGTACCGCTACCCCCATCTGCTCAAGCTCGCTGCGCACAGTCGCTGCCAGCTCCTCTTTCAGAGCGGGTAACAGACGGGGGCCGGCCTCAATGACATGAACGGTCATTCGCGCTCGGTCCAGCTGCTCATGACCATAGGATTTCAACAGGGCCACGGCATGATGTAATTCGGCTGCCAGTTCCACACCGGTCGCGCCGCCGCCAACAATGGCCAACGAAAACGGCGATGCGGAATAGTCCACCCGCAGACACAGGTCGAGGAACAACTCATGGAAGCGGTCGGCCTGATGGCGGCTGTCAAGGAACAGACAGTGCTCGCGCACGCCCGGCGTATTAAAGTCATTGCCGACACTGCCCACTGCAAGCACCAGATAGTCGTAGTCGAGGGTACGCTCGGGAAGTATTTCTTCTCCGTCGTCGCGACACAGGGGCGCCAGCACAAGCTGCCTGGTGTCCCGCCGAATACCGGACATCGTACCGAGGGCAAAGCGATAATGATTACGCTGGGCATGGGCGCGGTAGTCCACCGCATCCAAATCGGCGTCTATCGCCCCGGTTGCTACTTCGTGAAAGCGCGGTTTCCAGATATGTGTTGCATTGGCATCGACCAGGGTAATCGATGCGCGCCCCTTGCGCCCCAGTCGTTTACCCAGCGATGTCGCCAGTGGCAGGCCACCGGCACCGCCGCCAACAATTACTATTTTTACAGTCATTTCACTGCTCCAGAATATGTGTCCGCCAAGTCTACGGCAGGGTAAAACCGCCGACAATTGACACTGGAAAATAGCCCCTATCACCCTGAAAAATAGGAGGACAACGTTCACGACACAGGGTTCGACTGGAGGTGGCCGGAGAGTAAACTGCTAGCTGTATTCGGCAACCAAAAACAACACTTCAACGGCACCGCTGCCAACGCCAATTTCAGCAAGGGTGATTTTCGACATGGACTTTGGCCACCTCGCTGCGGCCAGAAAGAACTGTGGTATGCTTTGGACCAGTAGACGGCGACTCCATTACACCCAGCTCAGTGACTTGAATGTGAACAAGCAAGACCAAAAACGACGTTATTTCCGTGTACCGTACCCAGAAGCGGCGAAGCCGCCCTTTGAGCACGACACCGGCAAAACCTACAAAGTGGTGGACATTTCCGAACGCGGAATGAAAATAGACACCGCTGGTGACGCGGAACTGGACATTGGCATGCATGTTACCGGTACAGTAATTTTCCACGACAACACCTCGGTAAGGGTCGCAGGCAATGTATTGCGCATCGATCGGGACGGCGCCGCGATCGAGCTGGCAAATAGCCTCAATGTCGGCAATCTGCTACGTGAACAGACCTTTATCCGCAAGAAATTCCCGATGTTTTTGATGGATAAGTCCCGAATGGGCTAGCCCAGCTTATGGGCCGTTCAGAATCACCCGCATGGCCAGCTGTATTTCCCGCAAGAAACTGATCAGCGAAATAATCAAACACGCCATTGCCGCCACAAACAGGCCGACGACGGTCATCCCGACCTGCCATTCGCCCAGAGCACTGATAAATAACAGGGCAATTACCACACATACCAGCAACGAACTGATCGTACCAAAGGCAATGGCACGATTTACGACTCTGGCCCGGCGAGTCAAAATCACCAGCTCGTCGCGCATTCCCGCGGCTCTGTCACCCGTTGCCGACTCCAGACGACTGTGCAGCGCTCGGGAGCGGTCGATAATTCGCGCCAGGCGCCCGGCCAGCACATTGAGTATCGCGCCGATACCCGCCAGTAGGAATACCGGAGCCACCGCCTGCTGAATGGCATGGGTGATGGTCACTACAGCAATGTCCGCTGCCATGAAGGTCCTTACTTACTAAGTTGAATCGACGTTAACCTGAACGCCATCCGCAGGTTTTTATCTTTAGTCCTGGCGCAACACGACATTGCCATCAACACACTCGATAGCCACTGTGGCCACCGGTGTCGGCTTTTTCCCCAGCGCCACCAACTTATGGCTCCAGCCCGGCAGCGCCTTGCCAAAAAAGGCATTGGTCCAGTCGATATTATCGCCGGTCAACAGATCAAAACTGGAACCGTGAAAAGGGCAAACCACCACACCATCGCAAATCTTGCCCTTGGCCAGGGGCAAGCCCAGATGAGGACAGCGGTTTTCGATGGCAGCAATCTGGCCATCAACACGGCTGAGCAAAATCTTCTTACCGTTGGCTTCGCGCACCAGAAACTCGTTTTCTTTTACTTCTTCTACACTTGCAATGATCTGACCAGCCATAAGACTCTCCTGTCACAGGGGTAAAGCCGTTTTCGCCAAGGGCGATTTCATGACGAAGCTAGAGTGTACTCCGCTCACCCCTTCAATTCGAGTGATGCGCTCCAACAGCAATGCCTGAAAGCCGTCCATGTCTTGCACAATCACCTTGAGCAGATAGTCGGCGTCCTGGCCGGTAATCAAATGGCATTCCAGCACCTCGGGGCAAGCAGACACATGGCGCTCAAAATTTTCAAAGCGCTCCGGGGTGTGGCGGTCCATGCGAATCTGTATAAACGCCATCAGACTTAAACCCAGCGCCCGCGCGTCCAGTATGGCGCGATACCCCGCAACCAGACCCGACTCCTCCAACCGCCTGACCCGTCGCAGACAGGGCGAAGGCGATAACCCAATCCGATCTGCCAATTCCTGGTTGGTGAGGCGCGCATCCGTTTGCAGAGCACTCAGAATAGCGCGATCGTAGCGATCGATCTTCATAAAATCCACCATTAATATTACTAGCGCCATATTATTTCAATATTTCTCATTTTTTAGCAATATTCTAGAAAATAAAACTTTTTAACCCAACACTTAGCAATCCCCTGCTCCAGTGCCTTCGATAGACTAGCTCCAAGGTTTCAGAAGCCTACCCACTTCTGCGACCGGGCCGAAAGCCGGCATTACCCCGCCAGCCCACCGCGCCCACTGCGGCAGACCACCCCGCCTGCCGCCGAATTGACAGACGCCACACCCCGGCGAGCGCCATCCCCAACACAATGATGGGCCAAGCCCACTGACAGGAAATACCATGAGCTTTGACCACCGCAAATACCGCCCCGCCGCACAAATCGCCATTCCCGACCGCCAATGGCCGTCCCGCGTTATTACCAGCGCCCCTGACTGGTGCTCGGTAGACCTGCGCGATGGTAATCAGGCACTGGTGGAACCCATGACCGTTCAGCAAAAGCTGCGGATGTGGGATTTGCTGGTCAAGCTCGGCTTTAAAGAAATCGAAGTCGGCTTTCCCTCTGCCTCACAACCGGACTTCGACTTTGTTCGAGCATTGATAGACGGCGACCGGATTCCTGACGATGTGACGATTCAGGTACTGGTGCAGGCTCGGGAAGAACTGATCGTGCGCAGTTTCGAGGCCCTGCGCGGGGCTAAAAAAGCCATCGTGCACGTCTACAACTCGACCAGCCCGGTTCAGCGCGAACGGGTATTCGGCATGGACAAGGCGGGCATCACCGCCATTGCCGTGCAAGGAGCCAAATGGGTGCGTGACTATGCAGCGCAGAATCCCGACACCGAGTGGTCTTTCCAATACTCACCGGAAAGCTTCAGCAGCACCGAAGTGGACTACGCTGTAGAAATTTGCGATGCCGTTATCGAACAGTGGCGCGACAGCGGCCGCCCGCTGATTATTAACCTGCCGGCCACGGTAGAATGCGCCACACCCAATATTTTTGCCGACCAGGTGGAATACTTTTGCCGCAACAGTCGCTACCGCAGCGACTACCGGGTATCGATACATACCCACAACGACCGCGGCTGCGGCGTTGCTGCCGCTGAACTGGCAGTGATGGCGGGCGCCGATCGCATAGAGGGCACGCTGCTCGGCAACGGTGAACGCACCGGCAATATGGACATCGTTACCATGGCGATGAACCTGTACAGCCAGGGGGTCGATCCCAAGCTGGATTTCTCCAATATGGATGAAATTATCGCCGTTGTGGAACACTGCACTACAATCCCCCTGCATCCACGGCATCCCTATGCGGGAGACCTGGTCTTTACCGCCTTTTCCGGCAGTCATCAGGATGCGATCAAAAAATGTATGGCCAGACAGCGCGACGATGAGCATTGGCAGGTCGCCTATCTTCCCATCGACCCTGCCGACCTTAACCGCAGCTACGAGGCAGTGATCCGTATCAACAGTCAGTCAGGCAAGGGCGGCGTCGCCTGGGTACTGGAAAACGACTTTGGTCTGCAAATGCCCCGCTGGCTGCAAATCGACGCCAGCCGCAAAGTTCAGGCCGAGGCCGAGGCCCGCTCCGGTGAGCTCAGCCCCAAGCAGATCTGGTCAGTGTTTGAAGACAACTATCTGGCTGTCAGTGAACATTGCGCGCTGCACGACTACAGCCTTAGACAGAACAACGACAAGCATGGCGGGCGCGACCAGCTTACCCTGCACTTCAATCAATTTGGCAGTGAGATTGCCGTGACCGGCACCGGCGAAGGTGCAATCAGTGCCTTGGTGAATGGCTGGCGGCAACGTTTTGGCGACACCGTAGAAATTATCGACTACAGTGAACACGCGATGAACTCCGGCACCGAGTCACTGGCCATTGCCTATATACTGCTGTCCATTAACGGTCAGCGTTACATCGGCATTGCCCGCCACCGCGATGTCGTAAGCGCCTCGCTCCAGGCGGTTATCAACGCGGCGGCGCAGTCGTTACACCAACGACAAGAACAAGAAGAAGTGCTGGAAAGCCAAGCCGGCTGATCCCGCAACCTCTTCGAGAGCACTCCGTTTTCAACGAGCGGGGTGCTTTTTTTGTCGATAAAATACAGTGGCAACTACGTGGCGCGCACTTCTTTAGTTAATGGACAAGGACGGCAAGCGGCTTATGGATGCAGCATTCTGGCATAACAAATGGGCGCAGAAAGATATCGCCTTTCATGAATTGCAACCCAACCCCCTTCTCGTCCGCTGGCTCGAAACACTGCCGGTGCAGCCCGGTGACCGCATTTTTGTTCCTCTGTGCGGTAAGTCCCGTGACATCGCCTGGCTCCTGAGTAAGGGGTATCGGGTAGCAGGCGCCGAATTAAGCCCACTGGCGATCGAGGCCTTATTTGACGAACTCGCGCTAACACCCACCGTAACAGCAGCGGGAAAGCTCACCCGTTTTTCTGCGACAAACCTCGACATCTTTGTTGGCGATATTCTTGACCTGTCGCCGTCCCAATTGGGGGAAGTCGACGCCCTCTACGACCGTGCGGCGCTGGTGGCCCTGCCCGAGGCCATGCGCGACCAATATGCCCGTCAACTGGTAAAACTTACCGACCGGGCTTCGCAACTGGTCATCTGCTTTGAATATGATCAGCAGCAACTTGCCGGGCCTCCCTTCGCGATTAACCACGACGAGTTGGCCAGACTCTACCACCAAGATTACGATATTACCTCACTACAGATCAAAGAGGTTGCCGGTGGTTTAAAGGGGACGTGTGCCGCGCTAGAGCACGTCTGGCTCCTCTCTGCACACCGGGCCTGAACAGGACAAACCAGCCAGCATCTGCCAAGGGTCGCAGCAAACCCATTACTTTTTTTTGAAACCCTCGTATTATGGGCTTATAAAACGGACGAGACAGGGTCATTGGATGACAAAGGTAGAGAACTTCACCACACTCAGCTGTGCCGAATGCGCCGGGGGGGCTGGGCTGGGATTCGAAATATCAATGGCTTACCAACCCATTGTCGATGTGCAGAAAAAGCAGATGTTCGCACAGGAAGCGCTGGTTCGCGGCCCACAAAATCAAAGCGCTGCGCATATATTCCGCCAGGTCAACGACGGCAACCGCTACCGCTTCGACCAGTCCTGCCGCGTCACCGCACTTAAAACCGCCGCGCAAATCGGCATCGAGGGATTCCTTAGCATTAACTTCCTCCCCAGAGCGGTCTATCGCCCGGAGCTGTGCATTCGCACAACTCTCGCGGCCGCCGAAGAGTTTGGATACCCGATCAGCAATATTATTTTCGAGATCAACGAAGTCGAAAAGGTTGACGACCCCTCTCACCTAAGCGACATAATCGCAGACTACAAACAGCGAGGGTTTAAAACCGCCATTGACGACTTCGGTGCGGGCTATTCCGGCCTGAATCTATTGGCCGACATCCCCGTGGATTTTGTCAAACTGGACATGATTCTGATCAGAAATGTCGATAGCCATCCTACCCGCCAGCACATCGTCAAGGGAATTCTGCAGCTCTGCGCCGATCTCGGTGTCCAGGTCATCGCCGAAGGTGTCGAAACCTACGAGGAAATGGCGACACTGCGCGACCTCGGCATAGAATTGTTACAGGGCTTTTACTTCGCTAAACCCGCCTTCCAGGCCCAGGCTGTCGTATCCGAGCACGTTTACTCCTCCCCTCAGTAAGGCCCCGAAAGTTCAGAAATCCCACTTCGCGCGTTGATTAAACGGGAGACGGGAGACGGGAGACGGGAGACGGGAGTTTATTATCACCGGAGATTATATTAAGGGGCAGTCTGGAATCACCCCCTATTCAGCGGCCGCTAGCGCCGGAACTGGCTAAAATCCGGTGCGCGTTTTTCCATTATGGCCATCACCGCTTCGATATTTTCTGCGGTCCCGGCGAGGCGAGCCATACCGGCCTGCTCAGCATCTATCGCCGCATGGATACGCTGACGGTGCACATCCCGCAGCAGGCGTTTGGTTTCCACCAGTGAGCTGATCGGCCATTGAGCAATTTCCCGAGCTTTGGCCAGCGCCGCTGGCAACACTTCGTCGTCGCTAAAGGCGGCACTGGCGATACCGTAGTCCACCGCTTTTTCCGACCCCAGCCACTCTGAACTGTACATCAACTCTGCCGCCCGGCGCGCGCCGATGATGGCCTGTAGCTGATAGCTACTTCCCCACTCCGGCACCAGCCCCAGAGCGGTAAACGGAAAACGCAGTCTCAAACTGTCACCCACGTAGACAACGTCTGTGTGCAGCAACAGGGTAGCGCCGCCGCCTACCGCAATCCCCCTGGCAGCGGAGACTACTGGCTTGTCGAAATCCACCAATGTCCGCGCTGCGGCTTCAAAGGGGTGTTCCTCATTGCCTTGACTAAAATCATTTAAATCTACGCCGCTGGAAAAATCCTTACCCGCCCCGGTAACCAGCACGCAGGCCACGGCGGGGTCCTCTTGTGCTGAAAGCAAGGCTGCTCGAAAAGTCCGCCACTGTTCGTTGCTGAACGCATTTTTCTTGTCAGGACGATTCAGGGTCAGGGTCAACACGCCCTGTGGATCGAGTTGTTGCAGTACGGTATCACTCATTCGCTCAATATTCCCGGTGAAGGATTCAGGCAGCCATTAGTCGTAGAACACCACCGCCTCGCCAACCCCCGCGCGCTCAGTACGGCATTGATTCGCGGGGTCGCTGCGGTCTTCATAACCCAGTGAAAGGCCAAATAGCAGTCGGTATTCCCCACTCAAGCCCAGTACTTCGCGAACCGGGTCGGCGGTAAAACTCAAAGCCGTCTGCGGACAACTGGCCAGACCCTCTGCGCTCAGGGCGAGCATCAGGTTCTGGGCAAACATGCCGCAGTCTGCGGCTTCGCGCAGACCAAAGGGTTCCGGCAAAAAGATGAAAGCAACGTGGGGTGCACCAAAAAAACTGAAATTACGCATAAATTGCTTATGCCGAAGTGCCTTGTCTTCTCGGCGAGCGCCCACTGCGCGATAAAGTTCAGCGGCGGCCTGTGTCTGACGCTCGCGGTAGACCCCCTGGTATTGCCCGTCGTAGGAGAAATCCATCGACCACTCCCCCGCAGTGAAGGCTGCGGGAATCCTCTCCCGCAGTGTCTCCAGCTTGTCACCGCTCACCAGCGCGCAAAACCAGGGCTGGGTATTACAGTTCGACGGCGCGGTTTGAGCCAGTTCAAATACCCGCTCAAGAATGTCTTTGGGCACTGGTTGCGATAGAAAACCACGCACCGAGCGCCGATGGCGAACAACGTCAGCAAAGGTCGAGGGTCGTGAAAAACTCATGATTCCTTCACCCCGTGCACGGCTCCACTACTCAGCAGCGCTTGAATATCGCTATCGCTATAACCCAATTCGCCAAGCACCTCGCTACTGTGACAACCTGCCGTGACCGGGGGCGACTGGATTGCCCCGGGTGTTCGCGACAAGCGCGGTGCTACCTCGGCTTGCAAAACGCCGTCGTGCATAGTGAGATTACCGCGGGCACGATTGTGGGGGTGCCTGACGGCCTGCGTACTGTCCAGCACCGGTGCAACACAGGCATCACTGTCGGCAAAAATATCACACCACTCCGCCTGGGTTTTCTCGCGGATTCGTGCGGCGATCTCCGCCTGTTGCCGGGGCCACAGCGCCTTGTTCATTTGTACGCTGTAGTCAGTACCGCCAAAGTCGAGCTCGAGGAGGCGCAACAGTTCCGCATAAAAGGGCGGCTCTATCGCGCCCAGCGACAAATACCGGCCGTCCTTACAGGGATAGTTTCGATAAAACGGAGCACCACCGTCGAGGATATTGCTCTCCCGCTCGGACTCCCAAAAGCCAACGTTTTGCAAGCTGTGTACCGTGGTCATCAGCGACGAGGCACCGTCACAGATCGCGGCGTCCACAACCTGTCCCAGGCCAGAGCGCCCCCGCTCATACAGTGCCGAGAGTATGCCCATAATCAGAAACATCGACCCGCCACCGAGATCACCTACCACGTTCAACGGTACCGGCGGTGGTTGATCGGCCCCACCCATCGCACCTAACACACCGCTTATGGCGATATAATTCAGGTCGTGTCCGGCCCGCTGCGCCAGCGGCCCATATTGACCCCAGCCGGTCATTCGTCCATAGATCAGACCGGGATTACTTTCGGTGAAAGTATCGGGGCCAAGACCGAGCTTTTCCATCACCCCCGGACGAAAGCCCTCAACCAGTACATCGGCACTGTCAATCAAGCGCCGGGCAGCAGCAAGCCCTTGCTCACGCTTCAGGTCGATGACAATGGAGCGGCGCCCGCGATGGGTCACATCTCCGCTGATATTCCCCATGCCGCCGCTGCTGCGATCAATACGTACAACTTCCGCGCCGAGGTCAGACAACAGCATACACGCGTATGGCCCGGGGCCGACACCGGCCACTTCAACTACCCGCAGACCACTCAGTGGACCCGCCATTGCCCTCTCCTTACCCTACTCTCGCCCGTACCCGATCGCTTGACGACCGGGAGTTTCTCTAAATGGTCTTATTCTCCGACAAATTGGGCGGGGCGCTTTTCCTTGAATGCACGCATTCCTTCCTTGGCATCCCTGGACGCAAACACCGGTCCGGCAAGTTCATCGGAGCGCTGCATAGCTTCGTCTTCGTTAAGGTGTTCGGTGTGTTCCCGCAGCGAGCGCGTCACCGCCTTCACCGCAAGGGGGCCATTGGCACAAATTTTTTCCGCGATTTTTTTCGCTTCCGCGAGGGTATCTCCCTTGGGAACAACGCGGTTTATCAGGCCGATTTGCAGAGCCTGTTGTGCACTGACGTGCTCACCCAGCAACAGGATTTCGGCGGCGATACAGTACGGAATCTGCTTGCGCAGACGAATAGTTGACCCGGACATTGGGTACAGGCCGCGACTGACCTCAGTCACACCGAAAACGGCATCTTCAGCGGCAACCCGAATATCAGTGCCTTGTAGAATTTCAGTCCCCCCCGCAAGGGCATAACCCTCAACGGCAAGGATGAGCGGTTTACAGGGGCGGTTCTCCCGCAGCAATGCCTGCCAATGCACATTGGGCACGGTGGCCATCACATTCATAAATTCCTCTGTGCTGCGCTGGTTTTCCCCAGCCTTGAGGTCCATTCCTGCACAAAACGTATCGCCGTTGGCGGTGAGAATAGCGCAGCGAAGATTGTCGTCTTCGTCGAGCAGACGCCACGCCCGGTACATGCCCAGCAGCATTTCCGGGCTAAAGGCGTTTTTGGCCTCGGGGCGGTTCAGGGTAACGATTAATACGTGGCCGTCCTGTTCGACAATACAGTTTGCCGTGCTAATGGGCAGTTCAGTGGGCATGACTTGCTCCTGTTTTATTATCTATTAGTAGTGGGGACGGGCGGCCCACCACAGGCTCAGACGACGCGACCGTCGCCCGCGAGGGCAAAGGCCTTCGCCGTTTTGTAATCGGGCTTGCCACTGGGCGCACGCGGTACCACTTCGATCAGGTGAATTTCACGGGGCACCTTGTAACCGGCGATATGCTTGCGGCAATGCTCCTGAACACTGGCCAGGTCGAGCTGGACACCGGCGCGGGCTTGAATAACCGCCGAAACCCGGCTGCCCCAACGTTCATCCGGCACACCCACCACCAGCGCGTCGAACACCCCTTCATGGGCTTTAAGGGCGTCCTCCACTTCTTCCGGGAATATTTTCTCGCCGCCACTGTTGATGCAGTTTGAACCCCGTCCGAATACCGTAATGGAGTTATCCTCTTCCAAAGTTGCGGCATCCCCGGTGAGGAGCCAGGTTTTACCATCCACCTCGACAAAGGTTTTAGCGGTTTTTTCCGGGTCGTTGTAATAACCCAGCGGGATATAACCCGACCGCGCGAAGATACCGGTTTCCCCTGGTTTGGCATGACGACGGGGCTGATCGGGTTCGTCGATTATCACGTCCATATAATCGGTACGGCTGACATTACCCAAGCCAGTCGTATTCTTGCGACTGCCATTGTCCATTCCCATTTGTCCGCCCTCGGAGGAACCAAAGGCATTGGTGATAAACACATTGGGGAAATGGCGTTTGAAAGCGTCCTGCTTGGCGTCGGAGAAAATCGCGCCGCCGGAACCCACATTGAACACCGCGCTGAGATCCCAGCGATCGGGGTTGGCGTCCAGCGCATCGAGTAAGGGGATCGCCATCGCGTCGCCAACAATCTGTACCGCATTGACCTTTTCGTCGGCCACAATCTGCCAGACCTGCTCACCGTCAAAGGAGCGGTTGTGGTTGAGTACCAATTTATTGCCGGCCAACAGCTGAATACAGGCATACCACCAGGACGCGCCGTGCATCAGGGGTGCCAGTGCAATACCCACCAGGGGATGTTCGCCCACCCGCTCACGAATATCTTCAGGGGTGGTACAGGGCCCCAGCGGCGAGAAGTGACCACCACCGCCCATCGCCGCAAAAAAGACGTTTTTGTGCGGCCACATTACGCCCTTGGGCATGCCCGTTGTTCCGCCGGTGTACAGCACAAAATAGTCATCGTCGGCGCGCTCGCCAAAGTCGCGGGCGTCGCTCTGCCCCGCGGCCGCCTCGGCATAGTCCACCGCACCAATGGCCGCAAGGTCTTCGCCACTGTTGTCATCAACCGCGACGAACAAACGCAATTTTTCCGCACCGTCACGCACTCTGGCAATATGGGGTACAAACTCGCGATGGTGAATACAGGCCACCATATCGGCATTGTCAAAGATATACAGCAGCTCGTCGTTGACGTAGCGGTAGTTAACATTGATCGGCACTGCGCGAATTTTGAAGCAGGCCAACATCGCCTCAAGGTATTCGTTGCAGTTATACATATACAGACCAACATGATCCCCCGCCGCAACACCCCGGCTGCGCAAATAGTGCGCCATGCGATTTGCACCGCGATCGAGTTCGCTGAAGGTTGAGCGGCTGTCGCCACAGACCAGAGCCTCTCGCTCCGGCACCTTGTCGGCAACGGCTTCAAACAGATCGGCTAGGTTGAAATGCATACTCATAGTGGCTTCCTGTAGCACCAGGTGCCCCTCGGGCACCGACTTATTGTGGAAAGTTACCCTGCAGCTCGATCCATCGGCGCATTGAGTAACGACACCGTAACCATAGCAAGGTCCGCCGCCCCTGCGCCTCCTCCCAAGGGACGAGCCACAGAGGATCGCGCCGATTCAGTGCTTGTCGGCGCTCACCACCCACATTGAGAAAAACTGCGCACCGCCACCGTAGGCGTGGCCGAGGGCGGTTTTTGCGCCATCGACCTGATGCCCGCCAGCAAGCCCGCGTACCTGCTGGGCCGCTTCGGCAAAACGAATCATTCCGGAGGCTCCGATAGGGTTTGACGACAACACCCCGCCGGAGCAATTCCACGGAATGTCGCCGCCTTCGTCCAGCGACGTCGCACCGCTCATGGTCAGTTCCCAGCCCTTGCCTTCATCGGCGAAACCGAGATTTTCCAGCCACATGGGCTCGTACCAGGAAAACGGCACATAGATTTCGGCGCAGTCAAAGTCCTTGCGAGGGTGGTGTATACCTGCCTGACGATATACATCTTTCGCACAATCGATACCCGCTTGCGGACTAACCTGCTCCCGTCCAGCGTACATGGTCGGCTCCGAGCGCATTGCACAGCCGCGAATCCACGCAGGCTTGCCCGGTGATTGCCCGGCGAGTTCTTCGTTGGCAATCACCATCGCGCAGGCACCGTCAGATGACGGGCAGGCTTCAAGGAAGCGCAGTGGCTCCCAGAGCATCGGGCTGTCCGCCACTTCCTGCATGGTAATTTCACCAAGCTGCAAATGCGCCAGGGGATTGCGCGCGCCATGTAAGCGGTCTTTTACCGCAACTTTGATACCCGCATCGGTGGGCGCATTGGCGCGGCGCACATACTCGCGAATTATCGGCGCGAAATACCCGCCGGCACCGGCATTCAGGTGAGGTGAGAACGGTTGCGGATTCGACAATGCCCACATGGCATTGGACTCCGACTGCTTCTCGAAGGACACCGTTAAAATACGCTTGAACACGCCGCTCTGCACATAGGACGCGGCCACTATAGCGGTAGAGCCGCCCACGGAACCGGCGGTGTGCACCCTCAGCATGGGCTTGCCATTGCAACCAAGGGCGTCGGTCAAATAGAGCTCGGGCATAATCACGCCCTCAAACATATCCGGCGCTTTGCCGAGAATTACGGCATCGATATCGTTCCAGCACAGGCCCGCGTCATCCAGCGCGTTTTGGGCAGCTTCTCGCACCAGACCGGCAATCGAAACATCTTTGCGCTTGGTTTTATATTTGGTTTGGCCGACACCGACCACAGCAGCAAGTTGAGCCATTATTCGGCCTCCAATACGGTAAGCAGGTTTTGTTGCAGGCACGGCCCAGAGGTCGCATGGGCGACTCCCCGCCGTCCCTCTTTGCGAATCAGGCGCATCGCCACTTCACCAATGCGAGACAGACCCGAGGCCATCATGACATTGCCCGCGAGCACGCCCCCGGAAGGGTTAACCACCGTACGCTCGTCCAGCCCCAAAGCGCGACTGAGCACAATTTCCTGATGGCTGAATGGCGCATACAGTTCGGCGATATCGACCGGCCCATTGCTCACTCCAAGCGCCTGCGCCGACTGCTCAACAGACACAGAACGGGCGAGATCCCGTGAACCTATATGGTGGGTTTCGATACGATGATCGATGCCTTTAATTACCGCGTAGGGCTTGCCCCATTCACGGGCTTTCTCGACTGTGCATACGATCATCGCGCAAGCGCCATCGGAAACCGGACAGCAATCGTGGCGACGCAGCGGCGCCTCATAGTGGGCTTCTGTCAGCAGTTGGTCGGCGCTGACCTCAGCCTTTAACTGGGCGTGGGGGTTATTCATGGCGTTACGCCGCGAGCGAGCAACCACCTCGGCCATATCCCGTTCGGTAATCAAACCCTGATCGAGCATATAGCGGGCCTGCATCGCCGCAAAGGCAATGGTGTCTACCCACAGGGGCGCCAGGTAATAGGGGTCAAGTTGTTGCGACAGTACGATGGGTAGTTCACCAGGCGAAGATTTGCCAAAACCATAAATCAGTGCCGACTCGGCGTCCCCCGCCTGCATTTTCAGCCAGGCTTCGTAGAGTGCCCAGGCGGCGTCCATTTCAACATGAGACTCTTTTATCGGCGGTACCGCGCCGAGGGCATCAACACCAGCGACAAAGGCAAAGGCTGCGCCCTGCTGGTAGTCACAGCTGCCGGAACAGGTGAAATCTACATCCTGAGCACTGTTAATACCGGCCTGGGCAAACACCTCTGTGAGCACCGGCATAATCAATTCAACTTCATTTTTCGCACCCGCATCGCGAACGCAGTTCGATTGGGCAAAGGCCACTATGGCGATATCGCGCATCTTAACGCCCTCCTTCGGCGAGTTTGCCAATTTGGTCCACGGGCACATCCGGTTCGTCCAATGGCTTGAAGTACAAAATATTTTCCATGGCGTAGCCCCACTCCTCCGCGGGCTTCCACACCGCCTGTACACGCATGCCAATGCGCACATCGCTGTTATTACATTCGCTCAGCAGGTGCAGAAAACTGATATTGGCGCCGTCGAGCACCAGGTTGGCAATGACGTACGGCGGCTTGATCGGATTATTGGGAATAGGAATGTGGACAATGGTGAAAGACTCCACTGTGGCCTTGTCAGTCAATTCCACTTCGTCAGTGGTGGCAACACCGCAGGCCGCACAGGAACCCCGTGGCGGGATATAGACATTGCTGCACGAGGGGCAGCGTTGACCCACGAGCTTGCCCTGCTTAAGCTTAGCCAGATAACGCGCCGTAGCGCCCCCGGCGGTAAAGTTATAAGTCAGATAGCTCGGTGCATCGATGCCGGTAACCGGCTCGGTGCTGGTGTTCTCCTCCAGCTCCGTGGTCAAGTCCATATCCTCGGGAACAAATCCATTGATGTCGCCGATAAGCCCCTTGGTCTGGGCCGCCCAGCGCACCTTTACCCGCATACCGGTTTTCATTGCACTGATCTCACCCGCGTCCACCCAGTGCAGCATTGGCGTATCGGCACCGTCGAGAGTAATCAACGCCCAGGCAAAGGGTTTGTCACTGGGGTGGGCCTTGCGCGGCTGGCTAACCCAGGCCCAGGTGGTGACCGTGCCGCAGTCGGCAACATCGACAAACTCAGACAGGGCCTCTGCGGTATGGGGGTCGTATTCCACCGGCGGCATCAGCACCTTGCCGTCGCTACCCTTGATGCCGAGGACTTTGCGCGAACGCAGCCCCGTGAGAAACTGCCCGACAACAGGGCCCGTGGTGCGGGTATAGGTATACCCCAAGGTAAAGGCCTGACTTAAAATCTCAGCCGATGAGGACATGCCGAATCTCCTTGATGAAGGTCAAAGTTCGGTCGCAGTGCACACGGCAGGGTCGAATACGCTGCGAATCGAGTATGATTTCGAGTATCGCCACCGCACCGAGAGTGCACAATGTCGCCGCAGATCACTGTGCTGACAAAAACGATCACCCCTTTAACACCCCCATAGAAGGATGACATCGCGCCCATGAAGGAACCCTACGAACACGCCAACCCCTTGGTGCGCTACAGCCTTCTCGCCCTGGGCTGGCTGTCCTTTGTATTGGGTATGATTGGTTTGCTGTTACCGGTAGTACCCACCTCCCCTTTTCTGATACTCAGCGCCGCCTGCTTTTTACGCAGCTCCCCGCGCTTTTATCACTGGCTGGTCAACCACCGCTGGTTCGGGATTTACGTGCGCTATTATCTCGAAGGCAAAGGCATGCCCAGGCGGGTCAAGTTTTTGGTACTGGGTATGTTGTGGGTGATGATTTTGAGCAGTGCCCTGGTGATCGTACGAATTCCCTGGGTGACACTGGTGATGTGCTCCATTGCTGGATTGGTGAGCGTGTATATTTTACGGCTGCCGACGCCTGAGGAATAACGCCCGTGCAAACACCGACACCTGCCAACAGGCTAGATCAGCGACTACCCAGGGCCTTTGCCATATTGTCGGCGATGCGCGCAGCAACCACTTTGGCGCGCTCGGTTTTCGGCCCGGCAAAATGGGTGTTGGCAGCCTGTTCAAAATAGGCCAGCCAGCGTTCGAAGTCAGCGGCTTCCAGCGGCTGCTTTTCGTGCACTTCCCGGTGAATATTCATGGTGTGGCGCTGATAATCGCTGCCGCCAAGCAGAAGCTTTTCCCAATAGGCCTGAATACGGGGGAAGTGTTCGCGAATATCGATATCCGCCACATCGAAAAAAATCGGCGCCAGGCGCTCATCTTTTAACAGCAGCTCGTAGAAGGCCTCGACGAATTCGCCAATGGCCTCGGGGCTATCCATATCCGGTTTAGGGGCAGCATCTGTCATAAGCGATAGTCCAGGCTTGTCCGGTCGCTGACGAAAACGGTGTCGCCTCAGCGCCCCTTACGCGGCGCGTTTTTCTTTTTCTTGTCGGCCTTCTTGGTAAACGTCACCAGTCGCTGCTTGCGTTCCTGCTGGCGCTTGGTCAGCGGATTTTTCTTGCCCTCATAGGGATTTTCAGAGGTCTTGAATTCAATACGCAGGGGCGTGCCAACCATATCCAGTTCGCGGCGAAACACTTTTTCCAAATAGCGGGTGTAACTGCCCGGCACCTTGCTGGTTTGATTGCCATGGATGACGATAATCGGCGGATTGTGGCCACCGGGATGAGCCAGACGCAGCTTGATGCGCCGCCCGTTAATCATCGGCGGCGCGTGGTCGTGCACCGCGCCTTCGAGAATCATGGTTAAGCGGCGGGTTTGCAGCGCCATGGTCGCCGAGCGATAGGCCTTCTCGATGGACTCGTAAAGATGTCCCACGCCAGTACCGTGCAGAGCAGAGATAAAATGTATTTCGGCGAAGTCGATAAACTGCAGACGACGATCCAATTCGGTCTTAATCCGGTTTTTCTGATCGGCACTGAGGCCGTCCCACTTATTAATGGCAACGACCACCGCGCGACCGGAATCAATCACTTGTCCCAGCAGGTGCAGATCCTGATCGACAACATTCTCCCGACCATCCATCACCAGAATAACCACATTGGCATCGTCGATGGCTTTCAGGGTTTTGACAATGGAAAATTTTTCGACGGTTTCGCTTATTGAGCGGCGCTTGCGCACCCCCGCAGTGTCGATGATGGTATAGGGTTCGCCTTCGCGCTCGTAATTAATATAAATACTGTCGCGGGTCGTGCCCGGTTGGTCGTAGACCACCACTCGTTCTTCGCCAAGCATTCGGTTGACCAAGGTGGATTTTCCGACATTGGGCCGTCCGACCACCGCAATCTTTTTGCCCGTTGCCTTGGCACCGGGGCCGTCGGCCTCCTCCGCTTCGGGGAACAGCTCAAGCACGTCTTCTACCAGCTTGCGCACTCCCTTGCCGTGGCTGGCGGTGAGGGGGTAAATATTCGCGGCACCGGTTTGATAGAACTCCGCCATCGCGACATTGGGATCCGCGCCGTCGATTTTGTTGGCAACGATAAATACGGGTTTGGAGCAGCTGCGCAGATGATGAATCAGGCCCTGATCCGCGGGCATCAGACCCGCACGGGCGTCGAGCATCAACACCACAGCATCGGCCTCGTCGATGGCCTGCATGGACTGCTGGGCCATCGCTTCGTCGATGCCCTCTTCGTCGCCGTTGACACCGCCGGTATCAATCAGCATAAAGCGGCGGTCGCCGAGGGTCGCTTCCCCATATTGGCGGTCGCGGGTCAGCCCGGGGAAATTCGCCACGAGTGCATCGCGGCTTTTCGTTAAACGATTAAATAATGTCGATTTACCGACGTTCGGTCGGCCAACAAGGGCGATTACCGGAACCATACTTCTCTCACCTGAAAACGCAATTGTCGGCCTGAGGCCTTACTTGTCCTGAACTTTATAGGCCGCCAGCTTACCGCTGTTGCCATAAACATAAAGCAGTTTACCATCGACCAGCATCGGCGCACGCAGACCATCGCTGTCGTGGCGGGTACGCCCTTGCAGTTGGCCATCGAGCTGACCGATCAGATGAAGATAACCCTCGAAGTCACCCACAACGATTACCCCTGACAGAGCGGCTGGCTCAGTGAGGCGACGGCGCGCCAAAACCGTTTGCGTCCACGCGATATTCTGTCCGCCGTCGGCAATCGCGCTGACACCGCCTTCGGCATCGACCACGTAGATGTTGCCCAGCGACTCCGTTGCGCCGACGTAGCTTGAATTGTCCTTCGACCAGATAGGCCGACCGCTGCGCACATCTACCGCCAATACCTTGCCCTGATAACCGTTGGCGACCACCAGCTGACCATTTTCAATCAGCAGCAAACGGCCATCAACATCCACCAGACGCTCGATCTCGGTGCTTCCCTGGGGAACGGCGACCCGCTGTTCCCAGCGTGCAGTACCACTGTCTACGTCCAGCGCCACCAGTCGACCATTGGCCAGACCCGCAAGCACCACACCCCGCGTAATCACCGGGCTGCTGGTACCGCGCAGACTCAAGCGCGGCACCTGTGCGGAATAGGTCCATTTGCGCTGCTGGTCGTCCAAGCTAAAACCATGAATCAAGCCACTGTAGGTTTGCACCACAACAATGCTGCCATCACTGGCCGGAGCACCCAGCACTTCGCCGTTTACCGGTGCGCGCCACAGTATTTTGCCGCCATTGCGATCCAGCACCACCAGCTCTCCGTCGGCGGTACCCACAAACAGGCGATTGCGATCAAGCCCCACACCACCGGAAATATTCAGCTCGTGGTTTTTTCGCCACAGCCGCTCGCCAGTCTTCTTGTTGTAGGCGGCCACCACACCATCGGCAGAGGCCACAAACAGCTCGTCGCCATCGATCACCGGCGTAATGCGGTAATAGGCTGTACCCTGGCCGTCGCCGACCGAAGTCGACCACACTTTTTTCAGGGAGCGGGTTTCACTGATTTCCGTCAACGGTGCCGGATCACTGCTTTTCGGTGTCGATGAACAGGCAATCATCGACAGTGTTAGCAGAACGAGGGACGTAAGCCGGAGTGTATTCATGGGAAGTCCCTTATTGGCCAGCGGCGACTTTATAAGCCGCCAGACTGTTGATTTTCATGTCCAGCAATGGGTTGTTCATTGGGCTTTCCTGACGGCGCCCAAGCACCCTGGCCTGCTCATAGGCCGCCAGCGCTTCTGCAGGTTTGCCCTCGGCGTGCAGAATATCGCCGCGCAGTTCCGCCGCAAGGGGCGCTACCGGGGTGTTTTCCAGTTTAGCTATCAGTGCCAATGCGGCGGCGTTGTCACCGCTGGCGGCCTTGACCTTGGCCAAGCGCATTTCTGTCTGAATACGGATAGCCATCTCGGGTTTCTGCGCCAGTACCCATTCGAGCTCCATTTCCGCCGTGGGGTAATCGCCATCGGCAACTGCGTATTTCGCCTTCATCAAGGCCGCGTATTGGGCGTAGTCCAAACCGCTGTACGCCGACTTCAAGGTTTCCGCCAGGTGCTCGGCGGTAGAACGCTTGCTGGCATCGTTGGCCAGGGCGGCATCGGCTTGCAACAGGTTGTCGTAGATCACCGACGCCTCAGCCGCCTGCTCGCGCTGGTAGTCATTCCAGCCGCGCCAGCCAAATACTGCAGCCATGGCAATGGCCACGCCCAACACGGTTGACTTACCATTTTCCTGCCACCAGCGTTTGATCGCCTCTACCTGTTCTTCTTCTGTACGGAAGGTTTCCACGTTATTCCTCTAACCCTGATTCAGGCCTGGCCGGCCCGAAATTGACTGATAAATTGACTGAGCTCGGCGATCGCAACCCGCTGTTGTTCACTTTGACCACGCAGGTCTTTCACACTGACCTCACCATTGGCCAGCTCATCCTCACCGAGGATGATAGCCAGACTCGCGCCACTTTTGTCAGCTTTTTTGAACTGACTTTTATAGCTGCCACCGCCGCAGTGGAGCAGCACCTTCAGGTCGTCGCTTTGCCCGCGCAGCTTTTCCGCGATCGCCAACGCCTGTACCTCGGCCGCCTCACCACTGGCCATAATATAGACATCGGCGAGGGCTTCGGATTCCGGCGTGGCCTCCAATGCTTGCAGTAATAGCACCAGTCGCTCAAGCCCCATAGCAAAGCCCACCGCGGGGGTCGGCTTGCCACCAAGTTGCTCCACCAAACCATCGTAACGGCCACCGGCACAAACGGTTCCCTGGGCCCCCAGAGCGGTGGTTGTCCATTCAAACACTGTGAGACCGTAATAATCCAGTCCCCGCACCAATTTGGGATTAAATGTGTAGCTGACCCCAATCGCATCCAGACGGGCGCATAAACCGTCGAAATGGCTGCGCGAAGCCTCGTCAAGGTAATCGCTGAGCACCGGGGCATCGGCCAACAGAGCCTGGGTCTCGGGCACCTTGCTGTCGAGAATGCGCATTGGGTTGGTGTGCAAACGGCGCTGGCTGTCGGCGTCAAGCTGGGCTTCAAACTGGCTCAGATAGTCAATCAGGGCCTGACGGTAGCGGCCGCGGCATTCACTGCTGCCGATGCTGTTCAATTCCAGTGTCAGGGCATGGTCAATACCAAGGTCTTGCCAAAGTCGAGCGCTGATGGCGATCAATTCAGCATCGATATCCGGGCCGTTCATACCAAAGGTTTCGACACCGATCTGATGAAACTGGCGCAGCCGGCCTTTTTGCGGGCGCTCGTGGCGGAACATCGGCCCTGCATACCACAGGCGCTGAATTTGATTGTGCAATAAACCATTCTGGTCACAGGCGCGCACGCAGCTCGCAGTGCCCTCAGGGCGCAGCGTCAGGCTGTCGCCATTGCGGTCGGCGAAGGTGTACATTTCCTTCTCGACGATATCGGTGACTTCACCGATAGAGCGCTTGAACAGCTCAGTCTGCTCAACAATAGGAAAACGGATTTCCCGATAGCCATAGCGTTTTAGCAGGTCGGCGACCCGCCCTTCGAGATACTGCCACAACGGTGATGCTTCGGGGAGAAGATCATTCATCCCACGAATTGATTGAATTCGACCCACATTAATACCTGGTTACTGCCCATTCGCGACGCCCTCAGGCGCGCGCGATCAGGTCCTTATCCTGCTGTTCTTTGAGCGCGATTTTCTCGCGGATGAGGTTTTCAAGGTGGTCCACCAGCTCGGGGTTCTGCACCTTGTGATCTTTCTGGCCATTCACGTAGACCAGGTTGTTTGGCGTGCCGCCGGTCAAGCCGATATCGGCTTCCTTGGCTTCGCCGGGGCCGTTGACGATACAACCGATCACCGCCACATCAAGCGGTGTGGTGACATCCTCAAGACGCGACTCCAGCTCATTCATCGTGCCGATCACGTCGAAGTTCTGCCGTGAACAACTCGGGCAGGCAATAAAGTTGATTCCTTTGCTGCGCAGTTTCAGGCTTTTCAGAATTTCGTAGCCGACTTTGACTTCTTCCACTGGATCGGCGGCAAGAGAGATACGAATCGTATCGCCAATACCGTCCATCAGTAGCATACCCAGCCCCACCGATGATTTGACGGTGCCACCGCGCAGTCCACCCGCCTCGGTAATACCCAGATGCAGAGGCTGCTCTATCTGACTGGCAATCAGCCGATAGGCGGCCACCGCCATAAACACGTCGGAGGCCTTAACGCTCAGTTTATAGTCCTGGAAGTCCAGTCGATCGAGAATATCAATATGGCGCATGGCGGACTCGACCAGCGCTTCCGGCGTCGGCTCGCCGTATTTGCGCTGTAAATCCTTTTCAAGAGAACCGGCATTGACGCCGATACGAATCGGAATATTTTTGTCCTTGGCCGCGTCGATTACCGCACGCACGCGATCTTCCCGGCCAATGTTGCCCGGATTGATCCGCAGGCAGTCAACACCGTATTCGGCCACTTTCAACGCGATTTTGTGGTCGAAATGGATGTCTGCCACCAGCGGCACATTCACCTGGGCGCGAATTTGACGAAAGGCTTCCGCCGCCTCCATACTCGGCACCGACACCCGCACTATATCTGCACAGGCAGCTTCCAGCCGCCGAATTTGCGCGACAGTTGCCTCGACATCACAGGTGTTGGTGTTCGTCATGCTTTGCACTGAGATTGGCGCATCGCCGCCTACAGCGACCTTGCCAATGTATATTTGCCGCGACTTACGCCGCTTGATCGGCGATTCCATCTTCATAATTCACCTATCTGCACACGTACGGCGTTGCTTTCCGCCACCGCCGATAAATCCACCGGCTGCTCGTTATACTGCACCGATACTGCCGGCCAGTAGCTCATAGTCAATTGCACGGGGCCGTCTACCGTCATTTTGTGCTGCTCACCCGCGGGGCGAATACCGCTTAGTACCACTTTGCCGTGTATGTCTCGCAGCTCAATCCAGACATCTTCAGCAACCGTAAATTCGATCACCGCCGGAGTGCCGTCCTCGGTTGAGGTATCACCCTCTTCAAGAGCCGGCATTTGCAACAAAGTTTCGCCCAGGCTGGGCTGTGCACGCAGCTCCGGCAGGGGTGCGTAACGTTCACTCATCACCGTGACGTCGACATCAGAACGGTTGCCCATACCAAAGAAGAAATAGCTGCAGACCCACAGCAACAGTGCGGCGGCACACAATAAATAGGCCTTGGCATGACCAGGCGCTCTCGACCCCGGCTTCACTGAGCGTTTCGATGCAGCCTCATCGTCGCGGCGACAAATTCGGTCGCAATCCCGCAGTAAGGGTGCTTCTTCAAGACCCATGTAACGCGCGTAACTTTTAATATAGCCACGGGCAAACAGGGGCGAATTAAAACGCGTGTAGTCGTTGCGCTCCAGAGCCTCTACATAGGTTTTCAACAGGTTGAGCGCCTCGGCGGTTTCGGCAACAGACTTACCTGCCTGCAGGCGCGCCTCCTGCAACACCGATCCCGGCGGTCCACTGTAGATGTCGTTATGCGACTCTTTCATACTCTCTGTCACTTCGCCCGTTCTGCGATAAACGCTTTATACAACAGGTATTCCTCAGACTTGGGATAGAGATTTTTCAAGGCCAGCGCGTAACTCGCAAAGGCATTGTCGTCGTCAAAGACGTCGGCTAGGCGAATACCCAACCACAGCGAGGCCGCCGACGGCCGCTTGGTCTTGGCGACATAGGCGTCGTAAAAGCGCTGGGATTCTGCGTGCTGCTTCTGCCGAAAGGCGACCTCGGCCATCGAGATCAATACCAAAGGGTTATCATTCTGCATTAACAGGGCCCGCTTGAAAGCGTTTTCCGCCTTATCGAGTTCATCCAGTTTTAAATAGCAGCGCCCCAGGTTCACAAAGGCTTCCACCCGGCGCTCGTAGAGCAATTCCTGTACGACGACTTCCAGTTGCTCCGCCGCCTCGGCAAAGCGCTCCTGGGCATAGAGAAACACCGCGTAATTATTGCGGATGCGCACCGTGTTCGGCGCCTGTCGAATAGCGCGGCGATAGTAGTCTTCGGCGTGTTCCAGCTCGCCGGTATTCTGGTGCACCAGCGCCAGTGCTTCCAGCGTTTCCGCATTGCTACGGTCAACCGATTCAACATATTGCAGGTGGCGTTTTGCCTGTTCCCAGTTACCCTGGGCGATATAGGTCTTGGCCAGTTGCACAGAGGTCTCAAAGGCCTTTTTTTCATCGGCTTTTTCGGCAAAACCGCCACTGTGGGTGGTGACGCAGGCAGAGAGAAAGGCGCTGCATATCGTTAGAAAGAGTGCGCGCCTGTTGCGGTAAAACCCGATTCCATTGCCCATAGCGAGTTATCCTGCCCCCCCAATTATGGTCACGGCTTGCACCTCCTCGGCGCGGCGACGGTGACGCTCGGCGCGGCGGGTGCGATCCTGCACCTGGCCGGCTAACTGCCCGCAGGCGGCGTCGATATCATCACCCCGAGTGGTGCGCACGGTCGTGACATAGCCCGCGTCAGTAAGCACCTGCCAAAACCGGTTAATCGCCGATTTTGATGGCCGTTGGTAATCTGACAACGGGAAGGGGTTAAACGGTATAAGATTGATTTTGCACGGCAATTCACGCAATACCTGCGCCAGCTCCCGCGCCTGATCCATACTGTCATTCACCCCGGCAATCAGGGTGTATTCAATGGTTGCCACCCGATGTTTGTCCGGCTGCTTGTCGAGATAGCGGCGGCAAGCCGCGAGCAATTCGGCGATGGGATATTTGCGATTAATCGGCACCAGTTCGTCGCGCAGTGCGTCGTTGGGCGCGTGAAGGGATACCGCCAGCGACACCTCGGAGACGTCACCCAGCTTATCCAGCATGGGCACGACCCCGGAGGTACTCAAGGTCACCCGTCGTTTGGACAGACCATAACCGAAGTCGTCCATCATCAGGCTGGTGGCATCAACCACATTGTCAAAATTAAGCAGGGGTTCGCCCATACCCATCATCACCACGTTGGTCACTACGCGGTTTTTACCCGGGCCGAAGGCATCGTAGGATTTTATTGCCAACCACACCTGGCCGATAATTTCAGCGGCGGTAAGGTCACGCATAAAACCCTGTTTTCCCGTGGAGCAAAAGCTGCAATCCAGGCTACACCCCACCTGCGAGGACACGCAGAGAGTGGCGCGCTGGCCATCGGGAATCAATACAGTTTCCACCAGATTGCCGCCGCCGACTTCTACGGCCCATTTACGGGTGCCGTCCTTGGAGTCGAGCTGGCGTACAATATTGGGTGGACGCACCTCGGCGACCTCTGCGAGCTTGGCGCGCAGAGGTTTGCCGAGGTTAGTCATTTGATCGAAATCATCGACCCCGAAGTGGTGAATCCACTTCAGGATCTGCTGGGCACGAAATGGCTTTTCGCCAATGGATACCAGATAGGCTTCCATTTTCTTCCGGCTCATGCCGAGCAGGTTTACCCGCTCTTGCGCCGTCGTTGCTGGTTGAAATTCCATGCCCGGGTGCCCCTTAGGCGCGCTCGCAGAGCTCGCTGGTCGCGAAGAAGAAGGCGATTTCACGGGCAGCTGACTGCTCGGAGTCGGAACCGTGTACTGCGTTGGCGTCGATAGACTCGGCGAAATCAGCGCGAATCGTGCCAGCAGCGGCTTCCTTGGGGTTAGTCGCGCCCATCAGCTCACGGTTTTTCAGGATGGCACCCTCGCCTTCCAGAACTTGCACAGTTACCGGGCCGGAAGTCATGAAGTCAACCAGAGCGGGGAAAAAAGGACGGCCTTTGTGCTCGGCGTAGAAACCCTCAGCCTGCTCGCGGCTCAGGCGCAGCATTTTGGCAGCGATAATCTGCAAACCGGCTTTTTCAAAGCGGCTGTAAATTTCACCGACAACATTTTTGGCAACGGCATCAGGTTTAACAATGGAAAGGGTGCGTTCAACGCCCATTAGTCTATCTCCGGCTTTCAGTTCAAAAATGGGGACAGGCCCCGAAAAATCGTGGAATTATACGCGCATTCAGTCGAAATAGGTACGCGCGCTGCGGTCAGACTCCAGTCAGGCGATTTGGTTTTGCCGGGTACGTCGTAAACCGAACAAAAATCGCCTCACTCAGTCGCGTTCTTCCAGCCAAGCTGCCTGAATGGCTTCCAGAATCTTCTCGCCACTGCGCTTGGGGTCGTCGTCGAAGTCGTCGAGTTCAGTGACCAGGCGATGCAGATCAACGAAATTAATATAGGTCGGATCCCGGTCCGGGAATTTCTCCGCAAGCTCGATGCCAATATCCAGCACGTCAGTCCATTTCAATCCCATAACTCCCCCTAGTGGCGCTCAGACACCATATTGATGGTATAGCGTGGAATTTCCACTACCAGGTCTTCATCCTGAACCACTGCCTGACAGCTCAGCCGCGACTCAGGTTCAAGCCCCCAGGCCTTGTCGAGCATATCCTCTTCCAGCTCATCGGCTTCCTCGAGGGAGTCAAAGCCTTCGCGGACAATGACGTGACAGGTCGTACAGGCACAGGATTTTTCGCAGGCGTGTTCAATATCTATGCCATTGGCAAGCATGGCATCGCATACTGTGACACCACTGGCCACCTCCAGCACATCGCCCTCGGGGCACAGGTTTTCATTTGGCAGTATTACAAGGCGTGGCATTGCTACGCTCCTTAAATCTCGTCGACTTGCCGTCCGGCAAGGGCTTTTTTAATGCTGGCATCCATCCGCCGCTCGGCGAAGGCTTCGCTCGCCGCACCGACAATCTCGATATGTCTTGCGATGTCGGCAGCGCTACCATCCTGCTTCTGCTGGTGAAGTACTTCCATTTTTGACAGTAAATCCTTTTGCTCGTCCTCACTGAGTAACGCCTCGCCGTCGGCTAGCAAGGCCGCTGACAGGGCTTGCAGCAAAGCTTCTGCCTCCACCTGCTGCTCGCGCAGTGCGCGCGCTTCCTTGTCTTCCCCCGCCGCCGCATAGGAACTTGTCAGCATATCGGCAATATCGGTATCGCTGAGCCCATAGGCAGGCTTGACTTGCACCTGACTCTCGGTGCCGGTGGTTTCTTCCCGGGCCGACACCTGCAACAGACCGTCGGCATCCACCTGAAAGGTCACCTTGATCCGCGCGGCTCCGGCGACCATCGGCGGGATACCCCGCAGTTCGAACTTTGCCAGACTGCGACAGTCATCCACCAGCTCCCGCTCGCCCTGAACCACATGGATCGCCATCGCGGTTTGCCCGTCCTTGAAGGTGGTGAATTCCTGGGCCATCGCCACCGGGATCGTGGTATTGCGATGAATAATCTTTTCAGTAAGACCGCCCATGGTTTCAACGCCAAGCGAAAGGGGGATCACGTCCAGCAGCAGGGTGTCCTCACCGCTGCGATTACCAGCCAATTGCTCAGCCTGGGAGGCCGCGCCGATGGCCACCACGGTATCCGGATCGATATCCACCAAGGGTTCTCGACCGAACCACTGACCCACGCGCTCCCGCACCCTGGGAACACGGGTAGAACCGCCGACCATAACAACATTCTGAATATCGTCGTGACTTAGCCGCGCGTCCCGCAGTGCCCGCTTGCAGGCCCGAATCGCCTTGTCAATCAAGGGATCAACGAGGTCGTTAAATACTTCGCGGGTCAGACTCAGCAAGTGCTGTCCCAGTGCGACATCTACTTGCTCGGCGTCGCTCAACCCTTCTTTGGCGGCACGACAGGCTGTGAGCAGCTGACGCCGCTCTACCGCCGACAATTCCCCAAGGCCAACGCTCTGCATAAACCAGGCGGCTATTGCCTGATCGAAGTCGTCTCCACCCAACGCCGAATCGCCACCGGTGGACAGCACCTCGAACACGCCCTTGCTAAGCTGCAATACCGAAATATCGAAGGTGCCACCACCGAGGTCAAACACCGCGATCGCGCCCTCTTCCTTTTCATCGAGGCCGTAGGCCACCGCCGCAGCGGTAGGTTCATTCAGCAACCGCAGCACCTTTAAGCCAGCCAACCTTGCGGCGTCTTTGGTGGCCTGGCGCTGGGCGTCGTCGAAATACGCCGGCACGGTAATCACCGCCCCGACAAGTTCGCCGCCCAGGCTTTCTTGCGCTCGGGCCGCCAGCACCTTGAGAATTTCCGCCGATACCTGCACCGGTGACAAGGCACCCGCGCGGGTTTGCAGCTTGACCATATCTTCGCCGCAGTCCACCAGGTCGTAGGTTGATAGCGCCGGTGACAGGGTGACATCGTTATAGCTGCGTCCCATCAGACGCTTGACTGAGGCCAGCGTATTGGCAGGGTCAGCCGCCGCCATCGCCTCCGCCTCTTTGCCCACCAGCACTCGGGCGTTTTCACCGTAGTACACCACAGAGGGCAGCAGCTGTTCCCCCGCCGCATCGCGCAGGGTTTGCAGACGGCCATTGCGAAAGCTGGCCACCAGTGAATTGGTGGTACCGAGGTCAATACCCACCGCCAGCTTGCGCTGATGGGGTTCCGGGCTTTGCCCCGGCTCGGCTATTTGCATCAACATAACTTCTGTCCATCTTTGGGCAGCACAGGCCGCCGCTTGCATTTGTCGGCCGCTGCCGCTCAGTAGTCGAGCAGCTCGCCTTCTTTGCGTTCGGCCTCGCTACGCAGCTTTTCGAGAAACTGGAGCTTGGCGTATTCATCTTTGGCTGCCGCGTAGTCACCGTCCTCAAAGCCCCGCTGAAACGCCGCTGTATGCTCAGCGATAGCGCCATCAACATCACGATAGAAGGCATCCAGAGCCGCCTCAGGGTCGCTGGCGCCTTCCAGCTCCGCCAACTCCTCGCGCAAGGTAATCTGTTGCATCAGAAAATTCGAGTCGGTAAAGGAGGTATTGCTACCATCGACACTGTGACCACTGAGTTTCAGCAGGTAGGCGGCACGGCGAGTGAGAGATTTCAGTGTGTCGTAGGCTTCGTTGATCTGAGAAGATTTTTGCACGGCAATCCGGCGCTCGCGCTCTGACTTACCGGCGTATCGATCCGGGTGAACGCTGCGCTGTAATTCGCGGTAGGCGGCGGTCAATGCCCCCTGATCGAGGTCAAACTGACGGGGCAAGCCCAGCAGGGCAAAGTGGTCGTCGCGGTGATCTATCTCGGTCATTGGCCGCCGTGCTCCGCTGTCATTCGGGTTTGCCAAAACCCCTGCTTAAAAAAACAAAAGGCGCGCTCGGAATTGTTACCGCGGCGCGCCACACAGATTCGCTTGGTACTAAACGGTAAAACTTTCACCACAGCCACACTCGGCTGACACATTGGGGTTATTGAACTTAAGACCTTCGTTCAGGCCTTCTTTAACAAAGTCCAACTCGGTGCCGTCGAGGTACACCAGGCTTTTGGGGTCGATATAAACCGACGCACCGCCATTTTCGAAGACCTGATCTTCGGGCTGGGGCTCATCGACAAACTCCAACACATAGGCCATGCCAGAGCAGCCGGAGGTTCTCACTCCCAGACGGATACCCAGGCCACGTCCGCGACCCGCGATCTGTCGCTTGATGTGCTCAGCCGCCGAATCGGTGATTGCTATCCTCATATCCACTCCCGTAGCCAGCGTTATGCGCTGGTTTTTTTCTTGCGGTAATCCGATACTGCGGCCTTGATGGCGTCCTCGGCCAGTACCGAGCAGTGAATCTTCACCGGCGGCAGGGCGAGCTCCTGAGCAATTTCGGTGTTCTTGATATGCTCGGCCTCTTCCAGAGTTTTACCTTTTACCCACTCGGTCAGCAGGGAGCTGGAGGCAATTGCCGAGCCGCAACCGTAGGTTTTGAATTTGGCGTCTTCGATAATGCCCTGATCGTTGACCTTGATTTGCAGGCGCATTACGTCGCCGCAGGCCGGCGCACCCACCATACCCGTACCGATTTCGCTGTCGGCATCATCAAATTTGCCGACGTTACGGGGATTCTCGTAGTGATCCAGTACTTTTTCGCTGTAAGCCATATCATACTCTCCTGATCAGAGCCGCCTCAGTGGGCCGCCCATTCAATACTGTCCAGATCGACGCCATCTTTGTACATATCCCAAAGCGGCGATAAGTCGCGCAGTTTTTCTACCGCCTTACGCACCTGAGCCACCGCATAGTCCACCTCTTCCTCGGTGGTAAAGCGCCCGAAGGAAAAGCGCAGTGAGCTGTGGGCAAGCTCGTCGTTCAAGCCCAGAGCCCGTAGTACGTAGGACGGCTCCAGACTCGCCGAGGTGCAGGCCGAGCCGGAAGACACCGCAAGATCTTTCAGCGACATAATGAGCGACTCCCCTTCAACAAAGGCAAGGCTCACATTGAGGTTACCGGGCAGGCGACGCTCAGCATCGCCATTTACGTGAACCTCTTCGATGTCTTTCAAGCCATCCCAGAAGCGCTTGCGCAGGGCTAGGGAATGCTCGGCATCCTTGGCCATTTCCTGACGGCAAATTTCACAGGCTTCGCCCATACCCACAATCTGGTGGGTTGGCAGCGTGCCAGAGCGCATACCACGCTCGTGGCCACCACCGTGCATTTGCGCTTCGAGGCGCACCCGCGGCTTGCGGCGTACATACAGTGCGCCAATCCCCTTGGGGCCATAAAGCTTGTGGGCAGAAATCGACAGCAGGTCGATTTTCATTGCTTCCATATCCAGCGGCAGCTTGCCCGCGCTTTGCGCGGCATCGACGTGGAAGACGATTTTACGTTCGCGACACAGTTCGCCAATCGCCGCTACATCATTAATCGTGCCGATTTCGTTATTGGCGTGCATGATGCTGACGATGGTTGTGTCATCACGCATTGCAGCTGACACTGCTTCCGGAGTAATAAAACCCTCCGGAGTGGGATCGAGATAGGTCACCTCAAAACCTTCGCGCTCGAGCTGACGGCAAGTATCCAATACGGCCTTGTGCTCGATTTTTGAAGTAATGATGTGTTTGCCCTTCTTGCTGTTAAAGTGGGCAGAACCTTTGATCGCGAGGTTGTTGGACTCGGTAGCACCGCTGGTCCAGACAATTTCCCGTGGATCAGCGTTGAGCAAGTCTGCCACCTGACGACGGGCATTCTCTACCGCCTCTTCCGCCTTCCAACCAAACAGGTGGGAGCGCGACGCGGGATTACCAAACACACCATCGGTGGTCAGGCATGCCATCATCTTCTCGGCAACACGCGGGTCTACTGGCGTGGTCGCAGAGTAATCCAGGTAAATCGGCAACTGCATTTCTCTCTCCTACGTTGCGGCGGAACCCTTGCCCCACCGTGCACCCGACGACGCTGCCGCCGGGTTTTTAATCTCATTCAAACAGCCGGTTAATCGACGGCGGTCAGCACTATAGCGCCATCGTCAAAACGGCGCTGACGCTGCCGCGCAGACACAACCTGCACATCGCGCCGCTGCACAAGGCTCGCCAGGCTGATATCGCTCAAAAAGTGATGTATCTGGTCACTCAGATCCGACCACAAATGGTGGGTCAGGCAGGTGTGACCGTCCTGGCAGTCGCTGTGACCAGAGCAGCCTGTGGCGTCTACGCGCTCATCAACGGCGTCTATGATTTCAGCGACGAAAATATCTTCTCCGGGACGACTCAGGCGATAACCGCCACCCGGACCGCGAATGCTCTGCACCAGCTCACGGCGGCGCAATTTGGCAAACAGCTGCTCCAGGTAGGACAATGAAATATCCTGACGACTGGAAATATCAGACAGACTGATGGGGCCTCGGTCGCCATAAAGCGCCAAGTCCAACATCGCCGTCACGGCATATCGTCCTTTCGTTGTCAGTCGCATAGTCGTACCCAATCTCCGTAGGGCTAATTATGCAATAACCGAGTGTTTCTATCAACTATATACCCGATAAAAACAGTAGGTCTTTTGTCGCGAGGGAAGCATTCGATCCAAGGCGGGGCACGGTGGCGGCAAGCGCCACCGATGCTGGGCTGCGCATTATAGAGACTAATCCCCCTGCTGACCACGCTCCTCGCCCTCTTCGGCGGCCTTGGCCTTGCGCACCCAGTACTGGGTCGAGGTCAGAATGCCGCGCAACAGATTCACCTCCATCTCATCCAGCCGGGTGCGCTGATAAAGGCGGCGCAGACGCAGCATCAACTTTTTAGGCGCCTCCGGCCGCAAGAAGCGGATTTCGGCGAGGGTTTCCTCCAGATGGACCAGATAGCGCTCCAGCGCCTCGGCATTGGCGGGAGGCTGATCCCAGTCAGCCAGGGCATTGCCGTCCAGTTCTCCCGACACCTGGAACATACGCAGCTCATAGGCCATCACCTGCACCGCCATTCCCAGATTCAATGAGCTGTATTCGGGGTTTGACGGAATATGCACGTGGAGATTGCAGCGCTGCAGCTCTTCGTTGGTCAGTCCGCGGTCCTCACGCCCGAACACCACCGCGATTTTGTGCCCCCCTGCGGCCTCCTTGTAGGCTTCCTGCATACAATTGCGCGGATCGAGTAGCGGCCAAGGTACCGTGCGCTCGCGAGCACTGGTGCCAATAACCAACTGGCAGTCGGCAATCGCCTCGTCCAGGGTCTCGCAGACCACCGCCGAATCCAGCACGTCTGCCGCGCTGGCCGCGCGCCACACAGCCTCGTCGTGGGGAAATTTCTGTGGGGCCACCAGATATAGCTGGGACAGGCACATATTCTTCATAGCCCGCGCCACCGCGCCGATATTGCCGGGATGAGAGGTATTCACCAGCACAATGCGAATGTTATTGAGGGGATTCGAGGAAGTAGTCATAGTCAGCGCCTTGTTATAACGCGGCGCATTCTAACAGAGCCTGTGCGCGGGGTCAGCGTTTGGGCGTCCACCGCAATTGCCACCCCTCCTCACCCCCTACCGCAACGTAACCCTCGCAAATCGCCAGGTCGGCAATAGCGGCGAGGACGCCCCCGCTGTAGATCAATGGCAATTCGCCACGCCGATGAGGTGGCACGCCCCACTCCTGTAACAGCTTTTTCAGGGAACGACTGTGCGACTCTCCGGCGAGGGTGCAACGCTCGCCCCCTTGTCGCAGCCGTATCTGCAACCGCCCCGATGGCGCAAACCGGCCACCAGGTGAGGCCGTTAAACGACCACCGGGAAGCTCCAGCACCTCGCCCGGCATCCAGGCCCAGCATTCGCCGTCGCTCGATTTGGCACACCTCCCGGCAATGGGCTCGCGTAGGCGGTCGTGGTGCAAGCGCCCCCTGTAGCGATAAAACTCTTGCTCTTCGAAGGGCCAACGGGGTTCAGCATCGTCGGCAGACAGTACAAACTGGCGATAAAAATCGGCCAACTGCCGCTCCTCGAGGGAGAGACCCACGCCTTGCAAATAACGCTTCAGCAATGGTCTTCGACGCCCCTCTGGCAAGCCGCATAGCGCAGTCAGATCGAGGCTGTCAGCGTCGCTGATTCGGGCAAGATCAGCGTCAAGATACTCGTTCAGTAGCAGGGCCGCCTCTCGCTGTTGACGGGCGGTTCGCACCAACCGATCGCCCACATCGGGCCAGCGCTCGCGCAATACCGGCACAATGCGATTGCGCAGGAAATTACGGTCGTAGTGATTGTCGTCGTTACTGGGATCGTGAACGTGGTCCAGCCGATGAGCCTGGGCATAACGGGCCAACTCGGTCCGCGGCGTATGTAATAGCGGCCGCAACAAGCATCCGCGCCCCAACGGACGAGTCTGCGGTATTGCAGCCAGCCCGTCGACACCAGCTCCGCGCAGCAGGCGCATCAAAACCGTCTCCGCCTGGTCGTCGCCATGATGCCCCATTAGCAGAACATCACCCTCAACCAACAGCGACTCAAAGACGCGATAGCGCGCAGCCCGCGCCGCCGCCTCGATACCCACACCCGCACTCCCTACGGTGACCGTGGCTATTTCACAGGGAATATTCAACGTGGCGCACAGACTCTCGGCCTGAGCCGCCCACTGCAAGGCTTCACTCTGGAGCTGATGATTGACATGCACCACGTGCACAGGGGGAAAGTTGTCATCGTACTCGCGACAACGCAGTAGTAAATCGAGGAGAACACGTGAGTCGAGGCCGCCGCTAAAGGCCAGCCAGTAGCGGCTTGCAGAGACCGCTGCCAACTCACTGCGCAGTGTGTTGACCAGCGGCTCAGTTTCTACCACGGCATCAGAACTTATACGGTGCCGTAGGACATCAGGCGCTCGTAGCGAGTATCGAGCAGCTCATTTTCAGGCATGGCCTTCAACCTGGTGAGCTGATCAACAATATGCTCTTTTACCCGTGCAGCACATTCGTCGATATCGCGATGGGCACCGCCCGCCGGTTCGGAGATAGTGGCATCCACGATGCCCAATTCTTCCAGTACCGTTGAGGTCAAACCCATCGCCTCGGCCGCATCCGGTGCGAACTCGGTGCTTTTCCAAATAATATTCGCACAGCCTTCCGGCGAAATAACGAAGTAAGTCGAGTATTGCAGCATGGCAATGTGATCGCCGACACCGATACCCAGTGCACCACCGGAACTGCCTTCACCGATAACAATGCACACAATGGGCGTTTTGAGTCGTGACATCACCGCCAGGTTCTGGGCGATGGCCTCACTGATACCACGTTCTTCACTATCGATACCGGGGTAGGCCCCAGGTGTGTCGATAAGGGTAACGATAGGCAGCTTGAAGCGCTCGGCCATTTCCATCAGGCGCAGGGCCTTGCGGTAACCCTCCGGTTTGGGCATACCAAAGTTGCGTTTCACCTTCTCGGTGACTCCGCGCCCCTTTTCCTGGCCGATAATCATCACCGGCATACCGTCGATTTTACCGATACCGCCAACAATGGCCGGATCGTCGCCAAAATGACGGTCGCCATGGAGCTCATCAAAGTCGGTAACAATGCGGCGGATGTAGTCCAGCGTGTAGGGCCGCATGGGGTGACGGGCAATTTTTACCACGTCCCAGGGCCGCAGCGACGAGAAAATTTTCTCGGTCAGCTTGCTGCTTTTTTCCTTCAATTTAGCGATTTCGTCGCTAATATTGAGCTCGTTGTCATTACCAACTAGACGAAGTTCTTCGATCTTCGCTTCAAGTTCCGCTATAGGTTGTTCAAAATCGAGATAATTGGGATTCATTGCTCTGCTTTATTCGCTCAGTTTTGGCCAGGTCCCAGGTTGTCCGCCGCTGGCGGGGCAACCATCGCTTGGGGGCAATTATACGTTAATCGTATTTTATGACCACGTTATTTGCGCCACAGTCTTCACGCAAGCGGATTAAAACTTCCTCCTGTGGCAGAATTTTCCAATCGCTGGCGAGCCGCAACCTGACCTCGGCATCGTCTCGCTGGTAGCGAATGACCACCGGACAGTTTCCGCCCCTCACCGTGGTCAGCGCCGATTTGAGGCGCGCAATCTGCTCACCGCTACTGCGCTCATTGTGCAGGGTAAGCTCCAGCTCCCTGGCGTGGTGCTCCCGCGCTTCGGCGAGACTGCGCAGGGACTTAACGCGCATTTTCTTGCCACCGCTGTATTCATCAAAGCTGCACACCCCTTCAACCACCAGCACCGCGTCCTTGACGATTCGGTCGCGACACTCTTCGTAGACATCGCTGAACAGGGCAACTTCAATACGCGCGCTGCGATCATCCAGTAACAGGAAGGCCATCGTATCACCGCGCTTGTTCTTCATAGTGCGCGAGTTGATGACCAGACCCGCAATCGTCTGACTGTGCTTTTCGGGGTTGAGATCCACTATGCGCTTGGGCACAAAGCGGCGCAATTCAGCCTCGTAATCATCGATTGGATGACCGGTTACATAAAGGCCGAGGGTATCCTTCTCCCCCTGCAAGCGCTCCTTGGTGGTCCAGCGCCGTACATTGCGGAAGGCGGCATAGACATCGCTGTCATCCGCAGCCAGGGCGCCGCCAAACAGGTCGTTAATACCGATTTCCTGATTGCGGGCCGACTGTTCCGCCGCCTGCACCGCTTCGGGCATTGCCGCCATCAGTACCGCGCGGTCTTCGCCCAGATCGTCAAAGGCACCACTGCGTATCAACGCTTCTATAGCGCGCTTATTAACTTTGCGGGGGTCGGTGCGCTCACAAAAATCAAACAGGTTTTTAAAGGGGCCACCACTGTTGCGCGCGGCAATAATACTTTCTACCGGGCCCTCACCCAGGCCTTTTATCGCGCCAAGACCGTAGACAATCTGCCCCTGGTCGTTGACAGTGAACATATACTCACCCTCGTTCACCGAGGGCAATTTGTAGTCCAGCTTCATCTCCCGGCATTCTTCGATAAACACCACGATTTTATCGGTGTTGTCGAGTTCCGAGCTCATTACCGCTGCCATAAAGGGCGCGGGATAATGGGTCTTTAACCAAGCGGTTTGGTAGGACACCAGGGCGTAGGCTGCGGAGTGGGATTTGTTAAACCCGTAACCTGCGAACTTTTCCATCAGGTCAAAGATATTCGACGCCAGCTCCTTGTCGAAGCCCTGCTTGATCGCCCCCTCGAGAAACAATACCCGCTGTTTTTCCATCTCTTCGGGTTTTTTCTTACCCATCGCCCGGCGCAGCAAATCGGCACCACCGAGGGTGTAACCGCCCATCACCTGGGCGATCTGCATAACCTGTTCCTGATACAGGATGATGCCGTAGGTCGGCTCCAACACTGGCTTGAGGCATTCATGCTGATATTGCGGGTGAGGATAGGCCAGCTCGGCGCGACCGTGCTTCCGGTTGATAAAGTCGTCAACCATACCGGACTGCAGGGGGCCGGGGCGGAACAGCGCCACCAATGCGATGATGTCTTCAAAACAGTCGGGCAACAGCTTTTTAATCAGCTCTTTCATGCCCCGGGATTCCAGCTGGAATACCGCTGTGGTTTCCGCCGACTTCAACAAATTGAAGGTGCGAGTATCGTCCAGCGGAATCGCCATTATATTCAACGGCGCTTCGTCTTTTTTGGTCCGCTGGGCATTCACGATTTTCAGAGCCCAGTCGATTATCGTCAGCGTACGCAGGCCAAGAAAGTCGAACTTGACCAGCCCCGCATCTTCCACATCGTTCTTGTCGAACTGGGTAACCAGTCCACCGCCGCTTTCGTCGCAGTACAGCGGTGCAAAGTCTGTCAACTTGGAGGGAGCGATAACCACCCCCCCGGCGTGCTTTCCTACGCCACGCACCACGCCTTCCAACTGGAGGGCCATTTCCCAGATTTCGCCGGCCTGCTCGTCGTTGTCGAGAAACTCCTTGAGGGCGGGCTCCTGCTCTATTGCCTTCTCCAGGGTCATACCCACTTCAAAGGGAATCAGCTTGGACAATTTATCGGCAAGACCGTAGGACTTGCCCTGCACCCGGGCAACGTCGCGCACTACCGCCTTCGCCGCCATGGTGCCGAAGGTGATAATCTGACTGACCGCGTCGCGACCATAGTTATCGGCCACATAACTGATGACCCGGTCGCGACCTTCCATACAGAAGTCGACATCGAAGTCGGGCATCGACACCCGCTCCGGGTTGAGGAAACGTTCGAAGAGCAGATCGTATTCCAGTGGATCCAGGTCGGTGATCTTCAGGGCGTAGGCAACAAGAGAACCTGCACCGGAGCCCCGCCCCGGCCCAACCGGAATATCGTGATCCTTGGACCATTGAATAAAGTCCATAACGATCAGAAAGTAACCGGGGAAACCCATTTGCAGAATTACGTTTAACTCAAAATCGAGTCGTTCGCGGTATTCCCTTTCTTTCTCGGCAAAATCCGGGGCACTGCGATCAAACAGAAAATCCAGCCGATCATCGAGGCCCTTGTGGCATATCTCCCGGAAAAATTGCTCCTGGGTCATTCCCTCGGGAATCGGATAGTCCGGCAGGTAGTAGGTACCCAGCTTAACGGTAAGATTGCAGCGCCGAGCGATTTCAACACTGTTTTCCAGCGCCTCGGGAATATCGGAAAACAGTTCCGCCATTTCCTCCGGGCTGCGCAAATACTGCTCGGCACTGTAGTTTTTGGGCCGCCGCGGATCATCCAGCACTCGGCTATCGCGGATACACACCCTGGCCTCATGGGCTTCAAATTCTTTCGCGCTGATGAAGCGAACATCGTTGGTCGCCACTACCGGACAGGAGAATTCGGCGGCAAGGGCAACCGCTGCATGGATATAGGCGTCCTCGTGTTCACGGCCAGTTCGCTGTAATTCCAGGTAAAACCTATCGGAAAACACCGACATCCAGCGATCAAGGCTGGCCCGTGCGGCATCGATTTTATTCGACACCAGCAACTGACCAACATCCCCCTCACGACCACCGGAAAGGAGTATCAGGCCTTCACTCGCCTGCTCAACCCAGCTGCGGTAAACATAGGCCTTGCCCTGCCACTGGCCTTCAAGATAGGCCTTGGAAATCAGTTCAGTAAGATTGTGATAACCCTGCTCATTTTGTACCAGCAGGCAAAGGGTGCTGATGTGATCGGGGTCGTCGTCGTCCCGCACCAGCAGATCGCTGCCGTAAATTGGCTTAAGCCCGGCGCCCTGGGCCGCTTTTTGAAACTTGATAAGCGCGTAGAAATTACACAGATCGGTCAGTGCTACCGCGGGCATTCCCATTGCCGCTGCTTCTTTACACAGCGCCTTGACCCGCACCAGGCCATCGACCAACGAGTACTCGGAGTGCACGCGAAGATGAACAAATTTTTCCTGCAACATAGCCTCGCCTCTTTGCTGACTTTTGCCACACTGCCAGGTTAGAGCAATGCCTTGACCGGCCCATAACTGCGCCGGTGAATATCGGTTACCCCGAGTGTTTTCAGTGCTTCCAGATGCACCTTGGTGGGATAACCCTTGTGTCCGGCCAGACCATAACCGGGATACTTCTTGTCCAGTTCACACATTTCCCGATCCCGGCACACCTTGGCCAGTATCGATGCCGCTGCAATGGCAGGCACCTTGCTATCTCCCTTTACCACCGCTTCAGAGGGATAGTGCCACTTCGGTAAACGGTTACCATCGACCAGCACAAACTCGGGCTTTACGGACTCGCCGGCCCGCTGCAACCCGTCGACCGCGCGACTCATCGCCAGCATACTGGCGTGGAGAATATTCAGTTCGTCGATTTCCGCAACGCTGGCGCGCGCGATACAAAAAGCCAGGGCGTTTTGCTGAATTTCATCAAAAAGTCGCTCTCGTCGCTTCTCTGTCAATTTTTTTGAGTCATTCAAGCCCATTATCGGCCGATTGGGATCGAGTATCACCGCCGCTGCCACGACGTCGCCACACAGCGGGCCGCGCCCTACTTCATCAACCCCGGCAGTCAACGCAGGGTAGTCGTCCGTAGCAAACATATCCAGGGTCTGGGACATCGTGTCAGCTCGCTCGCGGCGGGGAAGCGGGCTCGACCAGATCGAGAACAACGCCGGCAGCCCGCTCACTGGCCTGACGCGCCAGGCTAAGGTGGATTTCGCGAAATTCCGCGACAAGGGTTTCGCGATGATTGTCATTGCTGAGTTGTTCCAGCACCAGCGGTCCAATGACCTCGGCACACACCTCATCCTGCAACAACTCAGGTACCAGCGCTCGCTTGGCCAATAGGTTCGGCAGGGAAAAATGCGGTGCTTTAACCAGCCGCGACAGCAGCGCGAAGGACAATTTACCAAAGCGGTAGCACACCACCATCGGCCGCTGCAGTAACAGCGCCTCAAGGCTAGTCGTGCCCGATGCCATGATGACTGAATCGGATGCCGCCATTACGGTGCGCGACTCGCCGAGTATCACCCTCACCGGCAAGTCCGAGGTCAACGCGGCGATCGCTTGCAGTATTTGCTCCCGGCGTTCCTTGTTGGCCGCGGCGATAAGAAATTCGACGTTGGGTACGCGCTGGCGAAGCCACTGGGCGGTTTCCAGAAAACTGCCGATAAGCTGATCGACCTCACCACTGCGACTGCCCGGCATTAACGCAACAACAGGATGGTCGCCATCGACATCGAGGGCCAGGCGCGCCTCGGCGCGACCGTCCTCAAGGGGGATTTGATCAGCAAGCGGGTGGCCGACACAATCTACCGGCACACCATGATCCCGATAAAAGTCCTCTTCGAAGGGGAACAGGGTCAGCATATGGTCCACCGCTTTGGCAATTTTGGCGATACGACCCTGACGCCAGGCCCACACCGACGGGCTGACGTAGTGCACGGTTTTTATACCCTGTGCGCGCAGATAGGCTTCGACGTTCAGAGTGAAGTCCGGCGAATCAATACCCACTACGACATTCGGCTGCCAGGCGAGCAAATGGCGTTTTATATGTCGGCGTATGCGCAACAATTCCGGCAGCCGTTTAAGTGGCTCGGTCAGGCCCATTACCGACAGGCGATCCATCTCGCAAATCGAATGAAAGCCTTGCTCAAGCATTAGCGGGCCGCCGATCCCCTCAAATTGCGCATCGGGGTGGCGGGCTTTTATTGCGCGAATCAGGTCAGCGCCGAGAATATCCCCCGACGCCTCCCCGACAATCAATCCGATTCGTAATGGAGTCATGTAGGCGTTATGTCGGCAACAACCGACCCTGTATCAAGGGTTAACGAACAATGCCGCGTTGAGACTGCTTAAGGGAGTCCACCAGCAGCTGTACTTCAGGGAAATCGGCGACGATGGGCGCGAGGGCCGCCAGTGCTTCATCAACAGTGTTGTTCTGCCGATAGATGATTTTGTAAGCACGTCGAATCGCCGCTATCGCATCGCCACTGAACCCCCGGCGCTTCAAGCCTTCGACGTTGATCGTTTTGGCCTCTGCCGGGCTGCCACTTACGGTGACGTAGGCTGGGACATCCTTACTAATATGGCAACCGAAGCCGGCAAAGCTGTGGGCACCGATCAAACAGTATTGGTGAACCAGCGAATAGCCGCTGAGTATCGCCCAATCACCAACCACAACGTGGCCGGCCAATGAGGCATTATTCACCAGGATACAATTATCACCCACGACGGAATCGTGGCCTATATGCACATAGGCCATCAGCAAATTGTTGCTGCCGATAACGGTTTTACCCTGGTCCTGTACCGTACCCCGGTGAATGGTGACCCCTTCGCGGACGATATTGTTATCGCCCATAATAAGCTGGGTAGGCTCGCCGCGATACTTCAGGTCGGGAGTGTCTTCTCCCACTGTCGAAAACTGATAAATGGTATTGCGTGCGCCGATTTTAGTCGGCCCTTTCAACACCACATGAGAGCGAATATCGCAGCCCTCACCCAGCTCCACCTCGGGGCCAACAAGGGTCCACGGGCCAATTTTTACATTGGCACCGATGATCGCAGTGGGGTCGATGATGGCGCGGGGGTCAATAACAGCGCTGGGGTCGATAAATCCGGGCACGTTATTTCTTCCGGTCTATGCAAAGAATGGTCGCACTGCAGGCCAGCACATCGTCGACAAAGGCCTGGCAGTTAAATTTCCACAGACCTTTTTTGTCAGACACATACTGGGCCTTGAGGATCAACTGGTCGCCGGGCACGACTTGCCGCTTGAAACGCGCATTATCCACACCGGCAAACATGTATATGGAGCCGTCGGCGGGCTTCTTATCCAGGGTTTTAAACCCGAGAATACCGGCAGCCTGGGCCATTGCTTCGATAATCAATACCCCCGGCATAATAGGCAAACCGGGAAAGTGACCGTTGAAGTGATTTTCGTTACCCGTAACATTCTTGATGGCAACGATAGATTCGCCGAGATTTAGCTCAATCACCCGGTCAACAAGCAAAAAGGGATAGCGGTGAGGCAGATATTCCTGTACTTCGTTTATGTCCATTATCATGGCTCAGTTTGAATCCTCTTGTATTGTTCTGATCATTTTTTCCAGGGTCTGCACCCGGCGATACAATTCATCCAGCTTGGGCAAACGCGCAGTGGTTTTGCGCCACTGGCGGGTCTCCATCAGGGGCGTGCCACCACTGGAATAAGACGCCGCGGCATCCAGGGATTTAGACACCAGACTGCGGGCGGTGAGGTGCACCCCGTCAGCTATGGTGATGTGTCCCACTACCCCTACATTACCGGCCAAAGTACAGTTTTTACCAATTTTCGCACTACCCGCTATCTGGCAGCCCGCCGCCATGGCCGTGCCATCGCCAATTTCGACGTTGTGACCAACCATAGTCATATCGTCAAGTATTACACCGCTGCCGATACGGGTATCTTTCAAGGCGCCGCGATCAATACAGGAATTGGCTCCGATTTCGACATTGTCGCCAATCGATACCCCACCCAACTGATGAATTTTCTGCCATCCCTCGGCCGAAGGCGCGAAACCAAAGCCATCTGCACCAATAACCGTGCCTGAATGGATAACGCAGGCCCTGCCGATACTCACCCCGTGATACACCGTGACATTGGCGTGCAACAACGAGTGGGCACCAATGGTGCTTCCCGCGCCGACCACACAACCAGGCCCGATTACACAGCCTTCTTCGATAACGGCGCCCACCTCAATGACCGCATTGGCCCCTATCGAGGCAGTGGCATGCACGGCTTCCGCGGCGACCACCGCCGTGGGGTGTATTCCATCACGGGGCCGCTCAAAGGGATCGAACAATGCGCTGGCCCGGGCAAAGGCGAGATAGGGATCATCCGCAATAATGCAAGCCCCGCGCACGTCTTCAGCCACGCTGGGGTGCACAATCAGCGCACCCGCGTTGGAATCTTTCAACAGTTTGCGGTACTTGGGGTTGGACAAAAAGCTGAGCTCGTCAGGGCCTGCGCTGTCCAGGGTGGAGATACCGTTAAGCAGCAGCTCACCATCCCCCTCCATGGGCAGGCCCAGCATTGACGCCACAGTTTTCAGGCGCAGCGCCTTTTGTCGCGCCATATTATTTTGCCTGGTTGAGTTTGTCAGCGACTTTCGCAGTGATGTTATAGCTGGCATCGGCGTGCATTACCGCCTTGGCGGGGAGCAGCAAACCAATATTCTCTTCCTTCACGATTTGCGGCAGCAATTTTTGCAACTTGGGACCAATCTCTTGCATGATGCTTTGCACTTCCTGCTGCTGCGCACCCTCTATCTTGCGCGCCAGGTGCTCGCCGTCTGCCCGCTTGGAGTCAATTTTGTTTTTCGCCAGTTGACGCTGTTCAGCACTCAGAATTTCAATATCTTTCTGGAACTGCTCGACCAACTTCTCGTAGTCTTTACGCACCCGCTCAAGTTCAGCGAGGTTATCCTTGAATTCGCGCTGGTTTTTCAGGGCGTTCAGACGCGATTTCGCGAGATCGGTATTCAGAACCGCTGCTTCGATATCAAACACCGCGATACGCCCCTCTGCCAGAGCAGTAGAGCCCCATACCATCGCGACTACCATTACCAACAACTTAAAAGCCTTCATGTACAACTCCCACATTTTATTCTGGATGGATTAAAAAGTACGACCGAGTGAGAACTGGAAGATCTCGGTCTCGTCGATTTGCTCGTCATTCAGCGCACGCCCAAGACTAAAGGTCAGAGGACCAAACCCGGTAATCCAGGTCACCCCTACCCCCGCTGAGTAACGCAGACGCCCAAGGTCTGGTGACGAGCAGTTGATCTGGGTGGAACTACAGCTTGTGCTGAAGACATTACCGGCATCGAAGAACAGGCCGCTACGCACCGAACGTTGATCTTTTACGAAGGGCAACGGAAACAACAACTCCATGCTGCCTTCCATTAACACGTTGCCGCCGAAGGGGTCAGCTTCATCACCTACTGACGCCGCGGTATCGATAATCAGGGCACCGGTCACCGGGTCCAGTACATAACCGGCCTGGGCGGACAGTGCGGTAGCGTTACCGTTTTCATCTACGGCGGTGGCCGCTCGGCTGATGCGATAAATATCCGCTGGTGAACTGCGTGGCCCCAAGGTATTGCTGCGGAAGCCGCGCACCGAGCTGAAGCCCCCGGCATAAAAATGCTCAAAGAACGGCAGCTGATCAAGGTTGCCATAGCCGTCGCCGTAGCCCAGCTCGGTTTTAAAGCGTAGCGTAAAGGAATTGGTCAGCGGCACGTACAACTGACCGTTGTAGGTCACCCGGTAATATTCCAGGTCGGAGCCCGGCACTGACGCCTCCAGCGACACCGATTGCGATGCACCACGGGTCGCCAACAAACCGCGGTTCAAGGTCGATTGACGCCAGGAGATACCGGCGGTGAAGTTGCCGAACTCGTCACCATAGCGGTCAAGAAAACCCGGCTCGTCACTTTGTGCCAAGGCATCAGCCGGCAGATTGTCGATACTCTGCAACACCTCAGCGGTGGTGTAGCGCCCGGTTTCCGGGTCACGGGTACTTTCAAAATAACTGTCGATCGCACTGAAAATACGCGGACTGGTTTTGATCTCTTTTACCGCGCGCACCCCGGCATCGATACTGGTCACCGCGTAGCCCAATTCAAAGCCGAGGCGTTCGGTTTCGGAAATGGGGTAGCCAAAGTTCACACTGGAACCGTAGGTGTCGGTGGTATAGCTCGCAACGTTGATTTCCTCGAAATCCGTTGCCCGGTAGAACACCGAGAAACCGCGGCTGACACCATCTTCGGTAAAGTACGGATCGAGGTAATTAAAGCTAGCACTGGTCAGGAAGTCGCTGCGCGATATTCCAAAACCAACCTGCTTACCGGTACCCAGGAAGTTGTTCTGTTGAATATTGGCGCTGAGCAACAGGCCGCTGTCCTGGGAGAAGCCCAGACTAGCACCCAAACTACCTGAACTTTGTTCTTCCACACTGTAAGTCAGGTCGATCAGGTCATCGGTGCCAGGTACTTCAAGGGTATCTACCTTGGCTTCCTTGAAATAGCCCAAACGCTCCAGGCGCACCCGCGACAGCTCGATTTTATCCGCCGAGGCCGGCGCACTTTCCATCTGGCGCATTTCACGGCGCAGCACTTCGTCGGAGGTTCTGGAGTTGCCTTCAAAGCTGATACGACGCACATAGGTGCGCTTACCGGGGTCGATAAAAAACTTCATGGCGACGGTTTTATCGTCTTCGTTTATTTCCGGAATACCGCGAACCTTGGCGAAGTTATAACCTTCGTTGCCCAGGCGTTTGACCAAAAACTCTTCGGTACTGGTGACCAGAGCCTGCGAGAAAACCTGTCCTTCCGACACCAAAACAAAGCGTTTCAGGTCATCCTCCGGCAACACCAGGTCACCGGAGAGCTCCGCACTGCTGACGGTATATTTCTCACCTTCAATGACGTTGACAGTGATGTAGACCGACTTGCGCTCCGGCCCGATAGACACCTGTACAGACTCGGCATTTGACAGCAAGTAACCGCGATCCAGGTAGTAGGAATTCAGCTTTTCAAGGTCGCCCTTGAGTTTCTCACGGGAGTATTTGTCGCTGCTGCTGAAAAAGGAGAAAAATCCGCTGGGTTTGAGCTCGAACTGGTCAAGCAGGGTTTCGTCGTCGAAAACCTTGTTACCCACAATATTGATATGTTTGATGGTGGCAGTACTGCCCTCGTCGATATTGATAGATATCGACACCCGGTTGCGTGGTTCGGCGACCACGTCGGTTTCGATACTGGCATCATAGCGCCCTTGAGACACGTACTGGCGCACCAATTCCATGCGCATACCTTCGAGGGTAGAACGCTTGAACACCTGCCCTTCCGCAAGACCTGCGCCCTTCAAACCGTCCAGCAGCGCGTCGGTTGCCAGCGCCTTGTTACCCTCGATATTGATTTCGCTGATTGCCGGACGTTCCACCAACTTGATCACCAGCACATCGCCGTCAATACCGATCTGGATATCGTCGAAATTGCCCGTAGCAAAAAGTGCGCGTGAGGCCTTGGCCGTTGCCTCGGGTGTCAGTTCGTCGCCGACACTCAAAGGCAGCGCCGAAAAAACGGTTTCAGCGGCGATACGTTGCAGACCTTCGACCCGAATATCGCTGATACGATATTGCGCCAACGCAAATGGGCTGAACAGACAGACAATTAGTGCAACAAGGAAAAAGCGTTTCATCAAAAACCAGCAACCAAGGCTAGCGGCCTGCCCGCAACAATCTCAGGCAGCGCCACACAGAATAAAATAAATATCGCGAAGTCTAAAAAATCAGAGGCGCAATACGTCGTTATACAAAGCGAAAACCATAACACACACCACCAGCGCCAAACCGAGCTGATTCGCCCATAATTGGATCTGCTCTGTCACTGGTTTTCCAATCACCCACTCGATCGAGGCATAGATAATATGTCCCCCGTCGAGAATCGGTATCGGCAGCAGATTAAGCACCGCCAGACTGATACTTAACAGCCCCAGAAAGCTCATCCAGGCAAAAAAACCGTACTGCGCTGAAGAGCTCGCCACTTTAGCAATCGTTATCGGGCCGCTCAAGTTTTTCGGCGACAACATACCGGTAATCATTTTTTTGATTGATTCCAGTGTGAACGCGCTCATCTTCCAGGTCTTGTCTGCTGCTGCGACCAATGCCGCGATGGGGCCGTAGGCAACCTTGCGCTCCATCTCCTCCGGCCAACTCGGCGGCTCAACACCAACACCGACAAACCCGATCGCAACACCCGAGTCGTCGAGCGTTCGCGCGGGTGTAAGTGTGAGCGGCAGCTGCCGTCCATCACGATCCACTACCACGCTCAGCGGCTGTTCAGGGCTGGCGCGAACGATATTGACCCAGGAATCCCAGTCCGGCATTTCTACGCCATCGACAGAGAGTACCAGATCGCCGGCTTGAAGGCCTGCTTTCTGCGCAGCGCTATCAGGCATAACGTTTTGAATTTTCGGCAAAACCTTGGGCACGTACAATTGAATTCCCAGCTCCCTAAGGGGATTGGGATCAGCCACTTCCTGCATCCAGCCATCAAGCCGCAGGGTTTTGGTGGTTACCAGGCTGGAACCGGCGGGCTTGACTGTCATGGTGAGGTCACCGCTCTCCCCGATTCGCTCCAGCAACTGCATTTGCAGGCTTTCCCAGGTCGGCGTTTCAACACCATCTACGGCGGTGATCTCGGCACCGGCCTGAAGCCCCGCACGATCGGCCAGCGAGCCCAGCTCAACGCTGCCAATCACCGGCGCCACGCCGTTAACGCCGTTGAGAAAAATGCACCAATACACCACGATCGCCAAAGCAAAATTGGCAAAGGGTCCCGCTGCGGCAATGGCAATGCGCCTGGGAGGGGAAGCTCGATTGAAGGCCTGATCGAGCAGTTCCTCGGGCACCTCGCCCTCACGCTCATCAAGCATTTTGACATAGCCGCCGAGAGGAATACCGGCGACAACATATTCCGTGCCACTTTTGTCAGACCAGGACAGCAGCGGCTTGCCGAATCCGACAGAAAAACGCAGGACCTTAACACCGCAGCGCCGCGCCACCCAGAAGTGCCCAAACTCATGCACCGCCACTAAAATAGCAAGGGTAAGCACGGTGACAATAATTGTTTGCAAGAGGTCTAACACTTCCCGTTCCTCTTAGAGTTTGGCTAGTAAGGCAGAGGCTGCCACGCGCGCACGTGCATCGGCGTCTTGGACATCTGCCAGCGCAAGGGGTTCCCTATTATCCAGCCTCGCCATAACCTGCTCAAGCACTACAGGAATATCTGTGAAAGACAGCTTTCCGCCCAAAAAGGCCTCCACCGCGATTTCGTTGGCGGCGTTGAGGGTTGCACTGGCTATCCCCCCGGCCTCCGCCGCTTCCCGGGCCAGGCGCAGACAGGGAAAACGTTCGACATCAGGCGCTTCAAAGTCCAGTCTGGCTTGCAGTATCAAATCGAGGCTCGCAACCCCCGAGACCATCCGTGATGGCCAGGAGAGGGCGTGAGCGATCGGAGTACGCATGTCCGGCTGGCCCATTTGCGCCAATACTGACCCGTCGACATATTCAACCATCGAGTGGATCACACTCTGGGGGTGCACCACAACCTCGATCTGCTCAGGCTGACAGTGGAACAACCAGCAGGCTTCGATCAACTCCAGCCCCTTGTTCATCATTGTCGCCGAGTCAACGGAGATTTTGCGTCCCATTGACCAATTCGGATGGGCACAGGCCTGATCCGGGGTAACCCCCACCAGTTCCGACAGTGGGGTTTGCCTGAACGGCCCACCGGAGCCGGTTAGCAGAATTCGCTTAACCCCCTGGGCCGCCAGACCCTGACGGTGGTTTTCGGGCAAGCATTGAAATATCGCGTTGTGCTCGCTGTCGATAGGCAGTAACTGCGCTCCGGAACGTTCAACCGCAGACATAAACAGGGCGCCAGCCATGACCAGCGACTCTTTATTGGCCAGCAGTACCTTGGCCCCCGCCTCTACCGCCGCCATGGTGGGCAGCAGCCCGGCTGCGCCAACAATCGCGGCCATTACCGTGTCCGCTTCTGCCGCTACCCGACAGAGTTCCGCTTCTCCGGCAAGCACCTGGGTCGATGAGTCGGTTTCACGCAGGCGCTCCGCCAGCACTTCGGCCTGCTGCTCATCACGCAACACGGCGTAGCGAGGCGAACAGGCCAGAATCTGGTCAAAGATAATATCAACACTGCGATTCGCCGCGAGAGCGTAGATTTCGAAGCGTTCGGGGTGCCGGTTCAATACATCCAGAGTACTAACACCTATGGAGCCCGTTGAGCCGAGTACGGTAACCTTTTCCATTTACTACCAGCCCACCGACATCATACCAAGGGTAAACACTGGCGAGGCTGCCGTGAGGCTATCCAGACGATCCATAAAGCCACCGTGTCCGGGCAACAGATTGCCGCTGTCCTTGATACCGCGATGACGCTTAACCATGCTTTCAAGCAAGTCCCCAAGCACCGAGGCCAACACCGTAATCGCCGCCAGCACCATCATCGGCAGCAGTGCCACCGACATGCCGCCGGGCCACAAATACCACAACGCCGCCATCAGGCTGGTGCTACAGAGCATCCCTCCCCAGAAGCCCGCCCACGATTTGCCTGGACTCACCGCCGGCGCCAGCTTGCTTTTACCAAAGGCCCGGCCAAAGAAATAGGCACCGATGTCAGCTGCCGCAACCAGCGCAATAAGCATTAATATCAGGTAAACCCCGTCAGCAAGAAGCCGCAAATAGGTCACCGCCAGCCAAGCCGGCACCAGGACCAAAAAGCCCATAAGCACCCGCATTGCTACCGTACCCCAAAGGGCAGCACTGGCGGGATAGGACTTCACCCACAACAAGGCAATGGCCCACCACACGCAGGCCGCTGTCAGTAACTCACGAACCAGCGCGACATTGGTATCGGCGTAGATTGCACCCTGCCAGGCCACCAACCCCATCAGGCCAACACAGACACCGACAAAGACAGCGCGACCAATGGCACTGCTTACGCCACTCAAGTCTGACCACTCCCAGGCGGCGACCGAGACCAGTACGGCAAATACCAGGGATAGCTGCGGTCCAGTTAAATACATCAGCGCGGCCAGCAGCGCTGCTACAATAACCACGGCGGTAATTACTCGCTGTTTAAGCATAAAAAGCTATTCTCCGGAATTCACTTATCGCTGTGATTATCATTATCCCGGCTGCCATAGCGCCGGTCGCGACGAGCGTAAGCGTCGAGGGCTTTCGCCATTTCCGCCTCATTAAAATCAGGCCACAGGCAGTCGCAAAAGTACAACTCGCTGTAGGCCAACTGCCACAGCAAAAAATTACTGATGCGCTGTTCGTTGGCGGTGCGAATACACAAATCCGGCTTGGGCACATCTGCCAGCGACATAAAGCTATCCAGCGCCGCTTCGTCGATCTCGTCGCTGCGCATTTCGCCCCGCGCCACCTTTTCCGCCAGTTGCCGAGTGGCATTGGCGATATCCCACTGCCCACCGTAATCGACTGCCAGCACCAGCTGACTTTTGCGATTGAACCGGGTGGCCTGTTCGCTGTAGTCCATTTGCTTGCGCAAACTACTGGAAAAACGATCCCGGCGGCCGATAAACCGCAGCCGCACACCGTCCTCGTTCAATTGTTTGGTTTCTTTATCGAGATAGGTTGAGAACAGCTTCATCAACGCCTGAACCTCTAGACTCGGGCGCTGCCAGTTCTCGCTGGAAAACGCGAACAAAGTGACGATCTCAATGCCGCGTTCCCGAGTGTATTCCAGCAGACCTCGAATCACTTCGACGCCCGCTCGGTGCCCACCTGCGGTGTTCAGTCCGTGCTTCTTCGCCCAGCGGCTGTTGCCATCCATAATAATGGCAACATGCCGGGGCACCGCGGAGGGTTCCTGGGTCTGCGACCCGTTTTCAACTGCCATGACAACCGCTTCTTTGCCGATCAGATTTCCATCAAATCGCTTTCTTTGACCGCCAAGGCTTTGTCCACTTCGGCAACATAGTGATCGGTGATTTTTTGCACGTCATCCTGTGCACGACGCTCCTCGTCTTCACTGATCTCCTTTTCCTTCAGCAGCTCTTTGATATCTGCCAGCACTTCACGGCGAGCACTGCGGATCGACACCCGCGCACTTTCCGCTTCCTGGCGGGCTTGCTTGATGTAGCCTTTACGGGTTTCTTCAGTAAGCATCGGCATGGGAATGCGGATAACGCTGCCTGCGGTGCTGGGGTTCAAACCCAGATCAGACTTCATGATCGCCTTTTCAACATCCGGCACTATGTTCTTTTCCCAGGGCGTCACAGTCAGGGTACGCGCATCTTCCACACCGATATTGGCGACCTGGCTCAACGGCGTTTCGGAACCGTAATAGGAAACGCGTATGCCTTCCAGCAAACTGGGGTGCGCCCGACCGGTGCGAATTTTGTTGAAGTTGTGCCCCAGCGCTTCAATCGCCTTGGCCATACGCTCTTTGGCGTCCTGTTTTAATTCATCAATCATGTATGTTTCTCCTTACAGGGCTCAGCAGCTCGGTGTTGCTGAAACCAGGGTTCCTTCATTACCGCCCACAACGATGCTGAGCAACGCGCCCTGCTGCTCCATCGCGAATACCCGCAGCGGCATATTGTGGTCGCGACACAGGCAAATCGCTGTCAGATCCATGACTTCCAGCTTTTTGTCCAGGACCTCATCATAACTGAGTCGATCGTATTTTTTCGCGTCGGCATCACGCATCGGGTCGGCATTATAAACGCCATCGACTTTGGTAGCTTTTAATACCAGATCGGCGTCAACCTCTATGCCGCGCAAACACGCTGCCGAGTCCGTCGTAAAAAAGGGATTACCGGTGCCGGCAGCGAAGATCACCACTTCGCCACGTCCCAGCAGGCGAATCGCCTTGCGCCGGTCGTAGTGATCGACAACGCCACTCATGGGAATCGCCGACATCACCGAGGATTTAATATTGCTGCGTTCAAGCGCATCGCGCATGGCCAGCGCATTCATTAACGTCGCCAGCATACCCATATGGTCGCCGGTCACGCGGTCCAGGCCCGCTGTCTGCAAGGCCGCGCCGCGGAACAAATTGCCGCCGCCAATAACCAAACCAACCTGTACGCCGATACCGACCAGTTGCCCCACTTCCAGGGCCATGCGATCCAGTACCTTTGGGTCGATACCGAAACCGAGCTGCCCCATCAGGGCCTCACCGCTCAACTTAAGTAGAATACGCTTGTACTTTTTGTCCCGACTCTGGCTGGACATGTTTCACCCCATCAAATCCCACTGTGCCAAGGCCTGCGAATGACCCAATGAAAAACGGGGCCCGCAGGCCCCGCTCAGCGTGACTCAGCCCTTCAGCTGTGCAGCCACTTCGGCCGCAAAATCGACCTCTTCTTTTTCGATACCCTCACCCACTTCGTAGCGGATAAATGTCTGAATATCGGCTCCGCCATTTTTCAGCAGCTTGCCCACAGTCAGCTCAGGGTCTTTAACAAAGGCCTGATCAACCAGCGCGTTCTCAGACAGGAACTTGCGAATCCGACCTTCGATCATTTTTTCAATGATCTCAGCTGGCTTGCCGCTTTCAGCTGCCTGGGCAGTAAAGATCTCGCGCTCTTTCTCGATCACTTCCGCTGGCATGTCTTCGCCACGGGCAACGCGGGGGTTAACCGCAGCAACGTGCATGGCAACATCGCGAGCCAGTTCAGCGTCGCCACCCTTCAGCGCAACCAATACCGCAATGCGGTTGTTGGAGTGCACATAGCTGTCTACCACACCGCTCTCTGCCGCAAGAACCTCAATGCGACGCACTGAAATATTTTCACCGATTTTTTGCACCAGTGCTTCGCGGGCCGTTTCCAGATCACCGGACATCAGCGCCGCCACGTCAGTTTGCTTGTCGGCAAAGGCCTTGTCAGCAACCAATTGAACAAAGGCCAGGAAGCCTTCGTCGCGGGCAACGAAGTCAGTCTCGCTGTTCACTTCAACCAGAATGCCGTAGCTGCCATCTTCAGCAACTTTAGTCGCAACCACACCGTCTGCTGCGGTACGACCGGCTTTTTTGGCCGCTTTCATGCCGCTTGACTTACGCAGCTCTTCAATTGCCAGTTCGATATCGCCATTCGCTTCGTTGAGTGCTTTTTTACACTCCATCATACCGAGACCGGTGCGGTCGCGGAGTTCTTTAACCATTGAAGCTGATACAGCCATCGTAAAATCCTCTTGTATTGGGCTCATCTTCGGCCAGATGTCTCGGCCTGCGCAGTAAATATCCAAAAAAAGGGGGCCTCGCCCCCTTTACTACCAGTTGGGCCGGGAAATTATTCCGCAGCGGCCTCGCCTTCCTGGGGAGCGACTTCGACGAACTCGTCGGCAGCTACCGCAGCATTGGCACTGGCATTGATAATCACGTCAGCTACCGCAGTAACATAGAGCTTGATCGCACGGATCGCATCGTCGTTACCGGGGATGATGTGGTCCACACCATCGGGGTTGCTGTTAGTATCGACGATACCGATAACCGGGATACCCAGCTTGTTGGCTTCCTGGATGGCGATACGCTCGTGGTCAACGTCAATCACGAACAGCGCGTCAGGCAGGCCAGACATTTCCTTGATACCACCAATGGAACGCTCGAGCTTTTCCATGTCGCGGCGACGCATCAGCGCCTCTTTCTTGGTCAGCTTGTCAAAAGTACCGTCCTGAGCCTGGGTTTCCAGCTCACGCAGACGACGTACTGACTGACGAATGGTTTTGTAGTTGGTCAGCATTCCGCCCAACCAGCGGTGGCTCACGAAGGGCATGCCCGCGCGATTTGCCTGTTCGGCAATGATTTTACCGGCAGCGCGTTTGGTACCGACAAACAGAACCTTGTTCTTGTTGGCGGCCAGTTTGGCAACGGCGTCGAGGGCGCTGTTCATTGCAGGAACAGTGTGCTCGAGGTTGATGATATGAATCTTGTTACGCGCACCGAAGATATACGGTGCCATTTTGGGGTTCCAGTAACGGGTTTGGTGACCGAAATGAACACCGGCTTGCAGCATTTCACGCATGCTTACATGAGACATAATAATTTCCTTGATTTTCATCGGGTTATGAACTTGTACACACCCCGCAACCCAACCACAGCTTTGCTGCAGCACCCGGGATTACGTGTCGGTGAGTACGCGTCGTTAGTGCCCAGAGAGAACCGGCGACAGGGCCGGCACTTTCGGGGCGCGTATTTATACCACAAGCCCTACATGACATAAAGCCTGATACGCGTTTTCTACGCAGTCTTCGCCTATACTGCGACGATGGTCTACAATGCAGACCCTTTGCTGATTTACCGACCCCCAGGGCAGACCTTCGCACTATGACTGTTAGCATCAAAACCCCCGAAGAAATCGCGGCGATGCGTGTCGCCGGCAGATTGGCCGCCGACGTGCTGGAAATGATCGCCGAATACGTCAAACCCGGCGTCACCACCGCCGAGCTGGACCAGATTTGCCACGACTATATTGTCAATGTGCAGGACGCCATTCCCGCACCACTGAATTACAACGGTTTTCCCAAATCTATCTGCACCTCGGTGAATGAGGTTATCTGCCACGGCATTCCCTCTGACAAGAAGGTGCTAAAGGACGGCGACCTGCTCAATATCGACGTTACGGTGATTAAAGACGGCTGGCACGGAGATACCAACCGCATGTTTTACGTGGGCAATGTGCCGGAACATGCCAAGCGTCTGTGCGTTGTCACCCAGGAATGCCTCTATAAAGCTATCGACCTGGTCAAACCCGGTTGCCGCCTCAGCGATATTGGCACAGTGATCGCCAAACACGCCCGTGGCAACCACTACAGTGTGGTAGAGGAATACTGCGGCCACGGTATTGGCCGCGGCTTTCACGAAGATCCCCAGGTGCTGCATTACGGCGAGGGCTACAACCGCGCCAATGACCTGGTTCTTGCTGAAGGTATGACCTTTACCATCGAGCCGATGGTCAATGCAGGCAAAAAACAAACCAAGCTGAACACCAAAGATGGCTGGACGGTAACCACTCGAGACCGCCGCCTGTCCGCACAGTGGGAGCACACGCTGGCGGTCACCGCAACCGGCGTAGAAGTCCTTACCGCACGTCCCGATGAGCCGTATTACAAGGGCTAAGTATGAACAGCCGCGCCATATTGAGTCGCGAGGGCCTGCAGAGCGCCGTCGCCGACTCCAGCAACCTGATTAAAACCTACAAAAGCTATCTGAGCGAGCTTCGCGAAGAGCTCAACGAGCGCTTTTACGCCGACGAGCCGATACAAAACCTCGTCAGTCTGCGCTCCGATCGCCTCGATACCCTGATGCGAAGCATCTGGTCGAACTATAGCTGGAACGACGACATTACCCTTGTCGCCGTCGGCGGCTATGGTCGCGGGGAACTTCACCCCTACTCCGATATTGACCTGTTAATTCTGAGCCGTGACCAGGACCACGACTACGCCGCCAATATCGAATCGCTGATTACCCTGCTCTGGGACATCAGTCTGGACATAGGCCACAGTGTGCGCTCGATCAGCGAGTGCGTCGCTGCGGCTGCCGAAGATATCACCATTGCCACCAACCTGATGGAGTCGCGGGTACTGGTCGGTAACAGCGATCTGCACGCCGAGCTGATGGGACTCGTCGGGCCAGACCAGATCTGGCCGAGCGCGGAATTTTTCCGCGCCAAGTGGGACGAACAAATCCACCGTCATCGAAAATTTGCCAACACCGAATACAACCTTGAGCCGAACATCAAGAGTTCACCAGGTGGCCTGCGCGATATCCAGATGATCGGCTGGGTGGTCAAAAGGCATTTCGGCGCCCAGTCCATCGACGAACTAAAGGAAAGGCTGTTCCTCAGCCAGGAGGAGCTGGATACCCTGAAAGACGGGCAAAACTTTCTATGGAGACTGCGCTTCGCCCTGCACTTGATCGCCGGACGGGAAGAAGATCGCCTGTTGTTCGACCACCAGCGCACTCTGGCCCGGCAGTTCGGCTATGAAGACGACGACGGCAAACTGGCGGTAGAGCGCTTTATGCAACAGTACTATCGCTGGGCGCAACAACTCGGCGAGCTGAACGATGTATTGATGCAGCATTTTGACGAGACAATTCTGCGCGCCTGCGAGGCCGAAACCGTACTCGAGCTGAATCCGCGCTTCCGTATTCGCAATGGGCATATTGAAGTTTGCAACGACAAGGTCTTTGAAAAGACCCCGTCAGCCCTACTGGAAATTTTCGTGCTGATGGCCCATCACGACGGAATCGACGGGGTTCGCGCCAGTACCATTCGCCTTATTCGGAAGTCCCGTCATTTAATCGACGCCAAATTCCGCGCCGACCCTCGCAACAAGCGCTATTTTCTCGACCTGCTGCGCGCGCCCAGCCGAGTGGCACTTAACCTGCGGCGCATGAAGCGCTTTGGCGTGCTGGCCAAGTTTATTCCGGCTTTCGGCAAAATCGTCGGCCAGATGCAACACGACCTGTTTCACATCTACTCGGTTGACGCCCATACCCTGGAATTGATCAAAAACCTGAGCCGCTTCCGCTACCCGGATATGGTGAAACACTTCCCGATGGCCTGCCGAATTATGCAGCGCCTGCCCAAGCCTGAATTGCTGTTTCTGGCGGGACTGTTCCACGACATTGCCAAAGGCCGCGGGGGCGACCACTCCAGCCTGGGCGCTGTTGATGCACTGGAATTTTGTCAGTATCTGGGGCTGAACAAACGCGACAGCAACCTGGTCGCCTGGCTGGTTGAAAAACACCTGGAAATGTCGTCGGTGTCCCAGCGCAAGGATATACAAGACCCCGATGTAATTCGCGATTTCGCGCTGACCATGGGTGACCAGCAGCACCTCGACTACCTGTTCTGCCTGACCATTGCCGACATCAACGCCACCAACCCCAACCTGTGGACCTCCTGGCGGGCGTCGCTGATGCGCCAGCTCTATGCGGAAACCCGCCGCGCCCTGCGCCGCGGACTGGAAAACCCCATCGACAAGCAGGAGTGGATCGCCGAAACCCAGCTGGGCGCGATTGAAAAGCTGGAGGACTATGGCTTTACCGAAGCTGAAATTCGCGAGTTGTGGGGCGAAACCGGCGAAGATTACTTTATCCGCGAGCAAATTGACGACATCGTCTGGCACGCCCGCGCCATTGCCCAGCGCACCTCCGCCGACGAACCTATTGTTCTGGTTAAAGAGGGTGGCCTGCTGGACCATGAGGGCGCCACCCAGATCTTCGTGCACACTCGCGCACGCAAGGGTTTGTTCGCCCTGCTGGCCGGTGCACTGGAGCAGCTGGACCTGAGTATACAAGACGCCCGAATTTACAACGCCGGCACAGGCTATACCCTGGACACTTTCTACGTACTCGGCTGCGACAACACACCTATCGGCGACGATCAGGCACGTATCGACCACATCATCAAATTCCTCAAGGAACAGCTCAAGCTGGCCGAGGGCTCTCCCGAGGATGTGCAACGGCGTATGCCCCGGCAAATGCGCTTGTTCTCCACGCCAACGCGCACCAGCATGGCCACGGATTTGAACAAGGGCCACACCGTGCTGGAGGTGATTACACCGGATCGCCCCGGCCTGCTTGCCCGCCTGGCGCTGATCTTCAACAAATACGGCATTCGGTTACAGAACGCCAAAATCGCCACCCTCGGCGAACGGGTCGAAGACGTTTTCTTTGTCACCGACGAGGAAAACCAACCGATCAAAGACGCGGTTCTGTGCGAGGAAATACAACAGGCGATCTGCCGTGAACTGGATGAACAAGCGAGTCACCAAGCGATATGAACCCACGCCTTCAGGCCCTGCAAGCCTACCCCTTTGAAAAGTTGCGTGCCCTGCTCGGCAGCAGCGACAGTTCTCTGCCCCACATTCCGCTGTCCATTGGCGAACCCAGGCACGCCGCCCCGAGCTTTGTCGCGGAGCGGCTCTGCGCAGAAATTGGCGGTCTGAGCAGTTACCCCACCACCAAGGGGCTTCCCGCCCTGCGCACCAGCATCGCTAACTGGGCGACGACCCGCTTTTCACTCAACAACCTGGACCCGGAGCATCAAGTCCTGCCGGTCAACGGCACCCGAGAGGCACTGTTCGCCTTCGCCCAGGCGGTGGTATCTCCGAGCGACGATGCCCTGGTATTTAGCCCAAATCCCTTTTATCAAATCTACGAGGGCGCTGCCCTCCTCGCCGGTGCCCAGCCCTGCTTTTTGCCCTGTCGCGCCGACAATGGATTTATTCCCGACTACGACGCCGTGCCCGCAGAACTGTGGCAGCGCTGCCAACTCCTGTATCTGTGCACACCGGGCAACCCCAGTGGCGCAGTGTGTGATCTGGAGACGTTGAAAAAGCTGATCGCTCTGGCGGATAAGTATGACTTTGTCATTGCCAGTGATGAATGCTATTCCGAATTGTACTTCGACGAAGAGGCACCACCTCCAGGCCTGCTGCAGGCCTGCGCAGAACTTGGCCGCGACGACTACCGCCGCTGCGTGGTATTTCACAGCCTGTCCAAACGCTCCAATCTGCCGGGGTTGCGCTCGGGTTTTGTCGCCGGCGACGCCGAAATACTGGCCGACTTCCTGCTCTATCGCACCTACCATGGCTGTGCCATGCCGGTACAAACCCAACTGGCCAGTGCGGCAGCCTGGGCCGATGAAACCCACGTTCGGGCGAATCGCGACCTGTACCGTCTCAAATTCGCTCAGGTGCTGGCCGAGCTCGACGGTTGTCTCGACGTCTCCCAACCTGACGCCTCATTCTATTTATGGGCTAAAACTCCCATCGCCGACGAAGACTTCGCCCGCGGTCTGTTTAAGCAGTTCAACGTCACCGTGCTGCCCGGTTCCTACCTCTCCCGTGAGGTTGACGGTGAAAACCCCGGCTATGGCTACGTGCGCATGGCATTGGTAGCAGAACTGGACAATTGTCTGGAAGCCGCTCGTCGTATCAAAAACTATGTCACGTCACTAGCCTCACTCACACCATGACCCTATCTGCCACTGCCGCCAGCCCCGCGCTCAAGCCATTGCCAAAAAAAGAGCGCGTAGCCTATATCCTTAACCGCTTGCAGGAATTGTATCCGGAGCAACCGATACCACTGGATCACAAGGATCCTTACACCCTTCTGGTGGCGGTACTGCTCTCAGCCCAGTGTACCGACGAGCGGGTCAACCAGGTAACACCCGCACTGTTTGCCCTGGCCGACAACCCCTTCGACATGGCCCGGCAAAGTGTCGATGACATCCGCGCGATTATTCGCCCCTGTGGCCTGTCACCACAGAAATCCAAAGCCATTCAGCGGCTGTCGGAGATTCTGGTAGAGCGGTACAACGGCGTGGTGCCCCAGGACATGGACGCACTGGAGGAGCTACCCGGTGTCGGCCACAAAACCGCCAGCGTGGTGATGTCCCAGGCCTTCGGTGTACCCGCCTTCCCGGTAGACACCCATATCCACCGTCTCGCCCAGCGCTGGGGGCTCACCAATGGCAAGAATGTGACTCAGACGGAAAAAGACCTGAAACGGCTCTTTCCTCGGGACAGCTGGAATGCGCTGCATTTGCAGATTATTTACTACGGGCGGGAGTATTGCAGCGCACGGGGCTGCGACGGCACCGTGTGCGAAATCTGCCGCCACTGTTACCCCAATCGTCGCGCCGCAAAGAAGACAAAAAAAGCCTGAGCAAAGGCAACGGTGGTGCTGCGGTGATCCCGGCGAGGTTTTTTGCTATCATGCCGAGCTTTTCGCAGGCAGGCACCTGACTATGAGCATCACCCTCTACGGTATAAAAAACTGCGATACCGTTCGTTCCGCACGCCGCTGGTTGGACAACAACGGTATTGAGCACCGTTTTCAAGACGTCCGCGACGAGGCCTTGACCGCCGAGCAGCTCAGTAGCTGGCTGGACACCCTGGGAGTCGCCCAACTGGTGAACAAGCGCAGCACCACCTGGAAACAGCTGAGCGACGAGCAACGTGCGAGCCTGGACAACAACAGTGCCGTACAACTGTTGCTGGAACACCCCACCCTGATGAAGCGGCCATTGCTGGACACCGGCAAGGCCTTGCACCTTGGTTTCAAAGCCGAGGACTACGACCGTTTATTTTCCCACCACACGCTTTAAGGATCAGCAATAACACTTAAAGCCCGCGAGAGAGATTCAAGCATGAGTGACACTATTTTCAGTTTCGGCATTGGCCTTGGCACCCACAACAACAAGGGTGAATGGCTGGATGTGTTTTACCCCCAACCACTGATGAAAGCCGATGCCAAGCTGGCGGCAGCTGTGGCACCGATTATTGAATACAGCGGTGGCAACGCGGCAATTACCGTAAACAGCGAAACCATGGGACGGGTGGCCGAGGCACTGAAAGCGGCTGGCAATAATGCCCAGGCGGAAATCGCCGCGCAACTGACCACCAGCACACAGCCCCTGGTGATTACGATCCTTGCCGAAGACAGCGCGCCACAATCAGTGCCCGAGGGCTACCTGAAGCTGCATTTGCTGTCCCACCGCCTGGCCAAACCCCATAGCCTCGACCTTAACGGTCTGTTCGGTGTGCTGCCCAATGTCGCCTGGACCAATCAGGGTGCGATTGACCTGCGCGAGCTTCCCCAGCGCCAACTGAAGGCCCGTATGGAAGGCCAGCTACTGGAAGTCATGTCGGTGGATAAATTCCCCAAAATGACCAACTACGTTGTGCCGGCAGGCGTACGTATCGCCCACACCGCTCGAGTACGTCTGGGAGCCTACCTCGGCGAAGGGACAACCATCATGCACGAGGGTTTTGTCAACTTTAACGCGGGCACTGAAGGCCCAGGCATGATCGAAGGCCGAATTTCAGCAGGTGTGATGATTGGCGCCGGCTCCGACCTCGGCGGCGGCTGTTCCACCATGGGCACCCTTTCCGGCGGCAATAACATCATTATCTCTGTCGGCAAGGAGTGTCTGATCGGCGCCAACGCCGGTGTAGGCATTCCTCTGGGCGACCGTTGCACTATCGAGGCCGGTTTGTATATTACCGCCGGTTCCGTTGTCAGCATGATCGACGACAAGGGCGAGCAGGCCGGCACCGCAAAAGCCCGCGACCTCGCTGGTCAATCAGACCTGCTCTTCCGCCGCAATTCAACAAATGGCGCTATTGAGGTACTGACGAACAAGTCCGCTATCGCCTTAAACGACATGCTTCACGCGCACAATTAATCCCCTTCGGCCCGGGCATTGCGCCCGGGCCAATGCCGCCCTCGGTGGAACTCCTCCGCTAAATCGCACTCTATGTTAGGCAGTATCGATGAACGATATGTCCGACAAGAGGGAGCGAAAATGGAATTACCCGTTAGCAGCCTGCTTGGCCTACTCATATTAATCGCCGACATCTGGGCAGTACTGAACGTCGTGCAAAGTCCTACCTCTACAGGTACCAAACTCCTGTGGATTCTTCTGATTCTCTTCTTGCCGGTGATCGGTCTGATTATCTGGTTTGTAATGGGGCCGCGGGGTCGCTGACCCCTCGTCGACGAAACCCTTCGCGGCGCCCGACACCTCCATCAGCTACCGAGCCCATTAACTATGCCCGTGCTAGATCTAAACTGGCCGCTGATTGCACACCACCTCAGTCAGCTTGCCATTGCCTATGCCCTCGCTCTGCCGATCGGTTTTAATCGCGAAACCGAATCCCAGGGCGCAGGCCTGCGCACCTTCCCACTGGTAGCAATTGGCTGCTGCGCATTTTTGCTGATAGGCCGCGACGTCCTGGGCACCGATGAAGCCCATGCACGGATGCTGTACGGATTAATGAGCGGCATAGGCTTTATCGGTGGCGGCGCCATTATCAAGCAGAACGATTCCGTCAGCGGCACGGCCACCGCAGCAGCGATCTGGGCCACGGGCACCATCGGTGCGGCAGTGGCATGGCAGCGTTACGAAATCGCCATCGTTGTTTCGCTCATTACCTTTATCACGCTGCGCGCCCTGGTGCCGGTTAAAAAATGGGCCTCCCGCGGAGTCGCAAAATAATGCCGCCACAAACCCGTAAATATTACGATGATTGGGCGTTGAAAGTGCTGGCGATACTGGCGGTACTGTACACCCTCAAAGTCGCCAAGGATGTGATGCTCCCCATCACCCTGGCGTTTATTTTCAGTTTATTACTGGCTCCCGCCGTGGCTCGCCTGCAACGTTGGCACCTCCCCCGCAGCATGGCAGCTATGCTGATTCTCAGCGGCGCGGTAACCCTATTGGCCGCAGGCTTCTATGCACTGGCCTCCCCGGCGGCCGAGTGGCTTAGCAAAACACCGGAGGCCGTCGACCACCTTCGCAGCCACCTTGGGAGCGTCGATACCGAGAGCAGTAATGTCGACGCCGCCACCCGCGGCCTCGATTCCCTGGCCAAAGAACTCAGTGCGCCGGCCAATCCCGGTGTCGAGCGGGTGATTATTACCGACGCGGGCTGGCGCGACGATATGTGGAATCTCGCGACCAATATCGGTGGCTACGGTACCTTGAGCGTCATTTTACTGTTTTTTTTATTGAGCTCGGGAGAAGAATTGCTCAGGCGTTTTATCGACGGACTGCCGACCTCCCGAGATAAAAACACCGTGAAAGAACTCGCCCGGCAGGCTCAACAGCAAATGTCCCGCTATTTGATGACCATCACCATGGTCAACTCGGGGGTCGGTCTGGTGACTGCGCTGGCACTATATCTACTGGACTTCCCCGACCCCGCACTGTGGGGTGCCCTCGCCGGCATTTTGCGCTACATCCCCTATCTCGGCGTCAGCATCACGGTCATGCTGTTGACCATTGTCAGTGCCACAACGTATCAGACTATGGCGCTGGTTGTAGCGGCGCCAATGGGCTACGCGCTGTTTACCGCCCTTGTCGGCCAGATCGTCGACCCCTTTGTTCACGGATTTCGCTTCAGCCTGAACCCCATTATTGTTTTTCTATGGATTTTCTTTTGGGGATGGCTGTGGGGCGCCGCCGGAGTGCTGTTGGCCGTGCCATTGTTAACCCTGTTTCAAGTGCTGTGTCGCCATACCGAACGCCTGACCCCTCTTGCCCGTATATTAGGAGAACCCAACTATGCAACCCGATCTTGATGATGGCTATCGCAAACACCTGTGGCCCCTGCCTCAGGTACTCAAAACCAGCGCCAATACCGAACGACGACTGGGGGTCGAGATAGAGTTCACCGGGCTCGACATCGAGCCTATCGCACAGATCGTCAAGGATTGTTTTGGCGGGGAAGTGCACCAGCTGTCTGACTACGAACTGAAGGTCGCTGATACCCGGCACGGCGATTTTGTCGTCGAATTGGACTCTGCCTATGTCAAACGACTCGGCCGGGAGCGACGGCAAGCCGAGGGCAGTAACGACTTTGACGATATTACCGAATCTGTCGTCGGACTGGTGGCCAAACAACTGGTGCCCTTTGAAATTGTTTGCCCGCCTATCGCCATGTCCGAGCTGTGGCAACTGGAAGACATGTTCCTTCGTTTACGCATGGAAGGCGCAAAGGGCACCGAAGCCTCGGCGAAAAACGCCTTTGGTTTGCAGCTGAATCCGGAGATGCCGGACTGCAGCGCGCAAACCGTGCTCAATTATTTGCGCGCCTTTCTCTGTCTTTACGATTGGCTGAAATGGCGCAGCAAACTGGATATCAGCCGGCGCTTTACCACCTATATCGACCCCTTCAAGCGGGACTATGTTCGCCATGTATTACAGGCTGAATATCAGCCGGACATGGCCACCCTGATGGACGACTACCTCCACTACAACCCGACCCGCAACCGCGCTCTGGACTTGCTGCCACTGTTTGCCCATATCGACAATGACCGCCTACGCGAAGTCATCGACGATCCCAGAGTGAAAGCTCGGCCTACCCTGCACTATCGCCTGCCCAACAGTCTTATCGACAACAGCCAATGGGGGCTGATTATTCCCTGGCGGGACTGGTTACAGGTGGATGGCCTCGCCAACGATCCAAGACGGCTCGAGTTGATTTGCCGGGCCTACCGCAAGCATCTCGACAGTCCGGCCGCGGCCTTTTTCAAGGACTGGTCTGAGGGCGTCAGTCGCTGGCTGATCTCCGAGCTACTGTAACAATCCAAACAGGAATCTAATTCGCTCTCGCAAATACAGGAGGCAACATTCAGCCATGCCCACAATGTCGGACTCGCGGCCAACCATAGGGGTTACCGGTGAAGACGGTCACATCGCGACGGCCTGGTGGTTTATTCGCTGGGCCTTGCGTCGCGCAGGCGCCAATGCCATTCGCCTTACCCCGGGGCGCGGGGTCATCCCCACCCACCTCGACGGCATTGTAATCAGTGGTGGCGACGACATAGACCAAAGCCTTTACCTGCCGGTTAACGACGAAAAAGCGCCCGTCAACCCAGCGAGAGACCGCTTTGAAGTGATGGCCCTGGAAAAATTGCTGCCGCGAAACTTGCCGGTGCTCGGTATTTGTCGAGGGGCACAATTATTGAATGTAGTGCTAGGCGGTTCGCTGCACCCCGAACTGAGCAGCCTGCGCAAATTAACCAGCAATAAACGTGTACTCTTGCCACGTAAAGTCCTTAAAGTAGAGCCCGCCAGCCAGCTACAGGAGATTCTCGGCACCGATGAATGCCATATCAACAGCCTGCACCACCAGGCAATCGATCGTTTGGGCGACGGCATGACGATCAGCGGACGCGACCTCGATGGTATCGTACAGGCGGTAGAAAATCCCGAGCACCCCTTTCGACTGGGTGTACAGTGGCACCCTGAATACCTGCCACAACTTTCACAACAGGGCGCGCTGTTCCGACGGCTGGTCAAGGTGGCGAGCGCATGACACCACTCGGCGACTACATACTGCTGTTTTTCGCCTCTTTCGGCGCGGCGACACTGCTGCCGTTTTACTCCGAAATTCTGCTGGTGAGCCAATTACAGGCGGGGCTGCCACCGCTGTGGTTATGGGCCTTTGCCAGTGCAGGGAACACCCTCGGTGCCGGAGTCAACTGGCTAATTGGGCTGAAATTAAGTCACTATGCCGACCGGCGCTGGTTTCCCGCCCGGCCCAAGGATCTGGAGCGGGCGCAGGGCTGGTTCGGTCGCTATGGGAAGTGGACGCTGTTGATGTCTTGGCTACCCCTCGGTGGCGATGCACTGACGGTGGTCGGCGGCATTATGCGCATTCCTCTACTGACCTTTTTCGTGCTCGTCGCACTCGGAAAGGGCGTACGCTACGCCATGCTCATACTCGGGTATAATGCACTATAATTTTAAAGGGCCCGGTAATGGCACTCACCGCAAGTATATTCAAAGCCGAAATCGACATCAGTGACCTGCGCCGTCACTACTATCAGTCCCATAAACTCACTCTGGCCCGGCATCCCTCTGAAACCGACGAAAGGATGATGCTGCGCCTGCTGGCCTTTGCCATGTTTGCGGATGAGGGACTGAGTTTCACCCGCGGCCTGAGCAACGACGACGAACCAGACCTTTGGCAACACGGTTTAAACGGCGACATCGAACTGTGGCTGGAGCTGGGTCAACCCAGTGACAAGCGTCTGCGCCGTGCCCGCTCTCTCAGCCGCCGCATCGTGGTTTTCAGCTACGGCGGTCGCTCGAGTCAGCAGTGGTGGCAGGAGAAATCGTCGGAGCTGAGCCGCGATCCCCGACTGAGCGTGGTCGATATTGACCCCACCGCGTCCCAGGCCCTCGCGGCAATGGCTCAACGGGGGATGCGTCTGCAATTCACCCTTGAAGACAGCAGCATTTGGGTCTCCAGCCCAGATGCCAATATTGAAATCACACCGACGGTATGGTGCGGCGATATCACTCCACCACCTCGGTAGCGCGTTCAGGAGGAGCTGAGCAATGATTCATATTCGCGGCCTCGACCATATCGTATTACGTACCCGCAAACTCGACGCCATGCTGGAATTCTACCAGCAGCACCTCAACCTCAGCCTGGAGCGCTGCGAAGCCGACGCCGGTTTATATCAGCTGCGGGCGGGCACCAGCTTGATTGATATTGTGCCGGTCGACAGCCCGCTGGGACGCGCCGGCGGCGATCCACCGGACCACCAGCGCCATAACGTCGATCACTTTTGCCTGCAAGTGGCCGGATTCGAGGGCGACGCCCTGCTCGCCTATTGTTCGGAGCACGGCATCGAGCACAGCTCTGTAGAACGCCGCTACGGTGCCGAGGGTTTTGGATTGTCCCTGTACATCACCGACCCTGAAGGCAATATCATTGAACTCAAGGGGCCAGCCGAACCCGGCACCCGACTGGATGTCCGGCTTTAACAACACATTATTGACGTTATCGTGTCACGAAATTAAAAATTTCATGACAAATTCATACAAAAACGCCCTTTGAAATATTTCCTTCATATCTTCGTAACATTAATCAGGGATACTGCCCACGCTCGCAAATATCGGCGCTCGGCGCTCGATGAACTTGCTTACCGTACCAGTTGCGTACACCTATCACGTACATATGGAATGTGGCCTGCATAGGCAGCCAAGGGGAAATATAGTGTTTAAACCAGCTTCGCTTTTTCAATCGGCATTAAAAATCAGCGCTCTACTCACTCTGACCAGCGCGGCATTGTTTGCCCAGGCCGACGAGCCCAAACTGTTGCTCGAAGAGGTGACGGTTATCGGTGCAGTGCGGGGCAGCGCGAACGTCGATGTCGCGGATATTGACGTAGCCGGCGACGACAGCCTGACAGAAATGCCTGTCGCCTACGAATAACACCAGATGCCCCACCCGCAAAAGTCTGACGGGTAAAATCACTGGGTAATATGTTGGAGCCGGAGACCTTCCGGCTCTGCACTCAGGGCGAAGGTCGGCGCCTGAGCTGTACCGCCGACAAGACATCCGCCTTCACCAGCGCGTTATTTATTGCCAGATAGGCGTCCTGCTCTCCCTGACTGATCCCCAGGGTAATATAGCCCGCATTAAAACTCCCCAAAGCACTGTCGTAGCTCTCCCAGACCTCACCCGTCCACGCCTGCACCCACATATGGGGCACAAAGACAAAACGCCGGCCGAGAAAACGTTCGTTGTTGTAGGCGACCCCCATTGCTATGCGGGTCGGAATGCCCACCGAGCGCGCCAGTGCTGCCAACAGCAATGCATGTTCGGTACAGTCACCTTCACCACTCCGGTAGGCCTCATCGGCCGTCGCATAGCCTGCGTAGGAGGCGACCTCATTCATATGCGCGGTGACATAGCGGGTAAGGCGGTTCATTGCCCCCCGACGGCTGATGTCACCGTCGGCAAGGCCGCTGACCAACTCCCTCGCCGTCGCTCTGGCTGCGTCGGGCAATGTCAGCCAATAGTTATTTTCGAGGGCCTGCTGCAATACCTTTGCGGCAGGCATGGGCTCTTCACCGCAGCGATCACAAACCGTCACCAGGTAGCCACTGCGCCCACCCTTCGCTGGCACCACGTGTTGGTCTGCGGTTTCGGGGGGTGGTGCACTGCTGTCCGGCCATTCCAGCTCGTAGCGGATTCGGCTATTCAAGGCACTGTCGCTGATCCTGTAAGGCGACCGTAGCAAGCGCTGGTAGACATGATTTACCGCCTCAATATTGCTGGTCGCACAGTGCTCGTCGCAGGCCAGAAGCCATAGTGACTGCCCCGCGGTTTCGCTGTGCTCGGCGAGAATGTCAAACCGGGCATCGAGATAAAGCTGACTGCGGCCTCCGTCATCCTCAACGCGCTCTACCTGCCATTCAATGCGCTGGAGCCATTTCGCTTCAACGGGTAGATCCGGCAACCGCGACACCAAGGATTCTGTCCACTCGCCAGCGGTTATCGGCGTCAGGCGATACTCGACTACACGAAAACGCTGCAGGCTGAAACTCCACTCGTCGAGAACCACAGCACCATCTCGCTCAGCCGCGGCCCGCCACGCACTTCTTCGTCCCTGGTGAAGTCGCCAGCGCGGCGGCAGCGGTTTAAACATAGCCTCACCGCGCTGCCCTCGCACTACAAGATTGTTGCCTTCCACCGTTGCCAGAAATTCGTGGTTGGCCGTGTCGGACCGCTGCACCTTGCGAATTTCCAAAGGCTCTCCCTCAGTCGACTCGATGGCGTATATCTCGCTCTCGCTGACCCTGGCGAGTTCGCCCGGCTGTTGATGCACGATATGCAGCCTTTCCCGCCGCATCCGCCGCGCGGGGTCAAGGCGAGCCTCCTCGATAAACCGATAGCCGATTTTTTGCTCCCCGAGGAACAGGGCATACCAGCGTTGCTCATCAACTACACTTTCGCGCAGGACTGAATTTTCATCGATCTTATCTGTCCTGCTCACTGCAGTGCTCGACCCACCCTCCCCTATCCAGGGAGTACAGGCTGCAACACCCAGGGAAAACACCACACAGACCAGCACCCGTTGCAGGGTGACGCCAGGCAAGGTAAAGGGCACAATATCCCCTCGTTCGGCACAATTTAGCGACATAGAATAACAGTTGGACGAAGTCCTTGCGCCGGGAAAAATCCTATCTACAGGCCATAGCGTAGAAGCGCATATATTCGCCGTTTATCTCTTCGGCAAAACTCGTGGAGAGCCTTATGCGCCAACGTTCAGGATTACTGCTCGCTTTGGCAATACTTACCGGTTGCGGCGCGGTGCCCACCTTCGATACCCACATCACCCGGGAACTTCCGCCCTGCCCCGAAGCGCCCCGCTGTGTTTCCAGTCAAAGCGCCGAGCCGGACAGCCATATTGCCCCCTTCGCCGTGCACAATGAATTCCAATGGCAGTATCTTCAGCAACTGCTCATCGACCTTCCCCGCACCAAGGTAATCGCTCAGGCGAAGCACTACCTTCACGTTGAACAGCGCAGCGCAATAATGGGCTACCGGGACGATGTTCAGTTGTTGTATCAGCCCTGCCTGCAACGGGTGGATATACGCAGCGCCGCACGCATCGGCTATTACGACTTTCAGGTCAATCGTCAGCGTATTGAAAATATCCGCCTGGCGTATTTGCGCCGCTTCGCCGCCACGCCAATACTTGAGCCAGCGCGATAATTCAGCGCTCGGACCACACGGCAAATTCATTGCCGCTGGGTTCGCAAAAGTGGAAGCGGCGACCGCCGGGGAATTCATAGACCTCACGCTTAATCGTCCCACCTGCGGCCTCGACCTTTGCCTGCGTAGCGCTCAGATCACTGCTGTAAAACACCAGTAATGCACCACCTTCTTCGACGCTGCCAGCAAGCTCTGCACGATAAAAGCCTCCTTCCAGCCCTTCATTGCCAAAGGCGGCATAATCCGGGCCATAGTCAACAAAATGCCAACCAAACACTGCCTCAAAAAACGCCTTGGTCGCTGCGATATCCCTGGCGGGGAACTCAACGTAATTCAGCTTTTCGTGTTTATGCACAATATGCTCCTCAGTTAACCCGCCCTGACTGGGGCAGTGTCGCCGACGCCCCGGCTATGCGAAAATGACCAAATGAAAAAATCCGACAAAAAGCGAGAACAGCTTATCGTATCGACGCTGCACGCGCTCTGCGAAAATGCCTTGGACAGCCATGCCCAATTTCGTTGGTTGACCCACCACGTTGACTATCGCCACTTTCCCGCCAGTCTCGAAGTGTATTTAATTTTCGATGACGAGCAGAGCGCGGCAATGGCGTCTGCAGACCTTCGTCAGCAGGTGCAAAATGCCTTGTCGGCGCAGTCGATAAATCTTCCCCTTTCCCGCGTCTATGCCATGGCTGAAGACGCCTATCGCGCCCGCTTTCGGGCACATTGAAATACGGTGTCACAGTATGGCTGATGAAATAGAGCGAAAATTTCTGGTCACGGGCGACGGCTGGCGACAGGGGCAGCCCCAGCGGCTTGTGCAGGGCTATCTGAATCGAGACCCGGAGCGGTGCGTGCGGGTTCGTATTGCCGATGACAGTGGCTTTCTCACAGTGAAGGGAAAAACCATCGGCATTCGCCGTGCCGAGTTTGAATACAGTATTCCGCTTGCTGACGCTGAACACCTGCTAACTCTGTGCGACGGCCCCATTATCGACAAGCAACGTTACCGAATTCCCGCAGGAGAACTATGCTGGGAGGTCGATGAATTTACCGGTGCAAATGCGGGGCTGGTGGTGGCGGAAATTGAACTCAGCAGCGAGCATCAATCATTCCTCCGCCCCGAATGGCTGGGCACGGAGGTCAGCAACGATGCCCGCTATTACAATTCCAATTTGAGCAAGCACCCCTTTTCAGAGTGGCAAGCCGAACAGGACTAAACTGAATATTATTCTGTCACAGCACGTCTACAAGTACCGAGCTGTTTATTTTGACCGATTTTGGCGGCGTAAACTTCGGGCCTGACAGCTGCTCGATTTGTCCACCCCGGGAAAGAAACTCGGCGACCTGACGCGAGATTTCCGCGCGAAGGCCCTGTTGGTATGACTGCGAATGTGAGGCGACCTGTCTCGTATAGCGGTTCATACAGAAATTCCTTAACTCTGAAATCAGCAATATTTTTGACCCAACCACGGCAAACAATGGATGGGAAAATGGTGCCGAGGGCCTCCTGCCACATCGGCAACAGGAATGCTACGCAGCACTGATGACAGAATAAGGATAGATTTATGACAATGCTGAGGCGGTCAAATCATTGACCGCCTGTTCGTGTCAGCCCAAAGGCGGCATGGCCTCTGCCATCTCCCGCAGGTGGTTTTTGGCCACTTTCTCCAGCGTCGCACGGGGAAAGTCGTCGACAAAATACACCGCCCGGGGCACCTTGAAGTCTGCCAGATTCGCCTTGCAATGAGTGATGATCGTGTCGGCGAAAGCCGCATCGTCCTCTGGAGCGCCCCAACCTTTTATCACAAAAGCCACCGGCACCATGTCCAACATATCGTGGGAGCGGGCAACAACAGCCACCTCACCGATGCCACCACCGGGCACCTGCATGCACACTTCCTCTACCTGTCGCGCCGAAACATTTTCACCACCGACCTTCAACGCATCTTTATCACGGTCACTGAAGTAGAAGTTCCCCTCCTCGCCCACATGCACCATATCACCCGTTTTAAACCAGCCATTGGGGGTAAAGGATTTCGCCATCGCCTCGGGATTTTTGTAGTACTCCAGGAACAGGTTTACGCCCCGTACACCGTGTACCCACAGCTCACCGATTTCCCCCTGCCGACAAGGTTCTCCGGTTTCGGGGTTGACCACCGCCAGATGGTAGCCCGGTGTCGGTTTGCCAATGCTGCCCTGTGGCCAGTCGTGGATAAAATCGCTGCGCGTGGCATGGGTTACCGTTTCCGTCATACCCCAGCTGGCAAAGGGCTGCGCTTTCAACCAACCGGCAATTTCCTTCCAAATGATCCCCATAGGCATCACTTTCAGACTGTGCTGCTCGGGCACCGCCTCCATGGCAATGGCCTTGAATACAAAGGGGATCATCGAGCTATGGGTGACCTGATGCTTTTCCACTACTTTCCAGAAGCGGCTGGCGGAGAATTTGGGCTGCAGTACAGCCGTCCCCCCGACACCCAGCGCCCCCCAGAACGCCCAACTCTGGCAGTTAACATGGAAAAAGGGCAGAAAGCCGAGGTATACGCTGTCGCCATCCATACCCATGCTGCTGGCACCGGAGGTACCCGACCAAAGGGCATTGGCATGGGTGTGCACCACGGCCTTGGGCAGCGACGTCGTGCCAGAGGTAAACATGATACCCGCAGGCAACATAGGCTCAGCGGGCCGCTCGGGAACGCTGCTGGCATCGCCATAGAGACTGTCAAAGTCATCAACATCACCGGCAACCGGGGTATCCGGCAATTCACCGGAATTGTCCTTGGTCACTACAATCCAGCCAGCGCCCTTGGCATGTTGACGAATTTGGTCGACAAACCTGGGCTGGGTGATCACCCCCACCGCCTCAGTGTGGCTGGCAAAGTATTCAATTTCGCCGCCAACGCAGCGGGTATTGGTGGTTACGCCCACCGCACCCAGCTTGGCGCAGGCGTACCAGGCCAGCACCATTTCCGGACAATTCTCCGCATGGATCATCACCTTGTCGTGTTTGCGCACACCTTTGGCGTAAAGTCCGGCGGCAATACGGCTGGTCTGCTCGTCAAACTCCTCATAGGTCCAGCGCAGGTCTTCACCATTGTGGGGTTCCCAGATCATAAACGGATGGTCTGGCCTGACCCGCGCCCAGTGACGCAGGCGCTGCGGAATGTCCTGATCGGCATAGTCAAATTGCGCGGCAGCGCTGGCAATATCCAAATCCACAGCCATTTTCCCTTCTCCTTATTTGCTGTTTAAGGGCGACCCAAGTGCAGACCCTGATCTTACCCAGCCACCCGCGCTACCTCATTGACAATTCCACTCACCGACACCGGCAATGAGTGCAAAGGTCAACGCCCCACCGCTTGACTCGACTTCATCCAAGCCGGACACAAACTGCAGGGCATTCTCTGATAAAATGGCGGCTTTTATCGCACAGAGCCGACAACCATGAACCACAGCAGTACCTTGAGCCCCACCTTGCAACTGTCCATCGACCTGATGGCGCGACGTTCGGTTACCCCGGAGGACGACGGTTGCCAGGCGCTGATGATGTCGCGGCTGAGTGCCATCGGCTTCGAGTGCACACCTCTGCGCTTTGGTGAGGTCGATAATTTCTGGGCCGTACGGGGTGACAGCGGTCCCCTGCTCTGCTTCGCCGGCCACACCGATGTGGTCCCCACCGGCCCGGAAGACCAATGGCAGACCCCACCTTTCACGCCGGAAATTTCAGATGGCATGCTTCGCGGCCGGGGCGCGGCAGATATGAAGGGCAGCCTCGCAGCGATGGTCACCGCCTGTGAGCGCTTTGTCGCCGACAATCCCGGCCACAATGGTCGCATCGCTTTTTTGATTACCAGCGACGAAGAAGGTCCGGCCAAAAACGGCACAGTAAAAGTGGTGGAATGGCTCGAAGAGCGCGGCGAAAAAATAGACTGGTGTCTTGTCGGCGAACCCTCTTCCACCGAACAGGTGGGCGACATTATCAAAAACGGCCGCCGCGGATCGCTGGGCGCGGTACTCACCGTACGCGGTGTACAGGGTCACGTGGCCTATCCCCACCTGGCGAAAAACCCGATCCATCTGGCGGCGCCGGCACTGGCAGCCCTGGCGGCGGAACAGTGGGATAACGGCAACGATTTTTTCCCCGCCACCTCATTTCAGATTTCCAATATCAACGGCGGCACCGGCGCCACCAACGTTATTCCCGGAGAATTGGACGTTGTCTTCAATTTTCGCTTTTCCACCGAATTGACCGCCGACATTCTCCAGCAACGCACCCGTGATATTCTCGACACTTACAAGCTCGACTACAGCATCGACTGGAACCTTAGCGGCCAGCCCTTCCTCACCGCCGAAGGTCCGCTGGTAGAAGCGGTACAGGATGCCGTGCGCACCGTTACCGGCCGGGAAACAGAGCTATCCACCGCAGGGGGCACCTCCGATGGGCGATTTATCGCACCAACCGGTGCACAGGTGGTTGAGCTGGGGCCCGTCAACGCGACGATACATAAAGTTGATGAGTGTGTGCGCGCCGCGGACCTGGACACGCTGAGTGATATCTACGAAAAAATGTTACAGCGACTGTTCAGCTGAGCCTAGCCCTTGGGAAAGGCCTTCAGCGGGTAAACATCGAAGCGCACCGCCTTGCCCTGCACCGCAAATTGCGGTCGGGGACCAGAGAGCGCGGCTGATCGGGGCGCGCGCTTCACCACTACCCGGTGCTTCGCACAATCCAGCGCTTCCTGCAATAACACCCCATCGTCTTCATCACGTCCCACCAAACTGTGGAACAAGCGCATTTCCTTTTTAACCTGGGCGGATTTGCCCGAGTCAGGGAACATTGGGTCCAGATAGATAACATCAGGCCGGTCGGCTTCAGGAATCGCCCGCAGGTAGGCACTGGCTGGCCCCGGCACCAGTCGCATCCGCGCCACAAACTCGGCGACCTCGGCTTGCTGCAAGCCCCGCCGCAGTCCGTCCGCCAGCATTTCCGCCACCACCGGCTCGCGCTCACACAGGGTCACCTCGGCGCCGTAGCTCGCCAACAGTAAGCTGTCCCGCCCCAGACCCGCGGTGGTATCCACAATGCGCAGCCCGGTACGCCGACCGCCAACCGCCTTCAGCAACAGCTCTTTGCCCCGATGACGGCGACGATGCTGCTCGGCAAAATCGACACAGACCGGGTGCTCTCGCTGACTCGGCGCGAGGCCCAGATAAAGGGTGCCATCACGATAGAACACGTATTGCTGACCGGGTTGCTCAGTGAAATCCTCTACTGTTCGCAGACCAAGACGCTGGGCCAAGGCCTCAGACAACGGTCCGTTGACGACAACCAGGGGGTCGGAAGGCTGGGCAGACAAGGTCAAGGTCGTGGTCACTATACGGCGGAGGGTTTAGCGAATTGTACCCCCGACCGCTACAATCACCAAACACAAGGGCGGTAACAGGTGCTACGATCTGGTCCCGCTACCCCCTTATTGTCAACAGCAGGACACCTATGCATCAAACTGGCAACCGCGACCCACTGCACGGCCAAACACTGGAGGCCATTCTCAAACAACTCGTCGACACCTATGGCTGGGAGGAGTTGGGCCGCCGCATCCGCATCAAATGTTTTACCTCAGACCCGAGCATTTCCTCCAGCCTGAAATTCCTGCGCAAAACGCCCTGGGCGAGACAAAAGGTCGAAGCCCTGTTTATTCGCTCCCTCGACTGCAAGAGCAACACGCCTCCCCGCACTTGAGACAAAAGTTGCGGTCATAGAGGCGAGTACAGAGCTGCCTCTTAACTATTGCGGTAGAGGAATTACCTGCCAGCACTTTCAAGTCGGCACGCATGTGCTAGTGTAGATATCAGGTTCGTTCGCGTTTACCAAAAGGAGTCTTTCATGAATTCGCAGGTGTCGTGGGTATCCGAGCTGGAGAGCAACGGCAAGCGTTATCGCTATTACGCTTTGGACAAATTGGCAGACGAGCGGGTCAAGCGTCTCCCCAAGTCGCTCAAAATCCTGCTGGAAAATCAGCTACGCCACTACGACGGACAAAACGTTGATGACGGCGTGATCCAGGCCCTGCTCGACTGGACCGACACCGCCACCGGCGGCCAGGACCTGAATTTCTCCCCCGCACGAGTACTTATGCAGGACTTTACCGGCGTCCCGGCAATTGTTGATTTGGCGGCCATGCGCGACGCCGTTGCCAGGCAAGGTGGCGATGTATCGCTCATCAACCCGCAAATCCCGGTAGACCTCGTCATTGACCATTCGGTGACCGTTGATCAGTTTGGCTCGGCACTGGCCTTCAAGGAAAACGTCGCCAAGGAGATGGAGCGCAATGTCGAGCGCTATCGCTTTTTAAAATGGGGACAATCAGCCTTTAGCAATTTTAATGTCGTGCCACCTGGCACCGGCATATGCCATCAAGTCAACCTGGAATACCTCGCCAAGGTCGTCTGGTGCCGCGAAGACGGTGATGGCCTGCTCGCCTACCCCGACACCGTACTGGGCACCGACAGTCACACCCCTATGGTTAACGGCCTGGGCGTGCTTGGCTGGGGCGTAGGTGGCATTGAAGCCGAGGCTGCCCTGCTTGGCCAACCCTACTCAATGATGCTGCCGGACGTGGTCGGATTTGAACTCAAGGGCGGTTTGAAAGAGGGAGTGACCGCAACCGACCTGGTGCTGACGGTCGTGCAGATTCTTCGTCGCGAGGGTGTAGTCGGCAAATTTGTCGAGTTTTTTGGCGACGGCCTCGCCGAACTCAGTGTCGCCGACCGCGCCACCATCGCCAATATGGCCCCGGAGTACGGCGCAACCTGTGGTTTCTTCCCGGTTGATGATGCCACCCTCGCCTATATGAAACTGTCGGGGCGGGACGCCGACACCATTGCGCTGACCAAGGCATACTGCCAGCAACAGGGACTGTGGCGAGAGCCCGGTGACCAACCTGTATTCAGCCATCAGGTCAGCCTTGCCCTCGACACCGTCGAGCCCAGCTTGGCAGGCCCCAGCCGCCCCCAAGACCGGGTTGCCCTGGGCGACCTCGGTAAGGTCATGCGCGAGTACCTGGCGGAAAAGGGTAAGACCGTCGATGACTACGCCGGCATTCCGGATATGGGCGAGCGCCTGCACCACGGCGATGTGGTCATCGCCGCCATCACCAGTTGCACGAACACCTCCAACCCCGATGTAATGATCGCCGCCGGACTGGTGGCGCGGAAAGCGAGAGCCAGGGGGCTGCGGGTTAAGCCCTGGGTAAAAACCTCCCTTGCCCCCGGTTCCAAGGTTGTCAGCCAGTACTTGAGCGACAGCGGCCTGCAGGAAGACCTGGACTCCCTCGGCTTTGACATTGTCGGCTTCGGCTGCACCACCTGTATCGGCAACTCCGGCCCATTGCCGGAACCGGTATCCAAGGCCATTGATGACAACGATATGGTGGCATCCGCCCTGCTGTCCGGCAATCGTAATTTCGATGGACGCATACACCCTCAGGTCAAAACCAGCTGGCTGGCATCTCCCCCGCTGGTTGTGGCCTATGCTTTGGCTGGCACCACCATTATCGACCTGCAAAACGACCCCATCGCCGAGGATAACAAGGGCAACAAGGTTTACTTGAAGGATCTGTGGCCCAGTAATAGTGAAATCCACGAGATTCGTAAAATTGTCAGCGGCACCATGTATCGTGAGGCCTATCAGGGCCTGCTCAATGGCACGGAGGAATGGCAAAAGCTCGAAACCGTCAGTGGCGACACCTACAATTGGCAGGAAGACAGCACCTACATACGCTGCCCCGGATTTTTCGATCAACCCGGCGACCGGGGTGAGGAGATGCCGCCGTTACGCGGTGGCCGCATACTCGGCCTGTTTGGCGACAGTATTACCACCGACCATATCTCCCCGGCGGGAAAAATCGCCAGCGAGAGCCCGGCCGGACATTACCTGCAAAGCCTTGGCGTCGCACCGGCAGAATTCAACTCCTACGGATCGCGGCGAGGCAACCACGAAGTCATGCTTCGCGGCACCTTCGCCAATACCCGCCTGAACAACCGTTTGGTTGACAAGGAAGGCGGCTACACCCGCGGCCCCAACGGCAAGGATGTCCTCAGCATCTACCACGCCGCCATGAAATATCAGGAGGCAGAAACGCCTTTGGTTGTGATTGCCGGCAAGCAGTACGGTACAGGTTCAAGTCGCGACTGGGCCGCCAAGGGCACCCTGCTGTTGGGTGTCAAAGCGGTCATCGCCGAGAGTTTCGAGCGTATTCACAGATCCAATCTGATCGGCATGGGCGTACTCCCCGTCGAGTTCGACAAAGAGGTCAATATCGATATGCTTGACCTGGACGGCAGCGAACAAGTCGATGTAATTCCCTGCGACCCCGGGCTGGCACCCAGGCAACTTCTGCGACTGATATTTTCCCGCCCGGACGGAAGTCGTCACGAAGTCCTCGGGCGCAGCCGAATCGATACCCAGCAGGAAATATTATACTTCCGTTACGGCGGTATTCTGCAGTATGTTCTGTCACAACTGCAGCAGTGACTATTCAGCGCGACAGCCAAGGACAAGACCTCATTGAGGGAAACCTGTCCGTCCTTTTCACACAGGGGAAATAACAACCTATGAAAGTGCATTTAGAACTGGAAATCGAGCCGGAAGAACTGCGCCGCCTGATTGGCCTGCCAGACATGCAAATGATATGGGGCGCAGTGCAAGATCGCATCAGCGATGGCGACACTGAAATGGTTCAGCAAATCGCGAAAACCGCCATGTCTGAAGGGATGAAAACCGTGGATATCACCACTCGCCTGCTGAAAACCCTCAGCGGCATTGCCAGCCGTCGTGAAGATAGCAACGAAAGCACTGACCAAAAGGAACCCAAAAAAGCCGCCCCCCGACGGCGCAGTAGCAGCAGTACCAGCAAAAGCAAAGAGTAAGCCCCTATAAACCCCAGGTTTTGAGACGACACTATGAGTAATTCTTCACGGGGCGGTGAAAACCTCACTGCCTCAGGCAAGCGGCTGCGAGTTCGCAACGCGACGGTTGCCGACATTCCCGGCATCGCCAATCTGTCCCGCCGGGTGTACAACGGCACCGGCATCGACCCCTATTCAGCGGCGGAATTACGCGGCCAACTGAATAATTTCCCCGAGGGTAAATTCGTCGTCACCCTCGACGACGACGTGGTCGGCTACTGCGCGACCTTTCGTATCAGCGGCAATGTCTGCCTGAAACCCCATACCTGGGAGTCGATAACCGCCAACGGCTACGGCAGCCGCCACGACCCCAATGGCGAATGGCTGTACGGCATGGAGGTCTGTGTTGATAAAACGGTGCGCGGCTATCGAATTGGCCAGCGACTGTACAACGCACGGAAGAAACTCTGTGAAAATCTCAAACTCAAGGGCATCGTCTTTGTCGGACGACTGCCCGGTCTGGCCCGCCGTATGCGTAAATTCGGCACCGCCCAGGCCTACCTGGACGCTGTTATCAACAAGCAGACCAATGATCCGGTGCTGTCTTTTCAGATTCGCAATGGCTTTGAGTCGCTGGGACTGGTTGAAAACTACCTGTCCACCGACCGCGATTCCATGGGCTACGGCGCCCATTTGGTGTGGCATAACCCGAAAATACAACGGGATGAAGACGGCGCCCAGGTAAAACGCTATGGCGGTCGCCAGCCCGATTCCATCCGCGTCGGCACCGTGCAATATATGCAGCGCAAGGTCAGCTCATTTAATGAGTTTATGTCCTTTGTCGAATACTTTGTCGACGTCGTCGCCGACTATAAAGCCGACTTTGTCGTATTCCCCGAATTGATTACGCTGCAGCTGCTGTCGATCGAGGATCAGGAGCTCACGCCGATCCAGTCGATTGAGGCCCTGACCAAATACACCCCGCGCTTCCGCGAAGCCATGCAAGACCTGGCGGTGCGCTACAACATCAATATTATTGGCGGTTCCCACCCGACCCGGGTGCCCAATGGCCGCGTCGAAAATATTTCCTACGTTTTCCACCGCGACGGCCGTATCGACGAGCAGCCAAAAATTCATCCGACACCCAATGAAGTCTACTGGTGGAATATAGAAGGCGGCAACGAACTCCACGCCATCGACACCGACTGCGGACCCATTGGCGTACTGGTGTGCTACGACTCGGAATTCCCCGAGCTGTCCAGACACCTCGTCAACCAGGGCGCGCAGATTCTGTTTGTCCCCTTCTGTACCGACGAGCGACAGAGCTACCTGCGGGTGCGCTATTGCTGTCAGGCCCGGGCGGTGGAAAACCAGATTTACGTGGTGATGTCCGGCAACGTTGGCAACCTGCCCAATGTCGCGAATATGGATATCCAGTACGCACAGAGCTGCATTCTGACCCCCTGCGACTTCCCCTTTGCCCGAGATGGCATCGCCGCTGACACGACCCCCAACGTGGAAACCGTCGCGATCGCCGACCTCAGACCAGAGGCCCTGCACATGGCCAGGAACAGCGGCACAGTGCAGAACCTGCGCGACCGCCGCCACGACCTCTATCAGATGAAATGGCGGGGCAAATAAGCGATGCCGCCCAGGGTCTGGACCCTGGGCGGCATCTTTCCATTCAAAGCCAAACTATTCAGTGCTGACTTAGGGGCTATGGTCTCTCGATCACAGGCGCTAAGGACAGCTAACCCCGGTACCCCCCAGACCACAGTAACCACCGGGGTTCTTGGCGAGGTACTGCTGATGATAGGGCTCGGCATAATAGAACGCCCCTGCAAGCGCAATTTCGGTAGTGATCGGCCCCTTACCCGCTACCGCCAGCGCCTGCTGATAGGCCTCGGCGCTTGCACTGACCTGCGCCAACTGGCCTTCGTCACTCACGTAAACCCCCGAGCGATACTGGGTGCCTACATCGTTGCCCTGCCTCATCCCCTGGGTCGGGTCATGACTTTCCCAGAAGCACCGAAGAATTGACTCAAGCTGCACTTCCGCAGGTCGATACACCACCAGCACCACTTCATTGTGACCGGTCATCCCCGAGCACACTTCCTCATAAAGAGGATTGGGGGTATGTCCCCCGCTGTACCCCACCGCCGTGCTATAAACCCCTTCCATTTGCCAGAATTTGCGCTCGGCGCCCCAGAAACACCCCATGCCAACAACGATCTGCGCGGTGTCTTCGGGAAAGGGTCCTACCAGTGGACTACCAAGCACCTCGTGACGCTCCGGCACCACCATGGCTTCCGATCGGCCAGGCAATGCGTCCTCGGCAGAAGGGATGACAGCGGGTTTGCTATAGCGGCTAAAAATACTCATAACGGCAGGGCCTCCGGGCGGGTACAAAACACACCCTACTATGCCCCGAGATCACCGTCCAAAGCCAGCCCCCGTCGCCGTTTCAGCTTTTGTCAAAAAACCCTAATAGAGCCAAGGGCTTCGCTGCAAACAGGGACGGTAAATTTTGTGGGTTTTTTTATTGCTATTTGACGACAAAAACGTTTAAATCGCCGCTTCTTTCACCCCTGCGGAGGATTTATGCTAGATGAAAAGCTTAGATCATATGCCTTCATTGGAGGCTGGTGCTGCCACCACTAATCCGATCACCTCGTCTGACGAGAACCTCGACCATTTCATCATGCGTGATGGCGTTGCATACGCTGGCACTCATCTGATCATCGACCTGTGGGGAGCGTCCCATCTCGATGAAATCCCCCGAATGGAAAAAGCCTTTTTGGATTGCGTGAAAGAGTGCGGTGCAACCCTGCTCCACATTCACATGCATCATTTCACCCCCAACGGTGGAATCTCCGGCGTTGCCGTGCTGGCCGAGTCACACATCAGTGTGCACACCTGGCCCGAGCGCGACTACGCAGCCTTTGATGTCTTCATGTGTGGCGACGCCAAGCCCGAACTGGCTGTTGACATACTGAAGAAGGCCTTCAACCCCTCGCGGGTTGAAGTCGGCGAAAACCTGCGGGGGAGAATGGACGATGTCTGAGTGGTTCGACGAAACCCTCCACAGCGGCTATCACCAGGGCTTTCGCGTTAAGGAAGTCCTGTTTGAGAGCAAAACCGACCATCAGCACCTGGTGATTTTCGAATCCCAAGACTTTGGTCGGGTGATGGCCCTTGATGGTGTTATCCAGACCACCGAGCGCGACGAATTCATTTACCACGAAATGCTCGCCCATGTGCCTTTGTTTGCCCACGGCAACGCCAAGGATGTGCTGATCATCGGCGGCGGCGATGGCGGCTTGCTGCGGGAAGTACTGCGTCACAATGAGGTCGAGCGCGCCGTTCAGGTTGAAATTGACCAGGCGGTGATCGACATGTGCGTCAAGTACCTGCCGAACCACTCCGCTGGTGCCTACGATAACGAACGTGCCGAAATTGTGATTGGTGACGGCATCGACTACGTTCGCAATTGCGACCGCCAGTTCGATGTTATTTTGTCAGACAGCACCGACCCTATCGGCCCTGGCGAGGTGCTGTTTACCTCTCCGTTCTACGAGGGCATCAAGCGCTGCCTGAAGCCCGGCGGCGTGTTTGCGGCCCAGAATGGTGTCGCCTTTATGCAACCGGACGAAGTCACCACCACCCACAAGCGCCTGTCACCTTTGTTCGAGGACTGCCGCTTCTACAACGCCGCGGTCCCCACCTACGTCGGTGGCGTGATGACCTTTGCCTGGGCCAGCAACCAGCCAGACCTGGCGCAGCACAGCGTTGACACCATTGCCCGTCGCTATGCCGACAGCGGTATCAGCACCCGCTATTACAACCCCGGCATGCATACCGGCGCCTTTGCCCTTCCCCAGTATATTCTCGACAGCCTCGCCTGAGGCTGGCCGAGTTACCCTCCTTGGCGGCATTTTGCGCCGCCTTGCTATCGCTCACACGGCCATTGCGGCACAATGGGCGATAAATAATGTCGCATAAGGCACGACACGTTTCGTATTCACCCTCTCGTCCCGGCAAGTTGTCACGGAATAGAGGAACAATACATTTCACCATCTGCGAACAGACCACGAGTGGCTTACTATGAAATTTCGTTTTCCCGTTGTCGTCATTGACGAAGACTTCCGCTCGGAAAATATTTCCGGCTCAGGCATCCGCGACCTCGCCGACGCCATCGGCAAGGAAGGCATGGAGGTCGTCGGCTTTACCAGCTACGGCGACCTGACCGCCTTCGCGCAACAAGCCAGCCGTGCATCCTGCTTTATATTATCCATTGACGACGAAGAATTCGGCGACGGCAGCGACGACGCGGTCAATCAGGCACTGGAGTCCATCGGCGAATTCCTTGAGGCCGTACGCCACCGCAACACCGATATTCCGGTGTTCCTGTACGGTGAAACCCGCACTTCGCGCCACATCCCCAATGAGATTCTGCGGGAGCTGCACGGGTTTATTCACATGTTTGAGGACACCCCTGAATTTGTCGCCCGGCACATTATTCGCGAGGCCAACAAATACCTCGACTCACTGGCTCCGCCCTTCTTCAAGGCGCTGATGAATTACGCCAGCGACAGCTCCTACAGCTGGCACTGTCCCGGTCACAGTGGCGGTGTAGCCTTTCTGAAAAACCCCGTAGGCCAGATGTTCCATCAGTTTTTTGGTGAAAACCTGCTGCGCGCGGATGTGTGTAACGCCGTGGAAGAACTGGGTCAGCTGCTGGATCACACCGGACCGGTCAGCGCCAGCGAGCACAATGCCGCGCGGATTTTTGGCTGCGACCACCTGTTTTTCGTCACCAACGGCACCTCAACCTCCAACAAGGTTGTTTGGCACTCGGTCGTCGCCCCCGGCGACATCGTGGTGGTAGACCGTAACTGCCACAAATCGATTCTGCACAGCATTATCATGACCGGTGCGATTCCGGTGTTCCTGACACCAACCCGCAACCACTACGGCATCATCGGCCCGATTCCCAAAAGCGAGTTTTCCCCTGAGGCGATTCGCAAGAAAATCGAGGATCACCCCTTTGCCCGTCATGCGGAAGACAAGAAGCCCCGCATCCTGACGATTACCCAAAGCACCTACGACGGCATTGTGTACAACGTGGAAGAAATCAAATCGATTCTGAACTCCACCATTGACACCCTGCATTTCGACGAAGCCTGGCTTCCCCACGCCGCCTTTCACCCGTTCTACGAGAATATGCACGCCATCAGCGCCGACCGGCCCCGGGCAGACGACACCCTGGTATTTGCCACCCAATCTACCCACAAACTGCTGGCCGGCCTGTCTCAGGCGTCACAGATCCTGGTGCAGGACAGCAAAAACCGCAAGCTGGACACCCACCGCTTTAACGAATCCTATCTGATGCACTCCTCCACCAGCCCCCAGTATGCGATTATCGCCTCCTGTGACGTCGCCGCAGCGATGATGGAGCCCCCCGGCGGCAAAGCGCTGGTCGAAGAGTCACTGGCCGAAGCGATCGACTTTCGCCGCGCCATGCGCAAGGTCGACGCCGACCACGGCGATGACTGGTGGTTCAAGGTCTGGGGCCCCGAAACCCTCGCAGAAGAAGGCATGGGCGACCGGGATGACTGGGTTATTCACTCCGAAGACAGCTGGCACGGCTTTGGCAAGATCGAGTCGGGCTTTAACATGCTCGACCCGATCAAAGCGACCATCATCACCCCGGGGCTGGATGTCGACGGCAATTTCGACGAGTTCGGTATTCCCGCGTCTATCGTCAGCAAATACCTGGCAGAACACGGCATCATTATTGAGAAAACCGGCCTTTATTCGTTCTTTATCATGTTTACCATCGGTATCACCAAGGGCCGCTGGAACTCCATGGTGACCGAGCTGCAACAGTTCAAGGACGACTACGACAACAATCTGCCCCTGTGGCGGGTGATGCCCGAGTTCGCCAAAAAACACCCCAAATACGACAAAGTCGGCCTGCGCGACCTGTGTAATGATATTCACAGCGTATACAAGGAATACGATCTCGCGCGTATCACGACGACCATGTACCTGTCTGACATTGAAGCCGCGATGATCCCCGCCGATGCCTGGTCAAAAATGGCCCATCGCAAGATCGAAAGGGTGCCCATTGACGAGCTTGAAGGGCGCACCACAGCGATGCTGGTTACCCCCTACCCCCCCGGTATTCCACTATTGATCCCAGGGGAAAAATTCAATGGCACCATCGTGCGCTATCTGCAATTTGTACGGGACTTTAACTCGCGCTTCCCCGGTTTTGAAACCGACTGCCACGGTCTGGTCAGAGAGAAGAGCAACGGTGTAGACGAGTATTTCGTCGACGCGGTTATCGATGACTAGCGCCCTTGACCGGGCTGTCGCGAATACGGCGACAGCCCGGCCTCCCTCCCGCTAAAACCGCATAGGTATAAACACGTATTTACTGTTTGTAGCCCCTCCAGGTCATCTCACTATGTCACGGTTTTATGTGACCGGACTCCGCAAAAGCAGAATATGCGATAACAAATCAAATCCAAATTCATTATAACGGCATCGTGGGAAGCAAGATCTCAGCGCATGTCGAAAGTGCAGTAAGCCTGTTATCGTCGCTGCCCCCGAAATTCGTCGAGTATTACGACCTGCTTTCATCTGTTTTCGAGGCAATGGACATGTCACTCTCCGTCCCAAATATAGGCAAATTAATTCAAGTTGTTGCGATCACGGCGGTCGCCAGCGCCGGTATGGCGCAAACGCAGACAACAACACTCACTGCCATTGTCGGCCCGGTCATTGACTCACTCAGCAGTGGCGGCGGCGAGACCCACGAACTGTCACCAGCGTCCGCCATCACCGCCCCGCTGGGCACCTCACTGGCACCGCTGACAGAGGCCCTCGACGCTGCCCTCGACCCCATTACCGACCCCATCGACGACCAACTCGTCGCGCCGGTGCTGGATACCGCCGCACCGTTAAGCGAGCCCCTGCTCGACGCGATTGAGCCGGTGACCGACCCCGTTGATGGCATTACCCGCGAGCTGACCGGTGGCAGTCTGGAAGATGCCTTAACCAATATCGACGACAACACCGCGGATGGCGACGGCCTGGTCAATGACTTGCTGGGTGGCAATAACACCCCCGGCGCCGGCACCGAAGCCGGTGAAGCTTCACCGGTGCCGGTGGTCAGCCAACCCGCCGGCCAGTCACTGACGCCGCTGGTGGATATGGCCGACACCGCCCTCGACCCGCTGACCGACGCTATCGACGCCGAACTCGGAGAACCCCTTCTCGACGCCATCAGCCCGGTAACAACCCCCTTGCTCGCAGCAGTAGAACCGGTCACCGACCCTGTTGACGGCCTGCTCGCCGAAATTACCGGCGGCAGCATTGAAGATGCACTGACCAACATTGACGACAACACCGCCGACGGCAACGGCATCGTCAATGACACCCTGGGAGGATTGGGGGGCGATAATGGAGACGGCGGCGACAGTGACAACGACAGTAATCACAGTGGCCTGCTCGCCCTTCTCGACCATGAGGGTTTACGCGACGACCAGTGCCCCGACACTGATGGCGACGGCGTGTGCGACCGCCATGACCGGTGCCCGAACACTCCCGAGGGTAAGGCAGTCTTGAACAATGGCTGCCACCTGGACGACATTAGCCCATTGCGCCTCGACGGCGTCTTGTTTGAATTCGACAAGGCAACGTTAACCCCTGAGTCGATCCACACCCTCGACGCCGCAGTGGTGGTTTTACAGCAATCCTATGCCAAACTTATTGAAATCGCCGGCCATACCGATAGCATGGGCACCGACGATTACAATATGAATCTATCACAGCGCCGTGCCGAAGCTGTTCGAGGGTATTTCATCACTCGAGGCATTGCTGAGGAGCGTTTGCGGGCCAGAGGTTACGGAGAAAGCCAGCCCGTGGACACCAATGACACCGATGCAGGTCGTGCCATGAATCGGCGTGTAGAGCTTCATATTGTCCAATAACGACAGACATCGATCATAGAAATTTTTATACATTAGCAGGGGAAAAATATGGCAATTGATCTGCCACCGGTAATGCCACCAAAGAGTGCCAGCGCCGCAGAGATCCAATCCATTCGCGCCAGTCGCGCCATTGAAACGCAAATTAACGGTGTTGCCGTTAAAGTCTATGGCAATCAATACCTCAGCGACGCTGAATTGCGCGAGGTACTTACCGCCTCGAAAACACCCGCAGAGGCGGTGGTCAACCTCGCCAAACGCTATTACACCGACGGCCACCTGTTGGTACAGGTGAACTACGCGCGCATGGTCGACGCCGTTGCGATTCTGGTCAGCCAGAAAACCCTCAAGCAGGTCGCCGGCGATCCGGACATCACCCCCTACTTCAGCGGCATCGAAAACGACAGCGACCTGAAAATCGACGAATTCCACACCGCACATGTACTCGCTGATCTACGTGCCGAGCGCGCAGGCGACACCTACTCCATCAGTTATGAAGATCAGGGCGCTGACGCCGTGAATATGATCTTCACTCGCAGTGACGCCACCGATCACGACGGTACAGACCTGATTCTCGAGGCCAACAACAAGGGCAGTCGTTTTCTCGGCCGCTATTTCGGTCTGGCGGGCGTCAAGCACCAGTTCGACAACGGCACCCAGGCACAACTTGCCTATCAAACGGCCTTCACTGAACTGGGCGAGTCCCGGGATGGCACAGAGCTGAACCAATACACCTTCAACATCGACCACCCTTTTACCAGCGGCCTGTATGGTTTTGACATTACTTACACGGATTACCAGCGCGAACCTCGGGTAGACAGCTCCACACCCGCTACCTGTATCGACCTTCCGCTCCCCCTGCCACTACCCCCGTTGTGCACCCCGGCACAAACCACCTCACAAACCGTAGAGCTGGAAGCCGAGATCCTTCAGGCCAGCCTCCGTGGTGAGCAAGTGCTGTACAGCAGCCCGTGGAAGCGCATCACCCTCAATGAGCGTATCGAATACGTTGACTCTACCCTGGAGCGCAACGATACCGGCGAAGTCATTCTTGACGAGAATTACTATGTGGGTGAACTCGGCGGCAAATATATCCAGACCTGGTATCAGTCTGAGGAGCGCGACGCGGCGCGCCTGACCGCCGAGCTGAAACTGCGAGCGGGCTTTGGCGATGGCGGCACCCTCGACGACTACGACAATTATCTGAGCCAGTTCAGTGACCCGGCCCTGGCCCCCGATGTGGTTGCCCAGGCCCGCAATGCGGAATTTTTTGCCCTGTTACCCAGCGTAACCTATCAACAGCGCATCACGCCGGAATTCACGGCGACCGCCAAGGTGCGCGGCCAGTTCGCCGACGAGCAACTTCCCCAGCAACAACAGTTTGTACTCGGCGGCATGGATGGGCTCAGCGCCTACCTCCCCGGCGCACTACTGGGCGACCTGGGCTACCTGGCGACCTTGAGCATTGAAACCGGCTTCGACGGCGCAGGTCTGCGCTTCAGCCCAACGGCATTTTTGGAATACGGCAGTGCCTGGTTCAATAACACCCGCTCCGACCTCGGCGATGCCCAAAGCGTGGCCGACGCCGGACTGAAACTGAGCGTCACCCACGGCAAAAACTTCCTCAGTGAAATCGCCACGGCGCTACCGGTATACGACGATGTTGCCGATCCCCAGCAACTGGAAAACCTTGAAGTTAAATTTTACTGGCGAGTCCGCCTGACCTTCTAGTGACTGACCGCCAGTGACTGCCAGCGCCGTCGAATGCCGCTGTACAGCGGCAATCCGGTGGCTGGTGGCAAAAGGAATGATTCACGGCGTGTACAGACCTTAACCCTGGCGCTCAGGCCGGCGCCCGAGCCCGGCGCCCGGGATTACTCCAGAATATAGCTTTTCAGCGGGGGAATACCGTTAAATTCCACCGAGCTGTAACTCGTGGTGTAGGCTCCGGTCGAGAGCCAGTACAGACGATCGCCCTCCTCCAGGTCTACCGGCAAACTGTAGCGATGGTCTTCATAGAGAATATCCATGCTGTCGCAGGTTGGCCCGGCCAGAATCACCTCGTCGAGGGTTTCACCACAGCCCTCCCACGCAAGGGGATATTGAATCGCCTCTCCCACAGCTTCAATCAATCCGCCAAACAGGCCGACGTCCAGATAAACCCAGCGATCGTGGGAATCCTGTGATTTTGTCGAAATCTGCACCACCTCAGACACCAGCACCCCCGCCTCAGCCACCAGCGAACGACCGGGTTCAATAATGATGTGCGGGGGAGAGCCGCCAAAATCCTCCTCGATAAAGCGGCTGATGGCAGCGCCATACTCATCGATGTCGTGGCGACGACTTTTGTAGGTGGCCGGCATGCCACCGCCCATGTTGACCATTTCCAGCTGCACGCCTTCGCCCGCCAGCTGATCGAAGATAAATCGCACCTTGGCCAACGCCGCATCCCAGCTGCTGATGTCGCGCTGCTGTGAACCCACGTGGAAGGAAATCCCCCAGGGCTTCAGACCCAGATCCCGAGCCAGCAGTATCAACTCAATGGCCATGTCCCGCTGGCAACCGAACTTCCGCGACAAGGGCCAATCGGCGGTATCAGAACCTTCGGTGAGCACCCGCACGTAAACCCGGCTACCTGGCGCGAACTTTGCTAATTTTCTTATGTCTGATTCACAGTCGCTGGCAAACAGGCGAATACCCTGTTCATAGGCGTAGGCTATATCTCGGGCTTTTTTAATGGTATTGCCATAGCTCATGCGCTCTGCGGGGATATTCAGCGCCAATAGTTTGTCCAATTCGAACACCGACGCGATGTCAAAATTGGCACCAAGTTGGTTCAAGCATTGGAGAACAGCGACATCTGGATTTGCTTTTACTGCGTAATACACGCTAGCGTATGGGAAGGCAGTAGTTAGCTCGCGGTATTTTTCACGCAGTAAGTCCAGGTCCAGAATAAGACAAGGCGTGGGCTTATTGGCAGAAAAAGCCAATATTCGCTGCCACGCGTCAGCAGTAAGCAGTGTCTGGTGCATAAATTGGTCGCCTCATTTGAGCCAAGGCCAAAAAAGCGGGCAGTCTAGCGCAAACCACAACAATTTGCCTCACTGTCATCAGCCTGCAATCAACGTTGGCCAATAATCGTCGGCAAGGATAGTCCGACCACTAAGAGATGTACAAAGGATGTAAGGCGCAGAAAGCGCAAGGAGTTAGAAATGAATAAACAAACGACCGAAATAAACGTAAAAAACCTGTGTAGCCGTAAACTTTGGGAAATCCTGAAAAACGCCGAATGGCAGAACTCCTCACAACGTTTTGCCATCGAACAGGAACTATCGGGACGCCGCCACTACCTCGAAGAGCTGGAAGGCCTCACCGTAAAAGAAACCAGGCATTAACCACCAACACATAGGGCAACAGCCCTAGCAGCAGGTACGGCAGCGATGCCGCCCAAAATTGAAGCTGCTGTTCGCACGCCCGATGGATCGCCAGACTTAACTGCCCTGGCACCTGACGGGCGTCAGCTCCCGCCGCCATCATTGGCAACTCCACTCCCTTGAGAATACCACTGTCCAACAAGGCCTGTGAAAAACGCTGCCCTTGCTCGACCTGCCTGGCCAGGCCGCTAAACTGCCCCTTTACCGGGGTATCCGGCATCCGGCGCGCCGACTGCTTCAATGCCTGCGGCAACTGAAAACCCGCCCCCAGACACGCCGCCAGATTATTCACAAAATGATAACTCTGGTATTGCGCCAATGCCGCACCGATACCAGGCAGGCGGTACAAGCTCCGGCTGATACGTCGCGCCAGCCCCGGCGCTCTTGGCAATATACACGCCACTGCCGCCGCCACACCCAACGGCAGCAAGCCCAGCCCCGCTGCAGCCATTGCCTGCAACACACTGATTTCACCCAGCGCCCACAAGGCCAGCGGTGTGCCCAGGGCAAACAGCAGCAGTAATGCAAAAGGAAATACCGCATTGTCGCGCAGGCGACGACGAAATTCCGCAAACATACGGTAGTGCTCGGCCAGCCGCTGATACACATTCGCCAGATTACCCACCGCCAGCCCCAGCTGTAAAAACCCCAGCTCCCATTCGCGAAAAACACCACCGTCACGCAGCTCATCGAGCACAATTTGCTGGCCGCTGCTGAACTGCTCGGCCACGTCCTCCAACTGAGCCCGCTGGGCGGCCTGCGCCCCTTTGCTTAACAGGGCAACCAACTGCTGCCAATTGTTATCGTCAGACTGACTGGCTTCATACAACGACTGAAACAACACAAAGCGCTGCTCGGGCGTCGTGGCCGAATGCGGCGAATCAGAAGGAAGAACTGTACTAAGGGGGGACATAACGATCCAAACTGGCTATCTGCACGCCAAACGGGTATAGGTGGCCGCAAGCGGAAGGTGGAGGTTGCTTCGGCTACAGCAAACGGTGTGGCCAGAGCCGACAATGCCCTATACTCTAGCACAGCTTAAATGCTTCGGGCTGAGAGCCGGTTCGCGGCTCGCTTCGAAGCATTGATACTTTGCCAACAAACTGGAAAACCGGATGATTATTAAGCTGGCCATTGCCGGAGCCGTTATTTATGCCCTGTTCCGATTTATCAAATATGTTCGCTCCCAGCCCCCGGAACAGCGCCGCTCCTATTACCTGACCCTGGTGATCAGTAGTGCAGCGGCGGCATTGGTGCTGCTTTCCATCACCGGCCGCGTCCACTGGCTGGCGGGCATCATCGGTGGCGCCATGCCCTTTGTTCGCCAATTTGTCATGCACCATATCTACAACAAGCTCAGCCCCGGCGAGCGTTCGGAAAGCGGCAGCACCGGGCAAGGCAAGCGCCCGCCGCCATCAATGGACATGGATCTCGCCCAGGCCCGCTCCATACTGGGTGTCAGTGCCGATGCCAGCGAAAGCGACATCATTCAGGCCCACCGCTCTCTCATGCAAAAACTTCACCCCGACCGAGGCGGGAACGACTATCTCGCCAGCCAGATCAATGCAGCAAAGGAGCTGCTGCTAAAGTCGGTCGGCTAGGCGGGCCACCGCGTCCATCGAAACATTCACTTCAACAACATTACACAACAGAACCATGCCAAACGTATTTGTAGTACAAAACCAACACGGACAATATCTGAGCAAACAGTTCGAGTGGACAGACGGCAGCGACCGGCGCGCCCTGTATCGCACCGCCCACTACGACGAAGCGGTAAATGTCATCTTTGAGCAAAGCAGCAAGGATATTATGCTCCGCGCCGTGGCGACCCCCTGCGAAACCGATGAGCAGAATCAGCCACAGGTAGAAATCTGCCGCCACAACGACGCGGTCGCCACGCCAGCAGAGCACGAGGGGCCAGAGCAAACCCTGACAGAGCCAACCACAGACGAATGAACCAAGCGCCTGAGCGTGCAGCAGCCCACTTGAAACCGCCGCCGACGCCCCCATTACTTAATCGTTATTACAACCCAATAGGAAACCTGTACCCATGATGCGCATTCTGCTGTTTCTTGCCACCAACCTGGCTGTAATCGCGGTGGCCAGTATCACCCTCAGCCTGCTTGGCGTAAGCAGTTATATGTCTGCCAATGGCGTCGATCTCGACCTGAGGTCCCTGCTTATTTTCTGCGCCGTATTTGGCATGAGCGGCTCGCTGGTGTCGCTGTTTATCTCCAAATGGATGGCCAAACGCTCCACCCGCACCGAGATCATCACCCAACCCCGCAACCAGCAGGAACGTTGGTTAATGGAAACCGTGGCGGAGCTAGCCCAGAAAGCCGGCATCAGTATGCCGGAAGTGGGTATTTTCCCCTCGCCTGCCGCCAACGCCTTCGCTACCGGCTGGAACCGTAACGCGGCACTGGTGGCTGTGTCGGAGGGGCTGCTGCAACAGATGAACCCAAAAGAAGTCCGCGCAGTTCTCGCCCACGAGATCGGCCATGTCGCTAACGGCGATATGATTACCCTCAGCTTGATTCAGGGCGTAGTGAACACCTTCGTCATGTTCTTTGCGCGGATTATTGGCCACACCGTTGATCGGGTCGTATTCAAAACCGAGCGCGGCCACGGCATCGGCTTCTATATCGTCACCTTTGTCGCCGAAATGGTACTGGGCCTGCTCGCCTCGATGATCGTGATGAAGTTCTCACGCTGGCGGGAATTCCGTGCCGACGAGGCCGGCGCCACCCTGGCCAACCGCGAGGATATGATCTCGGCCCTGCGCGCCCTGCAACGCCAGCAGGGGCTGCCTGCCGACATGCCCGATGAGCTCACCGCCTTCGGCATTCGCACCGGCAGCAAACGGGACTTCGGCGCGCTATTCAGCTCCCACCCGCCGTTGGAAGATCGCATTCAGGCCCTGCGCAAAGGCGCATGAACGACGAGGGCCCACTGCGCCAGAGCTTGGCGCAGTGTCTGCGTGAAATGGCCGCTGGCGACCTGAGCCCAGGCGCCAGCGGCAACATCTCCGCGCGCTGGTGCGATGGCATGCTAGTCAGCGCCAGCGGCCTCAAGGCCGCCTCGGCCACAGCCGACGACTTTGTTTTTGTCGAGGGCGACAGCACAGACGCCCCTCTATATACCGGCTCTTTGCGCCCGTCCAGCGAATGGCTGATGCACCTGCGGCTGTACCAGTGCCGCCCCGCCACCCAGGCCATTGTCCACTGCCACTCTCCCTTTGCAACGGCACTGGCCTGCAAACATCTACCAATACCCGCCTTTCATTATATGGTGAGCATTGCCGGCGGCGACTCCATCCCCTGCTGCGACTACGCGCTGTTTGGCACTGAACAGCTCGCCGAACAGGTCGCGCTTGCGCTGACTGATCGCACGGCTTGTCTAATGGCAAATCACGGCCAGATCAGTGTGGGCGACACCCCACAGCGCGCATTGGCACTGGCGGCAGAAGTCGAATCCCTCGCCCGAATGTACCTGCTGGCCCGGCAAGGCGGAGAACCGGAACTCCTGGATCGAGAACAGATGATGGCGGTTTTCGAAAAGTTCCGTGGCTATGGCCAAAGACTTTAACCACCTCACATTCCGCCAAAAAATACTTTTACCCCCACCTGCGTAGTCATACTCCAGTGCTACGCTCTACTCGATGCACCGTTTCAGCACACAAAGCGCACCAATACAGAGCGCAATCGCGTAACGACGCATCGTCACCATAAACCCAGTTCTGTAAATACTCTTTGGGGAATACCATGAAAAAATCCGTACTTGCCATTGCTCTATTCGGCGCGGCCTTCGCTCACGCTGACTACCAGTTCGAGGCAGGCGCTTTTGTCGGTCAGGGGGATATCAGCCAGGGTAATAACGAGGTTGATTTCGACACGTTCGGAGTACTCGGCGCACTTCACTTCGCTCCGGTGGATACCAGCAAAGGTCCACTCGCCGAGGCAGCCTTCCTCAGTCGCAGCAGCTCAATCAATTTTGGCTTTACCAGCATTGAACCGGATTTTGACAACGCCGACGACCTCGACACCTTCAGCTTTGGCGGCCGCGCTGTCACCGCGCAAAACGTCATTCTGGAAGCCGGCTACTCCACAACGGAATACGGCGACGAAGAGTCCGATAGCGTGCGAATTGGCGCCGGTACTTATCTCACCCCCAATGCCGATGTGGTTGTGTCCTACCAAACCAGCGATGACGACAGTGTTGACGAAGATCGTCTGGGCGTAGACTTCCACGGGGTCAATTCACTGATGCAGGGCGCCAGCTTTGCCTACGACCTGTCTCTGGCCTATATCGACGGCGACAGCGACAACGGTCACGCTATCGGCGTGGGCGGCACCTACTATTTCAACCCCGCATTTGGTATCGGCCTGTCAGCGGAGCTTGAAGAAGTTGGCGATATCGACTCGGACACCGTCACCCTCGACCTCAGCTACTTCCCGCAACCCAATCTGCAACTGGTAGCGGCCTACTTTGACCAGGACGCGGTTTTAGAAACGGAAGGGGTACTGATCGGCGCCTCATTGCGCTTCTAACCCAAACCTCTGTAGCACCCGGGGCCGCCATTGCGGCCCTTTTTTGTGCATAAAGGCCGTCCAGAGGGTCGCATAAGCGACCGAAGATAAATAGAATGGGCCGGTTTTCGGCAAATTGCTGAAAAAAACCAACAAGAATTGTCCGATACTTCTTTTTCTACGAGAAAATTTGCTCGTCTTCCTTTATAGTAGCGGCCTATTTTTTACCCAGTTTATTAGAGAGCGCTATGACTGATCTATCCTTCTACCGAAACATCGGTATTTTCGCCCACGTTGATGCCGGAAAAACCACCACCACTGAGCGCGTACTCAAGCTTACGGGTAAAATCCACAAGCTTGGTGAGGTTCACGAAGGTGAATCAACCACAGACTTCATGGAACAGGAAGCTGAGCGTGGTATTACCATCCAGTCCGCTGCTGTTACCTGTGAATGGAAAGGTCACCGCCTTAACGTTATCGACACCCCTGGACACGTTGACTTTACAGTAGAAGTTTACCGCTCATTGAAAGTTCTTGACGGCGGTATCGGCGTATTCTGTGGCTCCGGTGGTGTTGAGCCCCAGTCAGAGACCAACTGGCGCTACGCGAACGAATCCAAAGTATCTCGTCTGATCTTTGTTAACAAACTTGACCGCGTCGGCGCAGACTTCCTGCGCGTTACCGAGCAGGTCAAGAAAGTACTGGGCGCCAACCCCCTCATCATGACGCTGCCCATCGGCCGCGAAGACGAGTTCAAGGGCGTTGTCGACCTGCTGAGCAATCAGGCTTACATCTGGGATGAAACCGGACAACCTGAAAACTACAGCGTAACCGACGTGCCCGCCGACATGGCGGACGAAGTTGCCATGTACCGCGAGCAGTTGATTGAAACCGCGGTAGAAATGGACGACGACCTGATGATGGCCTACATGGAAGGCGAAGAGCCCTCTATCGACGACATCAAACGCTGCATCCGCAAAGGTACTCTGGAGCTGGCCTTCTTCCCGACTTACTGTGGTTCTGCCTTTAAAAACAAAGGCATGCAGTTGTTGCTGGACGCCGTTGTCGACTATCTGCCGTCGCCCACCGAAGTTAACCCGCAACCACTGACCGACGAAGAGGGCAACCCCAACGGCGAATACGCGATCGTTTCTCCCGATGAGCCCTTCCGCGCACTGGCCTTCAAAATCATGGACGACCGTTTCGGCGCCCTGACCTTCGTTCGAGTTTACTCGGGCAAAATCAAGAAAGGCGACACGATTTACAACTCCTTCACTGGCAAGACAGAGCGTGTCGGCCGAATGGTGGAAATGCAGGCTGACGAGCGCAACGAGCTGAGCAATGCCCACGCCGGCGACATTATCGCCATCGTTGGTATGAAGAACGTACAGACCGGCCACACCCTGTGTGACCCGAACCACCCCTGTACGCTGGAAGCCATGGTCTTCCCCGAGCCAGTTATCTCTATCTCTGTTACCCCTAAAGACAAGGGTTCAACCGAGAAAATGGGTATCGCTATTGGCAAAATGGTTGCCGAAGACCCGACCTTCCGCGTCGAAACCGACGAAGATTCCGGTGAAACCATCCTCAAGGGCATGGGCGAACTCCACCTCGACATCAAAGTCGACATTCTGCGTCGTACCTACGGTGTTGACCTGGTGGTCGGCCAGCCTCAGGTGGCCTATCGCGAAACCATCACCAAGAAAATCGAAGACAGCTACACCCACAAGAAGCAGTCTGGTGGTTCCGGTCAGTTCGGTAAGATCGACTACACCATTGAGCCCGGCGAGCCTAACTCAGGCTTCACCTTCACCTCAACGGTTGTCGGCGGTAACGTTCCCAAGGAATTCTTCCCGGCTATCGAGAAGGGCTTCCGCTCAATGATGGGTACTGGCCCGCTGGCTGGATTCCCGGTACTGGACGTTGTTATCAACCTGTTCGACGGTGGCTTCCACGCCGTTGACTCCTCGGCCGTAGCCTTCGAAATCGCCGCCAAAGGTGCATTCCGTCAGTCTATGCCGAAAGCTGGCCCACAGCTGCTTGAGCCAATGATGAAGGTAGACGTGTACAGCCCCGAAGATCACGTGGGTGATGTTATCGGCGACCTGAACCGCCGCCGTGGCATGATCTCCGGTCAGGAACCCAATGCGACCGGCGTTCGCGTCAAGGCAGACGTTCCGCTGTCAGAAATGTTCGGCTACATCAGCACCCTGCGTACAATGACCTCTGGTCGTGGCCAGTTCTCCATGGAGTTCTCCCACTACGCACCGTGCCCTGCCAACGTTGCCGAGGCAGTCATCGCCAAAGAGAAAGAAAAGAAAGCCGCCGCCAAGTAATTGGCCCGGTGTTAATCAAGCCCCGCCAGCGCAAGCTGCCGGGGCTTTTTTCGTTAAGGGTTCTCTGGATGTTTCCAACGGAACGCCAATCCACATCAAATTCACCTTGATCGGCAATACCGTCGGCGACACATAGAAGGGCCAACTGGATTACTCACGACTAACTGTCTCCGAGTCGGCTAGAATAGGGTGCAAAACAAGCTCTACCCGACGATTTTTCGCCCGACCCTCGGCACTGTCGTTGCTTGCTATCGGCTGTGCAGAACCAAGACTCATCAGCAACAACCGCTCAATCCCGACATTATGCTCAGTCAAATAGCGCCCTACCGCGCCAGCTCGACGATGGGCAAGTACCTTGTTATATAACTCATCACCACTGGCGTCGGTATGCCCGAGCACAGTCACCAGCGTTTTATTGTATTCAGCGAGCACTTCTGAGATAACCGACAACACTGACATCGCCTGCGGATCTATACGGTCACTACCTGTGCTAAAAGTGGGTGTGCCAGGCAAAACAATGTGTATTTCATTTGCGCCTCGACTAATGTGCACATCCTGTCCACTCAGCTTCTGCTGAAGCATCGCGAACTGCACATCCATATAATATCCGACATTTTCGCGATTCAATGGGGCTGCGTAACCCCGCGCCAACTGTCTTAAATAACGACCTCTCTGTTCCTCATTGGACACCACCGCAATAGACGGCACCATGGCGCGTTCACTTGCTGGTTGTGAAGCTACCTCCTTTAACTGTGGCTCGAGTAGTCGACCCTCATCGCCATTCCCACCGAACACGGAACACCCGCCAATGGCGACAACCCCCAGCAGCGTGCCCGCACGCACAACCAGCGACCTTCTGAAAATACGACGCACTCCTCCCCCCTTGTCCAATCAACCCCCCTTCCGCTTCCCATCTACAAGATAAAATTTAATAAATTCATCGGCATACAGCGGTTTTGCAAATAAGTAGCCCTGTCCCAAATTGACCCCCTGAGCGCTCAACCAATCAGCCTGGTGCCGTGATTCAATGCCTTCTGCAATAATGTCGAGTTCCAGCGATTTGGCCATATCTATCACGTGTGGGATAACGTTACTCGTGACAGCGTGGGTCTCAATTGCGTCTACAAAGACCTTATCAATTTTTAATGCGTCAATTTCAAAACTTTCCAAATAAGACAAGCTGGAATATCCGGTACCAAAATCGTCTATCGCAATTGCATGCCCCCTTTGACGAAATCGGCTTATACGGCCCCGTGCTTCATCACTGTCTACCAGCGCTCGCTCCGTAATTTCCAGTTTAATCGACTTTGGGTGAACACCTGAGTCCAGTAGAGTTTTAGACAAGACGTCAGAAAACTCTTCGCTCTCGATGTCCTGGGCAGATATATTCAGGTTAATACTCAAGTCAGGATTTTCACGAAGCAGCCCGCCCAGCTCGCTGACAATTTCCGTCAACATTGCCGTGGTCAAGCCCGTAAGCAAACCAGACTCTTCCGCAAGCGGCACGAAAACGTCGGGACCAACCACCTCGCCATTGTATCTCGTCCAACGAGCCAGCGACTCAGCTCCCACACATCGACCGGTGTGAAGATCCACTATAGGTTGATAACTCGCTTTGATTTCACCGCCCACTATCGCCTCTTTCAACTCAGAAGCGAGGCTGAGCTTACGGCGGGAAAACTGCATTAGGCCAAACATACACAGACCGATAACCAACAAACCGAACACACCCGCGGTGAGTATCGACGGCAGATAGTTTTGCCAAAAATCTCGCATCGGCTGAACGACCACAACATCTATGGGGAAAATCGTGCCTAAGGAAAATCTTGCAATAACTCGCTGCTCGGCACTATCGATGGTAAGACCGGATTTCAACCCTGAGGGGGCTGGTAACACAGCATCGCGAGGGGTAGTCACCATCAACAAGTGCTCGACCCAAAGGCCTGCCTCGCGATTCTCCAGTAAACTGCGATCCATTAGCAGGCGCGGGTCAATCACCACGTCATGGCGGCCGTAACGCATTAAAAACAAGGGCACGCCACTAATTTCGGTATCTTTACCCGGCCACCACGCTACTATCCCGGACGCGTAAATACGACTCGCTTTAGCCGGCGTAAAGTTCTGAGCAAACCCGATACCACACTGCCGGTCGGCGGCCCTCCAGTACCCGATCCCGCGAACATAGGGTCGCGCGACTGCCACCTCCTGCATGACATCAAGATGCTGCTGCGAACACGCTTCGATCGAAAGTTCATTTAGCTGATTAAGCAGGGCGCGTGCATCAATAATGGTATGTTCCGCTTGCTGCCCGAGCCGCTCCGCCATACGCTGCAAGCGCTCCTCTTCGGCAACAACCGACTGATGCCAAAGATACCAGCCAATTAATGAAAATAATGCAGCAAACCCCGTCATTGCGGCAGCAAATAACGCAATATATATTCTTGCTCGGCGCGAAAACATGATAACAATAACACCTTCTGCCACGACTTTACTTGCATAGGACTCAACGTATTGCTTTTTACTAGCACAGCCTATGACATACCTCCACCACAGCCGCCCCTGAGATGAAATCTGATATATCAGTGTAGCAGTGCGTCCATGGATACTCTAAAAAGACTGTGTTGCTCAGGTATCAGCCGCCCGCCGCTTAGTGTAGGCCGTAGCCTTGGCCACTAGTGGATCATCGGGCCAGGGATGCCTGGGATACCGCCCCTTCATATCTTTCTTAACGTCGTGATAGCTACTGCGCCAAAACCCCGCCAGATCACTGGTCACCTGCAAGGGGCGACGGGCGGGCGACAACAGATGTATCAGCAGCGGCTGGCGTCCCTCGGCAACACAGGGCGTAGTTTCACAGCCAAACATTTCCTGGAGTTTCACCGCTAGTACCGGCGGTGATTGAGTGTAATCAACACGAATTCTCGATCCCGAGGGCACCGCAATCGCCTCCGGCGCCTCCCTGGCCAATGCCTGTTGCTGCTCCCAGCTCAGCAGCCCCAGCAGCAATTGCTTCACCTCAACTTTTTGCAGGTCACGCAGTGAACCCACACCATCGAAAAAACTGCTTAACCGCGCCTCACAGGCCCTTAGCAGGCCTTCGTCAGCGACATCAGGCCAACCACCGGGCCGACAGGCGCAGCTCGCTAACAGAGCAATACGGGCGCGCAGCTGGCGGTCGTCATTCCGCCAGCTTAGCACCCCCAAACCACGGCGGCGCAGAAGACTGAACACGGCCTGTTGACGCTGCTCGGGGGCGATATTTTTCACCGCCGTGCTGTTCAGCAACAGTTTGCCGACTTTTTCCAGCTGCTGGGCGACAAAGCGCCCTTTGCTGTCGTCCCAATCTGCACTCAGTTCCCGGCGCACCAAGGGTGCCAAACGCCCCTCAAAAGCCTCCTGTGCAAGTGGTGCGGCGAGCCGTATAACATCCCGGCTATCACCCTCACGACCGCTTAATTCAAGCACCGCCAAAAATTCATTGCCCCGCAGCGGATCATTTTCACCTATCGTCGCCGCACGGCCATTACTGAGCTGGTATTCCACACCATTCGTCTGCCGACAACGGGCAATACGGTCGGGAAAAGCCTCTGCGATCAACACCGCCAACCGGGCCGGATCGGCCGCGGCCGCCATAGCCAGACGACTGTCTTTGGCGTCGCGCTCAACATCCAATAGCCGAGCATACTGCTGGCTCTGCCGGCGTATCTGCCTGATGCGACCGTCCTGCTCACTGCCAGCACGCAGCAACTGTAAGCGAGCCGACACATCTACCCCAGTCTGAGATGACGCAATATCCCGCTCCGACAGCAATGCAGCAATATCACAGGCCGGCCCGGCGCAGCCGACGGCCTTTGCCGAGAGCAGCAAACGTGCCAGTCGCGGGGCCACCGGCAAATCACTCATCGCTTCACCCAGAGGTGTCAGGGTGACAGTTCCCGATTCAGGCGCTGAGCGCCCGTCATCGCCGGGGGCCACGAGGGCCCCCAGCGACACCAGCAGATCCCTGGCCTGGTCAAGATGGGCCGCGGGTGGCGGATCTATCCAGGGCAATTCCCGAGGATCAATACCCCAGCGAAGACATTGCAACACCATTGTCGACAACTCGCTGGTGAGGATTTCCGGCTCGGCGAAATCCGCCAACGACTGCTCCTCGGGCCACATGCGATAACACACACCCGGCGCGACCCGCCCTGCCCGCCCAGCTCGCTGCTCCGCCGAAGCTGTGGAAATACCCGTGTCAGCCAACCTGACAATACCGCTGCGGGGGTCGAACAGCGCCTGCCTGCGCAAGCCTGAGTCGATTACCACAGTGATACCATCAATGGTCAAACTGCTCTCGGCGATATCAGTTGCCAACACGACTTTTCGCCAGCCCGGCTCCGGCGCAGCAATCGCCCTGCGCTGCGCGTCCAGCCCAAGGCTGCCGTAAAGCGGCGCTATTACAATGTTTTGCGAGGCCGTCTCACTTTGAAGGGCCCGAGCTATATGCTGGATTTCGCGCTGGCCAGGTAAAAACACCAGAATATTACCCTCGTGATCCGCCAGCGCCCGTCTGATCTGCGCGGGCATAGCCGACAACACCTCGCGGCTACGACTGCCGGACTGGCCCGTTACCCGGCCCCGGGGCGGCGGAACATAGTGTTTGGTCACAGGGAATTGCCGCCCCTCACTGCGTAGCAGCGGAGCATCGCCTAAATAAGCCGACAATTGCCCACCATTGAGGGTCGCCGACATCAACACTACCTTCAGCGGTGCCTCGCGTAATTCGCCGAACAGACGCTGCCCCTCGAGCGTCAAGGCCAGACCGAGGTCAGCATCGAGATTACGCTCGTGAAATTCATCAAATATCAGCAAACCGACCTCAGAAAGGGCCGGATCATCATTGAGCATTCGCGCCAGAATACCCTCGGTGATAACTTCTATGCGCGTGGCGGAGGACACCCGACTTTCCATACGCACACGATAACCCACTGTGTCGCCGGCGCGCTCGCCAAGCTGACTCGCCATGCGCTCTGCCGCGCCACGGGCCGCGAGGCGCCTCGGCTCCAGCATCAGAATTTTGCGCCCAGCCAACCACGGCTCGTCGAGCATCGCCAGGGGCACCTGGGTGGTTTTACCAGCGCCGGGAGGCGCCTCAAGCACGACACAGTGATGGGCCCGCAAGGCTTCCCGCAGTGCGGGAAGCTGGGCAAAAATAGGCAGGGATTCGGACATCAGATCTCACACAGCAGGCAAGGCAGCCATCGCAATTGCCTTGCCACGAGCAACCGCTAGTCGTTAATAAACGCCTTCACATCGGCGAGGAAATTATCCAACTGGTCGTGATGCAACCAGTGACTGGCTCCTGGATAGCGCTTGAGAATGGCATTCTGAAAATAGGCCAGGCGACCACTTTTTTCCGGGTCTTCCACAAAGGTTTCTGTGCCCCATGCCAGCATCGTTGGACACTCGATATTCGACAACACCTCCCGCAGCTCGTTTTCGCTGATTTCAATGCGGTTGTGCTTGCGCGTGTAGTTATCGAACTTCCAGCTGTAGGTGCCATCTTCATTTTGACTCGCACCGTGGCAGGTTAAATGGCGGGCCTGCTCGATGGTCAGATGGGGGTTCTCATCGCGCATTCTCTGAAAGGCATCCTCCAGCTTGGCGTAACGGCGTGGCACCCGCGATGACATCGCATGACGAGCATCCACCCACTCGCGCATCTTTTGTCGATATGAACTTTGATCTATATCGGCGATATCGTCGATATTCGGCATAATGCCCTCAATACTGACCAGCTTTTTCACGTTTTCAGGGAAAATTGACGCGTAACGGCTGGAGATAGCACCACCCATGGAATGGCCGATTATCGTCGCCGGAGCCAGGTTTTTCTGATTGATAAGCTGGGCGATATCACACACATAGGCCTCTATTGAATAGTGCCCGTCCGGCGACCATGCACTGTCACCGTGGCCACGTAAGTCCGGCGCGATAATATGCCAGTCGTGACGCAACTCGTTGGCAATCCAGTCCCAGTTGCGGCAGTGATCCTGACCACCGTGTATCAACACCAGCGGCGGTGCTCCGGCGTTGCCCCAGTCAACGTAGTGCATCCGCAACCGCTGCGAAATATAGATATGGGAACTCGGTCCAATAAGCTCCGATGCCATCTGCCACTCCTTTTACATTCGCTGAAAATTCAGCTGAGGGAAAAACCTGGCCTTCAAGCATTGCCGAAGGCCAAAAAATTCGCTGATTACAACAGCATACACCTTTTCCCGTGCTCCCCGAAACGCGCCGCCGCCAAAATCCGAGTTTTGCGCCACCGCGTATTAACAGAAAAATAGTAACAACAAAGTAGTAACAGCGAATAAGCCTGCTCGGCCCTGCAACCATGTCGAGCCACACACCCGATACGGAGCGTCATATGCTAGACCCCATTACCCTGGCCGAAAAAGGCCTGATCCCCGACAGCCTGGTTCGCCGGGGCATTCGTAAACAGCTTTCTGAACGCCTGTCAGAGGAAGCCAGTCACAATCTTCAGCAAAACGAGAACCGTAGACGCGCCTTTCGCCAGCAACTGAAAGAGTCGGCCATCACCATTAACACCCGGGACGCCAACGAGCAGCATTACGAGGTGCCACCCGCGCTGTTCGAGTTGATGCTAGGGCAGCGACTGAAATACAGCAGCTGCTGGTGGGACGCAGACTGCCAGGACCTGGACGAGGCAGAGGAACGCATGCTGCGCATATACGCCGAGCGCGCCCAGCTGGAAGATGGTCAGCGTATATTGGAACTGGGCTGCGGCTGGGGCAGCTTTTGCCTATGGGCGGCGGAGCACTACCCAAACTCCACGATTACCGCCGTATCCAACTCCCACGGGCAACGGGAATTCATCGAGGAATGCGCCGCCAATCGGGGCCTTCGCAATCTTACCGTTATCACCTGCGACGTCGCGGAACTTAGCCTCGACCAGCGCTTCGACCGCATTGTTACCGTGGAAATGCTTGAACACGTACGCAACTATCGTGAATTGCTAAAGAACACCTCAAACTGGCTCGACCCAGACGGCCTGATGTTCGTGCATATCTTTTGTCACGCCTACCTTCACTACCCCTTTGATGGCGGCTGGATGACAGACAATTTTTTCAGCGGCGGCCAAATGCCCGCCTTCGACACCCTGATGCACTTCTCGGAACATATGCGAATCGTCGATAGCTGGCGGGTCAATGGCGAACACTACGCCAAAACCCTGGAAGCCTGGCTGGAAAAACTGGATATGAATCGGGACATGGCGCTATCGGTGCTGAAAGACGCTCCCAACCCCAAAATTCAATTAAACCGCTGGCGAATGTTCCTACTCGCCTGTGCCGAGCTTTTCGCCTACCGTGGCGGACAGGAATGGTTTGTCGGACACTATTTACTAACCCCGGGCCAGCTTGCTGACTGATCAAAAAATGCCCGTAAGCCCTTATATTTGCTCAAATTTTACCCAATATACAGTTTTTTGAATTTTTTTGGTAAAGATCGTTGACAGCAAGAGGGGGCTTGCATACTATACGCCACCTCGACGCGCTCGTAGCTCAGCTGGATAGAGTACCTGGCTACGAACCAGGCGGTCGGAGGTTCGAATCCTCCCGAGCGCGCCATATTTAAAAGGCCTGCAGCAATGCAGGCCTTTTTTTTCGTCTGGAATAAAGTAAATCAGGACATTCCTTCTATTTCCCCATTCGGGGTCTGTCCCCGTTTTTAATTGGGGACAGACCCCACCCCTTCGATTGGGCTCCACGCGTTCCAAACCACCAGCCTCAGCTGCGCAACAAGCCCAAAAATGTGTCATAGTGCTTCCGGTATATAAAACCAAAATTAATGGCTGTTACGTGAATATGCGGGGGGTTAAATTGTATGGGTAGCGGTACATTGCGCTGTCTGATCGCCGATCCGGACGGAGAATACCCTGTCGCCTTGCAGGAAGGCCTCAGCAATCACCGTTTCGACGTCACTGTTGTCCATACTGCCGAGGAGTGCCACGCTGCGCTGGGCGAGACAGCACCGCATCTCGCGTTTATCGATTTAAGAATTCTTGAACAGGATTTTTCCGTACTGCATCAACCGCAACTGGAAGATTGTGAAACACTCATCATGGGCAATGAAGACTGCCCGGAAACCGTCCATCGAGCTATTCGAGCCGGCGCCAGCTACTTTTTTACCAAAAACGACTCCGATACCTTTGTCAGCGACCTGATCGCCGATGTTATTGCGGAGCGAGCCCCGGTGAGCGAAAACGTGCCGCCGCCCCCTCCTCCGCCGGGACAGTTCGGCCTGCTGAGGGGAAGCAGCCCGTTAATGTTTCGGCTGTATCGCACATTGCGCAAGGTCGCGACCGGTGACGTCAGTGTCTTGCTGATTGGAGAAAGTGGTACCGGAAAAGAACTCGCCGCACAAACCATTCATCAGCGCTCAACGCGCTGTGACCAGCCATTCGTCGGAGTGAACTGCGGAGCCATCAGCCCCAGCCTGATCGAGAGCCAGCTCTTCGGTCATGAAAAGGGCAGTTTCAGCGGTGCTACCAGCACTCACAGAGGCTTCTTTGAAACTGCCCATGGCGGTACCCTGTTTCTCGACGAAATTACAGAAATGCCAATAGAGCTGCAGGTAAAACTGCTGCGGGCTCTGGAATTAGGTGTAATCAGGCGCTTGGGCTCAGAAAATGACATCGACTTAGACGTACGCATTATTGCGGCAACCAATCGTCAGCCCGAGGAAGCGATCGCCGACGGCAAGCTGAGGGAAGATCTCTACTACCGAATCGCCCAGGTTCCGGTTTGGCTGCCCCCCTTGCGAGACCGCGCCGGCGACAAAACGGCACTGGCACAATATTTTTTAACGCAACTCAATGAGCAGGATGGCAATTGCGCCGCCTTTACCGAAGAAGCGCTAGACAAAATTGATCAAATGTCGTGGGCCGGCAATGTACGTGAGCTGCGCAGTGCTGTACAGAGAGCTTACTTACTCGCCAATGGCAATATAACCGCCGACCTTATTACCGAAGAAGTGCTCAGCAACGAGGGGTCCAGCGAATACCTCCGCATATCCGTGGGTGAGAGTCTTGAGGACTCAGAAAAAAAGCTGATCTTCGCAACTCTTGAAGCCAACGAAGGCAACAAAAAAGCGACTGCCGCCGCGTTGGGGATTAGCCTAAAAACGCTTTACAATCGCCTGAACGATTACGATACGCCCAATGCGTAAAACAAATTAATGAAACCTCGGTATCAAGTCCTCTTGAGGTGTCACCACCCTGAGAACCTGTTCGCCCTCGTCGAATTCAAGGTTTGACCAGGGAATAGTGACATGCTGGTTATGCGCCTGCACCACCACGCCTTCGATTCGCCCGGTTGCTGTATTGACCAGCAGCTCCCGAATGATCCCCAAGGGTTTATTCCTGCGATCGCGAATGTGCGCTGCCAATAGTTTTGGCACTTCGTCCAACTTCATCCTTCACCACCGTGTAATCGCAAAGATCTTTGACATAGGCCGGGGGATTCCATTACGCCCTTTGACTGCATACGTCGATGGCATTTCGGCTGTAAAAAAATTCGGCAGCGCAATCACGCTAATCGAACCGCCTACTTTCTTTCGCCATAGAATCGAGCCGTCCTTACCACGCAGCAGCTCATTCAGTGCACTACCCCGCACAACAAAGGGCGGCTTTCGCCGCCCTGTTTTTTCGATCAAGCTGTCTTACTTACTGGCAAGACTCTGGATCTTGCTGAACTCCTCCCTATTGAGGTGCCCGCTGCCGTCAGCGTCCAGAGCATCAAAATTGGCATTCACTTGGCGGCTGCCGTCAGCTTCCTGACGAGAGATCAACTCATCATCATCAACATCGAGCCGACCAAAAGCCTCACGGACCGGTTCAGCATCTTTGTTGGAATCCACTCCGCCGAACAGACGCTCAAACAAGCTGGGGGAGCGATCGACCTCAGCAGTGGAAGGGGTCGACTGAGCTGATGGCTTGTCCGGAGTCTCTGCACTGGATACTCGATCCTCCGCTGACTCACGGGCCTTTTCAGCACGATCACTTTCAGGCGCCGACGAGCCGGATGGCATCTCTCGATCACTGTCCGGAGCATTCGGCGCATCTGCACCGGCTACACGATTCTGTGCGGTATCTTTGGCTTCGTCAGCCGAGTCGGCTGTTGACTCCGCCCCTCCAAACAAGCGCTCCAATATACCAGGGGAGCGATCGACCTCGTCACTGGACGGCGCTGATGGCTTGTCCGGAGTCTCTGCACTGGATACTCGATCCTCCGCTGACTCACGGGCCTTTTCAGCACGATCACTTTCAGGCGCCGACGAGCCGGATGGCATCTCTCGATCACTGTCCGGAGCATTCGGCGCATCTGCACCGGCTACACGATTCTGTGCGGTATCTTTGGCTTCGTCAGCCGAGTCGGCTGTTGACTCCGCCCCTCCAAACAAGCGCTCCAATATACCAGGGGAGCGATCGACCTCGTCACTGGACGGCGCTGATGGCTTGTCCGGAGTCTCTGCACTGGATACTCGATCCTCCGCTGACTCACGGGCCTTTTCAGCACGATCACTTTCAGGCGCCGACGAGCCGGATGGCATCTCTCTATCACTGTCGGGAGCATTCGGCGCATCCGCACCGGCTACACTATTCTGTGCGGTATCTGTGGTTTCTTCAGCCGAGTCAGGGCGAGACTCTCCACCACCAAAGAGGCGCTCAAAAAACCCGGGAGACCGGTCTGCATCATCAGTAGAAGGTGCCGAAGGGGCAGCATTGTCAGCCTCTCCGGTATCGCCGGTTGAGGGTGTCGGAGATGAATTGCTTTCCGCCACCGAGTCCCCTCTACTATTGGGGAGTCTATCCGCTGTTTCACCAGCAGGCTGACTATCGGTCTCAGTATTCGTGTTCGGCTCTTCGAGGCCGGGCAGTACCTTGGCATTGGCCGACTCCTGAGATGTCTGCGATGCAGAGACCTGAGCCTCTTCCTCTTCTCGCAGCATGTCGGTCTCCAGCGCCGCCTCCATTTCTCCGTTAGCACTCAGCCCGGAGTTCGACGTACTCCCCATCATCCCGCTATTTGAATTGTGGCCACCTATTGGCGATGTACTGGAACTCGAGGAACCCGCGCCAACAGTTGCTCCCGGAGCGGCCAGCACCAACGTACTGGCAAAGGTTAAGCTACCTGCGGCAATAAGCGGCATTACAGATTTACGCGTCACTGGCTTCATACATCACTCCCGTACTGTAGTTATGTCGCATCCAAAAAATGCGTTGAAAAATTACTACCAGGCTTTTACCAGCCTTTGAAGGGTAGACAGCAACCTTCTTGCCAAAATCATATTTTCCATGTTTTTCAGTATGTTAAGGATTTTTCAGCCGACGGAAATGTTTGAAAAACAGTAACTTTACGGCCATTTTTACAAATGGCCGTGTAAATTTTACGCGCATATCGCACCTCGCAACTTCTATTACCCGCACAGAATGGCCTGCCCCGACAGAAGACCACTGACTCCATTTACAGCCAACGCATCACCTCCGCGATCACGGTTTCCACTCTCGCTTGAAGCCGCCTTTCACGTTGCACGCAAAGGTAGAGTGTTTCGCTTACCGGGTTTTCCAGACGATACGTTTTGATCTGCTTCTGCTTTCCATAGGCTTCGACGGCATATTGAGGTAAAACGGTAAAACCCAGACCCATACTGATCGGCTCCAGAATCAGACCAATCTGGTTTGAAAACCCCTTTTTGGGAAACAAATTGCTGTGCTGAAACTCAGGGTAATTCGCGCCAAGCAGTAGATTTGCGTGGTGACTTCCATCGGGGTGGTCGATAAACCCCAACTTCATCAGAGCACCCCAGTCCGGGTCCTCGACCACAGCGGGCGTGACCAACAACAGCGACTCTTGAGCGACAGGCTTACAAATAACGTCGGCCAGGGCTGATTTCGACGTCATAAATCCAATATCTACCCTGGAATCCGCTATACCACTCTCAACATCCGAATTTGGCGCAAACCGATAATCGATTGCCAGCATCGGGTGTGCACGCTGCAAGGCCAACAAATGTGGGTAGAGCTTCAACCCAACACTTCCCGGTGACATTATCCGCACCTCCCCCTCATACGGAGGGTCTTCTCCGACTTGCCGTGAAAGATTCGACAACGCCCGCAGGATATCCTGCGCCTCGTTGTAGAGCCTCTCACCAGCGCCTGAGAGCGAGAAGTGTTTTCCCTGGCGAACCAGCAACTCCGCACCGAGCTGATCCTCCAGCTTTCGCACGTGCTGGCTAACCCCCGATTGCGTCATGTGAAGGCGCTCAGCCGTGCGCGTGAAATGCCCCACTTCGACCAAGGTGCAAAAAGTACGTAACCACAGTGTGTTTATCATTACATATTATAATCATTTTAATTAATAACAATAATTATACGTAATTATATGTGCCGCGTAATCTGTTCTCAGATTCATTAAAAGAGGACGCACCATGAGCAACGTTTACCCAAGAAATTTTTCACACATCGGCATATCTGTGCCCGACCTCGAGCAAGCTGTAACGTTCTACACCGAAGTCATGGGTTGGTATTTAATTATGGCACCGACTGAGATTGAAGAAGACGGCAGCGCTATCGGCGAAATGTGCACCGATGTATTTGGCGCGGGCTGGGGAAGTTTTCGAATCGCCCATTTATCGACGGGCGATCGAATTGGCGTAGAACTCTTTCAGTTTAACAACCAGACCAATCCGGATAACAATTTTGAATACTGGAAAACCGGCGTGTTCCACTTCTGCGTGCAAGATCCAAACGTCGAGGAACTTGCAGAGCGCATTGTTGCTGCTGGGGGTAAAAAGCGCATGGAAGAACCGCGTTACTATTTTCCCGGCGAAAAGCCCTACCGCATGATTTATATGGAAGACCCATTTGGCAACATTCTGGAAATTTACAGCCACAGCTACGAGTTGATATACAGCGAAGGGGCCTACTCCTAGCCAATGAAATCGTTCGCAGGGTGCCTGGAAAGCTTCTCGCCTCCCTGCCGGAAGCGCTACTGCTTCAGCTAACAGCCTCGCTCAATTCAATTAAACACCCCTGGCAGCAACGCAGTGATAACACTCGCTTCGAGATCAACCAAAGACAACTGTTGCTCGTGGCCATTCGGGGTCTGTCCCCGCTTATCAGGGGACAGACCCCACCTTCGCCCCAAAATATAAACCCACGCGATCAGCCCTCCCCTTATAACCTCACAATTATTTTAAATATCAAATAGTTACTAAATATATCAACGTCGTTTAAATCCGACCCGACTTTCCTTCGTTCTACCGATCATCCACGCGATAATTTCCGTCAAGAAAAATAAATATAGGAGGCCGCTATGCCGACGTTTCACTGGTCGAACAACAATGCCCACCAATCACTGATCGACAACGGCGCGGCGCAAATCGGCCCCCCCGGGGAAGCCTGCGCGGCGGGTGAAGGAACGTTCTGGCTGGATGGCAGATGCCTGCCCAGCGGGATTATCGACCCACCCATGCCCTGGGTGTTGAATTATCTTATCCCGGCCCTGGCGATACTTGTGTTAGTGGTGCTGATTCGCGACAGTCTGCGCAAGGGCGAGCTGACCTGGTGGGTATTAATGTGCCTCGCCAGCGCCTCGACGTTTTGGCTGGAAACCTTTGGCGACTGGGGCCAACACCTGCTGTACAGCCCTGACTTTCTGCACTACAGCCTCGACCTGCCCTACACCGCCCCACACAACCCGGCGTGGATGCCATTTATGTATGCGGTGTACTGGGTGCTGCACACCTGGGCGATTATCGAGCTGGCCCGTTACTACCAATCCAGACACCCTGGCACGAGCTTGGGCAAGGCTATTATCGTTTTCACCGTGCCGCTTACCTTCATCTGGAATATTGTGGTAGAGGGCACCGCTGCCTATATGGGTTGGTGGACCTATGACCCACCCATTGGCCCCTACCTCGATATGGGCAGGGGTAATTTCCCGCTGATGTGGCCGATGCTAACCATGTTTATCTGGCCCAATCTGATTTCGTGGCTGGTGGGCGCGCCCGACGAGCGCGGCCCCAATCGCCTGGAATCGCTGCTCCCGCTTACACGTTTCACCATCGATACCAATAGCAATGGCACCCTTACCGCTCGCAACGCCTGGCTTTCGCCCGTTCTGCGCCTGGCAAGCTGGATTATTGTATTTAATGCTACCTTTATTCTGTGCCTGATTGTGCCGCTACTTGGGTTACGGCTTTTAACTGGATGGGACAGTTTATACCTGCCGTGACCCAGCCTGTGCGCTCCTTTTCTAACAACAATAAACAACCAAGGTTGAACCTTACTGGACTTGCGACATGACAGACACATCAACAACCCGGGTTCCATACCCACGACGCCTCAGCACCCTGGCCGCCGCACTTGCGCTTCTCACCTCCAACTCGTCAGTGGTGATGGCGCAAGCGGCAGCGAACTCCAGTTACGCCCTGGAGGAAATAGTGGTTACCGCCGAGAAACGGGCGGAAAACGTCAATGATGTCCCCATCGCGATTAACGCCTTCAGCGGTGACGGTCTGGAAAAAGCCGGGGTCAAATCCATGGCCGACCTTGCCATGAAAACCCCCGGCTTGGTCTACGACACCCTGGTGAACTATGCGGTAATTTTTATTCGTGGCGTGGGCACCGACGCGTTTATACCCTCGGCGGACCTCAGTGTTGCCCCCTATATAGACGGCGTGTATTTCCCAATTTCATTTGGCCTGGCCCGTTCCCTCGGTGAAGTTGAACGGGTTGAAGTATTAAAAGGCCCCCAGGGCACACTGTTCGGTCGAAATTCCACCGGCGGCGCGATCAGTATTACCACCCGCCAGCCCAGCGAAACCCATACCCTTAAGGCGGCAAGCAGCTACGAACGCTTCGAGGAAAATAACAATCGTGTTTACATGAGTGGCCCGCTCTCCGAGCGCCTCGCGGTAAGCGGCGCACTGATTTACAACACCCGAGAAGACTACTACACCCCCGTTGATGAGGTGAGCTATGACCAGCTTCAACCTTACCGTGAACGCGGGGTGAATCTCAGTGCCCGGTGGATTCCTACCGAATGGGCCGAAGCGCAGTTGAGCGCCTACTACTTTGACTCGCAGGGTGTGGGAACGTCATTACTGGCCTGCTTGCAGCCCTCGCAATTGGGCGCATCGCTGGGCATCTCCTGTGCGCCGGACTACAAAGCCAATACCAATATCAATAACACCGCATTCAGTCTGCTCAAGGCCGGTGCCCTCACCCTGCAGTTTTACCCCGGCCCATTCGACATCAAGTCGATTACCGCCTACCAGGACACCAATGGCCAATCGCTGGTGGACTTTGACGGTTCAAATGCCAACCTGGTCGAGTTTGGTGGTGACGGCACTCAAAAGGAAAACTTCCCGCAGCTATTTGGCGAAATATTCAGCCAGGAATTACAGATGATCTCCAACACTGACTCCCGCTGGAACGAGCAACTGGAATGGATTGTTGGCCTGTACTACACCGACAGCACCGTCGGCTACGACCCGGTAGGCTTTGCCCTGGGCGGTTTGAACAACGGCCTCTCCGGCGCGCTGGGTGGAAGCCCACCGCTGCCTGCGGATTTCAGCGCATTTTCACCTATTCTAGATGCCTTCGGAGGCGCCTTGTCGCCATTGGATGAGCTGGTGCAGGCAAAGGTAACCGTTACCGGCTCGCTGGACACCGTTGCCGCTTCGGCCTTTAGCCAGATAACCTGGACACCCCTGCACTGGCTGGATATCACCCTCGGAGGCCGCTATCAGCGGGAAAAGCGTCGGGTATTCAACGCCAATCTTTATATTAATACCCAGGTTGCAGGCCAACAGCCGCAAACCAATGCCAACCAGTACCCCGACGAAGAATTTGAAGAGAGCAACTTTTCTCCCAAACTCACCCTATCGGCCAGCCCGGCAGAAGGCCAGCTTGTTTACGCCTCCTACCAGCAGGCCTTCAAAAGTGGCAGCTACAACATCGTCAACCTCACCCAATCACCCACCTTTATTCGACCGGAAACCGTCGCCACGACAGAGCTGGGGGTGAAGTCATCGCTGTTTGAACGGCGGCTACAAATCAACGCGGCCATGTTCCGCACTGAAATCGACGACCTGCAATCGCAGTTCGTATCGCTGATGTCGGGAGGTGTTGTGCAGTTCCAGAACGCCGAACTGGCCACTGTAGAGGGTGCCGATTTCGATATTCAATGGGCCGCCAGCCCCGCATGGAAATTCACATTGGGAGCCAGCTATCTGCGCGGCCGCTACGAACGCTTTGACGACGCCGTGGGCTACACCGAAGCGGAAGGTGGCTTTTCCGGTAGCTACAGCGACGACGAAAACTACAGTGGCAACACCATTGTGCGCAACCCCGAGCTAACCGCTACTTTTGGCGCCAACTGGTTTAAAGCCGTACCTGGCGGCGAACTTAATATTGGCCTCGACTATTACTACAACGACGGCTACTACTTCGACGCGGCCAACCAGCTTGAACAGGATGCCTATACCGTACTGAACGCCAGACTGACCTACACCCACGACGACAGCAACGTAGACATCTCGCTATTCGGTGGCAATCTGGAAGGGTCTCGGTATTACATTTACCAGTTCCAAACCGACTTTGGCATCGTTGGAAAACTGGCCAAACCGGAAAGCTACGGCATTCGGGTAAACTGGCATTACGACGACGAGTAAGCCCCGAAAACCAGGGCCTGTTAACACTCATTGCTCGCTGCTGTTGCAGTCAAGGATCACCTCCAGCAGGCGATAATCCAATTAGTGATTACAGACCTAGATTAACGACGGCGCAAAAAAGCTCAACGCCATAGACAGCAACAGCTCCCGTAACAGCGGCTGATGTCGATAGGACGGGTTATCCCGCAGAATATGGTACGACGACTGCTCCACAGCCCGGCCCATCGCCCGGGCTCGCAAATCCAGCGCCTCACTATCCATCGTGGGATAGTGGCGGGCAAAAAACTCCTTCAACAGCTCCGCGCCCGCATCGCGCTGATCCGCATAGCTGTCGTAGGCCGTCCAGATACCAAAATAACCACTGTGAGACTGGTAAAACTCCGAGTCGAGATCAATCAACGACGACTGTAGCTCAATGGACGAATCCACAATCATTGCCAATCCCTCCGCCAAAGCCATAGTGTCCCAGCGGGTGGCAAGTCGCTCGGACCACTCCTCAAAATGCTGACGAATCTCCCGGCGAAAGACCTCGGCCTTTACCGCTTCAAGACTGGGAAAATACTGATAGATAGACGCCTTCGGCACACCGGACACCAACTCCAGCGAGGTGGTAGACAGGGCCTCGCCACCGGACTCCAGCATAATCCTGCGGGCAGCCTGTTCTATCGCCGCCACCATACGTCGAGAGCGTTCCTGTTTGGGCTCTCGGCGTAAACCGGCGGGTTGGTTTGGGTCATTGTCCACGGCTGAATTCCGTTGGTTAGTTAAACGCTCGGGCGGCGACGTAACGGACTATATTCGCCGGCCCCCGTCATTGACGACACAGCTTCACCACAGCGACCTATCGCAAACGAGACCACGTCCTATCGGCGCTAGATCGTGTAACTCTCACTGACCTGCTCCCGCAACTTTGTAGTTGTGAGTTACCACTGCACTTGAACACGGTGTATTTCCTTATCTGTGTATGCAGCTACTGAAGCATGACCAGAGCGACCGAAGGTCGTCATACTGGTAACGTGATAGTTAAATTCAGGCCCAAGCTGTTCCTTAGCTAAGGCTTTAGCCTTTTGTGCGGACTCCCCGTTTAGAAAGGCCGTAGACAGGCCAACGGCAAGAGCCAACAATCCAGCACCGGCAATATAAGCTGATTTAGGCTTGGCAGTTTTATATCCTGCTTTCTCCAAAACACGCAAGGATTCTGGAGTTGACAGCTGTATGTGAACCCAAATAAGCACCCCAACAAAAACTAACCCATAGGCAAAAGAACCCACTACGGATAAAGCGTTAAGTTTTATCTGAGTTATGAGCAGGCCAACTGGAGTGATAATAGGCATAACCGCTAGAAGCCCGATAAATGCCACGAATAGAAACGCACTGAACCAACGCACAGCCCTCGCTGTTTTTACCCCACCTTTTATAAGAAGTATCCCTGCGATAACTGCGAATATATTAAAACTCGACGAGTAACTTATTTTGTTGGCAATAGCATAGGCTATAATTCCGAGATCAATAATGCCAATTACAAGGAGGCCAAAACCCGCCTTTCTGAATGGGTTGTTACTGTCTTCCATGTGCATACCCTGATTACCGACGCCGCCACACGCAATTAATTTTTGTAGAGCTGCAGGCCGTACGTAAAATGCGCTTTTCTATACATGTTATGTCTATTGAAATAACGCTGGAGTTTGATCGTCCCAATATACTGCATTAACAACCCATTTTTCCTTTGGTTTGTAGAAGACGCAAATATAACGAACCGCATGCTTTTCAAACTTTCCAATATACGTGTGCTGAATAAAACTTTTTCCAGCAACTTTTGTTCCTACAAAATCAGCACCTAAAATTGAGCCAAATCGGGATGACACCATTTTCAACTGGCTCTCAGCTTGATACGCAAGATTGTTGATTTCTTCAACGGGTAAAGGCCAATGAGGCTTAAGAATTTCCATAGATTTCTTTGGATCTCCGGATCCAAACGCATCAGCTGCTTGCTGGCAGAGTTGCTTTGTACCCCCGACATCTTTGATTGGCTCTGCCGTAGCAGAAAGCGAAAAAAATATTGATAATACTATTACGATATTTTTCAAAGTGTATCTCCATATTTAAGGCTAGCACCCATAAATCACGCCCACTCATTTTACCCACAACAGCGCACGAATCTTTGTTTCTACATGGAAGTAGATCGATTAACGGCCAAAACGCTGCTGAAAAAACCGAACCCGCAGGGTCTGAAGGAAGGTAGGTGCTCCGTATCTCACTCGCCACCATCCTATGTGCTTGAAGTGTGTACTGACGATATTTTGTTTTACGCGCAAAGCGCGAAGGCACGCATCAAAGTCCGAGGATAAACCTTGGCAAGGGTAAAATCTACTGGGTAGTTCAGCATGCAGAATTGAGCGTTGCTTTATTTAAAGCAAAAAGATAGAGGGGCGTTTTAATACACAACGTATAGTTACGAACGCGGTACTCGACGGGGTAAAGCAACGCACAGCCAGGACTATAGAACCCACAAGCCAAATCGAATTCGCCTGGCTGGCTCACGCACCAAACGATGCGCTCGCCAACCCGCAGAAGGTCATTTCAACTTACTGCGCCAGGCTTACAGTTTTCAGTCGCACAAATTCATCCAGACCCGGACGACCGCCCTCTTTGCCGAAGCCGGAAAGGCCAAGGCCACCGAAGGGGGCGTGGGCGGGAATGTTACGGCTGCCATTGATATGAACAAAGCCGGTGCGCAGTGCAGCGGCAACCCGGTGCGCCTGTTTGAGGTCGTTGGTTTGGATATAGCCACCCAATCCGTATTGGGTGCTGTTGGCGATGTCGATCACTTCTTCTTCGGTGCTGAATTTCTGTATCACCAGCACCGGGCCAAACACTTCCTGCTGGGCGATTTCGCTGTGGGGGTCGACATCCGCAAAAATGGTGGGCGACAGGAAGAACCCGTCGGCCAGCTCACCACCCAGACGCTCGCCGCCAAGCACCAGTCGACCGGCACCGCTTTCCTTGGCGCGCTCAACCATTCCCAGAATACGCTCACAGGCTTCTTCGTTGATGACTGGCCCAATAAAGGTGTTCACATCTCGGGGGTCGCCAATGGGCAGCGCCTTGGCAATGGCAACCACGCGCTCGACCATTTCGTCGTACACGCTTTCCTGCACGAGCAGTCGCGTAGGCAGTTCGCAACCCTGGCCGCTTAACAACCCTACACTCATGGTGGCGGCGTGTTGCGCGGCGCTGTCGAGGTCGGCGTCTTCAAATACGATATTGGCTGACTTGCCACCCAGCTCCATTACCGAGGGCTTAAGCAGCTCGGCGCATTGGTGGAGGATTTTGCGGGCGGTAACAGGTCCGCCAGTGAAACTGATTTTTTGTACGTCGGGGTGGCCGATCAATGCCTGGGCGGATTCTACTGCACCGGGCAAGATATTAATGACACCAGCGGGAATTCCGGCTTCCAGTGCCAATTTTCCGAACATTGCCGCCACAAAGGGGGTTTGCTCTGCAGGCTTGACCACCACGGTATTGCCGGCTGCCAATGCGGGAATCACCTTCATACCCAGGCTAATCAACGGGCCGTTCCAGGTGACAATAATACCCACCACGCCATAGGGTTCAGGCAGGGTGTAAATAAACTCATCGCTGGGGTAGCTGCTAACCACCTGGCCGTCCAGCTTGTCGGCCCAGCCGGCGTAGTAGCGAGTCCACTCCTCAGCCAATCCGGCACCACCGGCAGCCATACTAAAGGGCGTGCCACCCTCCATCACCGCGAGGCGCTGAAATTCACTGGCGTTTTGTTTAATCAGATCAGCTAAGCGGTTCAGCAGTGCGGCGCGTTCGCGACCGGGCATGCCACGCCAGATCTCAAAGGCGGTTTTCGCCGTTGCTACGGCCTTTTCAGTTTCGGCAACACCGGCCAGAGGAATCTCCGCCTGGGCTTTGCCTGTGGCGGGGTTGATATGGGTATATACGCCGCCGGACGCCTGTTCTATTACTTCGTCGCCAATGAGCAGACAGCCCGCTGGGCAGCTTGAATCGAATTCGTTAGTCATCGTGATTATCTCGTTATGGTTAGGGGCATCAAATGCGGATAACTGTGCCGCCGTCTACGGGGAACACCTGACCATTCACAAAGGCCGCTTCGTCACTTAACAGGAAGACCCCTACCGCAGCAATTTTCTCTGGCCCTGCCACTTCACCGGTAGCCTGACCGGACATTTTCGCCCACTGGGCCATTTGCTCCACCGACATAATGGGCTTCATGCCTTCGGTATCTACAGTGCCGGGGGCAATCGCATTAACACGAATATTGTCCGCAGCCAGTGAGTGGGCAAGGTTCACCGACAGGGTATTCACACCCGCCTTCGACACCGAATAAATGCCAGTCGCCTGCCAGCTACCGATAGAAGACGTATTAACAATGGCACCGCCGCCCTGCTTTTTCATTTCCGGGGCCGCTGCCTGGGTCATATACAGCACGCTGTGCATATTCACCGACATCACCCGCTGGTAGTCGTCGATATTGATATCCTGCAAGGGCGGCAATGTCGCCGCGCTGAGCAAACCGGCGTTGTTGACCAGATAATTCAATTTACCAAAGGCCGCGACGGTAGCCTCGACACAGGCCTTGCACGACTCGGGCGAACCAACATCAACCTTCACCGCCAGCGCCTTGCCACCTTCGGCGGTAATCCCCGCCGCAACCGTTTCTGCCAATTCCAGATTGATATCGGCCACAGCGACCGCCACACCCCGTTGACTCAGCAAACGAACATAGGCGGCACCCATACCTTGGGCCGCACCGGTAACAATGGCTACTTTATTATCAAAACTCATTATGTTTCTCCTGGTTCAGGGTGAGGCTGACGACCCTCGGTATCAGCCTGTCATTAATCGTATTATTGGCTTTCGGCACAGACCGCACTGAGATTTACCAGCGCAGTTTTAGGCTTTCCATTGCCATTACGGCGCCACCGCGCATTTCAGGTTTAAAGCCGGGTTCGAGCTGGAATGGCGGCATCCGCGCCAGCCACTCTTCAAGAAATACTCGCAATTCCAGCCGCGCCAGGGTTGCACCGGCACAGTTATGGGGGCCACCGTTAAAGGCCATATGACGGAATTTGGGGCGCTCCAGATCGACCTCGCCGGGGTTGTCCAACACTCGGTCGTCGTTGTTCGCCGCCGCCAGGCTGCAGATAATGCGGTCGCCCGCGCGCATTTTCGCGCCGCCAAGTTCGGTGTCCTGAGTGACACGCCGGGGAATATTCGGAAAAGCGTAGCGACGTAAAAGCTCTTCCACCGCGGCGGGTATCTTTTCGGGATGGTCCCGCAGCTGTTGCTGAAATTTCGGATTTTCTGCCAGGTGTTTAATGGAAAAGGTCATGGCGTTGGTCACCGTATCCAGCCCCGCGAGGAACAGTAAGTTGCACATTTCCAATACGCGCTTGTGGGTCAGTTTTTCACCGTTGACCTCGGCAGCCAGCAACATGCTAATGGGGTCGTCAGAGGGCGACTTTACGCGCTGACGAATCAACGACTTTAAATAAAAGTGCATACGCACAAAGGGCGGCAGGCGTTTGAGCATGGTGTCAGAGGCCAGAATACCGTTCGCCCAGCGCACAAACTCCTCGTAGCGAGACTGATCCATATGCATCAGCCCCATAAAGGTTTTGACCGGAATAGGCACCGACACCGACGACATAAATTCGCAACCGCCCTCGGGTTTAACGTCTTCGATAAGGCCGATGGCCAGTTCACGAATCTGGGCCTCCAGCTTTACCACCTTTTGCGGCGATAGGAATTTCATCAACAACTGGCGATACAGTGCGTGATCCGGGCGATCCATATCCTGGGGCGGCAGCGACAAACCCAGCTTGCCGACATCGGGGGAAAACGGTGCATTGCGGCTGGAGAACAACTCCGGGGTTTGCATGATGTAACGCACGTCTTCCATGCGCGTTGCTATCCAATGGCCGCCATTATGAGGGGTATAGAACACGTCCGGCGCGGCTTCGTGCAGGGATTTATGGCTTGCGTGAACATCGCCGCCTCGGGCCGAGTCTGTAAAAATATCAAAGTCATAGACCATTGCCGCCGGAACATGGCTGGGAATGCGCGGTTCTTTATTTTTGGATTTAAACATTGTTATACACACTACCTCGTTGGAAAGCTCCGCCGACACCGGTAAACAAAGCCGCCGGCGGACAGCTCGGCCCTTACGCCGACTTGAGTTTTTTCACCTGCTTCAGCGTGATATTGGCCAGAGTATCCGGCGACAACAGCTGCATCATAAACATGGAAAAACGCAACATGGGTGTGACTGATATTCGACGCTTCCCGGCCAACAACCCCCGGTAGCCCGCCGTGGCCACTTCCTCAGCGCTAAACATTTTGCCGGAAACAAATTTTTCCACGGCCTGGCCGGTGTCATCGTTGCCCTTGGCAGTGGCCATGAACTTGCTCTGGGTCGCAGGGGGGCACAGCACACTCACCTGCACACCGTAATCCGCCAGCTCTGCGGCAATACCCGCACTGAAGTTATTTACATATGCTTTGGAGGCGCAGTAAGCCGCCATACCTACTGTAGGAATATAACCCGCCATAGAGCCGACATTGAGAATCTTGCCTTCGCCCCGACGCTTCATATCGTCACCGAATACCCGACACATCTGGGTCAGCGCGATCACGTTAAGTTTGAGCATGCTTTCAACCCGCGGACCGTCTACCGCCACATGGTCACCAAACACGCAAAAACCGGCATTGTTTACCAGCACATCAATAACGAGTTGGTGCTGCTGGCAGTAGGCGAGCATTTCTTCGGCTGCGCCTTCGGCGGCAACATCCTGCTGCACCAGCACTGACTCAGCAGTGGGAAAGTCCCGTTGCAGCTCTACGGCCAGGTCATCCAGCTCACTCTGTACAAGACTGAACACCACCAGTCGGTAGCCGTCCGCAGCGAACAATCTCACGAACTGGCGACCAATACCGCTGCCGCCCCCTGTCACCAATACCGTTTTACTGCTCATCGTCGCTCCAGCTAATGTCACTTATCACGTCACACTATTATTAGTAGACGCTTTAAAATTTATTTTTGAATGAGGCGCCACAGGCCGTCTTAACAGGGCAACATTATCGTAACGGCTCTAAATAATTAGCCATAACCACAAATCAAAATGGCGCTAAACAACTTCGGCACAATATATCGCTTTTTTTAGGCGCCTGTAAAGAAATCCTATAATTGATATGTATGATTTTTATATGTTATTGTTTTTATTACTTTTTATTAAAACAAAAGTATCGCAACCCAAGTAAACCGACAGCGAATTTGTAACATATTTATTGATTTGAACACATTTATGTAACACTATTTAACACATGATCTTTATTAAGCTCCAAGCCGATCAACATTCACACACCATAATGTAAAAAAAGTGAGCACCATGGCACCCGACACACTCTTTGCAAACAGCCCTGTAGGCGGTGGCCCCATACTCCGCAGCATTCGCCAGCGGGCACTGACAATCTGGGCGGTGCTCGCCGCAATAGGCCTGCTGCCCACACTGCTCGATTTCACTTCAGGCTATCAGGCCTTCGGGCTGGGACTATGGCTGCCGGGCGGCGGTTTTCTCGCCGCAGGTGCTCCGGGTTGGTTTGTTCTCTGCATGGGGCTGTTCGCCCTCTCGCTGGTACTGTGGCTGCTGGTCGGGGGCTTTATCTTTCCGGTACTGGCCTGGCTACTGCCAGCCCTGCTCGCGGCATGGAGTATCGACAACCCACCTTCACTGGCCGCCAGCATCAGTGTGCCGGTCATCAGCCTGGCGATGCTCGCGGGCTATCTGTACCACGGCCGCCACCAACGCAAAGCCAAGCAGGTCCGCGCACAGGCACTGAATAAATACCTGAGCGAAGTGCCCTTTATTACCCCCGAAAAATCCCATGAACTGGGAGAGGAGCTCGACGACAAGGAACTCGGTTCGCTGCGCTATATACTCAATCTGGCAATGCAGCCCATCGACCAGTTCAACGGATTTGTCAAAATAGACCAGTTCCGTGAGGCCGCCTGGCGCTACCAACTGGTAGCAATCAACTACGCCCTTGCCGCCCTGCAAATCTCCCGCACCCCGGCATTTTCGGGTTACCTCCACAAGGCTCAGCGCCGGGCGATTGAAAAGATGAAAGATCGACGGGTGTGGCACTACTGGCGGGTGGAGAACGCCTTGGGCAATTTCCGCTTTAACGCCGACCCGGTCAAAAAGGACAACATTATGTACTCGGGCTGGTGGGCCCTGGCATTGGGCGCCTATGAACGCGCCACCGACGATCTGCGCTACTCAACTCCCGATGCACTGACCCTGAAAGAAGGTCCCAAACGCTATTTTCGCTACGACTTCCCCCGCATTGTTGAGGTGGTCAGCCAGCAATTTGACCGCAGTCGCTTGAGCCTGTTTCCCTGCGAACCCAATTGGGTATTTGCGATTTGCAATCTGTTCGGCATGACCGGCGCGCTGGTGTTCGACAAGGTACACGGCACCCGCCACGGACTCGACCGCCTGGAGAAGTTCAACCATATTATCGAAACCGAGTTCACTATGGCCGAGGGACGCACGGCGACCATAATGTCCAGCCGCAGCGGCATCATCCTTGCCGGTGGCGGACCCTTTGCGTATCTGGGCAATATCTGGTTGTTGAACATGACCTCGCCGCGGCTCGCCCAGGTGTATTGGGCACTCGCAAAATACATGCTCAACGAGGAATTCGGCGACGATATGGCGGCGTGGACACCCAGTGGCCCCGGCATGCTGGACGCAGGCAACTACACCAAGAACGGCGTTTTCTTTTGGATAACCCTGATGCAAAGTGCCAAGGAAATGGGCGATCTGGCGATCTATGAATTTGCCCGCCAGCGGTACGAGGAAATGGGCACCGACTGGAAAGACGGCGCTCTGCACCACCTAGGCTCGGTAATGGCCCAGTGCTTTTCCCATATTGCGCGCTTTGCCACCCCCGGTTGCTGGTATCGTATGGCCCACGGTGAGGTGCCGGCGTCCATTCGCCGGGGGCCGCGTCTGGAGTCAGTACCCTACCCCGATGTTATGGTAGCCGCCGCCGACAACGACGGTAGCACCCTGAGCATGACGCTCTGCAGCAGTGCCGATACCGGGGAATCCCACGTCTTGCATTTCTCGCGACTGCAAGGGGAAACCCCCTATGTGTTGCTCGACGAGCACGACAACGTGATTGCCGCCACCACCGCTGACATCGATGGCAAGGCGCATATTGATACCCCTGTTAACGGACGCTGCCAGCTGCGACTGGCGGTCCGTACATAATCAACATCAGTGAGAATCCATGAGTTCTATTCGCCAAAAAATCCTCGACACCGCGACTGACTACCTGCGCGAGCACACACTGGCCGAGGCACAGATCAACGAGCTGTGCCAACTCGCTGAGGTATCACGCACCTCCTTCTATCGGGAATTCAAGAACCTCGACGACCTTTTTACCTGTGTGGTCACCCAGCTGTGGACAGAGCGCCTGCGCGCCATTATCAGCGAGTCAGAACAAGCCACTTGTCCGCGCAAAAGGCTGTTCCACTTTGCCAAACAGCTGGCCAGCACCGCTCAGTCACGGGATTACCTTCCCCGCGATGAGGCCAGCATCGGGCAAGCCATTCACCTGTTATATCGGGAAGACAGCCGCGCACCGGCAGCTTTCACCGATATTACTCAGCCATTTATTGCCACCTGCCAACGGGATGGCGGGGTGCGCCAGGATATTCCCGCCGAGGAGGTTGCCGACTGGATTCTCCGCCAGATGTGGGTGCTGGTCAGTATTCCCCTGACCCCGAAGCCCGACGCAGGCGCGCTGGGCCGCTACCTTCAGCTATTTATCGTCGATGCCCTGCGGCCGTTACAAGACGACAGCACCCAGGACGACACGGTACATCACAAACTCGACGCGATTCTCGACAAATTGCGCTATCTCTAATTTCGGTTGACTCGACAGGTATCACACTATGACTACACCTCTATCGGACAACGACAAGTTGCAACAACTACTGGCCAAGCAGCGCGAAAGCTTTATGCAAGAGGGCTTTCCCAGCGCCGATATTCGCATAGACCGGCTCAAGCGCATTGCCGATATTCACCTGCGCTACAAAGACGCGCTCATTGAGGCCCTGTCGGCAGACTTCGGCCACCGCAGCCGCTTTCAGTCCACGGTGACCGATGTGCTGTCTGCTACCCGCGAGGCCAAGGAAACCCAAAAGGAGATCAAACGCTGGATGCGCCCGCAAAAGCGCAAAGTCCCCGCGCCGATGAACCTGCTGGGGGCTAAAGCACACATTCACTATCAACCGCTGGGTGTGGTCGGCAATATGTCACCGTGGAATTTTCCCGCCTACCTCGCTTTCTCACCGGCCATTGGTGCAATTGCCGCCGGTAACCGGGTGATGCTGAAGCCCTCGGACCTGACCCCGGCAACCTCGGAGGTAATCCACACGATGGTGGCCGACGCCTTCGACCCCACCGAAATGGCGGTGGTCACCGGTGGCGTGGATACGGCCATCGCCTTCTCGCAGCTGCCCTTCGACCACCTTGTTTATACCGGAGGGCCGGAAATTGCCAAATCGGTCATGGCCGCCGCCGCCCGCAACCTGGTGCCGGTCACCCTTGAGCTGGGGGGCAAATGCCCGGTGCTGATCGACAGCGACGCCGACATCGCGGTGGCCGCCGAGCGCACCATGACCATGAAGGCGATGAACTCCGGCCAGCTGTGCCTGTCGCCGGATTATGTGCTGCTGCCTGAAGACAAACTAGAGGCCTTCCTCGACCACGCCAAGCGGGTCATGACCGGCTTCTTCCCGCGCTTCGCCGACAACGACGACTTCACCTCCATCATTAACGACCGCCATCTGCAACGACTGAACAGTTATATCGAGGAGGCGGAACAGGCGGGTTGTCGCATCGACACACTGAACCCCGCCAACGAGGATTTCACTCAGGCTCCGCGCAAAATGCCGTTCCGTTTTGTGGTCAACCCCAACGACAGCCTGAAAATAATCAACGAGGAATTGTTCGGCCCGATTCTGTGCGTAAAGACCTACAAGCGCTTTGACGAAGCCATTGCCTACGTCAATCAAAAACCGCGACCGCTGGCATTGTATTGCTTCAGCCATAACCGCCCGCACATTGACAAGGTACTCACCACAACCTGCTCAGGGGGCGTCACCCTCAACGATGTTGCCCAACATATTACCTGCCCCGACCTGCCTCTGGCCGGCGTCGGCAACAGCGGCATGGGTGCCTACCACGGCCACCATGGCTTCCTCCAGTTCAGCCACCAAAAGGCGGTGTATAAACAGGGGCTGCTCAGTCTGGGGAAATATCTGGCGCCGCCGTCTACCGAAAAGAAACAGCGCTTCGTCGATAAAATGCTATAACCGCCCTACATGCTGCCAACGTATTTTTCGATGGCAGCATGGTGCTGCAGCACCCGGCGGCGCGCCAGCGCCCGGTCGCGGTGCAGCATCGCGTCGATAATCACCGACTGGCTGGCCGTTATTGGCTCGGCGTGCTCCATCAGCCTGGTCAGCGCCACCGCTCCCTGATCGCGGTAATAGATACTGTCCAGCAGGGCGTCATAGTAGAAAATCATGATCGGATTACCGCAGTAACGAATCATCGCTTTCTGTGTGGCTATGGCCGCCGCCGCAAAGCGCTTATCACCCACCACCGCTTTCTGCACAGCAAGCAGCTCGGTCAAGTGCTCAGCCGCTTGGTCGCTCAGTGACGACACCGCAGCAGGCACCGCAGCAAGCTCCACCGCATTGCGCACCCGGGTCAGACTCAGATAAGACACCTTGACGGCGTTCAGGTAGTACACCACCGCCGATATCGCATTATCCGGGCGGGGTTGTGCCACCTTCAAACCGCCGTCGCGACCCTTTTGCACCGCCACCAGACCCACCACCTCCAACACACGGCAGGCCTCGCGAAAGGTGTTGCGACTCACATCATAGCGGGCCATCAGTTCCGCTTCGGTGCCCAGGTGGTCGCCCTGCTGGCAGCCACTGCGGCGAATGTCCTGATGAATCCGGTAAATCAGCCCCCTGGCCAGTTTATTTCGCCGGGCATCAAACCAGTCGGGATAACTCTCTGCATTGTGCAGCGCGGCGATCTGGTCCGGCACCGAGGCCCCGGTAAAATCGAGGAATCTCAACAACAGGCCGCTAGCGGCCACCACATTGCCGCCAATCAATTCATCGAGTAGCGCACTGAGGGTGTGCCAGGCTCGCTCACTGTTGTCGGCGAAGGCGCTGTCGCTGAGGGTTTCAAAATTGGCCAGATCGACGGTCACAAACAGCAGCGGCATCAAGCTGAGGGTAATCACTTCGTTGTCGGCGATATCCATCAACTGCCGATAAAAACGAAACAACAGCATCACGAAATGTTCGCGACTCATATCCCGCTGGAACTGCCCCTGCAAAATACGCAGACGGACGATATCGCGGTCTTCAAGGCGAGCAATTGCCGCGTGCAGCAATTCCTGCTCAAGCACCCGTCTCACCGCCAGTAAATCGCCAAAGCCGGGTTGTGAAAAATCGATGTAGTCGCGCAGCACATTCACCACTGCCGACTGATTCGGGGGCTGCACATACACTCCGCCTCTGGCGCCACGCTGGGTGCGCACAATTCCCAGCCACTCCAACTGGCGCAGGGCCTCGCGAAAGGTATCGCGGCTGACACCATAGCGCTCCAGCAACACCGGCTCACGGCCGAGAAAAGCGTCGGCACCGAGGCTGCCCGCCACAATATCCTGGATCATTTGCTTGGCGAGGGCGTGTGCGCGTTTGGGATCGTTGCCAACGGAGTGATCCATAAGCGGTGCTGCCTGTTTGCTGAGTGAATACGAGGGAGATTCTACGGTGCCAACAGGCTGGACACAAAAAAACGTGGCAGGTGATACGCGCCGGAAGGCGCGTTACCCAGGATTAAAACCTCAGGGTTTGTGCAGCAAACTGTGACTGATCAGCGCGACCGCCTGCTGAATTTCACTCAGGCGCTTTTCCATATTATCGAGCCGCTGGGCCTCTGTCGGCTTGGGGCTTTCGGTAACTTGCGCCTGCCCCGGCATGTCCTTCAACAACACCGGCAACAGGAATTGGCGCACTCGGCGACGCAGCCGCTCTGCCGTCCACGGCCCCTCGGACACCAGCATTAAAAATTCCCGCATCAGCCACTCGGCAACTTCTTCGTTGTCGAGGCCATCGCGCAACTCCCCGGACTCCCTGGCCGCTTCCAGCGAGGGAATCAGGTTGACCAGTACCACCTCGCGATACACCGGGCGAATCAACACCAGATTACGCGGATCATTACCCTGGGAGAAAATCGCCGCCAGTGCCTTGTACTGGCCGATATTCAACACCGCCTGAACGGTGTTGATCTCTATCTGCTCAGCAAAACTCTTTGCACCACTGGACAGGCGGATAGCATCTTCAACAAAGGGGCGCGCCTGTTGGGAAATCAGCGCACCAATAATGATGTCGCGGTTGCCAAAACGGCGATACAGGGTGGCCCGGGACATTTTCGCCTCGGCGGCGATATCTTCCATCGACACCTTGTGCACTCCCAGGCGGGCTACCACCCGTGCGGCAGCGGCCAAAACCTCCCCGGAAACACTCTCCTGTCGCGCCGGCGCAGCAGCGTCCACCATCATACCCACCCCCTGTCAGCGCACTTCGTACACTTCATAAATCAGCTTGCTCATTCCTTCCGAGCGCCCCCGACCTACTGCCTGCACCTTGTTTAACCAGCTATAACGCGGATCAGCGGTTTCAAACTTCGGCGTAACAATAATCGGCGCGGTGCCGCCCTTGGAATAGTCAGAGCGCCCCTCGTAGGTGACGAATATCGTCGCCCCGTCGTGGGTTTCAATCGTAGCACGAACATCAATCATCAACGCCCCATCAGGGCTCACCGTTGCCCAGTCACCAGAAGGACACGGTGCCTGAACCGCCTTCAAGCGCGGCCCTTCCCAGGAGGCCTTGGTAATATCAACCATCAGCCGGGTACCCCGTGGGCCTTCAGCAATAATCTGTGGCACACCGAGCTGCAACTCCACTCTGGCCAAATGCACCAACTGAATATCGTGGCCACTGGCGCTGGCTTCCAGTATCACCTCGGGTTCACTGTGCTCTGCGGCCTGCTTCAGCGCCGCCTCATAGCCCGAGGCATACATGGTGACATGGGAGGCGTCACCGGTTGGCTCGCTTTTACTGAACGCTACCGGCATACGCTTAATACCGTTGGTAAAGTTGCTGCGCAAACGATCCACTTTGCCCGCGAGCTTGATGTCTGGCAGGCGAGTGACCAGTTGCAACAACATCGCCTTTAATTCCGTTCTCGCCAGGTTCGCCCCCAGACAGCGATGCACCGCACCGCTGGAACCAAAGGACAAATGCTTGTTCGCGTTGGCGCGGTGGATATCGAATACATTCGGATTTTCAAACACGCTTTCGTCCCGATTACCGGACACATACCACATCAGAACCTTCTGGCCCTTTTTAATCAACTGACCGTTAATCTCGTAGTCGCGGGTTGCCCGGCGGGCGAAACACATGGCCGGCGTGGTCAGGCGCAGCATTTCCTCAACGGCATTGTCGATCAACGAGGGATCTTCCCGCAGCTGGGCAGCCACCTCAGGGTGTTCCATCAGCAACAGTGCACCCTGTAGGAACTGGGTTCGAGTGGTTTCGTTACCCGCCGTGGCCAGCACAATAAAGGTGGCGCCAAGATCGATATCGCTCAGCTGCTCGCCATCTTCCTCGGCGGCAGACAGCATACTGAATACGTCTTCACCGGGCTTCTCCCGGCGCGCCAGGCCCAGACGGCGGGCATAGGAAAACATCTGAAACGCGCCCATCATATTGCGCTGGGGGTCCGACAGTTCGGGATCGCTGCTGCCAAACATCGCATTGGCCCAATCAAACAACTTCTGACGATCGTGGGCGGGCACACCGAGAATTTCAGCCACGACTTCTATCGGCGTGTACGCAGCCATATCGTGCAAGTCGCACTCGCCCTTGTCGATAATCGCGTTAACCGCATCTACCGCGCAGGTCTGAATTGTCTGCTCCAGCTGCTTGATCGCCTTGGGAGTAAAGGCCTTCATAATGGACCGACGCAAAAAACCGTGACGCGGCGGATCACTCATAATAATCGAGTGATCAATGGTGTTTTCCAGAGTGGACTGGGGCACCGGCATGGGGCTGATATCACAGCGGCTGGTAAACACCTCAACATTTTTCTCGATTTCTTCAATATCGGCGTAACGGGTGATATTCCAGAAACCACCGTTCTCCTCTTCTGGCTGGGGCTGCCAGGTTATCGGCGCTTCGCGGCGCAGCAGCGCAAAATAGTCATGGGGAACGGCTTGCTCAAAAACCTTGGTATCAGCCAGATCGACGTCACCGACCTTGAGAGTGGAAGTATTCATTGTGGGCCTCAGCTAACGAAATAAGACGATTTATTTATTTGTCTCATTAATTGAGCCACAAAATTTATTTGTTGTAAAGATATATAGGATTACATACCCCCAAGGGTTTTAGAGGCATTTGGCACGGGGCGCGAGATTGACCGCTGAACGCGATCCGACGACTATCATTTTCGTGGTAATGAGGCACGCGGCAATGTCAAGCAGGGTCTTTCTCGGGGACGGTGCCGAGCGCAATCGGCGAGTTGCCGCTCTCGCACTTACAAAGCATGGAGGACCGATTGCAGCGCTCTCACGAGCTCGGCAAACAGCTGCTGAGTGAGCATTACCGTGCCGCAGTTGTGGCTCGGTTTGCCGACAACGACAGCACAGATTGCAGGTGATAAGACCAACGAATCAAGTGAATATCAATAGGTTAGTAAGATGTGGCGCGCTGATAAGGGGACTCGCTGTGCCAGAAACCGAGCCGTCTCGCTTTTTCAGGAGGCGCTTTGAGAGTATATTTTAAAAGCAATAAGTAAGAGGAATGACCTCTGAACTGAGAAACCGTGCTGGCTCGGTATTAACTTGTTAACCCTGACCTGCTCCCCGCTAGCCGTACCAGCCTGAACTTAGTAAAGTCCGCAAACGATGGAGAATGCGGACATGAAGAAGCGGTTTACCGACGAGCAGATCGTCACCATTTTGAAGGAAGGCGAAG